>NZ_CP073365.1:4800000-7708938 GCF_018207515.1 Paenibacillus tritici
CGTTTCTGGCCGCGGTACTTGCGGTACGCCGCATAGACCAGTACGGTAAGAATGAACGCTCCTGCCAGGAGCCCCCAGCCGCCGTATTGCTGCGGAGCAAGCGGCAGCGACAGAGCCGGCTCATTACGTTCTTTGCCGAACATCACCCGGGCAGCATCCTGTCCGTAGGATACGATCTCCAGCAGGCGGGTCCGCTCCACCGGCTGCTCTGAGCTTGCTGCCCCTCCGGCATAGGATATCCAGGAATCAAATTCCTTCACCGTCTCAGCAGGGCGGGAGATGATCACTGCTGGCCGGATATTCGCATACCTGCTCTGCAGTCTTGCCAGTGCCGCTGTCCAGCTCTTCAGATCACTTGCTGTGGCACTTTGCTCCATATCATTCAGGTCCTCACGGACCAGCTTATAATACTGCAGCCACATCGGCTGCCGCGGATGATTCAGACTGTTGGCGGCAAGCCGCAGCTTGGCTGCAGCGGCTTCCCATCTCTGCGGGGCAGGCTGAGCCGCAGCCAGCTCTGACTTCATATCCAGGATCACGGACGAGAGGGCGTTGACTCCCTCCACGGAGGTTAATCCTTCAAATGACGAAGCAATAAAGATCTGTGAGATCTCCTCTGCTTCCTTCCGGGCCTTAAGCACATCGCCTTCAAGCACATAACCATATAAGGCTTCCGCCGCCGCCTCCAGCCGCTGTGCTCCGCTTCTGGCCGTGAGTGCAGCGGGATCACTGGGGGCACCGGCTGCTTCTATGTATACTTTGCTTACGGAACCCGAATCGGCAGCAGCCGCTTCAGCCTGAAGGCTCCACCCGCCAATGCCGGCCAGCAGCCAGCACAGCATCATTCCTGAGCATATGAATATTCTTCTGCGCGGCATGAGACATCCCTCCCACCTTAATCTATGGCGGAGGGACAAGAGTTAGAACTGAGGATCAGCGCTTCAAGGCAGCTTTGCCCGGAAGCGCCGGACGCCTTGTCCTGCCGCAGAACAGCCAGGCAGCGGCTGTACTGAACAGCGTAAGCCCCATGGTGAAATACTGCACGGCCACCACATCATCCTCAAGCACCGAAGGCAGCCACGGGTATACGCCTGCCGAATAATCCACCATATCATTAGCGAACGTCCATAACAGCGCAACAGGAAGCATTCTCCGGAAGGAGAAGAACCGGGCATAGATCAGTGCTTCTACAGCCATCCCCGTATGCGAGATCATCAGCATCCAATCCTTCCAGGTGATGGAGTCGCCCTGATAACCGCCTGCCACAATCATGCTGACTGCCCAGATCCCATATTTCACAGAGGTCACTACAGCCAGCGCTTCGATTAACTGACGGACCAGCGTTCCTGTAAGCCCCTTCGGCGGATAGAGCAGCAGCAGCAATGCAGCCGTGAAGAACAGGCTCGCGGTAGGACTGTCGGGAACAAACGGCAGCAGCCAGAGCGGTTCAGTCTCCGCTGTGAACGCAAGCTGATTGCCATACCACATGTATCCATACACCGTCCCCAGCAGATTCACTATCAGCAGCAGCCATATGATTCTTCTGTCCCTAAATAATCTCTCTAACCAATGACCCGGCATCTCAACAACTTCCTCCCGACTATGCAGCTTCATTTCACAACCACTTCTTCACACACAAAAACCTGACCGCATTGTACGATCAGGTTTGCGTTAATTTTATTTTACTGTTCGCTTTTTTGTTTGGCAAGCCAGTCGGCCAGCCCGTCAATATCCTGGTCGGTCAATCCTGCTCCTATGGCCGTATCATACATTGGAGGCATTTGCCCTTTGCCTTCTTTGATAATAGCAAGGATCGCCGCCTTGTCATGTTTATCCCCTACACCACGAAGGGAGGGCCCGCTTGCACCCTTCAAGTCCGTTGCATGGCAGGATATGCAAGTCGCCTGCTTGAAGGTAGCCATCGCCGGATCATCCTTGTCCACAATGGCAATGGCCTTTGGCTGAACGGCACTGGTGGTCGGCAAACCTGCAGCCTTGTTCTCGGCAGCTTTCTCCTCACGCAGGATATCCTCAGGGATCATGTTCGATTCAGCCATCTCATGTTTGTACTCTGTCCAGGCCGTATTGGTCAAGTAGATGATGGCCGCCAGGGACACGAACATCAGCGAGGAAGCAATCGGTCTGCGGTAGAACCGGCGCTCCCGGCCTGTATCGAGGAACGGAGCCAACAGCAGCGCCCCGAAGGCTACGCCTGTTACACCCAGCGTTCCAAGCACGATATAATCACCGGATGCGTACGGGAGCTTCAAATATTGATAGAGAAAGAGAAAATACCAGTCCGGGATAGGAATTACCGTCGCTGCCGGATTGGCGGGGAATCCGAGCGGTGCCGGCTCCGAGATCGTCAGAACCAGAATTCCCACCAGCACCACTACGCCAACCATCCATTCCTTGAGCAAAAAGTTAGGGATAAAAGCCTCCGATTTGCCCGGATAAGCCGTGTAATCCGGCGGGGTAATGAACCCGTTCCCTCTGCGGACCCGGGAATCCCCGACGAATACCACCTTCTCTTTGGAGTCGTCTCCGTGTGCCATGACAGTGCCTCCTATACGTTTTTTTACAAAGGACCGGATATGCCTTGTCTGCGGATCATGATGAAATGTCCGACTAGCAGAATAAGCAGCACCGCCGGGAGGAAGAATACATGCAAGGCAAAAAAGCGGGTCAGCGTTTCGGCGCCGGCAATTGTACCGCCCTGCATCAGCTCCTTCAGTACAGGTCCCATGAACGGAACCGAATTGGCAATCTCCAGCGTAACCTTGGTAGCGAAGTAGGCCTTATTGTCCCACGGAAGCAGGTAACCAGTAAGTCCCAGTCCCAGCATGACGAAAAAGATCAGCATGCCCACCACCCAGTTCATTTCACGCGGGGCCTTATAAGAACCGGTGAAGAACACACGCATGGTATGAAGGAACATCATAACAATAACCAGGCTCGCCCCCCAGTGGTGCATGCCGCGGACGATTTTGCCGAAGGCGACCTTCGTCTGCAGATATTCCACACTGGCATAGGCATTAATAATATCGGGTACATAATACATGGTCAGAAACATGCCGGACAGAATCTGAATTACGGTGATGAAAAAAGTAAGTCCGCCGAAGCAGTACACAAAGGCTGAGAAGTGGTGTGCCGGATTGACATGCTCAGGCACTTCGTGGTCGGCAACATCTCTCCAGATCGGTGTAATATCCAGACGTTCGTCAATCCAGTTATATACGTTTTTGAACACGCCGTTCACGCCTCCTTCTTGGCTTCCGTATTAGGAACGATTTCACCGAGATAGACCCAGCCCCCGTCAATCTTGGTGGTGTACTGGTCCAGCGGCTTCGCAGCCACCGCCAAATGCTGGCCCTGCTTCGTATAACGGGCGCCATGGCAAGGGCAATGATATTCATCAGGGTACGCCTTGTCATTGTTCCAGCCCACCGTGCAGCCAAGATGCTTGCAGATGGGTGAAAGCGCATAAATTTCTCCGCTCTCGTCTTTGCGGATCCATGCCGTCAGCATCGCTGTACTGGCATACCAGCCGTCCTGCTGTGGAAGCTCGAAGGTGAACTCCTGGGGTACGTCGGTAATTTTGGCCGCTTCCGCTACCTTGATGAAGTCTCCTTCGCCTTTTTTATGTAAGATCGGGTCCACGGCAAATCGAATCATCGGCAGGATAACTCCGGCTCCCATAAAAGCAGTCGCGCCGCCTAACGTATAGGTCAAAAACTGTCTGCGCGACATCTCATTTCGGCGAGGCGGTTCTGCTTCTTGCGGAAGTGACTCTTGCTCTTCATTAAGGCTGCTCATACTGTGTGTAACCCCCTTTTCAAAATGTGAGAAGGCTTCTGCAGAGTTATTACATAGACATCTAAGGTAAAAAATCCGTTTTCAATGAAAAATATCACATAACATATAAGTTCATCCTAATCATAGCTTAGGGTCTAAAACCCGTCAAGAATATTGTCTAAATTGTGACAGGCGTTTGAGGCTGTTTTTTAACAAATTGTTGATTTTCCGTCACATTTACTTCATTTCCCCTTCTGCCATAAGCCCTGAATTTCACCCCGCACATGCGTGCTGACCGCTGTCCGGGAATCCGCCGCTATCTCAGGCAGGCTAAGCAGTAAATCGCTTTCATAGATCTCCTCCCCGGACAGCCGCTCATTGGCAGACAACACAACGGCGTACTGGAAGCCACTGGATTTGACTTTTCGGCAAAGCTCATTAATCAGAGCCGCACTGCCGGGTCCCGCATACTGTACCGCCGGGTATGTAACTACCCGCCCCTGAAACGGCTGTTCGATCAGCTCCAGGAAATCCCGCTGGCGCTCTAGCAGCGATACGGTCTCAGGAGGAGTCTCGGTACCCTGAAGTCCGCTAAAAGGAATTACACAAGTATCATAGAAGTGCCCATCTGTCTCCCAGCTTTTAGTATCAAAATCACTGAATTTCATAGACTTGCCTCCTCATGCCGAATCCGGCAACGATAATCATCACGCTAAAAGCATCATAATCAAGTAGAATCGACTTGGCAATCTTTAATATCGAGTGCAACATTAATTCAAAAAAAGAAATGCGCCAGGCGCATTTCCCTATGCCAAACTTTTCAGTTCTTCAGTCAGGTTCCGGAAAGCCGCCTCATCTCCGGCAGCCAGCGCCGTGTCGATCTTCCGGTACAAGATGTCGGTACGACGCTTTCTTAACGCTTCATCCCAAACCATTTCTGCAGCAAGCCCCAGCATCACTTCATAAGTAGCCTTCATTTTGTCCATTCGATACACCTCCGCTGTTTAAGAAATTCCGTATTCCAATGCCTTTTTCACGTAGCTTTCACTTGTGCGTGCCATTCGCAGCAGATCCTGCTGCGTCAATTCGCGGACCACTTTGGCCGGTGTGCCCAAGGAGAGCGTGTACGGAGGAATGATTTTGTTCTCGGTTACAACGGAGCCGGCTCCTATTAAAGCATATTCACCAATCTCTGCTCCGTTCAATACAATTGCACCCATTCCGATTAATGTGCCCTTGCCTATCCGGCAGCCGTGAATGATTGCTGAATGGCCCACCGAGATATCATCCGCAAGCACCAGCGGCAATCCCTCCGCTACATGGCCGACAACACCGTCCTGAATATTGCAGCGCTCCCCGACGATCACCGGAGCCAGGTCCCCCCGCAGAACGGCATTGAACCAGACACTGGATTGTTTGCTTATCCTTACATCGCCAACGAGCTTAGCGCCTTCCGCCACATATACTGATTCATCAAGCTGCGGTATGTAACTCCCATATGCAATCCGCATCTCTCTCCCCCTTACCTGAGCAGATGCTTCGGCACTGCCGCCTCACATCCCCAGGGCGTCATCATGACCACTGATCCTCCGGCATCCTCACCCAGCCTAAGCATACCCAGATGAAGCATCATCCGCAGAACACGCTGTTCCAGAATCGAAACGGCGTCATCGTAATAAAACGGTTTGATCAGCCAGCCGATCCCCTCAGCGAGCGAGGCTGTGGTCACCCATTTGTCTGCACTAAGACTGATCCAGTAGACCAGCGAGGGTAAATTTGGAATCGCCCCTTTATACAGTCTTAACCAAAAGGAGAATAACTGCATCAGCTTTTCCAATTTCCCCTCCTCCAGAAAATGACTGCCTGCGGCTGTAAGCTGCAGCCTGTAACCCTCCTCGGAGATCCAGCGGCGGTGGCGGGCATAATCATACAGCAGGGCAAATCTCGGCGGATAATGCTCACATGCTCTGCCGTAGCCGAATCTCCAGCCGCCTTTGCCGAGCAGAGGTTCCGCAATCTGCAGCGCATTCATCACACCCTGCTGATTACGTTTGTAGAGCGCGCCTTCCTGGTTCAGCTCAGGCTCATTCTCCTTCACATACCGCAGGAACAGCAGCAGATCCCCCGACAGCAAATCCCCCTCGCCCCGGTACATCGCCGGTTCCGGACTTTGAACAATGCGTTCCTTCAAATGCTCCCCCATCCGTTCACGGAAGCGGTTCTTCAAATCCAGCGGAACCTGGAACAGATACCTGTTCTGCTGGGAAGCGCCATTAAAGAGCCATCCCCCGTTCTTGAACCGGCTGACCAGTTCACGGTAGTCCCCGCTCTTGCCGGGCGCAGTATCGAAGGACGCCTGCCGGGCTGCGGCAAGCAGGTCTTCCAGGCTGAATTGGCTGCGTTCATCGAAGAGCAGCGTATTCAGAAAACGCAACTCTCCCGGGGAACTCCCCTTGATGTGGGACTCCATGAACTCCCGGCTGCCCAGGGTGATTAATATACTCTGAATCAAATCATGTTTGGAATTCCGTTTGCACTCACACTGGTAGCGTCCCGCAATGGCGGTAAGCTGACCAATGTCTGCGTAAGTGAGCATATCCGCCAGATTCATCTCTCATCGCCTCACCGTTTTACTACCATTATGGGAAATACAGCCCTTTTTATTCCTTTTGCCGCAAAAAAAATAACCCGAAGGGTCGGGTTAATGCTGTTGTTGTAAAACATGACGGGTACAATTGTACAGTAACGGATTCCATTCCTGCTCGTTTTTCTCCAGAATCGTCAGCGAGAGATTGCCGAGCCGTTCCGAGTATTTGTCTTTGTAGAGTGCCGTGTACAGCTGTGCAAGAAACCCTCCATGGGAGATGACAAGTACATTCTTGTCCGGGAACCGGGCCGTGACATCCTCCAGGAACGCAAGCCCCCGGATCTGAAGCGCCTGATCGCTCTCCTGTCCCAGAGACAGCTCTTTCCAATCCTTGCCCCACTTGGCTTCGCGGGCGGCAGCCGTCATGCCCTCTACCTGGCCATAGGCGCGTTCGCGGATGCGTTCATCGGGGTCCAGCAGAGGAATGCCCAGCTTAGCGGCAACAATCTTGCCGGTTTCTGCTGCACGGGAAAGACTGCTGGTTATACAGTAGTCCCAGTGGTAGGGCTCCTGCAGAAGCCGGTCACCCAGCATCTCAGCCTGCCTGCGGCCTTCATCATTAAGCGGGATATCGCTTTGTCCCTGAATTTTGCCTTCCGCATTCCAATCTGTCAGCCCATGGCGTATTAAGCCGATCAGCATCGCCTATCACCGTTCCCTTCCATTTATGTTTGCTTAATAATGTAACACGAATGCAAACAAATGTCACACAAAAGCCCTCTTCACTATGATTAGGGAAGGGGGCTTTCATTGTCTGCGGTACCGGTTCAGGCGTACCAGCAGGAATATAGACAATCCGACACCCAGCGTCGACAATACCATCCAGTATTGCGGGTGGGTAGGACCCATATTGGCCACCAGCGGTTCAATAATGCCGCCTTCAGCTTCCACCGGATAAGAAGAGGACCAATCCAGGGTTAGACCTGCTACACCTGTCTCGACGATCCCGCTCTGAGCCGCAGTGGTATTCGCAGGGGTCTGAAACACCGTAAAATATAAAAAGCTGGAGATAAACACGGCCAGAAAACAGGCAATCCAGAGGGTTAAGCGGTGGCGGAAAACCGTTGAACTCCCCGCAGACTTACCATCGCCGGGCATAAGCCACGGACTCTCCAGGTAGATCCGCTCCATAACCTTAAGGTTAATGACTTCTGCCCGCTCATCACTGACATCAAATCTTGTATCCTGCATAAGCTCGCTGGTCTCCTGCCACAGCGCCCATTCGGCACTGCAGTAAGAACAGCCGGCAATATGTCTCTCCAATCGAATCCGCCTGGGATCTGTGGGGGGAGCGTCCCACAAATGTGGAATGGAATCCTGCGCTTCCCTGCAATTCATAGGCCTTACACCCTCTCAGCCTGCTCTTCAGCTTCAGGCTCATAGAAATAGGATTCAAGCTGCAGCTTCACACTGCTCCTCGCCCGGAACAACAGTGATTTCACCGAGCTGACACTTTGATCCAGAATCACTGCAATTTCCTGATAATCCATCTGATCATATTCACGCAGAATAAGCGCAGAGCGCTGCTTCTCCGGGAGATTGTTTATCGCTTCCCGTACGAGTTGCATCCGTTCCTTACGCAGTGCTGCCTGTTCCGGGGCAACCTCCAGCGGTGCCACAGGAGTATATCCGCTCTCTTCAAGCGATACATTCCCGGCACGGTTCTTGCGCAGCTCGCTAAGTACGGTATTGCGGGCAATGGTATACAGCCATGTAGAGAAAGAAGCATCTACTTCACGGAAGGAATGAAGACTCCGGAAGGCTTTGTAGAAGGTCTCTGAACAGAGGTCTTCGGCAATCAGCTCCATATGGGAGTTCTTCAGCATGTGATACACAAACGCCAGTATTTTGCGTTGATAACGGCGCATCAATTCCGAGTATAATTCTGTATCTCCTTGCTTGATTAGCTGGATCAACTGGGAATCCGTCATGGTGAGTCGGCCCTCCTCGCCCTTGCACGTGTAATCCCGTCCGGTCCGTATCTACTTATACCGGGCAGGTAAGAAAAAGTTGCGGCATTGCTTCAAATTTGCATGACTACATCCAATACTTCCTATGTATATTCAACTCACCGTTATTTAAGGCTTGGTGTATGTAAATACAGAAAAAAAACGCAGACTTACAAAACTCAGATTCCTTTTCAAAAACTAAAAATGTTCCTATACCTGGAAAGAATCTATAAACATACTTAACCCAGTATAGCATAGTTACTAACAGGATTGCATTACTAGACTCCTAGACTAGAAAAAGACCGGAGGATGAAAGCGGTGTTATTTAGTTTGAATAAAGTGTTGACAAAATGTAAACGGATACATATAATAAAAGTACAGTATGGTTTCTCTCCACTCCTATCCAAACACTGCACGGTTCCAATTAATTGTGAACTGTAACCGCTTATTATGTAAGCGGTCTTTTTTTTGCCCATTTTTGCGAACAATTGGGGGAATGCCCCCCACAGCATAAGTAAAGCCGGGGCATCCGCCCCGGCTCCACGTTACATATATACGGTGTAATCATTCTCCTGCAGCAGAACTTTGGCCCGCTCCATATCATTCTCCTGACGGAAGGAGAGGCGCATGATGCCGGGAACATCCTCCCGGCTCTCAATAATCTGCACGTTGCTAAGGTTAATCCCCTGATCGCCCAGCTCCGTAGCAATACGTCCGATGATGCCCGGATGATCGGGAACATCAATATGCAGATCGAAGAGCGGAGCTATCATTCCTTTGCGCCGCTCAGGGAGCTGGCTGCGGAAATGATTCGCCTCATGGAAGGCCGACTCAATCCCCTCCCCATCCCCGCTCTCCAGCAGATGAATAAATGAAGCTACCTCATCGTTCCAGTCCTTAAGCAGACGCAGCATCACTGAGCGGTTATTCAGCAGAATATCACGCCAGATGATCGGATCGCTTGAGGCAATCCGCGTAATATCGCGGAACCCCCCCGCAGCCAGTGTGCTGTACAAGGAGTCCGAATTATCATAGGCCTGAATCTGATTCACCAGCGCTACGGCAATGATATGCGGCAGATGGCTGATCGCTCCAACAATCTCATCGTGGCGCTCCGGTTCAAGCCGGACAATCTGCGCTCTCGTATGTAGAAGCAAAGACTCCAGCGCCTGGTATGCAGCTTCCGGCACACCCGGCGGAGGCGTAAGCACATAGTACGCGTTCTCGAACAGTAAGGAGGAGGCCGCTTCTACGCCCGAGCGCTCCGATCCGGCCATAGGATGACCGCCGATGAAATGTACTCCGGGCAGATCCAGCGTAAGGGCACAAGCGGCAATACTGGCCTTCGTGCTGCCGACATCTGTAATAATGCAGCCGGGCTTCAGCGGCAGCTTGCTTAACTGCTGGAGATAGTCCTCAAGCCTGCCTACAGGCACACACAGAAAGATATAATCCGCGTCCAGCGCAGCTTCCTCAAGCGACAGTGTAGCCTGATCGACTACACCTCTGTTAAGATATTTGGTTGCAGATTCAGGGCGGTGGGCATGGCCTACAACGGTCAGGCCCTCCTTGCCTTTGAAGCAAAGGGACAGTGAGCCGCCGATCAGGCCGACACCGAAAATTGCTATTTTTGTCGTCATGTTCTTAGAACTACCTGCCTTCTGTGGTATCGTCTGTTCAGCTTCTGCGTGCAGTTATGCACGAATTTCCTGTTCCTGAAGCGCCAGCTCCAGAGCGTTAATGAAGGCTGTGTTCTGCTCGGCGGAGCCCACGGTAACCCGAAGGTAGGTCGGATAGCAGTGAAAGCCCGTTCTCACGATTAGACCCTGCCGCAGCAGGGCATCGAAGACTTCCGAGGCCGGCTTACGCACATCCACCATAATGAAATTACCGTGAGCCGGGAAGGATTCAAGCCCCATACGCTTGAATTCGGCTTGAAGCTGCACAATTCCCGCACTGTTCAGTGCGCGGCACTGCTGCACGTACTCCTGATCGGAGAGTGCCGCGACAGCCGCGACCTGGGCCAAACGGGTAGTATTGAACGGCTCACGCACCTGGTTAATCAAAGAGATGATCTGCGGGCTGGCTACGCCATAACCGATGCGGAGTGCAGCGAGACCGTAAATTTTGGAGAAGGTACGGAGTACTACAAGGTTAGGATAAGTATCAATCAGCTTAATCCCGTCAGCGTAACTCAGATCCGTCACATATTCAAAATAGGCCTCGTCCAGTACAACCATCACTCCGGCAGGCACCGCATCCAGGAACGAAATTAGAGCCTCCTCAGGCACAATGGTTCCGGTTGGATTGTTCGGATTGCAGATCCAGACGATCTTGGTCCGCTCTGTAATCTTAGCCAGCATTCCATCCAGATCATGCGTTCCGTTCTTCAGAGGGACTTCAATGGATACCGCCCCTTCTATATCTGCATTGCTCTTATATACAGAGAAGGTCTGATCGGCCATAATCGTCTCATCACCAGGCAGGAAAAAGGCCCGGGCAATCAGGGCAATAATCTCGTCCGATCCGCATCCGAAAATAATCCGCTCATCCGTAACACCCAGATGCTTAGCAAGCGTTGCCGTCAGCTCGGCGGCAGAGCCGTCCGGATATAAATACAGGTTATCCAGCTCAGCTATAATAGCAGCCTTTGCACTTGGCGCAGCCCCGTAAGGGTTCTCGTTGGATGCCAGCTTAATCACTTCGCTTAAGCCCAGTTCCTTCTTGACTTCTTCAATCGGTTTCCCCGGCTTATAGACAGGAAGGTCAACGATATTCGGTTTTGGATTCATGGGTGATCCTCGCTCTCCAAAGGTTAATTAGGTCTAAAAAAACCATTATGGTCTTAATTGTGCCACAAATTCACGAATTTGCAACAGTCCGGCGCTTCTCGTCTGCGGCTCGGCCAGCAAAGGAATGACCTCCTCCACCTTGCGGACAATCGCGCTTCCGACTACTACCCCATCGCAGATCTTGGCAAACCGGGATACCTGCTCTCCGGTGGAGATCCCGAAGCCTACAGCGATAGGCAGGTCGGTAGACCGGCGCACAGACGCAATGAACTCATCTATTCCGCTGTGGAAGGCAGACCGTTCACCGGTCACCCCCAAGGAAGATACACAATAGACAAACCCGCTGGCACCTGAGACAATCCGGGCAATCCGTTCACTGGAAGTCGGGGCAACCAGCGGAATGAGGTTCACTCCGGCCGCACGGCTGCGTTCACGCATCTCCTCTGATTCCTCAACAGGCAGATCGGGAATGATCAGCCCGCTGATCTCATGGGCATCCAGCGCGGCAAAAAATGTATCGAGCCCCATCTGCATCACCGGATTATAATAAGTGAACAGGATGAACGGCAGTTCACTGCCGGCCTGGCGGGCTTTCAGCGCCGTCTCCATACAAGTACGGAGATGAACGTTGCTGCGCAAGGCTCTGGAGGAGGCCCGCTGAATGACCGGACCGTCAGCAAGCGGATCGGAGTAAGGAACGCCAAGCTCCAGCATATCCGCACCGGCAGCCTCCAGCTCAGCAATAATATCCAGGGTAGTCTCAAGATCAGGATCACCTACCGTCAGGAAAGGAATCAGAGCAGCCCGGCCTTCTGTCTTCAGCTTTTGAAAGGTCAGATCCATCCGGTTCGTGGTTTCGGTTGTCATTGGTTCTGCGCCCCTTCCGTGTACGCCATGATGGATTCAACGTCTTTGTCGCCCCGGCCCGACAGGCAGATGACCACAACATCATCCTTGGTCAGTGTCTTGCCCAGCTTCACCACATGGGCAATGGCATGAGCTGATTCCAGCGCGGGAATAATCCCTTCCGTCACGCAGAGCAGCTTCAGCGCGTCCAGCGCTTCCGCATCCGTAACCGGGACATACTGGGCACGGTGAATATCCTTCAGATAGGAGTGTTCAGGTCCGACACCCGGGTAATCGAGTCCGGCCGATATGGAATGGGCCTCTATGATCTGTCCATGCTCATCCTGCAGCAGGTAGCTGAGCGAGCCCTGGAACACCCCGCGGGTTCCCTTGCTCATGGTTGCCGCATGGAACGGTGTATCAATGCCTTTACCGGCCGCTTCTACACCGATCATCGCCACCTGCTCATCCTCCATGAACGGATAGAACATGCCGATGGCATTACTGCCTCCGCCTACAGCGGCAACCAGCAGATCCGGCAGACGCCCTTCCGCCTCCAGAATCTGGCGCCGGGTCTCATCTCCGATAATCCGCTGGAAATTGCGGACCATCATCGGATAAGGATGGGGGCCAACCGCAGAACCGAGCACATAGAATGTATCCTCAACATTGCTCACCCAGTAACGGAGTGCCTCGTTCCCGGCATCCTTCAATGTTCTGGAGCCGGAGGTCACCGGAATGACCTCTGCACCGAGCAGCTTCATCCGGAAGACATTCAGCGCCTGGCGGCGGGTATCCTCTTCGCCCATGAACACCTTGCATTCCATGCCGAGCAAGGCGGCCACCGTAGCTGTAGCTACTCCATGCTGGCCTGCGCCGGTTTCGGCAATCACTTTGGTTTTGCCCATTTTTTTGGCCAGAATGCCTTGTCCAATGGCGTTATTGATCTTGTGGGCACCCGTATGATTGAGGTCCTCGCGCTTCAGGTAGATCTTGGCGTCGCCCAGATGCTTGCTTAACCGCTCGGCATAATACAGCGGGGTCTCGCGGCCGGAATACTGCTTCAGCAGATAATCTATTTCCTCCTGAAAGGCCGGGTCTGCCGAGAATTCGCGGTAGGCCTCCTCCAGCTCAATCAGTGCAGTCATTAAGGTCTCAGGAACGAAGCGGCCTCCAAAAGAACCAAAACGTCCGTCCTTGTCCGGTACTTGTATCATGATTGCTTCACCCTTTCTACGAAAGCTGTCATTTTTATAATATCCTTACTGCCGTTACTCTCCACTCCGCTGGATACATCCACGCCATAAGGGGAATATCCGTCCAGCAGCTCATTCACGTTGTCCGGGTGAAGTCCTCCGGCTATAAATAAAGGCAGCCTATGGTTCGCCGCCGCTTGCTGGTATAGGGGGATTTGCTCCCATTCAAACGTACGGCCAGTACCGCCGCTGCCCTGTGGATCATAAGTATCCAGCAGCAGCGCGTCGATGGTGCCTGCGTAGCTGTCCAGGAGCGCATGAATGTCTTCCGCAGCATTAGTATCACGGCCGGCAACCGACAGAGCCTTCCACACCTTAACTTGCGGAAATGCCTGTCTGACCTCCGCGCAAACCTGCGGACTCTCCTGTCCGTGAAGCTGTACGACATCCAGCGGAACAGCTCTCAGCAGCTCTGCCAGCTCTTCGCGATCCGGGTTGACGAACACGCCCACCGAGCGGGGCGCTGTCTCAGACTCCCAATCCCGCAGCTCGGCGATCAGCTCCGCAGCCGCTTCAGCGGTAACTCTGCGGCGGCTGGGGGCAAATACCAGGCCGACATAATCCAGCGGCAAACTCTTCATAGATTTTAGCACTTCAACGTCCTGAAGTCCACAGATTTTTACCTGCGTATCAGCCATGCCGCTCACGGTCCTTCCCTGCAGGAAGGGGGCCGAGCAACTGATAGACGGCTTGCTCCACATCCGGCTGGCGCATCAGATATTCCCCCACCAGCACACCGGTTGCCCGGGTCTTGCTAAGATAAGCGATATCCTCCGGTCCGGTGATCCCGCTCTCGCTGATTACCGGAAGACCCTCCGGAAGCAAGGCTGCCAGCTCCGCCGTAGCGGAGAGCGACGTCTCAAAGGTCTTGAGATTCCGGTTATTAATGCCCAGCAGGACACCGGGATGTCCGGCTCTGCCGGTAGCGAGTACCATTTCCAGCTCGGCACGGTCATGAACCTCAATGAGGATGTCCAGTCCAAGCGCGGCGGCGGTATCCGTGAAGCCTGCGAGCTGCTGCGGTGATAGAATCGCCGCAATCAGGAGAATGGCATCCGCTCCAAGCAGGCGGGCCTCATAGATCTGCTTCTCATCAATGATGAAGTCCTTGCGCAGCAGCGGAAGCTTCACCGCCTCTCTTACCTGCTGGAGATATAACCCGCTGCCCTGGAAATAATCCTTGTCCGTTAATACAGACAGACAATCGGCTCCTCCCGCTTCGTAGCCCCTGGCAATCGCTACCGGATCAAAATCGGCACGGATCAAGCCCTTGGACGGCGAGGCCTTCTTCACTTCGGCAATCAGTCCCATCTGCCGGTTCCGCCGTTCCATCAGCGCTGCACGGAACCCCCGGGTTGCAGGCAGCGCTGCAATGGAACGCTCCGCTTCGCTAATCGACAATCGCGCGCTTAACGCTTCAACCTCTTTTACTTTGGTGGCAACAATCCGGTCAAGATACATAATCAAGCTCCTTTGTCATCGCTTTTAACTGTTCCAGTTTGCGGAGTGCCGCACCTGAATCCACAACTTCTCTTGCACGGTCAACGCCTTCTCTCAGGGTAGCTGCAAGTCCGGCGACATAGATACAAGCCCCGGCATTCGCTAACACGATATCGCGGTACGGATTCATCTGGCCTTCCAGCACGGTAGTAATAATAGCCGCGTTCTCGGCTGCGTCGCCGCCCATGACATCCTCCAGCGGATGCTGGCTGAGGCCAAGCTCCTGCGGCGTAATTTCATACGTGGTGACTACGCCTTGCTTCAGTTCGGAGACCTGTGTCGGTGCGGAGATGCTGATCTCATCCAGTCCATCCAGGCTGCTGACAATCATCGCCCGTTTGGAGCCCAGCTCACCCAGTACTCTGGCCACGGTCTCCGTCTTGTTAAGGTCATAGATGCCCATAAGCTGCCGGTCTGCTCCTGCCGGATTGGTCAGCGGGCCCAGCATATTGAACACTGTCCGCACTCCCAGCTCACGGCGGGGAGCAGCGGCATGCTTCATTGAAGGATGATAGATCTGGGCGAACAGGAAGCAGATGCCGATACTGTCCAGACATTGCCGCGCCTGATCTGCGTTCAGATGAATATTGACGCCTAGCGCCTCCAGCACATCCGCGCTGCCCGCCCGGCCAGAGGCCGAACGGTTGCCATGCTTGGCAACCCGCACAGAAGCGGCGGAAGAGATGATCGCCGAAGCCGTGGAAATATTGAATTTATGGATGCCGGAGCCTCCTGTGCCGCAGGTATCCAGCAACTGGCTCCGCTCTGTAAGCACATGAGTCCCGTGGCCGCGCATCGCTTCGGCGAAGCCGGTGATTTCTTCCACGGTCTCTCCTTTGATCCGCAGAGCCGTCAGCAGTGCCCCGATCTGGGCCGGAGATGCCGCCCCCTCCATAATAGTGCCCATAATCTCACGGGCCTGTGTGCGGGTAAGATCTCTGCCCTCAATTAGACCGGCAATTCCTGACTGTATTAACTGGCTTGCTTCCATAGTGTTGTCCTCCTAAAAGTTTTGTTAGGGGTACTTCCTGAATCAGCTTCGTACAAAACTGGCTCCGAAAGCATACGCTAAAAGTAGTATGGAGCATTCTCTGCTCGGCTCGGCTTCGTAATAACTTCTCTGCTATTCCCGGCTCACGGGGTATATTCGTACATGTAATCCTGGTTAATGACCTGCTTCTCCTTCACCTCGGCAGGGAACATGGCCTCAGCCATCCGGATCGCCTTCAGCATCCCCTTGGCTTTGTTCACCGTCTCCTCGTATTCCTTCTCCGGAACGGAATCCCAGACAATCCCTGCTCCAGCCTGCACATAGGCCCGGCCTTTGCGGAAGATGATCGTGCGGATGGTGATACACGAATCCATATTCCCGGAGAAGCCGAGATACCCGATGGCCCCGGCATAAGCGCCGCGCGCTTCCTGCTCCAGCTCGGCTATGATCTCCATCGCCCGCAGCTTCGGTGCGCCCGATACGGTGCCCGCCGGAAGGCAGGAGAGGAAGGCATCGAAGAAATCCTTATCCTCTGCCAGGGTTCCGGTTACATTCGAGACCAGATGCATCACATGCGAGTATTTCTCGATCTCCATGAATGAATTGCATTTCACGCTGCCGAATTTCGAGACCCGGCCCAGATCATTGCGGCCCAGGTCTACGAGCATCAGATGCTCGGCGCGTTCCTTCTCATCCTCCAGCAGCTCTGCGGCAAGCTGCTGGTCCTCTGCCTCTGTTGCTCCGCGCGGCCGGGTTCCGGCGATGGGCCGGGTCTCCACGCGGCCGCCGTCCACCTTAACCAGCGCTTCCGGTGAGGTGCCGACGATAATCTCCTCATCCATTTTCAGATAATACATATAAGGCGAAGGGTTCAGGGTACGCAGCATCCGGTACACATGCAGCGGGGATACCTCAGTCTCTATATGCATCCGCTGCGACAACACTACCTGGAAGATATCACCGGCACGGATGTATTCCTTGGCCTGCTCCACATTGCGGATATACTGCTCCTTCGTCAGGTTGGAGTGAATCTCGCCCAGTTCAATATCCTGCGGAATACTGCGGCGGTTGACGTTCTCCTTCGGGCCTTCCTTCTGCAGCTCCTCCGCCAGATTCTCTAAGCGGCAGCTTAACTCCTCATAATTGGCCCGGATATCGGAATCGGTATCGCCATCCTTGATATGCAGATTGCCCACGAGCAGGATCTGCTGCTTCACATGGTCGAAGACGATAATGCGGTCACAGAACATGAAGCGGATATCATCCATATTCAGATCATCCACGGCATGTGCGGACAGCTTCTCATAATACTGCAGCAGATCATAGCCGAAGAATCCGATGGCCCCGCCCGTAAACGGCGGCATCCCGTCCAGCTTGGGACTGCGGTAAGAGCGAAGCAGCGCTTTGAGCTCCTCTACGGGTTTGCCTGAGAGCTGCTTTTTCTCACCGCCGACCTCCACATGGATTAACCCCTTTTTACCGGAGATCATCAGGAACGGATCACTGCCGATAAAAGAATGGCGCGCCCATTGAATGCCGCCTTCTACGCTCTCCAGCAAAAATGCGCGATCCTGCTCGGCAAAACGCTGGAACAGGCGGATAGGCGTTTCCATGTCAGCCAGCAGTCTTTTCACGACCGGGATCAGATTATATTCGCGCGACAGCGACACCACTTCTTCAATGCTCGGATTCGTCACTTGGGTAACCTCCTAGGGTTAGTTAAGGTATTGTCCGAAATACAGAAAAACCTCTACCGGAGTAGAGGTTTGTTGGTAGTCAGTATGTGATTAAGCGCCTCGGACCGGCATGAACCCAATCGAATGCAGCAGATTCTCCTATGGATACAGGAATAGCGTGTGTGCAACACATAAGTTACCGCTATACAGGTATGCCAAAAAAAGAACACTGACAATCAAAGGTCTGCCCTATCATAAAGTCCTGCACTCAGCTCAACTATACTCAACTCAACTCATTCTAAACTCTGCTTTACTCGGCTAACTTCACTATACATGATGACAGAGGTCATTGACAACCCCGTATACGTAATTTATTACTTGCTCTGTGAGAGATCCGGGCGGAGCCGCTGGGCTTCGTTCAGATACACGTGGCGGATATCCCGCTGGGATTTGTCCGTATTCACTTGCACCATCAGGCGGATACAATTCGGCAAACTGCCCTTTACAGGAATCTCAACCGAACACATCAGCGGCACCATTTCCCAGCCTTCAATCTCGCGGATGGCCCGCGCCGGGAACGTCGCATCCAGATCCCCGGTCATCGTAATCCACACACTGCAAATATCCTCTGCGATAACGTCATTACGCTCAACAATTTCTCTAAGCAGAACAACCGTTTCACGTAAAATTTCCGTTTCATCATTTTGGGTTACGGTTGTTGCACCGCGTATGCCCCGGTTCACCATGGGCTCCCCTCCTTCTTAAGCTGAGCTATGACTTCACGCACATCGCCTGCCTGCACATCGTTCACGATGCTGACAGCACCAATGGCTTCGGGTACGATAAAAGTCATTCGGCCTTCCTTGAACTTCTTGTCGTGCATCATCGCTTCCATCAGCTCTTCCTCGCTATACTGCGACGGGAGCCGGGTAGGCAGTGACAAGGCCGTCAGCATGGACACCGTATCTTCATAGATCTGTCTGTCCCGCCCCAGCTTCGCTGCCAGGAGAGCAGAACCGGCCATGCCGATGGAAATAGCCTCGCCATGCAGGAAGGTGCCGTAACCGCCGACCGCCTCAATGGCATGTCCGATGGTATGTCCCAGATTCAGAATTGCGCGCTGCCCCTGTTCCCGTTCATCATTGCCGATGACAGCCGCCTTGATCGCGCAGCCGCGTTCCAGCGCATATCCAAGCGCTTCCGGGTCCAGAGCCAGCAGCTCACCGGCATGCTCAAGGCACCAGTAAGCGAACTCACGGTCCAGGATCAGCCCGTGCTTCACCACTTCCGCCAGGCCTGAAGCGACCTGCCGGGGAGGAAGTGTAGCCAATGTGTCCAGATCATACAGTACCATGGACGGCTGGTAGAAGGCGCCCAGCATATTCTTCGCCAGCGGATGGTTAACAGCAACCTTGCCGCCGACACTGCTGTCATGAGCGAGAATGGTGGTTGGAATCTGCATGAATCCGATTCCCCGCATATAAGAAGCTGCGACGAATCCGGCCAGATCTCCGACCACTCCCCCGCCTAGCGCCAGCACCGCAGAGCTGCGGTCCAGTCCGCCCTGAATCGCTGTCGAGATGACTTCTTCATACACCGCCAGGGATTTGGATGCTTCTCCCGCCGGAATAATGTGGCTGACCACCGTATATCCGCAGCTCCGCAAGGAAGCCTCTACCTGAGCAAGATAACGCGGAGCCACTTCACTGTCGCTGACCAGCAGCAGCGGACTGCGCTGCGCGAACCCGGCCTCACTACAGCGTTCGCCTATGCTGTTCAGCAGGCCGCTGCCGATATGAATAGGATAAGAACGTTCTCCCAGCTCTACTGTAATGCTGCGCATCTTAGTAGCTCTCCAGCTGAGCCAGGTAGTTATTATAGTTAGCGCGGATCTCCTCCAGGGAATCTCCGCCGAATTTGTCCAGGAACGCCTTGGCAATCTCCCAGGCAACCACATTCTCCAGGACGACACAGGCAGCCGGAACGGCGCAAGCATCGGAACGTTCCACCTGGGCAGTGAAGGGTTCCTTCGTATCAATATCTACGCTCTGCAGCGGTTTATACAGCGTCGGGATCGGCTTCATCACTCCGCGGACAACTACCGGCATTCCGTTGGTCATTCCGCCTTCGAACCCGCCAAGCCGGTTGCTTGCCCGGTAGTATCCCTTAGAAGCTTCGTACATAATCTCGTCATGGACCTGTGAGCCGCGCAGCTTGCCGGCCTCGAATCCGATCCCGATCTCCACACCCTTGAAGGCATTGATGGACATAACCGCTCCGGCAATGGCACCATCCAGCTTGCGGTCTGACTGCACATAGCTGCCAAGGCCGACAGGCAGGCCTTCGACAATACATTCCACAATCCCGCCGATGGAGTCGCCTTCTTCCTTGATCTTGTCTATGTAAGCCTCCATCTTCTGCTCGGTCTCCTTGTCCACTACCCGCACAGAGGATTCTTCAGTCAACGCGATCAGCTCATCGGCGGACAGCCCGTTAGCCGGCGCTTCAATCTCTCCGATCCGGATCACTTGTCCGGCAATCTTCACCCCGAATTCGGCAAGCAGCTGACGGGCTACTGCACCTACGGCTACTCTCGCTGCCGTCTCGCGGGCACTGGAGCGTTCCAGGACATTACGCAGATCAGTGTGGTTATACTTGAGTCCCCCGTTCAGGTCAGCATGACCGGGACGCGGACGGTTCACCCGGCGCTTCTCTTCGTCGCTGCCGGGAACCGGTTCAATATTCATAATGTTCTTCCAGTGGGTCCAGTCTTTGTTCTCCACCACAAGTGCGACCGGAGCTCCGGTGGTATAACCATGGCGCACACCGCCAACAATCTGCGCGGTATCCTTCTCAATCTGCATCCGCCGTCCACGGCCGTAGCCCTTCTGTCTGCGGTGCAGCTGGAAATTAAGCTCTTCAAAGTTAAGTGTCAAATTACTGGGCAATCCCTCAATAATGGCTGTAAGCTGGGGGCCGTGCGTTTCCCCCGCTGTTAAATAGCGTAAACTCATGCTGCGTTCCCCCTTCACACTTTTAGACTGTAAACCGCTAAAATGTTAAATGTCTTTGCTTATTATAGTATAGGCTCCCGGCTTTGACAAGAATGCAATGGCCTTATCAGCAGCAGCTCCAGGTACAAAACAAACGCCGCTCCTGCTCTTTCGAGTAGAAGCGGCGCTGCTGTGCGCGTCCCCGTTCAGGAGCCTGTCTCCAGCCTATCACTGCCCGGTGCAGGAAGGCGGCTGGAGGTTCTGCCTTCTTCCACGGTAAGCAGGCACTGCAGCTGCAGCTCCTCCATCCCGAGAATTTGCCCGCATTCGCGTATCGTGAGGAACCCCCGTCTATACGCGGTTATAACCATGCTTTTGTCCATCTGGATTAACGACCTTTCACTTGGCGTTAGGTTTCTTCCTACTTCTCATTATCACTGAAAAGCGGTTAAAGTATACCTGAGCCAAGTGATCACGCCCCAGTGCTCCAGCCGTTATTTCTTGCGGTAAAAGAAGGTTTCGGTAGACTCGAAGCCATACTGTGCAGGTGTGAAAATCTGCTCCGTGCTGCCCACAAACAGATACCCTCCGGGCCGCAGACTGGCCGAGAATTTGTGGTACAGCTTATTCTTGGCTTCTTCCGTGAAATAGATCATCACATTACGGCAGATGATCAGATCAAAACCTTCATCGAACTTATCCAGCAGCAGATTCTGCTTGCGGAAGTCAATATTCTTCTTCAATCCGTCACTGACCTTGAACACAGGGCCGTCCGGAGTGAAATACCGCTCCGCTACATCTTTGGGCACATCCTTCAAAGAACGCTCCAGGTACAGCCCCTGCTTCGCTTTGGCCAAAGCTCCGTCGTCGATATCTGTAGCCAGAATACCGGTCTGGGCCAGAATATTCTTGTCCGACAGGATCATCGCCAGCGTATAGGGCTCTTCCCCGGTGGAGCAGGCGGCACTCCACAGCTTCAGCCTGCGGCCGGAACGCTGGAGATCCGGCAGAATCACATCCCTGAGCACCTCCCAGCGGTTCGGGTTACGCCAGAATTCAGAGACATTGATCGTCATGCGGTCCAGGAATTCATAGAATAACGCCTTATCCTTCATCATTGCCGCAAAAAAATCATTAAACGTGTTGTACCCGTTCTTCATGCGGAGCGTCGTCAAACGCCGCTTCATCTGTGCTTCCTTATACTGGGCTAGATCAATGCCTGTGCTTTGTTTGATATTATGAATAAATCCGGTGTAATCCGGGTCCGGGGCCAATGAGGATTCTTCACGTTCAGCCATAATATTCTCCTGTCTCCCGCCCGGATCTTACATCCAGGCTGCGATGTCTTTATCATACTGTGCCAGTTCATCCGGAGCGAAGAAATTAGCGATTTCACGTGCTGCGCTTTCTGGCGAATCCGATCCGTGGATTAGATTAAGGGGAGTGTGGCTGGCATAATCACCGCGGATAGTGCCCGGCAATGCTTCGCCCACTTTGGTTTTGCCGA
Source organism: Paenibacillus tritici (assembly GCF_018207515.1). Taxonomy (NCBI): domain Bacteria; kingdom Bacillati; phylum Bacillota; class Bacilli; order Caryophanales; family Paenibacillaceae; genus Paenibacillus; species Paenibacillus tritici. The sequence goes on from NZ_CP073365.1 coordinate 4,821,953, forward strand.
TCAGCAGACGGGATAACGCTATGACATCATCGCCTTCCCATACCATGGCAAACACCGGACCCGAGGTAATGAAGCTCACCAGCTCCGGGAAAAAGTCCTTGCCTTCATGCTCTGCGTAATGCTTCTTCGCCTGTCCCTCTGTAACGGTGATCAGCTTGGCAGCAACCAGCTTGAATCCCTTGTCCTCCAGGCGGGTAACAATGCGCCCGATTAACCCGCGCTGTACACCGTCCGGTTTGATCATCAGATACGTTTGTTCCATAGAGTCACTCTCCAATTCCCCTTATTCTAATGAATAGGCTGTTTATGGTCACATATTATCAGAAACCCCGGCATCTGTGAACGTAAATTTGCATGTGTGTTATAAGTCTAATACGCGCGGCCGGTAATAAAAAAGGCGATGTCGCGCAAATTGCGCTTAGTCCGGTTGCGGGGCAGCTGGTCCAGCGCTTCTAGCGCCTTGGCGATATAGCGGGAAGCCAGCTCCTCCGCACGGGATATCCCTTCTCCGGAGAGAATCAGATCAATGGCCCGTCCAGCCCCGCTGCTGCCTTTCCGAATCCGGTCAAGCTCTTCGAGCAGCCCCTCGCGGAGCCTCGCATCCTGCAGGCTGTAGATCACTGGCAGTGTGATATTCCCCTGCCGCATATCACTTCCCGGAGGCTTACCGATTTGCTTCTCCGTTCCGGAGAGATCGAGCAGATCATCACGGATTTGAAACGCCATACCTACGTTGTATCCGTAATTATAGAGCAGCCGTGCCGTTTCCGGCTCCGCATCCGCTGCCAGAGCGCCAAGCTGACAGCTGACGGCAATCAGCAGCGCTGTCTTGCGGCGGATTCTCCGCAGATAATGGCGCACACTCTGCCCGCTGTTGAAGAAATCGCGGATCTGCTCCATCTCTCCGATGGACATCTCTACCATGGCTTTGGAGAGAATCTGATGAATCAGGGGATTCTTCAGCCCCGAAGTCATCACGAGGGCCTTGGCATAAATATAGTCCCCGGTATACATGGCGATCTTGTCGCCCCATTTCGCCTTGACGGTCGGCTCTCCCCGCCGGAGATCCGCATCGTCAATGACATCATCGTGAACCAGCGAGGCGCTATGAATCAGCTCCAGCGGGATCGCCACGCGCTTCAGCTTATCAAGGTCATATTCTCCGAATTTGCCGCCCATCAGGACGAATACCGGCCGGAGACGCTTGCCTCCTGCTTTGAGCAGGTGCAGCGAGGTTTCGCTGAGCAGGTCATCGTCCCCCTGGACGCTGCGGTACAGCTCTTTCTCAATCTGATCCATGTCTTTGTTCAGCAAGCCGAACATTTGCAGTCGCTTCATTCTTTCACCCGTGTCAGCAGATTGTGGCTCCAAAGCTCCATCTTCACTTCCTGCGGCAGCAGGCCCATGTCATAGGCATAGCGGAAATAGAGGTTCAGACCTTCCTGCTGCCTTTCCCCAAAGTCATAACATAAATTACGGAAGTAATCATTCCAATAGGAGGTTGTGCCTCCGATAGTGCAGCAGGCTTCTTGAATTACAGGTCCCAGATTACTCAGGCCGCGTCTCTTGCTTAGCTCGAAGGCTTCCGCAATCTCGGCAATAACCTCCGGATTACGGGCTGCCGCCGCCCGGTTAACCGCCCATACGGCAAAGGTCATGCTACAGCCCGTCCATTCCTTCCACAGCCCGCCCAAATCCGTTACATGATATCCCTGATCCTGCCACGAAGCGCGGATGGCATGATCACCAATCAGCAGGCAGGCATCCCCCTGGTTCATCATAACGTTCAGATCGGGATCGGCACTGATGTACTCCGGGCTTGCACCTATGGCCTTGTGCATCAGAATCTTCAGCAGATTAACTGAGGTAGCCGAGGTATTCGTTACGGCGATCCTTGCATTACCTATTTGATGTACCGGCATTTTGGAGAAAAGAAAAATAGATTTGACCGGCCCGTCCGCACTGACGGACAGGCCGGGAAGCAGCACCAGCCGGTCGCTGGCTGCTGCATAGGCGAAGGAGGATAAAGCGCCTACATGGATATCCCCCGCTGCCATCCCCCGGTTAAGGACAGCCGGTACTTCACTCACCATTTCTGCAGGAAAACTTAAAGAAGAAGGATGGAAATGATGATAGACCGGCCATGAATTGGTATAGCTGATTTTGCCGATAACGGTGCGTTCCGGCTGTGTCATCCTTCATTCCCCCCATCTGCGAAATAAAGTATGTTCGATATTGAAGCTGTCAAGCACCTTCCCGACCATGAAATTCACCAGGTCATCCATGGTCGAAGGTCCATAATAGAATGCCGGCATCGCCGGAATCAGCTTGACGCCCATGCGGGACAGCTTGAGCATATTCTCCAGATGGATAGCATGCAGCGGAGTCTCCCGCGGAACAAGGACGAGCGGACGGCCTTCCTTCAGCATGACATCCGCAGCCCGTGTCATCAGATTATCCGAGCTGCCATGTGCTACAGCAGACAGTGTTCCCATGGAGCATGGCATAATAATCATGCCCTCCGTCCGGAAGGAGCCACTGGCAATCGAAGCGCCGATATCCTGTACAGGGTGATACAGAAGAGAACCGGGATAGCTGCCGAACAGCCCGGTTAACAAGCCTTCCCGGTCGGAGACAGCATAGCCCAGTTCTTCCTTGAAGACACGCCAGCCCGCACCACTCACCACCAGATGTACCGTGTAACCGAGCGAGAGAAGCGTCTCTGTCAGCCGGATGCCATAGACCGCCCCGCTGGCGCCGGTAATGCCGACCACGAAGTTTCGAGTCTTAAGTTCAGTCATTTGTAGAACTGCACCACCAGGTCAATCAGAGTAAAGGAAAAGACAACAATGCTCAGCACGCCGTTCATCGTAAAGAATGCCGTCTGCAGCTTGCTCAGATCACTCGGAGACACGATATAGTGCTCATAAAACATAATAATATAGGCAATCAGCATACCGGCGACATACCACCAGCTCAAATCGGTAATAAAGAGCAGCGAGATGAAACCAAGGGCCGTCAGCAGATGAAAGACCTTGGCAATGCCGAGCGCACGGGCTACTCCGAAGCGGACCGGTATGGAATACAGACCTTCCTTCCGGTCGAAGTCAACATCCTGACAGGAATAGATGATATCAAAGCCCGCTGTCCAGAACACGATGGTGAAATAAAAAATCATGGCTGTCCCGTCCACCGTTCCTGTAACTGCTACCCAGCCGCCGAGCGGGGCAAGGGCAATCGTAAGGCCGAGGATCAGGTGACAAGCCCAGGTGAAGCGTTTGGTGAACGAATAGAAGACCAGCAGGAACACAGCGATCGGCAGCAGCTTCGCCGACAACGGATTAAGCTTGAAGGCCGCCCAGAACAGCAAAAAGAACGAGAACGCGATAAACAGCGATACTTCTCCAACCTTCAACAGTCCTGCCGGGATGGCTCTCCCCGCTGTCCGGGGATTCTTCGCATCACTGATCCGGTCAATTAACCGGTTAAGCCCCATGGCCGCGCTGCGTGCGCCGAACATGGCAATAATCACCCAGCCGATCTGGCTCCAGGAGGGCAGTTCACCAAACATAACTACAGAACCCAGCAAAGCTCCCATAAACGCAAAGGGCAGGGCAAATACCGTATGCTCGAACTTGATCATTTGTAAAAAGATGCCGATTTTCTTAACCATTACAGTTCTCCTTGAGTCCAATATGTAATGCCGCGATGCCACCGTTCAAGGGGAACGATTCCACTTTGGTAAGTCCGGTATCCCGGAAGATCACTTCCAGCTGTTCCCTGTCCGGGAATAACGCGAGGGATTCAGGAAGCCATTTATATTGTTCATACCGCTTGGCGAAAAGCCTGCCCAGCAGCGGAAGCACACGCTGGAAATAAAAATAATAGATGCCTTTGAACGGCTGCTTCATCGGCTTGGACAGCTCCAGGCACACCACCATTCCGCCCGGCTTCACCACACGCTTCATCTCGTTCAGCACCTGAACGGGATCAGGCACATTGCGGAGCCCAAAGCCGATTGTGGCGTAGTCGAAGGAATTGTCGCCGAACGGCAGCTCCATCGCATTGCCTTGAATCAGGGAGATGCGGTCCTGGAGTCCCCGCGCTTCCACCTTGCGCCGTCCTACTTCCAGCATACCTGCGCTGAAGTCCAGCCCCATTACACATCCGGTCTCACTGGCATCCGCCAGGGCAATGCTCCAGTCGCAGGTTCCGCAGCAGAGGTCCACTGCCGAGTCCCCGCGCTTCATGCCCATCTTGCGCATGGTGAACTTCCGCCATGCCTTGTGGCGGCGGAAGCTCAGAATATCATTCATCAGATCGTATTTGCCGGCAATGCTCTCAAATACCGAATGGACAAACTGCTCCTTCGGCTTGTCGCCCTGCTCACCTATTACGGTAGCTTTATCTACTGTCATTCTCTAACCCTCCACGGCAGCTTGTCCGGAAATTTTCATTTGCAGAAGAAGGCGGTCCAGTGCAGCTCTAAGCTGGCCGGCCAGTTCCTCGTCCCTGATGCCCTGCAGCAGTCCCTGAATGGACTCAAGCGACCCGTGCAGCTTGTCCGTCAGCTGGGCATCGCATTTACATCTCAGCTTAAGCTTCTTCCAGTCCTTAATATCCAGCGTCTGACCCTGAAGCTGCTGACGCTCCTCTTCGGTGGCCGACTCCATCACCCTCCAGTAGGCATAGCCCCCCAGCGCACTTGCCGGGGCTGCTCCCCGGCGCAATTCCTGCGCTACAGTCTCGCACTGGCTGAATTCAACCAGCAGCTTCTCCCAGATGTCTCTCAGCGATTCTTCAATCATCGGTGTAAAAGAAAGAAACAGCCGCATATTGAGCTGTACCGTGTGCTTCAAGTATTGTTCAGCCGGGACAAGCCTTCCGCTCATCTGGCCGTACAGATTGGCCTTCATCACGTTGAAATCAGCGATAGCCGCGCTTAACATACCCACCATCTCAATCTGTCCCTGTCTCGCGAGCAGATGGTAGAACCAGCTGCTGAAGTAATCACCGGCCAGTACTTTGAGCTGGCGGGTGCGCATGACATCGCCCCCGGGCTCATCCTGATAACGGTCGATGCTCTCATGGGTATCCAGTCCAAGCTGGACAAGGCTGGTCACCAGCGTGAACAGCTCCCCCTGCTGGAATCCGGTCCCCCGGCTGCAGCCCAGAAAAATATATAACAAATGACCCCGCCCGTCTGAGAACGGCGGCAGTTCCGTATGCCGCTGAATCATGTCGTAGTCGGTGTAGGGTTTAGCCAGTTGCGGTATGCGGTACGGTTTCATTTCAGCCTCCGAAGCCATTGACGTTTGACTATATCTTTGTTCACAATCTTGTCTATTATATCACATGTTTTTTTGTCACGCACGGTTGATGCATTCCAGTTTCATTTACCCGTATTAGGGATAAATGAACTGCTTTTTCCACAGCTCGCTTTCACTAATGCGGAATCCGTTCTTAAGCGGGTCAGGAAGGGGGGTATTGCCTGCATTCCGGAGTGTTTCCTGCAGCTGAGGAGTCCATTCACTCCGGCGGATGTCTCCGGCAAGGAGCAGGCGGCGGGTATTCAGCCATTGATCCTCTGCCACTACACGCAGCAGCAGCTGATCCACGTTCCCCGTCTCCTGAATGGCGAAAGCGATAGCCAGAGCCATATTCTGATATAGCTCCTGCGGTTCATGGGCATCACCGTTCACCTTCAGATCCAGGGACAATACGCCGTTCTCCCAGCCGGCCTTGTCAATCATCAGACTAAATGGAATCCCGCTAAGCGCATCCACCAGATTATCATCCTCCAGGATCACAGCACCTGGTCCGATAGTCTGCAGCACGCCATAATTCCCCCGGGCAGTTAGAGCGTTGCCGGCCAGCTGCGGCAGCACCAGAGTAGTGGCCGCACTGAGCATTATTGCCGTTCCGATTAGCCAGTTCCGGTTCATGACAAGCCTCCCTTGCTCCAACCTGTAATACTCATGTTTCTAGTTATATTTTGAAAAAAAGCAGGCTATGCCTGCTTTTCAGCTTTCACTCTCTAATTGGCCGTGCTTGCTCCAGATTTCTGCCTTGCCGCGGATTTTCATTGCTGAGGTGTGATCGGTGAACTGGGCGATGAGCACCTCGCCTTTATCCAGCTTCTCCGTGTGGTGAAACCGTGTGTCCAGCCCTCTGGTCAGCCCGATCACCTGGACACCGTTCTCCTTGGCCTTCACTACGATGTAGTCGCTGCCGGACGGTACAGGATTCACTTCATTCTTCTTCTCAGTCATTGTGATCCTCCTCAAAGTTTATAAGCCTTTCAAAAACAAATGCCGCCTTGGAGGGCGGCATAGTTGTTATTCAGAGACTATGGGGCAGATATGTAGAAATCTTTATTTGATTCCGTCTTTCAGCGCTTTACCGGGTTTGAATGCCGGTACTTTGCTCGAAGGAATTTCGATTTCTTCACCAGTCTGCGGGTTGCGGCCTTTACGTGCGGAACGTTCGCGCACTTCAAAGTTTCCGAAGCCAACCAGCTGAACCTTATCTCCGCTTTGCAGGGCACCTGTGATCGCTTCAAAAACGGCGTCTACCGCTTTAGTAGCATCTTTCTTGGGAAGTTCAGTTGCTTCTGTAACTACGTTGATCAAATCTGATTTATTCATGTCTTCTCACCTCCCTGGGTAAAAGTTCCGGTATCATACACTGTTTCCGTTTCAACGTAAAATATACGTGATAATCCCGTTTATTACTAGATACTGGCACCTCTCTTCTAGAAGCGCAACAAACTTATAGTAATACAGCCCACCCATAATTTCAAGGCGTTCCTCAAAAAAGGAGCAGAAAGTAGCAGGTTCACGCTGATTTTGCTTCATCCGCGCAGTCTATTACTGCCAATTATTCCGTAAAAACGGAGCCTTTCCAGGGAGAATTCCCCTTTTCAGTCTACCATTCATGGATTCACAGTTGAAGCCCGCCAAGGTCCAGACCCCGCAAAAAGAGCGGGAAAGGCTCCCGCTCTGAATGGAAATCTTATTCAGCTTTAGAGGATGATGGCGATCAGGCCGCCTGAGCCCTCGTTGATAATCCGGCCCAGTGTTTCCTGCAGCTTGTAGCGCGCATTGTCCGGCATCATCGCAATCTTGCCCTGGATGCCCTCGCGGACTATGGAATGCAGGGACCGGCCAAAGATATCCGATTCCCAGATTTTGATCGGGTCATTCTCAAAGTCCTGCATCAGATAGCGCACCAGCTCCTCGCTCTGCTTCTCTGTACCGATAATCGGCGAGAACTCAGACTCGACATCCACCCGGATCATATGAATGGATGGAGCTGTAGCCTTCAGCCGGACTCCGAACCGCGACCCTTGGCGGATCAGCTCCGGCTCATCCAGAGCCATCTCGGCAAGGGAAGGAGCGGCGATGCCGTACCCGGTCGTTTTGACCATCTCCAGCGCTTCCGAGAAGCGGTCATACTCACGCTTGGCATGGGAGAAGTCCTGCATCAGCTGGAGCAGGTGGTCCTTGCCGCGAATCTCTACGCCGACAACTTCCATGAGTACCTGATCATATAGCTCCTCCGGAGCGTAGAGGTCAATCTCGGCTACGCCCTGGCCCATATTCATTCCGCTGAGGCCTGCCCTGTCGATAAAATCATATTCCGTGAACTGGGACACAAGCCGGTCCACATCACGCAGGCGGCGGATATCCTTCACGGTATCGCGGACAGAATTCTCATAGCTGCTGCGCAGCCAGTGATTCTCTCCCAGTACCATGACCCAGCTTGGCAGATTCACATTGACTTCGTGTACCGGGAATTCATACAGCACTTCGCGCAGTACACCGGTTACATCGTCCTCCGTCATATTCGCTGCACTCAGCGTCATGACCGGGATATCATATTTGAGGGCAAGCTCGCTGCGGAGCTGCTGGACTTCCTCGCTGCGCGGCCGGGTGGAGTTAATGACAAGCACGAACGGCTTGCCGACCTCCTTCAGCTCTGCGATGACGCGTTCTTCGGAATCGACATACGAGTTCCGTGGAATCTCGGCAATCGTACCATCCGTAGTTACTACCACACCCAGTGTAGAGTGCTCCTGAATCACCTTGCGTGTCCCGATCTCAGCCGCTTCCTGGAAGGGAATCGGTTCCTCGAACCATGGAGTCGAGATCATGCGCGGACCATTCTCATCCTCATACCCTTTTGCACCTTCAACCGCATAACCCACACAATCGACCAGCCGGACGTTGACCTCCAGGCCTTCTGCCACCTTGATCTGCACCGCATTGTTGGGTACAAACTTCGGTTCAGTCGTCATGATTGTTTTGCCTGCCGCACTTTGCGGCAGCTCATCAACCGCTCTTACCCGGTCTGCTTCACTAGTGATGTTCGGGAGAACAATCGTTTCCATGAAGCGCTTGATGAATGTCGATTTCCCCGTGCGAACCGCGCCGACGACGCCGAGATAAATGTCTCCGCCGGTACGCTCGGCAATGTCCTTGAAAATATCCACTTTTTCCAAAAGAGATCCCCTCCTCATATTACTCCGAAGAAAAAATGCCTGAAGAGCATCGACTTCGCGTTCCGCCGGCAAACTGACCCTTGCAGGACAACCACCGGACTAAGCTTTGCCCGCCCGAAGCCTAGCTACTGCCTGAGGCGGAACATGTTGCCCCGCGCTAAACTCCGAATGCTCGGACATGCATTTGGACTAGTATCATCATATGTATCCGTAATGGATTTATGACCAGCGTCCGCGCATTTTTGCATCTGAAATTTCGTATGCCCGCTCTAGCTCGCCACTGCGTCAAGACGCCCGGAAGTCTTCTCATCAATTCTATGAGGCCGGTTTGCTGCCTAGAACTGCTGTTTATCGTGCTATCCAGTAGGATCAACGTTGGCGCTTGGGGGGACGCTACGTGAACGGACCGTTGTTCCATCGCTGTTGTCCCCAGATTTTATTGATTCTCCTTAGCGGTGAAAATCCGGGGACAAAGGCGACCGCTATCGCTTTTCCGCGGGTCGTTCCGTCCTCTCCGCTGTTTAAGCGTGAAAAGTTTCTAAATTCAGAAGTTTGCTATTTTGCTTAAGCATGCAAAACAACGATCTCCAATAACCGGAGATCGCTGTTTTTGTGTCTGCATATACTATAAAGGTAATAAATTCCTGATAGGAGACCGCCTGTAGCTTCTACTGCTGCGGCGCCTGCGGGACGGGACGGCCATCCACCCACAGGTAAGGGAGCGACTTCACAGGCACATAATAGGAGGCCTGCACCAGCTCCAGCCGCAGATCACGGTCTGCCTCAGGCACACCGTCATTCTTATCCATAGCTGAAGTGATATCCGCGCCGTAATCTACATAGACGGTCCCCTCCTTGTCCATCAGGAACCCGAGCGGCTGTCCGGAATATACACTGTTCAGCTTAATCCCCTCCGTCCCTGCCCGTTTGGAATCAATAGCCGACAGGCCCGGATACATCTCGTCTTCCGCAGGCAGCTTCCCGCCGTGTGCAGACTTATACTGGTTCACCTTACGCTGGATATCGTTTACCTTCTGTACGGTCACCAGGTCCATCAATTTAACCTTAGGGTCAGTCTCTTCATCCAGAATAAGAAAATAAGCGCTGCCGCCCTTCTCAAATGCAGCAGCCGGGATCTCATCGAGGTATCCCTCCTGCTGGAGCTTGTTCAGGTCAATCACAAATTTCTCATATCTTGGCGTGGCTTCCCCGCTGGTCAAGATCGGAAGCAGCCCCTCCTGCTCCTGATAATCGTCTACCGCGGCCTGCACCCGCTTCACACTCTCGCGGGCTCCGCCGCCGGGCTTCTGCTGGTCTCCGGGGTACATACAGCCGCCAAGTGACAAGATCAGCAGGATGAGCACCGGCAGCATCGCTGCTCTCCTCCGCCTCTTCCTCTGTCTCTCCGTGAGCTTCACCTGCTGTCTGGAGTCCATTCACAACCTCCTCTTTGTTGGTTTCTCTGCGTGCAGACGTCAGCCTTGACTGTCACCACAGCTCCTCCGCTTCTCCACGGCGCGCCGCTTCCAGTCTGCGGCGTACAGCCGCCTTAAGCGGGTCCTCAGGAATACGCACGCGAACATCGCCCCACACGGCGGCCTGACAAGCCAGGCGGACCCCTTCATCCAGCAGACTGCCCAGCTTGCGCTTCTCCGCTTCGGCAGGAGGTCTAAGCGCTGCCTGCTCCGTACTCTCCACTGACACTTTGCACATCATGCATCCAGCCTTGCCGCCGCAGCGGGTAGGCAACACGATTCCGGCCTTGCGTACGGCCTCCAGCAGCGAGACTCCAGGCTTAACGGAGGCGCTCTTGTTATCCGGAAGGAAAGTAACCGTTATTTTAGATTGAGCGTTCATTCTACATGCGTCCTTTCCTGTCATTCACTTAGATCTGCAACGATTCCGATATCCCCAGAAGCCCGTCCAGTCTCGACTGCACCTCCGGTTCCAGGTGATTCTCCTCAATGAGCTGGTGCAGGAGCGGCAGATGGGCAGCCACATCCCCCTTGATGAGTTCCGCGATGGCCAGGCAGCGATCCTCCCTGCCGCGCAGGAGATTGAAGATCAGCTCATGGACGACCGGCATCAGTGACAGACGGCCAATCCCTTCATAATGACTTGTAGGGGCATGTTGCTGCAGCGTACCGACATCCACAGCATATTGCAGGGAGCCGGCACCGATTCTGAACCCGCCCACCAGCTCAACCTTCACTTCTCCAATGAAATAGAGCCCGCGCATGGAGAAGCAGCTGCCGCTGAAGTCCTCTTCCGGGCTGCTTACGGTATACCTCAGCAGTGCCTGATGAAGCCGCAGGGTATCCTCCAGATCGCAATAGAGATCAATATCACGCGGGAGAGTATTCAGCTGAACCCCATGCAGCAACAGTCCGCAGCTTCCACCAAGCAGCCACACCGGCGGCTTGCCGAATCCGCAGAAGTCTAATTTCTCCACGATGCTGCCAAGCGCGGTCTCCACTGCATAAGGAATTCCTGAACCGGCCATTGATCACACACGCCCCATTCCTGTAAAATCATCTATCGATTCTGTCAGAAATACGTCTGTCTGAATATAATGTAAATGCTTACATAATTGAAGCGGCCCCGCCCAAAATTCCGATCAGCAGGAATACAAATGCGATCACGGAAAGAACGGCTCTAAGCAGGCCTCTGGTCTTGCTGCGTGCAAAAGTAATCAAAAAAACGGATAAGCCCATAATCAGTACCGCTATCAGTGACAGCCACATTTTTGTCATCGGGTCCATATTTCATGCGCCTCCATTTCACTTTACCGGGATTGCGACTATTATAGCGTGAAATCCGAACTTTTTTAAGTATAAATTTCAGGCCGCCACAAAAAAAGGCATAAACCGCGAAATCAGAATGATTCCGGTGTCTATGCCCAGTCTGAACAGCATCCATCCCGGCGGGGATGGATTTGCCTTACGGATATGCTATTTTTTCAGCATCATTTTCATTAATGACTCCATCGTACCGGAACCGGCGCCGCCTTTTTTAACAGCATTGACGATCTCCTGCACGGTAGCCTCGCTGACCGGTACCTTGGCCATGGCTGACACCTGTTTAATTAACTGGCGGAGCTGGGCTTCATTCTGCGTGGTCCCCGGCTTGACCGTTCCGGCCAGCTTTTTGATGGCGCCTTCGGAGATGTTTTTGCCCGTCTTCTTGTTGATGGCGTTCAAAGCATCCTTGGAAAAATCTTTGCTCACTGTTCATCCCTCCTCCGTAAGTCCCCATTACAACATATGAGAACCCCCGGTAAAAGGTGAACGTGATCAGGAATGCCACTGCTCCCAGGTCTCCTGAGAGATAACTTCCATCTCAGTCTTGCGGTCACGGCCCATCAAGGCTTCCACAGCATTACGCGGTGTTCTGCCCTTGAACAGCACATGATAGATCTGGTCTGTAATCGGCATCTGCACTCCCAGCTTGAGTGAGATGGCATAAGCGACCTCCGTAGTCCGGATGCCTTCGACAACCATGCCCATGGATTCCAGCACCTCCGCCAGAGGCTGACCCTGGCCCAGCATGGAACCGGCACGCCAATTCCGGCTGTGCTGGCTGGTTGCAGTTACGACAAGGTCACCGAGTCCGGCAAGGCCGGAGAACGTCAGAGGATTCGCCCCCATCTCCACACCTACACGCGAGATCTCGGCCAGGCCGCGGGTAAGCAGCGCTGCCTTCGCGTTGTCCCCGAAGCCCAGACCATCGGACAGTCCTGCACCGAGCGCGATAATGTTCTTCAGCGCACCAGCCAGTTCTACCCCGAGCTGATCCCTGTTGGTATACACCCGGAAGTCATTGTTAATGAACAGACCCTGCGCCGCTTTGGCACGGCTCTCATCCGGCGAAGCCACCACAACAGTCGTCGGGCAGAGCCGTACAACCTCCTCAGCATGGCTGGGGCCGGAGAGCACAACAATATCGCCTTCGCTGCAGCCCAGCTCCTCCGAGATCACTGTCGACATCCGCTTCATGGTCTCGGTCTCAAAGCCCTTCGTGGCGTGAATACAGAGCATGTCTTTCTTCCAGAACGGCTTCAGGCTGTGCGCAACCTGGCGCATCCCGGAAGAAGGCGCCACAATGACCACCGCCTTGGAGCCGGAGACGGCAGTCTCCATATCCGTAGTGGTTATAATATTCCCGGGAAGCTTGATCCCCGGCAGGAAATGATGATTCGTATGCGCCCCGTTAATCTCGGCAGCCTGTTCAGGCTTTCGCGTCCACAGATAAACCTCCGAGTGGTTAGCCGCCAGCACAGTAGCCAGCGCAGTTCCCCAACTGCCCGCGACCAGCACGGTTACTTTATCAGACAACGCGATTCCCCTCCTTGGCTTTGGAGCCGATTTTGTTCTCACGGCCCTGCGAGATCTTCACAATATTGCTGCGGTGACGCCAGAACGCGAACAGTACGATGATCAGACTTCCCCACAGCTCTGGGGCCGTATAATCCGTGAACAGCAGGAATACCGGAGTCAGGGCCACAAAAATCAGTGAACCCAGCGAGACATACCGGGTAAGAACAATAGCGAGAATGGCAATAACACCGGCAATAAGCGCAGGCCAAAATACAAGCGTAGCCATTACGCCAATCGTCGTAGCAATGCCCTTTCCTCCGCGAAAGTGAAAATAGACCGGCCAGTTATGCCCGATGATGGCAGCGAGGCCACAGGCCACTGCCACCCAGGTTCCCCAGCCGCCGGCCCATGTACCAAGCCAGACTGCGGCAATTCCCTTCAGTACGTCCAGAAACAGCACCAGTATGGCCGGTCCCTTCCCCATCACACGCAGTGTATTGGTCGCTCCTGCATTGCCGCTTCCATATTGGCGGATATCAATCCCTTTGAGCAGCCGGGCGAGCAATACGCTGAAGCTGATGGAGCCAAGCAGATAGCTTATAACGATCACCAGAAGTTCAAACGCCACTACTCTTCTCCCCTAACCTTCGTTTTCGGATTTGCGCCGTGTAAAGAGACGGATCGGTGTACCCTCGAAATTGAATGCTGCGCGCAGCTTGTTCTCCAGGTAACGTTCGTAGGAGAAGTGCATCAGCGAAGGATCATTGACGAATACCACAATGGTCGGCGGCTTCGTAGCAACCTGGGTTACATAATTAATGCGCAGACGGCGTCCTTTGTCCGTTGGCGGAGGATTGATCGCCACGGCATCGGATACGACATCATTCACCAGATGCGTTGTAATGCGGAGAGCGTGCTGTTGAGCTACATGCTGTACGACAGGCAGCAGCTTCTGCAGACGCTGTTTCGTAAGTGCAGACAGGAACACGACCGGGGCATAGCTCATGAACAGGAAGTGATCCCGGATATTGCGTTCAAAGTTCTGCATGGTCTTGTCGTCTTTCTCAATGGCATCCCATTTGTTGACGACAAAGATTGAGGCTTTGCCCGCATCATGGGCATAACCGGCAATATGCTTGTCCTGGTCAATAATGCCTTCTTCGCCGTTGATCACAACGAGTACAACATCCGCGCGTTCAATCGCCTTCATGGCTCTCATAACACTATATTTCTCTGTGTTCTCATAGACCTTGCCGCGTTTGCGCATACCTGCAGTGTCGATTAGCACATACCGCTGGCCATCCCGTTCAAAAGGCGTATCAATCGCATCGCGCGTAGTACCCGCAACATCGCTGACAATGACGCGTTCTTCGCCAAGAATAGCATTCACCAGCGAGGATTTCCCTACATTCGGACGGCCGATCAATGCCACCCGGATGACATCATCATCATATTCCACCTCAGTCTTATCAGGCAGACGTTCAACAACCGCATCGAGCAAATCTCCGATTCCGGTTCCGTGGCTTCCTGAAATTCCGATCGGATCGCCAATTCCAAGGCTGTAGAATTCATAAATATCTTCTGTGCGCTTCATGTTATCCACTTTATTAATAGCCAGAACGATCGGCTTGCCGGAACGGAACAGAATCTGTGCGACTTCCTCATCCGAACTCGTAAGTCCGCTCTTCGCCTCGCACATAAAGACGATTACATCCGCTTCTTCGATAGCCAGCTCCGCCTGAACGCGGATCGACTTCAGAATAGCGTCTTCACCGTCAATTTCAATCCCGCCAGTATCAATGACACTGAAGGATTTGCCGTTCCAGTCTGATACTCCATATATCCGGTCGCGTGTAATCCCCGGTTTATCTTCTACGATGGCCAGTCTATCGCCAATCAGCCGGTTAAATATCGTCGATTTACCGACGTTAGGCCTGCCTACGATGGCCACTACGGGTCTTGCCATATACATTCCTCCTGTCTTCCTACGTTACTCATCATAGCAAAAAACCTTACAATTGGCTAACTGCCTAATCACTGTCCTGCCAATCTGTATTAGCCCTGTAAAACACAATCGGCGAACCCTCTTATCGAGGGCTCGCCGATTACTTTACCCGTTATGATGAGATAACAAAGGGATTAGTTGTTACCCTTGAATTTGTCCAGCTTGTCGCCGAAACGTTCAGCCAGTGTAAAGCTGAGGCCTTCGTTGCTGAGCGATACGTTAGGATTGTTCAGCACTTCCTTAGGCGCTCTGTCTCTGCTGTTGCTGCGTTCTGGTCTGGCCGAAGGAGCCGGAGCTTCTTCTGTTTCCTTGATGCTCAGGCTTACGCGCTTCTCGGATGGATTGAAGTCAAGGACTTTCACTTGTACTTCCTGTCCTTCTTTGAGCACTTCATGCGGAGTACCAATGTGCTTGTGGGAGATCTGGGAGATATGCACAAGGCCTTCAACGCCTGGAAGCAGTTCAACGAATGCGCCGAAGTTCACAAGACGTTTAACTTCGCCTGTAACTACATCGCCGATGTTGATCTGTCCGGAAGCGGAATCCCAAGGACCTGGAGCTGCTGCTTTGATGCTGAGGCTGATTTTGCCCTTCTCAGGATCAACCTTAAGTACTTTAACGCGAACCTTATCGCCTTCAGATACTACATCGGATGGCTTCTCCACGTGGTTCCAAGCGATCTCGGATACGTGAACCAGTCCGTCAACGCCGCCAACATCAACAAATGCGCCGAATTGGGTCAGACGTTGAACCGTACCTTCGATGATTTGTCCTTCGGACAGCTCAGCCATAATCTTCTGCTTGTTAGCTTCGAATTCTTCTTCCAGAACTTCTTTGGCGGAGAGAATCACCTTGCTGTTCTCACGGTCAAGCTCTTTCACTTTGACACGCAAAGTGCGGCCTTTGTAGTCGCTGAAATCTTCAACGAAGTGACGTTCAACCATGGAAGCAGGGATGAAGCCGCGCGCTCCAACGTCAGCCACAAGGCCGCCTTTGACAACGTCAGCCACAGTAACTTCAAAGGATTCCTGGGAAGCAAAATATTTCTCCAGATCTTCCCATGATTTCTCGCTGTCGATTGCACGCTTGGAAAGCACCAGGCTCTCCTTGTTGTCGTTGATGCTGACAACCTTGCATTCCACTTCTTGGCCGACTTCTACCGCTGCTGCGGCATTGTCCAGCTGAACGGAAGACAATTCGCGAATAGGAATAACGCCGTCGTATTTATATCCAATGCTTACATAAGCTTGGTTATCTTCGATTTTGACGATTGTTCCTTTCACGGTATCGCCTTTTTTCAAGGAAATAATTTCCATACCTTCTTGGCTTGTCACTTCTTCTTCAGTACCTGCAACAGCTTCTGTCACTTCCACGGTTTCGTTGTTCTCAACGTTATCCGCAGCTTCTTGATTCTTGATTTCTTCAGACATGTGATTACCCTCCTCGATTCAAAACCCCATTTATTTAAACCCGCGTAGAGCAGAGTTCAAAACAATCATTACGCTTGGTAAAACCAATTTCACTTTGTAAATTAGTATGTTCCAAAAAATAGCGGTTATGCTGTTATTAATAAGCTATTCAAGGAACCATGAAATCCTGCCCTTATCTTACCGCGAACTGGGCTTGCCGGTACTGATCATTTCGTGGATACGGCCCATAATCACATCGGTTACCGCTTCCAGAGAATCGCTTCCCGCACCTTCAAACGAACTGAGGTCAATGGGTTCACCATATACCACAGTCATCCGGCGAAACGGCTTGTAGGACCCGATAATGGCTGCCGGTACAACGGCTGCGCCGCTGCGGAGCGCAAAGCTTGCCGCCCCTTTCTTGGCTGAACCGGAATCGGAATTCCGCGTTCCTTCCGGGAAGATGCCCATTACATGTCCGCTGCGGAGCGTGTTAAGGGACGTCTTAATGGATTCTTTGCTTACGCCGCCACGTTTGACAGGAAAAGCGCCCACTTTCTTAATGAGCCAGCCCAGCACCGGAACGTCGAACAATTCCGCCTTGGCCATGTATCTTACCTGTCGTTTCAGCTTAATGCCGAGCGTCATGGGATCAAGCAGGCTGATGTGATTCGCGCAGAGCAGGACCCCGCCCTCCTTCGGCACATTGTCTCTTCCCACAATCTTAAGCGGGAACAGAATGGCATAAATCAGGCGAAGCAAGGCAACGCAAATGGCATAAATCATAGCTAATTTCTCTCCCCGTCAACATAAGTTCTGCAGTGGGAGACGATGGCTTCCACGGCCTGATGAATATCCATATGTGTCGTATCCAGAAGAATGGCATCTTCGGCACGGCACAGCGGTGAAATCTCACGGCCTTCATCAAGCCGGTCCCGCGCTGCGATATCGTGTTCAAGCTGCTGGAGAGTCACTGTTTCCGTATCCTTCAGTTCCTTATAACGACGGAGAGCACGCTCCTCCACACTTGCCGTCATGAAAATCTTCACTTCGGCATCCGGCAGTACGGTCGTACCGATATCCCGGCCATCCATTACGACTCCCTTGCGGAGCGCCATCTGGCGCTGCAATTGACTCAGTCTGGATCTTACACCTTCAATCTTAGCATACTGCGACACTTGGCCGCTGACCTGAAGACTGCGGATATGCGGGGTCATGTCTTCCCCATTAATCAGCACCTTCTGCACATCTTTCTCCGGGAGAAGCTCAATCACCATGCCCTGGACCTTCCGGTCCACCAGCTCATGCTCCTCCGCAGCTATGCCTTCACGAATCATATACCAGGTGATTGCCCGGTACATCGCACCCGTGTCAACATAGATGTAAGACAGCTCCCGTGCTACCAATCGGGCTACAGTGCTCTTGCCTGCCCCGGCAGGTCCGTCGATGGCGACGTTAATTCTGTCGTTAGTATGTGTACCCTGCCTGTCCAACGGGGCATTCCTCCTCAACTACTCTTCCGCAGGAAATATGCCTATCGACATGTCTCTCTAGGAACTTGCTGATATTATCAAGAAAAAAGCAGGCATTGCCTGCGACTTATAAAATTATACCACAGTTTAACACTCAGTGCAAAATGACTGTGAGGTTTTTTGGGGAGAAAAAAGCTTATATTGATGCCTTTTGAAGATTCCCGCGCAGCGGATCAGCGGTTGCGGAAATCAAATTGGCGTTCAAAACAATACCGGATAATTTTTTGGCGTTCCGCATCGGAAATTGCCGAGAATTTAACCATGACCAGATTCCGCCCGGTATCCAGCGGTTTCATCCGCACAATCTCCCCTTCAAAATGAACATGCTCTGTACTTCCGTTGCGGTAGGATACGAGCAGCCAGCAGACCAGCTTATCCGCCACCTTCAAAGTAATCTTGGCATCGCTTAAGAATGACGTTCCTCCGCCGCCGATATCCTCGGTACGCACCAGAAACCGGCTGCCCATGGCATCCTTCACAGCAAGCTCCAGTTCGGCATTGACACGGAAAAAGCTGCGCCGCTGAATTTTGAAGATGGATTCCGCCGCAGGCTTGCGCAGCCGGACCATCCGGATAACCTCTTCCTTGAACCCGGTCACATGGGTATTGAAGTAATTCTTGATGCCGCCCTCAGTAATGAAATAGACCGACAGCTCGTCACCGACGAACAGCTTCTTGAGCCGTCCGTTGCCCTCCTGCATAGGGATTTCTATAAGAAAGCTCTCATCCTCCATGTCGGCAATCCGCGCCCGGTACTCAGTCTCAGACTCCGCTGCATCGCTGGATGCTACCTGAAGGTATAAATATTCGTTGATTTTGGGATACAAACCAGTCACCGCCGCTTGAGTTAGTAATTAATGCTAAACCGATTATAGCATGGCCCCTCGCGGCTGGTCCTTATAATTTATAAAAGGCGCATTCCCGCAACCGGAAATACGCCAGTTCTATAGCATAGCTTGTCTCGCCGGGACGAAGAGCCCGGTTATTTATCCTGCGCTCCCGAAGAGGTTCGCACCTGCTCTACAGCTTCCTCATTACCGTCATCGGCATTCAGATAGATCCTGAACTGCGAGCCGTTGATTTTGCCGCCGAATTCATAAGTGAGCAGCTCCACCGCATCTTCATTCTCAATCCAGGCCAGCCGGTTGTACAACTCCTCGAACTCCGGATTAAGCATCGCTCTGGCTTCAGCCAGGGACAGCTTCGGCTTCGGCAATACACGCTTCTCCTTATGCTCCTGCACATAATCGCTGGCCTGGAAGCCTGTAGCTTCACCTGTGTCCAGCCCGACGCGCACGGTCATTTTCTCGGGATAGATCAGAACGCCGTCCTGGCTGCTGACGAAGGTCAGATTGCCCAGATTATCATATCTGTCCGCACTGACTGCGGTCATGCCGGGGTATCCCTTCTTCTTCAGGAAGCTGCCCGCCTTCTCCACCGCCTGCTTCATGGACACCTTGGCCGGACCCACCTCCCGGTTGTCGTTGTAAGAGATCAGCAGGCCGCCTTCCGCCGTGAAATCCATGGAGACCGGTTCCTTATGGTCACTGGATGTTACAGTGGCAGTATAAGAGGCCCACTCGGTTCCTTTGCCGTTCTCCTGAATCTTCACCTGAGCTTTCCCGCCCAGCCCGGCGAATTTCAGCGCCTTGGCTTTGACCTGCTCCCCTGTAACGGGCTTGCCGCCCAGCTTCTTCACCGAACGCTTGTCATAGATGCTCGCCACTGAAGGGCCATAATCCAGTTCCGGATAAGCCGCCACGCGTTTGTCAACGGTTTTGAACCCGTCTATAATCGTATTGTCTTCAGCCTTCTCCTCTGTGGCGAGTGCTGTCTCGACATCCATCCAGCGCAGCTTCTTGCCGATTACCTTGTCCTGAACCTTCTGCAGGTCCCTGGAGATTTCGGCGGAATTCTCGTAGAGTGTCTTCAGATTCGCCATCTCGCCCTCTGAGAGCGGCTTCTTGGTGAAATCACGTACCGCCGCCTTGTAAGAGAAATTTGCGATTTTGGAGAGGAATTCCTCCGTCTCACTGAACGGCAGCAATGTCAGCGGCAGCTGGTTAATCTCGTTCTGTGCCTCGCTGGTAATCCGCCATACATTGACCAGTCCCTTACGGTGCATTCCGTTGGAGGTGGTATTCACCGCAAGCGTATTCCCCAGCTCCCCGTGCAGCCGCTCCACATGAAAGGACAGATCATGGAACGCACGCTGATACTGATTCTCCGCCTTGATCAGAATAGAGTTCTTCTCCTGATTCTCCTGATACCCCCAGACCAGCGCTCCAAGCAGCAAGAGTGCGGTAAGCGGGAACATTATGGCACTTAATCTTTTGTACATAGGTCCGCATAACTCCTTTCGGTAGCTTATTGCCGTTAGTTTGACAATAACTGAGAAGTCTTATGCACCCGCTGTACCCAATAAAGGAAGTGAATACTTCCCACTTACACCCGTTCCTCGATTTCGAAGCCGCTAACACTGCTGCACAAACACTGCTTGAAGCCGGTCTGGATAACCCCCTGCTCCTTATTTCCTCTTAATATGTAGGTTTCACCGCACTGCTTGCAGACAATCCGAACTTTTACGCGCAAAAAAAGAC
This sequence comes from Paenibacillus tritici, assembly GCF_018207515.1. Taxonomy (NCBI): domain Bacteria; kingdom Bacillati; phylum Bacillota; class Bacilli; order Caryophanales; family Paenibacillaceae; genus Paenibacillus; species Paenibacillus tritici. Next base: position 4,842,318 of record NZ_CP073365.1, read on the forward strand.
ACCTCTCTCCTTTCTGGAATTCCTGGCCTAACGGAACTGCCCTGTAGGATTAAGTGTGTCCATCTGTTTTATAGGTTAACCTCTTCCTCACGCTTCAAAAAACGAAACGGGGAACGGCTGTTGGCCCGCGCTACCTTCCCCATGCCTCCGTACCATAAGACGGCCATCAGAGGCACGATAAACCAGATCCAGTAGTTCGCTGTGGTGACCAGCAGAAAATCATAGATTCCATGCCACAGCCAAGGCAGCAGCAAGGAAATCAGCAGTATTCTTCTTGTCTTGACCCCGCCCGAAAACTTGGCTCTCCCCATATGATATCCCATAATCACGCCAAACATGGCATGTCCGGAGACCGGGAGCAGTGCCCTCAAAATCATGGAGCCGATTGAAGCATTGCTGTACCATGCATACATTACATTCTCTATCGTTGCGAAACCGAGCGAAATCGCTACGGCATATAGTATTCCATCATAAGGCTCGTCAAATTCGGTATGATTGTAAATCATATGGTACAGCACGAACCACTTCAGGGCTTCCTCCACACCGGCTGAGATCAAAAAGGAATCCACATACGGACCGCCGTCCAGACCAAGCACAAGGCCTCTCTGGATGATCATCACGGGGAAAACAACAAGCAGGCCAAGCAAAAACACCTTCAGCACCATATGGAGCGGTTCCTGATCATACTTGTCTTTCAGATAGAAAAAAGTCAGCAGCGCGAGTCCCGGTGCTACTGCTGACGAAATGACCGATAACAAAAGCACCGAATAGCCTCCCCTGCGCTAAAACCTGATTTTCTGCTGAATGGGGTTAAGAACCGCCCCGCCTATTCCTGGCGCTTAAAATGAGTGCATAACAGCTGTATGGCATTCTCCGCCATCACTGTCTTGCCGTATTCAGCCAGCACGGCCTGGGTCACCGGAGATGCATCTCCGAACTCTGCAAGCACGCCTACCAGCCCTGATAAGGCTGATTCTTCAAATTCCTTCGGGTCGAAGTAGAGGTACCATTTATCATTATAAGAATACAGTTGTCCTTGAGAAGTAATATTGCCGATGAGTACGTGAGCCGCTTCCACCAGAACCTCGAAATCGCGGAATGCATATACAATGGAGTCGCTTTGTTCAAGAGTAACTTCCATTTCGTAAATCTCTTCAGGCAATTCATCTTCCCCGGCCCCACCGTACTGATGGTGATCATATTTCCCCCGGGTCACTATAACGACCATGCCTTGCGCGGGCAATGCGAACACTTCCACGGCAAGCGGACCTGTGGCGTCAAATCCAAGCTCACTGTACGCCTGATCCATCATTTCCGTAAAAAGGTCGTGCACCTTGGGAACCTCCTGCCACATGTCTTCCTTCTGGATGCCCCGCTCGCTCAGGTCGTCAAAAGTGAGGAAAATCCGTATCTTATCTTGACTTAATCGCTCTATTCTCATGACAGGATCCTCCTTTTGCAAGCTCATTTAATATTAATGTATGATGAGTCCCGAGTAATGAGCCAAAAATGGTTACTATGTATGTATGTTATCATTTTGACGCTACAAATGCACGTAAATAAATATAGATTAGGCCCGATTTGCCGCCCATTATATGTAAAGCGGGACCGTTGAACTAAAAAAAAGAATCACTCCGGCGATGCCAGCATCGCCAAAATGATTCTGCAGCGGCTAAATCCGGTTACAAACCCGGTATGGCTGTATGAGTGTCTTTGAGAATCTGTTCTACCTCATGCTTCACATCGGGATTGCTGCGGATGAAATCCTTCAGCATGTTCAAATTCGATTCTTTGGACTTAAGGGATTCCTCTTTATGGGCGCTGCCGCCGGATACATGTGAGCCTGAAGGTTCATGGCTGCTGCCCGCAGCAGTGCTTCCGAAGCCCGTCATGGCCATTCCCATAATTTTATCCTTGGCTTTATCCGCTGCATTGTGGGAAGAACCGTTCGAGTTGAGCAGAGCAGACATCATGGCGCTGCGTTTTTTGGACATAATCATACTGGCGGCTGCCCCCATCAGCACTCCGCACAGAAATGACGAAGTATTCATATCTCTAACCTCCTTGTATGGTAAAATCATGCTTAGTGTTCGCGGAAAGACAGCGGCTCATACAGCCAAACAACAAGAAAGCGAGATGAAAAAAGTGGGTAAAGCAACAATAACGCTGCTCCTTGCAGCTTGTCTGCTGTCAGCTTGCAGCAGCGGCGGAAATTCGGGCAACCAATCCGCAGAGAATGATCCTAAGACTTCGGCAACCCAGCAGCCGGCGGCGGCTACGGCAACTACGGAAGCGTCACCGGAGGCAACTGCTTCGCCAGGCGCAACTGCATCGCCGGAGGCCGCACCTTCCGCCTCCAGTGAGGTGAACAGCCCCGCCGCACAGCCGACAACGGCAGCCAGCGCTGAAGAGGTACCGCTGCTGTACCATATGAACAAGAATTACGACATCATCCCGAACGATGCTGCCACTAACAAAAAGGTAGTCCTGCTGACCTTCGATGACGGGCCGAAGGAAGCGGAATTAATCAATCCGCTGATGGATACGCTGGACAAGCATAAGGCCAAAGCTATTTTCTTCGTCAACGGTTACCGGGTGAAGGAGCATCCCGAGCTGCTGGAGCTGATTCACAACCGGGGCGGCATTCTCGGCAATCATAGCTGGGATCACATTGTGCTGAAGGACAAGTCTGAAGCCGAAGTGAAGAAGCAGATTGAGGATGTTCAGAATATCGTCAAGGAGATTACCGGAGAGACGCCACACTTCTTCCGTCCGCCGCACGGCGCTGGCGGTGATGTAGGCAAGAAGATCGCTGCTGAGAACGGCATGCTCTATATGACCTGGTCCGTCGGTTCACTGGACTGGGAGATGAAGGCCAAGGACACGGGCAAAACGGAGAAGCTGATCACTAATGTGACCAGCCAGCTCCATTCCGGCAGCAACATTCTGATGCATGAGCTGCCCTGGACCGTGGAGGCGCTTGATACCCTGCTGACCACGCTTGAGGGCAAGGGGTACAGCTTTGTCGATCCTCGCAGTATTGAGCTGAAGATGCGCTAAGCTCTTCTGAATACGTCTGATAAGCTGGAAGAAACGGCTGTCCCGCAGGGGGCAGCCGTTTCTTCATGTCCGCTTGTATGTAGCTCTGCATTACACAGAATGTTGTTTCTCCCCGCTGCGCAGGGTCAGCACATGCATCTCGGCGGGACTGCCCCAGCGCAGCGGCAGATGTGCGGTGCCGTACCCCCGGCTGATCAGCATCTTCAGCGGCGGGAGGGCGGACTCTCCGGCCCGGGGAATTTCGTACATCCCCGCATTATATTTACGGTAGAACTCATCGGTATGTCTATTCCTCAGCAAGGGCAGAACGACCTGCCCGCCATGCGTGTGTCCGGCCAGAATCAGATCTGCAGGCACTTCCTGCTGCCGGGACAGCCAGAGCGGATCATGGACCAGGATCATCCGGAAAGCTCCGGCATCCTCTTCAGACACGCCGGGCAGAGACGAATAGGCCATCTTGCCCCCTTTTCGCGGAAAATCAACCCCCGTAAGGATAAGCCGTGCTCCGGCCCGCTCCATGGAATGGTTCTCGTCCTCCAGCAGCATGGCGCCGCTGCCCCGGATCATACGGTCCACCAGCGTGATATTCGCCCGGTAATCATGATTGCCGTGAACCGCATACACAGGCGCAATCGAGGCGGCCAGCGTCAGATTGTCCAGCAGGCGCTCGATGGGGCTGCCCTTCTCTGTCAGGTCACCGCCCAGCAGAACAGCGTCCACCTTCCCCCGCAGCGGGTTCAGCATATCCTCCGGAAGCCGGCGGCGGTGAATATCGGTGATGAACAGAATCCGGAAGCCGTCGAACGCGGCAGGAAGCCGTTCCAGCACAATATCCTCGGCTATAATCTGTTTCTTGAAGGCGGCAGCAACCATCAGGATGCCCATAACCCCCGCCACTCCCAGACACACGGCCAAGAGAATGAGCAGCCAGGTCAATTCCATAATTTTCTCAGTTCAGGTGCCCCCGCAAATCCCCACCAGAGCAGGAACCCGAGCAGCATAAGAAACAGGACAATCAGTGAATTCACGAACATTTTGCTGAAGCGGATTCGTTCCGACGGATAACTCTGCGTACGCGACGGGGTATCCTCCCCTTCCTGCTGCACCGCCTCACGCTCCGGCCTTCTGGAGGCCCTGCGGCCTGATAAGCGGTCCTTTCTGGACAAGGTTCCTGCCGCGACCACCGGATTGTCCGTCCGTTCTGCAGCTGTATTAGAAGCAGGGGTTCTTTTATTCGTTTGGACTGGAGGTTGTTCTTCACGCTTACGCTGTTTCTGGCGGGACCTCACCCGGCTTAATTGTTCTGTCATGATACCCTCCTGTAACGAATGACCATACCGGAGAACAAATCTATAAGGAAATGGCACAAGATCGGTGCCCACAGACTGCCCGAATGGATATAAATAAGCCCGAGACCATAGCTGCTGAGGAATACCCAGCCTGTAGGAAGCCAGTGGCGCAGATAACGGACATGAATAACGGCAAACAGAATACTGGTCCAATACGGTCCGAGGGAATGCTGGATCGCTCCGCGGAACAAAAGCTCCTCACAGACTGCCACCACCGCAGAAATGACAATAATATGCCACAAAGGCCGTTTGCCGAACAAAAGTTCATTAATTCCCCCGTCATCCATGGCATCCTCAGGAACAATATGGGTCAACAGGAAATCAACGGCAAGCATAATTACCGCAAGGCCAAGGCCCCAATACACGAAATGTAGACTCTCCGGAAAATTTAATATGTGAATAGGATTTCTTTTCTGCAATAATATCCATATCAAACCGATAAATAAGGTAAGGCCCTGCGTAATATACAGATTAATGAGTAACAGCTTGTCTGTTAACTGCTGTGGATCGGCCTTTTTAATTTTGATTTCACCCAATTTGAATTTTTTCATTATAACCTGCCTGTTCTATAAATGTTTTGACATAAGATAATTTACCTATACGAAGGAGCACCTAATCATGAACAGCCGTACCTCCCGCACTCAAATGTTGTACACACTAGGTTTTTTGTTTTTTCTAATATCCGCATTCGCTTCATTTTTTACGGGAGTAAAGGTTGGAGCAGACAAGACCGAGGCTAAATATGCACAGCTGGCCGGCGACAAAAGTGCCGAGGAATTCTCCGGCTCCTACCAGCAGCAGGATCTTGTTACCTTTTATCATAACGTATTTTTGCCGTATCGGGAATTCAAGCGCAATTGGAACGATCAGGTGGACAGTCTTGCACGCAGCACAGACGAACGCCAGAACGCGGCCACGCTGAAGAACCTGGGTCTTCTGGCAGACAAGCAGTATGACAAGGTGACCCAGGATTCGCTCTTCACCAATTCTCCGCTGCTCTATGAATCACAGCTGAATATTCTTAAGAGTCTCACGCTCTTCTCCCAGGCCTCGGGCAAGGTATCGGCAGGTGCTTCCGGCGCGGAAGCCGCCAAAATACTGAGAAGCGACAACTTCACCACCAGCGCCGTGAAGTTCGGCCTGCTGGCACAGAAGAACTTCTATGACTCCATGCTCAAATGGGGGTCAAAGACCAGCCCGGCCATTCCGCAGAAGTCCGGCGGACAGAAGACGCTCACCTTCATCCAGTGGAAAAAAATGCCGCTGCTGCTGAAGAATGCATCCATCGCCGACATGATGCTGAACCGCGGCATCTATGCCAGCTACGATCCCCAGGATATAACCGCCAAGATTGACGATATGATCTATTCCGGGACAGCCAGTTCGCTGAGACTGAATGATATTCAGTCCTCGGTCACCCTGCTCATCTCAACCGGTGCGGTGCAGGAGCAGGACTTCATCAAATGGCGGGAACAATATTACGGCAAGGAAATCATGCCGCAGCTCCCGTTCTTCTATGAGTAGGACCAGTTATTGCATCATAACGAAAAACACGGTTCACTTCAAGGCAGCACGAAACGGAAGAATAGTATTGACACACTTGGCATCACCATGTTACATTATGACAAATTAATCAAGCAAAACCGATGATGGAACAAAGATTACTTGCAGTCTTCAGAGAGCCGGTGGGTGGTGAGAACCGGTGGCGGACATTAATCTTTAGCGCTCCTGAGATATTGTATTGAACCTTGAGTAGATACAATCGGATCACTCCGTTACCAGTGTGGCCTTTGCAGGCCAATGAGGCTGCTTCTTAACCGATGCAGTGAATTAGGGTGGTACCACGACAACTCTCGTCCCTTACTACGGCAGTAGTATGGGGTTGGGAGTTTTTTTATTGCCCTATAGCGCCCGAATCAGGCATTTCTGCACGCTTTTTCTTTTATGCGACAGCGCGTTACTTCAGTGTTAAGCTAGGATCAGCACTTGTAAGATCAGGTACTGCGGATTACCCTACCGGGCAATCCTTGGCATATATATTAGCTTTCCCATTTGAAGGAGGACAAGAGACCATGTACAAAGTATTAGTATCGGACCCGATCAGCGATTTGGGTATTCAGCAATTGATGGACGCAAGCGATGTGACTGTAGACAAAAAAACAGGACTTAGTGAAGATGAGCTTATTGCAATCATTGGCGAATATGACGGCTTACTCGTTCGCAGCCAGACTACCGTAACGGACAAAATTATCGCAGCCGGTACTAATCTCAAGGTTATCGGCCGTGCCGGAGTGGGCGTAGACAATATCAAGCTGGAGGCAGCCACACAGCGCGGTGTAGTCGTTATTAATGCCCCGGACGGCAATACGATTACAACCTGTGAACATGCTTTTGCCATGATGATGGCCTTGGCCCGCCATATTCCTCAAGCTTATGCCAAGACAATCTCCGGCGTATGGGACAGAAAGACCTTCCTTGGCGTAGAGCTGCGCGGCAAAACACTGGGCGTGCTCGGAATGGGCCGGATCGGCAGCGAAGTGGCGAAACGCGCCAAAGCCTTCGGCATGGACATTCTGGCCTACGATCCGTTCCTCACGGCAGACCGTGCAGAGAAAATGGAAGTGAAGCTGGCCTCGGTGGACGACATTGTGCGCGGAGCAGATTTCATTACCGTTCATACCCCGCTGACCCCGGAGACCCGCCACATGATCTCGCGCCCGCAATTTGAAGTCATGAAAAAAGGCATGCGCATCATCAACTGTGCCCGTGGCGGTATCATTGATGAAATGGCTCTGGTTGAAGCGATTGACAGCGGCATTGTAGCCGGCGCCGCCTTCGATGTATTCGAGAAGGAGCCGCCAGCGGCGGATCATCCGTTCCTTACGCATTCTAAGATCATCGTAACTCCGCATCTGGGTGCCTCCACGATAGAAGCCCAGGAGAATGTGGCTATTGATGTATCGGAGCAGGTGCTCCATATCCTGCGTAATGAGCCGTTCATCAACGCGGTCAACATTCCGCCGGTTGCTCCAAGTGTGATGAACAAGCTGCAACCGTACTTCACGCTCGGCGAGAAGCTGGGCAGCTTCGCTACCCAGCTTACAGACGGAGCAATCCGTGAGATCCATGTCGAATATGCCGGCGATCTCTCGGATGTGGACACCCAGCCATTGACCCGTTATGTCGTTAAAGGTGTTCTCACCCGCCACTTCGCTGGTGATGTGAACATCGTCAACTCCATGCATCTGGCGAAGACCCGTGATGTGAACGTGGTAGTGACTAAGGCTTCCAAAACCAAAGGCTTCACGAATCTCATTACCGTGACGCTCAAGGCTGAGCATGACGAAGAGCGTCTGGTAGCCGGTACCCTGCTGCAGGGCTACGGCGAACGGATTGTACAGGTCAACAAATTCCCGGTGGATATCGCTCCTGAAGGGCATCAGATTGTAATCTCCCATAATGACAAGCCGGGGATTATCGGACTGGTCGGCACTCTGCTCGGGGAGAACAACGTCAATATCGCTTCCATGCAGGTGGGCCGTAAAATCGTCGGGGGAGCAGCCATTATGCTGCTGACCGTTGACAAGGCTGTTCCGAAGGAGGTCCTGGTTAAGCTGGCCGGACTGCCGGAGATCAACACCGCAGAGGAAATCATTCTGCTCTAGAACGCTCTAATATATCTTTTATGTACTATTAAGTAAAACACTCTAAAGGAGTACCGGCAGAAGCCGGTCACCCCTCTAGAGTGTTTTCTTTCTTTTAACCGGAAATGCGGAATGCCGGAACCTTCCGGCCGTCAATATCCGTAAAGCCGTATTTCTCCGCCAGGTCGCCTACTCTCTGGGGAATCCCCGTTATGGTCATCACTTCAGGATCAGCAGCGAGCGCGGCGGCTGCGCGTCCGACATAGGCTGTAGATTCGGTAGTCTGAAGCCCCTCCTTCTCCTGCCAGTGCGCTTCGTCTGTACCGAAGCTCTCCAGGACCAGCTCCGTCCGCATCCAGCCCGGAGACAGGGGAATCACCGCGATGCTATCCGCAGCCAGTTCAATGGATAACCCGTAGGCCATACGCACCAGCGCATTTTTGGACAGATCATAATAGAAGTTCCCCGTGTACTTGTACTCATCCCAGAAGGTGGTATGAAGAATCAGCCCCGTCCCTGCCCTTTGGCTGCGCATCAGCGGGATAGCGTAATAATTGGTCATCAGCTGTGCCCTGACACCTGCAGTGAACATGTTGTCCCAATGCTCAGGAGCCTGCTCCCAGAACGGGTCGTTCAGGATGGGCAGGTTATTACCTCCCCAGACGTTGTTGACCAGAATATCCAGTCTGCCCTGCTCTGCAGCAATCTGTCTGATGGCCGCCTCTGTCTCACCATCCTTCGTATGGTCACAGCGAATCGCTGCACCCGACCCGCCTGAACGCTGAATTTCGTCCAGCACACCTGCAAGAGTCCGCTCGCCAGCCCCCTGGGGTGTGCCGGCATTCCTGCCCGTAATATATACATAGGCGCCTGCTTCGGCCAGTTCCAGCGCGATCCCCCTGCCTGCCCCTCTGCTCCCTCCGGTTACTAGTGCGATTTTGCCCTGAAGATTAGTCATATGATTCGCTCCTCTCACTTGCTTCATTTCGTAATCATTATTAATATATACCTTATATATGACAACAACTGACATATATAATGAATCTATTCAGGAGGCAACCCATGAGAGCTGACCGTTTATTATCTATTCTGCTGCTGTTGCAGAGCCGCGGGAAAATCAGCTCCAGGGAGCTGGCGCAGACTCTGGAGGTATCCGAACGGACGATCTTCCGGGATATGGAGGCCCTTAGCTTCTCCGGCATTCCGGTTCTGGCTGAACGCGGCCGTGAAGGCGGCTGGAAGCTGGCAGAAGGCTACCGGACCTCCCTGACCGGCATGAACCCCAAAGAGATTGCAGCGCTTCTCCTGCCCGCTGATCCGGCGATTCTGCGGGCTCTGGGAATCCAGGAGGAATTCTCCTCGGCTGCCCGCAAGCTGCAGGCTGCCGCTACGAGACAGCTGGTCACTCCCTTCAGCTTCCTCAGCCAGCGGATTCATATCGACGGTGCGGGCTGGCATCCTTGCGGGTACGGTCGCTTCCTCTCTGCGTGAGGCTGCAGCATTATATGATTTCTTACAATAGACCAATTGCACTATTATCCCCTATAATATTACAATACACATCATTATTATTTAGGGGGAACTTACCATTATGGACTGGATGAACAAGCTGCCGTTGAAACAAAAGATTGTTACCGGCTGTTACCTGGTTGCCGCTCTATTCGCTGTCCCGGTGTTAATTACGCTGATTATCATGGACAGGCTGCTCATCGGCATCATTCTCGTGGCGATCCTGGCCGCACTGACTTACCCGCTTGCACGCTTCATTGAGAGAACGCTTACATCTTCGTTCGAGGACATTTCCAATGTGACGCACACGATTGCCAAAGGTGACTTCACCAGCCGTGCCGACGAGAGCGGCTCCATGGGAGACATCAGCCGTTCGTTCAACACCATGATTGATAAATTAAAAAAAATCCTCACCGACGCCTCCCAGATTACCCGCCAGGTGATGGATGCCAGCCGCGGGATTGAAGACAAGAATCAGAACCTGAAGTTTGTAATGGCACAGGTGGCCTCCTCCTCTAATGAGCTGGCACTGGGCGCCAATGAAATCTCAACCGATATCGCCGAGATGACAGAATCCATCAAGGATATTGAAACCAAAGTCTCCAACTATACCAATTCCACCAAAGAAATGAACAAACGCTCCGTACATACGCTGGAATTGGTCGAAAAGGGTCGGCAATCGGTAGATACTCAGGCAGAAGGCATGCGGAAGAATATTCAGGCTACCCAAAAGGTGGCGGATACCATTGAAGCCCTCTCCCAGAATGCCCGCGGGATTACGATGATTACCAAGACGATCACCGAGATTGCGGAACAGACCAATCTATTGTCGCTGAATGCTTCGATTGAAGCAGCCCGTGCAGGCGAGCATGGCCGCGGCTTCGCTGTAGTAGCCCAGGAGGTCCGCAAGCTGGCTGAGGAATCAACCGCTTCGACCAAAGAAGTATTCGGACTGGTCCGCAGCATTGAGGCGGATATCAAGCAGGCCATTGATAACATCGCTATCAACGAAGAGGTTGTTCAGGTACAGAATGAGATGATTACGGAGACGGCCCATATCTTTGCTCAGATCGTACATAGTGTCCAATACATAACCGAGCAGATCTCCTCCTTCTCAGCAGAGAGTGACCTCATGCTGGAGAGCGCACTTAAGATCTCCGGGGCGATTGAGAATATCTCAGCCATTACCCAGGAGACGGCCGCAGGCACGGAAGAGGTATCCGCAGCGATGAATGAACAGATTCACGCCCTGCAATCCGTAGCCGACGAGACGGAGAAGATGACCTCAGCGGTGTTCAATCTGCAAAAAACAATTCATATTTTCAAATTCTAGCATTCCCGAAGAGAGGCACGCCTGCAGAATTTTTTGCGGGAGGTGTCTCTTTTTTCAACAAAATAAAAGATTGTTATGTAATATTCACAAATTGTTGAAATTGTGCATAAGGCCTAAAATACAGCTTTGCACTTCTTTACAATTGATGCTTTATAACCAGATTCCGGCTGTTCATTCGTTTTTCAAGCGTTGTAATTCTTAAGACCTATTGGAGAATACTTCAGCCCTGTAATTCTAAACTATCCATGTCTCTTAGCAGCAATAGACGGATGCAATAAGTCTTTGGACTCAACCCGTACAATTTCAGCGGTTATTGCCTATTTGCATTTTAAGACTTTAGTCTTCCAGACGTACCCATTTTCAAAAGTTTGAAAATCTAAATATTTATCGGTTTTTTGATCTGAATATTCGTCAAATTCCGAGTTTCTTCTCCCAGGGGTTATTGACAAAAGCAGAGCGAGGAATATATTGTAAAGGAAAATTCTCCATTCATTGATTTATAACAACATACCGGGCAAAATTCTCCGAAAGGGAATGACGCAAAGCCATGGATCTACAGTCTCATTTCTATTAGGTGAGATCATGACTGCCAGGTTGCTGAAAAACTGTGAACGCCTGATTTTTGCGTTTTTTATGGTGCTTCGTGCAACAGACCTGTGCTCCTACTTTGAGTACAGGTTTTCTATTGCTGGCATAAACAAATAACAACTTGCGGGGTGGATGTTCTGAAGACAGTTGCAGATTTTATGGCGGAAGCATTACGTAATCTAGGAGTAACCCATTCTTTTGGAATCATAGGCAAATCTATTTGCCCCATCGCTTTGAAACTGGTTGACTATGGTATTGAGTTTATTCCCGGCCGGCATGAGGCGAGCTCGGGTTTTGAAGCCGGCGGTTATGCGCTAAAAACCGGCAGTCTCGGGGTTGCCTTCGGCACCTCCGGTCCGGGCGGAACGAATCTGCTTACCGCAGCAGCACACGCCAAGGCCAATAATCTCCCGGTCCTCTTTATTACCGGGCATCAATCCATTAAGGAGCTAGGCATTCCCCAATGCCAGGACTCCACTTCCTATCTGGCGGATTTGGCTGAAATGTTCAGACCCGCCACCCTCTTCAGCAAGCTGGTTGAACGCGGCGACCATTTCAGCACCATTTTCAATCATGCCCTGTCGATCGCCCTCGGTGACCGCAAAGGCCCCGTCCATCTGTGTATGCCGTTTGATGTCCAGACAGAGCGGCTTGAAGAATGCCGGATTGTTCTGCCGGAACGCAGTAAGCTCGTAAGCTATCAGAACTATGAACGGATTACTTCAGCGATCAATGCTTCAACCAGACCGCTCATCATTGCCGGCAAGGGGGTCAACCGCTCCGGCGCACATCAGGAATTAGTTCAATTCGCCGAGACCTTCAACATTCCTGTGGTTACCTCTCCCGGAGGCAAAGGGGCGATTGCTTATGATCATCCGCTCTACCATGGTCCGGTCGGAGTAGGAGGCTCTACACACGGGGATGAGCTCATGAACAACAGCGATCTGTTTATCGTCATGGGTTCCCGTCTCAGCGATATGACCATCTGTAATCTGAAGCCGGAGAATCACCCGCAGCAGTTAATCCAGTTCGATGTAGATCCGACCTTTGTCGGCAAAATCCTCACCTCACCGACCCTCGCTGTCGGCGGGGATGTACGGGACAACCTGGCGCTATATCTTCAGCTGGTGGACCCCTCAGCGGTAACCAGACATGAATTAGCGGTTCCTAACGATTACAATGATGAGCTGCCCGTGCTGACAGGACTCTCGCTGGCTTCGGTATTGAGCACGATGAGCGATTTGATTCCTTACAACAGCAGCGTGTTTGTTGATGACGGCAGCCATGGCTTCAATGCTGTGAAATGGTTCAATGTGAAGAAGCCCGGCAGTTTTATCTTCGATGCCTACTTTGCCTGTATGGGCAACTCCATTGGCATGGCGATCGGTGCCAAGGTTGCCGCTCCGGAGGAGACAGTCTTCTGCATTACCGGGGACGGCTGTTTTATGATGCTCGGAACTGAAATAAACACAGCTGTTTGCAAGGACATTCCGGTTATTTTCATCGTTGTGAACAATATGCAGTTGGATATGGCCCTCAAAGGGATGGAGAAAACAACCGGCAGAATTGATGGTACGATCTTCGAGGTCCCGGTAGATGCCGTGAAGTTCGCCGAGTCTCTTGGTGCAGCCGGCTTCCGCTGTGAGACTCAGGTCGAGTTCGCCGCTGCGATTAGCGAGGCTGTCGCCCTTAACCGGGTAGCCGTGATCGAGCTGCTGACCGACCGTGATGAAATGCCTCCTACGGCCCATCGCACACTGGATCTCACATAAGCCGTAGTATCATACAGAAGTCCTTAACTTACTATCAGGAGGCAGACGCGTGAACAAGAACATGAACAGCGGACTTGAACATTTCTCTAATCTTTCAGGGGATTATGGGGCCAAAGCCCTAGCACCAATCAAAGAGCATTTTCCGGAATTAGCCGAGTATATCATGGGCAATGCCTATGGTGATATTTTTCAGCGGACCACTATCGGATCGGATTGGAAAGAGATTGCTGTGATCTCTTCGCTGATTACGATGGGTCAGTATGAACAGCTCGGAGTGCATTATGTAATGGCGCTGCGGGTAGGCATGACCGTTGAGCAGATCAAAGGCGTGCTGCTTCATCTCGTCCCTTGTGTGGGGGCTCCACGGGTGATTTCAGCCTTCAATGTCCTGCTGGAGACCCTGGAGGAAGTGAGATAATCATCTGCACGATTTTACAAATTTCGACTTTCAGGTTGCACATTTAAGAATTATCTGGCAATGTTTTTAGGGTATCACCACTTACAATTAGGGAGAGATAAACAACATGGGACAATTTATTTTGAAGACTGACACTGCGAAGAAAGTAATCAATATCGAGCTGGAGGGAACCTTTTCTAACGAGGACGGGCTCAAATCCATACAGGCTTACCAGCAGACCATCAACCCGATTACCCCTGCTGAATATGCACTGGATATCGACTGCCGCAAGCTGAATGTAACCGCACCTGATGTTGTGCCGCTGCTTGAAGGCTGCTTCATCATGTTCAAGTCTGACGGCTTCCAGAAAGTAAGTCTTACACTGGAGAACAACCCGATCCTCAAAATGCAGCTGGCACGCCTGGGCCGCAAAGCGGGACTCGAAAACCTGGAAATCACTTCGACGACACAAGCTTGATTAACTAACTTGATTAACTAAAATTAAACCAAAATCAGCAGCTTGAAACGCATGACTTGGTTCATAACAGCAACTTCATGAGAAGTATCGCTAACCATACTTTTAGGAGGTTTACTATGGCAGGGATTCGCATTAAGGATATTGATATCTACCATCCAGGCAAAAGAATCGGCAATGATTTTTTCATTCAGCATTTTGACTACAAGGGTATTGATATCCGTGGACTGCTGGCTACTCTGGGCCGTGAGAACCGCTACAGCATCGACAGCCCGGATGAGAACTCCCTGACTATGGCTTTTGAAGCCGCGAGCAATGTTCTGGAGAAGACCGGACTTACCGGTCCTGATATTGATCTGATCGCTTACGCAAGCCAGACTCCTGAATATATATTCCCGACGAACTCATTGATGATTCACCGCTTAATTAACGGAGCTTCGCATACGATCTGTATTGACAGCAATGCCAACTGTGCAGGAATGACCGCTTCAGTTGAACAGGTCAGCCGCCAGATGATGGCGAACCCAAGAATCCGCCGCGCCCTGGTCATCGGCTCTGATTACGTTGCACCTCATGCCAATAAGAATGATCCGGTCTATTATGCGAACTTCGGTGATGCTGCTGCCGCGCTCATTCTGGAACGCGATGAGAATGCGGTGGGCTTCATTGACTCCATCTACCAGACGGACACCTGTGTGTACGGTAACTCTCTTTTCCCGGCAGAAGGCTTGGCACAGCTTGGGCGCACCGGTGTCGCTGCAGGAGAGTTCAACGTGAAGTTCATTCCGTTCGATGATTCCATCTGTGTGGACGCCGCTTCTGAATCCATCAACACCTTGCTTAGTAATAACGGAATCGCTCCTGAGTCGGTCAAGGCAGCCTGCTTCTCACAGCTGTCCCTCCCGAACATCAAGGCGGTCTCCGGCAAAACCGGCATTAACCCGGAGGCAGCAGTCTACATCGGCGATGAATTCGGCTACACCTCAACCAGCAGCCCGTTCATTGCCCTCCACAGAGCCGTCACCACCGGACAGCTTGAACGCGGAGACAAGGTCCTCTTCTGGACGGTAGGCGCGGGCTGGCAGAATGTCGCGTTCGTAATGGTGTACTAATCTTCTTCTAATTGAGATATGCAAACGGCCCGCAGCAGATTTCTGCCAGCGGGCCATTTGTGTTAGAGGGTACATTATGATTATCTTGCGTCTGCTTCAGGCTCCGTCCTGCTGCTTGCCTGCGTGCTTCTCCCAGCCCATAGTACGCGATACAGCATCCTGCCAGGCGTTGTAGCGGCGTTCGCGCTCTTCCGGCTCCATCTGCGGTGAGAACACCTTCTCGGCCTTGTTGAAGCTCTCCAGCTGCTCACGGGTCCAGACCCCCGAGGTCAGTCCGGCCAGCAGTGCGGCGCCAAGGGCTGTAGTCTCCGAATAGGTAGTACGTGTCACATCGCTGCCAAGAATATCTGCCTGGAACTGCATGAGCAGATTGTTGCGTACCGCACCGCCGTCCACTCTCAGGCCGGTGAGGGGCATCCCTGCATCCTTTTCCATCGCTCCGATCACATCACGGGACTGGAAGGCCAGCGATTCCAGCGTCGCCCGCACCAGATGTCCGGACGTTGTGCCCCGCGTCAAACCGAAGATCGCCCCCCGAGCGTACATATCCCAATAAGGCGCGCCCAGTCCGGTAAAGGCCGGCACCACCACAACCCCTTCGCTCTCCTCCACCTCACTGGCCTTCTCCTCCGAGTCTGCGGGAGCAACGATGAGCCCGAGCCCCTCCTGCAGCCACTGCACTGCCGCTCCAGCCACAAACACACTGCCTTCCAGCGCGTAATAGAGCTCATCACCCATGCCCCAGGCTATCGTGGTCAACAGACCGTGGCTGGACGCAACGGCTTCCGTCCCTGTATTCATCAGGATGAAGCAGCCCGTTCCATAAGTATTCTTGGCGCTGCCGGCTTCTAAGCAGGTATGTCCAAACAGCGCCGCCTGCTGATCGCCCAGCACAGACCGGATGGGGATCTCCAGGCCGAACCACTGCTTATCACATGCTCCAAAGTCTCCGCCGGACATCCTTACCTCCGGCAGAATGGAGCGCGGAATGCGCAGCGCATCCATCAGCCCTTCATCCCATTTGCGCTCATGCAGGTTGTACAGCATAGTCCGTGAAGCATTGGTAACGTCTGTCGCGTGTACAGTGCCTCCGGTTAGCTTCCAGATCAGCCACGTGTCTATCGTTCCCGCCAGCAGTTCCCCTTTAGCCGCCCGGTCTCTTGCCCCTGGTACATGGTCCAGAATCCACGCCAGCTTGGTCGCCGAGAAATACGCGTCGATGACAAGCCCCGTCTTGTCCGCAATCACTCCGGCCATTCCCCGGGACTTCAGCTCCTCACATTGCTCTGCAGTCCGCCGGTCCTGCCAGACAATCGCCGGATAGATCGGTTCTCCTGTCACTCTGTCCCAGATCAGCGCAGTCTCCCGCTGGTTGGTAATCCCGATAGCCGTAATCTGTTCAGCCGGTGCAGAGCTTGCTTCAATGGCGTCTCTGGCTGCAGCAAGCTGACTCTCCCAGATTTGCTCCGGGTCATGCTCAACCCAGCCCGGACGGGGGAAGGACTGCTTAATCTCATATTGCCCCTGCGAGACTGTTTCCGCCTCTTCATTGAAGAGAATCGCCCGTGAGCTGGTGGTACCTTGGTCTAAGGATAAGATCATAATGCCCAGCCTCCTGCAAGCCTTAGCTTGAAATATATGTTCCACGATGAACAAGATTAATGTAGTGGTTTCAACAAAAAGCACCTCTGCTCTCAGAGGCGCTGTCATGCATGGTCTCAGTTTACTGTTTTTCGACAGGAAGCCGCAGGGTAAATGTCGTGCCTTCTCCAAGCTTGCTGGAGGCGTAAATACTGCCGCGATGCGATTCGACGATATTCTTCACAATGGCAAGTCCAAGCCCGGTACCGCCCGTCTCCCCGCGCAGGCGGGCTTTGTCGGCTTTGTAGAACCTTTCGAAGATAAACGGCAGATCCTCGGGGTTAATGCCTGCCCCCTGGTCTCTGATCTGTATCTCTACATAACTCCGGCCTTCCAGCGTAGCAGTGTCCGCAAGGATGGAGATCCTCCGGTCCGCCGGGGTATGGCGGAAGGCATTATCCAGCAGATTGGTCAGCACCTGCTCCAGCTTGTCTTCGTCAGCAGCCTTAAGGAGCAGCTCCCGTTCAGGTAACTTCAGTTCAAGCATAATATCCCTTTCCTTGGCCCGGACCGAGAACTTGCGGTACACCCGTTCCAGCAATTCTCCCACATCCACCTGTGCCTTCAGAATGTCGGTATGTCCCGCTTCCATGCGGGCCAGATCCAGCAGATCCTTAACCAGACGTCCCATACGCAACGATTCATCGTGAATGACCTGAACCAGCTCGCTGCTCTCCTCCGGAGAGGAGGCCATTCCGTCCAGCAGCGCTTCGCTGTAGCCCTGCATCATGGAGAGCGGAGTGCGGATCTCATGCGATACATTGGCAACGAAATCGCGCCGCATCTTCTCCAGACGCACCTCCTCTGTCACATCACGCAGAACAGCAACGGCACCGCGCAGATTATCTTCGGAATAGAGCGGCGCCATGTGCACAGACCATACCCCTTGCCGGACATGGATATTGGAGCGCTCATCGCCCCCGCCCCTCAGTGTGCTGAAGAACAGCGGACGCAGCGGCGGCGGCACCTCACTCGAGGCGGCGCCCGGCGGCAATAGCCCGCTCTCCTCTTCCTGCTCCCAGGCAAGATCACTCCAGGTTTCCAGCAGGGTCTGTCCATGAGGATTGGTAAGAATGATCCGTCCTTCAATATCAAAGGTGATCACCGCATCGCTCATGCTGCGCAGGACACTGGATAAATGGCCTTTCTCGTTATTCAGACTGCGTATATTCTCTTCCAGCTCTGCAGCCATGTGGTTAAATGAGGTGGCCAGCTGGCCGATCTCATCGCTTGTAACCAGTGTCAGTCTGGTTCCGTATTCGCCGCGGCGGATATCGTTAGCAGCTTCAATGACTTGCTGCATCGGCTGTGTGATCTTCGTAAACAGGAATAATGCAAAGAAGGTCGTTAATGAAAACCCGATCATGCAGGTATACATGAACAATCGCTTAATCGCCCCGGAATTGGTGAAATTACTGTCGATATAAGGCAGCAGAAACAGCCCGAGTGTTATGAGCACGACAGCAACCAGACAGATGATCGTGATCCACAGCTTACCGACAAGGCTTCTCCAGAAGTTCACTTATTTAGGCACCTCAAGCTTATAGCCGACTCCCCATACCGTTGTGATCATAGCTGCCGATTCCGGGGATACCTTATTTAGTTTTTCGCGGAGACGCTTGACATGGGTATCCACGGTACGCAGATCTCCGAAGAACTCATAATTCCATACATCCTTAAGCAGTTCCTCACGCGAAAATACCTTGTCCGGTGAGATAGCCAGGTAATGCAGCAGCTCATATTCCTTGGGAGTCAGACTTACCTCCTGGCCGCCTGCGCTTACGCGGTGGGCATCATGCTCAATAATCAGGAACGGGAACACGATATTGTTGCTGGAATTGCTCTCTTTGGACAGAAATGCGGTTGCGGAAGAACGGCGCATAATCGCCTTGACCCGGTAGATCACTTCGCGCGGACTGAATGGCTTGACGACATAGTCATCTGCCCCCATCTCAAAGCCCTGTACCCGGTTAATCTCTTCACCCTTGGCTGTAAGCATCAGGACAGGGGTAGACTTCACCCCTCTGAGTCTGGTCAGCACTTCAATCCCGTCGATGCCCGGCAGCATGACATCCAGCAGAATCAGACCATAATCGTTCGCGGTTGCTTTGCGCAGGGCGATCTCCCCGTCTTCCGCCTCATCAATCTCATAGCCTTCTTTTTCAAGATACATTTTGAGCAGGCGGCGGATACGTTCTTCGTCATCCACCACCAGAATTCTATTCAAGTGCTCAGCCATTTACACAACAACCCCTTCATCAAATACAGTAGAACGTCACCCTGGATCATACGCGTGCCCGGAGAAGCAAAGGCTCATCAGTCCGTTCCCGCATATGAATGAAGTCCGGCAATCACCAGATTAACACCGACCAGGGTAAACATTACGATTAGAAAGCCGAGTACAGCGAGCCAGGCAGACTTGCGCCCCTGCCATCCGCGGGCCAGCCGCAAATGGAGATAAGCACTGTAGAACAGCCAGGTGACGAGTGCCCAGACCTCCTTGGGGTCCCAGCCCCAGAATCTGCCCCAAGCCACTTGCGCCCATATCATTGCAAAAATCAAAGCCCCCAGGGTGAAAATCGGAAACCCGATGGCTATCGCCCTGTAGGTAATTTCATCAAGATCATTCTCATCAATTCCATCAAGTACCGGATGAATGGCCTTGCCGAGCGGCTTACGCACGGCCAGCCGAAGAATACCATAGAGAAGCAACCCGGACAGCAGTGACCAGATCACGGTATTGAACTTGCGTCCTGCATTGACGCCGTTCATCCAGGAGGGCGCTTCAAACAAAGGCTTCTGCAACCCCAGAAACGGCTGGAAGCTCTCAATTTCACTATGGTAAGGTGCCACAATCGGCGGCATTTTATAACTCACTTTCTCTATTGTACTATCTTCCTGCCCGGGGCTGTCAATCGTTACGTTCGTACGGACAAAAATAGATTCATAGCCCGCACCGCGGAAGGCAAAAACAGATCCAAGAAACCCAATTATAACAATGATCGAGAACAGAGTAAATTCGATCAGCCGCTGCTGCTTGCGGTCACTGCGTTCCTTGCTGTCGAAATTCACAGTCCGCAGAAGGTACATCAGCCCGGCCGCGAAGCCGACAGCGAAGAAGGACTCCCCGAGCGCGGCAAGCGTGACATGAATATTCAGATAGATCGACTTGAGCGAAGGAATGAGCGGCTGCACTTCCTGTGGGAATACCGCCGCATAGGCCATCACAATAATCGAGATTGGAACCGCGAATACCCCGAGGATAATTTTGCGGTAGATCGCGAAGATCACAGTGAAGGCAACCATCACCATCATTGATAAAAAGGTCATGAACTCATACATATTACTTACCGGAATATGTCCGGCACCCATCCAGCGGGTAATGAAGTAAGCCATATGGCACAGCAGCCCGAGCGAGGAGGCGATAAAAGCAATTCTTCCCCACCTTGCGGTATGCTCCTCCGGCTTCCTGCCCGACCATCTGCGGCCCATGATAGCAATGGTGAACAACATGAAGGCACCGCTGTATAAGAAGAATGCGGCTATAAAGACGTCACTGCTGAAATCGAGTAAGCTCATGCCAGGCCTCCTCCGTTGTCCAATGATTTTTCATCGACTGTCATGTCTACCTTCTCCAGAATGGAAACGAGCTCACGGCGGAAGCCGAACCAGTTCTTGTTCGTATGGCCTCCCAGCACCAGTCGCCCGCCTTCAACGATCAGCCAGATACGTCTATGCTGCCAATAGAAGCCAAGAATCAGCCCCAGCATGACAATCCCCGCACCGATCCAGACAAAAGGCATAGCCCGGTCCACCCGCACATTGAGATAGGTCGTGGATTCCGAGAAATCAACATCACTCATGCTGCCGACCTCAAGCTCCAGGAACCGCGTACTGCCTCCAAGCTTGTCGTTGATAGCAGCCTGCTGGAATTGCTCCTTGTCTATCTGTTTCGGGAAATAGAAGTACTGTTGCCCTCCCGCCGGCAGTTCAGGCCCGCTTATAAGAAACAGAAACGCCGGAGCATTCGGATAAGGCGATTTGGATACCGGACGGCCTTCGTCATTCAATCCGAAATCCATATATTTCTCCTTAAGCTCAAGGGTATACGGTCCGGCCTTGAAGCTGCGCTCCGGGTTCTTCATATCCAGCTTGAACTTGCCATAGCTCTCTCCGGTCGCCTTATTCACCAGATAAGGCTGCACTGAACGCAGCACAGGCGTCAGATCATAGTCAAACTGATACGCTTTCAATCCTTTATAGCTGAGCGGAGAATTCACCTGAATATCATGCCTGGCCACTTCCGCAAGCTGTGGCTCCTTGGAGGGGTCGCCGCAATCAGCAGTACATTCATAGAGAACCGCCTTCGTCTCGTAGAGCTTCGGGAGAACCTTCCTGTCCCGGAATTCTTCGGGCATCTCTTCTGCGGTATAGAATTCTGCAGTGAACTTCTCATTCTTAAGGTACAGGCTGGTATCCGGTATCCTCACCGTCTCTCCCTGCGGAAAGGCAAGATGCTGGTCCATATTCAGTCCGGGAAGTCCCCTAGCAAGCACTGCGAGTAAAAAAATAATCAGGCCAATATGTATTA
This sequence comes from Paenibacillus tritici, assembly GCF_018207515.1. Lineage (NCBI taxonomy): Bacteria > Bacillati > Bacillota > Bacilli > Caryophanales > Paenibacillaceae > Paenibacillus > Paenibacillus tritici. Next base: position 4,863,789 of record NZ_CP073365.1, read on the forward strand.
CATAAGGTCCCCAGCGGCTGAAACGGTGTTTCTCGGCCAGTAAAGCGCCGCCATCCGTCCGGACGCGGTACCCTTTCTTCCTGAGCGGCTGCACTATTCGTGCCACCCATTCCTCCGGCTCCTGCTCAACCTCTGTACTCAGCGTCAGCTTTTGACGGGTCAGGAATTGGCGGTGCTTGCGGATCTTTTGCCGGGTTAAGGCCTTGTAGAGCGGAAGCACGCGGTCCAAGCTGCAAATGACCAGAGAAGCTCCGATCATGACAAGCAGGGTCACGAACCACCAGGATTCATAGGTATGCGAAAGGCCGAGTCTATAATATATATTCCCGGCTGTTCCATACTTTTCTTGATAATAGGTTGAAGCGTCAATATTCAGAAAGGTGCTCTCTTGCGGAAAAATCGTACCGAGCATCGCACCCAGCAGCGTCAGCACGATCAGGTAGATGGCTATTTTGACTGATGAAAAAAAGTTCCAGACCTTATCAATTACCCCCGGACTTACACGCTGGGAACGGCGGGCAACCCCATCGTAGCGCATCTCCAGGTTTTCGGAGGAATTCCATTCCTTCTCGTCCAGCGGCTTGCCGCAGGCTTCACAGAGAACAGTCCCAACAGGATTCTGATGACCGCATTCGCATTTGGTGTTACTGATCAGCGGCACATGCTCCTTCATCGTCCCACCAGCTTTCCGATTTGCTCCTCAAGCGAACTCAGATCCAGCTGGCCGATATGAATATTGTCCACCTTGCCCTTCGTATTAATGAAGAAGGTGGTGGGCAGCGGCGAAATCCCGTAGCTGCGGACAGCATCACGATTCTTATCCATCACAACCGGAAAATCAATGTCCACGAGCTTCACGAAATTGTCCACTGTCATCTGATCCTCGCCTACATTAACGCCTAATACCACTACGCCCTGATCTTTCCACTTCTCCCATTGTGCCTGCAGGGCAGGCATTTCCTTCACGCAGGGAGCACACCAGGAACCCCAGAAGTTAAGCACCACTGACTTCCCTTTGTATTCCTCCAGCGTATGGGTCTTGCCGTCCAGTCCGAGCAGTTCAAAGTTTGGCGCTTTTCCGCCTTCCTTGGGTTTGCCGTCCCCCCCGAACACCGAGGAGCTGATCGCATAACCCCCAAGCAGAACAATTAACAATAGTATCACGATTTGGATTGGCTTCCTGGCTTTGCCCATACAAGGGTGCCCCCTTCTGTGACGCAACTCATTACTTTAGTTGTCAGGTGTGAACATCCTATGAACATTATAACGAATATTGTCACAGTTTTAGGAGGGTTAATTGTGAACTTTATGTGTCTTTGCGCGTCTGATTGTCCCGCAGCATTCCGGCTTTGGCAATTTGCTGCAGATGATTGATCTCATCCTTGGTCAAATGGCGGTAGGAGCCGCGCTTAAGATTCTGGAGCATGATGTCTCCAAAAGAGATCCGCTTCAGACGGAGAACCGGATGCGACACCGCTTCAAACATCCGCCGGACCTGACGGTTGCGGCCTTCGTGAATGGTAATGCTGATAACCGCTTCCTTGTTGGCTTCATCAATATCCTTGTATTCGACCTCCGCCGGAGCGGTCATGCCGTCTTCCAGCTTAATGCCTGCCTTCAGCTTGTCCAGCGCTGTGCCGTGCGGCACACCCTTGACCGTGGCCAGATACGTCTTGGGCACATGATGCTTCGGATGCGTGAGCAGGTTGGCAAACTCACCGTCATTCGTCAGCAGCAGCAGCCCTTCCGTATCGTAATCCAGACGGCCTACAGGGTACACGCGCTCTGTAATGCCTTTCAGGTAATCCGTTACAACCTTGCGGCCCTTGTCATCCGAGGCGCTTGTAATTACGCCCTTGGGCTTGTTGAACATGATGTAGATCTTATTCTCGCCCCGGATCAGTCTGCCCGAGACTTTGATGATATCTGTTGCGGGGTCCGCCTTCGTGCCAAGCGTAGTTACGAGTTCCCCGTTGACTTCCACTTTACCGGCCAAAATCATTTCTTCACATTTGCGTCTGGACGCCACGCCTGCTTGCGCCAATATTTTCTGTAATCTTTCCATTTTCGACTACTCACCTCAGGTTAATGATAACCATCGGAGGCATAAATCACAAGATCATTCCATGGAAAAAATGCGCCGGGGCAAGTTTGGCTATGCGGCTCAACGACCAAAGGCGACATTTGATAACGTCCGGCCAGCTCCAGAATGAGTTTTCCTGCGGCAAATAACTGCTGCTGGCGTTCCGGAAGCTGCGGCATCTGGTCCGCCTCACCGTAGTTGCCTTCTAGACAAATATGAATATGCTCGGGGTCTGTCAGCAGCGGTGCAGCATAGACCGCCCCGCCCAGCCCGACCCAGAAGTCAAATCCTTTGCCGTTGATGGACGGACAGCGGGAATGATGCAGAATAAAGCCTTTGTATTCCACCCTTTGTCAGCCTCCCTCCGTTTGCTGAAATAGCATATGAAGGGAGGGGGCGGCGGGTGAGGATTGTTTGTTAAAATGTTTGGGGCGGCTGGGAGCCAAAGAAAGGGCGTTGACTAATCGTAACTCCGAGGAATGTTTGGACTTCCGGCCGCTGTTGTCTGCAGATTTCCTGATTAGACCGCTGTAAGCGGTTGAAATCCGCAGACAAAGGCGGTCGCTGACGCTCCTACAGTTCCAAAATCCCTCTCCGTTCCTCCGTCCACGCACGGGTAGACCTAATCACAAAAAGTCCTCACCTCCAGGTGGGGGTGAGGACTGTAGGGCAAGAGCAAGAGCAAGGGCAGGGACAAGGCAAGCGGCTGCCGGGCTGCGCTTGGGAATGAGCACTACCTTTATCAGGTGCATTAATACCCTTCATTTGCTCATCGGGCCGACTTTTGCTGGAATCAGGTGCATTAATACCCTTCATCTACCCATCGGGCCGACTTTTGCTGGAATCAGGTGCATTAATACCCTTCATCTGCTCATCGGGCCGACTTTTGCTGGAATCAGGTGCATTAATACCCTTCATTTACTCTCTCCTGAAGGCCAACAATTGGAAAAACGTATCTTAATTTATTAGTTTCGGGGAAATACGGGGAAGCAGGTGGAAAAAGAGCATTTAATTTGTTCAATTTACCAGCTCCATAAAGAAATACGAATAATTAAGTGTTGTTTATACAACTGCTGTTGCAGCAACGTGCATTTGTTAATCAGCAAGTGGAGGAATTCCAACTAATTTACTTCACTTATCTAGTTATCTAGCTACCCGAACACCAGCAGACATACAGCGATCGCCGCGATGAAGCCGACAATATCCGAGAACAAGCCTACCTTAAGAGCATAACGGCCGTTACGGATGCCTACGGCGCCGAAATAGACGGTCAGTACATATAAGGTTGTATCCGTGCTGCCCTGTATAGTAGAAGCAATCATTCCGATCAGGGAGTCCGGGCCATGGACGCGGATCAGATCCGTGGTATAGGCAAGTGATCCAGTGCCCGTCAGCGGGCGCAAGAGACCGAGCGGAAGAACTTCAGACGGAATACCAAGCCCCTGCATCAGAGGGCTTACAAAGCCCATGAGGAAGTCCAGCGCACCCGAAGCCCGAAAGACGCTGATCGCCACCAGCATACCTACCAGATGAGGGATAATAGCAATCGCTGTACCGAATCCGTCCTTCGCACCTTCAACGAACGATTCATAGACCGGAACCTTGCGGGTGAAGGCATACAGCGGGATAAAGGTAACCATTACCGGGATCGCCCAGGCAGAGATAAGACTGATCAGTTGTAACAAGGACGCCTCACCCCTTCACAGAAGAATGCGGGAGCGCCCCGCTCCCGTTCGCTGCCGCCGTGCCGTTCCTTAGGTGCGGCGGCGGTCCGGGCGGCCTGCGCAGCAGAGCCAGGCGGCGGCACAGCCTGTCCGCCGCAACAGCGGCAAGGGTAGCCACCGCGGTCGCCGCCAGCGTGGTACCCACAATGGCTGCCGGGTCCGCCGATCCGTAATTCAGCCGGATGGCAATCAGGGTCGCCGGTATCAGCGTGATGCTGGCGGTGTTCAGAGCGAGCAGCGTACACATGGCCGGCGTCGCGGTCTCCTTATCCGGATTAAGTGTCTGCAGCTCCTGCATCGCCTTAATCCCCATCGGTGTAGCCGCATTTCCGAGTCCGAGCAGGTTGGCGCTCATATTGGAGAGGATATAGCCGATGGCCGGATGGCCTTTGGGCACATCCGGGAATAGAAAGGATACTACCGGGCCCAGCACTCTGGCGATTTTTTTCAGCAGGTCGGCATCCTCCGCAATCCGCATGATTCCCAGCCAGAACACCAGCACGCTAATCAGCCCGAAGCTTACGGTAACTCCGCTCTTCGCACCGTCGAATACGGCGGCGGTGAATTCATTCATCCGCCCGTTGACCGCTGCGAATACGAACCCGATCAGGATCATCCCCAGCCAGATTCCATTTAACATACCTATCCCCTCCCCCGGTTCATTCTGAATACTGTTTATCTGTCTATCCGTTATTTCCGCTCAGTAGCAAGGCTCGCAGCGCGCTGCCGAATGCCTGCAGCCAGTTGCCCGCCGGATAAGCCAAGGCACTGGCCGAACTGTATTTTTTCACATACGCCGAAGTTTCCGGCGGCAGCTGATCCGGGGTATACACCGGAACCCGGCCGATCTCCTTGCCGCCCAGCTGGAGGATAATCACACCCTTTAGCCCGAAGCTAGTGCCGCCAGTATTGCCGCCCTTATTTACCCCGTCACCGCCGCTTGCTCCTGCTTTACCGCGCGTATCTGTAGCCGCTCCGTTACCAGCTTGCGTACCCGCTGCCCCATGCTCCCCGCTCAATACCAGCTTGTTGACAAGCCTTGCCTCTTCCCCTGCTCCGAGCGGATAAGCAAAGTCCTTGCCGGTCACCAGACTGTAGCCTTTGACGCCTTCTCCCCGCTCTACCAGCGTCTTCAGCGGATAATGGTTGAATCCGAAGTCCAGCAGCGAGGAATGGTCATTCCAGTCATTGCCGTCGTTCAGCGTAACGGCCACAAGCTGCTGCCCGTCACGTGTAGCGGAGCTGACCAGGCAGCGCAGCGCTTTTTTGGTATACCCCGTCTTCACCCCGTCTGCCCCTTCGTAGAGACGCAGCATTTTATTCTTGTTGCTCCACTTGTAGTCCCATTTCTCATAGGGATTGTCCGCCGTCTTCTCTTTGGTGGCTACAATCTCCTTGAACACCGGGTTATGCATCGCATACGCAGTCAGTACGGCCAGATCATTCGCGCTGGAATAATGGCCTTCGGCATCAAGCCCGTGCGGGTTGGCGAAATGGGTATTGGTCAAATTCAGCTCCTGTGCCTTGGCATTCATCAGATAGACGAATCCCTGCTCCGAGCCGCCGACATGTTCGGCAATGGCGGTTGCAGCATCGTTGCCGGAGCGCAGCATCAGCCCGTACAGCATATCTTTCAGCGTCATTTCTTCGCCCAGCTTCAGATACAGCGAGGAGCCCTCCTTGGCAAAAGCATTTTTGCCGACCTTGACCTTTGACGTAATGTCGCCGTTCTCTATTGCCACAAGTGCAGTCATTATTTTGGTCAGACTGGCAATCAGCATAGGCTCATCCCCGCGGCTGCTGTAGAGGATTCTTCCGGATGCTACATCAATCAGCGACGCCGCCCTGGCATGGGTAGAGATCGAAGTGTTCTCAGCCCGGATGGATGGCACCGGCACCAGCGCAAGCAGCAGCACGCACAATAGTAAGGACAGCAAAGATTTTCGGGTTAGTGTCTTCATGTTCATCCTCCGGCTTCTTATCCGTTCCTGGGGTAACGGTTCTTCAGTCTTGCCTGGTTGTACAAGTGTATGCGGGTCATGGGGCAGGTATGTCCTATCCTCTATTTGCCCCAAAAAAAGGGATACCACCCTGTAAGGTGATACCCCAAATATTTATACTCTATGGTTGGTTGCCCGTGAGCGAGTACCGGTTAGTGGGTGGACGGCTCGGTCTCCACTACCGTTTTGGTCACTTTGGCGCTGTGCACCTCTGCCCCCGCAGGAATGCCGCTGGGCTGGAACATATTCTGGATTTTATCAATCAGGTTAGGAGTGGCATCAATAATTTTCTCGAACAGATGGGTTTGATTATCGAGCGGCACAATATGTACCCCTTCCCTGCCAACGACCAGAAATGCGATCGGACGAATAGACACGCCGCCCCCGCTACCGCCACCGAAAGGAAGCATTTTGACACCGGACCCGCTGCCGTTTACGCCTGGAGCATCGTCCTCCACTCTGTAGTCACTGCCGCCTGCAGCGAACCCGAACGCCACCTTGCTGATTGGCAGAATGACACTGCCATCCGGCGTTTCTACAGGATCTCCAACAATTGTATTCACATCAACCATGCCTTTGATATTTTCCATTGCGGTCTGCATGAGACCTTGAATCGGATGATCTGACATTGTTTTTCTCCTCCTCGTGTGTATATAAATGTACCTGCAGTATTTATCTTGCCCACAATGGAATGGAGTATGTAGTTTTTTTATGAACGCTCCCGGCTCAGTAGTTTCTTCCACCGGCCCAGGCCGCCTTCTACCTTGGAGACACGGCGCAGCAGTAGCAGCCCTGCATACATGGCATATCCGGCCGAAAGCTTGCCTGTGCATACCGCTTCCGTTGCAAACGAAGGCTCATCCCGAAATACAGGTGCCACAAACATTCTCGGATTATGCAGCAGTCTGACGAAGGGCGATACCCAGCCGATCATCGTCCACTTGAGTCCCCAGAGTGCCCCTACCGCCGTTGCGGTTGCCGCAGCATCCCCCAGGGAGAAATCCGTTGACCAGTCCAGCTTGGTAATCTTCACATGGGATAAGGTGTCCTTCAACCATTTTTTGAGTCCCCGGGTGGCTTGCAACGCGGTACGTATATTTTTCAACCATTCCGTTACAGATTCCTTATCAACCTGGCTTTCCTTGTCACTGTCCAGCTTCACCGGGGCAATTCCGCTTTTTTCGACTTTGACCTTGATCCCCTGTTCGAGACTTTCAAATACCAGCGTCGGCACTTCATAATGAAATTTAACCAGCCCGAATACAGCCTTGATGTCAAATTCGATACGGTCATCCTTGCCCAGCCTGCATAAACGGAAATGAAAATGGATCGATGACGCCAGAACCAGCAGTAACAGCAGAATCACAAGCAACAGCAGGATTAATGGTATTCCCAGCCATAACGTCACAAGCTTAACCTCCAAGCAGCCTATAGAGTAATGTAATGTGGTGCCTCTGGATTAGTATGGCAATTGTGGCTGGATAAAATTCGGCTATTTCGCAAACATCTCCAAGAAAGTATATCTGTCTCCCCAAAAAATAAATGCCGCTGTCCCGGCGGGACAACGGCATATCTGTACAGCGGCAGTGCGCTGCGGTTATTCTTCCGGTTCATCAAAGGTCATCTGGCTGTCCAGCTTGCTGAACAGCAGCTGGGTTTCTTCTTCGAGACCTTCGGAGGTATCGAAGCTCGACGGCTCCGGCAGCTCCTTCAGACTGGCCAGCCCGAAGCTGTCGAGGAAGGATTTGGTCGTGCCGTACAGGATCGGACGCCCGACAGCCTCAGCCCGGCCCACTTCATGGATCAGATCCTTGTTGCCCAGTGTGTGAATCGCCCGTTCGGATTTCACACCGCGGATCTCTTCAATCTCCACTCTCGTAATGGGCTGGCGGTAAGCCACAATGGCGAGTGTCTCAAGCGCCGCCTGGGACAGCGATGACCTTGAAGGCGAATACGCCAGACGTTCGAAATATTGCGCATGCTCAGGAAGTGTCGCCAGCCGGTAATTACCGGCAATCTGCACCACCTGAAGGCCGCGGCTCTGCGAGAGGTAATCCTCCTTCAGGTCATCCAGTGCCCTTGTAGCCAGATCGGGCCGCTGCTCGGTAATCTCGGCAATCTGCCGGACCGACAGACCTTCATCGCCGGAGAGAAACAGCAGACCTTCAATAATTGATTTCAGCGTGTTGTAGTCCATTGACATCCTCTCCTCCTCTCCACTCCATTACAATATCGTCAAATAATTTCTCCTGATAGCAGAGAATAGCCTTCATCTTCATCAGCTCCAGGATCGCCAGGAAGGTAGCGACAATCTCATGCCGGTCCATCTCCTCATGCAGCAGGGACGAGAACCGCAGTCTGCCGCCCGTACCTTTGCGCTGCAACGCTTCCGATACTTCGCGAATCCGGTCCTTGACCGAAATCTCATCCCGGGTAATCCGCTGATAGGAGGTTCTCCGGGCGGCCTTGCTGAGTGCCTTGCGGAACGCAGCGATCAGGTCGGCGGTATGCAGACCCTTCAGCGTATGGTCAGTCTGCGCAGGAACAAAGGGGCCCAGATCCTCCGGCTCCTTCGTAAAAATTAGACTGCGCTCACTCTCCATATCCAGCAGCTGCACAGCAATGCTCTTGAACTTGCGGTATTCAATCAGTCGCTGCACCAGCTCTGCACGCGGATCATAGCCGTCATCCTCATAATAATCGAAATCCTCGATTTCAATTACCGGCGGCTTCGGCAGCAGCAGCTTGCTCTTAATCGACAAGAGGGTGGCAGCCATTACCAGAAATTCGCTGGTGATATCAAGTTCAAGCTCCTGCATCCCCTGCAGGTATTCCATATACTGCTCCGTGATCTCGCTGACCGGAATGTCCTGGATGTCGATTTCCGCTTTGTCAATCAGATGCAAGAGCAGATCGAGCGGACCTTCGAACGTCTCCAGCTTGTACAATACAGTCACGCGGTTTCCTCCAGCCCAAAAAAAGTAAAGTGCAGCGCCGCACGGACGCTACACAAGTAGAAAGATCTATGTTCATGCTTTCTTCTCATACCTATAAATAAGCACGACTTAGGCTGATCCGTCAAGAGGGGGATTATTTGAAAAGCTTGTTCAGGTTTGCCATTTCAATAGCGGCAGTCGCTGCATCCCAGCCTTTGTTGCCCGCTTTGGTCCCGGAACGTTCAATGGCCTGTTCAATATTCTCGGTAGTGACTACACCAAAAATCGTCGGCACACCGGTCTTGAGATTAATGGCCGCAACCCCTTTGGCCACTTCATTGCACACATAATCATAATGTGTTGTAGAACCGCGAATCACCGTACCGAGTGTGATTACCGCATCGTATTTGCCGCTTTCGGCCATTTTTTGAGCGATCAGCGGAATTTCAAATACCCCCGGGACCCAGGCAACATCCACTTCATCATCGGCTGCACCATGGCGTTTGAACGCATCGAGTGCGCCTGAGAGCAGCTTGCTGGTAATGAACTCATTGAAACGTCCAACGACAACCCCGTATTTCAAACCCTCAGATACTAAGTGTCCTTCAAAATAATTCGGCATAATACTCATCAACCCTTCGTGTATAGGATAGGTAATCTATGATTAAATTTTGGTATTCTCATTTTGTTCGATCTTGTCAAAATTCAGCAGATGGCCAAGCTTGGCCTGCTTCGTATGCAGATACTTGGTGTTGTCCTTGTTCTCCGGCATCTGGATTGCTACGCGCTCCACCACCTCAAGGCCGTAACCTTCCAGCCCCTTAATCTTGCGCGGATTGTTGGTCAGGAGCCGAATCTGGCGTATCCCCAGATCCTTGAGAATCTGTGCGCCGATGCCGTAATCCCGCAGGTCAGCCGCGAAGCCCAGCTTCAGGTTGGCATCCACGGTATCCAGCCCTTCTTCCTGCAGCTTGTAGGCGCGCAGCTTATTGATCAGGCCGATTCCTCTGCCTTCCTGGCGCATATAGAGAAGAACGCCTCTGCCGGCCTCTTCAATCTGGCGCAGCGCCGCTTCGAACTGCGGCCCGCAGTCGCAGCGGTGCGAATGGAACACATCGCCGGTCAGGCACTCGGAATGCACACGCACCAATACCGGCTCGCTACCAGAGATATCGCCCTTGACCAGGGCAACATGCTCCTTGTCATCCACTTCGTTAGTATAGGCAATGGTCTGGAAATCCCCGAAATCCGTCGGCAGATTCACCGCTACCTCGCGGGTAACCAGATGCTCCTTCTCATTGCGGTAGTGAATGAGGTCTTTGATGCTGATCAGCTTCAGATCGTGCTTCTCGGCGATCTCAATCAGGTCAGGCAGGCGGGCCATGGTACCGTCCACCTTCACAACTTCGCAGATGACGCCTGCCGGATAAGCCCCGCACATACGGGCCAGATCAACAGCAGCTTCGGTGTGGCCGGAACGCCGCAGGACTCCGCCCTTCTTGGCAATCAGCGGGAACATATGCCCCGGTCTGCGGAAGTCGGCCGGCTTCGCATTCGGGTCCAGCATCGCCTTAATGGTCTGGGACCGTTCTCCGGCAGAGATACCAGTAGTCGTATCTGCATGATCCACAGAAACGGTAAACGCGGTGCCGTGATTATCGGTATTCTGGCTAACCATCGGGTGCAGGTCCAATTCTTCAGCACGTTCCGCCGTAATCGGTACGCAGACCAGGCCGCGTCCTTCGGTAATCATGAAGTTAATAACCTCAGGTGTGGCACGCTCCGCCAGAGCGACGAAGTCTCCTTCATTCTCACGGTCCTCATCATCCACCACGATGACGACCTTACCGCGCATCAAATCATAGATCGCATCCTCAATCGGGTCCAGGACACTGTCCTTATTATTTTGCTGGCTCATATTGCTGTCCTCCTGATGGCTATACGCCGCCTGACGGCTGCCGTATGCCTAATCTATAAATTATACGAACCCGTTGGCCGCCAGAAAGTCATGGCTGATCTTCGAGCTTCCTGCATCGTCCTCATTGCCTGCTCGCGAACCGTAATGGAGCAGATGATCCACGTATTTACCCAGCACATCGCATTCGATATTCACACGGTCCCCCGGACGCTTGTGGGCCAGCACCGTTTCACCCAGCGTGTGCGGGATAATCGACACGGTAAACGTTCCGGCTTCCGTCATCACAACCGTTAGGCTGATGCCATCTATTGTAATGGAGCCTTTGGGAATAATGAATTTGAACAAGGCTCTGTGGTCCGGCGCAATCTCGAACACGACTGCATTCTGGTCACGCCTCACGCTGCGGATCTCGCCGGTTCCATCCACATGCCCTTGGACAATATGTCCCCCGAAGCGTCCGCCGGCAGCCATCGCGCGTTCCAGATTCAGTTTGCCCCCGGTGCGCAGCTCTTTGAGCGTGCTGTTGCGGTAAGTCTCGGGCATGACGTCAACGGTGAAGTGATGGTCTCCGAGTGAGGTTGCCGTGAGACAGACACCATTAACAGCCACACTGTCGCCGATCTTCAGATCTCCCATAATAAGCGAGGCTCCGATATTCAGCACCATCATCTCCCCGCCGCTAGTGACGCTGCGGAGGACACCCACCTCTTCTATCAAGCCGGTGAACATACCATCCCTCCTTCATAAATTGCTGTAATGTTAACGTACCGGAACACCGCTGATACACACATTATCTCCGAGCACTTCCACTTCCAATCCTTCAAGCGTAACCGCATCGCGCATCCGTTCCACACCGCTGAAATCGAATGCTCCCGCCGCATCCGCGCCGCCGCCTACAATCTTCGGAGCGAAGAAAAGCACGACCCGGTCAATAAGCCCCTGCTCCAGCATCGCCCCGTTCAGCGTACCGCCGCCTTCAAGCAGAATCGAACCAATCTCCATCGCTCCAAGCGCAGCCATTGCAGCCTGCAGATCAACCCGGGGACCGCTCCCTGCGGCAATCACCTGTACCCCTGCTGCAAGCAGCGCCGCTCTGCGGGCAGGATCGGCTGCTTCTGTAGTTACAACCACCGTGGGAGCCAGCCCGTCAGTGACTACAGCGCTGTCCGGCGGAAGCCGCAGCGAAGAGTCAATAATGATCCGGAGCGGGTTCAGTCCCGGCACATTCAGCCTCGTCGTCAGCGAAGGGTTATCGGCAATCACTGTATTCACCCCGACCATAATCCCCTGATGGCGGTGACGCAGGGTATGTACAAGCTCCCGGGCTTCAGCATTCGAGATCCATTTGCTGTCACCGGTCCGGGTGGCGATTTTGCCGTCCAGTGTGCTGGCACTCTTCAGGGTCACGAACGGCTGCTTCGTCAAAATATACTTGATAAACTTCTCGTTCAGCCGGGCAGCACGGCCCCGCAGCAGACCGACTTCGACGTCAATCCCCTGTTCGCGCAGCATCTCAATGCCCCGGCCTGCCACCTGAGGATTAGGGTCCTCACAGGCGACTACCACTCTTGCCACACCTTCGTCAATCAGACGCTGGCTGCAGGGCGGCGTAATGCCGTAATGGCTGCAGGGTTCGAGCGTAACATATGCCGTACTGCCTTTCGCTTTACCCGCCGCCATATTCAGGGCATGAACCTCGGCGTGTCCGGTCCCGCGCTGCAGATGGGTTCCAATACCGATCATGACGCCATCCTTCACGACTACGCAGCCGACCACCGGATTAATGCCGGTCTGTCCCTGTGCCCTCTCCGCCATATCCAGCGCAAGGGACATATAGAACTCATCATTCATCTTATCCATGTCTTGCCTCCTATCCCTGGCTGTATTCTCTATAATGTGTACAATCCAAACAGAAAAACCCGCCTTAATCTCCAGGAGGAGTTCAAGACGGGATATACGAGAGGTAACGGCAGCTAGAGTAAAAATATGCGTAAATAAACGCCTGGTCCCAGGCATTGTGAAAGTTCGCACATAATAATCGAAAACACTGCAGTCCGGCCGCCTACGAAGCGCGGCACGTGAATCTCTCCTTCTTCCATCCAGACTATACTGTCGGTCCCGGAATTGCACCGGGTCCACCGTCCGTATGAAGCTCATACGAATCGGGTAGCGGACTAAGCGTCAGAATCGGCTATACTCAGCCAGATCCAGCAGCATCACCGCCGGTAGGGAATCACACCCTGCCCTGAAGGATTGATCTATTCAGTTGAGTAACAAGTTTTGCCTACAACAAAATTATCACTTCGCTGCGTGAAATGCAAGTGTGTTTCGGAAATTTACTATATTTATGTAACTTAGTTCCCCTACATTCCTGACTCCCGCTGCTTGTCCGTTCTCAGCAGATCACGGATTTCTGTCAGCAGGACTACCTCAGGTGCCGGAGCAGGTGTCTCTACCACTTCAACTTTGACCGTTTCCTTGCGTCTGAACCGGCTGCTCAGCTTCACTACCATGAAGATCGAGAAGGAAATAATGAAGAAGTCCAGCACGGTTTGCAGGAACAGTCCATACTTCACATTGGCATCCCCGATTCCGAAGCTCAGCCCCTTCAGATCAACGCCCCCACTAATCAGGCCGATCAGCGGCATAATGATATCAGCCACCAAAGAGGTTACAATTTTGCCGAACGCTGCTCCAATGACCACTGCTACCGCCAGATCCAGCACATTGCCTTTCATGGCGAAGCTTTTAAATTCTTTCCACATCACGATGCTCCCTCCGAAACTTTGAATTTGAAATTATTATAGCATTTATAGATTGGTTTAAACACGCTGATGCGGAAAGTTTCCTTCCGCCGAACCAAAAGGAGTATGCCGGAGAATAGTCTGCGAGGGTGGCGCTCCCTGCTACAGCAACAGTCCTGCCACCGCAACAGTAACCTGCTTCTGCAAGTAAATGGAATAATGTATCTTAATTCGCCGCTTTTTGAAGAAGAGGCCTTAGCAAGTGGAAAAACAGCATCTGTTACTCGGAGTTTACTCAACTTCGGAAGAAGTGGGATGATTTAAGCTGCATTTTTCCAACTACTGTTTCACCAAAGCCCATTCCTCCATCAGCAAGTGGACAAAATCCAACTGCTATTTCCGGTCTCTTGCCAACTAAGCCTAGTCAGCCGTTCTCAACTCTATTTAAGACACACTTAAGATTTGAACCTGAAGCTTCATCGTCACTACGGTGAACATTTGGACTTTCGGCCGCTGTTTCTCCTGATTTCTTGATTGTAGAAACGACTATGCCGTCCTTCAAAAGCGCAGCATCCGCTTCCGCTTCAGTGAGAAAGATAAAAAAGCAGGCATACGAACGCGTACCGTCCGTATACCTGCTGCTAATCATGTCTATCTTTGGTTAACCTCTGGTCAATCGCTGATCTATCTCTGGTCAATCGCTGATCTATCTCTGGTCTATCTCCGGTCTGCCCTAATCCTGTTTGCGTGTTCTGCGGAATACCCGGCTGAGTATGAAGCCTGCGAGAATCAGGCCCATCCCTGTCAGGTAGATCGGCAGCGGGCTGCTCTCCCCTGTCTGGGGCAGCGTACCGCTACCATCTGTACTGGAGAGGGTTCCCTTAGGGACATCCTCATCTTCAGCGTCCACAGTGCCGAGCGGGAGGTCCTCATCAATAGCTGTCTCCGTCTCAGTTACAGTCGGCGCTGGAGTAGCTGACGCTGCCGGAGCCGATGGCTGCGCTGTTCCAGGCAGGCCCGGGCCGGCTGGAATCTCAGCATCGTCAATGATAATGCCTGGCGTAGACGTACCTGCCGGTGTAGGAACTGGTGTAAACACAGGGCCAATCGGCGGTGCTGTAGGAGCAGGAGTAACCCCTGGACCCACTGTATCTGTCGGCACTGGCGACGGAACTGTTGTCGGAACTGGAGTCTCTACCGGTGTATCCGTTGGTACCGGTGTGACTGCCGGTGTCGGCGTAGCGGTCGGCTGAGCCGCAAGTGTATTATACAGCGTCAGATTCAGAACGGCTGACGAGCCAATAGTCACCGGATGCTCGGTAGTATCCAGCACATAGCCCGCAGGCGCTACTGTTTCAATCAGGATATAGCTTCCCAGCCATATGTTGTTGAATACAGCACTGCCTGCCGCATCCGTGGTACGGGTATTCACCAGCACCCGGTCGCTTCCATTCAGGCGGTAGAGCTCATAGGTTGCTCCGGCCAGTGATTTGGTTGTGTCGCCTGCATCCAGCTTATGAATGTTCAGCGTACCTCTGACCCCGCTGCCGGTTCCAGATCCGCTGGATACACCTACAATAACCTCTGTAGTGGTATCCTTGTTGACAAGCTTAACGTTATTGCCGCTGAAGTTAACACTGTTGACCAATTTATCCCCTGTGTTCGCTACGATCAGCGATTGATATTCAAGCACATAAGCGGAATGAATATCCTGGAGGAAGCTAAGGACAAATGTCTGCTTGCCTTGTGCATCCGCACTTATATTCAAGCTGTAATCCGTATCCTTCACCAGCTTGTCGCCGCTCTTCGTGATCTCCCCGTTCGCGGATGTTACTGTGCGGTACAGTTGGAAGCTGTCAGGCAACAGGATCTGATTCGTGCTAGGTACGTCAGTAATAACGGCATTCTTGACATGGGACTGGGTGCGGTTGATCGCAATCGTCCAGTTCAGCTTATCTCCGTTCTGCACACCTTTTTTGAACACATATTCGTCCCCATGCGGGATGTCTACCACAGCCTTCAAGTCTTTGGAGACCTGCTTCGTGCCATCCAGCAGCTTCGCCGTATTGGCTACCTTGGTTCCAATCAGTTGTCCTGCCAGGCTGGTCTTGAATACCACATAATAAGGCGAATTAATGGCGTTGGCAAAATCAACCTTCAGCTCATTGTTACTGCCCACGCTATAGCTGTACTCATTCCCGTTAACCTCAGCACCGGGGCTATGGCTTCCGTCCTTCGCAATGTTCATCTTGAAGACCTTGAGTGAACCCGGCACCAGGGACTGTCCGTCGCCCAGTACATCCGTGACCCCGGGATCAGCGATGGCTTTGCTGTTGTAATTGACGCCCACAGTCCAGGTCAGCTCTTTGGAGGAAGCATCATAGGTCCCGGATTTGAACCCATTGTTCTTCACCTCAGGATTAGGAATGAACTTCCCGCTGGCTTCCGTCCACTGTGCTTTGTTCTGAGCGTCCTTCCAGTCAATCCGTGCGACATTGATGAAATCATTCGTATTGCCGGTAAGCCAGTCATTGCTGAATTCTGTCTGATAACTAATCGTATAAGTTCCAGTAACTGGTGAGTTGAACTTCACCTTGAAGCCATCGTTGGGCTTAACCGGCGAATTCACAAGCAGGGTATAGGCCGAAGGGTTAACCACTGTACCGGATAGGGTACGGACTACCAGTGAACCCGGGATAACTTTCTGTCCGCCCTGCGGAAAACTGTCGGTAACCACCACTTCGTTCATCGGATAATTATCGCCGTTGAATGTGATTTTCCAGTCTGTGGTGTGTGTATTGTAATTCACGCCGGACAGATTCTTATAGATAATAATAGGCCGGATCAGTTGAGTCGCCTTGCTGCTGTAGGTACTGTCAGAGACCGTGTTGGTGATCTTGGTATCGCTGAACACACGGTCTGCGGCTTTGGTCGTATATTCGATCAGATAAGCCGATTTCACTGTATTCTTGAACTCCAGTCTGAATCCATTGCCGGATGCGTCAGTAACAGGGGTTACAGTGTAGTCTGTACCTGCGGTCAGAGCCGTGCCTTTGGCTGCTTCTCCCGCTGAATTCAGGGTAACAGGATAAATCTTGACCGAATTCTCGACCAGCAGCTGGGAAGGATTGAACACATCCGTCAAAACCGCATTCTCCGGGGAGATCGTCCGGTTATTGTAATTGTATTCGATAGCCCAGTTAATGGTCTGAGTGCCCCAGTCATAGCGGACTGCTTTTTTGTTAAGGCTGCCGCCGCGTTCTATGACGACCGTATCCGAAGCGCTTACCGGGTCACGGCCATCTCCTGTGAAGGCTGCCGTATTGGTGAAGCTGGACAAGTTGTCATTGACTACCTGTGTCGTATAGGCAATGCGGTATGCTCCTGTAATCACGGGGTCTGTGAACCGGAGTGTCAGAGCTCCCCCGGAGATGTCCGCAGTGTATTTGCTGCTGTCTACAAGCTGGCCTTGCGTTACCGTGCCGTCTAGCAGAACATTCAGCTGGTACACTGCAAGGGTAGCCGTGCTGTCCAAGGACAGCCCTGCCGGGATCGGGTCGGTCACAGCCGCATGGCTGACCGGCTCCAGTCTTTTGTTAACATCGACCGTCCAGGAAATATGATCTGCGTTGAAGCCGCTGGAGATCCCCTTCTTGGCAATAGTCGAACCTACTGTAGGCTTGAACGATACCGTAATCGTCTGCACACCGCCGTTCACCGGGAACAGGATCTGCTGGACGATGCTGCCGCTGATCACTTTTTTATCAAATTGGGTATTAATACGTAAGGTGCCCTGAATATTGGCATGACTCTCAATGTAGTCGTTGAAGGTCATCACTACCTGATGTGTGGACTGGTTGACTGTGAAGGTACCTACACTCCCGTCCTCCGATTCCAGTCCGCCCTGAATATCATTGAACAGCTGGAATTGCTCAGGAAGCTGGAAGGTGAAGCTGTCTCCCTGGTTATAGCCATGGTCGTTCGGAAGCGCCCAGGTATAATCCAGCACCACTGTCGAATCCACATCGTAGACGCTGCCGGTCACCGTCTGGCCATCCGGACCATATACCGCCATGGACACACTGGTAATAATGTCCCTGTCCTGTTCAATCGCCGCCGCTGTAACCTGCTGGGTAAACCCCAGCCCATAGGCAAACTGTACAAATAACATCATCAGGACCACTGCCAGGCTTGTTCTTTTTTTTACCATTTTCCTATAATCCCCCGTTCTTTCGTTTGTTCTGAAGCAAGCATGCTAAAAAGATGGCTGTACGCACCGGTAAAGACACACTCCACCTGAAGTCTCGTTATGTATACGGGCTTAGAGTCCATCTTATGTAAATAAACCAGTAAACTTGACTTTTCTGTCCATTACATACGATATATACTTATATCACCTAAGAGTAGAACTTTAGAATCAGATATAATTAAATTTAAGCAAAAATATGTTTGGTAATTTATCTCAGGATTCAAGGAGAGATTCCAGTGAACCGGAATTTATTTTGGGACCGTCCCCATGACAGCGATTTCGTAATGCTCTCAGCCTCACATCTCATTGCCCTGTCTGTGATTGCCCTGTGCTGCCTGATGCTCTTCGCAGCCCGCTTCGCACTGCGCCGGCATTCCGGCCTGCGGCTATTCGTACGCCTGCTGCTGATCCTGCTGCTGGCCGCTTCCGAGACAGGCCTGCATGTCTGGTATCTCTCTCAGGATAGCTGGAGCCGCAGCTCCTCCCTGCCGCTGGAACTATGCGGGATTACCCTGCTCTTATCCATAATCATGCTGCTCACACGCAGCAGGCTGCTGTACAGCTTTCTTTATTTTGCCGGGATCGGCGGTGCATTCATCGCTCTGCTTACGCCTAATCTGGTCTATCCGTTCCCGCATTTCCGCTTCCTGCTGTTCTTCATCGCCCACGGTTCGATTATTCTCGCGTCCCTGTATATGACCTGGGTGGAAGGATACAGGCCTACCTGGCGGTCGCTGCTGTTCACTATGCTCTGCCTGAACCTTGTCGCCGCCTGTGTGTATGCCGCCAACGTACTGCTGGACTCCAACTATATGTTCCTGATGCGCAAGCCCAGCACCTTCTCGGTGCTCGATTATTTCGGCCCTTATCCCTACTATCTGCTGGTGGAAGAAGGCTTCGCCTTGGTCATCTTCCTCCTGATGTTTCTGATTTTCTTCAAGCTGCCGGAGCTGTACACCGCCCGCCGCGCCCACGCAGGGAGAAGAACCTTGTAGAGTTGGTTGTCCCGCTTCACGCCTACCTCCAGCGATACCAGAGGAATTAGCACCCAAAAAAGCACCCGGCTGGATAACCCAGCCGGGTGCTTTGGCGATACCGAGGAGAGAATAAATCTCCCCTTCGGCCTCTATAGCTTACTTGTATTATACTTCTACAACTTCAACGGTCACCATCTTGTCGCGGCCTTTGAAGGCGTCAACCTGGTCCATACCTTCAACCACTTTGCCGAATACAGTGTGTACTCCGTCCAGGTGAGGCTGTGGAGCATAAGCGATATAGAACTGGCTTCCGCCTGTGTTCTTGCCGGCATGGGCCATAGCCAGGGAGCCGCGCTCATGCTTGTTAGGGTTGATCTCACAGTTGATGGTGTATCCCGGGCCGCCGGCGCCGGTTCCGTTAGGGCAGCCGCCTTGTGCTACGAAGCCAGGGATGACACGGTGGAACAACAATCCGTTGTAGAAACCGTCTTTAGCCAGCTTCTCAAAGTTTGCTACTGTATTAGGCGCATCCTGATCGAACAAATCAATCAGTACCACGCCGCCGTTTTCGAGTGTAATTTTCGCTTGCTTAGCCATATGTAAATGACCCCTTTCGAAATGACAGATGTAGAACACTTTTATTAGTTTACTATGAAACGGGTCACAAAGCAAAGCAAGCGGGAAGTCTTCCCGCTTGCGGCTATAGGACTGCCCCTGCGGGCTTATTTGGCAACGGCCTGTTTGGCAATACGTGCAGGTACAAGGTCATTGGCCACGATATCCTGATGGGTCTCGCGGCGCACAACCAGATCACTCTGCCCGTTCTGTACGAACACTACCGCCGGACGGCGGATGCGGTTATAGTTGCTGGCCATGGAGTAATTGTAGGCGCCTGTGCAGGCAACAGCCAGCAAATCGCCGCTCTCCACCTTGGGCAGCTCTACATCCCAGATAAGCATATCTCCGCTCTCGCAGCACTTGCCGGCAATGGATACAGTCTCCTCGTTCGGCTCCGTCGCACGGCTCGCCAGCAGCGCTTCGTACTTGGATTCATACAAGGCCGGACGCGGATTATCCGTCATGCCGCCATCGACGGCTACATATTTGCGTACACCCGGGATCTCCTTGCTGGTCCCCACCGTATACAGGGTCGTTCCGGCATCGCCTACGATGCTCCGGCCCGGCTCCACCCAGATCTGCGGCAGCGCATCGCCAATGCCGGTGAAGTACGTCTTCACTGCCTCTGTAATCGCTGCGACATATTCCGACACTTCCAGCGGTGTATCGCCATCCACATAACGGATTCCGAAGCCGCCGCCCAGGTTGACTACAGGGAAGCTGATCCCCAGCTCTTCCTTGACTTTACGCGTGAATTCAGCGATCCGTTCAATGGCAAGCTGGAAGCCCTCAGTCTCAAAAATCTGCGAACCGATATGGGAGTGAACCCCCAGCAGGTTCAGATTGGCCTGGCTGTCTGCCTGTCTGACCGCTTCACTCGCCGAACCGTTGCCGATATCGAAGCCGAATTTGGAATCGGTCTGTCCCGTAGAAGCATACGCATGATGGGCATGGGCTTCCACCCCAGGTGTGACGCGCAGCAGAATGTCGACGGTCACTTCCTTGCGGGCAGCAATGGCCTGCAGCAGACGGAGTTCTACCAGATTATCGACGACAAAGCAGCCGATCCCCGCATCAATGGCCATTTCAATCTCATCCGGTGTCTTGTTGTTGCCGTGGAAGTGAATGCGTTCTGCCGGGAATCCGGCTTGCAGTGCGGTGTACAGCTCTCCATCGGAAACGACGTCCAGCGACAGCCCTTCCTCATCGGCCAGACGGCACATAGCCATCGTTGAAAAAGCTTTGCTGGCGTATGCCACCTGGAAGCCAAGACCCGACGCGGTAAATGCCTCCATGTATTCACGGCAACGGCGACGGACTAATTGCTCGTCCACTATATATAGCGGTGTACCGTACTCCGCTTTCAATTCTGTTACATCACATCCGCCGATCTCCAAATGTCCTGCATCGTTAATTCGGCTCGTCCCGTGTAAAAACATTGCGCAATCCTCCAGTTTCTGTGGAATGATCTGTTCCACCCTGTCTATTATATGTTTTGGAGCCCCGCAGCGTTCCTGAAAAAGGTCTCCAGAAATGAGATCCGGCTTATTACGGGGCTATTAAGTATATTCAGTATAACAGACAATGGGAACTCCATAGAATGGACTAATTTGCAGTTGTTTTGTATTTTCCTACGACTTGTGCTCATCTTCCTTGACAGGAGCCATACGGGTATTATCCCTTGTTTTGTTAAAGGATGGCCTTGTTTTGGAGCTGAGCACCGGCTGGCGCAGGAGAATTTCAGCCATGGCCTTTGCATTAAACGGTATAAACGGCCACATATAAGGAGAATTGTAGGAGCGGTGAGTGGTCAGCAGCACCACCAGCAGCGTCGTCCCGATCATGAAGCCGGGAATGCCAAAAGCAGCCACCGCGAGCAGCAGCCCCAGACGGACAATCCGGTTGGCCAGCCCCAGCTCATAGCTCGGTGTTGCGAACATCCCTATCGAAGCTACCGCCATGTAGAGCACCACTTCGTTCACGAACAATCCGGTCTGTACAGCGATATCACCGACCAGGATCGCTGCAATGAGCCCCATCGCGGAACCGAGCGGAGTCGGGGTATGCACCGCAGCCATCCGCAGCAGATCCACCCCCAGCTCAACGATCAGAAACTGGGCAATGAGCGGGAGGTTAGCCGACTTTTGCGGACCGATAAAGTCCAGCATGGGCGGCTTAAGCTCCGGATGAAGAACCATCAGCATCCATAGCGGAAGCAGGAACATCGAGGCAAAGATACCCAGGAAACGTACCCAGCGCAGATAACTTCCCATAAAAGGGGTCTGGCGGTTCTCTTCCGCATGCTGGCAGAGATCGAAGAAGGTTGTCGGCAGAACCATAACACTCGGAGAGGTATCGACAAAAACAACCACCCGCCCCTCCAGCAGATGGGAGGCCACAATATCCGGCCGTTCCGAATAGCGGACCAGCGGATAAGGGTTCCAGCCGCCGCCGACAATGGCCTCCTCAAGCTGCTTGTCCGCCAGGGGAATGCCGTCGAGATTGACGCTTTTCAGCTTATCGGTCACCGCCTGCACCTGGGTTTTGTCCACAATATCGTCGATATAGGCTAAGCAGACATCCGTCCGCGTCCGCCGTCCAATCTGGTGCATCTCCAGCTTCAGCCCGGGGTCGCGGATACGTCTCCGGACCAGGGCGATATTGCTCAGCAGTGTCTCCGTGAAGCCGTCTCTTGCTCCGCGGACCACCCGTTCAATCGTCGGTTCATCCGGGCTCCGGGAGGGATACGAACGGGTATCCATGATGATGACCTGCGTCTCCCCTTCAATGAAGAACACGCTCATGCCGGATAACACTTTGTTGATGCTCTCGCTGAGCAGCTCGCCTTTCTCAACCTGGACATGGGGAATATACTCGCTCATGAAGCTGGCGAACACATCGGTCGATAGATTATCCGGGGTCAAATAAGTCAGGCGCTTCAGAATTTCATCAATAATCGTGTCCTTGGCGAACCCGCTGATGCAGAGCAGCGCCGCACGGCGGCCGGCAAACGACATTTCCCTGAAGACGATATCAAAAGAGGAGCCTAGGCCCATGACCTCGGTCAGCGTTCTGTGGTTATCCTCCAGCACCGGCGAGATTTTGTCATGGCCCTGCCAGTACTTAATGGACTCCTCCAGAGAGTCGGACCGTTCATTGTCCCGTTTCTGCTGCAATAGATCCTGGGACTTGCTTGCGGAATCCGCGCCCCGTTTGGATTCGGCCTTCTTCGGGGCCGGCTTCTCCGGCTGCCTTGGCTGGCTGTTACGCTCCAGCTCGTCCTCTTCATTCTCCGGCTCTTCCTCATCATCCCCGAATAATCTGGCAAAAAAGCCTTTGTGGCTCTTGTCCTCCGTCTGCGCGCCCAGCTCATCCGAGGCTTCCGTATCCTGTTCCTGGTCTCCGGGAGCGGCAGAATCCCCAGAGTTATCTGCAGCCTGCTGCGAATCGTCTGCCGCTTGGCCTTCAGACCCGGCTTCAGCGGAATCTTCCTGCTGCTGACCGGACTTGCCCAGCTCATCTCCGGCTTCCAACTCCTGATGCTGTCCGTCCTCATTCCCGGAGCCGTTCCCAGCCTCTTCCTGCGCCCCGGCGTCATCTCCAAACAGACTGCTGAAGAACCCTTTGACACCTCCGCCGGACGCTGCCTGATCGTCATTACTTCCGGCAGCGTCACCTGTCCCGCTCGCAGCACTGGCCTCATCTTCGGCAGCAGCGTCACCTGTAATTGAGCTGTCCTTCGCGCCTGCGGCATCTGACCGATGTCCGGCGCTTGCCGCACCACCTCCGGCTTTCTTCCCGCCTTCAGCCCGTGCTGCACCAGCCCCACCGCTTCCGTCAGCATCTGTGCTGGCGTAGGCCGTGCTCTCCTCCGCGCCTACGGCATCAGCACTATGCCCCTCGCTCTCCTCGCCACCCACAGCATCAGCGAGATGTCCCTCGCTCTTCTCGCCACCCGCGGCATCTGCCTCATCTCCAGCGCTTGCCGCCCCGTCTCCGGATTCCTCGCCGCCTTCAGCCCTTACTGCATCTGCTCCGGCGCTGCCGGGATCTGACGCAGCATCCAGGCCCGATGGGCTCTCCTGCCCGCCCTCAATCGGGCGGGTCACGGCTTCAAGCTCCGCCGATGCCTCCATCTCCTGACCCCGGCCGCTCTTAGCCACCGGTGAAGGGTCGGCCTGCTCCGGCGCCTGCTCCTGTCTCTTTTCCAGCGCCGGCTTGCCTTGCTGTGAATCCGCCTTCACCTGATCACCGCTATGAATATACCTAACCACCCCGCCGCCTCCTTTTACTGTTGATAGACAAACCAGTCGAACAACGATCCCGCCACCTTGCCGCATACCATCGCCATCAGCAGGCCGAACAACATATGGGTCATATTCAGGCGTTTGGCCAATATAGGCAGGACGTTCAGCACCTCCGTCAGCGCAGCAGCCAGCATGCCGATGAATACTCCGTCGAACAGGCCGACCCCCAGCTCGATGAGAGGCCCCGCCGACATTTTCCAGTTCCAGAAATCACTCATGGTCCCCAGCAGCGAACCCCCGACCATGGCTCCTTCATACCAGTGAACCTTGTCGTAGGAAGAGGTCAGCTGCGCCAGCCGGGGAACCATATCCAGCACGATGAATAACGCGATCACCCCGCCGCCCACAGCAATCCCTCCGGCAATGCCGAGCAGCAGATGAAGTCCGAGCGATAATTGTGCAGTCATGCTCACTCCCCCTGGTTACCGGAGGTGCCGTCTCCGCGCCGCTGTGTTTTTCTGTACTCCTCATTGACTACATATTGGTCGATATTCTTCTGATACAGGAACATCTCCACCTCAAGGGGGGTCGGCTCCTCATTCCATTTCTTTTTGAACAGATGATTGAAAAAAATCACCATCCCAAACCCGATGCCCAGCGAGTAGGCGATCTGAAACACATAAGGATGCTCGTCCCTGCGGCCGGTCAGCATCTCCACAATCCGGATCTGCACCTCCTGCATGCTGACATCGGCATGGAAATTCATAATCGTCAGCGCCGAGCCGAAGAACAGCAGCAGCCACACTAATACGAACAGAGCCAGGGAAGGCTTGCTTGCCGTCGCAGGACCTTCAATCTGTACAATCGTCCGCCCTTCGCCGATCGGCTGAATCTCCGCATGGGGGAACAGCTCATGAATCCGCGGAATGACAGTCATCAGATCAATCAGAATCAGATTGCCGTCACTTTGCTGCGGCTGGATCAGAAGCAGCGAATATAGCGGCTCCCGCCACTCCGGCTCAGTGATCAGATAAGCTACATCACGCAGCATCACCCCATGGCCTTTGGGCACCGTAACCCGGTTCTTAAGCTGGATATAAATGACTGGAGCCGTGTGGTCAGGGTTCATCTGCGGCGCCTCCTCTAGTTAGGGTGTGAAGTAGGTGAAACGGGAAGAATAACGGTAGTATGGGAGAAAAGGCTTATTTTTACTCTTGAAGTCTGCAATTCATCTATACTTTGGGGACAAGCGAAACTTTTTCTGCAACCGGACCGTCTATATTAACAGTTATTTACATAGAGAGGATGGAAGTCCAATGACAAAGACATGGCGTGGTCCGTTACGGATGGTTATTACTGCATCTATGCTTCTGGCGTTCGTATCACCGCTTACCGCACATGCAGCAGAAGAGATTTATGTATACGATTCCTATACCAGCAAGAGCAGCGGTGTCCGGCTGTATTCGGTGAGTCAGGTAGACGGGGACAAGTACATCAATGCAGTCATTGCCCGGCAGCCGGACGGGACGTACGCCAAGTGGCAGGAGCCTTTTCAATATTTCCGGAAGAATGACAAAGGAATGTTGCAGTTAACGGGGAAGGATGATCCGGAGCAAGCTTATATGTACGATACACAGAGCCAGTCCATTGTGCGGCAAAGCGACTACACCCTCTCACCTGACGGCCGCTGGGGGATTCTGGAGCGTTCACGTTACGCGCGGGTTCCGGCTAATACATCAGACACCCTATATGAATACACAGCTAAATTTAATGATCAGTATCTGAGAAATACGGCAACCGGCAAAGTATCCGTCTATCATTCCACCACGAGCTACTATCATGCCTTATGGATTAACCACCATACCCTGCTTGAGAGCGGATATAATGAGGCTGCCAGGCAGAATGTAATCAGCACTTATGACCCGTCCACCGGGAAGCGGCACGAGCTGCTGAAGGGTACCCTGAACAACTGGAACCTGACGAAGGGCATCCTCCAATATGTCAAAAACGAACCAAAACGTCAGCCGTGGATCTACAGCCTGAAGGACGGATCATCACGGCTGGTCAAAGACTCTAGCGAACTAGAAGTCCTGTTCCCTGTCTCTCCATCCCCGAAGCCGGAAGCCTCCTTGCCGCAGGATATGGTGCTGAAGGACCTGCCTGTCATGGAGATGCCCATCACTTTAGCCTATGAATATAATGTGAATCTGGACGGGGCAAGTGTCGATGTATCCACGATATTCTCCAAGGGCGGACAAGACTGGATACCCGTGAAGCCGCTTGCCGCCGCCCTAGGCTGGAAGCTGGAAGTGATGAATATTACCCAGACGGGCGATCCTTCTGCCGCTTACATCTATAAGATTACGAACAACGGCAGAGCTGCGGTTCTTACGCCTGTGAACAGCTTCAATTTGGCCAGCAGGCTGTATATCGCACCGGCGCAGTTGAAGGAGCTCGGCTACAAGAGCATCAAGTTAACGCCTTACTTGAAGTAATAACGCGTTTCACTAGAGCATGAGTGTAATGACTCTATAGACTTACCCCTGTCTCCATAGCAAAAAGAGGATGTTCCCGGACGGCGCGGCCGTATAGGAACATCCTCTTTGTAGTGTGGCAAAGTCCTGGGGTCTGTCCCCTCAGACTGCGGCCATTCGGAATTTAGTTAGGTTTGAGTGTCTCCATCTGGCCCCTCTGCTGGTTGGAGATGAAGAACAGAGCCGTCCAAATTAAGGCGAAGCCAATGATCTGCGGCAGGGTCACGAGCTGGTGATATACTACCCAGTTGATCAGAATCCCTGTCATCGGGAAGCTAAGTTCGGCCAGCGTGGCTACCGAAGCCTTGGTGGTGTTCAGTCCCTTGTAGTAGAGCAGCATACTGAGCAGTCCGGGCAGCAATGCCTGCAGCAGCAGATTAATGGCTACAGCAGCCGAACTGCCGATTCCGCCGGTCATCTGCCACGGGGCGCCCTCCATGCTGGTAATCACGAACAATAACGGCAGCGCAAGAATGAAGCGCAGCGAGGTTACCGTCTCGTATTTCATCGAACCGAGCAGATAACGGCCCATTACCGTGGAGCCGCCCCATAAGGCGGCAGCGCCAAGCGCCATAAGACTGCCTACGCCCATGAAGCTGTTCACATGGCCGAAGGGAATCGTCCAGCCGAAGGTCAGCAGATAGGTTCCGGCCAAGGCAACGATAATCAGCGGTGCGAAGTTACGCGGCAGGCGCTCTTTAAGAATAACAGCGGCAAGACCAATGGCGAACAGGGGCTGAAGCTTTTGCAGCAGCAGCACGGCATTGAAGTCTCCGCTGGATAAAGCCTTGGTGAACAGAATCGTAGCTACGGCTGAGCCGCCCCATGATACAACGAGCAGCGCCGCAGTCTGGCGCAGGCGGACGCCCTTCAGCTCGGCGCGGTTGCGCCAGAGTACCGGAGCGGCCACCAGGAAGAGCACGACATGCTCAAGCAGCACGATCTGGGAGGAGGTCAGCGATTTCAGCAGGATAATCCGGAACAGCGGGTCAACACCCCATAACGCCGCTCCCAGAACCACCAGCCAGAACCCGCTGCGCACCGGTGCGGTGCGGACTCCTTGGGATGAAGCAGATACATTACTCATCGTTCATTCTCCTTGTCGATACAAACCCTCGATAAGAGACCAAAAGCCCCCGTGTCTCCTGGAAACAGGACAAACATCGGGGGCCATTATCAATAAAGACAAACGGAATACACCCGTCGCCTTTATCTTATGATCCTCTCCCATCCGGACTTTACCGTCGGCTCTGGATTGTCACCAGATCAGTCGCTCCTCTTGTGATAGAGTAACGAGTCGCGGGCTTAGTTCGCTTGAACATCACCGCCGGTCAGGAATTTCACCTTACCCCGAGAATCTTGTATTCTGTTATTATTTTCACAACCTCAGGATAACTCCGTTTCTTCATTTCGTCCAGCTTTTTATGAAAAAACATCAGAGTTTTTCATTTCACAATCATTCCAAGAACCATATTCTGCTTCATTTGGCAGAGACGCAGGCTTATTGTAGAATAGATCAGGATTGAATGCATTATCCTTAAGATCACTAATTGGCTTGGAGGTCACTGTGAAAAGATCATTTCTGACTAATCTGCTCTATTCCATTCTTGCCCTGGCCGGAATCGCCATTACCGGCTTCATCGCTTATGTTATCGCTTCATTTACCGGCGGGATGCTCTTCTATGCTCCGCTTGTACTGGTCATTGCTTCTGGACTGGCCTTATTCGCCGTGATCACTATCTTCGGCCTGTTCAGCAGGCGGCTGCGCCTGATCGTCCTGGCCGCTTTTGCCGGAATCTGTGTCCTGGCAGCTGCAGGCCATGAGATCAGAGAGTCTTATGTGAACAGCCTTGCTGAAGTAAGAGAGCCGGAGGTGGACCTGCACCAGTATGCGCCTTTTGAGGTGAATACCAAAGCTGCTGCCCTGGACCATAAGGCATCCTACCAGCTCACAGAGCAAATGCCCCGTCTGGATGGAGCGACTGCGCTGTATCCTCTGTATTCCGCTTTTGCACAGGCCGTGTATCCGCAGGATACCTATAACTCCAGCATCGAGCTTACCGGGAATGATCTCGTCCTGTGTACCAGCACCTCTGAGGCTTATAAGCGGTTGATCGCGGGCAACGCCGATATTATCTTTGCCGCTGCCCCTTCACTCGCCCAGACGAAACAGGCGAAGCTGGCGGGCCGTGAGCTGAAGCTGACCCCGATCGGGCGTGAAGCGTTCGTCTTCTTCGTCAACAAGCGCAATCCGGTGAACACCCTGACGACGGAGCAGATTAAGGATATCTATTCCGGCACCTTGACCAATTGGAAGCAGGTCGGCGGCAAGAAGGCATCCATCCGGGCCTTTCAACGCGAGGAGAATAGCGGCAGCCAGTCTATGCTGGAGCGGATCATGGAGGACCGCCAGCTCATGAATCCCCCGAAGGACAATGTTGCAGACGTTATGAGCGGAATTATCAGCCTCACGGCCAGCTACCGCAATTACAATAATGCGCTGGGCTTCAGCTTCCTGTTCTATGCCTCGCAGATGAATGCCAGCGATGAGATCAAGCTGCTGGAGATTGATAATGTCCCGCCTTCCAAGGAAAGCATCCGCAGCGGTGAATACCCGCTCACTACTGAGTTCTACGCAGTAACGGCAGGAAACACCAACCCGAATATCGAACCGTTCCTGGACTGGATCCAGTCTGCTGAAGGGCAGGAGCTGGTCGAGAAGACAGGGTATACTCCGGTGAAATAACGGACAGAGTACAAATCCCCTCTGCAACAAACAAGTGGAGAAAGGTATCCTAATTTATATGCTTTCCGAAATCGCAAGCAAGCAAGTGGAAAAACAACATTTAATCTTGTTGGTTTGGCCTCATTCGCTTAATTCTGCTTGTTTAAGTGCCATTTATCCATCTGTTATCCCGCCAGAGTTCATTCGTGCATCAGCAAGTGTATAAAATCCATCTAGTATCGGCTTGCATAGCCAATAAGCAGCAGACCCTCCGGGAAGTCTTTTCCGGTGAAGGGGCTGCTGCTTGTGCAAGGTGCTGCTATTCTATCAGGAATGATCACTCACCCTCTGTAATACTCAAAAATCCGTCTGCGCTTCGCTTCGTCCGGATCTTCCACTACATGTGACACCTTATCAAACACCATCGTAGCACGCTTCTCCGGTGTATACTGCGGCCAATCAAGCTCCGGCACAGCCGGATCTCCATGGTGGGCGAAGGCCGTCCAGGCCGCCCTCATCGCTTCCGCGACTTTGGCCATTTCCGGTGTCACACTCAGGCCGTATTGCTTCAGCAGCGGGAGATTATTGAAGACATACAGAATCTCCGCGCCGTGAATGGCCTTCTCCAGCAACGGATGTCCCGGGACCGTCCAATCGAACCGGTACATCCATACGGGAGCATGATCCAGCTGCTTCTCCGCGAACAAAATCGAGCTGGCCCAGAAGAACAGGTCGGTCAGCACCTCCGCCTGCCCTTCCCAGGTATGGCTGTAATCCGAAGTCAGCTCGGAGAGGTCCTCAATACCCATCAGCTGCTCCAGGGATTTGAGGGAACGCTCAAAGCTGTCGCCTCCCTGCCCCTCACGGAAGAACAGATTTCCTTCGTGCAGATTCGTTCCGATCAGTACCGGAATGCCGCTGGCGGCGCCTTCAACAATAGCCTGTGCCGGTTCAACCGGCAGGGTGGCCTGCTCAACTACCGGCTGGAAATACATGCTCATCGAGTCTCCGGACAGCTTATATGCCATCCGGGCTGCAGCTTCCATAATCTCCGCAGCCGGGAGTGTATGCAGCGGCTGCGTGTCACCGCCAGGCTGAAGGCCCAGCTCTGCCAGGAAGGCGGCTGCGATCTGTTCTCCCTGCTGGCTACTTAAGGTCTGTGCCGCCCCGCTCTCCATGATCGCCTGTGAGAAAAGTCCCTTCGCCGCAGGCATCGCCAGCAGTGCGGCAATGCTCATGCTGCCTGCCGACTCTCCGAACACCGTGACGCGCCCCGGATCACCGCCGAATGCGGCAATATTCTGCTGCACCCATTCCAGAGCGGCAATCTGGTCCAGGAGACCCAGATTGGAGCCTAGCCCCGCGCCCAGCGGGGACAGGTGCATGAATCCGAGCGGGCCGAGCCGGTAATTGACCGTAACCAGCACTACCCGACCGCTGGCGGCCATGCAGGTCCCGTCGAACATCGGCTGGCTGCCCGCACCGGTGACGAAGGTGCCCCCATGAATCCAGACCATGACCGGCAAGGCATCCTCCTGCTCTGTTGCCGGGGACCAGACATTGAGGTACAGGCAATCTTCGGAATATACCGGATTGCTGCCGCCAAACCGCGTACTGCTGGTGCTCACCGGCTGTAGGCTGACCGGCCCGAAGGACGTCGCCTCCCGCACCCCTTCCCAGGATTCCGGCGGCTGCGGCCCGCGGAAGCGCAGCTCCCCGACAGGCGGGGCAGCAAACGGGATGCCGCGCCAGACAGTCACTCCGCTGCCCTGTTCCCCCTTCAGTTGCCCATAGGCTGTATCCACCAGTTGTCCTGTCATTGCACTCATCCTTTTCGCTTTATTCCTCAGCTTTTTCTTCAACCACTACCTTGTAGAGCCCTGAGCGGAAGCGGAACCACTGAAAGATATGGGTCACAACCACTTTAAGCACGGCATAGCCCGGAACCGCAAGAATGATACCGAGTACACCGAACATTTTACCGGCAAAAATAATAACAAAAATAATCGTAATCGGGTGAATCTTCAGCGATTTGCCCATGATCTGCGGCGAGATAAACTTCCCTTCGATCAGCTGGACGGCAGTCCAGACAATCACCATCTTCAGCAGCATAAACGGCGAGGTTACCATCGCTACTACCAGCGCAGGTGTAATCGCTATAGCCGGTCCCAGATAAGGGACTACCGCCGTACATGCGGCAACGATAGCCAGTACCAGGGAATACTCCAGCCCGATAATCAGGTACCCGATATACAGCAGCGCACCGATACAACAGCTTACAATAATCTGACCGCGGATATACGAGGCCACCTGGCTATTCATTTCCTGCATGACCATCCGGGACTGCGGCTGCAGAGCGGTAGGAATGAATTTCATGAGGTAATCCGGCAATCTTTTGCCGTCGCGCAGCAGATAGAAGAGAATGAAGGGTGTAGTCACTACGGCCAGCACAATTTCGGTCAGCGTTCCTACGAAGTTGCCCACACCGCTGGCGGCATTATTCAGGAAGGTAGTGCCCCAGGCCGTCACTTTGCCGGTGATATCACTGAGATCCGTGCCTACACTACTCTGAATCTTGTTGAATAGCTCACTGCCTGTGAGCTGGAGGAACTCCTCCTGAATTTGCGTACTGTATTGAGGGAAATTGTCGATCAGTCCCATCAATTGGGTACGGATAATGGGAATCACCATAAGCAGGATCAGCGTGATAATTCCGGCAATGACGAGGTACATGATTACAATGCCGTAAGCGCGCTTCAGCTTGCTTTTCCGCTCCATACGGTCAACCAGCGGATTCAGCAGATAATAGGCGATCCCCGAGAGCAGCAGCGGTGCTGCCACCGTATGCAGAAGCACAGACAGAGGTTTGAACACAAACGGAATCTTTGAGAATATGAGCACCGTCAAACCAATCAGCAGCGCAATCAGAAGCCCCACCACAAACTTGTTGTTCAGAAAAAACCTTTTGAATTTATTCGGCCATACTTGCCGTCTCTCCATATCCTGCCGCCCCCTTGCTGCAACACTTACCTGTTTAAGTGTGATTAAATGCACTATGTATAAGCATAGTAATCCGGTGCCTGCAAGTCAAATTTCCGGCCTGTTCCTCCGGTTCCCCGCCCGCCAGACGCTTCAACGTAAATAACAGCCATTGTTAATATCAAAAGTCGCTCCGGTGTACGCCCTGGCTCTGCTGCTCAGCATAAAAGTTACCGTACCTGCAATATCCTCCGCCAGCAGCGGCTCCGGGGTTAATTGATGCTCCCGGTATTCCTGCTGCCTCCAGGCGGGGATATGATCCATCATGGGCGTGCTGGTCATCGTCGGGGCCACGGCATTCACGCGGATATAAGGGGCAAAGTTCATGGCGCAGCTTTTGGTCAATCCGAGGACTGCCGCCTTCGTCAAGCCATACACGGCATCGGAGCTGCCTTCCTGGCCGGATACGGAGGACATGTTGAGGATAACCCCCTGACGCTTCCGCTCCAGCAGCAGGCGCCCGAAGCCCTGCGAGCAATAGACATATCCTTTGATGTTGATATCCATCACTCTGTCAATCTCCTCCGGGGAATACTCCAGCAGACTGCGACCCAGATAGATGCCTGCATTATTGACCAGACCGCCCACATCAACATGCTCCTGCTGTATGTATCCGAAGAAGGCTTCCACCTCCACGTAATTGCTCACATCCAGCCGGTAGGTGTACAGCTTGTCTGAATCCAATTCAGCACGCAGCTCCTCCAGACGCGGACCATCCAGATCGCACGCAATCACTTCAGCCCCTTCCTGCAAGCTGAGCTTAACAATCGCCTTGCCGATCCCGGAAGCGGCTCCCGTCACAATCATCTTCATTCCCTGCAGCATCCATTAACTCTCCTTCATCTGATAATCCTCTCTAAATTAACCCCTTAATGAAACCGCAAATCTGCAATACTGCCTGTCCGCTTGAAGCCAATCGACTGATAGACCTTGTTGGAATCCGGGTTAGCGGCATCGGCATAGAGCATAGGGGTAAGGCCACTATTAAGCAGCTCTGCACATAATTCCGCTACAACCGCGCTGGCATAGCCTTGCTTACGGAATTCATGGGGAGTAAAGACCTCATTAATCCGCCCGTGTCTGAACGATTGATGGGCCAGATTCGCCATCGACACTGCCCGGCCCTGATCGATCCACAAACGTAGCTTACCAGAGTCTGTAACCTCTTTGGCATGGCCGAGGAAGTTCTCCGGTGCACTCTCTGTACCGAACACATCCTCCACAAAACGGGCCAAATACTCAGCAATTACCGGGATGTAACTCTCATCCGCTTGCACAAGCCTACCGCTGACATTATGCGGATTCTGCACTTGAGGGCAATGATAGGCTTCCATCAACATATGGACGCGGGCTTGCTTGCCGGTTCTCCTGGAGTAAGCCTCCGCAAATAGCCTGCCCGTCTCCGGGGTACCCGTAACTCCAGGGAATTCCCGGTCCGGCAGACTCTCCAACAGTTGCTGAACAAGGGAATTACGCTTCCCCGCGTCCATCTCTGCCGAGATCCACAGCCAGGGATTGAACCCCGCCGCATGGGCGAAGATCAGATCATCCTCGACCGTCTTGATCCGTAGCGCTTCCTTGTTCCCCGCGATCAGATGAATGAGATTATACTCCGCCTCTTCCTGCATGAATGCCTTGCTGTGCAGCACACTGTCATCCGGCCCAAAGCTTACAAACATCCGGCTTCCCCCTCTTACAGCTTTTCTATCTATTCTAAAGCTCCCCTTGGAAAAAATAAACAGCCCGCGCTGAATTATTCCAGCGGGCTGCATTAATCCTGCACTATCACTTCTTCTTCTTACCCTTTGCCCCCTTGGGCGTTGCGGCCTGAAGGCCTTCCTCATACGTATAGAGCAGGTTCTCTTCGAGCTGTTCTCCCTTTAGGACTTTACGTACCAGGCTTTTGGCAGATTTGGGGGTGATATCCCTGTACCATACACCTTCCGGGTAAGCAATTACGACACATGCATCCGAGCATCTTCCATTGCAGCGGGTGACTGTCGTATGAATCAGAGCATCTGCTCCCTGCTTCGTGATCTCATCCTCTATCGCTTCAGCGACCTCTTCTCCCTTGTGCTTCTTGCAGTCGCTTCCGTTACAGATCAGCAGATGGCTGACCGTTCCTTGCAGATTCCAAGTCGTCATGGACTTCCCGCTCCCCTCTACTACAACTATACCCTGCTTGTCTGTAACCCTAAACTTACCGCCCTTTTAGAGGATCGTCAATAGAAGGAAAGGCTGTTATACTAATATTGAGAATGATTATCAACTATGAAAAGAGTGACTCCCAACATGCACACGCCACATTCCGGAAGTACATTGCCCAATCCTCACAGCTTCTACATACCTGTACGTGTTACGGCGCTGGATAAGGCTACTTCTAGTCGGGAGGAGGCCAGCCGGCCCTGCTCTTCCCTGCTGGTTGTAGTTACCGGAGGCAGCGGGATGATCGAGCTGGACGGAGAACGGATTCGTCTGTCCGGCGGCCAGATCTTATGCAGTGACCGCTCTGCACAGATTATTCTGCCGCATAAGCTGCAGGGCGTGTGGATCGAATATGCCGTGATCCCCGGCAGCAGCAGCCACCGCTCCAGCCCGCTAAATAGCGGTGAACCGCTCCGCAGTTGTCCGCCCCATATTGGCGCACTGGCTGCACGGCTGCTGAGCGACTGGAACCAGCCGGAGCAGAACCCGCCGTTCGCTTTGCAGTACCTTTTCACGGAGCTGCTCTCGGAGCTATATAACAGTAATCCGGAATACACAGAACAGGCGGTCCACTGGCTTGACCTTGTGCTGCAATATATAGAGTCCCATTATAATGAGGATTTGACAAGAGGACAGGCCGCCGAGCTTGCCGGAGTGAGCCCGGAGCACTTCTCCCGCGCATTCCGTAAATCCACCGGCCAGACCTTTAATGAATATGTAACCCTGCTGCGCATCCGCAAGGCCCAGCAGCGTATCCTTACAGGTGCGCCGAATCTGAGCAGCCTTGCGCTTGAAGTCGGTTACAGCGAAGGAACTTATTTGAGCCGCAAGTTCAAGCAGGTCGTAGGAATCTCTCCTGCCGCCTACCACCGCAAGAACAAATCCGTAGTCTCGCTGAACTTCAATCACACCGCCAGCCTTCAGGCACTTGAAGTGGTTCCCCGTCTCGGTGCCTATTCGGCCTGGATGGAGAGAAGGCTGCCTGTTCCCTCAGGGCACAAGCTCCAGGATGAAGGCAGCAGCTCCACAGGTCTATACGACCGCTTATCCTCAGCCCGGCCGGATGTGATAATCAGCTACTCCTTGCCTGACAAGAACAAGCAGCTCCTGTCCGTAGCACCGGTTATTGAGATTCCCTTCATGCAGATGAACTGGCGCGAGCAGTTCCGGCTGATTGCCGAAGTAACCGGCCGTAAGCCGCAGGCGGATGCCTGGCTAAATCTCTATGATGAGCAATGCCACCAGGCTAACCAGCAGCTTGACCGCAGGATAGGCGGCCGGGGAACCGCAATCGTCTGGGAGCTTGGTGCAGAAGCAGCTTACTGCTTCAGCAGCAGCTATGGACGCGGAACACAGATTCTGTATGATGATCTGGGCTTCCGGCCACCGCTCAGCCTCGTTGCGGAGGGACTCGTGGATAAGGGGTACCTGGAGCTTGCCTTCACCGACATCGCCCGCTATCCAGCTGACCACATCTTTATTACCTCCAGTGCCGGAGCTGCGGAAGCGCTGGAGCCGCTCCGTTCCTTTCTTCACCCAGCTGACCATCGGCATATGGATGGCACTTCAGGCAGGAAGATCTACTTCCTGAATCAGCCGGCCATGTTCTACGGCTTCGACCCGCTCTCCTCTGAGGCCCAGCTCAAGGTGCTCCTGCAGGCGCTGACATCATAAATTTACATGGCAGGACATCACATTCAGCCATAGTGTAAATAGAGCAAACTCTGTAAAGTGTTATTGAGAATGATAATCGTTCTACATAAGGAGGCTACATCTTGAACCATCCCTATTCACGCAGTATTCATCTGAAACATTGGCTGTTCCTTCCGCTACTGCTGGCACTGACGCTAACAGCCTCGGCTTGTGGAAACAACACCTCTAACCCAAGTAACGGCGCTGCTGGAGCTCAGGCTACCGGGGCACCCGCTTCCTCCACGCAGCCTGACCAAGCTGAAGCCACAGCAGCTCCCGCGTTCCATACAGTGAAGACTGTTAATGGGGATATTGAAGTGCCTACTGCACCAAAGCGGATTGTCGCAGAAGAATATCTGGGCAGCCTGATTGCACTGGATACTATTCCAGTCGGCGCTCCCGGACTGACGCTTGAGAATATCTACTTCAAAGAGTCCCTCGCGGGAGTCGCGGATACCGGTACATACGGAAAAATGTCACCGGAGAATATCCTCGCGCTGAACCCGGACCTGATTATCTCCGGTAACGCAGACAGCTACGCGGCACTCAGCCAGATTGCCCCTACGGTCATTGTGCCGTACGGCGATTTGAAGAATGCCCATGAGGAGCTGACCTATTTCGGCAAGCTGCTGGGCAAGGAGCAGGAAGCTGCAGCCTGGCTGGCCGATTATGATAAGCGCATCGCCGATGCCAAGGCCCGGGTGGATGCTGCCATTCCCGCCGGTGCCACCTTCAGTATTCTGGAGCATTCTGACAAGTCCACCTGGGTCTACGGAGACAACTTCGGACGCGGAGGACAGCCGGTCTACCAGGCACTGGGACGCAAGCCGCCGGCAGAAGTGGCCGCTGAAATTATGGAGAAGCAGTGGGCTGAGTTATCCGCCGAGACGCTGGGAAAATACGCAGGTGATTATCTGGTCGTAACCGATAACACACAGACTGTGGAAGACTTCCAGGCAGACCCGATCTGGGGCAGTCTGCCGGCGGTCAAGAAGGGCAACCTCTATGTATGGAAGGAAGAGCGTTCCTGGTACTATGATCCGATAGCCGTTCTGGCTCAGACGGAAGAGCTGGCCGACTGGCTGACTTCGGCACAGTAAGAGAGTGATAATCAAGCTGTACGGAGGCCTTGAACGGCTTCCGGCAGCTTTTTTTGTTGTTTACCCTATCCATTATTGGAGATAATACCTGTAGCCCGCCTGCCGGACCCGGCAAATCAGCCTTGCGGAGCCTGAAGGAGATCGCCTCATGAAGATTATCAGCATCTATGCCCTGTTCGCTGTGCTTACTCTCTCCATGATTACACTGATTGATGTAATAGCGGGAATCCGCGTGACTGAATCCATTCACTCCCTCTCGACCATCTTTGCCACAACCACACTGCAGGAATTCATATGTATCATGATCTTCCTCATTCTCCCGTTCATTCAGGTTGCCGTTCACGCCTACTACCAGCGCCACCCGCGCCGCAAACCGTCCCAATAATGCTACCCGGTTAACGGTATAGGCCGAATCTGCGCCGGACCAGATGAATCAGCAGCAGCAGGATCGGGATAACCGCACAGAACACCGGCAGAATAGTCTCCAGAAAAGCCTTCCCGTCATTCATATGCTCCGAGTAATTCTGCGCGCTCACAAAAGAGCTGAACAGCATGACAACGCCTGCCGGAATCACCAGCCTCCTTGTGTCAGTAACCTTGAACAGATCGCTGGCTACAGCTACGGCGGCATAGCAGTAGACCGTCAGCTTGAAGAATACCCCGATAATCAGGGTAAGCATGACAAGCGCATCCAGGCGCTGGACGAAGTTGGCCACATTCACCAGGGTGATCGTAGTAAACATCGGAAAGGTTGTCCGGCTGTACAGATTCTCTCCAAGTACAGCCATTTCAATGGCATGTGTGAAGCTGAGCAGACAACCGCTTATGATGACAGCCACCATTCCGGTTTTCTTAACCTTCCGCGATCTGCTGAATTGGGGCAGGATCGTTGTGAAGCACATCAGTTCTCCGAACGGAAAGATCCAGATGCTGGGGTAAGCGGAATCCAGCGCTTCCACATAGTCACTCATATGTAGAGGGAACAGATTCTTGTACTCCACCAGCCCCGCAGCAATCACGGCAAGAATACAGATGCACCCCATAATAATTACGATCCACAGGAAAATCTCGGCAGTCCTGGCGAATACCTCAATCCCTTTGTTCAGGATGTACATTACAGCAATAATCATGATGGAATTAATGATAAGAATCGGTGTTTTGTCATAGGATGCCGTAATCAGCAAATCCCCGGCTTCCCGGAGATTTCTCGAGCCGTTATAGAGCAGCACCGGCAGAAACAGCAGACTTACCGGCCAGCCCAGCCAAGGTCCGAGAATAGTACGTGTATACCCGCTGATAATCTGGCCCGGGAACTGGAGATAGAGATGTGCGAACACCAGATAGAGCAAGACTCCTCCAGGAAGTGCAAACAGAACAGAGAGCCAGACCGCATGTCCGCTCTCAAGGCCAATAGGGACAAGTACGGCTGTCCCCAGCTCAAACAGAATAATCATCGCAAGCAGCTGGCTTGGGCCGACCACTTCTTTTCTCATACACCATTCACCTTATCTCTGCATTCAAGCTGCTTATTTACCTTCGGGAATATAGGGCTTCAGACTCATGCCTGTACTGCGGATATACCCTTTGATATGGAGGTCCAGTCTGCCTTGAGCGAAGAGCCTGCCCCAGTCTTTGTCAAGCGTCGCCCATACCTGAGGATTCTTCCGCTTCAGCTCGTTGCCGAAATTGAAAATATCACTTTCCAGCTCCTGCGCCTTCTGAAAAGCCTGCATCACTTCATCCCGCGTTTGCTTCTCAAGCTCCCGTTCGAGCTTCAAGATCTCTTCTCTGTTGCCGAGGTCCACGAAGCTGTCCGTTTCATTGACACTCCCTTCTTCAGCAATCGTCACATGGAAGACCGGAAGTCCGCCCTCCATGCTGGTCCGTACCTCCGTTCTTGAATAGATGACATTGACGGCGATGGATTCTTTTTTATACTCTGAATCAATGTTGATCACCGTTTCTTCTATTTTATCAAGCAGCCACTCCGTTCCCCGTGCTTCCGAATCCTTCATCCAATAGAGCAGCTTGCCTTGTCTGAACACCCCAAGCCCATTCATCATCGTCTTGGTAGGCGTCTCGGATTGCTCCAGATTGCTGTTTTTCTTCCCCTCTTCAGCATCGCCATTGATCTTCACCGCGTTGATCGTCAGATCTCCTTCACCTGTGATGCCTTTAATTACATCGAATACGCTGATGGTCCGGTTCTCTCCCCATACCCGGGAGGTATTTTGAGTTTTTTTGACCAGCCCCAGAGCCGGCAGACTCTCCACAGCCGTCAGCAGCTTCATCACAGATGCGGCATCGCTGCCACGGGCGACCAATATTGCCGAATTCAGGCGCAGCTCATGGGAACGCTCGAAGATATCGAACACATCGTTAATTCCACTCCGCGCCAAGCTCTCCCCCAGAACAATAAGCTGGGTATGGGCGAAAAAAAGCTGGCGCGTCACATGCTTGGAGGCCCGCCGCAAGGCGCCGAACATGGTTTTGTCTGTGGCAGATACGACGACAACACCAGGCTTCCCGCTGCCCGGTGACGCACTCGTCGCCGTTGAGGTAGGATTGACCAATTGAAAGGTCACCCGGTATTCATCAGTCTCCGGCACAAGGTCCATTCCTATGCCGCTCACCACGGCCAGTTCATTCAATTCCCGGCTGTTCCAGCATCCGCCGAGCGGCATTAGAATTACCGCTATGGCTATCAGGCGCAGCAGTCCCTTAGCGTTCATCGGATTTCCTCTTGGAGGCTCCTTTGGGAGAGGCGGAAGTGCTGCCGGTGTTGGTCTGCAGGCGTTTTCTCAGCTTCATGAAGCTGATGGGCGAGCGGATGAAGGTATCCTTCAGGTTCTCGGGCACAAACGGACCCATAGGTATCATGTAAGGCACTCCGAGGGAACGCAGGCTGCATAGATGGGCAATCAGCATAATCGTAAAAATAGCGATGCCATACAGTCCCATAAAGGCGGCGATGCCCATGATCACAAACCGCAGCATCCGGATGGAAAGTGCCATGTTGAAGGCGGGAGTGGCGAAGCTGGAGATCCCGGTAAGGGAGACCACAATGACCATAGCCGGGGAGACGATCCCCGCCTGAACTGCCGCCGTCCCAAGCACCAGACCCCCGATGATGGACACCGTCTGCCCGATCGGGGAAGGCATACGCACCCCCGCTTCACGGATAATCTCAAAGGTAATCTCCATCATGACCGCTTCTACAAAGGCAGGAAAAGGGACTCCCTCCCGCTGTGAAGCCAGATTGATCAGCAGCGGTGTCGGAATCATCTCCTGATGGAAGTTGAGCGCGGCGACGAAGATCGCCGGGCCATACATGGAAATAATCAGGCACACGAACCGGAGCATCCTTATCAGCGAAGAGATATCATACCGCTGATAATAATCCTCCACCGTGTGAAAGAACATGAAGAAGGTCGTCGGGGCAATCAGCACAAACGGAGTGCCGTCCACAAAGATCGCAATCCGTCCATCCAGCAGATTTCCGGCCACGCTATCAGGCCGCTCCGTATTATACAGCGTTGGAAACGGGGAATACTTGTTGTCTTCAACGATCTGTTCAATGTAGCCCGATTCGAGAATGGAATCGACCTTGATCTCCTGAAGCTTTTTTTTGAACACCTTAATCGTCTCTTCGTCTGCCACCCCATGGATATACATAATAGTGATATCAGTATGGGTGATATCGCCCAGCTTCATCGTTTCGGTCCAGAGATCGGGGTTCTTAATGATTTTGCGGACCAGGGCGATATTCGTGCTGATGGTCTCTGTGAAGCTTTCTTTGGAGCCGCGGATAGCGACCTGGGTCCCCGCCTCCGTAACGGGTCTGACCTCACCGCCGCAGGTGCTTCCGCTAACCCCTTCCCCCAGCCCGTTGATCAGAATAACCGTGTCTCCTGACAGCAGCGCTTCAAGCAGCCCGTTGATATCCTTAACCAGCTTCTCCTTGCCGATGCTGAGGGCATTCTCTTTGATATAGCTGTGCACTTCCTCCGGGGTTACCGCAAGCATCGCACCGTCATTCAAGGCTTGAAAGGACATTACATGGGAGATGAAGTCCTCCACCATTCCTCGGTCTGTAATGCCGGTCATATATACAGCAGCCACACGGGCTGATCTATTAATTAAATCATAAGTGCGTACAACCAGATCCGGACTGTTCCCCAGTCTGGCTTGAATCATGCGGATTGTCTCTTCCAGCTGAGTGGAGATCGGCGCATTATTGGCCTGCTGGCTAGTGCTGCCTGCCGTTTGTGCAGCATCAGCGGATTGTTGTGTACGGTTATCCATATCTGCACCTCCTGCCCTTACTATTCGCCCCCTATCCTTTTTTTATACAGCATATGGAATGTGTAAGAGAGGGCTGCTCTCATGCACAAATAAGCTGTCCCTCCTACGGAATAATCCGTGTAAGGGACAGCTTATGCAGGGGCTAACTAGGGGGATAACTAGTGGTTATCTGCTACGCCAAGCGCTTTATTCTTCTCCTTGAACCGGTCATTATGCGAAGAGACATAGGCTACCTTCTCAGCGTTAGGGTCAATATAGAGCTTCGCACTGTTCAGGGCAAGCACCGCATCCGTGAACGTTCCGGCAATCAGTCTCACCTTGCTCTCATAATCCACGAAGTCCCCGGCAGCGAAGACACCGGGCAGATTCGTCTCCAGCTTCCCGCTGACATTGGCGCACCACTCGCCCATATCCAGCCCCCAGTCCTTCAGCGGACCGAAGTCGCTCCGGAGTCCATGGTTGACAATAACGGCATCCACCTCAAGCTGCTCATGCTCACCGGTCTGAAGATGGCAGACGGTCAC
The DNA here is from genome assembly GCF_018207515.1 of Paenibacillus tritici. Lineage (NCBI taxonomy): Bacteria > Bacillati > Bacillota > Bacilli > Caryophanales > Paenibacillaceae > Paenibacillus > Paenibacillus tritici. The sequence continues at coordinate 4,905,409 of NZ_CP073365.1, forward strand.
CTGATTAATCTGCTCGCCGTCGCTGCTGTGCAGCTGGCTTACCGCACACGGCACACGCACATCCACAGAGGAAGCCTTCATCCGGGCAATGTTCTTCTCATGTCCGCCGAATTGCTCCCGGCGGTGCACCACCGCTACACTTGCGGCAATCCCCTCCAGCTCATTCGCCCAGTCCACTGCGGAATCACCGCCGCCCGAGATCAGTACCCGCTTGCCGCGGAACGGCTCCAGCTCCTGCACGGTATAGTGCAGGTTCGTCACTTCGTAACGGTCCGCCCCCTCAATCTCCAGCTTCGCCATCTTCAGAATTCCGTATCCGATGGTGAGAATAACGGTCCGTGTCCAGTGCTGCTCGCCTGTTGCCGAAGTCAGGATGTAAGTTCCGTCCTCCTGCCGGGCCTGATGTACAATCTGCTGCCCGAATACAATGGTAGGATCGAAGGTGCGGGCCTGCTCCGCAAGCTGATCTATTAACTGGCGGCAGAGAATGGGCGTTACTCCTCCGACATCCCAGATCATTTTCTCAGGATAGATCAGCATTCTTCCGCCCAGCTCTTCCTTCGCTTCAATCAACTTCGTCTTCAGATCCCTCATCCCGCTGTAGAATGCCGTGTACATCCCTGCGGGGCCTCCGCCAATAATCGTCACATCGTACAGTTCCATTGATTCGTTCATATATTATCCCTCCAAGGTCTAGGTGTATTTAAGATTTGGTACGGGCCAGAAGATAGAGAAAATACGGAGCGCCGATCACCGCCACCACGATACCGGTAGGAATCTCGGACGGCTGCAGAATCCGGCGCCCGATCGTATCGGCCGCCACGACAAGCAGCGCACCGATCAGGGCCGACGCAGGCAGCATCAGCTGATGCTTCGGCCCCACCAGCCGTCTGGCCAGATGCGGGCCGACCAGCCCGACGAAGCCGATGCCTCCGCTTACGGCTACGCTGGATGCCGCAAGCCCGACCGCCGCCGCCAGCAGGCGGAACTGCTCTCTGCTCACATGGGCACCGAGTCCGGTAGCCGTCTGCTCACCCAGGTTAAGCACATTCATTACCCGTGCCTTATAGAAGACGTAAGGCAGGAGAATGACGATCCAGGGAAGCAGGGACAAGACAAACTTCCAGCTTGTTCCCCAGATACTGCCCGCCAGCCAGGTGGCGACGAACTGATATTTGTCCGGGTCGAGGCGCAGAGTCAGCACGATCATCGCGGCACTCATCCCTGCGGCCACTGCAACACCGGTAAGCAGCAGGCGGATCGGGGCAATGCCCTGATGCCGCTTGTAGGCAAGGGTATAGATCAGAGCGGCAGTACATGCCGCCCCGACAAAGGCAACGACAGGCAGCAGATAGACTGGTGCGGCCGAGGTCGTCGGATAGAATGACACCATCAGCATGACCATCAGTCCGGCTCCGGCATTGATGCCGAGAATTCCCGGGTCCGCCAGATCATTGCGGAAGACCCCCTGCATTACCGCACCGGAGACGGCAAGGGCTGTACCGATCAGAAGGGAGATTACAATCCGCGGCAGGCGGAATTGGAACAGGATCAGCTCCTGCTTATCCGTCCCCTTGCCGAGCAGCGTATCCAGCAGCTCAGACGGAGTTAATCGTATGTATCCTGTATTCATACTTATAATGAACATCATAATAATCAGAATGGCCAGCACGCCGAGTATCGTCAGGCCACGCTTACGCTTTGCCACTTCTGAGGAAGTCAGCTTATGACTCTGCATCCTTACAGCTCCCTTCTTTCTTTGCGGGCCAGATACAGGAAGAACGGCACCCCAATCAGTGCGATAATCGCGCCTACCGGCGTTTCATGCGGCGGATTGATCATCCGGGCAGTCAGATCGCCCCCCACAACCAGCAGCGCACCCAGCACCGCCGAGCAAGGAATGATCCATCTGTAATCCACCCCTACGAGGTAACGCGTCAGATGGGGAATGATCAGACCGACAAACCCTACGGCTCCTACTATAGCTACCGAGGCACCGGCCAGAATCAGAACAATCAGGGTACCGGCCAGCTTCACCAGCCCGGTACGTTGTCCAAGCCCCCGGGCAATATCCTCACCCAGGCTGAGCATCGTAATGGAACGGGAGAGAACAATGGCTCCGAGGATTGCCGCGCCCACCCATGGGGACATGATCTGGAGCTGTAGCCACTTGGTTCCGGCTAAGCCGCCTGCATACCAGAAGGCGAGATCCTGTCCGATTTTGAAATACAGCGCGATGCCTTCACTCAGCGCCGAGAGCAGCGCACTGAGCGCAGCGCCTGCCAATACCAGCCGGGCTGGGGTAAGTCCGCCCTTCGCCAGCGAACCTACGCCGTAGACAATACCTGCTCCGGCTCCCGCCCCGATGAAGGAATACAGAATAAGATACATGAACGACAGATTCGGAAAAAAGGCAAAGCAGACGGCGAGCGCAAAGCCTGCTCCAGAGTTAATGCCCATCAGTCCCGAATCCGCCAGCGGATTGCGGGTCATTCCCTGCATAATTGCCCCTGCCACAGCAAAGCTGGCTCCAACCATCACTCCGCCAAGCACACGCGGCAGCCTTAGCTCACGGATAATCTGATGTTCTGTAATATCGGGATTGAAATGAAAGACGGCGGTCCATACGACAGAAAGCTTAATATCTGCCGCCCCAAACGATACTGAAACAGCGACGCCCAGCGCCAGCGCAATCAGACCGCCAATTAGAATTAATGTTGCCGCCCAGGGACGGGACCGCAGCTTCAGCGGTTCTGCCTTCCGGTCCAGTCCGCTCCCGGACACTGCCTGATGATTCATGTTGGTCACCTGTTTCCGTGAAATTGATTCTCATTCTCATTATCATATTGTAAAGGAACAGGCCACTATTGGCAATGGACAAATGAAAAATAACAACAGCCTATCCTCCTGAACACATCCTGTTAAAGATGCACCGGGAGCATAGGCTGCCAATTGGACTTGCTGACATATAAGGGCAATGCCGGAAGGAAGGTATTATACCTTCTGAAGCGTGCCGCCGAATAATTTGCGTATAACGCCCTGCAGCTTGCCGATATGCGGCACGAAGAGGCTTTTGTCATATACATAATTGGATTGGGTCACCAGCTGTGAATAGATCAGGAACAGGTTCGAAGCGAGTTCCCGGTCAATCTGCCGCTCATGCCCGATCAGCAGACAGATCTCATCCAGTACCTCGTACAGCTCAAGCAGAGCTGCTTCGTTAATGGTTTTAAGACGCAGCGGTTCAAGGATTTCCGTGGCAATCGTGTCTATCCGCAGAATAAGGGCTGCCAGTCTATCGTTCACACGATCTCCTCCTGCAGTAACAGAAATAGTAAAAGCGCTTGCTTATTACCATCCTATGTCTGCCGGATGCCGGGCATGACTGTAGCGGCGAATGTCTATCTGTTATATTAATTTGGAGATCACGGTTCCGGCCAGCAGCTCCCCGAGTGTCTTGTCCAGCGGCAGCGACTTGTTGCCCAGACAGGTTCTGAGCGCGGTCAGCAGCACCCGGACATCATATTTACTCGGATGGACGGGAATCACTTCTTTCTCCAGCGCGAGCAGATTATATACTGCCATCATCGCGGAACGTACCGAATATTCCACAGTGAAGACGCAGTCGTCCGGCACTTCGGCGAACTGGCCGAGGAAGGCCAGATTCATGCTTCCCTGCGGTACAACCTGCGGACGGTCACCCGCCACGCGCGGCATGAACTGGGAGGTGATATAAGGCATCATGCAAGGGATCACGTTCGTGGTATGCTCCAGAATCTCCGGGATGCGGTCCTTCAGCCCCATATGATAACACAGCTCCTCCAGCAGCTCGCGGCCGGTACAATCGCTCATTTTCTTCTTAATATAGTCGCCTTCGGCATCCGGGAACAGGCCATACGCCCAGAGCACCTTGACGTTATCCGGCTGGTTGATGAAATGCGGCTGCTTCGGTGCGGTCCAGGACATCATCCAGCTGGAGTCCTTGATCGTCACTACCCCGCCCATTCCGGGAGCATCACCCGTGAGCTCAAGCAGATGCGGGAAGACAATCTCGTCATCGGTGAAGGTCATCGTGAAGGACAGCCATTTCGACTTGTCGATGTCTCCGCAGAATACCTCGGGATGGCCGAAATCAGGGGATTTGGCGGCCAGCTTCTCCCATAGACTCCAACAGCCACGCTCTGTGACGGACCGGTTCAGCACGGCCGGATGGTCCATATCGCCCAGGGTAGAATTCTCTGTCATTGAGCCGTTCGTAACCATCACCAGATCTCCGCGTGCTGTTGAAATAGTCTTAGGCGATCCGTTCACCAGGAGCTGAATCGCGGTTACCACCTTCTCGCCGCCGCTGAAATCAAGCTCCAGATCGGTTACCTGGTGACCCTTGTCGAAATGAACGCCTTCACGCTCCAGCCATTTCATCAGCGGCAGAATCAGCGAATCGAACTGGTTGTATTCGGTATGCAGAATGCCCTTTAACTGGTTCATGCCGGAGATCAGGTGCATAAACCGCTCCATGTAACGCTTAACCTCAACTACGCTGTGCCAATTCTCGAAGGCGAACATCGAACGCCAGAAATACCAGAAATTCGTCTCCAGGAAGCTCGGGTCAAGAAACTGCTCAATCGTCACCGCGCCAAGTCTGTCTTCAGTGGCAAGGGTCAGCTTGCCCAGCTGCAGCGCGTGTGCCGTTGAGAGTCCAAGCGTAGAGAAGTCTGCAGGTGTGCCTTCTTTCTCTACCAGGCGGCAATGCGATTCAATCGGTTCTGCCAGATTCAGCTCACGGAACTCATCCAGGACTGTCCGGTCCGGGTTGGTCAATGATGGAATGAAGCCGAACAGCTCCATGAAGCATTCAAAATGCTCCTCAATCTCGCGTCCGCCCCGGGCGCTGTAGCCGTCCTTCGCATTGCCTGCCCCGTCCATCGAACCGCCATATACTGCCGATTGCTCCAGAATGTGAATATTCCGGCCGGGCATGTGGCCGTCACGGATCAGGAATGCCGCTGCCGACAGGGAGCCGATCCCGCCTCCAACCAGATAAGCCTTGCGCGAAGCGATGCCTTCCTGAACCTGCGGATGTATTCTTTGATATGTACCCATGTGTCCTCTTCCTTCCTTGATGTGGGATAAGTGCCTGCTAACTGCCTTCACTATACCCACGGTGATCAATGAATTCTATGGACAGCTTGGAGTGACTGTATAGGGATTACACATCCGCCGGACATTGTGTCATTACTTGGCTGAATGAACAGCCGACTGATAATGCGCAAGCCCCCGGGCAATACTTCCATCCATAATCCGCGACACCTTGTCTACAATCACGGCCGGGTCTGTGTTCGCGCCTGCTCTGAGCCAGTGGATGATCTGTTCGAGGATCGCCAGTGTGTAGAAATCGGCTATATCCAGTCTGGCCTGTTCACGCACTTGCTCCGGAATCAGCTCTTGTCCCGGCCATTCCTGCGCGTCCAGCTCTTCCACTACCCGGATCATAACGCTATAGATTACCCCGTACAGGAACGTCTCCAGATGCTCGCGCCCAAGCGAATGGAAGGTGTTCAGACAGATGGTTTTGTTATTCACTGTGTATCGCAGGACACTAAGGAATCCTTGCTTCCAACCGGCCCAGCAGCAATATTGCTCAAGCCCTTCAATCACTTCGGACTTATAGATCCACCCGAGCAGCTCATAGATATCCTGAAAATGGTTATAAAACGTATGACGGGTCACCCCGCAGTCTGCGGTAAGCTGCTGGATCGTTATTTTGTTCAGCGGCTTAGTGAGCATAAGCTTTTTGAGTGACCGGGCCAAAGCGTTCTTCGTTAAAAGTGAATTGGACATCTCTTCCTCCTGGACTCTGGATTTGATATTCCAATTATAACCAATTATATCCCGGATTTCACCCTTACGACTCCGCCGCCTTAGTCAGTCACGCTCGCCGAACCGGACGGAATAGGTCTTATACCCGGTTTCATGAATCTCCAGGCAGTTCAATTGTTCCCCATATACGCAGCCGCCGTCTATTCCAATCTTATCCCCGAGCGGGCTGAACCAGACACCTGCCCCATCCTGCAAATCGAGTGTAGAGGTATGTCCGAATACGACCGTCTTCACAGTAGAAGTCACGGGATGATTATAGAAGGGCTCACGTATCCATATAAAATCATACTCCCGCTGGCTCCTCCAGTCCGCAAGCGAAGGATCGATCCCGGCATGTACGAACAGATGGGTGTCCGTCTCATAATAGAAAGGCAGCGAGCTTAAGAATTCCAAATGCTCTTTATATTCACTGCGCATATATTCCTTTATCTCCGCGTAATCCTTCCAGCCGGAATCCGGGTGCAGCAGGACCGACTCCCGGCCTCCGCAATAACTCAGCAGGGTATGGAAGCCCCCGCCCGTCATCCAGTGGGTATCCCGCTTATCATCTTCCCCCGTCAGCGCATCGCACGCCATCTGGTCATGATTACCCCGCAATACGATGGCTCCATGGTCTTCGGCGAGACGTTTCACCTGCTCAACCACCGCTCTGCTATCCGGCCCTCTGTCCACATAGTCGCCCAGCAGAATTAACTGATCCTCGGCGGGTCTGTAATTGGCCCTGCGCAGCAGCAGGTTGAATTCCTGTACACAGCCATGAATGTCACTGATCACTAATGTTCGGATAGCCGCTCCCCCTCTGCTTAGATTTCTTAGGCTCAGAGTAATCATTATACTTATAAAAGCGGAGCTCTGCATGGTCCGGCTGCTGAATTTGCGTATGGGCCGACTGCTGAAGGTATGTTTGCAGGCTGTTTTTTGCATGTTATTTGGCTTGCGGCGGATGTGGTTTGTATGGAAACTGAGGACCTCTGACCAATTTGGCAGAATGAGGTGCACTTTTGCTCCTCTTGGTCGACCGCTGCCCACTTTTGGCTGAATGAGGGGCACTTTTGCTCCTCCTGGCTGACCTCCGCCCACTTTTGGCAGGATGAGGTGCACTTTTGCTCCTCTTGGTCGACCGCTGCCCACTTTTGGCAGGATGAGGTGCACTTTTGCTCCTCTTGGTCGACCGCTGCCCACTTTTGGCTGAATGAGGGGCACTTTTGCTCCTCCTAGCCTACCTCCGCTCACTTTTGGCAGAATGAGGTGCACTTTTGCTCCTCCTCGCCGACCACCGACCACTTTTAGCAGAATGAGGTGCACTTTTGCTCCTCCTGTTCGACCACCGACTACTTTTGGCAGAATGAGGGGCACTTTTGCTCCTCCTCGCCGACCACTGCCTGAGGTGTACAAATCCCTTACTCTGGAGGAATCAGAGGGATTATTCCCTTTGATTTACTCGTATCTCCTGCTTCCGGAGGAATCAGAGGGATTTCTCCCTTTGATTTCCTCGCATCTCTTACTTCCGGAGGAATCAGAGGGATTTCTCCCTTTGATTTCCTCGTATCGCCTGCCCAGCCTGTGCCCAGAGTTTTCACTATGGAATGAATGGGGTGAAGGCTGTTTCCAGACTATCCCATGTATACTTATGAGTGTTCCATAAGGGTCCAATTTTCTATCCCCACCCAAACACCAAAGAAGCTCCCCAGCTTCGAATTAGCCGGGAAACCTCTTTGGATATTGCACTATTTGGATATCGCTCTATTTGGACATCGCTCTATTTGGACATCGCACTATTCCGTTTGTGTGGAAGTATGGTTGTGCACAGGCCGCCCGGCAGTGCTGTCCCAGCGCCATGACGCCTCATGCCCCTGCATATGCAGGCCACCATACCATTCGTCTACTCCTTGTACTTTTACCCGGTCAGCGTTTCCGGCCAACACCTGCTCTCCAAGCGGAGTCAGCATAACCGGGCGGCTCAGGAATTCAGGTACTTCCCTGTAGTCTGTCACTTCTGCCGTACCATCAATCACCAGCAGCGGATGCTCCCCGGCCGTCAGTGTGCGCAGAACTTTCCAATATTCAGTATCGCCCATCCCCAGCCGGTGCAGTTCATCCGTAACCTGGCGGAACAGCTTAAGCGGTGTATCCACTCCGTCCGCTACAGCTTGAAGGGTTGTCTGCTCAACAATACCGAGGCCGTTCTCTACCGAAGGCAGCCGTGAGAGATGGGCCTTGAAGGCATCATAGGCAAAAGAAAGCGCACCCTCCCCAAGCTCATCCCTTCTCTCCTCCAGCAATGCTGCCAGCTTCCCGGGATCTGCTGAGGCGTAAGCCTCCCACAGCAGGCTCCCGAGCTGAAGCTCCTTCTTGCCAAGGTTCTGCCAGGTCCCGGACAAGGTGCTAAGCTGATCCTTCGTAAGCTGTCCCAGACCATGGAACGGCTCAATTCCAGGGAATTCGCCGATGCAGAGCAGACTCAGCTTGGTGCGGCCAAGCTTGCGCCCCTTGAACCAATGCAGCAGATAGGCCAGCATACTCTGGTCAAACAGATCATGCTCGAACCACAGCACCACCTCATCATAACCGTGGAATCCGCCGACAATCCGCTCCTGCTCCGCACATCCTGTCATATACTCAGCCGCCGGAATGCCCAGTGTGGCCTCCAGAACCTCCGCCCGCACCCGCCGCTCCTGCTCTGAGGACAGATCTATGAATATCGGCCCGGCCGAATAGATTTCCCTCCAGACGAGCACATCTCCCTGGACAATCCCCTGCTTCAGCTTATCTCCAACCGAATCCCCATTCACAATATGCAGCATACGTTGTCCTCCCTCTTGTAACAGATGAAATGCAGCGGCAAGATCAGCAACGGGAAAAGCCCCCTTCAGCTTGCGTCTGCCGTCGTGCAGCCGTTTCTTCAGCGTCCCTGGCGGTATTCCCAAATACACGGAAATCTCCTGAAGCGAATAGCCGTAGAAATAGAACAACTGCAGCGGTACCCGCAGCTTAGCGGATAACTCTGCCACGGAGCTGTGCAGCACCCGGGTCCATTCTTTGCGTTCGGCAATTTCCGCAACGCCGGGAGTAGACTCCGCGACATGTGCAGCAGCCTCCATAGGCAGAAGTGCCAGGCGCTCACGCCTCAGCTGCCGGTGACACTGCCTGACTACAATCGTTTTGAACCATCCCGGAAACGCCGCCGGCTCCTGCAGGCTGCCAAGGTTCATATAGGCCTCAAGGAACGCTTCCTGCACCGCGTCTTCAGCAAGCTGTACATCTCCAAGCATGTCATAGGCCACAACGTAAGCCATCCCCCGGACATGCCCGCTAAGCTCCCGGAATGCCTCGGCATTTCCCTTCTGCGCTTCTTCAATCCACTGCAGCATAGGTCTCCCGAACCTCATTTCTGTATGTTTTAGATGGTTCTAATAATAAGTGCCCTTCCGGAGGCAAAAGGTTACATGATTTTATCACGATTTTGTCCCGCAGCTGGAACCGTCGATCCCCTCCACCCTCCCTTTATTTATTGACCAGTGGCAGGTTTATATTTTGGTAAATTTAATTTACATTAATTAAATTTAATTCGATTAATTTTTAATAGATTATGATACTATTATTTCATTTAGCAAGATTGTACAGGCCAAAACTGCTGCCGGGAGGATCTTTAGCACACCCCATGGCCTTATTCACCGGAGACAAAACCAATTTCAGGAGGCGCAACATTGAATCATACACCCGGCAAGCTTTTTCTCTCCACTCTAATGATCGTTACTGCACTTTACACTTCAGCAGGAACCGCCACGGTCAGTGCAGCACCTTCACTAACAGGCATTACAGGCCACTGGGCACAGGACGAAATTACGGATTGGATGGACAAAGGGTTCATTCAGGGATACGCCGACGGCAGCTTCAAGCCGGATAATAGTCTGAAAAGAGCAGAATTCATGGCGCTGATTAACCGTGCCTTCGGCTTCACTGAAGCTGCTCCTGTCTCCTATAAGGATCTCTCTTCAAGCAACTGGGCCTATGCCGAGGTTGCCAAAGCAGTGAAAGCAGGATATATCAAAGGGTACTCCGATGGTACAATCGGCAGCGGCAAGACCATCAGCAGGCAAGAGGCTGCTGTAATCATCAACCGGTTATTGAAGCTGGATGCAGGGAAGACCGGTACTCTTTTCTCCGATTCCAGGGAGATTGCTCCGTGGGCCTTAAGCTCTGTACATGCAGTTACCTCTACAGGAGTCATGAAAGGGTATTCCGAGGATAACAGCTTCAGACCCGGCAGAGATATCACCCGCGCGGAAGCGGTAGTCTCCTTGACACGGACCAAGGCCATTGAGGCCGCCCCTTCCAGTACCCCGGGCATTGACGATGCGGGCACGCCTTCGGCGACAGCTTCTCCTACAGCCAGTCCTACAGCTACCCCCACTGCCACTCCTACACCTGTATACAACGTATACGAGCCTTCTCTCCCAACGCCTACTCCTACACCAATACCTACAACAGTACCGGAACCTACTCCTATAGCGACACCGGCACCCACACCAGAACCGGTAGATCCGGGAGATACCTCCGCCCCTCTGCTAACCAGCGTAACTCATGGAGCGGTTTCTGTCGGAGATAATGTCTATGGCACAAGCAATGAAGCGGGTTATTTGTATCTTGTTCCTGCCACTGTGACTGTGACCACGGCGGGCTTGGAGAATTCCGTCCTTGCTGCTCAAGGTAAAAAGCTTGCAGTAACCGCCTCCGTCTACTCTTCACTGAACACGCAGGGCCTGCCCGCCGATGATTATGTGCTGTACGCTGTAGACAGCTCCGGCAATATTTCGGCCCCTTCCAGCACAATTGAGCTTACAGCAATTGAACTGACCATAGGTCTCCCTGTCTCCTTGACAGAGTCCAAAATCTATGATGGCACAGCTACAGCAGCAGTAACGGCGGCTTCGCCGCTTGGTATACTGAGCGGTGACGAAGTCGAAGTCCATGCCTCTGCTTCCTACGACAGCGCAGCACTTGGGGTGAACAAGGCGATCACCGTGATCTATACCTTAAGCGGAGCACAGGCAGCGAGTTATATTGCGCCCACTCCAACTATCGTAAATACGGGAAGTATCACGCTCAATCAGTTGACTATCGAGACCCCTGATTTGACCTTGGCGAAGTTCAAGGATGGAACTACGGCAGCGGCGGTAACCCCAGGCCAGCTCATCGGGATAGTCTTCGGGGATGATGTCAGTGTGAGCGCAATTGCCAATTATGATACCTCCGCAGTGGGTATGAATAAGACGATAACTGTAGTCTATACACTAAGCGGAGCCGACGCAGGGAATTATATTGCACCTGTGAACTACGTGGTCACCACTGGAGAGATTGACCGTGATCAGATCACCCGGACCAGAGTCTATGACGGAACTACGGCGGCGGCGGTGACTGCCGGTGCGGTTACCGGCATTTTCCCTGGGGATGATGTAACTGTACATGCTGCGGGCACCTATAGCGATGCCAACGTAGGCGTGAACAAACTCATTACCATCTCCTATTCCCTGACGGGGTTAGATGCGGGCAACTACTATCCGCCTGCCAGCTATACTATAAGTACCGGTATCATCACTGCATTGCAGTTGAACATTACCGCACCAGTTATCACGGAGTCCAAGCTCTTTGATGGAACCAGATCCGCTCAAGTCACTCCGGGCACGCTAAACGGAATTATTCCGGGGGATGATGTAACGGTCAGCGCAACAGCCACCTATAGCGATGCTGCTGCGGGGAGCGGCAAACTTATCACCGTGGTCTACACCTTATCCGGCAACGATGCCGGCAACTATCGGGCACCGGGGAATGATATGATCTCTACGGGTGTGATTGTAGCACCTTAGGTCAATAGGAAGTAACAAGGAATACACGGGTGAACGGAAGCAGCCTCGCCAGCCTTTTGAAGGACGCGGTACCGTTTCTGTAAATTATATTTAAATAAAAGCGTCCCGCGAGCCGTTGAATGGCTGGCTGGGACGCTTTTTGTGGTTGGGAAGCAAATACGGTAATAAAGAGCATCCGTGCAGCGGAGCTGCGCTGGGGATCAGGATAAATTTCATCTCGGTACGGACGGCTGTGGGTCTGGGATGAATTCCGGGGGGATGTAGTCTGCTAACCAGATATTATGATTGCCGTGGTAGAATTTAATCCCTTCAGCTGCTGCACGCCCGGCATCAATGGTTAAGATTACAGGTCTGGAATCCTTTCGTGCACCAACCAGTTTTGCTGTATCCGTGTCCACCGAGAAATGAACGTACTGCCTCTTCATCGGTTTCAGGCCTTCATGCAGAATCGTCTCCACCCATTGTCTGGCAGTCCCGTGATACAGTACCGGGGGCGGAGTCTCATTCTTCTTGGCGATCTTCTGGGGCACAGAGTGGCCGTACAGCGCCCTGATCTTGCCTTCCACCATCTCATGCCGTTGTTTAGCCGATGCTTCTATCATCTTAGCCAGATCCTCAGCCGTAACGGAGTTCCACTGCTGATCAAGGTGCAAGGCATTGAGCAACTGTCCGATCTCTACGAAGCCCTCAGGATCTAATTCCAGTTCATATTCCCAAGGCGCATGACGCAGCGCATAAGAAACCTCTTTACTGAGCTTTGAATAATCCATGGCCAGTCCCCTCACTAAAATGTCTTATTGGTGCCAAAAACAACCTATATGATTACGTATGTTTAAGAGTGTATCACATATTACGATGCCAACATAACACTGAGACATAACACTGAGAAGGCCATTAATGATCCTTTTGTAAGCGGGGCGGCTTGAAATTCAGTTACAGGTTTCGGTTACAGCAGTTACAGCTATCAGTTACAGGTGCTGCTACCAGTTACAGCAGTTGCAACTTTCGGTTACAGGTGCAGCTATCAGTTACAGCAGTTGCAACTTTCGGTTACAGGTGCAGCTATCAGTTACAGTAAGTGGAAAAGTGTATCTTAATTTACTCCTTTTTCCGGAATGGACCGAAGCAAGTGGAAAAACAGCATCTAATTTATTCGTTTTCGTGACTTCGGGTGAAATGGGCGAATTTAAGTGCCATTTTTCCAACTGCTGTTGTAGCAGGCCTCTATTCCCCATCAGTAAGTGGAGGAAATCCATCTATTCCCGGATCTCATAACCTCTGATTTGTTCGGATCAGCGAGAGTTTGTTCGGATCGCCAAAAGTTTGTTTCGATCATCAGAAATAGAAGGATAATTGATCGTGTGAGTGTAAGTATGAGTGTGAACATATCAATTCACTTCACGCGTCTATTCTTTACGCGCAAAAAACCGCCCCGGAAGGGGCGGTCCCTGCTGCTTCACATACACCTTGCCGTTCCTTGCACCCGTCACTGTACATCACATACTTGAATCACGCTCAAACCTTACTGGTAATCCTGCCCTCCGGTGGCTACCGCCAGCAGAGGGTGCTTGACCGCTGCACCGCTACCTTCGCTCTACTGCTGCATCCGACCGCCGCACCCGCGCTACTGCGCAATCTGCTCCCGGATGTTCGCGAGGATCTTCTTCTCCAGCCGCGACACCTGCACCTGCGAGATGCCAAGGCGGCTGGCGACTTCGGACTGGGTCTGATCGCGGTAATAACGCAGGTATACGATCAGGCGCTCCCGCTCGGTCAAGGCACCGATGGCCTCGTTCAAGGCCAGCTTGTCGAACCAGCGCTCCTGCGACTCGTCGGCAATCTGGTCGATCAGCGTGATCGGATCGCCGTCGTTCTCGAAGACGGTCTCGTGAATGGAGGTCGGCGGCTTGTTGGCCTCTTGGGCGAAGACGATTTCTTCGGGTGTCACGCCCAGCGCTTCGGCCACTTCACCGATGGTCGGCAGACGGTCGAGTGTCTTGGACATCTCATCCTTCATCTTGCGCACCTTGTTGGCCATTTCCTTCAGCGAGCGGCTGACCTTGAGCGTGCCGTCATCGCGGAGGAAGCGCTGGATCTCGCCGATAATCATCGGCACCGCATAGGTGGAGAACTTGACCTCATAGCTGAGGTCGAATTTATCAACGGACTTCAGCAGCCCGATACAGCCGATCTGGAACAAATCATCCGGTTCATATCCGCGGTTCATAAACCGCTGTACCACCGACCAGACGAGTCGGATATTGCAATTCACCAGCGTATCGCGGGCCGTATGGTCCCCGGCCTGACTGAGTGCGATTAGACGTTTGACCTCCGCATCGTCCAAATAGGTCGGCGGAGCTTTTTTTGACCCTGCATCCATGGCTCCAACCCCTAATTGTATAAAGCTTTTTTCGAAACGATGGTTTTCTTCATCGAGATGGAGGTCCCGCGTCCCGGCTCGCTGGTGACCTCGAATTCATCCATGAAGTTCTCCATAATGGTGAACCCCATACCCGACCGCTCCAGCTCCGGCTTCGAGGTATACAGCGGCTGCTGGGCCAGCTCCAGATCCTCAATCCCCCGGCCCTGATCCTCAATGGTCAGATGTACGGTCTCATTGTCAAGGGAAGCGGATATCGTGACAACGCCTGAGGGATCACTGTCATATCCGTGGATAATACAGTTGGTAACCGCCTCAGAGACTACGGTTTTCAGGTCATTCAGCTCCTCCATCGTCGGATCGAGCCGGGAGACAAACGCAGCCACCACTACACGTGCGAACGATTCATTCTCCGACAGTGCGGCAAACTGGACACTCATGAAGTTACGAGCTTCGCTACTAGTCATAACGCAACCTCCAAATCCGAGAGTGCGGCGCTCTCGTCGTCATATAGGGGCATGATTTTGAACAGGCCCGACATTTCCAGCAGGCGCTTCACGGGTGCGGTGGCATCGCAGACTGCCATTTTTCCGCCCTTGCTGCGGATCAGCTTGTACCTTCCGAGAATGACACCCAGCCCTGAGCTGTCCATGAACTGCAGGTCTCTCAGACTGAGGATCAGATGCTCCACCTGGCCCCGCATTATTGCTTCATCCATATCCATACGTACATAATCGGCTGCGTGATGATCCAGTTCCCCGGACAACCGGACAATCAGCACACCCCGGTGATGCTCCATCTCCACATGAGAATTCATACTTGCCACTCTCCTCTTCGTTGCTTGGACAACCGCCCTGTAACTTTTTAACTTTCCCCTACAAGGACAAGGTTTCTACACCGCAATTGAGGATTCCTGCCTCACGACAAAACTAGAAGAAAACCCCTAAGAACTTACACAAAGCACGCGATCAATCTACAAAATGCAAGAAATTAATCATTCGTAAACATAGAGCCCGTTGCCCGCTTGAACAGCTTCCACCAGCCTGCCTTGGCTACTGTTTCGCCTGCCTTCAGCTCATATTCCTTCAGAATACCGGTTCCCTGGTAGACTACCAGCTTGCCGACCGTCTGGCCTTCGGCCACCGGAGCCTTCACATGCTCATCCAGCACCAGCTCATGACGGATACCCTCCTGGGTAATTCCTTTGCGGAGCAGCACACTATAGTTCTCCTTCGCCACCAGCGGCAATTGCGTCTTCACGCCCTTCTCGATCCTTACCGTACCGATGGTGTCGCCTTCCTTGTGAATCGTATGCAATTTATATTGGGAAAAGAGGTAGTCGAACATCGCCGATACTTCACTGTTGCGGGTTTTGGTGTTCGGCTCGCCCAGCACCACCGCCACAGCACGCAGTCCGTCCCGGGCCGCTGTCGCGGACAGGCAGAACTTCGCTTCAGAGGTATAGCCTGTCTTCAGACCGTCAGCCCCTGTATAGAACCGCACCAGCTTGTTCGTATTGACGAGCCAGAACGGCTTGGGTGAATCCTTGCGCAGGTAATCCTGATAAGAGCCGGTGTATTTGATAATCTGCTCATGCTTCAGCAGCTCCCGGCTAATTACGGCAATGTCATGCGCGGAGGAATAATGATTCGCAGCCGGCAGGCCGTTGCAGTTGGCGAAGTGAGTATCTTTGAGGCCCAAGGCCTCGGCCTTCTGGTTCATCAGATCCACAAAGGCGCTCTCCGAGCCGGCGATTTTCTCCGCCATGGCTACAGAAGCGTCATTGCCGGAGGCCATCGCGATACCCTTCAGCATATCGTCTACCGTCATTTCTTCACCCGGCTCCAGAAAAATCTGCGAACCGCCCATCGACGCCGCATACTCACTGGTCCGTACTTTGTCGGTGAGCTGCAGCTTGCCTTCGTCCAGCGCCTCCACGGTCAGCAGCATCGTCATAATCTTGGTAATACTGGCCGGCGGAAGTTTATCATGGCTGTTCTTCTCGTAGATAACGGTGCCTGTATCGGCATCCATGAGAATGGCAGAACGCGCCCCCGGCGCCAGTTCAGCAGCGGCAGCCCCTCCGGCATTGCCGGAATTAGCGGTGCCTTTGGCTTTTTCCTCCGCCCAGGCTCCTGTTGCTCCTCCCAAAACCGATACAGCGATGCACAGCACAAGCATAATATAACGAATTTTCCTCACAATAGTTCCCCTCCTGAACATTAACCTTCATTTCACAGGTACTGTGTTCCAGTTTCGTCAGAAAGGCAGGAAATTATTCCATTTCACGCACAAAAAAAAGGGCTTCCCCCGGTATCTTCACAGATACTTGAGAAAGCCCCTTTCCGGTAAGGCTATGAATAGCTTAGCCGCCGATAGCCAAAGCGCTGAAAATAACAGGTCCCACCACTGTAGCAACGGAGCCGACATCCTGGTTCTCTACAATCAGCTGATAGTTCTGGACACCGGCCGGGACATTGATATCTACCATATGCAGCGAAATAATGCCGTCATCATTGAAAGTCTCCTCCAGCTCTACCCGTGCATAGAAGATTTCGGTGCCTGCCCGCCAGATGCGGACCAGCACATTGGGCGTATCCAGCGTAACATCCACGCCGATGGTGGCTTTCAGTTCAACCTTATTGGGGAAATGTCCTGGAACTGCGGGATCAATATAAACCGATGTTCCTGCAATCTGTATACCTGCCGGAGAAATAGGGACGGGGATGGAGACCCCGTTAGTAATAGGTGTAACTACGGATGCGTTATAATCCAAAAGTGTTTTGACCATGCGTTATCACTCCTTTTCATATTCTACTAAAGTATATGAAAGATATGAAAAAGAGCTTGTGCATTTCTATCACTAGTTTCACCTATTTTTTAGCGTGCGTTGCTATAATTCACGGCCGGACGGCTGCCGCCCTTATGCCCCAGATAGAGTCTGGACAATAAAGGAGAACGCACCGCCCAATTGGCGGCCAGCAGCGGCACCCCCACTCCAATCAGCGTAAAGGGCAACAGCCCGTAATCCGCCCCGAGGAGATATTTGAGCCCGTAATTCAACGGCAAATGCAGGTACATGATCGCAATGGAGTTACGTCCCAGGCTGCCCATCCAGTCCAGCGGAACAAGCTTCGAGAGACGGTACACCGCAGCGCAGATCGTCAATGAGATGAGCAGCGGCACGGCCAGATCGAGCAGCAGGGAAGTATATTCCTTGTATTTCATATTCAGGCTGTAGTGAAGCACACCTGACCGCTCCAGCAGCAGCACAAGAGCACATAGCGGAAGAAGCACCGGCAACGCCGAATAGCGGCGGATCAGCGCAGGGATCACCTGTTTGCCGTAGAATCCGATCGCATAATAAGTAATGGCGAGCAGGGACACATCTGCATTCCAGGGAAGATTGAAGTTCCTGAGCGCAGTCAGGGAGATGAGATGTGACAGGAGGTAAGCAGAAGCGATCAGGAGAAATTGCGTGCGGCGGGAATAACGGACAATGTATCCGAAGAGCAGCTGGGTGAACAGCAGGCAGGTGATGAACCAGAACACCCCGTAAGGGCCCGTGAGCGACAATCCCCCGTAGAGCAGTCTCGCTACATTCTCGGCGAATCCCCGTACACTGAAGTTGAACAGCAGCAGCACGGAAGCAATCAGGAGTCCGTAGGCAAAATAGGGAGTCATCAGCCCCTTGGTCCGTTTGGCCGCCCAGCCCAAATACCGTCCAGGTTCAACCGGCTTAAATACCAGTCCGCTCAGCATGAAGAACAAAGGCATCCGGAACCAGGACAGATAATGATTCGCTGCCGCATCGCCGGAGTGGCCCATTACTACAAATATAATACTGAATCCCTTGGCGGCATCAATCCATAATTGTCGTGGTTTGTTCACGTTCTCCTCCCATCTCCTCCCAAATCAGTTTTAATTTAATACAATTATAGAAGGGTTTATTTTTCTTTTCAAACTTACATGAAAAATTTCATCGGTATTCCTGAAAGTAAATTCACTTAACAACGCGGAACACTCTGCAAAAATAAGACGTTGTTCCTAGACGTGGGACACTGCCCCATCCGGGCTTCTCAATAGGGCTAAAGTCTGCGGTACGGTTCGGTTTTCCGATTACATTTGACCTACGCGGTGCACCCAGTCCAATTGTGTTCAGTTTTTCGATTACATTTGATCTACGCGGTGCACCCAGTCCAATTGTGTTTGGTTTTCCGTTAATGTTTGTTTTCGTATCCGATACAAGCAAAGGGCCACCCGCTGCCGGATGGCCCTAGTCACTGCAACTATGATTAATACAAATGGCAGGCCGCCTGATGGCCCGGACCCAGCTCCCGCAGCACTGGAGCCTCTGACTTGCAGCGGTCCATCGCATACGGACAGCGGGGATGGAAGGCACAGCCCGTAGGCGGCGTCTCCGGGTTCGGAACATCCCCGCTCAGAACGATGCGCTGCTTCTTCAGTCCCGGATTCGGCACCGGAACGGCTGACATTAATGCCTGTGTATACGGATGCAGCGGCTTGGCGAACAGCTCCTTGGTCGGCGCCAGCTCGACAATCCGCCCAAGATACATCACGGCCACGCGGTCGCTGATGAATTTGACGACTGACAGATCATGGGAAATGAACATATAGGTAAGGCCGTATTGCTCCTGCAGATCCTGCATCAGATTCAGCACCTGGGCCTGGATGGAGACATCGAGGGCAGATACCGGCTCATCGCAGACAATGAATTTCGGATTCAGCGCAAGCGCCCGGGCGATCCCGATCCGCTGCCGCTGGCCGCCGGAGAATTCATGGGGATAGCGGTGGGCCTGATAGGGGGACAAGCCCACCACCTCCATCAGCTGCTCGACCCTGCTTGTCAGCTCACCGGCGGGAGCAGAACCGTGGGTACGGAGCGGCTCCTCCAGAATACGCTGGACCGTCCAGCGGGGGTCGAGTGAAGCATAGGGGTCCTGGAACACCATTTGCATATCCGTACGGAACCGGCGCAACTGCTCGGTATTCAGGCTGCGCACATCGGTGCCGCCGAATATAATCTCGCCTTCCGTCGGCTCGATGAGCCGCAGGATGGCCCGGCCGGTCGTGGATTTCCCGCAGCCGGATTCGCCGACCACAGCAAGGGTCTCCCCTTGCTCCACGGATAACGTAATGCCGTCCACGGCTTTTACAGCACCGACCTGCTTCGAGAAGAAGCCTTTGCGGACGGGATAATGCTTCTTCAGATTGCGGACTTCCAGTAATGTGGTCATAATACCCCCTCCTGCTGCAGGATACAGCGGCATATATGGCCCGGCTGCACCTCTAGCAGCTCCGGAAGCTGCTCCCGGCAGCGGTCCACCGCTACCGGGCAACGCGGCGCGAACCGGCAGCCGGACGGCAGGTTGGCCGGATTAGGCACCTGCCCCGGGATCGAGCTGAGCCGCTCCTCGTCTCCCGCAAGCTGGGGCAGGGAAGCCAGCAGCCCGCGGGTGTAAGGATGCAGCGGATTGCTGTACAGAGTAGCCACATCCGTCTCCTCGACGATCTGACCGGCATACATAATGACAACCCGGTCACACATCTCGGCAACGACGCCCAGATCATGCGTGATCATCAGAATCGACATGCCTTCATTCTTTTGCAGATCCCGCATCAGATCGAGGATCTGCGCCTGAATCGTCACATCCAGCGCCGTAGTAGGCTCATCGGCAATCAGCAGCTGGGGATTACAGACCATCGCCATTGCAATCATAACCCGCTGCCGCATCCCGCCGGAGAGCTGATGGGCATACTGCTGCGCAATTTTTTCCGGCCGGGGAATCCCCACCTTGCGCAGCATCTCCACCGCCCGCTCAGCCGCCTCCTTCTTGCTCAGCTTCAGATGGTAGCGTGCGGATTCGGAGATCTGGCGGCCGATCTTGAACACCGGATTCAGCGAGGTCATGGGCTCCTGAAAAATCATCGCAATCCGGTTCCCCCGGATATTCCGCACCTCATTCATCGACATCTCCAGCATATCCTTGCCTTCAAAACGGATATGGCCGGAAGCAATCCGGCTGATCCGCTTAGGCAGCAGCTGCATGATCGAGAGTGAGGTAATGCTTTTGCCGCAGCCGGATTCGCCTACAATGCCCAGCGTCTCTCCTTTGCGCACTGACAGACTGATGCCGTCCACCGCACGGATTGTACCCGCCGCTGTCTGAAATTCGGTGCATAGCCCTGATACTTCCAGCAGTTCTGTCATGATTGCCCCTCCTTAAATATCCCCGCAAAGTGATGCTTTAGCTTCGATGATTACTCAAGTGCTTTGCGGGGGCCCCAAAATAAAAATCAGCTCTCTCTATCTTCCACGCCCAGATATTTAAGGGCCGTCAAAGCATATACCTTCGCACATTGGATAATCTGCCAGACGGGCGCTTTCTCATTGAAATTATGAATCGTAGACAGCTCGGCCGGGCCGTATTGCAGCACCGGAATGTTATGCGTCCGGAAATGGCGCGCATCGCTGGATGCCCATTGCAGCACGCCGTAGGCCTCTTCCCCGCTTACTTCGCAGATACTCTCCACCAGATCCTTGACCACCGGCTCCTCATTGGAGGTCCAGTTGGCATTCCCCTGGAAGCCGAAGCCCTTCACTTCCGACTCAATGCCTGCCTCCAGCAGCAGGGAGCGGGCACGGTCCAGCACATCGCGGTAATCTACCCCGAACGGGACACGGGAATCGACCTGAATCGTACAGCGGTCAGCCACCACATTCACCTTGGTTCCGCCCTGGATGGTTCCGATATTGACCGTCACATGGTCGAACACCTGATAAGCGAGTGAATCTTCTTCTTCGCTTCCCTTCACATAATCCTGTGAGATGCGGATAATGTCCTGGACTTCCTTGGGAATATCCACTTTAATATCCCATAACCGCTGCAAGGCTTCAATGCCTTTGGCCGCCTTGACTATGGCGCTGTCTCCGACCACCGGCGACAGACTGCCGTGACCCGGCGTACCTTCCACGGTGAATTCAAACCAGCAGCTCCCCTTCTGCCCGATGGTCGGGTTCAGCGGGCCGGAAGGCTCGGCGATCACCGCCGCGGTTCCGGTGATCAGGCCGCGTTCCAGCACCCAGGGCACACCCAGATGACCGCCCGTCTCTTCATCGGGCACGATCAGGAGGGACAAGTCGCCTTTGAGCGGAACGCCAAGCTTCGCTAACAGAGCGGTTACGTAGATTAATCCGGCCAGGCCCGCCTTCATATCTGAGGCGCCTCTCCCCAGCAGATAGCCGTCTACAATATCGCCGCTGAACGGATCAAAGTCCCAGCGCGACCGGTCTCCGGCAGGAACGACATCTGTATGTCCGCAGTAGATCAGCTTTTTGCCGGTCCGGTCCTCGGCCCCTGCACCCAGGGTAGACACCAGATTGAACATCGTTTCGGTGGCCGGATAGATCGAAGTGCCGATCCCTGCTTCATTCAGATAATTAATGATAAAAGCGCTGATCTCCCGCGAATCGCCCGGCGGATTCTCCGAAGGGAAACGGATAAGCTGCGAACACAGCTCCAGCAGCTCCTCCTGCCCGGCATCTATGGCCTCCAGCACTTTGCTTCTCCAGTCAGTCATCGTGTGAGTTCTCCTTTGCAGCCCCGGCACTGGCCGTTCAGACCAGGCACGGGGCTCCTCTGTATTGGTTATAGAGCAAACAGATTATTCTTGAATGGACAATGGATAGAAGCGGATCACTTCATCCGGGTAGAAGGCATAGCCGCTGATTGTATTGCTCATGCCTACAATGCGGTTGTATTCGTACAGGTACGCCCAAGGCGCTTCCGTTGTGATAATCTCCTGAGCCTGCTTGTAGAGTTCACTCCGCTTCGCTGCATCGGTCTCCAGATTCGCCTGGTCCCACAGCTTGTCTACTTCAGCATTCTGGTAGTTGATGTAGTTGGAGGAACCTTTGCCGTACAGCAGGAAGCCGAGATGGTAGCCGGGATCATTGACGAATGAAGTCCATTTGGAGATATAAGAGGTCAGATTGTTGGTCTTCTGCTGCTCCAGGAACTGGGCGCGGGCCAGCTTGTTGATCTTCATGGTTACACCGATTTTGGCCAGCTCGGCCTGAATCAGCACGGCATCATCTTCCCAGTCGTCGAACCCGGAACCGAGGGTGAAGTCGAAGGTGAAGCCTTTCTCATAACCCGCTTCCTTCAGCAGCTCCTTGGCTTTGTCAAGATTATGCTCGTACACAAAACCTGCATCGCTGAAGCCTGGCGTGTTGCTGGCTACCGCGCTCTTCATCTGCTTGGCCTGGCCGTACATCACACCGCTCAGCAGCTCATCGTAAGGGATGGCATAGTTGATCGCCTGACGGACTTTTACATTGTCAAACGGCTTCACCTTGTTGTTCATGGCGAAGAAGAGAATCCGGTTGCTCGCATTGGAAGCGACGGTCAGTGCAGAATTGCTCTCCAGTGAGGCTACATCCTTCGGAGGAATCTCAATCGCCATATCGACATCGCCTTTGCCCAGCAGCAGCACGCGGTTAGAGGCTTCCTTCGTGAACTTCAGGGTTACCTTGCCCAGGCTTGGCGCACCCTGCCAGTAGCTCTGATTCGCGGTGAAGACCGCTTCTGTTGCGGGGTCCCACTTCTCAAGCTTGAACGGGCCGGAGCCGGCGGCATTCGTCTTGAGGTAGTCAGCCCCCTGTGCTTCTACAGCCTTCTTGTCAACGATGGAGAAGGTGTACATTGCCAGAATCTGCAGGAAATTATGATTGGCATTGGTCAGCGTAACTTCTACCGTCGAGGCGTCTTTTACCGTAACGTTCTTGATCGAGGCCATTCCGTAGAGGAAGCTGCCGGAGCTTGATTTCGCCACGCGGTCAAAAGAGTACGCCACCGCCTCGGCATCCACCGGATTGCCGCTCTGGAAGCTCACGCCGGACTTCAGCTTGAAGGTATACACCGTGTTGTCAGCATTCACTTCCCAGCTCTCCGCCAGCATGGGCTTGATGTCTTCGGTATTGGCGATGCTTGCGCCGTTCTCGGTCTTGATGCCGTAGGTGACCAGCTGATCATAAGCGGCAAGCACGAGCGTATCGGAGGTCAGATCGTTGGCTTCTGCCGGGTCGAGCGTGGTGCCGCCCTCGGAGTAAGCCACGGTCAGATTCTTCTGGACCGGAGCAGCCGTCCCTGTGTTCCCTGTTCCTGCCGGAGTGGCAGCAGGGGTCTGCGGATTGGCGCTGCTGGCGCATCCGGCAAGCATGATCGAAAAAGCGACGAGTGTGGATAACAGTTTAACTTTTTTCATCGGGTAATTCCTCCCTTTTCTATATCCTGCCTGCATAACAACGCTGGTGCTGCTTGTGATCATCTGCCGCTGATGCTCCTGCGAGCCATGATCTATATTTATCGGGGGCTAAGCAGAGCAATCGGGGTTGTCCCCTGCTCCGCATTATTTGCCCGAACGCAACCGCGGATCAAGCACATCCCGGAAACCGTCTCCGAGCAGATTGAAGCCTAAGATGGAAGTGGCAATACCGAGTCCTGGAAAAGTAACCAGCCACCATTGCCCGGAAATGATGTATTCCCGGCCTTCGGAGATCATCGCGCCCCATTCGGCAATCGGGGGTCTAACTCCAAGCCCGAGGAAGCTGAGACTGGAAGCGGTCAGGATGGCGAAGCCCATCCCGAGTGTAGCCTGCACCATAAGCGGAGCCAGTGCATTGGGCAAAATATGACGGTAGAGAATCACCGAATTCTTCACACCGATGGCCCGGCTTGCTTCAATATACTCCTTCTCCCGGAGCGAGACGGTCTGCCCGAACATCAGCCGGGCAAATTCGGGGATGCCGACAATACCGACGGCAATCATCGCGCTGCTGAGACCGGCTCCAATCGAGGCGGCAATCGCCATCGACAAGACCAGGGACGGGAAGGACAGCAGTACGTCCATGAACCGCATGATGATGGTTCCGGTACGGCCCCCGTAATAAGCGGCTATTCCGCCCAGCGGCATCCCGATCAGAAAGGAGATCGAGACGGCGATCAGACCGGTCCAGATGCTGATCCGTGCGCCGTACAGCACCCGGCTGAGAATGTCGCGGCCAAAGTTGTCGGTGCCGAACCAGTGGCTGCCGGAAGGTGCCTGCAGCTTGTTAGCCATATCCGTGACGAACGGATCATGCGGAGCCAGCCAGGGGGCGAAGACGGCTACCACCGTCCAGATCAGGATAAAGGTTAACCCTATGGCCGCCAGGCGGTTGTGCAGCAGCAGGGATAATAATGTCCGGGGCTTGGCCGGGGCCGGTCTGCCCGGGCTGCCCTGTGCTGAATGTGCTGCAGTGCTCACAAGCAATCTCCTCCTCTCACACAAGCTGTTCTATTCATAACGGATTCTCGGATCAATGAAGCCGTAGATCAGGTCTACAGCCAGGTTGATTCCGCAGTAGAGCACGGCACTGACCAGGGTGAACGCCTGGATTGGCGCATAATCCGCCGCCAGTATGGAGTCGGTCACATAGCCGCCGATCCCCGGCCAGGAGAAGATGGTCTCCGTAATGACTGCGCCGCCCATCAGGAACCCGAATTGCAAGCCGAGCACGGTCAGGGTTGGAATCAGCGCATTGACAAGCGCGTGCTTGTAAATGACGGCTGATTCCCGCAGCCCCTTGGCCCGGGCGGTGCGGACGAAGTCCTGATCGACCACCTCCAGCATACTGGAGCGGGTCATCCGGGCGATGATCGCCATCGTGCCGGTACTGAGGCAGATGGCCGGAAGCAGCAGATGCGCAAGGCTGCTCCGCAGTGCGGCGATGTCACCGGACAGCAGACTGTCCAGCACATACAGTCCGGTGATATGCACCGGCGGGTTGAGGTCGCCGCTGATCCGTCCCATCGGCGCCGGTGCCCAGCCCAGAATGGAATAGAAAACATAAATGAACATTAACCCGAGCCAGAAGATCGGCACACACGCGCCTATCAGGGAGAATACGCGTGAGATGTGGTCGAGCAGCGATTCCTTGCGGGTAGCGGCGACAATCCCCACCGGAATGGCTACCAGAACCGCAATCAGAATGCTGGCCAGCGTCAGCTCAATCGTAGCCGGGAAGCGCGAGGCCAGATCGCTGGCCACCGAATGCCCGGTGTGATAGGCATAACCGATATCGCCTTGCAGCAATTGGCCGATATACGCGAAGAACTGGATATACAGCGGCTTGTCCAGCCCCATGTCCTGGCGGATCTTGTTCACAATCTCCTCCGGCGCCTGCTCTCCGGCCAGCATAATCGCAGGATCACCCGGCAGTACTCTCGACAGAATGAAGGTGATGACGATAATGCCGAGCAAGGCTGGAATCATCTGCACAAGTCTTTTTAGTGTATAAGCGAACAATGAATCAACCCCCTTACGACTTCTGTGCCAACCATGCTGTGAATCCGCTTTGTGGACGAAATTCCGCGCTCATGTCAGGTACAGCCTGTTACTGTGTCTTATTAAAGTGTTGAGCTAATTCTACATAGAATTTCACAACCCCTCTACGTCCCGTTCAGCTAAAAAAAGGCACAACCGTTTGTCGGTTGTGCACTATCAACCACTATTAATGTCACATTTACTGACACGTTGTTCCGCGAATCTTCCAATCTGGTCTATTTTTCCTGTAGGTAGTAGTAAATCAGGCACAAATGGCAGACGAATTGCTCGCGCGGATCATTCAGATCGAAGCCGGTAATATCCCGAATCCGCTCCAGCCGGTATTTAACTGAGTTGCGGTGGATGTACAGGCTGTTCGCGGTCTCAATCAGGCTCCCCCTGCACTCCAGGTAATGGTAGAAGGTCAGCAGCATATTGCTGTCATGCTCCTGGTCATATTGCAGCAGCTTGCCCAGCTTCCGCTCGAACAGACGCTCGAACCCCGGACCGCCCAGCCCCTCCAGCAGGTGGTAGACCTCCATCTCTTCATAACGGGTGATCCCGCCCGGACCCTGGCCGAGCCTCCGGGAGATCGACAGCGCTTTGCGCGCTTCGTTATAGCTGGTATGGATATCCCACAGGTACTCGGAGGTCCCGATGCCGCACCGGTAGCCGCTCAATCCTTCGGTCTTATCCTGCAGCCAGCCTGCCAGCGTCTTCTCCCACCGTTCCTCCGCATCACCGCCCGGCGTGAATTTGCGCCCCTCCTGCGTAGGCAGGAACAACACTGCCCTGCTCGAACGGTACTCTACGTGCGGGGTGACTCCGCGCTTCTTCGCTTCGCGCTCCAGCAGCCGGTTCACCGTCTCCTCACTCGGCGCCGTCTCGCCTTCAATAACGGCAACCTCCCACTTATGCTCAGGATTCATCCCCAGCTGTCGTGCCCGGCGCTGCACCTCATGCCTCGACGGCAGCGGCGGGGTCAGCAGTTCGTCGATGAAGTTGCCGCGCAGCCTGAATTCGGTATCCTCGGCAACCTTCCGCCGCATCAGCTCCAGGGCAAAGACGAGCCGGGCCTGTTCGATGCCCACTTCCTCCATATCATCCAGCTGCTCTTTGTCCACCAGCAGCCGGGCAACCGTCCGGCGGTCCACATGGATATTCCAGTTCAGCGGAGTACTGCTCTGCGACCAGTCGTAATCGGCCGGTGAGGACACAATGATCTTCCGGTCCGTATCGACGAGTGCAACCGGGGCTTTGAGGAAATCCGCCACACTGTCGCTGACCGCCTGGATTCCGCTATTCTCCAGGACCATTGTCGTCAGTGTGCGGTAGACCTCCTCCGCACGGCGCAGCAGCATCGCCTGCCGTCCAAGCAGCAGCTCCATGACCGGCTGGGTGATATCCGTATATGGAATCTCGGGCGGAATCTCCACAATCGGGAGACCGCAGGCATTGCTGGCCTCGATCGCTCCTTGGGGGATCTCCTTCAGGAAGCGGGCAGGCTTGATCGCCAGCGCCGCCGCACCCAGATTGTCGAGCGTGTAGATCAGCTCAGTCAGCAGCGAAGGATCATGCCGGATCGAATACGCTGTAGTCAGCAGCATGACCCCCTCGCTGATCCAGCCTTTCAGATCAGGAACCTCCATAATGTCCACGAACCGGACCACCCTGTCCAGTCCCTGCTCGCCGCTAATGACCTTCGCTTTTCCCAGAACAGAGAGCTCCATCAGCTCCCGTAGCGTTATTCCTCGTGTATTCAACCTTCCGCCTCCCTCTGCTGTCTTCAGTATTTCATGATTTTTCCTGAAATATGCCCTAAGCCATGCCGCCAGCTTACATTCGCATTCCAGATATTTTATCAGAGATGCCCGCTCCGCCACAGGAAATATATATCCAACTGCGTATAATATCGGATTTGCGCGCGGCTGGGGGTGCGATTGGTCAGCTTGTACGAGCCTGGTGAGGTGAGTGGGCCGCGTTCGGCCCGTTCAGAGGGATTTATCCCTTTGATTCCGGGCGGTGAGCCGTGATCGGCACATTCGGAGGGATTTATCCCTCTGATTCCGGGCGGTGGGCCGTATTCGGCACATTCGGAGGGATTTATCCCTCTGATTCCGGGCGGTGGGCCGTATTCGGCACATTCGGAGGGATTTATCCCTCTGATTCCGGGCGGTGGGCCGTATTCGGCACATTCGGAGGGATTTATCCCTTTGATTCCGGGCGGTGGGCCACAATTGGCTCGTTCAGAGGGATTTATCCCTCTGATTTCGGGTGGTGAGCCACAATTGGCTGTGGAGGTTCAGAGGGATTTATCCCTTTGATTCTGGGCGGTGGGCCGTGATCGGCACGTTCAGAGGGATTTATCCCTCTGATTCCGGGCGGTGGGGCGTGATCGGCACATTCGGAGGGATTTATCCCTCTGATTCCGGGCGGTGGGCCGTATTCGGCA
The DNA here is from genome assembly GCF_018207515.1 of Paenibacillus tritici. Classification (NCBI taxonomy): domain Bacteria; kingdom Bacillati; phylum Bacillota; class Bacilli; order Caryophanales; family Paenibacillaceae; genus Paenibacillus; species Paenibacillus tritici. The sequence continues at coordinate 4,933,376 of NZ_CP073365.1, forward strand.
CATTCGGAGGGATTTATCCCTTTGATTCCGGGCGGTGGGCCACAATTGGCTCGTTCAGAGGGATTTATCCCTCTGATTCTGGGCGGTGGGCCGCGTTCGGCCGTTCAGAGGGATTTATCCCTCTGATTCCGGGCGGCGAGCCGCGTTCGGCGCGTTCGGAGGGATTTATCCCTCTGATTTCGGGCGGTGGGCTGCGTTCGGCCCGTTCAGAGGGATTTATCCCTCTGCTTCCGGACGGTGGGCCGTGTTCGGCGCGTTCAGAGGGATTTATCCCTCTGATTCCGGGCGGTGGGCCGTATTCGGCACATTCGGAGGGATTTATCCCTCTGATTCCGGGCGGTGGGCCGTATTCGGCGCGTTCGGAGGGATTTATCCCTTTGGTTCCGGGCGGTGGGCTGCGTTCGGCGCGTTCGGAGGGATTTATCCCTCTGATTCTGGGCGGTCAGCCGCGTTCGGCTCGTTCGGATCAGCAGCCTGAAATCCAAATGTTCAGTGCAGCAGTAACTACTCAGCATCAAGTACAACCTTAAGTGTGTCTTATGTAAATTAGCAACCATGAACAACGTCGCCCTGCGGGTGGGTACTGTAAGAACATCTGTGGTGCCAGACAACTTGTATAGCTAGCACCACGCACCAGTACATTGTATTCGGTTTTCTGTGAAAACACTTCTGGCACAACCTGCGATAAACACACGGCCTACGTGGCACACCCAGTCCAATTGTGTTCGGTTTTTCGATTACATTCGGCTTACGTGGCGCTCCCAATCCAATTGTGTTCGGTTTTCCGATTACATTCGGCCTACGGTGGCGCTCACAGTCTAATTGTGTTCGGTTTTTCGATTACATTCGGCCTACGTGGCGCTCCCGGTCCAATTGTGTTCGGTTTAATACGAAAATAAAAGTATCGGAAAATGCGCCGCAGACTGGATTTTGACAAAAAAAGACCCACCGCCCCAAAATAACGTTTCGTTTTTTTTGAAAAAGGGGAGACTATTGGATAGGATTTAATTGCACGCTATACCCTAACTGCTGGATATATTGCACGTACCGATCCAACGGGTTTTTCTTGGACGTCTCATCGCCTAGTGAGACGTCTATTTCTTGGTATAACCTTTTCTCCCGCATCAGGGCATGGAGGATTCGAATCAACAAATGTGCGGTGGCGACGTTTGCTTTTTTATCTCCTCGTCTCTTACGTATTCGTCGAAAGAATTGGCCGATCCGGTTCGATGAGTGAGAGTTCGCCCAAGCCGCCTGGCACAAGGCCCCTTTCAAATGCTTGTTCCCTTGCATCGTTTTTGACTTTTTTCGCTTTCCAGCGCTTTCGTTGTTCCCTGGACACACCCCCGCCCATGAAGCAAACTGCGCATCGCTCGGGAACATTTCCGCGACATGCGGCCCCACTTCTGCAAAGATGGTCACGGCAGACGTCCGCTCAATTCCTGGAATGGAGTCAATTTGTTCGATCATCTCCAGGTAGGGTTCTGCCTTCGCCTCGATTCGAGCTTCCAGCTCAGTGATCCGTTTCTCCAAATAGACCAAGTGGTCCCAATGGTCTCGAATCATCTCCCGATGATGACGGCGCAACTTGCCATTGAGCGCGTCTAGCAACTGCGGAACTTTCTTTTTTAAACGGGTTTTGACCAGGTTTTTAACGGTCACTTCGTCTACGACCTCGCCGTCCATGATCTTCTGGAGCAGGCCCCGTCCCGAAACCCCATATAGATCGGACATAAAGGTGGTTAGCTTGATGTTGGCATCCTGCAGGATTTTGTGAATGCGGTTTTTCTCCGCCGTCACCGCCTGCACCATCTTACTCCGGTAACGGGTCAAATCTCGCAAATCCCGGATGTCCTGTTCTGGCACCATACTGCCTTCAATGAGCCCGCAACGGTGCAATTGCGCTAACCAGCGCGCATCTTGCATGTCACTTTTTCGACCCGGCATATTCTTTACCCGCTGGGCGTTGGCCAAGACAAGATCACAACTGCCCTCTAAGATGTTCCATACCGGTTTCCAAAACACGCCGGTACTCTCCATCACCACTTCAAGGCAGCCGTGTTCATTCAGCCAATCTTGTAGGCCTAGCAATTCTTTGGTTGTCGTCCCAAAGGTTTTCAGGTGAGATTGTGGTTTCTGTTCGATCGGTCCTTTCAACACGCAGGCCACAACGGTTTCCTGGTGCACGTCTAGACCCGCGCAACACATACGTACAGCATCCATTCCAACCATCCTCCATCGTCAACTTACAAATCATGCGCTCGAGTGAGTGTAATTTAATACACGTACTTTTTGGGGGGTTACAATAGGCGATGCTCGAAAAGCGCAATAGAACGGTTTTTCGCACGGGGTGTATCCCAGTAACCGCGTCCGCCCTTTGATTTGTATATGTAGTGTTGACGACTACAGCATCTTTTAGAATGGATGCGACGGATGCCACCCACTTATTTTCATTCCTGGGGGTGACAAGGCCTCTGTCTTGTCATGCCTGTTTTTCGATTACATTCGGCTTACGTGGCGCTCCCGGTCCAATTGTGTTCGGTTTTTCGATTGCATTTGGCTTACGGCTACCCACCCGATCTAATTGTGTTCCGCTTTCCGTTAAAATTTGTTAAATAGATGCACAGACGACGTTCTGTTTTTAGGCGCGCTGCTCATTTTCATGCTGGAGTTGTGCCTTGAAAGACATGTTTGTTTTCACATACATTTGGCTCCGCGTACTCGTACCCGCATATTGTATTTAGTTTTTCACATATATTCTTCTATCCGTCTGATGTGGATAAGGGGGCATAGTGGGGAGAAGTGCTCTTTAAATGATCCGAAGGCCGCATGAGTAAATAAGGAGCCTAGAATTCCCTAACCATTCAAAAAAAGCGTCCCCCAGGTCTGAGCCAGGACGAACGCTTCGAAAGAGTGTGTCTGCGATTAAGCAGACTGCCTAAAATTCCAATTGAGAAATGTAAATTCGGAAAGTGTATAACAAGAGCTTAAAGATACCGGGCCACAAGGGACGGGGGCCCGGATAAATGGACACGCCTTCCGCTACACAGCTCTTGGGGGTGAGGCCGAGGCGGACGCAGCAGCAGCCGCACCAAGACAGAGTATGGGATCGAACGCACGGATGCCCAGCCGTTCTTCCAACTCTGCTGCCAGTCCAATCGTAGCGAAGCCGGTGCAGGCCAGGACAAGCGCTTCGGCACCGCGTTCCACCAGCCGGGCAGCTCCGGCCAGAGCGCCGGCCCGTCCGGCAGGCGTACCCAGATCCAGCGTAGTTGTAACGCCGTCAGGACGGTCCATGCCCAGATAAGCCCCGCCGAGAATGCTGCGGATCAGTGGCGGCACCTCTTCCAGAATGGTCAGCACACCGATCCTGCTGCTGTAGGCCAGGGCCATCAGGGCTGCGCAGGAGCCCGCCCCCAGAACAGGAACCCCCACCGCCGCCCTCGCCTCCGCCAGCGCCGGATCAGCGGCACAGCTGATGCCGATTGCAGTACACCCCTGCTGCTCCAGCTCCCGGGCCAGACTGATGATCTTCGGAATGGACTCCGCTTCCGTCTCCTCATTGAACACACCCCGGGGCTGATCCGGAATGCAGCGGCTGATCACCGGCAGACCGTACCGGCGCTCAATGAGTTCCCCGTGCAGCCGGATCGCGGAGTCCTCCTGCAGCGTAATTACACGTATGATTCCAAGCATTCCCATCTCCTCCTGCTCAGCTATAGTGTGAACGTCCAACAAACCCCCGCTTAGAGCAATTCCCCGGCACGCATAATCAGCTTATCATCAATATAGACATCCGGCTTCATGACCACGGCATCAATGTGAACGCCAGCCGCTACTACCCCGCCGAACGTATTATTGCTGCCAAAAGCCACATGGATGGTCCCATAGACCTTCTCATCCTCCAGCACCACACCTGTAATTCTGGCCTTGTTGTTGGTCCCGATGCCGAATTCGCCCAGCAGTCTGCCGTCACCGTCTCCAAGCATAGCCAGCAGCTTGCCGCCATTCTCCCCTTCGGCGCTCCTCAGGCGTCCCTGCTCCACCGTCAGGATCATCGGACTATCCAGTGCGCCAATGCCTGCAATCGAGCCGTCCACCTTAATCTGTCCGGTGGCTGTGCCTTCCAGCGGCGCAATATACGCCTCCCCTGACGGCAGGTTGCCCGACTCTCCCGGATTCAGATACAAGCCGGTGCTAAGCACACCGTCCCGGCCGTCAATGGAGAAGCTTAAGGATAGTCCATCCTTCTCCACCCGCACCCGGCTTCCCGCAGACAGCAGCGCAGCGACCTGCTCGGTCAGAGTCTTCACCTGCGCGTAATCGGCCGTGATAGCGCCGTGGCTGAACATATCATCCGTCATCCCCGGCATGGTCGCCACCCGGGTTCCCGCTGCGGCCGCCTGCTTGCGCGCCGCCGTATGTGTCATCGAATGTGTCGTAATACATACGGCCACATCCGCTTTGGCTATAGCTTCGGCAACCGGAGCCGGCGGCTCCTCCCCGGACTTGCTCCGCGGCTGCATAATCAGCAGCATGGATTCCGCCCCTAGCCGCTTGCCTGCTTCATAGACGGATTCGGCCAGATCCCGCTTATCATCGTCGGCCACTACAGCCAGCAGCTCACCGCTGCCTAGCCCCAGACAATCCTTAAGAACATTCATGCTGATCCGTATTCTTTGCTCACTCATCTTCATTTCCTCCCGGATTATACCATTTCTGCTACCAGCTTGCCCATCAAGGCATTGGACAGCACGGCAGGCACTCCTGCGGAGGCCGCCCACTGTCTATGCTGCTCCACATAACCCATACAGTCAAGCACTATCACATCCGCATGGTCCCGCAGACGTTCAGCAGCAGCGCGGAAATCCGCTTCTGTGCCGGTGTACGGTGAAGCCGCTGCGAACGGCAGCCGCATTCCGGCACCAGCGAATTTCTCAATCATACTGTCCTCCTGCTCCGGCAGCGGACCGATCAGTCCCAGGCGGCGCCCGTCCAGCATTGCCTGCACAACCGGAGGAATGATCCGGTCCGGTTCAATCAGATGGGCAACAGACGTACGCAGCCCCGGAAAAACACCGGTGCAAGCCAGCAAAATCGTCCGAATGCCTGCGGCTTCCATGGCATCAACCTTCCCTTGCAGCACGGATTGTATCCGCTCCCGGGAGATCACCGCAGCCGTTCCGTCTGCCATACGGGTTGTCAGCACATACTCCCCCGGGCCGGGACTGTAGTATTCACTGACCTGGGCAGCCGTGAATCCGTCCAGTACCCCGGACTGTATCAGCCCGGCCTTGCCTTCCAGATACTTCTCAATAATCGGCGCAACATCATTCCTCGGCGCTTGTCCAATCGTGATCAACCCGATATTCTTCATCCGCTTCCCTCCGCACGCTATTGGTATCCGCTGAGAATGTAATCGTAGAGCAGGCGCTGATTGAAGCTCAGCGCCTGCCTGTGAATCCGTTATCCTGTTAGCCAAAAGTTAGTGAGAGGCTACCGCCGGTTTACCCAGCGTCTGCAGCACTTTCATTGAACCGTACAGCTCGGTAATCTGTGCGAATTCCTCCTCGTTATAGAAGGAGCAGCTTCCTTGAGTGACTTCCTTGGCAGTCTCGATGGCGAAACGCACCGCCTGGGCAATATCCACCTCATGGCTGGCGCCGGTGCCGCAGCCGGGTACCATAGACTGGGCAGTGATCGCCAAGCCTACTACCGGAGCTGAGGTAGCCACCGCAGGCTGAAGAATCGAATTAATATGATACAGGCCGTTGCCGTAAGGCGTAATATCCTGAGTAGTCACTGGAAAAGTAACCGGATACTGTCCGGTCGTCATCTCCTTGATCCGCAGCAAATCTTCGCTGACCCGCAGAATGTAACCTTCCTTGACGGTAGGCGAGATGGCAATCCCCTTGTGATTCACCACGCGGTTGCCTTTGGTCGTATCAATAGACAGAATTGCTTCCATCTCCGGCAGCACCTCATGTTCATTCATCTGCAGAATATCCACAGGGGAATCCATGAAGTCCACCGGCTCATGCGGCAGAGTCGGGGCATCCGGGCAAATATGGGTGGTCACCAGTACATCGCCCTGCAATACATCCCCTTTGGCCTGCATGTCCGCCAGCTTCAGCGCCGATGCGATAGCCGCTACCGCGCCGTCTGCATCAGAGACAATTCCGATCCGGTTGGGACGCGCTCCGATGCCGCCAAGTCTGCCGACAATGCCGAATGTTGGTGCTGAACCGCCGCCAAGCTTGCCGGCGCTGCCCGGGATCGTGATTTTGACGAATTCTGTGCTGCCCTTGTCACCTTCCACCTTCTGAACCTCAACCTTAACCGCAGGATATTCTGCGAATAACTGCTTGACCTGCTTACCGTTAACATAAGCGCTGTCCAGTGCGTTCAAGACTGTAATCGTTTGATGAAGTGCCATTCTGATTCCTCCCCGGTTGCATGCTCATGTTTGTGATGTTTGCATTTATACTATCTCAAACCACAAAATGTCCACAATGTACCGCCCTGCCAAACGTAGACAGCATTTCTTGTCCTTTGCAGATAAACCTTACGTCCGAGGACACTCTTCCTACGGATGCCCGACGTCAGCCTTAGTACACCGCAACCAAATGGAAACGCCTATGCCATACTTGGAAAGACAGGTACCGTTTCAGCTAGTAAAATAAAGGGAATTGTCCCCAAATCGGCGAATAGTAAGAGATTATTAAGAAAGGCTACACCATCAGAATGTCAGAAAAGAGGTAAGTACATGAAGCGGGAACAGAAAGTACAACCAGAACAGCTCGATGAGATCATCGCTGAAGAAGCCCGGCGCTCCGGGTTCTCGGGGGTGGTGCAGGTCTCGCACAAGGAACAGACCCTCGCAGCAGCGGCTTACGGCCAGGCCAATATGGCGGAGGAACGGGGCAACCGGGTGAATACCCGCTTCGGGATTGCTTCGGGGAGCAAGCTATTCACAGCGATAGCCGTCTGCCAGCTGGCAGAGCAGGGCAAGCTTTCTTTTTACAGCAAAGTACTGGAGATCTTGCATGAACTGGAGTTTCCTTTGTTTAACCCGGAGATCACGGTACATGAGCTGCTGACGCATAGCTCGGGAATTCCGGATTATTTTGACGAGGAGACGATGGAGGATTTCGCTGCACTCTGGAACGATACTCCGATGTATACACTGAGGCGGCCCGTTAATTTCCTGCCCATGTTCGCGGCACTGCCGATGAAATTCAGTCCCGGCGAGCGGTTCCACTACAACAATGCGGGTTACATTATGCTTAGTCTGCTCATAGAAACGCTCAGCGGGATGAAGTTCACGGATTATGTGGAGCAGCATATTTTCCGGCCTTGCGGAATGCAGGATTCCGGTTATTTCGCCTTTGATGCACTTCCCGCCAATACCGCTCTCGGTTATATAGACAACGGTAACGGTCAAAATATCAGTAACATTTACTCTCTTCCGGTTGTGGGCGGCGGCGATGGCGGTGCTTTTGTCACAGCAGCGGACATGCAAAAGTTGTGGACAGGCCTGCTCTCGCACAAGCTGCTGCAGCCCGAGACGACTGCCCTGCTGCTCACACCGCACATTCATGTGGATGAGGACACCCGCTATGGCTATGGAGTCTGGATCTCGATGAGTAATAATGAGGTGTTAAAATACCATGTCATGGGCTACGATCCAGGCATCAGCTTCCGTTCCGCAGTCTATCCGGCAAACGGTGTAACCTTCACGGCTCTCAGCAACCATAGTGGAGATGTCTACCGGATGATGCTGGCCGTGGAGGAAATTCTGCCGCTGTAAAAAGGTGTGTCCGCACGGAGCAGCACACAGGATTATGAAATAAGTGGAATTTGTACACTTCCTTCCAGCCTATGGACCGCACCCCCTACAATAAATGGATAAACGTCACTTAATTTTACTGATTCCTCCTCTTAGGCGGGTATATTGAATAATTAAATGTACTTTTTCCAACTAAAAACCAATTATCGTTCATTCAAGGAAAATTAAATGCCCTTTTTCCACTTGCATCCTACGGGGTCTCCTGAACAACCCAACCAACCCAACCCAGATCAAACCAAACCAACCAAACCAAAACAAGCCGCACAACAGCAATTTGCTGATTGTACGGCTTGTTTGGTCATTCCTATGGAATTCATCTAACCGCTATCCGGAACGACGGAACCGGAGTCCGTTTTAATACCGCGTAACGCCGTCCTTGGTCACCAGTGCGAATACCAGCGGCTGCGGCGGAACCGGCTGGGCGGAGATGCGGTAAGCCTCCAGCACCTTGGCTTCGGCCTCCCGCACCTTGCTCTCACTGGCATCGTTCACATGCAAGACAGCCAATATATCGCCTGCGGCTACAGCGTCACCGACCTTCAGCGAGAGCTGGATGCCGACAGCCAGATCAATGACGGATTCCTTCGTCTCGCGTCCGGCACCCAGCAGCATCGCTGCTACGCCAATCTCTTCGGCCTGGATACTCTCCACATAACCTGCCGTTGCCGCCTTCACTTCGATGAACTTGCGGGCGGACGGCAGGGTGTCCGGCGATTCAATCTGTGTGACATCGCCGCCTTGGGCATACACCATCTGCTTGAACTTATCGAGCGCGCTGCCGTCTCCGATATGGGACAGCAGGATGGAGCGCGCTTCTGCTTCGTCCTTCGCCTTGCCGCCGAGGACAAGCATCTGGCTGCCCAGGATCAGGCAGACCTCCTGGAGATCCTTCGGCCCGTGGCCGTTCAAGGTCTCGATGCCTTCCCGGATCTCCAGGGCATTGCCGATGCCGAAGCCCAGCGGCTGGTCCATGTCGCTGATGACAGCAACGGTGTTGCGGCCAAGATGAGTGCCGATATCCACCATCGCCTGGGCAAGCGCGATGGAATCGTCCAGCGTCTTCATGAACGCGCCGCTGCCGGTCTTCACATCCAGCACGATAGCATCCGCGCCTGCGGCAATCTTCTTGCTCATGACGGAGCTGGCAATCAGCGGAATGGATTCCACAGTTGCCGTCACATCACGCAGGGCATACAGCTTCTTGTCCGCAGGCGTGATGTTGCCGGACTGGCCGATTACAGCCGCGCCGATCTCACCTACCTGGGCAAAAAAGCGTTCCCGGTCCATCTCCACAGAGAAGCCCGTGATCGACTCCAGCTTATCCAGCGTGCCTCCGGTGTGGCCGAGGCCGCGCCCAGACATCTTGGCTACCGGAACTCCGGCAGCCGCAACCAGCGGCGCCAGCACCACCGTAGTCTTGTCGCCCACTCCGCCGGTAGAATGCTTGTCCACCTTGATGCCCGCAATCGGGCTGAGGTCCACCTGATCACCGGACATTGCCATCTCCAGCGTCAGATCGCCGGTCTCCCGCGCGTTCATTCCGCGGAAATACACGGCCATCGCCCAGGCAGATATCTGGTAATCCGGGATTTCCCCTTTGCTGTACCCCTGGATCAGAAAAGCTATTTCTTCACGGCTGAGTTCGCCGCCGTCTCTTTTTTTCTGAATAAGATCAACAGCACGCATTATACCTGCACCTCACGGACAAAGGAGCGCACCAGTCCGATGAATTTAGGCTTGGTCAGGTTCGCCACTTTGACCACCTGCTCATGGGTCAACGGCTCCAGCTCATCCCCGATCGCCATATCGGTGATACAGGTAATGCCGAGCACACGCAGCTTGCTGTGGCTGGCTACGATCACTTCCGGCACGGTGGACATTCCCACAGCATCGCCGCCGAGATAGGCAAGCATTTTGAGCTCAGCCGGAGTCTCATACGTAGGGCCGCTGATACCGGCATATACGCCTTCCTGCAGGACAAGCGTTTCACCGTCCACCCCTGTTACATCGGCTGCAAGCTTTTTGGCAAGTGCGATATACTCCGGGTCATAGGCACGGGACATATCAGGGAAACGTACGCCCAGCTCCGGATCATTCGGTCCGATCAGCGGGTTGTCGCCGGTCATATTGAGGTGGTCGGTAATCAGCATCAGGTCGCCCGCTTTGAACGCTCTGTTCATTCCGCCGCCTGCATTGGTGATGACAAGTGTGCCTATGCCAAGCTTGGCCATTACATAGACCGGCAGCACTACTTTGCGCATCTCATACCCTTCATAATAGTGAAAACGGCCCTGCATGATCACAACATCCTTGCCTTCCAGCTTCCCGATCACAAACCGTCCGGCATGGCCTTCTACCGTCGAACGCGGGAAATGCGGAATTTCTTCATAAGGCAGATATACCGCATCTTCGATCTGATCGCCCAGGTCTCCAAGACCTGAACCCAGAATAAGACCGATGACCGGAGTATACGCGCCGAATTTGGATTGAATATAGGCAGCAGCTTCTTGAACCTGAGTGCCGTATGGGACGGTTGTTGATGTTGTCATAGGTTGATCCTCCCGGATATGAATTGTGTATTATAGGGTGTTCTATGGCATGAAGCAGATCTTACATTTTCGGTATAAAAGCCAGCACCAGCTTAAGGAACTGCTCGCGTACACGCTCCGCTGTCTCCATCACCTCTGCATGGTTCAAGGGCTGTTCTAGAATACCCGCAGCCATGTTGGTGATACAAGAGATCCCGAGCACTTCTATCCCCGCATGACGGGCTACGATGGTCTCCGACACGGTGGACATGCCTACGGCATCTGCTCCCTGGCGGCGCAGCATAACGATCTCAGCCGGGGTCTCATAGTTCGGTCCGAGCAGACCGGCGTATACCCCTTCCTTGAACTCGAAGCCCATACTTGCGGCAGCTTCCTTGGCGGCTGCAATCAGGCGCGGGCTGTACGCCGAAGACATATCCGGGAACCGTACGCCCAGAGCATTGTCATTCGGTCCGGTCAGCGGGTTGCGGCCGGTCAGGTTCAGGTGATCGGTAATCAGCATGAGATCGCCGGGTGTGTAATCGGTGTTGACTCCACCGGCAGCGTTGGTTACCAGCAGGCTGGTTACGCCAAGCTCTTTCATTACGCGTACCGGGAACGCTGTAGTCTCAGGACCATAGCCTTCGTACATGTGGAAGCGGCCTTTCATCATGACCACGCGGCGGCCTTCAATCATGCCGATCAGCAGCTCGCCTTCATGTCCTTCCACCGTGGACACCGGGAAATGGGGGATTTCATGATAAGGAATGACTACTTCTTCTGTGATCAGATCCGCCAGAACACCGAGGCCGGAGCCCAGGATCAGCCCGATTTCGGGGGCGACGGTACATTTATCTTTGATGTATACGGCTGCTTCTTGGATATGGGTTGAGGTTACTGTGGTCATGGGTTGGTTCCTCCTTGGGGTGTGTACAGATTGATCTAAATATATGAAAAAGATCAGTCGCCACTACGGTGGATATTTGGACTTCCGGCCGCTGTTGTCCCCAGATTTCTTGATTTATCTGCTGTCCGCAGTTGAAATCCGGTGACTGCTAATGCTTCCGAAGCGAGCTTTCCTGCGGAAAGCTTTCAGGCGGTCGCTACCGCTCCTACAGTTCCAAATATCCCCTTTGTTCCTTCAAGCTTGTTGGCTATTTCCTTAAGTTCATCTTGGTTTGATATTTAGACAAGCTCTGAAAGGAAGCTCGTCCCATACTGCGGCGCCTTCGCCCCGAAGTTATCGGCAATGGTGGCCGCCACATCAGAGAAGGTCTGGCGGATGCCCAGGCTGCCCGGAGTCTTGAATCTCGGGCTGTAGACCAGCAGCGGCACGTACTCACGCGTATGATCCGTTCCGGCGTGAATGGGGTCATTGCCGTGGTCTGCGGAGATGATCAGCAGATCATCTTCCCCAAGGGTCGAGAGCAGCTCAGGCAGCGCCTGATCGAATACCTCCAGCGCACGGCCGTAGCCTTCAGGGTCACGGCGGTGGCCGTACAGGGAGTCGAAGTCCACGAGATTGGTGAACAGGAACCCATTGAATGGCTTACGCAGCTCATCAATGGTGATCTGGATGCCGTGCTCATTGCTCTTTGTAGGGTACGTAGCCGTAACTCCTTCGCCAGTGAAGATATCATTGATTTTACCTACCGCAATGACATCCTTGCCAATATCCTCGAGTGCATTCATCACCGTCGGCTCCGGCGGCTTCACCGCATAATCATGCCGGTTCGGAGTACGCACGAAATTCCCCGGCTCGCCGACATAAGGACGGGCGATCACGCGGCCTACCGAGAATTCCGGGGCCATCGTCAGCTCACGGGCGATCTTGCAGGCGCTGTATAGTTCCTCTAGAGGAATGATATCTTCATGCGCTGCCAGCTGGAATACGCTGTCCGCTGAAGTATATACAATCCATGCGCCGGTCTTCATCTGCTCCTCGCCGTATTCCACGAGAATCTCCGTGCCGGATGCCGGCTTGTTGCCGATCACCTTACGTCCGGTGGCCGCTTCAAATTTCTCGATCAGCTCCGCAGGGAAGCCGTCGAAGTACGTATTGAAGGGAACCTCGATCTTCAGCCCCATCAGCTCCCAGTGGCCGGTCATCGTATCCTTGCCTACCGACACCTCCTGCATTTTGCCGTAATAGCCTGTAGGGGCTGCTACCGGTTCAAGCGGCGGGAGCGGAGCAATATTCGCAAGTCCGAGCTGCTGCAGATTCGGAAGCTTAAGACCCGGAACCCGTTCCAGAATATGTCCCAGCGTATGGGAGCCTGTATCTCCAAAATTAGCGGCATCCGGCGCTTCACCGATACCTACACTATCCAGAACAATAAATCCGATGCGTTTAAATGAGGACATTGCCGTCTTCACTCCTTCAGTAGTTTGCATAATCTTAGAGTCTGCTCTAAGCAGGAAGAAACTCCGGGAGAGCCTCTCCCGGGAGCTGTTTCTTCAGTATGATTCCATCATAACTTTCTTACTCACAAAAAGCATCTTTTTCCGTCGCCCGGCACTTCCAGGGCTGCCTCATCCTATAGATCCGGCAGCTTCGCCCGGGGATGGTGATTCTCGTAGACTTCCTTCATATTCTTGCGGGCAATTCCGCTGTAAATCTGCGTGGTCGATATATCGGAATGGCCCAGCATCTGCTGTACGGAACGCAGGTCTGCCCCGCCCTCCAGCAAATGCGCAGCGAAGGAGTGGCGCAGGGTATGCGGGGTAATGTCCTGCTCGATCCGGGCTTCACGCGCGTATTTTTTGATGATTTTCCAAAAGCCCTGCCGGGTCAGCCGTCCGCCCAGACTGTTCAGGAACAGCGCAGGCTCCTCCTGATTAACGCGCAGCAGCTTGTCCCTCATCCCCGAGGTGTAGCGGGCCACATTGTCCGCAGCGATCCTGCCAATCGGTACCACCCGCTCCTTGCCGGAGGCGCCGCTGCAGCGTGCGAACCGCAAGGCCGTGTTCACATCCTCCACATTCAGCGAGATCAGCTCCGTCACACGGATACCTGTTGCATAGAGCAGCTCCAGCATAGCCTTATCGCGCATCCCCTGGGGAGCGGCTTCATCTGGAGCAGCCAGCAGACGCTCGATTTCTTCAATGCTAAGAATCATCGGCGGCTTCTTGCTCGGCTTGATGGCCTCCATATCCAGAGTGGGATCTTGGCCGATCAGCCGTTCCTTCAGCAAATAATGAAAATAGGCACGCAGCGACACCGTATTGCGGTTCACCGTTGCCGCTGCCTTGCCCGCTCCGCGCAGGGAACCCAGATAGAGCATGATATGTGATCTTCTGATCTCTTCCCCTGCGGTCAACCCGCGTTCTTCCGTAAACTCCAGAAACTGCGAAATATCCCGTCCATAGGATTCCAGTGTACTAGGAGACAATCCTTTGTCCCCGGACAAATACTGCATAAACGGCTGCAAGTGTGACTTCATCAATTCACGCTCCTGTCATACTCAGGCTGCTTCATGCGGCTTCGCAGCGGGTTTAGGTCCAGCAGCCGGAACAGCCAAACGTTCCATGACATGCTATAGAAGGATTCGACAGTCCTCTTCCTTTATCCTTCAAGCGGAGCCGTTACTCCCCATACCAGTAGTAGAGACGCAGGCGGTCGGCGGCGCTAAGCCCCTGCTCACTATACTGGACATCCTGAAACGCCCGGACGGCTGTGCCTTCCGGAATTTCAACATTGCGGGCCGGACTGATCCATGCGCTGACCCAGCTCAAGGCATAATACAGCACACAGCTTATCGCAACCAGCAGGGTCATGAAGTACAGCCGGCGCACAGTTCGGGGCAGAGAAACAATCATCCGGACATTCCTCCTCAAAAGATGAGTTGATATAGCAGCTTGAATCTGCTTCGTACAGAACTCGTCCTTCACTGTATGCGCCGGAGGATTATGTTATGTATACTTAAGTGAAAAAGCTCCCTCCAGCCATTCAGCCGGGGAGAGCTTGCGCGGTAATTCCTCATCTGTATATGAGTTCAAGTTCTATATACGCTTATTCGGGAGTATTGCCTTCTGCATTATTCTTATCCCTGCAGCGGTAGCAAATTCCGTGAAAATCAAGTCTATGGTCAACGACCGTGAAATTATATTCCTTCTCCAGCCGCTCTTCCAGCGGTCCCAGCCAGTCCTCACGAATCTCATCCATGGTTCCGCATTGCACGCAGATCAAATGATGATGATGATGCTTCGCCGTATCCGTACGCAGATCATAGCGGGCAACACCGTCTCCGAAGTTGATCTTCTCCACGACATGAAGCTCGCTAAGCAGTTCCAGGGTACGATATACGGTGGCAAGACCGATCTCTGGGGCCTTCTCTTTCACTAGCATGAATACATCTTCAGCGCTTAAGTGATCATCCTCGTTCTCCAGGAGAACTCTTAAGGTCGCTTCCCGTTGAGGTGTTAGCTTGTATCCTTGGGATTGTAGTTGTTGCTTAATTTTGTCTATCCGGGCTTCCATTGTCTGCCTCCCCCTTGGAAAATTACCGCACCGGGCTTCAAGCCACTTCTTCCATTATAGGGGGATTGCGTTTGAGAAGTCAAACGCTTTTAGCACATGGAGAAGCACGCTCTGAATGTCTGAATAGTCTGGACGGCCTGAACCGTCCGGGCCGCTCCCTCACCCTGCCGACACCAGCATTGGCGTCACCCATCTCATCATCGTCGGCGTAACCCAGGCCTCGAATCCCGAGATCCCCATCACCAGCAGTGCCATCCCCAAGGAGAGCAGGGTATACATCAAGAAAGGCCGGGTCACCTGAGTGCGGCGCTGCTGTCCCAGCACCCGGCTGCGGATCATCAGCAGGGAGAACCCCAGGGCTGCCGCACTGCATACCAGCAGCACCGGAATCAGCACCAGATTATGCGGGGCCACAGAGACAAGCGCAAACAACATCCCGTGCCAGGAGTACTGGCTGACCAGACAGCCGACGGTGAAGCCGATCAGCACGCCTTTGAGGAAATCCAGAATCAGAATCCCCGGAAGGCCGATCACAGATAAGCCGAGAACCCAGATCAGGCCGACCCATTTCAGATGAAAGGCGGCGATACTCCAGTACGAATCCTGCGCGGCAGGCAGTCCCTGCTGGTCAACGGTCACGAAGAAGTTGCTTAAGTAATCCCCCAGCTCCTGCTGCTGATCCAGCGTAAGTGCAGTGACGATGAGCGCTCCGAATACAACCCCGACCAGAAATAATACCGCGACAAAAATATAAAGTGGCGTCTGTTCCTTCAGCATCAGCCTTAAACTGCGCACCCTGACATTCCCCTTTCCGGTCACATGTTACACCATATGAGGGAATGTCCCGATCTATGACTTGTCCTTAGGTCCTGATCACCTTGCCGTAAGTGCCTCCGCCTCCTGAGGAGAGCGCAAGCCCGCCTGTACGGGCAAGCACAATCAGCTCGGCAAGCTCCCGTCCGGCAACAGCAGCAAGCTCGGCTTCACCCGCCTGATGCAGAATATTCATCTCTGTGCCGAACGCCTCCAGCAGCGTATTCAGCTTCCGCTTGCCTAGCCCGGGAATGAACTCCAGAGGCACCTGATAATGATACGGCGGCCGGTGCTGCGGAACCTGGGGCAGCGGACGGTCGGCAATGTGCAGAATGCGGTCCAGCACGCCCTGCACCAGCTTCGGACTGCCGCAATACGGGCAGCGTTCTGAAGTGGCATAGGCCTCATCAATAATGCTGCCGCAGCCGCCGCAATACGTGCGGTGATATTTGCCCAGCCGGGGGTTCAGCCCGAAGTTGGCGCTGACCCGGCGTCCTTCCGAGCGCATCAGGGCCAGCTTCAGCTCCTGGAACGAAGGCTGCTGCATCTCAATCACATTATATTCGCGGCCGATTTTGCCGAGGGAATGGGCGTCGGAATTGGTCAGGAAGCTGTAGCGGTCAAGCTCCGAGATATATCCGGCCATCTCCGAATCCGCGCTGAGGCCAAGCTCCACTGCCGCGATGCGGTCCAGGTCGAATAATTCAGCCATCCGCTCCGCTGAGCAGCCGTATAACCCCTTGTGCGGGGTGAAAATATGTGCCGGAATCAGCAGCCCTCCCCGTCCCGTAATCTCGTCCTGCAGCTCCCTGGAGGGGGCATAGAGACGCTGGGAGCTGAGATTCACATTGCGCATATGGGCGCTCATCCAGCGGCTGAAATCCTCCATCGTCCCAAGGTCCGGCATGAAGGCCAGGACATGGCACTCCCGCCGCCCGGGCTCACGGATCTCGATCTCGGTCCCCAGGAGGATCGTTGTCCCCCTGTAGGCAATTCCGCCGCCTTGTGCTATCGTCATCTCCCCGGAATCAAGCGCAGCATGAATATCCCGCAGTACCCCCGGGGAATGGCTGTCGATGATGCCGATCAGGCCGATCCCCTTGCGCTCCGCCGCCTCCTTGGCAATCCCGGCGAAGGTCAGGTCGCGGCTGCCGCTGATTTTGACCGCCTGCCCCTCCGAAGTCCGCCCGATATGCACGTGCAGGTCACAGTATATGCTCTGAAGCGCCGCCTCTAGTGCCATTGTCCAGTCAGCGTATAGAGATGCCAGGCGTAGACAGCCATCATGGTCTTGGCATCGGCAATACGTCCATCTGCGATATATTGGTACGCTTCCTCTAGGGTAAGCTCGGAGACCTCCAGGAATTCATCCTCATCCAGTGCCATCTCACCCGGCTGGGCGTCCTCGGTCACATAGAGGTGAATAATCTCGTCGGCGAAGCCGGGAGAGGTGTAGAACGACTTCAGCAGCTTCAGCCCGCCGCTGTGGAAGCCCGTCTCCTCTTGAAGCTCACGGCCCGCAGCGGCCAGCGGATCTTCACCTTTATCCAGCTTGCCTGCCGGAATCTCCACTTCGGTCCGGTGCATCGGCTGGCGGTACTGCTCCACTACCAGCATTTTGCCGTCATTCAGCGCCAGTACGGCTACGGCTCCCGGATGCTTCACAACCTCACGGGTGGCGGTATTGCCGTCCGGCAGCTTCACGGTGTCTACCTGGAGAGATATAATGTTTCCGCTAAAAATCGGCTTCGTCGATAACGTTTCTTCATCCAAGGCGGGATTGCTGTTGATTTCATCTTTTTTCATAGATTGGTGGTCTCCTTTGGCATGGTTATGCATAGGGTGTATTATAGCAAACTTAAGAGGAAAGAAGGAATGCAGGCATGAATCATTGTCTTGTCCAAGCAAGCTCATCCGCAGTTACAATGGTAGGTAAACCGGAACAGATCAAGGCCGTACTGGCCGGGTGGATGAAGCAGTACGGGCGTGATATGCCCCTCTCCTACATCCTGCTGCTCCAGGCAGAATCGCGGATCACAGCTTCGAAGGCAGGATAATGCCGCATCGTATTGCGTTAAGCATATAGGTTATCTTTGAACAAGAAGGAGCTGTCTCCCGGTGAATCCCGGAAGCAGCTCCTTCTTTGTACTCCCTAGTCCCGGCAGGCTTCCTTAGGATTGCCGTGTGCCCTGCAAGGGCTTGAATCTTGATCAGCCTTTGAGACTCTCGGCTACAATTGCTACAACCAGGCGGGCCACCTTGACGATGTCTTCGGCCTTGATCCGTTCCTGCGTCGTGTGGATATCC
Source organism: Paenibacillus tritici (assembly GCF_018207515.1). Lineage (NCBI taxonomy): Bacteria > Bacillati > Bacillota > Bacilli > Caryophanales > Paenibacillaceae > Paenibacillus > Paenibacillus tritici. Next base: position 4,951,353 of record NZ_CP073365.1, read on the forward strand.
TCATAGCCAACCGCCAGATTCACTGTCGGAACCTTCAGACCATTGAACACATTCGCATCGCTGCCGCCTCCGGAAGCGAACAGCCGGGTAGTCAGGCCAAGTGAGGTAATCGCACGGTCTGCCAGCTGTACTACAGGATCATTCCCGTTGAAGCTGAACGCCGGATAGATGATCTCACTGCGGAATTCGCTCTGTGCGCCGTTGTCACGTGCCGTAGTCTCCAGCGCCTCCCGCATAGAGGCAATCTGCAGTTCCACCTTCTCCTGCACAATGCTGCGTGCCTCCGCATCGAGCTGGACATGGTCGCAGACCACATTGGTCGGTCCGCCGCCGGCGAACTTGCCGATATTCGCTGTGGTCTCCTTATCAATCCGTCCGAGCTTCATGGCCGAGATCGCTTTGCTTGCTACCTGAATGGCGCTGATGCCATCCTCCGGGTTCACACCCGCATGGGCCGATTTGCCGAAGATCTGCATCGTTACCCGCGCCTGAGTCGGCGCAGCGATGGCGATGGCCCCCACTTCACCGTTGGAATCCAGCGCGAAGCCCATCTCTGCATCCAGATGCGCCGGGTCCATCGCACGGGCCCCCATCAGGCCGGATTCTTCGCCTGCCGTAATGACAAACTGAATCTGCCCGTGCGGGAGCTTCTGCTCCTGAATGACCCGGATCGCTTCGAACAAAGCTGCCAGTCCCGCTTTGTCATCCGCTCCGAGAATCGTGCTGCCGTCGCTTCTGATCCAGCCGTCTTCCCCCAGGGAAGGCTTGATATTCTGGCCGGGAACCACGGTATCCATATGACAGGTGAACAGCAGCTTCGGTGCGCTCACTCCGCTGTCCGCAGGCCAGGTCACGAACAGGTTGCCTGCCCCGTGTCCCGTTCTCTCCATGGAATCATCCTCCACTGCGCTCAGCCCCAGGCTGCTGAACTTCTCCTTCAGCACATCGGCAATCCGCCGTTCATTACGGGTCTCACTGTCAATACGGACAAGCTCCATGAATTCATTGATTAACCGTTCTTGTGATATCACTTGGACTTCCCTCTCTTTCGCGGATACGTTACAATGGTTGTACTGCGTTCAATATAGAGCCTACGCTCTTAACTTAAACTAATCTCAAAGGAGTCACTCATGCAACGACAAAAATGGTTCAAAATCATCATCTACATCATGCTGTTCGCCATGATCGCCTCTACAGTGCTGTTCGTCATCGAACCGTTTATGGCCGGTTAATCACGCTTAGCGCGTAAGTGACAGCGCCCGGGTCTCCCGGGCGCTGTTTGACTATGTCTGTATGCCTGTTCCTTACTCGGCCGAACTTACCGCCCCGGCAACCGCTTCATACGGGAATTGTTGCAGGAAATAAGGCAGCAGCTCGGAAGCCACCGTCTCTACGCTGAAAGAGCGCCCGGTGCATTCCGCAAGCGAAGTCACTCCGTATTCAGCGATGCCGCAAGGGATAATCCCCGCGAAGCCGCTCTGACCGATTCCGGCCGATACGTTGAAGGCGAAGCCATGGCTGGTGACAAAACCTCTGCGGAATTTACACTTGTTGAACTTGACGCCAATCGCACATATTTTCTCATCGCCGACCCATACTCCGGTATACCCCTGCTTGCGGGTTCCTGTAATCCCATAGCCCTCCAGATAGGCAATGATCACGGATTCCAACCTGCGCAGATACCCGTGCAGATCGACCTTGCCGTTCTCGCCCAGCTTCAGCAGCGGATAGCCGACGAGCTGGCCGGGGCCATGATATGTAATATCTCCTCCGCGGTCAATCTCAAACAGCGCAATCCCTTGTTTCTTGAGCTGTTCCCCGCTGAGGAGCAGATGCTCCGGATGATTCTGTGAACCGATGGTGTACGTAGGCGGATGCTGCACAAGGATCAGCCGCTCGGAGGCGGTACCTGCGTCAATCGCCTGTACCGCCTGCTTTTGCAGCTCCCAGGCCGCCCCGTACTCCATCAGCGGGAGATAGGTAACCTCCAGTTTGCTTAAGTTCAGGTCATCCATGATCATAAGGTCCCCTTTGCTTCTCATTCTCCCTGTCCCAGGAGTCCACAGCGGCCTTGATTAATTTGAATTAATTAGTACAGCTTCGTATCCGGCGTATACCCTTCCACGTTATCCTTCACGCGCTGCAGGAACCGTCCGCTGATGACCCCATCCAAAATCCGGTGATCCAGCGACAGGCAGATATTAGCCATCGACCGCACGGCAATCATATCATTGATGACGACAGGCTTTTTGACGATAGATTCAAAGGTTACAATCGCCGCCTGCGGATAGTTAATAATCGGGTAAGACAGAATCGAGCCGAATGAGCCGGTATTGTTCACCGTGAACGTGCCGCCCTGCATATCGTCCAGCCGCAGCTTGCCTTCACGTGTCTTCAGCGCCAATTCGTCGATCTCGCGGGCCAGCCCGGCAACATTCTTCTGGTCGGCCTTCTTGATGACCGGCGTCATTACGGAATCCTCCGTGCCTACGGCAAGCGAGATGTTGATATCGCGTTTGACGATGATTTTGTCAACGGCCCAGACCGAGTTCATGATCGGGTAATCCTTGATGGCACTGACAACAGCCTTCATCAGAAAAGCCAGATAGGTCAGGTTAATACCCTCTTTGCGCTTGAATTCGTCCTTCAGCTTGTTGCGAAGCACCACCATATTGGTCACATCAACCTCGATCATCGTCCAGGCATGGGGAATCTCCGAGACACTCTGGCGCATTCTTGTCGCAATGGTATTGCGGATCGGTGTAACATCAATCAGATATTCCGAGCTGCTGCCCCGTCCGCCTTCGATCTCAATCGTCGGAATCTTCGGTGATTCACTGAGATGCAGGCCGGAATTGCGCACCTGCTGATGCACATCATGAACCGGCTGGAACACCGGCTGCAGCGCTGCCGGTGCAGGAGCGGCGTCAGGTACAGGCGCAGCGGCGGGTGCTGCTGCGGGTGCTGTGGCTGCGGGTGCCGGCGGCTGAACGGCAGAGGCGCCGCTTGCAAGGAACGTGAGCACATCCTTGCGTGTGATACGTCCGCCCAGGCCGGTGCCCGGCACGGCCGCAAGGGAGATGCCGTGCTCGGCGGCCAGCGTCTGCACAGCCGGAGAGTAACGGGAGCGCATCGGAGCCGCGGAATCATAAGCCGCGGCAGCCGGTGCTGCCGGCCGCGCATCGGCGTGAGGCGGCTGCGGCGCGGTGCCGGATACTGCCGCAGGTACAGCGGCAGTTGCGGGTCTGTCCCCAGCCGCTGCCTGCGGCTGGGCGGCAGAGCTTGGCGCGGAGGCAGCGGAACCAGCCACTGCGATGCGGGCGATGATCTCGCCGACGCTGACCGTCTGGCCTTCTTCCGCGAGCAGCTCAACCAGCGTGCCGTCCACCGTAGCAGGCAGCTCCGCGTTCACCTTATCCGTAATCAGCTCACAGATCGGCTCATATTGCTCAATGGGATCGCCCGGCTGCTTCAGCCACTTCCCGATGGTTGCCGACACCAGCGATTCCGCGAGCTGCGGCATAATTACATCCGTCAGCGTTGTATTGTCAGACATAATGTCACTCCTTAAAGTTTGGTAAGCATAGGCTTCCTGAATCCGCTTCGACAAAACTGGCTTCGGAAGCAACGCTTAAGTTTGGTATGCCTATACTTCCTGAATTCACTTCGACAAAACTGGCTTCGGAAGCATACGCTTAAGTTTGGTAAGCCTATACTTCACGAATCCGCTTCGCACACAACTGGTCTCGGAAGCATACGCACGAAATCCTGCCTCAAATACAACATTCCACCACTTAAAGCGGCCAGAAGTCAAAAAAGTTGCACAAAAGGCAGCATTCCTCATCATCCAAGCGGATAAGCGTGTAAATTGTTGCAATTCATGCAGCAATCTATCCGCCCCACCGCTAATCCCGAATCTAAGTTGCAATAACTGCAACATTCATGCCCAATATACATAGCAGGGTGAGCTTAAGTGTGAGGAGCTCACCTGCTGTTCCGTATGTCAATACTCATGTTCCTATATCAGTACTCCGCCAACCGCAGCATCTCAGCCTTCACCTTGTCCTTGCTCAGCAGGAAGAACTTCTCCATCGGCGGAGAAATCGGCATCGCCGGGACGTCAGGCCCGCACAGGCGGAAGATAGGTGCATCCAGATCGAACAGACAATGCTCGGCAATGATCGCCGCCACTTCGGCGCCGATGCCTCCGGTCTTGTTGTCCTCGTGGATAATCAGCACCTTGCCGGTCTGCCGGACAGCCGCAATAATTGCGTCGCGGTCGAGCGGCTGGAGCGTGCGCAGATCAAGGATATGCGCGGTAACGCCATGCTCGCTCTCCAGCTCCTCCGCTGCCTGCATCGCAAAATGCAGCGGCAGGCTATACCCGATCACCGTAATATCGCTGCCTTCACGCAGGAGATTCGCTTCGCCGATAGGCACCGTGTAGTCGCCCTCCGGCACATCCCCCTTGATCAGCTTGTAGCATTTCTTGTTCTCGAAGAACAGAACCGGGTCCGGGTCACGGACAGCGGCCTTAAGCAATCCCTTGGCATCTGCTGCCGAATAAGGGGCCACAATCTTAAGTCCAGGTGTACCGAAGAAGATGGATTCAGGACACTGGGAATGATACAGTCCGCCGAAGATTCCGCCGCCGATAGGGGCGCGGATAACGATAGGACAGCTCCAGTCATTATTGGAACGGTAACGGATTTTGGCCGCTTCGCTGATGATCTGGTTCGTTGCGGGCAGCATGAAATCGGAGTACTGCATCTCGGCAATCGGCTTCATACCGTACATGGCAGCGCCGATAGCAACTCCTGCAATAGCTGACTCCGCAAGCGGGGTATCAAGCACACGTTCTTCGCCGAACTGCTCCTGGAGTCCCTTGGTGGTTGTGAACACGCCGCCCTTCACGCCGACATCCTCACCCAGCACGAATACCGACTCATCGCGCTCCATTTCTTCCTTCATTGCCAGCCGGATTGCATCAATATATTCCATCATCGCCATGGCTTAAGCTCCTCCCTTAAGGCCGGATTCATCGTACACATGCAGCAGCGTATCTTCCGGTTTCGGGAACGGTGCATTCTCCGCGTAGGTTATGGCCTCTTTCAATTCAAGATTATATTCGGCAGCCAGATCACGCTCCTGCTCGTCACTCCACAGACCGAGTCCGGTGAGATACGTGCGGAACGCGGCGATGCCGTCTTTTTTCCAGTTCGCATCGACTTCTTCCTGGGTCCGGTAAGCCAGATCATTATCCGAAGTGGAATGCGGCGAGAGACGGTACATCATCGCTTCAATCAAGGTTGGTCCCTCTCCGGCAACCGCACGCTCCCGGGCTTCCTTCACGACACGGTAGACCTCAAGCGGATCATTGCCATCCACCCGGATGCCGGGGAAGCCATACCCCAGCGCACGGTCGCTGACCTTGCCGCCAAGCTGCTTATGAGCCGGGATGGAGATTGCATACTGGTTATTCTGGCAAAATATAATGACAGGCAGCTTATTCACACCTGCAAAGTTACAGGCTTCATGAAAATCCCCCTGGTTACTGGAGCCTTCCCCGAAGGTGACAAAGGAGACGAACTTCTTCTTCTGCATTTTGGCCGCCAGCGCGAAACCTGCCGCATGTGGAACCTGGGTCGTTACCGGACTAGAGCCCGTTACAATGCGCAGGCGCTTGCTGCCGAAGTGGCCCGGCATTTGCCGGCCGCCGCTGTTGGGGTCCTCCGCCTTGGCGAATACGGACAGCATCAGCTCTCGCGTGGTCATTCCTACCGAGAGAACAAACGCATAGTCCCGGTAATACGGAAGGAAAAAGTCGTTCTCCCGGTCCAGCGCAAATGCAGCCGCGACCTGCGCCGCTTCCTGCCCGATGCCGGATACATGGAAGTTGATCTTCCCCGCGCGCTGCAGCAGCAGACTGCGCTCATCATATTTCCGTCCGAGCTGCATGAATCTGTACATATCAATAACCTGGCCGTCAGTGAGTCCAAGCTGCTTATGTCTGTTAACCGTTTCTACAGTACCTTGGGATTCCATATAAGAGGTACCTCCTAAAAGTTTGGTTGGTGTAAACCGTTCCGGGTCCGCAACCGTTCTGCCGGCTCGGAAGTGTTCACCTGGTGTGTTAAGCTATGACTCAGCCTTGCTTTGCCCTGATCCTATAACCAGGTACTAAATCCATTATAATCCCTTTCCCTCCAAAAAGAAAAGCCAAAATCACCCCACCACGCGGAGTCTTTAGGGTGAAACTGGACTCAGCTACTGTCCAGGGACCTAATATAGCCGGTATAGAGTCATTTAGGCGCTTCACGCGCCTTCAGCTCCTTCCGGCTAACTGTATAACCTCTGTATCGTATCCTAGTATCCGATTGCTCTTCCATCCACCGCCAGCATCGCTTCCCCGATAATCTCCGAGAGCGTCGGATGGGCATGAATCGCCTCTCCGACCTCCCAAGGTGTTGCATCCAGGAGCTGTGCCAAGGCGGCTTCACCAATCAGATCGGTCACATGCGGCCCGATCATCTGTACCCCGAGAATATCCCCGCTCTTCGCGTCGGCAACCACCTTCACGAAGCCGTCCTTCATTCCGTAGACAATCGCTTTGCCGATGGCGGAGAAGGGGAACTTGCCGGTCACGGTCTCGCGGCCGAGCTGCTTCGCTTCCTTCTCTGTATAACCGACACTTGCCACTTCGGGCCGTGTATAGACACAGCGCGGGACCAGATGGGCTTCATATGGATGGAGGGCTTCGCCCGCCAGATGATTGACGGCACGGATGCCTTCATGGCTGGCGGCATGGGCCAGCTGCAATCCGCCGATGCAATCCCCAATGGCATAGATATGCGGTTCACCCGTCTGCATATTGGCATTCACCGCAATGACGCCTTTGTCGTAGCGGATATCTGTATTTTCCAGTCCAAGATTCTCGATATTCGCCACGCGTCCGACAGATACCAGCAGCTTCTCGGCCGACAGACTCTGACTCTGCTCCCCCTTGCGGGCTTCAATCGTAATCCCCGTCTCCGACACCTTGGAAGTCTCTGCATCTACCGTGGTGCCGGTCAAGACCCGGACTCCGCGCTTCTTCAGCAGGCGCAGCAGCTCACGGGCCACCTCTTCATCCTCCTGCGGCAAAAGCTGGCCGGCAGCTTCGACTACAGTGACCTGCACACCGAAATCAGCCAGCATGGAAGCCCACTCCACTCCGATCACTCCGCCGCCCACAATAATCATGGATGCCGGCAGCTCCTCAAGCGTCAGCGCTTCCTCGCTGCTCAGAATTACCTTACCGTCCGGCGCAAGGCCCGGCAGAACACGCGGACGCGAGCCGGTGGCGATGATGAGATTCGTGGAGACCACGGTCTCCATCTCGCCATCCTCCATCTCCACGGCCACTGCGCCGCTGCGCGGGGAGAAGATCGACGGGCCGATAATCCGGCCCTTGCCTTTTACAATCTGAATCTTATGCTTGCGCATCAGATACTGCACGCCCTGATGAAGCTGCTCCACAACCGCTTCCTTACGCTGCTGCACTTTGGGGAACACCAGCTCTACGCCTGTTGTCTTTATGCCATAGCTTTCGCTCTCATTAATTTCCGCTAATACCTCTGCACTGCGCAGCAGTGACTTGCTGGGAATACAGCCGCGGTGCAGGCAGGTTCCGCCCAGCTTGTCCATTTCAATAACGACGACGGATTTGCCCAGCTGCGCAGCGCGGATCGCCGCCACATAACCGCCGGTACCTCCGCCAAGTATCGCCACATCACAGGTCATTGTCATGATATGTATCCTCCAGTCATTCCTCTAAAGTTCAGCCTAACCTATTATATTGTACTCTCTTTCGCTGGTAATACAAAACTTACAAACGTCATGTATGCATGGACTTTTGCAGATTGAAGCGTTATCATATGGGTAAATTCCAACGGCTGCGAAGAGGAGCGACTGTTATGAAACTGCTGATTTCACGCTTCATTGCCATCCTGATCCTGGTGATCCCCGGCCTACTGGCCATGACGGGCTTCCTGATGATGAAAGATGATCTGTTCAACTATTTCGCGATGCATGGTGACGACACGGTCGTACCGGACTTCGCGTGGCTGCATTTTGGCGGCGGACTGCTGCTGTTCCTGGCCGGAATGAGCTTCCTGGGCGGCTGGATTCTGACCCGCGACCGCAAGAAGAACTATGTGGGCCCCCGCTTCAGAGAGAAACAAAAAGCCGAGCAGCCCCCGTCCTAAGCCAACTTTTGTTCATAACATATAGAAGCAGGGGATGCCTCCAGCCATCATTGAACCGGCTGCGAGGCATCCCCTTGTTGTTAGCTATTGAACATTTAACTGGAGGACTCCCGATTCACACCAGACGCCGCGTGAACCGCACAATGTGCTCTGTGAGAATGCGCTACGAGTCTACGGCTCACAGGCTAAGAGTCTATCGCTCAAGGGTTACGAGTCCATCGCTCAGGCACTACAAGCATAACACTCATGCGCTACGAATCTATCGCTCATGCGCTGCGACTCTAACTCTCATTGCGTTACGAGCCTGTGACCCAAGCGCTAAGTGTAATTTGTACAACTATAATGCTCGATTTCGGTCCATGGAGAGGTATAGCTGCACTTCGTACACTTATAAATCACTACTTAGCGTATAAAGACTAATGTGCCCGATCTTAGTTGTAAGGAATACATCTATCCGAGCTTATTCGGTAATCCGCAGCTTTATAGCTGCACGAAATACAACTATCCGTGAGATTACAAGATACGAGATACGAGATACGAGATACGATTCACAGTATGCGGTACGATATTAGAGCTTACCAACAGCGCAATTGCACAATGTACAACAGAAAAGAGTAATATCAGGCAAAATTCAGAGGCTATTGCACTTCGTACAGCAGAATTCAGGCAAAACCCGCTTTTCACCCTAAATCATCAAAATCTAATGTACCAAATACAATAGAATGCAATTTCCCGCTGAAAAATCAGATGTCTATTGCACAAAATACAGTTACCTTATAAATCATGCGCCGCAGCTTCTGCATTCCGTTCGCCGTATTCACCAGTGTGAGCATTACCCCGCTTCTTCTTACTTACAACACTTTCCGTACTTACCTCACTTGCCGCCTTACGCACTTCCCCTTACCCTTCCCCTCACTCATGCCTCAGCTATGACTCACTCATGCCTCACCCATGTCTTACACATGCCTCAGCAATGTCTCACTTATTTCTCACTTATTTCTCACTTATTTCTCACTTACTTCTCCCTCATGCCTCAGCCGCTTCTTTACTCCCCCGCACCAGCTCGCTGTATAGGCCGCCCTGCTGGAGCAGCTCCTCATGGGACCCCTGCTGAAGCAGGCGTCCGCCCTCAAGCACCAGTATGCGGTCGGCAGCCCGGATCGTGCCCAGTCGGTGGGCTATGACGAAGCTGGTCCGGCCCCGCATCAGCGCCTGGAGGCCTTCCTGAATCTTGATCTCGGTCACCGTGTCGATGCTGCTCGTAGCTTCATCCAGCACCAGCATGGACGGATTCGCGAGAATTGCCCGGGCAATAGCCAGCAATTGCTTCTGTCCCTGGCTGATGCCGCTGCCGTCAACGGACAGCATCCGGTCGTAACCGTCCTGTAGCCTCATGATAAAGGCATGAGCATTGGCAAGCTTCGCCGCTTCCTCGACCTCTTCGTCCGTGGCATCCAGTCGGCCGTAGCGGATATTATCGCGGATCGTGCCTTTGAACAGAAAGGAATCCTGCAAGACGAAGGCCATCTGGCTGCGCAGGCTTTCCCGGGTAATCGTGGACAACTCCCGTCCGTCCAGCGTAATGCTTCCCCGGCTCGGATCGTAGAAGCGGGACAACAGGCCGATCAGAGTGGTTTTACCCGCCCCGGTAGGTCCAACCAGTGCAATCATCTCACCGGGCTTCGCTTCAAAAGAAATATCCTGTAGCGTATCCGCGCCCCCCTCATAGGAGAAGGACACGCCCGAGAATTTCACCGCTCCTTCCACATGCTGTAGCTTGACCGCCGCGCCTTCATCCCGGGCTTCCGTCTCTTCATCCAATACCTCGAACACCCGCTCCGCTCCGGCGATAGCCGACAGCAGCGTATTCCACTGATTCGCCAGATCGTTCAGCGGACGGGTGAACTGGCGCGCATATTCGGCAAAAGCGATAATAATCCCTACCGTCACAAGCCCGCGGATCGCAAGCAGCCCCCCGACTCCGGCAACGATAGCAAAGCTCAGGTTGTTCAGGCCATTCATCAGCTTGGGGATAAAGCCCGAAATTGCTTGGGCCCAGTATCCCGACAGCATAATCCGCGTATTGCGCTCCCTGAAGCCGGTAATCACCCGCTCCTCTTGTGAGAAGGCCTTAATAATCCGCTGCCCGGACAACGTTTCTTCGATGAAGCCGTTCAGTTCTCCCATATTGCGCTGCCGCTCCTTGAACAGCGGACCGGTCCGCCGGGTAATCCAGCGCATACCCAGCATCATCAGCGGCACTACAATGAAGGTCAGCAGCGTCAGCAAGGGACTGAGCCACAGCATTACACCGACGGTGCCGACCAGCGTCAGGATGCTGGAGAAAATCTGAATCGCCGAGCTGTTCAGCGTCGAGCTGATATTCTCAATATCGTTCGTGAGCCGGCTCATAATTTCTCCCTGCTGCCTGCGGTTGAAGAAGGAAATCGGCAGGCGGTGCAGGTGCGCGAACAACTCCGTCCGCATACGGTAGACCGTCTCTTGGGCCACTTCGATCATCCAGACATTTTGCAGCCAGGAGACCAGTGAGTTGAGCAGATAGACCAGAGCCAGTATCAGCAGGAAAATGCCCCAGGTTCTGCCTCCCGCCCCGCCCAGATAATCGTCCACCGCCCGGCTGATCAGATAAGGTCCGAGGAGCGACAGGCCTGAGCTTAACAGAACCATGAACAGCACCAGTACCAGCTTGGCCCTGTGCTCCGCCAGGTAATGCCATATCCGTCCTAGTGTGCCGGACCAGTTCTTAGCCTTGGCCTTCGGCTTCCGGCTGCCCATCGCCCCGAAGACTTTGGCCTCCCCGTGACCTACCTCCAGCTTCGGATAGCGGAACGGCTCAATGAGTGCTTTGAACATGCTGCGCCTCCCCTGTCTGCGATTGATAGATTTTGCGGTACAGCGCGGACTCTTCCATCAGCTCGGCATGGGTCCCTTGCGCAATCAGGCGGCCCTCATCCAGCAGCAGAATAAGATCTGCCGATGCGGTCGAGCTGATCTTCTGTGTAATCAGGAACGTGGTACAGGACATTTGTTTGAGCTCCGCCAGCAAAAGCCCCTCAGTCACCGCATCCAGCGCACTGGTGCTGTCATCCAGAATTAGTATCGCGGGTCTGCGAACCAGCGCCCGCGCAATCGTCAGGCGCTGCTTCTGCCCGCCCGACAGGTTGACTCCGCGCTGCCCGAGCTGGGTGTCGTACCCCTGCAGCAGCGCTGCAACCGTCTCATGAATCTGGGCCGCTGCCGCCGCCTGTTCAATGTCCGCCTGACTCGCCTGGTCGTTCCCCCAGGCAATATTTTCACGGATGGAGCCGGTGAACAGCAGCACCTCCTGCGGCACATAGCCAATCGAGCGCCGCAGTGCCTGTATATCCATTTCTGTGTGATTTTTTCCGTCCACCCGGATCATACCGCTGCCGCATTCATACAAGCGGGGAATCAGCGTGACGAGAGAGGATTTGCCGGAGCCGGTTGCCCCCATGATCGCTACACGCTCGCCCGGCTGCACGGTGAAGGAGATGTCCTCCAGCACCTTAATATCACTGCCCGGATAACTGAAGCTGACCTGCTGGAATTCAACCTTACCTTGAACAGCAGGCGCCTGATGGTCAGAGCCCATGTGGAATACACTCTGGCTCTGACCATGCTGTGAAGAAAGACCAGCTTGTACTGGCGTAGCTCCGTTCCCGGTCGTCATACCGAGCTCTCCCGGGCCTTCACTTGCCGACATCACTTCAGCAATCCGCACAGAAGAAGCCCGGGCGCGCGAGAAGCTCACCATAATCCAGGACAGTGCTGACAGCGCTCCCATGGTGCGCAAGGAGTAATTAATAACCGCAACCGTCTGCCCCAGTGTCGCATCCCCTGTGGAAATCTCGATGCGTCCGAACCATAACACTGCCAGAATCCCTGCATTCACGATGATCATGATGAACGGTGTCGAGGTCTCCGTCAGCCGCAGCGCAGCCACAGTCGATCTCATCAGCTCCCCGCTGAACGCAGCAAACCGGCCAATCTCATGGCCCATCCGCACAAATACACGAATCAGCCGGATACCGGTCAGATTCTCCTGAATGACCCCATTGACGCCGTCCAGCCGGTTCTGTACATTGCGGAACAGCTCAGAGGCCCGGCGCATCAGCCAGATCATGAAGATCACCAGAAACGGAAGCGTTACCGTAAGCAGCAGCCCCAGCTTGACATGCACCACGAGCGCCATAACCACGCTGCCTATCACAACCAGCGGAATACGGGTCATGAACCGCAGACCCATGAATATCGTATCCTGCAATTGAGACACATCACCGGTCAGCCGTGTAATGAGCGACGAGGTCGGGAAACGGCTGAATACATCGTAAGTGAAGGATTGTACCTTCTCATACAGCTTATCCCGCAGGTCGAACGCAAACCCCTGACTTGTATGAGATGCAAAAAAGGAGCTGAGTATTCCCGCAAGAAAAGCCACTGCCGCGCTCCCCACCAGCACACCGCCCCACAGCCAGACGACAGCCGTATCCTGCTGCCGGATACCGTCATCTATAATTTTGGAGATCAGCAGCGGCTGCGACAGCTCAACCGCCAGTTCGATCAGCATCATGACCAGCGCGGCAATGGCGGCGACACGGTATTTTTTAAGATAAGTGAATGTCAGCTTCATCGAAGATACCCCATTTGTTTATTCGTATAGCGCTTCCCGCAGACGGGTAGACATGGCAGAGCCTTGTCCCGACTTCAGAATAACCCGCCGCAGCGCCTTGTTGCTCCGTTCAAGCTCGGTCAGCTCAGCCAGCAGTTCAGCCAGCAAAATCTCCGTATCCGGGACCAGCTCCCCCTTCTCCCGAAGCAGGTCCACCCGCTCCTTGTATTGCTCCAATTTCTCTGTCACCCTGACCAACTTCCCTTCTGTTCACATCATTCACCTGCTGAAGACACAATTGGGTTCATTATATCACATCCCGGGCAGGAGCAATGTTTTCACTGGCACCCCCAGGCCCGAATATGATACTCTAGTAAGGTCGCCTTTTTCGGATGAATATTAGACAAGCTGAACAGCGAAAGGATAGATGGACATGGCACAGTTGTTTTTCAGGTATGGAGCTATGAATAGCGGCAAATCCATTGAGATTCTCAAGGTTGCACATAATTACGAAGAGCAGGGCAAGTCGGTGCTCCTCTTCACTCCATCCCTTGACGACCGGGACGAAGTCGGTTATATCTCCTCCCGGATCGGACTGCGCAAGCAGGCCATCCCTATCGACGAGAATACGGATATTTACAGCATCGTCAGCACCAGTCTCCCGAAGCCCCACTGTGTGCTGATCGACGAGTGCCAGTTCCTGAGCAAAGACTGCATCCTTCAACTGGTGCGTATTGTAGATGAGCTTGAGATTCCGGTGATGGCCTTCGGCCTCAAAAATGATTTTCAAAACAACCTGTTCGAGGGCAGCAAATATATGCTGATCTACGCCGACAAGATCGAAGAAATGAAGACCATCTGCTGGTTCTGCGCACGGAAAGCCACGATGGCGCTTCGGGTGGAGAACGGCAAGCCCGTATACAGCGGCAAACAGATTCAGATTGGCGGCAATGAAGCTTATTACCCGGTCTGCCGCAAATGCCACAAGAACCCTCCTTTGTAAAATTACCTTCCGATCCTATTTAGCCTATTGTTATGGATTTTAATCATTTTATAGAGAAAAACACAAAAACGCATCCCAGCCGGATCAGGCCAGAATGCGTTTTTGATTGTTCAGTCTAATGAATCGCTTGAAGCGCCTTGTGCTCATCTTCCTTATGGACATACAGCTCATGCTGTACCGTTGCCTTACCACCGAAGGCGGCGCGCTGGGTGGTCGCAGACATTCCGCCGTTCATCTTGGAACGGTGCGGTACGCCTGCTGCCGAGAGGCGGCTTTTGACTCTGAAATATTGTCCTTCGTCAAAGGTGGTGTATATTAATGTGCGCTCCCGCGGGATGAAGAAATGCCAGATGCCTTTCAGTACGCTTGCCATGCCCTCCCCTCCTGTCCCTGTGTAGCCCTCTAGTTCAAATAACGTTCCTGAAGAATCCGCAGATGATGCAGTTCATGCCCGATGATCAGACAGATCTGGGCTCTGACCGACATAGCTATGGCCCCGAAGCTGCCCGTGCGCGTATAGGCATCCTCTGTCAGACTGTCTATCAGCGCCAAGGTGGACTCCCGGACGATCCGGTAGTGCGCAATCATCTCCTGCAGCGTGAAGCGGTCGAATTCACCCGCAGCCGCATAATCATTCTCCTCATACCCCGGCAGCGGCGCCTGCTCTCCCCTGGCGAAACACAGCAAACGGTAGGACATAATGCGGTCGTTATCCGTCAGATGCCCGATGACTTCCTTGATACTCCACTTCTCCGGGGCATAACGGTACGCGCCTTGCTCCTCCTTCAGTCCACCGAGCAGAGCCAGTACCTGCCGGGTCTGCTCTCTTAGAATCACTTTCAATTCACCTTCTGGCGGGACCAGGGAAATATATCTGGACTGAAATTGGCTGTATTCGTCTTGTTCTGGACGTCCGATCATGGGAAAACTCCTCTCAAATACATTTTTTAAGAAATATTTGCCGGAAAGTGTCAAAAGCTGTTGTTGAATTTTATCCTATTATGTATAATATCAGGAAGTTAGCAACTTTGGAATTTGGGAGTGTAAGCATGTTGGATTTCGTGCTGTATATGGTATTTTCAATACTGGAAACTTACGCAATGTTTTATTTAGCTTTCAAAGTTTTCAAGATTGATATTTATCCCAAAGAAATGTTATTCGCTGGCGTACTTATGGCATTTGTATCGTACGTTCTCCGTAATGATTATGAATTGATATTAACAGATGTAGCTCTTCAATATCTGTTGACCTTCTGCTTTTTATGGCTTTTGTTTAGAATTCATATTTTTTATGCTGCCATTATGACAGGATTATCCTATTTATCGTATATGCTCATTCAATCAACCTGCTATTTCTTAATGAAATTGACTGGTTTATACTCTATAGAATTTCCATTTTTGACCGTTGGTGTTTATATTCTTCAAATGATTTCCGTTGTACTTACGATCATAATTGGTTTCAATATTGGTAAACATAGAAAGGGATTTGATTTCGTACCTGATAAACAAAACGTCAAAATAAAGATTGCCATTCGTGAAATCAAAATTTTCATCCTGAGTGCACCTGCTGTATTCATTGTTATACTAATGCTAATCCTAGCCCAAAGATATTCGCAGTATTTCTTCCTCATACCAATGATTTATGCCATTCTACTCTATGCTTACCTATATCTTTCATATAAAAAGGATCGAACTCACAATGAATTCATTAGCTAATAGAATTGCAATCGCGATCAAAAATGCAAATCCTGAGGAAACCCATTCAGTTGAAGTCATGCAATACTCACTAGGCATTATTTTAAACACACTGTTAATCATAGTGAGTACAGGATTCATAGGACTTATTTTCGGCCGTTTTGCAGAATGTATAACCTTTCTGTTATGCTTCTGCGTACTACGCCTCACCTCTGGCGGTTTTCATCTAAAAACAGCTATGGCCTGTAATGTTGTCACTACTTTATTAAGCACCTTACTGCCCTCTTTAATTACCTTTTCGCAATCAGCTCTTTTGATTGCTAACTCCATCAGTTTGATCATTGTCATTATATTTGCTCCAAACCCGGACCAAAATGCAAGAATTCCCGCTTCTATATATCCTATATTGAAGTTGGTTTCTATAGTAATGATATCCTCTAATTTTTTCCTTCAATCGGCTGTAATCGGATTGGCATTTTTAATCCAATCATTAACAGTAATTCCTTGGACAAGGGGGGACAACATTGAAAAAAATTATTGCTAAACAAGCCTCAGCCGTTCTTGCTGGATCTGCACGTTTCTTTGTTTCAATTATGAAGCCAGCCTTCCACAGCCCGAAAGCACCAAAAGAATTGCGCAAGTAATTGCAAGTAATCACACAAGGATGGGGAAAACATGCGTGTCTTACTAAACGACGGTTCCTCCCTTAGTATCGGGGAAGAAGATATATTGTATTTCTCCAACCATAAGAATACAATATTCGTCCATACGAAAGAAGGCGAATTTGTTCTCCCCACCACTCTTTCCGATTTATATGCAGCATACGGGGGCATAGGCTTTGAACGTCTTGACCGCAGTAATGTAGTGAACATTGGCAATATTGACGGTTATGATTCGGAACGGAAGATCGTTCTGTTCAATCAAGGAGAACAATTTGCTACTGTATCAGAATCCAATGAAGCCAGAATCAAGAAATACCTGAGCACACGCCCAACCGATGCATAAGGGACTTATCTTCTGTCCTTAAAGTGTCAAAAAAGAGCGATTCTCCGTTATTGGAGGATCGCTCTTTTTTGGCTCTGAGAAATTTCACCTTTTGAAATGATTTGATGGTCCCCCGCTTAAACAGCGGAGAGAACGGAACGACCCGCGTAAAAGCGTCAGCGGTCGCCTCTGTCCCCGGAACAACGGTCCGTTCGCGGAGCGTCCATCCAAGCGCTCACCCCTCTCCCCAACTCAAAATCAATTATTATCACATATTATCCAACTTATGTAAAGATAAATTCAGAGGGCGAATGACAGCAGACGGATTTTCTTCCAGATGGTACCATTTAAATAGATTCGTATCCTTTAAATAGATATCAAGCGTTCCCTAACACTCTCAACCATGATGGAGGAATTCAATGGAAACTTACTTTCATCCTTCTCCGCGCCCCTCATCACTTGAGCTATTGTCTGACGAACAATTAATAAACATCTATGAATTGGCGCTGGAAGCCAAGGCTTCACCTGACTTTATCCAAATTATCAAGAATGTCCTCACTGTACGGAATCTATCAGACAGAGATCATTACGATGCTTAACCTGTAGTGTTCCAGCCTTTGATCATTCACTATCCAGTCCTACCCTGTTTGTATTAGTATGTTGGCCCGGTACTGCCGGGGTAACATACTTTTTGTTATGCTGAATTGTTTAATTTTTATGTTAATTTCAATATCTTTCCGCTATAATATTCATTGTGTTTGTTACCTATTTTGACAACAGAAGGGATGAAAGATTGCATGAGGCATAATTTACAGCATTTGCTGCATAAAACGTTTCTATCTTCACTCGCACTTACTTTAACTGTATTGCCCTTAGGGGGAATGTATGCGGCAGCAGCCCCAGCCGGTTCCACGATGAAGCTGCGGATTATGGAGACTACGGATATCCACACCAACCTGCTGTCTTATGATTATTACAAAAGCTCCGCCGCCCTAACAGTCGGACTGGCCCGGACCGCCAATCTTGTGAAGCAGGCCCGCCAGGAGGCCGCCAATACGCTTCTCGTGGACAACGGAGATCTGATTCAGGGAACTCCGCTAGGAACGTACAAGGCGCTTGTCAGTCCCATCAAGGGCTCTGAGATCCATCCTGTATACAAAGCCATGAATCTGATGGGCTACGACGCTGCCACCTTTGGCAATCATGAATTCAACTACGGTCTGGATTATCTGGAGCAAGCGATCCAAGGTGCGAATTTCCCTTATGTTAACGCCAACGTGTATGTAGATGACAAAGACGGCAATCCCGATAACGATGTCAACAAATACAGCCCTTATAAAATTATTACGAAATCCTACAAAGACGAAGCCGGCGGCGTACAAACGCTGAAGATCGGTGTGCTGGGGCTGGTAACTCCGCAGATCACAGAATGGGATAAGAGCCATCTGGACGGCAAAGTCATTACCAAGGATATTGTAGCGACCGCAGAGAAGTTCATCCCGCAGATGCGTGCTGCCGGTGCGGATCTGATTATTGCGATGACTCACTCAGGCTTCAGCGGCAATGCCCAGCCTTACGTTAAGGCAGAGGACGCTATTTTCCCGTTGAGCAAGGTTGCCGGTATTGATGCTATTACCTTCTCCCACACGCACAAAGTCTTCCCTGCTGCCGACGAGAAGTCGCTGGATGTGCTCTTCAAGGATGCCTCTGGCAAAATCCTGCCCGGCGTTGACAATGCCAAAGGAACTATCAACGGTGTCCCTGCGGTCCAGGCCGGATACGGCGGCAGTAATCTGGGCCTGATTGATCTGACTCTGGAGAAATCGGAGGGCAAGTGGAAGGTCGCTGCCTCACAATCCTCCACCAAAGCCATCTATGATGCCGTGGCCAAAAAATCTACGGTAGACGCAGACCAGGCCATTGTTGATGCCGTGCAGGCCGATCATGAGGCAACGATTGCCTATGCGAACAGTCCGATAGGTACGACAACCGCGCCGATCTACAGCTACTTCGGGCTGGTGCAGGATGATCCGTCGGTGCAGATCGTTACCACGGCGCAGAAACAGTATGTAGAGAAATACATCGCAGCCAACCTGCCGCAATATGCGGGTATTCCGGTTCTGTCGGTCGGCGCTCCATTCAAGGCCGGACGCAACGGACCGGAAGAGTACACAGACATTCCGCAAGGGCCTCTGGCCATTAAGAGTGCCGGTGACCTCTATCTGTACGACAATACACTGAAGGCGATTCTGGTGAAGGGCTCGGTCGTCAAGGAATGGCTGGAGATGTCTGCCGGCAAATTCAATCAGATTGACCCGTCTAGAACAGAGGCGCAGGAGCTGCTGAACTCCTCCTTCGCGGTCTACAACTTCGACATCATCGACGGTGTAACGTATCAGGTAGATGTAACCAAGGCAGCCAAGTACAAGCCGGACGGCTCCGTGAATGACGCTTCCTCCAGCCGGATCATCAACCTGCAGTACAACGGCAAAGCGATTGATCCGAATCAGGATTTCATCATGGCCACCAATAACTACCGTGCAAGCGGCGGCGGGAACTTCCCTGGTGTCAAAGGCAGCAAATACATCATCGACTCACCGGATGAGAACCGCCAGATTCTGATGGATTACATTACGGCGAGCAAGACCATTAATCCGTCCGCTGACAACAACTGGTCGATTGCTCCGGTCCCGGGTAATGTGAAGGTTACCTTCACTTCATCGCCTAAGGCGGAAGTCTATGCCAAGACAACAGATAATATTGCCTATACCGGCCAAATGGATGACAAAGGCTTCGGCATCTTCTCCCTTGATGTAAGCAAATCGGTAACCCCTGAGGTTCCCGTGACTGATCCGCCTGCTGAACAGCCGGCAATTCCTGTATTCACAGATGTTCCTGTGACGCACTGGGCGGCAGGTTACATCAACAAGCTGGCTGAAGACAAGATCATCTCCGGCAAAACTGCCGATACCTTTGATCCGAACGGTCTGGTCACCCGCGCAGAATTCGCCAGTCTGCTGACCAAAGCCCTGAAGCTGAAGGTCAATGTCTCATCAGCCTTCACGGATGTACCAGCGTCTGCGTGGTATGCGGGGGCCGTTGCTGCAGCGCATGAGAACAAGCTGGTTAGCGGTGTAACCGCCAATACCTTCGCTCCCAATCAGTCCATTACCCGTGAACAGATGGCCGTTATGGTGAAGCAGGGGCTTGATCTGCGCGCTGGCAAAATATTAACCGCAGGTGCAGCGCTCCACTTCAGCGATTCTGCCTCCATCAGCGCCTGGGCGACCACCGCTGTAGCCGTCGCTGCCGATAAGAAGATTATTGCCGGACGCACAGATGGCAGCTTTGCCCCTAAGGCGACTGCTACCCGGGCTGAAGCGGCCAAAGTAATCTCCAATCTGTTATCTGCTTCTGTAAAGTAAACATTTCAATGAACAGATTACAAGGAAAAATCGCTGTAGTCACAGGGGCGAGCCGTCCCGGCGGAATCGGGGCGGCCATCTGCCGGGCATTGGCCGCTGAAGGAGCCAGCCTATTTTTCACCCATCTGTATGACTATGATCAAAGCAATAATCCAAGTGATGTCGATGAAAGCTGGCCTGAGCTTTTCGCTAAGGAGCTGCGCCAATTCGGTGTACAGGCTGGACATATGAAGCTGGATCTTGCCATGCCGGGTTCAGGCTCCTTACTGCTGGACGAAGCCAGCCAAGCGTTGGGTTCTCCGACCATACTCGTCAACAATGCCGCGTATAGCGTCGATGCAGATTTCAGACAATTGAACGAGGCGCTCATCGACGCACACTGTGCGGTGAATATCCGGGGAACATTCATGTTATCCGCAGAATTCGCCCGCAGATTCGAGGCAGAACACACTTCCTCTTCCTCCCCCGGCACGTTCGGCGGACGAATTATTAACCTGACTTCAGGTCAGGGGAAGGGGCCGATGCCCGGAAACCTTGCTTATGCTGCTACCAAAGGCGCCATCTCTGTTTTCACCGAATCTCTGGCCGCAGAGCTGGCACCGCTTGGCATCACCGTAAATGCTGTGGATCCCGGACCCACCGACTCCGGCTGGATGTCTGATGAGGTCAAGCAAGCGCTGCTGCCCCAATTCCCAATGGGCCGGATCGGTATTCCTGAAGATGCAGCACGCCTGATCACTTTTCTCGCCAGCGATGATTCCGGGTGGATTACCGGTCAGATCATTCACTCCAGAGGCGGTTTTTAACCAAACAGCAGCCGTATCGGACGCCAAAAAGCCATCCTCCGCATCAGTGTGGGGATGGCTTTTTGGGATATACGGTCTATTCGATAATTTCTGTCTTGAAGACATTCTCCAGCTTACCGCCGAGCCGCTTCTTGAGGGGGACCTTGATATCGCGTCCCAGCTCCTTGAAGAAGGTCTCTGCATCGCATTTCACGTTCTGGGCCAAGGCGATAACGGTTCCGTCGCCAACGATATTCTGGTTCACTTCAAGCGGTACATCCACTTCAATATCGTATTTTTTGCTGAGCGTCTTGATGTATCTTGCAAAAATCTCCAGCAGCTCATCGTTATTAAAATTCTCGATTGCAGCTTTTCCTTTGCTGGTAAACTTCATATTGATTCTCATGTTTCGTATCCCCTTTTCTGTCTAACCATTTGTAGTTTGTTTATGGATCAAGATGAATAGATGGCTGCAAGAAAGGGCAACATTATTCATTTTTGAAGCTAGCTAAGCCAGGCCCTTCTTTACTTATATACGCCCTTGATCTGCTGAACTTTGAACTGGGTGAATTCCTTCAAGGACTGAATAACCAGATCCTGTTCCTCTTCCTTCAGCTCATAAATGCCTTCACGCAGCCATTCTCCGAATAAGTACGCTTGGCGGCCCTGACGAGGCTGTCGGCGCAAGCTGTCCAGACTTCCTTCGAACTTATCGTTCAGCACATCGGTCAGGTTGTATTTCTCGATCTTCTCTATTACCATTCCTGCCCCATATTCCGTTTCATAAACGATAACTTCGTCAGAATCAAAGGAAACGTATGACGTTTCTTTGTCTTCCTTCGCCCGGAATTCCTTCAGCTTGTTGAACGCCGTTTCGTAAATGTAATCCTGGGACTGATTATGCTGTGGCAGCTTATATCCCTGCTTGAGCGTTTTGATGTATTCAATATCAGGCATATAATCTGCCAGATGATACATCCGGTTCTTAAGATCCCCACCAAGTGCCTCAATGATCTTATCGAGGTTATCCTTCAGCGGAATACTCTCCCCCCGTTCAATCTTACTGAGCTGTGAATAGCTGATGCCGCTCTTCTCTTCAAGCCCCCTTAGGGTTAATCCTCGGGCTTTGCGGAAGTGCCGGATGAAATTCCCCAGCTCATCGGGGTAATTATCGAAATCGTTCATAAGAGCCACCTCTACCTATATCATAACACAAGACAACAATTTGTGTTTCATAATAACAATTGTTTGTGTAAATTCTTTGGACGAGAATCATTAAATCCCCGGGATGGCCCCTTAAGTACAATATATGCGCTGGCACCCCGCTCTAATTGTATGGATGTAATTTCCATAATTGAGAACAGGTTTGTTCTGATTTCCTTATTCTCTCAAATACGTCCCATTCTTATCCGATAAAAACTAATGTAAACATAAAACCACAACTGGAGGAATGTTCATGTCTTACACAATGGAAGTCAATGTTGCCAAAAACCAGGTGATCGTTAGAGCTTATGGACTTACAGAAAGTGACGTACCTGCATACATATCCGATTTCGAGAACGCGCTGCAGAAGCTGAAGCCAGGATTCACCGGAGTAACCGATGTAACGGGTTCCCCGACAGTACTCTCGCCTGAAGTAGCCGCTCTGCTCGCCCCCACCGGTGACCGCGCTATTGAGGCAGGGGTTGGCGGCTGGGTATACGTCGCAGACTCCCCGGTATGGAAAATGCAAATGAAGCGATTGTTCGGCAAATTCGCCGTTCATTACCCTACCTACGAAGAAGCCGATGCTTACCTGAACAGCCTGGGCAACCAGGCGGTTAATTGAGAGATAGAACAGGGTAATTGAGACATACGCGAATTTGTATGGAGCTGGAGCAGGAATTAATTGAAAAAGTTAATATCATTGCATACAACTAAGCCCCTAAGAGGATGTCTCAGGGGCTCATTTGTTATAATTAAAATTCCTTTTCTGAATCATAAATTACATTTCCTGATTTTCGGGAACAGCCAATCCGATAACAAGCTGCTATAGATTCCACATGTAATGACCCAGGTGTTTTTTGAAAAAAGCCACTCACGAATGGGACCTATGTTAGCATACCAAACCTGAAACTGGCTCTCCAAGAGGTAGGAGTGTAAGGGATTGATTGGTATTAATAACTGGATGGTGCCAGCTATGCTTGCGTCGCCTTTTTCATATTCAAAATTTAAAATTTTAGCATTTTTTCTTTTATTATATAATAAATAACATCTTCTAGGAGTCAGAACCATGGACAAAATGAAAAAAGAGTTGGTATTAAATCTTTGGGGTGTTTCCTTAGTACTAAGTTTATTGTATAGTTTTTTAATTGTGAATGTAGATAATCAATTAGTGACTGAAGCACCATACGTAAGTGGTCCTGGTGGAGCAGTTATATTCGTGTATTTCTTTCTAATATTATACGTAATGCATCTTGTAATTAGCTTAGTTGGCTTTGCTGTTAAAAAAAGTACTAAGAGTTCTTTGTTTAAGAGACTCTTCTTTTTTAATGTCATAGGGCTAATTATAATTGGAATCGTTTATTTTATTGTTAAAGAAGGAATCGTATTCTTTTTGATTTTTTCTCTCGCCGTATACTCTCTAATCTCTGTAATCAATCATCGTATGGACTAATTGTCCGCAGTACAATTTTAATGTTTGCTCATAACTTGCCAATAAAAAACCGCCTTTTATTGGATTTTTGGAAACCCAATAAATAGCGGCATATATAGGTCATGGTAAAAAACATTTATCGGTATTCTTGCATTACCTCAAATATCGAAATCCCCCATTAAACCCTTCACTTATCCTTATCCTAACCCTTTCAAGACACCTTATGCTCAATCCGCAGCTTGTCGGCTACCATGGCAATAAATTCCGAGTTAGTTGGCTTGGATTTGGAGATATTAATGGTATAGCCGAACAGGAGGGAGATGCTGTCGATGTTGCCGCGCGTCCAGGCGACTTCAATCGCATGACGGATGGCCCGCTCTACACGGGAAGGCGTTGTCTTGAATTTCTCGGCAATGGCAGGATATAGCGTCTTGGTAATGGCTCCAAGGATCTCAATGTTATTATAGACCATGGTGATGGCTTCACGCAGGTACTGGTATCCTTTGATATGGGCAGGTACGCCGATTTCATGAATGATCGAGGTGATGTTGGCATCCAGATTCTTGCCTTTGGACAGCGGAACCACATTACTGGAAGATCTGGAAGAAGAATAGCCGGACATGCTTGCAGAAGTGCTCATGCTGCCCTGTGTGCCCACAAGCTGACGCACACGGTTCGCCAGAACCTCCATATCAAACGGTTTCAGAATATAATAAGAAGCTCCAAGCTGAACGGCCCGTTGGGTAATGTTCTCCTGTCCGAAGGCGGTCAGCATAATGATCTTGGGTTGAGGGTTCAGATCCATATCACGCAGGCGTTCCAGAACGCCAAGGCCGTCCAGATGTGGCATAATGATATCTAGAATAAGGACATCGGGAATTTTGCGCGCTCCGCTAAGCATCTGAAGCACTTCTTCCCCATTATAGGCGATGCCTGTCACGGTCATATCTTCTTGTTCGGTAATGTACTCGGCAAGCAAGTTCGTGAACTCCCTGTTATCATCGGCCAACAATATTTCAATATTCTGCACTGGCTGCTTCCTCCTCATTTATATCTGCTATTCAGAAAATAATGATCATCTTCTCTCCCTATAAGTTTCGACATCTGGATTGAATATCCTTCTGTCGAAAATTATTTTTCTTTATTTTTTTTGGACGTTGATTTATAATTAAATATTTTGTTTCACGATTCGATGTTAATCGGCGCTCTTCGACAAAAAAATCTTAAGGCTAAACCGCCTTAAGATTGTATTGAGGCTCCTGATCTTGTTGAACTACACCGGAATCCCTCAGCATCCATTCAATGAAGCAGCCATAACCCGACTTCGGATCATTGACGAATACGTGAGTTACCGCACCGATCAGCCGGCCGTTCTGGACAATCGGGCTGCCGCTCATCCCCTGGACAATCCCTCCGGTCTTATCAAGCAGACGGGAGTCAGTGATGCGCAGCACCATTCCTTTGGTCGCAGGAGTCTGCTGACGGGCTACATGGATAATCTCTACATTGAAGCGTTCGACCTGCTGACCATCGACTACCGTAAGAATCTGCGCCGGGCCTTCCTTCACTTCAGTGCTCATGGCTACCGGAATCGGTTCCTGATACAGGCTGTGCTCGGGATTGCGGGTCATTTTGCCGAAGATGCCGAAATCGGTGTTGCTCTCTACATTGCCGAGCACCTGGCTTTCCTTCAGAAAATGGGCCCGTTTCTCGCCCGGATCACCGTCCTGGCTTTTGGAGATGGAGGTGACACTGGACTGCACGATATGCCCGCTGCCCACAACGATTGGGGTTCCTGTGTTCATGTCGGTTATAACATGTCCAAGTGCCCCGTACACGCCTTGCTTCGGAGCATAGAAAGTGAGTGTCCCAACACCTGCCGCGGAATCACGGATGTAGAGGCCAAGCCGCCACACCTTGTCCGTGCGGTCATAGGCGGGCTTAAGCTGAGCTGTATGCTCTTTGCCGCCGCGTTTGTACACAATGCTTAGGGAATTATTGCTTTTACCTGCATGCTCTACCAGCTTCGCGACCTTGGATACCTCGTCCAGCTTCACTCCGTTAATGGAGATCATCAGATCCCCCGGCATAAGGCCGCTGTTCTCACCGGGTGAAGTCTTGGACTGCTCCGATACTTCAATCAGATGATGCCCTACAACCAGCACGCCTGCTGACTTCACCTTCACGCCAATGGTCTGGCCTCCGGGGATGACCTTAAGCTCACTCCCGGTCCCCTGTACCGCCTTAAGCGGCTGATGTTCAAGTGGTGCTGCCTGGATCTGCGCGGGCCCCGTTATGCCTGATAAGCTGAGAAAGAAGGCAAATAAAAGGCCGGGCAAAAACTTCCTGAGGTTAGGCTTCAATGGCTGTCACGCTCCCTTTTGCTTCTTTCGCTTGACGAAAAAGGTGGTCGCCAATTGCGTACCTATAAGATAACCTTGCCCCCAGGCTTTTATTACTGTCAATCATTGTCCCGCTTAGCTTACAGCTGCCTTGCTGGCCTCGGCCAGACCCAGCATCTCCTGTGCGTGATGCAATGTTTTTTCGGTAATTTCCACACCACCCAGCATCCGGGCCAGCTCCATCACCCGGCCTTCCGCCGAGAGGGAGTCCACTTCGGTCATCGTGCGTCCGTCTTCGACTTTTTTGACAATCAGGTATTGATGATCTGCCATACAGGCCACCTGCGGCAGGTGGGTAATGGAGAACACCTGGCAAGTGAAGGATAGCTTGAACAATTTATCTGCGATGGACTGGGCTGCACGCCCGCTGACCCCGGTATCCACTTCGTCGAAGATCAGAACAGGAATGGCATCATGCCGGGCAAAAATACTTTTCATCGCCAGCATGATCCGTGACAGCTCACCGCCGGAAGCGATTTTGCCCAACGGACGCAAAGGCTCGCCCGGATTCGGGGAGATCATGAACTCAGCGCTGTCGATCCCCTGCCGGGTCAGACGGTAACGCCGCCCTTCATACTCCATCCCGCGCGGGTCCTCGAGCGTATCCATCTTGACCTGAAGCGAGGTCCGCTCCATCTGCAGATCCTTCAGCTCACTCTCCACCTGGGAAGCGAGCTCCGTCGCACACTGCCGCCGCGCTGCGCTTAGGACCCGGGCCGCTTTCATTAAGGTGCTGAGCAGGCCATCGCGTTTGGCCGTTAATTTCTCAATGTATTCATCCTTATTCTCCAGAAGATCGGTCTCCCGCTGAATCTGCTCATAATATTCCAGAATCTGCTCCACGCTGTCCCCGTATTTACGCCGCAGTCCGGTGATCAGATCCAGACGGTTCTCAATGTCCTCCAGCCGGGCCGGATTGAATTCGATCTCTTCCCTGTAGTCACGCAGTTGAAACGCTACATCCTCCAGCTGGTAATAAGATGATTGCAATTGCTCGAAAACTGCCCTTAAGCCCTTCTCGTCATACCGGATTGCATCCTCCAGCTTGGAAATGACACTTCCAATGGACTCCAGCCCTTGCCTGTCATACAACAGCTCGTATGCGCCGGATACTGAATCCATCATTTTCTCACTGTGGGATAGTTTTACCCGTTCTTCGGCAAGTAATTCATCTTCTCCCGGTTTTAGTCCCGCAGCAGAAATTTCCTCAAGCTGAAAACGGTACAAATCCAGCATCTGATACGCTTTTTGGCTGGTTTCCTGAAGTTCCCGGAGTTCTTTTTCCACTTTGGCAAAGGCCGTATATTTCTCCTGATAATCCGCTTTGAGCGGACCAATCACAGCTTCTCCATAGGTATCCAGCAATCCCAGGTGACGTTCTGCCTTCAGCAGATTCTGATGCTCATGCTGTCCGTGGATATTGACCAGCAGCTCGCCGATTTCACGCAGCATGCTCAGGTTGACCATTTGGCCGTTCACCCGCGAGGTGCTTTTGCCCTGGGAGGTAATCTCCCGGCGGATCACCAGATGCTCTTCGCGTTCTGCTCCGATGCCAAGCCGCTCCAGCGTATCCCAGACCGGATGACCTCCCGGCAGACTGAAGAGCGCTTCCATTTCCGCCTTGTCACACCCATACCGGATAGAGTCCGCTGAACCGCGGCCTCCGGCAATGAGCGCAAGCGCATCAATGATGATTGACTTCCCTGCACCGGTCTCCCCTGTAAGGACATGGAACCCCGGATGAAAGTGCACATCCACCGCCTCAACAACGGCCAGATTGCGTATAGACAATGTTTCTAACACGATTACAGCACCCCCGAAAAGATGATCGCCTATCTCTCCATAATCAGTCTTACGATATATAGCCCATAATTTGTGCAATGACGTTCTTACTGTCTTCCGGCTGGCGGCAGATAATCAGGATCGTATCGTCTCCGGAGATGGTGCCCATAATTTGCGGCCAGTCGATATTATCAATCAGTGCAGCCACGGAATTCGCCGTTCCCGGAAGGCACTTCATCACGACGAGATTCGCGGAATAGTCGATCTGTACAAAGTTGTCCACCAGCACCCGCTTTAGCTTCTGGGTCGGGTTGTAACGCTGGTCCGTAGGCAGAGAATATTTGTAACGCCCGTCATCCATAGGCACTTTAATGAGCAGCAGTTCCTTGATATCGCGGGATACGGTAGCCTGGGTGACTTGAAATCCGGCTTCGCGCAGAGCTTCCACCAGATCATCCTGGGTTTCGATTTCCATTTGCGATATAATTTCTCTTATTTTGATGTGCCTGTGTCCCTTCATTGTTGCCTCCTGTATTTATATTGTGCTTAGCTGGATTCCCCGTCGTCCTTACCGAAATTGATCACATGAATGTTGGAATTCACCGTATCCACATACAATACACCGCTGCAATCCGGATAAATCAGCAGATAAGGAAGCAAGGTGTCGCGCAGGCCGCTGCCGGTGAATTCAAGCTCCTTGCGGGGACGCGACAGGATCACCAGATAGTAGTGCTCCTCATTCTTGAGGGCTACATAATCAATAAACAGCCTGCTGTACATCGGTGCGCCATTCACCTGAAAAGACAGCGGGATCTTCAGCTTGCCGCCGACCACCTCATAACCGGCATCCTCCAGCAGACCGATGCACGGATGGCGCTGGATCACCTTGTTGATCGGCACCCGGTCCTTCAGGAAGGACTGCGGAGATCCTTGCAGCCAGATGTAGATTCTGTAAATGATAAAGATTGCCGCCGCCAGTCCCATAAGTGCCACTACGGCCTTGTCCGAGCTCGCCACTCCCATCACCTCGGTGAATTATTCGCGTGAGGGCGGGTGAAATCCTGCAAATTCTTATTCTTGCAGCAAAAGAAACTCATCGTTTGGATGAGTTTCCCTGGTTCGCAGCGCTAAAGGTTGCATTCGCTTCCTTAATAACGGAATCGGCAAGCGCGGCGAAATTATTCGGCTGTGCTTCAGCCGCAGAAGGCTGCTCCACGGAAGTATCCTCCGCAGCTTCAGGCAGCAGCTTCCAGTGTGCCAGAAATTCGATATTCCCTTCCCCTCCGGTAATCGGGGAGAAGGTCAGCCCTTCCAGTCTGTAGCCCAGGTCAGCCGCCATAGAGAGCACGTTGACAAGCACTTCTCTGTGAACAGCCGATTCGCGCACCACTCCCGACTTGCCCACCTTCTCGCGGCCGGCTTCGAACTGCGGCTTGATCAGCGCAGCGATGTCGGCGGGGCGGTTCAGCAGCGCCTTAAGCGGCGGCAGAATAATCTTCAGCGAGATGAACGACACATCAATACTGGCAAAGTCAGGCACAGGCCCCTTGAGATCAGGCGGGGTCATGTAACGGAAGTTGGTCTGCTCCATGACAGTTACGCGCTCATCACTTCGCAGGCTCCAGTCCAGCTGATTCTGGCCCACATCAATCGCATACACATGGCTCGCACCATTCTGGAGCGCACAGTCGGTGAAGCCGCCTGTGGAGGAGCCGATATCCAGCATAATCCGCCCGTTCAGTACAATGCCGAACTGCCGCAGAGCCTTCTCCAGCTTCAGGCCGCCCCGGCTGACATAGGGATGCACCGCTCCCTTGACTCTCAGGACAGAGCTGCGCAGCACCTTCATTCCCGGCTTCTCGATCCGTTCTTCATTCGCCAGGACAAGGCCGGCCATTATGGCCGCTTTGGCCTTCTCCCGGCTGTCGTAGAACCCTTGTTCCACTAACAGTACATCTATTCTTTCCTTAGGGTGTTCCATGTTCATCTCCCGATCACTGCAGTCCGGCTTCCACCACTGTTGTCAGGAGGTGGAAGTTGACTTATAAGTATAAGTGCTGAGTGCCTTCATCGCCTTGATTCGCCCGCACAACGCTTCAACGGTCAGCCCTGTCTCCTGGCGCTGCTCTTTGATCGAGCCATGTTCGACAAATATATCCGGTATCCCCATCAGGTGGACACGGGCATCATAAATTTCGTGCTCCGCATAGAATTCCAGCACTGCACTGCCCAGACTGCCCGCCTGGCTGGCTTCTTCCAGCACCACCATGCTGGTTCCGGCATGTGCGAGATCCAGCAGCATGGAGTTATCCAGCGGCTTCAGGAAGCGGGCATTCACTACACCGACCTGAATGCCTTCACGCTTCAGCAGCTCAGCAGCCTCTTCAGCCACCTGAACCATCGGCCCGCAGGCAAGCACCGCATAATCATCACCGGCGCGCAGCCGCTCCCAGGTGCCAATAGGCAGACTGTGAAGCTCTGCATCCAGCGCCACGCCTGTGCCGTTAATCCGCGGATAGCGGAAAGCGATTGGTCCATCATCATAATCCAGCGCCGTCTTCATCATGTGGCGCAGCTCATTCTCGTCCTTCGGCATCATCAGCACCAGGTTGGGAATGTGACGCATGAAGGCGATATCGTAGACGCCCTGATGGGTCTCCCCGTCAGCGCCCACGAAGCCCGCACGGTCAATGGCAAACATAACATTGGCATTATGACGGCAGATATCATGAACAATCTGATCATACGCCCGCTGCATGAAGGTGGAATAGACGGCAAAGACCGGCTTCATTCCCTCCATGGCCAGCGCCGCACACAAGGTGGCGGCATGCTGCTCGGCAATCCCGACATCAATCATACGGCCCGGGAACTCCTTGGCGAACGGGAACAGTCCCGATCCGCCCGGCATCGCCGGTGTGACCGCAATCAGTCTTTGATCCTGCCGTCCGAGCTCAATCAGCGTTTCCCCGAAAACTTCGGTATACATCGGGTGGCTGACCGCCTCCACGGCCTTAAGGGACTGGCTTGATTCAATTTTGTAGGGCGAGATCGCATGTGATTTATAGAAGTCAGTTTCAGCCGGTTTGTAGCCCTTGCCCTTCGTCGTCAGCACATGAACCAGCACAGGCCCTGATACATTATCCGCCTGATGGAAGGTGTCGATCATCTTCTCCAGATCATGACCGTCCACGGGTCCCAGATAGGTAAATCCGAGTTCTTCAAACAGAACACCGGGTACCAGCATGTTCTTCAGACCGTCCTTCACATTCTGCGCAGTCTTCGCCAGACGACCGCCAATGGCCGGAATTTTCTTCAATAGACCTTCGACCTCGTCCTTGGCCCGCAGATAATGGCGGTCGGAACGGATCTTGCTTAGATAGTTATGCATGGCTCCTACATTCGGCGCGATCGACATCTCATTATCATTCAAAATCACCATGAGCTTGCGGCGCTCATGGCCGATATGGTTCAGCGCTTCGAAGGCCATACCGCCGGTAAGCGCGCCATCGCCGATCACGGCAATTACCTTATTGTCTTCACCCTTCAAGTCACGGGCCATCGCCATACCCATTGCTGCCGACAGAGAAGTACTGCTGTGTCCGGCTTCCCAGACATCATGCTCGCTCTCCGTACGCTTCACGAAGCCGCATAGTCCGCCCTGCTTGCGAAGTGTATCAAACCGATCTTGGCGGCCTGTCAGTATCTTGTGCACATAAGCCTGATGACCGACATCATATATCATCTTATCCCGGGGACTGTCATAACAGTAATGCAGGGCAAGCGTGAGCTCCACTACCCCGAGGTTAGATCCGAGATGCCCCCCTGTTACAGACAGCTTCTCGATCAGAAACTGGCGGATCTCCTCCGCAAGTGCAGCCAGTTCCCCGACTGATAGAGATTTAAGTTGCTGAGGATCATTTATTTGTGGAAGCAGCACGAGTATTCCCCGCTTTCCTAGATGTTGTAAAATATAAACCCCATTATAACACAAACGAAACGGCTGTCGAAACACAGCCGTTCCCGAAATTCCTCTAATGATCGCGTGACATCAGATAATCAGCAATCTCAAGCAGCCGGGAAGGGTCCTGGAACCCGCCCTCAAGAACCGCATTATGCGCCGCAGCCGTCAGCTGCTTCACCTCTTCACGTGAGGCCTCCAGGCCGATGAAGTAAGGATAGGTCACCTTCTGCTGCTTGACATCGCTGCCGGTTTTTTTGCCCAGCTTGCTCTCATCGCCAACCAGGTCAAGAATATCATCCTGGATCTGAAAAGCCAGACCAATCTGAGTCCCGAACCGGCGCAGCGCCTCCAGCTGACCTTCGTCCGCACCGGCAATTCTGCCTCCCGCGAGCAGCGAGAAGATCATCAGATCGCCGGTTTTGTGCAGATGGATATACTGAAGCTGATGCAGGTCGGTTAATCCCTGCTCGCCTTCCATATCCGCAACCTGCCCGCCGACCATTCCGCGCGGACCGGCCATCTCGGCCAGATCCTCCACGATGGACAGCACATTCTCCGCTGGAACGCCATGCTTGCGGGAAGACTGCACGACACTGTAAAAGGCATGTGTCAGCAGGGCATCTCCGGCCAGGATCGCCGCAGCTTCTCCGTAGACTTTATGATTCGTAAGCTTGCCGCGCCGGTAGTCATCATTATCCATGGCTGGCAGATCATCATGAATCAGGGAGTAGGTGTGCACCATCTCAATCGCTGCCGCTACGGGCAGTGCAGCTTCACGGCTGCCGCCCAGGGCTTCACAGGCGGCGATGACCAGCAGCGGACGCAGGCGTTTGCCGCCTGCCTGCAGCGAGTAGTCCATCGCCTCCCGGAGCACCTTAGGCACGATCCATTCCGCTGGGACGATTGCGCTCAGCGCCTCCGCCACCCAGTCGCACACTTCGGCAATGTACTGCTTCAGCGGTTCACGCGCCTGTGCCTCTGCCGGGCTGCCTGAGGGCAGAAACTCAGAACGACTCATCGCCATCGCCTTCCAGCCGGGCACCGAACGGCTTCTTGCGCAGCTCGCCATCCTCCGATGTGATCATCTCAATCTTGCGCTCCACTTGCTCCAGCTTGCTGCCGCAGAGCTGCGAGAGCTTCATTCCCTGCTGGAATAAATCAATCGCCTTCTCCAGGGGAACGTCGCCATGCTCAAGCTCACGCACGATACCCTCCAGGCGCTCCATGGCTCCTTCAAAATCCAGTTCCGCTTCCTTCGTCATCGTCTCTAACATCCTCCTTCATTCCCCATACATGGCAGTTCAGCTGTCCGTCATTAAGCTTTATGTTGACCACATCGCCAAGCTCTACTTCCTTCAGCGATTTGATTAAATGCTGTTCCTTCTCGTCATAGACGAGACTGTAGCCCCGTGACATGACCTTGAGCGGGCTGAGCGCATCCAGATGGCGCAGCTCAGCCCCGTAACGCGCGCGCTTATCGGCAAGGCGCGCCTGCATGGCCCCGGCCAGCTCACGGGTGAGGCTGTCCGTGCGCCGGCGGGCAGCGCTGACGCTGCTAAGCGGATGGAAGCGCTGCAGGCTCTGGTGCAGCAGCGCGCTGCGCCCCTGTGCGCGGCTGTGCCTGGCTTCGGCGGCGCGGAGCAGGGCCGCGCGCAGCATGTCCAGCCGCTGCGCGTGCTGGGCCAGCTGCCGGCGGGGGCCGGCCAGCGCCAGCGAGCGCTGCAGCGCCGCGAGGCGTTCGCCGCCGCGCTGCGAGCGGCGCAGCAGCGCTTGGCGCAGCCGCTGCCGGGCAATGCGCAGCTGCCCGGCCAGCTCGGCTGCGCTCGGCACGGCAAGCTCCGCTGCTGCCGTGGGGGTTGCTGCCCGGAGATCGGCAGCGAAATCGGCGATCGTGAAGTCGGTCTCGTGCCCGACGGCCGAGATCACCGGAATCCCCGATGCCGCAATGGCCCGGGCGACGGCCTCTTCATTGAAGGCCCACAGCTCCTCCAGGGATCCGCCGCCGCGCCCGACGATCAGCACATCGGCTTCGCCCATGGCGTTCAGGTTCTCTATGGCCTGCACAATGGACGGGCCTGCCCCCTTACCCTGTACGAG
Source organism: Paenibacillus tritici (assembly GCF_018207515.1). Taxonomy (NCBI): domain Bacteria; kingdom Bacillati; phylum Bacillota; class Bacilli; order Caryophanales; family Paenibacillaceae; genus Paenibacillus; species Paenibacillus tritici. The sequence goes on from NZ_CP073365.1 coordinate 4,985,018, forward strand.
AACAGGGTAGAGAACAACCGCCACCTGCGGATAGCGGCGCTGCAGGGTGATGATGATATCCCGCACAGCCGCTCCTGTCGGTGAGGTAACCACACCGATCACACGCGGGTAACGCGGCAGCGGACGCTTGCGCTCCGCTGCGAACAGGCCTTCCTTCTCCAGCTTGCTCTTGAGCTGCTCGTAAGCCAGATATAGGCTGCCGATTCCGTCAGGCTGCATGTGTGTCGCATAGAACTGGTACTGCCCGTCCCGTTCATATACCGTCACATTCCCTCTGGCAATCACCTTGGTGCCTTCCTTCGGCACAAACGGCAGCCGTGAGTTATGCGAGGCGAACATGATGGATTTGATCCGGCTGCTCTCATCCTTCAGCGTGAAATACATATGCCCGCTTCCGTGATGGGTGAAATTCGAGATTTCACCGCGAATCCATACATCGGACAGCAGAGAATCGGAATCCAGCTTCATACGGATATACTTGTTAAGCTCCTTGATGGAGTAGATCTGCCGCTCTGCCGCCATAAGTCAGCCTACTTCAGGCCGTGACGGCGTTTGGCTGCGATCAGCGTGTTGCTCATCAGCATAGTGATCGTCATCGGCCCTACTCCGCCCGGCACCGGCGTAATATACCCGGCGACTTCCCGGGCGCTCTCATAATCAACGTCCCCGGCAAGCTTGCCGGTATCCAGACGGTTCATCCCTACATCAATAACAATGGCACCCGGCTTCACGAAGGAGGCGTCAATGAAGTTGGCACGCCCGATAGCGACTACCAGGATGTCGGCCTGACGGCTGAGTTCAGCCATATTCGCTGTGCGCGAGTGGCACATAGTAACAGTCGCATTCTCACGCTGGAGGAGCAGGGATACCGGCTTGCCGACAATATTGCTGCGGCCGATCACCACAGCATGCTTGCCGGAGATATCCGTGCCAGTCCGCTTGATCAGTTCAATGACTCCGGCAGGCGTACAGGGAAGCAGACTGTCATCCCCGATGACGAGATTCCCCACATTGACCGGATGGAAGCCGTCAACATCCTTCTCCACCGAGATGGCATCAATGACCGCCTTCTCTTCAATATGCTTAGGAAGCGGTAATTGCACGAGTATTCCGTCAATATCGTCACGGCTGTTCAGATCTGCCACCAGAGCCAGCAGCTCCTGCTGGGTTGTAGCGGCATCCAGCCGGTGCACCTCGGAATGGAAGCCCAGCTCGATGCAGGACTTCTCCTTGTTGCGCACATAGACCTGAGAAGCGGGATCTTCGCCGACCAGAACGACAGCAAGACCCGGCTTCACGCCGCTCTCTGCTAAGTCTGCAACCTCCCGGGCAATCCCGATCCGAATGTCGTCCGATACCTGTTTACCGCTGATAATTGCTGCTGTCATGTAAGTCTCTCCCCTTTTATCTGAATCAAGCTTTATGAGCCTGTTAAAACTGCCTGCTGCCTGCCCCTAACGGCCAGTCGGTTATAGCTCTGCTCTAAGCGTATCCACATCCTGAATCATTTTGCCGAGGACACCGTTCACGAATTTACCGGAATCGTCGGTACCAAAATGCTTGGCCAGATCAATCGCCTCATTGACGGCAACCTTGGCCGGCACATCGCTGGCGAAGATCATCTCGAAGGTAGCCAGACGCAGAATCTGACGGTCTACCCGTGACAGACGGCTCATCTGCCAGCCCTTGAGGTAATGCTCCAGCATATCGTCGATCGCCATTTTGTGCTCCCATACGCCGTTGACATGCAGAATGACATAAGCCTTCAGCTCAATCTCATCCGTAATGACGCGCTCGGTCTCATTCTCATCCGCCGCCTCTTCAATCAGCATCTCAACCGCCTCGGTAACCTCAACATCGTTCATTTCCATCTGGTACAGGCTTTGAACAATAATTTCTCTCGCTAAACGTCTCTTCATCTGTTCCTCCTAAGGTATGGTGTTTCATTTTTCAACTACAACTACTGGCCCTCACAACGCCCGCTTTAGAGCGATTCAAGTGCATTTATACCCTTCATTTCCTCGCAACGCCAACTTTGGAGCAATTCAAGTGCATTTATACCCTTTATTTCCTCACACTGCCCGCTTTGGAGCAATTCAAGTGCATTTATACCCTTCATTTCCTCACACTGCCCGCTTTGGAGCGATTCAAGTGCATTTATACCCTTCATTTCCCCGCATCGCCCGCTGTGGAACGATTCAAGTGCATTTATACCCTTCATTTCCTCACATCGCCCACTTGGGAGCCATTCAAGTGCATTTATACTCTTCATTTCCTCACACTGCCCACTTGGGAGCAATTCAAGTGCATTTATACCCTTCATTTCCTCACATCGCCCACTTGGCAGCGTGATAAATCTATTCCCAAGCTGCAAAAAACCGCGCAGCCTTTCTTCCGCAGGTCAGCAACTCAAAGTAACGGGTTCCAGGCTTCCGGGAGAAAGACTATCGCGGTTCATTTGAAGGGACGCCAGCGTCCGGACAGCCGGGCCACAATCTCCTGCCATTGAAACAGGGGACCCTGCGCGGTATCCTTTCTTTTGCCGAACGTATATCCGATGAACACTACCAGTGCAAAGAACAGCATATCCCAAAAACCGCTAATCAGATAAATCAATCCGAGAAAGACACCGAAGGTAACTCCGGTAATTCTACCCCCGTGACTTTCCCATACTTCTCTCCAGGACATAAGGGAAACCCACCTCTATTCCACTCGACTTTTGAAGCTTGGGGACTGTGTGAGGTTAGCAATGTATACGGACACATCTGCAACCGGAATCCCGGTTGTCTCCTGCACGAAATCATGCACCTGGCGCTGTACCTCCGTAGTAAGCAGGGGCAGCGAATGCTCGCCGTCGACTACCGCACGGATCATAATCTCAAGACCCGCCTGTGAGACACGGATACGCGATTTCAGGTCACGGATGCCCTTCACTTTGCCCGCTGCCTTCAGACTGAGGTTCTCAATCGTCTCCATTGAGATCTGAATATCCCCATATTCGGTACGCTGATCAACGGAGGGCAGGGAAGCACGGTCGCGGCGCAGGGAGATGTAGAAGAAACGGATGCTCAGCAGGAACAGAATGACCGCCACAGAGATCGCAGCGATATATACCGCCGGTCCGTCCTGAATTTCATACTTGTCCGGGATGACACCACTTAAGAGGAGGATGGCAATTACAGATAGTATTCCAATACTTAAGCTGTAAAGGAACAGCAGAAGCCTGTCCAGAATTTTGGCCACGAGTCTCACAACCTCCTTAAATTAAGGTAAACCCTCGACGTACTGCCCGAGGGTTTAGGAAAGAACAAAGCCTTTACTTCACACGGATAACCGCATCTGTATCTTCGCTCTTGTCAATGCTTGTATTGCTTTTGAACTGCACATCATGAATATGCACGTTCACTTCCACAACGGTCAGACCGGTCATGGTCTCGATGGAACGCTTAACGTTGCGCTGAATTTCAGCAGCCACTTCGGGAAGACGGTTGCCGTATTCAATGATCACGGACACATCAACCGCAGCCTCGCGCTGCCCAACCTCAACCTTAACTCCCTTGGACAGGTTCTTGCGTCCGAGAAGCTCCACGATTCCGCCGGCGAAACCGCCGCTCATTCCGGCCACACCTTTAACCTCGACGGTTGCCAAACCGGCGATAACCTCAATCACTTCAGGAGCGATCTGGATTTCACCGATTTCCGTACGTTCATATTCTGTCGGCAATGTACTCATTTTGGACTTCACACCTTTCCTGCAAAAAAAAGTTGTTGGTACACTTCAAGCGGGCAGTTCGCCTCTTATTAAACATACTATATCATTTGGCGAACTTTATGACAAACGATGAGAAGTCGTCCTAAATTTCATACTCTTCGAGGAACTTAATATCGAAATTACCGTCCAAGAACACCGGATGCTCCAGCAGTCTCTGGTGGAAAGGAATCGTAGTATGTATGCCCTCCACAGCAAATTCGGCCAGTGCCCGCTTCATCTTGGCGACCGCCTCATACCGCGTCGGCGCCCAGACGATCAGCTTGGCAATCATCGAGTCATAAAAAGGTGAGATCGTATAGCCCGGGTACGCCGCACTGTCCACCCGTACTCCAAGTCCGCCCGGAGGCAGATAGAAGCCGATTTTGCCCGGAGACGGCATGAAATTACGTTCAGGGTCCTCGGCATTGATCCGGCATTCGATCGACCAGCCGTTAATCACAATCTCCTCCTGGGTGAAGGAGAGCGGATTGCCTTCCGCCACAGAGATCATTTCCTTGATCAGATCCACTCCGGTAACCATCTCCGTTACGGGATGCTCCACCTGGATACGTGTATTCATCTCCATGAAATAGAACTGGCCGTCAGGTCCCAGCAGGAATTCCAGGGTGCCCGCTCCCGAGTAGTTAACCGCCTGAGCAGCCCTTACAGCCGCTTGGCCCATCGCTTCGCGGGTCTCCGGTGTCAGGATGGAGCATGGAGCTTCCTCCACCAGCTTCTGGCGGCGGCGCTGCACAGAGCAGTCCCGTTCGCCCAGATGGACTACGTTGCCGTGATTATCAGCGATAATCTGAATCTCCACATGCTTCATGCCGGTAAGGAACTTCTCCAGATATACCCCGGCATTGCCAAAAGCCTTCTGGGCTTCCTGCTGGGCTGCTGTAATCTGCTTCACCAGCGATTCTTCGTCCTCGGCGATACGGATGCCTTTGCCTCCGCCGCCTGCGGTAGCCTTGACGATAATCGGGTACCCGATATCACGCCCCAGCATCACCGCTTCCTCTATATCCCCGACAATCCCGTCCGAGCCCGGTATAATCGGAACACCGGCCAGCTTCATCGTTTCTTTGGCAACAGCCTTGTCGCCCATCCGCGTAATCGCATCCGGCGACGGACCGATGAAGGTAATATTGCAGGATTCACAAATCTCGGCGAAGTCCGCATTCTCGGCCAGGAAGCCATAGCCCGGATGAATAGCATCGCAGTCTGTCAGCGTAGCCACGCTCATAATATTGGTAAAGTTCAAATAGCTGTCCTTGGCGGGCATCGGTCCGATGCAATACGCCTCGTCAGCCAGGCGGACATGCAGGGAATCCCGGTCCGGCTCCGAATAGACAGCCACGGTGGAAATACCCAGCTCGCGGCAGGCCCGTATAATGCGGACCGCAATTTCGCCGCGGTTGGCAATCAGCACTTTTTGAATGTTCATGCGTTTCCTCCCAAAGTTTAGCGAAGCTTGCAAGCTCCTCCTAATTCTCGCGGCAATTATTCCGCTCTCACCAGAAACAGCGGCTGTCCGTATTCGACCAGCTGGCCGTTCTCAGCCAGGACAGAGACAATCTCGCCCTTCACTTCCGCTTCCAGCTCATTCATCAGCTTCATCGCTTCAATGATGCAGACCGTGGATTTCTCGCCCACCCGGTCTCCTACATTGACGAAGGCTGGCGTTTCCGGTGAAGCTGCGCTATAGAAGGTCCCTACCATCGGCGAGACGATTTTATGTAATGCGCCTTCAGCGGAGGGTGCTTGCTGCTGCGTGGCAGCAGGGACTTCACTGACAGCCGGAGGGGCAACAATCTGTGGACTTTGCGGCTGCGGGGCTGGCGTAAAGGGGTACGCATAAGGAGTCGCCTGAATTACTGTTCCATCAGCTTCAGAGCGATCCGGTTTGCGGATAGCCAGCTTCATACCTTCGCTTTCAATCTCCAGTTCGTGCACGGAGGAAGTCTGGTCCAGCAATTTAATTAATTCCTTAATCTCGCTTAACTTGAACATTGGGTAGTTCACTCCTTCAGCTTTCTCTCGAAGCCATTTTGGACGCGGGCTGTGCAGGGTACGTATCCGTTCTGACAAGCAAACCTGTGAGCCGGTCTGCCCCTGGTTCTCTTGAATCGGTGCTCTGTGTAACCGCTGCCTGCGCAATCTTCTTCTTATATGCATAGATAACTTTATGTATTATATCACAAACGCTAGAAATGGAAAGAGCCTGGGACGGCCCCGGGCTCTTTCGGCATTTTATTCTATTTTCTCTGATTTTATTCAGGAGACTTATTGCTCGGAGACGTATTGGACCTTGATCTTGTCCTGGGTTACACTCAATTCCTTCATTACAAAGTCCACGATACCGACAGCCTGCTTCACATCCAGCTTGTCGCTGAGTACAACGATGGTATAGGCGTCGCCTGCTTCTTCCTTCACAATCGCTTCCCCGTATTTCTGCTGGAGTTTCTCTTCGATTCCGGTGATTTTGGACTCCTTCTCCTCCAGCTTGCTGAGCTGCTCCTGAGCCATCGCATTCTCGGCAGGCGTCTTATCCATATCATTAATCAGCGCCAGCAGATCATTGTGGTCCTTAAGATTCTTCTGCTCCCGTTCGTACAGATAGTTGGTGAACAGGCTGCTGGCCGATACGCTCTGCGAAGCCACTTCGTCCAGAATAGCCTCGTCGTTCTTCTCCGGAGTCTTGGCGGAGGCTGCAGTCTCCTTGGTGTCTTTGGTGTCCTTGGCATCCTTCGTGTCCTTGTCTTTGTCGACTGTGGCTGATGCCGCTTTGTCTTCAGCTTTGTCTTCAGTTTTAGCCTTATCCTTGTCAGTAGTTCCGGTGTCAGCCACCACACCAGTGTCCTCTGTCACGGCTGGAGTCGTATCGTCTTCGGTTACAACTGCCGCTGTCTCTTCATCCTTAGCGGTCTTGCCGCTCTCATTCACAGTTCCCACTGCGATCCCTTTGTCGGTGCTGACTTCTTTGATGACAAGTCCGCTGTCCAGCGTAGTGGCCGTTCCGCCGCCCGCCCCGTCTTTCACTGTGTCCACCTGAATGCTGCCTGCCGTTTCTTTGGGGATAGGGGTGCCCGTGTCTTCCGTGAACAGGTAATATGCCGAGAGCACCACCATCAAACTGAGCATGGAAACCAGCCAAATCGTTTGTCTTTTGCCCTTCATTGTATATTCCTCCTAAAATGTTGTTGCATATCCTCCGTGACTGCCCTGGTACAAGACTTCCTTAGAAGCATATGCTTGGACTTTCCACAGAATGCCTATTCCTGCTTGCGCGGGACGACAGAGATTCGGTAGCTTGGCACATTAAGCCCTTTTTCCACCGCTTGTTCTATGAGGTTGCGTACAACTTTGTTCTCTGCCCCCTTGGCGACTACCAGCACACCGCGCACCTGGGGTTTGATCCGTTTGGTAATGATCGGAGTCTCATCGCCTGACTGGCTGTAGGTGACGATCTCCCCGTCCCTGGAATATTGCGTGGTATGGCGTTTGCCGCCGCTGGCATCCGTCTCCTCGCTCTGTTGCTGCGAATCATTCATATTGCGCTGCACAACTATTTCCTCTGTGGAGTCTACGGTGACCATAATATCTACTGTGCCGACTCCAACAATTTTCTCCAGGATTTCCTTCGTGCGGTTCTCCATCGCCAGTTCGAGGCCGTCAAAAGAATTAGCGTTCCCGGCCTCCTGCTGCATGACGGTCTGCGAGGTCTCGGTAACCGGCGGTTCACGCCCCGTGTTCTCGTTGTCCAGCTTCTTCACATTCACGAAGGAGTTGAACAGCATGATCGCTACACCCAGCAGGCCGAGAATAATCAGCCAGCGGAATGTGTGGCTGCGCTTCGGGCTGCCGTTTCCGCCTCCGGCCCACTGCTCCAGCTTTTTCATCCATTTGCCCATTGAATTCCCTCCTTCTCTTATGATTTCACAGTACCGGACCCGGTGCTCTGTACCTTGATCAGATCGGGGTCCAGGTTCCAGTTCTTCTCCAGCAGCTCGATAATGGTTCCTGCTTCCGTCCCTGCGGCTGAAGCCGCCGGATCTGACGGTTCTGCAACCCCCGGGGCCGCTCCCTGAGCTTCGCCATCCCCGCTGCCGTCCTCCAGGCTGACCTGGACCGGCTGGACAGGGTTAATCTGTATCGGACGGCCTGATGGAAGGGCAGCGGCACCAGAGCCCGGGACAGCGCTCTGAGCGCCGCTCTCCGCTGCCGGAAGAGCTACCGTGACCGAGGAGATCAGCGGCACATCCTTGCCGAGCGGAGCACTTGGATTCGGCCCCATAGCGAGGGCAACCGTAACCTTCACCCCGCCGATGCCGGTACTGCCGGCAATCTGGTCACGCATCTGGCCGGCAATCTCTTCGGCAGCCAGCTTCAGGCTCTGATCCTGTGCTCCGGCGGCAAGCATCCGTCCGTCCGCCAGAATCTTCTCCAGCGAGTCTGCGCCATCATCTTCCCCGGATAAGAGTCCCCCGCTTCTCTCCTGCTGCTGCATTGCCACGCTGAGCTCCTTGCTGGCATCCCCCTTCAGCAGAGAGACAAGCGGGCTGAGCATCGTCAGCAGCACCAGCAGACTAAGGACCAGTCGGGCGTAGCGTTCCATGGATTTGCTGGGCAGCAGCATCTCCACAAATGCAGCCATCAGCACTACCAGAATCAGCTCATGAAGCCAGCTGCTGAGCCAGGACATGGCGCACCTCCCTTGAAATGTGAGTTTCTACCGCATCATGACGGTCACATTGCCCGCAGTCAGCATAATGGTGACGGCCAGGAAGAACATCAGTGACACCGCAGCCAGCGCAGCGAAGACGTATATCATGCTTTTGCCGATCGTCTGCAGGCAGATTACAATCGGCGTCTCGCCCAGCGGCTGCATCACGGCGGCGGCCAGATTGTAGATCAGGGCGAGAATCAGGATTTTGATCGCCGGAAAAGCGCAGAGGAAGAGGATAATAATCACTCCCGAGAGCCCGATGGCGTTCTTCACCAGCAGCGAGGCCGAGATCACCGTGTCTGTCGCGTCCGCGAACATTTTGCCGATTACCGGTACGAAATTGCCTGTAATATATTTGGCGGCGCGAATGGTCACCCCGTCGGTTACCGAGCTTGTAATCCCTCTGACCGAGATCACGCCGAGGAAGACCGTAAGCAGCACTCCAAGCAATCCGGCCCCGATATTGCGCAGCAGGTTGGCGAGATGGGTCAGCTTGTACTTCTCCGACATTGCGCTCACCAGATGCAGCACCGCCGAGAAGAACAGCAGCGGGAAGACCAGGGTATGAATAAGTGTGCCTACGGTATGAATCATGAACACGATCAGCGGATGGGTTACCGACACCGTGACGATGTTGCCCATCGAAGCCAGAAGCGCGAACAGCAGCGGAATCATGGCCATCATGAAGTCGATCATCCGGTCGATGGCATCCTTGGCGTAGCCGATGGCGATGTTGAAGCTGTTGACAGCGATGACCAGCACAACCATGTAACAGAGCATATAAGCGATCCTGCTGACTGATTTCCGTTCAAAAGCGGTCTGAAGCGTCTCCAGAATCATGCTCAGCACACTGATCATCACAATCGTGACCAGCAGCTTGCCGTTGTAGAGCACCTCGTGCCACATGAAGTTGGTCAGGCCTGACAATACGCTTTTGAAGCTTAAGCCCTCATCTCCCGGCAGCAGCATATCCATCAGGGACGGGGTCCGGCCTTCGGGGAAAAATCCCCCGTAATCCTTCATCAGCTGATCCCAGTAAGACTCCACCTTATCCTTCGGCAGATTCTCGGCCTGCTGCCTTACCCACTGGTCCACAGGGGACGGTGAGCCTCCGCTGTCGCCTGAGGACGGGGCTGCCGGAGCCGGAGCGGCGCTTGAGGCGCTGGCGGTGTTTCCGCACAGCAGCAGCAGAAGCGCCAGCACAAGACACGGCAGAAGCAAGAGCAGCCTGTAACCTTTGGGCGGACGAAAAACACTGTGCTCCTGCATTCCCCTCACCTCCGTTTCCCTCCAACTTGTCCGGTTTCTCCTCTGCTTCAGGCCGGCAGCAGCTTCATCACCGTTTCGATAATGATGCTGATAATCGGCACGGCCAGCACCATAATCAGTACTTTCCCGGCCAGCTCTATCTTCGAGGCAATGGATTCCTGCCCGGCATCCCGTACGATCTGTGCCCCGAACTCCGCAATATATGAAATGCCGATGATCTTGAACACGGTTTTGATGTGGATCATTTCCATCCCGGAGGATTCCGCGACCCGCTCCAGCGTACCGAGAATCATTCCGATCTTGCCGATCAGGAACAGGAAGATCAGGATGCCTGCCGCCGTAGCGAGCAGGAAGGCGAATATCGGCTTTTGTTCCTTCAGTACGAGGATGAGGACGGTCGACAAGATGCCAATTCCCACGATTTGAATGATTTCCATAACGTCAGCCTATTGAAAAAGAAAAATCGTTTTGATTTCCTGAAGCAGTCCGTCCAGCATCCGGATGACCATAAACAGCACGATAATAAAACCGACAATCGTTACCCAGTGGGCGATATCCTCTTTGCCCATCTGCTTAAGCACCGTGTGGATCATGGCGATAATGATGCCGATGCCGGCAATCTGAAAGATCGCGTTGACTTCAATATTCATTCCTGGCACCTCGCTAAAAGATCAAAATGACGATCAATGCTCCAAGCAGCAGACCCAGGCTTTTACTCACTTTCTCATATTTGCCCTGATCTTCTCTGGCCGCTGTCTCCTCCTGCTTCAATTGCTGTAAAGCCAGTGCAATATGCGTACTCTGGTTGGACCGGTCACTGGTTCCGAGCGTGCAGCTTAGCTGCCGGACGATCTCCTTCTCCGTTCCTTTCAGCGATGCGCTGCTCCAGTGGGCTTCCATAGACCGCCGGATAGCTTCTTCGGCAGTGCAGTTCTGCGGAGGACTCATCTCCGCCGCTGCCATGAGGAAGAAGGCCTTCAGCGGCTCCTTCGTCTGCGTCCCGATCCGGCGCAGCGCCTCCGGCAGCGGCGTGTATCCATACTGGATCTCGGTCTCCAGCCGCTGCAGCGCTGCAATCAAGGCTCTGATGTGCCGGGGCCGGTCGGCATACTGGGCTGCCCGCTTGAAGCCGGCCAGCGTACCGGCCAGTACGATGAGTACTGCACCAAGCAGCTTAAGCATGGCGGTCACCTCCGCTCACCGGCTCCGCCCGGTCTTCCGGCGTCAGCAGCAGCGCCCGCTTCTGGGCGTCCAGAATGCGGAAGGACAAGCCCGACTCTGCGCGGTGCAGAATCACATACCGCTCGAACATGCGGTGCTCCAGCAGCCCGCCTAGCCCGGGCCGCCGGGCCAGCTCGGACACATCCTTGCCATGCGCGGAAGCGACCACCGAGATTCCCGCATGCAGCGCCTCTGTTACCGCTTCTGCATCCTCCATGCGGCCGATCTCATCGGCAATCAGCACGTCGGGCGACAGCGAGCGGATCATCATCATCATGCCTTCCGCCTTAGGGCAGCCATCCAGAATATCCGTACGCGGCCCGACATCGAAGGCGGGAATTCCCCGGCGGCTGCCGGCAATCTCAGAGCGTTCATCGACGATGCCGACCTTCAGCCCCGGACGGCTGCCCTCGCGGCCGCCCCGCCCTCCGGCCGAGAGCTGCCTGGCCAGGTCACGCAGCAGCGTTGTCTTGCCATGCTGCGGCGGGGACAGGATCAGCGTATGCATGACCCGCTGCCGCCCCCGGTCCAGCAGATACGGCAGCACTCCGTCGGCAATGCCGTGCACCTCACGGGCAATCCGCACATTGAAGCCGGTAATATCGCGCAGATGCTCAACCCCGCCTCCGCTTAGGACCGTCCGGCCGGAGAGGCCGATCCGGTGCCCGCCGGGGATGGTGATGAAGCCTTTGCGCAGCTCCTCTTCCATCGTATAGAGTGAATGATTGCTGATGAGGTCCAGCAAGCGGTGCGAATCCTCCCGGTCGGGCTTGTACGCCTCACCGGGAAGCAGGGTCAGACGGCCGCCAGCGCCGACAAAATGATATTTGCCGGAATAGTTAATCTCCAGCGGCCGTCCCTCACGGACACGAATCTCCTCCACCTTGTCCAAGAGCGCAACGGGGAGGCCGCCGAGCAGTGCTCTTACTCTCTCGGGAAACAACAGAAGCCAATCATTAGCCATACCAGGTACCCCCAAGCTGTCCTCTACTAAATAGCTTTATTCCATATTTATGCTTGTACTTGTAGTTTATGACTATCATCTATCATTTCTTCAGAATTCCGATTAAGAGAAAAGCCACCCCGCAGCCGATCCAGCCCAGCTTGCCCCATGACAACTGCTCTGCCATCCCTGTAAGCCCGATTGCCGTGGTCAGAACGAGAATTGTCGGTCCGACCAGCGCCAGCCCGGAATTGACGGCGAGCGCCTTATCCACCTGGTTCAGCTTCAGCATAATTATGGCAGCCGCAATCTCCACGCTGCCCGACAGCAGCCGCAACACCGCCATCCAGCTTACATACTTGTCCACATTTCCCCACTCCTTTGTTCAAATCTATGTTATCCATGGATATGCGGCGGCAGGCTGCTTTAGACAAGAAGAAATGATGGACACTAGCACATATTTCCGGGAGTGTGAAAGAAATCATAGTCCTATACGCTATAAAAAAATATCATCGGTATGATAAAATTAATTTTTCTTATATTAGGGCAAAGAAGGGGAGCACAGTCATGCAAGTTCGTAATTTAGTAGTACCGCTTGTATCAGGAACCATAGTCAGACAGGTAAAAGAAGTAGCCATTATCCTATTTTCAGCCTTCCTGGTAGCGGCGGGGCTTCGCCTGTTCCTCATTCCGCATCAGCTGCTTAGCGGCGGTGTAGCGGGAACGGCCTCTATCATCGGTTATGTGACACATCCAAAGTTTATCTCGCTGTATTATTTCGCCATTAACCTGCCCATCCTGGTCTGGGGGTTCGTTGCTGTGGGGAAGAAATACATCTGCTATAGCATGCTGTCCGTCCTCTCCACCACCTGGTTCCTGAACCTCATTCCTGCGGTGAAGCTGACCAAGGACCCGATTCTGGCCAGTATATTCGGCGGGGTGATTATTGCGGGCGGGGTAGGCTTCTCGCTGCGGGCGGGGGGCTCCTCCGGGGGCTTCGATATTCTCGGCTCTATCATTACCCGCAAGCGGGATATTCCTATGGGGACTGTGCTGTTCGTAATGGACGGTGTCGTCATTCTATGCCTGGGCTTCTTCAAAAGCTGGGATTCCGCGCTGTACGCGATGCTCTGTATCTTCGTCAAAAGCCGGGTGGTGGACATGATCCACATCCGCCATATCAAGCTGACCTGCTTCATTGTCACGAAGGAACGGGAGAAGATGCTGAACCGTCTGACCAGTCTGCCTCACGGCATCACGGTGGTTAATGCCGAAGGCGGGTACAGCCACGAGGGCAATACCATGCTGATGACCGTAACTACGCGCTACGAGCTGGCTGATCTGCGCAAGACGATTCTTGAGACCGATCCGAAGTCTTTTGTAAATGTGCTGGAGACGGTAGAGATCATGGGCCGGTTCAGACGCCTGAGCTGAGCAGGAGCGGGCTTACCGCATGTTCGCGGGAGCGCCCGGCAAGCAGGATATCCTGCGGCACAAGTGGAAACGGCTTTGCCGTCCTTTTATAAAGACAGTATTCGTTTCAGCGAGAAATAGAAGGATAAGTTATCGTGTGCAACATATAAATTCTATATTTAAACAAAAGAGTGCTGCTCCCGCAGAAGCGGGTAACAGCACTCTTTTTAATTTTACGATGGTACAGTGTATTCGGTTTTCTGTGAAAATACTTCTTGCACAACCTGCGATAAACGCACGGCCTACGTGGCGCTCACAGTCCAATTGTGTTCGGTTTTTCGATTACATTCGGCCTACGCAGCGCTCCCAATCCAATTGTGTTCGGTTTTCCGATTACATTCGGCCTATGCGGCGCTTCCAGTCCAATTGTATTCGGTTTTCCGATTACATTCGGCCTACATGACGCGTCCAGTCCAATTGTGTTCGGTTTTCCGATTACATTTGGCTTACGTAGCGCTCACAGTCCAATTGTGTTCGGTTTTCCGATTACATTCGGCCTACGCAGCGCTCCCAGTCCAATTGTGTTCGGTTTTCCGATTACATTCGGCCTACGTGGCACGTCCAATCCAATTGTGTTTGGTTTTCCGATTAGATTCGGCTTACGCCGTGCACCCAGTCCAATTGTGTTCGGTTTTCCGATTACATTTGGCCTACGCGGCGCTCCCAGTCCAATTGTGTTCGGTTTTCGCAAATATCCGGCCCATGCTCCTAATCCGTTGAGGACTCACCCGCCGCCAGAAGCCAAACAGGGATGCCCTCCAGCCTTCCTGCCGGAGAACATCCCTGATGTATGGTTATGCTATAGACTAGCCCTTCAGCGGCTTAGCGGCGGTCCTGCGGACCTCCAACGAAGGCCTGTTCTTCCGTATCCAGATTATACGCCGTATGCAGCGCCTGAATAATCAGCTGCAGGTTGCCGGATTCGATCACACAAGATACCTTAATCTCGGAAGTACTGACCATCTTGATGCTTACCCCTTCATTCGAGATCACCTCGAACATCTTGGCGGCAACCCCCGGATGACTGACCATACCGGCGCCGACAATCGACACCTTGACCAGACTGTCCTCGGAAGTTACTTCACGGTAAGGCAGCGCGCTATGCAGTCCTTCGATGACCTCTTTGGCCTTCACCAGATCACTGAGCGCTACAGTAAAGGAGAAATCAGCGGTCTCATTCTGCACCCCGCTCTGTACGATAATATCAACGTCCACACCCTCATCGGCCAGCTTGCCGAATACCTGGGCGAGTACACCCGGTACATCCGGTACCCCGAGAATACTGATCCGGGCCACATTCTTGTCATATGCTATTCCGCTTACTACCACACCCTGCTCCATGCTTGCTTCCTCCTTCACAACAGTACCTTCATTATGATTAAAGCTCGATCTGACGACCAGCTTCACTTGATATCGTTTGGCATATTCTACGGCACGCGGATGCAGCACAGCTGCACCGAGATTAGCCAGCTCCAGCATCTCATCATACGAGATTTCCTTCAGCTTCCGCGCCGTCTTCACAATACGCGGGTCTGTGGAATAGATGCCGTCCACATCGGTATAGATTTCGCAGACATCCGCTTTGATGGCTGCGGCCAGCGCTACCGCTGTGGTATCCGAACCTCCGCGGCCCAGCGTAGTGATCTCGCCATCCAGCGTCATTCCCTGGAAGCCGGCAACGATCACAATCTGTTCGCGCTCCAGCGACTCCAGAACACGGCGTGGAACGATTTCGCTGATCCGCGCACGGCCATGAGTCTCATCGGTACGGAACCCCGCCTGCCAGCCTGTATAGGAGACCGCACTCCGTCCCAGCCCGTGAAGAGCGATAGACAGAAGCGCTACAGAGATCTGTTCCCCCGTAGTCATCAGCATATCCATCTCCCGTGCGGGAGGCTGCCCGTTCAGCTGTTTCGCCTGATCGATCAGTTCATCTGTGGTATCCCCCATAGCGGATACCACCACCACGCAGCGGTGTCCTTCATCCTGCTTGGCTGCGATACGCCCGGCAACACGCTTCATGCGTTCAATGTCGCCGACGGAGCTGCCTCCGAATTTCATGACATAAAGTGACAAAGTTCCATTCACTCCCTATTTCGCTCTAAGTAGTAGCTTATATTTTGGTTAATGCTTTAACACAGTATAATACGAAAATCATACCATGCGTTAATGGTTTCACAAAATAAAATGCCTCCGCCGCAAAATGCGGGGAGGCCGGATGAAACCTGTGGAACCCTGAGCGGAAATCAGCTCCTACGCGCGGGAAATATATTTACCTTCGCGGGTATCAATCAGGAGAACATCTCCTTCATTAATGAAAAGTGGAACATGTACCGTATGACCGGTCTCCAGCGTAGCGGCTTTGGTTGCGCCTTGAGCCGTGTTGCCTTTAACGCCCGGTTCGGTCTCAGTCACCTTCAGCTCCACGCTTGTAGGCAGGTTAATCCCGAGGATCTCACCCTGGTAGCTGACGATGTTCACTGTCATGTTCTCTCTAAGGAAGTTAAGCTCCCATTCGAGCTGCTTGGCAGTCAATTCGAACTGGTCATAGGTTTCGTTATCCATGAACACATGCTCCGCACCGCTAGCATACAGGTACTGTACACCACGGTTCTCGATGATGGCGCGGCCAATGGTCTCGCCGGCACGGAAGGTGCGCTCAACCGTATTGCCGTTACGCAGGTTTTTCAGCTTGGAGCGGACAAAGGCTGCGCCTTTACCCGGCTTAACGTGCTGGAAATCCAGGACGGTGAAGATGTCCCCTTCTACTTCTACGGTCAAGCCTGTCTTGAAATCATTAACTGAAATCACAAAAAATCCCTCCTGGAATTGATAAATTAACTGAATAGTAATGTCTTACAGTACCGTATAATCCTTAGATGAATGAGTCAGCAGCGCGATGCCGCTGTCGGTAATGACGATATCATCTTCAATCCGCACACCGCCAAGGCCAGCGAGGTAGATTCCCGGCTCCACAGTGACGACCATCCCCGGCTGCAGCACTTCATCTGCCAGCTTGGACAACCGCGGCCACTCATGTACTTCCATCCCGAGACCATGGCCTGTGCTGTGGCCGAAATACTCCCCATACCCGTAACGGGTGATGATATCCCGGGCCAGGGCATCGCATTCGCGGCCGGTCATACCGGGCTTGATATGCGCCAGCGCGTGAAGCTGCGCTTCCAGTACAACATCATAGATTTCCTTCAGCTTGGGGTCCGGTGATCCCAGAGCAATTGTACGTGTTACATCCGAGCAATAGCCGTCCAGCAGGGCACCGAAATCGAAGGTGACAAATTCGTTGTTCCCAATAATCTTGCTGCTGGCAACCCCATGCGGCATAGCCGAACGCTCGCCGGAGGCGACAATCGTATCGAACGAAGACGAAGTCGCACCATGCGTACGCATGTAGAATTCCATTTCCAGATCGACATCACGTTCAGTCATGCCCGGCTTGATCACATTCAGGATATGACTGAACGTGGCGTCAGCCAGATCGGCCGCCCGCTGCATCACAGCCAGCTCTTCTTCGTCCTTGAACATGCGCAGGTTCTCAACAGTCTTGGACAACGGCACCATGACAGCCGGCTGCAGAGCCTCGGCATAGGCAGTATAGGCGCTGAAGGTCACATCATCCTGCTCGAAGCCCACCCGGGCTTGTCCGCCCTTCGGCAGCAGCTCACGTACTGTGTCGATGAATTTCGCTTCGTGCTGAACAACCTTGAGTCCGGTTACTTCTTCCGAGGCCTGTGTCATATACCTGAAGTCCGTCAGCAGATAGCTGTCATCCCCGGTAACCAGCACATAACCGGAGGAGCCGGTGAATCCGCTCAAATAGCGGCGGTTATAGCCGCTGGTTATTAACATCGCATCCAGTCCCTGTTCCTGCAAAACCTTACGCAGCTTGGAGACGCGCTTGTTGCCCATTTTCATTCTCCTCTCGAAATAGCCACATTGTATTTTAACATAGTGGCAGGCCAACTGAGAAGTTTTTTCGGAGGCTCAGGCTAGCTTGGTCTGCTGCTCGCGCTTGCGCTCGTCCGTGTACTCGATCGCCGCTGTATATCCGATGAATAGTCCCCAGAGCAGGAAGAGGCAGAATTCGCTGATCACCGTAGTCCACGGCAGCTTGAACGGCGGCTGGAGCAGGAACCAGCGGGAACAGGCCAGGAACAGGGCCGACCACCAGAGAATCCCATATAACATCCCCGGCCAAGGCCCGTTAAGCTTGCGGAATATAAGCACGTAGATCAGGGACGACAACACTGAGAAGGCGATAAAAAATAAATATCCGAGCAGATACCCGGCAGGCGTCAGCAAAAAATCATGCTTGAAAAAAGGCTCCGCCAAAAATCCTGGAATGACCTTGGTAAAATGCAGGACGTACATCAGCCAGTGCGCCCCTCCCCAGATCAAACCGGCGAAATAACCCAGTTCAATGGAAAAATAAAAGGGATTCGTCTGGACTGTCTTTTGCTTGCTTGAAGAACTCATAGAGCTCCCTCACTTTCGGTATGGGGTTAACCCGGTTTCCACTCCGCTCTCTATAGCTAGTATGTACAGCAAAAGGCAATCCAACTAGTAATGTGGTTAAAAATTAGTTACAATGTATTATATAAATCATATCAAAATACGGGAAGGTGAATTGGTTGTCCCAGGAAACTCCCAGTTACGGCGGCCAAGCCGTCATTGAAGGCGTCATGTTCGGCGGCAAGCATATCAACGTAACAGCCGTAAGACGGAAGAATCAGGAGATTACATTTTTGGAGGTGCCGAAGAGCGACAAGAGCTGGGTCCTTAGACTGCGCAAGATTCCGCTGCTTCGCGGCATTGTCAGTATTATAGATTCCAGCGCCAAAGGCTCGAAGCACCTGAACTATTCGGCTGAATCCTATGCCGAGGATGAGACGGAGCCGGAGGAGCTTGCGAAGCAGCAGGCCAAGGGCAAGGAGAAGAAGAAAGACGAAGGCTGGAGTCTTGGCATGATTTTCGGCGTCGCCGTGATGGGTATTCTCTCATTCCTGTTCGGCAAGCTGATCTTCACCCTGGTGCCGGTATTCGTCGAAGATTTTTTATTCAAGAATGTATTTGACAGCTATATTCTGCACAACCTTGTGGAAGGCGGCATCAAGCTGATCCTCCTGCTGGTGTATCTCTGGGCGATCTCGCAGACCCCGGTGATCAAGCGGCTCTTCCAGTATCATGGGGCTGAGCATAAGGTAATCAGCGCTTTTGAAGCCGGCGAAGAACTGACCGTACAGAATGTACAGAAATACAGCCGTCTGCATTACCGCTGCGGAAGCAGCTTCATGATGCTGACCATTATCCTCGGTGTCATTATCTACTCCGTCGTCCCATGGGATAGTCTGATGGAACGGGTGCTGCAGCGGATCATCCTTCTGCCGGTTGTCATTGGAATCTCGTTCGAGGTTCTGAAGGGCACGAATGCGGTAAGAGATGTTCCCGGCCTCAAGTATCTCGGGTATCCGGGACTGTGGCTTCAGCTCTTAACTACTAAGGAACCCAAGGACGATATGGTTGAGGTGTCGATCGCCTCGTTTAACCGGATGCGGGAGCTGGACGCCGCAATAGAAGCAAGAGGATATTCGGAGGCAAGTGTGTCAGGCGGCATTTTGGATCCTGCGAAAGGATGAGTGGCCAATGATCAGACATGCTTTGATTTTTTGGATTACAACAGCTCTTGCAGTATGGGGTTTGGTAGTGGATCTGATGGTACGCGGCATTGCGGCTCTGTCTTTCTTTATTTTCCCGCTCGTCCTGCTGGCGCTGCTATATTACGCCTACAAGGTGGCTCCCGGCAGAATGGGAGGCGGGCCCGGACGGCCGCGCACCAAGATCAAGCCTTCGGCCAAGACGATGTCCAAGGTTGCCGGAATCCGCAAAACCCAAGGCGTACCGAGTAAGCGCAAAAGCTATCCCTTCCAGGTGATTGAAGGCAGCAAGGGCAAGAATGACGACCAGCTTCCCAAATATCACTGAAAGCTAAATACAAGCTGCAAAAGGCATCTCCGCGTGGTTAAGACCACGTGCGGGATGCCTTTTTGGTTATCGCTTAGGAGAGGTAAGCTGACGGGATTGCTCCCGGATGTATGTAGGATATGCGGGCCGCCAATGGGTGAAGAAGTCTTCCCCCGCCAGAATGCCTGCGGTATACAGTGCATCACTCTGCTCCCGGGAGAGCCGGAACTGGGTGGTGGAGATGCCCAGCGTAGGAATTTTAACGGTACGCACGAACTTATCCGTCTCAATATACCGCTCGTCATGCGCAGACAGCATCGTCTCCACCATCGCCTGCAGCATACTGAACGGCCCGGTGATCTGATGCGCCTGCGGAGACGTCTTCCCGATCAGCTGGTAGCCTACCGTAGGCGTTCTGTGCTTGGCAGACTGGAAGCCGTGCTTCTTCTCCTCGAACAGCCAGAGCGGAAAGTTACTCAGCACCCCTCCGTCTACCATATAGATCATCTGCCCGGTAAAAGATTTCCCCCTTGCCGCCTCCCCGGCCAGCCGCAGGATCACGGGATCGAAGAAGTACGGAATGCTGCAGCTCATCCGCACCGCCTTGGCTACTTCGAAGCTGTCCGGTGCAATTCCGTACAGCTCCAGATCATCGGGCAGCACAACGATCCGCCCGCTTGTAATATCTGAAGCGATTACCCTCAGCTTGCCGCGCGGCAAATCACGAAAGGTAACCACCCCTTTCTCCCGCAGGAGATTGCGAATCCACGATTCCAGCGCCTGACCCGAGTACAGGCCCTTCTTCAGCAGCACACGCAAGGCCGGTCCGACGAAGGCTGTATTGAACAGCGCCCCCCTCGTCAGAAAGGAGGTGAACGGCGTCTGCCGGATGATCCGGCTCATCGCCTCCCCGCTGTAGCCCGCTGCCAGCAGTGAGGCAATAATAGAGCCGGAAGAGGTCCCCGCTACCCGCCCAAAGGTCCGCCCTGCCCGTTCCGTCGCTTCCACCGCGCCTGCGAGTGCAATTCCTTTGACCCCTCCGCCTTCAAAAACTGCGTTAATCTCCATACATGGCAAACCCCCGTTCCATAGATTGTATTGTTATCTATGAGCACGGGGGACTATTCATGACATGAGATTATGGCTTAACTTACACATTATTAATTCTTGAAATAAAAGCTGAGCAGTCCGGCCAGGCCATAAGGATTACGTACTACAATATCATTGGCCCGGAACAGAATACTGCCCGCAACCTGATCGTACTTCTCATTATACTTGAGCTGGTTGATAATCTGTTCCCCACTCTGCCATTCCGCAGTTTGCTTGGTATCTCCTACTTTGTAGGAGGCCAGGCCGATGTATAGCTTGACGTTCGTTCCAGTGACTTCGTTCACCCACCAGTCTACCAGCTTGTCGTAACGAGCAGCACTGAAGGAGAGACTCCAATAGACCTGCGGGGCGACGTAGTCGATCCAGCCGCTCTTGATCCATGTGCGCACATCTGCATACATGTCATCGTAAGCAGACACCCCGGCCGTAGTATCTGAACCACTGCTGTCCGCTTTTTTATTGCGCCATACCCCGAACGGACTGACACCATAAGATACTGACGGCTTCGCTGCATGAATCTCCTGCCCCAGCTGGCGGATGAACTGGTTGATATTATCCCGCCGCCAGTCTCCTTTGGTTGCAATGCCTTGCGAATTATAAGCCTTGAATGCAGGTTCATCAGCAAAGGCTACGTTGGAGGGATAGAAATAATCATCCAAATGCAGACCGTCAATATCATACCCTCTGACCACTTCCATCACGGTGTCAATGATATGCTGCCGCGCTTCCGGAACCCCCGGATTGATGTACAGCTTGTTCTCGGCTTTGACGATCCAGTCCGGATGCTGCTTGGCTACATGGTTAGGGGCAAGACCGCTCGTGGAGGCATCTGTCGTAGCCCGGAACGGATTGAACCAGGCGTGTAGCTGCATCCCCCGGCTGTGGGCACTGCTGACCATATACTGTAACGGATCGTAGCCGGGTTCCTTCCCCTGTGTGCCGCTAAGCACCTTCGACCAGGGAACAATCTGTGAAGGATAGAGCGCATCCCCGGAGGGTCTGACCTGCACGAACACACTATTGAACCCGGCAGCCTTCAGCTTGTCCAGCAAGCTGTCGAATTCCCTCTTCTGCTTGTCGGCATTGCCGGCAGAAGACGTTGAAGGCCAATCCAGATTATACACGGTGGACACCCAGGCCCCCTTCATTGCCTTACTGGTTTTGGCCCCGGGAATGGAGGGTACCGTTGGCGTTGGCACTGTCGGTATCGGCACTACAGGCGTGGGCACGGTAGGTGCAGGTACAGTCGGAACAGCCGGTGTTGAAGGTGTTGCCGGTCCGCCGATTTCTATATTTGAATATAAAGCAATATGCTTCGTAGCCTGGTTCCAGACCACCTGCAGCCCAAGCTGCTCGCTTACAAACCGCAGCGGAACCATTACCCGGCCCTGCGTAATCTGCACGGAAGTATCCAGACTTACCGAAGCCCCGTTAACGATAGCACTCTTGCTCCCGCTGGTCAGCTTCAGGACATCATTTCCCTTGCTGATGGTTGCTGTCTTGCTGGCCTGATCCCACTTCACACCGGCGCCAAGACCTTGGCTAATCACTCCGGCTGGCACCATCGTTACATTGGAACGCGTAATATAAGGCGGTACGTCACTGTTCAGGGTCTCTCCATCCAGTTCAATGGTAATCTGCAAGGAAGCCGCACGCGCACCAGGCGTCCACATAGGCAGACATAGCATAACCACTAATAATCCCACAATCCATTTACGGTAATTCATAATTCCTCCCAGGTATTGAAGTTATATGTAAACAAAAAAATGACCCTCTCGTCCTTGGATAAGGGAGAAGGCCGCTCTTTCGTAAACGGAATCCTTCCTTGATGAAAAAGGAACGGTATCCGTTTTGACGTAATAAAACTGGAAAGGTTGCGCTAATCAAACAAAAAAAGCCACATTTACGAATCGCTGGCCATCTCATGGTGAATATCGTATAAGGTCTGCAGACGCGCTTCATCCCGGCGGAAATACTCCACCAGCGTTTCGATCCGGGTGATGGAATCCCAGCTCAAATGATGCTCAATGCCTTCAACGTCCTTATAAATATGCTCTTGCTGTACCCCGATAATCCCGAGGAACTCCTCCAGCAGCTGATGGCGGTCCACAAGACGTTTCCCCACTTTTTTCCCTTTGCTTGTTAGGACAAGCCCACGATATTTCTCATAGATGAGATATTCGTCCTTATCCAGTTTTTGGATCATCTTGGTCACAGAGGAGGGATGGACTTCCAGTCCCTCGGCAATATCCGAGACCCGCGCATAACCCTTCTCGTCGATGAGCTTATATATGCGCTCCAAATAATCCTCCATGCTGGGTGTTGGCATTCTGGCTTACCTCTTTTCTATAATGAACGTAACGGTGGGACCGGGCCTTGCTCTAACAATGATACATGTTTCTGCCGCTCCTTGGCAAGTCCTGCCGCTCAGACTTACCTACGCTTAGCGATGTTTACCAGGATTCCAATCGCCTGCAGATCGGCACAATAAGGCTATCCTCATCCCTAAGGAGCGTGAAATGATGACCATAATAACTCCTGAACGCCCTCCTGCCAAAAAACAGCGCAAGCCCACCGGCCTGTTCATCCCGGAGCTAGTTTTTTTTGAACCTGACGCCCTGAACTATCCCAAAGGGGAACGGATCATGGAATGGGTCAAGTCCCGCAATATTCCCTACCGCATGACGACTTCGCATAACCGGATCACCAATCTGCCCGGCGAGACCGAGGTGGAGCAATACAAAATCGCCAAAAGAACGCTCGTAGTCGGTCTGCGCAAAACCTTGACCTTTGACCAGTCGAAGCCGTCTGCCGATTATGCGATCCCAATTGCCACTGGCTGTATGGGCCACTGCCATTACTGTTACCTGCAGACCACGCTTGGCGCCAAGCCCTACATCCGTGTCTATGTGAATACCGGAGATATCATGGATGCGGCCAAAAAATATATAGTGGAACGTTCCCCGGAAATCACGACATTTGAAGCCGCTTGTACCTCAGATCCGCTGGGGCTTGAGCATATTACCGGCTCCCTGACCGAATTGATTGAATTCATGGCAGAGGAGCCGCTCGGGCGGCTGCGATTCGTGACCAAGTACCAGCATGTCGAGCCCCTGCTTAAACTGAAGCATAACGGGCATACCCGGGTACGCTTCAGTGTGAATGCCGATTATGTCATCAAGAACTTCGAGCCTGCCACCTCACGGTTCGAGGAACGGATTGAGGCCGCCGGTCAAATCGCCCGTGCCGGTTATCCTCTGGGCTTCATCATCGCCCCTATTATCTGGCATGACGGCTGGAAAGCAGGCTATGCGGAGCTCCTGGAGAAGCTGGCCCATGCCCTGCCGCCCGGAATAGGCAACGGCTTGACCTTTGAAATGATCCAGCACCGGTTCACCAAAACAGCTAAGACCGTGATCGAGAAACGTTATCCGAAGTCGAAGCTGGAGATGGACATCGAGAAGCGCAAGAAGAAATGGGGCAAATGGGGACAGAACAAATATGTCTACCCTGACGAACAGCAAACCGCCCTGCGCGAATTCATCACAGAGCGGATTTTTGAGCATTTTCCGGAAGCGGCCATTGATTATTTCACTTAAGCTAGAAAATCAGCCAGCGCGGCGTGATTCCCTGCAGCCATATCGTAATGCGGAACATCTGATCGGTGAACAGCAAAATGCCCATGAACACCATCAGCCCGCCGCCCAGCTTCATCAGAAGATTAGAGTATTTCAGAATCTTCCGCGCGCCGCCCAGGAAAAAGGCCAGTCCGAAGAACGGCAGCGCAAAGCCGATACTGTACGCCGTAATCATGGTAAACCACGTTCCCGGATCACTGGCAGATAACGCGATAATCGCCGTCAGGATCGGCCCGATACATGGAGACCAGCCCGCAGAGAATCCAATGCCGAAGATGAAGGAGCCCAGGTATCCCGCAGGCTTCCATCTCAGCTCCAGCTTGCGTTCCCGGAGCAGAAACTGCGGCTGGAACACACCCAGCAGGAAGAGCCCCATCACAATGATTAAGACTGCCGACAACTGGCGGATCAGATCCCGCTGTTCATTGAAGAATTCGCCGAACAGCCCGGCTCCGAAGCCAAGGGTATAGAACACTGCCGAGAAGCCCAGAATGAAAGCCAGCGTATGCGAGAGGGTCCGGAGACGGACCTCTTTGCTGTTGCTTCCGCTCTTCAGCTCCTGCACCGATAATCCGGTAATATAAGATAGATATGAAGGATAGAGCGGCAGACAGCACGGTGATATGAATGACGCCACTCCGGCGGCAAAAGCGATTCCTGCATTCAGGTTGGACACTGGGCGCATCTCTCCTTCCATACTCGGGGTCACTTCGTATAGCAGTAGCTGTGATATGTAGTTGTGCTGAATCAAACCTACACCAACTGTACAATTTTGGTTTTTGGCTTACGCAGGCAGCCCTTTTTTGCCGATCAGCGTTAAGGTCAGCAGTGCAATCAGCAGCAGGACAATCGTGGCTCCCGGAGCCAGGTTCCATACGCCTGCGATTACAAGCCCGCCGATCACGGCAATCTCGGCAATCGCCACAGACAGGACAACCGAAGACTTGAAGCTCCGCGACAGCAGCAGGCTGATGGCTACAGGGATAGTCAGAAGCGCAGATACCAGCAGCGAGCCGACAATCTTGATCGCCGTACTGATCACAAGCGCGGTCAGCACCGTAATTAGCATATTAAGCAGCTTCACCGGAAGTCCGCTGACACTGGCCGCATCCTCCTCGAAGCTAAGCAGGAAGAATTCTTTGAAGAATAGGGTAACCACCACCACCACAGCAATCGTCACGATTCCCACCACAATAAGATCCATATTATTCAAAGTATAGATGCTGCCGAACAGATAACTCATTACATCTGCATTATACCCTTTGCCCAGGGTGAAAAAAAGTGAAGCCAGCGCTACACCGCCCGACATGATGATGGCAATGGACAGCTCGGCGTAGCTTTTATAAGCTTTGCGCAGCTTCTCAATCGCAAACGAGGCCACTACAGCAAAGATCAGCCCCGCTCCCAGCGGATAAAAACCGGTCAGGAAGCCCAGCGCTACCCCGGCGATCGTCACATGTGCCAGCGTATCTCCGATCATGGACAGGCGCCGCAGCACCAGAAAAACGCCGATCAGCGGCGCCGTAATCCCAATCATCAGCCCGCCGGCCAGCGCCCGCTGAAAAAAGTCACTAAACAGGATTTCCAAGATGTTTTTCTCCTTTTCCAATTAAAGCTATTCAAATAATGAAACCTATCAGGGCGAAACCTTTCAGGCGAAAGCTTTATCAAACCTTTTTCGATCCCTCCCAAACCCTCCCTTCGCCAAGGGAGGGCCCCAAGGGCTCTGCCCTCTGGACACCCGCTAAGGGCAATTGGCGTGGGAGGAGGGGTTGTCGCAGTTTAGGGACGGTGGTAATAAGAACGCTTTTCCTCCCTGCGGGATACGCTTCACAATTTGCGGGATCTACTTACGTTACAAGACTTTTCCGCCATATATTTAACCTGCTGGCCTTATCATGCCACTCTACTATCTTATTTCCATAGATACAGTAAGGATGAAGCTGCGTTCGTAGCGAATAATTAGAGATAAGTGCAGTCTGTGCAACTAAAGACAGTAAAACGGAAGGCTTTCCTCTTCTAATTGTATTCTGTACAACTATTTTTGCCCGGATGGCCGAAAATCCAAGTACGGAAGCATTTTAATTGTACGAAATACATCTAAACATAGTTTTGGCGGCGCATCCGACGATTTAGTTGTACAAATTGCAATTAAGCCTACCCTTTCCCCCTAATCTAGGCACAGCAGACCCTCAGCAAGTGAGGAGTTAAAAGTAATCCTCACACGTTTAAATCTGATTGCAGAATGTACAACAGAATCATCATTTTTGAGCGTATAATCAAATTCTGTTGTATTTCGTACAATGGATGTTGGTATAAGGGCTGGAAAAAGGCCCATTTCAAAAAATCTAATGTACAAACTGCATCAGAACAGTAAAAAGGACAGAAATTCGTGCAATCTACTGTACAAAATACATTAGGCTGCGGTTCGAGCGGTTGAACCGTTTAATAATCAGGGTAACTATCCTGTTATCAGCCAATTTCAACGCTCAGGACAATGTGTGCTGTAAATTATCGACAGCGCAGTCCTGGGCATCATGGGAATGGCGGCAGTAGAAATTGATCTTACCGTTCTTCTGGACCGGCTCGCTGCCGAGATAATTCTTCATCATGTCGATATCATGCGAGACCATCAGGAAGGTCATGTGGTGATGTGCGTGCATGTGCATAATCAGCTCGAAGAATCCGGCCTGTGTCTCGGCATCAATACCGACGGTAGGCTCATCCAGAATCAGCAGATCCGGATGGTTGATCAGCGCGCGGGCCAGGAAGACACGCTGCTGCTGGCCGCCGGACAGCTGGCCGACTCTTTTCTCGGCGATGTCCTGAATCCGCATCACTTCAAGCGCATCCTCACATTGTCTATGCTGGGCTTTGGATACACGCCGGATCAGGTTCTTGTTGTTATACAGTCCGGACAATACTACCTCACGCACGGTGGCCGGAAACAAAGGGTTGAACGCATTCTTCTGCGGCACATAGCCGATGCGTTCCCAGTCCTTGAACTTCCGCACCGGCTGGCCGAATAATTTGATCTCCCCGCTGGTCGCAGGCAGAAGCCCGACAATCATCTTAAGCAGCGTAGTCTTACCCGCCCCGTTGGAGCCGAGGATACCGAGGAAATCCCGCTCTTTTACCGTATAATTCAGATTATGGATGACCTTCTGCTCACCGTAAGAGAAGGACAAATCCTGTATTTCGATCATATGCTGATGGCAGTCCAGGGATACCGGTTGCATGTAAAGTACCGCCTTTCACTTATACTTTCCTTTTTATTGTAAGGCCAGAATGAGATTTTGCAAATTTTTCTCCATTAGCGTGAAATAATTGTCCCCATTCTTCTGCTGGGCCTCGGTCAGCCCTTCTACCGGATTCAGTACCATCGTAGACACGCCAGTCTCACTTGCCAGTGTTTTGGCCAGCTTATCGGACACCAGCTCCTCGAAGAAAATATAGCGGATGCCCTCTTCCTTAATCAGTGCCGCCAGCTTGACCAGATCCTGTCCCCGCGGCTCGGCATCCGGTGACAGCCCCATAATCGCGTGCTGCGACAGGCCGTAGTCACGTGCCAGATACGAGAATGCCTGATGAGATACGACAATCTCCTTGTTAGGCAGTTTGCCCAGCTCTTCAGTGAACTTATCATCCAGCGCACTTAGACGGTCTGCAAGCTTCTGGTAACGCTCTTCATAACCTGCTGTATGTGCGGGATCAACAGCCTGAAGACTGTCCTTGATATTCTTGGCCATGACAAGCGCCGACTTCGGACTCACCCAGGTATGAGGGTCCGTATGCAGGCTGTCGCCATGTTCTGCTTCTGTTTCTTCTTCACCGTGGCTGTGATCATGCCCGTCTTCCTCGTCGGTCATAATCAGCTTCACCCCTTTGCTGACTTCCACGGCCTTGGCTTCACTGTCACTGTCAAGGCTTTTGAGGAAATTAGGCACCCAGCCTTCAAGTCCTGCTCCGTTATAAAGGAACAATTGTGCCTTAGAAGTATTAATAATATCCTGGCTGCGCGGTGTCCAGTCGTGCGGCTCTACCCCAACAGGAAGCAGATTGATCGCGTTGATATCTTCCCCGCCGATTTCATTAGCGAATTCATATATGGGATAAAAGGTAGTAATAACATTAACTTTCCCCTCGGTGATGCTGCCGCTGCTCTTAGGTCCGCATGCGGCGAGTGCCAGTACAAGCAGCAGGACAGCGGAGGACAACAGCCCTTTTTGTAAGCTTTTATACAACATTTCTCTATCGACCCCTTAAATCGTAAATTTTACTATTAGAATTATAATAGTAATGGTTACGATAAGTCAACTCCGATCTGTAAGCACAGCAATCCCCGCTGCCTGGTGCCTGCGGGGATTGCGCTTATCTTATCTAATGCGGTTAGGCTCAGCCTGCCTTTACTTCACAATGGCTCCATTCGGCATACTGTCCGGTACAGTAGCGATCGTCAGCTGCTCGCCCTTGGAAGCGGCCAGGATCATGCCCTGCGACAGCTCGCCGCGCAGCTTCACCGGCTTCAGGTTCACAATACAGATCACCTTGCGCCCCACCAGCTCCTCCGGTGTGTAGAACTTCGCAATGCCGGATACGACCTGGCGCTGCTCGTATCCAAGATCGAGCTGCAGCTTCAGCAGCTTGTCCGCCTTCTTCACCGGCTCGCAGGCGATGACCTGGGCTACGCGCAGCTCTGCTTTGGCGAAATCGTCGATGCCGATTTCTTCCTTATGCTCCTCTTCCTCCGGATCGGCACCCGCCGCTTCCGGGGTCACAGCAGCCCCTGCAGGCGCAGCTTCCGCAGCTGCTTCTGCAGGCTTGCCGGCTCCCATCGCTTCGGCGATGTACGCCACCTCCTGCGCCACATCCAGGCGCGGGAAGATCGGGTCGCCCTTCACAAGCTTGGTTCCCGCTGGAATCAGGCCGAAGGATCTGCCGCTCTCCCAGGTGGTCAGCTCGCCCGGCTGGATGCCAAGCTGCTCCCAGATCTTCGCCGGAGCGCCGGTCAGGAACGGCTGGAGCAGAATGGACGCGGTGCGCAGTCCCTCTACCAGATGTCTCATCACCGAAGCCAGCTCACCGCTGCGGCTCTCGTCCTTGGCGAGTACCCATGGCTGGGTCTCGTCGATATATTTGTTCGTCCGGCTGATCAGCGCGCCAATCGCAGTCAGGGCTACGGAGAATTCCATCTTCTCCATCGCTTCTTCTACCTTGGCATAAGTGTTCTGTACGGCCGTCTCAAGTTCACCGTCAAACGGGGTTACCTGGCCAGCGTAAGCCGGAAGCTCGCCGCCGAAGTATTTCTCCACCATCGCTCCGGTCCGGTTCAGCAGATTGCCCAGGTCATTAGCCAGATCGTAGTTAACGCGGTCCACGAAGCTCTCCGGCGTGAAGGTTCCGTCCGAGCCGAAGGGAACCTCGCGCAGCAGGTAATAACGCAGGGCATCCAGCCCGTAGCGGTCAATCAGGGTAACCGGATCAACCACATTGCCCTTGGACTTGGACATTTTACCGTCCTTCATCAGCAGCCAGCCGTGTGCGAAGACCTTCTTCGGCAGCGGTTCACCCAGCGCCATCAGAATGATCGGCCAGTAAATCGTATGGAAACGGACAATTTCCTTCCCGACGATGTGCACATCCGCAGGCCAGAACTTATCATAGAGGCTGCGGTCTTCCGAGCCATAGCCAAGAGCAGTAATATAGTTGGTAAGCGCATCAATCCACACATACACCACATGCTTCTCGTCACCCTTTACCTTCACACCCCAGTCAAAGGTTGTTCGGGAGACGGCAAGATCCTCCAGACCCGGCTTGATAAAATTGTTAATCATCTCATTTTTGCGCGATTCCGGCAGGATAAACTCCGGGTTCTCCTCGTAGAACTGCAAGAGGCGGTCAGCATATTTGCTCATGCGGAAGAAGTAGCTCTCTTCCTTGACCAGCTCTACCGGATGGCCGCTGTCCGGGCTTTTGCCGCCGGTAATCTTACCGTCTGAGTCACGCTCAATGTCTACGAGCTGGGTCTCGGTGTAGAAGGTCTCGTCCGAAATACAGTACCATCCTTCATATTCCCCTTTGTAGATATCACCCTGCTTCAGCAGGCGGTCAAAAATATCAGCAACCACCTTCTTGTGGCGATCCTCAGTGGTACGGATGAAGTCATCATTGGAGATGTCCAGCTTCTTCCACAGATCCTTAATGCCTACCACAATACCGTCCACGAACTCCTGAGGGGTCTTGCCTGCCTTGCCTGCCTTCTCTTCAATCTTTTGCCCATGCTCGTCTGTTCCTGTCAGATAGCGCACCTCATAGCCGCGCAGACGTTTGTAGCGGGCCATAGCATCACCAGCTACTGTCGAATACGCATGTCCAATGTGCAGCTTGTCGCTCGGATAATAGATCGGTGTTGTTAGATAAAAGGTTTTGTTCTCACTCATTCTGTTGTCATCCCTTCGTTATACCATCTCGTATTTACATATCCTGACGCAAAAAACTCCCGCCCCTATATGGGGCGAGAGTATACTCACGCGATACCACCCAAAGTTCCCCGGCTCCTCACAGAGCACAGGCTTCGCCAGTCCCTTCTCGGAACTGTCCATTAACGCTGGAACACGCTGTTATCTTACGCAGCCGTGACTACCGGCTCCCGCTCGAATACAGATCCTCCCGGACCATATTCAATCTGGCGTCCCATACCGGCTCCCAGCAGCACCCGGCTCTCTGTAATGGTCGTCCACATCTACTCATCCGTTCCTCGGAATATTACTTATTATTCAAAATATACCCATCCAAGCTGTCCATGTCAAGTCGTATGCAGCGGCTTGTTCCCGGAGGATTGCTCCTCGCGGGGCGGCACCGGGTCAAGCCCCCCCGGATGGAAGGGATGGCAGCGGGCAATCCGCCGCGCAGCCAACCACGAGCCCTTCAGTGCACCGTGAACCTCGATGGCCTCCAGCGCATATGCCGAACAAGTAGGGTAGAACCGGCAGGTTGCAGGCTTCAGCGGCGAGATGAACTTGCGGTAGACCCGGATAGGGGCCTGTACCGTTCTTCGTAAGGTAGCCATATTCAGTGCCCCTCTTTGCCGTGAGTCGCCACAGCCGGCACTTCTTCTCTTCCCTGCTCACAATCCTTACAGTAACCGAACACCTCAAATTTATGCTTGACCACCCGGAACTGATCGGGCGGATCTGTTAGATTCATCGGACAGAACTGAATCGGGTAAGTCTTCATGCATTGAAGACAAATCATATGATGGTGATGGTGATCCTGACTGCAGCTTGCCTTGAATTTGACACCTTCCTCAAATACAATCTGCTCCAGTACCCCAAGCTCCTCCATGACACGCAGGTTGCGGTAGACCGTATCGAAGCTGAGCCCGCTGTACTTGCGGCCCATATGCTCATATACATCCTTCGCAGACAAATATCCCGTATTCTCGCCGAATAATCTGGCAAGCGTCTTGCGCTGATCGGTGATTCGCAGCCCCTGCCCCGACATGGCTTCCAGTATTTGATCTGTCGACAGCATTCGCTCATCTCCCATGAAATTAGGTCGTTTGTATTGCACTCTCTTTATAATGCCCCAAAAGCACTGCCCCGTCAATAAAACTGCCTTCGAGCTCCCGTATCCACAGATCTGCATCAGAAAACAAAACGGCAGCCGTTCCATCAGGAACGCTGCCGTCTGTGCTATAGAGAATATTTATTTCTTGGCCGGAAGCGGAGTGAAGACGAAGTTAACGGGCAGATTACTGCCGGAAGCCACGGAGAAGACAAGCTCCACTCTTCCTTCGTATTCTCCGGTACGATAGACTACCGCATTCATGTCCGACTTATCTAATTTGCCCTTGTTCGGCAGATTTACAATCGTGCCGTTCACCAGGACAGATCCCAGATAACCGCCTCCACGAGGGTTGAAGGTAATCAGGGTGTTCGCCGCAACTCGTTCCAGGACAATTTTGTACAGCACGCCGAAGTTACCGGCATTCGAGGCTGTAGTTTGGTTCATCGGGTCAATGCCATCCAGGTTCTTGTCGTTGACGTTATCGCCCAGAATCAGCTTGGATTGTGTGGCACCCACCAGATCCGTCACATTCATGATGCGCGTAGAATCAGGAAAGGTTCCCCGGGTATGCACACCATCGCGGTCGAGAACAGGCAGGTATGGCAGCTCAGCGACCGGATCTTTGGATTGTTCCACCATCACTACGTTGTATTGCACCGGCAAATCACTGAACAGATCCGCACTAAGCGATAGTACTTCTTTGGGCTTCATGGCAATCTTGTTCAGATCAGTCATAATAGGGATGCTTTGACCCGGCTGCAGGGTAATTTCTGATTGGGTTGCCCCTGTTACCATGGAATCAAAATATTTCTGAATCGAAATCTTACCCGTATATTCCGGTGATACAACCGGACCGGCAATACCCAGGTACTGGATCTTAATTGTCGTCGGATACAGGTTGTTGTTCGTAGCAATTACGTAGAGCTTCTGTCTGGTAGCCATATTGTTCATATGGTGCACAAGGAAGCGAGTATTGCCTACAGAGCTCTCACGGTACAGTACACCCTCCGTATTAACGGTCTCAGGACTGTTACTGCGGATCAACAAGTAGCCTTCGGACGACAGCGTATACGGCAGGTTAGGAAGCGCCGGGATCAGTCCCCCGTCCATGCTGATGATATCCCCCGGAATGGTGAACAGCTTCGTTACTTCATCCTGCGTATACAGTTGTTCACTGGTGATTGTAATCGTCTTCTCAAAAGTACTGCTAAGACCATGCTTATCCGTAACCGTCAGCTGAATAGACGTCGGGCCCGGGTTAAAGTAAGCCAGGGCCCGGTTGTTCCAGGTGACCGTCAGCTCTTCATTCTCAGGATCATAGCTGGTATCCGTCAGGGTTACCGGCTCACCCATTTTGTATTCTTCTTTGTCTGTTGTGAATTGAGCCACTGGCGGCTGGTTAGGCTGCAATACCTGGATCGTTACCGGGTAAGGATCACTCCACAGGTTATTCGCATCACGCACAGAATAAGTAATCGTATAGAATCCCGGCTGATCATACACATCCATCTTGTTGCCGCTCCACAGCTCTTCAACAATAGGAACACCGTTTGGTGAAGAACTGGTGGTCAGATAATTCACTGTAGTCTCACCGGCATAGATTTCCTTCGGCTGAACGGTGAAGGAGGCTGTCGGCTTCGTGTTCAGCGTCAGAATAACCCGCTTCTGCACATTGTCAACGGTGTAGGGAATTTTGAGTGCAGAGGTTATAGAGGTTAACGGAATCATGAAGGTGCCTTTGAACTGGTAAGCAGGACCCTTCATGGTAACCTTGGTACCATCGACTGTGTATATCTTGCTGTCCGTCTTAAACCGCATAATGCTCGTGCCTTTGGTCACAATAACCTCTTTGGTCTTGGCGTCATAAGTGAAGGCAACGCCGACCATCTCCACCATTGCCCGAATGGATACATACGAGACACCATTCTTCACAGCCATTGGCTGATTGGCAGTGTACGGGGTACCATTTCTGAACATCTTGTTGCTGTTCATCATCAGGATCAGCTGGCCTCCGCCTGTAGAAGAGGTAGTCATACCTGGAGTGGCAACCGGCGGAGTAGCTGTAGGCATTGCCGCATCCGTTGGCATAGTACCGTCAACAGGAGCAATAGTAGCCTCAGGAGCTACAGTAGCCGCCGGAATCGGTGTTTCCGATACTCCCGCAGCTGGTGTTGCTGTAGGAACAACTACTGCCGGAACCGGTGTTGGGGTTGGAATCACTGTACCTGCTGGCGGCTCGGTAACAAGCGGCGGCAGCGGATCTGTTGCCTCAGGCTGAAGCGGTGTTACCTCTGTGTCTACCGCTGCGCCCACATTCTCGGTTGTTGTAGTCTGTGTGCTGACAGGCGCTGCAAAAGCCGGAACGGCTGCCACGGACTGCGACACAGCCAATACTGCCACTAAAAACATTTTTTTCAAATTCATTGTACGACTCCTTCTGCTCCCATTTGTAGTGTATAAGGCAGTATCTTCATTGCTTTCTCTCCACCTTATAATCCCCGCAAAAACGCAACCGCCCTTCGCAGGACGGCAGTATATTTTGCCACGTTCATTTTACAAAACATAGTATTAGACGCAAGGAACAGCGAAAAGTTTCATTCCATGTAAAAGAAAATCAAAGATTATCCATTAATTACTAGATAACATCCAATATGTTGACACAAAAAAACGATTGCCCTCTCCCGGGACAACCGCTATTCCTTACATCCTTACTATGAACTAACGGACTTCAGCCGTCCTGTACTTGCTGCGGTATTCTTTGGGCGTCATTCCCGTCTGCTTCTGGAATACCTTGGTGAAATAACGACGTTCCTGATAGCCGACCCCGGAGCTGATAACGGTGATGCTTTTATCGCTGCTTGATAGCATGAATTTGGCCGCTTCAATCCGCTGCTGCGTGATATACTCCACGAAGGTCATCGCAAAATGGTTTTTGAACAACAGGCAGAAATAACTGCTGCTGATGCCGATCCTGTTCGCTACCTCGTCGATGCCCAGGTCAGCATTCAGGCGCTCCGTAATGTATTGTACGGCTTGATTCATGAGCTGCTCCGGTGTTTTTTTGACGGTATCCTCAGCCGCAGGAACTTCCTGGAACAACGGAATGCTGTTATACAATTTATCCTTGTACTGCTTGCTGCGGATAAGGGCGCCGATCTCCCGCACCTTGTCACCCAGCTCCCCGTAGTGGATCGGCTTACAGATGTACTCCTTCACGCCCAGACGGATTGCTTCACGTGCATAATCGAATTCCTGATATCCGCTGAGCAGCAGCACTTCGCTCTCCAGCCCCATCTCCCGCAGCTTCCCGATGAACACCAGGCCATCCATCACCGGCATACGGATATCGCAGAGCACCAGATCCGGCGGCTGCTCCTCAGCCATGCGCAGAGCTTCCATTCCGCTGCGGGCCATCCCCGCAACCTCCATCCCCATGTCCTGCCAGGGCAGAACTCTGTTCAGATTATTCAGGATAGGCGCCTCATCGTCAACCAATAATACTTTTAGCATAATGATCTTCCCCCTGCCCGTATTTTGGGATGACGCACTGGATGATCGTTCCTTCACCTGGACTGGCACATATGAAAATCCCGTACCGGTCGCCATATTCTATACGTATGCGGTCTGCGACACTGCGGACTCCCAGCCCCCGCCGTTCGAGATGTATACCCTGACCCGGCTTACCCTCCGGCTTCTGCTCTGCAGTATCGTTCACCATATACTGAAACATGGACAGCTGGGACGGAGTCATCCCGATCCCGTTATCCTGTATCCGCAGAATCAGATTACCTTGGGTCTCCCAGACCTTAACGCTCAACAAACCCTTGTACCCGATCCCCTCAAAACCGTGCTGAATGCTGTTCTCCACCAGCGGCTGGAGCGTAAGCTTCAGAATCCCGCAGCCCAGCAGCTCTCCGGGAACCTCCAGCTCATAATCGAACAGATCCTCGAACCGGAATTTCTGGATGTCCAGATAATTACGCAGATGCTTAATCTCTTCCTCCAGCGTAATTTCATCCCTGTCCTGAATGCTGATCCGCAGGATGCTAGCCAGCCGGTATACCATCTCACTGACCTTACGGCCTTCATTCTGCACAGCCAGCACATTGATCGACTCCAGGGTATTGAACAGAAAGTGCGGCTTGATCTGCGCCTGCAGCACGCGCATTTCCGCCTGGTTCTTACGCTGCTGCTCGACATGAACCCTGCTGAACAGCGTGTTGATTTTGTCCATGAGATCATTGAAGCCTCTGGCCAGCAGCGTCATTTCATCATTGCCCTTCTCCTCGACACGGGTCATAAGGTCCCCGTCCTCCACCCGGCGCATGAAGCGCACGATCACAGCAATTCCTCCTGTAATCCGGTTCATGAAGAACAGATTGAAGATGACGGCTCCGAGCAGGCACAGAAACATCACGATGACGAACCAGCGGGCAAATACTGTTACCTCACGAGACAGGGAGCCCCAGGAAGTGACGGAGACCAGGCTCCAGGGATAGTCCTTCAGATGGTATACCGACAGAATGCTCTTGGAGCCGTCGAACTGTGTCTTGAAGCTCTGAAAACCAGGCTTGAACGTTATATCCTTCGTGGTGAAATCACGGAAATCCTGTCCGTCCAGCTTCCGGTCCGGGTCAAGGAGAATCATCCCATCATCGTTAACCAGCATGAAAGACACCTTCTGGTCGGTACCCCCGATCTTAAGATTGCGGAATATCGACTCGAACTCCCAGTTCTTGATCTGGACGACCAGAATGCCGATGTTCTGAAAGAAGCTAAGCTCCTTAATCAGCCGGATTTGCGTGAACACAGCCTCCGTCCCCGTCAGTTCGGGATACTCATGCGGTGCCAGCCATTTCGGGACCCCGTTAAGCTTCATAACCTCCTGGTAAAGCTCGCTGCCTTTGAATTTATCGTAGGGAAGTGTGCGGAAGTTCTCTTTATTGAAGACCGATACGATCTCCGAGCTGCCTTTGCCATTGAAGTTATACAGGAAGGCATAGCTGATCGACGGATGATTATAGAGCAGACTGCGGAAGTTGCGCTGGCTGGCGTTCAGACTAAGCTGCTCGGCATCGGTCAAATCCTGTGTGGAGGGATCATCCGCGCTCAGCGCCATATGAAACACCGAGGTCGCAATTCCGTTGTCTGTCACATTGTCCATATCCTTGAACACACTGGAAATACTGTAACTGATCGCTTTTAGCGAATATTCGGACTGCTGGCTGTACTTCTTCTCTATCGAATTATAAGTGACAAAGAACATAATCATGCCAAGAATGAATAACGGAATGATAATCAGGCCTAAGAATGCCGTAAATAATTTGTAGCGCAGATTCATCGGCCCGGACTCCTGACAAGAATGATGTTATCCTTTTACACTGCCTGCGGTAACGCCTTCAATAATCTTCTCCTGCAAAATGGCATAGATCACAATCACCGGAACCACACTGAACACAATCCCCGCCGACATCTGAGCGTAATTCATCTGATACTGGTCGCGGAATTGGACCATGCCCACAGGGAGCGTGCGCAGCTCGTCATTGGAGAGGAAATAGTTGGCCAGCAGGAACTCGTTCCAATTTCCCAGGAAATTAACAATGAATACCGTAACCATAGCAGGAACTGTCAAAGGTACAATAATTTTAGCAAAGATACCCGGGGCCTTCAAGCCATCCATGACCGCCGCTTCTTCAATTTCACTGGGCAGTGAACGCATGAATGCCGCCAGAATAATAATCGTGAACGGAATTGCATTGGCAATGTAGGGAATGATCAGCGCCCAGTGCGTATTCAGGATATGCAGCTTGCGGACAATCGTGTAGATGGGCAGCATCAGCGCGTTATTCGGAATCAGCATCCCGATCAGGACCAGCGCGAACAGAATCTGGTTCCACTTACCCTGGCGCATCCGGGTGACCGCAAAGGCAAACATCGAAGCCAGCAGAATAGAGACCACAGAAGCCAGAATCGAAATATATAAGCTGTTGAAAAAATAAGTGCTGATCTTGGCGTTCACCCAGGCTTCCACATAGTTGGAGAATTCAAAGCTCTTCGGGATGCCAAAAGGATTCAGGGCAATCGCATTGTTATCCTTCTTCACCGAGGAGAACAGGACGAAGAGGAACGGGAACAGCACAATAAGCAGATACCCGAGCAAGGCGATGTGCGGCAGACTTTTCTTCAGAGCGCGCGGCATCAGTATTCAATCCTTTCCGTACGGCGGGCAAACACCAGCTGGTAGAGAGCGGTTACCACGAGCGTGAACATGAAGATCAGAACGGCGATGGTATTGCCATACCCGTATTTGAAGTTGGTAATCGCATATTTGATCATGTAGGTGGCCATCACCTCTGTTGAACCTGCCGGACCGCCTTTGGTCATGACAATGACGATATCAGCTGCCTTCATCGCTCCGGCAATCGACAGCATAATCACTACCGAGATAATCGGAACAATCAGCGGCAGAGTGATGCGTGTGGCCCGCTGGAACCCCGTAGCGCCGTCTATCGCAGCAGCCTCGTCCAGTTCACCGGGAATGGAGAGAATGGCCGCCAGCACCATCACAATGTAGAATCCGGTCCACTGCCAGGCGTTCGTAATCAGAATTGACAGCATGGCGAAGCGTTCATCCGACAACCAGTAGACAGGCTCAATGCCGACAAGGCCAAGCACTTTGTTGAACAAGCCAATATTCGGCTCATAGATGAAGCCCCAGAGAATCCCGATAACCGCTGTAGACATAATGGATGGCATGAATACAGCCGTTTTATACAGCCCTTTCAGCTTCTTCACATTAGCGATCAATAAGGAGAAGAAGACAATCAGCGGCACCTGTACCCCTACGGAGAACAGAATGAACCAGCCGTTATTTTTAACAGAAACCCAGAAGCGTTCATCTCCCAGGGCTTTTTTGAAATTATCCAGTCCGGCGTATTTGACCGTATCGGATACCCCATTCCAGCTGGTGAAGCTATAGTAGATGGAGCTGAAGATGGGATAGATGAAGAACATAATGAACAGAACCAGTGCCGGGATCACAAACAGGATGAACACCAGAGGGTTTCTCAGTGCCTTATTCATAACTACCTCCAAATTGCTTAGACATCACTCTACCCCACACAGTGGGGCTATAGCTTCGAGGCTTACTCAGATACTTTGCGGGGACCCCGAAACCTATATCTCTTTAAAAATGCACCCTGGAGCAAGCACCAGGGTACATTCCATTTACCGCCTGTTATTCAACTGCTGCGTTGGCCTCTTCCTGTATCTTCTGCAGGGCATCGCCCATCTTCTCAGGAGTCGTCTGCCCGCCAATCAGGCTCTGAATCTGGATATTGCTGATCTCAGTGGTCACATCTGCCTGCACCAGGGAGTCAAAGGCCGGGAAGGAAGACTGGGAGCTGTTAAGCACCGCTACAATCTCACTCATCAGATCATCCGTAATATTCTTATTCAGCACAGCCTGATCAACCTTCATAGCCGGCAGTACCCCGTCTTCCACCAGACCGCGCAGCTGCATTTCTTCATTGAACATATTCTTAATGAAGGATTTGACCGCCGCAAGCTTGCGCTCATCTTCACCTGCTGAAGCCGAGAAGCCATAACCGTTGTTCACATCACGCATTAGGGCAGTCTGGTCGCCTACTCCTCCGTCAACCGGCGGAATATTGAAGAAGCCGACTTTGCCAATCAGACCTTCTCCGGATTGTCCAGCCTTGAATACGGAAGACTTCCAGGTGCCATCATACATCAGGATCGCTTCACCGCTGGTGAACTGGGTTGTATATTCAGCATACTCGAAGCCGAGCTCGCCCTTCTTGAAGTATCCCTTATCCACCCATTCCTTGTATTTCGCCAAGCCCTTGATCACATTCGGGTCATTCCACTTCGCTTCACCGGTAGCGAACTTGGCGGTAACATCCGGTCCGGCATACCGGGACCAGAGATGGTTCGCAAGCATCAGCGGTACCCAGCCTGCCTTGGAAGCACCGGCAAGCGGCACTTTACCGTCAGCCTTGATATCAGCCAATTGCTGCTCCAGTTCGGCGAAGGTGGCAGGAGCCTTCCAGCCCTTACCGGTATAGTACTCTTTATTATAGAAGAAGCCTTCACCTGAGCCGCCGATGGGCAGGCCATAGATTTTACCTTCATATGTGAACGGGTCCAGATTGGAGAACTTATCCTTGATGCCTAATTCATCGAGAATCGGGGTCAGATCAAGCAGCTTGCCTTCTTTGGCATAGATCTTAGAATCCGGACTGCCGAACAGGTCGAAGATCTCCGGCGGATTGCCGGCCGCCATTTCACCGCGCAGCTTCTCCTTACGGTTCACATCCGAATCTACACCATCCAGCTTGAAGGTGAGTCCAGGCACATCCGCCTGCACTTTGCCAACCACATCCTCCAGAATCGCCAGCCGTTTCTGCTTGTCTGCACCTACCTGGGTATGACGTACTGTCATTTCAAAAGGCTCAGCGCTAACCGGTTCTTCCGTAGCTGCTGCGGTGGTAGCAGCCGCCTCATTGGTCGCAGCCGCTTCCCCTTTGTTGTTGGCCGCATTATTTTTCGTGTCTCCACAGCCAGTCAGCAGTGCTGAGGTAACAAACATCAGGGACAATAGCAGTGTTAAGCTTTTTCTCATTACGGGTGACCCTCCCTATTTAGTGGTTTCCCTTACAATTCTAATTATAGGAAATCAACTGGGTAATCGTAAGGTTAAGATTCATCTTCAATAGGGATAAAATCCTCTAATGTAAGCGAAACCAGTCAGGTTTAATGACATCAAAAAAGCGAAGCTTCTCAAATGGAAGCTCCGCTTGTTCATTATAGGTATGAGATTATACCAGAGCAGACTGGTTGCGGCCTTCTTCAATCAGCCGGTACGCACGCTGCACTTCCTCGTCGGAAGGTGATTCCACCCCTTCAAGCTCGTAGGGACGGTTCAGCTCCTTCCATTTGTAGATGCCCATCACATGATAAGGCAGGATTTCGAATTTCTCTACTCCATTCAGCGTGCCAATGAAGCGGCCGAGATTCTGCAGATCCTCTTCCTTATTGTGAATGCCGGGAACGTACACATGGCGAATCCACATTTTACGGTTATTATCTGATAGCCAGCGGGCCAGCTTCAAGGTACGATCATTGGATTTACCGGTCAGCTTGATGTGAGCTTCATCATCAATATGCTTCAGATCCAAGAGTACCAGATCGGTAACATCCAGCAAATCGCTGATTTTGGAGCCGTCATTATAGCCGTTGGTATCGAGCGTGGTATGCAGGTTCCAGCGTTTCTTCACCTCGGTGAATAACTGTTTGACGAAATGCGCCTGCAGTGTCGGTTCACCGCCGGATACCGTAAGCCCGCCGCCGGAGGATTTATAATAATTCAGGTAGGGCTCGATTTCCGCCAGCACTTCCTCGACGGTCATTTCCTTGCCTTCATTCAGTTCCCAGGTATCCGGGTTATGGCAATACTGACATTTAAGCAGGCAGCCCTGCATAAAAAGCACGAAGCGGATACCCGGGCCATCCACCGTTCCAAACGTTTCCAAGGAGTGGATATGTCCTTTAAGCATGAGATGTCATCCTTTCAAAAAAACCTTAAAATTTTAATGAATTTTTAACAAGAGTTTACCGCCCTCTTTCAAGGGCGGCAGCTCCTTCATTATCTCAATTCTTGTAGAGCAAGAACCATTCTTACATGGAATCGTGGAACGTACGGTTGATAACATCCATCTGTTGTTCACGGGTCAGCTTGATGAAGTTAACAGCATAGCCGGATACGCGGATGGTCAATTGCGGATAGTTCTCTGGGTGATCCATAGCGTCAAGCAGTTGCTC
The DNA here is from genome assembly GCF_018207515.1 of Paenibacillus tritici. Taxonomy (NCBI): domain Bacteria; kingdom Bacillati; phylum Bacillota; class Bacilli; order Caryophanales; family Paenibacillaceae; genus Paenibacillus; species Paenibacillus tritici. Next base: position 5,026,543 of record NZ_CP073365.1, read on the forward strand.
ACGGTTAAATACGTTAACGTTCAAGTGCTGAGCGTTATTGTGGAAATATCCGTCCATCATGAAGACCAGGTTGGACTTACGGGAATCTTCGTCTTTACCCAGCGCCTTAGGAACGATGGAGAAGGTGTTGGAGATACCATCCTGTGCATCGGAGTATGGCAGTTTCGCAACAGAGTTCAGGGATGCCAGGGCGCCCTTCTTGTCGCGTCCGTGCATTGGGTTAGCACCAGGAGCGAATGGTTCGCCTTTTTTACGTCCGTCTGGAGTTGTACCAGTCTTCTTGCCGTATACAACATTTGAAGTGATTGTCAGTACCGATTGAGTCGGCACAGCATCACGGTAAGTTTTGTTTTTGCGGATCATCGACATGAAGGTTTCAACCAGCTCAACTGCGATGTTGTCAACAGCATCGTCGTTGTTACCGTAGCAAGGGAACTCACCTTCAGTTTCGAAGTCGATGGCAATGCCTTGTTCGTTGCGGATCGGTTTAACCTTCGCATATTTAATTGCGCTCAGGGAGTCAGCAGCAACGGACAGTCCGGCGATACCGCAAGCCATTGTACGCAGAATGTCGCGGTCATGCAGCGCCATTTCGATACGTTCGTAGGAATATTTGTCATGCATATAGTGAATGATGTTCAGCGTGTTGACATAAGTCTTAGCCAGCCATTCCATCATTGGTTTGAAACGTTTCATTACTTCATTGTAATCCAGATATTCGGAAGTAATCGCCGGATATTCAGGACCTACCTGAGCGCCGGATTTCTCATCCACACCACCGTTGATAGCATACAGCAGAGCTTTTGCCAGGTTGGCACGGGCACCGAAGAACTGCATTTGCTTACCGATACGCATTGGGGATACGCAGCAGGCAATCGCATAATCTTCGCCCCAGTATGGACGCATTACATCATCGTTCTCATATTGGATGGCACTGGTTTCGATGGAAACCTTGGCACAATATTTCTTGAAGCCTTCCGGCAGCTTCTCGGACCACAGTACGGTCAGGTTAGGTTCCGGTGCAGGTCCCAGATTGTACAGGGTATGCAGGAAGCGGAAGCTGTTCTTGGTTACACGTGTTGTACCGTCTTCAGCCATACCACCGATGGATTCAGTTACCCAAGTAGGGTCGCCGGAGAACAGGTCGTTATAATCAGGCGTACGCAGGAACTTCACGATACGCAGCTTCATTACGAAATGGTCAACGATTTCTTGAGCTTGTTCTTCAGTAAGAGTGCCTTCTTCAAAGTCACGTTGTACATAGATGTCGAGGAAGGAGGATACGCGTCCAAGGGACATTGCCGCACCGTTCTGCTCTTTCACTGCTGCCAGATAACCGAAGTACACCCATTGTGTAGCTTCTTTGAAGTTCATAGCGGGCTTAGAAATATCCATACCGTGAGCTGCAGCCATTTGCTTCAGTTCGCCAAGAGCGCGCATTTGCTCGGACAGCTCTTCACGAAGACGAATGACGTCTTCTGTCATGGAATCCACTTCAAGCTCAGTCAGCTGTTGCTTCTTGTCCTTGATCAGGAAATCAATACCGTACAGAGCAATACGGCGATAGTCGCCGATGATGCGTCCGCGGCCATAAGCATCAGGAAGACCTGTGATTACACCGGATTTACGCACAGCTCTCATGTCTGGTGTATATGCATCAAATACGCCTTGGTTATGCGTTTTGCGGATGTTCGTGAACATGTCAACGATATTCTGCGGAAGCTCGAAGCCGTAAGCCTTAGTAGCGTCGATCATCATCTTGATACCGCCGAACGGTTGAATGGAACGTCTGAATGGCGCATCAGTCTGAACGCCTACAATCTGTTCCTTGTCTTTGTCAATGTATCCCGGGTTATGGGAAGTAATGGTGGAGACAGTATCGAGGGAAACATCCCATACGCCGCCTCTTTCTCTTTCTTCCTTGCTCAGTTGGGAGATAATCTTCCACAGTTCAGTAGTATTGCTGGTAGGACCTACAAGGAATTCTTCGTTTCCTTCGTAAGGCTTGATGTTCTTGGCGATAAAGTTGTTAACGTCAACTTTCTTAGCCCATGTACCTTTTGCAAAACTTCTCCAGCCCGACTTAACCTCTTGTACTTCTTTTTCAATCACCGACATGCTAAATCCCTCCATTTATATTTAGTATATTTGTAGAGATCGCGGGCTTGAAGGTTAATCCCGTGTCTCGTGATCCCGTAGCTACTGGTTGTTATAAAATTCACAATCGTGACTGTATAACTGGGATCTTTGTTTATATAAACATTTTAGTTTATTTTCTGAAAAAGGACTGTGACAAATATCACTCTTTCGGTGATATTTGTCACTTCCATCCAGTCCCATATTAACCTTTAACCTTATTCTTCGCCAGGCAACCGTTAATTAATTATCGAATTTTCCGTAGAATGCGTTGCGGTATACATCGGCAAGCTCAGATACCAGCGGCATTTTAGGGTTGGCAGTTGTACATTGGTCTTCAAATGCACGGTCAGCCAGGTAATCTACACGGGATTCAAAGTCCTTTGGATCGAAACCAAGAGCCGAGAAGGATTCTTCGATACCGAGTTTTTTGTTCATGTCGCGGATGGCATTGATCAGGCTGGTTACGCCTTCTTCGGTTGTACGAGCCGGCAATCCGAGAATACGGGCGATTTCGGCATACCGTTCGTCAGCTACAAAGTGCGAATATTTAGGGAACGAAGCGAACTTCGTAGGCTTCTTGGCATTGAAGCGGATAACATGCGGCAACAGGATCGCATTAGTGCGGCCGTGTGCTGTGTGATACTGTCCGCCCCATTTGTGGGCCAAGCTGTGGTTAATCCCCAGGAATGCATTGGCAAATGCCATACCGGCAAGTGTTGAAGCGTTGTGCATTTTCTCACGGGCCAGCTTATCGCCTTGCAGTGCGGATTTCTCCAGCCACTGGAATACCAGCTGAATCGCTTTGATTGCCAGACCATCGGTGTAGTCACTGGCCATTACAGATACATAAGCTTCGATCGCATGTGTCAATACGTCCATACCTGTATCGGCAACAGCGGTCTTAGGCAAGCTGTATACAAACTCCGGATCAATAATTGCTACATCTGGAGTCAGCTCATAATCGGCCAGAGGATACTTCGTATTATTGCCTGTTGTCTTGTCTGTGATAACTGCGAACGATGTAACTTCAGAACCGGTACCCGAAGTTGTTGGAATCGCAACGAATTTCGCTTTGTTGCCGAGCTTAGGGAATTTGTATACCCGTTTGCGGATATCCATGAACTTCTGCTTCAGACCGTTGAAGTCTGCATCCGGATGTTCGTAGAACAGCCACATTCCCTTGGCAGCATCCATTGGGGAACCGCCGCCGAGTGCAATGATGCAGTCCGGCTGGAATCTGTTCATCATAGCCGCGCCTTTTTCTACAGTAGTGGTCGACGGGTCTGGTTCAACTTCAGAGAATACTTCGATCGCTACAGGAGTCTGACGTTGACGCAGGTAGTGCTCCACTCTTTCAACATAGCCCAGCTTCACCATCATAGGGTCAGTGATGATTGCTACACGAGTGATGTCAGGCATTTTAGCCAGATACTGAGTGGCTCCCTTTTCGAAGTAAATCTTGTCAGGTACTTTAAACCATTGCATATTCACGGTACGACGGTTCACCCTTTTCACGTTGATCAGATTGATTGCAGTCACGTTCTGCGATACAGAGTTGCGTCCGTAAGATCCGCAGCCCAGTGTCAATGAAGGGATATTGGTGTTGTAAATATCGCCGATTGCGCCGTGTGTTGAAGGCGAGTTGACGAGAATACGTCCGGTTTGCAGACGGTTCGAGAACTTCATGATAACTTCTTCGTTGTTCGAGTGAATCGCCGAGCTGTGGCCCATGCCGCCGAATTCAACGATTTCAGCTGCGCGTTCGATACCCTGGTCAGCGTTCTTCACTTTGTAGCAAGCCAGAACAGGACTCAGCTTCTCAGCGGACAGCGGATATTTCGTACCTACGCCTTCAAGCTCAGCTACCAGGATCTTGGTTCCGGCTGGAACCTGGATACCGCACATTTCAGCGATCTTCACAGCGGATTGACCGACGATTGCCGGGTTAACCGCACATTTCTCTACGTTCATTGCGCCGCTTGTCAGCTTGGCAGCCTCTTCTTTGTTAACAAAGTAGCAGCCGTTCGCAATCATCTTCTTCTTCACTTGGTCGAAAATAGCTTCTTCAATGATAACCGCTTGCTCGGAAGCACAGATCATGCCGTTATCGAAAGTCTTCGACAGGATAAGGTCAGTAACAGCCTGATCAATGTCAGCACTCTTCTCAATGAAGGCAGGTACGTTACCAGGACCTACGCCGAGTGCCGGTTTGCCGCAGCTGTAAGCTGCCTTGACCATTGCCGATCCGCCGGTTGCCAGAATCAGCGCAACGTCCGGATTGTTCATCAATGCGTTTGTTTTATCCATTGTAGGAAGTTCAATCCATTGGATGAAGTTCTCAGGTGCGCCGGCTGCTACGCCTGCATCATGCAGAATTTTGGCTGCTGCCGCACTGCACTCTTGCGCTGACGGGTGGAAACCGAATATAATAGGGTTACGTGTCTTAGCGGAAATCAAAGCTTTAAACATCGTGGTGGATGTTGGGTTGGTTACCGGTGTGATACCCATAATGATTCCGACTGGTTCAGCAATCTTCTGGAAGCTGTCATAAGCGTTATCCTCAATAACGCCTACAGTCTTGTCGTACTTAATTCCGTGCCAGATATATTCAGTGGAGAAGATGTTCTTCGTGATTTTGTCTTCGTATACTCCGCGTCCTGTTTCTTCAACAGCCAGTTTTGCCAGGTACATATGCTTGTCGAGTCCAGCCAGTGCCATTGCATGAACGATTGTGTCTGTCTGCTCTTGATCCAGGCCCATGAACGCTTCGTGGGCTTTCTTTGCTTTATCCACCAAAACCTGAATGTACTCTTCAGCGGTGGTTTGTTTCACTTGGGCGGCGACTTCGTTTTTAACTGCCATCTCCCTCGTCCTCCTGTCAATTTTTAGGTTGTTTCTTTCTATACATTTATCTTAGCACATCCGTTTCACCTTGTATAGTGAAATCTTTCACAAAGTTTAAAGTTTTTTTTGAGTTGTTTTCAAAGCGCTTTCATTCGATCATATACCGGTATTTCTTCCATATTATATGTAATATTTAATTGATATTTGTCTGTTCTGCGAACTGCAATCCTCCAGTTCCATCTTTAGTGTGTTCATTCTCGATCCATTCTCGCTTTTCTCCCGATTGTCACCTCTAAATAATGGTAACCGTATCCAATTATTCAATAGATATTTTGCCCCCGCGTTCATCCAGGTACACTATGCCCAAATTATAAATATAAATTACAGCGAGAAGTGTAAGGATGATTGATCAAAAAACAGGAGACGGCATCGCTGCCGTCTCCTGCTTGATTATTATCGCCGGGTACTACTCCACTTTGATGGTATCGAAGAATTTCTTCTGCACCGTTGAAGCTGCGGCATCTAGCTGCGCCTTGGAGTCCGTGCCTTCCTTGGCGAACAGCTCCTGAATCACGTTGGACATCGTCGCATAGTAATCCTGGGTATTGTACTGGGCTTCAGGCTTGCCGTCCAGCAGTGCCATAATGTCCGTATTATATTGATAGACAATGTCGGAGTACTTGTCGTATACCGATTTGGTCTTCTTGCCGAACTCGGAATCCGCAGCATAGTAATCGAGCAGCGGCGGAATAAAGTATTTGCCGTCCGCCTTGCGCTGCTGCAGAATCGCATCAAGCGCCTCCAGGCCTTTGTCAGAGAAGTAATCGAAGGTAATGTATCGGAAAGCCATCTCCTGCTCATCCTTGGTGGCGTTCGGGTTAATGACCAGATAATCCCCGCCGAGTACACCGGTATGCTTGCCGCCCTTCTCAGCCGCCGGCATCGGATAAGTCAGAACATCCTCAGGCTTCAGTCCGCCCTGATTGAGCGCCTGTTCAATGACACCGTCTGATCCGGCCATAACCATCGCTGTGCGGCCCTGCTGGAAGGCGCCTACCGCATCGCCCCAGCCAAGCGCCCAGTCCTGGGGAACCGCTTTGGCTTCCCATCTCAGCTTCTTATAGAAGTCCAGCGCTTTGATACCGGCCTCGGAATTGAAGGTTGCCACTACCTTGCCGCCTTCAATCTTCTGAATCTCCCCGCCTGCTTCGAACAGGAAGTTGGTCCAGTTCCAGCCTGCTTCGTTGCCTTTCCCCATTGGAGCAATACCCGAGATTCCCTTTTTGGGATCTGCTGCTCCTTTGGCCGTGTTCAGCATATCCTCCCAGGTCCAATCCATTGCCGGGACGGCTACACCTTTGGCATCGAGCATCTTTTTGTTAATCATTGTTGTCGTGACATAACCCTTCTGCGTTACACCGTACACCTTGCCGTCAATAATGAACTGGTTCTGCAGCACAGGATTGATCTGATCCTTGAACTCATAGTTGTTCCACAGATCCGTAACATCGGCGACCCAGCCCTTCTCCACCAGGAATTTTGCTTCGGTCGCATAGGTATTGAAGAAGGTAGGCGCTTCGTTCGCAGCCATCTTCACACCGATCTCACTTACATTATACTGCCAGTCATCCTTGACAATCTCCACGTTCGGATAGACTTCCTGGAACCGCTTGATCTTGTCATCCTCCTGCGCTCTTACCTCGGTCAGGTCAGGTGTGGGATAGTGGATTTTGATTGTTACTTTTCTCTGGGTGATATCATCAACCGGCGCCTCTGTAGGAGCAGTGGTTTCTTTTGACGCAGTGGTCGCCGCAGGTGCAGGTGCCCCATCTCCTCCATTTGCCGCCGGCTTGTTCCCGTTATTATTGCCGCCGCAGGCGGACAATAACGTTCCCGTCACCAGGAGACAGGCTAACACGCTGGAAAATTTACGCATTGAAACTCCCCTTTTCCATTCATAATGTACTTACAAATTCATCTTAAAAGAGAAACCGTTTGCAAACGAGGTGTAATCATATTACTTTCATGTGCAGGTATACGATCCGGTGCGCACTATAGCCTCTTCCTGCTCATCCTTTGACCGCCGACAACGATACCCCGCGCATAATGAACTTCTGGAAGATCAGGAAGACGAGAATCGGCGGCAGCGACACCAGGAACAGGATGGCGAATTTGATGTTCGTATTCAGTGCTTTTACATTGATAACGTACTTATAGATCGCAGTTGCCAGTGTATATTTGTCCTCACTGTGCATCACAAGGGACGGCCAGAACCAATCGTTCCAGGCTGTGGAGAAGATAAAGATCGCCAGCGTTGCAAATATCGGAATGGACAACGGAACGGCAATCGTGAAGAAGCTTCTCGGCTCCGAGGCCCCGTCAATCCGCGCGGCTTCAAGAATCTCCGGATGAATCCCGTCGAAGAAATTCTTCAGCAGCAGGAAGAAGAAGGTATTCGCACCCGCTGGCAGCCAGAACGCGGCATACTGATTGAGCAGCCCGAGTTCCTTGAGATTGACAAAGTTCGGAATCATATAGCTGGTGGCCGGAATGAACAGCGTCATCAGGAAGAAGAAATAGAAGGCCTTCCGGTAAGGCACATTCATCCGCGAGATGCTGAAGGCGGCCAGTCCCAGAACCACCAGGGTAGCTACCATATTTCCGGCGAAAATATACAGCGTGTTCCGCAGGAACATCGGCAGGTCGATGTAATCCAGCGCATCCTTAAGGTTGGCGAAATGCCACTCCTGCGGGAAAAAATGCGGCGGGAAGGAATTGACCTCGACGTTGGACTTAAGTCCGTTGAACATTGTCATGAGTATGGGATACAGCATGCTGAAAATCATTAATAAAATGAAAAACACCATGATTCCGTATACGACTCTGTTGCTGGTCTTCTTCAGATCGTGTTCGGAGAGAATCCCTCTGTCTGCGCTCTTCATCCTAGTTGTCCTCCTTGTTAAGCTTGAACTGTACAATGCCCAAACCGCCCAGAACAACAAACATCAGCATCCCCAGCGCAGTCGCCGTACCATAATCCAGTCTTGTAAAAGCATACTTCACAATGAGCAGCGCATAGGTCAGCGTCGCATTGTTCGGCCCTCCGTCGAGCAGGGCCATCTGCGACTGGTAGCCTTGAGAGGTAGCAATCACCTGCAGAATCAGCATCAGCAGAATCAGATTGCGCAGCGAAGGCAGCGTGATGTGGCGGATACGCGCCCAGACTCCGGCTCCGTCAATCTCAGCAGCCTCATACCAGTCCCGGGGAATACTTAGCACCGCAGCGAGATAGATCAGCATCCCCGAACCGAACTGCTGCCAGGTCTCCATGAATACCAGTGAGATCATCGACCACCGGGTATCCGTCAGGAAGGCGATCTGCTCTGCCCCCGTGCTGCCAATTACCGCATTAATCGGTCCTACGGGATCATACAGCCACCGCCACAGCCCGTACAGGACTACAGCCGGCATTACATATGGCAAATAGGCGGCCACGCGGACGAATCCGCCGAATTTCCGCAGCTCAGAGATCGCAATGGCAAAAGCAATCGGGACCCAGAAGCCGATCACCATGCAGAGCAGCATGTAGTACAAGGTGTTTTTCACAGCAATCAGCACATCCGGGTCGGTCAGCGCCCTCGCATAATTGTCCATTCCGACAAAGGTATTTCCTTTGACAAAATCTACGGTGTAGAAGCTGTACAGGAACCCTTTGAAGATAGGCACCCACATAAACATGATGAAAATAATCAGCGCGGGGATAAGAAACATAAAGCCCCAAAAATTCTTTTTCCAGCGGTTCTGCTTGTACGGCTTACTCTCTAGCTCCGCTGGCAGGTGATCATGTAACGCAGCAGACTGGTTCATTGCAGCTCCCTCATTCCTGTCGTCTTTCAGCACTTGATAGGAAAGTGCCTCCTGTCTTCATTGTAGGAAATGAGGGAGAGAGTTAACATGTCTATATCTATGGTAATCGTAAGCGTTCTTACTTCTTCAGTTCACTGGGGCTGATACCGTAGTATTTTTTGAAAATCTTGCTGAAATGCTCCGGCGACTCGTATCCTACCCGCTCCGCAATCTCATACCGGCGCAAATCGGTACTCAGAATCATCTCCCGGCTGTCCTCCATCCGCAGCTTAATGACATATTCCCACAGGTTGTAGCCTGTATTCTTCTTGAACAGATAACTCAGGTAGTTGGGGCTGACATGATTCTTCTTCGCCACCTCGTGGATGGTCAGACCCTTCTGGGCATAATTCGCGTCAATATACTCCTTCGCCTTCTGCACAATCAGGTTGCTGTGCGAATGCAGCTCCTCGGGCGATGGATCAGCGGCATAGTTATTCCAGTTGAAATCCCCGTAGTAGAACACATAATGATCGGCATGCTCGTTGTTCCAGAGAATGGCCTTCCCGGCTTGACGGTTCAGCACATCCATGAAGCTAAGCCCCTTCAGAATCTGGCTGATGCCAATGACGGCATTCAGCTGCAAATAGCGGTGAATATTGAAATGCAGGCTGCGTCCCAGCACATCAAGCCGGCTCACCTGGCCGGTTGCCGGTTCCTCGTAGCTCTGCTCATCCCATTGAATGATCACTGTAATCTCCCCGTCCGGGGAGTAGAAGGCTGTGGAATTCCACTCCTGATCCAGCAGCTCCTTGGCGATATTCAGGGCCGCGTAGCGCAGCAGATTGTGGTCGCGGGGGGTATATTTCTGCTCACGCCGATCTTCCGGCAAAGGAAGCTTGATTCTGATCACGGCAAAAAACGGGCCTTGCAGCCTCAGCTCATCCAGCTTGCGCAGCTTCTCCTCAGTTCCCAGCACCGCCGCAGTTTCCGCTAGCAGCGTATTCAACAGCTCGCTATATTCCGGAAGCGGCTCCTCCAGGCGGAAGCTGTCTCCAGTCCCATCCATATAGGTAGCCAGCTCCTGTGACGGTTTATCCATCTTGAGGACGACACTGCGTACTGAATCAAGGAACTGTTCACTGTTCAGCGGCTTGATCAGATAATCCTTGGCTCCCAGCCGGACAGCCATCTGGGCATATTGAAAGGTCTCATGCGCAGAGATGACGATCGTCTGCATCCAGGGTTTGGCCATTTTGGCATGCTGCATCAGCTCGATCCCGCTCATCGCGCCCATCTGTATATCAGTGACGAGCAGATCAATCTCCTCCATCCGGATACAGTCCAGTGCCTCAAAGCCGCTGCTGGCAGTGTAAATATGGTCGATATCCAGCCCGGAGGCAGCCAGCAGGCTGCTCAGTCCTTTGCAGATCAGCGGCTCATCATCCACAACCAATATATTGAACATAAGGTTCTCTCCTCTACTCTATAGTCTCTGACTTCGGAAGTGTCACCGTCACCACGGTTCCCCCGCTGACGCGCGGCCCATAGCTGATGCCGTAATCCGGGCCGAAATGCAGATGCACACGCTGATGGATATTGCGTATACCGTATCCGCTGACCGGGTTCGGACTGTCATCATTCAGCACGTGATCAATGGCCTTGTAATCGACCTGCTTATAACCGTTATCCTCGATGGTAATCAGAATCCCATCCTTCCCCAGAACGGAGGTGATGATGATTTCGCCGTCCTCGCCCATATTTTTGACCCCGTGAATAATGGCATTCTCAATTAGGGGCTGAAGAGTGATCTTGGGAATCAGATTGCTTGTGGTCTCAGGAGCGATGTTCCAGATTACAGCAAACACATAATCGTACCGGTGCTGCTGGAGCTTGATGTAGGCACTGGCATGTTCAAGCTCCTCTTCGAGCGTGATCAGCTCCCGGCCCCGGCTTAAGCTGATCTTCATCAGCTTGGATAATTCCTTGATCATTTCCGCAGACTCCACGTTGCCCTCCAGCGAGCTTTTCCAATAAATACTCTCCAGGGTGTTGTACAGTAAATGCGGATTAATCTGCTGATAGAGGAGCTGGAGCTGCGCCTCCTTCTGCTTGATCTCCATCTGGTATTTGTACATAATCAGGCTGTTGAGCCTGCGGGCCATGTCGTAGGTAGACGCAATCAGCACACTGACCTCATCGTTGCTTCCCCTCCGGGGAGTCTCGGGCACACGGTTGCCGGGCTCATACTTGCGCACAAAAAAAGCCAGCTTCTGCAAAGGAGTCATCAGCGAACGCCAGAAGTAGGTAATAATAATCAGTCCGAACAGCGCGTACGCCACCGTTATGTATTGAATGACACGTTTCATTTCGTTCTGCTGCTGGAGCAGCGACTTGACAGGCACCTTGTACACCAGCTTTTGCTCAAAGGCATGATTGTTGTTCACCACATAGATGAAATCATCCGTGATGATATCCTCGGTCCCCTCGGGATCTCCCGCCTTGGAGCCGTCCGGTAGCGCAATCATCTCACCCGTAGAATTCGTTGTAGAGGCCAGTACGCGGTTCTCCATATCCGTCAGATAGATTTCCCCGTCGGGCAGAGAGATGGATTTGAGCGACTCGCCGATCTTCGATTCCATCTTGGTCACGACCAGCACGCCGATCGTCCCTTCTCCCCGGTAGATATTATTGACTGCCCTGACATAAGTGAGTGTCCTCAGATTCTCAGCCTGCGGGCTTAACTTCTCAGTGAACATCAGATAACCATGGCCCTTCTGCTGCACCACTGGTTCAAACCAATACGGCATTTCCCCCTTGGAGAAAAAATAAACCCCCGCCTTCTTCACCTGCGGAAAATTGGGGGCGAAAAAGTAGTAGTTATCCGGATCATACACGTACAGCGAATAGTAAATTCCGTCGCCGCGTTCCGCTCCCTGCGAATAGCTGCCCAGCAGCTTCTCTATTGTCTCATAACGTTCCACGCGCTCCAGCACCGTATCATTCCCGCTCATATTGAGCTGCTGCAGGACCGGATTCTGGATGACGGTGGTCGTTATTTTGTTAACCGTATCAATATCCCTGTTAATGATCGCGAAATTCTGCTTGTTCAGCTCCACATAGGCATTGGTCACATGGCGTTTGAGAATCTCCTCCGCCTTATAGTTGCCGTAGCTGTTCAGAATCAGGATGGGCGAGATCATGATCAGGAACAGCAGGATCAGCTGCTGCTTGACGTTCAGCTTAACGATGGGTTTAATAAGCATGGACAACATCTGGATTCACCTCCAGTTTCAATAATACAAGTGGAAACGGCGTTGCCGTCCTTTTAAAGGACGGTACCGTTTCAGCGAGAAATAGAAGGATAAGTTATCGTGTGAAACATATACGTTCTTATATTTTAACAAACCTACAAGCGCTTACACAGGTTTATTTCAAAGTTCTTTATGTCCGTTTGTATGGAGTTTCACCATTGCATCAGCCATAAAATAAAACCAGCCAACACACGAACATACCGTGTTAGACTGGTTTTTACTGAATAGTACTTATAGCTGGCGTTCCTGCTTCTAGAGTTCATCCTCTATCCTTCTCAAAAAAGCAAGCACAGCCACAATCATCTGCTCCAGCCCCTGTGGTTCAATCGGAAAATGGCCTGCGCCTTCTAGAATCACAACTTCTTTTCTGCTTTTGAGATGATCGTAAAACGGTTTACTGAAGCGGTAAGGAGTCATGGGGTCTAATTGAGGATGAACGAGCAATACCGGACAACCCTCAAAATTCTGAGGCTGAATGACCGGTTTCATATTCAAAAACGTTCTTAGTAAGCGTAAAGGAATAGATGTGCCTGCTGCATGGGGATCATTCATAATGAGTCTGGTCAGCTCGGCGTTGTTCGTAATCCATTTCATCCGATTGATTATAGGAAGAATCCTTGTTCATGAATAAGCTGTTCCTCTCTCACGTGACCGGGATTTCTTTTTCCATAATGTAATCATCCATGACGAAGCCGTTCCCGATATCCGCCACTTGTTCCCTAAGGGTCCGAAAGCCTTTTCTTGTATAGACCGCAATACTGGATTCATTATCACGATTGACCGTTAGCCAAATATGAGTCAGGTTCCGCTCCTGGCACAGCTTCTCCAGGAAGGCCAGTGCTTGACTGGCATAGCTGCGGCCCCTGTGCTCCTTGCCTATATAGAACTTGCTAAGGAAGAGCTTCCCTTCGTCTTGTCTGGCCGACAGATACCCCACCGTGGAGCCTTCCCCATTATGGATTAAGTAATATTCGTAACCCTGATCATGGATCTGCTGCGTAATCGCTGGAACCGACTGGTACTTGCCAAGCATATACTCGATCTGCTGAGAAGTAATAAGGGTGATATAATATTCGCGCCATATCTGTGCCGCTAACTGGGCAACCTCAGCAGTTTCTTCCGCTGAATGCACACGTAGAAATCTAAGCTTCATAATATGTACCTCCTTTGGGCGCGGACATAGCAGCCGATGCTCATGCTCTGGTGTAACCGTTCAATTGCAGCCAGGAGGCGCAGGCATCTGTCCAGGTCCGGGTATGAGGCTCTTCGGTGCCAAGCCCAATCCCATGTACGCCATGCGCATAAATGTGCAGATCGAACGGAACACGGTGACGGCTCAGCCCTGCGGCGAACAGCAGGCTGTTCTCTACGGGAACAGAAGCGTCATCCGAGGTATGCCAGAGGAATGTCGGCGGAGTCTCTGCGTTCACCTGGAACTCACTGCTGAGCCGCAGCGGCAATTGCTCATCCGGGGTAGCTCCCAGCAGGTTCTCCTTCGAGCCCTGATGCGTTATCCCTTCGGTCATCGAGATGACCGGATAGCACAGGATCAGGCGGTCCGGACGGCTTGACAGCCTCTCCAGCGGCTCCGGATGATCGGGATTTCCCAGATCATATAATACCCCGGCTGTCGAAGCCAGATGTCCGCCGGCAGAGAAGCCCAGAATGCCGAGACGGTCCGGGTCAATGCCGTATTCGTCCGCCCGGAAGCGGATCGTGCGCAGCGCCCGCTTCGCGTCCTCCAGCGCACTGGGGTATTGGTAAGGTGCTACACGATAGCGCAGCACGAATGCTGAGATTCCCAGAGTATTGAGCCACTGTGCAACCGGGCCGCCCTCGTGATCAGCCCGCATCGCATACCCTCCTCCCGGACATACCAGCACAGCAGCGTTCTGCTTGCCGCCCACCAGATAAGGTGTAATCGCAGGCTGGTCTTCTTCACTGTCTCCAAGCGCTCCAGGCGCACCTTCCGGCCATAACAACAACGTTTCCATCATCATCCCTCATGCTTTCCTTCTATAATAGAATAGATAATAGAGGACAATAGCTCCTCAAGGGCCATTCTATCAAGGTCTTACAGTTCATGCAATCCGGAGATTACCAGATCAGCATCCTTCAGCACTTCAGGCTTACCGATGCCGACGACCTGCATTCCTGCAGCCTTGCCGGCGGCGACTCCGGCCTCGGCATCCTCGAATACCACGCAGTCCTCCGGCTGAAGCCCCAGCTCCCGGCAGGCGGTCTGGAACACCTCAGGGTCCGGCTTCGCCCGGGCTACCTTATTGCCGTCAACAACAGCGTCGAACAGCCCGGCGATATTCAGTTTATCCAGGATAAATCCGGCATTCTTACTGGCGGAACCGAGGGCAATAGCCACACCCCGTGCTCTGAGTCCGCTCAGGTAAGCTCTGACGCCGGGCAGCAGCTCCGATTCATCCAGAGACGAGATGTACTCTACATAGAGACGGTTCTTCTTATCTGCCATTGCAAGCTTCTCCGCTTCATTGAATTCCCGGCCGCTGATCGCTAGCAGAATATCCAGGGATCTCATCCGGCTGACCCCCTTGAGCCGTTCATTGTGTTCTTCCGTGAACTGGAATCCAAGCTCTCCGGCAAGCGAACGCCAGGCCAGATAGTGATACTTCGCAGTATCAACAATTACACCGTCCAGATCAAAAATAGCACCCTTCATATGCTCCAGCATCTTTTATATGTCCTCCTCCCAAAATACAACAATCCGCAGCTCCATCCCCGGCAGGCACAGCTCAGGTGCGCCGCCGAATCCGGCGAAGGCTACCGCTTCACTGTTGCCTGGCGCTGCCGTAACCACGATCGCTTCCCGGCCAATCTCCAGCCGGAAGCTGCTGCCGCGCAGCACAAGCGGCACCTGGACAGACTTCCACGCCTTCGGCAGTGCCGGATTCAAGGTAACCGTCCCCCCGTCATATTGCACACCTGCGAAGCCAAGGACCGCGGCCATCCATGCACCCCCATTCGCCGCCGGATGAGTCCCGCCAATATAGAGGTCACCGACATATTGCTTCGATTCACCGGTAAGATCTACCGTGGCTGTGCGCATGAAATACGGATATCCCCAGTCCGGTATGCCGATGTCCGCTGCGGTAAGGGCGTAGATACACGCGCTTAAGCTGGAGCCGTGCTCGGTGCGCGGCTCATAGAATTCCCAGTTGGCCTGTTTCACTTCCCGGCTGAACTTCCCTTTGAACAGATTCAGCATCAGCACGACATCCGCCTGCTTCAGTATTCTGGTAGTGGTCGCCAGCCCGTTGCCCCCGCCCCAGTATTCATGAGGGTGGATGACCCTTGATTTCAGCTCAGCCAGTGTTACCTCCTCCAGCTTGAAATAGCGGTCAAATTGTTCGATCAGCAGGCTGTCCGGGTCCGGCTGCGGAACATACAACTGCTCCAGCATCTCTGTGAATTCAGCCAGGAACGGCCCGCCTGCAAACGATTCAGCCAGCTCCGCATACACAGCGGGATAGTTGTCCTCCAGCAGCTCCGCTGCCCGCAGGGCAATCTCCAGGGCTTCCTGCACCAGGGCATTCGTGAAGGCATTATTGTTCACCCGCTCATGATATTCATCCGGTCCGGTGACATCCAGAAGCTCATAACGTTTTTTCAGCGGATTATAGTAAGCATAGGAGTAGTAAAAGCGTGCGCACTCCCAGATCACCTCTGCCCCGCCGTCCGCCAGTATACTGTTATCCCCCGTGAACTTGATATACTCCCAGATCCCGTGCACAACATCTGCACTGATATGAATCTGCTTATCCCGGAAATAGGTCCGCATCGGACGTCCGGTAAATACATCGTTCACATTGAACAGCGTGCAGGCATCGTCACCCGAATCCTGGCTCTCCCAGGCATAAAATGCGCCCGTATATCCATACTCCGCCGCCTTCCGGCGGGCACCGTCCAGCGTATGGATGCGGTACATCATCAGATTGCGGGCGATGCCGGGATCACTGTGCAGGAAGAACGGCAGCATGAACATTTCCGTATCCCAGAATACCGCGCCTTTATAGACCTGGCCGGACAGACCGCGGGCCGGAATGGATACCTTCTCCGACATCGTAGGTGCAATGATCAGCAGCTGATAAATACTATACCGCAGCGCGAGCTGCGCCTCTTCATCTCCCACAATCACACAATCGCTGCGTGACCATCTCTCCTCCCACTTCTGCCGGTGAGCCTCCAACAGTCCGGCATATCCCTCCCCGGCTGCACTCCTGACTGTTGACACCGCCGCTTCCCCGGGGTCGCCTTCCGCATCAAGACCCGTGAATACAGCCACATATTTGATCCACTCATAGGTCTCACCCGCCTTGGCGTCAAAAGAAAGATGACGAAGCGCCAGCTCTGGGTCCGTATCTGTATTTACTCCCATGCGTATGTCCATGTTATTATCCGTGCCGGTATCCGTTACCCGTTCCGCTAAGCCGAACTCAGCAAGCTCCGCGACCGCCACCGGCAGCCGCAGCTCACCGGTAACCGCCGTTGACAGCAGCGCCCCGCTGACGGACTGTATCCGCTGCTCCAGCAGATGGGGGCCGTTGATATCCCACACTCTACTATCCATTCCTGTCTTAATCTCAACCCGGCAATCTACAGTGCTGTGAACCGTCCATTTGGCAGCCAGCACATGCAGCTGATCCATACTGACGAACCGTTCGGCAGTCAGAGTCAGCCTCCCGCCTTCACGGGTACTGAACACCGTCTCCCTCCGGTGGACTGCTGAGCGGAGATCCAGACTCTGGGTATGAGCCAGCGGTTCTGTCTCCAGCACACTAAGTACTTCTCCATCACAGCTGATGACCGTGTACAGTCCATTGGGAGCGTTCACCGGCTCGCGCCACTTGTCACCCGACCTGTCATATACCCCGGCCAGAGTAACGGCCGTAAGCTGCTCCTTGCCGTATTCCTCAAGCACTCCCCGGAAGCCCATATATCCGTTGCCGGTCATATATTTGTTGCCGTTGGTCGTGATCCTGTCAGACTCGAAGCTGTGCTCGCTTACTATCCAGTTCATCACGCCATCATCCCTTCACCCAGCGGAAGCTCAGTACCGGCTTCGTCCACTATCACCGGCTGATCATAGATCAGAACTTCCGTGCGTCCGCCATCGACAGCTCTGAAGCCCACCGAGTCTTTATTCACCGTGATGCCCAGCAGTACCCCCTCGTACCTCACCTGGAAGCTGTAAGAGGTCCATTGCCGGGGCAGCGTTGGTCGGAAGGATAGACAGGGGCCATCGGAACGCATGCCGCCGAAGCCGTACACAATGTTCATCCAGGCTGCGGCGATCGAAGTGGTATGCAGCCCTTCTCTGGTGTTGCGGTTATAGTTATCCAGATCCAGCCGGGTGGCGAACTCGAAGAATTGGTAGGCTTCCTCCGGCTTACCGATTTCACAGGCCAGAATCGAGTGAATGGATGGCGAGAGCGAGGACTCATGAATACATCTGGATTCATAATATTCGTAATTCGCCAGCTTGGCTTCTCTGGAGAACTCCCCGTTATACAGGAACATGAACATCAGCACATCCGGCTGCTTGATCATATCGTAACGGTACAGGCGGTCGTATGACCAATTGGAGTATAACGGGAATTCGGTGACTGGAATCGAATGAATGTCAATATGCGGCATATCAAAAAATCCGTCATGCTCCTCATACACGCCGCTCTCCGTGTCCAGCGGAATCTTCATGTGTTCGCGTTTATTGTCCCAATCGGCCAATTCCTCATCACGGAGCGCGGTTGCGGCAGCGACGGCGGCATACTCATCCGGCACCTTCTGCTTCATCTCGGCAACCGTATCCAGTGTGAATTCAAACAACTTTTTCGCCATCAGATTGATATAGCAGTTATTGTTGACCATCAGCTGGAATTCGTCAGGTCCCATTACGCCAAAATATCCGTATTTCCCGCTGCGTTGTCCCCACTGGCCGCGGGAGGCGTAGAAACGGCTGATCTGAATCAGCATCTCGGCCCCTTTGCTGTAGAGGAATTCCCGGTCGCCCGTATTCTTCACATAATGCCATATGCCGTAGGAGACTGCCGTCCCGACATGAAGCTGAAGGTTGGAGTGCTGCCACAGGTCACAGCTCTCCGTCCCGTCAATCGTAGCAATCGGATAGAAGGCGCCTTCGCAGTCTACCTCCTTCCCGCGCTGCACCGCCTCCGGCAAAGTCTTGTAGCGGAATTCCAGCAGACTGCGGGCAGCCTTGGGATTATTGAACAGATAGAACGGCAGACAGTAAGACTCCGTATCCCAGAAAGCAAGCCCCCGGTAGGCTTCCCCCGTTAATCCTTTGGCACCGATGTTGTAACCGGGATGATCCCCGTGATAGGTCTGAACTAACTGAAAGATACAAAAGCGGATGCCCTGCTGATTCTCAGGGTCTCCTTCAATGGTGATATCGCTGGTGGCCCAGATGCTGCTCCAATAAGAGGCTTGATCGGCGAACACCTCATGCTCCTCCAGCCGGTCAGCCGTTGCTGCAAGCTCCATCCCTTCTGTCCAGAGACCCTCCTCTGTCCGTGACGCACTGCTGTCAGCCACGTGGACTGCGAGCTTAGTGAACGAAGCAGGCTCTCCCTGAGACAGGTCAAGCGAGAATGTCCGGCCGATGAACCGTTCACGCTCCACAAGCTCTGTATTTACAGGCTGGGAGGACTTAAGCACAAACCCCGAGAACAGCTTATTCCTGGTGGTCAGCGTACCTGCCATAATAGCCGTAACTGCCCCTTCTCCGCCGCTGCGCAGCCGCTTCCACATGCTCTGGCCGCGTTCCTCATGAACCATCCCGAAATCAAGACCCGTGCAAATATCCACAGTGCCCGTGAAGTTAAGCGGCTCGAAGGTGACCTGCTGTAGCCCCAAATGAGACATCGTCATACTGACCAGCCGGGTGAAGCTGACCTTTAGCTTTTTGCCGCCCGCCAGATGCCAGATGAATTCCCTCTTATAGGTTCCGGTCCGCAGGTCCAGTCTGCGGGTATAGTCCTTAACGTTGCTGCGGGCCAGATCCAGTGATTCACCATCCACCGCTATCCGGGTATACAGCCAGTCCACCGCATTGACCATATAACGCAGCGACCGGATGATCCCCTTGTAGTGGTTGCCTACCTCCATCTCTTCATTCAAGCCGTTGAAATAGCTGCCCGGCAGCGAATCCCCGCTATAGCCCTCGTCCGCATACCCCCGTACCCCCATATACTCGTTGCCCAGTGAAAAAATCGATTCCGAAGTCCGGTTGCGTTCCGGATCAAAGCCTTCTTCAATAATTGCCCATGGATCGACCTTCAGATATTTATCAGCTACTTTTGCCATTTACGAACTCTCCTTCCCTAAGGGAATGCTCCGCCCGTCCCGCCGTTTGTCCACGGAAGCACAGACGCTCAGTTTCAGAGTATCTCTAAGCTCCTTCTGGACCAAGGTCTGTGCGTAAGAGAGTTATGTGTATTTTTACGGAATGCGGAAATCTGTGACCAACGCAAAAAAGCCGCTTGCTCCCAGGATCTATCCGGATTAGGAGACAGCTGCTATAATATTCTGTAAAACAGGGGAATTGAACCCGTTCTGGGGCGAAAATACACCAACTCTCACACAAATGAAGTGAAAATTATCACAATGTTAAAAATTCGACACTTTTGACGGGAAAATATTTACCCATAATGAGGAATTTCAAGGTATAATTAATTTAAAATTTACTGAAAAACTGAGGGAATAAAGGGGATGTCGATTATGATAAAGGAACATTATAATGTTATCGAAGCCCGCGGCAATACAAACTGTTTCTCCGAACAGAACTTTAACCGGCTTTTGGTCACAATGAAGGAACGCATGGTCCCAGAGGGTTCTCACCTGTTTTGGGAAGGCGACTTTTCGGATAAATTGTTTTATATCAAACGTGGACGAGTGAAATTAACCAAATCAACAGACGAAGGCAAAGAACTGATTCTGTATATGTATCAGGCAGGTGACATGGTAGGCCAGGCAGACCCGTTCTTCAGCACGAAGCATAGCTTCACAGCAGAAGTTATTGAGGAAAGTGAGGTTGGCGTTATCGAGCAGAAGGATCTTGAGATTCTGATCTGCCAGCACTGCGACTTCGCGATCGACTTCATGAAATGGATGGGCATTCATCACCGTCTCACACAGACGAAATTCCGCGACCTTATGATGTACGGCAAACCGGGTGCACTCTGCTCCACACTGATCCGTCTGGGCAATACGTATGGCGAGAAGACCGGCGACAGCATTCTCATCAACAAAAAAATCACCCACACTGATCTCTCCAACATGATCGGCGCTACCCGTGAGAGCGTCAACCGCATGCTGAGTGATCTGCGTAAAAAAGACGCGGTAGAGTATGAGAATGGCATGATTGTCATCAAGGATCTCGCGATGCTTCAGGAAATCTGCCATTGCGAATTATGCCCGAATGAAATCTGCCGAATTTAATTTCCTATCAATAATACCCTCTATTCACCTCATTGAAACATATCTGACCCCATAAATTTAATAGAGTGGTCGAAGGCGCCCTGTCCGGCGTCTTTTTTTCTTGTCTGAAGATGAATTCACCGCTCTAGAGGCACATCCTATGTACCTTTTACTTCCCAATTATCATAATATTCTGGTGCTAAAGGCAGATCCTCACCCCTCAGGAACTTCGCAGCATATACGGCTAGCGGAGAAGCAGAATCTAGGGTTATTCTAGTGATATCCACCCATTCCGCCCCACGGGAATCCTGTTCTTCGAACATTGAAATAGCAACAGGCCCCTCTTTCCCGGTCAATTCAACCTGATATAGGGCTGTCAGATGGTGCATATGCGTAAAGTTATCTTCGTTATACCGGATAAAGAAATCGAAAGTGCCCAGGTTCTGTTGTACCTTTACTGTATAACCAGTCTCTTCGATGAACTCTCTGATCAATCCGTCAACCAGTGATTCACCAGCCTCCAGTCTTCCCCCCGGCAGATCGTATCTTCCGCTATACGGGCCTCTTCCTTTATGAATTACCAGCAGCTTGCCTTTACGCTGGCAAATTCCATATACGCCAAAATGGTTAAAGCTTTCCATCGCAGCCCTCTCCTCGGTTCATTTTCTGGATTGCTCCCCTTCATTAGTAAGCTATACCCACACGAGCTCTTATGAAATCGCTAGCTTCAACTTGACTATAGGTGAATTCCGCTGTATCTGCTACAGATATTTCAGTACCGCCTTGGGGTAGAATGTCTTGTCTCACCCGATAGGTTCCCAAGCGTTCTCCGTTCTGCAGAGCGGTTGGGCACACAATGGTCCAATTAAGGTTCGATCGCTCCAGCAAACGATAGGCTTGTTCATGTTCTTCTGCGGCACGGGTAGACCTGCGTTTAGATTCGCTGGATTGGTAACGCAGGAGTTCAGGCGAAAGCTCACTTTGGAGTATACCCGCAGTTCCTACGGTAATAATGCGCTCTATTCCTTCCTGATACATGGCTGCAATGATAAAAGGCATACTGTCTGAAAGCGTGGTTGTCCCATCGGTGTTCAATGCACTAATAACTACATCATTTCCCTGCACTGCCCGGGCGACATCTTCTTGATTAAGAACATTACCTTCGATGA
The DNA here is from genome assembly GCF_018207515.1 of Paenibacillus tritici. Taxonomy (NCBI): domain Bacteria; kingdom Bacillati; phylum Bacillota; class Bacilli; order Caryophanales; family Paenibacillaceae; genus Paenibacillus; species Paenibacillus tritici. Next base: position 5,048,321 of record NZ_CP073365.1, read on the forward strand.
TCGTCAGGTTGGCATGGAGCGGCTGAACCTTCTCCGGCGTGCGGACCAACACTGTCACATGATGTCCATCCTGAAGAGCATGGGTAACAATGTGGCTTCCCACCCGGCCGGTGGCACCAAGAATCAATATATTCATATGAAAATAACCTCCTGGTAAGAATTATCCCTATTATAGCAGGGATAGAGCGACAAAAAGCCCCGCAGCCATATTCCGGCTGCGGGGCTTTTTGTGAATCTAGCTTATTTTCTTAGTCTGCATATTAGCAGATACGTTACGCGGAGTTCGCACAGGTGAGATCAGCCAGTAGGCCATGCCGACGAATACACCGCCGCCGATGATATTGCCTAGCGTAACAGGAATCATGTTGTGCAGCCAACCGGCGATGCTGACGGTCTCAGGATGATTCGGCAGCAGTACTGCCACGCTCAGCAGCGTCATGTTCGCTACACTGTGTTCATAGCCGCTTGCGATGAAGGCGAACAGACACCACCAGATCAGCACCAGCTTCGCCGCTTCACTCTTGGCGCGGGAGGACATCCAGAGCGCCAGGCAGACCAGCCAGTTACAGAGAATGCCGCGGAAGAACAGCTCCGAGAACGGCAGGCTCATCTTCTTGGCTGCTGCCGCGAAGATCAGATGCTCGGCAGGCGCTGCCTTGAAGAGACCCGATCCCTGAATCAGCAGGGCCAGAACTACTGCACCGGCTACATTACCGAGGAATACCAGGACCCAGTTCTTCACGGTGTCCCAGACCGTAGTTCTCCCGGCAAGCGTGCTTACCGTGAAGAACATATTATTTCCCGTGAACAGCTCTGAGCCTGCGAATACAACCAGGGTTAGGGCAATCCCGAAGGATGCGCCCATTATCAGCGGCTGGAACGGTGACTTGATCGCAGCCAGCGGCGCCCCCAGCGAGAAGATCAGAATAATACCAATACCTACATAAGCTCCTGCCAGGAGTGCCGCCAAGAAATACTTGGGCAGGCTCTCATTCATCTTGTCGCGTTTGCCTACGGCTGTCTCAACGATATTCTCTACGCTCTGCGTAAACATATCAGCACCTGCTCTTCTTTAAATTTATAGCCTTGCTACTGCCGCAGGCAAAGTGACCTTGACGACTCCGCCATCCACGGCTACCGGATAGACTTCGGCCTGGCCCTGGTCCGGAGCCTGAACCTCTCCGGTGCGCAGATCGATTTTCCAATCATGCAACGGATCATACAAATAATAGCCTGATACTATCCCCTCAGCGAGCGGGCCGCCCTTGGGGTGGGGACTGTGGTTCTTAACGGCATATAAGGCGCCAGCCGATGTGCGGAATATGGCTAATTCCACCTCTCCTGCATTCACTACCCGGCCAATCTGGGGCATGAAATCTTCCACAGCTCCTACTGTATACTCCCGGTTACTCCGTTCCATTATGCTCTCTCCCTCTCCCCTTAAGACTATACCTGTGTCTGTTCAAACAACGCGGTGCGGGTGTTTTTGTCATCCAGCATTTTTTTCCATGGATCACTGACCTGTGCCAGGGCAAAATCTATACGTGCCGCCAGCTCCTTACGGTTGTCGTCACTGCCCATGACTACAGTCTGGATATGCTCCAGGCCCATACGCTCTACCCATTCAGAGGTTCTCTCCAGGTAATTCCCCGTTTCACGGTAATACTGGATGACCGCGGAGCAGACCTCAACCAGCTCTTCGTCGGTTTTCACCTTGCAGAAGGCATCCGCAATCCGCGGCTTAATCCCGCCGTTGCCGCCGATGAACACTTCCCAGCCGCCGTCATTGCCGACAATGCCGATATCCTTCGTGCAGGATTCCGCACAGTTGCGCGGACAGCCGTTCACCGCCATTTTGAACTTGGCCGGCATATCCAGCCGCTCATACTTACGCTCCAGCATAGCGCCCATGCCCATGGAATCCTGTGTGCCGAAGCGGCAGAACTGCGAACCTACACAGGTCTTCACCGTGCGCAGGGATTTCGCATAGCCATAGCCGGACGGCATATCCAGCTCCTCCCATACCTTCGGTACATCCTCTTTTTTGACACCTATCAGATCCAGGCGTTGACCGCCCGTCACCTTCACAACCTTCACATCATATTTCAGGGAAACATCGGCAATCCGTTTCAAATCCTCGGGAGTGGTAACCCCTCCGTACATCCGCGGGATAACCGTATACGTTCCGTCCTTCTGAATATTGGCGCTCATCCGTTCATTGACGAAGCGCGATTCCTTCTCGTCCTCATGGGTGTCCGGATAGATCATGCCCAGATAATAGTTCACCGCAGGACGGCATTTAGAACAGCCTTCCGCTTGCTTCCAGTCCAGCACATGCATCACTTCTTTGGTGGTTTTGAGGCCTTTGGCTGTAATCTCCGCTACAATCTCATCCCGGCTTAGCGGGGTACAGCTGCAGATGCCTTGCTTGGCGCTTTGCTGGAAGCTGTCTCCCAGAACGAACTGCAGAATCTGCTCAACCACAGGCTTACAGCCGCCGCAGGAGCGGGTTGCACCCGTACAAGCCTTAATCTCATCCACTGTAGTGAAGCCGTTCTCTGTAACTGCATCCACAATAGCCTTTTTGGTAACCCCGTTGCAGCCGCAGACGATTTCTTCATCGGCCATCGCTTCAACGGACATCCCCTTCTTGGCTCCGCCTCCGCCGCAGCAGCTGGTGCCCATAACCTCATCGTAGATCTCATTGGTCATCTCTGTGCCGTTTTTCACAAGCTTCTGCAGACTGGCAGATTCCGTAACATCACCGAACAGTACGGCACCGACAATTACATTATTTTTGAGCAAAATCTTCTTATACGTTCTCTTCCATTCATCCTTGGCAGAAATGACCGTATGCTCTGCTGTTTCGGTGAATTCTCCTGCCGAGAATACATCTACCCCGGAAATTTTGAGCTTGGTTGCAACGACCGAACCTTCATACCCTGGAGTCTGTACTCCCGATAAATGCTTGGCCAGAACCATGCCCTGCTCGAAAAGCGGTGCTACTAATCCGTAACAGGTGCCCCGGTGTTCTGTACATTCGCCGACGGAATACACATCAGCCATAGAGGTCCGCAGGTAATCGTCAACCACGATCCCGCGGTTAACCGTAATGCCGCTGTCCTTAGCAAGCTGAACGTTAGGTTTGATGCCGACGGCCATAACCACAAACTCTGCCGGCAGTTCACTGCCGTCACTGAAGCGCAGACCCGTAACCCGTTCATCGCCGGTCAGCTCAACAGTCTGTTTGCCCATGGCAAACTTCACACCCTGACGCGTAAGCTCTGCCTGCAGCATGGATGAAGCCGTGCGGTCCAGCTGCCGCTCCATCAGATCCTCCAGCAGATGCACAACGGTAACATCCATGCCCAGATTGACAAGACCCTTCGCTGCTTCCAGACCAAGCAGTCCTCCGCCGATCACAGCCGCCGTGCGGTACTGCTTCGCTGCTTCCAGCATAGCATCGCAATCCGCGATATCGCGGAAGCCGACGACCCCATCCTTGGTGCTGCCGGGTACGGGCAGAATGAAGGAATTCGAGCCTGTTGCAATAATGGCTTTGTCATAGGGAACAGCCATCCCTGTATCTGTAATAACCTGTTTGGAATTCTCATCAATACGGACAACTGTTGTTCCTGTATGCAGTGTAATGTGATTATCTTCATACCATCCGAGGTCATTCAGAATAATATCCTCAATGGTTTTACTGCCTTCAAGTACATAGGACAACATAATCCGGTTATAATTGGGATGCGGCTCACTGCCGAAGACTGTAATATCATAAGCCCCGCCCAGCTTTAGAATCTGCTCAATAGTGCCTACTCCCGCCATGCCATTGCCAATCAGCACTAACTTTTCTCTTTCCGCTGCCACTGGTAGACCCTCCTTCAGAAACTCTGGTTTCTACTAATACTTACCTCATAGTGAAATTATACTGCCCCAAATTCTATGGCAAGTGTGACCCCAGTCACACTAGATGTGAAATTTTTCACAACAAGTAAAAACGGCTTTTCCGGTTCTTTTAAAGGATAAGTTATCGTGTGCAACAACTAGATTTTTATATTTTAAAATAAGCAGATCTCTATGCCTTTTCGCACAGAAATCCGCTTATCCGCTACTCTCTATTCCATTATCTCAACACCAGAGCAATCTCCAGCTTGTCCTGCGGCTTCAGCTTCATGTCCACTCCATTTCCCAGCAGAGCTTTATCATTGACCTTCAGCCTCCATTCTTCACTGCTGAGCGGGGTATATTCCATTACAGTGAGTACCGTCCGGTTATCATCCGCAAGCTTAACCATTCCACTGTTCTTCATCAGTGCTCTTACTGACATATCCTCTACAAAGGGAAGAACATGAGAATGCGTCAGCTCAGGCTGCTCGCTCCCCCCGTTCACGGTAATGATGACAGGATAGAACACCGTTCCTATCGCAGCCGGCCTTGCCGCTATAACAATTGCTGCCCCCGGCTCTACGATCGTGTTCAATTCTTGAATGCTTTTGCCGTTCACCTGGATCTCCCAGCTCATACCCGGATCAAGTGCAACCTTATTCACCTCAAGAATACTGTGCCCGTCGGCTGCCAATCTAACAACGCCGCTCTTCTTGAACAGCTCTACTATTGAAATACCTTTAACATAGGCTTCGTTAAGCAGTCTGACAGAGCTTCCGGCTAATTCACTTTCACCCACCAGCACGGAAAAAGTTAATCCTTCGCCCCTGTTACTGCTCCCTGTATTCCCTGATCCGAAGCCGCAGCCGCTTGCCGTGGCAAGCAGGATAAGGCACAGCAACAAGCGCATCCATTTCGTGGACATTCCACGGCACCGCCTTCATATGTATTCTCCCTGACTGTTTAAGAATACCGCATAGGAGAAGGGTTCTCAAATTATTTCTGCTGGGATTGCCATGACTCCAGAGAATGTTTGCCTCCGGCCGCTGTTGCCACCAGATTTCATGATCAAACCGCTGTTAGCGGTAGAAATCCGGTGACTGCTGGTGCTTCCGAAGTGAGCATTCCTGCGGAAAGCTTGTAAATAACAATCTTCGGCATATTCTTCCATATTATTAGGTCTCATGCTATAATCGCAGAAGCAATAGAAGGCTTACAAGGGCGGTCGGCTAATCTCCCGGAAGGGAGGTGAGGCCAATGGAGGTTTATCAAGCGTTGTCATTGATGTTCATGTTTGGCATGTTCATTATTGCTCTGCTTAACTACCTCAACAAGAAATAGACCGCCCTGGTCCAAGGATGCGGTCTGTTTCTGCTAAACCATATTCCAAGCCTCCGCCCTTAAAAGCGGCTGTTGCAAACAGGGAGTCGTGTTGGTCGCACGGCTCTCTTTGCATTGTGCGCTGTTTCTGAATCGAGTATACCACAGTGACCGATGAATGTTAACCGGTTCTATTGATACCGCAGGAACAGGATGTTATTCTCCAGATGCACATGCTCGAAGGTCATGCCTTCCAGCTCCTCAAGGCGGGCATAGGTCAACCGGTAAGTCGTGCAGGCATGGGCAGGCGGTGTGTAATCATTCGTGACTCTGCGAAGCTCGCGCAGAATCTCACCGGCGCCGTCATGCTCTTCTTCCAGATTGTGCAGCAGTCCGCGCAGCTCAGCAAGTCCTTCTTCACTTGGATTCTGAGTGTAGGCCAGCATTTTAGGGAATTCGCTCTCTTCTTCCTTCGCCGTATGCTGCAGCAGCTCTTCACGCAGCAAGTTGAACAGACGATGCATCTCACCCAGATGCGGTGAATCATCTCCATGAACCCGGAAGACCTTGGTAACATTCTGGCTGATTAACGGAAGCTCTTCACGCAAGTAACGGTGATGCTTGTTCACGATATAATTCACCAGCTCCTCCGAGGAAGCTTCGTTCCAGGCCGTATCTTCTTCCAGCACCGGATGCTCATCCTGAAGCTTATTGAGATCCTGAACCATTGCTTCCGGGTCAAGCCCCTTCTCGGCAGCGGCTTCAGCCAGCGGCTTCGCACCTCCGCAGCAGAAATCAATCCGCTTAGCCTTGAAGTAATCTGCGGCCTTAGGGAACTGAAGGACAATATCCCTTACCATTGCTTCCGAAGTGAACCCCGATTGAATTGTTATATCGTTTAATTGATTGGACGCCATTGTTGGCCCCTCCTCATGTTTAGGTATAGGTTTTTTGTTGCTGATTACCTTTACACCTTAACACTGGCGGTAGGCCAAACTAGTGATTGTACGCACTGAATATAACAAATTTTAATGAACACAAATTTTCAACTCTCCGGGCAGAACGAGACATAGAGAGCAGCACTCTCCCATTCAGATGATCTATTGTACTGTCGCCTGCATGTAGGTCCGTTTGCCTTGTGCATCCTTCAGATAGGGGCCAAGTCCGGCGAACCGCGAATGATCCACATATACACCTGTCATCCATCTGCCTTCGGTCAGGCCTCCATTCCACTGCAACACCAGATCGGGGGCGGAGATCCATTCCTGGTACACTCTGATATTCTTGTCCTTATATTCTTTGGCGGGTTTATTGAGCTCCATTAGGGGGGCCTGTGTCAGATAGGTGGGCACGAAATAGACAGAAATCAGCTCCAGATCCTCCTCACTCAGAAAAGCCTCTTCACCCAAATAAGGCTGGAGCAGCAGGGTATTCTCATACATCGACCAGATCACTGCCTGGAGTACCATGCTCTGGCTAATTCCATTATGAAAAGTAAACCGGCGCTTAGGGCCGGAAGCCTCCCCTTCCCCATCCGTGACGGGTTCCAGGCAATGCCTCTCACAGCCGATACATTTCCAGCCCGACGGACCTTGAATCCATTTCTGAAATACGCTGCCGCTGTCATTGTCCCCTTTGTATAGTGAAGATATAATCTCATAGGGTACACCAATCCATGCATCCCATAGAGAAGCGGGGAGATGGCTATGAAGCATGAACAACACCTTGTCATAAATTAGCTGCACTCTGATCGAAGCGGTCTCCAGTTCGGCGACATCCTTTTTTCCATAGGTTATTTCCCGGGAAAACAAGGTGATGGTCATGATCCTCGCCTCCTAAAAGTTTTGTGTGCTTAAACATCCTGTGAATCAGCATCGTTCAAAACTTGCATCGAAAGCATCTTCTTGATCCTGAGCGCTATACTTACCAACATCATTTATTCTTTGCTCTTGGGCTTTTCCTACTTTTGTTAACGCTTCCACATCCGTAATATTAGTTTGTTCTATTATATTACACAGGTTTGGCCTAAGTGCAAGTCTTATTTGACTAAACAGAACATAAAATTTGTTAAAAATGCAAATTCAGGCTGCTGTTAACAAAGAATAAACCCCTTACCGGCTTCCCGGCAAGGGGTTGTCATCAAAACTCGTTACTATTCAACCCAGCTCTCGGCCCAGGACTGAATTTGCTGCATGACCGGCTCAAGCGCACGGCCCTTGACCGTTAATTCATACTCAATCCGTACCGGAGTCTCCGGGTATACATGACGGACCAGAATACCTTCACATTCCAGATCCTTCATGCGCTCGGACAGCATCTTATCGCTCATTGACGGAATCAGCCCGGAAATATCCTTGAACCGCTTAGGGCCGCTCATCAATGTCTGAATAATAAGTCCATTCCAACGTTTGCCCAGAAACGAAAAAGCCGTTTCAAATCTCGGGCACATCGTAAGTGGATGTTCTTCCATGGTTATCACCTCTCACATATGAAGCTTACAATTAGTTAGTATATATAATTTTACCACATTTATTCTGGAATGAACATCGTTTACCAAAAAAAAGTTCATTAACCACAACTATTATATCCCGTTTGTCAATCCTTGGTGTCTGCTGCCTTCTCCCTTAGCTGAATGGCCTCCGTAACCACATAGGCTAGGTCGTCATTGCTGTACAGGGAAAGTACGCCCAGCACCGTATCATCCGAAATATATCCGGCTTCCTCCTCAGACACCGTCAACGCCAGCGCTCTGGCCAGTGCCTGATTGCCCTCCTGCTGCGGATAGGCCTGCAGATACAGGGCGTGCGGGTCCAGCCGGTTATTCACACACCACTGGGCAAACACCAGAATCATCATTTCCTCATCCCGCTTATAGCTCTCGATAATCCGCTCTTCCATTGACTTGTTGTCGTAATCCTCCATGTTGTTCTCCTCTCTGTTGCGAGTCCGGTCTCAACGGCTTAGCTTCGCTGCCAGCTCATGGCTCGGTAATACGGCCGATGCAGATATGCCGCATTGCTCAGGGGTCGCTATATTGCTCAGATAATGGTTGACCACTCCGCTGAAGCCTCTGCGCTCCAGCACAGTATCCCAGCTGCCGAAGCTCTGCGTGCGGGGCAATGAACCCTGCTCATATAATATAACCCGTTCCATATCCGTCACCTCAACGGATCTGCCGTGCCCGTGCAGTTCAAGCTTCTCCAGATCGGCCCCGGCATCCCGGACCATGCTGTAGTGGCCAGTGGTCCCGTTACTCCAGCCCAGCATCCCTGAAGCCTGCAAAAGCCTGTCATCAGCATCCGCCTTCAAGCTGCCGTGAAGCAGTTCATAATCACCGCCGGACAGCCAGAGCAGCAGATCCAGCATATGGATCAGGTCATCATGAATCGTCTCATGACTGCTATTCTGCTGGGGCTTCGTCCGGTGTTTGACAGCACTGCACTGGCTGATGCCTCCCGCCTTATGCAGCCAGGATTTGGCCGCCGCATACATCGGGGCATAGCGGCGGTTGAATCCCACTCCCAGCAGCAGCCCCTTATTCTCTGCAAGCTCTGCCATCCGCCGGGACTCTTCCAGATCATAGGACAGCGGCTTGTCCACATATACGGACACCCCCTGCTCCAGGCAAGAGGTAACGATTTCATAATGCGTAGTTGTGGGGCTATGTACGAATACCGCATCCAGATCCCAGGACAGCAGCTCCTTCAGTTCGGTGGTTCCTCTCTGAAGGCGATAAGCCTGAACGGCACGCTCTACCGTGGCTGTAGAATGACTGAGTACCCCTACAACCTCCGTCTGATCATGCCGGGAGAGCAGCGGTAAATAAACTTTACGGGCAATATCGCCGATGCCGATCATTGCCACTCTTTTACGGACAGGACTATTCATTAAGGCATCTCCCTTCCTACTTGGGGGTGATTTCTATCCCTTATAGGTGTATTATACCGTGACAAGCTGCCGGGACAATGATCTTTGCTTCAATAATTACTTTTTTTTCAGTATGATGAGATGAATGGAGAGAAGAAGGGGCATAGTACAATGAGCAAATGGCTAACGGTTATTCTGTATGTTTCGTGCATCATCCTCGCGTTTATCTACAGGTATGATATTCTGGCCTGGCTCAAAGAGGATCATAATTTGGTTTGGTCCATGCTCGCCGCCACCGTACTGGCGCTGTTCCCGGTCCTGCCCTACAAGCTCATCATCGGTCTGTTCGGATATGCCTATGGAAGCCTGAACGGTGCCATAATCTGCTGGATTGCCACGACTATAGCTGCTGCCCTTGTATATGGGTTCGTAAAATATATGTTCCAGAACCAGTCTATAGCTTATCTGAACAACCTTTCCGTGCTGGATAAATTCACCGCAGCTGTGCAGCGGCGCCCTTTTGCCTCCGTAGTGATCGCCCGGCTGGCGCCGATCATTCCGCAGATGGCCGTGAATATCTATGCCGGTGCTGCCGGACTGCCGTTCTGGAGCTATCTCGGAGCCACCGCTCTCGGCAAAATCCCCGGCATCGCCCTATACGCCTTCCTCGGAGGACAAATGTTCCAGCATCCGCGCAGTGCAGCCCTGGCTGTCATTGTGTACCTTGCGGTGCTGAGCGTTGCCGGATTATCCATGCGTCCGCGCTCTTCTGCCGGCCGCTGAGCCAGAAGAATCTCCGGCATGCTGGCAGTGAGCCTCTGTTTGATTTATAATTTGATTGTGATCTATTTAATTGCATTCTACAGATGGAGGGATAACAATGAGTGAATTTCAACCTGATTCTATAAACTTCAAGACTGAACAAGCCACCTTCGCCGGTGGATGCTTCTGGTGCATGGTATCCCCTTTTGAAGAACTCCCCGGTATCGTTGAGGTCATCTCCGGCTATACAGGCGGACATACCATAAATCCGACATACGAAGAGGTCTGCTCGGAAACGACGGGACATGTCGAGGCTGTGCAGATTACGTTCAACCCGGATATCTTCCCATACAGCAAGCTGCTTGAGCTGTTCTGGCAGCAGATTGATCCTACCGATGCGGGAGGACAATTCCATGACCGCGGCACCTCCTACGGGACGGCCATCTTTACCCATTCAGAAGAGCAGCGGCTGCAGGCCGAGGCCTCCAAGGCAGCCCTTGCGGCAAGCGGGCGCTTCTCCGCGCCGATTGTGACTCCGATTCTTCCGGCCAAGCCGTTCTACCCGGCGGAAGAATATCACCAGGGCTATCACCACAAGAATCCGGGCCATTACAAGCGTTACCGCAAGGGCTCGGGACGGGAAGATTTTATCGAAGCCCACTGGACGCACAAGGAAGACCCTAAGAGCCTGAAGGAGCGTCTGACCCCGCTGCAGTATGAAGTGACACAGAACAACGCTACGGAATCCCCTTTCCGCAACGAATTCTGGGATCATCACGGGGACGGGATCTACGTCGATGTTGTATCCGGTGAACCGCTGTTCAGCTCACAGGACAAGTACGATTCCGGCTGCGGCTGGCCGAGCTTCACGCGTCCGCTCCGTGACTATGCGGTCAAGGAGAAAAGCGACCTCAGCCATCTGATGGTCCGCACCGAGGTGCGCAGCAAGGTTGCTGATTCCCATCTCGGTCATGTCTTTAATGACGGTCCCGGTGCGAACGGACTGCGCTACTGCATCAATTCAGCGGCCTTGCGTTTTGTTCCCAAAGAAGATCTGGAGAAGGAAGGCTACGGCGAATACCGTGTTCTTTTCCAGCATGCCTGATATAAGTGTTCAAGGCGTTACATCTCCATAGTTACAGCTATATACTTCAGCCAAAAGCCTCCAGCCCAGTAATCAGGGTCTGGAGGCTTTGTGTTATACATTACCGCCCGATGCGGTTATTTAATATTATCCTTGTCAAGCTCATTCTCAGCTGGAGCTGGAGCCGCCGCCTCTGAAGCCTCTGCGGGCGGGTTCAGCCGCTCCCGGTTCAACTCACGGTTGTTCTGGCGCATCTGTTCACTCTGAACCTGCGCCCGCCGCTTCAAGCTTCTCCGTAACCAGAGGACGATTGCCGCCACCACCCCGCCCACAATCAGCACAGGAAGTGCAGCCGCCAGCACAACTACAAGCCACTGGAACATCACAGACAATGCCTTCATGCTGCTCTTAAGCGCTTCCGAAGCCCGTTCAGCAAGCGGTCCCTGAGCCTTGGTCTGCGTGACGGCAAGGCTCTCTTCCGTCTGGTAGAGGCGAAGCTCCACAGTCGAGAAGGATACATTCTGGTCGATATAACGCATTCTGCCCTTGATCTGTTCGATTTGTTCCTGGATTGCCCCAAGCTGATTGGCGAATTGTACGAGATCTGCCGGTTTGGTCGCTTTTTTCATAAAATCAATATATTGCGTCTCCATCAGCTGCTTGGCCTTGAGCCGTGACTCCAGATCCACATATTCTTCCGAGACATCCTGTCCCTGAATGCTTCTCTGCAGCACATCATGCTTCACCTTCTCCAGATTGTTCAGAAATGAAGAGAAGCCCGACGCCGGCACCTTAAGGACGAATGTTCCGCCCTGTTCGTATTCGGACATATTCTCCGAGAATTCAATAATATAGCCGCCTGCGAGTGTAATCATATTCCGCACTTCTGTCTGTGCCGCCCCGTAATCGGGTACCTCCATATTGAGGTTAGCCTTATAGATCAGCTTCTTGTTCAGTCCTGCGACCACATCGGTTCCGGTGAATCCCGCTGAAGCGTCTGCCTGCTGCTCTGCTCCCGGTTTAGGCACCGCCGGATTCGCACCGCCGCCTTGCTGTCCTGCCTGATCATTAACAGCGCCCGCAGTATTGGCACTCTCTTCACTGACTTCCTTGGCCGCCGGTACGCTGTCCGTTGAACCATCTGCCTCCGATTCAGAGGTGAGTGAATTTGCTAACGGTGCTGCCGAATTCGAATCCCGGTCCGCCGCACCGCAGCCCGACAGAACCACCGCCATTACCAATAAACACAACAAATAATGCAGACCCCATTTTCGCATGTTCATTCCTCCAATAAATGTAATTGTATAGCGCTTCCAGTATGCAGCTTCCGCAGCGAAAGGCCGTTCTCTCTCTCGGGTCTCCTCCGCGCTTATCCCTTTGACGTTCCAGAAGCTGGAAAGTTGCAGCCCAATTCGGAAAATAACAACCAGAACCGCTGCGTTCTGCAGGGTCCTGTTTGCGTAGTACGGCTTTATTTGTTACAATTACGAGATAAAACGGCAAAAAAACACCAAATACCCCTATTCTATTCGACTAGAATAAGGGTAGGGCACTGTTCGGACAAGCTCCACCTTGCCGGGCAGCTGTATTCAGTTCTTTCTTGCCGGTTTATGTTGCCTACAACTATAAGAGGAGGTGAACCCTCATGGCAAAAGACGTATTGTGCGCAGTTAATTCTTGCACCTACTGGGCTGAAGAGAACAAATGCAACGCCGAGTCCATCTTCGTTGCTTACCACAGCTCCAAGCAGCCTACACAATCTGAAGAAACAGATTGCAAAACCTTTGAAAGCAAATAATGAATGAACAATGAAGGGACCCTCCACGGTTCCTTCTTTTCCTGTTCTCATTCTATCAAGAATGAGAATTATTATCAAGTGTTTCCGGCAAAAAACAAAACCACTGGAACCGGGATGTCATCCCGTTTGCAGTGGTTTTTCTGTACCCTTAAGCAGCCGTCCACTGCTTATAGCTTTTTAACGGCTAACCGCACCGTTCTTCTCTCTTACCAGAACCGCAGCCTTCACCATATTGCGCAGTGCCGCTGTAGTCTCCTCCCAGCCCCGCGTCTTCAGTCCGCAGTCGGGATTAATCCAGAACTGCTGGACATCCAGCACGCGCAGCGCACGTTCGATAGCCGAAGTCATCTCCTCTACAACAGGTACGCGCGGACTGTGGATATCATACACACCGAGTCCGATGCCTTTATCATACTCCTGCTCCTCGAAGCTGACGATCAGCTCCCCATGGCTGCGCGAGGTCTCAATCGAGATCACATCCGCATCCATGGCCGAGATCGAACCGATCATGTCATTGAATTCGCTGTAGCACATATGGGTGTGCACCTGGGTCGTATCCTTGACATGGTTCGTGGCCGTCCGGAAGGACTTCACCGCCCAGTTCAGGTAGTATTCGTGATCTCTCGCCTTCAGCGGCAAGCCTTCGCGGATGGCCGGCTCGTCGACCTGGATCATCTCGATGCCTGCCTCCTCCAGTGCAGATACTTCGTGGCGCAGGGCAAGGGCGATTTGTCCCGCCACCGCCTCGCGGCTGAGATCGTCCCGGACAAACGACCAGTTCAGGATTGTGACTGGACCGGTCAGCATTCCCTTGACAGGCAGCTTCGTCAGCGACTGGGCATATAGACTTTCCTTGACGGTCATCGGCTCGATAAAAGCAACATCGGCATAGATAACCGGCGGCTTCACGCAGCGTGAGCCATACGACTGAACCCAGCCGCCTGCGGTGAAGAGATAACCGGCCAGCTTCTCTCCGAAGAACTCCACCATATCCGTGCGCTCGAATTCACCGTGTACCAACACATCCAGACCAAGCTCCTCCTGAAGGGTAATGGCTTCGGCAATCTGGCGCTTGATGAACAAGTCATAACGCTCCTGGTTCCAGACTCCCTTACGCCATTTCAGGCGGGCCTGGCGGACTTCGGCGGTCTGCGGGAAGCTGCCGATGGTTGTTGTCGGCAGCAGCGGCAGGCGCCACTTCTCCTGCTGAACCTTGACGCGCTCTGCAAAGGGAAGGCTGCGGCGGTCCGGCAGCTGTGCCAGGGAACGCACCTGCTCTGCTACATCCTCACGCCCGCGCTCTGGAAGGGCGCGGAATACAGCCAGCACCTCACGGCTGCGGTCCAGCTCAGCGGCGTAACGCTCTTTCCCTTCGCTTGCGGCTGCCGCAATAAGCACCAGCTCCGCAAGCTTCTCATTGGCGAACGCCAAGGCATTCTTAACCGCTGTCTTGAGCTTAGCCTCTCCTTCAACCGTGACCGGAACATGCAGCAGGCTGGAGGCTGGCTGGAGAATCAGCCGCTCCTGAGGCACATATTGCTGCAGCTTGGCAACGAGCTCCAGCTTGGCATCAATATCTGCCCGCCAGATGTTGCGGCCGTCAAGAATACCGGCGCCGAGCGTCTTATCCTGCGGCCAGCCCAGGCGTGCAACCGACTCCAGATTCTTGCCGCCGTCATGGACGAGATCAAGGCCAATCCCCTGCACCGGCAGTGCGAGCAGCGCTTCAAGCGGCTCCGCAGCTTCGAAATACGTCTGCAGCATAATGTTAAGGCCTGGCACAGCGGCGCTGATGCCGCCGTAGATGTTCTCCAAGAGAGCGATCTCCTCTGCGGTCAAGCCGGTCACTATCGCCGGTTCATCAATCTGTACCCAGGCGACTCCCTCTGCCTGCAGCTCCTGCAGCAGCTGTACATACAGCGGGAGGAAACGTGCAGCAACGGCTGCGATGTCTGCGGCCGGGAAGCCTTTGGACAGCTTAAGGAAGGTATAAAGTCCGACTATAACCGGTTTGCCCTCGATGCCTGCCCGCTCTTTGGCGAAACGGTAAGCGGCCAGCGGCTTATTCTCTGTCAGCGCAGGGGTTAGACTGCCGATCTCGGGAACGATGTAATGGTAATTCGTATTGAACCATTTGGTCATCTCGCAGGCTGTAGCCCCGGCATTCCCGCGGGCCATGGCAAAGTATAGGTCAAGCGGAATCTCGCCGCCCTTATATCCGTAGCGCTCCGGTACTATACCGAACATCGCGGCAGTATCCAGTACATGATCATAGAAAGTGAAGTCCCCCACAGGAATCAGATCAATTCCGGCCTGCTGCTGGGTCTGCAAATGCTGAAGCTGAATCTCCTCCATCTGCGAGCGGAAGCTCTGCTCATCAATTTTACCGGCCCAATAGGCTTCCAGCAGTTTCTTCCATTCACGGTTCTTGCCGATTCTCGGATAACCGAGGCTGCTTGTCTTTAATCCCTTGCTCATAGGTGTCCACTCCTCTTATATTGTTCTTTCGCTTATGCCTGTAACCCTTAATCTGATGCCATCTTACTGCACGGATCCCGCGCCCGGCAACAGATTCCGGCGATTCCAGTTATACAGATTCCCTATAGCGGAACAGCAAAAAGCCGCACTCTCCACGAAGGAGGTGCAGCTTAAGCTGTCCGTACCGCCCGAATCAGAACCAGACCAGGTATACCACACCTGCAAGTACAATCCGGTAGATCGCGAAGGGCAGCAGCTTGACCCGGTTGATCAGCTTCAGGAAGAAACGCATCGACACCAGCGCGAACACGAAGGCGCTGATGAAGCCGGCAACGAAGAACGGCAAGGCGTCCAGCGTGAAGTACTGCCAGTTCTTCAGCAGGGAGATCAGGCTGGCTCCGGCCATAATAGGCACGGCCATAATGAAGGTGAAATCGGCCGCCGCCCGGTGGCTCATGCCCAACAGAACACCGCCTGAGATCGTCGAGCCCGAACGCGAGAAGCCCGGCCACAGGGAGATACACTGGATCAATCCGACCGATAGCGCCTGCCTATATGTAATTTGATCGACACTCTCTGTGGTGGTGATTCTGGGTGCAAACCGGTCGGCACAGATCATAAATATAGCCCCGACCACAAGTCCAATCAGCACGGTAGAGGTGGAGAACAGATGTTCATCAATATAATCCTCTAACAGGAAACCGAAGATTCCGGCAGGAATCAGTCCTACAATGACCTGAGCCAGCTTCAGCCGGCCTTCGGCAGGTGCCGGGGGCTGTCCTTCAGGGACTACTGCCAGTTCCTTGCGGCTTAATCTCTTCAGCCCGAGCAGATCAATGAACCGGTTACGGAAGATGATCACTACCGCCA
Organism: Paenibacillus tritici; assembly: GCF_018207515.1. NCBI lineage: Bacteria > Bacillati > Bacillota > Bacilli > Caryophanales > Paenibacillaceae > Paenibacillus > Paenibacillus tritici. The sequence continues at coordinate 5,064,391 of NZ_CP073365.1, forward strand.
GAATGGAGCCGAGCTGAATCACTACTTTGAACGTGTTCGCCGTATACTTTCCCAGGAACTCCTGGGATTTGAGCCACATATCATCCACGATGATCATGTGGCCCGTCGAGGATACCGGAGCAAATTCGGTAAGGCCTTCTACAATTCCCAATATAATTGCTTTGACAATGGTCAACAGCTCCATGGTTATCCTCCTTTGATTGGTCTTCTTAATAACTGTAAACATCCACAGCTATTTCTGAAACTTACAATTTTCCCGGCAGAACCACTATTGCTCCCGGAGCATACATCATACTAAAAGAAGATTAGCGGGGTGTACGCATGGTATTCACGGTTATGCAGCTGATTGGCGGCATTATACTCTCTGTAGGCTGGATTCCACAGATTGTACAGATAATCAAGACCAAGTCTGTCGCAGACCTTAGCCTGAAGTCCTACCTGCTGATGCTGCTGGGCATCCTACTAATGGAAGCTTATGCGGTTCAATTGGCCGCGCAGGGGGTTGGACTTGCTTTTCTGATCACCAATTCCCTGTCGCTGGCAGTTGTGTCCATGGTTGTCCTTCTGATTCTCCGCTACCGGACCCGCAGCAAATAGAGCAATACTGTACCTGCGTTCCGGCCCGATGTGCGATATACTTTCTATAAGAAGTGAGCGATTGGGAGGTTCAGTGTAATGAAGCAGAATAAATATGATGACTCGGGTTTCTTTGAGAATTACAGCTTAATGCCGCGCTCCACGGGCGGACTGGAGTCTGCCGGAGAATGGGATACCTTCCGCGGGATGCTGCCTGAGCTGTCAGGCCAGCGGGTACTGGATCTCGGCTGCGGCTTCGGCTGGCACTGCCGGTATGCCCGGGAGCAGGGAGCTGTTTCTGTGGTGGGCATAGATCTCTCCGCCAATATGCTGGAGCGCGCTAGAGCCATGACCAGCGATCCGAAGATTGAGTATCTTCAGCTGGCGATTGAGGATGCCGCTTTCAGCGCAGATCAATATGATACCGTTATCAGCTCGCTGGCGATTCACTATATTGAAGACTTCGGCAGTCTCTGCCGCCAGGTGCAGTATTGCCTGAAGCCCGGAGGAGCCTTCGTATTCTCGGCCGAGCATCCGGTCTACACCGCGCTGGCTGCGCAGGATTGGCACTACAGCCCGGACGGGCAGAAGCAGCATTGGCCTGTGGACAACTATCATCTGGAGGGGCTGCGGCAGGCCAACTTCCTCGATCATGAAGTGGCCAAATACCACCGGACCACCGCCACCTACCTCAATACGCTGATGGATTCCGGCTTCACCTTGAAGCGAATATCGGAGCTGCAGCCTACGCCTGAAATGCTGGAGAAGAATGCAGCCTGGCAGGAGGAGACCCGGCGTCCGATGTTCCTGCTGCTGTCTGCGGTGAAGCTGTAACGAACAGGAAGCTTATGTGTTGCGGGGATGGTACCGTTTCGGCAGGTTTTTCACAAAAAAAAGACCAGCCGGACTTAAGGTCCGCTGACCTTTGATCATCCCCGCGTATTACGGAGTTTACACTGCATTGTTTACATTAACCTTGTTATCCTGAGTCTTGGCTAGTGCGGACTGAATCTTCGGTGCTTTGACCCGCTTCGGTCTGCCCAGAGAAGTTGTAAAAGTGATTACATAACCGGCGACTACTACAGCCATCACTGTATACAAGGTTTCTCTTACAGGCATATAGAAAAGGGACAATGCCAGTACGATTACATCCATCAGGATAAATACGGTTCCCACCTTAATTCCCTTCCACTCACTGATCAGCAGCGACAGAATATCGTCACCGCCGCTCGCCCCGCCGCCTCGCAGGACCATTCCCGCTCCAAGACCTGTCAGTACACCGGACAACAGTGCCGCAACCGGCAAGTTATCCTGCAGATCAATCACCCATCCGGAATAACGTTCCATCAGTCCGTAGAATACCGTGAAGGCTATGACGGAGATGAACGTGTTCACCACGAAGGATTTTCCTTTGAAGATGATTGCGATTAAGAGTACTGGAATGTCCAGGACCAGAATGGTTAGTGATGGCGAAATCCCCAGTACATACTTGCCTAGCAGCGACAAACCTACGAATCCGCCTTCGGTCAAGTGGTTCTGATAATTGATGTGATAATACGTAAATGCAAGCAATAATGTTCCAGACAAAATAACAGCTAGTCGAAGCGGCAAACCCATGCCACTGTCTTGTTTCCTCATACTCGGTCTCCCCTTATCGTAAATGGCGGCTAGACGTCCCACCAGCCTCTACGACGGGTTAAACCGGAGGTGTTGCTCCTTCGCATACAATACTCCCCTTCCCTCGCAGAGACGGCCTCGTCAATGAACAACGATTCGCGCACATTCTACAGGGAAGCTAAGTGTAAGACAGATCATAACGTTTCCAAATCGTCCTTTGGGGAATCGTCCTTCGGGGACACATGGTATCCTGATCCTTTCTTTAGTTTGATATGTTCTGAATAGATTATACCACGCGGAGGGGCCATTCTAAACAGTTTCCAGCAAAAATGGGCAATCAGCCCTGATGCCTTAGCAGACGGTTAACAGTCTCGCGGCGGACACCGATCAGTTGTCCGATCTCTTCCTGTGTCAGCAGATCTGTTAGCTGGGCGCCATGTGAATATTCAGTCAGCCAGCGGGTCAGCAGGGCCATCCGCTCCCCCGGCGTTCCAACCGTGAGATGGTCGAGCCTCGTCTGCATGAACCGGACCTTCTCCTGAAGCAGGAGGGCGACCTCCATCACCTTATCGGGGTCCTCCCGCAGCTCGCGGTACCACTCCGCAGCCGGAATGAGCTCGACTTCACTTTTCATCATCGCCACTGCTGTGCCATGCGCCTCCTTCGGCGAAATGAGGGAATGATGCGGGACCGTCTCACCCGGGTATAGCAGGTTGAACAGTACCATGTTCCCGTTCTCATGCAGTCTCGTGACCTTGAACAGCCCGCTCTTGACCTTGAACAGGTTTTGGCCGCCATCTCCCTGCCGGAACAAGACTTCACCTCTGTGCAGAATCATTTCGCATTCTCCTTTACCTTCTCTGTATGTATACTTCTGATTATACCGAAATACGACAGTAAAATGGAGTGGCAAGCAAAGAAACCGCCGGGAAACAGATGAAATTCTCTGCTTCCCGGCGGTTCCGGGGATAGACATGATCCATTATTTGACCGCAATCGGCTTCTTCCAGAGTCCCAGCATCAGCCCGGAGATGACGGAACCGATGATTACGGCCAGCAGGAACAGCGCCGCATTGTTGGACAGGAAGGCTACGAATACCCCGCCATGCGGTGCGGGAACATTGAGATTCCACAATTGGGTAAGTCCGCCGGCCACCGCTGAACCGATGATGCAGGAGGTGAGCACCCGCAGCGGATCTGCCGCAGCGAACGGAATTGCTCCCTCAGTGATGAACGACAAGCCCAGTACATAATTCGTTAAACCGGATTTACGTTCAGTCTCGGTGAATTTGTTCTTAAAGAATGAGGTAGCCAGTGCAATCGCCAGCGGAGGCACCATCCCTCCGGCCATAACAGCAGCCATCATCAGTCCGTTCGTGTTGCCGCTGGAGGCGAATACGCCGATAGCGAAGGTATAAGCCGCTTTGTTGAACGGGCCGCCCATATCAATGGCCATCATACCGCCAAGCACCAGGCCCAGCAGAACCTTGTTGCCTGTGCCCAGGTGATTCAGCGTATCTATCATCCCTGTATTGATCCAGCTGAATACCGGATTGAGCAGATATAACATGACTGCCCCGGTAATCAGCAGGCTGAACACCGGATACAGAAGGATCGGCTTCAGACCGTCCAGGGTACGAGGCAGACCGGAGAAGGCTCTGCGAAGCATAATTACGACATAACCGGCCAGGAATCCGGCAGCCAGGCCGCCCAGGAATCCGGCGTTGGCATTCAGGGCCATAATCCCGCCGACCATACCCGGCATAAGCGCAGGGCGGTCACCAATGCTCATCGCGATGAATCCGGCAAGAATGGGAATCAGGAAGTGGAAGGCTCCGTCACCGCCCCCGATGGTCTGGAGCAGCTTAACCAGCGGATTATCCACACCGGCAACCTGTTCAATCAGGAATGAGATAGCCAGCAGAATACCTCCGCCGACCACGAACGGCAGCATATGCGAGATGCCGTTCATCAGGTCCTTGTAGATTTTGCTTCCAATAGAACCGGACTTCACGGACGCTGTCCCCTCTTCATTGCGGCCGGAGCCGCGGTAGATCGGCGCGTCTCCTTTGACAGCGATGCGGATCAATTCCTCTGACTTACGGATACCGTCACTTACCGGGCGCTGGAGTACCGGCTTACCGTTGAAGCGCTCCATCTCCACGTTCTTGTCGGCGGCAATAATGACTCCGCTGGCCCGGGCGATCTCGTCCGCCGTCAGCACATTCTGCGCACCTTCCGAGCCGTTGGTTTCGACACGGATATTAACTCCCATCTCCTTGGCCTTCTTCTTAAGGGCATCTTCTGCCATGAAGGTATGGGCAATTCCTGTAGGACACGCTGTCACAGCAACCACGAAGCTCTGTGAATCCGGATTCCCTGTAATCATCCGTGCCGGTTCCGGCGCCTGAGCGGCGGCTTTCGGTGCAGCCTTCACAGCAGATGCCTTGGCTTCCGCTTCGGCCTGGGCTTCTGCCTCCGCTTGCTTGGCATCGAACAAGGCGGTCACTTCAGCAGGAGTCCTGGCTCCCATAAGCTGTTCGATGAACTCGCTTTCAATGAGCAGCCTGGACAATGCTGCGAGTGTCCGCAGGTGCATATTTCCAGCTCCGTCCGGTGCGGCGATCATGAAGAACAAGTGAGCCGGTGCTTCATCCAGAGAAGCGAAGTCGATTCCGGCGCTGCTCTTGGCGAAGACCACCGTGGCTTCGTTAACGGCTGTAGTCTTGGCATGAGGCATCGCAATGCCCCCGCCGATTCCTGTACTGGACTGGGCTTCACGGTCCAGAATTTTATCTTTGAACAGCTTCGCATCATTAATGCGTCCGCTGGCCGAGAGACTTGCAATCAGCTCGTCGATGGCGGCTTCCTTGGTCGTAGCCTGCAGCTCCATGATCATTGTGTCCTGGATCATCAAATCTGTAATTTTCATAAATGCTCAACTCCCCGAATGTACTTGAACTTCTTACCTTTGTAATTCATAGCGGAGACATTACAATCAGCGGCCGAAGCTGTTCAATGAGCGCCCTGTCTGCCAGATCATCGGAGAACGCTGTCGCACTCCCTGAAGCAACACCGGCCCGGAAGGCTTCCAGCACGTTCCCCGTCAGTGACAAGGTGCCCACGAACCCGGCAATCATCGAATCACCCGCACCCACTGAATTCTTCACCTGGCCTGCAGGAGCGCTGGCATGGTAGACTCCCTGCTCCGAAATAAACAATGCGCCTTCACCAGCCATGGAGACCAGCACATGCTTGGCACCGCCTTCCAGCAGCTTGCGTCCGTAAGTAATGATCTCCTCCCTAGTGCGGATCTGAACGCCGAACAGTTCAGCCAGCTCATGGTGATTCGGCTTAACCAGCAGCGGTCCCTGGGGCAGAGCATCCTGCAACGCTTGCCCGGTGGTGTCAATGACAAACTCCGCGCCCTTCTGCTTGCATACCGTAATCAGCCTGCTATAGAAATCTCCGCCAAGCGAAGGTGGCGTACTCCCCGACAGGATCACAATATCCCCCGGCTTCAGAGCATCCAGCTTGTGCAGCAGAGAAGCAGTCTCAGACTCCGTAATCACAGGCCCGGCCCCGTTAATCTCCGTCTCCTGACCGGCCTTAAGCTTGATATTGATCCGTGTGTCATCCTCTATAGGAACGAAATCGGAGGATATCCCCTCCTGGCGCAGCCAGGTCTCAATGTATCCCCCCGTGAAGCCGCCCAGGAACCCGGTTGCCGTATTCTCAACCTCTAACTGCTTCAGTACACGGGATACGTTGATTCCTTTCCCGCCGGGCAGCTTCATATCCCGCTTCATCCGGTTGAGCCCGCCTAGTGTAAGCTCTTCAACCTCCACGATGTAATCGACGGAAGGATTAAGTGTCACAGTGTAAATCATCATTCATCCCTCATTTATAATGTTTGTCTTGCGATCCAATCACACCAACGTATAATCAACGTCCAACTTGTCAAGCTGCCGGCGGAAGCTGTCCGGGGTATCCGTGTCGAGAATACAGTGGTCCATCTCCGTCAGATCCGCAACCTTGCAGAAGGAGATTTGCCCGATCTTGCTATGGTCTGCCAGCAGGATCGTCTGTTTCGCCACAGCGATCATCTTGCGCTTGGTGGCGGCTTCCAGCATGTTCGGCGTCGTGATGCCTTCGCGTATATCCAGCCCGTTGGTCCCCAGGAATGCCTTGTCAACCCGTACCATATCCAGCGAGCGTTCCGTCATCGGTCCGACAAAAGCCAGTGTGTCCGGCCGCAGCATCCCCCCTGTAATCGAAACCTCGATATGGCGGCAATCCTTCAGCTCATTAAGCGCCATGATCGAGTTGGTGATTACCTTGAGATCACGGAACGATTTCAGCGCCCGGGCAATGTGCAGAGTGGTGGTTCCCCCGTCCAGAAGAATCGCATCGCCTTCCTCTATCATCTCTACAGCCTTGCGTGCAATCCGCAGCTTCTCCTCCAGGAACCGGTCTTCCTTATCGGGAACAGCCGCTTCATAGTTCACACTCTGCAGAGACACCGCCCCGCCATGCGTGCGCTTCAGCAGCCGCGCTTCCTCCAGCTCCCGCAGATCCCGGCGGATGGTGGATTCAGAGACGGACAGCTCCTGGCCCAGCTCCTGAACAGAGGCTCTTGTATGCATCTCGATATACTGCAGAATCATCCGCTTGCGTTCCTCTTCATACATGCAGCTCACTCCTTAGGATGTGCAGCTAACCGCTGCCGGATTCCTATATACACATCGTCTATTTGAGTTGGATTATAAGATGGACTGGTTAACAGTCATTCGTGACTATTATTGATCGGTTATGCTCATTTATGATTGTAACAGCGTTTTCATAAGCTGTAAAGAGCTTTTTTATACTTATTCCCCTCCCTCAAAAGGCTTCAATTTCACTTTCGTTTGAAGACCTTCCTGCTTAATTCCGTAAGCATTGGCGCATCCATGCTCATTATTGCTCATTTCATCCCGGATCATTCCGGTTCATTCCGGGCGTGGGCAGCAAATTACCTCCTATTCGCCTATTTCATAACGGCAGTCCGCGACATATTTATATTACATATGGGGAAAAGCGGGTGAACAGGAGATGGCCTACAACAGGAACAATGGATACGGCAGCGCAGGCGGCATTGGCAACAATGCCGGCGGCAATTACAACAACGCAGGAGCAGACAGTGACGGACTCCTGGAAACCGAGGAGCTCAGTGCTGAGGATTATGCGATTATTTCCGCCGGCTTCGGTGTTCTCGGGGAACTGTTCGCCTTTCTCTCACTGGTTAAAGCCAAGCAGGTGACCAAGGAAACCGGCGGACAGGTAGGCACGGGTCTGGACCCGTTTCTGTTCGTGCAGTCGCGCACAAAAAAAACAGCCCGACGAAAGTCCCGCCGGCTGCGCTGATCTCTGGTTAGTCTGAACCCAGTGGTATTACATTATGCTTCGCAAAAATAACCTCGACACTCTCCCGCAGCTCCTCATCGGAGAGGAGAACGATCACAATAATATGCTCCAGATTAGCATGTCTGGCATAGGCCTCTGCGTCCTCCTGCGGAATTCCTATCCCGATCAGACTGACCGCAAGACTATCTGTCTCCAGCTCTGCCCCCGCCAGCTTGCGTGCTGCCGGACCTGCGGCGACCGCAGAATCGGCCACCATATCCAGCCCCACTCCAAGGCCGCGGGCTGTACCGAACAAGCCCCCGTTCCCCAGCCCCGTTTGTGCAGCGCCAATTCCGGTATCATGGCTGATGATCTCCAGTGTATTTTTCTGCTTCGTGACTGCGGATATATGCTTGGCCTTCATTCCATTCTCCTTCAATTCTTCGATTGCAAGCGCAGCATCACTCCGGTGTCCAAAAATCCCCAATACCAATGTAGGCACTCGGCATCCCTCCTGTAATCTTGGTATTACCACTCTGCCTGAGGCTTGAACCTGGCGGGGTTATGGCCCGAAGTGAATCAATCTCTTCTAATTCGGTTATAAAGATACGTATACATAAACTATCTTAAGAGACAGGGGGGCTGCTGTGCTTCAAAGCAAGTATTTCCGGACCTGCCTGGCCATTATCGCCTTTTTGACGATTCTGTATCTGGGCTCCAAGGTCATTTTTCTATTCACGCCGCTCGTATCTATCATTAATCTGCTGCTCGTACCGATGATGCTGTCAGGCTTCATGTTCTATCTGCTGCGGCCGCTCGTCAATTACCTGGGGACCAAAAAAATCAACCGCGGGCTCGCCGTTCTGCTGATTTATCTGGTGTTTGCCGGGCTGTTCGTCCTATTCTGGGTGCTGGTCTGGCCGACACTGCGCGAGCAGATCCAGAATTTCATCGACAATACGCCTTTTCTGGTAGAGGGTATACAGAATCAGTTCAACAAGCTGCAGAATGATCCGTCACTCTCCCGCTTCTTCAAGGGCGACACGGATATGACCACACGCCTGACCGATTATCTGAATGAGGCTATTAACTGGGTAACCAATTCGATGTCCAATCTCATCTCAGTCGTCTCCAGCATTGTGGTGGTTATCGCAACCTTGCCGATCCTTCTCTATTACATGCTGAAGGATGGCCACAAGCTATCGCCGATTCTTCAGGGTCTGGTCCCGAGAAAATACCGCAAGGAAGGCCAGGATATCCTGAAGGCTATCGACACTGCGCTCAGCGGCTTCATCGTTACGCGGGTCTTGCTCAATGTGGTGCTGGGCATCTTGCTCTACATCGGATTCCTGCTGATCGGCCTGCCTTATTCGCTCCTGCTGGCCGTAATCTCCATTCCGCTGAACTTTATTCCTTATGTCGGTTCACTGCTGGCGGCGGTTCCCGTTATTATCGTAGGGTTCATTGAATCCCCTTCGATGGCTATCTGGTCGCTGGTTGTCGTTCTGATCGCGCAACAGATTCAGGATAATGTGCTGTCTCCGATCATCTACGGAAAGTCACTGGATGTCCATCCGCTGACAACCGTTGTGCTTGTACTGGTAGGCGGCGACTTCTATGGTATTATCGGCGTGCTCATTGCGCTGCCGGTATATATGATTCTCAAAATCCTCTTCATGAGTATTTACGAGATCATTGTCGCGGAACGTGTGGACCAGGCCGTTGCCGAGTCCGGCGCTCCGCCGGGGATTGAGATTGAGATCACCAAGGAGGATAAGGTGTAACACGTTCTCTGGCGGACCGCCTGGGGAGATTGCTTAGGTGGGGGCTGCTGAGTGCGGACCGACATGGGATTGCCGGGGTGGAGGCTGCTGTGTGCGGACCGACACGGGGATTGCCGGGGCGGAGGCTAGTGCGGACCGACATGGGATTGCCGAGGTCGGGGCTGCTGAGTGCGGATCGCCACCTATGTAAGCAAGTGGATAAACGTATCCTAATTTGCCCATTTCGGAGGATTACCCGGAAGCAAGTGGATAAACGGCATCTAATTCTATTGGTTTTTGCTAACTTGGGTGAAATGTGACTATTTAAGTGCTGTTTTTCCAACTGCTGTTCCAGACGCGGCCATTCGTTCATCAGCAAGTGGACAAAATCCAACTAATTTCTGGTATCATTACAGCGGGCCTCTCGCGCTCATGCTCTAAGTAGCATCACCTGGGGTCATTCACGTTCATGCTCAAATCAGCGCTTCTTCCACCGCATTCATCCATGTTAAATCGAAAAGGCGGGCAGGTCTCCGATATAGAGACCTGCCCGCCTTGCTGCATGTGGTAATACCTCCGCGCCGGTATCTCAGCCCCGCAAGGAGCGGACCACGAAGATGTGGTTGCCCTTAGGCAGGTTCTGGCCGTCACGCAGCGTAACCGCACCTTTGGTATGGGCGACGATGGTCGCATTAAGCGCAACCAGCTGCTCCCCTCTCCAGACGGTAACCGCTGATTTGAAATAGACGGCATTGTCAAACTGCTGGCGTTCTCTCATTATGTATCCTACGGAATGGAGAACCGGGGGCAACGCCCTCTCTTTGGGAGCCAGGGCTTTGATATACACTATATCGCGAAAAGGGACGGCAATCTCCTGATGCCCGATGACGGCTACCGAAGCTGCAAGATCCCATCTGCGCAGAACGCCTTTCATGATCGTATATGGCTGCTCCCCGCAGTACATAATGACCGGTCTGCCTACCCAATGCTTCATGGCTCCACCCCCTTCGCTGTGCCTGTGCTGCTTATACGTTCGGTATGGACCAGTCTATGCCTGTAAGCCCATGCTGCTCCAGATACTGGTTCGCCTGCGAGAACGGACGGCTGCCAAGAAATCCGCGGTGCGCAGAGAACGGACTCGGATGTGTAGACTGGATAACCTTATGTTTGCTGCGGTCGATCGCCGCTCCCTTGAGCTGGGCATGACTGCCCCACAGGATGAACACCATCGGTTCCGTGCGCTCATTCAGCTTCTCCATAATCGCATCCGTGAAGGTCTCCCAGCCCAGACCCTTATGCGAGTTCGGCTGGCCTTCCCGTACCGTCAGCACTGCATTAAGCAGCAGCACCCCTTCTTCCGCCCAATGCAGCAGAGATCCGTGATTCGGCACCGCCACCCCGAGATCACTATGCAGCTCGGCATAGATATTGCGCAAAGACGGCGGAATCCGTACACCAGGCTCTACCGAAAAGCTTAGGCCATGCGCTTGTCCCGCGCCGTGATACGGGTCCTGTCCCAGAATGACTACCCGGGTCTTACTGTAAGGCGTCAGCTTCAGCGCCGAGAACAGCTTGTCCTTCGGGGGATAGACCGTATACTGCTTGTACTCACGTGCCAGGGCATACCGCAATTCCTCAAAATAAGGCTTCTGCGTCTCCTCCTGCAGCACCTCATCCCAATCATTCCCAAACATCCTATTCTCCTCCCACATACTCTACGGTTAGTATTGTTTCATTATCTGTTATTAACCAAAATAAGAGGAACTTATTTGCGGCCATAGTCCGCCTTGATCTCTCCCCATACCTTCGTCTGCCATTTCAGCACCTTGTTGTCATAGGTATGGCTCCGCAGCCAGCTCTCCGCCCGGTCAATCAGTACCCAGATCTCCTCTGTAGACGCGTCGCGGGGCAAGGTTGTGGCTACCTTCTTCTGCTTGACCCATTTCATCGCATTTACCGAATCACTATAGACCGTTTTGCTGCTGCCTTCTTGCTTAAGCAGAGCCAGCGCATGAACAATCGCCAAGAACTCTCCGAGGTTATTCGTCCCCTTGCGGATCGGACCACAGGAGAAAATAACGTCCCCGGTCTGTGTATCCACACCCTTGTATTCCACAGGTCCGGGGTTCCCCCGGGTTCCGACATCCACCGAGATGCTGTCATAATCAATCTCTTCAGAGGTCTCGACACCTGCACTCCGGCTCCAGGTCCGGGCTGTCTTGCTCTTGCCGGACGCACCGGAGGACGCAGCACCTGTGCCCCAGTTACCCTTCCAGCCTGCCTTGAAGGCCGTATCCGCAGCCGCTTTGCTCTCATAGGACTTATATTTCGCTCCGGTATAATGATCTGTCTGCGCCTGGCATTCCGCCCATGTGCTGTAGACTCCAGGCTGCTTGCCTTCCCATACAACATAGTATTTCTGCTTAGCCATTCCTCGCGTTCCCTCCTGACGGGCATAACAATCGTCCGAAATCATATTGTAATCCAAACAAACGCGATATTGAAGTACAAATACACCTCAGAGCCTGCTGGTAATCTGAAATATAAATTGGATAATTCGCAGCAGGCGCGTTCATACTATTACGGCAGTGTTATTCCAGCACGGCAAGCGTAGTGTCAACAATTGTCTGGAGCTTGTCTTTATCCCTGGTGGCCTTGACCATCACCCGCAGTCCGACAAGGGCATTATGCAGGTAAGCGGCAAGCGCCGCAGCCTCGTAACGGGAGGAGAGCTCCCCGGCTTCCTGCCCGTGCAGGATCAGCCGTTCTATCAGACCTTCAGTGTTCAGGAAGGCCTCATTGGCTCTGGCAGCCGCTTCCGGATCATGGTTCGACAGCTCAACTGCCGTATTCACCAGCATGCAGCCTTTTGGTTCCGCTTCAGCTCTAAGGATCGTTGCCTCAAATAAGAGGCGGAGCGCAGCTCTGGCGGAGGTAATCCCTTCGATACGGCTCTCCAGCCGTGAACTCTGAATGGATGCAAACCGCTCCAACGCTTTTATATATAAGGTATGCTTGTCTCCAAAGGTATCATACATGCTTCGCTTGTGAATTCCCATGCCGGCTACAAGATCCTGCATCGAGGTTTTTTCGTAACCCTGCTGCCAGAAAATATTCATTGCCTTGAGCAAAACATCATCAATGTCAAATTCTTTGCTTCTCGCCATGATCATGCTCCTTTCGGGGTCTATTTTACCATTTATAGAACGCTCGGTAAATATTATGTTGCCAATGTTAAATACATCACATTAATTCCGCACTAATCATTCTATATTAATTTTAAAGCAAAAGCACGTTCAAGCATTACACACCCCAAGGAGGTTATTCACATGAGAAAGATCGCAGTACTGCTTGCGGCATTCACCCTGACCCTGATGCTCGGATGCGGCAACTCGAACAACAACGCGGCAAATACAAATACGCCCGCAAACCCAGGCAATACCGCCGCCGCTACAGACGCCCCGGATGCTGTAACCTCGGCTTCGGTGGTCAATAACGGGGAAGATTTCAAGAAAGCGATCAGCAAAGACGGCACCTGGATTGCAGCAACCCTGAACGACCTGACCTTCACCGAGGAGCTTGTGGTAGACGGACAGTTCATCAATAAGGAAGAGCCTGCCCGCAAAATCGCGCTCTATACCCAGGATGCCGATCACAACATCACGAATTCCTTCAAGCTCACGGCGCCCAAATTAACGATCCGCAGTGAGAATGCCCGGATTCAGGGCGGCACCTTTGTGGGTGATGTCTATGTGGAGGCGGACGGCTTCGCCGTAGTGAATGCGACTATCGAAGGCAATGTGTATTTCTCCGATGCCAAGTACCAGGCTACCTATTCGGCAGCGGACCAGGGTAAGGTAACCGGTGTAACTGAAGTGAAACAATAATCCGGTCTGTTCAGGGGTGCTCCGCTTCGGGCAAGTTGGCCGGGGAGAGCGCCCCTTTTGGGTTTTTATCCGCGAAAAAGAGGTGTTGTCCTGTCATGATCACTATCCGTAAATACGCCATACTCCCCCTTCTGCTCCTGATGCTCTCCTCCTGCAGCGGACAAGAAGCGCAGCATGAGCTGCAATACCGTATTCAATCCGGCCATGATCTTAGTATTCTTGCAACGACCGATACACATTATTTATCGCAAAGCCTGAGGGATCTCGGACCTGCCTTCCATCAGTTCCTGGCTGCCGGAGACGGCAAGCAGCTCGGATACAGCAATGAGATGCTGGAAGCGCTGGGTTATGACATCGGTATCCGCAAGCCGGACGCCGTCATCATCAGCGGGGATCTCAGCAACAACGGCGAAGAAGCCAGCCACAAGGACCTGGCCGGGCATCTGAAGAAGATTGAACGGGAGACCGGAACGCGGGTATACGTGATCCCAGGCAATCATGATATCCGGAATCCCTGGGCCCGGAAATTTCAGAATAAGCGCCAATACGCTACCGATTCCGTTAGCGCCAAAGAGTTCCGCAAGATCTATGGCAGCTTCGGTTATCAGGAAGCCCTGCTGACTGACGAGGATTCGCTCAGTTATCTGGCCGCCCCGTCAGAGGAGTTATGGCTGCTTATGCTGGATACTGCACAGTACGGGAACAACACAGCCCTGGGCCATCCCCAGCTGGAAGGCAGAGTAAGCGCCCATACCCTGGAATGGATTGATAAGTGCGGGGAGATGGCAGCATCCCAAGGTGCGCAGATTGTAGCGGTCATGCACCACAGCCTGATGGATCACAGCGACTTCATTCAGGAAGGCTTCACCGTGGAGGACAACGAACAGGTGATTGCTGCCCTTATGCGCAATGGAATTCAAATTACACTTAGCGGACATATTCATATTCAGGATATCAGTGAATATCAGGAGGACGGCAACCGCATATATGACATTGCGGGCAGTGCATTATCGGTTTTCCCCCATCAATACGGACTCTTAAGCTACTCATCCGCCCGTCAGACGCTGGATTACAGCACAGCCCGATTAGGCATGGAGCCTTGGGCTGCAGCCACAGGCCAGACAGATCCGAATTTGCTTGGCTTCAGCGCCTACAGTGAAGCTAGTTTCCGCAAACGGTCGGCTTCCCGCAGTCTTGCCCGGTTGGCAGAGGACCCCGCTTACGCCAATTATACGGAGTCTGAGCTCAGCGAGATGGCTGATGTGGTGGGAATGCTGAACGAGAATTATTTTGCAGGCACCGGCAATGCTGCCGTGATTGCCACAGAAGGCTACCGGCTCTGGCACAAGGCTCCCGCCAGCGGGATGAGGAGTTATGTCCTGGGAATGGCCGCACAGGAACCGGAGAATAACCACAGGCTGCATGTGCAGCTACAGGAGAGGTGATGTTTGAAGAAGTGGAAATAGGTGTAAAATAGACAAGTATAAACACACCTATTTTGCTGAGGAGATGATCATTATGTTCACACGTATGGATGAGATTATGATTGAAATCCCAGACGTTGAGAAACCGGACCCTAACGCCGCTGCGGCTGTACAGGAGCTGCTTGGCGGTAAATTTGGTGAAATGTCCACCCTCAACAACTATCTGTATCAATCCTTCAACTTCCGTTCCAAGGAGAAGCTGAAGCCCTTCTATGATCTGGTGATGAGCATCACTGCAGAGGAGTTAGGCCATGTCGAACTGGTCTCCCATGCTGTGAACAAATGTCTTAGAGGTTCAACAGCATATAAGAAGCCCGACTCCACTCCGCTGGATGCGGTCAAGGATGCAAGGCTGTCCTACCACTTCCTGGCCGGAGCCCAGGGTGCCATGCCATTCGATTCCATGGGCAACCCGTGGACCGGAGCCAATGTGTTCAACAGCGGGAATCTGGTCGAGGATCTGCTGCATAACTTCTTCCTGGAGTGCGGTGCGAGAACACACAAGATGAAGGTGTACGAAATGACTGACCATCCGGCTGCACGCGCCGTTGTCGGCTTCCTCCTTGTCCGCGGAGGCGTTCATGTGGTTGCCTATGCCAAAGCACTGGAGATTGCCACCGGCGTCAACGTAACCAAGCTGGTGCCGATTCCGTCCCTTGACAATAAGGCATTCAATGAAGCCAGAAAGTACGAGGAAAAAGGGGTTCACACCAAGCTGTACACCTGGAGCGATAAGGATTTCAGCTCCATTGACCAGATCTGGAAAGGCACCCATCCGGAGGACGGCCTGCCGCTTGAGGTGATCAAGGGTGTTCCTGAAGGCGTGCCGATTCCTGAGGCTCCCGAGTCCAAAGAGGAATTCGCACCGGGGATCTCCGAAGAAGAATTCAAGGAAATTGCCAAACGCCTTAAGATGGCGGGCAATATCAAGGACTGACGCACTTACGTATTGAACTTGAAGCTTCATCGTCACTGCGGTGAACATTTGGACTTCCGGCCGCTGTTGTCCCCAGATTTCTTAATTTATTCCGCTCTTCACGGTGGAAATCCGGGGACTGCTGATGCTTACGATGCTAGCTTTCCTACGGAAAGCTTTCAGGCGGTCGCTACCGCTCCTCCAGTTCCAAATTTCCCCTCCGCTTCTTTTGCTTTTTGTTTTTTTCTTTAGTGCTTCTTATATAGGGAACAAAAAGCGGATGCAGCGGCAGTCCTCAGAGGGCTGTCGCTGCATCCGTTTTGTTGTGCCTTATTGTATGTTCACAGTCACATCCTGGCCTTCAAGCAGTAGAGATGTGCTTGCAGCTTCCCGGCCGTTCACCAGCAGCGTGATCTGATGTCCGCCGGGATAATGACGGCGGGTGGTCAGGTCAGCCCAGCGGTGCGTCCGCGTTCCGCTCAGTCTGGAACCTCCAGAGACGGTTTTGTCGGATAACAGGAAGAGCTTGCGCGAGGTCTTGCCTGCGGCCTTCACGAAGTCGATCCCGTACTCGATGCGGATACGCACCGGCTCCCCCTCCCGGATGGTGAGCGTATATTGCAGCTCACAGCTGTCACCGATCCTCAGCACAGCCGGCTGAGCCGCGAGGACAGCCGCGGAGACAAGTGGCGCGCCGCTCTCCTCGGGAGCATAGCCGAACAGCTCCATAATCTGCGGATCTGCCTTACGGATCAGCGAGCGGCAGCCATGCCGCACGATCCAGTCCGTGTTCTCATTACCGCCCTTCCAGCGGCGGGCTGTCGCTATAACGATATCAGGGTGATCCTTCGCGATATCATTCAGATGGTTGGCAACACTTTTGCGCACATAGCGGGACGGATCTGCCTTCAGCTTCTCCAGCACCGGCAGCACCGGAGACGGGTCGTGCTTGAACATCGGCAGCGCCTGGCCCCAGGGCAGACGGGGACGGCTGCCTTCACTGGCCAGCCGCCGGACATGCTCGCTGGGATGCTCTGCCCAGAGCAGCATCCGGGCCATCACTGCTTGCGGATCACGCAGCAGGAACGGCCTGATGGCAAATTCCGCTGAGGATTTCTCAGTAAACCGTTCCAGCGCCTCCATCGACAGCTCCCAATGCTCCCCGCTTCCCCCGTATACCTCAACGAAGTCGGGGAAGATCAGATACGGGAAGCCGACACAGTCTTTATCTATCGCATATAATATTCTCAGCGCTTCTTCATAGGCCGGGGGCAGGAAGCTGCCCAGCGTCTCCGTGATCCGCCGCATCCGCGCCTTAAGCTCCAGCTCCTCCCAAGGCTCCTTCATGGCTGCTGCAACGAAGCGCTCCACCTCAAACGAACCGTAGACGGTATGAATTTTCATACCGAAGCTGTGCAAGAATTCCTTGTTGTACATTGCTTTCAGGGGTTCCGCCATTCTTCAATTCCTCCTGCTGATGTTGTTCCATCCCATTGTTTGTATATCGTAACATACCAAACCGGACAGCCTTGTGTCATATTCCCCGGAGTGACTTTCTTCGGCTGGATATATATACACAAGGCTAAGCCTATGTTCAAAACCGTCAGCCTGTCGTAAAATATGATGAATAACCCGATGAAAGGACTGGGACTTTTGCCACAGACGCTTGTTAAAAATATTGATTTTTTCGTTGCCGCCCTGTCACAGACCTTTGTGTCCGCACTTCAGCTTGATCCCGACGGGATGTACTCTCAGGTAGGCACCGGGGTCGTTGAGAAGTTCTCCGAAGAGTATGTGCGGCTAAAAAGATACGACGGCACCACCTCGCATTACGCCCGGGACATCACGAAATTCCAGCGTAACCACAGCTGATGTTTCCCGCTCCTCTGCTGAGAATAAGCCGTTTTCAATAAGCCTCCCCTTCTTATGCTTAAGACAGACCCAGGACCGGAATCCGGGTCTGTTTTTGCAATTATTTTTCACAAAATATTAACGTGTGCATTCCATTAAACTATTGACTTGACGCTGCCGGAGAACTAAAATGAAATCGTTAACAATTCTATTTTCCCGGAGTGAACCTATGATTACCATCAAAGATATTGCCCGCGTTGCCGGCGTGTCCCATACTACCGTATCCAGGGCACTGAACGGCAACCCGCTGATCAAGAAGGCCACCCGGGACAAGATTGAACGGATCGCCGCAGAAATGAACTATGTGCCGAATTACAGTGCCAAGAGCCTGGTCACCAAGCGATCCTTCATCATCGGCCTGTTCTTCTCCAGTATTGAGCAGGGGACATCGGCCAGCTTCCTGGTGGATGCCATCAAGGGCATTACGCATATTCTCGACGAGAACTATAATCTGACGGTCAACGGGATAGACGGTGTTCGGCATTACAGCAACATTCAGCCGCAGCGCTTCGACGGCATTCTGGTCATGAGCCAGAGCGATGAGGACAATGCCTTCATCTATCATGTGAAGAAGATGGGCATTCCGCTGGTCGTGCTGAACCGCCAGCTGGAGGACCCAAGCATTATGAATGTTGTGGCCAATGACCGCGAAGGTGTCAAGGAAGCTATTGATCATGCTGTTCAGCTAGGACACCGCAAGCTGGCTATTATTGAAGGCAAACCCGGCTTCAAATCCTCAAGCGAACGCAAGCAGGGCTTCCTGGACAGCCTGATTGCCGGACGTCTTCCGCTGAATCCCGAGTATTTCATCTCCGGAGATTACAGTATTGAGAGCGGATATGCGGCGATGAGCAGGCTGCTTAATCTGGAGGATCGGCCTACGGCTGTATTCTGCTCCAATGACGATATGGCGATTGGCGCCATGAATGCCTGTTATGCCCACAAGGTCGATGTGCCGGAGCAGATCTCGCTGATCGGATTCGACGATATCATGTTCGCCCGCTATACGAATCCTGCCCTGACCACCGTCCGCAAGCCCATTGCAGAGATCAGTGAGCTGGGCATGACCATGCTGATCCAGCTGCTTCAGCAGCCGGAGACCCTGCCGCAGCAGCTATTCGTTAAGACCTCGCTGGTTGTACGGGATACAGTGGCGGGTGGATAGCCCGGCCGGATGACAAGCTGCTATTTTCTGCAGGGTACGGAGCCTTCCTGGACAAGAGAAGGTGATCCGTATCCTGTTCAAAATAAAATGTTAACGTGTGCAAATTATCTTGTATGTTAAAGGAGATCATGACCATTATGACAAACCGTTTATCCAGAAGCACTCATCCGGGGTTACCCCTGCATCGTGAACGGATGATCCAATTCGGCGGTGGCAACTTCATGCGTGCTTTCGTTGACTGGCAGCTGCAGCAAATGAACAATCAGGGATTATTCAACGGAAGCGCTGTAATCGTCCAGCCCATTGCCCAATCCGTCGGCAGAGTAGCCGAGCATATGGCTGAGCAAGACAATCTCTATACGGTGCTGCTTAACGGCATCATGGACAACGAGACCGTCAATTCCCGCGAGATTATCAGCTCTGTCAGCCGGGTGATTAACCCATATATGGATTATGAAGCTTATCTTGCCCTCGCAGAGAATGATGATCTGGAATTCATTACTTCCAATACTACCGAGGCCGGCATTGCCTATCTTCCCGGTGACCGTGCGGACAGCACGCCTCCGGTGAGCTTCCCGGGCAAGCTTACCGCACTGCTCTACCGCCGGTTTGAGCTTGGCAAAAAAGGCTTCGTTATCATCCCCTGTGAGCTGATTGACCGCAACGGCGAGAAATTGCAGGAGATCGTAGAGCGTTACGCAGCCGACTGGAGCCTGGGCGGGGAATTCCTGCAATGGCTGAAGTCAGAGAACACCTTCTGCTGCAGTCTGGTAGACCGTATTGTCCCGGGCTATCCGCATGAACAGGCCGCTGCTCTGGAAGCTGAACTCGGTTATACCGATCTGGTTATGGCGACAGCTGAGCCTTTTCTCTTCTGGGTGATTGAAGGCCCTGAATCCCTGACGGAGCGTCTGCCGCTGGCCAAGGCAGGACTAAATGTTGTGATGACTCCTGATATGACGGCATACCGGGAGCGCAAGGTTCATCTGCTGAACGGTCCGCATACCGCTATGGTCCCTCTGGGTCTGCTCGCGGGTCTTGAGACCGTTGAAGATGTGATGAATGACGGGACCTTCTCCCGCTTCGTGAAGCAATTGATTGAAGAAGAGCTGATTCCTATGCTGGATCTGCCCGCTGAGGAGCTGTTGTCTTACGCCGGTGCTGTGCAGGAGCGGTTCAGGAATCCGTTCATCCGCCATGAGCTGACCTCCATCTCGCTCAACAGCATCTCCAAGTTCAAGACACGCCTGCTTCCGGTAATGCTGCGATACCAGCAGGAACGCGGCAGACTTCCAGAGCGGATCACGCTCGCCTTTGCTGCCCTGCTGCTCAGCTACCGGGGAGACCGGATTGCCCGGCAGGACAGTGCGGAAGTGCTGGCCGTGTTCGATCAGGCCTGGAGCGAGCCGTCTAGCTTCGTGAATACCATTCTTGGCGACACCAGCCTCTGGGGACAGGATTTGACCCTGCTTCCAGGAATGGGCGCCGCCATCACCGCCCACCTTGAACGGCTGGAGCGTGAGGATTCCCGCACGGCCTTACAGGAACTCGTCGGCTGAACCATTTTCCGCAAGACAAACTTTTAGGAGGGCCAACATGAAGAACTTAATGAAGATGAACCCGAGAGATACGGTAGCTGTAGCCTTGCGGCCGATTGCGGCCGGGGAAGAACTGGTCATCGACGGATTGACGGTGCGGGCAGCGCAGGATATTCCGCAGGGTCATAAGATTGCCCTGACTGATTTCAGCAGCGAAGATATCATTACTAAATACGGTTCCCCGATCGGCCATGCCACGGCTCCGATTGCGGCGGGTGACTGGATTCATACGCATAATATCAAAACCAATCTGTCCGGCGAGGAAGAATACGAGTATGTGCCTGACGTTCATCCGGTGATCTATCCGCGCCGTGATCTGACCTTCCAGGGGTACCGGCGGAGTAACGGCAAGGTCGGAATCCGCAATGATCTGTTCATTATACCAACCGTAGGCTGTGTGAACGGCATTGCCGAACAAATGCTTCAGGAATTCAAAGCCGAGCATCCCGGTCTTGGCGGATTTGACAACTTAACGGTGCTGAAGCACCCGTACGGCTGCTCCCAGCTTGGCGATGATCACCGGATGACCCGCAGTATTCTACTCGACGCGGTCAACCATCCCAATGCCGGTGGCGTGCTGGTCTTCGGCCTCGGCTGCGAGAACAATATTGTCTCCGAGTTCCGCAGCATGCTGGGCGATTATGACGAGTCGCGGGTGAAGTTCCTGGTGGCCCAGGAGGTGGGTAATGAGCTGGAAGCCGGTCTTGTGCTGCTGGAGGAGCTGTACGTAGCTGCTGAGAATGATGTCCGTGAGCCGGTGCCGCTAAGTGAGCTGAATATCGGCCTGAAATGCGGCGGCTCCGACGGATTCTCCGGCATTACGGCCAACCCGCTGCTGGGTGCGTTCTCTGACTTCATTATCTCTCAGGGCGGAACGTCGGTGCTGACAGAGGTACCCGAAATGTTCGGTGCGGAGAAGGTGCTGATGGCCCGCGCAGAGAGCCGGGAGGTCTATGAAGATATCGTATCGCTGATCAATAACTTCAAGCAGTATTTCCTCTCTTACGGCGAACCTGTCTATGAGAACCCCTCTCCCGGCAACAAGGCCGGCGGCATCAGCACACTGGAGGACAAATCGCTCGGCTGCACGCAGAAGGCCGGATCGTCGCCTGTGGTGGATGTATTGCAGTATGGCGTGAAGCTGCGCAAAAAAGGGCTGAGCCTGCTGCAGGCTCCCGGCAATGATCTGGTCGCCGCCTCTGCGCTCGCCGCTTCGGATTGCCAGCTTGTGCTGTTCACTACCGGCCGCGGCACACCGTTCGGCAGCTTCGTGCCTACCGTTAAGGTGGCAACCAACAACGATCTGTTTGCCAAAAAAGGCCACTGGATGGACTTCAACGCAGGTCCGCTGCTGGAAACGCCGATGGCCGATGTGCTGGAGGAATTCATCTCCTATATCATTGATGTCGCCAGCGGCCAAAAAACCCGGAACGAGCAGAATGAAGTGCGTGAGCTGGCTATTTTCAAAACAGGCGTAACTTTATAGAACTTATCCAAATCCATCCAAAGGGAGATCCTATCCATGTTTCTAAACGAGGACTTCATGTTATCCGGCGAAACGGCGCGGCAGCTCTATCATAACCATGCCAAAACCATGCCGATTATCGACTACCACTGTCATCTGGACCCGCGCGAAATCTATGAAGATCAGCCATTCGAGAACGTGACCGCCGCCTGGCTCTACGGTGACCATTACAAATGGCGGCTGATGCGCGCCAACGGTGTCCCTGAATCGCATATCACCGGCGACGCCTCTGATTACGATAAATTTCTGGCCTGGGCCCGCACGCTTCCCAAAGCGGTGGGCAACCCGCTATACAGCTGGACCCATCTGGAGCTGCGCCGGTTCTTCGGCGTGGAGGAGCTGCTGAACGAAGCCTCAGCTCCGGCCATCTGGGAGAAGGTGAACCGCAAGCTTGCGGAACCGGCCTTCACCCGGCGCGGCCTGATCCGCAGCAGCGGTGTGAAGATCATCTGTACTACCGATGACCCTGCCGATTCGCTGGAGTACCACAAGCTGCTGAGAGATAGTGAGACCGCCTTCCAGGTGTTCCCGACCTTCCGGCCTGACAAGGCGCTGAACATCGACGCCGAAGGCTTCGGAGCCTGGATCGGCAAGCTGGAGCTGGCCTCCGGCCAGCCGGTCAAGAGCTATGCGGCGCTGCTGGATACCCTGCGTAGCCGTGTGGAGTTCTTCCACGAGAACGGCTGCCGCCTGTCGGACCATGCGCTGGATGTGCTGCGTTATGAGGCGGGTGAGCCGGAAGCCGTTGAAGCTATTTTCGCCAAAAGACTGCAGGGTGAGCCGCTCTCGCCACAGGAAATCACGCTCTACCGCACAGAACTGCTGACGGCGCTGATCGGCTTCTATCAGGCCAAAGGCTGGACCATGCAGCTGCATCTCCATGCTTACCGCAATAACAATACGCCGATGTTCCAGAAGCTTGGACCGGATACCGGATATGACGGGATTAATGATCTGCCGCTGACCACTGCGCTGTCGCAGCTGCTTGACCGGGCCGAGAGCGGCAGCGGGCTGCCGAAGACGATTCTGTACTCGCTGAATCCCGGCGATTACCCGTCCCTGCTGGCTCTGCTGGGCTGTTACCAGAAGGATACTCCCGGCAAGCTCCAGCTCGGGTCCGGCTGGTGGTACAATGATACGCGCAGCGGCATGCGCCATCAGCTGACCCTGCTGGCTGAAGGCAGCCTGCTGGGTAACTTCGTCGGGATGCTGACCGATTCGCGCAGCTTCCTCTCCTATACCCGGCATGAATATTTCCGCCGGGTGCTGTGCGGGCTGCTCGGTGAACTCGCAGAACGCGGTGAAGCGCCGGACGATCTTGAGCTACTGGGTGCAATGGTCGAGGATATCTCCTATAATAACGCCGCCGGGTATTTCGGATTCCAGACTGCAGGCAGCGAAGCCGGGCTTCCCGTCTAGATGGAGGGCTGTTGAAAATGCCGACAATCTATATCGCCGGAGACTCAACCGCTGCCCAGAAGAGCGGCGGGGAATGGCCGATGGCCGGATGGGGCGAATTCCTCCAGGCGTATGTCAGCCGGGAGGTGCGGATTATGAACCGTGCGGTGAACGGACGGAGCACACGCTCCTTCCTTGCTGAGGGCAGACTTACAGATCTGGAGCGGGATCTCCTTCCCGGGGACTTCCTGCTGATCCAATTCGGCCATAATGACCAGAAGCTTGAGGACCCTCTTCGTTACACGGAGCCGCATACCGAATACCGCCAGAATCTCAAGAGCTTCATTGATTCCGCCCGCAGCCGGGAAGCGTTCCCCCTGCTGCTGACCTCTGTCAGCCGCCGCCGCTTCACCGCGGACGGTGAACCTGACCCGCAAGCGGTCGGGCTCTATCCACAGGTCATGCGTGAGGTTGCAGTGGAGACCGGAACCCCTCTGCTCGATATTTTTGCCGCCTCCCAGCAGCTCTACCGCACAATGGGAGCGGGAGCTTCAATGGAGCTGTTCATGCATCTGCCGCCGGACAATCGCCCCAACTACCCGGATGGCATTGCGGATGACACACATTTCTCCCAGGCCGGGGCGCAGAAGATCGCAGCCCTGGTGGCTGAAGCGCTTGTAGAGTCCGCTTCTCAGTCTTCGGCGCTTGCCGGGCTACAGCCGTATCTAAGGGTGTAGCGTGTTACACGGCTTCTCTTGGATAACGAATTGGGCCGCCTGTGGACCTTAAGGACACAAGCGGCCTTATTTGCGAAGAATAACCGCTTTGCACCAACTTAAGGACTGAACTCAAAGGAGATACCTAATGACCGTTCCGTTTCACTTGGGCGTCCGTGCCCACGACTTCAACCCATGTCCGTTGCCGCAGCTGGTGGATAAGCTGAAGGAGCATGGCTTCCCGGCGATTCAATTTGCGCTGCATAAGTCTTTTCCGGAGAGTGTGGCTGGACTGGGCGCCCTGAGTCCGGGGGCTGCCGCCTATTATGGCGATGCCTTCAGACAAGCCGGTATCCGGATTGCCGTCCTCGGCTGTTATGTCAATATCATTGATTCCGATCCTGCCAGGCGCACACAGGCATTGAGCGACTTCAGCACCCATCTGCGGCTGGCCCGTGACTTCGGCGCAAGTCTGGTGGGGACGGAGACAGGCAGTGTAGGTCAGGGATATACAACGGATAATTTCACAGAGGAAGCCTTTCAACAGGTGGTGGAGTCGGTTACAGCCATGGTTGCGGAAGCCGAGAGATTCGGGGTGACTGTCGGCATCGAAGCAGGCATCAATCATCCGCTCTATACGGCACAGCTAACCCGGCGGCTGCTCGATGAGGTGCCGTCTAATAATCTGCAGATCATTCTGGATGCTGCGAATCTGATGACGGCAGAGAATTACCTTCAGCAGGAGCAGATCGTTGCAGACGCGCTTGAGCTGCTGGGCGACCGGATCGCTGTCCTGCATCTGAAGGATTTCACAGTACTGGGCGGCGTTATCACCATCGTCCCTGCCGGACAGGGAATGCTGAATTTCGCTCCGCTGCTCCGCTACATGAAGTATAAGCGTCCGCATATCCATGGCCTGCTGGAGAGTACTCCTGAAGCGAATCTACAGGACAGCGCGCAATTCCTGCGGAGATTGTATGATGAGCTTTAAATGGTAAAACCCGTTCTAAGCCGAAACGACTACGCCGTCCTTATACCTTATAAAGGACGTACCCGTTTCAGCAGGAATAAAAAGAAAATGCCCCGGCCTATTTGGCGAACGGGGCATTTTGGGTGCTATTTTCATATTTGCAATTAAAATGCTGCACAGACTGCAACTCTTCTCCTGACGGATAACGTCTCTGGTAGAATTGTTGCACCAATGTCAGCATTCTTCTGCTAATAAGCAGTTTGGCGGAGACAATTCCTGCATTTCCTGCAACAATCATCCCCCAGCTACGGTTATTCGGGACAGCAAATTGCAAAATATACAACATTTCATCGAGACACATTATTGTGTTTGCAGAGCCCGCTGCAGCGTTCATTAGGTCCTCTGCCGGAACGCAGACGGAAGCTGCGTTATTCCCCGGCGGCAGGGGAGATTACGCCTTTTTTGAGAATAATATTCCCGTACAGCGCTTCTTCCCCGGTGATCAGAATGGCATAGCTGCTCTTGGAGCGGTTATAGAAGTCGAAACGTTCTTCATATTCGATCTGCGCTGCGCGGTCATGCCGGGTTAGAATCTCCTTGTACCTCTCCCATATCACCGGAACCGTGGGGTCCCCCTCCACTACAGCCATGAAGGCTGCCTGAGCCGGGGCATAATGATCCAGCGGGAGCAGCTCCAGGATGGCATCCAGCAGTTCGGGAATGCCGATTCCGTCAGCTCTTAAGACTCTGGAATGCAGCGCATGTCCCGGATAGTTGGCATCCGCCAGGACCAGTTCATCCCCGTGGCCCATCTCCATCAGGGTGCGGACGAGCTCCGGGGAGAGCAGCTTGGGTATTTTTTTGAGCATAACCTTCCCTCCGTTCCTCTCCCTGATCACATTCCGTAGAACGACCTCAAGGCTACCAGCTCATCAATCCGGTGTTGCGGCAGCTCACGCTCTCCGCCGATCATGCGGGTAAGGAAGGTCAGCTTCGCTGTATATTCAAGCCGCTCCATGTTCATGTAAGCAGCCATTACATCCTTGCCCCAGGTCAGGGCCCCGTGACTCTCCAGCAGAACTGCGGTTTTCTTGCCAAGGAAGGGGGTTAGCGAATCCGGGATTTCTTCGGTTGAAGGCGTCCCGTATACCGCCAGTGGAATATCCCCCATGGCTATTACCGATTCAGGCATCATCATCTTGTCCAGGGCTTCACCTTTGATCGCAAAAGCGGTCGCGTACGGAGGATGCGCATGAACCACGCCGCCCATTTCGGGCAATTCATTGTAAATCTTCAGGTGCATCTTCACTTCTGTGGACGGCCGGTAGCCCTCCGCCGCTTCCAGGATGTCACCCTGCAGATTTACTTTGACGAGCATATGCGGCTGCAGATAGCCTTTGCTGACTCCGGTTGGCGAAGCAAGCACCTCGGTTGCCGACAGGCGGGCCGAGATGTTGCCGTCATTGGCCGCAATGAAGTCCTTGTTGAACAGATTCCGGCCGATATCACAGATTAGCCGCCGCAATTCTTCTTCATGCTTATTCATAATTGCCTCCTTGATTACAGTGGGTAGAAATAATTAGTTACAGCCGGCTGATACCGGACGGGCGTGCAGGAACGGGCTACAACTCTCCGGGCTTCCGGGGCTTCGATAGCTCCCAGCGCCGTCAATTGCACCACGATGTTACCGATTGCACTCGCTTCTACCGGTCCGGCGATGACTTCTTTGCCGGTGGCATCCGCAGTAAGCTGGCACAGCAGCTTGTTCTGGATGCCTCCGCCGACCATGTGAATGCAGCTCACCGGGCGGCCTGTAATGGCCTCCAGCTCGCGGATCGTGCCTGCGTATGACAAGGCCAGGCTCTCCAGAACGGAACGGATGATCTCCGCACGGGTCTGCGGCACCGGCTGTCCGGTGCGGATACAGTAAGATTCGATCCGCAGCGGCATATCCCCCGGTGTGCTGAAGAGGGGATCATTCGGGTCCAGAATGGCAATATCCGCCTTGGAACGGTCCAGATTCACAGCAAGCTCCGCTGCCTCCTGATGGGTGAGCGGCTCCCCCGCTTCGGCCCAGCTCCGCTGGGTCTCCTGCAGCAGCCAGAGGCCGGTGATATTCTTAAGCAGCCGGTTCGTGCCGCCGAAGCAGCTCTCATTCGTGAATCCGCAGGCGAAGGCTTCATCGCTCAGCACAGGCTCCGTGGTCTCCAGGCCTACCAGCGACCAGGTACCGCAGCTAATGAACGCGGCGGCTGGCTGCGGAGGATTGAGGCCGCTAATGCGGTCAGTACCGGCAGAGCCAGAGTCATACGGGATGGAAGCCACGGCGGAAGCCGTATCATGCGAAGCCCCGGCAATGATCTTGAGCGGGCCGGTGCCGAGCTCTTCCTGGAGGGCAGGCCGGAGTTCCCCCAGCACGGTGCCAGCCGGAACCAGCCGGGGGATCAGCTCCGCCGGCAGCTCCAGCCTGCGCAGCACTTCCTCCGAAGGTGCCGTTGAGTCCGCATTCAGCAGACCGCTGGTGCTCCAGATCGTCTGCTCGGCGGCTGTAACGCCGCTGAACATATAATGGAACAGATCGGGCATCATCAGCAGCTGCCTGGCCGTACCCCGCAGCCCCGGATTCCCCTGAAGATCAGCAAATAATTGATATACCGTATTAATCAGGCTGGACTGGTTGCCCGTCAGTTTGAATTGTTCTCCGGGAGGCAGGGCCGTCTCCAGGACTGAAGCGATACCCTCCATCCGCTGGTCCCTGTAATGATGCGGGGCATACAGCAGCTCGCCCTGATCATCCAGGAGACCGTAATCGACCCCCCAGGTATCAACACTTAGCGACTGGAGCGGCCCGTATCTTCCGGCAGCCGCAGCTATTCCCTGCTTCATCTCCTGCAGCAGCTGCTGCACATCCCAGTGCAGCTGTCCTGCAACCTCTACAGGACCATTAGGAAAACGGTGGATTTCCTCCACCTCCACTTTTCCGTCCGCGAAGCTGCCCAGCATAACTCTGCCGGAGCTTGCCCCAAGGTCAATGGCCAGCAGCTTAATTCCGTTGTCATCCATTATCTGCACACCTGCTTCACTTTGAAAATTTAGTAGAGCGGGCCAAAGTTACGGCAGGCTCTGTAATCGGCACTCTCCAGATCCTCTGTGCCGAACAGCGACCAGACGCGCGGGCGGAAAATACGCGATTCTTCCACATTATGCATACTGACCGGAATCCGCAGGATCGAGGCCAGCGTAATCAGATCCGCTCCGATATGCCCGTAGCTGATTGCTCCGTGATTGGCGCCCCAATTATTCATTACATCATATACAGACTGGAAGGAGCCTTTGCCTGTCAGCTTGGGCGCGAACCAGGTCGTCGGCCAGGTCGGGTCCGTTCTCTGATCGAGCGTATCATGCACTTCTCCCGGCAGCTCCACAGTGAAGCCCTCCACCAGCTGGAGGACAGGTCCCAGGCCTTTGACCAGATTCAGCCGGGCCATCGTAACCGGCATTCCGCCTTTGGTCAGATAGTCTGTGGAGAAGCCGCCTCCCCGGAAATATTCCTGCGAGGCCGGGCGGAACTGGGTCTGCGCGAGACAGGCAACCGCTTCTTCATCCGTGATGTCCCAGAACGGCTTGATGGCCGGTTTGCCGTCCATGCTCTGCTCCCCGGTGCCGTCCAGCGCCGCCGAGCCGGAATTGATCAGATGCAGCAGACCGCCTGCCGCAACTCCCTCCAGCTCATAGCCGGTCACGCGCTTCACGGCCGCCGGACTCCAGAACGTACGCACATCGGCAAAAATCTGCGCCGTGTTCGTCAGCAGATAATTGAACAGCATCGTGACCCCGTTCAGGCTGTCATTCTCGGTAGCGACAATATAAGGCGCCCGTCTGCCGTTCCAGTCGAATGAGGAGTTCAGAATCGTCTCCATGAAATCACCGTTCGGGAAGTGGTCTGTCCATTGACGCTGACCCTGGAAGCCGCCCAGCAGGGCATTGTGCCCATTCGCTTCTTCCTCGAAGCCGAGCTTCGCAAGCTCCGGGTTGCCGATCATCAGATCGCGGGCAATCAGCGCCATTTTGACACAGGTCTCCCACTGTTCTTCCTTAATCTCTTCACTGAGCTGCAGATGCGGCGGGTTATTGTCCGCTCCCACACGGCAGTTGTCCTTCACCCAGGCCAGTGCCCGCGTGAATTCCTCAGGATCATAGATCCCTTCCTCAAATCTCCGTACATATTCAGACATGTCAATATACTCATTGCGCATGCCAAGATACTCCTGGAAAAACTGCTCGTTCACGATGGAACCGGCGATTCCCATGGACACGGAGCCCATCGACAGATACGACTTGCCTTTCATCAGGGCGGCCGCCAGCGCGGATCTTGCGAATTGCAGCAGCTTCACCTGCACATCAGCCGGGATCTCCTCGCTGCTGGATTCCTGGACATCCTCCCCGTAGATCCCGAAGGCGGGAATGCCTTTTTGCGCATAAGCAGACAGAACAGCCGCCAGATACACCGCTCCAGGGCGCTCCGTTCCGTTGAATCCCCATACCGCATGCGGGATCGAAGCATCCATGTCCATCGTCTCTGAACCATAACACCAGCACGGAGTCACAGTAATGGATACGCCTACTCCCGCACCTGCGAACTTCTGCGCCGCCGCCGCCGCTTCCTTCACGCCGCCAATCGTAGAATCGGCAATAATACATTCCACCTGAGAACCATCCGGATAATATAAATGCTCCTGCAAAAATGCTGCCACGCGCTGCGCCATGCCCATCGTCTGGGCCTCCAGCGATTCACGTACCCCGCGTCTTCTGCCGTCAATCGTAGGCCGGATACCAATCTTCGGATAATGTGCTGTCACTGCTGTTCCTCCCCGTGAATGAATAGATGATTGGATAAAATAATTACATTGGAGCTGCACACTCCGATTAGTAAGCGCTATCAAATACAGCCTGCTGCTGTCTGCATACTATGGCTATTGCCCGCCGACTAATCTTTTTCTTCTCCATCATAGATTTCCAACCCCTTAAAGTCAACACTATTCCACATTATAATTTGATTTTTATGTGGATTTATGTGATATAATCTGAATATAGTGTGGGATTATTGCTGTTTGAATGGTTTATGTTTTGTGGCGGGTTGTAGTACACTAGTAGTTATAAGCAATAGAACTATGTAACTAAGGGTGGGCAACGATATGAAGGCTTTTGAACGGCGGGATCTGGTCATTAACGAACTCTATAGGCACAAAAAAGTCCACGTAGCGGACCTCGCACAGAAATTCAAGGTGTCGGAGGAGACGATCCGGCGCGATCTCGACCGGCTGGATAAAGAGGGCATTGCCAAGAAGAATTACGGCGGGGCTATTCTGAATGCCCATACCAACGAGGACCCCTCCTACTCTCACAGGCATCAGGTCAACCTTGAGGCGAAGCGGCTCATTGCCGCATGTCTGCTGGAGCTGATCAATGACGGTGACAGTGTGATGACGGACACCAGCACGACGGCTTTTGAAGGCTTGCGGAGAATCGTAGAGGACAAAAAAAATCTGACCATCATCACCAATTCCCTGGCGGTATTGTCAGAGTTCCAGCATTCCGGGCAGAAGCTTATCTCCACGGGGGGCATATTGGGGCCGGAGACCAGCTCCTTCGTAGGTCCGACGGCTTCACAGACCATTCTGAAATATAATGTGGATGTGGCGATCTTCAGCTGCAAGGCGCTCTCCATGACCGGCGGACTCTGCGATTCCAACGAAGCGGAGACCGAGCTTAAGGTACTAATGCAGCAGCAGGCGAGCAAAGTTGTACTTCTGGCGGACCATTCCAAATTCGACCGGATCGCCTTCATCCGGCTGTTCAGCTTCGACAAGGTTGATTATATCGTCACCGATCAGCAGCCGTCCGGGGAATGGATTGAGTTCCTCAGCAAATATCAGGTTTCTCTGCTCTATCCTGCTGTACAGGGTTGAAGACTTAACGCTTGTTCTGGAAAGCCTGAGCCGAAACATAGACAAACCGTTCCGCTCTAGCCATCATATGGAACTTCTGCTCCGGGAAATGGCGGTACAGGTGATCCACGAAATATCCCGGATTCTCCGCATTGCCGGCGAACAGGTCATAATGCAGCGGGATGACCGTCTCAAAACCGGAGGTCGCCGCGAACTCCGCCGCCTCCCGGTAATTCATATTGCCGACAATATGGCGGCTGCCCCGGTAATAGTCGCGTCCGTTAATCGGCAGCAGCGCCAGGTCAATCTTCCGGCTGCCGACCTCTTCAATCAGCTCAGGGAACAGAACTGTATCCCCGGCGTGATACAGCGTGACTCCGTTCAGCTCCAGGATATAGCCGACGTACTTGGGATGGCCCTGCTCATCGCGCTCCAGCTCCTCATGAGCCGCTGCAACCGGAAAGACCTTCAGACCATGGGCAGGTTCTGCTGCATCGGCAGGCACAGCAGCGGTAAGCCGCTCCTGCGGAATGCCCAGTTCCTGCAGACGCTCCAGGCAGACTGCCGGAGCCATGAACTTCGCCCCCGGATTCAGCCCGGCAAGCACAGGCAATGCTTCTTCATCCAGATGATCCGAATGGTCATGGGTAATCAGGCAGACGTCCATATTCGTAATCTCCCCGGACAGGGCCGGCGGCGGGAAGGTCCGGTCCGGGTTCGGTGATACATAAGGATCAATATACACCGTCACCTCCGCTCCCTTGATAATGACACTGGCTTGTCCCAGAAACCAGACGGCCAGACAGCCATAGGGCACCGCGGTGGCCCGGATCTCTTCGATTAGTTCTCTTCCTGCTAAAGGCATAACTGTATACTCCCTTCCTCTCGGTCAAATTCCAGATTGTTATATTAGTGTATACCCGGCTGAAGCCAAATGGAAGCGCTTGTCCAAATCCCTGCTTGTTACCGGTGCCAAATGATGGGTACAATTATTAGATAATGTACTTCAACATAAGCAACAGGTAAAGGACAGGTGAAATGAATGCAGAATTACGGATTCGCCAGAGTCGCCGCCGCCTCCCCGGAGCTACGGGTGGCCGACTGCGTATTCAATGCAGACCAGATTATTGAAGTTATTCATTCAGCCCGCGCTCAGGAGGTGGAGTACCTGGTACTCCCTGAGCTGTGCATCACCGGCTACAGCTGTGCGGATCTGTTCCTGCAGCCTACATTGCTGGACGCTGCACTTGAAGCTCTGCTCCGGATCACTGCCGCAACGGCAGAGCATCGGGTGATCGTCATTGCCGGTCTGCCGGTATCCATTAAGAGCAGGCTGTTTAACTGTGCGGCGGTCCTCCAGCAAGGCCGGATTCTCGGGCTGGTTGTGAAGACCTGCATTCCCGGGTATAGCGAATTCTACGAGCCGCGCTGGTTCGCCGGTGCCGAGGAGCTGGAAGTGTCCGAGCTGCGGATCGGCGGTGCTGTAGTGCCGGTAGGCAATGACCTGATTTTTGCCTGTGAGAGTAACGGTAATCTCTCCTTTGGCGTTGAGATCTGCGAGGATCTCTGGGTGCCGGTTCCGCCAAGCAGCCTTCTCGCCCAGGCCGGGGCCACGCTGCTGTTCAATCCGTCTGCCAGCAATGAGCTGGTCGGCAAGGCTGATTACCGCCGCCAGCTGGTGGGCAGCCAATCCGCTTCCTGTGTGGCCGGGTATGTCTATGCAAGCTGCAATACCGGCGAATCAACAACGGATGTGGTCTTCGGCGGACATTCGCTGATCGCAGAGAACGGCCAGCTCTTGGCCGAATCAGAACGCTTCACCCATGAGAGCCGGATGATAACCGCCGACATCGACCTGCCCCGGCTGCAATATTCCCGCACCGTGATGGGAACGTTCCGTGCCGGCAAGGGCGGCCGCAATTACCGCGAGCTGCTCTACGCTTCGCCGGTCAGCGGGAAGAGCCGCCGGGAGCTGAAGCGGTCCGTAGGCGTCAATCCGTTCGTACCGGGCAATCCGCTCCAGCGGGACGAACGCTGTCAGGAGATCCTCTCGATTCAGACCTCCGGCCTGATGAAGCGTATCCGCCACATCGGCACCAAGCAGGCCGTGATCGGCATCTCGGGCGGCCTCGACTCGACGCTTGCGCTGCTGGTTGCCGTGCGGGCGATGGAGCTGCTCGGGCGTCCGGCCAGCGATGTGCTTGCCGTCACGATGCCCGGCTTTGGCACAACAAGCCGGACCTACGACAATGCCGTAGGCTTGATCAAGGCACTCGGCGCCTCGCTTAAGGTCGTTGACATCAAAGCCGCCTGCCTCCAGCATTTCGAGGACATTGGCCATGACAAAGATGTGCATGACGTGACGTACGAGAATGTGCAAGCCCGCGAGCGCACACAGATTCTGATGGATCTGGCCAACAAGAACGGCGGCATTGTCATCGGCACGGGCGACTTGTCCGAGCTGGCGCTGGGCTGGTGCACCTATAACGGGGACCATATGTCCATGTACAGCGTCAATTCGGGTATTCCGAAGACACTGATCCAGTATGTCGTCGCCTGGTATGCGGATCACGAAGCGGATGAGACAGCGGGCAAGTTCCTCTACAGCATCATCGAGACCGGGATCAGCCCGGAGCTGCTGCCGCCTTCGGCCACCGGAGAGATCGTCCAGCTTACCGAGAATATTCTGGGACCTTACATTGTGCATGATTTCTTCTTGTATTATATGCTGCGTACAGGCGCTTCCCCCGGCAAAATGCTCTATCTCGCCGAGCACGCCTTCGGCGGAGCTTATCCCAGAGAGCAGTTGATCGCCTGGCTGAAGGTGTTCGTCACCCGCTTCTTCACCCAGCAGTTCAAGCGCTCCTGCCTGCCGGACGGGCCAAAGGTCGGTACGGTCAGCCTCTCGCCGCGCGGCGACTGGCGGATGCCGAGCGACGCTTCCGCCGCCCTCTGGCTGCGGGAGATTGACGAGCTGTAGCCTGTAACACAAGACAAACGCAAAGAGGCGTCCCCGATCATCATAGGATGAGGGGGACGCCTCTTGCTTTTTGCTCTATTGCCAGCTTCAATTATTCATACACATTATCAAGAATCAGTACTTCATCACTGCCGAACGGGGTCTGAATCGTTACGGTATCCCCGGGACATGCCAGCAGCAGCCCTCTGCCCATGGGAGACCAGATGGAGATACAGAATTCATCCAGCTCGGCTTCACCGGGGATTACGATCCGGTACGTCTCCGTCAGCGTCTCCTGACCAATCCGCAGCGACACGCGGGACCCGACCAGAACTATGGAACGTTCAAGCGCTTCGCCGTCACCGGACAGAATCCGCTCCACCGTCTCCTGATAATTCTTGATTATGGCCTGAACCTCGGCCCGCTCAGCCGGTGATTCCCACTTGCCTCTGTCCAGAATAGAGAATTTATGCTCATCAAGATAGACCAGCTGCTGTACTAGCTCTTCGCGCAAAGAAACCGTTCCGAGACTATGGCTCATAGTAGATTTCACCCACTTTCTTCATCAGGTCATGCTCGAAAATACGCTTGTTCAACCTCATAGCCCTCAGTCCTCCCGAATAGTAAAATAGATCCCGCGTGGGGATCTATTCTCTATGATAGCATCTTTCTATGGAAAGACAATCTCATGTAGTTATGCTCCTGTAATGTCCCTTATAATGTCACAACTTCGCTGCTGCCCTGCTGTACATATTCAGGTCCTGCAGCTTGATCAGCACCTTGCCGAACCGTCCGCCTTGGCGGATAACCACTTGTTGCCCCGGATACGCTGTATGCAAATAGTCCGTCACTGCCTTGCGGACCGACTCTGTCCCGTCCAGCTGATGCAGCGGCAGCAGCTCCATGACCTCATCAACAGCCGCCTCCAGCGGCAGCTCCTTGCTTTTTGTTTCCCGGGTTACAATAGATTCATAGCTGTAGCCCTTCAAATATAACAGCTGAAGCAGATAAGCCATGTCCGAAGACTCCATATGAGTCTCTTGTCCGGTCAGCAGTTGCAGCACTTCATTCTTCAGGCTATGCTCCTGAACACCCGCCGATGTACTGATATAACAGTATTGCCGGGCACAGCTAATCACCTTCTCCGTGCTCTCCCAGTCAAATACGGCCGGACACATGGATACAAACACCAGATCGAAGGCGTTCAGCCAGCCCCGGGCGGCAATGTCGATATGCTCAAACGCTTCACGCACCAGCTCCACCTGCCCGGGAGCCGCTCCGGCAGTGTTCTTCAGAAACAGCTCGGATAATGGAACGTTAGGCTCTACCGCTGTAACCTTGGCCCCCCGCTCGATAAAAGGGACGGTGAAGCCGCCCGAAGCTGCACCCACATCCAGTACGCTTAAGCCTTTGAAGTCCACGCCCTGCCCTTCCATCCAGCTGATAATCCGTTCGCTTCTGTCCCTCCCGGCGCTGCTGAATACCTCCTCGTTAAAAACCTCTGCCTTATGATCGAAGCTCTTGTGCGGGTCCATGCCCATCTTCTTGAACCTGTTGGCCATTGCCTTGGGATCTTCCTGCCAGGCCTTCTCCCAGACTTTAGCATCGAATAAATAGTTGTTCATCACTACTTCATCCTCTCCTGATGTTTTTATGCAGACTTAACAGACTTTGAATATCTATAAAACCCGCCAAGTAAAAACGGCTATACCGCCCTTTAGGGGACGGTATCCGTTTCAACGGGGAATAGCTGTAAAAAACAGCACACAGCCTAACGCCAGAACTTAATGCCAGGACCTCATTTTGTCGGCAAGCTCGGACATCATCTTGCCCCTCAAATAATCTTCCATCTGCCCTTCAGCCTTGACCATCTCCTGCTGAATCAGACACTCACTGGGATGGTCCAGAGTGCAGTCGAACAGCGAAGCTGTGCCTTCAATGGCATGGATAATGTCCAGGAAAGAGATCTCTTCCTGCTTGCGCCGCAGACGGTATCCGCCATTCGCCCCGGATGCAGATTCGATCAGCCCGGCCTTCACCAGCTTGGTCAGAATCTTGGACAAATACGTAGGCGATACGTTCTGCCGCTCGGCAAGCTGCTGCACCCCTACCGGCTTATCGGGAGTATGCGCCACCAGGAACAGCATCGTGTGCAGCGCGTAGTTCGTTGCCTTGGAGTATTTCATGTCTTGTTCCACCTTACATATGGACTTTGGTTCAATCACAGACTTTATTTATCTATAATATATTTTATACTGCACAATTGCAAGTGTGGGGACCTTATATTTACAAAAAAAACAGAGTCCCGTCATTTCTCAGGAACTCTGTACTCCGCTCACTTTTGAAAGGTATATTCAAATCTGTACTCCCCCGAGCCTAGCGTAAGCTTCACCGCCTGCGCTAGCTGCTCTGCGGAATGAATGCCGCGGACCTGCTGAAGCTGCTGCCCGCTCTCCAGCACCCCGGGCAGCGCCGCGTCCGGCAGATACACAGTAGCCGAGGTATTCGGCGGAACTACGGCGATCAGCTCTATCCGGCCGGAAGCTATCGTCCATTCGGAACGGATCTTCCCGTACATGGATTCCAGTCCGGCGGCAGCCGAGGTCAGTCCTCCCCCCGGATGAGGCTGGATCAGGAACTGCTTATAGCCCGGATAATCCTCCATCTGCTCGATACCGGCCACATAACGGTACAGGAAATCCCCTATCGCCCCGTAAGCATAATGATTGAAGGAATTCATATTCTTGCTCCAGAAGCTGCCGTCCTCCTTAATCCCGTCCCAATGCTCCCAGATCGTGGTTGCCCCGCGGGTGATCTGATACAGCCAGGACGGATAGTCGGTCTGCAGCAGAAGCTTGTAGGCAGCCTCCATATGGCCCGCGTCAGCCAGCACCAGATTCAGATAAGGTGTGCCGACAAAACCTGTTGTCAGGTGATACCCGCTCTCTTCCAGCAGCCCGATAAGCCTCGCAACCGTATGTTCCTTCGCCGTCCCTTCGACCAGTCCGAACATTAATGCCAGCACACAGGCCGTCTGGGTAGCTGCACCGCCCTCTCCCGCCGGGATGATGAACGCCTGATTGAACGCAGCCTTGACCCCGCTGTGAAGCAGCGAGTAATGCTGTGCGTCTTCTGTCCGGCCCAGCACCTTCGCGGTCTTCTCCATGAGCTGAACCGAATAGGCATAGAAGGCTGTGGCGATATAATTGCTGTCTGTAGCCCCCACATGACTGTCCGGCTTGGCGTCCAGACCCAGCCAGTCTCCGAAATGGACGCCGGTATTCCACAGGAACTCATCCGTTCCCTGCCGGCGGATATACTCCACCCAGCCCTGCATACTGCTGTATTGCTGCTCCAGAATCCGCTTATCGCCATAACACTGGTAGATCGTCCACGGACAGATGACCGCCGCATCGCCCCAGGCCGCAGAGGAATACTCCTTCTCCCCCAGCACATGGGGAATCACGTATGGGACTCCGCCGTCCTCCTGCTGATCCGCTGACAGATCTTTGAGCCATTTGCTGAAAAAGGGCGCCACATTCATCAGATATGCTGAAGTGCGGATGAACATCTGCGCGTCCCCGGTCCAGCCGAGCCGTTCGTCCCGCTGCGGGCAATCGGTCGGCACATCGACGAAATTGCCTTTTTGACCCCAGAGGATATTGTGCTGCAGCTGATTCAGTAGTGGATCGGAGCAGGTGAAGGTCCCGGTCGGCTCCATATCCGAATGCAGAACCACACCCGTGAAATTCTGTAACTCAGGCTGCGCGGGGAAGCCGATAAGCTGCACATAGCGGAAGCCCTGGAAGGTGAATCGCGGCTGATAGCTCTCTTGGCCCCCGCCTGCGGCAATATAGGTTACCGTCTGCCTGGCCGTACGGAGATTCTCGGTGTAGACATTGCCCTCCTGATCCAGCACCTCGAAATGCCGCAGCTGATATTCCTGCCCCGGCTCCCCTTCTACCGTGAACCGCAGCCAGCCGACCATATTCTGGCCCAGATCAAGCACGGTCTCACCCGCCGGAGTATGAATGAGGGCTACCGGTGTCAATTCCTGCACCGCCCTTACCGGAACATTCTCCTGTGCGAGCAGAATCTGTTTGGTATACGGAAGGATCTCCGCCGGCACCCAGCCCTTGTCGTCGTACTCCGGCTGGCTGAAGCCGCGCTGCTCCAGGCGGGCATCATAGGTCTCCCCATGATACAGCTCCGACATCAGAATCGGACCCGGCGATACCTTCCACTGCGGGCCCGTTCCGATGATCTGCTCCCCGCCATCCTCATAGGTGAGATGAAGCTGCAAGAGCAGCGCCGTACGGTCGCCATAGAGATGCTTTTGCTGATTCCAGCCCAGGTTACCTTTGTACCATCCGTTCCCGAGCCAGGCGCCAAGGACATTATTCCCCACCGCCAGCTGCCCGGTCATATCATACGTCTGGAACTGGAGGCGCTCTCTATAGCTGGTCCAGCCGGGGGTCAGAACCGCATCACCGACTCTTGCGCCGTTCAGCTCCAGCTCATACAGGCCGAGACTGGTCACATATATTCTGGCCTTGGTCACCTGCCGGTCCACCCGGAAATTCCCGCGCAGCAGCGGTACTTGATCTGCGTGAACGTCCAGACAAGCCAGCGGAGCCGTAATCCATTCTGCCTCCCACTCCTCCGGCGAGAGCAGTCCCATCTCCCACCAGGCCGTCTCCGACCACCCGGTTTGCCGGTTCTGCTGGTCCCATAGGGTAATCCGGTAATAATACCGCTGCCTGGACTGCAGCTCCAGCTCCTTCAGCTCCAGATGCAGAGACTCCCCGGACTCCACCCGGCCTGAATCCCATAATAAGCTGCTGCCGAAATCCTGTTCACCTGCAATCTGAATCTGATAGGCCTGCTGCCTCACATCACGCTCATCCGCTCTCATCTGCCAGCTGATTCTTGGATAACGGATATCCAGCCCCAGCGGATTCTCCCTGTATTCCACACGCAGTTTTTGGACAGCTATCATGGACCTCACCCCGTCTTTTCTAGGATTGACCCTATAAATATACAACGCTTTTCAGCTATTATAGAACCCAAGATTCGCTGCAAGACACGTAATCCTGAAGAAGGATTGATGTTAGCAGCAAATAGTGTTAGGCTATCAACGGTAAACTCATCACTACTTCAGCTCCACAGAAAGGTAATTCTATGATAAAAGTTGAACAACTGTCCTTCTCCTTTCCGCAAAAGGAGCTATATACAAACATCTCGTTCACGCTCGAAGAGGGGCAGCACTGCGCTTTCATCGGAACAAGCGGCAGCGGGAAAAGCACACTAATTGATATCCTGATGGACCCTGACCGGTACTTGTTCGATGGCAGGCTAGAGATGGAGCCCGGCTGCAGCATCGGGTATGTAAGCCAGTTCGCCCAGCCGGACACCTCTGCGGATACAACCGTTTTTGAATACATCGGGGCATCCTTCATTAAGCTCCAGAACGAAATCGAGTCGATCTGCTCTGAAATGGAAACGTCATCCGACATAGAGCCGCTGCTGGACAAGTATCAATTGGCGCTGGACGCCTTTGATGCCATGGGCGGGAATGATTTCGAGAGCAACATTCATAAGCAGCTGAATCTGGCTAATCTCATGAAGCGAAGAGATCTGAAGGTATCCGATCTGAGCGGCGGGGAATTCAAGCTGGTTCAAGTCATGAAGGAAATGCTTAACCGTCCCGACCTGATGATCATGGATGAGCCTGATGTATTCCTCGACTTCGATAACCTGAATGCGCTCAAGCAGCTGATTAATTCCCACAAAGGCATCCTGCTGGTGGTCACGCATAACCGGTATCTGCTGAATCATTGCTTCAACAAAATTATTCATCTGGAGAACATGGAGATTCAGGAGTACGACGGGCGGTATATCGAATATAACTTCTCCCTGCTTCAGACCAAAATCGAGCTGCAGGAGCTCACTCTCGCTGAAAAGGAAGAAATTGAGCGAAACGAGAATATCATCGACAACCTTAGAGCTATCGCCACTTATAATTCAGAAGCCTCCCGGGGGAGAGCACTGAAGGCCAGAGTGAAATTTCAGGAACGGCTGGAAGCGCGCCGGATTAAAGCACCCTTCGTAGATATTAAGCAGCCGGAGATCCATTTTGGAATAGATCATGATGTTCAGGACCTCACGGTGTTGAAGGTCGATCAGTATAGAGCCGCCTATGATGAGCTGCTGCTCGACAAGGTGAGCTTTGAGATGAAGTCTACGGATAAGGTCGCCCTGATCGGTCCCAACGGTACCGGCAAAACGACGTTGCTGCGGGATATTGCCAACAACCATCCGGATTCTATTACGCTCCATGCGGATGCGAAAGTCGCTTACCTCTCTCAGCTTCAAGGCGAAGTGCTGAAGGATTCCAATACCCTGCTTGAAGAATTCATTGATGCCGGGATGTCCACTTATGATGAGATCCGGGCGCATCTTGCAGGCTATGGCTTTGAAGGGGAAATCCTCAACCAGCGCATAGAATCTTTATCCGGCGGCGAGAAGAATCTGCTTCAATTGGCTAAGGTTGCAGTGAGTAACGCAGACCTGCTGCTACTTGATGAGCCGACCAGCCATTTAGACACCTACACCCAAATCGCACTGGACCAGGCCATCCAGGACTACAAAGGTGCGATTCTCATGATCTCCCATGATTTTTATTCAGTGGTCAACGGGATGGATTATGTGCTGATCATTGATGATAAGACTGTTAGAAGAATGACAATCAAAAAGTTCAAAAAGATGATCTATGCCCGGCATTTTGATAAGGACTATCTCGAGCTGGAACAGCAGAAAAAAGCATTGGAAACCAAAATCGAATTAGCTCTAAAAGCTACTGATTTTGAGCTTGCCCAAAGTTTGATGGATGAGCTGGAGGCGCTGATTAAGCTGCTGTAGACGGGTCTGGAAGTCTTACAATATCATAGCGGAGGTTCGGGCAAGACAGTGCACCGGCCCGCCCAAGTTTGCAGAGTCAGCCTTTGGCGGCTCTGTTTTGCTGTGTGCTTCCCTTGTTCGCCCTGTGCATTGACAGCAGCGAAAAAAAATCGTTAAACTGGACTTATCGCTTGGATCACAGCAGGGGGCAATCTGACATGAAGAAGCTTCTTCTATATCTGCATAAAATCCGTTTCAAAATGTTCGTAATCATTCTTGCCTGCATGCTGACGGTTGCGCTGTCCATCAGCCTGATTGCCTACAGGTATATTACAGACCTTCTGACCGAGAAACAGATGAGCCAGATGAAATCCTATGCCGACCGGCAGTTCGAGCAGCTGGAACGGATTATGTCGGACATCAGAGCCCCGCTGGGACAACTCGCCGGAAAGCTGGCCGAGACCGACCAGTCCAGCGAAGCTGTAAAGGGCGTGCTCCGGATGTACCAGTACTCGGTGTATCCTTTTTCAAGAGGCATGTATTTCATTGCCCCCGATTATTCCATCTATGAAACAGCACAGACCACCGTGCTGCCTGATGCCCTTATGAATCAGCTTTTTGCCGGAGCAAGGTCCTCCTGGACCTCCTTGCAGACCTACGGCCCCTACCAATCCGAGAATAAAGGCCTTGTGCTCACCATTGCCGTAACCGTTTACAGAGGCATGGATATTCAAGGAATACTGGCAGCCGATATCGACCTCCTGGCCATCAACGAGCTGATCACCGGTATGAACCCGTCCCCGACAACGTCCACTTTACTGTTCAACCGGGACCTGCAGCCGATCCTCAGCTCGGTCAAGGTCAGGCAGGATGAATACAGCGGTCTATTTCCCCAGATTCAAAGCTTTCTTCTGCATAACGCGGACGGTGTCCTCCCCCTCTATAATGATCACGAAGAGTTCGTGGCGCTATTTGGCGGTCCCAATTCACAGGGCTGGCGGCTGGTCAGCTTTGTCGATAAGCAGGATATTCTCGCACCTGTCACCCGGCTCCGCTATTATGCCATCTACCTGGTCCTCTTCTTCATCCTGCTGTCACTGATTCTCTCTTTCCTGCTCGCCCGTTACATTGACGGCCCCATCTCCGGCCTTATCCTCCAGATGCGGCGGATCCAGAAGGGCAACCTCGGGCTGCGCGTCCAATTGAAGAGGAAGGATGAATTCCGTACCCTGGCAGATTCCTTCAATATTATGCTGGACCATATCGGTGAGCTGATTGATGACAAGCTGCGGACAGAGAAGCTGAAGAAGCAATATGAGTTCCGTGCCTTACAGGCTCAGATCAATCCGCATTTTCTCTATAATACCCTCAATTCTATTAATGCCCTGGTCGATCTGAAGCGGACGGATGAAATCGCCAAGGTTCTGCATGCGCTGGTGAATCTGCTGGAATATTCAATGGGCAAAGGGGAAGCATTGACCAGTCTGGAGAAGGAGCTGGAAGGGTTAAGACATTATATCTACCTGCAGCAGATCAGGTATCAGCACAAATTCGAAGTCAGCATTGACGTTGACGAAGCGCTGCTGGACTGCAAAATCATGAAGCTGACCCTTCAGCCGATTCTGGAGAATGCCATATTCCATGGAATCCGGGATAAACGGCGCGGAGAGGGCCATATTACAGTGCGCGGCAGGCTATTCAACTCCAGACTGGTGCAGCTCTCTGTGGAGGACAACGGCACCGGAATTGCCCCGGAACGTCTTGCCGGACTGCTGGACCCGCTAACGCCCCCACCTGCTGCTGCCGGAGACATCCCCCATTATTCTTCGATGGGCCTGCGGAATGTACACGAACGGCTGCAGTTGCATTTCGGTGAAGCTTATGGCCTGAAGATTGAGAGCGCAGAAGGCGCTGGTACGATAATCAACATTACCTTCCCGGCGGTGAGAGGAGAACAGACAGATGAGCAGTAATCCGGTTGTACTGGACAAAATCCGCTGTATCGTGGTGGATGACGAGGCGCTGATCCGGGAACGGTTCCGTTATGCTTATCCGCTGGAGGAGCACGGGTTCGAGATCGTAGGTGAAGCGGAGGACGGCGAAGAAGCGCTGGAGCTATGCAGACAGCTCAGCCCGGATATCGTCATAACAGATGTGGTCATGCCAAGGATGAACGGCCTGGAGCTGACGGGGCAGTTGAAGCAGCAGATGCCAAGGATCAAGGTCATTATTCTGTCCAGCTTCCAGGAGTTTGAGTTCGCCCGCAAGGCCGTGATGTTAGGGGCGCTGGGATATCTGCTGAAGGTAACCTCAGGCTATCAGGAGCTGCTCGAAATCCTGGACCAGGCCCGCAGCGATATTGAGGCTGACCGTGAAAAGATGCTGTTGTCCATTGAGGAGCGCAGGCAGCTCCAGGACAGCCAGCCGCTGCTCCGCAAGCAGCTTATACTGGATATCCGCAGCGGAACGGTCCATTCTCTGACCCGGCTTAGCGGGACATGCGATTATTTGCACTGGCAAAAACCGGCACCGGCCTTCGCCCTGGGAATGGTCAGTATTGACGGTTACCACCGTCTGTCCCAGACCTTTCACCCGAAGGACCTCACACTGTTCAAATATGTGATGATGAGAATGATTGAGGAGCTTGCCGGGCAGAACGTCTCCTGCAATGTATTCGACTGGGACTCGCAGAGCATTGGTCTCTGGATACTGCTTCAGGAACCGGAGCGGCATACAGAACAGCATAAGCTGTTCTATGAGAGCATCCTCCATCACGCCCGCAAATACCTGCCCTTTACCGTATCGGTCCGGGTAAGTGCCGTACATCCGATGGATGCTTCACCGGAGGCATGGCCGGCAGCATTCGGCAGTGCATTTGAAGAATTGGAGCAATTGAATGCCGTGTTGTTCTATCACGGTCATGGCGGCTATCATGAGCATGACTCAGCGTACGGAGCCGGGAAAGAGAATGCCCCTGCCCCGGTGAGCCCTTCTTCCCCTGATATTCCGGATAACCCGGAGCTTCCCGACCCTGCCGAACGGCTTGCCGGACTGGACGATCCCTCCCACCTTCAGCGGCTGGTGCATGAGGAATACATCCGGCCCATCGTCCGGTGGAAGCCGGAGCCGCAGGTGCTGCTCCGCTGGATGAAGGAGCTCACCCTGCGCTGGACGGCTTCCGACTCCCATTCCCGCAGCCGCTATCTCACCGGTATTGACGGTATCGAAACCATCCATGATACAGAGGAATTTCTATTAAGTCTGTTCCTGTGGAGAGCGAGTGAGAGCCGCCTCTCCTTCGACCAGCCAGTGCAGCGCTCCGAAATCCGTAAGGCGCTGAGTTATGTAGCGCACCATTACCAGGAGCCCATCAGTGTGGCGGATGTCAGCGGGTACACAGCCATTAGCCCCAATTACTTCAGCCACCTGTTCAAGTCCCAGACCGGGATCAATTTCTCCGACTATGTCACCCGTTACCGGATTGAACGGTCCAAGCAATATCTTAGGGAAACCGATAAGCAGGTGGGTGAGATTGCCGAACAGGTCGGCATTCCCGATTATAAATATTTCGCCAGAATCTTCAGGCGGCTCACCGGCAAGACCCCCAGTCAATACCGGGAAGAGGAGGGTGCCCGGAAGGGCAAAAAGTAGTTTTTTCAAACACGAAAAGAAATCACCCTCCTTTCATGTGGCTGGCCGGACAGCAGCGATCCTACCTCCACCCCCGAATTCCTTCCGCCGTGCAAAACTTGAAGCCCAGCTTACCCAAAACCAAAAGACAAAAAACCAGCGATCCCAATAACGGGAATCGCTGGTTTTTTAACGTTTGAAGCTTTTGAGAAATTTGATAGCTGAATGGTCAGTAGAATATTTACTTTAGGACTGCTCTTCGCTGCCCGGTTATAATTCTACAAGGCGTCTCCTGCAACCAAGAGCTCAAAAACAGAGCCTGCGGCAAACAGCGTTCCATTCTTCGGCTTAAACGTAACGGAGGTCACGGCGGCGTTGTTCTTCCACCGGCCGCCGTACAAGGCCAGCC
This sequence comes from Paenibacillus tritici, assembly GCF_018207515.1. NCBI lineage: Bacteria > Bacillati > Bacillota > Bacilli > Caryophanales > Paenibacillaceae > Paenibacillus > Paenibacillus tritici. Next base: position 5,109,145 of record NZ_CP073365.1, read on the forward strand.
GCCCGCCGGAAGCGCCGATCAGGGACAGAATATGCTTATGCCGGTCAGTGTCGGCATGCCGGACAATGGCAAGCGCTCCGCAGCCGTACTGCCCGGCTTCCGCTTCGCCGCCAGGGATAACCCCGATTTCATTATCGCTTTGCAGCGCCGTCTCATGAGTATGCTCACTGGCTGACGCCCGGCGGACAGCATAGCTGGCAGCGGAAGCATCACCGTTCAGCTCCATCAGCAGCCGGTCCTCTTTCCCGGCGCCATTGGTTCTGGCAACGGCCACCGCCCGCAGTCCTACAGCTCCTGCCGGAACCTGGAGCGTAACGGAGGCTTCGCCGGAGGCGGATACAACATGCCGGGCAGCCGGTACTTCAGATTTATAGGCGCTGATGATCGACCCGGGCAGATAATATTCCCCGCCTATGCCTGGGAAGTAATGGAGGTGATTCAGCGCGTCCGTGTTCCTTCTGCGGCCGTTCTCCTGGCTGACCGGATAGAAGACCTCTTCAAATTCGGCATGCTGGCTCATCCACGGCTTATGGAAGACGGTACTCCGGTACTCCGGGTACATGACGACCAGATTGCCGAAGGAATCCGCAGGGGCTGCAGCGGCGGTTGACCAGCCCACCCGCTTCTCCGTGAAAAATTCATCAATGATTTTATTGTCCGCTATCCCCTCACCGCCCAAACGCTGAATGGGATAATTGGCGGAGACCGTATCATTATTAAGCTGCTGATAGACCCGGTCGCCCTGACGGGTGACCAGGTTCTGGCTGGATCTTAGATGCATCAGCAGGAGCAGATGATTGGCATCTGAAGGCAGGGTGCCAAAGGTGAATTTCTTCGACCGTTCGTCAGGCAGACGGTCCGCAGCCAGCCGTGCCTCATCTACCGCATACAGAGTCACAATAGAACCGGCCGCCCACTGGTTGACGCCGCCGGGAACATTCTGCCAGGGCCGCAGGGTAATGGAACTGATAGCCGCCGTGCTCTCCCAGGCCCCCGAATGACGCTGCAATCTTGTCTCCAGGGAAGAGCCCATCGTCTGCCATAACTTCAGGTTGTCGGTGCGGAAGGCAAACGGAAACAGCAGATAGCCGCCTCCGTAACCGGCAGATGCCGGAGGAACGTCCACACCCTGTGCCGCATTAATATTCGTAGTGCTTACTGTTGTTACTGCCGAGCCGGCCGCCGTGAATTCCCTGCGGTTATAGTGGCTGGCCGTATCGCCATTCAGAATGACCTCGCAGAATCTGCGCTCGGTGTAGGTCTGCGCGGCGTTCACCTCAACTACCAGATGGCGCGTGCCAGCAGGCACGAGGCTGGCCAGGGAAGTGAAGGTTACGGCAAGCTCCGGTGCACTCTCCACCCGGATTTCAGCAATACGGACAAGCGGCAGTGCAGAAAGAATAGTCATGAATAATCGCTCCTTTGGATTATAGGATGGATAACTTATGCTTGCTTGTTCAAAAACAGACTGCTTAGTGATCCGGCAGCCGGGCAGCAGCGGCCAGACCGGCGGTTATCTGGTCGGCAATGAAGGTATCCTCTGGATTCAGCCCGCTCCCCGCTTCCCCCGATAAGCCTTCCGGCCATACGTCATCCGCAATATAGGCAAGCGCAGCAGTATCAGGAATCCGGCCCTGCCAGCGCAGCTCTCCTACTGCCGGAACCATCAGCAGCTCACCTGAAGCTGCTGTACCGGCAGCTTCCTCCGGCCAGCGGATATCGAGGTATGCCTCCTCCGGATAATAACCCGGCCGCAGCCGCAGGAGCAGCCGGGAGGCGGTCCACAGCCAGGGGCTCCAGCGCCCGTCTGCCTCCTGTCCGAACGGCTCTGTACATGTGAGAACTGCCGTCAGCGTTCCCGGTGCCGCAGGGCGGGTATTCCCGTATCCACCCGCAGCCGGAACTAATTCTCCCGCATAAATGATGCAGCGCCCGTTCTTTGTAGCGAGCTCAACTACCTTACGCTCCCCTTCCTTCCATGACCCCAGGGTCCTGGCTTCATATAGGACGCTTACTCCGGCTTCCTCCAAGAAACGGTCTGCTGCCAGTTGTGTCCGTACAGGCTCCAGCTGTGCACCGTTCCACGCCCCCTCCCTACGGAGCAGGCCGATCAGCCTGCTGACCGCATGATCCTCCTGTTCTTTTGCCCCTTGGAAGGCAGTGACACGGCATCTCGTAACCTCTGTCAGCAGGGCACTGCCAGGCGCAAGCAGCACCACGCGCTTGCCGCGCAGGCCCAGGGCAGCCGCACAGATGACCGCTGCTGTTCCCGCACCGATGACTGCAAGGTCGAAGGTTCCAAGCAGCGGGACAGCGGACTCCTTGTCCAGCGTACCTGCTGCACTGCCGGGAATAAGGCGGGCAGCCGCATTGCGCACATACCCTCTTGAATCCGAGACTGAGGCTGCGGCAATATTCATACTCACCTTGTCATCCTCCCCGGCCTGTGACAGAAATGCGGCGGCCCTAAGCTCCAGACTCCAGCGGAGCGATTCAGGCCGGTCGCCGTGCATCCGGTAATCCTCCCCCAGTCCGGCGGACCCCAGCCAGGCCTTAACCGCAGCCGCCGCTTCTGCTCGCTGCTCCCTGCTTAGGAGCGGCAAGACGGAAGACAAGTAGTCCAGCAGAAAAGTGCTGTGCACAGCACCCGGCTGTTCCGCGAGGGCAATAACGGCCTCCTTCAGCCCGGCAGGGCTTCTCAGCATACGCAGGAGGACAAATGAAGCGACCCAGAAAGGCACACATTTCGGATGATTGCTGAGCTTGTTGCTGTCCCTTGCAGCTATAAGGCCAAGCAGATAAGGCACAGGCTCCTCCCTGCCGAGCATCGCCAGAGTAATGGCTGAGCAGAAGGCGGCACCGGCAGCCTCATCTTCAAGCTTGCCGGCCAGTAACGGGATGATCTCCGGGCCGCCGGCTGCGGCTGATGAACGGCCCAGCAGCCAGACCGCCTTCCAGCTCTCTTCCGTCCCGAAATATCCGGCAAGCTGCTCACTATACCTCACGGCCTTGTCCGCATCCAGCTCCAGACCGGCCAGATCCCCCTGCCTGAAGCGGAGATTCCGCCCTGTGCTCCGCTGCAGATCTTCTTGCTCCAGCACGCCGCGCTCTACCAGCCGCTTCTGCAGCAGGGAACGGTCCAGTTGCCGGGGGGTGCAGTCCGCCTTCAGGCTTAACGCCGCTGCTACCCCGGCCGCTTCCCCGGTTTTGTGCATATCCTTCTGCATCCGTATCCCCATACTGACATCTCTTTCCGCTGACAAGGCACGCCCGGCCACCAGCAGCCGCTCCAGCCCTTTTGGCAGCAGCGCCCCATACGGAATATCGCACCAGAGCCCCTTGACGAACAAGCCCATGACTGCAATCCACAACTGGCTGAATTCACTCTCATTGCCTGTATCGAAGCCGTGATTGTCGAGATGAGAATAACTGCGGGCGATAACCTCCGGGGAGGGCCGGTCTTCGATGTAATCCCGCAGCACAATGGTTGCGTCCCCTTCAATAAGTCCGCCTTCCCTCACACCGAGCATAGAGGAGACGGCGAAATAACGCGCCCCCTGTTCACCTCCTTGCCTGACCCACTCCCTGCCGCGGATGAAGGCTCTCGATACGTCCCACGGATCATAAGGGTCTACCCAGCCGGCATCCAGATTGTCATAACCAATCTCGCCGTCCAGGACTCTGCGCGGGATGAACGAATAGTTATGATAGATGCCGTCCAGTTGACGGCCGTGCCGGAGCTTGCCGCCGGCCATGCGCACCAGATGGGCGTTGCCGGTGCTGTCGATGGTAACCCCGGCGCGGACTTCAAGCGGCCCGGCAGGAGTCAGAAGGCGCACACCTGCCACCCCGTCTGCTTCCTTGATCACCTCATAGACAACAGAATCCAGCCACACCCCGATTCCTAGGTCGCGGCAGAGGGCTGCAAGCACCACCCGCTTCGCGTCTGGATGGAAGCCCTTGGTCTTCCCGCCGAAGACTGCGGCTGCTTCTGCAGTCCTGCGGTCGATCCCTTCCTGCAGCCCTCCGGGAGACCCGTAGTAATAACGGTGGATTCCTCCCCGGGTAGCGACTCCGCCGAGTGCGGTATCGCTCTCAACCAGAATAACCCTGGCGCCTTCTTCGGCGGCCGCAATGGCCGCCACACAGCCGGCTGTTCCTCCCCCAACAACAAGCACATCCGCCCGCACGGCTTGTAACTGACTCATGCCCACACCTCCCGTTGCTTAGCCTTTGATGGAACCGGCCAGACCTTCAATGAAATACCGCTGCAGGAACAGGAATACGATGATAATCGGTACAACAGACATGACTGCTCCCGCCGCCAGTCCGGTCCAGTCCACGCTATTGGTCCCGAAGAAGTTGTACATGCCGACCCCCAGCGTACGGAGCGACGGCTTGCTTAACGTAAAGGTCAGCGGGACAAAGAACGCATTCCAGGCCCCGATGAAGCTGAATATAGTCACCGTACCCAGGATCGGCTTAGACAGCGGCAGCATAATGCTGAAGAACATACGGAAGTAACCGGCGCCGTCAATCGTGGCGGATTCCTCCATCTCTTTGGGCAGCGAGGCGAAATAGCCGACGAACAGCAGGATCGATACGATCTTGGACGGGCCGGACTCGGCCAGGATGACTCCCATCAGCGTATTGTTGAAGCCCAGTCCGACGATCAGCTCGAACAGCGGAAGAATCGTGAAGCCTTTGGGCAGGAACATCGAGATGATCAGCATCGTCATAATCAGCTTTTTACCAGGCATGGCGCCTCTGCCCAGCGCATACCCCGCCATCGAGGTAATTACAAGCACAAGCATGACTACCGATGCAGTGACAATAACCGAGTTGAAGAAGTATTGATAAAAGTTAGCCAGCTCCCAGGCCCGTACGAAATTATCGAAGGTCGGCTCTTTGGGGATAATGTTAATCCCGCCCAGGAACATTTCGCTTTGCGACTTGAAGGAGGAGGAGATGATCCAGATAAACGGATAACTCCAGATTAAGGTGAAGCCCAGCAGCAGGAGCTGGACGGGCAGTTGTCTGAGCAGACGGGTTAGCCGATACATGGTTACTCCGCTCCTTTCGTGCCGGATCTGCGGGCATATTTGCCGGTCAGCGCCTGGATAATGACTACTACGAGAACCGCCAGACTGAACAGAATGCCTGCAGCCGAGGCAAAGCCGTACCGGGAAGAGCCGCTCTCCGGCTCGAATGCATAACGGAAAATATAAGTCTGGACTACATCGGTAGCTTTGACAGGGCCGCCTTCGGTCATCGTGCGGACCAGATCAAACGGATCCAGATTGTTGATAAAAGTGAGCAGCGTAATTACAAGGCCAATCGGTGCGAGCATAGGAATGGTGATACGGAAAAAGCTCTGTATCCTGCCTGCCCCGTCAATTTTGGCCGCCTCATACAGCTCAGCCGGTATTGTCTGCAGCCCCGCAAGCCAGTAAATCATCGGTGTGCCGAAGCTTTTCCAGACCGAAACAGCCAGCAGTGTGGGCAACGCCAGAGCAGTAGATCCCAGAAAGTTAATCGGCTCGCTTATGATACCGGTGTTCAGCAGCATCTCGTTGACTGCACCGCCCAGCGGATTCAGCAAAATTGAGAAAATAACACCGATAACCGCCGTTGTTGAGATCACAGGCACAAACAGCAGCAGCCTGTAGATATTCCTCCCCGCCAGAAACTGGTTATTAAGAATCACCGCCACGACAAGCGCCAGCGGCATCTGGATCAGGACATGAGTCAGTGCGAAGAGGAAGGTGTTCATAAAAGCGTTCCAGAAGCCCGGATCGGCGGCCACTTCCCGGAAGTTGCCCAGACCTATGAAATCTGTCGGCCAGCCGATGCCATCCCAGTTGAAGAACGAATAATACCAGCTTGCGAGCATCGGCCATAAGGTGAAGGCGGAAAAGAACACCAGCATCGGCAGCACGAACAGGTAATGATAGCGGTGCTTCTTGATTTGTTTGAACAGCTCCGCCCTTCTGGAGAACGGAGCCTTGCCGGCGGGAGCAGGAATCGTCTGCTGCGGTGTGCCGTAGCCCATAATGTATTCACTCCTGTCTGTTCTATAGGGTTTCCGGACCCTAAGCAGCGCTTATTCGATGATATAGTCCTGCATAGGGTCCCAATCCGGGTACTTCAGATCCTCTCTGGAGAAGGTAATACCGCCGTCATTAGCCATCTTGATCTGCTCATCAATAACCTTGTTGGCCTTGGCATCATATTCCTCTGCGAGCGGAACCGGGTCTTCATTACTCATGACCGCCTTCAGGAAAACCTCCTGGATTTTGGGCTTCGGCATCGCGTCGCTGATGTTCTTCGAGAACTGGTCATAGTTCTGGTTGTTGGTATTCACCGCCGGTGCCATCCTGATCGTCTCATCCATCACCTTCACCATTTGCTGCATATCTGCCGACATCTCAATGCCTTCCATAGCTGCCGGCATCAGCACCAGCTCTTTGGCATATTCATAATTCGCCCGCTCGAACTCTTGCGAGCCCAGGAAGTCCAGCACCTTCCACGCCGCTTCCTTCACCTTCGACTGGGAGCTCATAGCATACCGCGGCTCTGCAATCGTTGGTGTATCCCGGTATCCGCTGCGGCCCGCATCCGGAACCGGCGCTGCCGCAATGCCCATATCCATGCCTTCGTTCAGCTTGCGGATTTCCTCCGCCTGCCAGGCTGCGCCGATGAACATCGCCACGCGTCCGGCTGCGAACTGCTGATGCATCTGCGCTGTATCCCAGTTCTCCCAGCCCGGCGCCACAATCTTCTGTGCGTTCAGCTGGCGCAGGATCTCTACCACCGGTGTCGCTGACTTCGCCGAGAACTGTCCGCTCTTCAGGTTGATGATGGTATTGCCCTCGTATCCGATTACACCGCCTTCAAGCCCGGACCCCAGGCCGGACACGCTTAATCCGAACACCGCCGGAGCCTTGCCCATCATGGCAAAGCCGTATACCTGCCCTTTGCCTTCCTTCGTTATCTTCGTTGCCGCTTCCACGAATTCGCTGTGTGTCTTCGGGGGTTCACTGTAGCCGTACTGCTCCAGAATGGCCTTGTTGTAATACAACGGTCTTACTTTATCGAAGCGCGGGTCGCGGACCGGGACACCGATGATCTCCCCGTTCACCCGGGTCTGGCTGGTGCGGCTGAAGGAGCCTTCCGGGAACCGCGCCAGGAACGCATCATCCATATAGCTGTCCAGCGGTTCCACCCATTTGTTGTCGTAGACGGTTCTTGCCTGCGGCTGGCCGCCTTCGATGAAGAAGATATCCGGGCCTTCATTGGCGGCAAAAGACAGCTGAAGCGCATTGTTATACTGCTCCGTCGGGTTGGCGATGACCGTCACTTTGACGTCTGGATTCGCTTTCATGAAAATGTCCATTTGTTCCTTGTAAAAAGCCTCGTCCCCGGGTCTGGCTGAGACCATGGAGAAATTAACCTTCTGCACCACAGCAGCAGTAGCTGCAGGCGTGGCCGATGAACCGGCCGGAGCCGCCGTGCCGCTGCTTCCCGCACTGTTATTGCCGCCGCAGCCGGCAAGCACTCCTGTCAAGGCAAACATCGTGGTCAGCGTTCTCATCCATGAACGTTTTGTTGTCAATTGCATACACTCCCCTTTGGTAGGCTCGGTGATTGATGGAATCATTCTGTATCCTTACAGCCTTATTGTAGCAAGTACCGCAATTTCAGCGTATCCCATCCTTCTACGAACAGGGTGGATATATCTATCCACTTGATACGGTACGCCAAGTAGCAACGGCTATGCCGTCCCTTTAACGGGCAGCAACTGTTTCAGTGAGAAATAGAAGGATAAATTATCATGCAAAAAAGCAGTGTTTGCCCTGACAGGCAGACACTGCTTTTTTTATAGAGTAGACACGTATAGTGTACCCCCTCGAACGGCCACTCAGGCAAAGACAATATGCACCGTATGAATCTCATACGGTTTAAAATCAAGGCGGATCGCCGGTCCGTCCACCGCTTCTGTCTCCAGCGGGCGCTCCATCAGATCGCGCAGCTGCCAGGAGACGGCGGAATAATCGCTGCTGACATTCGCTGTGCAGCGTGTTCCTGTATACTCATGCAGCCTGACAATACATCCGCTGCCATCCTCCGCCAGCTTGACGGCATCGACGGCAATGTTCGGGGCATCGCAGGTGATGAGGGATTTGCCGCTTCCGGCGGCATATCCTCCTTCTACGTCCAGGAGCGGATGATTCAGCGCCCAGGCCTCCTGCACCGTTCCCGCTTCAGCCCAATCCCCCTGATGCGGAAGCAAGGCATAGGTGAAACGGTGCTCGCCCTGGTCGGCCAGCCGGTCCGGGCTGGTTGCTGATTTGATCAGCGACAGCCGCATCGTATGATCCTTAATGTCGTATCCGTATTTGCAGTCGTTCAGCAGGCTGACGCCATACCCCCGCTCCGACAAGTCGGCCCACTGGTGGCCTACACTCTCGAACCGTGCATAGTCCCAGCTCGTATTCCAGTGGGTCGGACGCTTCACATTGCCGAACTGGATATCATAGGTGGCTTCCGTTGCCCGCACGGCAACCGGGAATGCCGTCTTGAGCAGCTGGTGCTGTTCATGCCAGTCCACCAGCGTCTCGAAGTCCATCCGCGCGCTTCCGCTATAGACCTTGACCTTCTGGATAATCGTGGAATCCATGTACTTCCAGGTGAACTCCAGCACTGCCTGCAGCGGGCCGCATTCGGTCAGCTTGACGGAGCGCAGATCGGTGACCACCCGCATTTTCTCCTGATAATACAGATCAATATCCCAGGCATCGAACATCTTCGGCTTATCTTCAAATACCTGCAGCACGTTGCCGCATTCACCCGGTGCCAGCACCTCGCGTGCAGCGCTGCGGTCGAAGATCCGGCTAAGCTGACCAGCCTCATTCCACTCCAGAATATAGTGAGGAGTGGTTAATGTTGAATCCTGATGACTAAAGGGAACAGACTGCTCCCGGCTCTCTCCCGGTACACCGCCCGCCGTAGCTGTGATCACTGCACTGCCCATCGCCGGTACCGCAGCCGTCTCGACCAGCCAATGACCGCCGGAGCGCTGGGCTGGCAGGTAATTCCCAGCGGCATCTGTCCAGGTGACGTTCTCTGCGCTGTGAGGAATGGCTGCCAGCCTGGTGCCTGCAAAGAACGCACTGTTAAAGATCGTATATTCGGTCCGCAGCGGGGCATCTGCCGGGTCAGCAGATGAGGCTAGGCCGACAGGGCCAGCGTCCTCCGGCTCAGCAGATGGGGCGAGGCTGACAGGACCAGCGTTCTCCGGCTCAGCAGATGGGGCGAGGCTGACAGGGCCAGCGTTCTCCGGCTCAGCAGATAGGGCGAGGCCGACAGGGTCAGCGTTCTCCGGCTCAGCAGATAGGGCGAGGCTGACAAGCCGCGCAGCCGCAGCATCCCTTGCCTCCAGACCAAGCTGCTCTGCTTCCGCATATTCCACCCGTGAATCCTGATACACCTCATGAATCGAGGAGCCGGGAATAATATCGTGGAACTGGTTGCGCAGAATAATCTGCCAGCCTTCCAGCAGCGATTCCACAGGATATTGTGTGAATCCGCCGCTCTCCGCCGCCCATAGCATTTGCAGCCACTCCGCTTCACGGTACAATAGCTCCAGCTTGCGGTTCATTCTTTTATTATAGGCCTGGCTGGTATAGGTCCCCCGGTGATACTCCAGATATAGCTCCCCGTCCCAGGTATGCACATATTGATCGGTGCCGTCTATGGTTTCATGGAGCCGTTCGAAATATTCCGCCGCCCGCCCCGTCTTCACCTGGGGAAGACCCGGCATCGTATCCAGCCGCCGCCGCATCTCCAGCATCTCGCGGTTGACACCGCCGCCCCCGTCCCCGTAACCATAGGACAAGAGCAGTTCGCGGTTCAGGTTCTTGTCACGGTACTGGTCCCATATGCCCTGCACAGAGAAGGGCTCGATCAGGCCGTTATACGTATAATACCAGGCACCCGATTCAGGCCCCTCCGGTGTGGTGATGAAATGGGTCAGCACCTCGCTGCCGTCAATTCCTCTCCACTGGAACGTATCATGCGGCATCCGGTTGTATTGGCTCCAGCTGATCTTCGTCGTCATGAAGGTGTCAATACCCGACTTGCGCAGAATCTGCGGCAGCGCCCAGCTATAGCCGAACACATCGGGCAGCCATAAATATTTGCAGTCCACTCCAAACTCCTCGCGGAAAAACTTCGTCCCGTACAGAATCTGGCGCACCAGTGACTCCCCGCTGGTCAGATTGCAGTCCGCTTCCAGCCACATCGCCCCTCCGGCTTCCCAGCGCCCTTCCTCCACCCGCTCTTTAATCTGGCTATAAATCTCCGGGTAATCCTGCTTAATATACGCATAGAGCTGAGGCTGGGTCTGCAAAAAAACGTATTCCGGGAACTGCTTCATCAGGCGCAGTACGGTCGAGAAGGAGCGCGCCGCTTTCTCGCGGGTGTGGGTAAGCCGCCATAACCAGGCCACATCAATATGTGTATGGCCGATGGCTGTTACCGTAACCGGATGCTCCTGCTCCAGCCGGGCCAAGGCTTCCAGCAGGCTCTTCTCGGCCTCCTGGACGGAAGCATAGAACTCAGCACTTCCGGGTCTGGACCAGTCCAGCATATTGAAGGCGCGGTTCAAGGCCATCAGCAGCTCTTGCTTCTCCACCTGGCTCTCTTGAAGCTGCTTGAAGGTGCCGATCGCCGCTCTGCCGGTATAATACAGATTGTCAGCCGATTCATCCAGATAAGCCAGCTCTGCCCGCTTGATTTTGTGTTCCTGGGGAATCAGCTGGCCGTCCCCGTTCAGACCCGACCATAAGCGGAAGGTGAAATCCAGCTCCCTGCCGGCCGCACCGTCTTCAAGAAACACCTCCTGATGGTTCGAGTCCACCCCCTGATACGGCTTGCCGTCCAGGAACAGCAGAGATTCGAACCCGCTGTTGTTGCCCCCGCCCGTGCGGCCGAAATCGAACAATCCTACAATACGTCTGCCCTGCCAGTCAGCAGGAATCGTTATTTTCCTGTGCAGCCACAGATAGACATCACTGCCGGTCCAGTACTCCCCCGTCCGCAGCTTCTTCTCTCCTGCAAGTGTGGAAGGATAGACACCGTTCTCCCCCTCCAGATCCTCAGTAACCTGCCATTCATCAAGCGCGATCCGCTCACGGTACCGGTAACCCTCCAGCTCTCTCAACCGTGCGGCCAGCTTCTCTTCTGTCCAGAACATCTTCATTCTCATTCTCCTCCCATATATAACACGTGTTATTAAATGAGCAAAAGGAAGGTGCTGACTTGCACCAGATGTGCACGTTATGCCCGCTTCCGGCCGATTGAGGTACACTTCTGCTCCTCATTTCCGCCTGATGCTCGCTTTTGCCGGATTGAGGTGCACTTCTGCTCCTCATTTCCTCCTGATGCTCGCTTTTGCCGGATTGAGGTGCACTTCTGCTCCTCATTTCCGCCTGACGATCACTTTTGCCGGATTGAGGCGCACTTCTGCTCTTCATTTCCGCCTGACGATCACTTTTGGCGGATTGAGGTGCACTTCTGCTCCTCTTTCCCGCCTGACGCTCGCTTTGGCCGGATTGAGGTGCACTTCTGCTCCTCATCGCCACTCCCAGTCCACTTATTGGCACTTTCAGTGGGATTTATCCCTTTCATTTCTGCTTCCAGCCCACTTTCGGCACATTCAATGGGATTTTTCCCTCTCATTTCCGCTTCCAGCCCGCTTTCGGCGCATTCAGTGGGATATATCCCTCTCATTTCCGCTCCCAGCCCGCTTTCGGCGCATTCAATGGGACTTATCCCTCTGAGTTCTGCTTCCAGCCCGCTTTCGGCGCATTCAATGGGACTTATCCCTCTCATTTCTAGTTCCAGCCCGCTTTTGGCGCTTTCAGTGGGATTTATCCCTTTCAGTTCCGCCTTTAGCCTAATTCCAGAGGATCCCCTCCACCTAAGAAGGGGGTGGCACCTAGCAGACTATAGTAGCTTCAGTCCATCCAGCAGCGGCTCCTGCTGCAAGGCTAGAGTTGCTGCCACCGTGCTTCAAGCGCGTTTACGCGCTTTCTCCTGCCCGTAGTACCGCAGGCAGCCAAATTTTGTCCACCTGTTCTTTGGCGCCATCCCAGTCCACCTGTACTCTCGCGCCGTCCCTGTCCACCTGCACTCTCTCGCTGCTCCCGTCCACCTGCACTCTCTCGCTGCCACCGTCTACTTGTACTCTCTCGCTGCCCCCGTTCATCTGCGTATGCAGGCAGCGCACGGCCTCCTCTCCCATACTGACGTATGGAATTTCTACGCAGCTTAGGGACGGCAGGCTCAGCCGATGGCCTTGAATCGTATTATCTGCCGCCATTAGCCGCAGGTCTTCACCAATCCGCAGGCCCAGCTTATGAGCCGCGCGGTACAGGTCGGGAATCGCACTCGACCAATTGACCAGGAGCGGCGCATAGGGCTGTCGAGTATCCCGCTCCAGCTCCTGACGACTATCCCGCTCCAGCTCCCGATGACTATCCCGCACCAGCTTCTGACGACTATCTCGCACCAGCCCCTGACGACTATCCCGCGCGAGTCCCTGCCCGCCATCCGGCGCCAGCCTCTGCAGGCACTCTGTCCATCCATCGCCATGTTCCTCCAAGCGAATCACAAGCGGCTCGAATCCATGTGCGCTGCACCAGCCCGTGTAGGCCTCGCGCCGGTTCCGCTCCGCCCAGTTATCCTCTTCAAGCTCATGGTATACCTCGGCGTAGACCGGCCCCAAGTGCTGTGGTGTACCCTCCCGCATTAAATAATTCAAAGCGGTCTCCACACTGCCTGAATAATCAGCGAGTACTGAGTACACCCCGGGTACCTCGGCATATCCCTCGACGGAGACATAAGGGATTCCGGCGCTATTTATGCGGGATGCCCACTCCTCATCCTGGTAGCTGGTATGATCCAGGGTCACAATCCCGTCGATCTTTCGACGATGATACAGCTCCAGCAGCTCGGCCCTGCCCTCAGCGTTCCCCTTATGGCGCGGCGAGCAGAGCAGAATATGATACCCGCTCTGCTCACACTCCCGCTGCATGCCTTCCAGCAAGCGGGTGAACAATGGATGGCGGGTATCTCCATAAGCGGCTAACGTCATGCTTCTTCCAGTCTTCATGCTGCGCGCTCCGGCGTCCACATGGTAGTTCAGCTCCCGGATGGCTTCCAGCACAGCTTCGCGGGTATCTGCTCCAACCCCTATGCCCGGCGTATTATTCAGCACCGCAGAGACTACACTGCGCGACACTCCCGCCCGCTTAGCTACATCAAAGCTGGTTACTCTTTTTTTGCCCATATTAGCACCTCGGAGAGATTATAACACGTGTTATAAAAATTTGTATAGCGCTTTCTTCCAGCCAGTCTTATATCCTGCCTTATATCCGTTCTTATATCCGTTCTTATATCCCGGTGGAAGAAATTCATCAAGCAAAGCATACCCAAAAGAATGCCCCGCAGCCATGAATAATCAATCATTCATGGCTGCGGGGCACCCGCGTGCTGTCCATAGAGGAGACCTTCCTGAAGCATCGGTCCTGCTTCCTTTGTGTGCGCTACTCTCTTCTGCTTGGCAGCTGCTTATTTCTGCAGCTCCTGATCCTTTTCCTTCAGCAGGTCAGCGTATTCTTCCTTATATTGCTCCAGCTTCTGCTTGAGCTCGGCATTGCCGGGACTCGCTTTCAGCAGACTGCTGGTAGTCAGGATATTACTGACAACGGAGTCAATCCTGGCGTCGATCAGCTCAATTTTGCTTTTGGACACATTCAAGGCAGGATCAGGTGTACTCACCGGCACAGGACCGACCAGGGAGCTCTTCTCGTCGGATAACGGAGGGGCCGATCCCTTTTTATCATCCAGACTGATCGTTTTGCCCGCTACTGTTACCTGGAATCCGGCCAATTCGCCGATTGCACGAACAGGCGCATAGCTTTTGCCGTCAATGACGATGGCCGAATCGGCCAGCTTTTTGCCGTACACCTTCACGATATACTCCGCCTGAATGGCCTTTCCTACAAGCGTTGCAGAAGCGCCCAGCGCCTGCGCACCCACCATCAGTATCGCTCCGGCAATGAATCCGGCCGCAATCTTTTTCATAAGAAATTCACTCCCCGTAGAAGACTATAACTATCATTCTATCATCTTACAGCCGCCAATGCTGTCATTTGCTAATAAATCAGCTTATACCGGATTTTTCCAGCAGACTGTTGATAGAAAGAGTAAGACGCCTTATCCGTCAGATCAGGCAATCTTGAGGATTGACAACTCTCTTGTTCCTCTCTATTATAATTAAATGAGAATGATTATCATATTCATTTAAGCCATAAAACACCCAAGGAGCCTCACCTATGCCAACTATCAAGAAATTGTTTCTTCCGTTAACCCTGCTTCTCTTGGCATTCATCCTGGCCTCCTGCGGCCAGCCGGATAACACGACAACCGCTGCTCTAACTGCCGCCGCAACAATTGAAGCAACCGAATCTCCTGCGGCCAGCCCGTCTGCGGCGGAAGCTGTGGCCACAACGCGGACGTATACGGATTACAAACAACGGAAGGTCGAAATTCCCGCCAATCCCCAGAACATCGTGTATGTCGGCAGCAATCCGGGTGATCTGCTTGCGCTTGGGGTCAAGCCTAAGGGAGCTTCACTTAGTGTCATCGGGACACAGGTTGCTTACCCCGATCTGCTCGAAGGTATTGAAGATATCGGCTATCCTTTCTCACCTGAGAAGATCCTTGCCTTATCCCCGGACCTGATCATCTTCGACGACTGGGACGAAGCCGGGATTGAAGCGTTAAGCCAGATTGCACCGACCGTGGTTGTTGGACTTGACGGCACCTTCCCGACCGAAGAACGTGTCCGTCAAATCGCTGAATTGTTTGACCTTACAGCACAGGCGGATACCTGGTTCAATAATTATTATGCGAAGGTTGCCTCCGTGAAGAAGCAGCTCAACCTGACGGAAGGCGAAACCGCAACCTCTCTGCTGGTGCTTGGCTCCGACCTGTACATCATGGGCAACAAAGGCTTGAACGAAACGCTGTACGGTCAGCTCGGATTCAAGCCTGGTGAAGGCGTGCAGAAGCTGATTGATGCCAATGAACGGTTCGCAACTATCTCCGATGAGGTACTGACGCAATATATAGGCACGCATATGTTCATCCTGACGGACACCAGCAGCAAGACGGTTACGAGACAGACAGCGCTTATGGACAGCGGCCTATGGCAAGCTATTCCTGCCGTCAAGGAAGGCCGTGTGTACACGCTCGACAGCAAGTATAACTTCGATGACCCGATCACGCTCGACCGGCTGCTGGATGAAATCGCGGATATTTTTAGCAGCAAGGGCACCCAGTAAGCTTCTAACCGCGATCTGAGGAAAAGGGATGCCCCGGGCCATACGACGGCTGCGGGGGCATCCCTTTGGTATGAGTAAACCAGCTTAGCTTGAAAATCTTGCAGCTTCTTCTCTCTGCGGGCCAAGCGCTGACAATATCCGTCCGCACAGCTCCATCGTCTGTACATTATCCCGTCCGCTGGAGAGCGGTGCTTGCCCCTTCCGGCAGCAATCCATGAAATGCTCCATTTCCCCCACAAAACCGCGAAGGTATAAGTCCCTAAGGCCGCCGGACATTGCAGATGCCGAAGGTGACAGGACGGTATCCTCTTCAGCCAGCGATTGCCAGGGCAGTGTGCTACCAGCGTATGATCTATGGATCGTGAGTCTGTTCATCTCATCAGCCGCGGCAAAGCCTTCGTCAAACGTAACCAGCACACTCTCGCTCTCCCTGGACCAGGCGCTCATGCCGGAGAAATAGATACTGCCCACCACACCGCCGGCACACTTCATGGAGAGGCTCATCGAGATATACTCCCCGCTGCTGCCTGACATGCCTGACACCTGAATAACCTCCCCGAACAAATAACGGATCAGATCAACCATATGAATAGCCGCAAGCTTAATAAACTGTTCCTCATCCTTGCAGAAGGGGGTGCTGTCCACTGCGAATTTCACCTGAAAAGATCTGGCGGCACCCAGACTTTTCTGGTCAATCAGCTGCTTCAAGTTCATATAGACCGGGGCATACCGCTTCATAAAGCCTACCATCAGGACAACCCCGGCTTGCTCCGCAGCCTCTGCCAGCCCCAGCGCCTCCGCTGCATTCCAGCCCAGCGGTTTGTCTACATAGACATTTTTGCCGGCCCGGAGACAGTCCAGCACAAGTGAAGGCTGATCCCCGGGCTGGGCCACAACCACAACTCCGTCACAATCTTCATTCTCCAGCATGGCCGTATAATCCTCATAAGGTCTGCCGCTGCTGCCAAAACGCTGAAGCGCCGCTGCCGAACGCTCCATACTGCGGGTTGCAACGGCCTGAATCTCCGCCTTCGCTTCCACCGCCGCAGGATAGATATTCGTGGCGGCATGGAAGCCTGCCCCGATGAAACAAAGCTTGGTTGTATTCACTGGCTGAATCACTCCTCTTGGCATATAACTTCGTATTTGCCTTCATCTTAACGCAGACGGCCGCCTAAAAAAAAGGACAGGCGTCCTATCCCTAGGAGTACCTGTCCTTGTCCTTGTCTCAGTCCTTATCCTTGCCCTTATCCTTGCCCTTATCCTTGCCCTTATCCCTGTCCTTGCCCTTATCCTTGCCCTTATCCCTGTCCTTGCCTCACTGTTGTCCCCTATACCTGCGTCTCACTCAGCTTCAGCGAAACCGCGCTTTTCGGAGCCATGGAGAAGGTCAGCATCTCTTCCCCCTGAAGCTTCACGGCTACAGTCTCTTCCGCTTCTCCATCGTTGAACAAGACTACCGCAACCGATCCGTCCCTGTTGCGGAAGGCAACGGAGCGCAATTGCTCATGGCTGGCGGTGGTCCCGAGGCGCAGCGCCCGGGGCCGGATGACTTTGCTGAAATGGGCCAGCGCATAGTAGTCCAGGGTATACGTAAGCTCCCTGGTCTGCTGGTTGACCGTCACCACCCCGCGGCAGGTGCTTTTGCCGAAGCCGGGAACAGCCGGGCCGTTCTGTTCATCCAGCGCCATATTCCAGAGTACGAACGACTTGCTGTGATTCCGCAGGATCTCTATTCCTGTACGCATCACGTTGGAGAATGCCTGCTCAAATGGCGGAATCCACTCCCCGCCGGAGCCTTCGGTGAAATGCACCTCTGTATCCGGGTAAGCCGCCAGCACTTCCGATTGTGCGGCCGGAGCGCCGCCGTACCAGTGCCAGGCTACACCATCCACTTCGGCTTCGGCCTGCTCAAGAACAGTCAGCGAATAGTCCGGCCGGTCCCAGTTGTGATCGTAGCAGAAGATCTTCGTATTCAGCCCGTGCTTCCTGAAGCTTGGCTTCAGCTCTCTCTGGATGAACTCCAGCTGCTCCTCCGGCAGCATCAGCATACTCGGATAATGATGCGGTTCGTAGAGCGGCTCATTCTGCACGGTAACGGCGTAGACAGGCAATCCGTGAGCCGCGAAGGCCTGAATATAGCGGACAAAATAATCGGCATACACCCGGTAATTCTCCGGCTTCAGCTGCCCGGCGATCATCGAGCCGCTGGTCTTCATCCAGCCCGGTGCGCTCCAGGGCGAAGCCATCAGCTTGATCTCCCGATTCAGCTTCAGCGCCTGCTGTAATAACGGAATAATGTCTGCTTCATCATGGGCGATCGAAAAGCGTTCCAACGAAGGATCGGTCTCCTGTTCCGGCAGATCATTATAGCTGTAGACCGATCTGGCATAATCCGATGCCCCCATGGGATTCCGCAGGAAGGACAGGCCGATGCCCTCCTGCGGATGAAAAAGCTTGCTCATGACCTCTGTTCTTTGTGCTTCGTCAAGCACCTGATGGATCAGATAGGCAGCCGAATCGGTGAAGGATGCCCCGAAGCCATCCATCTCCTGATAAGTCTGGCCCGCATCAATCTCAACGGTGACCGTAACCGCTTCAGCAGCTATCTGCGGCGGCTCTGCTGCGGATTTTTCCACAAACAGCTCATCTTCTCCGCTGGACTGATACATGATAATATCCCGCATGTTCTTTTCCTCCCTCCTGCGCCTCGCTTATTGAATGCCCAGCTTCTCCTTGTTGGCCTTCATCTTGCCGCTGCGGACCTCCACGATCTTATCCCAGCCGTTCTTATCCAGGAAGGCTTTGTACTCAGCCAAGGTATTGTCAAAGGACGCGTCGTCCTTCGCACGGATCATACTTACCATGGAGGTGTTCCAGTTGGTATTGATCGCGCTCAGGCCGCGGGCATCTGCCGTCCCCTGATCGGGATTGATATTCTCCAGGATGAAATGCGGCTTCAGCTTGCCTTTGCCCCATTCCTGCATTTGCTTGATCGATTCAGGGAAGGCATCCTTGCTCAGCGCTTTGTGGCGGTCATGTCCGAAGAACATAAATTCACCCATCCGGTAATCCTTCTTGAACTTATCCGCATTGTTAAGCTGCAGATCCTTCACTTCCGGCATCAGTTCAACCGTTCCGTCAGCATTGGTCTTGTAGGTCACGCCTTCAACCCCGTAATTCATCAGCTTCTGTCCCTCTTCGCTCAGCAGATACGTGAAGATTTGGATCGCCTTGGCCGGGTCCTTGCAGTCTTTGGTGATGTAGCTGATCATCCAGCCCGTAATACCGGATTGATTAAGGGTAGGCTGATGTCCTACTGTGCTCTGCGGGCCGTCGATGGCAATATACTCTTTTCCCGGATTGGCACTCATGAAAATCTGCAGGTTCCCGCCCTGCTGGGGTGTACCATCGAGCAGCATTGTGGCGTATTTACCGGATTTCACCTTTTCCTCAAACCCTGTGCCGTCATCTGCGAAGCTGTCATCACTGATCGCCCCGTCTCTGTAAGCCGCATTCAGCGTCCGCAGCCAGGCCAGATAATCCTCATCCAGATTGCGGTTGTAGAACTTGCCGTCTTCGGTCTCCAGCGGAACCCCGATGAAGTCCTGCAGTACATCCCCCAGCGAGCCGGTACCCTCCCCAATCGCATTGAAGCCGAAGGGAATCATGTCCGGGAACTTGGCCTTGATCTCGCTCAGCACCTGCTTGAATTCTTCCGGGGTCCCGAAGGACGGGCTGCCCAGCGCCTCATAGACATCCTTGCGGATCACAAAAGCCGTCTTAGCCGGAATGTTACCGCTGTCATAATCGGCCTGTGTATTGGAATAGTTAGGATAGCCATAGGTTTTGCCGTCCTTCAGCTGGAACCAGTTCAGGGTGTCGGCAGCAGCCACCTTGTTGAAATACGGATCATATTTCTCAGCCAGCTCGTTCAGCGGTAGCGCCCAGGTAGCGGCTTTTTGCACAACCGGAGAATTCGAGTCAAAGATCGTCAGCAGATCCGGCATATCGCCGCCTGCGAAGAAGGTGTTCAGCTTGGTATCGTCCCCGGTAATGAACTTGATATTGATGTTCAGATCCTCTTTGATCTTCTTGGTTACAACATCCTTGCCGAAGTCCGTATTCCACCAGTCCGCGTTGACATACCAGGTTAATTCTGTAGTCTCACTCTTCTTATCCAGCTTCCAGGCCGGGGTCTCCGGGTCTGCTGTGTAGCGGTCTTCAATCGACACCTCGCTGGCTTTCTTGGAGCCGCCGTTTGAACTGCAGCCTGCCACAACCAGCATAGCCGAGAGCAGGAGCAGCGCGAGCTTCAGACTCTTTTGACCCGGGAACTTCTTCATCTTAATCATTGATATACCTCCCTATAATATTAAATTGACTTCCTTGCCCTACTCCTTGACTGCCCCCACCATCATGCCGGAGATAAAGTATCTTTGAAGAATGGGATACATCGCAACAATCGGCAGGGTAGTAATGACAATGGTTGCCAGTTGAACCCCTTTGGTGGTGGTTTCAATTACGACGGAGCCGCCGATGTTCTGCATGGACTGGGTCTGTGACTGCACAATAATCTCATACAGCTTCATCTGCAGCGGGTACAGTGCCTGATCGGTGATATATAATTTCGTGGTCATGAAGTCGTTCCATTGCCCCACCCCGTTGAACAGGGCGATCGTGGCCATAGCGGGCATGGATAGCGGAATGAAGATTTTGAGGAAAATATGCCAGTCGCCTGCGCCGTCGATCTTAGCCGACTCTTCCAGCGAATCCGGGACGTTCCGGAAAAAATTCATCAGAATCACAACGTCGTAATAGCTGAATAATGCCGGGATAATATACACCCAGAAGCTGTTCAGGAGACCGAGGGATTTAATAAGCAGATAAGTCGGAATCATCCCGCCGGAGAAAAACATCGTAATGACGCCCATCGCCACATACAGCTTGCGGCCGCGGATGTATCTTTTGCTGAGACCGTAGCCGATCATGGCGCAAAAGAACACATGGGTGATGACCCCGATGAGCGTTTTGGCGACGGAGACAATGAAGGATTGCCCGATGCTGCTGTCATTAAATACCGCCCGGTAATTCTCCAGGGAGAATTCCTTGGACCAGAAGATGAATCCTCCCTCGGCCAGCGCCTTGCCTGAACTGAGCGATGAAATAATAACGTTCCATAAGGGAACGAGGATAATAACCATGAACACACTGAGTACAATCATATTGACCGCATCAAAGATCCGGCTGTCGAGATCTTCTTTAACCACCTTTCGATTCACACAAAGACCTCCCTCTATAACACCGATTGATTATCGTTCAATTTACTGGTGACTTTGTTGGCTGTTACGAGCAGGATCACCGACACAATCGAGACACCCAGACCCACGGCTGTGGCATAAGAGAAGTCTCCCTGCGTCATCCCCATGCGGTATACATAAGAGTTGATAACCTCAGCCTTGGCCCGGTTCTGGGAGTTCATCAGAACCAGCGTCTGATCCAGATTCGAGCCGAGCAGACCGCTTACCGTCAGAATCAGATTCAGGCTGATAATCGGCTTCATGTTCGGAAGGGTGATATTCCAGATTTGGCGGAGCCGGCTGGCTCCATCTATTTTGGCCGCTTCATAGTAGGTCGGATCGATCTTGGCCATAATCGCCAGATACAGAATCGTGCCCCATCCGGCTTCCTTCCAGATATCGGACAGTGTGGCAATCCACCAGTACTTGCCTGCATCTAGCAGAATGTTGGACGGCTTCGAGATCAGCCCGAGATTCAGCAGCAGCTCATTGAACAGGCCTGAGGTGGAGAACCAGGTGATCAGCATCCCGCCGAGTACGATCCAGGACAGGAAATGCGGCAGATAGGAGATCGTCTGGACGAATTTTTTGAAGCGGCCCATACTCAGCTCGTAGATCATGATGGCGAGAATAATCGGAATGATGAACCCGATCCCAAGCTTCAGGAAGCTGATCCCCAGGGTGTTCACGACCGCATCCCAGAAATATTCGTCTGACAGAATAATCTTGAAGTTATCCAATCCCACCCAGGGTGCGGTTGATAGCGTATCAATGACCGTGTAATTCTTGAAGGCGATGCTGAGGCCATAGATCGGTATGTAGCAGAAAATAATCATAAAAATAATGCCCGGCAGCACCATCGACTGAATCTCCCACTGCCTTTTGTAATCGCTTGCAAATTCTTTGATCCGCTGCCCCATAGACTTCTTGGCGGACGGCGGTATTGAAGCTGAAGGTGCTGGAGCTGTTTTACTCATGTTCTTCTCCCCTCCCAATCAAGAAATGGTCATGCAAATGTCCGGTTCAATAAAAACGTTTTTATTTTTGGGCAAGCAGAAACGCCTGCACCGACCTTCAAAAGGATGGCATCCGTTTCAGCGAGAAAGAAAAGCAAGATTTATTGCGCGAAGCATATAAATTCTTATCTTTCAGAAAAATCCCCCTGCTATTCATGTAGTTAACACCATTCCTGCACGCTAAGTGCGGTCCTTCCGCTCCAGCTTCACATGACTTGAGCCTCTTACGATAAGTTCACCCTGCAGCTTCTGCACGGCGCCTTGCTCCTTCTCCTGAATCATCCGGACCAGATGGTCGATCGCCAGCATCCCCTGCCTTGCAATCTGATTCCGTACGGTCGTGAGCGGCGGCGAGTAATAGGGGGCAATGTCAATATCATCGAAGCCCATCACACTAACGTCCTGCGGGACCTCATAGCCGTAGCTCTTAAGCGCTTGAATACAGCCCATCGCACTGATATCATTCCCAGCCAGGAAGGCGTCGGGTAACTTCTCGGGATGCACGCGGATGAAGGACTTCACGGCATTATAGGTGCTATCCTCCTCAAAATAACCCTGAATAATATAATCCTCATCCACCGGGAGCTGATATTGGCGGAGCGCCGCCAGGTAACCTTCACGCCGCTGCACGCTGTCGAACATCGTATCTACGCCGGAGATATAGGCAATGTTCTTATGCCCAAGACTGATTAAATACTTCGTCGCCTCATAGCCGGATTCGTAGGAATCAAAAATAATGCTGCCCATCCCCTCGTCTTCCAGCACCCGGTCCAGAAACACCGCCTTAATCTTGTCTTTCTTCATGGCGGCAATGTCCTTCTCGTCAATGCCCAGCTCTTCATAGATAATGACACCATCCACACGCCGTCCGAGAATATTGCTCATAATGACATGTTTGTCCTTGGTGACAAATACATTCAGGCCATAGCCCTGGCGGTCGCATTGACGGGCCATCGACTCTACCAGCTTGTAGAAGTACGGGCCTGACACACTTGTGGTGAAGAACCCCAGCATCTTGGTGGTACCGGACTTCAGCAGCTTGCCGTTCAGGTTCGGAACATAATTCAGGCGCTGGGCGACCTTCAGCACATGGGATTTGGTCTCCGGATTGAGGACATCCACATCATTCAAGGCGTTCGAGACCGTGGAGATGGAGACCCCCGCTTCTCTGGCTACGTCTTTGATCGTTATCTTTGCCATATCATTGTTCCTCTTCAATAAAAACGTTTTTATAGTTTATAAAATAGCATGAAACCGTTTTAAATACAACACTTTTTGTCATGAGGGTTGTTCAGCCACCTTTTCCGCTAATTATTGCCCGCCGAACGCAAACATAATTTCAGCTTCGCACACCCGTTCACCGTCTACTGTGGCGGTCCCGGTTCCTTTGACAATCATTTCTTTGACCCGGGTCACTTCAAATTCAAGGCGCAGCTGATCCCCCGGCTTCACCTGACGCTTAAAACGGCAGTTGTCGATTCCCGTGAGCAGTCCGATTGTGCTTCCGCTCTCTTCCTGCTTGGACATGGCTAGACCGCCTACCTGGGCCAGCGCCTCTACGATCAATACGCCCGGCATCACCGGATATCCGTGGAAATGGCCATGGAAAAACGGTTCGTTTATACTCACATTCTTAATCCCGACCGCCCGCTTGCCTTCATCAAGCTCGGTGATCCGGTCTACCAGGAGAAACGGATACCGGTGGGGAATCCGCGCCTGAATTTCATTAACGTCCAGCATACAGTAACTCCTCTGTGTTCAAATTTATCTCATTTTACTATAAAGTATCAGGATTTAGCTATGCCGGAGTTGGGTCGATGATGATGCGTTCAGGTGCACTTGTGCTCTTTATTTCCGCCTGCCGCCTGCTTTCGGCAGATTCAGGTGCACTTGTGCTCCTCATTTCCGCCTACCGCCTGCTTTCGGCAGATTCAGGTGCACTTGTGCTCCTCATTTCCGCCTACCGCCTGCTTTCTGCAGATTCAGGTGCACTAGTGCTCCTCATTTCCGCCTACCGTCTGCTTTTAGCAGATTCAGAGGGATTTATCCCTCTCCTTGCCCCACTCTGCCCACTTTCGGCGGATTCAGAGGGATTTATCCCTCTCGATATGGGAAGTTCGTTAGTTAAATTGGACTTATAAACTTTGAAAGACAATTAACTTTTCCATACACCAAAAAACCTTGAAGATTCAAGGTTTTTTGGATGGACACTATGGATGAGTGTCCGGATATCAACTTAATAGTCAGGTGAGTGGCGGATAGCAGGACTCCCAGCCGCGTTGTTACCGGAATACTTGACCGAACCTGCCTTCCACGGTAGAAGCAACTCTTATTACACTCACCTCACGCTGTATGCTTCTAATATCTATGATCCTCACACGGTAACTCTACTCCCTACACACTATCTACTTTTTCTCCCAGCAACTTTACTCCCTACATACTATCTACTTTTTCTCCCAGTAACTCTACTCCTTACATACTATCTACATTCCCTCACAGTAACTCTACTCCCAACACACTACCTACGTTTCCTCACACCCCCACGCAGCATCCCGCTATCTGCTCCGGTTACACCTGTCCAGCTGGAGCGGGGACCGCATTCTGCGGGTTGCCCTCTTGTCCCAGCTTCCGTAGCTTGCGGTTGAAGCCGATGAAGAGGATTGCTCCCAGAAGGCTTGTAATTACCTCGGTAATGGTCATCGACCAGATCACCCCGTGCAGGCCGAAGAACTGATGCAGCAGGATAATGACCGGAATATAGAGTACACCTTGCGTAACCGCGACAACTGCGGCCTGTGCGCCTTGGCCTGTAGCCTGGAAGATACTCATGAACAGACCGGTGAACCCGTTGAACAGCGCGGATACCAGCATCGCCCCCAGGATATAGGTTCCCATGCCGATCACTGAGTTATCGCTGGAGAACAGATGCAGGACCGGCCCTCTGAATGAAAAGACCAGGGCTACAAATACTAACGAGATGCCCGCAATATAACTGAAGGCGTACTTCATGCTGGAGGTAAGTCTGGCCCTGTTCTTGCTGGCATAGCTGAAGGCGAAGAGCGGAATCAGGCCCAGGAACAGCCCCATGGACAGGAACTCCGGAATCTGCACAATTCTCAGCGCTACCCCGAACCCGGCTACCACATTCTCACCATACTGGATGGAGTAGTTATTAAGCAGCAGGGTAGACACGATCAGAAAAGCGCATTGCAGCAGCTCAGAGATGCCGACCTTATAGATCTCCAGCTGATCCTGCAGGGATATTCTGAACTGCTTCAGGAATCCCCGCAGATTCTGGCTCCGCTTCTCCAGGTAATAGAGATAATAGACCGCAGACCCCAGGTTAGCCAGGCACATGGCCAGCGCCGCACCGGCGACATGCCAGTCCAGGATCAGAATGAATAGCGGATCAAAAATCAGGCTGAGCGCTGTGCTGATAAAGATACCATACATGGACTCCTTCGACGCCCCCTCCGCGCGGACCAGCTGCTCCAGCGCAAAGTTGAGCACGACCGCGAAGCCGCCGGCGAACAGCGTCAGGGCATAGGTCTTCGTGTAGCCGAAGGTTGCCGCATCCGCCCCAAGCAGCCGCGTGAGCGGGTTAATGGCCAACATGGCCAGCAGGGCGATAACAAGGCCCGCAATAATGCTTGCATAGAAGGTATATCCGGCGATCTGCTTGCCTTTTGCGGTATTGTTCTCCCCGGCCATCCGGGTGACGAAGGTTCCGCCGCCTACCCCGAACACGTTACCGAAAGCCATCAGAACGGTGAAGATCGGCAAGCCCAGTGTAATTGCCGTCAGCATACTTGTGTTATGCAGGAGGCCGATGAAATACGCATTGATCACATTGTAGACCGTTCCGACTGACATGCCGATCATCATGGGAACCGACAAATGGAAGATCGCCTTCTTCATTGGAGCGGACTCCAGGTAATATTGATTGGACACTTCTTGTTTCATAATTAATACCTCCATACGTAATTACAGGCTTTGATTGACTTTGGACAGCAGTTTCAGCAAGGTGGCTGCCTCCTCCTCGGTGAGCTGACGGGTAATTCCTGCCTCCACCTCCGCGAACATCTGGTTGAACTCCTCCACCAGGACAACCCCTTTCTCCAGCACGGTAAGCCGCTTCTGCCGCTCGTCCTTCTCATCGGTGACGCGGGCGATGTAGCCTTTCTTCTCCAGACCCTGGAGCATGCTGGTGATGCTGGCTCCCCGCCGCTTGAACTGCTCCGCCAGATCCTTCTGGATCACGCCCTGGTCCTGATTCTCATAGATATATCCGATCATCCGGCCTTGCGCGGAATTCAGTCCCAGCTCGTTCAGCCGGACATCGGCAGAGCTCTTAAGCTTGAGGCCAATCTCACGGAACAAATCGGAATACGGTGTATGCAGAATGGGTTCAGTCATGTTCAAGTCCCCTTTTCATTTTAGATAGAATTCTAAGTAATAAGTCAAATATAATACATAGAACTCTAACTGTCAATGTTCTAACTATCCAGGTACCGAAGCAGACCCGGCTCTCCTCCTTCCGGCATTCTTCATTGCGCTGCTGTAGTCTGAATGTACAGCCGGAATGTAAACTGAGTTTAAACTGGGGCCCTCTCGAAACGGCAAATACCAGAGGCGGACCCCGTGCATGCCGGGAGCCAACCTCTGGTACGCCGTACTAATGCTTCAAGCCATAACGCCGGTACCGCATCACTCTGCGGTACATGGATTTATCCTTGAGCTGATTAAAAATATAAGGATCGGGATTCATGTTCACTTCAATAATCCACGGCTTCAGTGAGCGGTCTAGTCCAATGTCTACACCGAACTGCCGGTGATGTAGAAAAGTCTTCTTCAGTTGTACCGCTATGCGTGTGCCCAGCCGGTTCATATCCCCCTTAAGCTGCACAAGCTGCTGCGCAGACAGATGGGTGGAGAGCAAATGCTCCACTGCGGTCGGTTTGCCGCCGCTGTGGTAATTGGTCACAATTTTGCGCGGATGCCCGAGCCGGCCGATAATCCCGGTAGCTTCCCAGACCCCCTTGGGACTGAGCTGCACCATCACCCGGATATCGAAACGGCGCCCGTTATGCTTCAGCAGATGGACGCCTTTTTGCAGCAGATAACTCCTCTTACCGAGCTTCTTCACGAGACTGTGATGAAAAGCCTCAAAGGTAGTGAACCGGCGGAGGGTCTCCTCATACTGGTACGTATATCCCTCCTGCTCTCTCCGCTCCGCGCGGATTACTCCAATGCCATACGTTCCCCGTTCCGGCTTGATATAGATCATTCCGTAACTGTGCATCATCTGCTCCAGATTGCGCCTGCTCATTCTCCGGGTATCGGGGATGAAGGACTTAATCCACTCGTTCTTAAGCAGCAATTGTGTCTTATACCATTTGCTCTGTCCTGACTGAACCTTTTTGGCGGTCACTTATGCACTCTCCTGTCCGGGATGGGAGCCAGCGCTCCCTTTTTTACATATAATTACATATTCACTGTATCCTATGCCGATGGAGTTGCCCTTGAATATATCATTTGTCCCGTACGGAAAGATTAACTTGATCAGGATGATGGCCCTATCAACTGCCGCTCCCCAGGCATACCCTAGTGAAGACGCTCAAATGTCAATATATGTATGGAGATGAATCCATGTCCGTTGCTACGGTAAGTGTGACCTCAAGTGCTCCTTCGATCGACATCCTGATTCCTGCTATCGAAAAAGATCTCGCCACCCTCCCTTATGTGATTGATAGTCTTCGTCGTTATGTCCAGCACCCTATCAGCAATATCTACATTGTCTCGCCGAATAACAGTAGAATCAGACAACTGTGCTCCCGCAAAAGCTGTGTTTTTGTCAATGAAACCACCGTCCTGCCGTTCACTAAAAAAGCTATCCGCTATTCCTCCACCCGCTGGAACCGCTCAGGCTGGCTGTATCAGCAGCTGCTTAAGATGAACGGGGATCATATCTGCCGCGAGAAATATTTCCTGGTCGTTGATGCGGATACGGTGCTCATTCGTCCCCATCGGTTCCGTTCCGGCGGGAAAAGCATCTTCTATTGCCGTAACTGGAGCCAGCCGGAGTATTTCCGCACCTACCGCAAGCTGCTTGGTGCCGCTGCCTCCGCTCCCAAATCTTGTGTCACCCACTATATGCTGTTCGAGTCCGCGAAGCTGGCCAGTCTCAAACGAACCATTGAAGCAAGGCACGGAATGTCCTGGCATGCCGCCATTATCCGCAGTATCAACAAGAAGAGACAGTTCGGCTTCTCCGAATTCGAGACCTATGCCAACTACGTGTACAGCGGAAACCGCACCGCCGTGCTGCTCAAGAACGCCAAGAATAAATCGCTGAAGATCCCGGCAGGCTCCCTGACGCAATCGCAGATTCAGAAGTATGCCGGGTCTTACCGTTCACTCTCCTTCCATCAGCGCAAGGGATATTCCACTCCGGGCAAGCCCTAAGGAGGCACGCAAAGTGATGCATACTATCCTTCTGTGCGGCGGCTCCGGCCAGCGGCTATGGCCTCTGTCCGGCAGCATCCGCTCCAAGATGTTCCTGCAGCTGCTTCCTGCACCGGACGGGGGCACGGAGTCCATGCTCGGGCGGGTATGCCGTCAGCTCGCTCATGCCGGACTGGACGAATCCCTGCTCCTGGTAGCACACCAGGAGCAGGCCGCCCTCACACAGCGGTATACAGGAAGCCGATATCCGGTAATCGGGGAGCCTTGCAAGCGCGGCACCTTCACTGCAGCCGCCTTGGGCGCCCTGCACTTGCTTGCTGCCGGAAAGGCACAGCCGGAGGACATCGTCTGTATCGCTCCGGCCGATATGTTCGCGGATGACGGCTTCTTCCGCCAGTTTCACCAATTTGAAGATATCCTGGCCGCCTCGCAAGCTGAGCTCCTCCTGCTTGGAACAGGGCCTGCTTATCCCTCGGAGCAATACGGCTATATCGTCCCGGCACAGGGTGACTCCGGCGTGTATGCTCCGGTATTATCTTTTGCAGAGAAGCCTGATGTGGCTGGAGCCCGGGAGCTGATGCGACAACAGGCGTTATGGAACTGCGGGGTATTCGCTTCGCGGCTGAGCTTCCTGCTGGAGCATCTGGAGAGGCTGGGGCTGCCTGCCGAATCCGCGGCATTGACCGCGTTGTATCCGGGGCTCCCGGTCCGCAGCTTCGACAAGGAAGTGGCGGAGCGCAGCACCAGAGCTGTCGTCGTAAGACATGAAGGCGAATGGTCCGACCTGGGAAGCTGGGATACGCTGACGGACCGGCTGCCTTCACAGGTCATTGGAGAAGGCGGGCTATGGGGAGAATGCGGGAACAGTCAGCTTATTAACGAGCTGGGGATACCGCTGCATGTCATTGGTGTCCCCGGTATAGTCGCCGTAGCCAGTCCCGATGGCATCCTGATCGCCGGCAGGAAGGAAGCAAACCTCATCAAGGATATTCTGATGGAGAATTCAGCAAAGGAGATGCGGTATGGAGAAACGGGCTGGGGCAGCTATACTGTCCTTGACCGTGAGTCGGGCGGCCCCGGAGTTGTCATTACGGTAATGCTGACCCTGCTGGCGGACCATGACATATCTGAAAGGGTCTGTCCGCATTCCGCCAAGACCTGGATGATTGTGTCCGGTCATGGAGAGGTAAGCGTGAATGGACACGCATCCGCTGCAGCTGCGGGCGGTAGCTATACCATAGCCAGGGGACAACGACATACGGTCCGTGCCTTCAGTCCAATGAAGCTTATAGAGGTGCGGATAAGTGAAGCAGACGATGACGGGAAGGACTACGGCTGACAGGAAGCTCCCGGGCTTCTTCTCAGATCCCGCTTCACAATCAAAAGGGATACCGCAAACGCCAACCACCCGGCTATTTGCGGTATCCCTTATTCGCAGTGAAAGCTGTTGCCTGTCCTTAGACCATCCGCTGGCGGATCGCCGGATAGTGCAGATTCTAGAGTGACGGCGGCAGGAACTGGAACCACTTGAAGTCAAACCGGCTGCCCGGCAGGAACAGGAAGGTGACGGTCAGGCTGCCGCTGACCGGCATGTCCAGGCTGAATTCACGCTCCGTGTAGCTGCCGCTTCCGGCGAATTCGATCAGCTGCTTCGTTTCGCCGCCGGAACCGCTGAACAGAATCTGCAGGGTATTGCCCGCAAGCGCCGAGCGTCCGCAGATGACCAGCCGTGAGCATTCCGCTGCTCCGAAGTCCATTCCGGCAAATATAAGCGACACATTGTTGCCGATTCCCTCGACGGCATCCTCCGTTATAGTGAAGGTATCCCCGTAGACCGCAGTGTTGGCCAGCGCATTCAGACGCTCGAATGCCTTAGGCTTACGTACAAACGAGAAGCCCTTCAGATGAATCTTCTTGCGCACCACGAAGGACAGAGAGGTGATGCCCGTCAGCCGTCTGGGAAGCGTATAATGCTCTTCCTGATATACATTCCAGCGGGATGGCTTCTGGTAAGTCACAGTGGTGAGCCGCTCGGCACCAGGCGCTCCGGGTATACCTTCCCATATCTCCATCGGAAATTCCTGATCATCGAGCGAGAAGACCGGCAGAATGATCTCATCGGCTCCATAATCCCCGAAGTCGATCCGTTCGAAGCAAATCCGGCTCTCCCCTTCGCGGGCCGTGGCGACCCCCCGTTCATTGCCGTTGGTCAGATTCCGGCTTTGGCCGCTGCTGAACCCGGAGGAGACAAATTCATACGGATTCAGATAGGCCTGACCCAGTCCTGTCAGCTTGAATTCCATTTGTGAATAGAGCCGTATCCCGTCAGCGCCATTGGCTGTTCCGCAGCGGATATACACCTCTCCGTCTCCCAAGGCCGTAATTACCGCCTCATGCCCATTCGTCTCAATCGTGGCAATATTGGTATCAATCCCGGCGGCATTGGTGATCCGCCACTCGACATTCTGCCACGAGGCACCCTGCGGATGAAGCCTGACGCGGACTGGAAGCGACGGCTGCTCCGGCGTCAGAACATTGCCTTCGGGACAGATAATCTCCAGCTTGCGGACCGGGATCTCTCTATCCCGGGCGCTCTCCGGATACCCGGATGCAGCATCCGCCTCCAGCGGGTTATACGCGTACAGATAAAGCTCATCTTCGGCGGCCGTTCCCGGTGCTGGAAGCACCGATTGCAGGGTAAGCTCAGCAGAAGCCAGATTCTCAGAAGCTGCCCGCAGGGTAATCATACCGGCATCCAGTGTTCCGGCAATCACTGCCAGCAGCTTACCGCTGAACAACCGGCGGCTTACTCCCTTGTAGGAATCATAGTCCGTGCTGTCCCCGTTATCCAGGCCAATCAGCCGTCCCGGACCTTCAATACTGAGATGAACCCTGTTATTGGCATTCGCTACCGGGCGTCCCTCCTGGTCCAGAGTGCTGATCGTTACAAAGATAAGATCTGTGCCGTCTGCTGTGATTACCCGCTTGTCGGGAGCAAGAACAAGCGAAGCCGCATCTCCGAAAGAGGAGATTTGCTCTACAGCAACGATCTCCCCCTGCTCATCATAAGCCACCGCCCGCAGGATACCGTCCGCGTAAGGCAGCTGCCATTCTCCAAGCAGCTTGTGTCCGCGGGCATGATCAATCTCCACAATGCCCTGCGAGATTTCATTCACGAACAGCTCCATACGGGGAGCATTGGAACAGACACGCACATCAATCAGCTGGCCCGGGGAGAAATCCCAGTACGGGAAGATATGAATCATCGGATGCGTACGGTAATCTGTCCATTCCGCCTGATAGATGTAGTAGGAATCCTTAGGGAAACCGGCGGTATCCAGCTGCCCGAAATACGAATTCTTGGTGTGATACGGAGTAGGCTCCCCGATATAGTCAAAGCCTGTCCAGAGAAACTGCCCCAGCGAGAAGCCCGCATCCCGGTCAGCGGTGATGCAGGCCTCTGTACTCTTGGCCCCCCAGCTGGTCGAGCTATTCCCGAGGGAAGAGCACTGCTGGTCATCATCGGCCAGCACAGACTGGGCCAGCGGGAAATGGTAGATTCCCCGGCTCTGCACCGTCGAACAGGTCTCACTGCCGTAGATGATCCAGTCCGGATGCTCTTTGTGATGCTGCCCGTAATATTTCTCCGCGTAGTTATAGCCTGCCACCTTAACGATATCTGCGCATCGCTGCGCATTCTCCCAGGGCATATAGTTAGAGCCGATGGTAACAAACGCATTGCGCTGCGGATCATGGGCCAGCACCTCAGCCTGCAGCTCCCGGGTAAGCTCCTGGCCCCGGCTATCTGCGTGAGTGTCATAGATCTCATTGCCGATACTCCACATCAGCAGGCTAGGACGGTTCCGGTCGCGACGCACCCAGCTGGCAACATCACGCTTCCACCACTGCGGGTAGAACCGTGCGTAATCATAAGGTGTTTTGCTGCGCTCCCACATATCGAAGGCTTCCGACACGATCAGCAGCCCCATTTCATCGGCCAGCTCCATAAGCTCTACAGCCGGCATATTATGCGCGGTACGGATGGCGTTGACTCCCATCTCCTGCAGCAGGACGAGCTGGCGGCGCAGAGCCGCCCTGTTCACGGCAGCCCCCAGAGCGCCCAGATCATGATGCTGGCAGACTCCGTTTATTTTGACATGACGCCCGTTGAGGAAGAAGCCCCTGTCACTGTCCAGTTCCAGGGTCCGGAAGCCGAAGTGCTCCTTCTCCGTTTCAATGACCTCATCTTCTGCGAGCAGCTCCGATTGCAGGCTATAGAGATTGGGACTGCAAATATCCCATAACAAGGGCTGATCCACCGTCAGACGGCTCTTGCTATA
Source organism: Paenibacillus tritici (assembly GCF_018207515.1). Lineage (NCBI taxonomy): Bacteria > Bacillati > Bacillota > Bacilli > Caryophanales > Paenibacillaceae > Paenibacillus > Paenibacillus tritici. Next base: position 5,141,679 of record NZ_CP073365.1, read on the forward strand.
TACGGTCAGCCCCTCCTGCACAGGCACCTCCGTGGTATGCCCGGCAATTACCGCTCCTTGCGCATCCAGAAGGCTGTGCCGCAGCCTCAGCCTCGTACCCTGTGCCGCAGCTTCTTCAGAGAGATACAGCTCCGCATCTACATCCACTGTCCAGGACCCGCTCGCTCCTGCTCTGGCAACAATATAAATCCCGTCAGCGGCGATACGGGTCTTCGGCGTCGTCTTGAGCCAGACCGGCCGGTAGATTCCGGCCCCGGAGTACCAGCGGGAATTGGGGGCTTCGTGAATCACACGCATATATATCTCATTCTCTCCCGCTATCAGGTACGGGGTAATGTCAAATTCAAAGGTAGAATATCCGTATTTCCACTCCCCCGCCGCCTGCCCGTTCACATATAGTGCCGAGTTCATATACACTCCCTCAAAACGCAGGGACACCAGCTCATCATCAGGCACTTCATCGAAGCGGAGGCTGGTGCGGTACCAGCCCTCTCCGTTCTCATAGAGGTTACGGGTATCATAGATCAGCCAGTCATGCGGCAGCGTAACCGGCATCCATCCGTTATCTGCGGCGGCCTCCGCGAGCCCTGTATGAAGCGGCTGCTTGCAGAACTGCCAATTGTTGCTAAGTTTCTTCCTTATACTCATTGCTGTGCTTCCTCCTCTGGATTCCCATAGCCGGGCTTAGCGGTTCAAATAACGTTCATAGGCGGCTTGCTGGATTTCAAGTGCCCGTCCGATGCCCAGATCCTTCATCTGCTGAACATACTTGTCATAATGGTCTATGGAATCCATGCCCAGGATGATCTTGAGTTCGGTTTCCTTCACAAAAGTATGGATGTCGTTCATTATACTGCTCATCTCATCCGCTTCTTCGGCAGTCGGCGTTACGGGAGGCAGCAGGTGGCTCTCATGATTGGTCTGCTTCCAGATGCCGATGGATTCGGTTGTTGCCGGATATTTGGCCGGGAGGTTATTGTCCTGCTGGATCATCGGGAAGTTGGTGCCGTGCGAATATTGCGTCATGACCTGGTCGCTGCCCAGCCCGTCCGGATTCTTGACCACAAGATCGGTATAGACAGGCTTGCCGTCCTCCAGCGTATACGTAATGCCTTCAATCCCATACGTATTCAGCATGCTGCCTTCCCTGGTAAAAGCATAATCCAGCCAGCGCATAGCGGCCTCGGGATGCCGGGTTGTAGCCGAGATGGCCGCAGAGCTGGTCCCGGCATAAGCATTATCCAGCTGGCCGAACTCCGGAAGTCCGCCTTTGACAGCAGAGGGGTAGGGAGCAGCCGCGAAATCTGCCTCTGGATCACCGGCCTGCACGGCCGAATTGTATTTCTCAATATAGTACTGCCAGCCGATCGTTGCCCCGCTGACACCCGAAGTCATCTTCTTATCAACGGTAGCTGCATCAATCGAGGCGAAATCCTTGTCAATCAGCCCTTCCCGGTACCACTGGCTCATCGTGTTCAGGTACTCCTTGTAACCCGGCTCCAGATAACCGTAGACCACTTTTCCGTCGTTGACGTAGAAGTTCCCCATTACACCGAAGGCCCCGGCGAACCCGCCGGTCCGTTCCCCCAGGAACATGGTGCGTAAGGTTAAGGGGGATGCGGCCTGTTTCTTTTCTTTAAAAGCAGTCAGCACAGTATGCCATTCCTCAATCGTCTCCGGGAGGCTGAGATTCAGCTCATCGAGCCAATCCCTGCGGATAATCGGCCCGCCGTAGACCCTCCCAATCTCCGAGCGGATGAACGGGAAGGCGTAGTAGGTGCCGTCATCGGTTTTGATCATTTTGTCGATATCCGGGTTCTCCTGAAGGGTCCGCTTCAGATTAGGAGCATACTGGTCAATCAGATCATTGAGCTTCAGAATATAACCCTGCTCCACAGCTTGATCCGGACCGCCCGGGTATTGCAGCCAGGTATTGAGGAAAATATCCGGCAGCTCGCCCGATGCCAGCAGCAGACTGAATTTCTGGTCGGTCATGGGTGCTCCGCCAAGCTGCCGGATGGAGATGCCTGTGCGCTTCTCATATTCTTCATCAACCGGCAGGCGCTCCGGCGTGCCTCCCGGCTGTTCGTTCATATATGTCAGCTCCAATCCGCCCGGCACCGGATAAGTGAAACCGCCGGCGGCTTCACGCGAAGCAGACGTATTCCCGGCAGGAGAGCTTGGAGCGCTGTCAAGGTTCCTGGGGCTGCTGCAGCCTGCGGCAAGCAAGGCGAGACCCAGCAGAGCAGCAAGCGGCTTGTTCCATCTCAATGATGTCATCAATTGATAAGACCTCCTTAATAAGGTTAGTCTGAGGACTTGGTGCCTCTCCAATGTAAGCTGAATCTGGTAACCATTCAATATTCAAAATGGGGAATTGATGGTCAAAAACGCAAAAAGGCGGACAGCAGCAGAATATACAAAACCTCTTTGCCGGCCGGAGAGCCGCAGGGAGCTTCCCCGGGCCTTCTTACCTTCAAAGAGGTTCTGTTGCTATACCATATGAAAAACGGGCTGAACCGGAATGAAATGTACCGGCACGCCGGGATACCGCAAGGCCAGCCGCTCTGCCAGCAGCTTCATCCCCGGCGCTTCACTCTCGGCGTGGCCCAGCATAATCAGCGCCCTGTCCCGGCCCTGCCGGAGTGCATCCCGGATATACTCGGGGGTCTCCCACTCCGGGCCTTCTCCGGCGATAACCAGGTCGAGCGACTCCTGCTCATACAGCGGGATTGTCGATGCACCGCCGCCACGGTAGCCGACCAGCACGCCTACCCTGCTGCACCGGGCAGACAGATTACCGGCCGCACGGATATAAGGAATATGCAGTTTGCTTTTCAGATATCCGGCGATCTCTGATACCGTCATCCCGGGGATGGAGAGAATCGACACATGGGGCAGATTCCGCTCCACATACGGCTCCCATTCCAGCTCCCGCAGCAGCCCTTCCATAATCCCGTCCGGTGTATAACGGTGCACATAGTCATGGAAGCGGTAGATCCCTATCCCGGAACCTGCAATCAATGCCGATTTCTGCCGGAAGACAGAATCATTCTCCAGCCCTTCGCGCCGGTCCTGATGACTATAATACACACCTTCATGCGTAATAATCAGATTGGCGCCAAGTGTAAGCGCCTGCTCAATGACCTCGTGGGAAGCGGAGAAGGCGGTCACAATCCCCAGCACTTCCGTCTCGGGGGCACCCGGCTCCAGCTTGTCTACAGTATTGTGCGGCTCCGGGATCCCTGCTTCTAAATGCCTGATAACCTCTCCGAAGGTCAGTGTCATGCTTCCCTCCTCACGACCGGGGTACACAGTCTGTATGATCTTGTTCATGTCCCTTACCCTCTCAGGTGATCAATAGATGGTGCGGTTGCCGGCATCTTCAATTCCGCTCTTGCGGTAGAAGTACGTATTGATCTGATCACGCCACTCCTTGGCATGGGCGGCCTGTCCCTTAAGGCGTTCCTCCACCTGTGTGTATAGGCCGTCCGCGATGCTGCCCTTCAGTCCGCTCCACGCGTCCAGCAGCCCTTCGGCACGCTCCGCACCCTCAAAGTGGGTGTCGTAAATATGCTGAATCACTGTTTTGCCGGAATGCAGCACATGGGTATACGGCACATGATGGAAGAATAGCAGCAGCTCATCCGGGCATTCCTCCAGTGAATCATAACGGAGGGCGTTGCTGCCCATATACTGGGCACTATAGCCGGTGCCGGTAGCCACGGTCCGGTCTACCCCAATGCCCTGATGATCCGCATAATGGTAGGTGCCCCACATGGAATATTCATAGCCGTCCACATTCGGGCCGTAGTGATGCTCTGGATTGATCATCCAGCCCACTCCAAGCGGTGCCGTATAGGACTCATAGATCTCCCAGGAATCCAGTAAAATCCGGCTGATCACGCCAGCGGCGGCAGCCTCTGTACCAAATGTCAGAGCGATCCACTCGGCGGCAATAGCTTCTGAGCTCAGCTCCGGGTTCCAGGCCAGACGCCCGAAGCCATAGAGGTTAGCCTGGGCCAGCAGATGGCCGGTCCAATTCCCGTCATTGCCCACATTGGATACCGCAGCCACTCCGCTTAAGCGGTTGCCCCACAGCGAGCCGTCAACGATCCGCTTCACCGGAGCCGTTCCGCCCTTGGCCAGCGTATCGAATTCCATAATCTCCTTCCACTGCGGGACCAGATAGCATACATGGCGCTGCTGTCCGGTGTACTCTTGGGCAATCTGGAATTCAATGACCTGATTCGTCCGCTCCAGTGCCCCGAACAGCGGGGATACCGGCTCTCTGACCTGGAAATCCATCGGTCCGTTCTTGATCTGCAGAATAACGTTGTCGTTAAATTGGCCGTCCAGCGGTTTGAAATGATCGTAGGCTGCTCTGGCCCGGTCCGTCTTGCGGTCACGCCAGTCCTGCTTGCAGTTATATACGAAGCAGCGCCAGATCACGATGCCGCCGAACGGTTCGAGGGCTTCCGCCAGCATATTCGCGCCATCGGCATGATTCCGCCCGTAGGTGAACGGACCGGGACGGTTCTCTGAGTCAGCCTTGACCACAAACCCGCCAAAATCAGGAATGACGGCATAGATTTCTGCTGCTTTGGACTTCCACCATTCCCGTACTCCGGCTTCAAGCGGATCTGCCGTTCCCACTTCACCCTCATGCATAGGAGCCGCGAAGTTCACACTCAGGAACAGACGGATGCCATAGATACGGAAGATACCGGCGATTCGTGCAACATCCGGCAGGTAAGTGGAGATGAACAGCGTCTCGAGCGCATGGACGTTCACATTATTGATGGCAATGGCGTTGATGCCTGCTGTAGCCATCAGCCGTGCGTAATCCGTGATTCTGTCCATGTCTTGCGTGAACTGATTATTATCATACAGGAAGGACCGCCCGGAATAGCCGCGCTCCACGCTGCCATCGAAATTATCCCAATGGTTAATCATACGCAGCGAGTTCACCGGATTCACCAGCTCATCCAGATTCTCGATGTCGTTGCCGCTGGCGATGAGGCGCAGCAGATGGAAGACCCCGTATAGGACACCAGCCGGAGAGGAGGCTCCTATAGCGATGCACTTCAGGGACTGGCTGGTGCGGATCACGAACCCTTCGTCCCCCACCGCTTGAACGGTCTTGTTATCGTACATATCCTTAATAAGCGGATGACCGCCGCCAAAGGTACCGAACGCTACCCGGAATCCCTCCGGCTGCGGAGCAGACACCGCCTGGATGTCCAGCAGGGAAGCGATGCCTCTCTGCCATTCACGAAGTGCAGCCTGGAGCGTATCATGCTCTTCCGTAACGGATACGGCTCCGCACCATTTCGAGTATTGCATATATAGAGGTCCTTGCGGCAGCTTCGGATAGCTTAACCACGCATTGTATCCGCTGTCATTTCGTGCGGCATTCCCATTCCCGGATTGTTGTCCCATGTCCTTATCTCCTCCAGTTCATCTTGTATACTAGATGCTGTTCAGGTTCATCCTACCACGCAGCCGGCAGCCCGGAACATTGTCAAATCAAGCTATTATTTACCCAAATCAAGCAGAAACGGCTTCACCGTCCTTAAGAGGGCGGTACCGTTTCTGCGAGAAATAGAAGGATAGTTTATCGAGTGAACCTATACATTCTTATGTTTCAAGCTGAACTCTTGTATACTTTAATGAATAAAGCATGGCGTACATCCATTCATTCTAATATTCTATTCCAATGTAAAATGTCAGGGGGCGAATCTATTGGTGGCAGCTTTTGTACCGCCTGTACCGGGGCAAAGTCTTAGTGAGACCATCATCCCGGATGTGAAGACCACACTTAACCTGTTCGGCATGCACCTGCGCAAAGTGAGCGCGGAATGGGATTATCCGCAGCATGCCCATCCCCAGTATGAATTCAATTATGTGCTTGAAGGAGAGCAGCAGCTGATTGTTAACAACCACAGCTTCCTCCAGCGTGCCGGGGATCTGGTCCTCTTAAGGCCGGGCGATACGCATTCCAGCCGCAGCGGAAACGGCAGGCCTTTTACGTATTTCTGCATCCATTTCGATATTGATGATAAGCTGCTGATCTCCTTGCTCAGCCGTCTGAACCCTGTGCTGTTCACCTCAGAGAGCCATATTGCCCACAGATTGGGACCGGTTCTGAGCAGGCTGGTGGAGATTGCAGCCTCAGAGCCGGGCGGCATCACCATGTCTCAGCGCATGAGGCTGCAGGCTGCCGTCTTCGACCTGTTCGCCCAGCTCTGGGAAGTCTTCTCACTGGAAGCCGATATCTCCTCCCCCGGCACCTATGAGAAGATCGAGCTGGCCCACCAGATCCGCAGCCGCCTCCAGGGGCTCGTCTATCAGCAGTTCAAGCAGGAGCTGCCGGGTGACAGCCATTACGGTATAGATGATATCGCCTCTGAACTGGGGATCAGCGCTTCCCACTGTTACCGGGTGTTCCGCCAGGTATTCGGCATCTCCCCCCGGGTCTATCTCTCTGAGCAGATGCTGCATGAGGCCAAGGTGCTGCTGGATGACCATAGCCTGTCTGTCAGCCAGATTTCCGGCCTGCTCGGCTACCGCGATATCGCCCATTTCAGCCGGCAGTTCAAGCGCTGGAGCAGCCAGTCTCCCCGGGAATACCGCGAGTCCGGTGAATAGAACACTGCGTTTCAGCGGGCAGGGTGAACGGACTACTTTTTGATATAAGTAGCGAAATGCTCCTGAAGGTTCTTGGAGTCGATATCTGCACGCAGATGGTGATGGACCAGCTCGTCGATCCGGGCGGTATCTCCCTGCACGATATAATCCAGTAGCTGCTGATGCTCCTGCCGAATCGCTGCCAGCTTCTCGTCCTTCAGCATATGCAGCTTGCGGTAGCGGATATAATGCACATTGAACTGCTGCAGCACGCCCCACAGGAATTCACGGCCGGCCAGGCCGAACATGGTGCGGTGAAATTGATCATCGAGCTGCAGGAACACCTCTGCTCCCTCCTCCTGCTCAATACATCTCTGCTGCTGCGCAAGATTGTCCTTCAGCGTATGCAGTCCCTTTAACGGGAAATTCCCGGCCAGCGACTTCATAATTTCCTTCTCCAGCACATTGCGGAGGTAGATAATCTGTTCCACCGACTCCAGATCTATGTACGAAACGAGATTTCCTTTTTTGGGATAAATGTCGACGTATTGCTCCAGGGCCAATTGCTTCAGCACATCGCGGATCGGCGTTCTTGACAGCTGGAAGCGCTCGGAGAGTGCAGTCTCACTGATCATCGCCCCCGGCTTCAGCTCAAGAGAGAGGATCTCCTGCTTCAGATAGGCCATTATTTCTTTTTTGGAAGTCATGGAATAGACCAACTTTCTGTACGGGATTCTTCTCCCCCCATTATATAGAAAAGAGATACGAATTACATTGACAAAGATGAGAGCGTATTCTATGATCATTACGAATCATATCTTGTATACAAGTTAATTCTACCACACAATGATTCATCCGTAAGGTCAATTGTCCCAAGGCTTCAGATGGTTATCATTTGTATTTATGTTTATCTACAAGGAGGAAATGACAATGAATATGACTTGGAGATGGTATGGCGAGGGCAACGACAACATTACCCTTGATCACGTGCGTCAAATTCCGGGAGTAATGGGCATCGTCTGGTCACTGCACCATAAGGTTGCCGGTGAGGTCTGGGAGATGGAAGAAATTCAGAAGGTGGCCGATCAGATTACAGCCAAGGGCTTCAGTACCGCGGTTGTTGAGAGCGTCAACGTTCATGATGATATCAAAATCGGACTGCCGTCCCGCGACAAATATATCGACATCTATATTGATACGATCCGCAAGCTGGCCAAGGTTGGCGTTAAGGTCATCTGCTACAACTTCATGCCGGTGTTCGACTGGACCCGTACAGAGCTGTACAAGGAGCTGCCGGACGGCTCTAATGCACTCTTTTATGAAAAGGCTGCCATTACCGATAATCCGCGTGAGATGGTGGACCGGATTCTGAAGGGTGCCGGAGAATTCACGATGCCGGGCTGGGAACCGGAGCGTCTGGCGAAGCTGGATGAGCTGTTCGCGTCTTATGCCGATGTTACCGAGGACATTCTGTTCGACAACCTGAAGTATTTCCTGGAGCGCATTATTCCGGTGTGTGAAGAAGTGGATATCCGTATGGCGATTCACCCTGACGATCCGGCCTGGCCGATCTTCGGACTGCCGCGCATTATCCGCAGCCGCGATTCTATCCGCCGGTTCCTTGACATGGTAGACAGCCCGTATAATGGCCTTACCTTCTGCACAGGGTCGCTTGGAACCAACCCGCAGAATGATCTTCCGGCGATGATCCGCGAGTTCCATGACCGGATTTATTTTGCCCATATCCGCAATGTGAAGGTATTCGAGAACGGAGACTTCATCGAAGTATCCCACCGGGGGCAAGATGGCAGCGTCGATGTAGCGGAGGTTGTCAAGGCTTACCATGAGAACGGATACACCGGCTATGTGCGTCCGGACCACGGCAGACATCTCTGGGGCGAGGAGAAAAACTGCCGTCCGGGTTACGGTCTATACGACAGAGCCATGGGCATCATGTACCTGCTCGGCGTATGGGACAGCCTGGAGAATGCCAAGGGGGCGAAATAATGCTGAGCCTCACCAGAAGCAGCATTGCGGACCGCGGAGCCTGGGAAGCCGCAGGTGTAGAGCTGCCGCAGTTCGATTTCGCAAGGGTCGCGCAGAATACGCTGGAGAAGCCGGAGTGGATTCACTTCGGCGCAGGCAATATCTTCCGGGGCTTCGTGGCCAATGCCCACCAGAAGCTGCTTGACAGCGGTAAGGCAGACACCGGCATTATCGCTGCCGAGACCTTCGACTTCGAGATGATTGATAAGGTCTACAAGCCTTATGATAATCTGACTCTATTGGTGCTGATGAATGCGCGCGGCGACTTCCAGAAGCGAATCGTCAGCAGCATCGTGGAAGGCATCACCGCAGACAAGACCCGGGAAGCGGATTACAGCCGCCTGACTGAAGTATTCGAGAATCCCAGTCTGCAGATGGCCAGCTTCACCATTACGGAAAAAGGCTACTCCCTCACCGGTCCGAACGGCCAGTATCTCGGCATCGTCGAGCAAGATATTGCCGGCGGACCGGATCACCCGGTCCATGCGATGAGCATAGTCGCTTCCTTCGCTTACAAGCGTTATCTCAAGGGCCAGTATCCCATGACCTTCGTCAGCATGGACAACTGCTCGCATAACGGCGACAAGCTGAAGAACGGCATGGTCACCATCGCCAGAGAATGGGCAGCCAAGGGCCATGTGGAAGAAGGCTTCGTGTCCTATCTTGAGGATGAGCAGAAGATTACGTTCCCGCTGTCCATGATCGACAAAATCACACCGCGTCCGTCCGAATCCGTTCAGGAAGCGCTGCTTGCGCAGGGCATCGGCGGCATGGATGTGATCGTCACCTCGAAGAATACGTACACTGCACCATTCGTCAACGCTGAGATCAGTGAGTATCTGGTGATCGAGGATAAGTTCACGAATGGCCGTCCGGCGCTGGAAGAAGCCGGCGTCATCTTCACGGACCGTGATACGGTCAACAAGGTGGAGACCATGAAGGTGACTACCTGTCTCAACCCGCTGCATACGGCGCTGGCTGTAACCGGCTGTCTGCTCGGTTACACACTGATTGCCGATGAGATGAAGGACGCCACGCTTCGCAGACTCGTGGAGACCATCGGCTACAAGGAAGGGCTGCCGGTTGTGGTAGATCCGGGCATCCTGAGTCCGAAGCAGTTCCTGGATGAAGTGCTGCAGGAGCGGTTCGCCAACCCGTTCATTCCGGATACCCCGCAGCGGATCGCTACCGACACCTCACAGAAGGTCGGCATCCGCTTCGGCGAGACCATCAAGTCGTATATCCGCCGAGAGGATCTCGATCCTTCGCAGCTGACTGCCATTCCGCTGGCGATCGCCGCCTGGTGCCGGTACTTGCTTGGCGTGAACGATGAAGGCGCCGTGTTCACGCTAAGTTCCGATCCGCTGCTGGATTCGCTGCAAGCGCGGCTCGCAGGAATTACGCTGGGCGCGGATGCTGCTGAGGCCGCAGGCGTGCGGGCGGTGCTGGAGGATCAGGCCATCTTCGGCGTAGACCTGTATGCCGCCGGACTGGGCGGGACTATAGAGGCCATGTTCACCGAGATGCTGGCCGGACCTGGCGCGGTAAGGGCTACGCTGGAGAAGTATATCGGCTGAGCGTGGCCGTATATCCGGACACACGTAGAAATGGCTGTACCGCCCATAATTAAGGGCGGTACCTTTTCAGCGGAGTACTATTATAGAATGCTCCATGGAGCAGACGTCTAAGTCCATATTGAAAGACCGGGAGCAATGCTCCCGGTCTTCTTTTTGCAGCTGTAAGCTGCTCATTCACTCCGAATTCTATTGCAGCAAATACATTAGAATGCGATTCACAGACCTATTTGCCCTTATTCTATTGCAGAGAGTGCAATTAGAAGCTATCCTCAGTCTACTCTACTCCTGTAAATCAAACTCACGGTACTCAAAATAATCAAAATCCGCCGGATGCAGCGTCCCGCTAAGGTCCTGTGCACACATACCGATGAAGGTGCCGGTGAACCGGATATAGGCCGGGAAATCATCGGATAGATGATAGATTTCCAGCGCAGCGCCGATTTTCTCCCAGGCGGAATCTCCGGTACAGTAATAGAATTGCGCCCATTCGCCGTCAATAACCACCTTCAACCCTACGCTTGCTCCCGGCTCCAGCGGAACTTCAGGCGTGAGGGTATCTTCATAGACCCCGTCCTTGGAGCGGATGATGCCCAAGGATTTCCCATGGACTTCATCGTGAGTGATCCGCAGATAGAGATAATCCTTCGTGTCATAATAGACGATCAGACCGGCCATCTGCTGGAAATGCTGCGGCTCGAATTCAATTGAAGTCTCGGCGCTGCAATGAAAAGCCTGCTGGCGCTGTGCAACGAGGCTCTGGCGGTGCATGGAGCTCATGGATTCTCTGCCCCGCAGGCGCAGAGTTCCGGGACGCTCCTGAAGCGAGAGCCATGAATCATCGGCAGGCACACGCAGGGTACTCCAGCGGACGTCCAGCTGCGGAGCATCGAAGTCGTCGCGGGGAGCCGCTGCGGCAAAGGGATGCGCCGGAAGATCCGGGCCTTCCACCGTAAGTGCAGGAGCGTTCCCGCCGCCGGGCAGGGCCAGCCACCCGTCTGCCGTGAATGTGACACGCTGAATCGCGGTCTCCCGGCCCAGATTGCAGTAGTTGTCCTTCACGGGACGACCGCACAGATGCACCATGTACCATTCTCTGGTCTGCGTCTCGACCAGACTGGCATGCCCCGCCTTTTGCAGCGCAAGCTCACGGTTACCGGCAGAGGTTAGCAGCGGATTGTCGGGAGCGGTCTCATAAGGTCCTTCGATCTGCTTCGAGCGCGCTACAGTCACCGCGTGATTATACTGCGTGCCGCCCTCAGCCGTAATAAGATAATACCAGCCGTCCTTCCGGTACAGATGCGGCCCTTCGGTAAGCTTCAGCCCGGTTCCCTTGTAGATCGGAATGACCGGACCGGTCAGCCGCTTCTCAGCCGGAGAATATTCCTGGAGCACAATCCCGGCGAAGCTGTTATTGCCGGTGCGGTGATCCCACAGCATGTTGACCAGCCATTTGCGCCCGTCTTCATCATGGAACAGCGAAGGGTCGAAGCCGCTGCTGTTCAGATACACCGGCTCAGACCAGGGACCTTCGATATTCCCGGCAGTCACCAGATAGTTAGGCGTATCCTTGAAGGCACCCTGTCTGCTTTTGACATCGGTATAGATCAGATAAAAGAGTCCATCAGCGTAAGTCAGGCAAGGTGCCCAGATGCCGCCTGAATCCGGGTCTCCCTCCATGTTCAGCTGAGACTTGCGGGTGAGCGCATACGTCAGCGGCCGCCAGTTCACCAGATCGCGGGAATGATGAATCCGCACACCGGGATACCATTCAAAGGTTGAGGTAGCAATATAATAATCTTCTCCCGCCCGGCAGATCGAAGGGTCCGGATGAAATCCGCGCAGAATCGGATTATGAATGATGTTTCGGCTCATTATTTCTCCCCCAATGCTTGCCGTCCTGCTTCCAGTAAGGCAATGATTTTGTCGGTATCGTAGATACAGCCCTGCCAGGTTCCGCCGCTTGCCGCCTGAAGTGCAGCCCACAGCCGGGTATCATCCGGCAGGCCCGGATCTACCGCAAGGCCCGGATGTGGCGTCCGCGAAGCCAGAATCAAGGTGCCAGCTTCCTTGGACAACGGCTCTTCGCCTTCGCCCACCAGATTCACGCTTCCTTCCAGCCGCACCGTATCAATCAGTACCTCTATCCAGTCATTATCCCGTAGTTTGCCCAGGGGACCGCCGGCCAGCGCTTCCGGTCCCATATGACCGATACAAGCTCCGGTAGATACACCCGAGAACCGGGCATCCGTGATCAGCGTGACATATTTGCCGTAAGGCAGATGCTTGAGCGCGGAGGTCAGCTGATAGGTCTCCTCCATGCCGGTCCCGCTGGGTCCACGGCCGATGACTGCCAGAATATCTCCGGCCTGAACCATGCCCAGCTTGATGCTCCGGATGGCGGCTCTCTCTGTAGTGAACACCTTCACTCTGCCGGTATGGCGGTAGACTCCTTCACTGTCCAAGACGGCAGGATCAATAGCCGCCGACTTGATGACCGCTCCTTCGGGGCAGAGATTCCCGGTAGGGAATGTCATCGTGGAGGCCATGCCCTGACGCTTGGCCTCTTCCGGGCTCATGATCACAGAATCCGGGTCTACGCCGTCCGCCTCCAGCAGCCGCTGCCGCATCTCCGTCCGGCGCTGCGAGGTCTCCCACCAGTCCAGATTCTCGCCCAGTGTCCGTCCCGTCACCGTAAGCACGGACTCGTCGATCAGCCCCAGCTTCCGCAGATGGAGCATCACTTCAGGAACGCCTCCTGCCAGGAACACGCGGATGGTCGGATGCGGCACCGGACCGTTCGGCAGGACACTGACGAGGCGGGGAACCATCCGGTTGATCCGGTTCCAGTCCTCAACCGTCGGAACCTTCAGACCTGCGGCATGGGCAATGGCCGGCAGATGCAGCAGCAGGTTCGTAGAGCCTCCGAAGGCGGCGTGCAGCACCATGGCGTTCTGTATCGCCTGGTCCGTAAGAATATCACTCATTACTATCCCGTTCTGGTCCATCTGCTGAAGCGCCCGGGCGGACTGGCGGCCGATATTCTTCCAGACCGGCTGCCCCGAGGGCGACAAGGCCGAATGCGGCAGCGCCATGCCCAGCGCCTCTGCAATCACCTGGGCGGTTGCGGCAGTGCCGAGGAATTGACAGCCGCCGCCCGGCGTCGCGCAGGCCCGGCAGCCAAGATCCGCCGCTTCTTCAAGGGATAGCTCCCCGTTGCTGTACCGCGCCCCGATACTCTGCACCTTCCCGGCATCCTCCCCGTCAACCGGCGGTAAGGTAACACCGCCGGGAACGATGATCCCCGGCAGCTTATGCATTCCGGCAATAGCCAGCAGCATGGCGGGCAAGCCTTTATCGCAGGTGGCTACCCCGACCACACCCTTGCGGGTAGGCAGGGAACGAATCAGCCGCCGCAGCACTATGGCTGCATCATTCCGGTAGGGAAGGGAATCGAACATACCCGTGGTTCCCTGGGAACGCCCGTCACAGGGATCGCTTACATAACCTGCGAACGGAATCCCCTCATTGGCCGTAATCTCCTCAGCGATCTCCTCCATCATTACGCCGATTTCCCAGTGGCCGGTGTGATACCCGAGCGCCAGCGGACTGCCGTCCTCGCGCCGGATTCCGCCCATCGTTCCGAGAATCAGATATTGCGGCCGGTTCAGCAAAAGCGGATTCCAGCCCATCCCCGCATTCTGTGTCATGCCGAAGATTTCACCGCTTGGGGCGTTCCTCAGCACCTCCCCGGTAATGGGCAATTGGCCTGCCGGTCCTTCGGCAGCGGTATGTACAGGGACAGCTTCAATAACGTCTTCCTTCATAAGCTCTTGCACCGTCAATCTCATATGAATTCCTTCTCTCCCTCAGAATGTAATGACACAGATGTCTAATGACGCTTAAGATACCTAGACTCCTAAGACTCAAAAATACTTAACACAACGAGAGCTTCCCCGCCAGTAGCTGTACCTCCCGGACCGCAGCCTCCTGCTTCGCAGTGAATGCATGCTGAAGCATTGAAGTGCTTACCGCAGCAATAACCTTGCCTGCGGCATCGAGAACCGGCGCAGCCACACAGCTGATGCCTTGAATAATCTCTTCCCGGTCCATGGCATAGCCGGACTGCCGAATACCGGCCAAGGCCGCTGTGAACGCAGACCAGTCCGTCAGCGTGTGTGAGGTCACCGCTGATAAGCTTTTGCTTGGATAACGCCGTTCGAGTTCTTCCTCCGGCAGCAGCGCCAGCATCATCTTGCCCATCGCTGTCGCATGTGCCGGGAACCGCATCCCTGGACTGGACTCCAGTCTCACAAGGGATTGCCCCTCCTGCTTGGCCAGATAAATAATCTCATCCCGGTCAAGCACCGAGAGCTGAAAGGTCTCCCCCACCGCCCTGACACTCTGCACCGACTCTGCCAGGAACCGCTCCACGAGATTCGTGTTCTGCTTAAGAGATTCATTGTATACCGTGTTATAGTAGGACACTCCCGCACCAAGCGCATACCGCTCGCCCGCATCCTTCGCCACCCATTGCAGCGTTTCCATCGTGCGCAGCAGCGAGAACATTGAGCTTTTGTTAATGCCCGTTTCCTCGCACAGGTCAGTCATTTTATGCGCTCCGGGCGTTCTTGAGATTGCCTTAAGAATCAGATCAGCCCGTTCCAGCGCCGGAACCCAATACTTCTGGTCCACACTCTTCTGGTCCACACTTTCATTCCCCTCTCATAAATCCATTGATTAAGCCTTTCGAGTTCACTATAATAATCATATGTTTATAATACCAAACCAGGAGGCAAAAATAAAATGAAAATTATCCACCCCATCGCAGGTGTAATCCCTCCCGTTCCCACGATTCTGGATCAGTCCGGGAAATTCGACCGAGCCGGTATGAAGCTTCTGATTGACAGCCTGGTCTCAAAAGGGGTTCATGGTCTGTTTTTCCTTGGGACTGCCGGAGAATTCAGCCTGTTCACCGCAGAGCAGCGCGAGGAGATCGCCGAGCTCTGCCTTGAATATACCAATGGCCGCCTTCCGGCCTGGATCGGCACCGGCAGCAACACGGTCTCCGAGACCCTCCGGCTGTCCCGCCATGCTGCTGAACACGGAGCAACCGGCATCGTCGTCATTAATCCGTATTACTATAAGCTGAGCGGAGACGCGCTGTTCGCACATTATGCTGCTATTCTGGAGGCGGTCGATGTGCCGCTCATGCTGTACAACTTCCCGGCGCTGACCGGCCAGGATCTGAGTCCTGCCTTCGTCAGCCGCCTTGCCGCAAAGTATCCGAATGTAGCCGGCATCAAGGAAACCGTGGACCAGCTAAGCCATATCCGGCAGATGATCATGCAGGTCAAGGCTGTGAGTCCTGACTTCTCCGTCTTGTGCGGCTTTGACGAATATTTGCTGCCAACACTGGCTGCCGGTGGAGACGGGGCGATCGCTGCCAGCGCCAACTTCGCTCCGCAGCTGATGCTTGGCGTGTACGACAGCTTCCAGAAGGGGGACCTGGCAGGCGTCCTTCAGTTCAACAAGCAGCTCGTTGAGATTCCGGCGCTGTATGGCATAGATGATCCTTTCATCGCTTCTATCAAAGAAGCGGTTCGTCTATCCGGCGTCCCGGTATCCACCTACAGCCTGGCTTCACCAGGAGTCTGGAGTGCGGAGCATGAGCAGAGTCTGAAGGAGATTTTCAGCCGGGCGGGTATTGCTCAGGGCTAAGTAGCGGAGAAACTGGGGGAACACCGAGGGTATACCGAAGGAACGCTGATGGGATGCCGAGGGAACGCTGAAGGGACGCTGAGGGGATACCGGAGGAACGCCGGGGCGGATACCGAGGGAACGCTGAAGGGATACCGAAGGAACGCCGGGGGGGATGCCTAAGGAATGCTGAACGAATGCCGAAGGAACGCCGGGGGGGGGCCGAAGGAACGCTGAGGGGATACCGAGGGAACACCTAAGGTATGCTACCCCCGCCGCCCGCAAGCAAGTGGAAAAAGGTAGCTTAATTTCTCGGTTTCGGCGGATTGTGGGTAAGCAAGTGGATAAACAGCAGCTACTGATGGCCGATTCAGCTACTTTGGGTAAAGTGCGAGGATTTAAGTGCTGTTTATCCAACTCCTGTTCTCGCAGCGTGGAATCGTTCATTAGCAAGTGGAGAAAATCCAACTGCTTACGTTGCAGCGTGAGAAATAGCGAGAAATAGCAGGATCATTTGTAACGTGCAACTTTAGATCCAATTAAGGGATGCTGAGGGAATGCCGGGGGGATGCCGAGGGAACGCCGGGGGATGCCGAAGGAACGCTGAAGCGCTACCGCCCCCCGCCTGCAAGCAAATGGAAAAACGTATCTTAATCTCTCGGTTTCGGCGGATTGTGGGTAAGGAAGTGTATAAAGAGCATCTACTGGTGGCCGATTCAGCTACTTTGGGTGAAATGCGAGGATTTAAGTGCTGTTTATCCAACTCCTGTTCTCGCAGCGTGGATTCGTCCATCAGCAAGTGGAGAAAATCCAACTGCTTGCGTTGTAGCGTGAGAAACAGCGAGATATAGAAATAAATAGAAAGAAATAGCGAGGAATAGCAGGAACATTTGTAAAGTGCAACCTATAAACCTAAAAATACTATTATTCCAAAAGACTGCCCCGGGAACCTTCCCGGGGCAATCCCATTCAAAAATTAGTCCTGTTCGCTAAGCTTCAGTAATCTGGCGATGTTCTCGCAGGTGCGCTCGACGTTGGCCGGTCCTTCGGCCAGCAGCTTCTCCAGGCCTGAAGCGCCCGGGACAATTCCGAAGATGGCGTCGATGCCTTCCGAATAGAGCGGCTCAATGCCTTCGCCGATGTATCCGGCCAAGGCGATTACGGTCTTGCCGCTGGCTTTGGCGGTGTGGGCTACGCCATACGGGGTTTTGCCGAATCTCGTCTGGAAGTCGATGCCGCCCTCGCCTGTAAATACAAAGTCAGCCTCCACCAGCTTCTCCCGGAGTCCCGTATATTCAATCATCATTTCGATTCCCTTCTGCAGCGTCGCCTGCGTGAAGATCATAAGACCTGCACCGAGCCCTCCGGCAGCACCGGCTCAGGGAAGATCACGTACATCCTTGTGAAGCTGCTGCTTCACTACCGCCGCGTAGTGGGCCAGATTGGCGTCGAGCTGCTGCACCATATCGGGCGTAGCCCCTTTTTGCGGACCAAATACGGCTGATGCTCCCTCGTCGCCACAGAGCGGATTCGTCACATCACAGGCGACTATTAGCTGGACCTGCTGCAATCTGGCATCAAGGGAGGTAATGTCGACTCTGGCCAGTCGGCCCAGACTGCCGCCTCCGCGCGGGAGCGACTCTCCCGCTTCATCCAGCAACCTCACACCCAGCGCTTCAGCCATTCCTGCGCCGCCGTCATTGGTTGCACTTCCGCCGATGCCGATAATAATTCTGCGGATGCCGCGGTCCAGACATTCCCGGATCAGCTCGCCTGTCCCGTAAGTCGTGGTGACCAGCGGATTCCGCTCAGCCTTATTCACCAGCCCAATCCCGCTGGCCGAGGCCATCTCGATTGCCGCTGTCTGGCCGTCACCAAGAATTCCGTAGGCTGCCGTCACCAGCTGTCCCAGCGGCCCTGCTACCTGCGCATAGTGAATCTCTCCGCCGGAAGCATCGACAAGTGCCTGCACCGTCCCTTCTCCTCCATCTGCCATTGGAACATGTATATAGGATGCGCCGGGGTATATTTTGCGAAGTCCGGCTTCCATCGCCATACAAACTTCCTTCGCGCTCATGCTTTCTTTGAAGGAATCCGGTGCCAGGACAAAGGTTCTCTCTTTCATTTCCGCACCTCATCTATGATATGGATATTATAATTCATCCCTTCATTATATTTCTCCCCAACCCTATAACAGAAGACAAAAAAAGCCAAATGAGTTACATTTATTAGCAGTAGTTCTCACGGTATACTCTACTGTAAGCGTTATCACAAAATCATATGCGGAGGGTATTCTATTCGTGTATACGCGTATCATCACCTTGATGAACAACCTGAAGCTGCGGACCAAGCTTTTCCTCTCATTCGGCTGCGTCGTCCTGGTTCCGGTGTTAATTGTGGGGGTGTTCCTGACCAGTGAGCTGCGGAATATGGCGATGAACAATGCGCTGAAGCAGATTACGGCCAACGTCGACCGGGTGAAAAAAAGAACCGGCGAGATGCTGAACGTTCCGCTGGACATCGCTTACCGTCTGTCCAATGACAGCCGGCTGGAGGAGGCCGCGAACCACCGTTATGAATCGGTCTATGATGTGGTGCAGGCCTATTGGGATTATCCCGACTTCCGGGATTTTGTCCGCCTGTACAAAGAAATCTCCAGCATCCGGCTGTACATCGACAACCCGACGGTGCTGAATAACTGGGAGTTCCTCCAGGCTGATCCGTCCGTCACACAGGAGCCCTGGTACCAACTTGCCCTCGCCCAGAAAGGACTGGTCTTCTGGAATTATATCCGCGACAACCGCAACGGGCAGTATTATCTCAGCCTGATCCGCAAGGTGGATTTCCTGAAGCAGCGGACCACCGGCGTACTGATCGTGAATGTCAACTCGAACCAGCTTAACAGTATCCTGAACCAGGAGACCTTCGAGACGATTATTGTCGATGAGAATGACAACATCGTCGCCTCCAACCGTGCGGATACGCTTGGCAAGACACTGGGCGACATCAACCTCCAGCCGCTGTCCTCCCTTACCGGACATGGACTGGCGGACATAACGATTGACGGCAAGCCCTCCAAAATGCTGATTGATGACTGGCATCCCGGAGGGAGCCTGAACAGCCTGCGGATTATCTCGATATTCTCGGTAGAGGATATTGTGGGCGAGCCCAACCGGATTATCTCCCTGGCCTCATCCGTCATCCTCTCCTCCCTCTTTCTCGCAATCATCCTAATCTACTACTTCTCCCGGCTGCTCACCGGACGGATGCTGCACTTAAGCAAGCATATCTCTAAGGTCGCCTCCGGGAATCTGGCAGCAAGGCTTGTGATCGACGGCAAAGATGAGATCGGCCAGCTGGCCCGGCAATTCAATCATATGGTGCGCAATATCAACGACCTGATGAGTGAGGTGCAGGAGTCCAACCGGCAGAAGAATGCCATCGAGCTGAAGCAGAATGAGATCAAATTCAAAATGATGGCCAGCCAGATCAACCCCCACTTCCTGTTCAATGCCCTGGAATCCATCCGCATGAAGGCCCACACCCGCGGCCAGACCGATATTGCACAGGTTGTCCGGCTGCTGGGCAAGATGATGCGCAAAAACTTAGAGGTCGCCGGCGGCAGGATCACCCTGCAAAGTGAGCTGGAGACCGTCAATTGCTATCTGGTGATCCAGAAATTCCGCTACAATGACCGGCTCGCCTACGAATTGTATGTAGATCCGGCAGCGAACGGGGTCCGGATTCCGCCGCTGATTATCCAGCCGCTAGTGGAGAACTGTGTCATTCATGGTCTGGAGGACCGGATGGACGGCGGAATGGTCAGGGTCGATATCCGGGTGGAGGATGATCTGCTGAAGGTTCAGGTATCGGATAACGGAGTCGGCATCTCCGACGCGCGGCTTGATGAACTCCGCGAGATGCTGGACAACAAGGATGACTATGAGTCCCACAGCATTGGAATGCGCAACATTCATCTGCGGCTGAAGCTGACCTACGGCCCGGAATGCGGGCTGATTCTGGCCAGCCAGAGCGGATACGGCACACAGATTAGCTTCGCCATCCCTTTAAGGAGTGATTCCTATGTATAGTGTGTTAATTGTTGATGATGAATTATCTATCCGTGAAGGACTCGTCACTCTGCTGGACTGGGAGAGCCTGGGCTACCGGGTGGTCGATACGGCGGCTAACGCGATTGAAGCCAGGCATAAGGTCGAGCTGTACTCCCCGGATCTGATGATTGTGGATATCCGTATGCCCGGCAAGGACGGTCTGGAATTGATCGGGGAGCTGCGGGAGGATCAGGCGGATCTGCATATCCTCATCCTGAGCGGCTACGCCGACTTCAGCTATGCCAAGCGTGCGCTATCCTACAATATCGACAACTATCTGCTTAAGCCGGTGGACGAAGATGAACTGCAGGTGTATCTCACCAACCTGTCCGGCATACTGGACGCGCGGACTACAGACCGCAAGAATCATGCTGCCGTTAAGGTCTGGAACCGGGAGATGCTCGCCCAATCCCTGCTGATGGAGAGCAGCGTGCAGCCCGCACCCGCTCTGATGGAGTCAGCTCAGCAATCGGGGCTGCTCTGGGATTCCTATCAGGTTGTCCTGATCCGGCTGCTGCTGCAGGATCATGCGGACAACGGGCCTTCCAGCAGCGTCAAGTCCAGGCTTGCCGTAAGCTTCGAGGAGAACAACTGGGGCATTGTATTCTCACTGGATTCTTATCTCGGCGTACTGCTTCAGCCCTCTTATCAGAAGGAGCTTGTAAGCAAATTAATGGCCCAGCATATCCGTGAAGCCGCTGCCGCAGAGGGGCTGGAGTGTATCATCACCGCCGGGGACAGGGTGGATACTCTAGGCGGGCTCCCGGTCTCCCATCAGTCGGCGCTGGCCCGGATGAAGGAGCATTTCTTCTATGATGAGCCGGGGATGATCGGCCCGGATTCTCTGAAGCTGAAGCTGGGGCCGCCTGCGAATCCCCAGGATACGGAGAACCGCTTGGCCCCGGTGATGGACCGGCTGTATTTCGCCATGGATACCGGTAACCTGAGTGTGATCCCTTCCCTGATTCAGGAAGCAGGCGGCCTCATGACGGCTGCCGGATGGTCCGAGATGGCGGTGAAATCCTACTATGTCCGGGCAGTCACTTCAATATCGGGCAAGCTCTCTGTTCATTATAAGGAGCTGGGCCTTGCCCAGACCCGGATGGACGGACAAATCCAGCAAATCTACAGACATACCTCTCTCCCCCAGCTCCAGCGTTATATCTCTGGTCTGCTGGAGCAATATGCAGCCGGGATTACCCGCGACGATATGGATGTGCTGATGAAGCGGATGGTCGATCTGATCCACCGGCATTATGATGAGAACCTGAAGCTGGAGACTCTGGCAGATGTATTCGCCTACAGCAGTGCCTACCTTGGCAAGCTGTTCAAGAACAGCATGGGCTGCTCCTTCAACACTTATCTGGATACCATCCGTATAGAGAAGGCCAAGGAGCTGCTGGATCAAGGCTCCAAAATCCATCAGGCGGCCAGCAAGGTCGGGTTCAGCGATGTCGATTATTTTCGTGAGAAGTTCAAAAAAATAGCAGGAATCTCTCCCTCCGCTTACCGGAGAAAAGACACGGAGCATGAAAACGACCTTTCAGAAAGCGCTTACGAAAACAACTGATTCCCCCCTGTTTTTACACTTAAATCTTCGGGTGTTCCCTGGCCTGCCGGGAGATTATGATAAAGCTATATCGAAGGAGGGACATAAATGAAAGCGATTACCACCATGACGAAGCCGAAGCCGGGAACCCCAGCTACACGCTTCTGGGCGAAGTTCCGGCAGCAGAAATATCTCTATATGATGGCTGTCCCTTTTGTGCTCTGGGCGTTTGTTTTCAGCTATCTGCCGTTATGGGGGTGGATGATGGCCTTCCAGAAGTATAAGCCGGGCAAATCCTTTTTCGAGCAAAAATGGGTTGGCCTCCAGTACTTCCGGGAGCTGTTCCAGGATGAGCAATTCTTCAATGCCCTGCGCAATACCCTCGCGATGAGCATTATGGGACTGCTGGCGGGATTCATCATTCCTATCGTCTTCGCTATTCTGTTGAACGAGGTTAGACTGCAGGTGCTGAAGCGCTTTGTGCAGACGGTCTCTTATCTGCCGCACTTTGTGTCCTGGGTGGTTGCCGCCGGGATCATTACCAAGATGCTCTCCACCGACAACGGGGCTGTGAATGACCTGCTGATGGGCCTTAATATAATCAGTGAACCGATCCAGTTTATGGCGAAGGGCAACCTGTTCTGGGGGATTGTTACCGCATCGGATGTCTGGAAAGAGACCGGCTGGAACACCATTATCTATCTCGCCGCCATCTCGGGGATCGGACCGGAGCTGTACGAAGCCGCCAGGGTAGACGGGGCCAGCCGGCTGCAGCAGGTACGCAACATTACACTGCCGGGCATCCGGGCGACCATTGTCATCCTGCTCATTATCTCCATCGGCCATCTCATCAGCATCGGGTTCGAGAAGCAGTTCCTGCTCGGCAACAATCTGGTGCGTGACTATTCGCAGACCCTCGATCTGTATGCGCTGAATTACGGGCTTGGCATGGGACGGTTCTCTTTCGGAACGGCCATTAATATTTTCAACTCCGTGGTGAGTGTGATTCTGCTCTTTACCGCCAATGGCATCTTCAAAAAAATAACCAAGGAAAGCATCATATAGGAGGCCCTTATGCGAATCAAAAAACTGGCCGCCGCATCCTGGTCGGACCGCATCTTCGATTTGGTTGTCTATCTTGCGATTACTGTGGTGACCGTTGCCACGCTGTACCCTTTTCTGAATGTGCTGGCGATTTCCTTCAATGACTCTACGGACAGCATCAAGGGCGGGATCACGATCTATCCCCGGGTGTTCACCTTCAAGAACTATGAGACGATCTTCGCCTTCTCGGGACTGATTACCGGGTTCAAAATATCCGTCCTGCGCACCCTGATCGGGACGCTGCTCGGACTCATCAGCGCCTCCATGCTGGCCTTCACCTTAAGCCGCGTGGACTTCCAGGCCCGCAGGTTCGTCTCCACCTTCCTGGCCTTGACGATGTACGTATCGGGAGGTCTGATCCCCTTCTACATCCTGATTAAGGATCTGCATATGATGGGCACCTTCAGCGTGTATGTCCTGCCGGGTCTGGTCAGCGCCTTCAACGTGTTCGTCATCCGTTCCTTCATCGACGGTCTGCCGTATGCCTTGCAGGAATCCGCCAAGCTGGACGGAGCCAATGACTTCACTATCTACTGGCGTGTCATTCTGCCGCTAACCAAGCCTGCGCTGGCGACCATCGCCCTGTTCCTGGCGGTCGGCCAGTGGAATGCGTGGATTGATACCTACCTGTATAACGGCTCGAAGGACTCCCTGACCACTCTGCAGTTCGAGCTGATGAAGGTCATTCAGAGCACCACCACCAACGCGGATAATTTCCGCGGGCGGAATATGACCGAAGTGATGGCCCAGATCTCCCCTGAATCCGTCAAAATGGCCATTACCATCGTCGTCACCGTACCTATTCTGATTGTATATCCGTTCCTGCAGCGCTATTTCGTCAAAGGCATGACGCTGGGTTCGGTCAAAAGCTAGTGCGCCTTAATCAGCGGTATCCTCAGGCCCCGGCCTGTATACAATATGTTCTCACCAGACAAAGGGAGGGTTTCTATTCATGACAAGAAAGACAGCGAAACCGTATGTGGTGCTGATGGTTCTGACCTTGCTGCTCAGTGTGCTGGCAGGCTGCGGCGGGGGCAACAATAACAACAAGAATACGGCTGAGAATACCGGTGCCAAAGCCACGAACAGCGGCAACGCTACGGCAACGGCAGAGGCTACGGAGGCAGCCGAAGACTTAAGCCCCCTGACTCTGTCCTTCTTCGCGGAAGACCCCAATCCGAACTGGAACAACATGAAGGATGAGGTCAGCACCGTCATTACGCAAAAAACAGGCGTTACCCTCGATGCCGAATTCGCTGTCGGTGATCCGCAGCAGAAGATTGCGCTGATTGCAGCCGGCGGTGAATATCCCGATATTATTTCGGCCAAAGGCGATATCGGCAAGCTGGTCGATGCCGGTGCCGTCATTGACTTGACCGAGCTGATCGACAAGCATGCCCCCAACATCAAGCGGGTGCTGGGCGAGAATCTGGCCCGGGCCAAATACACCAATGAAGACCAGTCGATCTATGCCATCCCGACCTGGGCAGCCGTGGATGAGAAGAAATTCGTGGCCGGCGGCGGCTTCGAGCTGCAGCACCGGGTAGTGAAGGAAGCCGGGTACCCGGAGATCAAGACGGTCAAGGATTATGAGAACGTCATTAAGGCCTATCTGGAGAAGCACCCTACCGATGAGAACGGCAACAAAAACATCGGCGTATCCCTGAACGCAGACGACTGGCATATGTACATTTCTGTAACCAACCCTGCGGTGGCGACAACAGGCGGCTCCGATGACGGTGAATATTTCATTGATCAGGAGACTCACGAAGCGATCTATCACTTCCGCCGCCCGGAGGAGAAGGAATACTTCCGCTGGCTGAACCACATGAACGATATCGGCCTGCTCGACAAGGAGAGCTTCGTACAGAAATACGACCAGTACAAAGCCAAGGTAGCAACAGGGCGCGTACTCGGCCTGATCGACCAGGACTGGGACTACAATGACGCGCAGCAGGCTCTGAAGACTGCGGGCAAATTCGAGCAGACCTACGGACACTACCCTGTCACCTTAACCGAAGAATACAAAGAAACCAGCTTCTGGCCTACCGGCTTCATGGGCGGCTATGGAATCTCGATCTCCTCCACCAATCCTGATCCGGTCCGTACGATCAAGTTCCTGGATTACCTGGCCTCCGACGAGGGACAGATCCTGAACAACTGGGGTATTGAAGGCAAACACTACAAAGTGGAGAACGGCAAACGGGTGGTGCCCGCCGAAGTTCAGGACCGCATCAACAATGACAATACCGCCTTCACCAAGGAAACAGGCATTGGCTTCTACTGGAACATGATGGTTCACTACGGCGACGGAGCCAAGGATGCTACAGGCAACTACTACACCAAGAACTTCCCTGAGCAGCTCGTGCTGGGCTATAGCGATGTTGAGAAAGAAACGCTGGCGGCTTACAAAGCCACGACCTGGAAGGACCTGTTCCCCAAAGAAGAGGAATTCAAGGAAAAAGCATACGGCGCAGCCTGGAACATTGCGATCCCCGGCGAGGATGAAGTCTCCATTCTGGGAAATAAAATGAAGGATATTACGTGGAAGCGCATCCCGCAGGCCATTCTGGCCAAACCGGCTGAATTCGATAAAATCTGGGATGATTATATGGCCGATCTGGAGAAAGCCGGCGTTAAAAAGATGGAAGCAGGCTACACCAAATATGTGCAGGACCGTGTGGCGTTGTGGACCAGCAAATAAGGATTCATATAAGTTGAGCCTAAATGCACAGATCAAAGGAGTAGTCGCCACTGCGGAGATTTTGGACTTCCGGCCGCTGTTGTTTCCAGATTTCTTGATTTATGCCGCTGTTATGCGGTGGAAATCCGGAAACTGATGATGCTTCCGAAGTGAGCTTTCCTGCGGAAAGCTTTCAGGCGGACGTCTACGCTCCTACAGTTCCAAAATCTCCTCCGCTGCTCCCTCCTTTATCTGAAGATTTATAGATCAACCTATATTTCACTACAGTAGGACACCCGTGCGGGGAATTGCACGGGTGTTCTTTAATCATACAGCCATAATAAAACAGCGAACCTCCAATGAAGGGAAGTCGCTGTTTTTACATTTTGACCCTTTGACCTCTTAGAGATAATTGGCTTCATAGACCCGTTGCTGCCGCGCCTCGGCCAGGATCAGGGCTTGCAGGCGCACCCTTTCCCAAGAAGCTTCCAGGTTGTCCGCCCGTTGCCCGCTCATCATCTCCGCAAAAGCTTCAAGCTGGCTCACATAATAGTTCATCGGCTCGAATTCGCACAGGGTGCTGCGGTTGTCCGGGAGATCGTGCCGGATTTTGATTTTGTAGAAGCCTTTGACCGGACGGAAGAAATCCGGGACTGTCAGGACTGTCTGATCGAAATACAGCGTATGACATGCCCGGAAAGGCAGCTCGAAGGAAGTGAGGCACTCGGCCTTCAGGCCGTTCTCATAGTCCAGCGCCGCCTGAAAGGTCCAATCGCAGCCATCCGGGCCATCGAAAGCCGACTGCGCCCTAATCCTGCTGGGCTGGAGCCCGGCAAGGGTCTGCACGAATTGCAGCCAATAACAGCCCAGATCGGCAAAAGCCCCTCCGCCCTTAGCCTGCACACTGCGGTAATTCCCGGCATGTCTGTTCTTCGCGGGTACAGAGATTCTTGTACTGATCCGGTGTAGAGCGCCGAATTCTCCCGAGTCCACGATGGATTTCAGCGCCTGCTGCCAAGGGTGGAAGGCAATCATCAGACCTTCGGCGAGCTTCAGATCAGCATAGCTTTGCTTCACCAGCCGTAGCCGCTCCGCTTCTTCGGGATGCAGGCAAATCGGCTTCTCCACCAACACATGCTTCCCCGCCTGCAACGCCCGGATGGCCCATTCTGCATGAAGCTCATTGCTGAGCGCAATATATACCCCGTCCAGATCGCCAAGCTCCAGCAGTTCATCCAGACTGCCTGCCACATAAGGAATCTGGTAAGCTTCCGCCATTGCTGCCGCTTTATAAGCGGTCCGGTTGGCGATTGCGGTAATGCTGATCTTCTCGATAGCCCGCGCAGGCTCCAGCATGGCAGGTACGGCAATGCTCGAAGCACCCAGGATACCTAGCTTGTAGACAGGCTGTTCCCCCTCAGTCTTCATACATGTGTCAGCGCAGCATAGGTGTTCAGATACAGCACATTGCATTTGGAGCAGGCCGGTGACAGCCCTTCATCCAGAATCCGCCGCAGCCTGTCGTAGCGCGCAGAGTTCCATATTTCTGTCAGCGAGTACTCCTTCACATTACCAATGGCCAGCTCGCCAAAAAATTTGCAGGCACTCACCATGCCATTCGGTGCAATATCCACCCGGGTGCTGAGCGCGAGACATTTGGACGTACTGCGGGATTTCATCGGCTTACCGGCTACAAAATCCTCGATTTCATCAAAATCAAGCCCCGGCTGGTAACGAATCCGGGTATTATGCCAGGTGTTGCTGTTGATCCGTCTCAGGTCTTCGGTCAGCCTGGAGATGTTCTCCGGCTTGATGTGGTATTTGAAGGCATGCCAGCTGCTCCGGTGATCCGGCGGAAGCTCCGCCAGCCACTGAAAGTGCTCATCGTAGAAGCGGTCCATCGCAAAACTCGTTTCCTCAGAGATATACCACGGGAAGCAGAGCAGGACCAGATCCACACCCTTTTGTTCAAAAAACTCCACCAGCTCATACAACCGCCCAATCATGTTGTCATTAATCACATTGTGCACCGAGATCCGGCCGCGGAAGCGGCCTTGCTCACGCAGCTCCAGCAGCCGTTCAACACTCTTGACCACCTTATTAAAGGACCCTTTGCCGCGCAGGAAATCATGCTCTTCCTCGAACCCCTCAATGGGGATCAGCAGCTCCAGATTATCGGAGATGGCGCACAGCTCCTCTTCAAACTTAGGAATCATATAGGCGTTGGTGCAGATCGTGGTATCCCGGGGATGCTCTCTCAGCAGCTCCAGAATCTCCTTGGCATTCCGGTGGAACAGCGGCTCGCCCCCCCACAAGTACAGACGGGACTGGGCTTCATCTGTCTCCTCCAGCAGCCGCTGAATCATACCCAGATCCATATCCAGGTTCTGCTCGTCGGCGTCCATATCATGATGGTAGCCGGATTCATTCCACTGATAGCAATGCTTGCAGCGGAGATTACAGCGGTTGGTCAGCTTCAGGGACATAATCTCCGGCATGACAGTTTTGAAGCCGGGGTCCAGCTTGCGCTCTCTGTGCGGAACTACGACGTTCTTAATGGTACGCTTCAAGGCCTCGAAGGACTTGGCATCAAGGTTCACTTTACTGGTTGGCTGCATTAGCGTCTCCCTTCCGCTGCGGATAATAGCTCCGCATAACTTGACGTATAATCCGGATATTGGCCTCTGGCCGACCGGAGGTTGTCCGACAGCTTGCGCAATTCATCATAATCATAGCCGCTTCCGGCCCAATCCCCGTAACGGATGCCGTAACCAAGCTCCACCCACAGATCACTGTTGATCTTCTCATGCGGGCCAAAGGGGTCCAGCAGCACCAGCGGGGTACCCGAAGCAAGTGAATCAATCAATGCGCCGCCTCCCGGCTTGCTGATCACGGCGGATGCCTGCCGGATCACTCCGTACATCCCGTCCTGATAGTTACGGCAGGGCGGGAAGCTCCCTGCTCCTGTGCCGGTTACCTCGGCAAATGGCGGGAAGGTATAACGTCCGCTATCATCACGCTTCCAGGTCCGCCACTGCGGGTCATTCATATAATAACGCCGCCCGCGGACGGCCTGTCCAATCTCCTGAACGCTGTAAGCGGCGATGTCCAGTTCATAGCCTGCCGACTCCAGGGCATCGAACTTCTCGCGGAAGGTTCCGATACCCCAGCCTCCGCCATGAACCACCAGCCTCCCGTTCCTGGCCGCAGCGGGCAGCGGTTCCGCAGGCTCGGCATCAATGCTGTACAGGATCTCACGTGCCGCGGGATCATACATGCTCACTTCACGGTAGCCTTCCGCGTAACCGGGGTTCAGCTTGCGCAGATTCTTCCAGGATGGCGACAGGTCGGCATCAATATACAGCAAATCCGCATACACAGGCATCCCGGCAATCTCGCGGTACCTGTCCATCACATGGACCCAGTGCCCGGACAATACGATGAAATGCTGTCTTTGCTCCTGCTTCCATTGCCGGAACAAGCGTTCAACGGCGGCGGGATCCAGGCTGCTGCGGATATCGGAGGGTATTTTCTGTGAGGTCAAGGCTACGGCAAAGCTCTGCTGGTACGCTTTGCGGCTGTCGTCCGTCCGCTTTTTTTTGCTGTCAGGCATTAGGCTCTCAAAGACTTCAATCTCCGCCTGGATGCCAAGGACTGTGAATTTCCGTTCCATCAGCAGGCCGGGGACATAGAAGCCCAGTCCAAACCCGGAGCATAGAATAGTCACGGTGTTATTCATGGGAGGGTTCCTTTCTTTATCGCAGTATTGTGTAACCGGTGCGCAAAAGAGATTCATCCAGCGTGCGGGTGAGCCAACGTTTGCTGTCCTCATTCCGGTAGGCGAGTGCTGCATACAGCTTGCCCTTAGTGGAACCGGTAGCGCGGGACGGGTCAAGCGGCTGGAGTGCCGATGAGGTCAAGGGAATCACCCCTTCGCCCTGGTCCAGTGTAAATAAGCTGCCGTTCTCCTCCATCCGCTGCAGCAGTTCCGCATAATGAACCTTGCCCATAGCGGCCAGGGGTACCTGTACCAGACAGGTGTGCCTCCCCTCCTGCTTCAGACGGCGGTCCACATGATGCTTAATCAGGCTCATCGACTTGCGGGCGTTGATCTCTACCAGCGGCTCCAGGCTTCCGTCGCGCAGCACCATGGAGTCTACGCACACATCACCGTAATAACCGTCGGCATACAGCTCGCGTCCTATGCTGTGCATGGTCTCCCAGTATCCTTCCCGGTCCAGCTTCTCAAGCAGAGACGGCCCGGGAGAATGGGACTCCCCGAAGGCAAAGCCCTGGTTCACCAGTTGCTGAACGGACAATATGGAGATCCGGCCTTCGGAGTCAATATGAAATTGGCAGGAGAAGTCTGTCTCCCGGTCCAGCAAGGGCTCGAGGACAAACCGGATTCTTTTCCCCTGGTTCCGGCTGGACTCCAGATACCCGGCCATTCTCCGCAGCATCCGCTCAGAGTCTACGAGCTGATTGCCTTTGCCGGATACCCCGTACTCGTCCTTGATCAGAAAGGCCCCCTTCTCAAGCAGCGCTGCTCCCGATTGCAGCAGCTCCTCCATACTACGGACCACATGAGCAATATTCGGCAGCTGCAGCCTGTCCCGCATGGCCGCAGAGTAGGTTTTGGTGTTGACTGCGCGTACAGTCTCTTCATCCGGGAGAACGGGCAGAAGCTTGTACCGCCTTACGGCCTCATACGTTCCGGGAAGCACAGCAAAGGGTTCAAGCAGCGATCCTGGCGGAATTAACCCGCTTAGCTCCGGTCCAGGGTTCAACCTGCCCAGCAGTTCAAATACATTCAGTTCGTCCAGTCCTGTACCGGGTTCCTCTGCTCCCAGGGTCATTGGATGGAGATTGGTCCGGAAAGAGTAGCCAAGCGATTGCAGATAGTCATATTGAGCCTGGTCCATCCCATGGCGGGTTAGAAGAATATCGCCGTTTCCGCAGAAGGCAAACAGCATTTCATCCATGGCCTGTACGATCCCCAGTGCCTTCGCATCAGGAATGGCCGGCAGGGAAGCCAGGTCCTCCTCCCGCCAGTACCGTTCCGATTCCAGACTGCCGCAGTGCACAGCGTTCTTCATTGTACGGCAAGCCCGGCCACATAAGCCGAGAACCGGTCAACGGATTTCAAATGTTCAAGATCAAAGGTATCGAAATCTACTTCTACATTGAATTCGTCCTCGACTCTCAGAATAAAATTGATGATTTGCAGCGAATCAAGTGCGGCGTCCAGCGTCAGATCGGAAGCTCCGCTCAGCGTCTGAAGCAGGCCCGGCTCCTCCTTGATTTCTGCAATAATCTCAATGACCTTCTGCTGCATGTGAATACCCCTTTCAGTAGGCATAATTAGAATGAATAAGATGAATATACCAAATCCCTAACTGTTAATATATGGTTGAATGCGCCAAAATATTGAGATATACTAGGATGGGTTCCAGGTTCACACCCTGAGGAAGCAGGAAACGGAGGTTTGTTTATGGAAGTTTTTCCGGTATTTACTGGGGAATATCTATTTGACTCCTGTTCGCCAGTACAAATGCTCCTGACTCACCAAACGGTCACTTCCGTACGTCATCAGCATGATTTCGTAGAGCTGGCCTATGTGGTTCAAGGGAAAGGGATTCATCTGGCGGGTGAGGATAAAATGCAGGTGATGCAGGGGGATATGCTCGTGATACCTCCCGGGGTTTCGCATGTCTTTCACCCGCAGGATCTGAGCGGGGCAGAGCCGCTGCTCATCCTCAATTGTATGCTCAGGCCGGAGCTTGGAAGGATGCTCAGCGAGCTGGCCGGGCCATTCTCTGAAGAGGATCATTTGCCGCTACTGAAGCTGCTGGAGGTGAAGCAGTGGTTCGGATACAGGGAGAAGAACAAGGAGCTGTCCTTCCTGCTCCGCCGTATGCAGGGGATGCAGAACAATAACACGCTTCAGGATCAGCAGCAGTTATACCCGCTGCTGCGGCAGCTGGCGAAGCTCATTATGCCCGCAGCGGCCGTCCCTTTCGTTCAAAGGCCAGGGCTGGACTATGATCCGCTGCATGATGTCATCCTCTATATGATCACGAATTACAGCGAGAAGATCACGCTGAATGAGATGAGCTCGCAGATCGCGGTGAGCTCCCGCCAATTTCAGCGGTTACTCAAGAATAAGACCGGCCGGTCCTACATCCAGATTCTCCAGGAGATCCGGATGAAATACAGCTGCATTCTGCTGCTGTTCACGGAGCTTGGGGTACAGTCTATTGCCCTTGAGGTCGGAATTTACGACATGAAATATTTCTACCGGCTCTTCCGTGAATATAGCGGGATGACTCCCGCTTGTTACCGAAACCGGTTGCATCATCACTATGTGTCAGCGAAGGAGATGATGAGCAGTGTTGAACATTGCTCCCGTTAAGAGTACTCCTTACCCAACCCTGCGCAGTTGTATTGATGACTGTATCCAGTCTGTAGCGCTATGGAAGGGACGGGACAGCAAGTGTATGTACGGCAATGCCTGGCAGATGTCCCTGGAGGAGCAGCAGTTCCCGGATCAGCCGCTGATTGAGCGGATACGCCTGCCGCGGATCAGTACAGATTACCTGTCTGCCTACCACGGCCTTACGTTCAGTTATATCGAGCGGGAGGGGTCGGCGTTGGAGAAGAGCTATATGCTTGATCTGCTAGAGAGCCGGTTAGCTTCGGGAATGCCGGTTCTAGTCGGCTTCGATTCCTATGACTGCCCCTGGTGCGTGGCCTTCCGCAGGCTGCATACCAGCCATGCCTGTCTTGCCGTGGGTCTGGACCGGCCCGGCAATATCATCTACCTGACGGATGCCTACTACGGCAAAACACTTGAAGCCGTGGATTTCGATATCCTTGAGCAAGCCTGTCACTTCTATGCCTTATTCGAGCTCGGAGAGCCTTCGCATACCTGCACAGATTGGCAGACCACACTTCAGGGAATGCTGAACAGCCCGGCTAATGAGATGCTGCCGGATCAGGTTGGCGTCAACCTTAGAGCTTATGCCAATGCCTATCTGGAGACAGGGATCGCCTCTGATGGTTCGGCTGAAGCCAGTTCTAACTTCAAGATCTACGCCAATGCCCTGCCGATCAGCCGGATCCGGTTCAGCCAGTTCCTGGAGCTGCTGAACCGCGGGGCCAATACGCCCGAGCTCTCCCGGGCTGCTGAGGGCTACCAGCATGCAGGAGAGCAATGGGATCTGGTCAATCAATTTATCATCATGGTGATGTGTTCCGGCAATAAGCCCGCGGCGCGGGTGAAGATTCATCGAAGAATGTGTGAGATCATCAGCCAGGAGGAGCAGCTTCTGGAGGAGCTGGTCCAGTTGACGATGCAGGTAAGCTAGATAAGCACTTAAGTATTGAACTTGAAGCTTCGTCGTCACTGCGGTGAACATTTGGACTTCCGGCCGCTGCCCGTCCCCAGATTTCTTGATTTATTCCGCTCTTCGCGGTGGAAATCCGGGAACAAAGGCGGTCGCTACCGCTCCTACAGTTCCAAATTTCCCCTCCGCTTCTTTTGCTTTTTGTTTATTTCTTTTGTGCTTCTTATATAGATGCCATATCTAAGTGGAAATTGTACATCTAATTTCGCTCCATTGGCGCAATTCTAATAAGCAGTTGGAAAAATGTAGCTTAATCGCTCCCATTCTAGCTAAATCCCTAAGGTTCAGCGGATTAAGTGTACTTTTTCCAACTGCTTCCCCACATTACTCTAATTCAGCAGAATTAAGTGCCTTTTTTCCAACTCTGTCCGTCCTCACCTATACGCCTACACAAAAAAATAGAGCAGCAGTCCACCAAAAGGTGAACCGCTGCTCTATCCTATTTGCGCACCGAAAGTACGAACTTCTCCAGCGCACTTATATCCGTAATACTCTGATTACAGCCGTGATTATCCATACATACGTATTGGCCCACCGAAGCAAAATTATCTGCCGCAGCAATCTCCGGTTTGATCTTGACCGTCAGGAAGGCAAGCTCCTGCTGGCGGTTGCAGAACAGGCAATACCCTTTCTTGTGCGTCGGTATCAGTCTGCCTTCTACACCAATGAACTGACCTTCGTACGGGTAGACGATGAACAGCTTGTTCGTGGATATATCAACCCAGGCCAGATACGTCACATAGCGAAAATCAATCGACTGCAGATCAGGTAGCTTCATCTTCTTATTCTTGGGAAACAGCTTCTGAATCTGCTTCAGGGTAATCGGCGGAAACGGCTCCAGATAAGACTCCAGCCCGCTCGTATACTGCTGGAAATCCTCAGCCTTCTCGAAGGAAGAGATGGCTCTCAGCATGTGCTCCTGATCGGTGGTCAGGGAAGCAAAGGCCCCCGTCACTTTCAACTCAGCACTGTATCTCACGGTCTCCAGGACCCGGCGGTCCGCTACAGAACGCAGTGTTTTCAGAACAAAATCCGCTTGCTTCTTAATGTAATTATATTGATGGTTTCTAATAAATGTTGGTTGCACAGCTCTTCAGCCCCTTATTTGTATTGATCAAACCAAGTAAGGTGCAGAGCCTGCGATTAGAAACGATAAAATCAGTTTGGGCGATCAAGATCTTCCTGCCGCACCCCACGCAAAGTATCGCCCCGGATCAGGCTCTGCATGAGGACTTCCTAGCTAATGAGCAATTCGTTGCCATCAGTGTAACCCCCTATCAACGTACATGCCAAAATTATAGCAGGAAATCCGGCAACGGACAATTGATAATCCAGCCGCCTTACGTCTCACAGGCATGGGGTTTTGTTAGGCTGTATTTTCAGCTATAATTTTTGAGGTTTTTCTGAAAACATGTCACATTCCTGCCTCATCATCCGTTGTACAGATTGAAAGGGGGGAGAAATCTTGGAGGATGAAACTATACATCATACCATTCGTGAGGTGCGGGACGGCAATCTCGATAAGTTCGAGCGTATCCTGCTTCACTATCAGAAGCGGCTGATTCTCTACTGTTATCATATGCTCGGCTCTTATCCCGAAGCGGAAGACGGCGTCCAAGAGGTCTTTCTCAAAGCTTACCGCTCTTTGTCCGCTTACCGGCCTGATGTGCCGTTCACAGCGTGGCTGTACAAGATCGCTTACCATCACTGTATTGATGTGATCCGCAGACGGAAGCTGAGCAAGGCGCTTAGCCTTTTCTATCAGGATGAGCGGGAGTACCGGCCGGTGGATCAGCAGATCGAGGCCAAGTTCCCGGATGAGAAGGTTCAGCGGGCCATGGCGATGTTATCGGCTGAAGAACGCAGCTTGTTGATCCTGAGAAGTGTCGAGGAGCTGAGCTATCAGGACATCAGCCTGATGCTCCATCAGAGCAGTACACGACTTAGGAAAAAGTATGAGCGGAGCGCCAAGAAATTCCGCAAATATTATACAGAGGCAAAAGGAGAGGATTATTATGCCGTCTTACAAAGACACGGAGCTGAAAGAAATCCTTCTTAAGGAAGACCTTGGAGATGTCGATCTGAGCGGCCGCGTGATGAAACAGCTGTATGCCGAACAACATAAAAAGGAGCGTTTTTTCATGAAATATAAAGTTGGAATACTGGTTATTACAGGTATGCTGCTGACCGCATCCTCCGGGTTCGCTGCGGTTCACTACCAGAGCTTAAGCAATAAGAAGGGAGAGATTACTCTACAGGTTAAGCCTGCCGCAGAATTCCAGGAGGTTCAGGCGGAGGATATCCGGCGGCTTGATTACAGCAGGGAATTAGGGGAAGAACTGCTTGAAGAGGGCACCGCAGCCATCTTCTATGTCCTGCCCCATAACCCAGACGGAGTGACGGATACCCGGTTCAAGCCTGTCCGCTACACGGACCTGGCGTCACTCCAAGCCAAGCTGTCAGGACAATCTGTGACGGTTGCAGAGCGGCTTGGCGACGGATATTCCTTCCATAGTGCTTCAGTTCATTTCGAGCCGGTCAATCTGGTCCATCCCCCTGCCCCTGAGGAAGCCGCCGCTACAGCGGACAGACTCCGCAAGCAGGCTGAGCAGTCCGGCAAGGATTATGCCATGCTGCCGGTGGAGCTGTCAGACCGTCTGCTTAGTCTGACTGCCGCTTACCGGAAGGGTAACCAGGAAGTCACTCTACACATTAGCAGAACCAACGGCCCGGTTACACAATACATCGACGAACAAGTTGATTTCACCTCAGAGAAGCTGGTCGTCAAAGGAGTGGAGATGCTCTTCACCAAGTACAGAGGCGGAAATAATCTGACATGGACAGCCGGAATTCCGGGCAGCCGGGAGATGCTCCATTATCAGCTCGACGAGATGAGCGGCCAGGATTACACCAAAGATGAGCTGGTCCGGCTGGCAGAAACGTTATTGAAGTAAGCCTTGTAGAGATAAGGGCGTAACCCTGTAACCCCTTCGGCTGGCATAAGAAGGGCTGCATCCTCCCTATTGCGGGAGATGCAGCCCTTCTTCTCTATTGCAAGGGAATAATAACTTCTGCCCCGCCGGTCGTAAGAACCTTAATCTGATCCTCGTCCAAAGTAACGTTCAACAGAGACAGCGGGTCATGCTCCAGGATATTTCCCGGCAGTTCCGTTAGCTGAGCGGAAGGAACAGGGACAGCCGAAGGATCGCCGTATATCGCTGAGACCAGCCAATGAATTCCCGGCTCCAGGGAAGCGGTCAATGTCGGCAATACCGTCCGGGGGCGAAGCAGATTCGTATTGGCATTCGGCCAGATCAGCTCTGCCCGCATATAGCCGGTTAACCCCCGGATACCGCTCGTTCCCCACGCCGTTGCCGCCGCCGCACCCGATCCGCTGAGCTGCTGCGCAAGCCCGGTCTCCTGTCCCAGGGCGAATCCGCCCTCAGCGGCATCCAGCGCCCGGCCTGTCTCGATCCGGTGTACCCGGATATGCCAGGGCAGACCCGCCACTACCCATGTTCGCACCTCTACGTCCGCCCAAGGCTTCCAGACGGACCGCAGGAGATTGTCCAATATCTCCGATTCCAGGTTCCGGCGCCGTACACGGTAGAGATGCTCCCCCGCTTCGCTAAGCGCAAGCATGGAATCGAAGGCCCCCTGCGACAATCCCCATTCCGCACGGGGCACACTGAATCCGAAGCCCGTGGAATAGACGAATTTCTCGTATTTGGCCGAGGTATGGGTATGCTCATTGGTTGACAGATGCCCGCTGTTGAAGGCTGCTGTATGACCGGAAGCAGGCTCCCGTACCAGGACCAGATGTGCGGGCTTCTGCACACTCACTGCCGGAATCTCCGGCAGCGGCAGCTCCTGCTCCTTCCAGAACGGATGCTCCGCACCGAGGGCCAGCGGCAGGAACGTCTTCAGCGCCCAGTAGGGTGAGCCGGGGGCATTGTAATTCTCCGCCATAACCAGATTCGGATATGTATAACCGATGGTCAGCACACCGGCGGTATCGAAGATCGGCTGGCTGAACCACCAGCGCAGATTGCGCAGGATGATCCCTTTGACAGTGCCGGCGGAGAAGCCTTCGACCTCTGCATAGGCCAAGGCGCTCCAGAACGCCGACTGGGCGAACCGGTAGGCCAGGCTGCGGCCGTAAGGAAGCGCAGAGCCGTCCGGGGCGAACCAGGCCACGAATTCAGCGGCGAACAGCCGGGCCCGTTCTTTGAACTTCCGGGCCCGCTCCGGGTCCTTCTGCCCCATCAGCTTCGCATACAGCAGCGAATAATAATGGATGGCGAAGGGTCCGTAATAATCACAGTGTCCGTCCACACCGTCACTGTACCAGCCTTCACCCAGATAGAAGGCATCCATCCGCTCCAGGTTGCTCTCCAGTTGAACCTCATCATAGGGACGTCCTATCGTGCGGAACCCGACATTCACCAGCACGTTGAAGAACAGCCAGTTGCAGTCATAGCAGGGATGAGAATTGATCTGATTCAGCCAATTATACAGATGCTCCTGCTCCTGCGGGGCAAGCGGGGACCAGATCTGTTCCGGGATCGCTGCGAGCGCGAAGCCGAAGGCTGCCATCTCCACCAGCCGCTGGTCGTAGTCCCGCACCTCTCCCCAATATTCTTCATGGCCGGGATCGGTGCCATGCCGGATACCGTCCAGCACTGTGGGCCAGAGCTCACTGTCCCCGCCTCCTCCCAGCAGCGGAATCAGCCCCCACAGCACCCGGGAGAATCCCTCCATTCCGGCAGTCGCTGCCGGATAACTTGCCCCTGTCCGGCCGATGTCAAGTCTTGCACCGCCCTTGCTGTACAGCGGACGCAGCGGATCTGTAAGCTGTTCAAGCGCGGCCAGCAGATCCTCCCGGGTCTGTAGCGGATTGTCGCTTATCCTGGTCATCATAATCCCCCTACTCCCAGTAGAACGGGCCGGCTTCTTTGATCCGGGCCAGTGCTTCGACATAGAAGAAATCGCCGTAGATCAGCGGCACATCAATATTCCGGTTCTCCGGGTAATTGCTCGTGCCGTGAAGCAGCAGCCCCTGTTCCTCTGCATCATCCCATGTTCCATAATTCCGGTAGAGGGATTCCGTAATTCTCAGCGCCCCATTCCGGTATACATGAGCCTCCGAGGCCTCCAACTGGCTGGCCATCAGCAGCAGACCGCTCGCCGCGCAGGAACCTGCCGAGGTATCACGGATCTCGCCAACCTCACCCGGAGCACGGAAATCCCAATGCGGAACCTGATCCTCCGGCAGACGGGTCAGGAAGAAATGCGCGACCTGCTTGGCCGCATGGAGGTAACTCCGCTTGCCCGTATGATGATAGGCCAGCGACAACCCGTAGAGTGCCCAAGCCGAGCCGCGCGACCATGCCGACTCGGGTGCATAGCCTTGTCCGCCGCGCTTCTCCACCACTTCGCCCGTAACCGGGTTGAAATTGACAATGTGATAGACAGAGCCGTCCGGCCGGATGAAATGCTCCAGCACCGTATCCATATGCGCTTCGGCGATATGCCGGTAGCGCGGGTCTCCGGTGACTTCGGAAGCCCAGAACAGCAGGCTGGTGTTCATGCTGCAGTCGATAATGGCGACTCCGCTGTTGTCCTCGCCTTCTCTCCACGGATTCCAGGCCCGGATATAGCGGCCTTTAAGATTGAAGCGGGCAGCCAGATAATTGGCAGCCTTAAGCGCCCGGACCCGCGATTGCTCTGCGCCGGTCAGCTTGTAGTTGGCTACGCTGGTCAACAGCCACATGAAGCCCAGATCGTGGTCCAGCTTCACGTATCCGTCCAGCACCTCGTCCAGCCGCTGCTCGCAGCGCTCGGCAATCGCCTTCAGGCTCTCGTCGCCGCTCCCGGCATAGAGCTGCCAGAGCGTTCCCGGCCAGAAGCCGGCCGTCCACCAGCTCGGCGCCTCCAGTACATACTTGCCGCCTTGGCTCGCATGGGGGAACTCGGCCCCGATGCTCACACTGTTCCTTCTCGTCTTCTCCAGCGCCTTGCTCCAGGCCTCATCTACCCAGGCCTGCTGTGTGGTTCCGCTCATCTGAATCCCGCCTTTATCTGAATGATATACCCCGTATCGTCACTTATATAAATTGAAAAGTAAAAGCCAATACGCCCTCTGCCCCGGGCTGAAGCACATGGAAGTCCAGACTATGCCACGGCGTCTCCCGGCCAAAATGATCCTTGTACGCATGTACCGTAATCTCCGGCTGCACGATCTGCGGATCATAAGCCACCAGAACGCCACCGCTGCCATCAGCTCCCGGCAGCAGCACGCCGCCCGGCTCCGCCAGCTCCGGTCTGCGCCAGGTGACAAACCGCTCCATCCAGCCTGCCGGAGTCCCGGCATAACGGTAGGTGTCAGTCAGCTCAAGACGCGGCAGCTCTTCCTTATGCCATACCAGCGAGCGGACCAGGGACTGCAGTCCAGCTACCGGATAGGCGCGTGCCAGCTCCAGCATCAGCTCATCCTTATCCGGCGCCGCAGCGGCATGAAGCACCTTGGAGCAGAATCCGCGGCCTGCCCCCTGGTACTGGCCGTCAATGACCGGGACCGAATGGCCCTGTGATCCGTTGCAGTCATACCCGTAACGGCCGGCTCCGAAATAGTCCGCCGTATACTCCCCGCTGCCCAGATCGGCGGCGAAAATCTCTCCCCGGCCGCTCAGAATGAATTGGCCCAGATCATTATGATTATGCGGCTCATCGTTGTGGCCGCCCTTGGCGGCAAAGCCGAAGGCGCCTGCTGCGGACACATGCCGCGATACCAGCCAGGCGGCATCGGGAAGATAGCTGCTGCCCGCTTCCCAAGTGATGTTCTCTTTACCCGCTCTCGTCCAGATCAGGTTGCGCAGAGCCGGGGCGAAGCGGCTGCAGTGATCCTCCGTGAACGGGGCGCGCAGCGCAGACGGCGGGCGCAGGACACCGGCATAGACCTCCGCCAGATAATGGGAGAGTCCTCTATGCACCCTAACCTGAGGCACCGAGTCGGAGAAATTGGCGACATAGCTGCCGTCGATGAAGCATTGCTGCTGGAAGCGGGCAATCTGTGCCACCTTTTCCTGCTTGAACCAGTCCAGTCTGCCGCCGCTTCTTGCACGCAGCAGATCGCTATAATAAGTGAAATAGCCGAACCCGTAATTCCAGTAGCCCAGCCCCTCCTGACAAGCCCCGTCCTCCCCGAAGCCCTGCAGATAATAATTCATGCTGCTCTCCGTCTTCAGCAGGATATCCGTCAGCCTGGCCGGGTCCTTCACAAGCAGCAGTGCTGCCGCCCCGATGGAGCCTGCGCAGACTGCGGCCCAATTGTGGGTCGAGGTCTCCCAGAAATACGGGCCATGCTCAAGGAACGGCTGGAAGATTCTGCGCTCCAGCTCACTGCGTATCCGGGAGCGGAGCAACGGCGGAAGACGTTCTCCGAGCAGCAGCGATATTTCACTTAAGGCAAAGCCCGTCTCGGAGGAGAACAGATCAATATGCCGGTTAATCTCTGAGGCATCATGTTCTGCGGGCAGATGGGCGGGTACACACCAGGTATACTCATCGCATATCGCCCACAGCACATCGGCCAGCTTTTCCAGATGCTCCGTATTCTCCGGCTCCAGCAGACTTAAGAACACATAGGTATTCAACCTTCTTCTCCGTTCAAAATAAGGACGTTCATACTCCAGCCTCGAACCGGTCCGTCCATACAGGGTAAATAGAGTGTACGTAAGCTGCGGTATAGGCTGCCCGTCCAGCCTCTGCGCCTCTGCGCGAATCTCGGCAAGGTCTGCCTGCAATATTTCCGAGGATAACGCCTGTGTCCAAAAAGCTTCCGAATCTCCCTGCGTATAATATAAGCTTAGATCTGCCGGTATCATGTCCTGTACGATGGCAGCAAGCTCCTGTTGATTCATAACTTCTTCTTCCCCCTTCTACTCCAAGGCATGATCACGCATCACATTTTCACCGTCTGCGATGCTCAGCGCCGTCCATTTCATGTCTTCCCCCGACCAGAAGGGATCTGCCGGAGGCAGCCCCAGCGGCAGGAAGACAGCGGCGCACAAATAGAGACTGCCCGTATTGATATAGCTCTCTGCCAGCTCCGGCTGGTAGCCGTAGATGCCCGGACGGAGCCAGCCGTTCTCATCCAGCGTGCCCGGATACTCCATGATCCGGCGGATCACGGCGGTCAAAGCGCAGCGCACCTGTGCCGGAGGCAGCGTGTCTTCCAGGAAATGCTGGAGCGCCGCCTGGGACAACAGCTGGAACGCACCGAAGCGGTAGACGATCGAACGCCCCAGGAATGGATACGTTCCATCCGGTGCGATACTCCGTTCCAGAACGGAGGCATACCTCTGCGCCCTGTCCATGACGAGTGGCTTGAGCAGAGCATACTGCTCTGTTTCCTGTTCAAAAAGAGCCAAGATATCCACCAGCATCGGCTGAATCACAAAGCTGTTGTAATAATCCCAGTGAAAATCCTTCCCGTCTCCGTATACGCCGTCGCCCTTGTACCAGTCCATGAACATATGGACGGCATACCCTACCCGCATCCGGTCATAATCCGGGTCGCCCAGCATATATAATGCCGCTTCCACCATCGCACTGAACAGCAGCCAGTTGCTGCCGCTTGGAGCGGTCCGGCGCGTCTCTTTCAGCGCCAGGATCAGATGGCCTCTGACCCGTTCGGACAGACGGGCTGTAACCGCTTTCGGCGCACGCACCAGGGCATGGGCCAGAAAGGCCGCATCGACCAGCGGCTGGCCTTCCGTCTTGAACTCCATATAGTCAGGCGACTGCGGATCGACAGCCGCATCTATGGCTTCCAGCATCAGCCCGGCATAACGGGCCCTAAGCTGTTCTTCTTCGCCCTCAAGCCCTTCAAGCTCCAGCCATGGAGCCATCCCGCAGGCCAGCCGTGCAAAAGCCTCCAGATGCGCAAACTGGCTCCGGTCACTGTGAAACTCCGTAGGAAGCAGTTCCTTCAATCTCCGCGCAGCCAGGGCTTCCAGAACCGGCCCTCCGATCTTCAGCATCGTATCCAGCCAGTAGGTACGCTGTTCCATCCCATCCATCTGCCATTCCACCCTTTCAGGTATTCTTCTTCTCTAGTGTATTGTGGTATTATTGCAATGTCTTTGCGAATAATGATGATTTATTGCGTATATTGTGATCAGCAAGTTAGGAAAGGGGCCACCCGGATGAAGCACGCCCGGTATTATCAATCGTTCGACGGGGATATTCTGGCAGGGATCGGCAATTCCCCGATCTCGCCGACGCGGGATTTCCATATCCATGACCACTATGAAATTTTCCTGTTTCTCGGCGGCAGCGTGAACGGATTCGTGGACCAGT
This sequence comes from Paenibacillus tritici, assembly GCF_018207515.1. NCBI lineage: Bacteria > Bacillati > Bacillota > Bacilli > Caryophanales > Paenibacillaceae > Paenibacillus > Paenibacillus tritici. Next base: position 5,183,846 of record NZ_CP073365.1, read on the forward strand.
ACAGCTATCCGCTCCAGCGGGGCGACGTTCTTCTCTTCAACAACCATGAGATTCATAAAATCATCAACCGGTCCCCGGAGCCCTACGAACGGCTCACGATTCACTTCAAAGCTCCGCTGGTCTACCCGTTCTGTACGGCGACGACCAATCTGCTCGCCTGCTTCCAGAACCGCCAGCCCGGCGAGAATAACCTGGCCCGGATGGAGGAGCCGCTGCTCTCGGAGTATACCGACCTGGCCCGCCTTCTGATTGCGGCCTTGGAGAATAAGCAATATGGCAGTGAGGTGCTGGCCCTGACTTACCTGATTCAAATCCTGGTGCTGGTCAATGAGCTGTACAGCCGTACCCGTTCCGCCGTTCCCAGCATGATCTCTTCCCATATCCAATCCGCCATGAGCTATATTGATAACCACCTGCATCTGAACCTGTCGCTGGGGCACATCGCCGGAGAACTGAACCTGGATAAATACTATCTCAGCCATCTGTTCAAGCAGCAGACCGGCGGAACCGTCTACCGTTATGTCCTGCTCAAAAAAATCGCGTTATCCAAGCAGCTCCTGGCTGCCGGAAACTCCGTATCCGATACCTGTTACCTGTCCGGCTTCAATGATTATGCCAACTTCATCCGCACGTTCAAGAACATCACCGGCATCCCGCCCGGCAAATATGGAAAATAAAGACGGCACCGCCCCTATCAGCTGCGCTGCCGTCTATACGTAAGAATTAATGATTTTGTTGTTGCGGGATTAGCCGTGACTCCAGAGAAGTTTTGGACTTCCGGCCGCTGTTGTATTAAAATTTCCTGATTTGAATCGCTCTTCGCGGTAGAAATCCTAATACAAAGGCGGTCGCTATCGCTCCTCCAGTTCCAAAATTCCCCTCCGCCACTTTTCCCTCGACTCAAATTTTTAAAATCGATCTTTATACCGGCTACCGCTCCCCTCCCTTATACTCTGTAGGGCTTACGCCGGTATATTCCTTGAACACCTTGGAAAAGTAATGCTGGTCTCCGAAGGACAGCACCTCCGACAGCTCCTTCACCTTCAGCTCCGGCCGCTCAGCGATAAGCCGGCAGGCTTCGGTAATCTTCAGCTTCATCGTGTAATGCACGAAGGTCTGGTGCGAATATTTCTTGAAGATCCTGCTCACATAGGAGGGGCTTACATGGAACTTAAGCGCTACATCGGTAATCGAGAGCTGGGAGTACTTATGCTGCTGCAAGTACTGCTCGAGCTGCCCGAACAGCTCCTCGCCGCTCTTCTTCCGCTGCCGTAGCTCGGCAATCCCATCCGGCAGAGCCTCGGCACTGCCTTGCTGCTGCTGCTCCTGCAAATGGGCAACCAGCCGCTCCATTACTTCCGCAAGCTGCCCGCGCTCGACAGGCTTCAGCAGATAGTCGAACACCTGCAGGTTCAGCGCTTTGCGCGTATATTCAAAATCACTGTAGCCGCTGATCAGCACAGCCTTCAGTTTCGGATTCACCTGCCTGCACTGCCCGATCAGCGCAAGCCCGTCCAGCTTGGGCATACGGATATCGGTCAGCAGGATATCCACCGGATGCGTCTTGATATATTCCAGGGCCTCCAGCCCGTTCGATACAGTGGCTGCGATATGCACAGGCAGCTCCATAGACTGCATAAGGGCCTCAATATTCCGTAGAATCGGCTTGCTGTCTTCGGCAATAATAGCGGTATACATCGCTGTCCCTCCCGGTCTAGTAGAAGTCTTTGCTCATGGATGCGATAATCTGAACTGTGGCGCCCTGCCCCTCCCCGGAATGATTGTAGATGTTGAAGAACAGCCGGTTGGTGTACATCAGCTTCAGCCGGTTCACGGTGTTCACAATGCCCATATTGCCAATCCCCGAAGTATGATGCTGAAGCTCGTACACCCCTGAATCCGAGCCGTCGATTTTATCCAGAATCTCCTTGATCCGGCCCGGCTCGAAGCCCTCTCCGTTATCGCGGATTTCGATGGCCCACAGACCGTTATACACCTTCACCCGCACCTGGATCTTCCATGGAGGGTCCGTATTCCTGAAGGCATGTTCAATACAGTTCTCCACGAACGGCTGGATGACCAGACGGGGCAGCTCAATCCGGTCATACACCCCGTCTTCGTCAATCTCCCACTCCAGATCGTCCTCGAAATTCTGCTGAATCAGAGACAAATAATGCCGGGTATGCTTCAGCTCCTCCGTCAACGTCACATGCTGATAAGGCGAGGATACAATATAGCGCAGGCTGTCCGACAGGTGCTTGCACATGTCAGAGACGACCCCATTTTTACCTTCCTGGGCGGCAATGCTGATGAGGTACAGGACATTATGGATGAAGTGGGGAGCAATCTGTGCTTGCAGTGCGGAATTCCGCGACTTCACTTCTTCATGCAGGGCAAGCTTTTCCCGTTCAATGGATTCCTGCAGCCGTTCAAGCAGCTCCTGAAACGCTCCATTCAATTGAATCAGCTCATTGTTGTGGGTCCGGGTATCCGCTCTCACATTCAGATTGCTATAGTTCACCCGCAGAATCTGGCTGCGCAGCTTACGGATGGGAAGCAGCAGGTTCTTCGTAGAGAAGTAGATGAAGATGAACGAGAACAGAATCAGCGCTGTAATCAGCAGAATGGAGATGTATTTGACGGAGTTGACCGGGCCGAGCACCACATTGCGGGGGTTCACCACATACGTAGTCCAGCCCGTTTCGGCCGACCGGTGATAGGCTACATAGTTCTGGCTGCTGCTTAGATAGATTCCGTTAGAAGCTGCAGACGCTGTGAATTCAGGGACCTTCTCCCCTTCCAGCAGTACAGGGGAGCTTGAGACCAGCCGCTGCTCCTGATCCATGATATACACCTTGCCGCCCGCAAGGCCCGCAGCCGCCCGGTTCAAATACCGCTGATCCAGCTGAACCACCAGATAGCCGAACACTTGGCCGTTCTGGTTCATAATCGCCCGCACAAAAGAAATGGCATTCCCCGGGTGGCGGTACAGCGCGTAACCGCTTGCATTCCAGGTCGCCAGCTTGCCGCTGATCTCCAGGAATGGCCTAAGCGAAGCCGGGTTCCCGGCGGTTCCGATATAAGAGGCCACCCCGGCCCCTTTTAGGTCATAAATAATCATATCTTCAATGTTCAGACTCGGACCCAGCGCCTGGAACATAATATCCTTAAGCCTGCGGCTCCGGGTCAGGCCCTCCAGGGTAAGCTGCGAGTAATCGCCCTCGGACAGCAGTGTGAACACCTCTTTATTCGATAGAATCCGCTGGGACAACTGGTTCTGGTTATAGATATAGAGGTTCAGCTGATCGCTGACTTTGACGGCGGCCAGCTTCATTTCATTCTCTGTTTTGTCCTTCAGCGGCTGGATGACCATATAGTTCACATAGACCAGGAAGCAGCCCAGCACAATCAGCAGAAGCAGCATGAAGGTGAAGAAGAACTTCGTTTGCAGACTGGCCTGAACCCTGCCTCTGCCCAATTTGTTCAGTAGGTTAGCCAAGTTGAATCCTCCCTGAAGCGTTTGATGCTCCTTACTTTACAACCAAACAGGCAAACCGACAAGCGGCCGCGGAGTTCAGAATATTACACAGAAAGAGTCAAGTACAAACATGTACCTTACGCAATCCTCATTCTATAATCAAAAATGTAAACGGATTCAATCTACAGAAAATTTCATAACGGGGGCGATCACATGAATAGCAAACTGAAAAAAATCGCAACAGGCGTACTGGCCGGTGTAATGACCTTATCGCTGGCGGCGTGCGGGTCAGACAATTCAGGCTCCGGCAATGCTGCGGCTACCAACAGCGGCGGAAACGGAAACAGCGGCAGTGGCAGCAGCGGCGGCAAAAAGGTAACCATTGAGCTGGCCATCTCCAAAAGCTCGCAGGATTCGGCGTTTGTGGCCCAGGCCGTGCTGGATGAGTTCGAGCAGAAAACCAATATCAAAGTGAATCTCCAGCTGCTTCCGGCGGAGCAGACCGCCACCGTGCTACAGACCAAGCTCGCCGTCGATGAGGTCCCTGACCTGATTCAATATAATCTCGCCAGTGCCACCACGGATCTTAACCTGGAGCGCAACTTCGAGATTCTCGACAATGAGCCTTGGGTAAGCAGGCTGCTGAACAAGGACGTTCTCTCCGCTTATGGTCATGTATACAGCTTCCACTATAGCCAGGATACAGGCATGCAGGGAGTAGTCTACAACAAGGATATCTTCAAGGAGCTGGGGCTGAGTATTCCGAAAACTTACGAGGAATTCCTGGCCGTATGCGAGAAAATCAAGGCCAGCGGCATCACGCCGGTCTTCATGCCGTTCAAGGATAACTGGGCGGCGAATATCTGGCCGGCTGCCGCTTTTGCCGACTGGGCGGCCAAGAATGAACCTTCCCTGTTCGAGGACATCAATGCCGGCCGCAAGAAGTGGTCCGATGTTCCGGAATTCGCGACCTTCCTGGAGCAGCAATACGAGGTCTACAAGAAAGGCTACACCAACACTGACATCCTCAGCGACAGCTATGATATGGCCGTGGGCAAATTCCTGAACAAGGAAACCGCGATGATGTTCATGGGAGACTGGCTGATCGTGAACGTGGCGGAGAAAGACCCGAATGTACATCTGGGCCTGTTCGCCATCCCTTCCTCTGAGGATGCAAGTCTGGGCGCAAGCCCGCTGGGCGGACAGCTGTTCATTCCGAAGAAAGCCAAGCATATGGATGAAGCGAAGAAATTCCTGGAGTTCCTCGCCACCAAAGAAGTCGCGCAGAAAATGGTTGACAGCCAGGGCTCCGTCTCCAACTTCAGCGATGTCACTACGCCGAAGCTTCCGGAATACAAGCAGGAGATTGTCGATCAATATATCACACCGAAGAAGACTACACTGACTACCGATGCTTACATGATCGTAGACCGCAGCGAGCTGTACCGTCTGCTTCAGGATGAGTTCGCCGGCGGTCTGGACGCTGCGGGCGTACTCAAGGCCTGGGATGAGAAATTCAGCCAGCTGATGAAGGACAAAGGCGTAGAGGGCTTTTAAGTAGAGCGGATAACCATTACAACAGGCAGAATAAAGTCCATCCGGGGCTTTATTCTGTTCCTGGCTATAGAGGAGTGTGAAGAGATGAAAGTATCCAAGAGACTATACTCGTATTACCTGATCTGGCCTGCGCTATTGATCTATTCTGTGTTTTTCGTGCTGCCCGCGCTAACCGGACTCTTCTATTCCTTCACCGACTGGCGGCTGGACCGGGAGAATATCCAGTTTATCGGCTGGGACAACTTTGAGCGTATTTTCACCGACAGAACCCTGCTGCTCGCCATCAAAAATACGGCCATCTTCGCCGTGGTCACCGTTATAGGCAAGAATCTGCTCGGGATCGCGCTGGCGGTCGGCTTGAACATGAAGCTAAAATCCAAAAATCTGCTGCGGGCTATTTTCTATTCTCCGTCAATCCTGAGCGTTTTGGTTATTAGCATTGTGTTCACACCCATGCTGCGCTCCGACGGAACGATTAACCGCATCTTCGAAGCTGTGGGTCTGCCTTCGCTGAGCCAGGCCTGGCTGACCAATCCGGCCCTTGTCATCTGGACCGTGGCCTTCGTGTCCATCTGGCAGCATACCGGCTTCCAGATGGCGATCTACTTGGCCGGACTCCAGTCGATCTCCAAAGAGTATTATGAAGCCGCCACCATAGACGGCGCCGGTTCCTGGCGCAGCTTCCACAGCATCACGATTCCGCTGCTGCTCCCTGCGATCAACATCAATCTGATGCTTACTCTGATCGGCGGCCTTAAGGTGTTCTCCGAGGTATTCGTGCTCACCGGCGGGGGACCCGGCAATGCCTCCCAGGTAGTCGGTACAATCATCCTGCGCTCGTTCGGAGAGGGAAGCTGGGGGCTGGGCACAGCCGTCAACACCCTGCTGTTCGCTGCCGTAACGGTCATTGCCATTCCCCTGCTGATCTTCATGCGGCGTAAGGAGGTATCGGAATAATGAGCTTTTCACGTAAAATGGCCTGGCGCAACTATGTGGTCGAAGGGCTGCTGATCCTGGCCTCCCTGCTGATTATCCTGCCGCTGCTGATTATGCTGTTCGGAAGCTTCATGACCAGCGCCGAGGTGCTGAAATTCACCCTGCGGCTCCCGGAGAAGTGGAACTTCTCCAACTATACAACGGTCTTCCGTGAAGGGGGACTGGGGCGCGCGTTCCTGAACGGGATGCTGATTACCGGCGTCTCTTCTATTCTGAATATCTTCACCTCGTCGGCGGCCTCCTTCATTCTGGTGCGCCGGGAGACCAAATGGTCGAATTTCCTGTACATGTTCTTCTTCATGGGCCTGATTGCGCCGATGTCCACGATTACCACGATCCGCGTTGTGCAGTGGATGGGATTCTACGGCAGCATCACCAGTGTTATTCTGATCTACGCTTCACTCAACACAGCGTTCAGCGTGTTCCTGTACAGCGGATTCATCCGCTCTATTCCCAAAGCGCTGGATGAGGTAGCTTTTCTGGAGGGTGCAAATACGTTCGATGTGTTCTTCAAAATTGTGACCCCGCTGATCGTTCCGGTCAACGCCACCGTAGCGATTATGGTCTTCATGTCCGTCTGGAACGACATTACCATTCCGCTCTACTTCCTGACGGACAGCTCGGACTGGACGATGCCGCTGTCGGTGTACAATTTCTACGGCAAGTACAGCCGGGACTGGAACCTGATCTTCGCAGACCTCGTGCTGACCTCCCTTCCCGTACTGATTCTGTACATCTTCTGCCAAAAGTACATTGTTAGCGGACTTACTGCGGGAGCGGTAAAGGGGTAACCTCTGCCTTTTTGTGGCTTTCTTGGACAAATGGATTATTCGGGCCGGAGCATTCGGACATAACATACAGCAGACAACCTGATGCGGCCTCCGGACACAACCGGCGCGCCTGCCCATCCGGTTGTCTGTCCGCCGGGCCCGGCGAGTCCATGAGCCAGAAGCACATGAAAGGGGTTTTTAATTGTGCATACGAGTACGGCAAACCGCAGAAGGAATCTATCATCAGGTTATCCTTATGTGTTTGTGAGTTATGTTGCTAGCAATGGTGGTGGCCATGTTGCTGTCGTTGATCCTGCACAAAATACCGTCATCCAACGGATTAAGGTAGGCTTCAACCCCGGACCTATGTGCTTGAATTACCAGGAGGATAAGCTTTATGTAGTGAACATCGATCAGGATTTTGTCACTGTCATTGATACGTATACCTTAAAAGTTATCAAAACGGTTCACATTGGCAGTCCCTCTACCAATAGCGCTCCTGTTGCTATCTTCGCTGCTTCTAGCGTGAACAAAGTCTATGTAGCCCATTCTGGTGACAGGGCCGTGACAATCATTGACTCCGTCACGGATGAGGTTATTAAGCAAGTAGATATGGTTCCAGCCGGAAGTGGCTACCCGTTTGCCTTTGCGAGTCATAAGAATGCCCCCTATGTCTTTGTTGCATGCAAGTCTAAAGATACTGATAACGGTAATGTTGTCGCCATTTCCTATCTGGATGATAGCGTTTATCCAGTTGGAGATGGAATTGAGCTTACCTTTGACGGGACCCACAACCCCTTGACCGCTCACCCATTAGGACAAACACAAGTCACACTTGGGCCGACTGGGATGTTGACTTATTTTGGAATCCATGAAGTTTATCAGTCCAAAACACTGAGTCTGTTGGATAATACGGTATCCGGGGTCTATCTGGACAACGGATTATTATTTTGCATCTCCCAAGAAAATAAAACCTACCTGAAACAATTTAAAAACCTGCGAATTGACTATAAGGGACACATTACCTTTGATCAATTCACAGAAATATCCAGTTTCAAAGGCCAGGATAAAATCCGTGCTTCAAGTAATCAAAATTATATTGGCGTCACCATACAGCCCACTAATTCTCATACAGGTGGTCTGCAAATCTACGATGTAAACGCTGCTAGTTCACGATTTGTTCCGCTCTCCCTTGTAGGTGATTTAGCGTTTGCCGGTGACAACATGGCCTATGTAGGAGATATGATGGCGATTATTCCAATTGATGTGGTAAGGGCAACAGCCCTCCCCGGTATACTGATTGGCATAAACTTCATGGATCTCCTCACTGTCAAAAATATTATTTCCGGTTATAGCTATCAATCCTTATAGCAGCATAGCGGCCCATCCTATGGGTCACTCAGCGTTACGTGAAGCTGTCTCTTCAGGTCGAAATGGACTTGGGGGCAGCTCTTTTTGAGCAGGTATAACAGCAGATATAACAAGAGCTTATGTATTGTAAACGACTTTACACCAACCCTTTTTGTGGCCTTCCTGGACGTTTTGGTTGTTCTGTGTGGAAAATATAAGCATAACCTATAACAGACATCCAAATGCGGCATCCGGATACTATCTGGCGCGCCTGCCCATCATGGTTGTCAGTCCGCCGGGCCCGGCGAGTCCATCAGGTAGAGCACAAGAAAGGGGATTTCATCCGTGAATCCGAACAAGGCAAATAGCAGCAAGAATTTACCCTCAGGGGATCCTTACGTTTATGTGTCTTATGAACTTGATTATCAAATCGGGTATGTCGCTGTTATTGATCCTCTAGAAGATAAGGTTATCAAAAGGATTCAGGTGGGCTACAACCCTGGCCCGATGTGCACTAATATCGCAGAGACAAGGCTTTACGTACTTAATACCCGTTCGAGTTCGGTCACCATCATTGATACGGGTACATTTAACATTATCAAAACCGTTCGCGTTGGCACTGTTGGCAGCACAAATACCGATCCTGTTGCTATCTTCGCTTCACCTTACGGTAACAAAGTCTATGTAGCCAATGCCGGAGATCAGAACGTTACGATTATTGATACCGATACGAATACGGTTATAACAAATTTGGATATCGTTCCTGGCAAGCCAGGCAAGCCTTTCGCCTTTGCGAGTAATGAGAATAGTGATTTTGTCTATGTTGCCTGCAGGGTTGCCGATAAAAAAGATTTTGTTGTCGCCATTTCCGTTGAAGATGACTACCACGCTTTTCCGTATAATCAAGGCATCGAGCTTACCTTTGACGGGATCCGCAACCCCTTAACTGTTCACCCGGACGAACCCACGCAAGTCACGCTTGGGCCTATAGGCATGGCTACCTATTTTGGAAATGGTAGTATTGGCTTGCCCAACACGTCAAGTGTGCTGGACAATACGGTATCTGGGGTTTACCTGGACAACAAATTATTATTCTGTACCACGCAAGAAGAAAAGGCCATTCTGAAACGGATTACTGACCTGACTGTTGATTGGAAGGGAAACATCACCTTTGATAAAGTTGCAGATGTTCCCAGTTACAAAGGCCAGGATAAAATTCGTGTGTCACGTACGCAAGAATATATTGGTGTTACCATTCAACCCACTACTTTACCGACAGGTGGCCTGCAAATCTATAATGTACACGGTGCCAGTTCCTGGTTAGTTCCACTCTCTTATGTCGGCGATCTGGCATTTTTCTCAGACACCAAGGCCTATGTGGGAGAACTGAACGCGATCCGTCCGATTGATCTGGCAACCGCAAAGGCTTTGCCCGCTATCCCGATCGGGTTCGCAACTGACACTCGTATCAAAGTCAAGAATATTATTTCGGGTTATAGCAATCAGTCAACATAGGCCCTGAGCACAAGAAAGGGGATTTCATTCGTGAATCCGAACAAGGAGAAGGCAAACAGTATCAGCAATTTACCCGCGGGCGGCGATCCTTACGTCTATGTGTCTTATGAGCTTGATTATTTCATTGGATATGTTGCTGTTATTGATCCTGTAGAAGATAAGGTTATCAAACGGATTCAGGTTGGTATGAACCCTGGTCCTATGTGCATGAATCCTGTAGAGAAAAAGCTGTATGTAGTGAATACCCACGGGAATACGATCACCGTCATTGATGCGAATACATTTAACGTTATCAAAACCATTCGCGCTGGCACTCTCGTTGGCGCAAATGTCGAACCTGTTGAAATCTTCTTTGCTCCTAATGGTTATAAAGTCTATGTAGCCAATTCAGTAGATCATAGTGTTACGATTATTGATGCCCACACAGATACGGTTATAACCAATGTGGATGCGGGCCCCGGTACACCTTTCGCCATTACGAGTAATCAGAATAGCTCCTATGTCTATGTTGCCTGCAAGCTTGCTGATAAAAAAGATTATATTGTTGCCATTTCCGTTGACAACAACTCCACTTTTCAGTATGGCAACGAATATGAGCTTACCTTTGACGGAATTCACAACCCCTTGACACTTCACCCGGATGGACATACCCAAGTCACACTTGGAACAACCGGTTTGCTTACTTATCTTGATCTTTTTGCACAAAGCGTCCCCCGCACGTTTAGTTTACTGGACAATACGGTATCTGCAGTTTTCTTGGACAATGAATATTTATTCTGCACCACGGAAGAAGGAAAAAGCTATCTGAAACTATTAGTTGGCCTGGAGCTTGATATGCAAGGAAATGATCAAGGCTATACTTTTTCAGAAATCCCCAGTTACAAAGGCCAGGATAAAATTCGTGTGTCGCGCAATCAAAAGTATATTGGCGTCACCATACAGCCCACCACTTTCCCTACGGGTGGTCTGCAAATTTTAAACCCAACCGGTAGCCAGTCCAGGCTCGTTGCGCTTGATTCTATCGGCGATTTGGCGTTTTACTCAGACACCAAGGCCTATGTCGGAGAACTAAGCGCGATTCGTCCGATTGATCTGGCAACCGCAACGGCCTTGCCCGCGATCCCGATTGGGTACGCAACCGACACTCGCATTAATGTAAAGAATATTATTTCCGGTTAGCAAGCAATCATTATAACAGAATAGCAACCAAACCTATGGTCATTTAGCGTTGCAATAGAGCTGCCTCTTCAAGTCGAAATCGACTTGGGGGCAGTTCTTTTTTGAGCAGGATAACATATACCTGCACCCCAAACATAACTTATAACAAACATCCAAATGCGGATTCCGGACAAAATCTTGCAGCTGTCCACCCTGGTTGTAGGTCCGCCGGGTCCAGCGAGTCCATCAGGTTCAAACATAAGAAGGGGGATTTAATGTATGAATCCGAACAAGACAACGGCAAACAACAACAGGAATTTAACCTCAGGTGATCCTTATGTCTTTGTAACGTATGAAGTTGACTATCAATTTGGATATGTTGCTGTTATTGATCCGGTAGAAGATCGGCTTAAGGGACGAATTCCGGTGGGTATGAACCCTGGCCCTATGTGCATGGACCCCGCAGAGAAGAAGCTGTACGTAGTAAATACTGGCGGGGATACAGTCACCATCATTGATACTGCAACCTTTAACATTCTCGCTACCGTTTTCGTCGGCAATGGTAATGCCACACCTTCCAATCCTGTTGCGGTCTTCGTTGCCGCTTACGGTGACAAAGCCTATGTAGCCAATTCCAGCGATAAGGACGTTACGATTATTAATACCAGCACAAATACGGTTATAACAAAAGTGGATATGGGCCCCGGTAAGCCCTTCGCCTTTGCGAGCAACAAGAATAGCCCCTATGTCTATGCCGCATGCAGGGTTGCCGATGGAGACGATTATGTTGTCGCCATTTCCATTGAAGATGACAGTGGTTATCTCTTTGGCATTGAATATGAGCTTACCTTTGACGGAACCCGTAATCCCTTGACCGTTCACCCGGATGGGCATACTCAAATCACGCTGGGGAATAACGGTATCATGTGTTTTTTTGATGATAATGTGAAAGGTCAGCCTACTACGTTTAGTCTACTGGACAATACGGTATCCGCAGTCTTCCTGGATAACAAATTGTTGTTTTGTACCACGCAAGAAGGAAGAAGCTATCTGAAACGATTCACTGACCTTACCGTTAGTTCGAATGGAAGCATAACCTATGAAGATTTCAAAGATATTAACAGTTACAAAGGCCAGGATAAAATTCGTGTGTCGCGTAATCAAAAGTATATTGGCGTCACCATAAAGCCTACTACTTTCCCGACGGGTGGCCTGCAAATTTATAATTCAACCGGTACCCAGTCCAGGTTCATTTCCCTTGCTTCTGTTGGCGATCTGGCTTTCTTCTCAGACACCAAAGCCTATGTAGGAGAACTGAGTGCAATTCGTCCCATCAATCTGTCAACCGCAACGGCTCTGCCCGCTATCCCGATTGGGTTCGCAAGCAATGACCGCATCAATGTCAAGAATATTATCTCCGGTTATCGCACTCAATCCTAGTAAATGCCGGCGGGTCCATCAGGTAGAGCCTATGAAGGGGGTTATCATTCATGAATCCTAACAAGGCAACGGCAAACAGAGATAGAACTTTATCCTCAGGTTATCCTTACGTCTATGTTAGTTATGTATATGATTATGTTGCCGGGTATGTTGCCGTTATTGATCCTGTTCACGATGAGATTATCCGAACTATTACCGTGGGCTTCGATCCTGGCCCTATGTGTCTGGATATAGAAGAAAAGAGACTTTACGTGCTGAGCAGCAAGGGCAGCTCGGTCACCGTCGTTGATACGAGTACACTTGACGTTCTGACTAGCTTTCGCGTGGGCCAATCAAATGATTCTTACCCTGTTGCTATCTTCGCTTCTCCTTTGGGCGGTAAACTGTATATAGCCAATTCCGGTGAAAAAACAGTTGTGATTGTTGATACCCTCACGAATGATGTTATAAAAGATGTGGATGTGGGCCCAGGCAAGCCTTTTGCCTTTGCGAGTAATGAGAACAGCAACTTTATCTATGTTGCCTGCAAGGTTGCCGATGGTAAAGATTACGTTGTCGCCATTTCCTTTGAGGATCACATCGCTTACCCGTATGGCAAGGAAATGGAGCTTACCTTTTACGAGGGCCTTAATCCCCTGACCGTTCACCCGGATGGGCACACCCAAATCACGCTGGGAAATTCCGGCATGCTGGTTCACACTGATGAACAAATTGGCAAGCCGGTTACGTCAAGTTTGCTGGACAATACAGTATCCGGCGTCTACCTGGACAACAAAATGTTACTTTGCACCACGGACGAAGGAAAAAGCATTATCAAACAAATCATTAACCTTGCCGTTGATGAAGATGGAAACATAACCTTCGATGATTATGCAGATATCCCCAGCTACAAGGGGCAGGATAAAATCCGTTATTCGCGTATGCAAATATATGTTGGCGTCACCATTCAGCCCACAACTACACCGATCGCTGCGGTGCAACTCTACACTCTAACCGGTATCAATTTCCCGTTAGTCAGGTTTCCTTATGTAGGAGATCTGGCGTTCTCCTCGGATACCAAGGTCTACGTGGGACAAACTAAAACGGTTCGTCCAATTGACCTGACAACCGCAAGGGTCCTGCCCGCTATTCCGATGAGTCCCGAAAGCACCGATAATATCCAAGTCAGAAATGTTATTTCCGGTTATCGCAACCAATCCTAATAGCATCATGGCAGCCATCCTATTGATCATTGAGCGTTAAAGATGAGCTGTCTCTTCCAGTCGAAGCTGGCTTGGAGACAGCTCATTTTTTCCATTGCGATCAACCGGATTAATCGACAGTATGTCCAACCTTCAAGCAACCGCTCCTCCTTCACGACTGCTGCTCATTTTTGGCAGAATGTGGTGCACTTTTGCTCCTCCTTACCGACCGCTGACCACTTTCGGCGGAATGAGGTGCACTTTTGCTCCTTCTTACCGACCGCTGACCACTTTCGGCGGAATGAGGTGCACTTTTGCTCCTCCTTCACGACTGCTGCCCGCTTTTGGCGGAATGAGGTGCACTTTTGCTCCTCCCTCTCATTTCTACGTGTAGCCCATTTTCGGCGGATTCAGAGGGACTTATCCCTTTCATTTTCACCTGTAGCCCACTTTCGGCGGGTTCAGAGGGATTTATCCCTTTCATTTTCACCCGTAGCCCACTTTCGGCGGATTCAGAGGGATTTATCCCTTTCATTTCCACGCGTAGCCCACTTTCGGCGGATTCAGAGGGACTTATCCCTTTCATTTCAGTATGTTTACGCAGAGCAGCGGTTCCCCTATACTGGAGAACCGCTGCTCTGTTTGACTTATAGTTAGTTTGGAGTTAAGCCGGTAACTTAGAGATGCAGCTTACATCTCCAGCTTACCTATGCCCCAGCAAATTAGCGATGACTTGCGCACTTTCAGCACGGGTCATGGTCTCCTGTGGCGCGAATTGCTGGTTGCCGCGTCCTTGGATCAGGCCCGCCTGTTCAGCGGTAACGGCAGCGTTCTTCGCCCAACCCTGAATCCGGGAATAGTCACTGAACGAGCTGGCAGCAGATTCACTGCTGCTCTTGCTTCCCTTCAAGTGTTCGTACGCGCGGACGATCATGACCGCCATCTCCTCGCGGGTAATGCGTTCATTAGGAGCGAAGGCATCCTTACTGCGTCCGTGCACGATGCCCGCTTCTTTCACTGCCGCCACAGCTTCGGCGTACCAGGACTTGGCGTCCACATCGGTAAATGCGGATGGGCTTGCCGACTTAAGGCCCAGCGCACGTGTAATCATCGCGGCGAATTGCGCCCTTGTGACTTCTCCTTGCGGCTGGAACTCGCTGCTGGAAATCCCTTCGATGATATGCTTCGCAGCCATAGACTTAATAACACCGCTGGCCCAGCTATTGCCGCTGACATCCGAGAATGTCTTGTCATACTCCAGCACCGCATACTGGCTGAAATGCTGCACACCAGCGGTAAGTTTACCGTCTGTCAGCGTGCCGCCCATGTATTCCACGGCACCGCTGGCAGCAATATAGTAGACGCCAAGTAAGCTGCGGTTAGCATTAGGATCAACCGTGAAGGTAAGCGTCAGCGGCTGGTTAAACGTTGTGACCGGTACGGCAGTGCCGTCCGCAGCCACAACCTCCAGGCTGAAGCGGATTACATCGCTTGCCGCCAATAACCGGACGGACCCGTTAACCGCCGGGTTATTCATCAGCTGCTCCGCAGCAGCTCTCGCTGTCTTCACGGCAGAGAGCCTGAGCGCCGATCCTTCCGGCTGTCTTCCAGCAACGGCAGCCTTCTCCCGGATGCTCTTCAGCACTTGCGGACTCAGTTCAACGGCAACTGAGTTCCAGGCAAGACGCAGGGTATTCTCTCCTGTTATTCCTGATACATCTGCCGGAAGCAGCACGGATGCTATAGCATCGCTAAGCTGAACGGTTATAACTCCGCCAGCCGGTGACGGGAAATCTGCCGGTGCAAGAACCTTCTCCGTCTGCGGAGAAGGGGACGGTGCTGCAGTTGGCGAAGGCGTTACGGCCGGTGCCGCTGTCCATACCGGCGCCGCTGTAGGAGCCGGTGTTGCTGTCGGCACCGGAGTTGGCGTCGGAGTTGGTGTCGGAGTCGGAGTCACTTCCGGCGGCAGCTCCGCTTTTTTTACAGTGACTGTTCTTGTCACCTCAGCAGCCGCATTGCCAGCTGTATCAGTCACATTATAATGATACACATAGCTGCCTGCTGCTAGAGTATCCAGCGTCAGCACGGTCTCCCCATCCTGCGTAATCGTTACAGCGATACGGTCTGTAATATCGCCGTCACGGTCATCTGCCGCTGTAGCTCCGGCATCCGTATAGCTTGCACCTTTTTCCAATTGAACGGATGCTTCACCAAGCAAGGTAATTACCGGCTTCGTTACATCCGGATCGAGCGCAACCACTACCCGTCTTGTCACTTCAGCAGCCGCGTTGCCCGCCTTATCACTGACATTATAATGGATGGTATAGATATCAACCTTGGAAGTATCCAGCTCCGTCAAGCCATACACTTCGCTGGTGACCGTTGTCGAAATACGGTCCGTTATATCTCCGTCCTGATCATCATAGGCTGTTGCTCCGGCATCGGTGTATTCCGCACCAACCGGCAGATTGACTGTCGTCTCGCCATTTAGGGTGATTACCGGCTGTACTGTATCCGGTTCCGGCAGCGTGATCGTTCCGCTGGCAGCACTCTCTGCCGATGCTTCTCCCTTGCTTAAGGTTACCGAGAAAGTGAAGCTGCCCTCTGTATCCTCCGTTGCTCCCCGGAATGCAGACAAGGTAATGTCACCCAGGGTAACCCCGGTGCCCTTGAAGCCCGGCAATCCGCCGATGGTCTGCGCCAGCCAGGTCCGTACAGCCTCTTCACTGCCCGCTGTCTCCTTCTTCACGCTGTACTCAGCACCTTCAAGGATGCTCTTCGCCTCAAAGACAGCCTGCTCATTCTCCACATGGGTCTTATCTCTGGCTACCGCCAGATAGCTGATTAGCGGAGCCTGACTGAACGTATTGTTCACCGAATATTTCACTGTACCGCTAACCGGCAGCGTGAAATCATGCTGAACCATGACCCCATTTGGGCCTGCAACCATGCCGGTCTTAACGGTCTCATTCACGGTCTCCCCCTCGGCATCCACATAGCTGAGTGTAATATCCATGGTCCGGCTGGCATTATTCCACCAGTCCAGATGGTAGGAAGTAATCGTGTATGGGCCCGCAGAGAGCGGCAGGTTATAGACGAGCGGCGTATTCTTCGTATTCGAGCTGTATACCCCTGTCTGGGCCTTATCGGTAGTGACTACAGCACCGCCAAGCCCCTTGAGGTTATAGTTCGCCCCCGTGTTGGTATGTCCCCATACCGTGTCCTCTGCCGACAACTGGTCTGCTTTGTTATTCAGCAGGCCCTCGCCTGCCAAATTCTTAATCGTCGTAAATGGCGGGGTGTCGCCGTCCGCCGAGACTCCAGGGTCCAGGAAGTACACAAGCCCTTGTGGCACTACCTCCACATAAGCCGTGGTCTTCAAGCTTCCGTAGGAGCCGGTTACAGCCACCCTTTCAAAAGGATTGTTGAAGCTGACCGCTTCCAGATTCCACTTCACAGCCACTTGTAATTTCGTGCCGTCTGCACGTGTGGCTTCCACCTTGGCGGGAAGCTCCGGCAGCTGTCCTGCATAGGTTGCCATATCCGCAATAGCGGCAAGCTCTCTCACATCTCCCGTAGTCAGCAGATTGCGGGCGAAGGTCAGGCGGGCTTCAAGGTGCTCAGCTCCTTCCTGATCCAATCTGTACAGAACCGGATCACTTAGTGCTGCCTGGGCTGCGCCCAGTGCATGAACGAAGATATTCCAGTCCTTCTCGGGGAAATCGTCCTCTCTGCTGATCTCCAGCGCAGCATTCACCGCCTGCTGAAGCCCCGCCGTATCCGGGCTGCCAGCCCCTTCCCCGCCGATGACCGCTACGGAATCCACGGCCAGGGTTCCGCTCAGCACCTTGATCTGGACGGTATGCTCACCGTATTTCAGCCCGCGCAGCGTGAAGGTCTGATACAATTCCCTCGCTGCCACTGTACTGCCCGAGACCACCTGGATCTCCCCGTCTACTACAGCTTCCAGCTTGGCCGAGCCGTCGTTCGGCCCCAGAATATCAAGTCCCGTGCCGGTAAAAGTATACTTGAGCACCGCACCCGCACCCTGGCTGGTTGACAGGGACCGCTGATATACATACATGCCTTTTCCATTCTCATGGGCCCAGGCACCCTCGTATTCCAGCTTCGCCGCTGGTGCCTGCGCCAGATCAGCCATCTCCAGATTATCCAGCTGCTCTGAATAATAAGGCGTATATCCCTCCACCTTCTCCACCTTCAGATTGTCGAAGCGGACATGGTAGAAGCCGCTCGCGAGCTGCACGCGTCCGGACAGCTTCGGATTCGGGTCGGTGTATGCTGCAAGCTTAATATCATCCAGATAGGCGGTAATCTTGTCACCGGCAACCTCGATGGCAAGGTTATGCCAAGCATCATGTGCGGTGTCAAACCCCTCGATCTTCACTCCGCTGGAACCGGAGCCGGTGGCTGCATTGCCGCTGGCAACAACGGCGCCACTGGATAGTAGCTGCCAGCCGCCATCGAACCAGAACTTAAGCGCATAAGGAGTACCGTTAATCGTCTGCGGACCGCCCTGATATCTGGCTCCAATCGCTGCGTAATTATTCCCTCCATACGTACTGTTCTGTTCAAAAGACACATCGGCGCTGGTCTTATAGTTGGTCCAGCGGTAATCGCCGATCACGGTGACCGGGTCTCCGCCGTTCCAGGCACCGCCCACGCCGGTAGTTACCTGGTCCAGCTGCTGCCGCAGCACATAGTTATCCGTGCCGTCAACCAGATACCCCTCGAACGCGCCGTTGAGGTCCTGGGTATAGCGCGGAATTACACTCTGCGGCCCGCCGCGTGAGCGAACATAGCTCTCTACGCCTGTAATTGTGCCGCCCTCTCCGATAACGGGAACGGTTTTGTCCCCATAATTGAAGTCATCCGCATACAGCATCTGATCCTCCGTATTCTGTACGAACCCGGTAGCATCGGTGTCAAGCACCGTACGTTCTCCTTCAACCGGAAGCGGGGTACCGAATTCTTCATTCGCGCGGTTATCCAGCGTAGTGACCGTTACAATGGAGAACGGTTTCACACGTATGGTATACAAGCCGCTGCCATCGGCATGAACATCCCCAAGATCCTTCATATAATTACTATTAAAAGCTTGCCCTGTACCCGCCGCACGGGTCTCCCACACCTCCAGAGAGGGATTGCCGGTGTAGGCCATGTTCACGGCCTTGAGCTTGTAGATCTTCTCATACTGGCTGTCATTGATGATTACAGTCGAGAAATCCTGCTTGTCAGGAGCGGCAAGCGTCATGTAGCTCGGAGTGCCGTTGCGTCCGCTGACCGGATTCGTACCCGTTGCCCCGGTGTAGCTGGCCTCGGGAACGGCTCTCCAGATGCCAGCCGTATTGTCTTCATTCTCCCAGCCGGTCTTGGCGAACCCGTTAAAATGCTTCAGAATGACCAGCCCCGCGTCATAATGAATGAAGCCCGACCACGGGTCACGCGCACTGAGCAGCTCTTTGAAGGAGTATTGTCCACCTTCATAGAAGGAGCCAATCGCCGGCTGATAGATGAAATGCGTCCGGCGGGAATTCACAAAGCCCTTGATAATGGTATTGCCCATCTCCAGCGGTCCGCCGGTGCCGCCGATGCCCGTCCCTGCCTCTGACGGGTCCTTCATATTATTATTAGGACGGAAGGCCGAATTGCTGAAGGTGGCCTGTGCCTCACTGTTCCAGATTTCCTTGTCGAATTCATCGGCCAGCCGTTTGAAGTTACCTTTGCTGTCGTCATCGGTATTGTAATGGAATCCGGCAGCAGCTACCGCCTCACGCAGCGACAGATCGCTCACCATGGCATCCCCGAAGGAGCCGATACCGACCTCGTCGGAAATCACCAGCTGGATGCTGTGATACAGCTCTTTCTCCTGATCATTTTTGAACCCTTCAGTATCCCCCTTGACCATCGCGCCATACTGCTTCGTCCAGGTCAGATCCGGCGCATGTTCATTAATATGAGGATTCACATAATCCACCATATAGCCGTATTCACGGTATGCGGCCAGAATGGTGTTTTTGTACCAGGTATAAATCTTGTCGTTATTGTTAGCCCAGGCTGGAGCATTCCAGCGCAGAAAGCTCACCTTGATCGCCGGATTAATAGTTTTGGCATCCGCCGCAAGCTGGAAGCCGGGATGCCGGGCTACATTAGCCTCTTCATCCTCCGTGCGCATCGTTGAAGGGTCAGGACCGGTAGAGTTATTGCGGTCATTGCCCATTTCAATCTTGACATGGTCGATTAGCGGGCGGTCGCCGCCGAACAGGATCTTCAGCATTTGGGCATAAGCCTCCGGCTGCTCTGACTTATAGTCCATCAGCAGGGAACTTGTGCTGTTGCCGCTGAGTACACCGAACCCCTTGAAGGTCAGTCCGTTGACATTATCCGGCCGGATATCGTTCCCATCGAGCAGAATCTTGGTTGTAAAAGCTGCGGTCTGGCGGGCGTCATCCATCTCTTGCTTGATCGCGCCCCTGGCAACAGCAAACCAGCTAAGGATCGGCTTCTCCCCGGAGACATAAGCATAGGTCAGCGTCATCGGACTGCTGGTGTCAATATCTACGGGAATGGTAAATTCACCGGAAATAAATTTCGTGCTATTCGTGTTGAACTGAGCAAACGGGATCGTCTTAGTTTCCCCGGTGCTATTCTGGTATTCCAGCCGGGGCTGAATTACACGATTACGGGTACCGGAATACCATTCATAGAAACCGCTGCTAAGCGTATAGGTCCCAGACTGAAGCGCTTTCAATTTATAGATAATATCGTTGCTGGCAGGGTCTGCGCGCAGCCCGACAACCCATAGGCTTGGATCAGCGGCAGGATCGGTAAGATTACCGTTCTTGGAATTTTTCACTTTATGGATAGAATCATCGAATCCCCAGTCTGTGGTACCGGCGACATACTTCTGGTCGGGCGACGGGTTAAGCAATTCACTGCCGGTCAGTGTTCTGACCGCTTCGTATAGAGGTGAAGCAGAAGGACCATTGCCAAAAGAATCGCCCCCTCTGCCGCTGTCCACAAAGTAGACTAGCGGACTGCTGGCTGGCGGAATAACCTCCACACTTGCCGTGACCGGACCGCCACTTGCTGTTCCAGTGACTGTCACGGTGTCATACGGTACATCGAAGGTATCTTCGCCGATGTTCCAGCTCACCGCCGCAGCCTGACCTGCAATCTCGATGCTTGCCGGAAGTGTCGTACCTGCGGTAGTCTTGGTGCCCATATAAGCCGCAGCATAGACCGTATCGACGGCAGCCGCCGACGCCGACGGCAGACCAAGGGCAGGGAACATCCCGGCCACGAGTGTAGCGGACATCAGCACGGAGAATAGCCTTTTCTTAACGCGGTTCTTTCTGTTCATTCATTAATCCTCCTCTTCTCATTTAAGTAAGCGTATTCAGCAAGTCGTTAGAAGAATGATTGACTTGGGCAGACCTTCGTCTAAATTCACAATGCGGGTATAAAAATACCTGGCAGACTGCGAAAAGCTGCAACTGCCAGGCTGTTACTCTAACCAGTACAACGTCAGATTTAAACGGGTGGATGGGGCGCTATGATGCCTGAAGGACTACAGAAGTGGAGCCAAGGAGTGGAGTTAACCGCTTCAGGTGCCATTCCCAGACGAAGACGGGAGTTTGTCCATTTGGGGCGTTTGGCCGTAACGGACTGAGGTGCTCTTATTCCAGTGAAGATCCCCTTTTGGGCAAAGTAACGGACCCCATGGACTTTATTCTTGGAATCTCTGCTCTAAACATCTTATGGAGAGACGATAAGGGCTCCTCAGTCCGTTAAACCGCCAAAAGTGGCGTTTTCCAGGGAATAGAGTCTCTCAGGTCCGTTAGGAGCAAACTCGTCTGGCCGGTCGACTGGCCGGTATAGTTTCCTTTTACGGAACCTCCAGGGTCTGACCCTATTCACAGAAGTTAGTTTAGTTGTACCAACAGAGTGCAGTTAAGCACACAGCGGCCGGAGGGCCAAACATTCTCTGGAGTCACGGCAATCCCTAGTAAAAAATATAAGTACAATCTATATATTTCTAATCAGACTCTTCTACCCTTTAATCCCCGATGCGGCCACGCCCTGCACGAAGTACTTCTGAAGCGCCAGGAAGACAATCACTACCGGAATGATGGACACTACACTCGCCGCCATGATCAGCCCGTACTCGGCAGAATACTGGGAGATGAACATCCGCAGACCAATCTGGATGGTCTTGAGCTTCGTGTCTGTCAGGTAGATCATTGGCCCCAGGAAGTCATTCCAGGTGGCGACGAAGGTGAAGATGGTGAGTGTGGACAAGGCCGGCTTGGACAGCGGCAGCATGATTCTTGCCCAGATTCCGTATTCACTGAGTCCGTCGATCCGGGCGGCTTCACACAATTCATCAGGCACACCCTGATAGAATTGACGCATCATGAACACGCCGAAGGCCGAGAAGGCTTGCAGCAGAATGATTGCCAGGTGGGTATTATTCAGTCCCATGTAGCGCATAAGGATGAATTGCGGCACCATGTAGGCCTGCCAAGGAATCGCGATGGTTGCGATGTATCCCAGGAAGATTACATTTTTGCCCCGAAAATGTAGCTTGGAGAACGCATACGCCGCGAAGCTGGAGGTCAGCAGCTGCAGAATCGTTACGATAATGGATAGCTTGGCGGTGTTATAAATGAAACGTCCGAGCGGAATCCGTGTCCAGATATCCGCGAAGTTCTCCCAGCGCGGATTCGAAGGAATCCACTGCATCGGGAAGGAGAAGACATCCTTGTTCAGCTTGAGCGATGATGACAGCATCCATATATACGGAACCAGCATTGCCAGTACGGTCAGAATTAACAGGGCGTACACAAGCACCATTAAGCTGATTCTAAGTCCTTTACTTTTACCAACCATATCTTATAGATCCTCCTATTGTCCGTATTTCTTCTCGCCGCGGAACTGGACGATGGTGATGCCAAGTACCAGCAGAAAGAGTACAATCGCCATGGCACTGGCATATCCGTAATCAAGCGAGCGGAACGCCGTATTGTAGATTTGATAGACCATAACCCTGGTAGAGTTATTTAGCTGGTTATCGGCGCCGGCAAACAGGTTGATAAAGATATCGTAGACCTTGAACGAGTTGATGACCAGAATCATCAGAACAAAGAAGGTGGTCGGTGCCAGCTGCGGCACAGTCACATTGCGGAACCTTCTCCACGGGCCTGCACCGTCCAGCTCAGCCGCCTCATACAACTCAGGGTTGATCCCCTGGAGGCCAGCCAGATAGATGACCATGTAGTAACCCATATTTTTCCACACTGTGAAAAGAACTACCGTAAACATCGCCCACTGCTTGTCTGCCGCCCAGCGGGGCAGGTCCTCCAGCGGAATACCGGTCAGGGTATGCAGAATGTTGTTGATCGGACCCATGGTCGGGCTGAAGATGAAGTTCCATACCGCCGCAACCGCTACCAGCGAAGCCACGTAAGGGAAGAAGAAGACCGTTCTCATGAAATTACGGCCCATAATCTTCTGATTAAGCAGAATCGCCAGCGCCAGCGCTACAATCATGGTTAACGGGACAACTCCGATGGTGTAGACAATCGTGTTCCACAAGGCTTTGTGGAAGGTGGTATCCGAGATCAGCCGGGTGAAATTGTCCAGCCCGATGAACTTCATCGGATTGGCCCCGTCCCATTTCACAAAGGCAAGAATAAAGGCAAAGATCATGGGCACCAGTGTGAACAGGGCAAATCCGATAAAGTTCGGCGCAATAAAGCTATACGCGACCAGGTTATCCCGGAATCCGCGCGACAACCGGCTTTTTGGGCTCTTATTTGTACGCAATAGGGTTTCGTTCTGCATTTGTTCTCCTCCAAACCTTATATAACATCCCCGCAAAGTGGGAATTAACTCCAATACCTATTCTGGTGCTAGGCTGTTCTTCTATTTATGCTCTTCTTATATAGAAGGCGGGCAGTGCCCGCCCTCAGGGACTCTAACGTTCTCTGTCTAATTAATTGTTCAAAAGCTGGCCCACACGGTCATTCATATCCTTCAGACCTTCATCAATCGAAGCGTTCTTGGTCATGATGTTATCATGTGCTTCATTCAAAATAACCTCGATGTCTGCACTCTTCTCGTGAATCGGCATTTCCAGGTAAGTCTGAACGGTATTCAGCGCAGCCTTGCTGTTCTCGTCAGCCGGGAAGCCGTCGATGGAAGTGATAGAATTGATTACCTCATCATTCTTGATCGCAGGAATCGTACCGGTAGAAGCAATCACCTTGGCGCCTTCTGCCCCGGTTACGAAGTTCATGAAGTCAAGCGCTGCTTCTTTGTGTTTGGACTTCTGGTTAACAGCCAGGGAAGTAATCGTTCCCAGCGTAGTTCCGGCTTCAACGCCGTCAGGGTGAGGGTATTTCACGATGCCCCATTCCGCAGATTGGGATTCGCCGCTCTTCACCTTCTCAATCTGGGTGGCAATGAACCAGCTGCCCATGTTCATCATGGCTACGGAGTTGTTGTAGAATACGCCGGAGTAATGCGTGCTGGAAGTCTTCAGGGTCGCATAATCCATGACGATGCCGTCTTCCTGCTCTTTCAGAATCCGCTCATAGGTAGGCTTCAAGAAATCATAATTACCGCCGACCACGGTGTTCTTGCCGTCCAGAATCCCAAACAGTTGAACCGCGCTCCGCCAAGTGTGGTAGTGGGCACCGTATACTTTTTCCGAACCGCTGCCGGAGGTCATCTTGCGGGCCAGCTCATCATATTGGTCGAAGGTCATGTCGTTGCTTGGATAGTCCACGCCTGCTTTGTCAAACAGGGCCTTGTTGTAGTAGACCAGCCAGAAGTCACTGCGGAACGGAAGCGCATACACCTCGCCGCCCACTTCAATCTGTTCAACGGTGCCGCCATATAGGGAAGGATCAATGGATTTGTCACCCATGTAGGCCTTCAGCGGCTCCAGATGATTCTGCTTCACCAGGTTCGAGTAGCCGGGAATATCTTTAATAGTAAGAACGTCCAGGTCCGCTCCGCCGGAGAGCTGTGTGCTGAGCATGGTCATATAGTCCGTGGAGCCTAGATCGACATATTCGATGGTTACGTTCGGATGTGCAGCTTTATAGGCATCAATCAGCGGCTTGTAGTACGCAGTGGCTTCCCAGTCCCACAGTGCCCATTTCAGCGTCACAGGGTCCTTGCCCGGTTCAGCGGAAGCGGTTGCAGCGTTGCCCGAAGCGGGTGCGTTGGTGGCAGCGGCCTCTTTATTGTTGTTATTGCCGGAGCATCCGGCCAGCATGCTCACGGAGAGCGCAGTGGCAAGGGTCATGCCGTAGAATCTTTTCAAGTTCATTCAAATATCCCCTTTATCCTCTAATGGTCTATCAGTGACCGGCACGGTTCCCCCGGCCTCAGTTCAAAGTGTAAGCCTTTTCAGAGCGGATTGGGATGCAATATCGAACACAGTTCATTCACTTTTCTGTGTTGTTCGCTCCTCTGCCCGAGGTAAACCTGTAATTTCTTATCCGAAACCTGTAAAATTCTCAGCTTATCCGCCTTACTCTATATTGAAACACAGGAATATGCTATGGTATGTGAAAACGCTTTATAACTCCTCACCTATCCTAAAGGAGTGTTCAAGACGGTAAGAAAATCTACTATTAAAAGCCGCATCATCCTGCTCATGACCGCCTTTGCTCTGCTGATTGCGTCGCTGCTGTCTTTTTTCAGCTATGAATTGATTACCTATTATCAGCGCAAAACCACGATCCAGGCGACCGAGTTCAACCTGCAGCTCGTCTCCCATATTATAGAACAGGACCTGATCAACCTGACGACGCTGGCGATGACCAGCAGCACCAACTCTTCTACGAACACTCTGCTTACGGAATACTTCGGTTCGGCGGAGTCTAGTCCCAAGCAAGCGGTTAACGTCTTCAACGCCATGCAGGAGGATCTGCGGATCAACCGTTCCTATAGCTATGTACGCCGCCTGATTGCTACGGATAACAGCGGAAAGTTCCTGCAGGTGGAGAATTTCGGCACTTCCATTCCGCTTACGATCCACAATATCGGCCAGGTCACCGGCCTTACGAATGATGCTGAAGAACAATGGGACCGGGTGATTAAGGACCCGCTCTCCAATTCCTATGGTATCCCCTTCGTGTTCCCGATCTATGGACGGGGGGCCACCCGGGTCGGAACGGTCTACCTGCTGGCGAGTACCTCAGTCATCACCGATAAGCTCAAAGGATATTCCTTGCCGGAGCACTCCCGGCTGCTGCTTACGCTCGGCGGTCATCATTATCAGCTTACCGGCGATCAGGTGAATGCTATAGACGGGCCGTATGAACCGGTGGCTTACACCAATGACAAGCCTGTCGGACCGGATACCGAGCTGTCTATGGTTAAACTCAGCGATGAGCCAGAACGCCATATCGTGGTATCCTATCCCGTACGGAGCGGAGTCATGCTCTCGCAGACTCTATCGAACGACCAGTTCGCGCCCAAATCAAATATATGGATTCTGGTCCTGCTCAGCGTCTGTCTGCTCGTTCTTGTCTTAAGCGCTATCATTACGGTATATCTGACCCACACGATCAGCCTCCCGGTAGAGAAGCTGAAGAAGCGCATGGACAAAATTGCCCAAGGCAACTTCCTGCTGGACCGCAATATTGAATGGAACAGCGAGCTTGGAGATGTCGGACGTGGCATTAACCGCCTGTCCCAGGATATCGTGGCCCTCATGGACAGCCGGCTGGCGGACGAGAAGCAGAAGCAGGAGCTGGAATACCGGATGCTCCAGAATCAGATTAATCCGCATTTCCTCTACAATACCCTGAATTCGATCAAATGGATGGCGACGATTCAGAATGCTACCGGCATTGCGGAGATGACAACCTCCCTGTCCCGGCTGCTCCGCAGCATTGCCAAGGACAACCGGCGGTTAATGCCGCTGAAGGATGAGCTGAGCCTGCTTGATGACTATTTCCTCATTCAGAAATACCGTTACGGCAGCACGGTCACCATGGTTAAGGAGATTGAGCAGGAGGAGCTGCTGACCGGTCTTATTCCGCGCTTCACGCTGCAGCCGCTGGTGGAGAATGCGATCTTCCATGGCATTGAGCCCAAGGGCAGAGGCGATATCATCATCAGGGTGTCAGGAAGCGGCTTCGCTGACCTTCTTGTCACCGTTGAGGACAACGGTGTCGGCATGAAGGAGGAGCAGATCTCAACCATCCTATCCGTTCCCGGGGACGAAGCCAACGGAATGCTGGAGAATGTCGGCCTGCGCAGTGTGAATGAACGGCTGCAGCTCGCTTTTGGCGGCAATTACGGCTTGTCCATTGAGAGCGAGGTCGGCCGCTATACTATTATGAAGCTGCTGCTGCCCTTCTTGCAGGAAGAATAGCCTTATTACAGCAAACTGAGTAAGGATGTGATGAATGGTGATCAAATTACTAATCGCAGATGACGAGGCCCTGGTCTGCATCGGGCTGCAGTCCATGCTGAAGTGGGAGCAATTCAACATTGAGATTGTCGGCATCGCCCACAACGGTGCGCAGGAGGAAGAGATGATCGACACCCTCCGCCCGGACATTGTCATCAGCGATATCAAAATGCCGATTAAAAGCGGCCTGGAGGTCGCCGGTTCGGTCCGGCAAAAATACGGCCGGCTCCCGCTCTTCATCATGCTGACCAGCTATGAAGAATTCCAGTATGCGCGGGGAGCGATTGAGGTCCAGGCTTCCGATTACCTGGTGAAGCTGGAGCTGACCCCGGAGGCGCTGGCGGAGTCGATCCGCAGAGCGACGGCAACCCTGGAGGCTTACCAATCCATCGACAGCTATCCGAAGCTCGTTCACCGCGGCAACCTTCAGGCCCAGCGGGATAAATTCTTCATCCGCCTGTTCAACAATCTGTTCGAGAACAAAAACCAGTATCTTCTGCAAAAGGAAGATCTGGAGCTGGAGCTGTCTGAGCCGGCCTATCTGGTCTGTACCTGCCGCATTCTCGGACCGGATACGGTCCCGCCGCGCGGCGATAAGCTGGTCGCCTTATGCTCAAGCACCGTACAGATGGCGAAGGATACCCTCTCATCCATCAGTGCCTGCTATGTAACCAGTCTGGATCTGCGCAACTTCGCGCTGACCCTGCCTGTCCCGGGCACTGATCCGCAGCTCTGGATGGAGGATATCCAGAAGCTGCTGGCGGATATGGCCTCCGTGCTGCACAACTATTTCAATGTGACAATCATCGGGGCCATCGGCTTCGCGGTGGAAGATCCTTACCTGCTGCGGGAGAGTTATCTCGCTGCCCGGAAGGCGCTGCCTGCCGCCGTTAGAGAGCGTTCGTTCGTCTTCTTCACGGAAGGGGAAGCCCCTCTGCAGGAGCAGCTGCTGTTTGATTTCTCCGAATCGCGTTCGGAGATCCGCCGTGCTTTTGAAGAAATGGATACCCGCGCCCTCTACACGATTATCTCCAGAATGATCGAGATCTTCGACGGACGTGCCGACCTGCTGGTTCCCGCCACCGATGCTGCCTGCAACATTCTGTATATGGCGACCTCTCTGCTCGCGGACGGGGAGAACATTGTGGAGCAGATCTTCGAGCATGAACCGGAGGGCTACCGGGCCATCTATCAGATGCATACCATCGAAGAGATCACCGGCTGGCTGATCCAGTTCCGGGACGGCTGTGCGGATATTCTCTCGACCCGCAGACAGAGCTACAAGGAGCAGGTCGTGAAGAATGTCCAGGAATATATCAAAAGAAACCTCGGCACCAAGCTCTCGCTCCATCAGGTGGCGGATGTGTTCAATTTCAGCCCCAACTACCTGAGCCATCTGTTCTCCAAGGTCGCCAAAGTGAACTATGTTGAGTATATCACAGAGATCAAAATCACCGCCGCCAAGGAAATGATGCTCCGCGGCGAAGGCCGGATCTACGAAATCTCGCAGAAGCTGGGCTACGAGAGCGCCTTTTATTTCAGTAAGGTATTCAAGAAGGTCACCGGGCTCTCTCCCCGGGACTACATACAGCAGATTGAAGCGGATACGGGGAATGTGCGGGGGACATGAGTTGGTGGATGGGGAAGTCTCATAATGAAAGGGAGTACATACAGATGAACAAAGGGCAAATCGTATTTCTAAACGGAGTTACCAGCTCCGGCAAAACTTCCATAGTAGATGCTATACAGTCGAGATCGCCAGAATTCTTTTATGTGGTAGCCAATGATCTGTTCGAAGAAACGATCGGAGAACGTTACTTGCGTGAGGATTACTGGAAATACCTGAGTGAAGCGATTCTTATGATGTATTATACCGCCAGATTATTCTCTGATCATGGCAAGCATGTGCTGATTGATGGCATCCTTGTGGAGAGACCCGGGCTTACGCCCCATTATGAACAAGTGAAAAGTATTTTTGCCGGATACCCGTTAACCATGGTTGAAGTGTTCTGTCCCTTGGAGGTTTGCCGCCAGCGCAATATTGCCCGTGAACACAGAGGCGAAGGCCAGTCGGAGGAGCAGCATAAGCTGATGGCCCGTAACATCGAGTATGGCTTTAAGGTGAACACGCATGAGAACACCTCTGAAGAGTGCGCGGATCTGATTGTGGGGCATTTATTCGGTGAGCGTACCTTAGAATGATATAGATCTTGGTGACGTTACCTGCTCGGAAAAGCGGACAAGGCTGCCTGCATAGGCAGCCTCTTTTTTATTTGCATATTAACTGGATAATGGGCTGTGGCAAGTAGCGGACTCAGGGGCCCTTATGTTGCCTTGTAGCGCTGTAAAAGAGGGAAATGTTGTTCATTAGCGGCTTCTGAGTCCGCTTAGCCCCGACGGAAGGCGAAATTGCGAAGATAAGGGCCCTCCAGTCCGCAAGGCGGCGGTAGGCAATAATCCGGCAGCAGATTAGCCATATGTAGGGGTTCCCCTCACCACCTTCATAAAAAGTTGGCACATTTTAATGTAAGCGCTCCTCAAAATCCGCTTGAAAGAACAGCAAAGGGATGATAGGATGAAGACGAAGATTTAGTAAATTTATTAACTAAAAAGGCGTGAGCAGCTTGGCAACGATTAAAGACATCGCCCGTGAGGCCGGCGTATCGGCCGCAACCGTATCGAGAGTGCTAAATAATGACCTGTCTCTGGCAGTCAGTGAGGAGACACGCAGCCGGGTGTTCGCCGTGGCCGGGCAGCTTGGCTACAAGCCCTCCCGGGTGAGACAGCTTAAGCGGGAGACGGAGCTAGGCAGCAAGACGATCTCTCTCCTGCTCTGGTGTACCGCCGAAGAGGAACGGGACGACCCTTATTACGGCTCGATCCGGCGCGGTGTGGAGCTGCGCTGTGAGGAGCTGGGTATCCGGCTCGGCCAGACGCTGCGCGGGCGAACCGCGTTCGCCCCGCTCCGTGCCGGTGATGGTCTTATCGTCGTAGGCGGCGGCTTCCATCCGGGGGAGCTGGAGAAGCTGCATTCAGACCGCACCACCACCGTGCTTGTCGATCAATACACGGAGCGCCCGGAGTATGACTCCGTGCGGACGCATTTCCGGCAAGCCGTTGATCAGGCGCTGGGCCACCTGCTTGAGTTGGGCCACCGCGATATCGCCTTCATCGGCGGCGGCAGCGAAGGAGAACGCCGGAGGCATCATTTCGCCCGCATCATGCAGAGCCAGGGCTGTTACGATCCCGCACTGATCCGTACGGGAAGCTGGACCAGTGCTGACGGATACCGGATGATGAGCGAGCTGCTGTCAGGCGTAAGGCGGCCCACGGCCTGCTTCTCGGCCAGTGATCCGCTGGCGGTCGGTGCCCTGCGCGCCCTGCATGACCACGGCGTAGAGGTGCCTGCCGGGATGGCCATCATCGGCTTCGATGATATCGAGATGGCCGCCTACGTGCAGCCCCCGTTGACTACCGTCCGCGCTTATCCCGAGCAGATGGGCAAAGCTGCGGTCCAGCTGCTCGCCGAGCGGTTCGAAGGGCGCGAGGCCCCGTCGCATACGATCATCGGCACGAAGCTGATTGTCCGGGAGACCAGCGGCGGGACAGCGAAGTAACAGAAAGCCCGGTACACACAGAAATCATGTAATGCACACCACCGGTACAGATGATTCAAACGGTCCAGGCATCCGGGCCGTATCTCACTTCACAAGGAGAGTTATGAATATGAACATTTATGCAGACGAATCGCTGGGGCTGTTCCACCTTCAGTCCAAAGACACCAGCTACATTATCCAACTGATCGAAGGTTATCCTGCCCATGTCTACTGGGGCGCCAGACTCCGGCATGATAACAGCCTGGCCGGGGCACTTGAGCTACGCGAACGTGCCTCCTTCTCGCCAACCCCGGTGCTGGCGAAACCTTCCCTCTCGCTGGATGCCCTGCCCCAGGAGTATCCGCAGTACGGAACGAGCGATTTCCGGCGCCCGGCTTATCAGGTTCAGCTTGCTGACGGCACACGGATCTCTGAACTTCAATATGCAGGTTATGTAATCACACCCGGCAAGCCGGCACTTGAAGGACTGCCAGCAGTCTACGCGGAGAGTGAAGCAGAAGCACAGACACTGGAGCTTACTCTGAAGGATGACTACGCCGGTCTGACGGTCAGACTGCTCTATACTGTGTTCGCTGACCATAACGCGGTTACCCGTTCCGTCCGCTTCGAGCATCACGGTCAAGCTCCGCTGCGGCTGGAGCAGGCTCTGAGCGCATCGGTCGATTTCGCCGATTCCTCCTATGACAGCCTGCACCTGAGCGGCGCATGGGCCAGAGAACGTCATGTTCAGCGCCGTCCGCTTACTCCGGGTGCTGCCTTATCACTCGAGAGCCGCCGTGGCTCAAGCAGCCATCAGACCCATCCGTTCCTGGCGCTGCTCCGCTCAGGTGCGGATGAAGACCAGGGCGATGTGTATGGCTTCAGCCTCGTCTACAGCGGCAGCTTCAGCGCTACTGCCGAGGTGGAGCAGTTCGGGCAGACCCGGGTAAGCATCGGGATTAATCCGTTCGACTTCTCCTGGCTGCTGGAGCCGGGAGAGTCCTTCCAGACCCCGGAAGCCGTGCTCGTCTATTCCAGCGAAGGCATTGGCGGAATGTCGCGCACCTATCACCGGCTGTACCGGACCCGGCTGTGCCGCGGTGTTCACCGTGACCAGGCCCGGCCGATTCTGGTCAACAACTGGGAGGCGACCTACTTCAATTTCAACGCGGACACCATTGCGACCATCGCCAAGGAAGCAGGTCCGCTCGGTATTGAGCTCTTTGTCCTCGACGATGGCTGGTTCGGCAGACGCGACAAGGATAACAGCTCGCTCGGCGACTGGTTCGAGGACCGCCGCAAGCTGCCTGAAGGTCTGGCTGATCTGGCAGGCCGGGTCAATCACGAAGGTCTTAAGTTTGGATTATGGGTTGAACCGGAGATGGTCTCGCCGGACAGTGAGCTGTACCGCAAGCACCCGGACTGGTGCCTTCATGCCGAAGGACGGCGCCGGACGGAAGGCCGTAACCAGCTTATCCTGGACCTCTCCCGTCCCGAAGTCTGCGACTATCTGTATGAGACCTTGAGCACCGTCTTCTCCAGCGCACCGATAAGCTACGTCAAGTGGGACATGAACCGCAATATGACGGAGATTGCATCAGCCGCAGCCAGTCCTGAGCGGCAAAAAGAAACCGCCCACCGCTATATGCTGGGTCTGTATGATCTCCTGGAGCGCCTGACCTCGCGCTTCCCTGACATTCTGTTCGAGAGCTGCTCCGGCGGCGGCGGCCGGTTCGATCCGGGCATGCTGTTCTACATGCCGCAGACCTGGACCAGTGACAACACCGATGCGGTTGAACGTCTGGCTATTCAATACGGTACCAGTATTGTCTATCCGGCCAGCAGCATGGGCGCCCATGTGTCCGCTGTTCCGAATCATCAGGTGGACCGTATCACCTCCCTTGCTATGCGCGGCGATGTAGCAATGAGCGGTAACTTCGGCTATGAGCTGGACCTTACGAAGTTCACTGAAGCCGAGAAGAATCTGGCGGCCCGGCAGATTGCCCAGTACAAAGAGATCCGCACCCTGGTGCAGCAGGGGGACATGTACCGCCTGCTGAGTCCGTTCGAGGGCAGCGGTGAAACGGCCTGGATGTTTGTCAGCGAGGACAAGACGGAAGCCTTCGTCGCCTACTTCCGCGTACTCGCCATACCTAATCCGCCCATCTCGCGTCTTTCGCTCAAGGGACTGAACCCTGAGCTGGATTATGTAATTGAGACCGGGGCTGCCGGTAGCAGCGAGCATCTCCACGGCGGTGCAGGGGCTTCTGCGGCAGCAGAGGGCGACAGCGCCGCTCCGTTCCGGGCCGCCTTTGGCGGCACACCGCTCGGCGGCGACCGCCTGATGCGTATCGGCCTGGTGGTCTCCGATCTGCGCGGCGATTACGCAAGCTGCACCTATCGCCTGAGAGCGGTACAACGCTAATCCCAGACAGAATAGATCCTCCTGACCGGGGATCAATCCTACCGAACCGTGAAAAAGAGACTGTCCTTGTACTTCTAAAGGACGGTCTCTTTTTGGTGTCAAACTCTACCTAACGGTAAATTATGCTGATGCTTACCGGGACTAGTCTTGATCCCGGCCGAGCAGCCCGCCAAGCGCCTCAGTCACGTTCATACCGGTAAGCGTCTTGGTTAACTCTGGAACCTGGGCCATGATTTTGGCGATGTCCCCGGTAATTTTGTTCACGCCGGAGGAAGTACCGTCCTGGGAGATTACTGTAATCTTGTCTACCTTGGCGAGCGGAGCAGCAATTTTGTCAGCCAGCTCCGGCAGAATCTTCAGGAATTCCACAGTCAGCGCGGCTTGTGTGAACTGTTTGTACGCTTCCGCCTTCTTCTGCAATGCCCCCGCTTCCGCCGCTCCGGCGAGCTGGACGATCTCCGCATTCGCCTTCCCTTTCGCCAGCTCTGCTTCTGCTGTAGCCAGTCCGCGCTTGGTCGTTGTAGCCGCTTCTGCCTCCGCCTCAAGAATCTGCCGCTGCTTGGCGGCTTCCGCTCTCATAACCGTAGCCTGATTCTCCGCCTGGGCAGGCTTGATCACCGTTGCTTCCAGTTCCCTCTGTCTCAGCTCCACTTCAATCTCCCGGACCGTCCGGTTGGCCTCTGCTTCCATCTGGGTGATTTTGACCTGTTCCGTAACCAGCGACTGCTTGATCTTATTCTGCTGCAGTTCGTAGGCCAGATCCGCCTGTGCCTTCTTCACCTCTGTCTCCAGCTTGAAATCAGCCTGCTTAATGTTCAGCTCCTTCTCGAACAGGGATTCCTTCGCACGGGCGGCAGTTCCCGCTTCAATCGTCGCCTGATGCGCATTGGCTTTGGCAATGGAAGACTCCTTCTCCGCCTCGGCCTGTTTGATCTGAATGTCGCGTTCGGCTTCCGCCTTGGCAATGCTGGCATCACGGCGGATACGCTCAATCTCCGGAACCCCCATATTGTCGATATATCCTTTGTCGTCCGTAATTTTCTTGATGGTGAAGCTGACGACCTCAAGCCCCATCTTGTCGAGATCCTCCGAGCAGGTCTCCCGCATCTTGCTGTTGATTTCGTCAGGAGTCTTCAGAATCGACTCTACGGTGAGCTGTCCGATCAGGCCGTGCAGATGACCCTCCACCGAATGCAGGATAATGGTCTCGCGGTCTTCTTCCGGCCGGTCGATGAACTGTTCACTGGCGGTCAAAATAGCAGTTGGATCGCTTTTAATCTTAATCTGGGCTACCGCCTCCAGGTTAAGCTTGATGCCCTGACGGGAGAACATGGCCTGCGCCGGGATCACATCGAAGCTCATCAGCATCATGGAGATCGTCTTATTATTCTGGAAGCCGGGGATAACGAACGTCCCGCCGCCCTGCACAACTCTTTTTCCGCCGAGGCCATATACGATCATTGCCTGATTGGGCGGAACCTTTTTATAAGCGGTCACGATACTGGATAACGCCAGCAGAATTACAACAACGATAGCTCCAATTACATACAGAATAACCATCTGGTCCGACACTCCCCGTTAATTTTGTCCGATTTCCCTCTCGAAAAGGGTTACTGCTGCGATTCCCTTATCCGTCTTCACAATAATCACCCTGTCGCCCCGCATTAGCTGCTGGCCCGCTTCTGCCCGCACGCCAATCGAGCGCATGGTCCCGTGCAGCACATATTTCATCTCCCCCACTGCCCCGTCCTCTGCGGCGACACTGATGTACCCGAGCTGGCCTGCCGGCTCGTAATCCAGTTCACTCATGCTGCTGTCATACCGGGTCATTACCCGGGCCAGCACCGTATAGAGCAGGATGCCGGGCAGCAGGGCAACCAAAGTGCAGACCAGCACCACTGCAAGCAGCTGCATTCCGCTGAACCGGGTAAGCACGTACCCCGTGCCGCCCCAGACTGTAACAAATACCATCAGCGGGAGGATGGGCAGGAAGCCCGGTCCCCCGCTGTCACCGCCACCCGTATGCAGATGACCCGCTAGGCCGTGACCATGAATGCTGCCGCTGAGGAGGAGCAAGAGTCCCACCCAGAAGCAAACGATGAATACAGTAGCGATAACAATCCCTTCTTTCATGCCTTTCATTTCCGATTGAATACATATTGAACAAATTAGTTAATTTACGTTGTTATACGATTTTTCTTTCCTCTTGTAGGTGAGGCCTTCTTGCTGTCCTGCAAGGATAGCAAGTTGAACCGGATGGAGCTGTGCTGGCTGTACAGCATCTCAGACTGCGTACTGCTTACAGATCAGCATCTGCTGGAATGAGGTGCACTTCTGCTCCTCCTTCTTGCCTCCCGCCCGCTTCCGGCGGATTTAGGTGCACTTCTGCTCCTCCTCCTCGCCTCCCGCTCACTTTCGGCGGATTGAGGTGCACTTCTGCTCCTCCTCCTCGCCTCTCGCCCGCTTTCGGCGGAATGAGGTGCACTTTTGCTCCTCCTCCTCGTCTCCCGGCCGCTTTCTGCGGATTGAGGTGCACTTCTGCTCCTCCTTCTCTCCTCTCGCCCAATTTCGGCGGATTGAGGTGCACTTCTGCTCCTCCTCCTCGCCTCCCGCCCGCTTTCGGCGGATTGAGGTGCACTTCTGCTCCCCACAATGATCATCGTTTCACGGACAGCAAAAAGACCACAGCAGCAGGGCTCTCCGTGGTCGGTTATTCGATCATGGCGCTCATCCTCTCTCTTCGAGGCTTACGGGGTTAGCTGACGGATTCGGGCAGCGAGATTGCCCTACCTTGCCGCAGTGCCATAATTGCACGCGGCACGGATTCACCCCGGGTGTGGGGCAGCGATTTTGAGCAAAAGAATAGCCGCCTTCACCAGTTGGGTCCCCCGTTCCCGTTACGGAATTCAGCCGTTCAAGAACAGTGTCATTTCATTCGGTTGTTGATTGAATCTTACGCCTGCAGCCATTTAATGTAAAACCCGGCGGTTGACAACAGAAGTCAAAAATACCGTCCCTTCACGAATGAAGGCGTATTCTTCACTGGCGCTCTTAAGCGGCCGGTGATTTGCTCGTATTTGCTCGTTTTTCCATAACCGGTATTCTTCATCCCGTATCCAATATATTAAATTTGAATTATTCACATTACAGACACTAATTGCTCATTGTGCATTCTTTCCCTTTGGGCAATAATATAGTCTATAGTCATATTCAGCCATTCACTTCACATAGAAAGGAGGAAACTGGAAACTTGAATTCCAAACTGAATCTGCGGGACAAAAAAAAGGAAGCCACCGCCTACGCCTTGGCCGTAGCCGCCTTCGAGCTTGCCCTTGTGCATGGAATGGATGGCTTCATCGTTGACGATGTGGTCCAGAAGGCCGGATACTCCCGGCGGACCTTTGCCAATTACTTCTCCTGCAAGGAGGAAGCCGTGGCGTCCTATTTCATTAGCAGTGCTACGAAGGAGGACGATAAAAGTCTGCTTGCCGGGTTACCGCCGGATGCTACACCGCTCGACGCCCTGTACAATCTGCTCAAGCTGCAATTCACCTCTGAGTTCCTGCATAAATTGCGGCAGTTCGTATCGCTTGCGAATCAGTATCCGTCCCTGGAGCCTTATATTCTCAGCGTATTCCGCCGTCTGCAGATCGCAGCACAGGAAGTGCTTGAGCAATTCTCCCATGGGCGTTATTCCGACGGGTATACCCATCTGCTTGCCGGTGCTGTCTATGGAGCCTTCGTGCCCATAATGGACGGACGGCTTAATGTTATGCTGCCGGGTGAACAGCAGAGTGAAGGCTCCGGAGCTATGCCGTTTGATCAATATTTGAATTCCATGTTTGCTTACTTACGCAACGGCTTCTAAATTCACAGATAAAGAGGAGAAACCATTTCATGTCTACCTTTCTATACCGCTTAGGGAAATCGGCTTATTCCAAGCCCTGGTATTTCATCGCAGCCTGGATCATCGTACTCGGTGTTATAGGCACCCTGATTGGAGTTAACGGCATTCAGTCCAGCTCCGAGATGAAAATTGAAGGCACAGAGTCGCAAAAAGTGCTGGATAAGCTGACTAAGGAGCTGCCCGCTGCTGCCGGCGGCCAGGCAAGCATCGCCTTCACTGCACCTGACGGAGAACGTCTGGATACGCCTGAACGCACAGCGCTACTCCTGAAAGCCATTAATGATGTCTACAACATGGAGTATGTAATCAACCCTGTGGAGCTGGCTGCCCAAGCTGCCGCCGCCGCAGGCCAAGCCGCTGCCGCTGATCCTTCTGCCGCCGCAGGACAGGCCGCTGTCGCTGATCCTTCCGTCGCCGCAGGCCAAACCGCTGCCGCTGATCCTTCTGCCGCCGCAGGCCAGTCCGCTGCTGCTGACCCTTCTGCCGCCGCAGGCCAAGCTGCTGCCGCTGATCCTTCTGCCGCCGCAGGCCAGTCCGCTGCTGCTGATCCTTCCGCCGCCGCAGGCCAGGGCCAGGCGGCCCCGTTCGGCCCGCTGATGGCTGACGGCGCTCCGGTTCCCGGCGTGATGCTGTCGGCTGACGGCAATATTGCCTTGTTCCAGTTCCAGTTCACCGTGCAGCAAACCTCGCTGCCTTCGTCCGTACCGGACAACATTATTGAATCGGTGACCGAAGTTGAACAGTCCGGCTCAGGGATCACTGCCATTCCAAGCGACTCGTTAAAAACCATCCCGGCCATCGGTTCCACTGAAGCTATCGGTGTTGCTGTTGCTGCCGTCGTCTTGTTCATGACGCTTGGCTCGGTGGTTGCTGCCGGTCTGCCGCTGCTTACCGCACTCCTTGGAGTCGGCATCAGCGTCGGAGGTGCGTTTGCCCTCGGCAGTCTGATCCAGATGAACGACATTACACCGGTTCTGGCCGTTATGATCGGCCTTGCTGTAGGGATTGACTACTCGCTGTTCATTGTTAACCGGCAGCGCCGTCTGATCCTTGATGAGAAATTAAGCGCAGCAGAAGCGTCCAGCCGGGCACTCGGCACCGCCGGCAGCGCCGTATTCTTCGCCGGTCTGACCGTAATTATCGCCCTGTGCGGTATGCTTGTCATTGGCATCGGCTTCTTGTCGACTATGGCCCTTGTGGCTGCTGCCAGTGTTCTGGTCAACGTACTGCTGGCACTGTCCCTGCTGCCTGCGCTGCTCGGTCTGGTCGGTGAACGGATCGTAACCGCCAAAGCCCGGACGAAGAACACCGCGGCCGGTACCAAAGCGCAGCACAGCTTCTCGCACCGCTGGGCTAATGCCACAGTGAAATTCCGCTGGGCCATTATTGTTCTGGTCGTGCTGGTGCTTGGAACAGCCGCCATTCCGGTGACCAAGATGGAGCTGGGTATTCCGTCCGGCGCCTCGGCGAACCTCGATACTCCGGCCCGCCAGAGCTATGATGTGATCTCCAAAGGCTTCGGTGAAGGCTTCAACGGCCCGCTCCTGCTGGTAGCAGAGCCGAAGAATCCGTCTGATACCCTCTCGATGCAAGTCGTAGGCAAGCTGGTTCAGGAACTGCAAATGCATGATAACGTTACGCTGGTATCCCCGCTGGGTGTAAATGCCACCGGCAAACTTGCCATCATCAGCCTCATTCCCAAAACAGGTCCTACAGACACTGCAACAAGAGAACTGGTGCATGAACTGCGTGATCCGGCGTCCAGTCTGGCCTCCGGCAATAACATTAATCTTGGCGTGACGGGCTTCACCGCTATCAACATTGATATGTCCTCCAAGCTGTCCGATGCGTTCCCTGTATACATCGGCATCATTGTCATTCTGTCGCTGATCATTCTGCTGCTGGTGTTCCGGTCCATTATCGTTCCCATCAAAGCGACCATCGGCTTCGTACTAAGTATTATTGCCACCTTCGGCGTAACTACAGCCGTCTATCAATGGGGCTGGCTGCACTCCCTGTTCGGCTTTGATACCGGCGGACCGCTGCTCAGCTTCATGCCGATCCTGGTTACCGGTATCCTGTACGGGCTGGCGATGGATTATCAGGTCTTCCTGGTCAGCTCCATGCGTGAGGCTTATGTCCATGGCCGCCATGGCAAGGATAGTGTCATTCATGGCTACGATCTTGCCAGCCGGGTTGTCCTTGCCGCAGGCATTATCATGGTCTCCGTCTTCGCCGGATTCATCTTCGCTCCTGATGCGATGATTAAGCAGATCGGCTTCGCGCTGGCCTTCGGTATCCTGATTGACGCCTTCATCATCCGGATGACGCTCGTTCCGGCCGTCATGGCTGTCTTCGGCGACAAAGCCTGGTGGCTGCCGAAATGGCTGGACCGCCTGCTGCCGAATCTCGATGTTGAAGGCGATAAGCTGATCGCCAAGCTGAATGCTGAGAGTGGACAAAAACACTAATTCCTCCACAAAGTGGAGATCCCTCGAGGATAATTGACGGCATTCCCGCCGTCCTTCCTGCACCAAAAGAGCCTGCGGCATTGTCCGCAGGCTCTATTTTGATATAATATTCAGATCAGAAGGAGGCGTACACATGAACATCCTAGAATTGGAATTGGAGCAGAATCAGCAGGAGATCTCCAGGCTTCTAGAGGAGCACAGCCGCCGCATGGACAACAGCATTCCGCCCTATCAGCGCGAGGTGATCTCCTTAGCGGCCTATGAGAACGGTGCCTTCATCGGCGGGATTACCGGGGATATCGTCTGGAATATCCTGAACGTGCACTTACTCGCCGTTGACCCGGCTTACAGAGGACATGGACTCGGCAAGGCCCTGCTGGATGAGATGGAGAAGAGAGCAAGCGGACGCGGCTGTAAGGTCAGCGAATTAACCACGATGAGCTGGCAGGCGCCGCATTTTTATCAGAAGCAGGGGTACAGAATTTTCGGTGAGATTAAGGATTGCCCCCATGAAGGCCAGAGTAAATATTATCTCCAGAAAAGCCTGAAGGACTGATCCCCGCCGGTACAGGAAGAAACGGTACCTTCCTTGTGACAAGGAGCGTACCGTTTCTGTGAGTAATGAAAGGATATGTCCGCTACACCACACTGAAAATCACATGCTGCCCGGCAGCCAGCGCCTTCTTATAGAAGTCCAGCAGGCCTGCAAATTCACGCTTCACTTGCTGCCTCAGTTCCTCCGCCGCACCGTCCGGCTCCAGCTTATCGAAATCCACCTGCTGCATCGCCGTGATAATCCCTTCCAGCTCATCATGCTCGGTGCAGGCGAAGAAACCGTCCTCCTCCTCCACCTCGAACACATGAACCCCAACCACAGCTTCGCTTAACGGGTCTCCATCGGAAGGTTCACTGGCTGACACACCGGTTAATGCTACATGCAGCTCCTCCCACAGCTTGTCGATGTCGTAATACTCACTCCCGCCCTCCATAAGCTTCTCCAGCTTGTCCAGCAGTTCTGCCCCATCCATCTCAACCATCTGCTCCAGGCTGTCCTCATCTACCATGACGTATTGGCCCCTCATTCCCATTTGGCATCGCTCCTCTTATTGGGTACGGCTGCTGATCTACTCTGCTACAGAATAGGCGACAGTAGCCGGGAAATCCCCTCTTTCAGCTTGATCAGCAGCGAGCGCTGCGTATAGCGTTCAAGGGTAAGCTCAGAACACAGCCGGGTGTCGTTCAGGAAAATGTCCTGAAGCTGTCCGGCAATCTTCCGGTCGTACACGATGGCATTGACCTCGAAATTCAGCCGGAAGCTGCGCGAATCAATATTCATCGTCCCCACGGAGGCAACCTCCCCGTCTGCCACAATGGTCTTGGCGTGCAGGAAGCCGTTCTCGTAGAGCAGGATTCTGGCCCCGTAGTTCAGCAAATCTCCGGCATAGGCCCAAGTGGCCCAATACACGAACGGATGGTCCGGCTTGTTAGGGATCATGATCTGCAGATCCACTCCGGAGAGCAGGGCGATTTTGCAGGCATCCATGAAGCTTGTGTCCGGAATGAAGTACGGGGTCTGGATATACACGCTCTCCTTGGCCGACAAAATGAGCTTAATGTACATATTCTTAAGGTGCTCTGTTGCCGAATTGGGGCCGCTTGTAATGATCTGAACCGGGCTTGTCCCCGTATGCGGCTCTGTACCAAAGCTGAACTCCCCGTAATCGCCCCGCTCATGCTTCCCGGCCTGATGCCAGTCGAGGATGAATCTGCCCTGAATCTGATTGACCGCATTTCCGGTGATCCGGAGATGAGTGTCCCGCCAGTAGCCGAACTTCGGAACCTGACCCAGATATTCATTCCCCACATTGAACCCGC
This sequence comes from Paenibacillus tritici, assembly GCF_018207515.1. Taxonomy (NCBI): domain Bacteria; kingdom Bacillati; phylum Bacillota; class Bacilli; order Caryophanales; family Paenibacillaceae; genus Paenibacillus; species Paenibacillus tritici. Next base: position 5,225,021 of record NZ_CP073365.1, read on the forward strand.
CGATATAGGCGGTACTGCCGTCAATAATACACAGCTTGCGGTGATTTCTGTTGTTGATCCGGAAGTTCAGCGGCTTCAGCAGAGACGGGAAGAACACTTCGACCTCTCCTCCTGCCGCACGTAATTCCCTGAAAAACCGGGGGGATATCCCCTTGGAGCCGACCTCATCGTAGAGCAGCCGCACCTTAACGCCTTCCTGCGCTTTCCGGGTTAATTCATCCCTCAGCTGCTTCCCCAGAGCGTCCGGCTGAATGATGTAATACTGAACATTGATCTCTGAACGGGCTGAGCGGATATCCTCGAACAACGCGGCGAATTTCTGATGGCCGTCACTGTAGATGACAATCTCGTTATCGCTGGATAACAGGCCGTGCGACGAGCGGATGTTCATGTTGATGAGCTGTGTGTATTTTTGCAGGAGCTGCGACTTATCGTCCTCGCTCTCGGCAAATGCCGCCAGCTGCTTATCTGCTTCGGCCTGGACGTATTCCTGCTCTTCGATGAAGAGCTTGTAGAAATTCTTCTTTTTGAGATTACGTCCGAAAAAGATGTATAGGACAAATCCCAGAATCGGTATGAAAAACAGCACCATCAGCCAGGCCCAGGTATATCCCGCCTCCCTGCGTTCAATGAACAGAAAGCCCAGTGCCAGAATGATATTAATGAGGGTGACGACTGTGGTTAGACTTGCAAATTCCATGCTCTTTCCCCTTCCTCTGTCTCTCTCTGCTGCCTAAAAGTCCTCCAGCACCTTGGACTTGTCGCCATACACCTTGTCCAGATGCTCCTCTCCCCAGTAGCATAACAGGTCCAGCGCGGGCTTCAGTCCCCAGCCATAGGCCGTCAGCTCATACTCCACTCTGGGCGGGATTTCCTGATAAATCTGCCGCGTAATAATCTCGTCCTTCTCCAGCCCTCTTAGCTGCGTGGTGAGCATTTTTTGCGTAATGCCGGGGATGAGCCGCCGCAGCTCGGAGCTGCGCTTATGTCCGGTCATGAGATGGTAGATGATTAACGGCTTCCACTTGCCGCCCATCACTTCAAGCGCTGCCTCCACTCCGACTTTGTACTTTTTGGGAACACCATTATTGTTCTGTTCAGTCATTGCTGCTGCCTCCGTTATGTAGGGAACTTCAATGTTCCTATGGAACATACACCTTCCTATAGGACATCAAAGTGCGTACTTCCACATTATTTTATTCCTGTTTATAATAGCATCAGCCAAGGAACATGGCTACAAACCTGCTGTTAAGAAAGGTAGTGAAGATACAAGTATGAGCGTATTAATCGTCGTATCACACCCGAGACAAGATTCCCTGACCTTCCAGGTGGCCCGCCGTTTCGCAGAGGGATTGAGCCAGGCCGGCCATGATTATGAGATATTGGATTTGCATGAGATAGGATTTGACCCTGTTCTACAGGGGAGGGAGGAACTCCATATGACCGCAGGTGAACAGGAACAGCCCTATTCTCCTGAATTAGAGCGGGAAATGGGGCGGTTGCGGCAGCATGACGGCCTGGCCTTTGTTTTTCCGCTGTGGTGGTGGCATCTGCCGGCCATGCTGAAGGGATATATCGACCGGGTGCTGAACAACAGGGTTGCCTACGGCACAAGTAATCTGCATGGTTATCGTGCGCTATGGCTGGCTCTGGCAGGCGTAACGGAGGAGCAGATGAAGAAACGTAATTATGATGAGGCCACCACGCGTCTGCTGAATGTGGGAATTGCCGATTACTGCGGAATCACAGACTCCAAGGTTGAATTCTTTTACGAGACCTTGGATTCGCCGCCCTCGCATTATGAAGTGCTGCTTGAACAGGCCTATCAGGCGGGACTGCATTACGGCAAGGGGGAGAACTGACAAATCACAGGAATGAGGGGGATTACAGGATCACATCAAATTCATTCACATAAACTGCGTTGCCAGTCACTTCTATAGTGTTGCCGTTGTCCGACACGGACACCCTGACTCTGCCGTCCCTGCCGATCTCAAGGCCCTGCTCAATTAGCAGCTCGAAGGAGGGGGCTTGTCCGCCGATGTACCTGGAATAATAAGCCCCCATCACCCCAGAGGCGGTGCCAGTCACCGGGTCCTCGGTGGTCCCAGAGAACGGGGAGGAAAAATGGCGGGCGTGCATATGCGCCTTAGGATCATACGTCTCCAGACAGAACGGGTGAATGGACGAGCGGGGCATCTCCTTCAGCACCTCAGGGAACCGCTGGTTGTCAGGCTGCATCCGGGTGAAGGCGGCTAAGCTTTTGATAGGAACCAGCAAGGTCCATGTTCCCGTACTGCCGTACAGCGTTGGCAGGCTCTCATCAATATCACCAGGTTCGATGCCGATGGAGCGGGCCAGGTCCTCAAGTGATCCTTTAAAAGCTTCAATCTGGGGGCTGGCTTGTCTCATCGTCATATAAAATCCGCCGTGTTCTTCTGTGAAGCGGATGGGCAAGACCCCTGCCTTGGTCTCGATGGTCAGCTCGCTGGCGTCTCCAAGCAGCCCCTTCGTCTTCATGGCATACAATAACGCCATGGTCCCGTGGCCGCAGAGACTAATCTCATGCCCGGGTGTAAAATAGCGGATTCTGAGATCCGCCTGGTTGGATTTTAGCGGAAATGCCGTCTCATTAAAACCCACCTTCGCTGTAACCTCCTGCATTTGCTGCTCCGTGAGACCCTCGCCGTCCAGGACAACCCCTGCCGGGTTCCCTTTGTTTGGAATGCTGCTGAACGCATCGTAATGATAGACTTTGATATTCTGCACACCTGCACCGCCTGTCTTTTTTTCTTAATATGTTAGCATAACTTCATTGCTTTTAGCTTAGAAATTTAGATAAAAAGATGCTGTTTACCTCCCGGCCTCAAGCACCAGTACCTGCATATTGTGTTCGGTTTTTCGATTACATTCGACTTACGTAGCGCTCACAGTCCAATTGTGTTTTCGCATACATTCCGTCCAAAGACCCCGCGCTAGCGAATTGTGTTCGGTTTTTCGATTACATTTGGATCACACGCCCACGTACCTGCATATTGTGTTCGGTTTTTCGATTACATTTGGATCACACGCCCAGGTACCTGCATGTAGTGTTCGGTTTTTCGCATTCACACGAAAAAACAGCAACGGATCGCCCCCCTAAAGCGGACGGTATCCGTTGCTGCAATCATAAAGAATATACGATTTGTCTACTCTGCTGTCTATTCAGCCATCTGCTCGGCCGCATCCTGCTTCCCCAGCCAAGCTAACTCCGCCATAGCTCGAAGCGGCCCGCGGATACCTTCCGCAACTTCCGCTTCGCTCTGCGCTTCCGGCTTGTCACTCCAGATAGAGAAGGTGCAGCCGATGATCTCGCGCGGATAAGCGCCGCTGTATTCCTGTTTGGGTGCTCCAGTCTGGATCGGGAATAGTCCCGGATGCCAGGAATCGCGGATCTTCTCTCCAGTCGGATAAGTGTAGCCCGCATTTTCGCCCAGAACGTAATACAAGTAGCCATCGTTGAAGTTAATGACCTGATGCCCTTTGGCCATAATGTCTTCTACTGGGGCCATCATCGGGTGCCACTTCGTCCAATAGGTAATCTGAATGGAGGATTTGGGCGCCACTCTCTGGGTCTGATCTGCACGGTACAGGCCATCATTCCAGGCACGGACGGTCCAGCCCTTGGACTCCAGATGTTCAGCGACTTCGTTAAGGTAATCAATGTAAGTGTCCACGCCCGTGCCTCCGCTGATGTTCAGGACATTCCGGGCATACTCCGCGAGCTGCGGATACTTATCGAACTCCGCGAAGTTGATGAATTCATCCCCGCCGATATGAAAATAACGGCTGCCGGCAAATAACCCGGCATACTCGTCAATCAAATCCAGCACGAACCGGCGGGCGGCCGGATTCGTGATATCCAGCGCACCCGGAGCGGCATTACCCGCCGAATCCTTGAGCAGCCACTCGGGATGAGTGCGCAGCGCCTGTCCCAGATGCCCCGGTGAATCCAGTGAAGGAATAATATCCACAAGATACCGCTGGGCCGCATGGATAATGGCCTTCATCTCCTGCTTGGTTACATATTGATCCGACATCACCTCGGGATGGCTCTCGCTCATCAGCCGGAAGCCTTCATTCTCAGAGAAATGAAGCTGCAGCGTGTTCAGCCGGAGCCGGGACATCGCCCTAATCTGCTCCAAGATCCAATCTTCGGTATAGAATTTGCGGCCGATGTCAATATGCAAGGACCGCTCCGGCATGACGGGGTAATCGGTTATTCTTCCATAGGGCAGGAATCCGTCAGTCACCAGCAGCTGCAAAAGCGTCCGCATGGCATACATTACGGCTCTTTCGCCGGGAGCCGTGATATGCACAGACTCGCCGATGTCAATCACATACCCCTCCGGGCTGCCGGTGCCTCTGCCTGCCCCACCTGCTCCGTTATCTTCGTTATCTTCGTTATCTCCGCTGTCGTTCAATTCAATGATAATATCTCCTGAAGCGGATGACTCACCCGCTCCATAAACAACAGACAGGAGCTGGTCAGCTGGAGTCAGACTGCCCGCGTATTCCGAGAGAACAATGAGAATGGTGTCATTCAACACCCGATTGCTCTCTGACCTTGCATTGTCTACAATCCTAACCCGGGACTCGTCAGACAGGCGCCATTGCCCCTCAGAAGCCTTAATATACTGCTGTACGCCCGGAAATGGGCATTGATCACTCGTTAGCTTATCCATCCTCTGCGGGTCACCTCTTCACTACAGCTTTATCTACAGCGTCTTCTTCACCCTTGAATCAGTCAAGGGATCAGTCAAGCCGGATGCCTACTGTTAGTATTTCATGGCCGCCCAGTTGTAGCTCCAGTGCATTGGCACCGCCCTGCTTCAACCGTGCATTCTCCTCCGCAACCTCAGCTTCCAGCACATTCGATAGATAGAAGTCTGCAACCGGAAGGTCTGTGTCCAGCTTCAGTTCACCAGGCTGGTCCGTCATATTGAACCAGCGGAGCAGCACATCGCCGCGCTCCTTGTTCAGCTTCATGGAGGAGAAGGCAGCGGTCCCGCCGTTCCAGCGGACGGCCGAATACACGGCGGGAATCGTCCCTGTATGAACCTCTGCCTGCGCCGAGGTCCACGGAATCTGGAACTGGTAGGCAGCAGCGGCAGCACCAGAGGTTACGGTGTCCCCGCTGTGTGGCAGCAGCAGCATATCCGCTGTCTGTTCACCCAGGCACTGGGCTTCCGGCGTTGGGAACCAGCCCCAGTCGCCCATCTCGCCGACACTGCGGAGCAGCGTAACGGCAATCGTATTGCGGGCATCCCGCAGAATCTCGTATTCGTGTAATCCGAGGTTAGCGACCGTGAGGCCTGCGTTCTCCCCGGCAACATCCACGAAGCACTGCTGATGCTGCGCATTGCTGGGATTCTGCCATTCCGGCGCCGGCTCGTTCGGACGTTCCGCCAGCTCGAACATCGAATCTACGCGGTGCGAGGCTGCGGACAGATCCGCCGGGAACAGCATCCGCAGGCGGTGATCCTTAGCGGTATTACTAATGAAACTCTTCACTTCCAGCCCTTTGCCGCTGCGCTCCAGTCTCAAGACCGTCCGCAGCTTAATGGTTACTGTAGCGGCACTGCGCTGAGCCTGCCGCTCCGGGTAATAGACCAGCGCCCGCTGTTCTTCTTCCAGCAGGGCATCGGCTGAAGCCGGAATCTCCCATTCATGGGTAATTTCGATGGAAGCCCGGTATGGCGTATCTTCAATAACAGCGATTTCCGCGTTAAGGCCCAGAGTCGTCAGCGGCACTTCGCCCGCAGGCGCTCTGTACATATATTCATTCCCGATGTCACCGGTATTCTCGTAGACACCAAGGTCACGATAGATCTTGCCGCTAGGCTTATGCTCCAGTGTGAAGGAGCCGTCAGCCATAACCTCGACGCGCAGCGTGTCGTTCTCCAGCACACGTCCGCCGCGAACCAGCGATGAGGCTTCTTGAGCGGAAGCCGCCCCAACAGGGCGGACCCAGGCATAGGTGCGCAGTCCCAGGGCAGGCACATCCGCCGCCTCGAAGGTCAGACGCACCTTGCGGCAGCTATAAGGCTGGCGGAACCGGTCATCCGGCAGATCATAGCCAAAGGACAGGCCAAGATCCTCCACCGTACAAGGAATCGGCTGGCCTTGTGCATCGACCAGGACCCGTCCGGCCAGGTCCACAGCCTTCATAAGCCGGGCATTCTCTTCCAGCGGCAGTCCTTCGCGCAGATACTGGCGGGCCGCATCCAGCTCTATGGTCACCGTACCGGTGCGGCTCCAGCCGCTGGTATTGGTTACAATGAGCGGAAGTGCCTCTTCGCCGTAAGCGGCGAAGCCAGAGGTGTCCACCGCTGCGGTGATCGCCTGCATACTATCCGCCACGATGCCCTCAGCCGTGTGATAGCTTTTGTCGAAGCGGGAGACCATCTCGCGGTGTACCTCATCCACGCTGCAGCCGCAGATGGAATCATGCGGATGGTTCTGCAGCAGCGTCTTCCACGCATAATCCAGCAGATGATGCGGATACTCCCCGCCGTGCAGCTTAGCGATAACGGCCAGCGGCTCGGCCACCTTTTCCAGCATGGCCTGCCCCCGTTGGTTCAGTTGCTTCAGATATACCCGGGCGGAAGCGGTATTAACCAGCGTCCCCCAGCCGTCCGTGCGCTGGCTGCGCAGCTCGCCCTTCACCGTGGACAGACTGCGGCCAGCCAGTGAAGCTTCCACTGCCTTGATATAGTCCGGGAAGTTCGAGTGAACGAAGTTGACCTCCGGGTGCAGCTTCTCCGCCGTGCGGATCGCCTCCGGCAGGTCGGTCTGCAGCGGCTGGTGATCGCAGCCGTTCATGAACAGCAGCTGATCGGTCGCCGCATACTGCCGGGCATCGCCCAGCTTGCGCTCCCAGTAGCGGCGTGCCTCATCAAGCTCGACGGGAACCTCATTCCCGTTAGAATACCAGTTGGCGAACAGGATGCCGAGCACCTGTGAGCCGTCCGGCCCTTCCCAGACCAGCTCAGAGAACGAGGATTCATAGCCGTCATCGGAGACCATATTGTTGAAGCCCGTAGGCTTCACTCCGCGCCCGAAGAAGGCGTTAGTGATGCCAGCCTGAAGCATGAGCTGCGGAATTTGTCCGGTCAGCCCGAAGGTGTCAGGGAAGTAACCGATTTTGGATACCTCTCCGTAGACGCCCGCGTCCTGATGCCCTAGCTGCAGATTGCGGACATTCGCTTCCGGGCTGGTAAGAAAAGCATCCTGTAAAATGTACCACGGCCCGATATAGATCCGGCCTTCACGGATATAGCGCTCCAGACGTTCCCGGTTCTCCGGGCGGACCTGCAGATAATCCTCAATAATAATCGTCTGCCCGTCGAAAAAGTAGCTTTTGAAGCCCGGGTTATTCTCAAGCGTGTCCAGCAGGCTGTCCACCAGGCGGATAAGCCGGAGATGATGGCGCTCATAAGGGAGATACCATTCCCGGTCCCAGTGCGTATGCGAGATAATGTGCGCTGTCTGTTGTTTTGTCATAGCTGCTTACCCCTCAATCTCCAGCGGATATTCCTCCATATAGCTAATCAGTTCATCCACAGTGGTGAAAGCCAGGCCTGTAACGGTATCCGCACAGCCGTAGTAGATGGCAATCCGTCCGGTAGCCGCATCTGTCAATGCCGCGCAAGGGAACGTTACGTTCGGCACATCGCCCACACATTCATACAGCGTTTCCGGGCCGAGAATGTAGTTGCGTGAACGGGCCTTCACCTTCCAAGGCTGATCCAGATCCAGCAGCGCGACACCCATGCGGTAGACGAATCCGTTACAGGTGTTGATTACGCCATGGTAGATTAGCAGCCAGCCCTTGTCGGTTTCAATCGGAATTGGACCGGGGCCAATCTTTTTGGACTGCCACGCGGAAGCATCGCCGTCCACTGTACCCATTACATAGCGGTGTTTACCCCAGAAGGTAAGGTCAGGACTCTCACTGTAAAAGATATCGCCAAACGGCGTATGCCCGGTATCACTCGGACGGCTGAGCATCGCATAATTGCCGCCGATTTTGCGCGGAAGCAGCACCCCGTTCCGGTTATACGGCAGGAAGGCATTCTCCAGCTGATGGAAGGTCTTGAAATCAAACGTATATGCCAGTCCAATCGTCGGCCCGTGATATCCGTTACACCAGGAGACATAATAACGGTCGTCAATCTTGCATACACGCGGATCATAACGGTATTCCCGCTTGATAATCTCTTCATCGCCCTCGAATACGATAGGCTCATGATTGATCTTCCAGTTCACACCGTCTTCACTGAAGCCGGCGAAGATATCCATGCTGACCGATCTGGAATCACAGCGGAATACGCCTGCGAAGCCGCCCTCAAAAGGAATCACCGCCGAGTTAAACACACTGTTCGAGTTCGGAATGGCGTTGCGTGGAATGATCGGGTTGGCAGAATATCTCCATACAGGCGAGTTGCTGTCCGCCGGTTTCTCCTGCCAAGGGATGTTCGGTAATGCTTCTCCAATAATTGTACTCATGCTCAGTTCTCCTTTGTGTGTGTGAAAGTAGTATATAACCAGGACCGCACTCATCTATGTGGCGGACCGTATGTTTAGAGAATGCCTTCCTTCAGCGCCCGCAGGATTAGCTGGGAGAACAGGCTGTTCGACCAGGCGAACCATTTACGGGTGAACACCGACGGATCGTCAGCGAGGAAGCCCTCGTGCATATAGCCGGTATCAGCATCCGTAGCTTCAAGCATAGCGATAAGGGCAAGCCGTTCTTCCTTGTTGTCCGCCGTGATTCCCTGCATGGACAACGCCATATGCCAGATATAGCCCGGAGGGGTATGCGGACTGCCAATCCCTTTGGCGGCCTTGCCCTCGAAATAGAACGGATTCTCGCTGCTCAGCGCAAAACGTCTTGTATTCTGGTAGACCGGATCGTCATTCGTCACGTAGCCCAGATAGGGAATGGACATCAGGCCCGGTGTTCCGGCATCATCCATCAGGCTGTAGTTGCCATAGCCGTCTGTCTCGTATGCGTAGATCGGTCCAAATTCCGGGTGGCGGTAGGTGCCGTACAGCTTGATGCCGTGGTCCACCTCCTGCTCCAGTTCCTTCAGCTCAGCCAGGAAATCCAAGTCCCGGAATACCCACTCGGCGAAATCCTGCATCTGGCGCAGTGCCACAACGGCGAACATATTCCCCGGAATGTTGTAGTGGAAATCGCAGGCATCGTCGCTGGAGCGGAAGCCGGACCAGATCATTCCGGTGTAATTCACCGGCATCCCAAGGCCGCCGTTACGGATCGAATCCTCCATAATCCCGTTATTCCGCGTGAAGCGGTAAGGGGACTGTTCGGAGTGATGCTGCTCCCGCTTGAACAGATCGGTGATGACCCGCAGCATTTTTTTGAAATCAGCGGTGAAGAAGTCGGTCTGCTTCGTCTCTTCCCAGTACGCATGGGCCAGCCGGATCACGAAGCACAGCGAGTCAATCTCGAACTTGCGCTCCCACACCCAGGGCGACATCTCCGTCACATCCCCGGCATTCCAGTGCCAGTCATTGGGCGTCTCATTGAACGCGTTGGCGTAAGGATCAATCAGCACATACTGCGTATGACGTTTGATCAGCCCGCCGATAATACGCTGCAACTCCGGGTCCTCTGCGGCAAAAGGCACATAATGAATGACCTGCTCCACGGAATCGCGCAGCCAGCAGGCGGGAATATCGCCCGTAATGACAAAGGTGGTTCCGTCCTCAAGCAGCTTGGTGGTCGTCTCCAGCGTATTCGGGAAGCAGTTGCGGAACAGGCGTTGCAGCTTGGGCCGGTGGGCCAGCTTCTCTTCGGCTTCGGCCAATACGGCCTGAATGGATGACGGGAGCGGCAGCTCCGGCATCTGAATGCGGGGAAGTCTGAATTGTTCCAAGATGATAGTCTCCTTCGGCTTAATCTATAGTGTAGCTGAACTGAAGCTATTAACTTAAAGCTTGCTCGTCACTGCGGTGAATATTTGGACTTTCGGCCGCTGTTGTCCCCAGATTTCTTGATTTAACCTGCTTTTCGCAGTTGAAATCCGGTGACAAAGCATTCCTGTATCCCCTTAAATTTGGGCTTTGAAATTTAACGAGCACCTCCTTATGATAAATGGTGTCCACGACGACAACCAATCATCTATAAGGAAGGTGCTCTTACTATGAAGTTTAAACAATCGGCCCAACAAAATCAACGCATTGAACGTATTACCCCTCATCATCTTATTGTGGGGATCGACATCGCCAAATTCACTCATGTCGCTCGTGCCACCGACTACCGAGGCATCGAACGTGGAGCCTATCTTTCCTTTTCCAATGATCAGGAGGGGTTTGAAAAGCTGTTTCAGTGGATGCAGGCGCTCCAGATCCAATTTCACAAAACCGATGTCATTTTCGGTGTGGAGCCCACCGGTCACTACTGGTTCAATCTGGCGCTCTGGCTTCAAGAGAAGCAGCTCGAACTCGTTCTCGTCAACCCTTTTCAGGTGAAACGCAATAAAGAAAACCGGGACAACTCCCCAACGAAAAATGACGTCAAGGATGCCTTAGTGATTGCCGACATGGTCAAGAATGGCTACTACAGCGACCTATACCTGCACACGGGACCGTTTCAGGCGCTTCGGCAACTGGTCAACACCAGAGACTACATTTCCAAACAAGCTTCCAGTATAGTCAATCAAATCTACCGCTGGACTGACATCTACTTCCCTGAGTTCCAGCAGGTCTTTAAAGACATCACTTCGAAGACCGCTCTGGCAACGTTAGCCGAATTTGCTCATCCTTCCGATCTTTGCACCTTGTCGGTTCAAGAGGTCATTGTAGGGTGGAAGAAGCGTTTAAAACGTGCCGGTAGCCACAAAGTCGCCGTCGCTCTCCTCCACGCGGCACAACGAACGGTAGGCAGCCCAGAGTCCGTCGAAGAAGCTAAACTGAGTCTATCGATGCTTTTACAGCAACTACAGTTATTTCACGACCAAATGGAGCTACTGAAGGAGAAGATTCATCACATCCTTCAAACCATTCCCGCCACGAAGAGCTTGCGATCGATTAAAGGGATCCATGACATTACCTTGGCGGCGTTATACAGTGAAGCAGGTGACTTCAGCCGCTTTGCCCACGGCAACCAATTACTTCGTTTAGCCGGTTTACATCTGTCGGAGAACAGCTCAGGCCTCTACAAAGGCCAAGTGAAAATTACGAAGCGAGGGCGACCTGGACTGCGAAAAATCCTCTTTATCGCCGTATTTCAGATGGTCTCCGTCAATCCGGAATTTCGGGCACTTCATCAGCATAACAAACGAGTGAAACACATGACTGGCATGAAGTCCATCATGAAGCTGTGCGGGAAGCTCGCACGCATGCTTGTAGCGATGTCCAAGAATGGTTCCGACTATGATGTGTGCAAGGTAAACTCTGCAGCCTAAGACCGAAAGTATCCACTTGCCAACTGGCTCATTCGCAGGATTCATCATGAAGCATGAGTACCGTTACGACCGCCTAAAGGGCTCAGACCCGTGGACAAAGCACTGACGGACTCCATCTCCTTGATAGGTGTAACGAAGGAATGTAAGGGCATCGACCCGTTGAGACATGGGAGGGTAAACCACAAGGTTAAAGATGGAGCATGCAAATAAGGGATTTAATGGGAATTGTCTTGTGTCCCCTTATTTGGTTATGCCCGTACCGCCACCTTAACCCCCACCCGCTCTGCTTCGTTACTGCATTTGTATTCATAACGAATGAAATCCTGCGAATTAGCGAGCTAGCGTAAGAAAACTGAATCATAAGGAGGGAGGCGGTCGCTATCGCTCCTACAGTTCCAAAATCCCCCTCCGTTCCTTCTAGCTTTTGTTATCTTCATTTATTCAGCTTATTTAGAATGAATAATTTTCAGGGTCTTGATCTCGAACGGGTGGAAGTCAAGCGTCAGCTCTCCCGCCTCATCCGGCAGCAGCTCTGTCTCCTCTTCTAGGGCATTGGACAGATAGATCGCCGAATGCAGCAGCGGCCAGCCGATCTTGATCGTCTCGCGGCCTCCAGCCGATTCATACAGCCGCAGAATGCTGCCGCTTCCGTCTTCCGCCAGCTTGACGGTGTCCAGCACAACCTGCTTCCCTTCGTAAGGAAGGAAGGTGCCGACCGGCGGACGCTGGCCCGCTTTTGCAGCACAGACTACAGCATAGGAAGTGTGATTCAGCGCGGCAGCTTGACGCTGAGTATGCGCACTGCGCCAGTCTCCTGTATGCGGATATAGGGAATAAGTGAATTCATGATGGCCTTGATCCGCCGAATGATCCGGCCAGCGCGGTGCGCGCAGCAGGGACAGACGGATCGTGCTGCCTTGCGTGTCATAGCCGTACTTGCAGTCGTTCAGCAGGCTTACGCCGTAATCATGCTCCGACACATCGGCATACCGGTGTCCGCAGACCTCATACTGTGCCTGCTCCCAGCTTGTGTTGCGGTGCGTGGACCGCTCCAGGGCACCGAACGGAATCTCATAGGTAGCCTTGCTGGTCACTACATCTACCGGGAAGCTTACCTTCAGCAGCTTATGCGCTTCATGCCATTCTACCTTCGTCTTGAAGTCGATCCGCCGGTCACTGTGATACAGGATCAGCTCCTGCGCGATTTCGGATTGGCCGATGCTCCAGCGGAAGGACAACACATCGCAGACTGGCCCTGAGGACAGCAGCTTCTTCTCCAGCAGGACCGCTTCTCCGGCAGGCTGCTCTTCATAACGGCTGTCTATATCCCAGGCATCCCATAGGATAGGACGGTCATGGAAGAAATGCAGCCGGTTGAGGCGCTCTCCGGCCTTGACAATCTCACGCCCGGCTTCCTTATCGTACAGGCTGATGATCTCGCCCAGGGCATTGAACCGGAGACGGTAATAACCGGTCTCCCATTCCAGATCGAACGAAGCTGCGGCTGCCGATATTAGCTCATCTCCGCCATTGTCGCCACGCGTGCCTTCTCCGGCATCTCCGACAACTCCGCTATCTCCACCATTTCGGTCATTAGCTACAATTCCGCTATTTTCAACGTTACCGTGAACTCCGCTGTTTCCACTGTTACCGCCAACTCCGCCATTACCGCCTTCACTGTCCGTCTCCGGCTGCTCATCTCTCAGCCACACAGTAACATACCCGAAGGCCGGAACCTCCGGCACCCGGACACGGAGAACGGCTTGTTCTCCAGCAGTAACCAGCTCTGATTCCAGCCGGGTTCCGCTCTTGTCATATATGGCTGAAGCGGAAGGCTCCACTCCGGTCAGCTCCAGTTCGGCCACCATATCCCGGGTCCAGCCCAGACCGTTCAGAATGACATAAGGCTGTCCTTCTCCACGGGTGTCAATATCCGATACGGCAGCCTCCATGACCGACTTCAGACTGCTCTCTCCAAGAGCGAAGATGCTCTGGTACTCCTTGTCCGAGGTCTGATAGACCTCGGGAATCGACGAGCCGGGAATAATATCATGGAACTGGTTGAGCAGAATCAGCTTCCAGCCAGCATGCAGGTTCTGCCCGATCTCTTCCCGCTGCTGCGGCTCCAGATACTGCCCGGCCAGCGTCTGCCACAGTTCCGCTTCCCTGTACAGAATCTCGGCCTTGCGGTTATTGCGCTTGTTCCGGGCATGTGTGGTATAGGTTCCCCGGTGCAGCTCCAGATAGAGGTCGCCCTGCCAGACCGGCAGCTCAGGCTTCGCCTGCTCGATGCCTGCGAAGAAATCGGCCGCCGTGCTGTAGCCGGAGGCCGGCTGGCCCACCATCAGCTCCGAGCGCGAGAGATATTCAAGCATCTCCCGGGTCACCCCGCCGCCCCCGTCGCCGTGTCCGTAGAGCAGCATTTGTTCGCTGTGTACGGCTTTTTCACGGTAGGACTGCCAGTGCTCATGAATATCCTTAGGCAGCGTACTCTCATTCACTCCGTGGTTCATATAAGACAGAAGTGCCGTTCCGTCGATGCCTACCCAGTGGAACAGATCATAAGGGAACAGATTCGTATCATTCCAGCCCAGCTTGGTGGTCATGAAATAACGGACCTTGCCGTGCTTCAGGATCTGCGGCAGGGAAGCGCAATACCCGAAGGTATCCGGCAGCCATTCAATCTCGGATTGCCGTCCGAACTCCTCCTGATAGAACCGCTGCCCGTACAGCATCTGCCGCATCAGGGATTCGCCGCTGGGAATATTCAGATCCGGCTCCACCCACATACCGCCAACAAGCTCCCAGCGGCCTTCAAGAATCCGCGCCTTCACCTTCGCGTACAAATCAGGATCATTGTCCTTAAGATAAGCGAATAGCTGCGGCTGGCTCTGGGCATAACGGTAATCGGGATATTCCTCCATCAAGGCATGAACCGTGGAGAAGGTCCGGCTGGTCTTGCGCACCGTTTCCCTCGTCGGCCATAACCAGGCAATATCAATATGTGACTGCCCGATCATATGAATGAAGCCTTCACTGTTGCCGCCGATGGCCCGCACACTTGCGGTCAGCGCCTGCTCAATATCTCTAATTCTGCCGCCTTCCCGTACGTCTCCAGGTTCCACAGACACATACGCATCCATCGCCTGGTGCAGCGCCTCAAGGATACGGACGCGCCGGAAGTCCTGCTCCGGCAGCAGCAGCGCTGTATCCCGGATGACGGTCACTGTATACATCAGCGACTGTACCGGCAGGTTAACCCTGACGAGCGTAGCAGTGATGAACCGGATGGGCGGCTGAATCACCGCCTGCTTGTTCAGCGGATCATCCGGCTCGGGAATTGGATCATAGAGCTCGATCTCAAGCTCCGGGCTTCTTCCGTCGGAGGCAGGGTCAAGGGAAACGAAGGTATGATTGCGGTCCAGCCCCTGACGGGAAGCTCCGCCTACACGCAGCAGCCCTTCTCCGCCGGAGTGGAAAATGATCCCTGTGTCCGCACCGGTCCACTCTGCCGGAATATCAAGCGTCGTGCGGAAGAAATAAGTCGTCCCTTGCACACTGGGGAACAATCCGAAGGATTCGCTGCCCGCATAAGGCTGTAATTCGTCATACTGCCCCGGCAGCCGGTAGGTTGTGGAGAAGACCTTCCAGTCTTCAATCGCCCGGTATTCCAGCCACTGCGCTTGCGAACATTCGCGGATAAATCTATCTAGTCGTTCCGTATTCATTCGTTCCATCACTAACCCTCCATCACCGCAAGATCTGTATCCAGCGTGTCGGTCACATTCCGGCCGACTCCGATCCGGAAGATCCCCGGCTCAACCACCGGTTTGTAATCCTGCCCGATATAGCTCAGGTGCTCTGCACTCAGCTTGAATGTCACAGTCTGCTTCTCTCCCGGCTCCAGAACAATTTTACGGAAGCCCTTGAGTTCCTTGGCCGGCCGGGTAACCTTGCTGACCCGGTCGGATATATAGAGCTGCACGACCTCTGCACCACTGCGGGTGCCTGTGTTCTCTACTTCAACCGTAACCTCAGCCGTTCCGTCTGCCTGGATTTCAGCAGGCTCTACCTTCAGTCCGCTATAGCTGAATTCGGTATAGCTGAGTCCGAACCCGAAGGGATACAGCGGCTGCGAATCTCTTTCAAGATAACGTGCGCCGCGTGAACGTTTGCCCAGATAATATACGGGCAACTGTCCTACATCCGCAGGAAGGGAGAGCGTTAATCTGCCGGACGGATTCACATCGCCGAACAGGATGTCCGCAATGGCATGACCGCCCTCCTGCCCGGGATACCAGGCTTCCAGAATGGCATCCGCCTGTTCGTCAATCCAAGGCTCGGCAATAGGGCGGCCGTTGATATATACGACAACGACCGGCTTACCGAGCGTCTTCAGCTCCTTCAGCAGCTCCAGCTGAACGCCGGACAGATGAAGCGACATCCGGTCAATGCCTTCGCCGCAATCCATATCGCTAAGCCCATTCTCCGTTACCTTCGAGGCGCCGGTCCGCAGATCAATGCTGCCTTCGCCGAAGTCTCTGGCACTCGACCCGCCCAGCGCCAGCACAATCGTATCCGCTTCTGCCGCTGCCTGGAGTGCAAGCTCGAAGCCTTCGGTGGAGCTGTCTTTGATCCGGCAGCCCGGCGCATAACGTACCCGCTCCGGTTCAGCCGCAAGCTTGGCCCGTATCCCGGTCAGCACTGTCGCTACCCGGTCACGCGGCTGCGGAGAGGTGTAATCTCCAAGCTGATTGTAGCCGATATCCGCGTTGGGGCCGATAACGGCAACTGTGCCTTTGTCTTTCGACAATGGGAGGATACCGTTATTCTTCAGCAGTACAATTCCTTCTGCCGCAACGCTCCGTGCCAGCTCCGCATGCTCCGGGCTGCCGATCACCTGCTCTGCCCGGTCCGGATCAGCAAACGGCTGTTCGAACAGGCCCAGCCGGAACTTCAGCTCCAGCACACGTGCAGCCGCTTGATCCACCAGCTGCTCATCCAGCCTACCGGAACGGAGTGCCTCCAGCAGATAGCCTCCGAACATGACACCGGACATCTCCATATCAATCCCGGCGGTGAGCGCCTGCACTGCCGCATCTTCCCCGCCGTCCGCGGTATCATGGCCCGAGGCCAGCATGTCGATAGCGCCGCAATCGGTAATGACCATGCCCTTGAAGCCCCATTCGCCGCGCAGGATATCCTCCAGCAGCTCCTGATTGGTTGTGCATGGCACTCCGTCAATCTCGTTATAGGCGGGCATAATGGATACTGCACCGGCTTCCACTGCTTTGCGGAACGGGTACATATCGACCTCCAGCAGCTCCCGCTTGCCGATATGCGCCGGACCGGCATTCCTGCCGCCTTCCGAGCTGCCGTAAGCGACAAAATGCTTCAGTGTCGCCCCCACACTGGACGCGCTGTCCAGCCGGTCGCCCTGCAGTCCTTCCACAGAAGCTACAGCGAATTCACCAATGAGATACGGATCTTCGCCGAAGCACTCTTCGGTCCGGCCCCAGCGCGGATCACGCACCACATCAAGCACAGGGGAATACGTTACGGCGCCCCCCTGGGCCCGGGTCTCCAGTGCTACCGCGCGGGACATCTCCCGGTAGAGATCTACATTCCAGGTGCTGCCGATCAGCAGGGGAACCGGAAATACCGTCGCCCCGATCGCCATATGCCCGTGCGAGCATTCCTCGCCGATCAGCATGGGGATACCCAGCCTGGAATGCTCCAGCACATAACGCTGGATGGTATTCACGGCTTCGGCTCCGGCTCGCGCCCCAAGTCCGCTCTCCAGAGTAACCCCTGTCCAGGGATCTGCCCGCAGTGTGCCGTATAATGCGCCGATGCCGCCTTCGCGGATCTGGCGTTTGAAGTCTTCTGTCAGCTCTATTGTTCCTTCTGTATGATCATAGGTCTGCCACCCGAACAGCTGAACGAGCTGGCCTACCTTCTCTTCCGGCGTCATCAGCCCCAGCAGATGTTCCGTCCGCTCCTTGACGGGCTTCGCAGAGTCTTTATATAACATTACGGCTCCCACACCCTTTCTCCTGTTGTACTCCTGCTATATAAGATGCACTTGTAGTTTTTTTCTGGGGTAGACGTGACTACAGAGAATATTTGGACTTCCGGCCGCTGTTGTCCCCAGATTTCTTGATTTCGAACCGCTCTTAGCGGTAGAAATCCGGTGACAAAGGCGGTCGCTACCGCTCCTACAGTTCCAAAATTCCCCTCCGCCACTTTTCCCAGTCTGTATTTGTCAAGCTCAATCTATATTGACTCCTACTCCTTAACCGCACCCACAGTAAGACCCTGAATGAAGTAACGCTGGAAGAACGGATACGCAAAAATAATCGGCCCGGTAGCCAGTACCACCATCGCCATACGCGAGGTATCCTGCGGCATATTGCGGAGTGCCTCCAGGCTGAGCGAGCTGTTCTGCGAGTTCTGCAGAATGAACTGCATACTGGTCTCAATCCGCATCAGCATCGACTGCAGCGGCACCAGATTCGGATTATCAATATAGAGCAGGGCATTGAACCAGTCATTCCAGTACCCCAGGGTGCTGAACAGCCCGATCGTAGCGAGGCCCGGCAAGGACAGCGGCAGCACGATTCCCAGGAAGGTGCGGAACTCTCCGGCGCCGTCGATTTTGGCCGACTCGATCAGCGCATCCGGCACGCTGGTGATGTAGAAGGTACGCAGAATCATAATGTAAAAAGCATTCACCGCCAGCGGCAGCACCAGCGCCCAAATGCTGTCCTTCAGGCCCAGCATCTGTGTCACGACAATATAGGTCGGAACCAGCCCGCCGTTAAACAGCATGGTGAAAAAGGAAAAAAACGCGAAGAAATTGCGGTATTTGAAGCTTTTACGTGAAATGGCATAGGCATAAAGTGAAATAATAAGCAGGCTGACAATCGTACCAATGACCGTTACCGCAATGGTTACTCCGTAAGAACGGAGCAGCGTGTCCCCTGAGCTAAATACATATTTGTAGGCTTCCAGACTCCATTTGGCCGGGATTAACTGATAGCCGTCCCGCGCAAGCGCCCCTTCGTCCGTGAACGAGATGAGGACAACGAACAGGAACGGGAAGATACACAGGATGGCAAAGCCTCCGGCGATACAGTTGAAGATGGTGTTCAGCACCGGCGACAGCCGATGGAAATCGCGCGATTTCACAGGATTAGCAGACATTTGGATGACCTCACTTTCCTTCATTTTCCCTAGAATAAAGCACTGTCCTTATCGAATTTGCGCACGATGTAATTAGAGGTAAGCACCAGCACGAACCCGACCACTGATTGATATAAGCCCGCAGCCGTACTCATTCCGATCTCGCCGGTAGTCTTAAGTCCACGGTACACATACGTATCAATTACGTTGGTCACGCTGTAGAGCGTCCCCGAATCTCTCGGCACCTGATAGAACAGCCCGAAGTCGGCATAGAAAATCTTCCCGATCGCAAGCAGCGTCATAATGATAATGATCGGCTTCAGCATCGGCAGCGTGATGCTGCGGATCTGCTGAAGCTTGCTGGCCCCGTCGATCATCGCCGCTTCGTAGAGGGACTTGTCTATGCCCATAATTGCGGCGAGATAGACCACGCTGTTATAGCCGACGGCCTTCCATAGGAACACGAATATAATAATGAACGGCCAGTATTTCGATTCCGAGTACCAGGAGATATTGCTGCCGAACATGGCATTAAGCAGCCCCCGCTCCGAGCTAAGGAAGCTGAAGGCGAAGTATCCCACAACGACCCAGGACAGAAAGTATGGCAGGAACATGCCTGTTTGATAGAACTTGGCAAGCTTCTTGTTGGCAATCTCGGACAGCACCACCGCCATCAGCACGGATAGGATCAGGCCAAGGATGATGAAGGCTAAATTATACAAAAGAGTATTGCGTGTGATCAGATAGGCATCATTGGTGCTGAACAGAAACTTGAAATTATCCCAGCCGACCCATTTGCTGTTGATGATGCTGGCCCAGAAGCCATCCCGGCTGAAGCGGTACTCCTTAAATGCAATGACCGTACCCACCATCGGCAGGTAGGAGAAGAATAAAAACCACAGTGTGCCCGGGAGAACCATAAACAGCAGCACTTTATTTCTCAACACGTCTTTGGCGGACTTTCCTATTTTGCCCATATTCCTAGTTCCTCCTATACCGGAAATTTCTTCCGTTGATACAAAAAGACCGGGCCAAGTCTAATCACCCGCCCGATCCTTGAATAGAATGCTACTTATTGTTCGCTGCTTTCCAGGCGTCGATCTGGGTTTGGGCTTCGGCGATGATTTTATCCAGACCGGCGGCTTTCAATTTCTCATTAGCCTTGGTCAGGTATTCTTCCGAATCTACAGATCCGGTCATCAGCGGTGCCCAGAATTCTTCCTTCACGTTCTGAACAGCGGCGATTTCATTCGTCACCTTGGAAGTATCGAAGTTGAAGCCGAGCAGCGGTGCATTGATACCGGCATCATTGAACTTCTTGAATTCTTCCCATTTGTTCTCAGGGTCGCCTTCGTTCAGGTAGTTGATCATAATGTTACCCAGGGAGAACGTTGGCATATCGTAGTTCTTGGCATCCGGGAGGTTCTTGATCATGTTGTCGCTGACCTTCTCGTAATGTACGCCCTCGATACCGGAGTCAATCATGTTGCGCAGCTTAGGGTCTGTATTCAGCAGGTTCAGGAATTCCATGGCTTTCTCAGGATACTCGGAGTTGGCGGAGATCGCCTGCATGGAGCCCATAACGGACCAGTTATAGATATAAGGCTTGCTTGCTGGTGTCGACACTACAGGATACCCGTAGCTTGCGGACCACAGATTGTCGGCCAGCGGCTGGGTGGACGCGCGGTCGGTGAACCATTTGCCGGCTTTGTACAAGTCATCCACAGACGAAGTAGTGGCTACTTCAGAAGAGATGTAACCTGCCTGGTAGAATTTGCGGACCGTCTTAAGCGCTTCCTTGATCTCAGGAGTTTCAAGGATGTTGACCACTTTGTAGTCCTTGGTGTCCATATATACAGCCATCGGCATCTTCTCGATCACATAGTCAAAAGGCATGATCGGCATGAAGTCCTTGACCATCGCGTACGGGGTCACTCCAGGCTCGTTTTCCTTGATAGTTTTGAGCAGCGGCTCCAGATCGGCCATCGTTTTCACGCTGGTCAGATCAAGCTTGTATTTGTCCAGAAGCTCTTTGTTGAAGCGGAAGACTTCCTGCGCCGGAAGCTCTTTGTTGGCCGGAATCGCATAGTTATGTCCGTCTACCTTGGAGCCTTCCAGGAAGGCCGGATCAATGGTGTCCACAATGCCCTTGCCCTGGTTCTTCAGCAGCTCATCGAGCTCCAGGAAGGCACCCTTACGTGCATTCTGCACATAATCGAAGGCCCAGGAAGAGGTGAACAGAATATCCATTGGCTCGCCCGAAGCAGCCATAACCTGCATTTTTTGCGTATAATCCCCGAAGTCGAGCATTTTGATATCGAGGGTTGCATTGATTTTTTCAAGTGTGTATTTATTGACTTCTGCAAGCACCTTATCCATATCCTTCTGCGGCGGCCCGATAGTGTACCAGATCAGCTCTACAGGCTTCTCCGTAGACTCCGTAGCTTTGTTGCCGCCTGAAGCCGCTTCTCCGCCTGCATTCTTACTGTTGTTCCCACCACATGCGCTAAGCGCCAGTGAGACAGTTAAAAGCGTTGTCAACAACAAGGAGAAGTGTTTCTTTTTCTTACTCATTTGCCGTACCCCCTTTTAATTAGCCGTCCGGAAAACCCAGGCCTGCCGGGCATTTCCGGCTGCTGGCTTCCTTGAGCTATATCTTTACTTTATAAGATGAAAGCATTTTCAAATAGAAGAGAAACTATATATATTCAGGTATGAAATAAAGAAATAACCTCACATATACGTTTCCCCCCAGTGCCTCCATTAGAGCAGCCCTTTGAATTCCGTCGGTGAGATGCCCACATATTTCTTGAATTGCTTGTAAAAATAGCCCATTTCCCAGTAGCCCACATTCCTTGCGATCTCGTGAACCTTCAGGTTCGTCGAGCGGAGCTGCTCCTTCGCCCTGTCGATCCGGTAACGGTTCATGTATTCCGCAAACGACTCTCCGGTTGTCTTATGAAAGAGCTGTCCCAGATACACAGGGTGAATATTGAACATGAAGCCGAGCTTCTTCAGTGACAGATCCTCACTGTAAGACTTCTCGATATAATTCAGCACCTGGTTCACCACCGGGCTCTTCAGCTCCCGGTCCAGCAGCTCAATGATGCTTGCAGAGGTCTGCTGGATGGCAGCGGACAGCCCGGGCAGCGAGTTCGCCCTGCGGATCGCCGTTAACCCCTCGGCAATGAACTCACGCTCCATCTCACTGCGTATATCCTTGATCAGCATCCGGAAATACAGAATCCATTCTACCGAAATCTCCCGGAGCAGCTCGGGTGTTAGGGCCTCCATAGCTTTCCCGAAGAAATACAATTCAATTCTCTCTGTCAGCGCTGGAAGATTCTTGCCCATAATCAGCTTGGAATACTCGCTCCAGTCCTCTGGCAGCACCGCCCCCAGATCCTCCTTCCGGTCCTTCAGCTGCTCATAATGAATGAGGCTCTGCTCCGGATGAATCTCCATGAACTCCTGGGCCTGCTTCGCCTGCTCATAGCTGGAGGGTGCAGCATCCACTCCCTCCACAGCCGAGCCTACGGCCGCGCGCAGACCTTGGCCTGCAGCGCATAAGCCGGAGATCTCCTGGAGCATAGAGGCCATCTGCTCTGCTCCCTTGGGAGCTTCTTCATAGTTATGTATGAGCACCAGATCATTGTCGGAATCCCAGAACATGAAGAAGGAAGTCTGTGCACTGACCAGATCCTCCACGTTCTTCCTGAACGCTTCCGTGGCCGGATCTGCCTGCACCAGGGCAACCTGAACATAACGGCCGCCGAGCGGCAGGCCGACCAGATTCAGCCGTTCGGAACGCTCCCCGGGATCAATCTGCCCCCGCAGCCAGCGCAGCAGCACATTATCCTTCAGCACGGAGTTCGTATATTCCCACCACTGCGTATCCAGCCTGGAGACATCCAGCTTCTCCACAATCGTCTCCAGCGTTCGCTGGAATTCCTCCAGATTGATCGGCTTCAGCAGATAATTCTCAATTCCGAGGGTTAAGCCTTCCTTCACATACCTGAATTCATCATATCCGCTCAGGACAACCACCTTCATCTCCGGGAGGAATTCCCGGGCGGCGCGGATCAGCTCCAGGCCGGTCATCACCGGCATGGAGATATCGGTAATCAGAATGTCAGCAGGGGACTGCCGCAGCCTATCCAGCGCTTCCTGCCCGTTCTCCGCCTGGCCTGTAATTTCAAGACCCAGCTGCTCCCAGTCTAATATATCCTCCAGACCGCTAAGAATGAACGGCTCATCATCCACAATAAACACCTTATACATCAATGGTCTCCTCCTTATGGGGATATGGAAAAGTTATCGTAACCACCGTACCTGCACCTGCTTCACTCGCCAGCTCCACCCCGTACGGCTTACCGTACATGAGTCTTAGACGCTCATGAATACTGCGCAGCCCGAAGGACTCCGATCCGGACAATTCGCCGTTATCCTCCAGCACTTCGCGGAGCTGGCTCAGCCGCTCCTCCGCAATCCCTTTGCCGTTATCCGTGATTACTGCCCGGATATTCCCCGAGTCTGATGTGATCACAATGCTAATTACATTATCGGTTTGTCCAGTCCGCATGCCATGCAGAACATAGTTCTCGATGACCGGCTGCAGGGACATTTTGAGCACAGGAAGCTCTTCCAGCTCCTTGCTGCATTCGATGGTATATGCGAATCTGTCCTTGTACCGGATACGGAATAACTCCAGATACAGGCGGCATGCCTCCAGCTCATCCTTGAACGTATATTTCACCTTCGGGCGGACATAGGATTTGAACAGCATGGACAGGCTGTAGATCATCTCCCCCACATCCTTCGCGCCGCTTGAAATCGCCCGCATCCGTATCACTTCCAAGGTATTATAGAGAAAATGCGGATTCACCCTGGCCTCCAGGGTAGCAATCTCCGTATGCTTCTGCTTGATTTCCGCCTTATACACCTGATCAATGTACTGGTTCAGCTCGTCCAGCATGCTGTTGAAGCTCTTGGCAATCTGGCCCAGTTCGTCTTCGCGGCCGTCCACAATCCGGGTGTTCAAATCCCCGTTTTTCACCTTGCGGGTGAAGCGGATGATACGGTGTGTTCTTTTGGCAAAATTAGAAATGAACATCGCCGGCAGCAGCACAGCAAACAGAATGCAGACGAGGGCGATGGTAATAATAGTGCTCTGCGCACTGCTGTAAGTCTCGGCCAACTCCTTCTTGGAGATCAGGCTGACAACAGTATAACCGCCCTGGCTCTGGGTCAGACTGGTGACCTCCATCCCCTCTATCGTAAACTCCTCGCCGGCGTTAATCCCTTTCAGCTTCGGCAGCTTCCGGCCGTACCCCTTACCCGAGGAATCGAAGATGACCTCATTCTGGGCCGAGAGCACGAGGATATCGCCTTTGAAATCCTGCTTATAATTGCTCATGGCCTGCCGGATGGATTCGGAGTCGAAGTAGACCAGGATCTGGCCGATGTTGAGCAGCGAGGACTTATTATTAATGGGTATTTTCACCGAGAACATAGGGGTCTTCTGTATACCGATACTCTTCAGCACCCAAATGTTCGGAACCGAGACGAGGCTCTCCTCATCCAGAACCATGGAATCCGGGACAAAGGAATGCGCCGCATTGGTAGATATCCGCTCGAATTGCCTGCGGTTGTTGTAGTAATACATCACCTGCTGATTGGCACTGTAGAGGATCAGGCTGCGCATATCGGGATCATCGTCAATCTTGTTCTGGAAATACTGAACGGCGTTGGACGTAGACTGATCCCCCAGCAAATAGCGGTCCAGCCGGTGTTCAATGTAATCGCCGAAGGGATTCTCCAGCAGAAAAGTAGTATTGCTCGCCAGGCTCGCGTCCCGGTAGACATCACGCATCATATCCTGGACGGATTGATATTTATTCTCCACATAGTTGCTGATGCTCTCCATCGTCTTGCGCTGGATATCCATCTGCCGCTGCACTGCCGAATCCGAGATCAGCATCAGCACCAGGAACGAGAAGACAATAATCGTTGCAATGAAGATGCAAGACACAATCAGTGTAAAACGCATAAACATATTATCTTTGAAATATTTGCGGTATAACGAAATACTGCGCATGGTCCACCTCCTCTCTATAGGATACACAAGAAGCGCTCCCCTCTGATGAATTTTTTCAGAGGGGAAGCGCCTTGGCTTACTTCATATAATTCAGCAGCATCTGCGCAGCTTCTGCACGGGTGGCAGGAGCCTTCGGAGCGAAGGTTCCGTCCGCCCGTCCTTTCACGAGGCCAAGCGCTGCCGCTTCAGCCACATGTCCTGCTGCCCAGTCCGAGATCTCGGCGGCATCCTTAACAGACAGGCTGCCCGCTGCGGCCGGACTTGATCCCTGCTGCTTATGGTAAGCACGCATCAGGATGACCGTCATCTCTTCGCGGCTGATCTCCGCATTCGGCTGGAAGGCTCCCGGCGACCGGCCGGTAATCAGGCCCGCCTGCACCATGCCGGAGAGTGCCTGCTGATACCAGGCGCCTTCCGGGACATCGGCGAAGGCGGCGGTACCGCCGTCGCCGCTTAAGCGCAGCGCCTTCGCTGTAAGCTGTACGAATTCAGCCCGGGTCATGTTCCTGGCAGGCTGATAGGCCAGCTCCGAGACCCCCTGGATCAGATGCTTCGCCGACAGCTCGCGCAGCGCATCAAACGCCCAGTGCATGGCCGGAACATCGCTGAATTGCTTGGAGTACTCCAGCAGCGCATAAGTGCCCTTGGCGTCAAGAGATGCCTTCAGCCCGCCGTCTTCCGCTACTCCGCCCAGATAAGTGAGAGAACCGTCACTTTCTACCCGGTACAGTCCAAGCAGCTTGGACTGGAATCCGTCAGCCGTCCAGCTCAGACTTACTGGCGCCGGATAAGCTTCGAGCCGGCGGAGCGTTCCGTCCGCCCCGGACAGGCTCAGATCATACTCCAGCAGCTTGCCCTTAAGCGTTACGCCGGCTTCTGTCTTCAGCACGGCCCCGTCCAGTGCCTTCAGCCCGGTCTTCAGCAGGAGCTTCGCACCGCTGAGCTGATCCGCAGGCAGGACTCCGGCCAGCCGCCCCAGCAGCTCCGACGCCAGGACAAGCCCGATTCCATCTCCCTGCACACGCAGTGAGCTTGTTCCGAGCAGCTCCCCGGCATTCACCGGCAGCTCCACCGCTGCTGCCTGTCCGAGCTGCACGGTCACGACACCGTTCACAGCAGGACTGCTGAGCTCAGCGGCTGAAATCACTACAGCCTTAGGCTGTGCACCAGCCGTTGGTGAAGGTGTTGGTGATGGCGATGGGGTTGCTGCAGGATTCCCCGACCAGGCAGGCGGGGTCGTCGGCGTTACGGCCTGACGGTTCACAGCCAGTTCGATGGACTCTGTCTTTAGTATATCCACATAGGGACGGTTGCCGATGATACGGGTGTTGATTACCTCCACCTTGTAGGCTCCGGCATCCGCAGCCTGAGTCTGTTCAATGGTCAGGCTGCTTCCTCCGGCACCCTCCAGTACAAGGTCATTCTTCAGCCAGCGGTAGCTCAGCTCTCCGTAAGTTACAGTGGCAACAACACTGAAGGTGACCGGGTTGCCTTCCGTTACCGGATTAGCAGACGCGGTGAACGATTGGACGGCGGGGGATTCATGGGCCGGATATACCTTGAGCGTAAGCTCTGTTCCGGTGATCCTGCCCGGATCCCCTTCTCCCTTGCCGGTCAGCACCACACGGTACTGTGTTCCGTTATTCTCCACTCCCGGAGTGAAGCGGTATACCGCTCCGGTAACCCCCGAAACCGGCACCCACTCTTCAGCTTCAGCGCCTCTCATCTCCCACCGGATGGACGCAATATCCCCCACCGGCTCAACCACCAGCGTCAGCGGTTCACCTTGAACGGTCTCCAGCAGCGGAGGCAGATCGGTCCCGAATGCCGGAGTGATCCATTCCTCCCCGGCCGGAAGCACCTGCAGGGTATATTCAGCTTCTCCGGTTAATCCGCCTTCGCCGGTCACGACAGCCTTATACCGGTAGCCGGTCATCGACTCTGACAACCCGGCGAGCGTCAGCGCCTCGCCCGTTCCAACGGGTTCACCATATCCTGCTCCCTTATCCACATACCAGGTATAGGACAGGGTTCCGGCTCCTTGGCCCGCAGCCCGGAGAATTCCGGTTGTTCCGGCCCGCAGCGAGCCTTCACTGACAATCTGCACCTCTGGTGCCTGGAGTGTCCATTTCGCCGTCAGCGTCAACTCGCCAGGTACCGTCCGGCCGGCGAAATCCCATTTCTCTACCCCGTTGTACCAGCCCTCCAGCTCATACCCTTGCTTCGTTACAGCCGGAGCGTTCAAGGGTTCACCGTACACCGCCTGAACGACTGTCTCGGCCGGACTGCCTCCATTGCCGTTAAAGGTCACCTTATAGAGTCCCTTGAGATATAGAGGCTGCGACTTGTTCCCGCTGTAATCCTCCATCACTGCGGTCACCACTTTAGCCGTTGAGGTGAAGCTCAGACTGGCTTTGGTCGTGCGGCCGCGGATAATCATCGGCCTGTTGGCCGCATCTCCTGAGAAGTAGGTTACCGGGAAGGACCTGTCCTTGCCGTCTTCATTGATGTACAGATACCGCCAATCTCTGGTAGTCGGCATCGGCAGGTTCAGCGTATTGCCGTTCCAGGACCAAGCTTCAGCATAAGGCTCCGACACCGTGTCGATAAAGGCTCCGTTATAGCTGACCTTGTCGGTATTGCCTGCTTGTACAGTCACTGTATACTCGTCACCGTTCACCGGCATATCCTGGAACAGGGCGGAAGTTGTGCCCCCCGGCAATGTCATCTCCCTAGATACAGGCTCCGGTGTAGTAATCCAGTTGGTAGACTTCACCGTAACCTTAACCGCGCCCTCTGTGGCACCTGGATTGGACCACTTCACCAGGAAATCACCATTCGCAGCAGACTCGGCTTCAACCCCGGATACCGCCGAATTCAAATCGAAGGATAGTGTGGCCGCAGCTCCTTCACGCCCGTCAGCACCTACTGCAACCACCTTCAGGACACCGGATTTGGACGGAAGCTTCTTAATATAGAAGGTCTCGTCGTATTTGCCGCCCATGAACTTGTCGTTCACGTATACATTGTATTGCTTCACCTTGGAATAATCAGGCTCCATCTCCCACTTCACAATCATCTCGTCCGTGCCGGGCAGAGCCTGCGCAATAGAGAGACCGGCAGGAGCGGACGGCAGAACAGCCGAGCCGTCATGAATGCGGAGCTGACCGATATTCATCTGGTAATCCGCAATCGTACTCTGTCCTGGAGTGAACACAAGACCGAATGCGGCGATATCCCGGCCGGCGTATGCTCCGAGATTCAATTCGGCAGACACCCAACCCGCCGTATGCTTGCCGCTGTCTGCAACAGGCACCTTCACTACTTCAGACGGATCGTCCTGGAAGATTAAGCCCGCACTCAGGACGGAGGCATCGTCAGCCGAAGGCTTGTTATAGGCGATCGACAGCTTGGAGTCCGCCTTAACAGAGAGGTCGCTCTTGTACAGGCGCAGGAAGTTCTCCTGATCCAGTGCCCCGTTCACTACCAGCGAGCTGCCGCCGTTATAGCCGCCGATCTGCTTGTAGTTCATCCGTGAATTGGCCGAGATGTCATATTCCGGGCCATAATCGAAATCCACATCCAGGCGGTTGCCTGTAGTATCCTGCCACCATTGCCAGGTCACCGGAACATCCTGCAGACTCATGTTGGACCACTCGTCCCCGCTGGATTCAGCTCCGTTCACATAATAGGACAGGCCGTGGCCAGTATTGAAGTCTGTATAGAAGTTGGAATCCTTCACCACCGAACGTTCCGCGATGACCGAAGCGATTCCCGGCCAGTAGCGGTTATCCGCATATACATCGGATACGGTATTCGTGGCTGACACCGCTGTATGTTCAGGATTCACGTTCGGTCCCGACCACCAGAGCTGCTCCCGGAGGTTCGTCATCCACTGGTATTTGTTATCCGAGCGGTTCGAGACCGGCCAGGACTTGTTCATATCCTCATCCAGTCCCGCATGGACAAAGTCAGCTCCCAGCGTAGCGAGGCTAAGGCGTGGAAGCCCCCCGGCCAGCTTATTGCTAAGCGCTGTGCCCTGTACGCTCTTGAAGCGGTCCCGCCCTGCCTCGAGTCCGGCGAAGCCTACATCGTAGAGGTCAAAGTCCGTCCCCTGTGAGCTATTCAGATTATTCAAATAATTCACCGCAGCATTGATCTGTGTATTGCCCATTCCATAATCGAAGAAATACGAGTTCGAGACCTGCTCCTTGGTTGTCTTGTCGTACAGCATTGAAATATTGTTATCGTTAAACGTTCTGGCGAAGGTATTTGCTCCCGAGGCCGTATTCAGTGAATCATACCACTGGACATACAGCCCGCCCTTTTGCAGCGCTTTCATAAAGGCCATATAATCAGGAACATCTGCCGGAGCAACGTTCGGGTTCTGCTCCTCCTGGTTCAGGAAGTAACCATCATATCCAAAGTAACGGGCCATCTCAATCATTTTCTCCGCGACCGGGAAGTTACCGTTCTCATCCTTCACGATCATCTGT
The DNA here is from genome assembly GCF_018207515.1 of Paenibacillus tritici. Classification (NCBI taxonomy): domain Bacteria; kingdom Bacillati; phylum Bacillota; class Bacilli; order Caryophanales; family Paenibacillaceae; genus Paenibacillus; species Paenibacillus tritici. The sequence goes on from NZ_CP073365.1 coordinate 5,254,270, forward strand.
TTGTAGGTCTGCTGCCCCCGGTCATTATTGGAGAAAAACACACCGGCCAGCGACATCACCCCGTTCTTGTGCGCAGCATCCGTATACGTCGGATTGGGAATATTCAGCATGCCGAACTCGAACCATTTCTGCTGCCAGTCGGACTGGGCCAGATCGTCGTAATATTCCGGCGGTGTATACGCCGTTGCTGTGCCGTGCCAGTAGGAATAATAGTCAATGTACTGCCAGAAATTGAAATGATATTGGGCAAATTTGTTGGTGTAGGGAGCATTCTCGATGAACGCATTCCCATAGTCGCCCGCTACGTTAATCATCTGCACTTCCGGATTCAGCGCAGGATTCGCCTGTGTCTGCTTGAAGGGCGTGATCCGCTGCTGTAGCGGCACCCGGGAACGCAGCAGCGCCGCATCCTGATCGGTCTGCGGACTCCAGTCCGCAATCTGATTACTGGTGTAGCCGTGTACGCTGGGCTGATTGGCTCCGTGTGCGCTTTCATCCTTGAACGGCCAGGTGTCTCCGGCCAGAGCTGTCTGCGGCAGCAGGGTAACCAGAAGCGCTGCGCTTAATACCGTTCCTGTGAGCTTACGAATTCTGCGTGTTCGGGGTTGAGATACCATTGTTCACTCTCCTCATTCTGGGGGTCATCCTCAGCTCCTCCGGTTCAGACACGGATTCATGAGAACGCATTCATAATGAAACGATTCACAATCATTAGAGTCACAACAAATGAATTCCAATTCCCTTCTCTATATTTGATTATCCAACTACTGTTCATCCAAGCTTACTATATAGCAGCTCCTGCCCCGTCACATAGAAGCGAAATTAAAGATAAGCTGGTCAAATTAAAGGAAAATGAGGAATATAGGCTGCAAAGATAAACATGGGCTTCGCCGCCTATAATAAACAAGTGGAAAAATGTAGCTTAATCCGCCGATGTCCGGGAGATGTACGGAAGCAAGTGGAAAAACAGCAACTACTATGGGCAGTTTCTCTACTATAGAGAAAATGGTGCTAATTTAAGTGCGCTTTATCCAATTACTGTCCCAGAAACGTCCATTTGTTCATCAGTAAGTGGAGGTAATCCATCTGCTGTTTTCGCTGACCTCATATTCAGGGGGAGGGCTTGTCCTGTATTTCAGAACAAGATCACTCTGCTGGTGGATAATGTAAAAAACTCTGCGGTCCAAACCACCACTCGTATGACTACCTCCCCATACCCGTCTGCCCATTTCCAGGGCATCCGGCCCACGCACCCCCGCTCCCGCACATTGTATTCGGTTTTTTCACATACATTCTAGACTCCTCATTTACTCCTTCAGCCTCCGGATCATTCAAAGAGTGGAAACGGCTTTAGTTTCAGCGAGAAATAGAAAAATAAGTTCAAAAAACAGCCCCCACCGGGAGCTGCTTGTGTACCGCCTTATTCTCTTCACTCACCCAACTTACTCAGAAGCCGGGTAAGGATCGATTCTCTGGATGGTTCCGTCTGCATTGTATTGGAGCTCGGTGTATTTCACGCAACGCTTGTGGTTAACCCCTTCCGATAAGGAGCTGTCGTGATAGAACAGGTACCACTTGTCTCCAAATTGCACAATCGAGTGATGGGTAGTCCAGCCGATGACCGGAGAGAGAATCTCGCCTTTGAAGGTAAACGGCCCCATTGGATTCTTGCTGATCGCATACACCAGCGTATGCTTCGTTCCTGTAGAGTAGGAGAGGTAGTAGTAACCGTTATACTTATGGACCCATGGGCCTTCAAAATATCTGCGGTCCTCATCCCCGGCCAGAATCGGGTTCCCCTCTTCATCCACAATGGATATCTCTGTTGGCTCCGCCTGAAAAGACAGCATATCCTCGCTTAAGCGCGCTACACGCGGCCCAATCGCCGGTGAATCCAGAGCAGGTCCCTCCGCATCCGGCACGAAGGTGCCGGTCTGCCATTTCTCCAGCTGTCCGCCCCAGAGTCCGCCGAAATAGATATACGACTGGTTGTCCTCATCCACTAATACCGCCGGGTCTATGCTGTAGCTTCCTGGAATATAATCCGGTTGCGGGTTGAACGGACCTGCCGGAGAATCGGAAGTGGCAACGCCGAGCCGGAAGATGCCGTCATGGTCACGGGCCGGGAAGAACAGGTAATAGGTATCGTTCTTATAAGCTGCGTCAGGAGCCCAGAGCTGCTTGGATGCCCAAGGAATATCCTTCAGATGCAGCACCTGGCCGTGATCGGTCACAGGGGAATCGAAATTGTCTATAGACAGAACATGATAGTCTTCCATCTTATACTGGTCGCCGTTATCATTGCTTGGTTCGTCATGGTCGAGATCGTGGGACGGATAGATGTAGATTTTGCCTTCATAGACATGGGCGGACGGGTCCGCCGTATAGATGTGGGTTACCAGTGGTTGATTGGGTTGTGGTGATGATTTCATAGGACATCTCCTTTGGTGTTGGAATAATAGAATCTCTCAAAATAAGCAGGACTTGCATTAGCCGCACCATCGCCCGAGGCGTGCAGACCCAGGCAGACCCCTGTGAATCCGCCGTTCAACTCCGGTGACAGGACGGAGACATGGATCTGTTCCTCGGCGACATGCCAGGTGACGCCATCCTCCGAATAGGAGCAAACATAGAACAGGCCGTCAGAATGTAAACGGAGCTGAACCGGACCCTGACCGCTCACCTCATACCGGTGAACCTGCCTCTGCTCCCCGTTCTTGACCACAAGCTCTATCACCCGGCTGCCGCTGCGTCCAGCCAGTCCCCAGAAGAGATACCCCCGGTTGTTCAGACGGGCGGCCAGTCCGGCATGTTCGCCTTCGCGAACCGGATCGAAGTCAAGGCTGACTCCCAGCTCCATCCGGTGATGCTGCTGGCGGATACAGGCCAGCACGGCGGGCGCTTCATCGTCCAGCGTGTAGGCATTGCCCCGGAGGGTAAGGTTCCCCTGGCGTTCTGTCCAGGAATAACGCTCTTCCTCATAGCTGCGGAGAAAAGCCCATTCCGGGCCGAAGCCCCCGCTCAGCTCCATACGCTGAATACTAACCTCGGCACTGCATTCAGCAGCGGATACTACCGTACCTTCATTGTTGTCAATCATCGGCCAGCCGTCTTCCGTCCACGTGACCGGAGCCAGGAAGGTCTCTCGGCCCAGCGGAGAATATTTGCCTTCCACCGGGCGCATCCCCAGGAAAACCGCCCACCAATTGCCCTTCGTATCCTCCACGAGATCAGCATGTCCGAGGCACTGGACCGGATGGTCCTTCAGCCCGCGGTGAGTCAGGATCGGCTCCGGCTTATCCTCGAACGGCCCGTAAGGTGTGCTGCTGCGGGCAATAATCTCGCGGTGATCCACCGAGGTGCCGCCTGAAGCGGTCATCAGGTAGTAGACACCTTTGATCCGGTACAGATGCGGGCCTTCGACCCACGGACCTTCATCCCCGCTCCAGATGTTTACAGGCTCAGACAGCACCTTACCTGACACCGGATCAATCTCATACTGAATAATATGGGATTCGTAGCCTGCCCCGTTCTGCACAGTCACATAGGCACGCCCATCATCATCGAAGAACAGGGAGGGATCGATTCCCCCATGCGGCAGCAGGATCGGATCAGACCAGGGACCCTCAGGCTTGTCCGCAGTGACATAGAAATTCCCGATCCCTCTGACATCCGTAGTAATCATATAAAAGCGGCCCGCATGATAACGTATCGTAGCGGCGTAAATGCCGGACGAGCTCTTGGTTGTTCTCAGATCCAATTGCGACTCCCGGGTTAACACATGCCCAAGCGGTGTCCAGTGGATCAGATCTCTGCTATGGAAGATAGGCACGCCCGGGAAATACTCGAAGGAGCTGTTGATCAGATAGTAATCTTCATCTACACGGACTACACTGGGGTCAGGATAATATCCGGCGATCACGGGATTGCGATAATTCATAGAATGCACCATATCCTCCCTCTAAAATGAAAGCAAGCGTTTACAATCAACATTATCATTTTACAAGCCCATCTTGTTTTTTCCCATGCACATAATAAAGAACTTCCCCCGAAAATTATAAGACATGCCGCCCTTCTCCGATTGTAATCTATATAAAAACTCCCTGCTCGCCATTTTGCTAGAGCAAATGGTCATTTTTTGCTGAGTTTAGCGGTAGCCCCAAGTACTCTCAGCCGACAAAAAAAGAGGGCCGTCCCCAGTCATCATCTGACCTTGCGGGACGGCCCTCAGCTTGGTAATGGTGCGCTGCTACAAGCATTGCTAATATAGCTTAACTGCCGCGGCCGGAGGTCAAACATTCTCTGGAGTCACTGCAATTCCATACTAGAAAATACAAGCTCAATCTCTCTAATCCGCCGTATTCAAAACCTCCTACTGCCTCACCCTTCTGGCAAAATCCACGAACTGAAATTTGTCCAGCCGGTGTCTGGATTCGGTGTATTGAAACAGCACGGTGTTCTCCAGATACACGTAGTTCCGCACTACCACAATATGTTCGTATTTTTTCAGATCCAGCAGGCGGCCATCCTCCTCGGTTGAGGGCTCCACAGAGATCAGCTTTTTCGCATAACTGATCTTCAGCCCCAGCCCGGTCTCCAGATATTCGTAAATAGAGCCTTCTGCGATCTCCTTGCTCAGGAAGGGAACAATATCGGCGCGGAAATAGTCCTTGTCCAGAATAATCCGCTCTTCTTCAATCTCTCTGGCGCGGATCACCTTCCAGACCGGAGTATCCCCGGCAATGTGAAGCTGACTGGCCAACAAGGAGCCCGCCGGCTCCAGAACCGTCTCCTCCACAAGGGTCCGTGAGGGTACCCCGAGAGTCCCGGACATTTCCTGGAAGGATATCAGCCCGGTCACCGGAAAGTCCATCCGGGTCCTATCCAGCACGAAGGAGCCTCTGCCTTTGATTTTGTTGATGTACCCCTCACGGAACAACAGGTTCAGCGCTTTGCGCACGGTCTCCCGCGAAGTCTTGTAGGCCTCCGCCAGCTCACTCTCGGAAGGCAGCTTAGTCCCTGGCGTTAACTGGCCTGATTGGATGCGGCTGCTGTATTCCGCGTAAATCTGTAAATATATATTTTCTCTCATTTATAATCACCGTCCTATATTGTAACACGCCCTTGCTTAGCTGGTTATGAACAAACTGATTACTCACGGGTGAGTGCATTTATACACCTCATTGAGGCTCGTCCACCAACTTTTGGGTATTTAAGTGTATTTATACACTTCATTTGGGCTCCTACGCCAACTTTTGGGGATTCAAGGGTATTTTTACACCTCATTGAGGCTCGTCCGCTAACTTTTAGGGATTCAAGTGTATTTATACACTTCATTTGGGCTCGTCCGCCAACTTTTGGGGATTCAAGTGTACTTATACACCTCATTCGACCTCGTCCGCCAACTTTAAGGAATTAAAGTGTATTTATACTCCTCATTCAGGTTCGTCGGCCAACTTTAAGGAATTCAAGTGTATTTATACACTTCATTCGGACTTCCCGTCCACTTTCAGCCGGTTCAGCGGGATTTATCCCTCTCTTCCCGCTCCCCACTTCCCCGCCATCCAGTCATCTTATCTTCCCCCCATCTATAGAAAAACAGCCCCGCAGGGCTGTTCCTCTCCTTACCATTCTCACCTGCTCCGCTCAGATTACCCCTTGAGGTGAACCGTTAGAATACTCGTCTGCTTCGCAGTGACAGGTCCACTCTTCTCCTCGATCCGCTCCACCATCTCCTGCCCGGCAGGGATAATAATCGGGGTAATGATCGGGTAACCGGCGGCGCGGATGGCGTCCATATCGAATTCCAGCAAAAGCTCGCCGGCCTGTACCTTATCCCCGATATTTTTGCGCGCGGTGAACCCGCTGCCTTTGAGCGACACAGTGTTGATCCCTACATGAATCAGCACCTGGACACCGCTGGCGTGCTCCAGAATTAGCGCATGTTTGCTCTTAATTACATGGGCAACGGTAGCATCGAATGGAGCGTATACCTTGCCCTCCGAAGGTTCAATGGCAATTCCTTCACCCATTTGCTTCTCGGCAAAAGCGGGATCAGGAACCTGCTCCAGCGGTACCGCAGTTCCGCTCAGCGGTGACGCCAGCTCCAGAATATTCACCGGCTCCTGCGAGCCTTGAACGGAGCTGCGGCTATTCAGCTCGTTGCTTGTGTCTGTTGGACCGGATACCGCCGCGCTTACTCCAGCCGCTTCCGGTTTGTTCGCGGCCCGCTGCACGGCTGCCCGGCCATACAGCACAGTGGCTACAAACGGCACGATCAGCACGATAGCCATTCCGATGAAGAACACTCCCCACTGGTTAGGGAAAATCGACAGGAATCCGGGAACTCCCCCTACGCCAATGGAAGTTGCGCGAACCTGATTGATGGTCAGCAGCACTCCAGCTAGGGCAGAGCCGATCATCCCGAAGATGAACGGGTAGCGGTAGCGGATATTCACCCCGAAGATCGCCGGCTCGGTGACACCGAGGAATGCCGAGATGGAGGACGTTACAGCCAGACCTTTCGTCTTCTGTTCTCTGACTACGAAGATCATGGCGAGCGCCGCAGCACCCTGGGCAATGTTGGAGAGAGCCAGCATCGGCCAGAGGAAGGTGCCGCCTTCGCTGCCGATAAGCTGAACATCCACGGCCAGGAACGTGTGATGCATCCCCGTAATAACCAGCAATGCATAGAATCCCCCGTAGATTACGCCGCCCAGAATTGCGAAATGATCGAATATATAGACCAGCCCGGAGGTGATTGCATTGGCAATACCGAACGTAACCGGACCGATGATGGTGAAGGCCAGGAACCCTGTAATCAGCAGAGTCACCGGCGCTACCACCAGTAGTTTGACAGAATCATGGACCCGCTTATTCAGGAACTTCTCAATGCGGGCCAGAATATAAGCCGATACCAGGACCGGCAATACCTGTCCCTGATAACCGATCCGCTCCAGATGCCAGCCGAACAGGTTCCAGGTCGGAACGGTCCCGTTCGTAGAGGATTCTGCGTATCCGTAAGCACTTAATAAATCCGGATGAACCAGAATAAGTCCTAACACAATCCCGAGCAGCGGACTGCCCCCGAAGCGGGTCACGGCCGCCCAGCCGATCAGCGCAGGCAAGAAGGTAAATGCCGTGCTGGCAATCGTATTGATAATCGCGGCGATATCCTTCCACTGCGGATAGACATCCACCAGCGACTGGCTGAAGAAAATCCCCGGGCCCGTCAGCAGATTATTGATCCCAAGCAACAGACCAGCAGTGACGATGGCCGGAAGAATCGGAATGAAAATATCGGCCAGCGTCTTAATCGCCCGCTGAAGCGGATTCTGGTTGCGGGCAGCGGCAGATTTCACCTCATCCTTGGAGGAACGGGCACCGCCGGTCAGTTGAATCATCTCATCATATACTTTATCTACCGTTCCCGGTCCGATCACAATCTGGAATTGCCCCTGGGAAGAAAATTGTCCTTTGACCAGGTCATTTGCGTCCAGCGCGGCCGAATCCACCTTGCTCTCGTCATAGAGCGAGAATCTTAGCCGGGTCACACAATGCGTCGCAACCTCAATATTCTCCTTGCCTCCAACCGCCCGGACAATCTCTTCAACATTTTTGCGGTCTATAGCCATATTTTCACTCCTCGCGTAGTTGATAAATGTTTAGTTGATATTGCTTCTATAAGTATATTCCCTTAGGAATGACTTCCTCAGTTCTGACTGATCAGCCACATATATGAGGCGTACGGGCTTAACCGCAGCTCTTGCGTGAATGCAAGATCCTCTTCCGTATTGCCTAGCAGAAGCTTATCCTTGCTTCCCGCACTTAATGCAGCCCAGTGATTGTCCGGCAGCCGGAACGTAATCTCTTTGCTGCTGAAGTTCGAGACCACCACAAGCGCCTCACCGTCTCCCGTCCGTGCATATGCGAACACCTCGGGATGCCCATCGTCCAGCCTGCGGTATAAGCCTTCGATGAAGACCGCATGTTTTTTGCGCAGAGCAATCAGCTTGCGGTAGTGATGGAAGATAGAATCCGGCCGCTCCAGCTCCCTCTGCACATTGATATCCGGGTAACGTTCATCCACCTTCAGCCAAGGTGTACCGGTAGTGAATCCGGCATTCGTGCTGTCCTCCCACTGCATCGGGGTACGTGAATTATCCCGCGAGCGTTCCTGAAGGATAGCAAGAGCTTCCTCTGGGGTTGCCCCCTGCTCACAGAGAATACGGTACATGTTCAGCGATTCAATATCACGGAACTCTTCGATGCTCTTCCATCTCGGATTCGGCATCCCGATTTCTTCACCCTGGTAGATATACGGTGTGCCCTGAAGCCCATGCAGTGTTGTTGCCAGCAGCTTGGCGCTTTCTTCGCGGTAAGTCTTATCGTCGGTGAATCTGGAGAGGGCACGTGGCTGATCATGATTGTTGAAAAACAAAGCGTTCCAGCCCCCGCCCTCCTGCATGCCGATCTGCCATTCACTGAACAGCCGTTTTAAAGCCTCGAAATCGTAGGGCATCAACTCCCACTTCCGGCCGTTCGGATAATCCACCTTCAGATGATGGAAGTTGAAGGTCATAGAGAATTCCCGCTGCTCCGGGTTGGAATACCGGATGCACTGTTCGAGCGTAGTGGAGGACATTTCGCCGACCGTGATCATCTCATGCGGGCCAAACACCTCATCATACATCGCCCTGATGTATTCATGGACACGTGGACCATCGGTGTAGAATTTCCGCCCGTCCCCCGGTGGCACACTACCGTCATCGTCCGGGAAGCGCTGGTCCTTGGAGATTAAGTTAATGACATCCATCCGGAAGCCGTCCACCCCTTTGCGGGCCCAGAACAGCATCATCTCATTCACCGCTTGGCGGACCTGCTCGTTCTCCCAGTTCAGATCAGCCTGTGTTTTGTCGAACAAGGTAAGATAATATTGGCCGGAAGCTTCATCGAACTGCCAGGCGGGTCCGCCGAACTTGGACTGCCAGTTGTTCGGCAAGCCGCCGCCGGGAGCCGGGTCTCTCCAGATATAATAATCACGGTACGGATTATCCTTGCTGGAAATGGACTGCTTAAACCACTCATGCTCCGTCGAGGTATGATTGACAACGATATCCGTCATCAGCTTCATTCCGCGCCGGTGCAGCTCCTCCACAAGCTCGTCAAAATCCTCCATCGTACCGAAATCCGGGTTAATCCGCTCATAGTCGGCAACATCGTAACCGTTATCATGTCCGGGCGAGACATAAACCGGCTGCAGCCAGACGATATCAATCCCCAGCTCCTGCAAATAATCCAGCTTCTCCGTCAGACCTCTTATATCTCCTGTTCCGCTACCTGTCGTATCCTTGAAGCTCTTCGGGTACACCTGATACACTGTGGACCGCCGCCACCATTCCGAATGCCGGGCTTGGCTCAAAGTTAGCACCTCCATGTAGAATTTCTGTGTTGTCCTCCAGCAAAAATCGCTTTATTGTCATTCATTACACTTGTATATACAAGATCAAACACCTCACACAGTGTAAACCTGTATATACAGGTTGTCAATATGGCTGACTGTTGGAAGATGTTGCAGAGTTGACTATTGGAGGATAATGCATATAATACTGACTGCCATGAGCGAACTGCAGTCGCAGCATTGCTGCCCCCAGCTCAACTCCGATTACCGGTTATCCTTGCGGAGTATAATTAGCAGGTGATTTAACGGGTGATTTAGTGGGTGGATCAAGAGTGGATAAGTAGCTGGCCCGGCAGGGGATTAACGGGTGATTTGGTAGATGGTGGAGTATTAGATGGGTAGTTAATTAGGTAGATAGTGGGTAGATAGTTGATTGATAGTTGATTGATAGGTAGTTGGTAGGTAGTAGATAGATAGTTGATTGATAGGTAGTTGGTAGGTAGTGGATAGATAGCTAGTGGGTAGATAGTTGATTGATAGGTAGTTGAGAGGTAGTTAGTTGATAGTTAGTTGATTGATAGGTAGTTGAGAGGTAGTTAGTTGATTGATTGATTGATAGCTGGCGGCAGGATACTCGCGGATATAAGGTAAGCAGGTGGAAATTGTACATTTAAATTCCGTCAAATAGGCTTCAGAGGGAATTTAATTGGATAAACAGCATCTACTAGGTTCCATTCCCCTGCCTCTGGGCATTTGAAGCAAAATTAAATGTACTTTTTCCACTCGTTGTCCTACTTTTGTCATTCTGCGTTAAAGCAAGTGCCCTTTTTCCACTTGCTTCAAGCAGTCAGCAGCGCGATGGCGTGGCGAGGGACAGCGACTTTGTTCCGCAGTTGGCGCGACGAGACGAAGTACAGATTGCCCTCCCCCTTCTCCATTCGTCTACTTCTGGCGGCATCCGGCATAATGAGGTGCACTAATTACTTTTCATTGGCTCCTTTAGCACGCGTCCGCCGAATTCAGGTGCACTACTGCTCTTCATTAGCTTATTTAGCACGCGCTCACTAAATTCAGGTGCACTACTGCTCTTCATTAGCTCATTTAGCACGCGCCCACCGAATTCAAGTGCACTACTGCTCTTCATTAGCTGATTTAGCACGCACTCACTAAATTCAGGTGCACTATTGCTCCTCATTAGCTTATTAGCACGCATCAGGTGAATTCGGGTGCACTCTCATAAATTCCCAAACAATAAAAAAACAGCGCCCCCTCCCCGGATGCCGGAGACAGAAACGCTGCCTATTACTAGTCCTCTTCACCTCACTGTAACTCTTTATACCTCTTTGAATCTCTCTGTATCTTTCTGTATCTTTCTGTATCTTTCTGTATCTTTCTATACCTCTTTTATCTCTGAATATCTCTTTATATCTCCATAACTCTCTTACTCCTGGTTACTCCAAATACCCCTTAACCAGACCCAGCGGCAGCAGCTTTGGCTGCTCGCAGGTGGTGGTCAGCTCGGCGTAACGCTTGGAATCGGAGCTGGTGTGGAAGGCGTGCATGATCTCCAGCACATGATTCGCCAGCTCGCCGTTAGCGCGCGGGGTCTCTCCGGTCTCGATACAGCGGGCCATATCGGCCACGCCGATGCCCCGGCTGTTCCCCTCATAGCTGTGAACCACCGGGATTTCCTTGAAGTCCGGGCTATGCGCCGGACGCAGCAGGATGGGTCCGCTGAAGGTATTCGGGTCCGGTACAATCAAGGTGCCCAGCGAGCCGTAGATTTCGATTCGCGGCAGCGTGCTGTGCCAGACATCGAAGCTGGTAATCATCGTAGCCACGGCACCGCTGGCGAACTGAATCGTTCCGGCCACATGCGTAGGCACTTCGACATCCACCACCTTGCCGAACTTCTTCTCACTCGTGATCGTCCGGGTGGGGAAGGAGGTTTTGGTCATGCCGCAGACCGTTGTAGCCGGGCCCAGCAAGGACACCAGAGCCGTCAGATAGTACGGACCCATGTCAAACATCGGGCCGCCTCCGGCCTGATAATAGAATTCAGGGTCCGGGTGCCAGCTCTCATGACCATGGCAGAGCATGAAGGCCGTGGCTGCTACCGGCTCGCCGATATAGCCGTCCGCAATCAGCTTCGCGCAGGTCTGCAAACCTCCACCAAGGAAGGTATCCGGGGCGCAGCCGAGGAACAACCCTTTTTCCTGTGCCAGCTGAACCAGCTCCGTCCCATGCTCAAGCGACAGCGACAGCGGCTTCTCCACATACACATGCTTGCCTGCGAGCAGAGCCTGCCTGCACACCTCGAAATGATAATTAGGCGTCGTCAGATTCACGACAATCTCAATCTCGTCTGAAGCGAGCAGCTCCTCTGTCGTCCAGACATTAGGGACTCCATAGGTCTCCGCTGCCTGCTGTGCCCGCTCCAGGTTAAGATCCGAACAGGCATAGACCTCTGTATTCACGAAGGTTCCGGTCAAATTCTCAAAATAAATACTGCTGATATTTCCGCAGCCGACGATCCCTACCTTTACTTTACGCACGCTGTTTCCCACCTTGTCCCGGTTTATTATTTGGCTGCCCACAAGAAGCCCCGACGCATCAGTTCCTTGGCTTCCGGAATATCGAATACATCCGCATGATGTCCAAGCGCGTTATAGAATACCTTGCCCTGACCCCATTTCTTCGTATAGACCACCGGCATTGTGATGACACCGTTGGCCGAATGCTCCCCTTCGCTCATTACAAAAGTAGTGGTAGCCAGTACATTCACCGCCGGATCAACATGCAGATAATACTGCTCTGACTTCACCATGAAGTCCTGCATACCCTCGACAATCGGGCTGGAGCCAGATTTCACGATATTCACTTCATAATCCACTCCATCGTTGAAGGGATGCGCCACCCATTGTGATCCGGTCAAAAATTGCCATTCTGTATTGGTACGGAAGGAGTCGCACATCCCGCCGTGACAGCCTGCAATACCTACGCCGGAAGCCACCGCCGCCAGAACCGACGCACACTGCTCCCCTTGGATCTCGCCCATCGTCCACACCGGCACAATCAGATTCAGAGCCTTCAGCGCCTCGGCATCGTTGAAGCTGTCCAGCGTATCCGACACTTCAACCTCGAATCCTTCATTGGTGAGGATATCTGCAAAAAGCGCCCCTACCTCATTCGGTTCATGCCCGTCCCATCCACCTTTTACAATCAATGCCTTCTTTGCCATATCAAGCTCTCCTTTGTATCTTAAGATTAAATTTGGGTTGTAGAATGATTAAACTTACCTGAAGAAATTGTAATCCATTGCGGGCATTTCTGCTCGTCATTTTGCTTGTGGGAATGGTCATTTTTTGCTAAATTTAAGGTTGTATCCTGCGAATAGCAGAGCATCACTGAAACCGCTTCCTGGGGAAATCGCCGGGAGGATGAGAACAGGAGCAATCATGAGAGCTTTTCACGAGAACAGAACGTATGGATCGGCGTTCCCCTTCACCGCCTTTGTAAGTCACAATATAGATTTCCTGGCCCACTGGCATCATGATCTGGAGATTGTCTATGTCCTGGAGGGCTCCATCCGCATGGGGATTAACTCCGAGACACGGGTGCTGGCCGCAGGGGATCTGGCCGTATGCAGCAGCGGCGATATTCATTATTATGACAGCAAGAACAGCCAGTCTAAGCTGCTGATGATTATTTTCAATCCATCCCTGATCGGATATCCTGCAGGCTGGCCCTTAAATATGCGGCTGATGTCCCCTTTTCTGGAGAACCAGCCGTCTACACCGGAAGTTGAGATTACCTATCACCGCCTGCCCGCGATCATGCAGGAGCTGCTCCAGGAACATACCCGGAAGCTTCCGCATCACGAACAACTGATGACCGGGCTTTTGCATGAGCTGTGCGCGTTGCTCCTGCGGCATATGCCTCTGGATATCGTCAACCCTCACAAGGACAAGCGGCGCATTACGAATATGAAGATCATGCAGGAGGTGCTGGAATACCTCGACGTCCATTACATGCACCCCATCACCCTGGCCGACGCCGCGCGGCACGCCAATATGAGCCTGTTCTATTTCTCCCGCTTCTTCAAAAGCATCTCAGGCATGAGCTACGTGGCGTACCTGAACAGCATCCGCGTCAACCAGGCAGAACGGCTGCTGCTGGATACCGACAAAACCATTCTGGACATCGCGCTGGAATGCGGCTTTTCCAATATCCGTACCTTCAACCGTGTGTTTAAGCAGGTCAAGCTGCGGACACCTAGCGAGCTGCGATAGAATGAAATATGCTTAAAGAGAGAGTTAAAAACCTCGCACAGGAGAGTATCCTTGCGGGGTTGTTTTTGCGATTCATGGAACATTCTTACTCCACTCTGTTTGTACTGTAGGCTTACTGTAATAGGTTCATATACGTTGCCAAAATAGAAACTGCGAATATATTAATATATCCCCAGTAATAAGGAGGCGTATCCATGTCCAATCCCAATATTCCAAACCTCACTCCTTCGATTACATTATCTAGGGATGATGTCATCAATCTCCTCTTCTCTTCTATAGCCATGGAAGAGCTTGGACTAGCCCATATCATTAACGCAGAAGGCGAGAAAATACAATTCGCTCTGGGTACGCTCCCGGGGATCAGCGGTCCCCCAGCCACGCTGGCCCAGGTGCTGGAGGTCAATAACAGCGCCCAGGCCATGCTGGACAGCATCTTCCGGCAGGAGATAATGCTCGATTCCAAGCTCAAGACCGCCGCCAACATTCCATCCTTGGTCGGACCTACCGGCCCTGCTGGACCTACCGGGGCCGCGGGGGCCGTTACCAGTGTCAACGGCCTAACCGGCGATGTTGTGCTGGATGCCGACAACGACGTCTTCCCCATTAACAATAATGAACCCTCCGGCAGCACGATGGCTAATTATAACGATCCCGGTGTCTATAGCTCGTCGAACCCGAACGGTCCGGAGCCGCCAGATGGACCAACCGGCGTCGACCATTCTGCCGTCTGGACTATCTATGTCTCCCGCGTAGGCAATTATGTGCAGCAGCTCTACATCTCCAATCCTTCCCTCTACTACCGCAGCAGCCAAGATGGCGGGGTCACCTACACTGACTGGATTCCCATCGGTGAACGAGGACCGACGGGACCGACAGGAGCAACAGGAGCCGGCGCTACCGGGGCTACCGGCCCTACCGGAGCCACTGGTGCTACCGGCCCTACTGGCGCTACCGGAGCCACCGGCGCTACCGGAGCCACCGGCGCCACGGGCGCTACCGGCGCTACCGGCGCTACCGGCGCTACCGGCGCTACCGGCGCTACCGGCGCTACCGGCGCTACCGGCGCTACCGGCGCTACCGGCCCTACTGGCGCCACCGGTCCTACTGGCGCCACCGGGGCCACTGGTGCTACCGGCGCTACCGGCGCCACAGGCGATACCGGCGCCACAGGCGATACCGGAGCCACAGGCGATACCGGTGCTACTGGCGCCACCGGCTCTACTGGCGCTACCGGGGCCACCGGCCCTACCGGGGCTACCGGGGCTACCGGCGCTACCGGGGCCACTGGTGCTACCGGCACTACCGGAGCCACCGGCGTTACCGGTGCTACCGGAGCCACAGGCGCTACCGGCGCTACCGGCCCTACCGGCCCTACCGGAGCCACTGGTGCTACCGGCCCTACTGGCGCTACCGGAGCCACCGGCGCCACGGGCGCTACCGGCGCTACCGGCGCTACCGGCGCTACCGGCCCTACTGGCGCCACCGGTCCTACTGGCGCCACCGGGGCCACCGGCCCTACCGGGGCTACCGGGGCTACCGGCGCTACCGGGGCCACTGGTGCTACCGGCACTACCGGAGCCACCGGCGATACCGGAGCCACAGGCGCTACCGGCGCTACCGGAGCCACAGGCACTACTGGCGCCACCGGCTCTACTGGCGCTACCGGAGCCACCGGCACTACCGGCGCTACCGGAGCTACCGGCCCTACCGGGGCTACCGGCGCCACCGGCACTACCGGCGCTACTGGGGCCACCGGGACTACCGGCGTCACCGGAACCACTGGTGCTACTGGCGCTACCGGGGCTACTGGTGCTACTGGTGCTACCGGGGCTACCGGTGCTACTGGTGCTACTGGTGCTACCGGGGCTACCGGTCACATCGGCCCGACTGGCCACACTGGCCCGACCGGAGTATTATCCACTGAGCTTTTATTCGCTACCCTGTCAACAAATGCTGTCATTAATCCTTCAGGCCCCGTACCCTTTGACACCGTTACAACAAGAGTAGGAAACAATATCACACTCTCTACTACAGGTACGACCAAAGGGCAAATTACTCTGGCCGGTAATCATATCTATTTGGCTATGTTTTCTGTGGCTACTAGTACCAACAATTCCTCTTTTCAATTCTATAGAAATCTAACAACTCCCATTGCCGGTACCCAGACCTTAACCACGAATTCCAATGTTAATCAAAGTTCTACTGCTATTATTAATCTATTAGGTGCACCTAATGCCATTTTAACGGTTCGAAGTATATCGGCTAGTGTAACTATGCGTGGAAGTTCTAGTGAAGTAACAGTAGTAATGTTAAAATAATCAACAACCGCCCACTCCACGCAGTCTTTCAATGCGGATCAATCATTTTTAATGCAAAGACGTAAACGCTCGTACATCGTGGGAAAGTTATCATATCCTGCCTGTGCGAGCTTTTCATTTGTTATGGAGATCGAACAATCAACCCTTGCCCTTTCCCCGAAAACTAACTACAATACACGTATTCCAACAAGCAATGACTCAGGAGGCACTTTACCTTGAAGGCTCAGTCCCGCAACTCTGCAAGCAAACGCAACACCGTCTATATCATGCAGCTCGTAACCATTTTTCTCGGCTTCGTAGTCTTTGGCATCTCCGAAAATATTAAAGGACCCGCCATCCCGCGGATTCAGCTGGCCTTCAACCTTAATGAAGGACAGCTCGGCACGCTGCTCTCCCTGAATGCGCTTGGCTATCTGATCGCCTGCTCGTTCACCGCAGTGCTTGTCCGCAAATGGGGCATCAAGGCAGTCACTATTATTTCGTTCGCCTCCATGGTCCTCTCGGGAGTGCTGATTTTTCTGTCTCACAGCTATCCGCTGTTCGCTTCCTCTTACTTCCTGATGTACATCGGGAACGGGATGCTGGAGATTGGACTGGCGATTCTGGGGGCACGTATTTTCGTCAAAAACACGGGGATGATGATGAACCTGTCCCATTTCTTCTATGGACTAAGCTCGACTGTAGCACCGTTATTGGCTACCGGGGTGATGTCGCTGAGTGTACTCGGGCATACGCTGGACTGGCGGGGGATGTATCTGGTCATGCTGTCGCTGTGTCTTCTGCCGATCCTGTCGGCGCTGCGCGGCACGTTTCCCGGTGATGATCTGCCGAATGAGGACCGTACCTCCTTCCGTACCCTGATGCGTGATCCCGCGCTCTGGATGATGGTGATGATTCTGTCGTTCGGCGTTGTCTCGGAGCTGGCCGTGGGCGGCTGGCTGGTTAATTTTCTGGAAAAAGCCTATGCCTGGGATACTGTCCGCGCTTCCGGCTTATTGTCGGCCTTCTTCCTGCTCTTCTCGCTGGGAAGGCTGTTGATCGGCCCGCTGACAGACAAGATCGGCTTCGTACTCTCGCTGATTATCTTCTCCTGCTTCTCGGCGGTCTGTACCTTCATCGCCTTGGCTGGCGGGGAAAGTCTCGCCTTTCTCTTCGCTATATCCGGGGCCGGAATCGCTATTATCTATCCTACCGTGATGGCTTTTATTGCCCGCCGTTACCCGAACGGAAGCGATACAGCCATTACCTTTGTCGTCACGTTGATGGGTCTCGGAAGCGTCATCGGCAATTACATCATCGGCTGGGTGATTGAGACCGTCAAAGGAGTATACGGCAGTACTTCAGAGCTTGGCCTGCTGCGCGGTCTTCAGGCGGGGTACGGCTTCATCGGCTTATGCGCGGCCGTCTGCTCCGTGTCGGGGATTGTGCTGTATGTATATTTGAAGCGGAGACAGGAATTGATCTGAGAGCCGGATTAGGGAGGGCAGCAGCCCCCCTCTGCTCCTGCCTTTTACAAATATGCCTGAAGCTGTTGCAGCACCACCGCGTACCCGTTCCCGTACATATGAACACCGTCCATCGTGTACTCTTCCTTCAAGTTCCCTTCTTCGTCAGTTAACCCTTCATTGACATTAATGAACAGATATCCATGCTTAAGCGCAAGCTCCTCCACGGCCCGATTCGCTTCCAGCAGCGTCGCATTGGTTCTCGTTCTGAAGTAGTTCTCTCGCATCTCCTCATCCATCCCGGGAAAGTCGGCCTTGGCGTTCACCGGATAATACGCCATGACATACACCTTGCACTCTGGCAGCCTTGCGGCAATCCTGGTCAGAATTTCATCGTAATTCGCAAGCAGCTTCCCGAGCTCATATTCACCATCCGCTGAGCTGATGTCGTTGGTGCCAATATTAATGAACAGCCTGGAAGGCGCAAGCTCCAGCACACACTCCTCCAGCGACTCCAATAATTCACGTGTCACATAGCCTGCAATCCCGCGGTTATACAGAATCGGCTGCTTCTCCAGCGTCTGCTGTAATTCATTCACCGGAAAAAACTCCATCAGCGAGGAGCCCGCCAGTACTGTCTGCCCCTTCTTGGCATATGTATTCAGAATAGAATACTTCTTCACCTTCTCTTCTTTCTCTCTCTGCCACTGAAGCTCCATCATCTCGTCAAGCTCTTCCTGGGTCAATCTAATCTCCTCCGTTCTGATACTCTTCGCTACTATTCTACTATTCTACTATGGTTATACTTCATTCCCAAGCTTGTGACTCCGTCCCAATGATGTCCGAAATATGCTAATTCATCTCCATGTAAGGTTTTTGTTCTATGCACACGTGTTCCGAAATACCTTAGATATCGGGTGCGGTCAGAGGTGCACATCTGGCTCGATTGCCCGCAAGGTACCGGTACGCCGGACCTCAATTCTACTGTTGAAGGGCGGAATGTTTTTTGAAAAAGGTTGTAGGCTTGCTTCTGTCGGTTGTCATGTTGTCTTCGTTCTATGTTGCCAGTCCTCCCAAGGTATCTGCCGCGACCCCCATTGTGGTCAATGCTACGATTGTAGTTCCGGCAGGCCAGACCTTTAACGGCAGCGGCCAGACTTATGTGGCCAATCCGAGTACCCTTGGCGACGGCAGCCAGGCAGAGAACCAGAAGCCCATCTTCCGGCTGGAAAAGAATGCTACCCTTAAAAATGTAATTATCGGCGCTCCCGGCGCAGACGGGGTGCACTGTTATGGAAATGCAACCCTCTCCAATGTGACCTGGCAGGATGTCGGCGAGGACGCATTGACGCTGAAGGCCTCCGGTACAGTCAATATCACAGGCGGCGGTGCGTACAAAGCTTACGATAAAGTATTCCAGGCGAACGCTGCGGGCACCATCAACATCAAGAACTTCAGAGCCGACGATATCGGCAAGCTGGCCCGTCAGAACGGCGGCACCTCCTATGCCGTGAACTTCACCCTGGACAACTCGGATATATCGAATGTTAAGGATTCCATCTTCCGCACAGACAGCAGCAGCAGCGCCGCCCGGATCACCAATACCCGCTACCGCAATGTGCCTACCCTGTTCAAGGGTTTTGCCTCGGGCAAGACCAGCCAATCGGGCAATACGCCATATTGAGGTTAGCTTAGGTTAGTTAAGCTGGCGTAAACTATACACAGATTTCCACTAACCGCCTCCCTTTCGGCTTCGCCGGGATGGAGGCGGTTTCAGTCTGCGATTTGATCTATTTTGGACACATCTGCCTCTCTCAACTCTATCGACAGTAGCTCGCGTGATATGCTATCATGATAAACTGATAACGTATTAACGAACTAAAGTAACCGATGCTGCATGCAATCTACTAGGGGGATTAGAGAGATGAAGAGACAAGGAATATGGGTTCTATTCGTAATACTGGCCGTTGCCGTAATCGCCGGCTGTTCCAGTTCAGGAGGCAAGGACGGGGAGCTGGTGATCGGCATCGACGACAAATTTGCCCCGATGGGCTTCAGAGATGATAACAATGAGATTGTCGGCTTCGATATTGACTATGCCAAGGCGGCTGCCGCGAAGATGGGCCGAGAGGTCACCTTCCAGCCGATTGACTGGTCCGCCAAGGAGTCGGAGCTGAACAGCGGACGGATTGATATGATCTGGAACGGATACACCATCACGGATGAGCGTAAGGACAAGGTATTATTCACCAAGCCCTATCTGGAGAATAGTCAGGTAGTAGTTGTGCTGGCGGATTCAGCGCTGACTAAGCTTCAGGATCTGGCCGGCCACGAAATCGGACTGCAAAGCCTCTCCTCCGCTGCCGATGCCCTGGATGCGAATCCGATCAAGGCGGAGCTTGCAGGCGTGTCCGAATTCACAGATAATGTGCTGGCTCTGACCGACCTGAAGTCCGGGCGTCTGGATGGAGTCGTCATTGATGAGGTTGTGGCCAGATATTACATAGCCAAGGAACCGGACACGTATAAGCTGATGGAAGAATCACTGGCCCCTGAGCAATATGGCATTGGCATCAAGAAAGGCAATGAAGACCTGCTGGCGGAGCTGCAGAAGGCGCTGGACGAGCTGAGCAGTGACGGCACCGCCGCTGATATCTCCACCAAATGGTTCGGCGAGAACAAGGTTCTGAACTAAGACATGAATATCGAATATATTATCAGAATTTCCGGACCGATGCTGGAAGGCGCCCGGACCACGGTGCTGCTGTTCCTGATCGTAATCGTATTGTCCATTCCGCTCGGGATGCTAGTCACCCTGATGGCCAAAAGCACAGTTAAGCCGCTGGCTTGGATCGCACACACTTATATTTACGTCATGCGCGGAACTCCGCTGCTGCTGCAGCTTTTCTTCTTTTGTTTTGGCTTGCCGCAGATCCCCGTGATCGGGCAATATCTGGTCATGGACCGTTTTGTGGCGGCCAGCCTTGGGTTTATTCTGAATTACGGCGCTTATTTCGCCGAGATTTTCCGTGGCGGGCTGCTCTCGATTGATAAAGGCCAGCATGAGGCCGCCAAGGTGCTCGGACTCAGCAAATGGCAGACCCTGCGCAAGGTAATTCTGGCCCAGATGTTCCGGGTGGCTCTACCTGCGGTCGCCAATGAGTCCATCACCTTGGTTAAGGACACGGCTCTACTGTATGCCGTGGCTGTGCCTGAGCTGCTGAATTTCGCCAAAACCGCGGTGAACCGTGATTTTACCGTCACTCCCTTTGTCGTAGCGGGCGTCATTTATCTGCTGATGACGCTGGTGCTTACGCTATTCTTCAAGATGCTGGAGAAACGTTTCAAATTTGAATAGAAGGGCTGTTAGGCTATGAGCAGTATGATTGAAGTACGGCAATTACAGAAATCCTTCGGCAGTCTGGATGTGCTGAAGCAAATCACTTTTGACGTCACCCCCGGTGAAGTCGTTGCCGTGATCGGACCTTCCGGCTCCGGCAAAAGCACCATGCTCCGCAGTCTGGTGCATCTGGAAGAGGTCACTGGAGGAAGCATCTCGATCTGCGGCAAAATGCTTGTCGAGAACGGCAGCTACACCAGCAGCACAGCGATTAGGGAAATCACCTCGACCATGGGCATGGTGTTTCAGCACTTCAATCTCTTTCCGCATCTTAGCGTAAGAGATAACCTGGAGCTGGCTCCGAGAACGCTGAAGCGCGAGAGTGTGCAGCAGATCACGGCCAAAAGCCGGGAGCTGCTCGCCAAAGTAGGTCTGGCTGACAAAGCGGATGTCTACCCCTCCACGCTGTCAGGCGGACAGAAGCAGCGCGTGGCTATTGCCCGGGCAATGATGCTAAGCCCGGACATTCTCCTGTTCGACGAGCCGACCTCGGCGCTCGATCCTGAATTGACCGGCGAGGTATTGCGTGTCATCCGCCAGCTTGCCGAGGAGAACATGACGATGATAATCGTCACGCATGAGATGAGCTTCGCCCGCGATGTCGCCGACCGCGTCTTCTTCATGGACAACGGAGAGATCGCCGAGTCGGGCACACCCGACGAGATCTTCGGCAACCCGAAGCTGGAGCGTACGCGGGCGTTTTTGATGCGGGAGTAGGTATTCGGGAAGCTTGTAGAGACCAAAAAAAGTAGCGCTTCGTTTAGCACTTAAAAGGACTTTGTTTAATGCGAGTCCTTTTTCTTCTTTTTCTCCCAACGATTCTATAACCTCCATATGTACAACTAATCTTTGGTATTCGTTTAATAGACGATCCAATTCCCTCGATTTCTTCAATATGCGATCATCCAATAAACCGTATTCTTTAACCAACCCGTTCATTTCCTTTCGTCTAACAAGAGTTACCCAACTACGAAAAAACCTTTTAGGAATCACACATTTGGAATGGTTTGCCTAGTTCCTAAAATTCATTTTATTTTTTTGATGCAACCGATGTTTCCCATTCTCCATTACTGCCCTGAAATATAGTAGATGATACTTTTTCATTATTTTTGTTTATAAAGCCCAAAATTACGTCTTTTAAGTCTTTGTTAATTAAAATCACAGTTGGAGATGCTTTCTCATATTTCTCATTATAATATTCTTCATAAATAAGTTTTGAGATATTTTCGTCATCCTTGTAAAGCTCCGCCAACTTATCATTAAGAGTCTCAATATCACATACATAGTAATGTTCTTTATCAATATCAAAAGCCAAAGAAACTTGGGTTAAAACATCCGATTTGATTTGATTAACTTCTTCTGTAGAATCCACTCTGTTATTGGTTTGGTTAGTATAGATAGCGAATCCCGTACCAACAATTAGTATGAATATTGCAACTAAAATAAGAGAGGTCTTTTTTTTCAAATTCATCATCTCACTCTCCATTCTTTTTGTATTTTCACGTTCTCTTCCAACATTTACTATCATAAACCTGTTGGTGCTTTCCGCACAACCAGAGTGAAAATACTAGAGCAATATAACATTTATTCTATCTCTTACTTTTCCTATTTGGGAACCTTACACCGAAAATCATGTTAAGCATTGATTCTGGTGTGTTTGTTTTACTTTTTTAGTAGAGTAACATTTCTGGTTTTTGTGTGTCTAACTTACAGGGAGTAAATAACTAAAAATGGAATAAGGAGGAGATCAAACGTGAACAAGTATTTGAAAAATGGGTTCATCGGAGCACTCATTGCGTCCCTGCTGATTGCGGGAAACGCCCTGAATACAGGATCGGCTTCAGCCGCTTCTTCAACCATCGGAATTAGGATAAATAATAGTTTCGCGGATACAGATGTAGCCACCTATATTACCAATGGCACCACCATGGTTCCATTGCAAGTGGCCCAACAAATACCCGGCAGCTCGGTACAATGGAATAATTCATCCAAGACGGTCACCCTTACCCGAAATGGTGAAATCACCACCTTAGTGGCAGGACAAAAAACAGCAAAGATCGAGAATAAGGAAGTGAAATTGGAGGCGGCTTCGACCTTGAAGCAAGGGCGTGTCATGGTTCCCTTGCGTTTCATCGCGGAATCCACCGGGGCCTATGTCCTGTGGAATCCCAAACAACGGGTTGTATTCGTTGCTAAACCCAATAAAGAGCTAAAAGAACAACTCGCCTCGTCCAGCCTGGCCGAAGCCCGAACCGCAGCGCTGAAATTCCCCCGTGTTAGCTCACTGGAAGCCTTCAAAATCACTGACAATGAGGGTGGTAATCAAGAGTATTATTTCCCGGAAGGAAAAGCGGACCAATTTTTCTTGTCCGGGGGCAACGGCATCTCGTACTATGTGGTTGCAGGTAACCATAGCGAAGAAAAATGGACGGCCACCTTTAATTCAGAATCAGGTTCAAACGGCCTGTTCTTCCTGCTCCGAAAAATTACCAACCAGGACGGCGAACTCCCCAAAATAACAAGTCGCATCGTATTTTTCCACTTTATGGGCCATGTCGGAGAAGCGAATTACGGGTTTATTGAACCTAACGGGAAAGTAAGTACCTTAGGGACAAAGGGAATGGAATTAAATCAGTTTTTCGACATTCCTGAAGAAAAGAAGTCTTAAGCTTTTCCGCACACAAAGCGGGCAACGCCACTCAACTCAGGCGTTGCCCGCTTCTTATAAAGGGACTCTAACTTGAATATAGGCAAATTCGCGGTCTGTGATCATTAATGGATCATATAATCTCTTCACCTTATTGGGTGCCATGTAGCCGCCCTTCAAAAGGACGATACGATTTGTTCGGTCGGCTCGGATAAGTTTGTTTGGCTTTGATAAGTAACTGGTCTATCCCAGTGCGCGTACCGTGCTTGGGACGGCGGATAAGCTAAGTGGAATTAGTACATCTAATTTCGAGCCTTTGGTGCAATTACAGAACGTAGTTGGATAAACAGCACTTACTCAATCCGATTTCCACTAAATCCTTAATATATGGAATATTAAGTGTACTTTTTCCAACTACTTACCCGCAATACTCCATTCCGTCAGAATTAAGTGCCTTTTTTCCACCTCTTCTCTTACACCAGCCTAACTCAACACAAAATCTTCCTCACTCTACCTAAACTAGCTCTAACTTAGCACATACTCTCCCTTACTCTACCCAACCTTAGCTCTAACTTAGCACATACTCTCCCTTACTCTACCCAACCTTAGCCCTAACTTAGCACATACTCTCCCTTAGTCACCCAACCTTAGCCCTAACTTAGCACATACTCTTCCTTACTCTTCCTTACTCTTCCTTACTCTTCTTAACCCATCCCCAACTCCGCCCTTTTCCACCCTTTATCTTCCTTTATCTTCCTTTATCTTCCTTTATCTTCCTTTATCTTCCTTTATCTTCATTTATCTTCCTTTATCTTCCTTTATCTTCCTTTATCTTCCTTACTCCTCCTTACTCTTCCTTATTGTATACCAACCCCACCCTCACTCCCCTGCTCCCGCAGAAGGCGCCGTTTCCCCGGGAACCGGTTCTCCTGGCACGGGTTCGCCGGGCACAGCGGGCTCTTCTTCCCAGCGCTTGCGGATGAACAGCTGATAGAGCTTGACGGTGATGATCTTGAGCATCATATAGACCGGAATAATCACCAGAATGCCGATAATTCCGCCGAAATCGCCTCCGGCCAGGACCAGAATGATGGTCGTCAGCGGATGGATATCCATGCTTTTGCCGAAGATATAAGGGGCTACCAGGTTATCCTGAATCTGCTGCGCGACAAGCACCACTACCATGGACCAGATGGCCGTAGACGGTGACTCAATCAAGCCGAAGATGAAGATCGGCACAGTGGACAGAATCGCTCCGATAAACGGGATAAAGTTCATCAGCACAGCAACCAGCGTCAGCAATAGCGCATACGGCAGGCCGATGATCAGGAACCCGATGTACATCAGGACACCCAGCGCCAGATTGACCAGCACTCTGCCGACGATGAAGCTGCCCATTACCCCGTCGATTTCAGCAATAACCCCCGCACCCTCCTCATGATACCGCTTGGGGAAGAAGCTCACGAGCTTGTCGCCGAACTTCCCGCCCTCCTTCAGCATATAGAACAGCAGGATCGGAAAGGTAAAGAGCACAATCGCGAAATTGGAGACGAAGGAGAATAGTCCGGACACATATACCGACGCCAGCGAGAAGCCTTTGTTCAGATAGCCCATCAATTGGCTGGACAGATTCATATTCGCGGGGATCAGATTCGACAGCAGTTCACTGTTCTCCAGCTTACTCAGCTGATCGCCCACCGCCCTCAGCACACCGGGCATATTATTAGCCAGATTCAACAGCTGATTCTGCAGCGAAGGCCAGACGCCTACCGTGAATCCCAGCAGCAGAACAGCGATAACCAGGTAGACCAGCAGGATGGCTAAGGAACGGTTCAGCTTGCGCGAGGACAGGTAATCAATCAACGGACGAAGCAGATAATAGAAGAAGACGGCCAGCATCAACGGCACAATCACGACGTTGAAGAGCGAGATAATCGGGTTAAAAATAAAATTCACCAGCGAGCCTACATAGATAATGCCCAGCACCAGCAGCACTGCAACGCAAATACGGATAAATAAATTCAATTTGACCATGGTTGACTCCCGTTCCCATATTTTGAGCAGATTTTCTTTGTCCCTTAAATATAGTCGGTCATTCTTAATTCAGACTAAACTAAGTCTAAAGAAAAGCTAAAGATTCGGGATGGAGTGAACGCATGATCACCATCGAAACGGAAGTCCCGCTAGAATGAAGCTGCCGTCAGCGCAGGTTAGCCGATGGTCTCTACCACGTTGCCCTCTTGGTCTTTGATGTAGGTCTTTCTTACCTGCACCTTCAGTTCTTTGGCGGTGGACAGCCGGAATTCGCCTTCCTTGGGCTGGAGCTTCGTTTCCAGCTCCAGGATAGCCGCTTCACTCAGGCGGATACGGACGGTCTCCCCGTCCTGTACACAGCTAGTCTCTTCAGCCGGTTCCAGCAAGATCTGCAGCTTCGGGCAGGTTAACCTCAGCGGCTTCCCCTTCAGCAATCGTCCGCGCAGCAGGCTGGCTACGGACGCGGCCTGCCGAGCCCCCATGGTCAGGACCGCCGGTGCGGTGCCTAACAGATGGCCTTTTGCAGGCTCGAAGCCCAATTCATCTACATACAGGATACCCGTCTGGGACCCGTCACGCTCGATGCCCAGGCGGACTGCTTCCTTAATGGCCGGAAGCCGGAGCAGCGAATCCCGGGCAAGATCGGTGATATATGCGGGAAGCATCTCCTCGCTGGCGTGCAGGAATGAGGTCGTATTCCAGGTCATCATGGCTTCAAGTTCATCTGCTGTAATTCCCACCATCTGCAGAAATTCAACCCGTCCATTAGGCGTATCCACGGCTGGAAGCTCAGGGTCATCAATGAAAGCCAGCGCAGTCAGCCGGGTGTCCGCGCCCAGACAGATGGGTCCGTTCGCATCCAGATAATGACCAGAGGCAAAGATATTCCCGCTGGAGAATACATACCGGGCCATATTCTGGAGCAGACTGATGCCCCAACCCGGAGGCTCCTGTTCCTCTGCACTGCGGGCCAGCCGGAAGGTCAGCTCGAAGCCGTAGCCGCTATATTCGAGGTTCTCCGACTCCTTATCATACAGCTCAGAGAAACCGAAGGTTACGAAATGCCAATGCGGATAAGGCTGCTGCGCTTCATAGGCACTGATTCCGCTCAGCGGGTCTTTACCCCCCAGCCTATATGGCAGCATTGCAGCATAATGCTTCGGCTCCTGCTGTCCGTACAACCTCTTCATCTGATCTTCAATGGCATCCCAGCCGGTTGCTTCCACTTCTTCCTCGCTCATGTTCGTTCCCTCCTATGTATAGCCCGAACGTTCGTGTCCGGCCCTGAATCTCCCATTGATTACCCGTAATTCCGCTGGCATAACCAGCGCAGTATCCAGCTCAGCCCTCCCCCTATAGCCGCAGCAAAAAAACGGCAAGCTCATTCGTTGAGCTTGCCGTTTCAGTAATTAGTTTACGCCAACCAGCAGGTTTTTTCTGGCTACGCCGCTTTTGGATGCTGCCTCGGCTACAGCCATGCGGATTCTCTCTACTACTCTGGGATCAAAGGCATCGGGAATAATATAATTCTCGTGCAGCTCGGACGGATCAATCACCGAGGAAATCGCCTCTGCTGCCGCCAGCTTCATATCGTCATTGATATCCGTGGCTTCACAATCCAGCGCCCCTCTGAATATTCCCGGGAAGCACAGCACATTATTAATCTGGTTCGGATAATCGGAGCGGCCCGTCGCCATTACTCTTACATGCGGCGCAGCAATCGCGGGATCAATCTCCGGGTTCGGATTCGCCATGGCGAACACAATCGAATCTGCGGCCATGTTCAGCACATCTTCCAGCTTCAGCACATCCGGTGCAGAGACTCCGATGAAGACATCCGCGCCTTTAATGACATCGGACAGACTTCCGATTTCAAGATAAGGGTTCGTAATCTGGGCGTAATCACTCCAGTGGCTGCGCTCATAATTCGCAAGCCGGTTAATCGCGCCCTCCCGGTCCACGCCGATCAGGTTCACCGCTCCGGCATGCAGCAGCATTTTGGAGACGGAGATGCCTGCTGCACCTATGCCGTTGACTACGATTTTGACATCCTTAATATCCTTGCCGCATACCTTGAGTGCGTTCAGTAGTCCGGCAGTTACGACAATTGCCGTACCATGCTGGTCATCATGGAAGACCGGAATATCCAGCTCCGCTCTTAATCTTGCTTCAATCTCGAAACAGCGCGGAGAGGAAATATCTTCGAGATTAATGCCGCCGAAGGTCGGGGCAAGCGCTTTTACAATCGCAATGATCTCTTCCGTATCCTTGGTATCGAGACAGATCGGCACGGCATCCACATCTGCGAACTGCTTGAACAGCGCGGCTTTGCCTTCCATTACCGGCATGGCCGCCTTCGGCCCGATATCCCCAAGTCCCAGCACAGCAGTTCCGTCGGATATAACAGCTACGGTATTCTTCTTCGTTGTTAGCTCATAGGCCTGGGATTGATCGAGGGCAATCGCCTGACAGACCTTTGCCACACCCGGGGTGTAGACTTTGGACAGGTCCTCCTTGCACAGAATCGGATGCTTCAGGGTAGTCTCGAGCTTGCCGCCCTGATGCAGCAACATGATTTCTTCTAATAATTCCACAATATCTCCTCCGTTCAACTGGTTAACCGCTTGTTCAATCCTTTGACGATATCCGCACCGCTTAACCGCCCCATACAGCAATGAGCAGCGTCGCAGCAACAACGGTAATGGCTCCGCCGATACGCGTTGAGATCTGTGCGAATGGCATCAGCTCCATACGTCCTGAAGCAGACAGAATCGCCACATCGCCCGTTCCGCCGAGGCCGCCGCGGCAGCCGGTGACAATGGCCGCTTCGACCGGATACATGTTGACCCATTTGCCGGTAAAATAGCCGGTGATCGTCATCGCCACGATAACGGTAGCGCAGACAATAATATAAGGAAGCGAGATCAGGGCTGCGACATCCTTCAACGGAATGTACAGCATCCCCAGGCCGACCATGAGCGGCCAGGTTAAAGTACCGGACACAAGCTTGTAGAGCTGATAAGCGCCTTGCTCGATTTTGGACGGGAGCAGCTTGGAAATCTTCAATAATGCTGCTGTGAAGATCATCAGGATCGGACCTGGAACGCCGACAAACGGCGACAGCAAGTGTCCAGTGATGAACAATCCGCAGGCGAACAGCAGGCCCGCGCCCATCAGCAGGAAGTCCGGCTTCATACTGTCATACGTGCTGCCCGCCAGCTTCTGTCCGTCCTTCGCTTTTACCAGGACACCATTACCGGTAATGGACGGATTCTTATCAGCCATTCTTTTGAGCAGTCCCGCACCAATAATGGCAAACACGTTACCGATTACCGCCGCTGGAATCATCTGAGCCACATAAGCGCCGGACTCACCGCCAAGAATCTGCGAGAACGCGATGGACAGCGGGAGAATCCCTTCGCCGACGCCGCCGCCTATAATCGGTACGATAATGTAGAATAAGGTCCGGTGTGCGCTATAACCGAGCAGCATTCCTACGCCCAGCCCCACACCAACCGCAGCCAGCGTTCCGGCCATCATCGGGATGAAGATGCGGATGAACCCGCTGATGAGTGTGGTACGGTTCATGCCAGTAATACTTCCGGCTACCAGAATAGAGATATACAGGTAGAGGAAGTTCGACGTTTTCATCAGGGTGTTGACCGATTCGAGGACCGAAGGGTCAAGCACATTCCAGAACACCAGGAACGATGGAATCATTAATGAGAGGATGGCCGGGCCGCCGATGTTCCTCAGAACCGGAAGCTTGAAGCCCAGATCACTGAGCAGCACCCCCAGAACGATAATTACTGCAAAGCCGCCGATCATATCGTTTGGCAGTTCACCAAGTACAGATGCCGCAAAAATAATAAGTGCAAATACCACGTACAGCGGAAGCGGAATGACGCCTACTTTCAATTGCATGATCCGCTGGGCCAAGCCTTGTTCTCCTTGCTTCAGTACATGCTGCTGATCCGGTACCGAAAGCGGGGGCTGAATTGCTTTTTGCATGTTTACCTTACCTCCTTAACTCGTTTACAAATTCATCATAGCGGCTTTGTAAGCGCTTTTGTTTTTATGTAAGTAATAAAGAGGTTTTGTAAATTATTAAAGTAAGCGTTGTCACTAGGGTGGGAAGCGGTGGTGAAGTAGAGATGACGAGGGGGTGATGTATGCATGTGATGAGGAAGGGATAAGGGGTGGTGAAGAGAAGACGTATAATAAGGATTGCTAGAGTGTGGTAAAGAGATGGAGAATGACACAGAGTTGACTGGAAGGTGGTGAGGGGATGGCGAGTAACATGAGGTTGGCTTGAGGGCGGTGAGGGAATGACAAGTAACACAGGGATGACTGGAGGGCGGAACCGTTAGTGGAACAAATTTTGCTCGTCACACTTACTCCAGGAAATTCAAGGGTATTTATACACCTCATTGGCTCCTTCCACCCACTTTCCAGAAATTCAGGGGTACTTATACACTTCATTTACCCATTACGCCTACTTCCAGGTAATTCAAGTGTACTTATGCACCTCATTGGCTCATTACGCCCAATTTCAGGGAATTAAAGGGTATTTATACACTTCATTGGCTCATTACGCCCACTTCCAGGAAATTCAAGGGTATTTATACACCTCATTTACTCATCCCGCCCACTTTCAGGTAATTCAAGGGTATTTATGCTCTTCATTGGCTCCTTCCACCCACTTTCCAGAAATCCAAGGGTATTTATACACCTCATTGGCTCCTTCGCTCATCCCGCCCACTCCCGTCCTATTCGCTCCCACTAAGCAAACACAGCGTAAGCTGTGAACTTTCCTTACCGTTCCTCCGTAACTCAAAAAGCTCCGCCGCAGGGCGGCAGGAGCTTCAGCTTCCGTTAGATATACTTGGTAATCAGGGATTTACCGTTCGGGGCGAGTCTGTATTTCTGAACCGGCCTGCCGATGCTTCCGTAGACCAGATCCATCTCCAGCACGCCCATCTCCGTCAGCCCGACCAGATACTTACCGGCAGAGACCCGGGAGATGCCCGACACCGCCGAAATATCCTCCGCCGAGAATAAATCGCAATTGCAGGCCTCCACCGCCTTCCAGATCGTCTGCAGGGTCTGGCGGGTGAAGCCTTTGGCCAGCTCCTGTGAAGCGGCCGGTTCCTGCTTGAATCTGGACAGCCTGTCCAGCTCGGACTGGTTCAGCCGTTCCTGGGTGCGGAACAGCCGGTTCTGCTCCCTGTACCCCTTCAGGGCAGCCCGGAGTCTGGAGAACTCGAACGGCTTAATCAAGTAATCTACTGCTCCGTTCTGCAGCGCTTCCTGGATACTCTCCTTATCGCTTGCCGCCGAGATAACAATGACATCAATCTTGATGCCCCTTCGCCGGATCTCGGACAGAAGCTCCAGGCCGTTGCTCTCTTTCATATAGATGTCCAGCAGAATCAGGTCATAGACCCGCTCCTCCAGCATCTCCAGCACCTGTTCCCCGGAGCTGGCCCAGCCTTGGGCGCGGAAGCCTTCAACCTGCTCCAAGTAGAATTTGTTCATTTCCGACACCATCGGATCATCCTCAACGATAAGTACTTTTATCATAACGGCATATCATCACTCTTCATAGGTATCATCACTCTTCACAGGTATCATCACTTTTCATGGATTCTCATCACTCTTCGCCATATAGGGTAACTGCACAATAAAATCGGTTCCTTGACCGGCCCGGCTGAGATAGCGGATCGTCCCGCCCAGCTTGGCCACACTCCGGTGCACCAGATACAGCCCGACACCCCTGTCTTTGCCTTTAGTAGAATAGCCCTGTTCGTACAGGTGGTTCCCGTTCTCCGCAGATATGCCTGTACCGTTGTCGCTGATCTTGAGGGTAAGCAGGTTATGCTCATGCCGGAATCCAAGCTCGATCAGCTTGTTGTCCGCACCTTGGACAGCCTCCAACGCATTGTCCAGCAGGTTGCCGGCAATCGTGACCAGCTCCCGCGAGACCTCATGATCCGCAGCTTCAGGCAGCACCCCCTCCTCCAGAATGACCAGACGCACATCTGCCTCTCTGATCCGGCTGAGCTTGCCCAGCAGGAAACCGACCATCACCGGGTCTTTGACCAGCCGGACCACGGAGTCTGCTTCCGTCTGGATGCTTTGTACCATATCCGTGAGATATTCCTCCAGCCGGTCGTAGCTGCGCATATTAGTCAGGCCCATAATGACATGCAGCTTGTTCATGAATTCATGGGTCTGGGCACGCAGCGCCTCCGCATACAGGGAGATGCCCGAGAGCCGCTCCATTAGGATACTGATCTCGGTCTTGTCGCGGAACGTGGCAATAGCCCCTTCGATCATGCCGTTCACCCTTACCGGAACCACATTCACCAGTAGCGTGATCCCGCTCTGCTCCAATTCTTTATCCTGCGCGGCTTCCCCGGTATCCAGTACCTTCTCCATCCGCAGCAGGGGCCAGAACTGCTCTACCTGCCTGCCCACCGGGTCTTCGCTCAAGCCGAGGCTGCTCATCAGCCTTCGGGCCTCCGCGTTCACCAAGGTAATCCGGGATTCCTTATCTACAGCCAGGATGCCCTCCTTGGCCGATTGGAGCATCGCACTCCGCTCTTCCAGCAACTTGGCGATTTCCTCCGGCTCCATGCCGAACATCATGCGTTTGATTTTGCGTGCCAGCATGACGGCTCCGAACACCCCCATCAATCCGCCAACCAGGATCCCCCAGTAGATGATCCACCGGTTCTGCTGCACGGCTGACTGGACACTGTCCAGTGAAATCCCGACAGCTACAGCACCGATCTGTGTGCGATTCGGGCCGAATATCGGTGAGAACGCTCTCACGGAATAGCCCAGTGAGCCTTGGGCCGTAGATATTGTCTCCTTGCCATGCAGCGCTTCCGTCTCGTCGCCTCCCATGAAATGCTTGCCTATCTGGGCAGGATCGGGGTGGGAGCGGCGAATGCCTTCCATATCCATCACCACTACAAACTGGACATTATTAATCTCGCTGATCTCGGTTGCGTAATGCTGGATACTGCCGGAATCTGCCCGCTCCAGCAGACCGTCCACAACCACCGGCGTGCGCGAGAGCGTGCGGGCAATCGTGATCGCCTTGTTCTCCAGCGAGGCCTGGGCCTCACGGGAGAACTTCAGGCCGAACATGACATACACAATCAGCAGCACAACCACGACGATGCCGCAGGTCATCAGGGTGATGGCCGTCTGAAGGCGTAATCTTTTGGGGCCAATTCTCATCATGCTCCTCCCGCTCTATTCTGTAATTACCGTCCGGTTCCGCCCCCTGCTCTTCGCCAGATACAGAGCCTGATCCGCCCTCCCCAGCAGTCCCTCCAGGTCAGAGGCGTGTGAAGGATAATGGGCAATCCCCTGAGATACTGTAAGCTGTTCAGGAATCGGTGCCTTGCTCCGCTCTACGGCCTTGCGGATTCTCTCGGCAGCGCTGAAGGCTTCGGCAGGCAGGGTACGGGTCAGCAGAATGACGAACTCTTCCCCGCCATAGCGGTAACAGACATCGTCCGGGCGAAGCGAAGTCACGATCATCCGGACCACATGCTTCAGGACTTCATCGCCCAGGTGATGGCCGTGGGTATCGTTCACGAGCTTGAAGTGGTCCACATCCAGCATAACCAGCGAGAAAGGTACACCCGAAGCCATCCATTGACGGATCGTATATTCCAGTGATCTCCGGTTCATGAGACCGGTCAGAACATCCGTCGCGGCTTCCTGGGTCAACTGCTCCGTCTGCTGCTGAATGTTATCCAGGGCAAGCGATACCCCGTCGGTCAGCAAATAGGCCTCCCGGCTCCAATACCGCTTCGCTTCCTGCAATTCGATCTTTTCCGTGCCCATCCTGCTCACCACATCCGCCAGATAGACAAAAGGGCGCGCAAACTTGCGTGCCAGGAGAATAACACCCAAGAGCAGAATGATGAACGGACCCAGACAATACCAGATCAGAATACGGATATGCCCCACCAGCTCATGCTGAATTTGACTCACCGGGGAGACGACCACGATACCCCATCCATTGGCCGGTACACTGGAGTACCCTGCAAGCAGGTCAATCCCTTTGAGGTTGCGGACGGGTTGTTCCCCGCTTTGCTTGTTCAAGAGCTGCTGCACAACGGCATTACTGCTGACATCCTGGCCGATGCGCTGCTTGTCCGGGTGGTACACCAGATGACCTTCGGAATCCACAATATAATAATAAGCGCCCGAATCATCCTCTTGACCGTTGTCAAAAATCTCCGACAGAATGTTATTCTCCTGAAGATAGATGGTGCCGCTTAACATTCCGAGATAGGTACCGGCAGAACTAACAACCGGCTGGCTCAAAAACACAATTAACCGATTGGTATTGGCAGTCAGGTAAGGAGAGGATATGTAAGGTTTACGGAGCGCCAAAGCTACCTGACTATTCTTCGAGGTGATGTGCTTGCCTGCTGTGCCCAAGCTGGCCGGGGAGACATTGCGGATGAATCCGCTGGCTTCGACCATGGTGATGGAATTGAAAAAATTGCTGCTGCTCCGCATCTGATCCAGGGATTCATTCACTTGCTCCGGTGCCATGGCTTCAATATCCGACAACCTCCCCGCATTGTATTTCAAGCTGTTATGCATGGATACAAACAAGGAATCCATGGTCCGCGACATCCGGTCAGCATTGATATAATTCAAATGAAGTGTGGTCTCCATCAGGGATTGCTTCTTGGACTTATAAGAACCGATCAGGAGAATACTCGAGGTCAACAGAATCACCAGCGTCACCAGACCCGTGAGCAATGTGGTGAGACTCAGTTTTTTACTTTGACAGAACGTACTCTTTAACCCTCTATACAAAACTGTAATCCTCCTTGATACCTGACAGCCATAGTAAACCCATCATACCGCAAATGCCGATAATGTTCGACACCGGATGTATCGCAGAAGAGGTTAGGTCTGCAGAAGTTCATCCACCCGCGCTGATGCACCCTGCCAGGAAGTCATCAGGGGAAAAGCGTATTCCTCCCGTGCCCTCAGGTTCCAGGGATGAGGAATACAGAGTACCTTCCTCCCTGCCTGCACAGCGGGAAGCAGGTTATGCGGGCCGTCATCAATCAGCAGATCGAAGCCGATCAGATGCTTCCGCTTACAGGTGAAGAAATTGTCGTCCGGGATGTACGGCATGTGCTTTTGCAGCCAATTCCATTTCTCAAGCACAGTCTTCGGTACGGCTGCCGTCACAATAATGACATCATACGCGCGGTGAAGCTTCTCCATCTCTTCCACTACATATTCATCGAACAGCTCCAGCTCCTCGTACAAGCCCGGTCTTCCGAAGAACAGATCCATTGTGCTGTCCGGGTGGCGCAGGTGGTCCGTGTTCCAATCCATCATATCTTCATAGCGAAGCGGATGCGTAGGAAATTCAATGTTGTTGTGGTATATCGCACGTTTGACGAGATGGCAGATGGTATCGTCCATATCGACGGCGATGATCGGTTTATGCATTGATTCTCCTCCAATTACATTTTCATTTCATTCATTATAGGCAACCGGGGAATAGGTGTCCAGACTCGCGGGTAATATGGGACTTGACTGCAACACAAGCGGAAACGGCTTTGCCGTCCTTTTAAACATATATATTCTATATTTTGAAAAAGCACACCTCATCCTATAAAAGGAAAGGCGTGCTTTTTGTGCTTTTAATATACGGAATTACAGATTGCATCAAAGTGTATTTCAATCGTCGTTATCTGCGGGATCGCCCCTTGATCAGGTTAACTACGAACAATACCGCAGCGACAAACAGCAGCAGATGAATCACATTGCCCACGAGGTCAAAAATGAAGCCAAGCAGCCATACTACAATGACGAGTCCAATTAATCCCCACAGCATAAGCTTACCGCCTTTCTCTTCCGGGTTATTTGTCTCTATCTTACCCGCGCGAGGGAGGGTTCAAACGGAAGCCGGCAGAATGGAAGACACTTCTGGATTGCTTAATGATAAGGCAAGCTGTTATACTGTTTTTAAATAATACAGTTGTATTAAAAAAGGAGAATCATCAAACATCATGAAAAACTCATCCAGTAACCGGGCATCCGCTGGCCCCAAATTGCGGAGCAGGCTGCTAAAGCTGCTGCTTGTTCTTGTGACTCTGGCCGGGCTTATCGCAGGATCGGGATTCCTGTACGAAGCTATCGCCTCCACATCAGCCGCTAAAGACTATCCGGCACCGGGTAAGCTGGTGGATGCCGGAGGCTACAAGCTGCACATCCGGCAGCAAGGAGCCGGTGCCCCCACCATTATTATGGAAGCAGGCAGCGGTGAAACCAGCCTCTCCTGGAGAGATATTCCCGAACAATTAGCGGAAGCAGCTACCGTTGTCACTTACGACCGGGCGGGGTATGCCTGGAGTGAGCAGGCCGATACTGAACGCTCTGGAGCCCATATTGTGCGCGAACTGCATACCGCACTTAAGAATGCCGACCTTCCCGGCCCTTATCTGCTGGTCGGCCACTCCCTCGGGGGCATGTACGCCCGGCTGTTCACTCAGACTTACCCGGAGGAAGTAACCGGGCTGGTGCTGATTGATGCCAGACCCGAGAATGACGACCGGGAGACGAAGCCGATTCTGGAGGCTGAGAAGGTTGCCGGCAACCCCAGCGCTTCCCTGCTGAGTCTGCTCAAACGCTCCGGTGCGCTTCGGCTGTTCCAGGACCAGCTGCTTAAGGGACTGGTTGCGGAACAAGACCGCGGGGCATTCATTAATGTCATATCTACGCCAGAGTATTTTGCCGCCAAGGAGCAGGAAGCAGTACTGGCTGGCTCTACCGAGGATGCTATCCGTGGTCAGAACTTCGGCGCACTCCCGGTAAAAGTAATCGCCCGGGGCTTGCCCCAGGATTATGCATCCTTCGGGGTTTCCGAAGAAGCGGGCCGGCAGCTCGAAGCTATCTGGCAGGAGGGCCAGCGCAACATGCTGAATCTCTCTTCCAATAGTCAGCTTATAGTAGCTGAACGAAGCGGGCATATGATCATTCATGATCAGCCGGAGCTGGTCGTCCAGACCATTCGGAGTGTACTGGAAGGGAAGTAACTCATGGGTACATCGGCTTGATTACATTCCAGTTGGCATGCATATATGAAGTTACCGGGGAGCAGCCTTTGGGCATCAGAACACCAAGCCCATAGCTATGCTCGAATTGTACTGCATAGTATTGCATCTGAAGATCTCCCCATAAGCGGTACACGCCGAAGTCGTCTTGCATAGCCGCGATATCATGGAACAGAATAACGCCGTGATCCGCCAGCTTGGGCAGCCAGGACTCATAATCATGCTTGACCGCCTCATAGGTGTGAAGACCGTCAATATGCAGCAGATTGATGCTATGGTCCGGAAATTCATGCAGCGCCTCATCGAAGGTCATGCGAAGCATACGGGAGATTCCGGGGTAAAAGGTAGCCGATGACAATTGCACCGACTGATACAAGGATTCGTCATATAGCCCCGTATGCTTATCGCCCAGCCACGTATCGACGGCATAACATTCCGTGGGAAGTCCATGATCCTTAACCGCCTGACAGAAGGCGAAGTGGGAAGCGCCGTAATACGTCCCTAATTCTACGATCCTCCCAGGATGCATATGACGGACCAGGTCGTAAGCGAATCTGCGATGTCCTTCCCAGGCGGTATTCAGATGCGTCCCCCGCTCATCCGTCTCGAACACAGGTCTGCTGCTATTCCATACGTTCATGTATCCACCTCCTGATGAACTTCTTGATACAAGTTAGTATATTCGGACCCAGTGGATTTGGTTGCAAAAAAGCGGTACAAACCCATGCTCATTCTTCAATGAGCTTGACGTTTGTACCGCCTATCTTCCGCTATTTCAATACGCGGAATCCGCAATAATCCATAATCAGTTCACAGAACAGCATGTTCGACCAGGAGAACCAAGGCCGGGTGAAGGCGCTGGCATCATCAGCGGAGAAGCCTTCATGGGTGAAGCCTGTATCTGCATCCGTATCCTGAATTAATTGCAGTAATCGTGCTTTCTCGCTGCGTTCCGGCGAAGTAAGACCTTGCATGGACAAGGCGATATGCCAGATGTAACCCTCAGGGGTATGCGGACTGCCGATCCCTTCAGCAATCTGTCCTTTATAGTAATAAGGATTATCTTCGCTGAGGATGAACCGCCGGGTATTACTGTACACCTCATCATCCCCGTCCGTGTAGCCCAGATACGGCAGCGACAGCAGACTTGGAACATTGGCATCGTCCATGAGATTATAGTTGCCTAGACCATCGGTTTCATAAGCGTAGATTCTTCCATATACCGGATGATTATTCATCCCATGCTCCTGAATGCCCTGGTTAATCTCACCGCCCAGCTGCCGCGCGGCTGCCGCAAGTTCCTGATCTCCATAAATCTCATTTGCGATTTCTTCCAAATAACGCAGAACGACTACGGCGAACATATTAGATGGAATCAGATACCCATACTTACAGTTATCATCACTTGGACGGAAGCCCGACCAGGTCATTCCGGTATATGCCGTTTCACTGCCTTTCCCTTCTCTTGCCAGCGTGTCCGTAACCGGTGCATCCAGCCGCTGGAACGTATAAGCGGACTCTGTCTCATGCTGTTGCTCTACTCTCCATAACTTCATAATCTCATGGGCAGCCTTGCGAAAAGTCTCATCGAACTGCATGACACAGCCGCTATTTTTCCATAGCAGATAACTGAGCTGAATCGGATAAGCCAGCGAGTCAATCTCATATTTACGTTCCCAGATCCACGGGCTCATTGAAGTAAGGTCCGATTGGTGACCCTGGCCGTTCGCTTCTTCATTGAAGGCATTGGCATAAGGATCAAGCAGAATATACTTCATCTGCCGCTGGACCAGACCGGCAATCATCGCCGCCATGTTCGGGTCCTCTCCGGCAAGCAGCAGATAAGGCCGCACCTGGGCGGCGGAGTCCCGCAGCCACATAGCTGGTATATCACCTGTTATAACAAAAGTGGTGCCATCCGCCTGTTGCGAAATGGTCGTTCCAATCGTATTGATGAGGCAATCCTCGAACATTTTTGCCAGTTTGGGGGAGTTTGGCAGTTCCCCTCTGACCTTTGCGATTAGAGCATGTACTGACTTCGGAATCTCATTCTTCAGCTTCAAGGTTGTATATTGCACCTCCAAATAGTATATAAACAATTTAAACGCTTTCATCATAGTAAACAAATGATATAAATATGTCAATATAATAAATGGTATGTACGAAGATTGAAATATATGAATACTATGCTGTATTGATATGTTATTATACACATTTGATATGCAGGAAATTCTTGTAATGCTCATTATGTAACTTATTGACCTCTTTTCAGTCACACTTGAGGTAGCGTCCCCCCACGCTCGCCCCACAAACATAGGTGGGATGAGGTGCACTTCTGCTCTCTATTTCCTCGTCCCACCTACGTTTGACTAATTGAGGGGCATTTCTGCTCCCTATTCCCTCGTCCCGCCTACGTTTGACCCATTGAGGTGCACTTCTGCTCCCTATTTCCTCGTTCCATCTACGTTAGACCCATTGAGGTGCACTTCTGCTCCTTATTTCCTCGTCCGGCCTACGTTCGACCCATTGAGGTGCACTTCTGATCCTTATTCCCTCGTCCAGCCAGCTTTCAGCGGATTCAGAGGGATTTATCCCTTTGGTTTCCTAGCTCAGCCAACTTTCGGCGGATTCAGAGGGATTTATCCCTTTGGTTTCCTCGCTCAGCCAACTTCCAGCGGATTCAGAGGGATTTATCCCTTTGGTTTCCCCACTTAGCCAGCCTTCGGCGGATTCAGAGGGATTTATCCCTTTGGTTTCCACTCTCCACCAGCTTCCAGCGGATTCAGAGGGATTTATCCCTTTGATTCCCTCACTCCGCCAACTTTCGGCGGATTATGAGGGTCAGTCCTTACGGACCGGCGCTGTGGATCTGCCCTTAATTAAGGCAGCCGGTAAAAGAATACGGGAAATAGACGGTTCGTTCCCTTGCATCGCAAGCACGTTCTCGAAGGCCTGCTTGCCGATGCTGAACTGATTCTGCCGCATATGTGTGATCCGGCAACCCTCATGCGGCTCGGGATTGTCGAAGCAGATGACGGACAGGTCCTCAGGAATCCGCAGGCCGAGCTTGCCCGCCGCCTCTTCCACCATCAATGCAATGTTATATTCCGCAGCGAACAGGGCTGTGATCTGCGGATGCTTGCGGAGATGCTCCACCAGCCTGTCCACATCCTCTACGCGGGCCTGCGGGTCAAATACATTCGGCATGGTAGACGTCAGAGTCTCCATCCATAATTCACGGTTCACCAGCAGATTATGCTCCACAAAGGCAGCGAGAATACCGTCGATCCTTTCCTCTATAGCTGTTGTATTCGCCGGGGGCGGCGCCAGAAATCCGATATGCCGGTGCCCCAGCTCAAAAAGATAACGGGTAGCCTCCTGGGCTGCCTGAATATGGTCGGTACTTACAGAGGATGCCGGAATCCCCTTCAAATACCGGTCAATCATGACGAACGGGAATTTCTGTATGACCAGCTTCAGGATCTCGGCACTGAAATATTCGCCTTGCGCCGGAAAGATAATCAGCCCGTCCACCCCAAGCGCGAGCAGCTGTTGAATCGTCGTCTCTTCCAGCCCGGAAATCCCGAAAGACCGCCGGACAATAAGGAATGCGTCATTCTCCCGGGAGGCTTCTTCCATGCCGTAGATCAGTTCTGTACCGTACATATCACTGAAGTGTGTAATAACGAGTCCGATTACCCGTCTCTTACCGGAAGTCCGGGGGGCCTGCGGGAAATCAAACGGTTTCAATACTGCCGAAGCCGAAGCCGCATCGGCAACGAAGGAACCCCTGCCCGGCTGGCGAATGATCAGATGCTCATCGGCCAGCATTTTCAGCGCTTTTTTGGAAGTAATCCGGCTCACGCCGAACTCACTGCAGAGCTCTTTCTCGGAGGGAATCCGTTCTCCGGCTTTATATTCATTCTTAGTAATCCGTTCGCGCAGCGTGTGAAAAATCATCTCGTACATCGGCTTCGATCCAGTATTCTTAGCCATACCAAGCACCTCCATTACTACTTTCTCTCCAAATGTTACATCCCAATATACCATGTTATATTTGTAATGTGAAGAAAGGGTTTGCCAGGATATTTTCCGAACACCGGATAGCCTCCCGTCTCTCCAAACATAATAAGGAGACTAATGTAAGGAGGGCCCTGAGACCATGCCACAAGACAAGTTATGGATTGCCGCTTTAGGCGGAGTTCATGAGATCGGTAAAAATATGTATTTTCTGCAAGTGGGCGACGATATTATTGTCATCGACTGCGGGTCCAAATTCCCGGACGAGAGCCTGCTTGGAATTGACCTGATTATCCCGGATATCGCTTATTTACAGGACAATAAGGATAAGGTACGGGCACTGATTGTTACCCACGGGCATGAGGACCACATCGGAGGCATCCCCTATCTGCTCAAGCAGATGAACATCCCGCTCTACGCCTCCCGTCTGACGCTTGGATTAATTGAGATCAAGCTGAAGGAGCACAGGCTCCTCCGGGATGCCACGCTCCATTGTATCGACGCTGATTCCGTACTCACCTTTGGTCCGGTGACCACCAGCTTTTTCAGTACGAATCACAGTATTCCGGACTGTCTGGGTGTTGTCTTCGATACCCCTGAAGGAACGGTTGTCCACACGGGAGATTTCAAATTCGATATGACCCCGGTCAACAAGCAGTATCCGGATATCCATAGAATGGCTGAGATCGGTACAAAAGGAGTCAGGTTCCTGCTCTCGGAGAGCACGAATGCGGAGCGTCCCGGCTTCACGCCTTCCGAGCAGCTCGTCGGGGCGCATATGGAGGAAGCGTTCAAGCAGGCTGACCGCCGGATTTTTGTATCCACCTTCGCCTCCAATGTCCACCGGCTCCAGCAGGTTGTGGATGCTGCCGGACTTACCGGGCGTAAGCTTGCCCTACTGGGACGGAGTATGGTCAATGTTGTAGCCGTGTCCAAGGAGCTGGGTTATCTGAGCATCCCCGAGGGAATGCTGGTCGAGCCTGCGGAGGCTGCCAAGCTGCCGCCGCAGGAAGTAGCTGTGCTGTGCACGGGAAGCCAGGGCGAGCCTATGGCCGCATTATCCCGCCTGGCGAATTCAAGCAACCGGCAGATGGAGATTCACGCCGGCGATACCGTGCTTCTTGCGGCCAATCCTATACCAGGCAATGAACGCAATGTCTCGCGGATTGTAGACAATCTCTATATCCTCGGGGCCAAGGTTATCTACGGGTCCCGCAGCGAGCTGCATGTGTCCGGCCACGGCAGCCAGGAGGAATTGAAGCTGATGCTGACCTTAATGAAACCGGAGTATTTCATCCCCATTCACGGCGAATACCGGATGCTGCACCATCACCGCTTGCTGGCGGAAGCTGTCGGGGTGCAGGGAGACCAGATTTTTCTGTTAAAAAACGGGGATCTGGTGGAATCGGCAGGCGGCGTGGTCCGGCAATCGGGAAGGGTAGCAGCCGGACAGATCTTCGTGGATGGCCTGGGAATTGGCGATATCGGCAATGTAGTGCTGCGGGACCGCCGCCAGTTGTCAGCAGACGGGGTTCTAATTACCGTGATTACCCTTAGCCAGGCCGACGGGCGGCTGCTGAATGAGCCGGATACGCTCTCCCGCGGGTTCGTCTATGTCCGCAATTCAGACACCCTGATGGATGAGATCAACCAGCTCGTCAAGGCCACCCTTCTTAAGATGAGCAGAGCGGATCTGGAGCAGTGGAATATTATCAAGCAGACGCTTAAGGATTCCTTGAGCAAGTTCCTGTATGACAAAACAAAACGCCGTCCGATGATTCTTCCGATCATTATTGAAGTGTAATTCCGCAACAAGAAGGCCCGCGATCATTCGCGGGCCTTCTAAATGAATGAGGACCTTCTACCCGCTAAATTAGGCGAATAACGCTAAGAAAGGCACTGGTTCCAGCTCTCCCATTACGAGTAGATATAGTTAGGGTTGCGTTAGAAGTATTGACAACGGATAGGACGCTTCCTGCTGCAAGATTTCGAATATATTCCCCTCCAATTTGATAAGCGTTACTACCACTAGGTACAATTGTGTAGAACTCGCCCCCAGGAATAACCGTTCCATTTACGGCAACAGCCCACGCTATTATTTGTACTGATACTGCTGTGGTGACCTGAAAAGCAATCCGGTAAGTTCCCGCTGTAGCAATCGTAAGCGAAGTATTGGCATCTGTTACAGTAATATCCGAGGTTCCTATACCAGGAAGATTAAATATAACCTTACCTCTATTCGCAACAGTAACATTTCTTTGATTCGAAATGACATAACGATAAGAGGAAGGAAAACCAAATCCGGTTACACCCGGCTTGCCGATTGGGCCGGTTACGCCTGTCACTCCTGTCAGCCCTCTCACACCTCTGAGTCCCCTCACACCTGTAGGTCCCACTACACCTGTGGGTCCCCTCGTACCTGTCGGACCGGTGGCACCCGTTGGACCGGTTACACCAGTGGGGCCAGTGTGGCCAGTGGGACCAGCGGTTCCCGTTGGGCCGGTTACACCGGTTGGCCCCGTCACCCCTTTAGCACCTGTCATCCCTGTAGCACCCGTCAGACCTCTAGCCCCCGTCACACCGGTAGCCCCCGTCACACCGGCAGCCCCCGTCACTCCGGTAGCCCCCGTCACTCCGGTTGGGCCGATTACACCGGTCGGGCCGGTTACACCGGTCGGGCCCGTCACTCCGGTTGGGCCGGTTACACCGGTAGCCCCCGTCACACCGGTAGCCCCCGTCACACCGGTCGGGCCCGTCACTCCGGTTGGGCCGGTCACACCGGTAGCCCCCGTCACACCGGTAGCCCCCGTCACACCGGTAGCCCCCGTCACACCGGTAGCCCCCGTCACACCGGTAGCCCAAGTCACACCAGTCGGGCCGGTCACACCGGTCGGGCCAGTTACACCGGTGGGTCCTGTCACACCCGTCGGTCCCGTCACACCGGTCGGGCCGGTCACACCTGTGGGTCCCGTCACACCGGTCGGACCCGTCATGCCTGCCCAGCCGGTTACACCCGTGGGGCCCGTCATACCCGTGGGTCCCGCCACTCCTGTGGGTCCTGTCACACCTGCCAGGCCGGTCACACCCGTTGGACCTTTTAGCCCCGTGGGGCCGGTCATCCCCGTTGGTCCCGTCACACCTGTCGGCCCCCTGACACCCGTGAGTCCCCTAACACCCGTGGGACCCGTTACACCGGTCGGACCGGTTACACCCGCCCGGCCGGTTACACCTTTGGGGCCGGTTATCCCTGTGGGACCCGTTACACCTGCCCGGCCGGTCACACCCGTTGCTCCTGTTACACCGGCTGGACCGGTTAACCCAATCGGACCGGCTACTCCTGTGGGACCCGTTACCCCCTTCTCCCCGGTGGCTCCTACCCCAACAGGCCCTGTTGCCCCTTGCTCGCCGATCGGAAGCCATCCGCCAGGATACGTTAGACCGCCGTCCTGACTGCTGCGGTAATACAGCGCAGGGTTGGAAATATACAGCTGCTGGAC
This sequence comes from Paenibacillus tritici, assembly GCF_018207515.1. NCBI lineage: Bacteria > Bacillati > Bacillota > Bacilli > Caryophanales > Paenibacillaceae > Paenibacillus > Paenibacillus tritici. The sequence continues at coordinate 5,298,437 of NZ_CP073365.1, forward strand.
ATAATTATCTACACGGGACACATAAATAGTCCATACCGATGGGTGTTCCACCTGTGGCCCGTCTGGCGGTGCAGGACCCGTGGGACTGTCTGAACTGTAGACACCCGGCTGATTATACAGCGCCAGTCGATTGCCCGACGGATCTTCATTGAGGGGGAAGACCCCGTTATCTGCGTTCAGAATGATATCGCCGGTCTGACCATTGACACTGAACACACCTCCGGCGAAGCCTGTTGGCCCCGTGGGACCTGTGGGACCAAGGATCGTTGGAATACCAGCTGCGATAAGCATCTTCGAATCCAGCATAATCTCTTGACGGAAAACGGTGTCCAACATAGCTTGTACATTGCTGTTAACCTGAAGCACCTCTGGCAATGTAGCAGGAGTTGAACCGGGAAGCGTGCCCAAAGCGAACTGGATCTTCTCTCCTTCGGCATTGATGATATGTGCCAGACCCAACTCCTCCATGGCGATTGATGAGAACAACAAATTCAATACATCGGCCCGCGACAAGGAGAGGGCCGGAGTAATATTGGGTATATTGGGATTGGACATGGTAAGGCCTCCTTTAGCTTCTCAACCAATTCTGATTACACTCAGGAAACCATTGTCTTCACCAACATTAGCCCCTGATATCCTTTGCACTGTAGTCGCGGTATTCGTTAGAGTAAGCTTATCACCAGCATTTAAGCGGATAAGATATTCTCCTCCTATCTGATAATTGTCGCCGGTACTGAAATATCTGTGAAATTCACCGTTGGGAATAGGAGTGGCATTGACCGAAACTGTCCATCTTTTGAGTGGAATAGATTGATTCGCTATCGTTAATTGAAAGACAACTAAATAATCGCCGGCTGTATTAACCGTTACTGTGGATTGGCCATCGAATGCGATATCAGACGTCCCTGCACCAAGAACGTTGAATACAACATTATCATTAGGATTTATGGGAACATTACCGGCAGTTGTAGAAATGTACCTATACGAGGAAGCGAATCCTACTCCTGCTGAACCAGTTGAACCAGTGTGACCGTTTGGACCCCTCAGACCTGTCGGACCGGTTGGACCGGTTACACCTGTCGGGCCTATTACACCTGTCGCCCCCCTTACACCTGTCGCACCCCTAACGCCTGTCGGACCCTTCATACCGGTCGGGCCCGTCACACCGGTCGGCCCCGTCACGCCAGTAGGACCGGTCACGCCGGTTGGACCGGTTACTCCCGCCCGGCCCATTATCCCTGCCCGGCCCGTTCCACCAGTCGGGCCTGTCATGCCAGTAGGACCGGTCACACCGGTCGGACCGGTTACGCCCGTTGGGCCGGTGACACCCGTTGGCCCGGTGACACCCGCTACTCCCGTTACGCCCGCCCGACCCTTCACCCCGGTCGGGCCGGTGACACCAGTGGGACCGGTAGCACCTGCCCTACCAGTGATACCCGTTGGTCCTGTCACACCTGTTAGGCCGGTCATGCCGGTCACACCGGTCGGGCCGGTCGGGCCGGTTATACCCGCCACTCCGGTTATACCCGTTGGACCCGTTATACCCGCCACTCCGGTTATACCAGTCACGCCAGTTACACCTGCCCAGCCACTGACACCAGCCCGGCCGCTCACTCCCGCCAGACCTGTTACACCTGCCCGGCCCGTCACACCTGACCGGCCCGTCACACCTGCCTGACCCTGGACACCTGCCAGGCCGCGTACACCCGTCAGTCCCTTCACACCCGTAGGACCTGTCACACCTGTCGGTCCGCTCAAGCCTGCCCGGCCTGTCGGACCTGTAAGCCCCCTACCACCTGCCCGGCCCGTTACACCTGTCATCCCAGTCACACCTGCCGGACCATTCACACCTGCCCGGCCGCGTACACCCGTTGAACCCGCCAGACCAGTGGGTCCCTGCGCTCCGGTAAGCCCACTAGCGCCGCCCGGACCGGTTACACCCCTTGGCCCCGTCATACCTGCCGGGCCGCTAATACCTGTTAGCCCCCTTGGACCCGTAGGTCCCGGCGCTCCGGTGAGTCCTGTAGCGCCCCCCGGACCTGTGATACCTGAGTTCCCTCTCACTCCTCTAGGTCCTGTAGCCCCTGTACCCGTCGGACCCGTCGGGCCTCTTTCGCCAATTTCTATCCATAGCGACCAGGTAATCCCCGAATCCTGACTGTTGCGGTAGTACAAATGCGGGTTGGATATATAGAGCTGCTGGACAAAGTTACCAACCCGTGACACATAAAGAGTCCATACGGATGGGTGCTCCACCAGCGGACTGTCCGGCGGTGAAGGGCCTGCGGGATTATCTGAACTATACACGCCCGGCTGATTGTAATGCGTCAGACGATTGCCCGATGGCTCATCATTGAACGGGAGAACCCCGATCTCTGCGCTCAGAATGACATCGCCGGTCTGACCATTTACACTTAGAACACCACTCGCCGCCCCGGTAGGTCCTGCTGGTCCTGTAGGTCCAACCAAGGAGGGAACGCCCGAGGCCGTTCTCAGCTTGGAATCAAGTATGATTTCCTGGTGGAAGATTGTATCAAGCATCGCCTGACTACTGCTGTTGACATCTAAGACTTGTTCAAGCGTCGCAGGTGTGGCTCCCGGAAGGGTCCCTAGGACAAACTGAATTTTCTCACCTTCAGCGTTGATGATATGAGCAAGCCCTAGCTCTTCCATCGCAATGGATGAAAACAACAAGTTCAATACATCATCCCGCGACAATGTGATGGTTGGTGAGATATTGGGAAGATTAGGATTCGACATGTTAATGCCCCCTTACATTTGAAATCGCAGACGGAAATATCCCTTTATTCATGCGATCCTGATTATATTTAAAAATGCACCTGTCCGGTTGACATTACTTCCTCCTACTACTAATTGGGCTGTTCCTGTATTTTTCAACGTAAGTTGAGAATTTGCAGCAAGCTGAACAACAAACTCGCCGAACATCTGAAAATATCCTGTAGTAATCTGTTGATGAAATTCACCAGTTGGAATAGGGGTTCCATTAACTGCAACCGTCATCTCCTTCTTGGCTCCGTGATCCTCATTTAGAACCGCCAGAAAGGTAATGCGGTAAATCCCCGCCAAGTCCACTGTAATCGTGTTACTCCCGTTAAAATGAACATTGGATGAAATTCCATTAGTAGTATTAAAAGGAACGTTCCCCCCGATAGCAACGAATGTATTAGTCGCTTTATTCAAGGTAACGTTACAATAAGCAGGAATAGGTCTTAATGCGGGGCCAGTCAAGCCGATGTGGCCAGTTGCACCGGTTGGACCGTTACGACCTCTGAAGCCAGTTGCACCGATTACACCGGTGGCTCCAGTGTGACCCGCGTCTCCCGTCGAGCCGGTGATCCCCGTCGGGCCGGTGGCTCCGGTTGGGCCAGTGGCTCCAGCCAGGCCGGTCGGGCCGATGATCACCCCCGTAGGGCCGGTTGCACCGGTAGGGCCGGTAGCACCTGTCGGACCAGTGGGACCGGTCAGGCCCGTGGCTCCCGCCCGGCCGGTTAACCCTGTCGCGCCAGTCGCACCCGTGGGGCCCGTCATACCCGCCCCGCCGGTGACTCCTGCCAGGCCGGTCACTCCTGCCCGGCCGGTGACTCCTGCCAGGCCGGTTACACCGGTTGGACCCATCACCCCTGTCGGACCTGTCACACCTCTCAGGCTCACGCCAGTCGGGCCTCTCAACCCTGTCGGTCCGGTGGCTCCGGTTGGACCCGTAGCACCAGTCACCCCGGTCTGACCAGTCACACCCGTGGCTCCTGTCCGACCTGTCGGGCCTGTCACTCCTGCCCGACCTGTCGGACCAGTGGTCCCTGGTGAACCGATTAGCCCGGTGGCTCCCGTCGGACCGGTCAGGCCCTTCGCTCCCGTCGCACCCTTAGCACCTGTTAGGCCGGTGACTCCCGTCGGACCAGTGCTGCCTGTCACTCCCGCCCCGCCGGTCGCCCCCGCCGCGCCCGTGGCTCCGGTCGGTCCTGTTAGCCCTGTCAGGCCGGTCGCGCCCGTAGAACCGGTCTGGCCGACCGGGCCAGTCGCACCCGTCGGGCCGGTCACTCCCATCGGGCCGGTCGGGCCCGTTGGACCAGTCGCTCCCGCCCGACCGGTTAGACCCGTTGCACCCGTTACACCCTTCACACCTATCGCACCCGTCGGACCCGTTGCACCCGTTGGACCCGTAGCACCGGTCACTCCGGTCGAACCTGTAAGACCCGTTGCACCCCTCACACCTGTCGAACCTGTAAGGCCGATCGCCCCCTTAGAACCGGTAACCCCAATTGGGCCAGTCCCACCCGCCCTACCCATTACACCTGCGCCGGTTGGACCAGTAGGTCCTCGCTCACCAATGGGTACCCACGGAGTCCAGTTTAAGCCAGCATTCTGGCTGCTGCGATAGTATATAGCCGGATTGGAAATATAGATCTGCTGAACATAATCACCTACTCGGGATACATAAATCGTCCACACTGACGGATGGTCCACTATCGGACCGTCCGGCGGACCCGTGATCCCGGCGGCGCTGCCTGAGCTGTAGACACCGGGTTCAATGTAATTCCCAAGAATACTGGTCGGCGCCTCAACGTTGTCGATCGGGAAGATGCCATCTTCTGCAGTCAGAATCACTTCCCCCTCCTCTCCGTTGATACTGAGAACACCGCCGGGTTCTCCTCTGGGCCCTGTCGGTCCGATGGGACCGCTTACCACAGGTATGTTAGAAGCGGTCTTGAGCCTGGAATCTAGTATCATCTCTTGGCGAAAGATGGTGTCCAGCATAGCTTGGGTGCTGCTATTGACCTCCAGGACCTGTGCGAGGGTAGCAGGGGGACCGCTGATCCCCGGAAGCGTACCCAGAGCGAACTGTATTTTCTCGCCTTCAGCGTTAATAATATGGGCTAGTCCAAGCTCCTCCATGGCAATGGAGGAGAATAGCAGATTGACAACATCATCCCTTGATAAGGTGATCGTGGGAGTGATGCCCGGAATATTGGGATTCGACAATATATTTCCCTCCTTATGCTAGAGTTAATCTATCTTATTAATATCAAGCTCAAAGTGCGTGTAGTAGATGCCCTGTCGGGTAAAACAATTCAGCTAATTGACTAATAAAAGTTTTAATTAATTGGATTGCTAACCACATGTAATTCCGCAGCAAGAAGGCCCGCGATCATTCGCGGGCCTTGCTTGTTTGGTTATCCCGGCAGCCTAGTCTGCCAGGATAACCTCTGGATCACCCTATCGCTACCGCACACGCTGGCGCAATGGATTGCCTTTCTTCATCTTATACTCGCGCTGAACCGTCTGGCCCCCGCCCTCAGAATCCTCCTTGCTTGGCGTCACCGCGAAGAAGGACAGCAGTCCGCCGACTGCGCCTACACCCGCCATGGTGCCAAACAGGGTCCAATGCCCGCGGTTCATCAGCAGGGACACCACCGGCGGCCCCAGCGCAACGCCGATGAACCGCATGCTGCTATATAAGGAGGTAATGGTTCCCCGGCTTTCTTCCTCGATCCCCTCGGTAATCAGCGCATCCATACATGGCAGGACCACTCCAATTCCAATCCCGCTTAAGCTCAGAAACCCTACCATGAAATAGATATTGTCGCTTAAAGCCGTAATCAACATGGCAGCCGTCACGATAACCATACCGCCGAAGCCGATCCATTTCATCAAAGGCTTGTTCTTGCCGATGACCTTACCGCTCCCATAGGACGCCAGACACAGCAGCGCCAGCGGAATGGCCAGCACGAAGCCTTTGTAGGCTCCATGCAGATTATACTTCGCTTCTAATGTCTCGGATAAGTAGAATAACACCCCGAAGGTTGCAAACATGCAGATTCCGCCAATCGCGAAGATAGCGTACAGCCAGCGGCCCCGCTCATGCAGCGTTTCTTTGATGCCGGACAGGAATTGCTTCAGACTCTTGGGCTCTGCCTTGTCCTCCGTCTTCGGCTTATGCACGAGAAAGATAACCAGTGCGCAGGAAATCAGGCACAGCACCGGAATGGCAATGAAGGGAGCATACCATAGTAAGGTCCCCAGATAAGCACCCAGAATCGGGCTTAATACTTTACCGAATGTGTTCGAGGTCTCAATGATCCCGAGACCCTTGCTCACCTCTTTCTCATCCTTGAACAGATCGCCGACGAACGGAATGACAATGGGGAAGGCGCCCGCCGCACCAATCCCCTGGATGAAACGTCCTCCAAGGATGATCCAATACGCGCTGATTCCGGTGGAGAACCAGGCGGCTGCCACACATACCGCTCCGCCCACAGCTGCCAGGATCAGGCTGGGCAGAATTACTTTTTTTCGCCCATAGCGGTCTGATAAATATCCGGCCACGGGAATCATCAGAATGGCGATCAGGCCATAGACCGTGATGAGCATACTGACTTGAAAGGCAGTGATCCCCAGCTCCTTGGAGATCTGCGGCAGGATCGGCAACAGCATTGAATTGCCCAGTGTCATAATTAGCGGGATGGAAGCAAGTGCGATTAATGCCCCTTTTGACCCTTTCATTGGACGAACCACCTTCTTGTATAGTTGCATCCTGCTTATTGTGGTTCTAACGCCCGGATTTATACAGATTGTCAAGAAATGTCGGCAGCATAAAGGACAAGCGGTTAAGGGTATGCTATTGCTTGTTCAAAATTCAGCATAAAAGGAGCCTGATTATGACTGGGATTCTAGGCGGTAACCCGAAGGAAGAACCGATGCATTATGGAGAGATCTATGCGGTATGGCAAGCCTCAATGGCTGCCAAGGGAGCAATATCGTGTTACCGGGCTTATATGTATCATGCCGGTGACAGTGATCTGAAGAAAATCATTGCTGCGATGATTGATCAGGCGGAGCTGGAGATCAGTGAGTGCGACACGCTGCTGTCCGAGCAGGGGCTCGCGTCTGCGCCAGTCATGCCGAACCGGCCTGAGGCAAAGCTGGAGGATATCCCTATCGGTGCACGGTTTACAGATCCTGAAATAGCGGCTATGCTTGCAGCGAATCTGGCTGCCGGACTTGTGGCTTGCAGCCAGGCGATGGGACAATCCATCCGTGAGGATATCGGAGCTTTGTTCGCCAAGTATCATCTGACCAAGGCGGCCCTCGGTGTGAAGAACCTGCATTTGCTGAAGAAAAAAGGCTGGCTGATCCCTCCTCCGCTGCTGGTGAAACGGCCGGAGCCTGTTAAAGCCTAAGTCTGCACCCCTGCACCTTTATTCGGTTTGCAGCAGACATCACGCAACACAAAGGACCGTCCATTATGAGGGCGGTCCTTTTGATTTATCCGCATTTATCCGTATGGATCAGCGAATCTCTCCCCTGGAAGCAATCAGCTTCTGATACCAGTAGAAGCTGAGCTTCCGCACACGGCGGAGCTCCTTCAGATCGAACTCTTCGCGGTCCACATAGATGAAGCCGTACCTTTTACTGGAGCCCTGATGCGTGCTGACCAGATCAATGGCTGACCACGGACAGAAGCCGAACACCTCTACCCCGTCTGTAAGCGCGAGCTGGATCTGCTCGATATGCTTGCGGAAGAAGTCAATCCGGTATTCATCATTTACCGTTCCATCAGCTTCAAGCTTGTCGAACGCACCCAACCCGTTCTCCGTAACAATCAGCGGCAGATGATAACGGGAATAGATCTGGCGGAGCGTGGTTCTGAAGCCTACAGGATCAATCTCCCAGCCGAACTCTGTGGTCTGCAGATTAGGGTTCACAGATCCCCGGTAGGCTCCCGGTTCTCCGACGATTTCGTGTTGATCGCCTGTGTGAGAGTAATCATTGCCGTCATTTTTGCTCTCGCCTACCGTCTGGGAGGTGTAATAATTGAAGGCAATGAAATCAGGATGACCTTGGCGGAGGATCTCCATATCCCCTTCCTCAATGACAGGCTGATAACCTTTCTCCACCAGATAACTCCAGGCGATATGATTATAACGTCCATAGACCGCCATATCTAAATACAGCCAGTTGCGGATGGCGGCATAATTATCTGCGGCCAGCATATCCTCCGGTTTGGAGCTGGCCGGGTAGATGACACCGATGTTAGGGGCGGGACCAATTTTGGCGTCCGGGAGCATCTGATGACATAACACCATCGCTTTCGCCTGGGCCAGGAGCATGTGGTGATTCTGCTGGTACAGCTCTTTTTGCGGGTCGGTCATGTTCTCATTCAAGGTTCCAATGGACCCCGGATGCAGAATAAGCATATTCTGTTCATTGATGGTCAGCCACCATCTCACGCGGTCCCCGTAATTCTCATACAGCGTATTGGCATATTGTTCAAAAGCATCAATAGTAGCCCGGTTCGACCAGCCTCCCCGCTCTTCCAGCGCATATGGCAGATCAAAGTGGTACATGGTTACGATGGGTTCAATGCCATACTTAAGCAGCTCGTCGATCAGCAGGCTGTAGAATTCAAGACCCTTCGGATTGACCGCTCCGTCCCCTTGCGGATAGATCCGGCTCCAGGCGATGGAGAAGCGGTAAGCCTTGAAGCCCATCTCCGCCATCAGAGCTACGTCCTCTTTATACATATGGTAGTGGTCACTGGCAACCTTGAAGTCTGTCACCCCTTCCACATGGTTGGCCAGATCAATTACGGAAGGACCTTTGCCGTCTTCATCCCAGGCTCCCTCCAGCTGATAGGCCGAAGTAGAGCCTCCCCACAAGAAATCCTCCGGAAAAGCGTGAAGTTGTTTGTGCAGCATATATTTTACCTCCTCAGTATTGTTTAATCCACCAGGGTCAAAATAACATCGTTCTTCTCGACCTGCTTCTGGCTGGTCTCAAAGATCTCGACCTCTTTGGGAGTCAGCGTTACAATGACCGGTGTAATCGTCTGATAACCGGCTGCCTTAATCTGCTCCAGGTCGAATCGGATGAGCAGATCTCCCTGGGACACCAGGTCTCCTTCCTTGACCATAGGCGTGAAGTGTCTGCCTTTCAGGCCGACGGTATTAATTCCGATATGAATCAACAGTTCAGTTCCTGCTGCCGAGGTAATGCCGATTGCATGACCTGTCGGGAAGATGGAAGTTACCGTCCCGTCCACAGGAGCAACCACTTCTCCGATGACTGGATCAATTGCAAGCCCTCTGCCCATCGCGCCGGAAGAGAAGGCCTCATCAGGAACACTGCTTAGCGGGAAGGCAGCACCGGACAGCGGACTGAAAATATGCTCTTTCCTAAGGTCTGCCACCAGCGCTGAAGGCTTATCCGGCAGTACGGGGTCAACTATGGGTTGGGGCACCGCTTCCGGAGCGGAACCTTCATTCTTTGTTTTGCTCTCATAACCGAACAGCAAGGTCATCAGCAGGCCTGTACCCAGGGAGACCACCATGGAGATAATGAAGATGGACATCGGCTGCTCCACAGGAATGGAGAAGATATTATGGAACACATAAGCCGTATACAGGACGCCGAAATGACCGTTGATGGCTCCCCCCAGCGCCCCGGCAATAATAACGATCGGGATCACCCGCTTATAGCGGAGGATCAGGCCGTATACGATAGGCTCGCTGACTCCGGCCAGCAGTCCGGTGATTCCCGAAGAAGCGGCGATACTCCGCAGGGATCGGTCTTTCTTGGCCTTCAGGAAGATCCCAAAAGCTACACCAATCTGGGCAAACACCGCAGCCGATGCCATCGCTTCAATCGGGTCACCGCCACTCGCTATATTCTGCAGGGTGATCGGAGTGAAGCCCCAGTGAAGTCCAAGAACGACCATGAACGTCATTCCCCCGCCCAGCACAATGCCTGACAGTATACCGCTGACGCCAATCAGCCAAGTCACGCCGGAAGCGATCCAGTCCCCGACACTGGTACCGAATGGACCGAAGGCCATGACAGACAGCGGAACCATAATCATAAGGGAGAGCATCGGAACCATGAAGATCTGCAGATCCTTGAGGATGATCTTCTTCAGCAGCTTGTCCAGCAGTGCATAGATGCTAATGGCAATGAAGATAGGGAATACACTGGAGGCATAGCTGACCATGACGACCGGAATACCTAAGAATGAGCGTGCGGCATCCCCTTCGAGCATCCCCGTAAAGTTCGGTTCCATCAGCGCCGCACCTATGGCTCCCGCGACATAAGGATTCGCTTTTAATTTGATGCCCAGCGTGATCCCCAGGAATATTGGCAGGAAATAGAATACAGCATTACCCGCAGCGGACAAGATTAAGTAAGCATCGCTTGAATCGGACATCCAGCCTAGCAGCGTAAGCACGGTCAGCAGCGCTTTGAGCATCCCTGATCCTGCCATGACGGGAATCAGCGGAGAGAAGCTCCCGGAGATGATCTCGAACACCTTGGATACGGCAGAGGTCTTCTGGCCGGAATTCTTATCGTCTGTGGAGGTGCTGGACAGGAAGCTGGTGTTCTTGACAATCTCGGCATATACATTCGCGACATTGCTGCCGACGACAACCTGGAATTGCCCCCCGCTCTCCACCACCGTAATTACACCTTCATGTTTCTCCAGCGCTTCCCTGTGCGCCTTCTTGTTATCCTTGAGGCTGAATCTCAGCCGGGTGGCACAATGGACAAGATCGTTGATATTCTCTTCCCCGCCAACAAGCCGGATGATGTCTTCGGACATTTTTTGGTTATCCATGCTGATTCTCCTTTGCTTTACAGCCAAAAAATGGGCATAAAAAAAACCTAAACGAAGATTGTGAGATCACACAAGGGTGATCCACATCTCGTTTAGGTATCGCCTGCTTTGGCAGTAACAATCCTTAGATTTAAGTTGTGACTCCAATATAGCGGAATAAGTAATCGTTTGCAAGCACTTTTACCTTTCCTTTTTCTTACATCTGATTCATATCCCGTGTAGTTACCCGCTGAATATGGATCGTAAGATAGACCTTCTCGTCAATCGACATGGCATTGCCATATTCCTGCTCCAGGTACTCATTGATCTTGCGGGTACATTCAAAAGCCTTGGGAAATTTCTCCTTAATCTGATCGTACAGGAAGTTGTCGCCGGAAGCTGAACGCTCCTGTTCCCCGCTGATCATCCGCTGGAGAAAATACTGGAGATGGGTAAGGAACCTGGAGTAGTTGAACGAATTCTCATTCAGCTTCACCTGATATTCATCCGTCAGAATGCTGAAGATCTCGCTCATCGCCTTGGTAACCTCTACCGTACGCTGCATCTCCTGTCCACCCTGACGGGCATTGACGAAATGCATCGCAATAAAGCTGGCTTCATCCTGATCCATATCGAGCCCGAAATGCTTGTGGATCAGACTTAGAGCATGTACTCCGATAGAGAACTCCTTGGGATAGAATTTCTTGATCTGCCAGAACAAGGCATTCTTCAGATTCATCGACTTCCTGTAGCGGGCAATGGCGAAATGAATATGATCAATTAACGTGATATAAATATTGTCATTGAAGATGTCGCCCATTTCTGCTTTGGCATAGCCGATAATTTCATCGGCCAGTGAGAAATACTCAGCAGAAGTCTCTCCAATCAAATCAATTAATTTACGCGGGACTTTATCTGGCTTAAGCATGAACGTTTTCTCTATTCTGTCCTCTTCCACCCGTTGACCAGCCTTCTTCTTGTAGCCTAACCCGTTCCCAATGACAACATATTCATGTCCGACCTGGTCCTCCGCGCGAATCACGTTGTTATTGAAAATTTGCCGGATAATCATGCCTTCACCTCTATCTGTAGACTCCCTGAAAATATATCCTAAGATAACACAGCAGTGTGAACAAAGACAAGTGGAGACGGCTGCAGGAAGAGGCCCGCGAATCTCCCGCGGGCCTGCTTCTGGTTGTCCTATTCCTGCCTTCAGATGAATAAGATATCTAAAAAGGAGGAGGACAACATTAACATATTCCTAAGCTATATGGTTCTGGGGTTATCCCTGTCGGCACCGATCGGCCCCATTAATGCGGCACAGCTGGACAAGGGTCTGCGCGGAGGCTTCATGCACGCCTGGGTGGTCGGCCTGGGGGCCATTGCCGCCGATGTTATCTACATGCTGCTGGTCTATCTGGGCATGATTCATCTCCTGGACGCTCCATTCGTCAAAGCCTTCCTGTGGCTGTTCGGCTTCTTCGTCCTGGTCTATACCGGGGTGGAGAGCATTAAGCATTCAGGCGAGCTGTCGGCCGCAGACATGAGGGGCAGTGAGGCCTCCCTGTCCAAATCCTTCACGGCCGGATTCCTCATGTCCCTGTTCAACCCCCTGTCCATCCTGTTCTGGCTGGGAATCTACGGCTCTATCTTAGCCAAGGCGGTCAATGATTATCCGATGCAGCAGTTATTGGTCTACAGCGGCGCCATCGTCCTCGGGATTCTGCTCTGGGATGTGACCATGGCCGCAGCCTCCAGCATTTTCCGCAGATTCCTGACAACCCGGGTACTGCGGGCCGTCTCCGTGTGCTCCGGCCTGTCGCTGGTCGGCTTCGGCTTCTATTTCGGCATCCAGGCTGCCCGGCTGCTGTTCTTCCATTAGATCTTGTTCTTCCGCAGCCGGATGCCCTTAATCCGGAAGCCGGGACCCCCGTGCAGAGAATGATATTGTCCCTCCTCAACATCCTGCTGGTCTTCCTTAGCCGAAGCAGCACTCTTGTTGCGGAAATGCTGTACAATCCAGTCCCCCAGCGCAATCAGCGATACAATCAGCAGACTGATATAGAAGCCCGGACGGCTGAGTGCATGAAATAATGTGCCTGATACAGCAGCCAGAATCAACACCAGCCCCGTCCAGCGCTTCACTGCTCCAAGAAGACTCGGCTTAAGCAGCTTGCCCGCAGAGAGCAGGATGAACGACCAGTTATAGAGGATCATCAGTCCGGCAGCGGTGGTGATATATTCATACACCTTCCCCGGCAGCAACAAGGACATGACAATGGCACCCGTCAGACCGGCGGCAATCAGGCACAAGGCGAAGAACGGATACTTCTCCTTCCATTTCTTCGAGAACACCTTAGGCGCATCCCCCTCCTGCGCAAGAGTAAGCATCATCGAGGTGATTGCATACAGTGAGGCGGTCATCGTAGAGAAACCGGCAATGATCAGTACTCCGTTGAACAGATGAGGCACGAAGGCCAGATGGTCGCTGCGGAGAGCAATTACGAACGGACTCTCCTTCGGATTAAAAGCGCTCAGCGGCACCATAATCACCGCAAGTCCAATCGACAGGATGTACACTGATGCCAGTCCCACCAGCATCACCTTCCCCGCCTTCGGCGCCTCCTCCGGGTTCTTAAGCCTGTAGGACATAATCCCCAGCACCTCTATACCGCCATAGGCATAAAAAGCGAAAATAAACGCAGACCACAGCCCGATGCCTCCCTCTGGAAAGAGCGCCTTATAGCCCAAGGGCACCTTAGGGGTAAAAGTACCGCCCCCAATCCAACCCGCCAGGAGCGCGGCAGCTATACCGAGGAACATAAGAATAGCCGCCACCTTGATGATGGCGAGCAGATTCTCTACCCGGTCGAAGCCTTTATTGCCGAAGAACACAATCAGCAGGCTCACCACCGCGAATCCGGCAGCGAACACCCACATCGGTATAGCCGGGAACCAAAAACGCGAGAAAATGGATAACGCGGTTAGCTGGCTGCCCATAATCAGCAGCTCCGAGAACCAATATAACCAGCCGCTGCCGAAGCCGGCCCAGCTGCCGAAGGCTTTTTGAGCATAGGAACGGAAGGAGCCCTGCTCAGGATGCTCCGCCGTCATCCGGGCCAGCGCATCGAATACAACGTAAGTTCCTATTGCCGCAAGCAGGTAGACGAGCAGCACCGCCGGACCCCCGATTGAGATCGCCAGACCCGAGCCGAGAAAATACCCGGTCCCGATCGTCCCCGCAATGCCGAGCAAGCTCAGCTGCCACCACTTTAACTTCTTGTCTTCTTCAGTTGTACCGGAAGCTTGATTCATGAATTCCGTCCTCACCGTCTTCAGAATTGGAGATTTCTCTCCAATTGTAGAGTTCCCGGTCCGTGCGGATTCATGAATTTTATTTTATTGATTATGGACTTGGAGCGGTGTTGAAGGTCCATTTCGTCTCATACGGAAAGTTGCTATAATCAATTTTTTTCACGATTAGACGTGCTCCGCTGCTTGTTGAATAGTTCTCGGGTGCCAATCGTTAATCCCCCTGAGCTCTCAATTCCGTACGGATGCAGCCCCCAATGCTGGGTAGGGGATCCATTATTGCATTCCGCGAGAACGAGGGGCGCTCCATCCGGAGGAGAGGAGCCGGCATCCAGACAATGCGTCTGGGTGTGCAGCGTCTCGTCTGAGGCAAATACAAAGACCTGATTGCTTGCGTTGGTGCAAGCATACTGGATCAGCTGCGCTCCTACCTCGCTGCTGCCGTTCATAACATCCGCGCACAGCCCGTTCGCCTGATTGATCAGCTGACCGCCCGGAGAGTTCCCAATGCCGTACTCCTGAACAACCTGATTCCCTTTTACCATAATCTTGCTGGTTCCCGGACAATCGGAGCTAACAGTCAAACCGAGATAGGGTGCTGTTTTAACTTTGCCGTTATAGATGGTGGTGGGTGCATAAATGGAAATTCTCGAATGAGGTTCATCGCCGCAACGGGTGTTCGTGTTGTTCCAGTCAAAATATTCTGTAAAAAGCTTAGTTCCAGTTCCTGATATTTCCAGACCCGGAGCAATCTGCACTTGACCGAGATCAAACGAAGTGCCAGCCGTAACATCTCTAACCACTACCCCATAATAACTGGGGGACCGTTCCTTCAGATGAAACTGATAGGTGTGGCCTGTAAAGACCGCAAATCTCGCTTTAGCGAAGACTTTGCGGTTTTTTCAATACATAACTCAAATATCAATCCTCGGAGCCCTCGTATTTCCGGGCACTTATTTCATTTCTATGGGCTACTTTACCCCCCGAATGATTAGCCCACACATATACTGAACCATCCATCATTAAGGAGGGCTTTATTTGTCCACGCCCAATATTCCTAATATCACTCCGTCAATCTCATTGACGCGGGATAACGTAATAAATCTGATTTTCTCTTCTATCGCTATGGAAGAACTTGGTTTGGCGCACATTATTAATGCTGAGGGAGAAAAAATTCAGTTCGCCTTAGGCACACTGCCGGGATTAAGTGGTCCACCGGCCACCCTGGCACAGATTCTACAGGTGAATAGTAGTACGCAAGGCATGATGGAAAGCATCTTACGGCAGGAAATGATGCTGGGCTCGAAGCTCAAGACGGCTGCTGGCGTCCCCAGCTTGGCGGGCTCGACAGGTCCTGTCGGGCCGACTGGCGCTCCAAGTCCCGTCATCAGCGTCAACGGCCAGACTGGAGCTATTGTGCTGGACCCTGCTGACGTAGGGGCCCTGCCCAACAATGAAGAGCCTTCCAATTCCAATTTGAAGTCGTTTACCGCGGCCGGCGTCTACAGCTCTAACAACCCCTTTGGAGCAGTGTCCCCGGATAGCCCGCCAGTAGCGCATCCGTCGGTCTGGACCCTGTATGTGTCTCAGGTTGGACGTTACATTCAGCAGATATATATCTCCAACCCTGCCCTTTATTACCGCAGCAGTTCCGATGCCGGGGTTACCTGGACGCTCTGGCAGGAAATTGGGGAACGGGGTGCGACAGGAGCAACAGGCCCGAGCGGCGCTGGCGCTACCGGAGCTCCACAGGGTGCTCTCGGATCTACTGGGCCGACCGGCGTCACAGGACCCACAGGTATCAGAGGCATCTCAGGCGCTACCGGCATTACCGGGGTCACTGGCGTCACTGGTGTTACGGGCGTTACCGGCTACACCGGCCTCACGGGGCATACCGGACCAACCGGCGTTACAGGCTCTACCGGGCATACCGGTGTGACCGGCGTCATGGGGCACACCGGCGTGACGGGACATACCGGGCCTACTAGCGTGACCGGCGTCACCGGACATACCGGGCCTACTGGCGCGACCGGCGTCGCTGGACATACCGGGTATACGGGCGTGACCGGCGTCACTGGACATACCGGGTATACCGGCGTGACTGGCGTCACGGGGCATACCGGGCATACCGGCATGACTGGCGTCACGGGGCATACCGGGCATACCGGCATGACTGGCGTCACAGGGCCTGCCGGGTCTATCGGTATTTCCGGCTTCACTGGCCTTACCGGACCTACCGGTGTTTCCGGCATCACCGGACATGCCGGGCCTACCGGCGTTTCCGGCTTCACTGGTCTAAATCGAGGCATTACCGGTGTTACCGGTGCTACTGGCCACACTGGACCTAATGGCGTTACCGGTGTAACAAGCCTTACCCGAGGAACTACCGGCGTTACTGGCATCTCCGGACATACCGGACCTAACGGCATTACCGGCGTCACCGGTCTTACCCGAGGAACTACCGGCGTGACCGGCGTCACCGGACATACCGGGCCTACTGGCGTGACCGGCGTCACCGGTTTTACCGGACCTACCGGCGTGGCCGGGGTTACGAGCCTTACCCGTGGACCTACCGGCGTCACCGGCGTCACCGGACATACAGGACCTACCGGCGTCACCGGTGTCACGAGCCTTACCCGTGGAGCTACTGGTGTTACTGGCGTCACCGGACATACAGGACCTACCGGCGTTACCGGCCATACCGGTCCTGTAGGATTATCCAGCAAGTTTTTAAATGCCACTATCTCAAATGATGTAGTTCCTGTTATTCCAGGTAATTCCTTTATCCCTTTCGATTCATACATTCCATTTGATCCAGATAACACTATATACCCGGTTCCTAATACAGGAATATTCGTTTTAACTGGCGGTCATATTTATCTGGTCATCTATTCCATAGGCTCCCGGCAAGATAAGTCCTTTCAGCTTGTGACAGGTATCGATCCGAACGATCCAGATACCTTGGTACCAGGAACTCTTACACTGGCCACAAACGGTTCAGATGCCAATCACACTTCGTCCGCAGTTATTGATCTTAGCGCTGTACAAAGTTTAACAACACTGGCCGTCCAAAATGCCCAAGCTACTGAAGCTATTATCGATAATGACCGATGTCAATTGACTATTGTGACTCTGAGATAACGTCCATCACATCATGAAGGAGCATTCTTTTGGATGCTTTTCTTTCAGTCCAGTAGGCCATCTTCCTTCCTTATGATAAATATCGACATATACTGAAGCATCACAATATGAAGGAGGGTTTTATTTGTCCACACCCAATATTCCTAATATCACTCCGTCAATCTCATTGACGAGAGACGACGTAATTAATCTGATTTTCTCTTCTATCGCTATGGAAGAACTTGGTTTGGCGCACATTATTAATGCCGAGGGAGAGAAAATCCAGTTTGCCTTAGGCACACTGCCGGGATTAAGCGGTCCACCGGCCACCCTGGCACAGATTCTACAGGTGAATAGTAGTACGCAAGGCATGATGGAGAGCATCTTACGGCAGGAAATGATGCTGGGCTCGAAGCTCAAGACGGCTGCTGGTGTCCCCAGCTTGGCGGGCCCGACAGGTCCTGTCGGGCCAACTGGCGCTCCAAGTCCCGTCACCAGCGTCAACGGTCTGACTGGAGCTATTGTGCTGGACCCTGCAGACGTAGGGGCCCTGCCCAACAATGAAGAGCCATCCAACTCTATTTTAGGTTCCTTTATCGAATCAGGTGTCTACAGCTCCAATAATCCCAACGGAACCCCGCCTCCGGACACCCCGCCTGTAACGCATCCTGCGGTCTGGACCCTGTATGTGTCTCAGGTAGGAACTTATATTCAACAGATTTATATCTCCAACCCTGCCCTTTACTACCGCAGCAGCCCGAATGCCGGGGGGACCTGGACGCCCTGGCAGGAAATTGGTGAACGCGGTGCAACAGGTTCGGTGGGCCCGACCGGACCAGGTGCTACCGGAGCTCCACAAGGTGCTACCGGACCCACTGGGCCTACCGGAATCACCGGAGCCACCGGCGTTATCGGGCCGACCGGCGCTACCGGACCCACCGGTGTTACCGGACCCACCGGTGCTACCGGACCCACCGGAATCACCGGAATCCGGGGCGTTACCGGACCCAGCGGCGTTACCGGGCCGACTGGTATCACTGGACCGACTGGTGCTACCGGGTCCACTGGCGTCAGAGGTCCAACCGGAATCACCGCCGGAGCCACTGGCGTCACCGGACCCACCGGTGCCACCGGGCCGACCAGTACTATAACCGGACCGACCGGTGTTACCGGACCCACCGGTGCCACCGGACCGACAGGTGTCACTGGACCCACGGGCATCACTGGACCGACTGGTGTTACTGGACCCACCGGTGTTACTGGTCCCACTAGCAGCGTCACCGGACCTACAGGTGCTACTGGGCCGACGGGCGTCACCGGACCCACCGGTGCCACCGGACCTACGGGTGCCACCGGACCAACTGGCGTTACCGGACCCACCGGTGTCACCGGTCCGACCAGCACTATAACCGGAGCCACTGGCGTTACCGGAGCCACTGGAGCCACCGGAGCCACCGGCATCACCGGGCCAACGGGTGTCACCGGTCCGACCGGCGTCACGGGAACCACCGGCATCACGGGTCCTACGAGTGTTGTCACCGGTCCGACCGGTGTTACTGGGCCGACCGGCGTCACCGGGCCCACAGGCATTACCGGACCTACGGGTGTCACCGGGCCTACTGGCGCCACGGGTCCAACCGGCGTTACCGCAGGACCCACGGGCGTCACCGGGCCAACCGGCGTCACCGGACCTACGGGTGTCACAGGTCCGACCGGCGTCACCGGACCTACGGGTGTTACGGGTCCAACTGGTGTTACCGCAGGACCCACGGGCGTCACCGGACCCACGGGCGTCACCGGAGCCACGGGCGTCACCGGAGCTACCGGGCCAACAGCATTATCCAGTGACTTTGCCAATGCGACAATCGCTGCTACGGATCCTAACATTCCTCCAGGCACCCCTGTCCTTTTTGATACTATTGCACCTTCAGGAGGAAGTAACAATATAAAGCTTGATAATCTAACGGGAATATTCACTTTAACGGGCGGCCATATTTATCTGATCATCTACTCGGTAGGGTCCGGTCAGAACAGGACATTCCAGCTCGCTACAGGTACTGCCGGTTCTGTTCCGGCAACAAGGATACCGGGAACACTTACAGATGCATCAAATGGATCTGATTCTAACCATACTTCTTCCGTGATTCTTGATCTTCTTGCACAACCAAATACTGCACTGGCAGTACTGAATGCTGGAGCTACAGCTACTGTTGTCATTTCTCCGAGATGTCAAGTAACTATTGTGACTCTACAATAACATTCTAATACGGGCATCCAGTTCAGATTGTCCGTATGCTTTCACTCAATTCTTCCGTTCCACTGAACTATCAAATCATGAAGGAGGGTTTTATTTGTCCACACCTAACATTCCAAATATCACTCCGTCGATTTCATTGACGCGGGACGACGTAGTTAACCTGCTATTCTCTTCCATTGCGATGGAAGAACTCGGCTTGGCCCACATTATTAATGCGGAAGGAGAGAAGATTCAATTTGCCCTGGGCACGCTGCCAGGGATGAGCGGTCCGCCTGCCACTCTGGCACAGGTGCTACAGGTCAACAGTAACGTGCAATCCATGCTGGATACCGTCTTCAAGCAGGAGATGATGCTGGATTCGAAGCTCAAGACAGCCGCCAACCTGCCTATTGTCATCGGACCCAGCGGACCCACGGGGGCTACCGGTCCTGCAGGCGGCGCTCTAAGTGTTAACGGCCTAACCGGAGCAGTCGTACTGGAGCCTGAGGACATCGACGCCCTGCCCTTAACCGAAGAGCCATCCGCTTCCCCCTTAAGCTCGTTCACTCAAGCTGGCGTGTACAGCTCGAATGATCCCAATGGAACGGCTCCCCCTGATAGTCCGCCGGTAATGCACCCGGCCGTCTGGACCTTGTATGTCTCCCAGGTTGGAGCTTATATTCAGCAGCTATATATCTCTAATCCTGCGCTCTATTACCGCAGCAGCCAGAATGGGGGAGCAACCTGGACGGCCTGGCAGGAGATTGGTGAACGCGGTGCAACCGGGCCTGCCGGACCGACCGGGGCAGGAGCAACCGGGGCAATTGGTATCACGGGGCCAACCGGGGTCACCGGACCCACGGGGGTTACAGGGCCAACCGGCGTCAAGGGTTCTACAGGCAACAGTGGGCCCATCGGCGACAACGGCCCCACAGGGATCAAGGGACCAACCGGTATTACAGGCGCGACTGGCCCGAAACTGAGGGGCATGAGCGGACCCGCCGGCCTGATTGGACCGACTGGGGTTACCGGGCCCACGGGAATTACAGGGCCCACGGGGATCACTGGACCCACTGGCATCACCGGACCTACCGGAATTACGGGGCCTACAGGGATTACAGGGCCTACAGGGATTACAGGGCCGACGGGGATTACAGGACCGACCGGCCTTACAGGGCCAACAGGAGTTACAGGGCCAACAGGAGTTACAGGACCGACTGGCCTTAGAGGGCCGACCGGGGTTACCGGACCCACCGGCGTCACTGGACCCACCGGCGTCACTGGACCCACCGGCGTCACCGGACCGACCGGCGTTACCGGACCCACCGGCGTTACCGGACCCACCGGGGTTACCGGACCCACCGGCGTTACCGGACCCACCGGGGTTACCGGACCCACTGGCGTTACCGGACCCACTGGCGTTACCGGACCCACTGGCGTTACCGGACCCACCGGAGTTACCGGACCCACCGGCGTCACTGGGCCCACCGGCGTTACCGGACCCACCGGGGTTACCGGACCCACTGGCGTTACCGGACCCACTGGCGTTACCGGACCCACTGGCGTTACCGGACCCACTGGCGTCAACGGACCCACTGGTGTCACCGGACCCACCGGGGTTACCGGACCGACCGGCGTTACCGGACCCACCGGCGTCACCGGACCCACTGGCGTCACCGGACCTACTGGCGTCACCGGACCCACCGGCGTCACCGGACCGACTGGCGTTACCGGACCCACCGGCGTCACCGGGCCTACCGGAGTGTCAGGTTCAGCGACTGACTATCTCTATGCAACAATAGGAACAGCAGGTACAACTGCAGGCGTTTCGGGACCTGTGAAGTTCGACACAACTATCGGAACAAGCGACGATGTAACGCTTTCAGCTGGAACCTTTAGATTAAAAGCCGGGCACGCTTATCTAGTCATATACACGGTAGGGGCTGCTGCTAATAACACTTTCCGCTTAGCCCGGGGTGATTATCCTAACGCTCCAAGCGTTTTTGTTCCAGGAACTCTCTCATCAGCTTCCAATAATACAAATGTCAATCATACTACTAGTGCTATTATTGATCTTCGCTTAGTAGCAGTTGATGCTACTTTGGAGGTTCAGAATTTTGGAGGTGCGGTTGTAACTGTTAACTCTGACAGATGCGGGCTGACGATTAATACCTTGATCTAACGAACTATTGAACCATCACATTATGAAGGAGGGTTTTATTTGTCCACACCTAATATCCCCAATATATCTCCAACTATCACGTTGACGCGGGATGATGTCGTTAACCTGTTATTCTCGTCGATCGCTATGGAAGAACTCGGCTTGGCCCACATTATTAATGCAGAGGGGGAGAAGATTCAGTATGCCCTTGGTACACTGCCTGGAATAAGCGGCCCGCCTGCCACTCTGGCACAGGTGCTGGAGGTGAACAGCAGCACGCAAGCCATGCTGGATACCATCTTCCGGCAAGAAATGATGCTGGATTCGAAATTACGGGATGCCTCTCTCATTCCAACGATAACCGGGCCCACAGGACCCACGGGACCCACGGGACCTGCAGGAGCAGTCACCAGCGTCAACGGCCAGCTCGGAGCGGTCATACTGGACCCTGCGGACGTAGGGGCTATGCCCTTTAGTGAAGAGCCCTCCGCCTCACCACTAGGTTCCTTCACCGAAGCCGGCGTCTACAGCTCCAATGATCCTAATGGAACCGCGCCGCCTGACGGTCCGCCCGTCTCGCATCCGGCCGTCTGGACTCTATATGTCTCCCAGGTTGGAGCTTATATCCAGCAATTGTATATCTCCAACCCTGTCCTCTATTACCGCAGCAGCCAGAACGGGGGAGCAGCCTGGTCGGCATGGCAAGAGATTGGTGAGCGCGGTGCAACAGGACCTGCCGGACCCACCGGTCCGGGCATCACCGGGCCTACCGGACCAATTGGCGAGCGTGGACCCGACGGTGCTAACGGGGCCACTGGTGCCACTGGACCGACTGGCGTCACCGGGCCTACTGGCGTCAACGGGCCTACCGGTGTCACGGGGCCGACTGGTGTCACCGGGCCTACCGGCATCACCGGGGCCACTGGTGCCACCGGACCCACCGGCGTCACCGGATCGACCGGCGCCACGGGGCCTACCGGCGCCACGGGGCCTACCGGCGCCACGGGGCCTACCGGCATCACTGGACCCACTGGTGTCACTGGACCGACAGGCGCCACGGGGCCTACCGGCATTACTGGACCGACAGGCATCACTGGACCCACTGGCGTTACCGGACCGACCGGCGTCACCGGACCGACCGGCGTCACCGGACCGACCGGCGTCACCGGACCCACGGGCATCACTGGACCCACTGGCGTCACCGGACCGACGGGTATCACCGGACCGACTGGCGTCACCGGACCGACGGGTATCACCGGACCGACCGGCGTCACCGGACCCACCGGCGTCACCGGACCCACCGGCGTCACCGGACCCACCGGCGTCACCGGACCCACTGGCGTCACCGGACCTACGGGCGTCACCGGACCCACCGGCGTCACCGGACCCACTGGCGTCACCGGACCCACTGGCGTCACCGGACCTACGGGCGTCACCGGACCCACCGGCGTCACCGGACCCACTGGCGTCACCGGACCCACCGGCGTCACCGGACCCACTGGCGTCACTGGATCTACAGGTGTCACCGGACCTACAGGCGTCACCGGGCCCACTGGCGTCACCGGACCGACCGGTGTCACCGGACCCACGGGCGTCACCGGACCGACCGGCGTCACCGGACCCACGGGCGTCACCGGACCCACTGGCGTTACCGGACCCACTGGTATTACCGGGCCCACGGGCGTTACCGGACCGACTGGAGCAACTGGTCCGACAGGCGCAGCAATTGACTATCTATACTTCACTATAGGAGGAGGTACAGGTGCTAATCCTACAGTTGGTGCAACAGGTATAGTTCCGTTTGACACTCCAAGTAGAGCAAGTAGTACTGTAGCAGTAGCACCTACAGGGGTTATTACTCTTACAGGCGGGCATGCTTATCTGGTTATATATTCTGTTGCGGCTACGGGAACTAATCGTTCGTTCCGCCTCATATCTCCAGTCGTTCCAGCTACCCTGGTCCCTGGAACACTTGCAGGAGTATCCGGTGGTTCAGATGTTAATCATACTGCAAATGCTGTGATTGATCGCCGCGGACTAGGAGATATTACCTTGGCAGTGCAAAATGTTCTTACTAGCGCTATATCTATGGTTCCAGCCAGATGCGAAGTGACGATCATTACTTTAGTTTAATATAACGGAATTGCCTTACAGATGAGCCCGGGAACATTAAAGATTTCAACCCCTATTTTGAATCATAGCCTCTCCATCGGTAATATGGATGGGGCTTTTTCTTTTTTTATGCCAAATATTTCATTTGCTTCAATTGCATTCACCGGGAGTATTATCAGATAAGCAGCCAATACTCCGGTTGAACCATCACTGACCGTATCAAGCAAAAGCGCGAACAAAGGTCACCCACTAAAACATCACAAAGACGACGTCTATTCGGTTCTCTGAATAAACGTCGTTCTTTTGATCTATTTTCTTTAAAGTGTGGTTACTCCACAAGTCTCAACATTCGTTTTAAATTCACAGCGAATATCATTATAGTTCCCTGAATTTAATGCCAATCAATCCTGAGGAGGATGCAACATTGTACCCGTGTCTG
Organism: Paenibacillus tritici; assembly: GCF_018207515.1. Lineage (NCBI taxonomy): Bacteria > Bacillati > Bacillota > Bacilli > Caryophanales > Paenibacillaceae > Paenibacillus > Paenibacillus tritici. Next base: position 5,322,423 of record NZ_CP073365.1, read on the forward strand.
TGCTTGAGTCCACTATTGGTAGCACCCTTCCTTCAGCGGGTATTGTTTACACTTTTCAATATCATAACTTTCAATATATCGAAAAAAAGAGACACCCTTTGTGTAGAATGTCTCTTAAAGATCTTAATGGGCTTTTTCAGTGGCCTCCATTCTTCGCAGGTGACCTTTGTTCGCGCTTTTTGTGCTATGACTTTAAGCTTGTTACCATCACAGTATCAGGTTAATCTATGCATAGACCATATAATACCTGAATCTGTAGCACCCAAATCAATAGCAAGGTTTAAACCATCAGCCTGATAGAGGACAGCAATCTGATCATTAGCCGTAAGTTCAACTTCGCCTGCCAGAGTAACCGTGCCGCTAGCCAGGAGTGTTCTAAGGGTTAAGGTTCCTGTGATATCCACATCCAGCACCGGCAATAATCCGGTCACCAGATCTATAGGTGTCGGAGTAATTCTTCGCACCACTACATATGGATTCTCATTTGCCCCGAGCGCAGCCGCGATAGCCGCGTTAGTTGCGAAATTGACGGTAGCTTCAATAGAGTATCTTCCCGTTACCGGAACGGTGAACACCCCACTTGTCTCGTTGAACCCCAGGTAACCATAATAAGGTGCTATTATCGTCCAACCGACAAGTTGTTGATCCGCATTCACAGCGAACGTAGTTAGAAATGCCGAGAATCCTTGAATGGCCAAAATCGGACCTGTGGCTCCAGTTGCTCCGGTGGCTCCAGTTGCTCCGGTCGCTCCAGTTGCTCCGGTCGCTCCAGTTGCTCCGGTCGCTCCGGTGGCTCCGGTCGCTCCAGTTGCTCCGGTCGCTCCAGTTGCTCCGGTCACTCCAGTTGCTCCAGTTGCTCCGGTCGCTCCAGTCGCTCCAGTTGCCCCCGTCACTCCAGCGCCGGTTGGTCCGGTTACACCTGTAGCTCCTGTGACTCCCGTGGCCCCCGTCATGCCTGTAGCTCCGGTCGCCCCCGTTACCCCAGCACCAGTTGGTCCGGTTACACCTGTAGCTCCTGTGACTCCCATGGCTCCCGTCACGCCTGTAGCTCCGGTCGCCCCCGTTACGCCTGCACCAGTCGGTCCGGTCACACCTGTAGCTCCTGTAGCTCCTGTGGCACCCGTCACTCCAGTCACTCCAGTGGCCCCAGTCACCCCTGCCCCGGTTGGTCCGGTCACACCTGTAGCTCCTGTGACTCCCATAGCTCCCGTAGCTCCTGTGAGTCCCTTCTCTCCTACGCCAGGTCCAGTTGGTCCTCTTGCTCCGGTTGGTCCTGTAGGTCCCGTCACTCCTACGCCGGGTCCAGTTGGCCCTCTTGCTCCAGTTGGTCCTGTAGGTCCCGTCACTCCTACGCCGGTTGGTCCGGTCGGCCCGGGATCACCCGGCGCACCGGTAGGCCCCGTTGCACCTACTCCGGGTCCGGTCGGTCCAGTCGGTCCCCTTGCTCCAGTGGGCCCTGCCCCTCCACCGTTATTGTCTCCGAGCAGTTCTTCTGATACCAGCCGGTGTGCCGTTACGAGTTGGCCTGTACTGCTCTTACCCCACACCGACACTTGAACCGGACCGCTATCTTGAGACGCTTCCGGTATAACAAAGGTAAATTCAAAACCGTTAAAATCAGCGTAATAATTCCTCGTAATCACTTGATTCGCTGCAATATGATGTAATTCGCTTACATACATGGTTCTCGCTCCGGCACTCAAATAATATCCCTGAATCGATACTGTGGAAGCCGTGTCAGCACTGCGGTTATCAATTTTCACGGTAACCTGCTGAGTAGGCCTCACTCCGCTAACCGGGTTATTCTCGATCGGCCCTGTGGATAAAAAAACCATTTTTCCATCACTTCCTGAGTATATTTGGATTTCATTTCAGCATACGCCCGGAATAATTCGGCATGGCCGATGCACTCCAGTCCCCCCTTTTTCACTCCGCCGCCCTTCCTTAGTCATACATGCCGAGTCCGCACATATAACCGGAAATACTCCAGTCAGCAGCATGCTGAATTGATTATTATAGTAATATTCCGAGTTAACGGTTTGGTGTGGACTTCGGGCCGACAAGCTGTAATGGGGCTGATGAATAACAAAAGAGACCCTCCCGGGGGTTCACAAACCTACGGAAGGGTCCCTCTCGAATGATTATCCAGTAATATTTGCGGTTCTTGCAGTTTCTGCAGCATCCATAGGCAGAATTGTTGTACATGGACAACGGCCCACGCATAGACTTAGACAAAGACAATTTCAAATGGAGGTGCAATCTTGTCCAACCCTAACATTCCCAATATTACTCCAACCATCTCCCTGACCCGGGATCAGGCCATTAACCTGCTGCTTGCTTCCATAGCGATGGAGGAGCTGGGTCTGGCCCATATTATTAATGCAGACGGCGAGAAAATTCAATACGCCCTGGGTACGCTCCCTGGTTCTAATCATACCAAATCTTCGATTAAGGAAATTCTGGCGGTGAACGAAAGTGTAAGGGATATGCTGGAGACTGTATTTAAGGAGGAAATGATGCTGAATTCCAAGCTTCAAAATGTACTAAAACTGCTTCCTGACCGCCACTGCTAACCAAATGTCCTTAGTAGAATCTTTTAATATGAAGTAGATAGGTTCATATCCGGTTCGCCAAAAACGATCAGAGAATATTGTGGATTAATCCAACTTAAGGAGGTTGTTGTATTGTCCAATCCCAATATTCCCAATATCACTCCTACGATTGCCTTATCGAGGGATGATGTCGTCAATCTGTTATTCTCCTCCATTGCCATGGAAGAGCTTGGACTAGCTCATATCATTAACGCCGAAGGCGAGAAAATCCAGTTCGCCCTGGGTACGCTCCCGGGGATCAGCGGTCCCCCTGCCACACTGGCACAGGTGCTGGAGGTCAATAGCAGCACCCAATCCATGCTCGACACTATCTTCCGCCAGGAGATGATGCTCGACTCGAAGCTGAAGACCGCCGCCAATGTTCCCACGCTGGCCGGTCCTACCGGTCCTCCCGGACCTACTGGTGCCGCCGGAGCCGTCACTAGTGTCAATGGACAGACCGGCGCGGTTGTGCTGGATGCGGAAGACGGCGTCTTCCCCATCAACAATGATGAACCCTCGAACAGCACACTCGCTCAGTTCAACGACCCTGGTGTCTACAGTTCGGCAGACCCGAACGGGCTGGAGCCGCCGGATGGTCCAACCGGCGTCGACCATCCGGCCGTCTGGACCATTTATGTCTCCCGCGTGGGCAACTATGTTCAACAGCTCTACATCTCCAATCCTTCCCTCTACTACCGCAGCAGCCAGGATGCCGGGGCTACGTACACCCCCTGGATTCCTATAGGGGAACAAGGACCCACGGGACCCACGGGGGCGGGAGCTACGGGAGCGATCGGGCCGACGGGCGTAACAGGTGTCACGGGGGCAACCGGTGCTACCGGCGCCACGGGTGCTACTGGGGCTACTGGAGTTACGGGAGCTACCGGCGTAACAGGTGTCACGGGGGCCACGGGTGCTACTGGAGTTACGGGAGCTACCGGCGCAACCGGCGTTACCGGCGTTACCGGTGTGACTGGCGCTACCGGGGCCACGGGGGTTACGGGTGCTACCGGCGCTACTGGAGTCACGGGCGCTACCGGGACCACGGGGACTACTGGTGCTACTGGAGTTACAGGAGCTACTGGAGCCACGGGCGCTACCGGGGCCACGGGGACTACTGGTGCTACTGGGGTAACTGGAGTTACAGGAGCTACAGGAGCTACAGGAGCTACAGGAGCTACAGGAGCCACGGGGGCCACCGGCGCTACCGGAGCCACGGGGGCCACCGGCGCTACCGGCGTTACTGGGGCTACTGGAGTTACAGGAGCCACCGGCGCTACTGGCGCTACCGGCGCTACCGGGGCCACGGGTGTCACCGGCGCTACCGGCGCCACCGGCGCTACCGGAGCCACGGGTGCTACCGGCGCCACGGGGGCTACCGGAGCCACGGGCGCTACCGGAGCCACGGGCACTACCGGAGCCACGGGCGCTACCGGCGCTACTGGCGCTACCGGAGCCACGGGTGCTACCGGCGCCACGGGGGCTACCGGAGCCACGGGCGCTACCGGAGCCACGGGCGCTACCGGACACACAGGCGCCACAGGTCAACCCGGAACCTTGCATCCCCCAATGCTGTACGTAGGGACTAATGGGGGGAATGCAGCTAATAGACGTGTGTCGGTCATTAACGCCTTAACGAACGAAATCGTCTCAACCTTTTCAATTGCCGCTACGTATTTCGATAGTGCGGTAGTAGATTCACAACGTCATCTTCTGTACTATTCTAACGCAACAAACATTATTCAATATGACGAAATGATGAACCAGATTACTGCCACTTACGCTCTGGGAGCGGGGACTCCCCGCGGGATGGCCATCAATACCTTGACGAATAAGCTATACGTGGCTAATAACCTCTCCGCATCTACCAACATTTGGCAAATAGATGTTCCCACAGGTGTAGTTACAACCATATCGGGGGTTGCAAGCTTCCCTGTAAATATCGATATCAATCCACTGACCAATACTCTTTATATCTCTTCTAATTATATTTCAGTCCTTGATGGAAATAACAATACAGTGATTACGACTTTTGCCGCTGCTACCAGACCGCATGGCATTCTGATCGACCCTCTTCGCGACCGGTTATGGGTCTCACATTATACGAGCCCAGGCATTGTAAATGTTTTTGATTCAACTAACTATCAGATTGTAGGCACGGTTACCGTCGGTACTAATCTTACGAATATCTCAGCGAACTTGCTGACCAACCGCTTTTATGTAACAAGTTATAGCGCATCCTATGTTAGTGTCATCGACGGAAATACCAATACTGTCGTCGGTACGATTACAACAGGAAGCAATCAAGATTCACCTGCTGTGAACCCATTCATCACCCTATTGCGGAATACTGTTCAATCTAATCTGGTCTATGCCAGCATTGGATCGGCGGGTGCCGTGGTCGTGATTGATCAGAATACCAATAAGCTGCTTGCTACCATTCCGGTAGGAGACACCCCCTTCTGGAGTGTTATTGATCCGTTTATGTCTTAACGCAGGCCGAGAACGGACCAACGGTCTGTGTTTCAGGTAATCCAAGGAGAGGTGCGTCTAAGCAGTCGCGCACCTCTCCTCTATGTAAAATTGGATAAGGAGGGGAAGCTGTGGCTACAATCAGTTTGTGTCTAATTGTCAAGAATGAAGAGCAGAACCTGGATCAATGTCTCTCTTCCGTACAAGGCATTCCCGATGAGATCATTATTGTCGATACTGGCTCAACGGATCGCACCAAGGAGATTGCAGCAAAGTGGACGCAGCATATCTATGATTTCGAGTGGATTGATGATTTCTCTGCTGCCCGGAATGAATCCTTCAAGTATGCCACCAAGGACTATATTCTCTGGCTGGATGCCGACGATATTGTGACTCCCGAGAACAAAATTAAGCTGGAGCAGTTAAAGGAGGCGCTTACAGAAGAAGTAGACGCCGTTTCTATGAATTACGAAATTCCGCAGGACGACAGCCGGAGATTCATCAGTAACACCACAAGGCTGCGGCTTGTCAAACGGAACACAGGCTTCAGTTGGAAAGGAATCGTACACGAAGATATCACTACAGAGGCTCCGTATCATTTCATGAAATCCGATATTACCGTTACCCATACTAAGGTAGGCGATGCCCAGGGCGGCCGTGCTCTCTCCAGGAGAAATCTGGACATCTACGAACGACATCTGGCACAGGGGTACGTCTTCACCGTACCCGATATGCTGAATTATGCCCGGGAGTGCCACTCTCATAAGCTATATAAACAAGCGATTCATTATTATGAGCTATGCAAGGATCATCCTGAGATACCCTTGGAGAACAGAGTATTCATCCTTCACAAGCTGGCCACCTGCTATGTATACAACAACCAGCCGGAGAAAGAATTGGAGCTTACGCTTGAAGCTTTGAGCATGGATGTCCCTTACCCCGCCTTCAGTTGCCGGATGGGAGAGCATTTCCTGAAATCTGGCAATCTGGAGGCGGCCATATTCTGGTATCGATCAGCTTATTCATCCCCTCCGGGAGAACGGTATAGTTGGTCTCCCATTGACCATGTCTATCACACCTGGCTTCCGCATCAACAACTCTCTCTATGCTATGAGGCGTTGGGAGATACAGCCCAGGCGAAGCACCATCAGCAGTGGGCTGAATTCTATCGTAAGGAATAGGTAGCCACCCTGTTCATTGATTCTTAAAATTACTTATAAAAGATCAAGCACAAGGAAACCGATGGTTATTATCCATCGGCTTCCTTTTTTATTGGAGCAATTTTTAGCATAGATAGTTCCTATCCAGTTCACCTGTGAGGTTCACAGAGTATTGTGAATTAATCTAAATTAAGAAGCTAGTACGTAACGGGAAGTAAACCAAAGAGAAACTGCAACTCCATCAGACTTACTGGAGGTCTTCCTGCAGCCAAAATAGAGATTAATTGCGGTGAGCGAACAAGGGAGAATTATAATTTATAGTGGGAGGCTATGCTATTGTATAACCCCAATATCCCATACATCACCCCGACGATCGCACTATCAAGGGATGATGCCGTCCGTCAACCTACTGTTCTCCTCCATTGCCCTGGAGGAGCTTGGACTGGCCCATATCATTAACGCTGAAGGGTGGGTATCCATTCACTGCTTCTTATTATTTATAATTGATTCAAATTACAGGAAGCCGATTGTCTTATCAATCAGCTTCCTTTTGTATTTGATCCACTCTTTAACCGTAAATAGGAGTAAATAGGTTCGTATCCGGTTCAACCGTGAGATTCAAAGAATATTGTGGATTAATACAATTTAAGGAGGTTAACATCTTGTCTACTCCCAATATTCCGAACATCACTCCTACGGTTGCCGTATCGAGGGATGATGTCGTCAACCTATTATTCTCTTCCATTGCCATGGAGCAGCTTGGACTAGCCCATATCATTAACGCAGAAGGGGAAAAGATCCAGTTCTCCCTCGGCACACTGCCGGGAGTTATCATGGATTTGAACATACAATTTACTGACAGGAAGTGATAGTGTTATGGCTTTTTTATCTACAGGACCGATCGAGAATAATCCGGTTGGCGGAGTGAGGCCTACTCAGCAGGTTACCGTGAAAATTGATAACCGTAGCGCTAACACGGCTTCCACAGTATCGATTCAAGGGTATCATTTGAATTCCGGACTACGAGTCCTGTACGTAAGCGAATTACATCATATTGCAGCGAATCAAGTCATTACGAAGAATTATTACGCTGATTTTAATGGTTTTGAATTTACTTTTGTTACACCGGCTGAATCTGAAGACAGCGATCCGGTACAAGTCTCGGTGTGGGGCAAAAGCAGTACAGGCCAACTCGTAACGGCACACCGGTTAGTGTCTGAAGAACTGCTCGGAGAACATAACGGCGGAGGGGCAGGAGCAACAGGACCGACCGGGGCTACCGGCGCTGCTGGGCCTCGTGGTGTGACCGGACCGACTGGGCCAGGGGCTGGAACTACGGGACCCACTGGTGCGACGGGGCCTCGTGGAGCGACCGGTCCAACAGGGCCAGGGGCTGGAGCTACCGGACCCACTGGTGCGACGGGGCCTCGTGGAGCGACCGGTCCGACAGGGCCAGGGGCTGGAACTACGGGACCCACAGGTGCGACGGGGCCTCGCGGGGTGACAGGACCGACCGGGCCAGGGGCTGGAGCTACCGGACCCACTGGTGCGACGGGGCCTCGCGGGGTGACAGGTCCGACCGGGCCAGGCGCTGGGGCTACCGGACCCACTGGTGCGACGGGGCCTCGTGGTGTGACAGGTCCGACCGGGCCAGGCGCTGGGGCTACCGGACCCACTGGTGCGACGGGGCCTCGTGGTGTGACAGGGCCGACCGGTTCAGGGGCTGGAGCTACGGGGCCGACCGGAGCTACAGGACCCACCGGACCCACCGGGGCTACCGGCGCCACGGGGGCCACGGGCATTACCGGAGCCACAGGCGCTACCGGACCCACGGGCGCTACCGGAGCCACAGGCGCTACCGGACCCACGGGCGTTACCGGACCCACAGGTGCTACCGGAGCCACAGGCGTTACCGGAGCCACGGGCGCTACCGGACCCACGGGCGCTACCGGAGCCACAGGCGCTACCGGACCCACGGGCGTTACCGGACCCACAGGTGCTACCGGAGCCACAGGCGTTACCGGAGCCACGGGCGCTACCGGACCCACGGGCGCTACCGGACCCACGGGCGTTACCGGAGCCACGGGCGTTACCGGAGCCACGGGCGTTACCGGAGCCACGGGTGCTACCGGAGCTACGGGTGCTACTGGCGCTACCGGCGCTACCGGCGCATCAGGAACATTACATCCTCCAATGTTGTACGTAGGAACTAATAATCGCGTATCTGTCATTAACGCCTTATCGAACGAAATCGTTACAAGCTTCGCAATTACCAGTACGAACTTCGATAGTGCGACGGTAGATACACAGCGCCACCTGCTCTATTATTCCAACGCCGGTAACATTATTCAATATAACGAAATGATGAACCAGATTACCGCCACCTATACTGTAGGGGGAACGCCTCGCGGGATGGCCATCAATACCTTTACAAATAAGCTATATGTGGCTAATTCAATCGCTGCATCTACCAATATTTGGGTAATAGATGTTCCCACAGGTACGGTTACAACGGTTGCAGGTGTTACAACCTTTCCTGTAAATATCGATATCAATTCACTGACCAATACTCTGTATGTTTCTTCAAATTATGTTTCGGTCATTGACGGAAATAATAATGCCGTTATCACGACATTTACTGCCGCTACCAGACCGCATGGAATTCTGATCGATCCTATAGGGAATCAGCTATGGGTTTCCCATTATGCAAACCCAGGTATTGTGAATGTTTTTGATGCAACCAGCTTCGCGATTTTAGGAACGGTGACCGTCGGTGCTAATAACACAAATATTGGAGCAAATCTAATAACCAACCGTTTTTATGTAACGAATTACAACGCACCCTATGTTAGTGTCGTAGACGGTAATCCTCCCTATCCTATCGTTGGTACAATTACGGTCGGAGCCAATCAAGACTCTCCTGCTGTGAACCCATACATCACACTACTGCGGAATACCATTCAATCCAATCTGGTCTATGTCAGTGTTGGAGCTACGAGTAGCGTTGCTGTGATCGATCAGAATAGGAATACGCTGCTTGCCACCATTCCGGTAGGAGCCGCCCCCCTTTGGAGCGTTATTGATCCGTTTATGTCCTAATGTAGAGTGAAAATAGTTGAACAGGCCTTGTCTCAGGTAATACAAGGAGAGGTATGCCTAAGGAGTCGCGCACCTCTCCTTTATGTGAGACAAGACTAGGCGCGGGGCGTTGCATCATCAATGGGATGAATTCTACCGAAAATAAGTAAGTGTGGCATCCATTCATTGTTTCTAGATAAATGATTCAAGTTACTGGAAGCTGATCGCTTTATCTATCAGCTTCCTTTTCCATTGTGCCAACTCTTTCACCGTAAATAGGTTTGTATCCGGTTCAACCGTGAGGTTCAAAGAATATTGTGGATTAATCCAACTTAAGGAGGTTAACATCTTGTCCAATCCCAATATTCCAAACATCACTCCTACGATTGCGTTATCAAGGGATGACGTTGTCAATCTTCTATTCTCCTCCATTGCAATGGAGGAGCTGGGACTTGCCCATATCATTAATGCCGAAGGCGAGAAAATCCAATTTGCCCTCGGCACACTGCCGGGGATCAGCGGTCCCCCTGCCACACTGGCTCAGGTACTGGAGGTTAACAGCAGCACCCAGGCCATGCTAGACACCATCTTCCGCCAGGAGATGATGCTCGATTCCAAGCTTAAGACCGCCGCCAACGTTCCGACGCTCGCTGGACCTACCGGCCCTGCCGGACCTACCGGTGCCGCCGGTGCCGTCACCACGGTCAACGGACAGACCGGTGCAGTGGTATTAGACGCTGCAGATGTAGGTGCATTTCCCGAAAATGTGGAGCCTTCTGGTTCCAATCTCAACACCTTCGTAGAAGCCGGTGTTTATAGCTCCAATAATCCCACCGGCCCGGCCCCTCTGAACGGTCCGACGGGAGTAGCGCATCCACCGGTCTGGACCCTGTATGTCTCACAGGTAGGAACCTATGTGCAACAGATCTATATCTCGAACCCTGTCCTTTTGTACCGTAGCAGCCAGAATAGCGGAGCTACCTGGACTCCGTGGATCGAAATTGGACAACGTGGGGCAACCGGCTCTGTAGGGCCGACCGGGGCAGGGGTTACCGGACCTACAGGAATTCCTGGCGCTACCGGCAACACTGGAGTTACTGGCGCTACCGGGGCCACTGGCGCTACCGGGGCTACCGGAGCTACTGGTGCTACTGGTGCTACTGGGGCCACTGGAGCCACCGGCGCTACTGGCGCCACTGGAGCTACCGGTGCTACCGGCGCTACTGGTGCTACTGGTGCTACCGGGGCTACTGGTGCCACCGGCGCTACCGGAGCCACCGGCGCTACCGGAACCACCGGCGCTACCGGAGCCACCGGCGCTACCGGAGCCACTGGAGCCACCGGCGCTACTGGTGCCACCGGCGCTACCGGTGCTACCGGCGCTACCGGTGCTACCGGTGCTACTGGTGCTACTGGTGCTACCGGCGCTACTGGTGCCACCGGCGCTACCGGAGCCACCGGCGCTACCGGAGCCACCGGCGCTACCGGAGCCACTGGAGCCACTGGAGCCACCGGCGTTACTGGAGCCACCGGCGCTACTGGTGCCACCGGCGCTACCGGTGCTACCGGCGCTACTGGTGCTACCGGCGCTACCGGAGCCACCGGCGTAACGGGTGCAACAGGAGCTACTGGTGCTACTGGTGCCACTGGCGCTACCGGAGCCACTGGCGTTACTGGAGCCACCGGCGTTACGGGTGCAACAGGAGCTACTGGTGCTACTGGTGCTACTGGTGCTACTGGAGCCACGGGTGCCACCGGAGCCACCGGAGCCACCGGCGCTACTGGAGTCACCGGCGCTACTGGAGTCACCGGCGCTACTGGGGCCACTGGGGCTACCGGAGCCACCGGGTCTACCGGTACGATGCAATTCCCCAAAGTATATACTGCCACCAACACTGGGCAGGTCGTATACTCCATTAACGCACTTACCAATCAAGTGATCGCTACCTGGCCTCTTAACCAGCCAGGTACGGGTTTAAAAACAGGTTATGGTGCAGCAATTGATACACTTCGTCACAAGCTTTTCTACTCGGATGGATTCAGCGTCGTCAAAGTGGATGAACTGACAGATCAGATAGAAACGGTGTATGTGGTAGGCGCCCAACCACGCGGTATGTCGATTAACACGATTACCAATACGCTTTATGTTACAAATAATACCAATACCAGCAATAATATTTGGGCTATTGATGTAGATACAGGTGCAATCAGCACAATTACGGTTAGTGCAACTGCTGTACAACCAATCCAGGCTGAAGTTAATCCCTTCACTAATAGGGTGTACACATTACAATCTGCAGTACCTGGGATTACTGTTTACGATGCCAGCACCAGTGCCATTGTTCAAACCATTGCACTGACAGGCACCAACCCTCATGGCCTCGTGGTAGACCCTTTCAGAAATAGACTATGGATAACTTATTACGGCTCTAATTATATCAATTCGTATGATCTCACAACAAGTACGATTGAGACCAACATCGTAATTGCTGGTAGTATTAGTAATATATCCGCAAATCTGGTCACTAATCAGTTGTACGCCACTGGCGCGGCAGTCTATGTAATTGATGGAGATAGCAGAACTGTGGTCGCAACGATTAGTACAGGCGGCAACTCAAATGAACTACCTGCCGTTAACCCTTATACGACCCTTGTTGCAAAGTATCCAGCGAATTCCGTATATGCCGCAGTAGGTCAGAGAAATTATTTGGCAGTTATCGATCAAAAAACGAATACTATAGTTTCTACAATCTTAGTGTCGCAAACCCCGCTTTGGACTGCCATAGATCCTTTTGTGAATTAAATGTTGGAAAAGGAATTACTTGAGGAACACATACTCCTCACTAGGAGGCCAGGATGATATCCATTAGCTTGTGCATGATTGTCAAGAACGAGGCGCACACCCTTAACAACTGCCTGGCATCCGTCAAGGGAATCCCTGATGAGATCATCATCGTCGATACAGGCTCGACAGATCAGACCAGGGAAATCGCCAAGGAATGGACGGATCAGGTATATGACTTCTCTTGGACGGATGACTTCTCAGCGGCGCGCAACGCCTCCTTCCAATACGCCACGAAGCAATACATTCTCTGGTTGGATGCGGATGATATCCTGCTGCCTGAGCAGCGGTCGAAGCTTCTGCAATTAAAGGAGACGTTAGCTGATCACGTGGATGCCGTGAGCATGCCATATGAAATCCCGCAGCAGATAGACCGCGGAGTGGTGAGCTACACGGTTCGTATACGACTGGTGAAGCGCGATAAAGGCTTCGGCTGGCAAGGCGTGGTCCACGAGGATCTTGCAACCGACCAGCCTTACCAGTATCTGTCCTCTGACATTAAAGTGACACACACGAAATCAACCAGCGGGACAGCAGCAAGTCCATCACGCCGCAATCTGGATATCTATGAACGCCATCTGGCCAGGGGCTATAAGCTTACGGTCTCGGATCAATTTCACTATGCCAGAGAGTGCCAGCAGCACCATTTGTATGACCAGGCGATAGAATCCTATGAGTTATGTGTGGACCACCCGGATGTCTCGCTGGAGAATCAGATCTTTGCGATGCATAAGCTTGCGACTTGTTATGTCCAGGCGGGCCAACCGCATAAGGAGCTGGAGCTGACGTTAAAAGCGCTGGCCAAGGATGTCCCCTACCCTGCCTTCAGTTGCCGCATGGGGGAACACTTCCTTAAGCAAGGCCATATTGAGGCAGCGATTCATTGGTACAGCACGGCCTATCTTCATCCGATGAAGGAGCGTTACAATGCTTCTGTCGTGGATACAGCCTTTCAGACCTGGCTCCCTCATGAACAGTTGGCTATGTGCTATGAGATGCTTGGCGATGCCAAGCAAGCCGATACGCACAGACAATGGGCCGGATTTTACAAAATGGGGATCACGGAAAAACCTTATAAACTTAGTAAGAGCTCTTCCGGGAATACAGGGTAACTTTGAGGCAATTTATAATGAAAGGAAGCCGACCGTACTTTAGTCAGCTTCCTTATTTTAGTACTATTTTCTAAGTAAGTTACCATTAGTTATAGGGTCAATAGCAGCTCCAGGAGTAATCAAGCTCTGGAGCTGCCTCTTTCTATTATACATCTGCCCGATTATAGTACGCTCTGCCTCTAAATCCACACCAAACTGGTAAGGCTGAATATTTCTATATTAATCAATTAGTATGCTGCTGACTGGAACGAAATACAAATTACGGACAGGAAGTGATGAAGCAATGGCTTTTTTATCCACAGGACCCATCGAGAATAACCCGGTTAGCGGAGTGAGGCCTACTCAGCAGGTTACCGTGAAAATTGATAACCGCAGTGCTGACACGGCTTCCACAGTATCGATTCAGGGATATTATTTAAATGCCGGAACTAGAGTCTTGTATGTAAGTGAATTACATCATATTTCAGCGAATCAAGTGATTACGAGGAATTATTACGCTGATTTTAATGGTTTTGAATTTACCTTTGTTATACCGGAAGCGTCTCAAGACAGCGGTCCGGTGCAAGTGTCGGTGTGGGGCAAGAGCAGTAACGGTCAACTGGTAACGGCACACCGGTTAGTGTCTGAAGAACTGCTCGGAGAACATAACGGCGGAGGGGCTGGACCGACTGGTGCTACGGGACCTCGCGGTGTGACTGGACCGACCGGGCCGGGAGCTGGAGCTACCGGAGCCACTGGCGCGACGGGACCTCGCGGTGTGACCGGACCAACCGGGCCGGGAGCTGGAGCTACAGGGCCCACGGGTGCCACGGGACCTCGCGGGGTGACCGGACCGACCGGGGCGGGAGCTGGAGCTACAGGGCCCACGGGTGCCACGGGACCTCGCGGGGTGACCGGACCGACCGGGCCGGGAGCTGGAGCTACAGGGCCCACGGGTGCCACGGGACCTCGCGGGGTGACCGGACCGACCGGGCCGGGAGCTGGAGCTACAGGGCCCCGTGGAGTGACTGGTCCTACAGGTCCGGGAGCTGGAGCAACGGGTGTTACTGGAGCCACCGGCGTTACTGGAGCCACCGGCGTTACTGGAGCCGCCGGCCCTACTGGAGCCACTGGCCCTACTGGAGCCACCGGCCCTACTGGAGCCACCGGCGTTACTGGAGCCGCCGGCCCTACTGGAGCCACTGGCCCTACTGGAGCCACCGGCCCTACTGGAGCCACCGGCCCTACTGGAGCCACCGGCGTTACTGGAGCCGCCGGCCCTACTGGAGCCACTGGCCCTACTGGTCCCTCAATAATTAATAATAATGCCCAGTTTTCTCCGACTGGTCCAGTAGCAGCAACTCAAACTGCGACACCATTCACGGTAGATTTTATCAATGGAAATGGGATCCAGCTTGGTGGACCTAACAATACGGAAATTACGATTTTACCCAACAGTTTATATTTTATCGCTTATACAGTCAGAATTACTTATGCACCCGGCACTGCCGATATTAGCAGCTCAGAAGCTCTTCTTTACCTCAATAACAGCCCGGTACACTTATCTGCACTCAACAAATTCGCAGCTCCGACTGGCGCTCCAACAGGCCCCACCGCTATTTCTTTAAATAGCAGTGGATTATTGCAAACCGGAAATGCAGCTCCTCAAACCTTGCGATTAGATTGCAGTTTGGCTTCAACGACTACATTAACCACTCGTGTATTTAATGCAAGCTGGTCCAATTTAAGTATCATTCAAATTATGTAACCGATAAAAGTTGAAAATAGATATTGCATTAGCAAGCCCTAATAGAAGCAGCTCCTGTAAAGGACTGCTTCTATTGTCTTTTTACAAATCCGGCACATCCGCTGAATCCGTAAATAGCCTTACCGGATGGCTATCATTCCCCAGCAAGACCGGCAAGTCTGCTTTTCTTCATATAATTCTCTTCGTAGTACAGGGAACGGAGCATTTTGACTCGGCGTCTAATGGACTTTCTGTTGTTCATCAACCTTTTATAGCCGGTCTCCTGAGCCCACACCAAACCAGTAAACCTGAATAATACTATATTAATCATTTAGTATGCTGCTGACTGGAACGAAATCCAAATCTACCGACAGGAAGTGATAAAGTAATGGCCTTTTTATCAACAGGACCGATCGAGAATAATCCAGTTAGCGGAGTGAGGCCTACCCAGCAGGTTACCGTGAAAATTGATAACCGCAGCGTTGACACGGCTTCCACAATATCGATTCAGGGATATTATTTAAATGCCGGAACGAGAGTCTTGTATGTAAGCGAATTACATCATATTTCAGCGAATCAAGTCATTTCGAAGAATTATTACGCTGATTTTAATGGTTTTGAATTTACCTTTGTTACACCGGCTGCGTCTGAAGACAGGGATCCGGTACAAGTCTCGGTATGGGGTAAGAGTAGTACAGGTCAACTGGTAACGGCACACCGGTTAGTGTCTGAAGAACTGCTCGGAGAACATCATGGCGGGGGGACGGGGCCTACTGGAGCAAGGGGTCCGACCGGACCGACCGGACCCGGAGTAGGTGCAACGGGGCCTACCGGTGCGCCGGGTGATCCCGGACCAGCCGGAGCAAGGGGACCAACCGGACCGACCGGATCAGGGGGAGGAGCAACGGGACCCACTGGTGCGCCGGGTGATCCCGGGCCAACCGGACCAACCGGAATAGGAGTGACGGGACCTACAGGCCCAACCGGAGCAAGAGGCCCAACCGGGCCTGGCGTAGGAGAGAAGGGACTCACAGGAGCTACAGGAGCTACGGGAGTCACAGGAGCTACGGGAGTCACAGGAGCTACAGGTGTGACCGGACCGACCGGGGCAGGTGTGACTGGGGCCACGGGAGTGACGGGTGCCACAGGAGTCACAGGGGCTACAGGTGTGACCGGACCGACCGGGGCAGGTGTGACTGGGGCCACGGGAGTGACGGGTGCCACAGGAGTCACAGGGGCTACAGGCGTAACCGGACCGACTGGTGCTGGAGTGACGGGGGCGACTGGAGCAACTGGAGCTACCGGAGCCACTGGCGCTACCGGAGCTACTGGCGTAACCGGAGCCACGGGCGTTACTGGAGCCACTGGTGTCACCGGAGCCACTGGCGTTACTGGGGCCACTGGGGCCACCGGCGCTACTGGAGCTACTGGAGCTACTGGCGTCACCGGAGCCACCGGCGCTACTGGAGCCACTGGTGTCACCGGAGCCACCGGCGTTACTGGGGCCACTGGTGTCACCGGAGCCACGGGCGTTACTGGGGCCACTGGGGCCACCGGCGCTACTGGAGCTACTGGCGTCACCGGAGCCACGGGTGCTACTGGCGTCACTGGAGCCACCGGCGTTACTGGAGCCACTGGCGTTACCGGCGTTACTGGAGCCACCGGCGCTACCGGAGCCACGGGTGTTACCGGAGCCACGGGCGTTACTGGGGCCACCGGAGCTACTGGGGCCACCGGCGTTACTGGGGCCACGGGCGCTACAGGCCATACCGGACCGACCGGACCCACAGGCTCTCCAAGTACAGCGCGCCACCTTTTTATTGGAAATAACCTTTCCACTACGTTTGCTGCCAGCACACCAGTTGTATTTAATCAGACGCTTGTCGATAACGGCGCTCCTGATATTGTACTTACAACACAAACTTCGGTTACTCTGCTAAGAGGATACTATTGGATTTCTTGGAATATAAGCGGAGGTCTTGTCGCTGGAGGTAACGTTTTTTCCTTTGCCTTGCGCAAAGGCGTGGACCTAATTGAGGGTGGCAGAGCAGCAACTAGCGTTGCGCCTGATGCTCCGGGTACTTTTTCTATAGGAGCCGATCTAATTGTAGGCGTAACGGGCGCCAGCAACGATATTAATTTATTTAACGATGGTGACAGCGCAGCTTTAACTGCAGTAGCTGGCCGACTGGCAGCCCAAATGTCCATTATGAAAATATCGGATTAACCGCACCTGTATATGGAATAACTGGATTTCGATCCTGATGGAAAACCAGGAAGCAGCCTCTTTTACAGAGGCTGTTTTTTATTTCTGCTTGGAAGTCCGGTCCGTCTGACAAGTCCGGCACATCTGCAGAATCCGCAATTGCCATGGCTGTAGGAATGCCATTCCTCAGCCCATAACCGTAAAGTCTGCTTTTCCAGATAATTCTCACCACAAATATTACTAATGCCTAATATTCTGGAGACAACGGCCATACATATAGTATAAGGAAGGGCGCAATTATGGACTCAGCGGCTAACTTGCATGAGATCTATTCTTGAGGATACATCTGCGATGCCTTATTCCCGGTGTGCTAACTGACGATTAGAGGAGGATATAGATCGTGTCAATGCCCAATATTCCTGACATTACGCCCTTGATTACCCTGACCCGAAGCGAAGTCATTAATATGCTGCTGTCTTCGATTGCGCTGGAGGAGATCGGTCTTTCTCATATCATGAATGCTGAAGGCGAGAAGATCCAGCGAATGCTGAAATTCGATAGCATCTCTCTGGATGAGATCCTCCAGGTGAACCGCAGCGTGGAACGCATGCTTCGCACCATTCTTAAGAATCAAATGATGCTTCAGTTCAAGCTGGAGGATGTGATTGATCTTGCCGCCAAGAATGAGGGCCCGCCTGATGAGCAGGAAGAAGAATAAACGAAGTCATTGCCTGAATTCAGTCACCCGCTTGGAACAGGCCTTACAGCCCGTGATGGCTTAGCCAGACCCGTTACATAGCTGTGACGCTGAGGAACGCGCTGAGCGCTTCCCGTGGCTCCCAGGGGCAGCCAGATTAACTCTTGCCTCTGGCGGACAGTGAGCACATGCTCCAGTCGCTGAAGCATTCGATAGCGGGTATCTAAACGGCACCGCAGGCGGCTTGCCCTCATACTTTCGTGGATAGCGTCATTGCCGGAATCATTCCTCATACTTCTCAAGCAGCTCGGCAAGCTCCTTAATCTGCAGGGACAGCTTCTCCAGGGAGCTCGCCAAATCACGTTTGAAGCCCTCATTGCGCAGAGAGATTACGGATGCCGGATTACCGCTGGATTCACCGGAACCGCCCGGATTGGGATATAACCTGCCGGCTTCAGAATCGTTCTCATGATATAACGGAAACCCCTCTTCAATCAGAATCCGTACGATCGTTCCCAAGTGATAACGTTCTTTCCTTAGCGTCTCAATCCGTTTCAGCAAGTTCAGCGCCTCATATTTGTACATCACGCTATCCCCCTTCTTCACAATAGGCATAAAGAGGGAATAGTAGGTCAGCCAGCGCTTGACGGTGGTCGGCGGCAGCCTCAACATCTGAATCAGTTCCAATTGGCTGTATGCTCTACTCATCAACCTTCTCCTTTCGTTATCGCATTATCCGGGATGAATGTAGCCTGAAATATCTGCTATTCTAAAATCTATCCACGAAGTTCGTAATTCATGAGGAAAAAATAAAAAAAATCCGTTTTCTTCCATTTTCAAGGACGAACTATCCATCTTGGAACAATGTAAAAGAGACGCCTGCAGAAGCTGAAGGTTCAGCTGCCTGCAGGCGTCTCTTGTTCTTGAATGACTTCCGGCCGCTTCAGAAATCCATTTCCTTAAGCAATTCCCTCGCCTCCGGGTAATCCGGATTGAGAATCAGCGCCTCCTGTAGCGCAGTCTGCGCCAGCTTATGATTGCCGCTGGACAGATAACAGCGTGACAGGTAATAACAAGCCAGGAAGCTTCCAGCTCCCTTGGTGGTCAGATGCTCATTGCGGTCTTCCCCGAGGGCGATACACTTCTGAAAGACCTCCTCCGCCTCCCGGAATAATTCCATCTCGAACAACATTACTCCCTTGGTGTAATAGAGATCTACATAGTCTGGATAGAGCTGAATCGCCAGATCAATTCCCGCTACGGATTCCCGGGTTGGAGAGGTAACCAGCAGAATCGAATATTTCAATTTGTATAGCAGAGAAGGCGGCAGGTATCCCTGATCCATAAATTGAAGGATGGATGAATTCACATATTCGTAGGCCTCGGCGAAGGCTTCTCTGCGGTACAGGACGCTTGCCATATGGTAATCAATCCACGGATCAGGAGAGCCCTGGTTCTTCTCTTGCTGCAGAAGCAGCATGTTACGCTTGTCTTTGTCCCGCAGACTAACGGTTTCATCCAGATAACCATAATGATAGACGGTCACAGGAAGCTGAAAAATCATGGACTGTACTATAGCCCGGTCAAACAGATGAAGCTGCTCGTGTACACTGCCCTGGAAGCGGAATCCGCTCTCCCGACGGAACATTCGTACCTGGTTCATTCCATGCGCCCGCCGCGGGTCCGGCGGATTCTCACCATAATAGCTAAGCAGATGGATACCTCCCAGCAGGATGGTCTCTGCATCCGTCTCCAGTACTTGCCTGACGCTCATGGCGTCACCGCCCTGCACCTCTTCATCGGCGTCCAGCCAGAGCACCCAATCTCCGGTTGCCTGCTCCAGGCTGTAATTGCGGGCTGCCGAGAAATTTTCCTGCCACTTATAGTCATATACCGCCGCGCCAAAGTCTGCCGCAATCTCTTTGGTGCGATCCGTAGAGCCGGTATCCACGATGATGATTTCATCCACAGCCTCCTGAATACTGCGGAGGCAGTTCTCCAGCCACTGCTCCTCGTTGCGAACAATCATGCACAGAGACAGCTTCTTCTGAGTGTTCAACTTCACAGCCCCCCCGTTACATGGTGAACAGCTTATGGATCACATCCGCAGAATACGACAACATCTCTTCCGTGAGGCCGGGATGGAGGCCAATCCAGAAGGAACGGTTCCTGACTGTGTTCGTGTTCGTCAGCGGCCCTACAATCCTGTAGGAGCCGGTACTGTATTGGAACTGTTCCAGCGAAGGACCGGGAAACAGCAGGCGGGTACCCACGCGGTGTTCTTCGAGACTCTGGATCAGCTCATTACGCCCGATCGGAGAATGCTCTTTCACAGTGAGCGGAAATCCGAGCCAGTTCGGCTCGCTTCCCGGTGTCTCCTCCGGCAAGTGCAGAGCATACTGCAAAGGCTCCAGAGCATGGTATAGAAATTGAAAATGCTCTCTTCTCTTCCGCGAGAATTCAGGAAGCTTATGAAGCTGCGTCAGACCGATCGCCGCATGGAGATCCGCTGCGTGCAGATGGAAGCTCATGGGGATTAAGAGGCTGCTCCCGGCATATCCCCCAGGAGCCCGCCCCATCTCTGCCGGGGCATTCTTATAGGCATGCGGAGATGCGTTGCCGAGGTCGCACAGGGATTCCACGATCTGCTTAAGTAGCGAGCTTGAGGTGAGCACCGCCCCTCCTTCGCCCATGGTAATCTGCTGTCCCGGGAAGAAGCTCAGGGTCGCCAAATCACCAAAAGATCCGACCGGTTTCCCCCGGTACATAGACCCCAGAGCATCGCCGGCATCCTCAATCAGCCAGAGGCTGTGCCGGTCTGCAAATTGCTTCACATATTCGATATCAAAGGGATTGCCCAGTGTATGAGCCACCATGACAGCCTTGGTCTTCTCAGTGACCGCCTGATCCAGCAGTTCCGTCTCCATGCTGTAAGCCGGAAGCGTCACATCCACAAATACCGGAACCAGTTCATGCTGGAGAATAGGAATAACGGTGCCGGGAAATCTGCTGGCAATCGTAATAACCTCATCACCAGGCTGTAATCTCCTTGCTCCCAGATAAGGAGAGGTGAGGGCAGAAAGTGCCAACCTATTGGCACTCGTCCCGGAGTTCACCAGGAGAGAGAACCGTGTTCCTGTCGTTTTGGCCAATCGCCTCTCAAACCGTGCGGCCTGGTCTCCTTCAGACAGACAATAATCAAGCGACGCATTCACCAGACCCACAAGCTCCTGCTCGTCGAACACTTTTCCGCTTGCAGGAATCATATCAACTCC
Organism: Paenibacillus tritici; assembly: GCF_018207515.1. Taxonomy (NCBI): domain Bacteria; kingdom Bacillati; phylum Bacillota; class Bacilli; order Caryophanales; family Paenibacillaceae; genus Paenibacillus; species Paenibacillus tritici. Next base: position 5,343,585 of record NZ_CP073365.1, read on the forward strand.
CGGTCTGAATGAATGCTCGGGCCGTTGCTCCCTGTAATATAGTGCAGACAATTCCATTATTTGATCTCTTCGGATTGAGTTCAAGCCATCCTCTCCTTTGCTGTTTCATTCATTCCCGGTTCTCACGGATATTGTGGCCTTGGGATAATATATGCGGCTAACGGTAACATAGAAATGATTTATCCTAAGGAAATGAGCAAAGGCTTGTCCATTATGTAATGCAATTGTGGATGCGGCGGACTGGTGGATGTCCACTGTGTTACGGGACAGCATGAAGAACCCGGCAATGCTGAGATGAATGCACAGCCAGGTCCCCTGAATCCGCTGCTGAAGGCAGGAATAATATTAACGCTGCCGTGCAGGATTGCCGACAACAGTAGCTCCGGGCAGAACATCCTTGGTGACAACCGCTCCAGCCCCTACAACGGCCTGACTGCCGATTTCTATAGGAAGCAGGGATGCATTATTACCTATACGGGCCCCTCGGCGGATTCGCGGTCCGCGGTGATGTCCTTTGCCGCTGGCCATGTACTTATCATTGGACATGGAGCAGCAGGGTCCGATGAAGACCTGATCTTCAATCACCGTATCCGCTGTAATATACGAGCCTGTCTGAATCGTCGTCTCCGATCCGATGGTGGTATTCGGCTCGACCATAACATTCCGCCCCAGAATCGTATCCTGCCCAATTACAATCTGTTCGCGGATGCTGGCATGATCTGCAATCAGAACACCGCTGCCGATCACGGAACCGGCATACACCGTAACCTGACTGCCGATCCTTACATCAGCTTCAATGAATAAAGCCGGAAGATCTTTGGCAGGTTTCCTGGCCATCTTCCGGTTCGCACCGGGTTTCTTGCCGAGAATCGTCAGATCCCCTATCACTGTTCGATCTCCAATCTGTGTACCCGCTTTGATCACACAGTGGTGACCGATAGTCACCTGGTTGCCGATGACAACCCCCTCTTCCACTACCACATACTCTCCAAGCTCCACATCCTGCCCGATTCTTGCCCTCTCATGAATGCTCAACGCTCATTCTCCTCACATCTGGTTTAGGTTGATAGCAGACGATGATAGATTTCCAGCACGCTCTGGCTGTTCTTGACCATATCATGGTGCTGCTCCACATAAGCTCTTCCCCGGATGCCAATCTCCGGCAGACAATCCCGTTCTTGCAGCAAATTCTCCAGGACACTCTGAATCGTATCCGGATTGGCACGGATCAGGGGCAGCTCTGCCGGGTATTGCTCTGTCATGTAATCACTGATCCAGCAGATGACCGGTTTGCCAAGCGCCATACTCTCCACGGCCAGAAGGCCATAGCTGCCGATATGCAGCTGATCAATAATCAGATCCGCCTGCTTATAAATTTCCTTGGCCTGCTCATGAGACATTCCCTGAACCAGTTTGAAATCAAAATTGTACTGCTCCTTCAGTGCTTCAATGGCCTTCAGTACAAAGTTAGTCCCCTTGATTCCCGGATGCGATGGCGCATGGACAATCAGCAGCCTCTCGTTCGGCTTCCATTCTTCTTCTACGGTGTAGTGGGTTAAATCAATCATCACCGGAACAACTGATACCTGGGGATAATACTCCTTCACGTATTGCAGAAGCTCTTTATCGGCAACAATGCAATGCTGAACATGGCCAGATACCCGGGAAAGCCGCCGCCTTACGATCTGTTCATTCTGCTTGACAAGCACGTAAGGATTGCTTTTCTTCGCAACCGAATACAATCTGACATCACTACCCCAGTGCTGCATAACTACTGATTTGCCTGCTTGCTGCAGAAGGGGATAGTCCGTCTGATCAAAAGTGATGCTCTGAGCAAAATGAAAATGAAAAAGATCATATTTCGGAATCAGAGCGAGTGTAAATCTTCGTAATCTATCATATATATCAGGACTTCCGAGTTCAGAAGCCAGCCGCCAGAAGTAATCTGAACCATAGCCCAGATAACTTGAGGAATAATCCAGGTAGTGTGCCATCACCCCGTGAGCTTGTAATCCGCGAGTTAAAGTATTCATTTGATTGGCAATTTCCATGGTCCCCTGAAATACACGCAATGAAGCTGTAGGAAACCTGCTATCAGCTTGTAAGTATAAGTCATTTAACACCTTGTTCTCCGGATAATACTCCAACCCTCTCCATAACCAAAGCCAGCTGTTATGACCATCGTCGTGCAGAGCTGACAGCTCTGCACGATACTTATAATAGACTGAAGTGAGGTCTCCCTCCCTATCCCATCTATTCAGTAAGGACTCCACAGCATCCCACTGCCCCGCCCTACTAGCGGCCTCAACTAACGCTTCAATTTCCCTAGTAATGGCTTCATCCCTCCTTCTGCATGCATCCTTGCTAGCAGCACATAAACTTCTCTTATACCGTGATCACCGGTGCCATTTTCCCGCCTTCATGATCTCTGTGGAGAATTCCGTCAGGGGAAGGGTCACTCTGCGACCTTCCAGAGCTGAACGGTAGATAGCGAAAATAGCTTCTAGAGATTTGCTGGCCTCTGGAGCATCGACAACCATTCCTTCTGGCCCATTCTGAATTCTGTCCAGATAAGCTTCATACATTCGCAGCTGCTCATCCCTGTCTGCTTCGAGCCGGCGGAGCTCCTCTTCCGCTATCTGAACACCCCTTACTTCAAATCGTTCAATGCGCTCCAGCTGGTTCCCGCTAATAATCAGCGTGCCTTTCTCTGCGAACAAACGAAGGGAATAGCCGAAATTGCCGGGCCTGGTAACCGTATTGGCTTCAACAAGCCCCTTGGTCCCATTGCGGAAGGATAAGACGGCAAGCGCTACATCCTCAATTTCTTTGCCAGGCTGGAGTTTTTGCAACTCGCCATACGCCCCCTCTACATCTCCCAGGAACCAGAGAAGCAGATCAATGAGATGAATACCCTGGTTCAGCAGCATACCGCCATCCTGGTCCCAGGTTCCTCTCCAGGCGGCCTGACGGAAATAGTCCGGGGTACGACTGATTTCAATTGAAGCCACGCCATAATACAGATCTCCAAGCAGCCCGCTGGTAATGTAGTTTTTGATTCTCAGCATCGGCAAGCGGTAACGCATCTGATGGCAGACCAGCAGATTCAGACCGCGCTGACTGGCCAGCTTAGACAGCAGCCGAGAATCCTCCAGTGTGAGCGCAAGGGGCTTCTCTATAATGACATGCTTACCAGCAATCAGCGCATCCCCAGCCATATCCGCATGATGTCCGCTGGAAGTCGCAATTACAATAACATTTACCTCGGGATGAATCAGTAAATCCGCATAGTCGGGATACATCGCGATCTCATTTGCAGTATGCCCCGCAGCTTCGGTCAATTGGCCGTGGATAATCTCCATACGCTCTATAGATATATCGCTGATAGCCACAACCCTGGCAGAGCCCAGCCGCGATAGGGTTGCGGCATGCTTCTCTGTAATCCGTCCGCAACCGATAATGCCAATGCCAAGCTTCATGTGATCATTCACTCCTTCCCTGAATAGTTCAGAGCAACCTCCAGGACCTCCTGCTGTTCCACAGCAGACAAGAACGGATGGAGCGGAAGGGCGAAGAGCCGCTCAGATTTGCTCTCTGCAACCGGAAGATCTCCCGGCTTATAGCCGAGCTGCCGGTAGACCTGCTGCAGATGCAGAGGCAGCGGATAATAAGACCCGCTGGCGATGTTGTTAGCCTGCAAGTATGCCATGAAGTCATCTCTCTGTTCATGCTCCACACAATATAGATGATAGACATGAGAATTGCCCTGATACCGGTTCACCGGTGTGCTCAGCCCGCTCTTCCCGTTCAAGCTGTCGTACACCTGCGCAAGAGCGCGGCGTACTCCATTCCAGCCGTCGATATGCTTCAGTCCCCTGCGGAGTACTGCCGCATGAATTTCATCCAGCCTGCTGTTGAAGCCAATCTCTTCATGATAGTATTTCTTCACACTGCCATGATGCCGGAGCTTCCGCAGCCGACCGGCCAATTCTCCGTCCCTTGTCACCAGCATTCCTCCGTCACCGATGGTGGACAGATTCTTGGTTGGAAAGAAGGAGTAGCAGCCGATTCTGCCAATCGTTCCGAGCTTGACTCCGTTATCCTCCGCTCCGAAGGCCTGACAGGCATCTTCAATCAGCTCCAGACCGTATTGTTCAGCCAATACCGAGAACGCCTGCATACCGCAGGATTGGCCAAAGATATGCACCGGCAGAATAGCTTTGGTCTGCGGGGTAATTCTTGCTTCAACGGATGCCGGGTCCAGATTATAAGTCTCTGGATCAATGTCCGCGAAGACCGGTGTTGCTCCAACTCTTGAGATCGCCTCTGCTGTAGCGAAGAAGGTGAACGGCGTCGTAATGACTTCATCTCCCTCACCAATATTAAGTGCCGTCAGGGCCATAACCAATGCATCTGTCCCGTTACCGACAGAGACGGCATAGGGGACCTGCAGATAGGCTGCTGCTTCTTCCTCGAAACGTCTTACCTCTTCGCCAAGAATAAACTGGCCGCGATCCAGTACATCTCCAACTGCACTTAGAATTTCGGATTTCATGGACTGGAATTGTCTGTCGATCTGAATCAGTGAGATCAAGCGATTCACGCTCCTTAAGCGGATGGATTCGGTGTTGAAACGGTGCAGCCTGGCATCCTTCCAGGTTCTTCACTCTCCAAATGGCGCATATGTTATTCATGCATAAATATGGATGTAGGAGGCTGGCAATTATGAACCTTGCGGATTTCCCGGATTTCAGCGGGAAGCATGTTTTTATTACCGGAGGAGCCGGGTTTATCGGCTCCTCACTGATCGGTGCAATTATTGAACATAATAAGGTGACAGTGTATGATAATTTCTCCCGGAATGCATTGAAGTTCAAACCCTACCGCAACCATCCTAATCTGAACATCGTACATGGTGATATTCTCGATCCGGAAGCGCTAAAGACTGCTATTCAGGGCGCGACCCATGTCGTCCATGCCGCAGGCATAGCAGGGATTGATACGGTGATCCGAAATCCCGTGCAGACGATGAAGGTCAATATGATCGGCTCCTCCAACCTGCTGGAAGCAGCGGCCACTCTGGATCACTGTGAGCGCGTAATCTGCTTCAGCACCAGCGAGGTCTTCGGGCAGGTTGCCTTTCGCGCCAACGAGTCCAATGCCACCGTGCTGGGAGCTGTAGGCGAAGCAAGATGGACCTATGCGGTAAGCAAGCTTGCCGAAGAGCATCTAACTTATGCCCACTATAAGGAGTTTGGCTTGCCCACCGTCATTATCCGGCCATTCAATATCTATGGTCCCGGACAAATCGGAGAAGGCGCCATTAAGACGATGATTGAGCTTGCTCTGCAGAACCAGACCATTCAGGTGCATGGCAGCGGGACTCAAATCCGGGCCTGGTGTTATGTCGATGACATGGTTGAAGGCATTATGCGCTGCCTCACGGTAGATGCAGCAGTCGGAGAATCCTTCAACCTGGGTAACGAATCTACCATTATCACTATTTATGGCCTTGCCAATACCATTGTGCGCGTGCTGGGCTCCAAGTCTCCTATTCAGTTCCAGGCGAAGGACACCGTCGATGTCGAACTGCGCATCCCTGAACTTAACAAAGCCAGACAGGTGCTTGGCTTCCAGGCCAAGATCGACCTGGAGGAAGGCATCAAGCTTACAGCCGCCCATATCCGTCAGGGGATGGATAATAATTCTATATGAAGGGGCTTAACACATGAACACTACACACTATGACCGGATATTCATCACCGGCTATTCCAGCTTTATCGGGAGTCATGTATTCAGCCTTCTCAGAGATTCGGGAATGGCCGGTCAGGTCATCTTGCTAGGGCGTAAACCGCAGGTCCGTACTTCCGCCTCCTGGCAATACTTAGATCTTACGGAGCCGCAGCCTGCGGGCCTTCCCTACAGCGGCCGTAATCTTCTTATCCATTACGCGGCACAACTGCCCGGCTCTACTTCTGTAGATTATAAGAAGCTGTTCAACAGCGAAGCAGATTTCCTGGAGCGTTGCCGGATTATGCAGATTACAGATGTTGTATATGCCTCTACTGGAGGAGTCTATGGATATTCCGGCAGCAGACGGGAGAGTGATATACCCCATCCGGAAGATCCCTATTCTGCATACAAGTTCGCAATCGAAGAGAATATCGCCTGTCTGTGGCCGCGCAGCCACCTGATTCTGCGTTATTTCTTCCCCTTCGGGGGCGGTCAGAGAATCCCCCGGCTTATTCCGGGGCTGATTCATAAACTTATGGGTGATGAGACGATACGGATAGCCGGAGAGCGCCATGGTCTGGTACTGAATCCCGTCTACATCGCGGATGCTGCTGAAGCATCTGTCTGGTTGATCCGCAATAATCTGCACGGCATCTACAATATCGCTGGCCGCCACAGCCTGACTCTGCTCGAGCTGGTTCAACAGTTATCGAGTGGGCTGAACCGGACACTCAAGCTTGAATATTCTGATGAGCAGGACAGGGAAATGACCGGCTCCGTCGATAAACTGCTATCTATGCACAGTGGCCTGTTATCCACCCCCTGGAACGAAGCCATCCGCCGTACAGTGATATATCATGTGGACCCCTCAGCATCTTTAAGCGAAGGAGCGGTCAGAGATGAAGCAATGGAAAAGTGAGGGCAGCGGTGAGATCAACCGTAGACTCCTGGGAAGCTGCGGAGACAACGTCATCTTCGAAGACGGTGTCCGCATCTTCCACCCTGAGAATGTACACCTTGGCGACAATGTATACATTGGCCACAACACTATTCTTAAAGGTTATTACAAGCACGAACTACGCATTGGTTCACATAGTTGGATAGGTCCCGGCTGCTTCCTGCATGGTGCAGGAGGTCTATATATTGGTGAATACAGCGGAATCGGTCCGGCTGTGCGGATTCATGGAGCCACCCATATCGAAGGAGAGGAACCGGAAGCGCCTATGGTTTTTGCACCACTCACCTTTACTTCCATCCAGATCGAAGAGAACTGCAATATTGGAATCGGGGCAACCATACTGGGCGGAGTGACCATTGGTGCCCATAGCCGGATTGGAGCCGGTGCAGTGGTCAGCCGCACTGTCCCAGCTTATAGTGTTGCTGTAGGTATACCCGCTAAGGTTATTCGGCACCGGAACCAAGGCACGGCTGATACTATGAAATAATATCCCTTTTGGCGGAAGCCATGCCGCTCCTCCAAGAAGGAGCGGCAACGCATGGAGAGATAACTGTCAAGCGATATTCAATGGGTGCGAGGAATCCTGGTCAGGAATGACTATGAAGGGTTCCTCCTATTCTGTTGGCGTTTCTTCCTTGGGCTTAACTTTTCCCTCGAACCATTGGCGATTGTGGAGGATCGCAGCATCAGTCGGACGGAACGTCGCGGCCAGCTCGTTGTGTTCATTCGCCTTTTCGAGATCTCCTAACTTGGAATAGCAAAGGCACATCTGCAGGTGGGGGTACCAGGTGGAGTATGCAGGATAACTGAAGCTCCATTGATTGTCATCCGGCTGAAGCTTGGTGGCCAGGTCATACCAGAATATGGCGTGCTTATATTCTTTATTTACCTGAAAGTTATAACCGATTCGGCTGCAGGCCTCTGGACGGGGTGTACGCGTGAACTGGAACGACTGCAGCAGCGAGGCGAGCTCATTGAAGCTGTCACCGAGCGCGCGGTAGCAGTCACCCTTATTAATGCAGGCATAGAATTTGTCTTCGACCCATCCATCCTTCATCTCAATATTCTTGTCATACGCCTTGATGGCTTCTTCCGGGTGGCCGTTCTCGCGCAGTTCATTCCCGTAATAGAAATAATCGCGGGGGGAGAATACATCTCCCCGTTCAATCCGTGTCTTGTATATGGACAGGTTACGTCCTACAGAATGCTTGATCTTCTTATGGGTGACCGAGATATTCTCGTTGATGATCTTGCCAAAGACATTCAGATATTGGTGAGCCTCTCCCTGCCACTGGAAATTGCGGTCCCGGCGTACCATACGGTTGCGGCGGTACCGCAGAGTAACATTTCCATAAGCGTCTGTCCCAGCGTCATAGAACATAGATACAGAATCTACCGAAGGATCGAGGGTCTCCTTGAGCTTGCGCAGCTTCTCGCGGTCTTCGTCCAGAATGACATCATCCGCATCCAGATACAGCAGGTATTCCTTCGTAGCATGTTTGAAGGACTCCGTACGGGCTTCAGCAAAGCTTCCTGTCCATGGAAAGAAAAATACGCGGTCCGTATAACGCTTAGCAATCTCCACTGTGCTGTCTGTTGAACCGGTATCGATAATATTAATCTCATCCACAATGTCATGGATAGAGTCCAGGCAACGGGCCAGCACCGCTTCTTCATTCTTAACGATCATACACAAGCTGATAGTAATCATATGATTTCCTCCTTGAATTTAAAGTTTGGCAACATGAGAATAAGCAAGCTCATAGCAGTTCCTGGTATCGAAAATCAGTGGCGCAGCGCGAAGGATCATCTCGTAATCGACACTCTGGTGAGCGGTGGAGATCACTACGCAGTCATATTCATTAAGAACCTCTTCGCTCAGAGGCACATGATGGTATTCATGACCGCCTGCTGTGAAGCTCGGAATAAATGGATCGTGATAGTCCACCTCGTACCCCTCGGCTACCATGAGCTGAAACAGGCTGATCGACGGTGATTCCCGCAGATCAGCAATATTGGCTTTGTAAGCCAGCCCGATTTGCAGAATCCTCACCCGGTCGTTCCTGTTACATTCGGCCAGCAATTGCTTGATTCGGCCCATTACATACACAGGCTGCGAGTCGTTGATGCTCTTAGCTAGGTCAATGAACGGCGTCTCCAGCCCTTCCAGATTGGCCTTCCATTTCAAATAGAGCGGATCTACCGGAATGCAGTGGCCTCCAATGCCGGGACCGGGATCATAGCTGGTGAAGCCATAAGGCTTGGTAGCTGCAGCCTCAATAACCTCCCAGACATCAATGCCCATCCCCTCGCAGAGCCTGCCAATCTCATTAATGAAGGAAATATTAATGAAGCGGTAGGTATTCTCCAGCAGCTTGGTCATCTCAGCCGCTTTGGTTGAACTAACCGGTACAATCGTCCGGAAGACCGTCTGATAGAGACCCACGATGCGCTCCAGACAGCCCGTAGTGGCTCCGCTAACCACCTTCGCGATATTCTCCAGTGAATACATCAGGTTGCCCGGATCAATGCGTTCGGGAGAATAGCCTACGAATACATCCTCGCCGACAGTGTATTGATGCTGCTCCAGCAGCGGCACGAATTCCTCCTCAGTAGTTCCTGGATAGGTGGAGCTCTCCACGACAATGAGCTGCTGCGGTCTCAGATGGGGCAGGATAGACTGCATGGCGCCCTTCAAATAGCTGAGATCCGGATCACTGCTCTCCGACAGCGGGGTAGGAACACAGATAATAATCGCTTCCGACTCGCTTACTCTGGAGAAATCACCGGTGTATTCAAAGCTCCCGGACGCATTCAGCCATCCGATTTGGTCATCGCTAATGTCAGAAATATACGATCTTCCCTCGCGCAGCTTTACTAATTTGTCATCGTCCACATCAATACCAATGACATGATAATCCTTCTGATGAAACAACAGAGCCAGTGGAAGACCGACATATCCCAAGCCGACGACCACAATTTTTCGTTTCATAGATGTACTCCTTTCACCAAATTATCCGGCTCGGGTCCGTATATCGGCTCGCCTCAGGACCGGAAGGGCCTTAACCATAGTCAGCATATGTAGTTGTTCCTGAAAGGTGCAATCATTCATGGACTTAGAGGACGAAATTTGCTTAAGGCATAAAAAAAGAACCTGACGATTCTCAGGTTCTTCTCAGCCCTTCAGTTTCAAATTGGAGGAGGTTTGGATATCTGCAATCTGAGCCGTGATCGTTGTCCTTTGAGGCTGGGATAGCTTGGCTTCCGGTTTAAGCGGCGGGGCAGGTTTGTTATTTTTCTTATTCATTTTTGCTTGATTTCCTGGGGCCTTCCTTTTCTTAGGCTTCGGACGCTCGGGCAACTTCAGGCGCTCGAGCAGCTCCGGCTTCCCAGGGGTCTGACGAATAGCAGAGAGGGGCTCAGCTACACTACGGAACAGTGATCTGCCGCCGGCTCTGATACTGCTTACTCTCCGGAAGACCACCGGTTTGCTGTCCTTTGCAGTCTCAGGCTTGGGGATCCCGGTTTCACCTTCGCTCCAATGAAAGAGGAGCCTGGTTTTGGCGATTAACTCATCCAGTTCTTTTTCGACCTGAACCGGAATCAGCCGGCTCGCCTGCTTGAATGCTTCCATCTGATCTAGCGCTTCGCCCACAGCCTTCTTCAACTCTTCAACGACCGGTCCGGAAGTCTCAGGCTTCACTGTTATCCACCTCGTCCAGCAGTCGGCTATTGATGGTGACGTACTGAAGCAGGATCATCTGTCTTCGCGTCAGAGCCTGAAGCACCCGGATGACGGCCCTCTCCAGACGGGACAACCGCCCGGGCGGCTGATACTGCCGCTCTTCCGCCTGCTCGGCAGCAACAGCCTGTAACATGGATGTCAGAGCTGCCAGCAGAATGACGATAGCCCTTTGCTCAACAGCCGCAGCCAGAAATACCGCTTCCGTAATTTTTGGTTTCGTCCGCAATTCCTACACTCCTTTAACAGGTGCACAGATGCTTAATATTATATTTTATGCAGCTTGCTCCCTTAATATATCGGACTTTTCGGATTTCGGACGCCGCGAAAGAATAGGTGGAATAGATACGGCTTGTTCCTTATATATTGATACTATAATAGTTCCGGATCTTGCAGCCGGTCACAGGAGGTGCCCAAGGATGTCCTTGCCTGATTCTCCCGAAATGAAGCCCGGCCAATCAATCACTAAGCGCGAAAGCCTAGCCCTCCTGCTCACTTCCGTGGCCATGAATGAAATCTCTTTGTCCCATATTATCAGTGCGGAAGCAGATGCCATTCAAGCCTTCGTTAAATCCCGTCCGGAGGAATTAAGCTATATGAGCGTTATCCGCATCAACAATACGGCTTCCAGACTGCTTGAAGAAGTCTCGAACGGACAATGGTTAAGCCTAAGCAAGCTGGACCGCATTCTTCGCCTGCTCACAGACGACAACGAGACCTATGGTGAATTCGTTGAACCGGATGAACTGGATGAACTGGGAGAGCTTGATGAATCGAAGGAACCGAAGGAACCGGATGAGGAATAACTGGCGAAATACACACCCTCCTGTGCTTCACTAGTCTAATACCCCTATACACTTCCCCCTATTGAATATCGTCATATAGTATAAGATCCGACCATAAAGGAGGGTCTTATTTGTCTACCCCCAATATCCCCAATATTACTCCATCCATTACCCTGACCAGGGATCAAGTTGTTAATCTCATCATGTCATCCATTGCTATGGAAGAGCTGGGTCTTGCACACCTTATCAATGCCGAAGGTGAAAAGATCCAGTATGCTCTTGGCTCGCTTCCGGGGATCAGCGGACCGCCTGCCACACTGGCACAAGTGCTGGAGGTGAATAACAGCGCAAAATCCATGCTGGATACCATCTTCCGCCAGGAAATGATGCTGGCCTCCAAGCTGAAGACCGCCACCGCCATGACTCCCGTAATTGGGTCTCCCGGGGTTACCGGACCGGCGGGAGCGGACGGAGGCGTCATCAGCGTTAATGGCCTTACGGGCGCGGTTCAATTGGACTTAGCCGAGATCGGGGCTCTGCCCTTTACCGAAGAACCCTCTGCCTCTGACTTGGGGTCATTCACCCTGTCTGGTGTGTATAGCTCCAATGACGATCAAGGAGCTGCTCCTCCGGACGGACCACAGCCTGTAGGCCATCCGGCGGTCTGGACGCTGTATGTCTCCCGTGTAGGAAATTACGTGCAGCAGCTCTATATCTCGAATCCTGCCCTGTTCTACCGCAGCAGTCAGGATGGAGGCGCCTTCTGGAACCCTTGGCAGCCCTTAGGACAACGTGGCGTTACCGGGCCAAGCGGACCTGCGGGACCTGGTGCTGCGGGGCCTTCAGGTGTCAGGGGACCGGCCGGGATCATCGGCAACCGGGGCCTTACCGGACCCGGCGGGCCGGAGGGATCTGCCGGCTTCCACGGACCGACAGGCCTCAGAGGACCTGAGGGCTTCACTGGGCCGACTGGGGGCATCGGTTCAACCGGCGCAGCGGGTCAGACCGGTGCCACCGGACTCCGCGGACCCGGTGGTTCAACCGGAGACACAGGGCCGTCCGGGCCCATTGGCCCAAGCGGGGTCATCGGACCAATGGGTGCCACCGGCGGGACAGGCATGGCTGGGCCCAGAGGCAACACCGGCGTCATAGGCACTGCCGGAACTGTCGGCGCTGCCGGAGCTGAAGGGGTTACCGGGCCGACAGGAAATACAGGCCCTACCGGTACCAGAGGGCCGACAGGCCCTACCGGACCTGCCGGAATCACAGGACCTACTGGTGCAACTGGACATACGGGGCTCACCGGACCGACAGGGGTAACAGGAATACAGGGAATCACAGGACCTACTGGCGTTACCGGACCCACCGGCGCAAACGGCTCCGCCGGTGCTATTGGCAAGACAGGTGTTGCCGGGCCGACAGGCAGTATTGCCGGACCTACCGGTGCTACCGGACCCACCGGCGTTACCGGACCCACCGGCGTCACCGGGCCCACTGGCGTTACAGGCATCACCGGCATCACTGGGCCCACCGGCGTTACCGGACCCACCGGCATTACCGGGCCCACCGGCGTTACCGGGCCCACTGGCGTTACTGCCGGGCCCACCGGCGTTACTGGGCCTACCGGCGTTACCGGACCCACCGGCGTTACCGGACCCACCGGCCTTACGGGGCCGACCGGTAGTACTGCCGGGCCCACTGGCGTTACCGGACCCACCGGCATTACCGGGCCGACTGGCATCACCGGACCCACCGGCGTCACCGGACCCACCGGCATCACCGGACCCACCGGCGTTACGGGACCGACAGGCGTTACAGGAGTCGAAGGCCCCTCAGGTGAGGCTATCGCCGCCTACAATGCAGTGTTCCAGCCCCTGGCTATGCCCTTAAGCAGCACAAATTTCCCATTCTCGTTCCTTGAAGCCTTCAATCACAGCAACGGAACCATAACAACAAATGGCAGTCCGGATACGATTAATTTACAGCCGGGCAGCCTCTATTACGTCTCCTTCTTTATCCGCATCAATCTTACTCCGGGCGACGTAGCGGTAACCTCTGTGGAATTATTCTTAACGCTGAATGCTGCAGCACTGCCAGTGGCCATTTTTGGAAGCAGACCGGTGAGTCTGACTGGCACTTCATTGTCCTTCACGCTGGGTTCAAGCGGATTCGTACTAACCGGTGCCGATCCCGAACAAGCACTGCAGCTAATTTCAAACATTGTTCTGGACGGGACCGCTGATGCTCAATCGGATTTCACGGGGTCCAACCTGAGCATTATCCGGCTGGGTTGAACATCCTGATAACAATCATGAAGGGGGTTTAACATTGTCTACACCCAATATTCCAAATATCACCCCGTCAATTACACTGTCTCGGGACGATGTTGTTAATCTGTTGTTCTCTTCCATTGCTATGGAGGAACTGGGTCTGGCACACATTATCAACGCAGAAGGAGAGAAAATACAGTTCGCCCTCGGTACACTGCCGGGATTAAGCGGCCCCCCTGCTACCCTGCAGCAGATTCTGGATGTGAACAGCAGCACACAAGGCATGATGGATACCCTCTTCCGGCAGGAGATGATGCTGGACTCCAAGCTGAGGACCGCTGCGGGCGTTCCGACTCTTCCGGGTCCCACTGGTCCAGCCGGGCCGACAGGTGGGGCCGGAGCCGTAACAAGTGTCAACGGGGAGACCGGAGCCGTTGTACTGGACGCTTCAGACATAGGTGCAATGCCTTATAATGCGGAGCCTTCTAATTCTATTCTGGGCTCATTCATAGCCGCCGGAGTCTATAGCTCTACGAATGAGAATGGTTCCCCGCCCCCAGACAGTCCGCCTTCCGTTCATCCCTCGGTCTGGACTCTATATGTCTCCCGGGTTGGAGCCTATGTCCAGCAGATTTATATCTCGAATCCTTCCCTCTTCTACCGCAGCAGCCCGAACAGCGGAGCCGCTTGGACTCCCTGGATAGACATTGAACAACGCGGTGAAACCGGACCCACCGGGCCGACAGGAGCAGGTGTGACGGGGCCGGATGGGGCTACCGGACAGTCAGGTGCTCCTGGAACCCCCGGTATAACAGGTCCCAGCGGCCCCACCGGTTCTAGGGGCATGACGGGAGTGCTTGGCCCCACCGGTCTAGACGGAATCACTGGAGGCAGAGGGATCGCAGGACCGGTTGGCGTCACCGGACCCCGGGGAGCCACCGGATCAATTGGGCTTCAAGGCATTACGGGATCAAGGGGGTTCCGGGGCGGTAACGGAGACAAGGGAGCCATAGGAATGCAAGGAGGGGCCGGGCCGATCGGACACACCGGTGTGAAGGGTTCCAGCGGACCAACAGGACCCGCAGGCAACAGGGGAAGCACCGGGCCCAGAGGATTGACAGGGAATCCAGGCAGATCAGGAACAACAGGGCCAACTGGAATACAAGGCATTACCGGTCCGGGGGCGCGCGGCGCCACCGGACTCGCAGGCATTCAGGGCACTACAGGCCCCACCGGTGTTCCGGGAGCAACAGGGGCTACAGGCCATGCCGGTGTAACTGGGCTGGATGGCCATCGGGGCGCTACCGGACCACAAGGAGACAAAGGTATTACCGGCCCAACAGGAATGGGCAGGAGAGGAATTACAGGATCAGAAGGGCCAACCGGGAATCGGGGAATCCCGGGAAGACAAGGTGTTACGGGGATTAGGGGCCTAAGAGGATTACGCGGGCTTCAAGGCAGCCGGGGAAATACGGGGATGGGTGGGATACAAGGCCCTAGCGGACCAAGGAAGCCCGGAGTTCGCGGACCATCAGGTCTGAGAGGAGCCAGCGGCGCAGCCGGACCGGCAGGAGTTCGGGGGACTATCGGGCCAGGGCTTAGGGGTAGTACGGGTCCAACTGGGATGCGTGGAACTACCGGGTCGGCAGGCCTAACCGGTGTGCGGGGACTCGCTGGACAGACGGGTCCGACGGGGGCTCGGGGAGCCGCCGGGTTAGCCGGACACCGAGGCTCCACCGGCGCTACAGGACCCCATCTCCTATTTGTCAACAATGCATTGTTCCAGCCAGGTGCAGAGATACCGAGAAATACAACAACTATAATTACATTTACTGAAATATTCAGCGACGGCAGCATTTACCTTGATAATACCCAACAGAAGATCGTTCTGGAGCCGGACAGCGTCTACTACATCTCTATATCCTTTCTGATTAATATCTTCTCTCCAGGGGACAATTTCGACATCCGGCTGCTGGAAATTATTACTTTCCTAAATGATACTCAGACCTATGTGTCGCTTGTTGACTCTGCATTATTCGGTCCCGGCAATGCGCCTGCGAACTATACGGCTCTGGCTGGCGGATTAATCCTGACCGGTGCAGACCCCGTTCAAACGATGCAAGTGCAAATCTCGATTTCGCTGGACGGTCAGGCGACTCCTGCATTCACTACTGACCTGTCGGGATTAACCATTTATCAAATCGAATGAGTTCCTAAAACCCAAATATCTCCATAAAAATCAAGCCCTATTTTTATGGGTGTTTCATATAGGCACTTATCCATACCGGATAAGAACGTGCAGGAATACGTTATAACATCCCACCCAATAAGGAGGTTTTTATTTTGTCTACACCTAATATCCCCAATATTTCCCCGACGATTACATTAACACGGGATGATGTGGTGAACCTCTTGTTCTCTTCCATTGCCATGGAAGAGCTGGGTTTAGCACATATTATTAACGCGGAAGGAGAGAAAATTCAGTTCGCCCTCGGTACGCTGCCGGGAATAACCGGACCAGGCGCAACACTGCAACAGATTCTGGATGTAAACAGCAGTACACAAGGTATGCTGGAGACCATCTTCCGGCAGGAAATGATGCTCGACTCGAAGCTGAAGACGGCTGCCGGTGTCCCAACCCTGCTGGGACCCACCGGGCCCACCGGACCCACTGGTGCTGCCGGTGCCGTAACCACAGTCAACGGCCAGGCTGGCACTGTCGTATTGGACGCTGAAGACGTAGGTGCATTTCCCGAGAACGTGGAGCCTTCTGGTTCTAATCTCAACACCTTCATAGAAGCCGGTGTCTATAGCTCCAACAATCCTGCTGGCCCGGCGCCTCTGAACGGACCTCCCGGCGTCACCCATCCCGCGGTCTGGACCTTGTATGTCTCGCAGGTTGGAACTTATGTGCAACAGATCTATATCTCGAATCCTGTCCTCTTCTACCGCAGCAGTCAGAATAGCGGGGCCACCTGGACCCCGTGGATAGAAATTGGACAACGGGGAGCAACAGGGTCCATAGGCCCCACAGGAGCAGGCCCTACCGGACCTACAGGCATCACTGGACCAACAGGTGCTACCGGACCGAGAGGTCTTACCGGAGCTACCGGGATTACGGGTGCTACCGGGTTTACGGGTGCTACCGGGGTAACAGGAGCTACGGGTGCTACGGGTGCTACGGGCGCTACGGGCATTACCGGCGCTACCGGCGCTACCGGAGCCACCGGCGCTACCGGCGCTACCGGCACGACCGGCGCTACCGGCGCTACCGGAGCCACCGGCGTGACTGGCGTTACCGGCGCTACTGGCGCTACCGGCGTTACCGGCGCTACCGGCGCTACCGGCGCTACCGGTGCTACTGGAACCACCGGTGTTACCGGAGCCACCGGCACTACCGGCGCTACCGGGGCCACCGGCGCTACCGGCTCTACGGGAGCCACTGGCGCTACCGGCGCTACCGGTGCTACCGGCGTTACCGGCGCTACTGGCGCTACTGGCGTTACCGGCGCTACTGGCGCTACCGGCGTTACCGGCGCTACCGGCGCTACCGGCGCTACCGGTGCTACTGGAACCACCGGGGTTACCGGAGCCACCGGGGTTACCGGAGTCACCGGCGCTACCGGCGCTACTGGCGCTACTGGGGCTACCGGCATTACTGGCGTTACCGGCGCTACCGGTGCTACCGGCATTACCGGCGCTACTGGTGTTACCGGAGCAACCGGTGCTACCGGCATTACTGGCGTTACCGGCGTTACCGGGGCCACCGGCGCTACCGGTGCTACTGGTGCTACTGGCGCTACTGGCGCTACTGGCGCTACCGGCGTTACCGGCGTTACCGGCGTTACCGGCGTTACCGGCGTTACCGGCATTACTGGCGTTACCGGAGCCACTGGCGCTACCGGAGCCACTGGTGCTACTGGCGCCACTGGCGCTACCGGAGCCACCGGAGCCACCGGAGCCACTGGCGCTACCGGGGCCACTGGCGTCACCGGCGCTACCGGCGCTACCGGCGCTACCGGCGCTACCGGGCCTACGGGCGCTACCGGCGTGAACTACAATGCCATGTTCGCACCAACAGGAACTTTAAGTACTACACCAATTACGGTAGTACTGGATCAGCAATTTAATAACAGTGACGGAACAATTACAGTCTCCGGTGGAAATAGCCTTGGTCTACAGCCTAACACCACTTATTACCTGTCCTTTTCATTGAGATTTAGGATAGTTCCAGGTACTGCAGTTGTATCTCAAGGGGTAGTACAGTCCTTCCTGAACACCAACCCTCTTCATATCACCAATGTTGGAAGCAAAGGTGCTGGTAGCGGAACTGCATCAGCCATGACACTGGAATCAAGCGGTATATTCCGGACGGGTACCACCGGACCACAGGCCCTCACTCTGCAGGCAAGCATTACTTTTACCGGAACAGCCGCTACGATTTATCAACCGTGGTCCAATGTGAGCATCTTCCAGATAGAGTAAGCTTCTCAGGCTAGGGATTCCCCTCTTTCGCAAGCTTTTTCTACCGCAGAGAGGGGAGCTTTGTTTAAAGAAACGATGTGAAATCTAATGCACTAGTGAAGGAGGGTTTTCATTGTCTACACCAAATATCCCCAATATTACACCGTCCATTTCATTAACACGGGATGATGTCGTTAATCTGATCTTCTCTTCCATCGCGATGGAAGAGCTGGGTTTGGCACACATTCTTAACGCAGAAGGCGAGAAAATTCAGTATGCCTTGGGCACCCTGCCGGGACTAAGCGGTCCCCCCGCGACACTGGCACAGGTTCTGCAGGTCAACAATAATGTACAATCCATGCTGGACACGATCTTCAAGCAGGAAATGATCCTGGATTCTAAACTTAAGACCGCCGCGAATCTGCCCGTTGTCATCGGACCAAGCGGTCCTTCAGGCCCTACGGGGGCTCCCGGTGGCGCGGTTACCGTCAACGGCCAGGCCGGGGTGGTTATCCTCGATGCTGCAGACGTAGGCGCAGTGCCGCTTAACGAGGAGCCTTCCAATTCGACACTGGGTTCCTTCAATCAACCAGGCGTCTACAGCTCTGATGATCCCAATGGCCAGCCCCCTCCAGACAGTCCGCCGGTCGTTCATCCAGCGGTCTGGACCTTGTATGTCTCTCGGGTAGGGGCATACGTCCAGCAGCTCTATATCTCGAACCCTGCCCTGTATTACCGTAGCAGTCAGAACGGAGGGGGCACCTGGACAGCATGGGAGGAGATCGGGCAGACCGGGGCTACAGGACCTACCGGCCCGACTGGGTTCGGTCCGACTGGAGTTGACGGAAGCATTGGATCAACAGGCATCACTGGAATCACCGGGGCCACGGGGATCAGAGGGGCCACGGGCACTGAAGTGACTGGAATCACCGGAGCCACGGGAATCACTGGCGTTACGGGAGCCACAGGTGCTACGGGGGCTACGGGGGTTACGGGGGTTACCGGCGCTACCGGCGCTACTGGCGCTACCGGATCCACCGGAGCCACTGGCGCGACTGGCGCCACGGGTACTACAGGGGCTACCGGCGTTACTGGCGCTACCGGCGTTACCGGCGCTACCGGCGCTACCGGGGCCACGGGCGCTACCGGCTCTACCGGCGCTACCGGCTCTACCGGCGCGACTGGCGCTACTGGCGCTACTGGCGCTACTGGCGCTACTGGCGCTACCGGCGCTACCGGCGCTACCGGCTCTACCGGCGTTACCGGCAGTACTGGATTTATCGTTCATGGGGTCACTGGGGCTACTGGGGCCACGGGGGCTACTGGCACTACTGGCACTACCGGTGCTACCGGAGCCACTGGCGCTACTGGCGCGACTGGGATCACGGGCGCGACGGGTGTTACTGGCGCTACTGGGGCCACCGGAGCCACGGGAGCTACTGGCGCTACTGGTGCGACTGGTGCGACTGGCGCTACTGGCGCTACTGGTGCAACTGGTGCGACTGGCGTTGGTATAATAGGTGCGACAGGTGCTACCGGAGCCACGGGTGCTACTGGCGCTACTGGTGCTACCGGCATTACCGGGGTTACCGGGGTTACCGGAGCTACAGGTGCGACTGGCATTGGCTTAACGGGCGCTACTGGCGCTACTGGTGCGACTGGCGTTACCGGCGCTACCGGCGCTACTGGCGCTACTGGCGCTACTGGTGCTACCGGCGCGACTGGCGCGACCGGCGCGACTGGTGCTACCGGCGCTACCGGGGCCACTGGCGTTACCGGGGCCACTGGCGCTACCGGCTCTACCGGCTCTATGGGTATAATTCCAATTATCAGGTATGCCATGTTCCAACCCACCGCTCAAAACTTGACTACATCACTTGCAGCGATAACATTTACGTTATTGAATAGTGACGGCGGCGGAAGTATAGCGCTTGCTGCCAATAACCAAACTATTAATTTGACCGTGGGTCGCATCTATCATGTTTCCTATACTATGCGCGTAACGGTGCCCGCGAATCGAGATGTAACAGGCTCTGAAGTTTTTGTATATCTCAATACTACTAGCAACAATGCACGTATAACCTATTTTGGCTCTGAAACAGGCTCCACAACCAGTTCGTGGGATTATACACTTCAATCCTCCGGTTTGGTCAGCGCGACTACCGGGTCAAATGCTCTTAATTTCCAGATAAACGCTACATTAACCGGAACAGGAGCTGCTGCCGCCTTAGATATAAACCTGTCCAACGTAAGCATATACGAAGTAGGATAGTCCCCGCATCAATACAGCGACCCCCTCCCGGCAGAACAGCAATTTCTGCCGGGAGGGGGTGCTGTTATTTATGTCCCAGCTCATCCAGATGTCCGGCCAGCCGGTACAATTCATCTGCGATCAGCAGGATGGAAGACACAATACGCCGCTGTTGCTCCCTGCTCTTCAGCTCTTCTGAATCTGCTGAACTGCCTGGCTTGTCCATATGGGGTCCTGACATTTCTCTTGGAGTGCTGTACATAGGGAAGCCTTCTTCAACCAGAATGCGTACAATGGTACCCAGATGATACCGGTCCTGCCGGAGTTCGCTCACACGCGTCAGAACTTTGAGAGATTCATATTCAAAGAATTTGCTGTCCCCCCTCTGAACCACAGGGATGAAATGTGTGAAGTATTCGAGCCAGCGCTTGATGGTAGTAGGGGGTAGCTTCAATAACTCGATCACTTCCAATTGAGTATACAGTTTTTTGGTCACCATCATACTACCTCCCATAGTCTTTCAATGTTATACATTAGATATATTCATCCTCCTATCAATAAATGAGTAAAATTACCTATTTATTCAATATACGATCTAACCCTATCGTCGGGGCCGTTTCAAAAGGCTCCGGGCAGAGAAAGCAGTCCCTGCTTGAACCTCTCCACGTTGCTAGCCGGACACCACAGCCCACTGAGATTTATTGGAATTTAAATTCCAATTTTGTTCAGTTCTTGTCTATGAGGTCTCTCTATAATGGGCTTGACTTGAAACGAAACCATCATGGAGGGATACACAATGGGGAGACTCAGGGCGATTAATGAAAGAAAATGCACGATCGAAAACTGCGATAGAAGGCATTATGCGAAAGGGTTGTGCAAGCAGCACTACTGGCCGGCCTGGAAAGCAGGACAAAAGACCGAATCTGACACGAATCCAAGTTCACATGACCATTCGCAGCAATCTCTCCAGATTGTTCAAGAATTTATTTAATGGCGTAGAAGGTTAAGCCTTTCCTTTGTCGAACTCATTACACTATGATGAATACAAATTCCAGATATTACTTCAAACATTCGATTTTAATCATGTTATATATGTCTTTGCTCCTGGGAATGCACACGGGTTGGCAGCAGATTTTTGCTGCTCCGCAGCAGCCAGAGGCGTCCGGAGGCGAGCTTGATTTGCGCGGCTGGAATCTCAAGAACGCCCACTCGCTGGTTCTCGACGGTGAATGGGCCTTTTATCCGAACCGATTGGTCACAGAGAGCGATATCCGCTCGGGGATTGCCGGAGCTCCGCTCATGATTAACGTTCCCGGTAACTGGAAGTCCTCCCTGTCCGGTTCTTCCCTCGGCTTCGGAACCTATGCTCTGCGTGTTCTCGTGGATCACCCCCTGGATGAACCCTATTCCTTCTGGGCACAGCAGATCCAGGCCTCTTCCCGGATCGAAGTCAACGGCCAGATGTTCCCGTCAATGGGACAGCCTGCTGCGCACAAGGAGTTATACCGGCCGATGGCTATATCCTATAATGTTGACTACCCCCTGCCTGCGGGTAAGCAGGAGATGCTTGTCCTGATCCAGGCAGCCAATTACGAGCATGGGGAGAAGGGCGGAATCTCTTACTCCATCCGCTTCGGCGCCCAGTCCTCCATTCAGAAGGAGCGCTGGTATTCCACGGCTTTTCAGCTAACCACTATCATCATCCTTCTGCTCCACGCCCTGTATGTCTGCATTCTGTATGTGCTTGCCAAGAAACAGCGGACCTTGCTGCTGTTTGCTCTTATGCTGATTACGACAGCTCTCTCCATTGCGGCGGACAACGATGTCCTGCTGCTAATTGTGCTGCCGCTGAACTATACGTGGATGTTCAAGATCAGGCTACTGTCTTATGTGTGGATGGTCTTTTTCATGCTGCTGCTGACCTACAAGTTCTACAGCGCTCAACCCGTAGGCCGGACCTTCAAGATCTACAGCTTCCTCCTTGTTCTGTACACTCTCTGCATAGGTGTGCTGCCGATTCACATCGTATTGTCCCATGCCACTATTTATTTCAGCCTTTTGTATATGATTCCCCCCTGCTGGATGTTTGTAATATTCGGAATAATGGTATATAAACGGAAAAGGGACGTCAGCTTTCTTACCTTCATTGCTTCCTGTATTGTGTCAGGGGTCATATGGGGGAACACGCTGAACGGTGACCGGCAGAACCTACCGTTCTACTCTATTGACATTCTGGCTGCTATTGTCGGGTTCTCCGCCTACGGCCTGAAGCAATATATCCGGCGCTCCGATGAGAACAGAGTGCTCTATGAACAGCTGCTGCACACGGACAAGCAGAAGGAGCGGTTCCTGATCAGCACCTCCCATGAGCTGCGGACGCCGCTGCATGGAATGATCAGCATTGCTGAGACCGAGTACGACAAGAGGCGGGCAGCCTACCCGGAGGAAGAATCGGGCGATCTGGAGCTGCTTGTCCGCATCGGACGCCAAATGTCACAGCTGCTGGATGATCTTATGGATCTGACCCTGCTGCGGGAGAACCGGATGATTCTTCACCCAGTGCCGTTATCAATCTCTACGATTGCGGCAGGAGTTGCGGACATGCTCCGTTATTTAACGGAAGGCCGAAACCTTACACTTCATGTAAGCGCATCCGAAGCGCTTCCGCCTGTATGGGCCGATGAGAAACGGCTTATACAGATTCTGTTCAACCTGATCCATAATGCTGTGAAATTCACAGCATCCGGCAGTATACGCATATCTGCAGAGGAAACGGACGGCCAGCTGCTGATCAGCGTTGCCGATACCGGTGAAGGGATCGGTGAAGAAGAACTCAGCCGTATCTTCCAACCCTATGAACAAGCTGGCGGGCAGGACAGGGGCGGCCTGGGTCTGGGCCTGAGCATTACCCGGCACCTCGTGGAGCTGCACGGGGGCAGGCTTACGGTGGAGTCCAGGCCGGGAGAAGGCTCCATCTTCCACTTCAACCTGCCGCTGGCAGACAGGGCTTTCTTCACGGACGGAAGATCCGGCGAGAACGAAGCAGAGGAATGGCCGGACATTACGCTGAACGCCCAGTCACCCTATTTCCAAGGCAGAGGCGAAGACCCGCTCCCTGCCGCTGCTCCTCTGTTCGCAGCGGCTAAGGAGGAGCAGGATGAAGCTGTACTCCACATCTTAGTGGTTGACGATGATCCGGTGAATCTTCGGGTGCTCTCCACCATTTTGCATGAGGATATGTACCGGCTGACGCCGGTGCTGAGCGGTGAAGAGGCACTGAAACGCCTGAGAGAGGAATCCTGGGACCTGTTAATTACGGATGTGATGATGCCGCAGATGTCCGGGTATGAGCTAACCCAGAGAGTCAGGGAGCGCTATTCGGCATCCGAATTGCCAGTGCTGCTGCTGACGGCGCGTTCGCGGCGTGAGGAGATCTATTATGGGTTCCAGCTGGGGGCCAATGATTATGTGACCAAGCCGGTCGATAGCCTGGAATTGAAGTACCGGGTTACGGGGCTGGCGAGGATGAAGCAGAGCATCCAGCACAACCTGCGGCTGGAGATCGCCTACCTCCAGGCGCAGATCCGTCCTCACTTCCTGTTCAATGCGCTGAATTCGATCTCAACGCTCAGTCAGATTGATATCGTCCAGATGCAGGAGCTGATTGATGCCTTCTCCTCCTTCCTGCGCGCCAGCTTCGATCTGATGAATACCGGGAAGCTGGTTCACTTGCATCAGGAGCTGTCGCTGGTCGAAGCCTATTTGTATATCGAGCAGGTCCGGTTCGGGGAACGGCTGGAGGTCGTGTGGGAACGGAATTACAGCGGGTTGCTGCTAGTCCCCCCGCTGATCCTGCAGCCGCTGGTGGAGAATGCCGTCCGTCACGGGCTGCTTAGTCTTATCGAGGGAGGCACCCTCATAATCCGCATTGAAGAGCAGGAGGATCATATCCGCTTCGAGATCCAGGACAACGGCAAAGGCATGGATCAGACTGTCATCGAACGCTTGCTGAAGAAGAACAAAGACACGGACTCCGGGATCGGTATTTGGAATACCAACCGGCGGCTGATCGAACGTTACGGGCAGGGCTTGTCTATCCAGAGCCGTCCCGGCCATGGAACCACCGTCTCCTTTATTGTTCCCGTCCGGTGGATGGAGTGAACCCTTCCTCCACCGGCTATATCCTGTATGAGGAGGTGAGCCAATGCTTCGGGTAGTGCTGATTGATGATGAACGACTTGCTCTGATCCAGTTGGAATCAACACTCAGGGCGCTGGGATCGGCCATTGTAACGGCAACCTATACCAATCCGCTGCTGGCTCTGAACGAAGCATCCGGCTGGGATGCAGATATTATTTTCCTGGATATTGATATGCCCGGAATGAACGGCATGGAGGCTGCGAAAAGGCTGGAACAGATCTGCCCCGGTTCTGCCCTTGTCTTCGTAACCGCCCATAACAGCTTCGCGCTGGAGGCGTTCGAGGCCAGTGCCCAGGATTACCTGCTCAAGCCGGTCCCCAGGGAACGGCTCAGCAGAACCATCCAGAGAATCAGGAACCGCAAAACCGCCATGCACCAAGAAGTCAAAAAAGATTCGCTGCTGATCCGCGGCTTCAATTCCATCCAGTTCGAGCGGGATGGGGTACCGGTCAGGGATTTCCGCTGGCGGACCTCCAAGTCTCAGGAATTATTCGCTTACCTGCTCTATTACCACGACCGGATCGTCGTCAAGGACAAGCTGGTAGAGCTGCTGTGGCCCGAAATCTCGCTCAAGCGGGCGTCCACCCATCTGTATACGGCGATCTATCAGCTCCGGCAATCGCTGAAGCGGGCGGATATCGGCCTCGTCATCAGCAATGCAAGTGTGGGTGAAGGTTATATGCTGGAGAGCGGGGACGCGCAGATTGATTTTGTCCTCTGGGAAGAAGGCATTGTCTCGCTGGACCCGGTCGGTGATCATAACGCCTCGGTGCATGAAGAGCTGCTGAAGCTCTATACCGGCGATTTCCTGGGCGATTACGATTACCTCTGGGCCGAGAGTGATCGCCAGCGGCTGAGGAACCTCTCCCTGCAGCATGCCACAGAGCTGGCCGATTATTATACTGCCAAGGAGAATATCACCAAGGCCGTCAACACCTATCAGCGGATTGTGGAGCTTCATCCCTATCATGAGCCGGGCTACCTGGCGCTGATGGAATTCTACAACCGGCTGGGGGAGCTCAGCTTCGTCCAGGAACAATATGAGAAGCTCCGCAGACTTCTGTGGCGGGACCTGCGGCTCACCCCGTCCGCCAAGGTGGAGCGCTGGTATGGGAACTGGAAGCGGCTATACACCTGACATTGTGGAACTCCCCGGGTGGGCAGCCGACGTTATCATGTGATGGTTGCCGACTTAAGAATCCTGCCCATAATACAACATTCCCCTGTTTATTTCGGCTCAATTTCTAGATTGTTGCACAAAAGGATGTATTCCTCTTCCTCCAAGTGAGTGAGCGGGATGATTGCTGCAATTTGTGCAACAAGCCTTTTGAACACTGGTTATTCTGGGATTCAAGTTGCAAAAAGTACAATATTTCCACGGATGCAGAGTGTATTTAACCAATCAGAAACGGCTGCGCTGTCCTTCTAAAGGACGGCATAAACGAAACAATACAAAACGGTATGCCTCTCCCCCAACTTGCGGGTTAACGGCATACCGTCTCTTGTTGCTCCCGTATCTCCATCCTAACGGCAGGACCTGCACATGGCGCTGTCCCTTCCTTTCAGTGACAAGCTACGGGGATTGTGAGTCCGCTGACACACCGGTGTACACCGTTTTTGTGCAATAGCTACCCATGCCAGACGAAGCGTCACACTTTTGTAGTACCCATTCCTGTAAACTATAAACGCTCTGCGCCAGGCATCAGCGGCTCATGTAAGCTACGTCGTAATCAGGGAAATCCTCCATCCATTTGGTAATGGTCGCGGGCAGCATGTTGGTACCCGGTACGTTCGTGTAGAACTTGACATAAGGATCACCGCTGCCTTCCACTTCATCGCCTTCCTCCGAGTCAAGTACGGCTGCCCAGTAGCGGCCCTGCTTATCATGCATGATGATGGCTTCGCTCAGGGTATACAACCCCCGCACGCCGCCCTGTACCACTCTCGCATTCAGACCATCCGAGTCCTTCGCCTCATCCAGCTGCTGCATACTGTACAGGAACAGATCGTAGTCCTCCCCTACCACCTTACGGAAGGCCTTGTCCTCCGCAGCCGTCTTGAATACGCCCGTATCCTTCAGGGTGTAGACCACCTCATCGGCAGGCTCTCTGGTGTACTCTCCGGTGTAGGTTACGTCTGCTCCGGCAGAATACACCGGCGAAGGACTGGTTACGTACAGCCTGCCGTTAAGCAGATAGAAAAAGACTACCGAGCCGTCCTCTTCCTTATATACGGCCATCCGTTTGCGGACCACCGCCGATTCGTCATACAGCTGGCCGGAATGACCGCCATCGAAGGCATCCAGGGAGAAGACCAGCTTATCGCTCTTCACATTGCTGAATTCAACATACGCGCCATAGAAAGGTGATTTGCTCGCCATGTACCATTCCCCGCTCCAATCGGCCGCCTTGGGCACCTTGAGACTGGCTGCCGCTGTACTCGTCAGCGCCTCTACTGGCAGCTGCCGGGTACCGTCCGGGTTGCTCCATACCCCGGCGAATCCGGTGCCGGGAATCCACCAGCCCTGGAAATGGCCGGTCTCCTTGCCTTTGGCATCGTATTCATACATATGGGCGATTTTGCCGTTGACATTGCCGGTGAGCCGGATCGTTTGTTTGTATTTGTCATAATAATAACTGCCGGTCAGCTTGCCGCCGCTCTCCACCTTAATGGACATATGGATCGGCAGATTGCCATTGATGGCTCCCGTCAGCGGCACCAGGCCGTTCGTAGCAGGCCTTGGAGTTGCCGATGCCGCTCCCACCTGAACCGGCGCAGCCTTCTGTTGCACGGCAGATGCCTCCGCCGCAGGCAGCGCAATAAGTGCTGGCAGCAGCAGGGCAGCCGCCAGCAGTGCACCTATTTTACCTTTGAATTTCACAATGAACCCTCCCTTTCACAACCATCTACAACAGGAATATTATTATATTACACTGTATGCCGTAAATTACCCGAATATTGTCTGGTTGAGCCGCTGGTTGGGGTAAATAATATCAAGTAAATACTATATTTAAGACGCACTTAAGATTTGAACTTGAAGCTTCATCGTCACTGCGGTGAACATTTGGACTTCCGGCCGCTGTTGTCACCAGATTTCCTGATTCAAACCGCTGTTCGCGGGTGAAATCCGGTGACTGCTGATGCTTCCGAAGCGAGCTTTCCTGCGGAAAGCTTTCAGGCGGTCGCTTCCGCTCCTACAGTTCCAAATTCCCCCTCCGCTCCTTTTGCTTTTTGTTAATTTCTTTAGTGCCTCTTATATAGAATGAACTTGAAAGTCTAACTATTCTTCATGCGCCTACTTCTGGCGGTAGTCGGCATAATGAGGTGCATTAATGCTCCTTATTAGATCAATTAGCACGCGGCTGGTGAATTCAGGTGCACTATTGCTCCTCATTGGCTCATTTAGCCTGCTTCCGGTGAATTCAGGTGTACTAATGCTCCTCATTGGCTCACTTGGCCCGCGCCCAGTGAATTCAGGTGCACTAATGCTCCTCATTGGCTCATTTAGCACGCGGCTGGTGAATTCAGGTGCACTAATGCTCCTTATTGGCTCACTTGGTCTGCGTCCACTGAATTCAGGTGCACTATTGCACCCCATTGGCTCATTTAGCTCGCGCCTCGTGAATTCAGGTGCACTAATGCTCCTTATTACTCTACTTCAGCCACACTTGATAGTATCAGAGGAGTTGACTCTTTGTTCCTCACTATGTGTAATTTCTTTAGCGCTGTACCATTCCCACACAATGGAGATGATGAGTTATGCCAGACGAATCTATAGTTACCTTCCGCTTCCAGGCGGACAAGCTACTGCCGAATAATCCTGAGCTTCCGGCAGTGCTGTATAAGGGTGCTCTTCAGGATCAGCCGGACACGGCGGAACAGGTCTTCAATAACAATGGCTGGAAGAACAGCTGGGTGAACGGTGTCTTCAGCTACCACCACTATCACAGCAACGTGCATGAGGTGCTCGGTGTAATGTCGGGCAGCGCTCGCTTGCAGCTTGGCGGCGATGCCGGAAGCACCGTCCAGGTTATGGCCGGGGATGTGCTGGTGCTGCCTGCCGGCACGGCGCACAAGCGGCTCTCGGCTACGGAGGACTTCCGTGTCGCCGGCGCTTATCCCGGCGGAGCGGACTACAACACCCGCCGGGCCACTCCCGCGGACTTCGCCGCGGCCCTGCCAGAGATCCGCGAGGTCCCGCATCCGGACAGTGATCCAGTCTACGGCAAGGAAGGGCCGCTGCTCCGGCTGTGGACATAGCATCAGGTAGCCGGACGGGAATCTCCTACTCCGGCCGCTCACCTGTACATTCCTGGAGTCCACCCGTTCCCGGCCGCCCACCTGTGCATTCCTGGAGGCGACCGTTCCTTGCCGCTCACCTGTGCATTCCTGGAGTCCACCCGTTCCTTGCCGTCCACCTATGCATTCCAGGGATTTCATTTTGCATTTGACCCCATCAAGGGCTTGCCCTCATCAAGAATGAGATATACTATTCTGTAATACGATTTCACTTCACTTACGCCGTAATGGAGGAGGGCATTCATGTATAGAGTAGCGGTATGCGATGATGAGGAGCAGCACAGAGAGCTGGTTAAGAGGACACTGATAGCCTTATCCATCAAGACTAATATAGAATTCGAGCTAGAGTTATATCACTCAGGGGAGCAGCTGACCGCTCACTATGAACAGGATGGAGCGCCCTTCCATATTCTGATTCTGGATGTGGAGATGGGCGGGATGAACGGGATTATGGCGGCGCGGAGAATACGGGAGCTGAAGCATTTTGACGAACAGATTATCTTCCTGACCAGCTACCCGGAGTATATGGTGGAGAGCTTCGATGTCATCACGTTCCAGTACCTCATTAAGCCGATGGCCCCTGACCTCCTGGAAGAGAAGATCACCAAGCTGCTCCATTACTTCCAGGCCCAAGAGAAGAAGTTCATGGTCATCAAGTCCGGTTATGAGGAGGTAGTCTTGAGATATGATGATATCATTGCGATTGAGGCGGCCAAGAGCCTGACGGTCAAAAGCAAGCTCCATGTAATCACCGCCACACAGGTCTATGACAGCAAAGGCCTGATCGCCGATTATGCCGCAGCGTTAAAAGACAGCAATTTCCTGCACATCCACCGTTCGATTATTATCAACCTGCTGCATGTGAAGAAATTCTCCGGCGGTTCGGTGCTCATGTCGGGCGGGATGGAGTTCCCGATCGGCCGCTCCAAGATCAAAGAGGTCAAAGATTTCTATACCAAATTCATGATTATGAAGGGTCATTCGTATGATTCCATATAACCTGCCTATTATCCTCTGTGTGCTGCTGGTGATGGGCTTCCAGACTAATTTTTACTTCGGCTCCGTATTCGGCAAGTCCGCCCAGAAGCCCAACCGGACCGTGTATTTCATCCTTTATGGATTGCTGTGTTTTGTCTATCTGGTCTTTGAAATGTCCTCCGTATTCTCATCGGCTGTCGCCCTGCTGATGATATTCGCTATGGCCGGGTCCTATCAGGTGGAGATTAAGACCAAGGTGATTTTCTCCATCCTGTATGCGGTGCTGATGACGCTGGTCAGCTTCATCTCGCTGTTTATTTTCTCGGCGATTGATTCGGTGGACTATACCAGCCTGGAGTCGGGTAACGGGTTCGACCGGCCGGGCTTCATGAAGGGAATCATCCTTAGCTGCATTATTATGTTCGCGGTGATTCAGGTCATCCGGCTCATCTCCAAACGCAGAAGCTTCGCTCTGCCTTACCCTTACTATATCTTTTTCCTGATCGTGCCTTTCATCAGTATCTATCAGATCAATGTGCTCACTACAGTCAGCAGCAACAAAGATATCTATTATTTCATGGCGATTCTCGGCTTTCTGTTCCTGAATGTGATGGTCGTCTATATCTTTGATACGATTATTGATAAATTTCAATTCATGCATGAGAATGCCCAATTGCAGCACCAGATGAATTATCAGGATGCGAACTATGAGAAGACGGTGCACAGCTTCAAGTCCATTAAGCGGATTATCCACGACACCCACCAGCAGTTCCTGTACATTGAAGAGTGTATCCGGCGCAATGATTCAGCGGCAGCCCTGGAGCATATCAAAGTGACGCTCAATAAAGTCGAGGATGCCTATCAGCGGGTGAACACAGGCCATCTCGTCATTGATGCGCTGGTCACGAATACCCTGAATATCGCACAGGCCAACGGCATCCGAGTCGATACCCGGCTTCGTCTCCATTCACAGGCGGTTCATATTGACCGTTATGACTTATGTGTGGTGCTTGGCAATATGCTGGACAACGCTATTGAAGCTTCGAAAAAGGTCAAGGTAGCCGAGGACCGGTATATCCTGATCCAGATTCATTCGAGTGAATCCGCGCTGTTCATCCGCATCCTCAACCGGATCGCCCAAGAGACCGCCTCGCTGCACAGCGAGAAGCCGGACCCGGAATATCACGGCATCGGCCTGACCAATATTTCCAGAATATGCGATAAATATGGCGGGAATATGACGATAGAATCGGGGCATAAGGAATTTAATAATATGGTGGTTCTCCCCTTCTCGCCCGAATCTTCTATATGAGTCGCACTAAAAATTTGAACTTCAAGCTTCGTTGGCACTGCGGTGAAATTTGGACTTCCGGCCGCTGTTGTCAACAGATTTCCTGAATTATTCCGCTATATGCGGTTGAAATCCGTTGACAAAGGCGGTCGCTACCGCTCCTACAGTTCCAAATTCCCCCTCCGCTTCTTTCGCTTTTCGTTATCTTCTTTAATACTACTCATTCGTAAGCTTCTACGTTTAGGGATCGTTATCAGCGTTTCAGGGGCATTCGGGCCTATCCCCTCCCTCCAGCCTGTATGATACATTCAGGAAGTATACCGATGAGGAACAAGAGGAGGCAATCCGAATGAACAAATTAACTTCAGTAGTACTCGCCGCAATGCTGGTGATCCCCGCAGCCCAGGCTTCGGCGGCGCAGGAGAAGCAGAATCCCGTGCAGGCCAAGGCCCGCGAGCTGGCGTCGAAGATCGTAGCCGATTATGGGGTAAGCGGCATGCAGTATGCCATTATGGATAAGGGCAACATCACATTGTCAGGAGGCGCCGGGTTCTACGATACGGTGACTAAGGCACCGATCACGAAAGACACGATGTTTGGCATTGGCTCGGTCAGCAAAATGTATGTGTCTGCGGCAACGATGATTTTGGCGGAGGATAAGGTCATTGATATTGATAAACCGCTCATAACATATCTGCCGCAGTTCAAAATGGCCGATGAGCGCTACAAGGAGATTACGCCGCGCATGTTAATGAATCATTCCTCGGGCCTCTACGGCAGCCACTATGGAAACAGCATCTTGCTGGATGACAACGATACACAGAATCATGATGAGATGTTATCCCGGATGGCGTCCGAACGGCTGAAGTCTGATCCGGGCGAATATTCCGTCTATTGCAACGATGGCTTTCAGCTGCTGGAGCTGATGATTGAGCAGGTGAGCGGGATCAGCTATTCCGAATTCCTGGACCGGCACTTCAGCAGCCCGATGAAGGTAAGTTCAACGAAGACCCCGCTTGACAGCTTCGACAGACAGCAACTGGCCAAGACTTATTTCCCGAGCCTTAAGCCGGCCTTGCCTGCCGAGAACGCCAACATCCTTGGAGCCGGTGGCCTCTATTCTACTGCCGAGGATCTAACGAAGTTCGCAGAAGTGCTGAACGGCAACTACCCGGATATCTTGTCGAAAGCCTCCGCCGAAGCAATGCGGCAGCCGGAATATAAGAACGGAATCTGGGTGCCCGAAGAGCGTAACAGCTTCAACTACGGGCTCGGCTGGGATGCGGTGGATCTGGCTCCCTTTGGCGATTACGGCATCAAGGCCTTAACCAAAGGCGGGGATACGATCATGTATCACGCAGCACTCACCACTCTGCCCGAATCGGATATTTCAATCGCGGTGCTCTCCTCCGGCGGAAGCTCGGTCTATAACACCGTATTTGCCTCACAGGTGCTGCTGGAGTACCTCAAGGACACCGGGAAGATTCAGAAGATTCAGCCGGACCAGACCTTCACCCCTCCGGTAAAAGCAGCTATGCCTGCTGAGATGCAGTCCTATTCGGGATTGTACGGAACCGTGGGAGCGACACTCCCCATTACGGTTAAGGGTGGAGAGCTCACACTGCCGGTTCTTGCCGGACTGATCCCTGCTCAGAAATATGTATACACAGGCAAAGGACAATTCAAGAACAGCGATGGCAGTGCAGCCGTAAGCTTCGAAAAGCAGAAGAACGGCATCACCTATCTGAAGCTGGACGCCCATTTGAATATTCCCGGAATAGGCCAGATGCCGATGGTTACCTATGAATACCAGAAGCTGGAGGCCAATCCCCTGAATGCCTCTACGAAGCAGGCCTGGGAGAAGAGAAACGGGAAGCATTACTACGCCGTGGATGAAAAAATCAGCTCATTATTCTATCTGTCCCCCTCCATCTTGACGAAGACTATCGCGGTAGAGCAAGGGTACGCCACCGGAACGAAGATTGTGGACGGGAACACCGCCGTTAATGCCGCTGAAATCCCGGTGATGAACGGCAGAGATGCCTTTGATCTGAACTTCTCCACCAAGAACGGCCAGGAATATCTGACCATTGACGGAAATGACTATATCAGTGAAGATGCAGTGAAGCCTCTCTACGGAGGCCGTGCTTCCATCAGTACAGTACCTGCGAGCGGTCAGGCGGTATGGATGAAGCTGGATAAAAAGTCCGCCGGGCGAACAATGACTGTTACGGCACCGTCAACCGGCGGCTATGCTGTCTATGATGCCGATGGAGTGATCGTCAGCCACTCCATGGTGGGTAAAGACCCTTCCGTTGTATTACCGCAGGGCGGAATGGCGGTATTCGGCGGGAAGGCCGGAGATGTGTTCAAGATTCATCTTCAATAAATCTCTCGAACCGTCTCTCCAAATCTCGCAAACTTGCTTTAACGTGTTCGAGTATGTTTTAATGTAATCTAACTGAATAATACTCTTATCCAGAGTTCGGTGGAGGGCCTGGCCCGATGAAACCGCTGCAGCCGGTATACGCAAGTATGTACGGTGCGGCAACTAGAGGTATCCAAGATACCTTGCAAAGATGAGAGGGAGCTGACAGTTTATATGAACTGCCCCCTTTAATTAGGGGGCTTTTTTTATGCAGAGAGAGGAGAGAAACCTATGACACAATGGATTACAGAATTCATCCTTTTTTTCAAAGATTTGTCGTATGCCGGTATCGTCCTCGCCCTGTCGTTTGAATTCGTCCCTGCCGAGCTCGTTCTTCCGCTTGCCGGGTATTGGGTGTACCTGGGGGACATGAAGCTTATTCTTACGATCCTTGCCGGTACGCTCGGAGGTACCTTTGGTCCGCTCACGTTATATGCCCTGGGCCGGTATGGCGGCAGGCCTGCGATTGATAAGTACGGGAAGTACTTTTTCATCCGTCCGCATCATTTGGAGGCTTCCGACCGTTTTTTTGAGAAATACGGCAACGGTGTGGCTTTTTACGGGCGCTTCATCCCTGGAGTGAGAACCCTGATCTCTATCCCTTGCGGAATTGCCAAAATGAATGTGTTCGCCTTCAGTCTCTACACCTTCCTGGCCATGCTTCCGATTACCTCAATCTATGTCTATCTGGGCTTCAAATTAGGGGCGCAATGGGAGCATGTGGACCAGATTCTCAAGCCTTATATTATTCCGGCGGGTACGCTGTTCCTTGTAGGCTTCGGGCTGTATGTCCTATCCAAACGGATGAGAAGAAGACAAGCTTAATCCAATTGCAGTTGCAGTTCAGATTCAGGAGGAAATTATGGAAACTTGGTTTACTTGGCTAAAATATTTGCTGCTGGGGATCGTACAGGGAGTGACGGAACCTATTCCCGTCTCTTCCAGCGGGCATCTGATCATCGTACAACGTCTGCTCGGGATGGAGCAGAATGGGCTATCCTTTGAAATATTAACGAATACGGCCTCTTTAATCGCTATCTGTTTTATTTTTCGTAAGGATATCCTAGATTTGATTACAGGTGCCTTCCGTTACCTGCGCACGCGCAATTCGAAGTACCGGGCGGAGTTCATGTTCTGCCTCTACATCATCATCGGGACGATTCCCGCAGCCGTTGCTGCCGTCTTCTTCAAAGATACGATCGAACGTATCTTCACTTCCGTACATACCGTTGGCATCAGTCTACTCGTTACCGGAGTGGCCCTCTGGCTGATCCGCAATCTTCGCGGGCAGAAAAGAGACGGCAATCTTACCGTGCGGGATGCCATCATTGTCGGACTGGCTCAGGCGGTAGCCCTGATTCCGGGCATCAGCCGTTCCGGTTCTACCGTAATTGCCTCCATTGCGGTTGGGATGAAGCAGGAGACGGCCTTGAAGTTCTCCTTCATGCTGTACATTCCCATCAGTATTGGCGGGCTGATTATGGGCGCGTCCGACATCGCACATGATCCTAACCGCTCCGCGCTGGCGGTTCCCTACCTGATCGCCTTCCTCACCACACTTGTCGCAACCTACTATGCCATGAGATGGTTCATCGGCATTATGGCCAAGGGCAATCTGATTTACTTTTCCTATTATTGCTTCGTGGTAGGAACGTTACTGCTGATCTTGCTGTAAGTAGCCTAAGGGATCTTGTGGGGCGGGGAGCTTGGGGGAACTGAGGAACTTTGGGAACGCCATTGAGAGTAACTTCTCCTGCTGCGCCAAGCAAGTGGACAAACGTATCTTAATTCCTCGATTTATGCGGGATGAACGACAGCAAGTGGATAAACAGCATCTAAATTTGCTGGTTTTGGCTATAGTTGGTGAATTGGGCGGATTTAAGTGTTGTTTTTCCAACTGTTGTTCCAGCATCCCCCATTCGATCATCAGTAAGTGTAGAAAATCCAACTGTTTTCGGTCCTCTTCATACGTAACTATCCCTAGCTATGTGCTCAACAAAAACACCCCTTAGAAATGTTTCCTTTTCTAAGGGGTGTTGTCATCATAAGTAGCTGATCAGCCTATTGTCCCATCAATATCTTGGCATACGGCGAATCAATCGGCATCATGATCACCGGCTCATTCTTCAGCGTGGTCACGTAACTCTCCAGCGTACGATAGAAGCTGTAGAACTCAGGAGATTTTCCATAGGCCTGGTTATAGATCTTGGCAGCTTGCCCTTCGCCTTCGGCAATGATCTTCTTGGAGTCGGCTTCAGCCTGGGCCATCAGCTCTCTGGAGGTACGGTCAGCCTTGGACGTTATTTTCTTGGATTCCTCGTCCCCCTCAGACAGATAACGCGCGGCAATGGATTGACGGTCCGAGATCATGCGGTTATACACACTTTGCTTATTCTCTTCCGGCAGGTCGGTACGCTTGATCCGTACGTCGATCACTTCGATCCCGTAATTATCACGGGTTAAGGCCGCTACTACGTCTTTGGTGATCTCATCGTTAATATTGCCCCGTCCGGTGTCCTCACTAATAATATTCTCATAATTGACCTCCGAGAGCTTGCGGCGTACCGAGTTATATACCGCTTCATCAATACGCTGCACCCCGCCGCTTACCGATTGTACAGTTCTCAGGAACTGTGAGGCGTTGGTAATTCTCCAGACGGTATAATTATCAACGACAATCGGCTTCTGGTCCTTGGTCAGAATGCTGGTTGGCGAGCTCTCGTACGTCATCTGGTATTTGGGAAGCTCCGAGACATTCTCGATAAAAGGAAGCTTGAACTTTAGCCCCGGCTCATCAACGGTACGCATGGCTTCACCGAAACGCAGGACTACCTTGTATTCCCCTTCCTTCACGATATACATAGATCCGGCTAGCAGAATAATCAGAACTACAGCAGATATCATTGCGATAATAGGGTTCTTCTTCACTGGGCATCTCCTCCTTGCGGCGCTGCTGGAGCAGGCGGATTCACTGTGGCCGGGGCAGTCTTGCTGTCCGTCGTACTGCGCATAAGCTCATTCAGCGGCAGATAGTTCACAGTATCGCTATTCGAGTTGGTGATGAAAATCTTAGCGCTAGGCAGAATCGTCTCCAGCGTCTCCAGAATCAGCCGGCTTTCGGTTACGCTCTTATTGTTGCTGTATTCGGCATAAATGGCATTGAACTGGGCGACATCACCCTGCGCGTTCAGGATACGCGACTTCTTCTCGCCTTCGGCCCGCTCCAGCAGCGCCTGGGCTTCACCGCGCGCCTTAGGAATGATATCGTTCTCATACTTCTTGGCGTTGTTGATCTTCGTGTTCTTCTCTTCACGGGCGTTGGTTACCTCGCGGAATGCTTCCTCTACCTGGCCGCTCGGCGGCTCAATATCCTGGAATTTGATATCAATGATCTGAATGCCGGTGTTGTATTTCTTCTGCAGATCCACCAGCAGCACCCGCACCTTATCCTGAATCACTGTCTTCCCGTCCGTAATCGCATAATCCAGCTTCTCCGAACCAATCACTGCGCGGATCGACGAGCTGGCCGAGTTACGCAGGAATTTGTCCGGGTCATCAATGTTATACAGATAATCATGGATATTGCTAATCTTCCACTGGACTACAGCATCGGCAGAGACAATATTCTCATCACCCGTAATCATCATGGCTTCATCATCAACGGCTACTGCTCCTTCACCCTCCTGGCGGTACCCGATATGTATCCGCTGAGTCAGCTCCGCAGGCACTGTAATCACTTCCTGAATAGGATAAGGCCATTTGAAATGCAGCCCCGCCGAGGACTCGTTCGTATACTTGCCGAAGGTCAGAATAGCTGCACGTTCCTGCTCCTGCACGGTATAAAAGGAAGTGGAGCCTACATAAATCAATACAGCCGCTGCGGCTACCCCCACCCAAATCTTCTTGTACATTCCCGGCTTCAGCTTCGGCAGCCTGAGTCCCGGCATCTGATTATCGCCGTTCTGGTTCATGAAATTCAAGATGCATCGCTCCTTTTGGCGTGTTTTAGTCTTAATAAAGGTATATATACGTGAATAAAACAAATAAGTCGCAACTTTTACGACTTTGTTCAAGCTTGCTGAATTTTACTGCGTTTCTCTCTGGCTATTGCCTTGCCGCTATTTCACAGGATGGAGCTTCAAGTTCAAACCTTAAGTGGGTTTTACCCAAATGTTAATTCAAACAACGGGCCACGGCACGGGTGGAGGCTGAACCTCCATACACAGCAGTTGGAAAAATGTATCTTAATTCGTCGCTTTCTGAGGAATGTGCCTGAACAAGTGGATAAACAGCATCTACTGGGGTCCGTTTTGGCTACTTTGGGTGAAAGGGCAACATTTAAGTGTTGTTTATCCATCTGCTGTTCTGGCAGCGATCGTTCGTCCATCAGCAAGTGTAGAGAATCCAACTACTTCCGATTCCATTCACCACAAAACCCCGGGAAAGCGTAAGCTCGCGCGCTCTCCGGGGTTTTTGTTGTGAGCTAAATCTCATGAACTTCAGTTCTAAGACAGCTGCGGCTCTCTCTTCCTGCGTGCAGGTACCTGGCCCCCGTCCTCCAGCACCTTTCCCCAGTTGGCGGGATTGGTCAGGTCGGGGATACGCTGCTCCAGAATGGCCTGATATTGCAGCGCTTTTTGTTCCAGATGGGCAACGCGCTGCTTGGCTTCTTCGAGCTGAATGAGCGCTGCTTCCTTATATTCCATCATCAGCGCACAGCGCTGGGCAACGGTCGAATCGCCCTCCAGGCAGAGATCGACATAGGTTTTGATGCTTTCAATCGGCATCCCTGTCTGCTTAAGACACTTGATGCCATACAGCCAGTTGATCGAGTCGGCGTCGAACAGCCGGATATTATTTTTATTGCGCTGAACGGTCGGCACCAGGCCCTTATCTGTATAATAACGCACCGCATGTTCGGTGAGCCCTGTCATTTCGGCAGCTTCCTTAACAGTATGCATAATAACCCTCCTCGATAAAAAAAATACTACCCCCGCTTGACTTCGTGTTACACGAAGACGGTAGGCTTATTGTATAGCAAATCGGCCGCAACTGGAATCCCCGCTGCGATGCCTGCTGCCGGGGATGCGCTGCCGATTGCCATTATTAAGAGATGAACCACAGGAGGAATGATCATGCAGACTGTAACCTTGAACAATGGAGTGACCATGCCGATTCTCGGCTTCGGGGTCTACCAGATTTCGGATAGCGGGGAATGCGAGAACGCAGTGTACGAAGCCATAACCGCCGGGTACCGCTTAATTGATACGGCTGCCGGTTATCTGAATGAAGAGGCTGTCGGACGCGCGATCAAGCGCAGCGGTGTCCCGCGCGAAGAGCTGTTCATCACGACCAAGCTGTGGATTCAGGATGCCGGGTATGAGAGTGCCAAGCTGGCTTTTGCCAAATCGTTGAAGAAGCTGCAACTGGACTACCTGGATCTGTACTTGATTCATCAGCCGTTCGGGGATTATTACGGGGCATGGCGTGCGATGGAAGAGTTGTACCGCGAAGGCTCCATCAGAGCCATCGGGGTCAGCAACTTCCTCCCTGACCGTCTGATGGACCTTATCGTGCACAATGACATTGTGCCCGCCGTCAATCAGGTCGAGACGCATCCGTTCCACCAGCAGATTGATAACGCCGCTTTTATGAAGGAACAGGGTGTGCAGATTCAGTCGTGGGGACCGTTCGCCGAAGGACGCAACAACCTGTTCAGCAATGAAATGCTGTCCGCAATTGCGGTCAAACACAACAAATCTGTCGCCCAGGTTGTGCTGCGCTGGCTGGTTCAGCGCGATATTGTTGTGATTCCGAAGTCGGTGCGTAAAGAGCGGATCGTGGAGAACTTCGATATTTTTGATTTTGAGCTGAGTCCGGCGGACCTCGATCAGATTACTGCGCTGGATACCGGCGAGAGCCTCTTCTTCTCCCACCAGGACCCGGAAATCGCCAAGCGGCTGGGCAACTGGAAGGTTGATCTGTAAGCTCGACTCTTGACAAGGCTAATCCCTCAGCAGCACAGGCCCATGCACAAGTTGCATGGGCCTGTCTCTTTTTCAAATATACAGGTTATCCTCTTCAGCTCCTTGCCCTTCTCCTAACCTGCGCCCTAAGCTCACCTTACGGATTACGTACAAATTTGACTGCATCGGCGGCTACATACCCGCTTGTTCCGTTGTTACGAATAGTCACGCTACCCAAGGAACCGGCTGTGAAGGGATATGTGCCGATGAAATTCCATACCCCGCCGTTTGAGGTCTGGTCTATACTGTGCGTAGCCGTCCCTGCGGAATGAACGATGTCTAAGGGAATCGCAGTGGAGCGGTTGATATGCTGCGGCCACATCATATAGACGCTGTAGGTAGCTGTGACGGGTAAGTCTGGCGTGAAGGTCACACTTTTACTGCCTTTGCCGCTGTTGTCATCATGCAGATAGTTGGCGCCGTACCGGTCAGTCTGCACCGCAGCAGTCTTCCAGCCTCCAGTCTTCAGCACTCCTGTAGTGTCATTATTGTCTACAATAACCTCTTCACCAGGAAGGGTCGGCGGTGTGCCGTTGCCCAGATCAAAAGAAGCCTTGAACGTCTTGCCCTTGGCTGCGCTGACATTCACTGTTAATTTAATGGTCGGGCTGAGCTGCGTTACAGTAACCCCGGAATCTGCTGTGTACCCGCTTGCCGAACGGTCCAGCTCCACCTCAATGACGCCGGTGCCCGCTTGGGTCGGATCGCTGACGGACAGCTCCAATGTATCCCCGGCTTCCCGGGTCATCACCGCCGCTTTTTTGTTGACAGTGATCAGATCGGCGGAGCTTGCCCCATCCTCCCAGAAATTCGCTCCGGTGATGCCGAGCTTTGTTTCTTTTACCGCTTGGACACTGGATGAATTCGCAAGCACTTGAATGTCTGGAGTAGCAGCATAGTTGGCCACTTGGGCAGAGGATTTACCCGGAAGCAGCACATATTGATATTCCCCGCCCCCCGGATTAACCCCGTGCTCCAGCCATAAGGTCATATAATTGCGGGTGACCGGCGTGGAAGGTGTGACCGGACGGGGGTTGATCTGCTTCCAGTTGCCAGTTCTGGCTTCTCTCTTAGCAGCAAGCGATACCGTCTGCGGAAAATAATATCCAGTATCCGCACCGGCGGTGCTTCCCGACAAATGAGCCCACTCCACCTGATCCAGGGTCGATGCCCCGCCCAAAATGGCAGGCTCCACTTCACCGTTCACAGTTAGCGTATTGCTGCCCGCCGTGTTCAGCTTCCGGTTCTCAACGATCGTCTCCACAGCAATATTATCCGTGCTGCTGATGCCCGCACCGAGCGCAACCACTTCGTCATCGAACATAAACCAAGATTTCTTGGCTCCAAGCGTACGGCCCGCGTACTGCAAATCCATACCCGAGCTTCCATATAGATTCTGGATATCGGTGCCGCCGGTCCACGGCTTGGTGCTGGTGTGGCTGCTTGAAGCGGTCTGCGACAGCACCGTTGTTCCCGGCAGACGGTAACTATCGACAGTTGGCCAGTAATCCTCACTGTATTGTTCAAGGTCACTGTTATATAAGCTGGTCATACCCGCCGAGGTATACCAGGCTTTGGCGTTCTCGCTGTTGATCGCTTCGTAGCTGCTGATGCGGCTGGAATACATTGCAAGCCCGAAGCTATAGCCCGGCCGGTGCTGAACGGCCCGATCCATCGCCGAGAACTGCTTATAACCTATAAGCTCTGCCGCCGGTTCAATCAACGGGTCCCCGGTTATCGTCTTGGCCTGAGCGATAGCGGGTACGGGGGCATCAGCATAGAAGGATTTGAATGTATCCGATAGAATCCAGCCTTTAAGCATCTTCTCAAAATCGGCTGATGGAGCGGGCGGCGCAATTGCAGACAGCAGCAGAATCCCTTGCATCACCCGATGCCCTGCTTCATGGTCCTGACTGTAATGCCTGGAGATTTCCCGGCCCCGGACCATATCCATGATCGCCCCCTTGTACATCACCGGCTGATAGGAGTTATACACCCATTCCCACACATTGGACTGCTTGGGATCAGCGACCTGCCAGGAAGAGCCGTGAAGAATCACCATCAGATCACTTACAGCCAGCAGCAGATCAATTCCATAACCTCCGGTATAGGGGATATTATTATGCTGAATGAATGAACCATCCCGGTAGAAGCCGTCTCCGCTAAGCGTATAATTGAAAATAGAGGACAGGCCATCGCGCGCCGCGGCGATTTTGGCCCCGTCTTTGACGAGAATTCCCCGCTCGCCTACAACTATCGCTTTCCAGGCACGGTTGGCTCCAGTCAAGGTAACTGCGGGCGAGAAGCGTTCCACCGCTGTCATATAATTAGTGACTTGAGCCGGGCTCAAAACGTCATACATCAGCACCGCCGTATCATTAAGCTGCATGGGAATGCCGATTTGCCAATCC
Source organism: Paenibacillus tritici (assembly GCF_018207515.1). Classification (NCBI taxonomy): domain Bacteria; kingdom Bacillati; phylum Bacillota; class Bacilli; order Caryophanales; family Paenibacillaceae; genus Paenibacillus; species Paenibacillus tritici. The sequence goes on from NZ_CP073365.1 coordinate 5,385,421, forward strand.
CACCAGTTACTCGTTCCGCTGGCCGTCGGCGTTACCGCCTCGTGATATCGGGTGGTGTACATATAATCGAGTGCAGCCACGATATCGCTCCCGAGCTGACTATCCCCATGCAGCGCCGTGCCGGCCGTGGCATACGCGAGCGCCATCGTCTTCAGCCGTTCATAGGTTACCCGGATCTGAATCGAGTTCCCGATGCCCGGGTTATCGCTCCACAGATAGGTACGGCTGGGCGAGGTATTCATCGTCTGCCAGTAACCGTCCGCTTCGTTCGCCAGCTTGGTGAGGGCTACGGCAATATCAGCATCCGCTGTATTCAGGGAGGGACCTCCTGTAAGCATCACCTTCCGGTTCTCCCGCATCCCGTCGAATTCATCCGCCGCACGGGCACGTTCCGTTACTCCCCCCAATCCGCTGATCGACAGCAGCAGCACTAACGCCACCAAGCCGCTTTTTATGAGTAACCTTCTCGTTAACGTTCCTCTCATTCCCCACCTTCTCATCCATATTCCCCCTTTTCATTGGATTAAACATTTTCACGGCTTCCCTTCACACAAACATGCTTTGCCTGCTCATAGTTCGGCTTTACTCACACAAACATGCTTCAGCATTCCTCACACAAACTTGCTTTCTGCACCCTTGCTTCAGTATTCCCCACTCATAAAGATACTCGTTGTAAAGCGCTTACATTTAATAGTATAGATAGGGTCTGGTAGTAAAAGAAACTGCCTGCATTCGAGAAAAGGTATGAGATTTCGAGTGTTACGGTGAAGATGTGCCTTATTTACGCCTGCTGCCCACTTTCTGCGGATTGAGGTGCACATTTACTCCTCATTCACGCCCACCGCCCACTTTCTGCGGATTGGAGTGCACTTTTACACCTCACTCCCGCCTGCCGCCCACTTTTGACAGATTGAGGTGCACTTTTGCTCCTCACTCACGCCTGCCGTCCACTTTTGACGGAACGAGGTGCACTTTTGCTCCTCATTCACGCCTGCTGCCCACTTTCGGTCTACTCAAAGGGATTTGTACCTCTCCTTTCCTCCTCTAGCCCACTTCCAGCCCATTCAAAGGGATTAATCCCTCTTCTTTCCTCCTCTAGCCCACTTCCAGCCCATTCAAAGGGATTTATACCTTTCATTTCCTCCTCTAGCCCACTTCCAGCTTAATCAAAGGGATATATCCCTCTCATTTCCTCATCGAACCTACTTCCAGCTTAATCAGAGGGATTTATACCTCTCATTTCCTCATCGAACCTACTTCCAGCAAATTCAGAGGGATTAATCCCTCTGAATCTTCCAGAAAAAAGCCGCAAACCCTTGCAGTGCTCGGCGTGCGGCGTTCAGCTTGCGACTTACCACCCACAGCTCACCAGCTCAGTACACTTCATAACTAAGCTGATCCGCCAGCTCATCCTCATGGTCAAACACTGCATAGATGCAGAGCTGACCAGCCGGTGTATCCCCGGCATCGTAGCCGATACGGAAGGAGTGGTCTTCGGCAAACGTCAAGTCGGCCAGCGCCAGTTCATTCACATCTTCATCAGGATGAGCGTCCGCAATTAGCTGCAATACCCGGTCAAGCCGCCCCTCCAGCTCTCCCCATACCTTCTGAATCCGGGAAGTCAATCCGCTCATGGCTGCCTTGGTGGGAACTTCCGCTGTAACGGTAAGCCCGCTCCCTTTGATGTGTAGCTCCGCCTTATAACAGGTGAAGGTATTATCATATTGAAAAATCCCTACTCCCTCTACCCTATGATCCGGCTGAGTGATGAGGTTATTGGCAACATCCAATTGTACAAGCTGCGAATGCAGGCTCGTATCGAGTACGGTAAGCTTGTTCTGAGAACAATAGATTTCGGTCAACTGGCTATTGTGACTGAGGTCCAGACTCGTAATATGATTATTGAAGCATCGCAGACTCGTAAGAGACGGATTGCCACTGGTGTCGAGACCCGTTAAGTGATTATGATTACAGCGGACTTCCGTCAGCTCTCTACAGCTTGCTATATCCAGGTCAATTAGATAATTGCTGCCGCAATCGAGCCGCTCCAGTGCCGTATTGTCTTGAAGCCGCAATCCATGCAGCGAGTTATAACTGCAATTCAGTACCTTGAGCCGGGGATTGCTGCTTAACTCCAGTTTGGACAACATATTCTCATGACACTCCAGCTTCTCTAGCGCAAGATTCTGGCTGAGGTCCAGCTTACGGATATGGTTCCTGCTACAGTCCAGTTCCTTCAACAGCCGATTCGGCTGAGTATTCAGCTCAATCAGCCGGTTACTCCGGCAGTTCACAGTAACCAGTTCCTCATTCTGGCTAAGGTTAAGCACGGTTAACTCATTATACGAACAATCCAGCTCCTGAAGCGCCGTAAAGTGTTCGGTCCCCTGTAGACTTGAGAACTTGCAGCCCTCAAGCTTCAGCGTAGCCACAGTGTCAAGATCGCTCCTGAAGATGGATTCACGGCCACCGCAGAAGTGGTCCCTTACGAACTGCCGGAAACGTTCATCTACGATATCATCGGTAATTGAAATCTGCATGGTACTCCCCCTCTAAAATCATTGGGATTATTCTACCATACTCCGCAGAGTCATTCACTTGAAGTGCATTTTCATAGATTCGCCTCAGGTCCCAAGCTCCACATGGAACGAGGCGCCCCCGGCACCGTCAGGGTCGAACACCAGTCTAACCTTTCCGGGGGTTCCGGTGTCTCCAGCTTCACTCAGGTCAACCGTGATCCGCTCAGACCTGCGGATCACCCTGGTAACAGGCCGATCGAGTTCAAGCTCCACTTCGATGGGACGGCGCTGCAGTTGAGTCGGATCGGCTATAGCCAGACTCCAGCCTGCCGGACTCTTTTGCAGAACAATAGAGGCCTCACTGCTGCAAGCAATCCCCCCGCTCCTATACCAGCCCGGCTGCCAGAAATGCACAGCTAACAGCCCTGCTTCCGAATCTTCCACCGCGTGCACCCGGTCATTCAATTCCACAATCCGTATACTTGAAGTCCCGGCGAACCCGGCCGTTGCTTCTTCACTCCAGCCGGGCAGCAGCACATAGGCATAGGTATCCCCCTGCGGTGCTGCTCCATGATCGAACCAGAGCGTCTGATAGGATCGCTCGATTTCCGCAGAGGGACCGGCATCGTTGATGGCCTTCCAGCTCCCTTGCCGGGCCTCGCGTAAGGCATGGACGCAGCAGCGTTCAGGCAAATAAATCCCCACCTCCGCGCCCCCGGTACTCCCCGTCATATGAATCCACTTAGGATAAATCGTATCTGCGAGACCCGGCGTCCGGCAAATCTCTGTTCCGTCTGCGGAAATCTTATGGTCACCGAACGGAGTCACTCTCCGGTTGTCTATAATCGTCTCCACTCTGGCGGAATTCCGGCTCCGAATGCCCGAACCTAAGGCCACGATGCGGTTCCCGCATAACAACCAGCTTTTGAGCGCAGTCAGTCCATCCGCTTCGTTAACGACATCCTGAAGCTCCATCGCAATGGCGCCGTATTGCTTATGAAGCACAGCCCCGCCAACGTAGGCCTTAGTGCTTAAGCGGCCTTGCCCGGCTCCATCCTCCTGCAATGTTTTCGTTACCGTGGTTCCAGGCAGGCGGTAAGGATCAACGGTCGGCCAGTAGGCATCGGCATATTGCCCCAAGTCACTATTGTACAGATGGCTCATGCCATACGCTGTATACCAGCCCTTTAGATGCTCCCTGTTGATAGATTCATAGGTGAAGATCCGGCTGGAGAACATACTGATCGAGTAGGCAAAACCCGGACCTTGCAGCACCGCCCGGTCCATATGGGCAAACAGCTTGCAGAAGCTCTCTTCCCGGTTAGGCGGCACAAGTTCATCTTCCAGCAGCGCACCAGCCCCAGCAGCGGCATCCGGCGGCGCTTCGGCGATATAGGGTTTGTAGGTGTCGGCAACAATCCATGCTTTCACTCTGGAGAGCAGCCGTGCCTGATCCGCCACATCCAGCATACGCGAGAAGCGCAAACAGGAGGTAATCACGGAATGTCCGCTCTCATGATTCTGCGAATCCTCCCGCGAGATCTCCCTGCCGCTGGCCATATCCAGCATGGACCCCCTGAACATAAGCGGGACAAAAGAATCCTCAATCCACCGGGCTGTCAAATCCCGGGCTTCACCCGGCAATTCCCAGGAGGTATCGTGCAGCCACACCATCAGGCGGACCACATCATGTAGCAGCGAGACCCCATATCCGCCAGTATAGGCATATCTGTCATGCTGAATGAAGGAGCCGTCCTCGTAAAAGCCATCCCCTTCACTGACATTCCTGAATAGCGGAAGCAGTGCATTCCGGGCGGCGGACAGCTTCTGCCCGTCGCCCCGGATAACGGCATCCAGGGCAGCCGCCGTAGATTTCCAGACCAGATTCGCTCCCGTTGCAGGCAGAGCCTTCGCTGCGAACCACTGGGCATGAAAGGCCGGATCACCCACATATTTGTCTACGGGGAGGAGCAGATGCTCTATAAGCTCTGTATCCAGCAGTTCCTCCATGAGCAGCAGAGTCTCCAGCAGCGCAATCGGCACGCCAATCTCCCAATACCACCAGTTGCCATAAGGAGAGCCGGTTTCGTTGTATCTCTGCGCATACAGCCATTCCAATCCATAGCCAACCTGCTGCCTTAATGAATAGTCCATATAATAGGAACATTTGGGAGACTTCAGCGCGATGGCCATCTCCTTCAAACGGAGGATGATCTGAAATACATCCGCAGCATTCTCCTGAACCGGGATGTCCGCCCACAGCAGCTCCTGATGATGAAGCATCTTGTCCCGGGCATCGCGGACCCGCTTCAGCGATTCCGGACGAAGCGTATCTCCAGAGAGATATTGCAGCCATTTGTTTTTTAAGTTCTGCATGGACTTTCTCTCCTTGAGCCTACTGCCCTACCTTGACAGTTGTTGTTTGCCTTGTTCCCATTCCGCGAGCGGAGAAGGTGGAATTAGGCTTCCCCACTCCCCGGGTTCAGCCCCCAGCTCCAGAAGAAGCGTGCCTCCTCCGGCAATTTCTTCATGGCGGACCCAAGCCCGGTTCAGCTCCTTACCGTTGAGGGTAGCAGACAGGATGTACCGGTTCCCGGACCCGCTGCATTCACCCTGAGTCTCAATCGTCAGGGAAGTCGGATTTTCCTTTGCTCCGAGCAGCAGCATCACCTTGTCGAACAACGGAGGAACGAGGAAATAGAGGTCTTGGCCCATCAACGGATACAAGCCCATGGCTGAACAGATGTAGAAGGCACTCTGGCAGCCCATATCCTCGTTATCCCCCAACCCGTCACGTTCAGCGCGGAAGTAAGTCTCCAGACATTCCCGGACCCGGTCCGCCGCCTTATCCGGTCTTCCTGCATAAATGTATAGATAAGGAATGTGCAGCATAGTTTCTTTGGAGTTATAGAATCCCCCGTCAAAAAAACGGTCCAAATGGCTGATGAATTCTTCCGCTCCCCCATGCCGTTCAACAAGTCCATGAAAATCGTGATGTGTGCTGAACGACCATTGCAGACTGGTGCCTTCGTAGAAATACGGATCATTCCACGAATCCGGCAAACAGGATTCCGGGTCAAAGGACGTTACCCATTCGCCGCCGGGCCGCCGGGGCGCAAAACACTTCAGATCCTCGCACCATAGATTCCACAGCTTCTCCGAGCTCTCATAATAGTCTGCTGCCTCCTCCGCCTGCCCAAGCTCCTCGGCTAGACGGCCGATACACCAGTCCTGATAGGCGTATTCCATATGGCGGGATACACAGTTCTTCTTCACATCTGTGGACAGATACCCCAGAGTATGATAATCCTTAAGATGACGGCCGTAGAGCCAGGTATCCGGTGACGGAACCTCATTATTCTTGCGCATCTGCTTCAGGGCCTTGCCATAGTCGATGCCCTCCAGCTTCTTCAGCGCCGCTTCACAGAACAGAATATCTGCGGAGCTTCCCCCTTGAATCATCGCGCTATGCCCCATAATCCAGGCGTCCGGCAGCCAGCCGGTATGGTCCGCGATGTCCAGCAGACAATTCAGGATATCCACTTCAAGCTGCGGGTCGAGCAGTGTAATCAACGAATTGGCATTCCGTACACTGTCCCAGAGCGCGTACAGGTCGGTATAATGCCGTACTCCTGATTCCCAGGCGAAGTTCTCGTCGTCTACTCCAAGGTCACTCGGCATACAGAACAGACGGGTCATCAGGGTATAGAACAGCCGGGTATGCTCCCTGCTCCCCCCTTCCACCGTGACTCTGCTGAGCTTATCCTCCCAGATGTTACTGGCCGCCTCGCGGATGTCATCGAATCCGGCGGAGGCTTCCCGGTCCACACTGGCTCTGGCTTTGCCGGTACTTACATAAGAAATACCCGTCTTAGCCACCAGGACTCCGCAGTCGCCGAAGCTAAGGGAGGCCTTGCAATTCGCGCCATCCACAGACGGCCCTTGGCGTACTCCGCCCGCATCCATCAGCATATAGCTCTGCATCGGCTGATCGAAGCGGATATAGAAGTAGACGGAATAAGGGAATTCATGCCCCCAGCCTCCACGCAGGTCGCTGCGGCCTGCCAGCTCATATTCGGACAGCACTTCAATATAGCCCCCGGTCGATACTCCGGTGGTCTTGCCGGGTTCATCCCCGCCAACCTGAATCACCGCACCACCATCAATCAGAAGACCCGCCAATTCATCAGCCGGATAGGTATAACGGTGGACTCCGGCCCGCATCGTGCTGGTCAGTTCAGCCTGGATGGCGGCAGGCAGCAGTTTTACGCTATAATAGCCTGCCTCGGCATGTTCTTCCCCCTTCTCATAGGGGTCCAACTGAAACCGCGGCATTCCGGTATAGGGGGTGAAGCCGACATTGCCATAACGCCCGCCGCCCCCGGTTCCGCTGACATGCGTATGACTGAACCGGATAATCGGCCGCGAGCTGTCGTACCCGTGGGACAGGTGCGGCGGCAGGGTATCCGGTCCCAGCCTTACAATGCTGTTCGGCAGATAAGGCCCGCACAGGCAGTTATTCTCCCCGTCCACCCCGATGAACGGATCTACATCTTCCACTCTTCTTCTCTCCAACTGTGCTCCTCCTTCCCCATGAATCCATTCCCTCTACCAAAAGATTTCGCTCTCTCCCTTAAGCTTCAGCAAAGCCTCCAGGAAAAAATAGTCGCCGTAAATGATCGGCACCTCGACTTCGGCACCAGCCGGGAAGCTGCCGGTTCCCTTGGTAATGAGCGCTTCTTCCGCCGGGTCTTCCGGCGCGTAATGGCGGAAGAGCGATTCCGTGATGGCTGCTCCGAGCTTCCGGTACCGTTCAGCTTCTTCGCCCTCCAGCAGATAGGCCATTTCCAGCATTCCGCTGGCCGCGCAAGCAGCAGCGGTTGAATCTTTGGCCCATAGCTGATCGGCAGGCGCCCGGAAATCCCAGGGCGGCACAAGATCCTCCGGCAGCTCAGCCGCGAAGTAATCCGCTGCCGCTCTGGCGGCATTCATGAACCGGATGTCACCCGTATACCGGTATCCGATCGCGAATCCGTAGATCGCCCAGGCCGATCCGCGTGACCAGGCGGAATCCGGACTATACCCTTGTCCGCCCAGCGCTTCGATCCGCTCTCCCGTCTCAGGATCGAACCGGACGATATGATGCACCGAGCCGTCCTCGCGGATGAATTCCCGCAGCGCCATTTCCGAATGGGCGACGGCGATATGACGGTACCTCGGGTCCTGCAGTTCTCCGCTGGCCCAGTACAGCAGGCCAAGATTCATCATGCAGTCGATGATCGCCAGACCTTCACTGCCTTCATGCAGCCAGGCACGGATGAAATTCCCCTTGAGATTGAACCGGCTGGCCAGATGGCTGGCAGCGATCAGCCCTCTTCTCCGGGACAGCCTGTTACCGGTGAGCTTGTAATCGGCAACCGCTGACAGACTCCAGAGGAAGCCGTTATCGTGATGGAGCTGTTCGTATTCCTGAAGAGGTCCGTCCAATTGCTCCTCGCAGCTCTCGGCAATGCGCCGGTATTCCTCATCCCCTGTGGCCCGGTAAGCCAGCCAGAGAATGCCCGGCCAGAATCCGTTGGTCCAGCAATCCGGGTCACGCGCATCATATTGTCCGCCGTAAGTGGCATTCGGGAAGGTTGCTCCGATCCGGCTCCGTGTACGGCTTAATTTGTTCCGGGCATAGTCCCAGGCTTCGTTGATCCAAGTCTCCATAGTCTCTAGTTCTTCCTTTCTTATCTACAAATTAGAGGGCAGGACGCCCGGAAACAACGGACCTCCTGCCATCCCTTCCACTGTCAGTTATTGCGCTGCTTTCCAGGCATCAATCTGGGTCTGAAGTTCAGTCTTGACCTTCTCAATGCCGGCCTTCTTCAACTTCTCATTGCGTTCCGCAAGCATCTTGGCAGGGTCAGGAATCGCCCCCGTGCTTGCCGCCCGGTATTCACCGATGACCGAGGTAAGCTGGGTAATCTCGTTCTTCACTGGCGATTCGTCGAAGACGAAGCCTAACAGCGGCGAACGTTTGGCCTCATCATTGAATTTCTTCCAGCTTGTATACAGATCGTCAGGCTGGCCCGGCTTCAGATAATTGATCAGCTGATTGCCGACCACCCAGAACAGGGCAGAGCTGCCATACCCGGAATCGGCAATCGGCTCAATCCGGTTCTCGCTGATCTTCTTGTAATGGGTTCCTTCGATCCCGTTCACGAACAGGTTCACGGCATACGGATCGGTGTGCAGCGCATTCAGAACCATCATCGCCCGCTCCGGGTCCTTGGAGGTGCGGGAGATGGAGAACATGGAACCGGCGGCAAGGTCCGTGGTTACGATAGGCTCTTCAATGACCTTGGACACAAAATCATATTTATTGTCCGAAGCGATTTTCAGCTCAATATCTGCGCCCGGCTTCCACACAGCCTGCTGCATCCAGATCTTGCCCTGCTTGCGCAGGTCACCGATCTCCGTCGTTGTGGTAGCAGCATCGCTGTTGATGTAGCCCTTCTCGTAATAGCTGCGGTTTAGCTCATACTCTGCTTGGGCAATGGATGAAATCTCCGGATCAATTACTGACTTAATCTGGATGTTATCTGTATTTGTGTAGTCATAGAGGAATAAAGGAATCTTGTTCGGCGTCGGTCCGATGGCGCGGAAGTTCGAACGGGTCTCATACATCATCCCTTCTCCCGATTCCTTAATGAAGTCCAGGATCAGTCCCGGTTCCTTCTCCTTCAGCAGCTTGAACCAGGGTTCAAAGTCTGACATCGTCTTAATATCCTCAATCGGAATACTATATTTGTCGATGATATCTTTGCGGTACGTATAGGCCTTGCCTTGGGTAATCTCTTTGTTGGTTGGAATGCCGTACAGCTTGCCTTTGTAGCGCGGAGCCTCCAGATAGATCGGATTCAGGTTCTCCGTAATCCCCTGCCCGTATTTGGCCAGCAGGTCATCCAGATCCAGGAAGGCGCCCTTGGCCACGTTGCCGAAGAAATTAAGCCAGGACGCGGTGAATACTAGGTCCATCGGCTCTCCGGCATTGAGCATCAGCTCGGTCTTCTGCTTGTATTCACTGGAGGCAATCGGCTGCAGATCCACGGTGGCATTGAATTTCTCTTTGAAATATTCACTGAGCTTGGCTTCGACCAGCGCGTCATCCCGCTGCGGTGCCCCGAAGTAGATGATGGATACCTCGTAGGGCTTGAGTGCTTCCGCACCTCCAGCAGGCTCTGGACTGCCAGTACTGCTCGTGCTGTTCGTACCCGCTGCGCCGCTTGAAGCCGACGGTTCGGCAGAACCCCCGTTATTACCGCCTGAGCATGCTTGCAAGGATAATGCCAGAATTAGAGCCATCGCCGTGAATAGCGTTCTGCGCCCTTTTAACTTTGTCATATGAACCCTCCCTGTATGATGTTGCTTATATAGAACGGCAGCCAGATGTGCTGAGTGCCGGTTCCACCACGCTTTACCCTTTTACTGCCCCGACCGTCAGGCCTTTGACAAAATACTTCTGAAAGAACGGATACGCAATCAGAATCGGTCCCATCCCGATCACCGCCATCGCCATCTGCAGGGATTCGTTCGGAAGATTCTTCATCATATTGGGATTCTGCGCGGCCAGCTCCACATTATTGCGCAGGTACTGCACATCGTTGAGGACGCGCATCATCAGATACTGCAGCGGATATTTATCCTCGCTGGTGATATACAGCAGCGCATTGAACCAGTCGTTCCAATAACCGATGGTACTGAACAAGGCCATGGTCGCCAGGACCGGCAACGAGAGCGGCAGAACGATCCGCAGGAAGATTCTCAGCTCCCCCGCACCGTCAATTCTGGCCGATTCGATCACCGCAGGATGAATGGTCGTCTGGAAGAAGGTCCGCATAATAATGACGTTGAACGGCACAATCAGCATGGGCAGAATCAGCGCCATATACGAATCCTTGATATGCAGCGCTTGTGTGTAGATCAGGTATCTGCTGACCATCCCGCCATTGAACAGCATCGTGAAGAACAGGAAGAAGGTGAACACATTACGGAACGGATAATCCGCCCGCGAGATGGGATAAGCATACATCGCCATAAGAAGCACGCTGAGCGCTGTACCTACAATAGTGATGGTGAAACTCACGCGATATCCCGACACAATGGTCATCCAGTCCTTGAAGATCGACTCATAGGCAATGAAGGACCATTTATTCGGAAGGAAGCTGTACCCCTCAGTCAGAATGGACTGCCCGTCGGTGAAGGAGACGATAATGACAAGCAGAACAGGCATGAAGCAAAGGAGTGAGAGGATCACAAAGGCCAGATTTAAAAGTACATTTGACAATGCGGAATTTCCGCCGATCGAGCTGCTGGTGTCATTCGCCATGAGGATTCTCCTTTGATTAGAATAGTGCCTGTTCCCGGTCAATTCGTCTGACCATACTGTTCGTGGCAATAACCATAACGAAGCCTACCACAGATTGGACCAGCGCCGTTGCCGAGGACATCCCGATATCATTCAATTGCATCAGGGCGCGGTAGACATACGTATCAACGGTATCTGTTACCGGATACAGCGCTCCTGAATTCATGGGCACCTGGAAGAACAGTCCGAAGTCAGAGCTGAAGATGCTGCCCATGGACAGAATCGTCATAATAATGATGACCGGCCGGATAAAAGGGAGCGTGATATGCGTAATCTGCTTCCACTTGGAAGCCCCGTCGATCAGCGCCGCCTCGTAATATTCCGGATCAATGCCGGCAATCGCCGCGATATAGATCACTGCGCCGAAGCCTGCATGCTTCCAGGCGTTGACGAACACCAGGATGTAAGGCCAATATTCCTTCTCCGAGTACCAGAAGACCGGGTCTTGCCCGAAGGCCTTAAGCACTGTGGCATTGATGAAGCCGTGATCCGGCTGGAGGAAAGCGTATACGAGATAACTCACTACTACCATGGACAGGAAGTGCGGCAGGATGATGAAGCTCTGGTACACCTTCGCCAGCAGCCGCCGCCGGATCTCATTGATGGCTACCGCAATGGATACCGACAGCACCAGGTTCATAATCATGAAGGTCAAGCTGTACAAAAGCGTGTTTCTTACAATTCTCCACATATCCCCCGAGGAGAACAGGAACTGGAAATTATCGAAGCCTACCCAGGGGCTGCCCCAAATCCCGTCCAGATAATTCACATTCTTGAAGGCAATAAAGATGCCGAACATCGGCAGATAGCTGTGCGCCAGCAGGACAAGCACCGCTGGCAGCAGCATTAGTGTCAGCGCCTTGTACTTCCACATGGCATGGATGAATCTTGAGAATCCGGTGGTTCTGCTCATGTCCATTACTCCTTTCATGGACTAATTATAGAACCATCCTGCCACCGCTTCGATGATGGATTCCCGTAAAAACGTGATCTTTTATCACTCAGTTACCGGCAGGTTCGGTCTTCGTCCGGCGCAGCGGCAAGGTGATGATGGCCCGTGTCCACCCCTCCACGCTTCGCTCATAGCTCAACCCGTAGGCCTCCCCGTAATGGAGCTGGATTCGCTGGTGCACGTTGCGGATGCCGTAACCTCTTGCACTATGCTCTTCCCGCAGAATGGCGGCAAGCTCCTCCAGATCTACCGGCAGATGCCCGTTATCCTCTACGATGAAGCGGAGCGTTCCTTCTGCTTGAACCGCAGATACCCGGATCTCTCCTTCGCCGTCCATCCCGCGTACGCCGTGAAGAATGGCATTCTCGATCAGCGGCTGGATGATGACCTTGGGCGTCTCATAGTCCCTCAAGGAATCATCAATCTGCCACCAGACCTCAAAGGTACCCGGATAACGTTTGGTTTGCAGCCGGGTATACGCTTGGGCATGTTCGAGTTCTTCCCCGGCAGTAATCATCGTCCGGCCCCGGCTAAGCCCGATGCGCAGCAGCATGGACAAGTCCCTGACCATCTCGCCCACCTCGCTATTTCCGCTATCCAGCGCATACCAGTAGATCGAGTCCAGGGTATTGTACAGATAATGGGGGGTAATCTGGGATTGGAGCATCAGCAGCTCATATTCCTTCTGCTTCAGCTTCATCCCGTAATTTTCTTCAATCGAATGATCCAGCCTGCGGGTCATTTTCACGAATGATCCCTGGAGAATGCCGAATTCATCATGCCGGAGCGGCTCCTCGGACAACGGCAGCTTGATGCCGGGCTCATAAATTTTCATCACAGAGACGAGCTTCACGACCGGTTTGACGACAAGTCTGACCAGATAGAGAACAAACATCAGGACAAAAGCCAGAAACATAAAGGAGATCAGCACCAGCAGCTTTTGAAACCAGACTTGCTTGCCGGTAATGGATGCCAGCGGGATTTTGTACAATAACCGGGTGTGGAATCTGGAGCTGTCCGAATACGCATAGAGCCACTCCTCCCCGCCTTCCTGGGCGAAGGTATAACCGTAAGCGGCGTCCGGGTCGATGTTCTTGCCGATCTCAGCCGCAGAAATACTGCCTGACCCGGTGGACATCAGCAGCTCCCCGTTATCATTGAATAAGAAGGCTCCGGCCGCCGCAGGCAGCTCCACCGAGACCATATCCCGGGTCAGCATCACCTCTACCTTATGGACGACCAGCAGCCCGATTACCTCGTTATAATTCCGGGGGTTCAGAATACTACGCATGAAGGAGACCGTCCGCTCGCCCGTCCCTGAAGGAATGACGCGCAGCGCCCCTGCCCCGCTGACATCCATCTGCTTGACCATGACATCCGGCAATCCGCTGTTCACCTGGTCCAGATATTTGAACCCTTTGGTCTTGTGGGACAGATCGAACGGCGTATCCCTGCGCTCAATGTTCTTCATATATATCGCATATTCCGTGCCGCCGGTAGACCAGCTCTCCAGAATATTGTCGGCCTGCTGGATCTCATTCAGGGTATCAATTCCGGTCCAGAAGCTGTACCCCGCCGGATTGCTGAAAAAATGATTATCCAGCAGCGTAATCGTCCGGTCATTGATCGCCGATATCGTTTTGTCCAGCGTCACATGATTCTGCTTCACCAGCTGCAGGGTGGTACTGCCGACCTCTTCCTTGATCGTGTGAAGCGCTACATACGCTGAAATCCAGCCCACCACCAGGAAAGGGAGCACGATGCAGAGCAGGAAGGCGAGGATGACCTTATGTTTGAGCTTGAGTTTAAGTTTAAGTTTCGGCTTCAGCCCGGTCCCCTCCTCTGGCCTGTTTGCGGAATTCTGCCGGAGTGAGGCCCAGCACCCGCTTGAACATCCGGCTGAAGTGCTCCGGCGATTCATACCCTACCGCATAGGCAACTTCATACCGCTTCTTGTCCGTAGCCATCATAAGACGCTTGGCCTCCTCCATCCGCAGGGTGGTCACGTAGTCCCAGAGGTTGGTCTTCATCTCGCGCTTGAAAATATAACCCAGATGAGCCGCGCTGAAGTGGACCTCCTCGGAAATATCCTGGATCTTCAGCGCCGGATTCCGGTAATGGTTCTGGATGTAGCTTGTAATCCGTGAGATTACACTCGGGTCTCCGTCCGGGTCCTGCAGTGGTTGCTGTTGCGCCGAATCCGGCTCCTGCTTCCCTCTGCTCAGCTGCTCCTGCATGGCGATATCGCCATAATAGAACACCTTTTGCCCGGGATGAACAGTGCTCCGCCCGGCAGCCGTATCCGCCTCTTCCAGTAGTCCGGGAAGTGTGGAGATACCCCCGCCAAGTGTGCTGAGTCCGATAATGGCCTCCGCATTCAAATGCTGCTTCAGGTTCATGGCGATCATCTGCCCGATCATCTGGATCTGCGAGTGCACTCTAACCTGGGGATCACCCATATCCTCAGCGGATAACTGGATGATGCTGATGATCGAATGGCCGAAGCCGTTGAAGGTGATGCCATCCCATTCGGATAACGTCTCGTTCATAATGTTGAGGGCGGCATATTTCAGCAGCTTGCGGTCATGCAGGGTAACCTGCTGGCGGCTGAATCCGGCCTGGCTGTAATCTATACGGATGGTGATCACTCCGAAATAGGGTCCTTGCAGCAGGCCGCCCAATTCGCCGGTGATCTCTTCAATATCCTGCGGCGTCAGATTGCGCTCGGTGACCAGCTCCATCAGCCACTCCTCGCGCCGGGAATGCTCCCGGATGTGATGGTGCTCCGCCTGCGGGCTTGTCACCGGAAGCTCCTTCTGGGTTAACGCTTTGCGCACCACCCGCAGCAGCTCCGTCCGCTCCACCGGCTTCACCAGATAATCCTTGGCTCCCAGCCGGAGCGATTTTTTGGCGAAATCAAACTTCTCATGGGCCGAAATGACAATTACCGGAACATTCCACTGCTCCATATAGATATTCTCCATTAATTCAATCCCACTCATCCGGCCCATCTGGATATCGGTCAGCACCAGATCGAAATGGTCCATCCGTAAGTAGTCAATCGCCTCAAAGCCATTGATGGCCGTCTCCACCTCCGTGATGTTCATATCCGAAGTGAGCAGGAAATTCCGGATCCCTGCACTCACTCTCGGCTCATCATCCACAACGAGAATTTTATACATGATGTCCCCCTCTTTCGATTGCCAATTCATCGCCAGGCAGCTTCAGGTTCTTCTGTGTACCACAGTACACTTGCAATAAATAAGCGTAGATGATCTATTTCCGCTTTTCTGTGATCTATTTCCGCATGTTGTGCCGCCAGCCTCCATTCGTCCCCCGATCCGTAGGTACCGCACCTTTACACCCCTAGTATAGATCACATATTTCCTGTAATTCATCATGGATTAGTGATAGTAACTCTTTTATGCTACTTTTGCAAGCGTTTTCATATAAAAGAAAGGAGAGCCGGGTTAACGATATTCCATTATGAGGAGGTTCTACAATGTTCATCCGAAGTCCATTCCCCAAGAGATTCAACAAGTTCGTATCTGTAAGCCTCAGTCTGTTGTTAATTCTGTGCAGTGTTGCTCTGTCCCCCCGGCCTGCCGCCGCTGCTGTGGCCCCCTTGCCGGGTCCCGCTCACCCTCTCTTGTATGATAATTTCGCCGGCGGAGGCGTCTTCAAGCAGAACTGGACCAACTGGTTCAATCAGAGCGGCGGGAGCGGAACCTTCACCAAGACCACCCAAGGCACCCGCACCATTGGCAAATTCACGCAAACCCCAAGCTCTTCCTCCTCCTGGGCCAAGTTTCAGCCGATGAACGAGACCTTCGACCTCTCCGGCTACCGTTATATGAATCTGTCCCTGAACAATGCAGGGTATGCCCAGTCTCTCATTCGTGTCGTAATCAGCGACGGGATTACCAATTACAATCTGACCGGAGGTTATGTCCCGGCCACGGCGGCCTGGACTGATCTGCAGTTCGATCTGGACGCCTTGTCGCCCAAAATTCAGAAGAAGAAGGTCAAGCTGGAAATCTGGCTGAGACAAGCCGGCGGAACTTACGGGGAGATGCTGGTCGATGATATTGTGTTCACTACCGCATCCAGCGGGTCTGCTCCCCAGCTAAGCCCGGCAGGGATGACAGCCAATACGGACGGCAGCTACAACCAGAATACTAATTTCACCTTCGAAGCCACATATACCGACCCGGATAATGAGGCACCTTTTGCCGTCCAGGTCATCATTGATGACACAGCCTATGCTATGCGTGAGTCCGATCCGGCAGATGTAACTTATACGGATGGAAAAAAATACAGCTTCATGACGAAGCTCCCGGCAGGCGCTCATACCTACTATTTCCGCACCACCGATACGACCTCGGATGAAGTCTCCACCGGGGTGCACAATCTGAGCGTAGTCCAGGCTGCTTCGGTGATAGACATTGTTGTGAGCCAGGCCGGTTACAGCGCAGACGATGTCAAGAACGCCAAATTCATCTCCGACACCACCGTTACAGACGCCACTTATGAAATACTCGACGGGACGAATGTGGTCTATTCAGGCACTATGACCTACGAGGGACTGCATTGGAACAAGCATGTCTACTCCATCGGCTTCACACCCGTCACTGATCCGGGGAACCACTATCGAGTGCGGAGTAATCAGGTGTATTCCTACTCTTTTGAGATCGCTCCGAATCTGTGGGATCAATATAAGGATGAAATGACAGCCTTCTACCGGCTTCAACGGGCCTCCGTTGCGACCAGTGATGCTTATCCGGCAGGCTACAGCAGCGTCGCTCCTTCCGCCAAGCTCTACCATGCCGCCGGTCATCTGGATGATGCCCAGTCTGCGGACGGCCTTACCCATTATGATCTGACGGGAAGCTGGTATGATGCCGGAGACTACGGCAAATACGGCGGCAACCAATGGGTCGGCGCGGAGATCGCTCTGGCCTATATCCGTTATGCTGACAAAGACAGCGTGAAGTACGATAACGACAGCAACGGTATCCCGGATCTGGTCGATGAGGCGGTATTCGGCAGCGAGTACCTCATTAAGTTCGCCGATCAGCTCGGCGGGGAAATGTATAATCTGCGGAATAACGCTTCTTTCGTTCATCCCGAGAAATCTACCGACAACATCTCCGGCACCGCCGATGACCGCAAGCTGACGGAACTGAGTGTCGGCGGCTCCGCCAAGTCCGCAGGGACGCTGGCCGCCACCGCACGGGCCATCCGCACCGCCATAAGCGAAGGCGATATCGCTTCCGCTCAGATTGCAACGCTGACGGATTTCGCTAATCAATGCGAGAGCGCTGCGGTCACCTTTTATGAATATGTGGTTGCCAACCCTGACGGTCCGATCGGATCTTATTCCACCCGGGGGGGCCTCCCCAATTCCAAGCTGCTGGCAGATGTGGAGCTATACCTGCTGACCGGTGATACCCGGTATAAGAATGCCGCCACAAGTACGATTAACACCTTAACCCTGGGCGACATCTCCTCCACGAACTACTGGGATATGAGCCCGTTGTCCATGGCTGAATTCTATCCGGTTGCCGATACTGCAACGCAGTCTCATATTCACAGCCTGCTCAAGGGGCAAGCCGATTACTTCATCTCCATGACCGATGATACCCCGTATGGGGTCCTGAACCAGTTCAAGAACTTCGGGGTCAACGAACCTCATGCTTCTTATCTGGGGGACCTGCTGCGGTATTATGAATTATTCGGTGATCCGGCAGCGCTTCAGCCAGTGGTGAAGGGAATGTACTGGGTGTTCGGAGAGAATCCGTGGAATATCAGCTGGGTATCGGGTATTGGCACCCATCATGTGATGTTCCCGCATACCCGCTACAATGAGGAATCCAATACAGCGGGTGACACCGGGATCATCCTTCCGGGGGCGATGGTCAGCGGACCTAATATGAAGGACCCCAAGAATAAAAGCAGTGTAAGTCCGTGGTATGAGGACCGTTCCCTCTATCTGGATGATACCAATCAGTGGCGGTACAACGAATTCAGTATTAGCATTCAAGCCGGACTGCTCTATACGGTCATGGGATTAAGCGCCACTCCGGGGACAGGGGCAGATCATGATGAGGTACCGCCTGCCTTGCCGGTCCTCTCTCCGGTGATTGGAGAATGGGTGCGCGGAGAGGTTACTGTTTTTGCCGAAGCGGGGGATGGGCTGAGCGATGTGGAATATGCGGCAACCGGGTTGCCGTATCAGCCGATGACTGTATCCGGGAATGTGTATTCTACTGTAAGCGGTGCAGTGTATACTGCGGTCATTGATGAGAGCCAGTCCTTGCCTTATACCAACCGGAGAGTGGATGTCCGCGCCAAGGCTCCTTCCGGCGGGTACACCTACAGTTCCACCCATTACACCGTAGCTCCACCGTTGCCGGACCCTTCTACTCCGCTGTTATATGATGATTTCGGCGGGGCCGGGTTCTGGGGCGGTTCTGCGGCCAACACCACCTGGGTCAACTGGTATAATCAGAATGGCGGCACGGGAACGTTCACCAAGCTTACCGCCGATGGACGCTCTGCGGGCCAATTCGCCCAGACGCCGGCCAGTGTGAATTCAGCAGCCAAATTCCAGCCGTGGAACGATGTGGTCGATCTGAGCGGCTATCAATATCTGAATCTTACGCTGAAGAATCCTGCCTCTCCTGATCTCAGGACCCGGATTGAGCTCAGTGACGGCAAACGAACCTACAATCTTACCGGCGGATGGACCCTGGTTCCTTCCTCTTGGAGTGATCTGCAATTCGATCTGAACGCCCTAACCCCGGCCATCGACAAGAAGACCGTGAAGATGTCGATATGGCTGAAGCAAAATACCGTCACTCCGGGGCAAATGCTGCTGGATGAGATCAAGGCGACCAATCAGGTCAGCGGAAGTGCGCCGACCTTAACCGCAGGAGGCGTGGATCTTACCGCAGGCACTCCGCAGACCGAATTCACCTTCAATGTAACCTATACCGATGCAGACAATCAGCCTCCCTTTGTAATGGAGCTTGTTCTGGACGGCGTGATCCGGAAGATGCAGCCTGTGAATCCGGCAGACACGAATTACGCCGACGGCCGAATCTATCAATACAAGACCAAGCTGCCTCCCGGCCAGCATTCCTACTCCTTCCACACCACCGATACCTTCACCGATGCGGTAAGTACCGGGGTGCTGGGCGGGCCTGAGGTTAGTGAATAGGTACAGTTGCGGTAAATACCGGAGTTCCGAACGGGCCTGTAGTCAGTGAAGAACCGCAGCCGCAGGGATGCTTCGGGCAGAGCGAGTGTGAAGTTGAAGGCGTGCGCAGGTGAGGGAATAGCGTAATTGAATGCGAAGCGTAAGTGAAATTGAATCCGAAGCACAATTGAACGCGAAGCGTACATGAAATTGAATGCGAAGCTTAATTGAACGCAAAGCGTACGTGAAATTGAATGCGAAGCTTAATTGAACGCAAAGCGTACGTGAAATTGAATACGAAGCGTAAGGAGGTTATACTACAGTCAATATACGGATAAGCCGATACTATTGCAGGCTGCACCCAGAATTGTTGCCTGGTGGCCGGGTCCGATGGTGATATACGGAGGGATTGATCTCATGAGCGACAAGAATATCATTTGGATGGCTAGTGAGGACCCGCTGGTGATTTCTGTTGTTGAAGCGATTCATACGGGCGACGTCTCTTCGCTAAAGCGGTTGCTTGCCGGGAATCCCGGGCTGGTTACAGCAAGGATTACCGAAACCGGCGAGGAGAGTGCGGGCAGCGAAGGGACAAGCGGCGCTGGTACTAGCAACGCTTATAACAGCGAGGGAACATCCAGCGGAGGGTCCCGCACCCTGCTGCATATTGCCACCGATTGGCCGGGGCATTTCCCCAACAACGCAGCGGTTGTAACCGCGCTGATTGAGGCCGGGGCCGAGTTGAATGCCCGGTTCAACGGGCATCACAACGAGACGCCGCTGCACTGGGCGGCGAGCTGCGATGATGTCGAGGTGCTCGACCTCCTGCTCGATGCCGGGGCCGACATCGAGGCCTCCGGCGCAGTCATCGCCGGTGGCACACCGCTGGACGACGCGGTGGCGTTCGCCCAGTGGAAGGCGGCGCATCGGCTGATTGAGCGCGGGGCTAAGCCCGCGCTCTGGCATGCTGCTGCCCTTGGTCTCATTGGTCTGATGGAGGCCCATTTCGCCGGTGACTTGCTCTCCCGGAGTTATCCTTGGGGAGCAAGCGCAGCTTCATCCCCGGACGAGCTGACCGTCGCTTTCTGGTGCGCCTGCCATGGCGGACAACGAAGTGCGGCCGAATACCTGCTCAGCCGCGGGGCGGAGCTGAACTGGATCTCCGGGTGGGACGGCCTTACTCCCCTGGACGCCGCGAGGCGCAGCAACGCCACTGAACTGGTAGAGTGGCTGCACTGCCTGGGGGCCGAATCGGCACAGCGCTAGGTAACCTGAAATGAACTGATGGCCCCGGACTTGTCTGAGAAGACAGGGCCGGGGCCATTTTGGTGCACTTTTTGCTCCTCCTTGCTCTTCCTTTACGCTCACCGCCCACTTTCAGCCGATTCAGGTGCACTAGTGCTCCTCATTTCCGCTCGCCACCCACTTTCAGCCGATTCAGGTGCACTTTTGCTCTTCCTTTCCGCTCACTGCCCACTTTCAGCCTATTCAGGTGCACTAGTGCTCCTCCTTCACGCTTGCCGCCCACTTTCAGCCGATTCAGGTGCACTAGTGCTCCTCATTTCCTCTTGCCGCCCACCTTAGACTAATTCAAGTGCACTAGTGCTCCTCATTTCTGCTTACCGCCCACTTTCGGCCGATTCAGGTGCACTAGTGCTCCTCATTTCCGCTCACTGCCCACCTTAGACTAATTCAAGTGCACTTCTGCACCAACTTTCGGCGGAATGAGAGGGATTTATCCCTCTCATTTTCACGTACCGCCCACTTCCGGCGGAATCAGAGGGATTTATCCCTCTCATCCTTCCGTACCGCCTACTTCCGGCGGGATCAGAGGGATTTATCCCTCTCATCCTTCCGTACCGCATACTTCCGGCGGGATCAGAGGGATTTATCCCTCTCATTCTCACGTACCGCCTACTTTCGGCGAGATCAGAGGGATTTATCCCTCTCATTCTCACGTACCGCCTACTTTCGGCGAGATCAGAGGGATTTATCCCTCTCATCCTTCCGTACCGCCTACTTCCGGCGGGATCAGAGGGATTTCTCCCTCTCATTTTCACGTACCGCCTACTTCCGGCGGGATCAGAGGGATTTCTCCCTCTCATTTTCACGTACCGCCTACTTCCGGCGGGATCAGAGGGATTTCTCCCTCTCATTTTCGCGTACCGCCCACTTCCGGCGGAATCAGAGGGGTTTATCCCTCTCATTTTCACGTACCGCCCACTTCCGGCGGGATCAGAGGGATTTATCCCTCTCATTCACCCATACCGCCTACTTCCAGCGGAATCAGAGGGATTTATCCCTCTCATTGCCCCGAACTGCCCGTACCGCCGACTTCCGCAGGATCAGAGGGATTCGTGGATATTACAATCTCTTTAACAACGAAACAGGACCGGCCCATTGGCCGGTCCCATTAATATGCAAGCTTCCCGCAGGTAAGCTTCATTCCAAGACTCCAGCCTACTAATGCTGGAGCCTGCTGCTATCCACAGCGATTATTTGCCCGCTTCCGCAGGCTTCTCCGTCAACCCGGCGACGATCTGGTTGAGCGGGTTGGTGAAGAGCGCATACAGAATGGCAGCATTCTCCTTCTTGCTCAGTGCTTCTCTGGACTTGTAATCCACAGCGCCTTTGGCATCCGGCTTGAAGTCGGGTCCGTACAGGCCCAGGGCCACGGACATCTTCACGGCCGGAACCGCCCATTTATCGGTGTTCCCGGCCAGCTTGACCTTCTGGAACAGCTTATCCGGGTACTGCGCGGTAAGCAGTCTCCATACCATTACCGCCGCCTCCTGGCGGGTAATGACACGGTCGGGCTGGAACTTACCGTCTGCGGTGCCGAGCACCATTCCAAGCTCTACGGCCATCTGCACATAACCGGCAGCAGGATGCCCCTGCAGATCTGCGAACGCCAGCTTAGCGGTCTCGCTCTCTTTGACCCCGCTGCTCTCCAGCATCAGCCGCACATACTCCGCGCGGGTGATTCCCGCATCCGGCTCGAAGCTTAGCGTCGCATCATTCGGCAGATAACCGAGCGATTGCAGCATCATAACCGGAGTGGCATATGGATGGCTTGCAGGAACGTCGGCATAACCGACACCGTCCGGTCCTTTTTGCTCATAGCTGTAAGGATTGAGGTATGGCTCCTTCAGATAAGTGCTTTGTCCGTCTGCGTTCAGTTCAAAGCCGGTAAATTTCTTGGTAAGCTCATCGACGAACAGATTATCGTCCACCTGACGCAGCTTGCGGCTGCCCAGCAGGGCGTCACTTATAGTTAGCAAACCATCTTGTACCGCAACGGTGGACACCAGACTTTTGAGACGAAGATCCATATAATAGCCTGCGAATCCATCCAGAGCTGCTGCGCTCAGCGGCTTGAAGCTGTCCAGCTTCGCCGGTGCGGCGTATTGCGGGAAGAAGGTCTGGATAAACGCCGGGTAGAACAGCTCGCGCAGGGCACTTTGCTGATTATAGCCAATGAACACCCCGGTGTTCTGCTCTGGAATCAGGAACATATACGAGCTGAAGCCGATCAGGTCCCCGGCCTTGGTAATAATCTTGGAGCTGCTGCCAGCGCCCGGAAGCTGAATCGGTGCTTCAAATCCGTAGGTCGTGTTCGGCAGCAAAGGGTGAATGGACGACCGGTATTCCTTCATAGCGTCTACTGAACTTGCAGCAAGAATGCGGTTGTCGCCCAGCGTCCCCCCGTTCAGAAAAGCGGTCATAAACTTGCCGACATCACCAGCGGTAGACAACATACCTCCATGCGGCATGACGGTTGGAGTGACTGTATACAGATCAAGCGCCTTGCCGGTCGCATCATAGGCTGTAGCAAGTTTATCCTTCAGCTTGCCTTCCAGCAGGTAGCCGCTTGAATTCATATTCAGCGGGGCGAACACGTTCTTCGCCATATAATCCTCAAAGGCCATCCCGCTGGCCTTCTCCACCACCAGACCAAGCAGCAGCGAAGCGAAGTTGTCATACATGTACGAAGTACCCGGCTCACGCACAACCGGCGGCATATGCTTCACCACATAATCCTCAATCGACACCTTGGCGGTGAAATTATCATTGATATCCTCCGGCTGAGGGTCCTGAATGCGGAAGCCGGTAGTGTGGGTCAGCAGGTTCTCCACCGTTACCGGAATACCGAAGGGATTATCGAAGGACATCGGCCCGGTATAGGTCTGGAAATCCGCCTTCAAATCCAGTTTGCCCTGCTCAACTAATTGCATGGCAGCGGCGGCGGTGAAGGTTTTGGATACCGAGGCCAGGCGGAAGACGGTTTGGTCAGGGTCCACCTTGCTTTTGGCAGCCTTATCCGCGAATCCGAAGCCTTCTTCGATTACTGTCTTGCCATCCTTGACCACCACGACAACCGCACCGGCGAGCTGTGCTTTCACTTCCTCCGAACTGAAGAATTGCTTGAGGAAGGCCGCAGCATTCTCTGTAGTCAGCGGCTTGACCGCTGCAGCGGTGGCTGCGGGAGGGGTAGAAGCAGCAGGAACAGCGGCCGCCTGTACGGCCGGGGCTGTAAGCGTCAGAACCAGGGCAGCCGTCAGCACAGTCTTCGTCCACAAGGCGGAACGGCGGCGCAACATTGACAATTTCATTCACTTCACTCCATTTCCATAGATTAATAGGCATAGTAGGTAATACGCCTTAACCTGGAAAATGGTTCATTTAATTGCGCAGCACCTCGTCCATCTTCTTCAGCTTTCTGTAAATCACCGACCGGTCCACACTTAATTTCTTGGCCGCCTCTGTACCGTTCCCGGAACAATCCTTCAGCACTTTTTTGATATAATGCCCCTCTGCAACTGCCGTGAAATCCTTCAGTGAGGATAACTGCTGGATATTCTTCTCAATGAAATGGTCGAGGGAGAACCAGTCGCCAATCGGGTCCTCTTCCGGCTGGCTGGGGCCCACCTGCTCTGTAACAACCAGTCTCTCGATATAATTCCTTAACTCTCTCACATTCCCGTGCCAAGGCTGATTCAGCATCTGATCGAACTCTTCGGCACTTAAGACATATTTCTTACCGTACATCTGATTGAAGCTGGCGATGAAGCTGGAGATTAACCCTACAAGGTCCAGCTTCCGGTTGCGCAGCGGCGGAATATGAATCGGGATCACATTAATCCGGTAGTAGAGGTCTTCGCGGAACAGCCCTTTCTTCACCAGACTCCACAGATCCCGGTTGGTAGCGGAGATGATCCGGCAATTGACCGGAATATTCGTGATGCCGCCGACGCGTCTCACTTCATTATTCTCCAGCACCCGCAATAATTTGGCCTGCATCTCAAGAGGCAAATCTGCGATTTCATCGAGGAAGAGAACCCCGCCATTCGCGATCTCAATCATGCCTGTCTTGACTTCGGTCTGCCCCTCCAGGACCCCCTTCTCATAGCCAAACAATTCATATTCGAACAAAGCCGGGGCAATCGCTGCACAGTTAATCGCAATGAAGGGCCCCTTCCACTTCTCGCTTTTGAGATGAATATATTTGGCGATCACCTCTTTGCCTGTGCCGGATTCACCATAGATTAACACCTTGCTGTCATAGGAGGCGATCTGGTTGCAGACCTTGATAATCTGCTTCATGGCCAGGCTCTCCGCGACAATTCCTTTCTTCTTCTCCGCTGCGGGATCGCCCAATTGCTTACGCGTCTGCCGGGCTACCGGCCCGCTCGCTTCAGCATAGGTATGATCCTGGCTGAATTCATTGGAGGTGGTAACTACCAGCTGCACTTCGCCATCCTTATCCAGAATGGGAATCGCGGACGAGAAGACATGGAATCCTCTAGAGGTATTGACGGTCCTTGAGACCTTCTGCTTCGTCTCAATCGCCTCCATCGTAATCGAATGGCCGTAATAGCCTGCTTTTACCAGATCCTGGACATTAGCCTTCAACAGCTCTTCCAGATGAATGCCTATGGTCAACGCGGTAAATTCATTGGAGATTAAGATATTGCCGCTCGGATCGGTGACAAATAACGTGGAAGGATATTCTTCAATGAATTCGTCTATGGAAGGTTTACCTGCATTTTTGTTTTTTTTGGTCAATTTCACCCGTCCTATCCCTTGATATTAAAACAAAAAGCCAAACAGCATCATTATTAAATGATACCACTTGGCTAATGCAGATCAAAACCTTAATTAGGCATGAACCACGGCTTCAAAGGTTACTTTGCCCATCTTGTCCATGACTTCCTGCGCCTCTGCGAACATGGTGGTGATCATCTCTTCAACGGTCGTGATCTTGTTGACCATCCCGCAGATCTGACCAGCCATGACGGAGCCGGTATCGGTATCTCCTTCAAATACAGCTCTGCGCAGCGAGCCCAGGCTTAAGGTCTCTAACTCTTCCCGGGAGGCTTTCTCATTCTCCAGTCTGAGGAATTCGGTAATCATACTGTTCTTAATGCTTCGTACTGGGCCTCCCAGGCTGCGGCCGGTAACGGTTGTGCTTGTATCATCCGCAGAAATGACGGCCAGCTTGAAGTTCTCGTGAGTAGGACATTCCACAGTAGCCAGGAATCTGGTTCCCACCTGCACCCCTTGAGCGCCCAGAGCGAAGGCTGCGGCAACCCCACGGCCATCCGCAATCCCCCCGGCACCAATCACCGGAATAGACACGGCACTGGCTACTTGCGGCAGCAGAGCCATCGTCGTAGTTTCGCCCACATGTCCGCCTGCTTCGGTTCCCTCGGCCACAATCGCATCCACACCCAGCGCTTCCATTTTCTTGGCGATTTTGACGGAAGGGACTACCGGAATGACGATAATTCCATTTTCTTTCAGAACTTGCATATATGGAGCAGGTGTACCTGCGCCTGTAGTTACAATTTTCACGCCTTCTTCGATGATAACCTGGATCAGTTCAGGAATGTTGTTCATCATGAGCATCAGGTTGACGGCAAAAGGCTTAGTGGTGCTTGCTTTGACCTTGCGAATCTCGTCACGGAGACGGTCGGCGGTAAATCCGCCTGAACCGATGATGCCCAGCCCGCCTGCATTGGATACCGCGCCTACCAGCGGGGAAACCGCGATTTGAGCCATACCGCCCTGGAAAATTGGATATTTAATACCTAATAGTTGTGTAATCGACATTCTATATTACCTCCATGTATTAAAAAATTTGGTCTTGAAGCCTATTTGTCGCTGCGGTAAAATTTGAACTTCCGGCCGCTGTTGTCAACAGATTTCTTTAATTTAATCCGCTTTTCGTATAAATCTTAAATGCTCTTTAGACAACTATCTTAAGCAGCCTTAGCCACTTCCGGCTCGGGCTTCTGCTTCTCCATAGCCTTGTAGACAAAGGTTAAGGCGAAGCCCACCAGGGAAATGACCAGTGCGATGTAAAAAGCATTCGTGAACACGCCGTCATTGGCTGCTGCCACGCTACCAGCAATTCTTGGTCCGAAGAAGGCGGCTCCCGAATAACCGATAAAAGTTACCCCATAGTTCACGCCGTAATATTTCATTCCGAATTTCTCCCCTACTATAGAAGGGAAAATTCCCATCGTTCCGCCGAAGCATAAGCCGATTCCTGCGATGGCTACTGCAAATCCGGCGACTGAGTTCGTCAAGGCTATAGTCAACATCATACTAGCAATAACTAGATAAATCACAAGCAGACAGTTCACCCGGCCGATTTTGTCAGACACAGCCCCCCAGAATACACGGCCGATACAGTTACTAAGAGAGTATAAGCTGACATAGAGCGCTGCGGCTGCGGCTGACAGCCCGAACATATTCTGTCCGATGACCGAAGCATTGGCGGTGACCATCATTCCTGACAGGGCACCGATCAGGAACAGGCAGGCGATGACGTAAAATAAAGGCTTCTTGATCATTTCATTCCATGGTATATTCACTCCGCCCTTGCCTGTGCCAGCCGCCGGAGGCGTCCAGCCTGGAGGAGCATAACCGACCGGGGACGGCTTAACCAGCAGGCCAAGACTTAGAATGATGACCAGGAAGGCAGCACCAAGCATGATGAGTGCGGACTGGACACCGTTCCCGCTGATTAAGGCGTTGGCAATGGGGGCGATAACGATGGTTCCGCCGCCGTATCCGGCTGTAACAATCCCTGCGGCCATCCCTCTTTTGTCCGGAAAGAGCTTGACGCTGTTCCCGATGGTGGAGGAGTATACAATGCCTTGGCCTATGCCGGTAATGATACCGTAGGTGATATACAGCATCCAGGGTGCGGTGGCGAGCCCGGAGAGAATGAATCCAATCCCGAACATGGCCCCTCCGATAAATACGGCCTTCCTCGCTCCGCCTTTATCGACCAGCTTCCCGCCCAGAATCATTGGAATCGGGGAGATCGCTGCATTAATGGTGAAGGCAATCATAATATCCGGCATCGACACACTGAACACCTTGGTTAACGGCAGAGCGAAGATACTAAAAGCGTAAATGGCTCCCACACAGATATTAATAATCGTTGAGGCAATCAGTATCCTCCAGCGGTTCAACTGTACATTCATGATATCATCCCTTTTTTGTATGGTTTATTCAATCAAGTATTACGGACTACACTTCCACTAGAACCCGGTGCTTATCTGCGATAATGGACTTCAGTTGCCCCCAGTTCTCCCGGAACATGGCCTGGTCCATGACCTTAAGATCGGGTGAGATCACCGGTTCAAATTCCATCTGATCCAGAATCTCCGTCTGCAGGTCAATGCCTGGAGCGATTTCGGTTAACGTCATTTTGCCCTTCAGAAGCTCAAAGACTGCGCGCTCTGTCACATAGACAACCGGTTGCTCCACCTTGGCGGCATACGAACCGCTGAACGTAATCTGCTGTACCTTTTTGATGAACTTTTTGGCTTTGCCCTCTTGAATGATGTGCAGCTTCCCGTCCTCGACTCTGATCTGCAGCCCGCCGGCGGTAAAGGTACCTGCGAACACCAGTTTTTTGGCAGCCTGAGAA
Source organism: Paenibacillus tritici (assembly GCF_018207515.1). NCBI lineage: Bacteria > Bacillati > Bacillota > Bacilli > Caryophanales > Paenibacillaceae > Paenibacillus > Paenibacillus tritici. The sequence goes on from NZ_CP073365.1 coordinate 5,413,453, forward strand.
ATATTGATGAACCCGCCGCAGCCCGCTACACGAGTGCCGAATTTGCTGACATTCACATTCCCGGACTCATCGGTTTGAGCCAAGCCCAGTACCGACAGGTCAATGCCGCCGCCGTCATAGAAATCGAACTGTGCGTCATGATCGACAATCGCCTCAGAGTTGTAAGCATGGCCGAAGTCCTTCAGTCCTGCGGGAACCCCGCCGATGGAACCTGCTTCAGTGGTCAAAATCAGCTGTTCGCTAACTCCCTCCTCTGCGGCAATGTTCGCCACATTCACCGGAATACCCACGCCCAGATTCAAAATGGTATTGGGCTGAAGCTCTACAGCGGTGCGGCGGGAGATGATCTTACGCTCATCCAGCGGCAGGATTTCAATCGAGCCTACAGGGACCTTGACATGACCGGAGAAGGCCGGATTGTACTGCGTGTTCTCGGTCTGGTAATGATTCTCCGGTGTAGAAACCACGATGTAATCTACGAGAATTCCTGGAACCTTAACATCCTTTGGATTAAGGGTGCCATTCTTGGCGACCGTCTCCACCTGGGCGATGACAATCCCTCCCGAGTTGCGGACCGCCTGGGCGATCGGCAGCACCTCCATGTGCAGGCCTTCTTTTTCAAGCGTCAGATTGCCGTTCTCATCCGCCACGGTTCCACGGATCAAGCCGACTTGTATGGGGAAGGACTTATAGAACAGCCACTCTTCGCCTTCCAGTTCAATCACCTTCACAATGTCTTCCTTCGTTGACGGAGACATCTTGCCGCCTTCCACCCGGGGATCCACGAAGGTCTCCATGCCTACCTTGGTGATCACACCCGGACGCTTGGCTGCAATCTCCCGGTAGAGCTGGGTAATTACACCCTGGGGCAGGTTGTACGCTTCGCATTTGTCTTCTTCAATGAGCTTGGCCATCCCCGGGGAAGCAATGGCAATCCCGCCGATCCAGCGTTTGATCAAGCCTTCATGGCCCAAGTGGCTCATTCCCTTGTCGCGGCGGTTGCCGACGGCACTGGCGTGCATGACGGTCAGATTCTTCGGTTGTCCAGTCTGCACGAAGCGGTCTTCAATGGCAATCCCCATCTCTTCCGCCCAGCAGGATAATCCAAATCCGCTGGCTGCTACTGTATCCCCATCCTTGATAAGTTCCGCTGCTGCTGAGGCTGATATTACCTTTGTCATTTCATCTGCTCCTCTTTATGTGAATATTTTCACTACGTTATCTAAAAAAAATATAATCGCTGTTCCGCATGTCTTCATTGTCTTGTGAAATATTTCGCAATGTCATCGTATTACAGAAAAAAGAACGGGTCAATAGCTCCAAAACGCCTTGAATTCAAGGTTTTTTTCTGTTGCTTTTTTGCGACTGGCTGGTCTGAATATCCTGATTCCAGGCGCAATTATTCACTAAAGCTTCGGAGGTATGCTGGAATACTGGCTCTGTCCGGGAGTCGCAAAATAACCACACTATTTCCACCTGCTTAGCTTGGCCGCATCAAAAACAATCCGGGAATGACCTTGCCTCTGCGGTGAATCCTGCAAACGTAAGCAGAATGCAACTTAGGGAATTGTATGAATAGTAAAAAAAATAAAATATTTTTGTTTCGGGGCGAGAATTGCAGATTTGCAACAGCGGATTAGTGAAAAGAAGTCCGGTATCACTGTACAACTTCGTTCTCTCATGTTATATTCTGGATAATTTTATTCTGGGAGGGGAAGCGTGATCTTGGAGCATCCTGTTACACTGGCCATAGCCCGGGGAGAAACCTCGCTTGGCATTGAACTCGGGTCCACTCGAATCAAGGCTGTACTGATTGATCATCATTGTGCGACCCTCGCTTCCAGCAGCTATGAATGGGAGAATCAATTGATAGACGGGTATTGGACCTACTCTATCCCTAACATGATTCACGGGCTGCAAGCAACCTATCGACAATTGAAGCAAGAGGTGGAGCGCAATTATGGCGTAACCCTGCAGACCATCGGCTCCATTGGCTGTTCTGCTATGATGCAGGGTTATATTGCACTGGATCAGGCCGATGAGCTGCTGGTTCCGTTCCGTACCTGGCGCAATGCCACTACAGGCAGGGCTGCCTCCGAGTTAACGGAGCAATTCAGCTTCAAAATTCCGCAGCGCTGGAGCATCGCCCACCTGTATCAGGCGATTCTGGACGAGGAGGAGCATGTCACCGGCATAGATTATATGACAACTCTGTCGGGTTATGTTCACTTCCTGCTGACTGGCAGCAGGGCTATTGGCATCGGAGATGCCTCGGGAATGTTCCCGATAGATGAAGCTGCGCAGCAATATAATGAAGATATGGTGAAGCAGTTCACCGGCTTGGCAGCCGTGAAGCGCTACCCCTGGAAGCTCACAGATATCCTGCCTACAGTGTATACAGCAGGTGAACAGGCCGGTTCTCTGAGTGAAGCCGGAGCCTTGTTATTAGATCCATCCGGCAGCCTGCAGCCGGGTATTCCGCTCTGTCCCCCTGAAGGCGATGCCGGAACAGGCATGGTGGCTACGAATAGTGTCAGCAAACGTACCGGTAATCTTTCCGTAGGGACGTCGGTTTTTGCCATGTTCGTGCTGGAGAAGGATTTAACCAAGGTGTACCCTGAGATTGATATCGTGACTACACCTGACGGCAGCCCTGTCGCCATGGTGCTTGCGAACAACTGCTCCAGCGATATCAACGCCTGGCTCGGCTTGTTCCGTGAATTCCATGAAGCCATGGGGCTGAAGCCTGATATGAACCAGTTATTCAGCGTCCTGTTCAACCAAGCGCTGGAAGCGGACGCGGATGGCGGCGGCTTGCTGAGCTACGGCTATTATTCGGGTGAGAACATTACCGGGTTCGCCCAAGGCCGTCCGCTGTTCGTCCGTTCCCCGCAAAGCCGCTTCACGCTGCCTAACTTCATGCGAGTGCATCTGTTCAGCGCGTTCGCTGCGTTAAGGCTCGGGATGGATATGCTGACCCAGCAGGAGCAGGTAACGATTGAACGGATCTCGGCGCATGGCGGATTGTTCAAAACCCCGCGGGTCGGTCAACAGCTCTGTGCCGCCGCTCTGAACACTCCAGTCTCGGTCCTGTCTACGGCCGGTGAGGGCGGCGCCTGGGGGATGGCGATTCTGGCCTCTTATATGCTGCATAAGGAGCCGCAAGAGAGCTTGGCGGATTACCTGACTGCCAAGGTGTTCCAGGATGCCAGAGGACAGGAGGTAGCTCCTGTCAGCGCAGATGTGGAGGGTTTTGCCTTGTATATGGAGCGTTACACCGAGGGGCTGGCGATTGAGCGGGCTGCGGTGGAGCATTTGGTGGAGAATGGGAAGAAGAATTGAGACATAGAAGAAGAGGACACCTATGGATATGAAAAAGAACCTGTGCAAAAAGCAGCAATTCTCCCGTTAACGGTGAATGACTGCTTTGCGTTTTGGGTCAGCGGGTCGTCCGGCTCTGTGTAACGGACTGAGGATCCGTTATTGCGGACAAAAGTCACTTTAAACACAAGTAACCTAGTCGCACCACAGCCCTTATAGGTGGATATTCCACCGATAAACATTGGTTAGTGATCCAATAAGCGCATCTCAGTCCGTTAGAAGCAGGGCCGCTCACAAATACACAAACGGCTCCTTCGCATCCACGAATGTGACCGGAAGCCCGTCCACCAGCGGCGTCAGCCACTCCGCCATATACTTCATGCCCCACTCCTCGGAACGCTCATGGCCGATTACGATCATCGCTTTGTTCATGCCCAGCATGGCGGCATCATTCACGTAAGCGCATAAGGTCCACTCCGTAATATCGCCGCAGATCATCACATCCAGCTTCTTCTCCTGCATCAGCTCCATCGGCATTTGCTCTCTGCCCAGCCCAAGGCTTCCGCCTCCCACCAGGATGCCTATACGGGCACAGGCTGCTTCCGGGTTGCCGACAATCTGAATCACCTTCATGCCCAGCCGCTGCTTCAGGAAGCCGGCCAGCTCACCGACGGTGGTCTCCTCAATCTGATACCCCCAGGCATCCTTATCGTCCAGCTTCTTGTCCTCCCACTCCAGCTCCTTGAGCAGACCGTCATAGATCCGGTCCGTATCTGCCAGGTGCATGTGGTCATGGAACCGCCAGATCGTGATTCCGTGTTCATCAATCAGCTGCTTCTTGGCCAGATATACCGGGTCCTGCTGAAGCCAGTCCAGCGAATCCATCCCGGTAAAATAGGTGGGCTCATGGGTGATAATCAGGTTCGCTCCAAGCGCAATGGCTTCCTTGATCACATCCACAGTCGCCATGAACGTTGTGACAATCCCTGTGACCTCCATGTCTTCCTTGCCGCTGGCAAGCACATCACAGGTCTGTTCCAGCTTGCGTCCTCCGCAGCAGTCGAGCAGAATCCGGTCAATAACCTCCTGCACATTCATCGCGCATTCTCCTTTTCATCTATTTATTGTCAGCCTGTCAGCCTGTCAGCCTTTGACAGCACCAATAATCACGCCGCGGGTCAGGTATTTCTGCATGAACGGCAGGACGAACAGCACCGGCACAATGCCCAGTACCGCCATTGCCATCCGCACGGCTGTACTTGGCAGCGATACGGACTCTGCCCCGAGCACGTTGCCGGCCTGGCCGGAATTGAGGAATTGAATGTTGCTCATCAGCTGCATCAGCAGATTCTGAATGCCGTATAATTGCGGCTTCGATACAAAATATAGCGCATTGATCCAGTCATTCCAATAAGCCAGGCCCATGAACATCCCCACGGTAGCCATCACCGGCATGGACAGGGGAAGCATAATGCGGAAGAAGGTCCGCAGCTCCGAGGCCCCGTCGATCTGGGCAGCTTCGATAATCTCCAGCGGCACATTATTCTTGAAATAGTTGCGGACCAGCAGGACGTTGAAGCCGTTCGCCAGCAGATTGGGCAGAATCAGCGCCCACAGCGTATTTTTGATATGGAAATATTGGGTCCACATGATGTACGAAGGCACGATTCCCCCGCTGAACAGCATGGTGAAGAAGACGACGAACGCCAGCAGATTATGATATTTGAAATCGGACCGGGACATCGGATAAGCAAGCATACTTGTTATCAGCAGTCCGATAGCGGTTCCCAGGATCGTAACCAGAAACGAGACGCCATAGGCTCTGATAAAAATGTACGCCGAGGACTTAATGTACCGGTAGGCATCAAAGCTTAGATGCTCCGGGAAAAAGCTGTACCCGTTGCGGATCAGAGTCGTCTCATTCGTGAACGAGGCAATGACAATCAGAAGGAAAGGTAAAAAAGCAAAAACTGTCAGCAGGAACATCACGACCGCAGAAAACACAGTAAACGTCCGTTCTCCTCTTGTTTGGATCATCTGTATTTCCTCCTAGAACAATGCGTTTTCTGGATTAACCTTCTTGACGATGGCATTGACCGTAAGCACCAGGGCAAAGCCGACCAGCGACTGATACAGACCGGCTGCCGCCGACATTCCAATATCATTGAGCTGCATCAAGGCGCGGTAGACATACGTATCAATCGTCTGAGTTGTACTGTACAGCGCACCAGAGTTCATGGGTACCTGATAGAACAGGCCGAAGTCGGAGTTGAAAATCCGTCCCATGGACATCAGCACCAGCACGATGATCGTCGGCTTCAGCAGCGGCAAGGTAATCATGCGGATCTGCTTCAGCTTCCCGGCCCCGTCAATTTTGGCAGACTCGTAGATGCTCTTGTCGATGCCCGCAATAGAGGCGAAATAGATAATGGAACCGTAGCCTGCCGTCTTCCAGATCTGAATAAGCACCAGCAGATAAGGCCAATATTTCGCCTCCGAATACCAGTTAATCTCCGGAATCCCCAGCGGCCGCAGAATGGAATGATTCACGAAGCCGCTGTCGGCGTTCAGAAAGGCGAAGACGAGCAGCGAAAGCACGACCATCGAGATCAGATTCGGAAGAATCAGTCCGGTCATGAACAGCTTCGAGTAAAGCTTGTTCAGCAGCTCCGACATCAGAATGGCGATGATAATTGAAACTATGGTACCAAGTGCGATAAAGGCCAGATTGTACAAGAGCGTATTCCGGGTCATAATCCAGGCATCGCTGGTCTGGAACAGAAAGGTGAAGTTCTTGAAGCCGATCCAGTCACTGCCGAAGATGCCCTTCGCATAGTTGACATCCTTGAACGCGATGAACACCCCGAACATGGGGAAGTAGCTGTTGATGAGAAAGTACAGCAGACCCGGACCCGCCAGAATCAATAAAGGAAGTGTTTTTTTGAGCGGTTTAGATTTAGGTTTGGCTGTCATGCCGGATTCACCTCCATTGCCGAAGGCAGAGCTTCCATAGCGGCTCTACCTTCAGCAGGCTTATTTAAGATTACTATTTTTGCGCGGCAAGCCATTGATCCAGTTGTTGCTGCTTGCTGTCTATAATGTCCTGCGCACCCGCATCCTTCAGCGCACTGTTGAACTTAGCAATAATGGTATCGGGATCTACCGATCCGCTGACCAGTGCCGGCAGGAATTGGCTCACTACGTTGGTCACTGCACTCATCTGTGTCTTCACCTGGCCCTGGTCAAAGATAAATCCGAAGTACGGGGATCTGGCGGTATCCTTGTTCTCCTGGAGCTTCAGTTCCACATCTGACCAGTTGATTCCCTCCATCTGATACTGGAGTGACTCGGAGCCTACGATCCCGGAGCTGAGCATGGAGGTATAAGGAACCGTATTGGCGTCCATGCCCTCAGGGAATTTCACATGATGCTCATCCACCTTGAGGTAATCCTCCCCTTCGATTCCGAAAAGAATGGTGTTAATCAGCTCTTTGTCGGTGTACAGCAGGTTCAGGAACTTGACGGCAGCCTCCGTCTCCTTGGAGGTGCTGGAGACCATCCAGGTTACAGAGTTCACGGCACTGGTATCGAAGTAGAACGGGGCGATCCGCTTGGTCTGAATGTTTTTCCCCACTTGCGCACTCAGCTGCTTGCCAACCTCCATACCGCTGTACCCTCCCAGGAAAGAGAAGCCGCGCCCGGAGGAGACCATCTCCATCGCTGTAATCGTCGTGGTCGCGGTATCCTTCTGCAAGTAGCCCGCATTGAACCACTCCCGCATCATCTGAATCCCATTCTTGAACACATCGGATTCGTAGAAGTTCACGACCTTGCCATTGTCGCCGATGACCACACCGACTCCGGTGGTATCGGTCAGGTAATCTACCTTGCTGGCACCCTTCATCCAGTTCACAAGTCCCGTATCTGTCGGGTTCACATTAATCGGGCCAAACGGAACTACATCCGGTGACTTCTTCTTCACAGCTGCGAAGACCGCAGGCAGATCCTCCACGGATTGGATCGAGTCAGCCGACACTCCTGCCTCTGTCAGCATATCGGCGTTGAAGATAATATTGGTCGGCAGCGCCATGCCTTTATTCACGGGAATCCCGTAGATATGTCCATCCATCGTGGTCGTTTTGAGAATATCCGGACCGAAATCCTTGTCCAGAATGGCGGTTAGCTCCTTACCATGCTCGGGAAGCAGCTCTTCGAGCGGAGCTACCTGACTCTTGGACACATAGTTGGAGAATTGTCCGAGCGTGGTGAAGACGTCCATTTTCTCCCCGCTCTGGAGCGCCAGATTGACCTTCTGGGCATAATCCGCCGGACCGAAGAGCCGGAAATCTACTTTGACACCGATCTTCTCGGTTGTAATAGCATTGATCGCATTCGTCACCTTGCTCAGATCATCGGGAATCCGGTTGAAGGACGGCAAGGCAAACACAATCTCAGCCACCTTGGCCTTAGCTTCTGTATTCCCGGAACCCTCGGATGCTGTATTGGAATTACCGCCGCAGGCGGAGAGCAGAGAACCGCAGATTACCATAGACAACAGCAGTGAACCTAACCCCTTTTTATTCTTCATGATCATGCCTCCTGTTCTATATTTACATTCTCATTGTACTGGTCCTGGAGGGGGGCGGGCTTTCAATAATACGGGCTGTTTTTATAAAAAAACGTACTACAGTGTGATTCTCTGGCGGGCGGCGAGACCGCCCTGCTTCGGCCAAGCAAACAAGTGGAAAAAGGTAGCTTAGTTTCTCCATTTCTACGGATGATGCCCAAGCAAGTGGAAAAACAGCAACTATGATTAGCATTTTTTCAACTTTGCAGGAAATGCCGTGAATGAAGTGTTGTTAATCCAACTCTTCCTCCGCCAGCGGCCATCCGTTCTGCAACAACTGTATAAAATCCAACTAAAACCTGTACAGCAAGAAGCTCCGCTTCTCTTGGAAAAAGCGGAGCTTCTTGCTATAGAGCGGCCTTGTGCTTGGCACGATAGGCTGCCGGTGTTTCGCCGGTCCATTTTTTGAATACTGTCGAGAAATAAGAAATGGTATCAAACCCGGTATCCATCGCGATCTCCCCTATACTGGCCGTACTCTCCAGGAGCATCTGCTTCGCCGCCCGGATGCGGCAGTCGTTCAAATACTCCTTGACCGTCTGCCCGGTCCCGTTCTTGAAGACCTTCGCCAGATAGTCTGCGGTCAGATAGACGCTTGCGGCAACATCCTCACGGCTGAGGTCTTGAGTATAGTGGTCCTGGATGAACCGTTTGGCCCGCTCGACTACGCCTTCCGACTGCAGCACTTCCCTGATGGAATCCACCGTCTTCTCCGTAAGCGCCTGCGCCCACTTCATGAAATCGAACACACTGCTCTCAGCATCCTGGGCCAATTGCTGGCTGGGTTCATCGGCAAAGAGCCGGTGTGCCTGAATATGGTGGCGGGAGAGCAGCGAATAGACTACCTGAAGCAGATCTTCCCGGATGGCATGGAGGGTGGCCGAATCCAGCTTGTTCCGGCTGGTCAGCAGCTCCAGCTCCTTCTTCAGCCGGTTCACAATCTGTGCCTTCTCCTTCTGGACGAACAACAGGGTGAACAGCTCAGTATCCAGGGTGTAGCGCTCGGTAAGATCCACATGGAAGGGCTCGTTCGGCAAGTGCACCCTTCCCCGGAAAATAAGATTCGACTCATCCGCCTGCTCCAGCTCCGCCTTAAGCTGCGAGAGGCCGGAGATCGCCGCTCCCTCGCTGAAATAGCAGGTGGCGGTACACTTCAGGTAATGTCTGCTGAGCCGAATGATCTCTCCGGCACTCGCCTCCAGCCAGTTCCTGTCTACCTGACTCTCGACAAGAACCGCATTGTAGAACACCTTATCGACCTGGTAGGCGATGATCCGCCCTCCGCTCACCTGGCTGCTGAGAATCTCGGAGACGAGGTTCGAGAGCGCGTAATGGAAGATGCTCTCGTCCCACTCCCGTTCAATCTGGGAGCGGGGAACGCTAATCAGCAGCAGCCTATAATCCGCCTGTACGGAGACAGGCAGCTCGCGCTTCTGCACTTCACTCTGAATAAGCTGGATTCGGGGAGATATCGTCGCTGTCAGGACCTCACTCCAGAAGCTCCGTTCCAGCAGATCCTGATTCTTGAGCCAGGCCTGACCCATTTTGCTGTATTCGCCCATCATGATTTTGTTCTTCAGCGTATCCATGGACTTGCGCAGGGCCGCCTCCAGCTCCTGCTTGTCCAGCGGCTTGACCAGATAAGAGTCTGCGTCATACGAGATGGCCTTGGAGGCGAAGCTGAAGCTCTCATGACAGGTCAGGAAGATGAACCCGCCTTCATATTGGCGGTCTCTCGCCCACTGGATCATATCAATCCCTGAGCCGCGCGGCATCTCGATATCGCAGATGATCAGATCCGGCTCGGCCTGCCCGAATAACTGCTTCGCATCCTGTATATTATGGGCGGCCTGCACTTCCGTAATCCCGAATTCCTCCCAATTGACAATCCTGCGCAAGGCTTCTACGGTTGGAATATCATCATCAATCAACATACAACGCATAATTAACCCCCCTCTGGTATGGACTGGTCCACCCGGTTCACAGGTATCCACAGCTCTACTCTTGCCCCTGTAGACTCGACATTGGACAGCTTCAGCAGATCATCGCGTTTGTAGAGCAGCTTGAGGGTTTTGCGGATATTGGCGATTCCGACCCGGCCGCCATCCTCCGTCACCTGTACGGTCTCCGGCGAATTCAGCCATTCGGCAGTGAAGCCTGCTCCGTTATCCTCAATCACAATACTGACACCCGGGCTTCCGTCCCTGGTCTCTATCCGCACCCGGATGAAGATGGACAGCATCTCCTGAACGAACATCGCGTGCTTGAATGTATTCTCCACAAAGGTCTGAATCATGAATTGCGGAATCGGTACCTGCCGGGCTTCTTCCTGGATCTCGATCATGAAGAAAATTTGGTCCGGGTAACGGATCTCCTGCATCCGGATATAATTCTCAGTGTGGCGGATCTCTTCCTCCATCGTAACTTCCATCAGCCCGCCTCTGAACATATAGCGGAGATGTTCCGACAGACAGTGGATCAGTCGCCGGATTTCTTCATTCTTATTCTGATAGGTTAAGCTGGTGATCGTCGAGATCGCATTCAGGAAGAAATGGGGCCTGATCTGCATCTGCAGGTATTTGATCTCTGCGCGGCTGATCTCGATCTGTTCTTCATAGGACTGAATCTTCAGGTCCTTAATTTCACTGACCATGGATTCCAGCGCATGGAACAGCTTCATGAATTCCAGGGAGTACGGTGTATTCTGGAGAATCTGGTATTCGAGCTGACCCTGCTCGACGGCCTTGGCCGCCTTCACCAGCTCCAGAATCGGCCTCAGCACATCCCGGGTCAAGAATCTCAGCACCAGCGGTACAACGATTGCCGAGAGCACCGCCAGCAAGGCGATCCCCCACTGAATAAGCTGGAGGCCTGAGAACAAGCCGCCCTTGGGAACCATATTGGTCATCCGGCCAAACTCGCCGATCGGTTCGGACACAATCAGGAAGCTGCGCTGATGTTGCTTAGTTAAGCTCTCCAGGGTTGTGTCTGCCTCATTCAGGGAGATATTATTGGCCGCCAGTATAGTCCCCTCAGCATCACTCAGTACATAGCGGTTCTGATCATTGGCCCCTCTGTCTACCATAGATAACAGGTTGTCCGCCTTCACCAGGGTTCCGAAGCTAACGCCTGAATAGGTAATGTACTTGAACATATAATATTCACCCTGGATCTGGAACACCTTCCATTCCCCGCTTTGCGCTGCCGGAGTTGTATCGAACTTGTGTATATTCAGAAAATCAACCAGAGCCAGCTTATCCCCCGACTCCATCCGGCTGTTGAACTGCTCCAGCACCAGTTCTCCCGAGAGTCTGATGAACATGCCATCACTGGAATAGCCGCCGGCCATTTTCGCCTGCAGGTTGGTTTTGAGCTGCTGGACCTTGAAATACCGGCTGCTCTCATCCATACCCGCTGTATTCACTGCGGCATCTATATTATGGTCGAACACCTCGATCAGATCCTTGGAGAAATTATTGAAGTTGTTATGAATATTCGCCTGATAGAGGGCAAGTGTATTCCGCGAGCTGGTCAGCGCATTACTTCGCACCACCTCCAGGGAGTATATATTGCTCAGAACCAGGATGGACAGCAGGATCACAAGAATCACGGTCATCTGCATCGAAAATTTGAATACGATACTGTTCGTTCGGATCATCCCCGCCTCCTCCTTCCCCCCCGGAATTCAGCAAGCCCCTGAAGCCGATTCGTTCTCAATCAGGCCCAGGGGCGTGCAAGTATGTGATTTGTAGTTAATTATCCGCCCACTCCAGCGCAGCTTCAATGTGCTTATCCCAGTACTCCCAGTTGTGGTCTCCCGGGCCTTCCACATAGTGGTGTCCTACTTGCTCCGCTTCCAGGAACTGATGGAACCGGCGGTTCACATCCAACAGCATATCCTCTGTTCCGCAGGCCATATACAGCTCCGGCAGCGCAAGTCCCTTCGTCTTCACATCCAGCACAAGCTGCTCCGGGTCTTTATCACTGCCAAGCAGCCGGCTCAAATCACCGAACACACTTGTATAGTAGGAATAGCTGGCGATGCCATCATTATAGTCCGGGGGAATGCCGGCAATCCGGTAAGGGATCAGCGCCGAGGACAATGCAATAATCCTGCCGAATTGCTCCGCATACTTCAGGCCGTTGCGGATCGCTCCGTAGCCGCCCATGGATAAACCGCCGATCCAAGTATCCTCGCGCGCAGCAGACAGCGGGAACAGCCTGCGCGTGAACTCTACCAGTTCCCTGCCGACGTATTCACCGTAGAATGCGTCTCTGTTCTCATCATCCACATAGAATCCATTCTCACCGGCAGGCATAAATACCGCAATCTGATATCTGTCCGACAGCTCCCTGATCCGGGAGAAGCTCAGCCAATCATTCTGGCTCCCGGAGAAGCCGTGCAGCAGATAGAACGATCTTAAGGGCTGGCCCGACCATACCGGCAGCCCCAGGCCCTCAGGCAGATCCAGCGGCAATAACGCATTGAACGTCACTTCCCGCTTCAGACATTGCGATTGCAGGCTTATTTGCAGTGTAGCCATAATCATTCCCCCTTAACAGGATTCGAATTAGACGCGGTAAACTGCTTCCTGTCCTTGCTCATCCACATATTCAATCACGGTCTGGTAATTCTGCAGGTCAATGAACAGCCGGCAGTAGTCTCCGCCTTGCTCCCACATCAGCCGGATCTCATGGTCTGGCGCCTCCAGCACCCGGAACGTTCCTCCGAAGGCACTGTAGGTATTGCGGAAACGAATCAGCTTCATCAGCCGCTGCACTACCTCCCGCTGAGCTTCTGCTTCAATCTCCTCCAGTGTATAGTTATGGCGGTTGATCTCCCGTCCTTCACCCGTCAAGGCTACCTGCTCCAGATCATTGCTGCCGGCCAGCAGGCCCACATAATAGACCTGCGGGATACCCGGTGCGAAGAATTGAATCGCCCGGGCCGCCAGATAAGCATCGTCATCTTCATTCAGCGCGCTGTAATACGTGCAGCGGATCTGATGGACATCGAAGCCGTCCGGGGCCTTATGCTCCTCCGACAGAATCAGGCTCAGGTTCGCCCCCCGCTCCACGCAGAGATCCACCAGCTTCTGTGCTTCCTTCGTATCAATCAGATCATCCATATCCGGCTTCACCGGAACGCCGTCGTGACAATCCAGCATCGTGAACTGCTTATGCGGACGGGTCTGCAGATAGGAGTACAGCTCCTTATTGGATCTGCCGGTCAGTGCCTCAAGCACCCGGTAGGGCAGAATGAAGTCGTAGATCCAGCAGCCGTATTCCGATAGCTTGTTCTGGATACTGTGATGGGCATGTACCTCAGGCAGCAGCTCTATATCCAGCGAATCCGCCATCGCTTTGATCCAGTCCAGAAATTCGTAAATCTCCGGCTCCACAAAAAAACAGCTGGTGCCCAGCTTCTTGATCACATATCCCACCGCATCCAGCCGGACGATCTTGACATTCTGCGCTTTGAAATTCTCGAAGAACCGCTGCAGCAGCTCCCGGGTAAGCGGTGAATGGATATCGAGATCAATTTGCTCGGAGGGATCGGTTTTGCCAAAGGTTGTCCAGACCTTCTCTTCCCCTCTCCCCGGGGTGGAGTAAGTGGAATAGGGCAGAGGCCGCCGCAGGAACATCTTCTCAATATCCGCCTGGACAGGCTCGCCGTCCGCCCATATTTTGTCCAGGGTGATGAATAAATCGGCATACTCGGAAGCCCGTCCCTTCTCCAGGAAGTCCTGGAAATAAGGCGATTGCCTGGAGATATGATTCACCATCAGGTCCACCAGCACATCGAATTCTTCCCCTATGCTGCGGATATCCTCCCACGTGCCGAACTCCGGCTCTATCTCCAGATAAGTCAGCGGAGCGAACCCGCGGTCCCCGGAGGAAGGAAAGGGCGGCAGAATATGAATTCCGCCTGCAAACAGATCAGCGAACGGCCCGTGCAGCACCTGATGAAGCTGCTTCAGGTCGCCGCCCAGCGAATCGGGATAGGTAATCAATTGGACTTGATTCTTCAGTGTCATCTTCTTCCTCCTACAGGTTATATTCTTGTTGTATGACTTCCAGGGCAGGCAGATTCACTACAGCCCCTGTAAATTTCAATTTGTACGCGCTGACGGCAAACCCCAGCTCCAGCGATTCTCTTAGCGTATACCCTTTAACGACTGCTGCATACAATCCCGACCAGAAAGCATCTCCCGCTCCTGTCGTATCTTCGATCCGGGTAGCTCTGGTAGCGAACGCCAGCGTCTCCCTTCCGTTCGACACCAGCGCGCCGTCCTTGCCCAGCGTCATAATCACCAGCTTGGCTCCAAGCGCCAGGAATCTCCCGACTTGCTCGGCCGGAGTGCCGGGTCCGAACAGGCGCTCAGCATCATCCTCGGAAGGCTTGATGATATCCACCTTCGGGATCATGCTTTTGACATAGGCAACCCCGTCTTCACCCTGCTCCCAGATCAGGGGATGATAATTGGGATCGAAGCCGATGAGCAGCTTATGCTTCCTGGCGACCTCAATCACCCGTTCAACCGTATCACGCGACGGAACTCTTGAGATCGGCCAGCAGGAGAAATGGAGGATTCTGGAGTTAATAACGGCCTGTTCAAGCTCATCATTATATTCCAGCCCGTAATCCGCCCCGCGGTAAAAGATCGGAGTCGGCGTGCTCTGACTCTTCGTAATCACCACCATACTGGTAGACGACTCTACCTGCTGGATTCCGCTGGTATCCATCTCCGCACTTTGCAAGCCCCTGATCAGAAACCCGCCCAGACCATCCTTCCCCACCGCCGAAGCAACATGAGACCGGATGCCGAGCCTATGGACATTAATGGCAATATTGGATGGCGATCCGCCGGAATATCTGGTATATCCGTTACATGCGGTGTCCTCGCCATACTCATTGGCAATCATATCAACGAGCAGCTCCCCCACCGTTAACACATCGTTCGTTTGATCTTCAAAAGGTATTGCCTCACCGAGATTAAACATCCATACTCCCCCTTGCCCTACAATATCCCTTCTTCATATCCATTCTATGGTTTCTGTAGCTGGTTTACTTTCAAAAAACCGTTCTCTTTTTTCAATTTAAGCGGAAACGGCTTTGCCGTCCTTCTATAGAACGCTACCATTTCAGCGGAAAATGATCATGGAGGGTCCGGCCCCTCCCTCACGAATTCAAAGCCCTTGCCAGGGCATGGATATATTCTTCCCTGGCTCTACGGCTGATTCCGGCTGTGGGAACAACATGCTCGAAGCCGTGATAGCCCCCGGGATAGAGATGGAACTCCACTTCTACACCGGCCTGTGCCAGCCGGGTGACATACTCAATCGTCTCATCGCGGAACGGGTCCAGCTGTCCGACGCAAGTATAGGCGGGCGGCAGCCCCGCCAGATGCTCTGCACGGCCGGGCGCAGCATAAGGGGAGGTAGCTTCGCCTCCGGCCGGTCCGCCCAGATACATCTCCCAGGCGATCAGGTTGTTGGCCCGGTTCCACACTGCCGGATGCGTAGTCTCATGACTGGAGGGTGTAAGATTGCGGTCGTCCAGCATCGGGTACAGCGGAAGCTGGAAGCAAAGGGAAGGACCGCCCTTATCCCTGGCCATCAGTGCCAGGGCAGCAGCCAGACCCCCGCCGGCACTCGCTCCGCCGACAGCTATCCGGGAAGCATCAATATGAAGATCATGTGCGGCACCCGCCAGCCACACTAACGCCGCATAGCTGTCTTCTATGGCTGCCGGGAACGGATGCTCGGGGGCGAGACGGTAGTCGGGCGATACAACGACACAGTTGGCCGTCTCTACGAAGCTCTCACATAACGCATCATCCCCGCCGGGATGACCCAGAATGTAGCCTCCGCCATGGGTCCAGAGCAGAGCGGGCAGCGCATGTTGTGCCTTTCTCTGCGCCGGTTCGTAGATTCTGACCTGCATCTGATGGCCACCGGCAACGGTCAGAACCCGTTCTGTAATGCGGACGCGCTCCGACTTCACGGCAGGCACTGGAATGTTATTTCTGGCGGCAGCCAGATCCTCCGGCAAATGAAACGGCGGCAATTCGGCAATTCCCTGTTGTAATTCCGGGGCTACCCGGTGAATGAACTCCATCTATGTTTCCTCCATTATTGTTCGTATGGGAATGAATCTTAGGTTCTTCAAGCTCAAGTAGTTCTCTTCTCCGCTAGCCGGACCGGAAGAATCGTCTCCAGCGGGACCTGCTCCCCGGCAATCTGCTGAAGCAGATACTGCACCGCCAATTCGCCCATCTTCTTGATCGGCTGGACGATGGTCGTCAGATCCTCAGCATCACCGGCCGCAATTCCATCATAGCCTATCACCTTCACTTGCTCAGGTACCGTTCTGCCGAGCCTGCGGCATTGCTTGAGCACCTGCAGCGCCAGCATATCACTGCTCGCAAATACACCGTCGAGCTCAGGACATTCCTGAAATAAGCCGCTTACCAGCTTCTCATACTCCTTATACTTGAACCCGTTCAGATCGGTTTGTTTCACGATGAACTGGACATCTCGTCCGCTGACCTGCTCCAGGAAGGCCTCATGCCTCTGTTTAGCCAGAAGACTTAGCCGCAAATTCCCGCTGAGATAGGCTATATTCCGGCATTTTTTCCGCAGCAGTAAGCGGGTAGCCAGTACGCCTCCCTGATAATTATCAGAGGCAATAAAAGGAATAGACTTCGAGATCTGCCGGTCCAAGGAGACCAGCGGCAGGTTGATCGACTTATAATCGTTCACGCTCATCGTATGGCTGCCCATGATGATTCCATCGACCCGGCTGGCTCTCAGCAGATCAATATATTCTTTCTCCTTCTTCTTGTGGTGCAGGGAATTGCACAGCATGAGCTTGTACCCGTGCTCGTAGGCATAAGCCTCAATATGCTTGGTGACCTCTCCGAAGAACGGATGGGAAATATCCGGGAGGATGAGACCTATAATATTGGATTTTTTGCGCAGCAGGGAGCGTGCCACCTCACTCGGATGGTAGTTCAGCTCCTCCATGGCCTCGTTCACTTTTTGCTTCAGGCTGTCACTCAGATATCCACGGTTGTTGAGCACACGGGAAACGGTTGTGACGGAGACGCCCACCTTCTCTGCAATATCTTTGATCGTTACAGCCATCCGTACCCTCCTCCCCGGGGAATCAGCTCTCCTCCTTCATTCAGGGAACGGGAGAGACCTTATATCAACCGGTTAATATATAAGTGTAAAACGGGTTCGCCGTCCTTATGAGGACGGTATCCGTTTCGGCCGAAGCTGTGTTCTATGTCGTACCCCGTTCCACCACTGTCACGGGGAACGTGTTCACCATCGTAACGGTTTCGCCTTCTATCTGCTGAACCGCCAGCTTAATAATAGCTTCGCTCATCTCCTGAACCGGCTGCCGGATCGTGCTTAGACGCGGTGAGATCAGCGAGGCGATCTGTACATCATCGTAACCTACGATTCGGACCTGCGAGGGAATATGCTTGCCCAGCAGGTTGCAGGCATGAATCACATCGGTGGCAATCACATCACTGCTGGCAAAAACACCGTCGATCTCAGGATGCTCCTGCAAATAGGCGGTAATGCCGGTATTGCTTCCGGTGTAATTGCCCCCTTCAGCATCAAGCTGCAAATGCAGCGGCTGCAGTCCTGATCGCTCCATCTCCGCTTCATACCCTTCCCTTCTCTGGACCGCCAGCATCAGATGATGCTGAGGACCGTCAATTCCCCGGTAAATATAGACCGGATGAAGGCAGCCCTTGCCGATTAATAACCGGGCAGCAAGTCTGCCGCCCTCCAGATTATTGGAGGTGACCACAGGAATCTCCTTGGAGATGATACGGTCGAAGGAGACCACCGGCAGATCCAGGTTCAGATAATGCTGGACATCCAGCACCGCACTGCCCATGATGATGGCATCGACCTGATTTTTTTTGAGCATCTCGATATATTCCACTTCCTTGGCTACGTTACGGTTGGAATTGCACAGCAATAGCTTGTAGCCCTTAAGATCCGCGTAATATTCCAGATAGGAGGTTAGCTCGGCAAAAAAAGGATGCGAAATCGTCGGAATGATCAACCCGATCATATTGGATTTTTTGCGGAACAGGGCCCGGGCCATTTCATTCGGCTGATAATTCATTTCCTTCATCACCCGGTAGACCTTCTCCTTCGTCTTCTCACTGATATACCCTCTATTATTAAGCACTCTGGAGACGGTATTGACAGACAGGCCTGCTTGCTTGGCTACGTCTCTTAGATTCGGCATAGAAACCACCTTGTTTTTTAGTTTCAATTATAGATGAATTCTGCCTGCATTACAGCTACATCGTTCTATCAGATTCACTAAAGATTTGAACTTGAAGCCTGGCCGTCACTGCGGTGAACATTTGGACTTCCGGCCGCTGTTGTCCCCAGATTTCTTGATTTATTCCGCTCTTCGCGGTGGAAATCCGGTGACAAAGGCGGTCGCTACCGCTCCTACAGTTCCAAATTTCCCCTCCGTTTCTTTTTGCTTTTGGTTAATTTCTTTAGTGCTTCTTGTATATCTCTTATTTCAGCGCACCTTCCGTAATCCCCTTGATGATCTGCTTCTGCAGGAACAGGTAGATGACCAGCACGGGAATAATCGTCATGATCAGCCCGGCCATCAGCGGGGCATAGTCCACCGAATAGGAGGAGAAGAACGTGTATGTCGAGAGCGGAAGCGTCTTCTGGTCCGGCGACAGCAGCACGAGGCTGGGCAGAAGATAGTCATTCCAAATCCAGAGCACATCGAGCACCAGCAGCGTTACGAATACCGGCTTCAGCAAGGGGAGCACAATGCTGAAAAAGGTCCGCAGTGTGCTGCTGCCTTCGATAAAGGCCGATTCCTCCAGCTCATAAGGTATTCCTTTGATAAAACCATGGAAGGTGAAGACGCCAAATGGAACCCCGAAGCCCAAATACATAAACAGCAGCGTCAGCTTGGTATTGAGCAGCCCCATATTCCCGTACAGCATAACCATTGGAATCATGAGCACCTGAAAAGGAAGCGCCATGGAGGCCAGCATGAGGAAGAACAGGATGGCGTTCACCTTCCATTTGTAACGTACGAATAAATACCCGGTCATGGCCGAGAAGATAATAATGACAAATACCGAAATTCCTGTAATGATCAATGAATTCATGAAGCCCTGCATAAAGTCCATATTCTCAAAGGCGCTGGCATAGTTCTTGAAATTCAACGTTGTCGGCAGGGACAAAGGACTCTCGAAGAATTGCTGGGTGGTCTTGAAGGAGTTCATAATAATCAACAGGAACGGTGTTAAAAAGGCGAGCAGCAACAGGTACAAAAATCCTGTCTTGAGCCCGGATAGGATACGCTGGTTACCCTTCATTAAGATTCCACCTCCAGTTTCTTGAGCAGGTAGGACTGAGTCAAGGCTATGATCGCTACGACGGCAAACAAGACCACGGCTTCTGCCTGGCCGACGCCGTATTGATTGGACAGAAAGGCTTTTTGCACGATATGGTAGGTGGCAAGCTCGGTCGAATTGAACGGCCCGCCTTTGGTCAAGGCAAGGTTGATATCATACGTAAGGAACGAACGGGACAGTGAAATGAAGATACAGATGACGATTGCAGGAACCGTAAGCGGCAGAATGATTCTGCGGATTACCGCATACCGGCCTGCGCCGTCGATGCTGGCGGCCTCCAGAACATCACCCGGCACGCCCGTGAATCCGGCAATGTAAATGATCATCAGATATCCGACGAGCTGCCAGGCTGTCGCAATGATCAGGGCCCAGAAGGCGGTCCCTGTGTCTGTAAGCCATGAGGTCTGGAACAGATCCCACCCGTACTTATTGCCCAGGTAAGGCAACACCTGTGAGAACAAGGTCTGCCATAGATATCCGAGGACGATCCCGCCGACCAGATTGGGCGTGAAGAAGCCGGTGCGCAGCCACTGCTCCCCCTTCCCTCCCCGGGTCAGTGCCAGCGCAATGAAGAAGGCAAACACATTGGCAATCACCACGGTAAAGAATACATACTTAAGCGTGAACCACAATTGGCTGAGGAAGACTTTATCGCGGAACACTTCCAGATAGTTCCCGAAGCCGATTAGGCTGCTGTCGCCTGTACGGACATCCCAATTCGTAAAGGTCAAATATAAGCCGACGATGAACGGTATGATCACAACGGCGGTAAAAGCAAAGATCGAAGGACCTCCGAAGACTAAGAAGGTTCCCGTGTTCTTCAGTGATAACTTTTTGTTCATAGTGCTGCCCCCTTTCCTCCATAAAAGATGGGCTGGGGCGCCGCCCCAGTCCCATCCAGTCTTTTATCCTAAACCAGCAGCCTCTTTATTTCCCCGCATACGATTTCCAGTAATCCTGAACCTCCTGCGCCAGTCCCTGGCGGTCAATATTACCTACCAGATACTTCTGCATCGCAGCGCCGGTCTTGGCCCAGTAATCCTGCGGCAAGTAATTAATCACACCGATATTGATGATGTTCCCTTGCTCTACGTATTTGCTTACGGCATTAGACATGATGTTGGTGCTCTGTGCCTTAAGATCCTTGTATGGCATGGACAGCCCCATATCGGTAATAATGGCCTTTTGCCCGTCCTCGCTGGTTACCATCCATTCAATGAACGCTTTGGCCGCTTCCTGCTGCTCCGGTGTGGACTTCGAGTCATCAATGGCGAATAGCTTAGGTTCGCTGTAAGCTACTTGAGCGTTGCCGAAGTCATCCGGGTTATTGCTGATTGGCAGCGGAAGGATACCGAAGTCTTCGTCGCGTCCTTCAAGCGGTCCAATGACCGCCCAGCTCCAGTCACCCATGAAGTAGAAGGCCGCATCCCCTTTGGCAAAATCCGCGCTGTCCCGGTTATAATCGGATACCAGCGGATCGCTCTTACGGGCGTTGTACGTCTTCAGCAAGTCGAAGGTATCCATCAGACCGGTAAATTGCGGATTCTCGGTCAGATTGACCTGCCCGTTCTTCAGCTCTTCCACGAATTTACGGTTGTCCTCCACCTTCTGCGATTGCAAGGAATAGGTCAATCCCAGATAGTGTGCACCCAGCGACCAGTCTGCCCCGTGGACCATCACCGGTGCCTTGCCTGTCGCTTCGATCTTCTTGAAGACCGCTTCCAGATCATCGCGGGTCTTCACGGATGCAGGATCAAAGGCACCGCCAATGCCTTCCTCTACCGCACGTTTGTTGTACAGCAGGCCGTAGCCCTGGGCCGTCCATGGAACACCCAGGAATTGTCCGTCCAGCAACGCTCCATCAATGGCTCCCGGATTCGTCAGCGCTTCATACTTCGCCTTATCCGGCTCCAAATTCAGAAAATCGTCCTTATATTGAAGTATCGTTCCGGCATCAAGGTTCACAATCGTTGCCGGATTACCGGAAGCCAGCAGGGATTGGAACTTCTCAAGCTGTGCCCCTCCGATCGGCGTAGGAATCAATTCAATGGTTACCTTCGGATTCAGCTCGTGATACTTCTTAAACAGCTCCTCGAACACTGTGTTTACTTCTGCAGAGGTATTGAAGAATGTGAGCTTAACGTCTTTGGCGGCTGGCTGTGTCTGTGTCTGTGTTCCGCCCTCTTCCCCTTTGACGGCGCTGGTTGCTGAATTCCCCTTGGAACAACCGGCGAGTAGCCCTAGTACCACTGTTAGACTCATAACGCAGCTTGCAATCTTTCTCAATTTCAAATGAATTCCCCCTTACCAAGAATGGTTTGAATGCGCATTCATTTCGGATGCATTTTTATGATAACCGGTTAACATATTTATGTCAATCGGTTATCATATTTAAATTTAATCTATTGAACAGGATCACAAATATGGAGCGGGCTGTGGTTTTTAAAAGAAAAAATCACCCCGCAGGGTGATTGATGTCAGGATTGGAACCGGGTTAGAGGCAGAGCGCGTACCTCCCCTGTAACAAATTAGGTTTAACAAGTAAGGGCTAACAAGTAAGGTTTAACAAGTAAGTCGAAAAACGTATCTTAATTCTCCCTTTTCTGATGAATAGACGGAAACAAGTGGAAAAACAGCATCTACCACTGTACGTTTTGGCTACTTGGGGGGAAATGGGAGAATTTAAGTGCTGTTTATCCACCTGTTGTTTTGACAACGTTCCATCGCTCATCAGTAAGTGACGTTTATCCAACTGCTATTTGCGATTACTTTAGAATCCATTTATTCACATTGTTCTCTAGCTCGTTCTGCCCGACTTTGGTCGCCAAATTTTGACCCATCCCGCTAGAAGTAGAACCGGCACCCGGTGAATTCAGGGGCATCAATACAATCACAGCTTCCCCGGTAATCCTAGGGAAGCTGTGAGGTATGCTAATCTATAGAGCCGTGATCAGAAGGGACTCACGTTCTAGCAATCACTTATTACCTAAACTAATAGGAAGAGAGTAAACCGAAAAGTAATGACTTAAAGCACGGTTTCTTCTAAATATGTAAAAATTATAAATAAAAAGTGATATTTCGGTAGTATGAATGGGTAATTTATGTTGGAGAAGGTGACTAAAGATGAATAGAAAACATCTAATGGCGGTCTTCATAGGTTTGTTCATGCTTCTTGTGAGTGCTTGTCAAAAAGACAATCCTTACGATTCCCTGTTTCACCATGTGGAGGAGCACCGTACTGTGTTTGCCATGACAAAGGATGAAGGGATTGCCGCTCTGGACTTGGTCGATTACGAGGATAAGAATAACACGATTACTCTGAATGAAGAACTCACGGCAGAAGATCAAAAGTACAGACAACGAATACGACTCGACAATAATCAATTGATTGAAGGTTATGAATTGGTGACACGATTGCCGAGATCGGAGATTGGATACCAGCATGCCGGGAGAATTTTGGAGGCCTTCCTGGGACACTATAGCCCTTCTGAGGAAGAAAAAGAGAAGGTGCTTGATTCTATCCATGCTTTCCATGACAAGACTTTTCCTGTCAAGCCGGAGGTTAAGCTTGTGACTGAATCGTGGGAGAGTAATGATCAGGGTGTGAGCATGAGTATTCATTATAGATTGACCAACAGTCTGGCGAACGCCGAGGAGATATCTTTGGTATTACAATTTCTCCGCACAGCTTCTCCCTAAATGATTATGCGTCGTCCCCAGATCAAAGGTTTCGGCTCATTCAAGCTGAAGCCTTTTTTGTTATACAGGATATTATAATATCTGTCTAGTGTGGGTAAGGGGGTGGTGACCATACGGGTTGTCTGGACCGGAACCGAGTTAGAGGCAGAGCGCGTACCTCCCCTGTAACAAATTAGGTTTAACAAGTAAGGTCTAACAAGTAAGGTCTAACAAGTAAGATTTAACAAGTAAGTCGAAAAACGTATCTTAATTCCCCCTTTTCTGATGAATAGACGGAAACAAGTGGACAAACAGCATCTACTATTGTGCGTTTTGGCTACTTGGGGTGAAATGGGAGAATTTAAGTGCTGTTTATCCACCTGTTGTTTTGACAACGTTCCATCGCTCATCAGTAAGTGCTGTTTATCCAACTGCTATTTACGATTACTTTATAATCCATTTATTCAGATTGTTCTCTAGCTCATTCTGCCCGACTTTGGTCGCCAAATTTTGACCTATCCCGCTAGAAGCAGAACCGGCACCCGGTGAATTCAGGGGCATCCATACCTCACAGCTTCCCCCGGTAATCCTGGGGCGTCATGCCGAATTGTTCTTTGAACACTTTAATGAAATACTGGCTGTTGGCATAGCCGAGCTGCTCGGAGATCTCATAGATTCTCATATCGGAATTGCGCAGACAGGCTACGGCCTGCTCCATCTTCATGTTCAGAATGTACTCGCTGATGCTGATTCCGCTGACCTGCTTGAACAGTCTGGAGACATAAGCCGGATGAAGCGAGACGGCGTCCGCTACGAATTGCTGGCTGGCTTCTGCCAGATTGGCGGCAATGCAGCTCTGCATCTCTTTGATGATGCCCAGCCGGTTATTCTGGGTATCCCGTTCCAGCTTGACCTGCAGGGTATCCACCAGCGTTTCGCCCCAGCTGATCAGTTGGGAGACGGAACGGAAGAGTGTTTTATCCAGCAGCTCCCG
Source organism: Paenibacillus tritici (assembly GCF_018207515.1). NCBI lineage: Bacteria > Bacillati > Bacillota > Bacilli > Caryophanales > Paenibacillaceae > Paenibacillus > Paenibacillus tritici. The sequence continues at coordinate 5,437,505 of NZ_CP073365.1, forward strand.
TCCAACCAGGTCTGACAGCAGGGAATGATTCTTATGGGCAATATAGTGAAAAGAGCCCAGGATCATACTGCGGATCTCCTCAATATACTCTTCATTATAGGCCGGCAGATTGTTGCTGAAGTCCTTCATCTGCTGCAGTCTTTCTTTGTAACCCTGCCACTGGCCGGTCTCCAGCAGATGCATCAGCGTCGGAGAAGCATACAAGTCCTTAAGCGGCTGGACCGGCGAGCTCTTCTGCTTATCCGTCAAGGAGATGAAATACCCCTTGTCATTCCCCACCTGCTGTCTAAGCGCCGACTGGGAATCCTCGTACATGGAACGAATATCCAGCGGAAATTCCCCCGGATACGACAGAATAACCGAGATCCCGCCGTTCAGATATTCGTTCACACTGCTATGCAGCTGATGGGTGTTATGGGTGAGCTGCTTCAGTATGTTGTCCGCGTCCATAACCTCCTCATCATTGCTCTTCACAAGAAACACCAGGTTCTCGTACGTATCGCGGCAATGCCACACCTCAAAGCCTGCACCCAGCAGCTCACAGGCGATATTGGTAACCGCATATTCAAAGAGCAGCTGGCTATCCAGCCCGAAGTTCGTGAAATGCTCCTCCAGGCGGATCAGAATCAGGAAGACCCTGTCTTTTCGCTGAAAATTCAATTGATATCCGTCCAGCTTCTCCTTCAGCCGGGCCTCTGAATAAGCTTTGCCCTGAATCAGCTCCACCAGCAGCTTGTCCCGCAGTGCCGGAAGATGCTCCCGGAAGGCCAGCATCGCCTGCTCATAGGACGCTGTTGTATCAATCTCCTTCTGAATAGTCTTAATCGTGCTCTCCAGTGCAGCACGCAGCTTATGATGATCGAGCGGCTTGACCAGGTACTCCACCACCCCGTATTGAAGGGCTTCCCGGGCATATTCGAACTCGGCATAGCCGGTAAGCAGAATACACTTCACTCTCCGGTTGGTCTTCCGCATCTTCTTCACCAGCTCAAGCCCGCTCATTCCGGGCATTGCAATGTCGGTAATAATAATATCAATCGGGTATTGCAGAGCGATCTGCATGGCCTGGGCGCCTGAGTAGGCTTTGTATACTTTATCAATCCCGAAGTCCTGCCATGGAAAAGCAAGCTCCAGGTCATCTACGACATATTGTTCATCATCTACCAGCAGAATTTGCAGAATGTGCTTCTCCCTCCTTATCAATGCGTATCCGGTAACTGGTGCCTTCGGACAGAGCAGAGTCCACGGACAACCCTGATTCCTTACCAAAATATAAGCGCAGCCGCTGATTCACATTCCTCAGTCCGGTGCCCAGCATTGTATTGTTCATCAGATTGTCGTCGATATGGCGGCGGACCGCGCTGAGCCGCTCCTCGCTCATGCCGATTCCGTTATCCTTCACGGTAATCAGAAGATACGAATCCACTTCTTCCGCTGTGATCGAGATAATTCCGGGCCGTAAGTTCGGTTCAATTCCATGCTTAATACAATTCTCAACGAGCGGCTGCAGAATCATCCGGGGCAGACGGTATTTCCCCGCTTCTGCCGTAACGTCGATCTCGAAGGCAATCTCTTTTTTGCGCAGATGAACTATATGAAGATAATGCTCTACAAATTCCAGCTCATCCTGAAGGGAAGACTCCAGCTGTTCGATCTTGTGAATATACCGGCAGTACGAGGCCAGATGAAGCGTCATCGCGGTCACCGCCTGATAGTCTTCAATGCTGGCTTTGCTCTGGATGAAATTCAGGCAATTATAGAGAAAATGCGGATTGATCTGCGCCTGATATTGCTTCAGCTTCGCTTCCTTGACTTCAATCTCCCCTACCAGGACCTGCTCAATCAGAATCTGGGTATTCTCCGCCATCCGGTTGAACGAATTGCCGAGCACCCTGAACTCGTTGACCTGCAGATCAACGGCACGGCTGGAGAAGTCGCCCCGGTCGAATCGGTCAATGGCCTTGCGCAGCGTAATCACGGGCTTCTGCACCTGCCTGCGGAGCAGGAGCGTGTAGAACATAATACCCACCAGCACAATCAGCACCGCATAGAGGAACAGCCGGTTATTGCGGTTGATCGGCTCAATATACTGGCGTTTGGGATAGGCGTCAATGAAATATAAATCCAGCATGTCCGCCTTCCTGTAATTAATCAAATACTCTGCATGGTTCTCATCCGCCGATATCGTGCCGCTGTCCCCGCTGATCCGGGGGATCATAGCCTGCAGTAACTCTTCGGGAAATGCTGCCCCGGTCTGAATGAATGCCTGCTGAGAAGCATCATATAGGATCGGCATTCCCGACACGTATTGCTCCATCATTTTCACCAGATTATCCAGAGAGATCCGCACTTCAATTAACAGCGAGCTGATATGACTGCGCATGATGTTAGAGTAATACCCCTTACCCTCCTGATCCATATGCAGAGTCCAGCGGTTGTAGGCTTGCGTCGGAGGAGCAAAGGAGCTGAAGGAGAACGACGAGTCCGAGGATACCGTCTCTTGCTCATCTTCATAATACAGGATCACCGTGTTCTTCCAGGTGGTGGAAGCCGTGTTCAGCGCCAGCTTATCAATGATCGTCAGCTTCATCTCATATTTGGAATACTGATCCCCGAACTTCAGAATATACGGATAACCCCGCACGGACTGATCCTGTGACAAAGTAATGGTGTTGGCCAGTACCTGTTCAAACTGCGTAGATAACTGGGAGGTCATGAATTCAACCTCATACATTTTATTCTTCCTCAGCTCACTCTGAATGTCCTTAACGTTCAACCTGTATATGATCCAAAAAGCCCCAACGATGATCAAGAGCATCAGCATCAGAACAAACGATAACCACTGAAAGATAGACAGACGATATTTCACCTTGGCTCCTCCGCATGAAAGGACGGCCTTAGGGGCCGCCCTTGTCTACTATTTATTTATTTCTGAATAGACTCATACCATTCATTGACCTCTGTGGTCACTTTATCGCCGCCTGTTGTAGTCCATTTCTCTACAAAGGTATCGAATTCATCCACCGGCGCTTTGTCATAAATAATCTTGTTCAGAATTTCCTTCTCCAGCTTCTCCAGCATATCGCCACGGGACAGCTGGGTTTCAGTAGGCGTACCCGTGAACATCTCCGGCATTACGCTGTCTTTCTGGTCGATGATGATTTTGGCCGCTTTGAGCTGTTCAGGAATCCGTTCAGACAGATTCTTCTCATACTGGTTGGACGGCTCTGCACCTTCTGCCAGCTTAGCCAGCGTATTCATCATCAGGTTCGGAATAATCGCTCCGTCGTAGGTCAAGGTATAGCGGATCGCATCCACCCAGCCGCCCTGAATCTTATCGCTGTCCTGCTCTTTTAGAACTTTTCCGTCTGGAGCGATATCATAGTCATAGCCTTTGGCGAAGCCATTGACGAAGGTCGTGCTGTCCGGATTGGCCCAGTTGTCGAACAGATAATTCTGATAGACGAAGAAGGCATCCTTATGCTCCATATCCTTGTTGATCAGAACGGCCCCGGAGGCAATCTTCGTGCCGTGTCTGCCGATCTTGCCATCCGGTCCTGCCGGAAGCGGATAAGCCTTGAACTCGGCGTCCGGAACGTTCTTTTGCAGATCCGGGAGCGGCCAGCCGGTCATCCAGTAAGGGCCGACAATAATGCCGGACTTGCCTGCTGTGAAGGCTTCCGTTGCTTTGGCTTCATCATACAGGCCGGATTCGGAGGAGATATAGCCTTCCTTCATCCACTTCTGCATCGTCGCCAGCCCCTGCTTCATCTCCGGCTGGACCGAACCGTAAGCGAGCTTGTTATCAGCCGTCTTGTTCCACTGGTTAGGCATAGCACCGAACATTCCGAAGACCCATCCGGCTTCAGACATCCAGGTATTCAGGTTGTTCTTGAACCCTACAGACAGCCCGGTAGTATCCTTCTTGCCGTTGCCGTCCGGATCTTGATTCGTGAAGGCATCCAGCACAGTCTCCAGCTCCGCGAGGGTAGACGGCGCCTTGAGATTCAGCTTCTTCAGCCAATCCTCTCTGATATACATGACAGGATCATTATTATAGGCATTCTCCAGAATCGGAATCCCCATACGTTTGCCGTCTCTAATGTAAGGATTCCATACCGTCGGCTCCTCTGCCATCGCTTGTTTGTAGATATCGGAGGCATATTTGTCGAATAATTCCCCGGCATCCGTGAACTGGCCGCTGTCAATCAGATCGGAGATCAGCGAAGGGCTGCCCCGGAACGAGATGATGTCCGGCATTTTCTCTCCAGAGGTAAGCATCAGGCGAAGCTTGGTTTCATAGGCATTGTTCTGGTCACTAACGGTCCAGAGATACTTGATATCAATGCCCAGCGTATCCTTAGCCCATTTGGTGTGCACGTTATTTTCAATATTTTCGCCATTTTTGAATTTCAGGCTGCTCCCAATGGGAAATACAGTCGTGAGGGTCACAGGAGTTGTATATTTGCCGTTCTCAAAAGGAGCCGAATACATCGCATCCTCACTTGCCGCAGGCTTGTCTTCTCCTTCTGCCTTCTCCTTATTGGTGTTGCCTCCGCATCCGGCCAGCAGACCCGCCAGCATAGCTGTGGATAACACCGCCGTGGCAGAGAATTTCATTTTCTTTATCATTAATCTTGCACCCCTTTAGATCAAATTTTAGCAAAAGTTATGGATGAGTACATCTTTTTTAGCGTTTGCATCACCCCCTTTATAGGAAGGGCAGCTATTCCTTAACCGCCCCGAGGACAATTCCTTTCACAAAAAAGCGCTGGAGGAACGGGTAGACGATGAGAATCGGCGCCATTCCGATGAAGATTTGGGCTGCTTTGACTGTTCTTTGCGAGATATTCTCAAGATCCTCCGGACGTACGGTCACCTTACTGAAGTCCTGCTGGACAATAACCGTCTGCAGGAAGGTAGCCAGCGGATAGTTCCGGTGATTGGTCATATAGAGCAAGCCGTCGAACCAGGAATTCCAGTGCCCCACAATCGTGAACAGCGACAGTGTGGCAATCGCCGGCATGGAGACCGGGAGATACACACTGAACAATGTTCTGAAATGACCGGCCCCGTCGATAAAGGCAGCTTCCTCCATCTCCTTGGGAACCGCTCTGAAGAAGTTAAGCAGCAGGATGATGTTCCATACCGAGACGGCACCGGGCAGAATCAGCACCCACAGGGTATTCATCAAATGCAGCTTCTGCATCAGAATGTACATCGGAACCAGACCGCCGCTGAACAGCATGGTGAACACGAGCAGCCAGATATACAGATTCCGGCGTCTGAACCGGGCGTTCTCTTTGGATAGCGCATAGGCAGCCAGGATAACTACTCCCATGCTGAACACGGTTCCCAGCACCGTCCGCTGCAGCGTCACCCAGATGGACCGGGTGAAATTCTCATTGGCTATGGTCTTGGTATAGGCGTCCACGGTGAAATCTATCGGCCACAGACCTACCAGATTGGCATTGGCCGCCGCCTTCCCGCTGAAGGATACGGCAAGGACATGAATGAGCGGAATCACGCACAAGACCGAAATAGCAATCATCAGGATATAGTTGAACACGGTGAAGATACGGTATGGTTTTGTCTTATGATACATGCCACGTTGGCCTCCATTCTAGAAAATACGGTAGTTAGCAAATTTATACGAAATGCGGTAAGCCGACACGATCAGGACAAAGCTGACAACCGATTTGAACAGTCCGACCGCAGTGGAGAAGCTGAACTTACCGTCGACAATTCCCAGTCTGTAGACAAACGTATCAATGATATCCCCTTTATCAAACACAAGCGCATTATAAAGGTTGAAGATCTGGTCAAACCCGCCGTTGAGAACGTTCCCAAGTGCGAGTGTTCCAACCACAATCGTAATCGGCAGCATGGCCGGCATCGTAATCGAACGTGTCTGCTGCCAGCGCCCTGCTCCGTCCACTTCAGCGGCTTCATAGAGAGCCGGATTAATTCCGGCCAACGAGGCCAGGAAGACGATGGTGTTGAAGCCGAACTCTTTCCATACATCACTCACGACCACGACAAATCTGAACCAATTCCCGTCGCCCAGGAAAAATATCGGTTTGATTCCGAACATACTCACCAGCGCCTGATTGATAAGGCCTCCGTCTCTCGCCAGCAGGTCGGACAGGATACCGCCCAGGATGACCCATGACAGAAAGTGAGGCATATAGACGATGGTCTGCACCATTTTCTTAAAAGCCATTTTTCTAACTTCATTCAGCAGCAGCGCGAACAGGAACGGAACGATCAGGCCGGCAATCATCTTCAGACCGGCAATAATCAGTGTGTTCCAGATGACCTGAACGTTCTCGGGAATGCTGAACAGATACTCGAAATGATCCAGCCCCACCCATTTGGAGGCATTGAACCCTAATCCCGGCTTGTAATTCTTGAAGGCAATCGCAAGACCTGTCATAGGAATATAGGCAAAGATCAGGGTTAAGATCAACGCCGGCATGACCATCAGATCAAGACTGAGGTTCGTTCTCCATTTTGATTTCTTCCGGGGTTTCCCCGTACTCACATCCAATTTCTCGCCTTTTACGCTGGCAGGCGTAACCAAGTTTTTCATGCTTCTGCTCCCCTTTGCTGGTCAACGTGTATCTCTTTACTGTGGTTTATAGATTTATCATAACTAGCAGGGACTTGCAGATATATAATAAATCCAGAGCATAGATAACAAATTGATAACCTTGCTAGTGCAGGTACATGAGACAGAGCGAGGTTACTGCACGATCAGCTACAGCCATGACACAGCGAATCGGGGGCGGATATGTGTCTGGAAGTAGCATGAATGCTGGGATTCGGACGGACGATTCGGGCTGGCTCGGGCTGGGTCGGGCTGGCTCGGGCTGGGTCGGGCTGGCTCGGGCTGACTCTAGCTGCTCGGGCTGATTTGGCTGCTTCGGCCTGCTTCGAGACTTGAACGCTATAGTTGCACTACCCCTGTGGCAGCATTAGTTGGAAAAATGTATCTTAATTTGTCTGATTTGGAGTATTAGAGGAATTTAGTTGGATTTATGTATCTTGTTTTCGTGGAAATCTTCTTTTTTGTGCCAATCCAGGTATAGTAAGTGTTGTTTTTCCAACTACTGTCTGGCCATCGCCGTTCTGCTCGTGAATAAGTGTAGAAAATCCAACTATTTCCTGGCGCCAACGTGACACCAACACCGCAATCTCAATGCAGACACCAACTCAAACTCCAACTCCAATGCCTCCATCTCCATCCCTATGTCAAACCAACGCCTCGGCAGTCGCCACAAGCTCACGCTGCTCCCGCCATCAGTACTGGTCTGCTCGGGTGACACACTCTTCCAACCGGTATCTGCCTGCTCCAGGTGCACACTCCCCCCATCAGTATCTGCCTGCTCCATGTGTCATACTCCCCCTATCGGTACCCGCCTGCTCCAGGTGCACACTCCCCCTATCGGTACCCGCCTGTTCCAGGTGCACACTCCCCCCATCGGTGCCCGCCTGCTCGGGTGACATACTCTACTTCAGGAGTCTCTCTCAGCTCCAGGTGTTCACTCTACTTCAGGAGTCTCTCTCAGCTCCAGGTGTCTCTCTCTACTTCAGATGTCTCTCTCTACTTCAGGCGTCACTCTCGGCTCCAGGTGTACACTCTACTTCAGGCGTCACTCTCATCTCCAGGCGTCACTCTCTCCATCACAAAGAGCAGCGGCCCCCATATCGGGAGACCGCTGCTCTGCTCTATGAATGTTACATGCTCGCTTACACTAATCTATGGATTGAGGCTGATTATCCGGTACACCACCACAGCAGCCTGCTCCTTGGTCATCCGGCCCTTCGGCAAGAAGTAGCCGTTCTGCGCGCCTTGAATCACTCCGGCAGACCGCAGCTTCTCTACAGCAGCCGAAGCCTCCCCGGTCAGCAGGTTCATATCCTTGAAGCCTTGAACAGCAGGGGAATCGCTCTTCAGCCCGATCTGCTGCAACTGGACAACCCGATAGATCATCAGCGCCATTTCCTGACGGCTGAGCGTATCACTCGGACTGTAGAGCCCGTCTGCTCTCCCTTTGACAATACCCAAGGCTCCGGCAATACCAATGGCTTCGGCATAAGGGGAATCCTTGCTGACATCCTTGAAGTCTGGAGCGCCAGCAGCAGTCTGAAGGTCAAAAGCATTGACCAGCAGCTGGGCAAATTCCGCCCGGTTCATCAGTGCACCTGCCTCATAGGAAGCCTCTGCGCCCAGAGGAAGTATTCCTCTTGCAGCCAGTGCTTCAATGCTCTCGGCGGCCCACTTGCTGCCCTTCTGATCCGGCAGCTTCACTGTAGCAACCGCATATCGGCCCAGCACCTTCGCCTGGAAGGAGACATAGCCTGTAGCCGGATCATATTTACGCTCCTTCACAATCACTAGCTTGCTGTTCTCCAAAACCTGGTACACGACAAGCTGGTGCGCCCTCTCTCCTGCCTTAAGCTCATAAGGGAGCCTTACAGTAAGAGCAGTAGCGTCAATCTCAGTCGTCTTGGCTCCATGGATAGCGAGTGCGAAATCCAGCACATCCGCTCCATTCAAGCGGTCCTTAACTGCCGCTGGCCATCCATCCTGCTTCGCACGCTTCACCTCAAGCTGAAGGAAATCTCCGGCTTGTGTATCCTGCAATTTCAGCAGCTGCGTGTTCAGGCGCAGGACTGCCCCGAGACCACTCTCCATTTGAATCTCCTTAATCTTCGGCTGTGCAGCCAGACTCTGCAGCGGAAGCTGGAGCTGCAGCTCCCCTGCTCCTGGAGCAGACTTGACCGCAATCTTCAGGATGCCACTTCCGAGCGACTGAAGTACGGCCTGCTGCACGGCCTCAGGCGACAGCTTCACATGAAGAATGCCATCTTTGTCCGCTACGGGCTGAACAACAATCCGTCCCTCGGTGAAGGTCTCTGCCGGAGCAGGTGCCTGGGACGTTGGAGCAGAGCCTGAAGATGGGGACGGAGACTTTCCTTCAAGCGGAGCTTCCGGTAACGCCGCAGGCGACACAAAGCTTAGAATCCCGAAATTCGAGGTATCCCGCCACGTATCCTCTCCCGTATCATTCCATTTGCTTGTACTGCGCTTCCCGCCACCTTGATCATCATTGATCTGGATATCAAGCCCGATAGAGCTGCCCGGTGTTGCCTTGACCGTTCCGAAATCAATTTTGGCTTCTACGCGATATCCGGTGTCCGTGTGAACCACCGCGCTGGTTAATCTGCTCACCGAGGCCCCTCCTCCAAAGGAAGCCACATTATTGATATTAATCCGGTATTGGCCGTCGTCCCCCTCATAGTACGGAGTTCTGTTGAAATTCTCATCTATGAAGATTTCAACGGAATCCTGATCCCATGGATTCACGGCATCCGCCTTCAGCAGGGTATCCTTCACATCAATGATCAGATAGAGGCTATCCTCTGACCACATAGATCTGGCTTCTGCGGTGGTGCTGTTAGGAGCGGCAGACATTTTCACCTGAAAAGGCTTCGCCTTCTCCCATTCCGGCTCCATCTGGCCGTCGATCTTCACCTGACCCTTCAGAGATTCGGCCGAATTAGGCATTGCAGCCAAGCGGAGAACCCCGTAACGGCTGGTGTCCGTATCCTGGGATCTGCTTCTGTCATTCCAGTAAGCGGGTACAGCATTCGGAACACCGGCATCGCTCACCCGGATATCCAGCCCCATCTCCAAGCCTGCGGAGCCGCTAATAGATACGAGTGGAATCTTCGCTTCAAGCGTATAACCACCCTCACGTTCTGTGCTAGTGAAGCCGACTCCCTCTGTCCCGGAGCCCGAACGCTGGAGTGTAATCTTCCGGTCATCCGGCTCATAAGCAGAGGTCTTGCCATTGTTCTCATCCAGGAAAATCTCAACCTTGTCTTCCCCGTTCACACTTGGGTCGGTAACGTCTACCTTCACATACAGGTTCTGCGGGTCCCACAGGGTATGAATCTTGGCTGTTACGGTACTGCCTTGTTCAAGCGGAACCGCCGCTGTCTTGTTCCACAGTGTTTTCCCGGCTTCGCCTGCCTGAGGCGTACCCTCTAGAGCCACGGCTACATTCTGGATCGCTGGCAGCTTGGAAGGATCAACCGCGCCCCAGTAGGCCGGCTTTGCTTTTAACTGCTCGTCGAATAACATAGCATGGTTATTGTAGCTTTTCTCATCCTGCACTCCCCAGATGGAGACCGAGGAGATGTTGTCCTTATACTTTTTGTAAAGTTCAAACAGATCCTTATACCGTTTCCCTTGCTGTGCAGCGATACTGGCCGGTAGCGGCAAGTCAGGGCTTATGCCCGTATCCACATCCAGCTCGGTGATCTGAATATCCAGTCCCAGCTGCGAATACATTTGAATGGTTTTGTTTATCTCCTGAGTGGTCGGAGAGTACAAGCCGTGATGCGACTGGAGACCCACGCCGTCAATCAGATTCTTCGCCTTGAGCTGCTTGAGCAGCTTATAGATATGCTCACGCTTTTCCGGTACCTCGGTGTAATAGTCGTTGTAATAGAGCTTCGCTTCAGGATTGGCTGCCCGGGCAAATTCAAACGCCTTCTCAATATAGTCCGGACCAATCAGGTTATACCAAGGTGTCAGTCTCATTCCGTCCGGACCGCCGCCATTGTCAGCAATCGCTTCGTTCACTACATCCCAGGCATAGATCTTGCCTTCATACCGCTGCATCACGGTCTCAATATAAGCTTGCAGGCGTTCCAGCAGCAGCTCTCTGCTTGCCGGCTTCCCTCCATCAGTAAACATCCATTCTGCGGCATCCGTGTGCCATAACAGCGCGTGTCCCCGGAGCCCCATTCCGTTCGCCTGGGCAAAATTCACGTATTGATCAGCCCCGCCGAACACATAAGTACCTTCGGCAGGCGCAATGAATTTGGGCTTCATTTCATAGGTTGCCGTAATACTGTTGAAGTGCTTCTTCAGCAGCTCCCCGTAGACCCCTTCCATTTGCCAGGAATACGCAGCGGCTCCGATGGCGAAGTCGTCAGCGTAGACCTCTTTTAACCCGGGAATATCCTGTTCAATACTCATCTCCGGGGCAGGCTCAATTAACACATCATCGACATAGAAGGATAACGTATCTACGGTATCCTCAGTAATATAAGGAGTCTCCACGAAAAGATTCATTTCAGACGGCTGGTCGCTGTACTGGAATTTGCCCTTAAGCAGATGCCATTGTTCCCATTGATCCGCCTTAATACTAACCTTATCAATCGCATTCCAGCTCTCGGAGCCAGCTTTCTTGTACACGGTCATCTGCAGGCTTTTGTCGGCCTCCGGCTTCTCCTTCAGACGCACATACAGCGAGAACTGGTAGCTCGTGCCCGGCCGCATATGGTCCTTCACACTGAGGCTCGGCCCGTAGAAGCTGCGCTCTCTCCCCTCGACCAGCATACTGTGAGCTCCGGTATTAGCGGTATCCTGACTCACCGACAGCGATTCGGGTCCAATCCGGTTTTTCCAGCCCTGGAGCGTCCCGTCTTCAAAATCCGTGCGCAGCCCTTCCTCCCCCTCCGGAACGTCAACCGCTGCGGCAGAAATCTTGATATCGTCCACGTAGAATGCGGTTCCTGCTGCGGCTTCTGCATACATCTCCGTGAAGCCTACTGTACTGCCTGTAACAAAAGTGCCTTCCAGATACGTCCATTCCCCAGACCACTTCGCTCCGCTAAATTCCGCTACCGGCTTCCAGTCCTCGATTTCACCGATTTTGGTATGCACCGTAAACTTGACCGGAGCGGGGGACTTCACCCAGGCTCCTACGGTGTAGGCTGTATGCGGAGCCATGTGATCCGTCAGAACCTGATTGGGCCCTTCCCAATCCTTGGTCCGTCCATCCGCATACAGGCTGTAAGAACCTCTATGATAGACCTCCTTCGTTACGGTAAGCTGTTCATCGCCTTTCCGGGTCCAGCCCTGCGCGGTGCCGTCCTCATAATCAGAAGCAAGAATAACGGCCGGGCCCCCCTCAGCCGCAGCATAGACCGTAGTCCGCATGGGCAGCACTGAAGCAGCGAAGACCACCAGCGCAAGACCCCCTATCATGATTCGTTTACGACCAAACATTCGTATCCTCCTTCAGTTCATCCCTATCCAGCGGATTCCTGATTGAATTATAGCCGTTTGGAAAACGTTTACAAATAACAAAATCGTAGGATAGATAACAAAATGATGAGCGGAGAGAGGAAAAAGAACTCACGAGGGGAAAAGCGGGCGACGGGGAGACCTGTCCTGTATTATAAGTGTGTTTTGTACAACAAAAACCGGCCCGGCCCACTCACTCCAGCACATTGCGATTGTATCTGGTTTTCTGTGAAAATACTTCTGGCACAACCTGCGAGAAACGCACGGCCTACGCGGCGCTCCCTGTCCAATTGTATTCGGTTTTTCGATTACATTCGGCCTACGCGGCGCTCCCAGTCCAATTGTATTCGGTTTTTCGCATACATCCTGGGCTCCTCATTTACCGTTTGGCCTTCTGGTGGAATCCGGGCAATGTCCGGTACAACACAAAAGCAGCACACTCCATCCACCTGAAGTGTGCTGCAATCTGCATAGACTATTATTTACTCTGGCTTATTACTCAGCACTACTTAGTCGGCATACCGCATAACTATGCGTTCTCCCGGCTGTGTCTGAAGCATAATCAGCCCGTCCGAAGAAGGCTCCCAGCGCTGCTGATGTTCCCCGCGCGTAACCTCAACAGAGCGTTCTGCCAGAATAGAGCACTCTCCGCCAAGATGAGCGGTAACCTCCGCTTGCCCGAGAACACCAGCGCTCCAGGTCAGGCTCACTTCAAAGCCGCCGCGGGCCCGCAGTCCCTTCACCCTTCCCTCACCCCAGCTTGCCGGCAAGGCGGGCAGGAACTCCAGATACCCCTGGTGCGATTGCAGCAGCATCTCGGCAATCCCTGCCGTAGCGGCGAAGTTCCCGTCAATCTGGAACGGCGGATGGGCATCGAACAGGTTCGGATAGACGCCGCCGCGTTCATTGTTAATGGCCTCCGGCTGGACCAGCGTGAGCAGATTGGAGAGGAGCTGCTTGGCCCGGTCCCCCTGCTTGAATCTGGCCCACAGTCCGATTTTCCAGCCCAGACTCCAGCCCGTCCCTCCGTCCCCGCGAATCTCAAGCGAGGTTCTGGCGGCTTCATACAGCCCGGGAACCAGCTTCTCTGTAATCGACTTTCCGGGATAGACGCCGACCAGATGGGAGACATGGCGGTGATGCACATCCTCGCCCTCCAGATCAACCGACCACTCCTGAAGCTGGCCTTGCGCACCGATCTGCAGCGGCAGCAGCCGCGCCTTGGCAGCTTGCAGCGTCTGAATGAATCCTTCATCAAGCTGGAGCAATTCCGCAGCCTGGATACAGTTCGTGAACAGCTCCGCAATCAGCGTCAAATCCATTGTCGCCGCTTCACTGACCGCGTACCGCTTGTCTCCGTCTACGATTTTGTGTTCAGGGGAAGTGGACGGCGAAGTAATTAGATACCCTTCCTTGTTCTCAATCAGCCAATCCAGGCAGAACAGGGCCGACTCCTTCATGACAGGGTATGCGGTCTCCCGCAGATAGGACAGATCCCCGCCGAAGGCGTAATGCTCCCACAAATGCTGGGTAAGCCACACTCCGCCCATCGCCCAGGATGCCCATACCGGATCGCCATCGCCGAAGCCGCCCACCGGAGCCGTCTGCGCCCAGAGGTCAGCATTATGATGGGCTACCCAGCCGCGTGCGCCATAGTTCGTGCGGGCCGTCTCACTGCCGTTGGCCGCCAGCCTCCGGGTATAGCCGATCAATGGCTCGTGCAGCTCTGCCATATTGCAGATTTCCGCCGGCCAATAATTCATTTGCGCATTGATATTCAGCGTGTAATTGCTGCTCCAGGGCGCCCGGGTATCCTGATTCCAGATGCCCTGCAGATTCGCCGGCTGTGTTCCCGGACGGGAGCTGGCGATCAGCAGGTAGCGGCCATAATGGAACAGAAGCTCGACCAGACCCGGATCTTCGCTTCCGTAGGCGGCAATTCTCTGGTCCATCGGCATACCTTCAGGGGCCAGACTCTCCCCAAGCTCCAGCTCCACCCGGTCAAAAATCCCGCGATGGTCCTGCACATGGCGCTCCCGTATCCCGGCATACGGCTCTCCGCTGATCCGCTGCACCGTTTGTGCAGTCAGCTCCCGCACATTGCAATCCGCCTGCACCGTTCCCGATTCCGCATCGAAGGAGGTCGCCGCACTGAAGTAGAGCACAGCTTCCGTCGCTCCCGTTACACGGATACCCTCTGCTGTAGCTTCAAGGGTGCCCCCGGTCTGCACAGCGGCCAGGCGGCCATGGAACTCCAGACTTCGGGGAGACTCCCCGCCGTAGCGGACCGGTTCATCCACATCGTAGTAATTCGGTGCCACATATTCCGGGGCATGTCCCGTGATCGTGTAATGCTCCCCCTCTGCTTCCGAACGGAAGCGGAGCGGACTGTCCAGCTTCGCCCGGAAGCTGACCGCATGGTCCTTGCTTGCCGAGAGACGGACAACGATCACCTGATCGGGATGGGAGGCGAAGACCTCACGATTGTACCGGATACCGCCGATCTCATAGGAGACGGTGCCGATCCCCGTGGACAGATCCAGATTCCGGCTATAGTCTCCTTGGATGACCTGTCCATGCTCCATCGTAAGGAGGAGATCCCCGAACGGCAGATATGACTGTACATACGGACCCATCATTTGCTTGCACAGCTCATCCGCTTCCTCATTTCTGCCTTCTGCTATCAGCGCCCTTACTTGCGGGAGAATCTCCCTGGCCCCGGGGTTATTCCAGTCGGTCTTATACCCTGACCACAGGGTATCCTCATTCAGAGCCAGCCGTTCCTTCTCGATACCGCCAAAAATCATCGCTCCCAGCCTTCCGTTCCCGACTGGAAGCGCCTCCACCCAATAAGTGGCAGGCGTATTAAATGAAATATTCATTGCGCTGACTACCTCCTTACACCTATTTTGTCAATGAATTCATATACTCTCAGATCCTGCCTCTGTCCGCAGCCGATCTGCTTCTTGCCGCCGCCGCAGCTCCTATCGCTCCCGCCTGGTTGCCAAGCACAGCCTGCCGGATCGTTAAGGATTGCTGAGGGGTGTAACGGCTGACTCTTGCCGCAATCTCCTGCACATAGCCGGGGTTCTTCTCCACAACTCCGCCGCCCAGAATGACGAGCTCCAGATCCAGGGTGAGGACTATATTCTTCACCGCCGCCGCCATCTGCTCATACGCCTGATCCAGCAGCTTCATTGCCGTATCGTCCTGGCGCTGCGCCGCAGCAAATACATGCTCCGCACGGATCACGCCGCCTTGCGCCAGCTCCCGGATTAGCGAGCTACTGCTGTTCATGTGCAGCTCGGCAGCAGCCTTAGCCCCAATTCCCGTGCCGGATACCTCCATTTCAAAAGGGCCAAACTCACTGTATTCCGGGGCGGCAGCAGCGTTAACAGCCCCAGGCTCAACGATCAGATAGCCGATCTCGCCAGCCGCGAAGCTTGCGCCCCGGTACAGCTGCCCGTTAAGGAACAAGGCACTTCCCACTCCCGTCCCTACAGTAATCATAATGAAATGCTCCGACCCGGCAGCCGATCCGGCAGCATACTCTCCCATTGCAGCCATGTTCACATCATTGTCAAGCGCCACCAGTCCCGGGTAAAACGCCGCTATAACCGGACGGATGTCGGTCGTTGCAGGCCAATTCAAGGCCGGAGAGCTGGTCAGCGTGCCTGTACGCTCATTCATGACTCCCGGGAACCCGATGCCCACTCCCTCTAAGGAGGATAGCGTACTTCCGTTGCGCTTGCAGAGCTGCTCCAATTCACCGAATAACCAGCGGAAGAACACTTCCGGCTCCCGGCTAAGCTGTGTCTCCAGCTTATACTGTTCAAGAAGAGTTCCATCCTCATCCGTTAGGCACAAAAGGGTTTTGGTTCCGCCCACATCAATTCCAGCCGTATACCTGTTCATTAGGATTCCCCCAGCAATTCTGCAGATTATAAGCTTATGTTGTTTCTATGATTACGCATATGCCGGAACGCCGACTGGACCGCGACTTGAACGGCTCCAAGTACAACATCCTTGTCCCGGTGGCCGGAAGCAGACAGCCGCGGCTTGCGGCGCTGCCCGTCCAGCTTGGCTTCCAGCCTGTGCAGCAGTACATCCCCGTGACTGCCAAGCCCGCCGCCAAGAACAACAGTATCGGGGGCCATCACCATGCAAATACTGCCAAGCGCCTCTGCAAGCAGACTGCAATAGGCCTCGATGATCATCAGGGCCAGAGGCTCGCCTCTGCGCACTTCATCCAATATGAACTCCGCCGTGACCCCGGGAGCGCTCAGCACATGCTCCGCGTCTCCGTGATGCTCCCTTACCATCCGTGCGGCCAGCTTCAGGAATCCGTCTACGGACAGCATATCCTCCAGTCTGCCTGCGCTCAGCATCAGGTTGGCTAATTCTCCTGCCCCGCCGCCCAGGCCACGGTATATCTCCCCATGGATAATGAGGCCGCCTCCGGTCCCCTCCCCGATGGAGAAATACAGAAGAGAGCCGCTTGCTGCCAACCCGGATGAGGCATATTCCGCAAGGGCGGCAAGATTGACATCATTCTCCGTCATGACAGGCACAGGGAAGAGCTGCGCCAGATTAGCCATTCTCAGGGCTGCTTCACGCCCCCGCAGCGGTGCAACAAGCTCAGACACCACTCCGTCTGCCGGGTCCACAACACCAGGAATCCCGAAAGCCGCTGCCGAGATCTTCTCCCAGGAGAGTCCCGAGTCAGCAAGAAGCCCTTCAATATTCTGTACCAGACATTCCTGAAATGCCGACTCTGTCAAAGAGTCCTCCGGCATCGGGAGCTGCTTGTAATGGCAGATCTGTCCGTTCATATCTGCGAGCGCCATCCGCAGTCTGCTTCCCCCCAGCTCCGCTCCTATGATATAGAAGCATTTCGGGTTGAATTCAACCAGGGTGGCTTTGCGGCCCTGGACGTTCCCGGCGCTGCCGGTCTCTCTGACCAGTCCTCGTTCAAGCAGATGGGCAATAGCCGAAGATACAGTAGGCTTGCTTAAGCCGGTGTACCGGCTAAGCTCCGCTCTGGATTGCGGTCCGCCGGCAATCATCCGGTCCAGAATCAGAAATTCATTCAGATTGCGCATGACCTTGGGAGTCCCTGCGGTTTGAATTTTCATGATTCATACTCCGTTCTTTATATAGTTAATTAAGTTTACTAACTTAATATCCATAATACATAGTTTCAGACCATTTATCCAGTCACCGGGCTTACCGTTTCTTGTTCATCAGTGCCCTGCTGCCTTCCAGCCCTGTTGTTCTGCCTGGATTCGTTCGGCTATCACGAAGGGCAGGAGTACACGCCCCCTCTTGTACTAAGCAAATGGAAATAGGTAGCTTAATTTGCCCATTTCCGCAGATAATGGGCAAGCAAGTGGATAAACAGCATCTACTGTTGTTGATTTTTGCGACTTTGCAGGAATGGTGAGCATTTAAGTGCTGTTTGTCCAACTGCTGCCCCGACACGATCCCGTCGTTCATCAGCAAGTGCTAAAAATCCAACTGTTGTCTTACCTCTCTCCATATCCTACATGCTTAACTACAACCCAACTATTGCTCCGCCCTTAACCTCCCCGCTTGCTATCACCATCTCCGGTAGAAAAACCAAAAATTCCCGATCCGTATTGAGGATCGGGAAGGGATCACGCGCTAGTCCAGCAGCTTCTCCATATGCAGCACTTTGGCAAAGCCCGCTTGTTCCGTGAACAGCCGGGTATTCTGCACCTTGAAGGTTCTGAAGCCGAGCCGCTCATAGAGCTTCTTCGCTTGCGGATTGGTGTCAACGACCTCCAGCAACATCTTGCTGCGGTTTGCCTGACGGGTTAAAGCAAAGGCCGCTTCCAGCAGCCGGGTTCCGATTCCCAGCCCTCTTGCCTCACTGGAGACGACGAGCGGATCAATATGAATAGAGTCCTTCGGAACGCCGCTGTGAAACATACGGAATATACCATAGGCTGCATAACGCCACGCACCGCCTGCTATGCCGAACGTATGTCTGAGAGCCTCGTAGCCCATCGTTGCGAAGAAGCCGTGTCCTTTTTCCAGACCGATGAATCCCATCACCCTTCCCTCGCGTACCGCATACAGACCGTCGTCATAACGCAGGCTCCGGCACAGCACCTCCACGGCTTGCTGCTCATTGCGGGTAAATAACCACAGGGCATTGAACTTCAAGGTGAATCCCTGATAAAACAGTCTGGCAACCTCGAGTTTCTGCGTTTCGTCCAGGCGGTTAACAATCTCTACCTCTATCGTTGACATACAGCTTCCTCCTTAATGTTGCTTCAGCTGCCGCTTCGTCCCGGGGTGCCGAAGCCTTGAATGACGGTGGATACCAACAATTGCGGAGCATCATTCTTCGCAAGATTGCCATTCTGGATCTCCTGCCAGGCGACGAACAGCAGATTATACATGACGGTGATCATCCAGTGGGCGGGCATCGCGGCATTCAGCAGACCGCGTGTCTGCCAGCCTTCCACCGCTTCCCGCAGCGGTTGCTTGACGCGGGCTTCCTCGGCAAGAATATCAGGATTCTCTTCAACCGATGCCGCGAAGCTGAGAAAAGACATCTTGCTGCCCAAAGGAATCAGCACCTCGAACACCTCTGTCAGGAAGCGGAGCATATCGCTGTCATCATTCAGGATTCCTGCGAGCGCTTCATCCACCAGCCCGATAGCATTCAGCGCCAGCGCATCCAGCAGCAGCTCCCTTGTGGAGAAATAGCGGTGCAGCGTGGCAATCCCGATGTGTGCATGATCCGCGATCTCCTGCAGCGTAGCCGTCGGCTTCAACACCATCAGCTCCGTGGCTGCGTCCAGAATAGCTTTCCGTTTATTGTCCTTAACACTGGGTTTCATGAACATAGGCCTGCCTTTGCTGTAATTTAAGTGATATCTTTGTTAATATAATGATATATATATCTATCATTTATTATCATTTTATACCCGCGGACGGCTGGTGTCAAATTGTTGATGTACACAAGTGGAAACGGCATTGCCGTCCTTTTATAAGGACGGTATTCGTTTCAGCGAGAAATATAAAGATAAGTTATTGTGTACAACATATAAATTCTTATATTTTTAAAAACCCCCTCAAAAAAGCGTCATAACGCTTCCTCAAGGGGGTTAGGTCAGGGGCTATTATGCCCCGCAATACATTTTCAGCACATGGAAGGATTTAGGTC
This sequence comes from Paenibacillus tritici, assembly GCF_018207515.1. NCBI lineage: Bacteria > Bacillati > Bacillota > Bacilli > Caryophanales > Paenibacillaceae > Paenibacillus > Paenibacillus tritici. Next base: position 5,456,812 of record NZ_CP073365.1, read on the forward strand.
CGATCTCATAGACCATGGAGCCTGCGGTCTCCAGCGGATAGGAATGCGGAGCGATGTTGCGGGGAGTCCCGATCGAGTTCACATCCTCCTCCTGCCCCTGCATGACATACGCCTCACCGAGTCCGGTCAGGGACATCTCAGTCTCCAGCTCCACAGTTACACTACGCTCCAAGGTGTTCACCAGCTTGACATAGAGGACCTGCTGCTGCTCATCATAAGAAACAGTGTAAGGAATCTCCTCCTGATCATGTACGGTCTGCTGCACCTTCGTTCCCATCAACGTACTGTATATCTGCTGCACATAGTAGCTTGGCGTGCCGTAGCTATTCTCCCCGTCGAACCAGATCATGTCAGGCGACCACTGGGCGTAGCCGAGTCTGGCGAACAACGGTGCATAAGAAGCAAGCACCACAATATCGGCGTTGCGCTCAAGACCCGTCAGGAATGCGGCCTCTGCCAGCGCTGCTCCCCAGCTGTTGAAGTGCGGCGCATTCATCCCGTTGCCATAGTGACCCGCATATTCCCCCGCGAACACCTTAATGTCTCTCGGGTACTGATCATAGAAATGTACGTTCTCGCACAGCCATTCCGGCTTCACATAATAATGCTCATCGACAGCATAGACGAAATTAGGGTTAGCCTTGGCCCGCTTACGGTAATACTCCCACGCCCGGGTGTAGTGTTCCGAGCTGACATCCGGCCCTGCGGAGCCGATGAGCTGTACGGACGGGTACTGCGCATGAATCGCCTGCTCGAACAGGTCGTACCGGGTGAAGAAATCCGCATGCTCCGTCTCCCACTGTTCATTGCCTAGCCCAATCAGCTCCAGACCGAACGGCGCAGGATGGCCCATCTGCAAGCGGAGAGCGCCCCACTGCGATTCCACTGGCCCGTTGGCGAATTCCAGCAGATCCAGGGCATCCTGAATATACTTCTGAAAATCCTCATCATGCACGCCCACATGCTCAGTAGACTGGAACTGGCAGGCCAGCCCGACGTTCAGCACCGGAATCGGCCGCGCAACCAGGTATTCGCAGAGCAGAAAATACTCATAGAACCCAATCCCCAGGCTCTGATTATAATGACTATACTCGCTGGTGTAGTGATTCTCTTCATTGTTTCCATGCATCGCCCAGCGGCTGCTATTATTCCTGCGCTGCTCGGCGGCACCCACACTCTGCTTCCATTGGTAGCGGTTCTCCAGGTTATAACCCTCAACAATACATCCTCCCGGGAACCTAAGGAAGCCGGGCTTCATCTCTTGCAGCAGTTCAACCAGATCCCGGCGGAATAAGCCCAGCACTGCATTGGAGGGAATCATGGATACGAAGTCGAAGCAGACCGTACCTGGAGCATCCAGCCGGATGACGAAATCCCCATACGATACAGGTTCACTACAGTTAAGCTGCGCCGTATAGCGTGTCCACTCTTCCCCTACCGCTGTCGCGATGATTGCCTGTGCCATAACCGTGCTATTTTTCTCAACCGAAACTTCAATGCCTCCTGCATACCCCTCTGCTCTGGCATAGAAGGATACCTGATACTGAAGCCCCGGCTTCAGAGAGACTCCATCATAGGCTTTATTGGTAAAAGCGTTCTGACGGTCTGCGGCCGTAAACTCCAGATAATGGGGGTTCACCTCATTCTGGGGTTGCTCCGTTTGAATCTGCAGCGTTGCCCCGCTCGACTCTGCGGGATAAGCCGTCCAGCCATAGAGGCCGTCATAGCTCTCGCTGAAGCGCCCCTTGTCCCCCTTGGCTTCCATGAACTCGAAGGAACGGTTCTCAATCATCTCCGCATGCAGCCCGCCGTCCAGGCCGTAGTTGATATCTTCGAAGAAGAGGCCAATCATCCCCTTGGAAATTGATACTCCTGGTTTATCTGTAATTTGTATTTTCATTTATAGGACCTCGCTTAGAAAAGAGTAATTAAACTTTCTATTTGCCACTTACAAATAAGAAATAATCTCCGTCGTAATGCTGCTGTCGTAGCGGTCAGAGATGCCGAAGGACATGGATTTATAGGTCCACGCTGCCCGGCCGATATGATTGTGTTCAAAAATCCCATGGACATCCTTATACCAGTTCACCACGCTAGGAGAGGGGGCATGTTCAATGACTCCGTATTCCCCGCAATACAGATACACGTTACGCTCTGCTGCAACATCCAGGGCTGTCTGGATCAGGCTGGTGATATACTCAGGCCCCATCTGGCTGAAGCCATCTCCCTGAAGCCCCGATCCAAAAGCGCCGATGGTGGCCGAAGTGCTGCGGTACACCGCCAGCTCACCCGGATAATCCATGCTGCTCTCCGGCATCTGCTCCACCCATTCTGCACGCTGGTGAGTGAACAGGAACGGCTCATAGAAGTGGAAGGTATACACGATATTGTCGTCGTAGGGCTGATCCAGTAGCTTGAGGGTATGCACGCTGTTCCACTGAATGCCGCCGATAATGATTTTGGTCTCCGGCGCATGCTGGCGAATCTCGGTAATCGTCCGGCGGGCCAGTGCATTCCAGCGGCTGCTGTCCTGCTCCACAATCTCATTCAGCAATTCAAAAGCCACAGTATCCTTATAAGCTGCGTAACGGACAGAGATTGCCTTCCACAAATTCAGGAACCGCTCCTGGAGCGCCGGATCATCAAACAGGGAATTCGCAGACACGCTGTCGAAGGAGAACCCGGGCGTCTTATGCAGATCAATAATGAGATTCAGCCCGTTGGCCGCGCACCAGCGAATACAGTTGTCGATATGCTTGAACCCTGCATAAGCCTCAGCGTTCGAGGGGTCTTCAATGACTTCATAATCCACCGGCAGCCGTACATGGTCCAGGCCCCAGGAGGCAATCGTTTGGATATCCTTTTCCGTAATGAAGGTGTCGTAATGTGCCTGCTGAAAAGGACACTGGGACAGCCAGCCTCCGAGATTCACCCCTCTTGAATAACCGGTCCATTCTCTCATACCTATCATCCTCTCCGGCCTCAGCCTTCAACATATGCTTCAGTGACTGCTTGTATTAAGCATAGATACATCCGGGCAGCAGAACAATTACACATCGTGCGTAAGTACTAACTTATTGTGCAATCCTTATTTACAAGTAGTGCTCTTAACTTCTACAATAGACCTAACTGCTGCACTGGAGGTTCATATGAATATACAGAACATCGGCTACAATCATAGCCATGACGCGGATTTCATCATCAACCGGCCCCAGGGGTCCGGAGACTACATGCTGCTGCTGCTGAAGACCCCGGCAATCTTCACCTTCGCAGAGGTGCAGCAGGCTACAGAACCTGATTCTTTCATTCTGTACAGTGAGTACACCCCGCAGTTCTACCGGGCTTACGGGCCGCAGTTCACTAATGACTGGTTCCATTTCCGGCTGGACAAGCCTGGCGACGCTGCACTGCTGGACCGGCTGGCGATCCCCAGGGATGAAGTGATCCCGGTTGGCGATCTGAACGAGCTGTCGATCATCATTAACCATTTGTGCTATGAATCGTATTCCGAGAACCCGCATAAAGACGAGACGATGGAATTATATCTGCAATTATTCTTCATTAAGCTGAGCAACCGGATTCACTCCGCCCAGAAGGAGGTCGGCAACACCCACTACAACAAGATGTCTCTCATCCGCACCAAAATCTATAATCAACCCTTCCTGAACTGGACGATCGGGGGGCTGTCCCATGAGTTGACCATGAGCCGCTCCTGCTTCCAGCACTTGTATAAGGACTTCTTCGGGGTAAGCCCGATGGCGGACGTCATTGCCAGCCGGATCGAACATGCGAAATACCTGCTTACCACTACCGATATCTCTGTCAAAAAAATTGCAGAGATGAGCGGCTACGCAAGCGAGATCCACTTCATGCGGCAGTTCAAGCAGCAGACGGGGCAGACGCCGTCACAGTACAGGGAGCACAAAATAAAGCCAGACCGCTTGTAAGCAGTTTGGCTTTATTTTTAGTGATATTCCAAGAACTCAAGACGATTCCCGAAAGGGTCATTTATATAGAAGCGCCTGACGCCTTCATCCGCCCTTGCTTCATCATCCGTGACTTGAATGTTATTCTGCAACAGATGCTCGCGTAACTTATTCAAGTGCTGCACATGAAATGCCGGATGCGCTTTGGTAGCGGGAACAAAATCCCGTTGTACCCCGATATGTACCTGATGCGTCCCGCATTGGAACCAAACCCCGCCACGCTTTTGCAGCAATTCTGGTTTGGGAATCTCCGGCCAGCCTAACAAGCTATTGAAGAATCTCCGGGCCTCAGCTTCACAGCCTTCCGGGGCTGCCAGTTGTACATGATCTAGTAGCAGAAGTATAGCGTACAGATAATTTAAATCTTATACAAAGTAACTTCATAGTCTGCAAAAACCTTGCCGATCATCTGTTCCACCACACTCCACTCCCCATTTGCCAATCCGCAGCCAATGTTATACGGAAGCGCCACAGACAGACCCTTGGCCTGTGCCTCTGTCTTCAGGATGGTTAACGCTTGCTCCAGCGCAGCATAATCCGTATACCGGGTTTTGCTTTTTCCATAGTTAAGCTGGCCGAACAGATTCGCCGTGTACTTCGCGCCCGTCTGCACCAGCTGGCAGTGTCCGAGCAACTCGTCAGGCGTGTGCTGCTCACAGTATTTTTTATACTCAGGATATAAATTCGGATAACGGTCCCGCAGGATCTTCGCAATCCCCGACCCCATCACCCCCTGACAATTCACCTGATGTCCTAGAATATCTTCACTGGCTTCTAATAAATCGCCATTTACGATTTGGATGGTCATGGTTCTCTCCTTGTTGTTGTGATTTGGGTGTTTGGTTACCTTTTATAATCCCATCATGGCCCGGAGCTTGTCCACTGTCTTCAGCACAAAGTTATCTACTTCCGCTTCCTTCATATAAATTGGTTCATATTCTATCGGCACTTCAGTGTTGCAATAAAAGTGAATGATATTCTGAATCTGCTTAAAGGTCTGGCCTTCAGGAAAGAACGGTAAGTATTCAGGATATTGCTGAATATGTTGCACATCGGTCCAAAACACATGATCCCCATGCAGCTTCAAATATTTGAAGTCCAGCCAGTACCATTCCCGCTTCACCAGCTGATTGTATTCGGGAGTACCTTTTACGGCTTGATGTACCGGCTCCTCCTGCTTAACCCTGGTTAACTTGATCCATTCGACATCCGTTATAAGATGACAGTAATACCCCCAATAATAGGAACCTGCGCTAGAAGTAGGCTCAACATCCTTCAATGCATACTTCTCCCGGAACAGCTCCGGCTGAATGCCGTGTCCATCCTTAAAATGGGTAACACTCTTAGGTATACGCTGAAAGGGAGAAGCGCTCCCCTCATCATCAACGATCCCGCAATCCGGCCCAATATTCCCTACCAGAAAATCAACCTTGGAAACCGGAACTCCCGCCTTCATTAAGGCTTCAGCTATTCTAAAATGAGTAACCCACGTAGCCACTCTGCATTCCTCCTAAGACTAACTATACTCCTGTAGTACACACTTTACCTACACATACCACTTCCGCTGCGCCTCATACATTGTCCGATACTCGCCCGCTGTGCTCATTAACTCCTCATGCGTGCCATCCTGCACGATTCTTCCATCCTTCATCACGAGGATTCGATCGGCCAGCTTCACGGAGCCTAGTCTATGCGAGACCAGGATTGCGGTTTTATCCCGGCACAGGGCGGCGAAGTCGTTATACAGACGGGTCTCCTCCAGGGGATCGATGGCCGCCGTGGGTTCATCCAGAATCATCAGGTCGCTGTCCCGGAACAATCCGCGCGCAATCGCTACACGCTGCCACTGGCCTCCGGATAGATCCGTGCCGCCGAACTCCCGTCCCAGCATCGTATTCAGCCCTTCCTTAACCCCTTCACCGGATAAAAGCACCCCGGCCTCCTCACACGTGGATACTACTGCGGCATCATCTGCCGGTTTGGAATATTGGCTGATCCGCACATTCTCCCATATAGTCTCATTATACTTGCGATAATGTTGAAAAACAGCCGACGTTCGCTCATAGCTAGTCCGCGTGGCCTCCACTTTCCCGTACCACACTTCCCCTTCCGTAGGCGGGTATAACCCCATAATGATGCGGCAGAGCGTAGTCTTCCCGCTTCCGTTCTCGCCTACAATCGCCAGTGTCTGCTTATTCGGGATGAACAGGTCAATCTCCTCCACCGCATTTCGGGTCGCCAGCGAATAGCGGAAGCGGACAGCTTTTAACTCAATATCACTGTCTGCGGGCTTTGGCATGTTGCTGGTCCTCTGAACAGGTTCGTCGATGAAATCCAGAAAATTCTCAGTAGAGCCGATATTCTCCGTAGCCCAGGCGATTCTCTCGGTGATCAGCTTGTTCATGAACCGGTATAGACTGCCAATCGAAGCCAGCACCGCCGCAAAAGCTCCAATCGAAATCTCCTGCTTCATCACAGAGATAAACAGCATGTATACGATCAGGCCGTAGCCCATAACCGTCACTACATTCAGTATGAGCTGAACGAGATGCTTACGTACCTGCGTCCGAAGTACAATAGTGTTCAACCGTTGCAGGGCAGACGTATACAAATTCTCGAAAAATGCAGCCGCCCCCAGCAGTCGGGTCTCCGCGAGATACGCTTTGTCCGTCAAGCACTGTTCATAGTAGTCACTTTCCCGCCGGATCGGGGCAGCTGCCGCCTCCAGATTCTTGAATGCTGACATCAGCACCCACTCAGAGAGCATCACCGGGACGAATACGACGACAATACTTAGGGCAAGCACCGGCTTGAGCGTGAACAGATACCATCCGATAAATATGAAATAAGTCGTATAGTAGAACAGAATGTCCAGTAAGGTCGTCCCGATCCAGATCAGCTTGCCGCTCCCATTCACAGCCTTGTGGATATAATCCAGCCGCTTTGTGTCCTCGAATTCAGAGACCTGTAATGAATCTACTCTCTTAAAAATCATCAGGTTCAGGTGCTTGCCCACGCTTAGTCCGTAAATCTCCTCATAACAGTTCCCGAGTCCGTCCATGACATGATAAAACAGATACATGAGCGCCAGCGCGCCCAAGGACAGGAGAATCATCCTGAAGCCTATTCTACCAGTAGCATATGCAGCAGCCGCATCCAGAAACCTTTGCAACAATAACACCTGCAGCACCCAGGACAACGCCTGGAGCAAGGCAATACCGATGTACGTATAAGACATCCCGGGATTCACCTGGAATAAAAGCCGCAGGCATCTGACCCCGTTGCTCAGGAATCCCTTCCGCTGTATTCTATCCAAGCTGCACCATACTCTCTGCTTCATACCACGACTTCTGGCTGGCGAACATCTTCCCGTATATCCCGTCCGGGTGTTCCAGCAATTGCTCATGAGTGCCCTGCTCCGCAATCCGCCCGTTACGCACCACCAGGATCTCATCCGAGATTCTCGCAGCGCCCAGCCTGTGGGTGATGTATATGGTGAACCGGTCTGCGCGGATGCTGCTGAACATTTCATATAGCCTGCTCTCTTCGAGGGGGTCAAGGGCAGCCGTAGGTTCGTCCATAATATGGATGGCTGAACTGGAGTACAACAGTCTGGCTACCGCCAACCTTTGCCACTGCCCGCCGGAGAGGTCCAGACTGTTCTCTTTGATTTTGCCGACGTAAGTATCGAGACCGGATTCCATCCCCTGGACCATCCCGTCCAGATTCATCTTTTTTATGCTGTGCCGGACACGCTCTTCATCCAGCCTCAGGATATTCCCCAGCCGGACATTATCCTGGATCGACAGCGCGTACCTGGCGTAATTCTGGAAGACCACAGCGATGATGCTTTTCAGCTCCGGGTAGCTGTACTCCCGCAGATTCCTATTATTAATGAAGATTTCTCCCTCGTAGTTATCGTACATCCCGGCAAGCAGTTTGATCAGGGTAGACTTACCGGCCCCGTTCTCACCGACAATGGCATAGCTCTTCCCGCTAACCATGGTGAACGAGCATTGATTCAATATGTATCTTTCCGTATCCGGGTAGCGGAAGCTCACCTGCCTGAATTCCAGCGATTGAAAGACGAAGCCGTCTATCTCCACAGGTAGAGCAGCGGCATCCATCTTCTCACTGAGCCCGGCAAAAGCTGAGAAATCCTTCAGATACTCCTTCATCCGCGCATGCTCCTGCATCGTCTCGGCTAACTGCCAGGACATCCTCTGCACGAGACTGAAGATCGCAGTCACCAGCGAAATGAACAGGCCGATCGATAGCTCGCCCAAGTGCAGCGCAGGCAACAGCAAGGCCACTATAATAATGCCGATCAGCAGGGCGATGATCGAGCCGCTTTTCAGATGAATGAAGCTTCGGATCTGTATCCTCTTCTCAATAGAGGATGTCTGATCATACAGCTTGTCGTACCGATCCCTGAGCGCCGGACTATATCCGAATAACGTGCGTTCCTCCGCATTTTCCCGGCTGGTCAAAATATGTGCCAGATCTGCGCTCCTCCTCCGTATCCGCTGCGCATCCATCCCCAGCACATAATTCGCCTTGCCCGTCTTCATGGCAATATAGAACAAAGGCACCGCAACCAGCACAATCACAATCCCCGTAATGAACGTGGACGACATCACAATCACAAGCAGCGAAGCGGTCCCGATCAGCAGATTCAGTCCACTCATCATATTGTTGAACCCGCCCATGAAATGACCTACCGGATCGCCGCACACCCTATGGATTAACTCTGCGGTCTCCTTATTCTCAATATGCTGGTACTCCAGCCGCGCCCGCTTGAGCACCATCTCCCGCTTCAGCCGCACATTCAGCCGGTTGCGCCCCGTCAGCTCAACCAGCTGCATCAGGCTGGGAAGCAGATGAGTGACGATCACATAACCCATAATCAGCGCAAGCGGCCTGTAGATTAACGAATACTCCGCCCGGCCATTCACAATATGCATCGCCGTATTAATGAAATAAGCCATCACCAGCGTCTGATACGCAGGCATCAGGGCATCCACCAGCATATACCCTACCGCCGCCACCGTCTGCACCGGAATCACCCGCAGCGGAATCCCGATCAGATGGAATACTGTATATTTTCTTGAAGTAAGCATGTAATCTCCTTGTTGGAATGAATTATAAAGCCCGCCTCAATTCATAGTATCATTTCCATCCGGGAGGAATAACCTGTCAGATTATAGGGATCTTCATTTCAAACCAACACAAAGAACTGCCGGGTATCCCCGACAGCTTAAGTACTCTTATATTCACTCGCTCCTCCATCTACAGCGTAGAATAATAGAGAAGATTGAGACCGTTATACACGATATGCACCACGACTCCAGGCCAGATGGAACCTGTCTTGCGGAACAGGTATGCTACCAGAACGCCGACCATGAATGCATCTAACAGGATAACGGTGAATCCATGAACCACGCCGAAGATTGCAGCGCTGCCGACAATGCCCGCCCATGCGCCATAACGGTTCAGGGCATTGGCAATGACACCGCGGAATACAAATTCCTCGCTGAGCGGCGTTAGGATGGCCCCGGTGATAAGCAGAATAAACATTGAGAGCGGGCCGCCTTGCGCTGCCGTCTGGAAATCTGCCTGGGTGTTGATCTCGGTAACAAAGTGATAATAGATCCCTTCGATCACAAAGCATCCCCCGAACGCGGCAATACCGATGACGACCCCCACCAGCAGCCATTTTCGCTCTGTCATCCGAAACCCAAAAGCACAAAAATTGCGAATCCGCAGGGCGTAGGCTGCAAACAAAGCCAGGAAGCCAATCAGACCATTGCCTGCACCTCCGATATTAATCCGTAAGATGGCCTGGTCATCAGGAATTTGAAGCATCCAGACACCAAGGATTACGACGCCGATCATATAGAGGGACAGTGCGGTTAGGATCTCCGGCCAGCCGGGCCGGGTGTGAGGCATCTCAGATATGGATGGGCTGCTCATTGCCAGCCCCCCGATAATGTGGACCATTTTTTACTCATGCTATTTTCCTCCTACTCCTCTCATCGAAGCTCGAATGTGCTGCTCAGACTTATCCTACCAACCTCACCGGAACAGAAGCTAAACGAACCGATGAATTTTTGCTTAATTTTGTCCCAGCTGTTTAGGTTCTGTTAAGATAAATATGCTATTTTGAAAAAGGGTGAAAAAATGCCAAATCTATCCGCTATTAAAATCGCTATCATCGACGACGAACCTTCGATCATCACCATGCTGCAAATGGTGCTTCGCCGGGAAGGTTTTCATCAACTGTACGGGGCTTCTACTTGTACCGAAGCTATCAGCCTGGTACAACGCGTGGTCCCCGATATTATCCTGCTCGACATTATGCTTCCTGACGGCAGCGGACTGGAGCTCTGCTCCAAGATCCGCGAATACGGGAACCCCTATATACTGTTCCTTACTGCCAAGGCATCCGATCTCGATATTCTAAAAGGCTTCGCCATGGGTGGGGATGATTATATCACCAAGCCCTTCAACCCCCTGGAGGTAGCCGCAAGAATTCAGGCGCGCATACGCCGGTTGGAGCCGGAAGCTCTGGCGTCCACTGCTGCGAAGTATCCGGATGCGGGAATTTACCGCTTCAGCCGCTTCACCATCAATGAGGCGGAGGGCGAACTAACCGTAGAGGGACAGACCGTCCCTTGTCCAGCCCAAGTCTTTCAGCTATTACTGCATTTCTGCCGGCATCCCGGAATCGTCTTCTCCAAAACCCAGCTCTACGACAAGGTCTGGGGGATCAACGGACAGGGCGATGATTCGACCGTGATGGTGCATATCCGCCGCATCCGGGAGCGGATCGAACTCGATCCCGGCGACCCGAAGCTGCTGCTTACGGTACGCGGACTCGGCTATAAGCTGGTGAAGGAGCCGGAGGAACGATGAAGATCCAGCAACGTATGGCCTTCCATTTCACGTATCAGTTGATTTTCTATGCTCTGGCGATTGTGACCATTGCCTTGGCTGCCTGCATTATGTTCTTCCAGAACATGACCAGTAATGAGATCCGCCGGAACTTTCCGGTTGGCGTCCTGGAGCAGATTGCCCAAGAAGCCCAGTACAAAGACGGGAAGCTTCAGATTTTCTCCCAGTGGAGCAAGCTTATTGAGGAGAAAAGGATGTGGCTGCAGGTGGTTAGCGCAGATGGAGAAGTAGTCTACAGCATTAATACAACACCATACCCTGCACTGCCTGCCTCCTACTCCACCGCTCAATTGCTCGATATTCAAGAAACACGGAGACAGGGGTCTTATGCTGTGCAGACACAATTGAATTTCTCGTTCCAGGACCCGCTGTTATATGTGCTCGGCTACCCAACCCCTGACCTTGATCAGCTCACGGAGTGGTTCAACGCTTACGGACAGCAGGGCATAGTGAGGAGTGAAGCGGTTCCTCTCCTGGAACAGCAGCTTCGGGAGACTGGCAGTTATCTGCAAGTGATCGATTCTAACAGTAATACCGTACAAGGCATTGGCGATCACAAGTATGTACCAAAGGCATATCGGCCGCTAGACATTCTGGCCATTCAACAGTCTCCAGACAACTATGACGCGGGTATTGTAGCCCACCGGGACGAGCCGAGCAGAATGACCTGGATCTTCTATACGCCCCATGCAGCGGGACTCCCTCTGAAGCATCCTGTATTGGAAAATGTAACGCCGAGACTCATCTGGATTGCAGTGCTGATCCTGATCCTCGCGCTGTCGATCTCCATCTGGCATGGCTACCGCTTCGGGCGGCCCCTGATTCTGTTCGCAGGCTGGTTCGAACGGATGGGCCAAGGCCAGTACGATGAGGTGCTGACCGCCAAGGACAAGCGTAAGGTATTCCGCCGCAATGGCACTATGCGAACCCGCAACAGGCTCTATCAGGAAGTCATTCAAGCCTTTTATCAGATGACTCATCAATTGGCTCAGATCGAGAGGGACCGTAAGAGGCTGGAGAAGGAACAGGCGGAGTGGATGTCAGGAATCTCCCATGATCTGCGCACACCCCTGGCCACGATTCAAGGCTACGGGTATATGCTGGAGAAGCTGCCTGAGCAATGGAGCCAAGAGGAAATGCGGATCATGGGTGCGACCATCCGGGAAAAAGGGGATTATATGCTGGAGCTGATCTCCGACTTCTCTCTGATCCATCAGCTCAAGCAGAGCGATTCCATCATGGTCCGCCGGGAGACAGATCTGGCAGAATTGGTACGCTGCTCCGTGTTGAAATACGTCAATGACGCCACCATGTCTGAGTACCTGTTCCAATACATTGGTGAAGAGGATTCCCTGCTCATACAGGCAGATGTAACCTGGTTACAGCGGCTGATCGACAATTTGCTGTCCAATGCGGTCAAGCATAATCCGCCAGGCACAACCATTACCGTCACTCTTGCCCGAGTCCACGGCCAAGCTTGCATACGGGTACTTGATAATGGAAAAGGGATGGACGAGGAGACACTGCATCATTTGTTCAATCGCTACTACCGCGGAACCAATACCGAGGAATCCACAGACGGTTCCGGCCTCGGCATGAGCATCGCCAAGACCATCGTCGAAGCACACGGCGGCGCAATCAAGGTCCAATCAACAATCGGGCAAGGCACGGAATTCGAGATTCTTTTGCCTTGCTGAGCACACAAGGGCTCCAGCTCTAATGAGCTGGAGCCCTTGTTCCCGTTAAGGTTGAATACTTACCTTTGTCGCGTACCACTTACCAGATTTCAATTTCAGCGTTAGTTGAACAGGTTCTTTGAATGCAAAATTATCATTTTCATATTTCTGAGTTACATATACTTTTGAACCTGCGAAGTAGTGCAGCGGCAATACAATACCGATATGATGAGAGCTTTGATTATATTTAAAGCTATCCGCTGTCATGCCACGTTCGATTGGATTAATACTTTCAAATGCCGAACTATTCATGTACTTCCTATTAGCATCCTGACTCATGGCTTCTTTTAGAATAATTCTAGTATCATGTGCAATCCATGCACCAAATGAGAGATATACAATAACAAATAAAAGAACGGATGAAAGGACTAACTTTCTTTTATTGCTCATTAGTGATTCCTCCTTGATATAGAACTGTTTATACTAACAACAAAAAGAATGACTGCATAAATTCTAGTCATTCTACTTTAGTCCTAGCTATCATTATATTCACTTGGTTTCAGTAATCTCTTCCTCCACAAGCCTTACTAACTCCGATGCCTTCATGTTCAAAGCCTCAGCGAGAGATAGTAAAGAGTTTAGAGTAGGCTGGTGGATACCACGTTCCAGCATGGATATGTACGTTCGGTCAAGGTTACTTTGGAATGCTAATTTCTCTTGGCTCATCTTTTGCTTCTTCCGAATCGTCTTTAATACTTGCCCAAAGATTTCTTCTGATTTCAAGGCGCTACCTCTTTTAGATTCATTATCTAGTTGTCCTAACTCTCAAATCCACGTAGTATACTCTACAAAACAACAATAAAGTATGTTATAATTCATCCAAGATAAGTCTGATGCGCCTAAAATAGTAACTCTCATACAAAATCACTATTGAATACAAAGTAATCCATAGATCAAGGGGATGAAGAAATGAGGAGTCTGTTAGAGAAGCTATATCATGGCAGCTTGCATCCAAATGAAAATGTTATACCAACTGACCCGCAATATACTATTTTAAACAAAAGAATTTCTGAAATCATAGAGACTTGGAAGGGTCAGCTTTCAGAGGAGGAATTCGACGAATTAGAAGCATTCTTAGACCTGTACGCTCAAGCTCATGGCATGGAGTTAGCATCTATTTTCAAGTATGGGTTCCGCCTGGGAGCTGGCATCATGGTAGAGGTCTTGACTGGGGAAGAAGAGCTAGCCAGTAAATTGAGCAGCTATCCTGATAAAACTCAGTAATTAACAGAAAAAACCTGTGTAATTGTTATACATACATTTCCCTTATGAACTATCTTTAGAAATCAGGCAATACTCACTATCACTTCAACAACTGGTCTGGATAAAGAATTCGAACTTCCGATGACTGGGGTAAATAGATCAACTTATGACACTGCATTCGGGTCTACCCGGTTATAGATAAAGACAGGTCCATTCAGTAAAAGAACTGAATATGTAATTCATGATAAGATCCTTACCTTTGAAGTAAGTGAGTACACAACAACCAAATAGAACTTCCCAACAGTTTGTTTTGTTCCGTGAGGTTTTTGAGTGAACAAGATGAAAATGGACAGACGGGCAGAATTTTTGGAGGATTGAAAATTTAAACGACGTTTGTGCCTCGTTGTCTCGAGATAGCTAACGCAGAAGCAAGCAAAACAATGGCATTTAAACATTGGTGAGTCGTGACTTTCTATATGCCCCATACATGCAATTTGTCTGCGGTTAGGTACGACTTCATTCGGAAGTTACATCGTTCGACGCTGGTTCGTTTGTTGTAGAGTTCTTTTCAATTCCGACTTTCTCGGTATGGTAACTCATAGCGGCGTAAATCGTCTCTGCTGCTAGCCTTAACAACCATTCCGTAATTGGACGACGAACAAGCCGTCATGCCTAAAGGACAATCCACTTTCCCCGTAGTATGCGGACAACGAAACTTCAAACGTTCCATTTCCTGCCCCCAATACGTCATCGTAACCCCCATCGAACAGCAAGGTATCCCTTTGCTTGTCATGCCTGCTGGAGGTTCCTTTTCGTTCTGCGGATTCATTGGAATAATCGCTTGGGCCTTGACGCTGCGAGCAGTTTCGTAGTTTTTCATTTGATCATATCCTGCATCTAGCATAAAGAATTTCACTTTGGATTTTGCAGAGACGTACGTCATGAGTGCATGCCCTTCGTCTCCGTCGTTCACATGGGCAGGTGTCACCTGGAGTACCAAGGGAAGCTCACTCTTGGCATCGACGGCCAGATACAGCTTATAGCCATACCACCTCACTTTATTGCCAAACGTATCGAGTTTAACTCCCCAGTTGGCATGGTCGGTGAGTTCGCTTTTTCGCTTGGGTTCTTTTTACTCGTAGGCGTGAATGTCTGCGCTGTCGATAGCGACATGAGTACCGTCTATGATTCCAGCTTCTCGGCACTGAGCTACAAGATCCTCAAACAACTGCTGGGCAATGTGTTTGCGAGTTAACTCGCAAACACCCGGCTTAACGTAGAAATCGAAGGGGCGGGGATATCCAGCCGAAGTCCACATTTGTAACGGAAACGAAGGTCAAACTCCAGTCTGCGCACTAAGCCAGTGAACATCTCAATGTTCTCTAGGGGAGCCGCGAGTAAAGCGCGAAGAATGCCTTGACGACAGTGCCCTCCGCTCCGCGGGGTGAAGGCTTTCTCAATTACCTTGCATACGGTCTCAGGTCCAGTGCACTGAAAAAGAGGGGCTGTCGTTCTTTCGATTCAGCTCTTCAAAGGAAAATAGACATTCTTGGAGAATATACAAAGGGGGCTTCCTCCTCTTGAGTGTTTTGGTGTCGTTACCAAAAAACTTCTCCAAGTTGGGGTGAAGTCCTTTTTTATGCTCAAAAACCTTTGTGTAACAAGGGCTTAGATTAATGCAAAATGCTCACGTGAATATTGATTGCACACAAAAAAGATGAAATACGATCTTAACTCAGATCGTATTTCATCTTTTACTAAAGAACATGAATTATACTCTTCCAGCTTCCAAAGCAATAAACCATGATGGGATAAAAATCATTAAATAAAGTCCAATTGAAGCCAGAATTATGTTTAGGATAGAAATCCCTTTACCTTCGCGGATCTTATTAAACACCAGTACAAAGTTAAAAAGAAATAAAAAGCATGATATTGGAAGAACAATATACAACCAAATAAGCACTGTTTCACCTACTCAATTCTAAATTGGGCATTAACATCTGTCGCTTTGTTCCATGCAGATGAAGGAGTAACATTTAATCCCCCAGGTATAAGACCAAAGCCTGTTGTAAGACTAAGTGTTTTATGCGCGTAATGTCCGTAAGCGTTTGCATAACCCACATAACTATCTGGCGTTGCCTTAACTCGGTAACTCATATATCCTCTATTTTGCACTGTCCCATCACCAAGAATATCTCCAACTAAGTCGAATTGGAATCCATAACCGAATGGTTTTTGTTCTTGAGCAGTCCAATAATAATTTGAAGTTGTTTGACCATTGTGAGGATTATCATAACTATACACCATTACTTCTGAATTTGCTATTGGGCTAAGACTTTCAGGATGTGTGATAGCCACTGCATCTTTCAAAGCAAACCAGAAAACATTAAGCCACCTAAAATCATATTTAAGGAGGTACTGTTTACTTCCAAGGTCAGAAACGGTCATTGTTTTGCTAATCCAAGAATCATTGTGCGAATTTGACCCACCTGAAAATGGAGTTAAATATTGTTGAAACATTGCATTATACGCTTCTTCTTTAGAAAAATAAACTGTCTCATTCCCATTACCATCGAATTTAGATATAGTCTCTACCCGACTTATAACTTCCCCTTTAAGATCCTGGAATTTGCTATTATATACATCTGCTGGCATACTTAAAATTTGATCTTCAGTAAAGCCTAAGCCTTTTAGTTGCTCAATTTTAGTATCCGTTAGATTATTAACAGGTTCTATATTACTAGCAGAAGTAACACCACTTATCGACATTATTAACAATAAAACAATACAAAGTGCGATAGAAAATTTCTTTTTCACAAAAATTCCCTCCTACTTTTTTATTAGGAATAACTAATACCACTTATCGACATTATTAACAATAAAACAATACAAAGTGCGATAGAAAATTTCTTTTTCACAAAAATTCCCTCCTACTTTTTTATTAGGAATAACTAATTTATCCATCATCTCCTCTCATTGCTATTCCTTATTAAAATTTTACATGATAAAGAAAATAAGAAAAAGAGGGTTATTTTGTAGAATTTTGTCATTAATAGAAGAAAACCGTGACTATACTATGACTTTCAGCAGTAGCTTTTTAAAAGAATTTTGCGTTTGGTATGAATTAATTTGTGAATTATTTAAAATTAACCCAATCATTGAAGCCCGTGTAGTAAGACTACAGCCAAAAGCCCACCGACCAGTTAAGGTTGACGGCTATTTATATATACTCTAAATTCAAATCGTTCCCGGATAAAACGGGTACCAGCTATCTTAATTGATTCGGTGTATACCCCTGCACTATACCTCCATAATCCATGAGGTGTCCTATAGGGTATGATTCAAGCCTAAACCAGACGGATACTTTAGATTGTGACAAAGCAGCAGCCAGGAAGTCTGTATCGCTCTTCAGGACTTTGTATGTAGTACTCTTGTAACTGACTCCTTTTTCTTTAAACAGGAATTTTTAAAAAGAACTGCTGCTCTGGTTCAAAGATATCCCATTTGAATAAATAGCTGTTTTTTTAATGAAATAGGTAATCCGTAAGGAACAATCGTATCATAAACCAGTTCAGTGCCGGCATGGTATGAAGAACCATCTCTAAAATCAAAAGAGCCAGTATCTAATGAAAACTGTAATTGATTCACATAATGGGAGTGATCTGTTCCTATCATAAAATAACAAAGATCAATTCCTTCATCCCTGTACATTTCCAGGTTAGATAAATCTTTAAAAACATGGAACCTTCACTCTGGTTGACCTTGCGATTGATGCCAGATACTTTAAGTATTTCGCACCCGATGTTGACCCTGTAAAATACAATGCTCAACAAGCCGGTGATGAATATGTTAATGATGATGACCTTCTATTTATAGTCGATCAGATTTTAAACAATCCAGAGTACTTGCCTAATAGTTAATTAATGAGCTGAAAATAACCTCGTCAAATTTTATTGACGGGGTTGTTTCTGTGTGTTCCTGGACATTTCTCATGCACCTCGCCGCGAGTTGGACATCGTGAAACAAGCCCACTCAGGAACCCCTAAGGCCCGGATTCGCGGATTCTACAAATCGGTTGACCGATCACACAAAAGAGAGCACCATTTACGGCACTCTCCCAGCTCATAACTATACCTCAGTGCAGCCGAGGGCTCTATCCGGGCGTCAAATATGGAATCCAATTCACGTCTGTGCACTTTGCCCGCCAAAATCACCCCTCAGACTCTTCAGAACACACATTCCGTGGCAATCAACGGACGCTTAAGCAATTCCCATCCGGTCTGGGCGGATATAAAAGAGGCAAGCTCGCAGCCCATCCGGTAATGCGTCTGATAGCCGGGATGGTAACGGCCTCCCCAGCCTTCTACCTCTGGATGAATCAGCCCTAAATCCACCAAGAATACCTTTCCGTTTCCAGTTTGATTATAATGGGCCACGACCTTCTTTGCACTGGCCAGATAGTTGTTGTTCATGGTTCCGACACAGCAAAAGACATAGGGGTCATTGTATTGATCCAGGATAACCTGAATGAATTTTATATAAGCGGCGATATACGCCTCATCCTCAATGGGTGTTGAATAATCGTTTTGACCCAAATTAATGACAATTCCATCAGGAGTATACCGGGAGAAGTCCCATGGCGCCGTCTCTTTGCCGAGGGTCCCGAAAAAATGCTCCGGCAATCCATGCTTATTCCCTACCGCATCCTGCCAAACGCCAATGCCGCAAATGGCCATCGTGTGATATTCCGCGTTCAACATTCTGGCGCTGATCCCGACATAGGACATGTAGCCGTCGTCAAGATGCGGGGCTTCAGCGAGCTCATGCGGATGGCCGATCCCTGCTCCATCTGTGATGGAATCCCCAAAGTATTCAAGCCGGATAGGTTTGGCCGCAGGCGGGGCAAGGAAGCTTCCGCCGTCCGGAAGAGAAAAATGATGAAATGCGATATTTCCGGTCAAAATCCCTGTTCGCTTGTGGATTTCCAAAGTATGCTCGCCGTCCGGGAGTCCCTGTTCGATTAGGTATACATGAACGCCCTTCTTCAGATTAATCCAATTCCGGGCGATCCCGTCCAATACGATTTCAACGTAATCCTGCCCGCCGGAATCCTCTGCTGTCATTGAGATGGCCGTACCCCGGAAGGCAAGCTGAACAGCACTGTTCACCCATCCGCATTTCGGATTCCCGTTCTCTGTTAGCTCAAATCTTCCCATCAGCCTGGTGTACTTAGTAAAGTCAAATTCCAAAGTAACTCCTCCCCTAAAGGCCCCCTTCCAGAAAACCTGCAGCACTTCCGGAAGGGTCCTTATTCAGTTAGTGCATATCACCCGGCACTCTATTGACCAGTCTTTCATTGAACCGGAGTAAGCCCTAGCTTTGGATTTGCCAGATCGAGCTTATACATAATTTGATTATAGTTATACCGCGGTGTTGCGACATGATTCGTGAACGTATTCGTATAAGTCCCCTCGAAGTAGATTACCCGGCCGCCGGACTTATTGAAGTTCTTATGCTGGGCAACGTTATAAAAAGTATAATTATCGTGCGTTACGATCTTTTTGGCAGTAGTCCATGGACCTTGAGGCGCCGGAGCTTCCGCGTACCAGATCTCTCCAAGCACCGAGGTCCCCTGCACCTGCTGCCCGATCATCACGTAACGCTGCCGGTAAGCATTCCATTCGACGGAGCTTGAGGAGATTTGAACCTCTTCACCGGTATCGGCATCTTTCAATTGATAATATTTCAGGTCGGACGCCTGGATCACGCCTAAGCCGATCAGCTCCTTCTCTTGATCCTGCTTAAGCGGCGGCGTATTCTTTTTCCATCCCCATACAAGCTGGCCGTTTGCATTGCGCTCCAACGACGTTTGAGCTCCGTTGTACGCCGTTCCCGGTGTTAGAGCTGTAAACGATTCATATTGAGTATAGTCGATGATGGCATCATAGCTTGCGGGAACGCGTAAATTCGGCATCCGGTGTTCGGTAAAGAGCCAATAGCCCTTGCCGTTCTCCTCATAATAGGTCGCCTGGCCGCCCGGATGGCGCCAATCGTCTATGGAAGGAAACTGGACGGCCTGCTCGAACTCCTTCATATTGTCATTAAAAGCAAGGATGCCGAAGGCGTTGAGTCCGGGATTGTGGGTACTATATCCGGCGAGCAGGCGTTCATGTCCTGCACTGTCCTTGGCAGTCATCAATCCGAACACCCAAGCGATGCCGGCGCCGTCTGGCAGCTGCGGCACCAGGCTTTTGACGAAACCGTCCGGTTTAGTGAAATAATCCAGATTCACACCGGCGTCCGGGTCCAATCCGCCAGCCTGCGGCAGCTGAGAAGTTGCTCCCGTCACCCGGAAGTTCCCCAGCGGATACGCCGGTCTGTCGGTGTCGCCCCAGAACCAGTACAGCTTATTGTTGTACGTGATCGTCTGCACAGAATCCTGTCCCATGACCAGACCGTTTATCAGCGGCTCCTGAATCGGCGCCCCCAGACCAAGGAGCATACTGTCGCGGTAAATACCTTGCCCCGTAATCCGGTACAGCCGTTCAGCGATGTTGACCCGGTTCATCTCGATGGTAATCATGCCCCCGGGCATAATCTGTACCGCCTGCCCACGATTGCCAAACATATCGGCAGGGATATCATAACCGTGGCTCGACAGATGGAAAAAGACCGACTGGTCCATCAATCCGGGCTCGCTGAACGCAATCACACCAGCACTATCCGTATAATACAGAATGTTGTTCGTCGTCTTCAGCTCCACAAGAGGAATGCCCCGGCCCGTCTCGGCATCCACGACCTTGATCTTGAATGGCGCCTGGACCCCTGTCTTTGCGCTGCTCAGATTTTGCCGGCTACCGTTTTCCTCCGCCTGGGCTGCAAACGCGCCGCCCGGCGCCGTCATAATCATCAGCACAAGGCAAGTCCATATTCCCGCACTTTTCCACGGTTTCATTTTCATTTTATTGGCCTCCCGATCTTAGTTTTTTCATATCACGCCTTGCGGAGCACCATCCGAATTGTCTTCACCTCGAACGGACGAAGTTTCAGCATGACCTCTCCGCCTTCGTGCGGCACTTCTGCAATCTTCTCCTCCAGCATATTGGTCTCACTAACCGCTGCAATGGACAGCCCGATGTGAAGCTTGCAGTCTACAGAAGCCCCTTTACTTTCGTACAGACGCACCACCCAATCTCCCGATCCGTCTTCGGCAAGCTTGACCGTCTCCGCAATCACATTCGCTTGATCAATGCGGAGTAAGGAATGTGTCCCGCCCCCTCCCCCAGGTGCAAGGCTGACAGGATAGTTCAGCTCATAAGCTTCACGTACGACAGGACTATCAAGAAACGCGCCGTTCCAGAATGTAAATCCGTAGGTAAAATGATGCACCCCTTGATCGGATGTTTCATCCGGCCAGGTCGGAGCCCGAAGCAGCGTTAGGCTCATCGTGTTATCATCGACGGAAATGCCGTATTTGCAGTCGTTCAGCAGTGCGAAGCCGCGGTTTGCCTCTGCAAGGGCGGACCACTTATGCTGAACCACTTCGTAACGATCCGCATCATGCGGACGCGAAGCATGATTCGGCCTCTTGACGTGACCGAACTGAATCTCCTGCAGGGACTCGTTCGTATGAATGCGAACCGGGAAATCGACTTTCAGCAGCTTATTCTTCTCGCGCCACTGAATCGTTGTATGGAACTCCACCCGGCGGCTGCCCGCCAGCAACCGGATATCCTGAATCATAGTCGAATGATTCAATTCCCGCTCCACCCGAATATTCGCGAAGAGCGGTCCATTCGCAGTAACGGAGACCTTGGCATTGGCGTTTAGATCAATGGGTGCCAAGCGGTAGCGCCGGTCAATCTCCCAGGCATCGAAGTCCGAATTTTGATCCCGGTACATCCGCATGACATTGCAGCAGTCTGCTGCCCACTCCGTACCGGTCTCCTTATCGACAACCCGTGTAATCTCACCCTTTTCATTAATTCCAAGGTCAATCCATTCATTCTCCATATGCGATTCACTTGCCAAGACTGTCGACAGGACAGGAACGACCGGTATTTCCGGTTCAGTTTTGTAGGTCGACCAGCCCATGGAAGGAGCCTCCAGCTTGGCATAGCTAGCACCTTCGTGCAATTGCACGGGTAGAGCTGTTCCATGGCTATCCGCAATTCCGTGAACGCCATTAGGTAATGCTACCAGTTCCTGTCTTCTCCAGGACAGCGAGTTAAATACGGTAACACTCGAGAAGTCGCCGTCCGTGATTGCTTCTCTTGCTTCTGACGCCATGTTGTACACATGCTTATTCAATTCGATCAGTTCAAGCTGCGCCTCTTCATGGACGCGGTGAATAGAGGAGCCCGGCAGAATATCGTGGAATTGGTGCAGCAGCAATACCTTCCACAGACGGTCCAGCTCTCCGTAAGGATAGGTCCGGTTATTTAAATGCTCCGCTGCAGCCCCCCATACCTCCGCCTCACGGAAGCCAATTTCCGCCTTCCTGTTCAGCTTTTTGATAACCGCTTGTGTTGTATAAGTCCCCCGGTGAGCGGGGTAATAGAGCTCTCCCACATACTTCGCATCAGGGATGCCCTTTTCGATCTGATCCCGGAAAAATTCGATTGGCGAGCCGTGCCTCGTCTTGGGAACGCCCTCCAGATTGCCGAGCCTGCGCATAAACTCAAGATCGTCCCGGTTCGAGCCTCCGCCTCCGTCGCCATGCCCGAACTGCGTGAGCCGCGTAGAAATCCCTTCCAGCTGGACGCGGTCTTTCCACTGATTGATTAAGAACGACGGACTGATCCGGATCGGGTAGTAGTCTCCATAGTTCAGCAGATGCGCCAAGATTTGCGAACCGTCGATCCCTTCCCACAGAAACGTATTATAGGGGAACGGATCTGCTACATTATCATAAGTTCCGAATAATTTAACGGAACCGAAATACTTAATCCCGCAACCCTTCATGATTTGCGGCAGATTCCCGGAATAGCCGAATACGTCAGGCAGCCACAGCATTTCATTGTCTACGCCGAATTCTTCCTTGAAGAAGCGTTTGCCGTGCATCGCCTGGCGGATCAGGCTCTCGCCGCTAGTAAGGTTCGTATCGGGCTCTATCCACATGGAGCCTTCGGGAATAATTCTGCCTTCCTTCACCGCTTGCTTGATCCGCGTATACAGCTCCGGATACAGTCTCTTGACTAACTGGAACAAATACGGCTGGCTCTGCATGTACGTATATTCCGGATATTCATCCATGAGCGCAAGCTGATTGGACATTGTCCGTGCAATCTTACGCTTCGTCTCGGCAATCGGCCACAGCCAGGCCACATCCAGATGGGACTGTCCCATAAGGTACAGGGTAGGCACTGTTGAACCGTTTACACAGGATAAAAGCGGTTTCATGATCTCCCTGCACTCTTTTACGTTCTCTCCCAGCAAGTCCTGACGCAGGGTCAGGTCCACCGCCGCAAATACCTGAGTCAGACAACGGTCTATCTCCGCAACGCGGAGAGATTTGACATCTAGATGATTGCGAAGATCGTACAGGCATTCCAAGTCAATAAAAAACTGGTACACCTCTTCTTCAAAAATACAGAGCTGTGACTCTCCGAACACCGGCTGTGAACCGGAATGGCCGGCGTACGCCTCCGCAACAATCTCGAAGGATTCGCCGCTTGCCGCCGAACGGGTTAAAGTTACGTAATGATGGTTAAGATCCTTTGCACCACTCACGATGCCGTCAACATACACAGTCGCTTCGGACCCAAAATCAAGCATAGCCACCAGCCGTTTGCCTGCGGCCTCCTCAGGAACGATGATTGTGGAGCGGAACCAGCCATACCCCCAATTCTCCCCCCACTGTTGTCCCCTGGCCATGCTCTGGAACGGTTGTTCATCCATTTCATGAATGAAGAGCTGTTCCATTGTCGTAAAACCTGAAAATTCTAGTGGAGAAATTTTTGTAATCATAAATTGATTTCTTTTATTCAGAAGCTTCTCAACATGGAATAAAATCTCTTTTTTCTCGTTCAAAGCTCTTCTCACATCCTAGTTATCTTAATTTGCTGTTACTCTTTGCGCAGCATCGTTATAAATTTTCAGCGCTTCATCAATGGCGCCCATTGTTTGGACTTTATCTATGAATTCCTGCCAATCATCGAAGCTGCTCTTGCCGGCCACGAATTTGGCCTGTTCTTCCGTAACAAACGTTTTAACCGGGTTCATAATCTCCGAGATCCGCTGGTTCTCATCGCCTGTGAGCTGAATTGAAGGTTCGCTCAGCCAGGAAGGAACGTATTCGTTCTCAGGCATGGGTAAGCTCGTCAGGAATGGCGACTTCTCAATTGGCACCTCTTCATATTTGCCGTCAAATACGGTATAGTCTGTCGCGGCGAAATCTACAAACGCTCTTGCGTCGCTGACCATTTGCAGGCCAGGATTATGATTCCGGCTTGCCCGCATGCCGTATTTATCGCCTTCCAGCCACGGATCTTTGGCATTTTTCAACGAGTCCACAAAGGTCGGAAGACCATCCTCCCCGATCGTATAGGTCGTGCCCTCAATCCCCCAGGTGATCAGTCTGATCATTTCGTCCGAATATTGATAATCAATGAATTTGATCAACTCTTCGGGGTTTTTCACTTTTGAGCTTAGGCCATAAGTTGCCCAGCCCAGATCAGGAGTATTGCCATTCACCACTTCCTGCCAGGCTTTCCCGTACTTCGGATTGTCAGGATACAGGGAAACCGCAAAAATCTTTCCATCGTTGGCCGTTCTTGTGTACTCCGCCGGAGTGGTGAACCACTGCGTCAGCCACATGAGGTTGTCGCCGTTCAGCGCCTTTCTTTTCAGCGTATCATCGGTATCAATCGTATACTCCGGATCTAACAGCTTATCCGCATACAGCTTATTTGCAAATTGGAGCGCATCTTTAAACCCTTCTTCCAGCACCCCATATACATATTTCTCACCGTTCCAGAAAATTTCGTCCTTGATATGGTTCGCAGAGAACAGCGATCTCAGGCTATTCCATTTGGTTGCGACGGGATATTTGTCGGGGTAGAGTTTTTTAAGACTTTTGGCAGCCTCATAAAATTCATCAAGCGTCTGCGGAATTTCGATATGATTCGCTTGGAACACATCATAGCGGTAAGAGGATGTATTCTGAATGAGCATGCCGCGATCCTCAGGGAACCTCGGAGTGGATGTTTCCATAAAGGTATACATCTCGCCGTCAGCATTCGTCACCCGCTTCATTCCATTGTTCACCTTGCTAATGTAGTTCATATAATTCGGCATCAAATCTGTATATTGGGCTAATTCAAGAAGCTGACCCTGAGCAGCCATTTCACTCGTATCATAAAATAACGGCGTCACGAAGAAGTCTGTCAGATCGTCGCTCGCAATCATGAGTTTGACCTTCTCGTCATATTCAGAAGACGGAATATAGTTATAATCAATTTCCACCTTTTTACCCATGTATGCTTCCATACGTTTGTGCCATTCCTTGCCTACGAGACTATTCGGATTATCCACGCCATACGTAGGCAGAGTCACCGAGAAGCGCATCACATCCTGATTCTCTTCATCGGTAGCAGAATTCTTGGATTCATTCGAACATCCTGAAACAATCATTAGTGCGGCCAACCCGAGGACAAGTATTCTCGCCAGCTTGCTCATTTCATTCCCCCCTAATGTGTACGATATACCTCAGCCTTTGACGGAGCCTACGAATAATCCCTTGGTGAAATGCTTCTGAAAGAAGGGATAGATGCACATAATCGGAAACATGGTAATAATAATGACGCTCATTCGTACCGCCTTCGGATCAAGTGTTTCTCCCGGAGCATTAACAGCAACTGCACCGCCTCCTACCCGGCCTTGAATCGCAGTCGTATCCAAAGTGAACAGATAGTTTCTTAACACCATCTGCAAAGGGTACTTATCCTGATCCCGCAAGTAAATCAAAGCTTCGAACCAGCTGTTCCAGCTTCCGACCAGACCGAACAGGGCAAAGGTTGCAAAAAGCGCTTTGGACAACGGCAGTATGATTCTGAATAGGACCACTAGATCATTCGCCCCGTCGATATAAGCAGAGTCCTTCAGCTCAGAAGGAATATTAAGAAAGAAGGTACGAAATAAAAATACGTTATAAGCGCTGATGGCGCCCGGGAGAATCATAACCCATACCGTGTCTAACAGGTTCAGACTGCGCATAAGCAGATAGGTCGGAATTAGACCACCGCCGAAAAACATCGTTATCATAAGAAAGAAGGTCAAAAACTTCTTACCTGCAAAGCCAGGGATCGTGAGCGGGTACGCCATCATTGCCGTAAAAAGCAGCATGATGCCCGTTGAGCCTGCCGCATAAATAATCGAGTTCAGATACCCTTTAAAAATGTATGGATCATGAAATACCGTCGTGTACGCTTCCAGATTAAATCCCTTAGGCCAAATCGTTACGCTCCCGGAAGAGATGTAACTTGCACCGCTTAGCGATGTCGCGACGATATTCAGAATCGGATACAGCACAACAACCAGGATCAACAGCATGATCACAACATTCAAGGCATCGAAAGCTCTGGAGCCTAAGCTATCCCTTTTCAACTTCTCACCACCTAGAACAAACTTGTCTCTGATACTCTACGGCTAATCCAATTGGTCAAGTAAAGAACAATAAAGGAAATAAGCGACATAAACATTCCGATGGCTGTGGTGTACTCGTATTGCGCACCCAGTATACCTTGACGATACACATAGGACCCAATGACATCCGCTACTTCGTAAGTCTCAGGGGAATAGAGCAGAATGATCTTCTGAAAGTCACTCCCCAGAACTCCTCCTACCGCAAAAATCAGCAAAATAATTGTAGTCGGCTTGAGCGAAGGCCAAGTAATGTGCACAACCTTCTTCCATCGGCCTGCGCCGTCTACTTCAGCCACATCATAAAGCGTTGGATCTATTCCGCTTAATGCGGCAAGGTAGATGATCGTGCCGAACCCGACGCCTTGCCATATACCGGAGGAGATGAAGATCGACCGGAAAAAATCCGACTCCAGGAGAAACATCACCGGCTCTCCGCCGAAAAAGGCGACAATATGGTTAAACAAGCCGTCTCTTGCCGTAAATTCCTTCAGCATTCCCGCAACAATGACGACTGAAATGAAGTGCGGGAAATAAGATACCGTCTGCACTATTTTCTTAAATCTTTTGTTCCTTAGTTCATTGAACAGCAGAGCCAATATAATCGGCGCCGGAAACGACCAGAATAAAGTATACAAACCGAGAAGCAATGTGTTCTTCAACACTCTAAACGCCATGGGATCATTAAAAAAAGAAAGGAAGTACTTGAATCCCACCCACTCGCTTCCCCATATTCCTTTAGAAGCATTAAAATCCTTGAAAGCGATTAGAATTCCGTACATCGGAAAATAGTGAAAAATTAACAGCGTCAGGAAGCCGGGAAGCACCATAAGGTAGAGATAGCGGTGCCTGATCATTCTGGCTATGAACCTGTTATTACTTGTCTTCACTGAAACGCCTCCTGACTGTCAACCTGTTGTAGTCTGATACACCTGGTACCGGTCGCTCACAGCCACCTGAACTCCACGATCCAACTGTTTGCAAGCGCATTCATTTTCACCTCCAGATCGGAACCCAAGTTCGTCGAAACCGGGTTGTTCGTGCTTTCCGTTTACTCAGATTAGATCATCATGATGCCGAAGGTTATTATGCTAAATAGAAAATAGCACATACTATTTGATGCGTCAATATATAAAAAGTAAACATAATTAATATTAATTTGGTATACCTATCTATGGATTTTACCGAATTGCCGGTACCGGTGAGGCGTCAGATTATGTCTCCGTTTAAACAAGTCGTAGAAGTAGCTGACGTTCTCAAGTCCAATCTCCAAACTGATATCCACGATTTCCATATCCGTGTTCAGCAGCAAATTCTCAGCGTAGGACATCCTTAATTCATTGATATATTGGGTTGGAGACATCCCAAGATACTCTCTGAACATTCTGCATACGTAGGCATGCGATTTGCCGGACAGCTGGACAAGCGCGGCCGTTCCCCGTGTAAATTGTTCTTTCTTGTTCACCTCTTTGCATAGGGCCTTTAACCATTCCGGCTGTCCTGCTGGTTCGAACGGCTCCGCTTCGGCCGTGATATAACGGGAGAACAAGTCGGTCAAGATGGCTCTTACCTCCGCTTTGATAGCCGGCTTCT
This sequence comes from Paenibacillus tritici, assembly GCF_018207515.1. NCBI lineage: Bacteria > Bacillati > Bacillota > Bacilli > Caryophanales > Paenibacillaceae > Paenibacillus > Paenibacillus tritici. The sequence continues at coordinate 5,484,926 of NZ_CP073365.1, forward strand.
TCTCCTGCGGGATCAGATTGAGCTGCTCCAGCCGATACCGCACATATTCTTTTTCCGTCTTGGACAGCAAAGTCGACGGCGGCATGGCCGGCTCAAGAAGCCTTCCGCTCGGAAATCCCTCTCCCAAAAAAGCAATCATGTCATCCAGGACTTCCCGGTCGAACGATAAATTGATGAACTGGCAATCACTATCCGCCGTCTGCTCATAACAATGCACATCCCGGTCCCGTATGAACACGAGAGTATTCTCCTGCAGCACCTGACGGCTGCTGTTAATGACATGCACAACGCTTCCCTTCAGAATGAGAAACAATTCAAAAAAGTCATGGCTATGCATCCCGATCGTCTCGCGCACCGAGGCGATCAGCCGGTAATGGGCCTGAATTTCAGAATCAATGCCATCCGCCGCAAGAAGCTTCAACATTGGCGATACTCCTCCTTGTTCGTTATGTACTTCGATAAAGACAAGTCTTGCAATGTCAAACCACCATAATGCATCCCAAAATGGAGCAAGAATTGGGACATAGCTATCCATTAGGATAGAATTGTTATTGAAGCCTGAAAGGAGATTGCCGCAAATGAACTTATTGCAGCTGCGTCAGCAGTTTGAAGCAAACAAACGGATCTATGAAAGCGCCAAGCTTGTCTTCCATGGAGCGGAAGAGTTCGATGTCTACAATCCTTCGATCCCGTTTGAATGGAACGGCAAGCGCTACATTTACGGACGCCTGGAAAGACGCGATGAGTGGGCAAGGTCTTGGGTCCGCCTGTTCGAGCAGAGCGGTCCGGATGACTGGACAGCCGTGCCGGACACCATGATATATCAGCTTGAAGACCCTTATATCAGCATCATCCACAAACAGCTCGTACTGGGCGGTACGCATGTCCGTTACAAGCAGGGGCAGCTTGATTCTTTCTATGGTTACTTCTACAAAGGCCGTGATATTCATGATCTCTTCTACTTCACGACGGGGCCGGATAATATGAAAGACATTCGGCTCGTAGAGCTTCAGGATGGCAGGATCGGCGTCTTCTCACGGCCACGCGGCGAAGGAATACGCAAGGAATTCGGAAGTGAATCTTTAGTTGGATTCACGATCATCAACAGCCTCGATGACCTGTCTTCCGAGGTTATCGGGAACGCCCCTAATATCCAAGGCCTGTTCCACGAGGATGAGTGGGGGGGCTGCAATCAGGCCTACTTGCTTGAGAGCGGGAAGATCGGCGTCATCGGCCATATCTGTTATGCCGAAAAAGGTATATCGACCTATATGAACATGGCCTTCGTATTGGACCCGCAGACGAATCAATTCTCAGAGCTGAGAATCATCGGCACGCGTCCATGTTACCCTGAGGGTCCCGCCAAGAAACCGCATCTGACGGACTGCGCATTCACCGCCGGCATCGAAATGCGTCCCGATGGCAAGGTCAATCTGTACAGCGGCATCGGCGATTGCGAGGTTGCCCGTATTGTCATCGACTACCCGTTCGAGAAGGAAGGCGCCATGGTTACCCTCTAAATGAAATACTTAAGCTTCGGGCTGCTGGATTTGCCAGCGGCTCTTTGGGTTGTCCGTTGACCGGCGTAGCTGACAGCAGTCAAGATGTTATGTTAGGTTAATGGTAAAGTATACTTTATTTGACCTCATAGTAATACATACCTGCTCAAAATTCAATTTTTTTATCTTATTCGATAAAACTCATCCAAAACACGCTGTAAGTAAGTATACTTTTAAAAACGATGTACGCTATAATTGAGGAAATGTCGATATGAGGTGAACTTACTTGAGCAAGAAGGACTTAACTCTGCCAAAGTACCAGATGGTTAAAGACTATGTCTTATCCCAGATTGAGAATCAGGAATTCACAGAAGAAAACCGGATTCCTAGCGAGTCGGAATTCTCCAAGCTGCTGGAAGTCAGCACTATCACCGTGCGCAAAGCACTGTCAGAGCTGGTGAACGAAGGCGTGATCTACCGTGTCAGGGGTAAGGGGAGCTTCGTCGCCAGTCAAGCGGCCGTCCCGGAGAAGACCTCGAATCTGGTGGCTTTCGTCATTTCCGGCGTCGAACTGTACGATAGCTCGTATATGCAGATCATGCGGGGCATCCAGTCCTTTCTGGGCAAACATGGCTGCAAGCTGATCATTGAATTCGTGGAGAATGATTTCGAACAGGAACGTGCACTTGTTCTGGAGCTGATTCAAACCGAACTAAGAGGACTACTCATCTATTCCTCTGATCCCGAAGCGGCAAAGGGCTATCTCGGGGAAGTTCGAAAAACAGCGATTCCGTTTGTTATGCTCGATCGTTCGCCTTCCGGCTATCCAGTCAACGTCGTCACTTGCAATAACCACGACGGTGCTTATGAAGCAGTGGAATACTTGATCCAGCAAGGTCATCGACGAATCGGATTTGCAGCTTACGACTATCATCTGAGTCCGGAGATTGACCGATATAACGGTTATCGCAATGCTATGTTGAATGCGTCCCTTCCAATCTCCGAGTCTCTCTTGTTCCTGGATAAGGACATGGATCACTCTATGCTTGCACACCTGATTCAGAGCAGGGAGCTGACCGCACTGTTCTGCGCGAACGATAAGCGGGCCCTTGAGGTAATAGACCAGCTGACTGCACTTGATATCCGTATCCCCGAACAAGTATCCCTGATCGGCTTTGACGATTTCGAGAGCTCCAAGTTCGCCAAGGTCGCCTTGAGCACAGTGAAGCAATATTTCGACGTTCTCGGCTATGAGAGTGCCAAACTGCTGTTCGAAATTACCGAAGGCTCGTCTTATGGTCATAAGAAAGTCATGTTGCCCACCAGCCTGGTCATACGTGAGACAACTAAGCCGTTCCAAGGTTGACACTCGATTCACCACCCGTTAACACGATACACTGAAGCTCAACTGGCTAAAGCCATAATAAAAAGCCGCCAATCGGCGGCTCTTTATGCATTCTTATTCTAACATGATTCAACTACTAACCCACATTTGTACCTGAATCCAATGCTCTTACTCCCAGCGCTAAGGACCCACACAAGCCAGCATTATCGCCGAGCTTAGGGGCGACAATATAATGTTCGATATCCGATACAATAGGCTGGGCACTCACGTATCCATTGAGAATACTGCCCACCTGCGCCCGGATCATCGGGAATAACTGAGCTTGCTTCATCACGCCCCCGCCGAGAATGACTTTCTTAGGGGATAACGTCAGGATCACATTCGATATGGCCTGCGCGATGTAGAACGCCTCCATCTCCCATGCCGGGTGGTCTTCCGGCAGTGTATCACCCTTTGCCTTCCATCTTGCTTCCAGCGCCGGGCCGGCGGCCATGCCTTCCAGACAATCGCCATGATAGGGACAATTGCCACCAAAGTCATCGTTCGGATGCCGCCTTGTGAGGATATGTCCACCCTCTGGATGAACAAGTCCATGTACCAGGTTCCCCTCGGTATAGACGCCGACTCCTACGCCAGTCCCGATCGTATAGTAGACGCAGCTATCCAATCCTTGTGCTGCACCCCATGTGGCTTCGCCCAACGCGGCAGCATTGACGTCCGTATCCCAGCCGACCGGAACATCGAAGACCGATTTCAGCGTACCCACGAAATTATATCCGGACCAGCCGGGTTTTGGCGTTGTCGTCACATAACCGTAAGTCGGACTGGATTGTTCGAGGTCGATCGGACCAAATGATCCGATTCCTATGCTATCGACTCTCTTATCGCGGAAGTAGGCGATGACATTCTCCATCGTCTCTTCGGGTCGACGCGTCGGAAAATGAACCCGATCTTCAATCTCCCCTAATTCATTCCCGACACCACAGACAAACTTGGTTCCGCCTGCTTCAATTGCCCCGATACGCATGTGCTTCCTCCTTGACCTCATCTCTCCATATGCTTCCCAGCTCGTTGATCTGGAGCGACACCAGCTTTACGTTTCCGCCTACCGCGTAGAGCTCAAGTCCGTTGCTTGCGGCAGCGGGGAAAATCATGTCCGAGATGACCGCGGTACCCTCACCACCGAACACTTCAATCGAAGACCAATCCAAGAAGATGGACATGCGTATACGGTTATTCACAGGCGTCAGCGGTGCCTGGTGCTTAGCTGCGAAGTCTGGATGGAAATTCGTAGTGCCTGAATTCGTGCGGTCGACAAACAACTCCATGTTAAGGGTATCGTACCCGACCACCGTTTCTTCATCTGCAGACTTTCTAACCTTCATTCCGAACTCCGTTGCAGTTCCAATTTCGAATTCCGCGATCAATTCCGCTCTATCAGTGGTGATGTCCGCCAGCGGATTCGTATCCGGAACCAAGGTTACATTCTCCAGAGCCATAAGCGGTGAACCTATCTTGCTCAATTCTTCTACCGGTTCTTGTACCAGACGAAGGCCTTCCCGATAGGTTCTCAACTTCAGCTCCCGTGGAATGGATGCATTTCCCCGCCACTTGTCAGTCGGAAGCGTCCCGGCATACCGCCAGTTGTTCATCCAGCCGATCCAGAGCTTGCGTCCGTCTCCTTCCGGTATATCGCTCCAGGTGACGGCTGCATAGAAATCGGACCCGAAATCAATCCATTTCACATCATGAACCGAAAGAATAGGCTCGTCCGGTGTAAATGTCTTACCATCGAAGCTGCCGACGAAGTACATCATACCGGAGCCGCCTGCCGGTGGTTCAGGCTCGTTCGGGTTCACTCCATTACAATCGCCTACACTTAGAATGAGCACCCACTTCTTCTGATTGGGATCACCATCGACATGAATCGAGAATAGATCCGGACATTCATAAACGCCGCGATGTGTTCCGATGACGTCAGCGCCAAATGCACTAGCAAATACCCATTCCTTCAAATTCGGAGAAGTGTAGAACTCCACACGATCTTGAACAGCCAGAGTCATAATCCAACTGGATGTATCCTCATGCCAGAATACCTTCGGATCGCGGAAATCAAGCGTCGTCTCCGGAAACAGGACCGGGTTCCCTTCATATTTCGTCCAAGTCCGTCCCTTGTCTCTGCTGTAGGCGATGCTTTGAACCTGCGGCTTACCTGGCTGCACCTTGTTGTCGTTATTCGTGTAGATCGCCACAAGCCCTGAGCCATCCTCATCAAAAAAACCACTAGTGTTATGTGTATCGACTACCGCGCTTCCAGAGAAAATCGCACCGTCATCACCTGGCGGCAAGGATGCTTCAAGCTCCTCCCAATGGACCAGATCGGTGCTTACCGCGTGCCCCCAATGCATTCTACCGAAATCAGGTTGGCTTGCGAACGGAGTGTGCTGATAAAATAGATGGTACTCATTCTCGTAATATACCATTCCGTTCGGATCGTTCATCCAGTTCTTTTGTGGCGAATAATGATACTGCGGACGGAACTTCTCTGTATAATTCATGTTTCTCCCACTCCTCCAGAATAATAATAATAATAGTAGTCAGAGTATGGCCTGTTACAGCATGAACTCACGCTCCGACGGTACGCATTATAATGTAACTTGCTATTTCCCCGCTCTGTCGTAACCTGTTTGTTTGATTTTCAGCCAATCCTGCATGCCGAGACGATCAAGCTCTTTGATGAATGCGTCCCACTCTTTGTCCACGTTCGCGCCTTGCATCCATTCCGTACGTTTCTTCAGAATATATGGCCACAGGTCGGCTTCGGTTTGGGTCAGGCGCTCTGATTCCTCTTTGGAGAAAAATACTCTCGGATACATATGCTCAGCTTTCATATCCGGCACATAGATCTTCTTCAAAATATCAATGCGATAGGCCGCATCGTCCGGCATCGTTGTTACCTTACCGTAATAGGAATCGAGAATAGCTAACGGTCCGCCAGCGCTTGTTTTGACGCGCAGCTCGTTCGGTGAAGCACCGTTCAGCGGCAAGTGCTTCAGCATTTTAGTAGCTTCGTCCATTTCAAAAATATTCTGCTGCGTTTCGTCGCCATAAGTTCCCCAATTGTTCTGTACAGACTGGGACGGATCATACATTGCGTCTATCCATTTAATCGTCGCTTCGATGTTCTTGTTATCGGCTGTGAGCACCATTCTGCCGCGGTCAAATCCCATACCGTTCGCACGGGCTACATTCTTCCAGCCGTTCGGCCCTTCCAGTGCCGGCATCGCTTCAAACGGACTGTCCATGCCGCTCACATTCGCCTTGTCCCAAGTGAAGTACAAACCGTAGCGGTCATCTTTGGCTTTGGCTATAAATTTGTTCCAGTCTTGGGTAATGAATTCCGGATCGATCAGACCCGCTGCGTACAGCTCCTGAAAGTACTTCATACCTTCCTTATAGCCCGGCGCCAATACAGCATTGTTCACCTTGCCGTCATTGTCGACCAGCGTCAGATCCCCGTTAAAGCCAGCTCCGAAGGAACCGAGAAGGAAACTTAAATCCTCGTTACCCCCGTCATCATTAATAAAGGAAACCGGAATCTCGTCGGCTTTGCCATTGCCATTCGGATCCTTCGTTTTGAACGCGATCAACACTTGTTTCAGTTCTTCCGTCGTCTTTGGCATTTGCAGGCCCAGCTTATCCAGCCATGCCTTGTTAATCCACGGAATATTGTTGACAGAGTGAATACTCTCCTTGCCTTCACCAAGCTCCTCAATCCAAGGGAATGCGAGGATGTGCCCGTCCGGTGAAGTCATCATACCTTTGTATTGGGGTGCCTGCTCCAGCACCTTACTGAGGTTCGGCATTTTCTCAGGCGTAATGTATTCCTCAACAGGAATGATGGTGCCGTCATTGGCCAATTTCAACAAATCGAAATCACTCAGGCCGGCGTTGAAAAGCGCATCTGGAAGCTCACCTGTGGCCAAAGCCAGATTCCGCTTCTCGACGTACACATCTTCCGAATAGACTTTCCAGTCGATATGAATGCCGGTCTTTTCTTCCAGGCGTTTGAAGATCAGCTTCTCATTCGGGTCTTGAGGAGCAAGCGGTGAGTTCGGCGTCATGAAGGTTAGGGTTTGATCACCGGAATCCCCCTTTTCTTTGTCGCTTCCTTTATCGCTGCTGCATCCCGTAATTGCCATAACAGCCGTCAGAGAAATAATGGATACTGTTTTCTTAATATGTTTCATACTAATTCTCCCCTTTTAAATGTCTTCATTTAAAATAACTGTAGGCTCTCTACTTGAGGGAACCGACCATGACACCTTTTTCGAAGTATTTCTGGAAGAAAGGATACATTACAAGAAGCGGAAGACTGGAGACTACGATGGCTGCATACTTCATCAATTCAGACAATCGCGCTAACTCAGCCTGTTCCTTAATAGAAGAGACAATATTCGGATCAACCTTGTTCAGAATCAGAATACGCCGAAGTACGAGCTGCAGCGGATATTTGTCTTGATTCTCCAAGTAGATCAGAGATTGAAAGAAATCGTTCCAGTGTCCCACGAAAGCATATAACGCAAGGACAAACACGATAGGCTTGGAAAGCGGTATGATAATGCTAAAGAAGATTGTGAAATCCGAGGCACCGTCAATCTTAGCCGCTTCATTCATTTCCTTGGGCAAGCCCCGGAAGAACGTCCGGGCCAGAATAATGTTCCACACGCTCACTGCACCCGGGATCACTAGCGCCCAGATGGTATCAAGCATGCCCAGACTCTTCACCACGAGATAAGTCGGGATCAGACCACCGCCAAAGAACATGGTGATAATGAAAAGCGTCATAATTACTTTTCTTCCTACGAAGTCGTCGAGCGCCAATGGATATCCTGCAAAGACGCAGACAGAAACCGTTATCACTGTGAAAACGGAGGAATACAGCAACGCGTTCAGAAATCCCCCAATGATTTTGTCATCCGATAAAATCATTCGATATCCCTCAAGGCTATAATCTGAGAAGTCGAAGGATAACCCCTTATTCAGAAGTGCCGTCGGTTCCATGAACGAAGCCACGACCATATAAATCAGCGGACCAATAATCGCTACAACGAGGAGAACTAGCAGGGTGAAGATAACACCGAGCACGACCTTGTCCATCTTAGTTGGTTTAATACTGTCCATGATGATCTCCTTTCCTATACAATTCCATCGCCATCGTTAACCCGTTTCACGATAAAATTCACCGTAAACAGCATAATGAGGTTAATGACGGTATTAAACAATTCCACGGCAGCGGAGAACGAATAGTTCGCCTGCTGGAAGCCGATCCGGTAGACATAAGTACTGATTACATCCGATTTCTCCATGTTCATCTCGTTCCACATCAGAATGGCTTTGTCACCGCCGCCGGCCATAATGCCGCCTGCCGCGAGAATGATCATAATCGCAATAACCGGCCTGATCGTTGGTAAATCTATATGGCGTATACGCTGAAGCAGGCTTGCACCGTCAAGTGTCGCCGCATTGTGCAGCTCCGGATCCACATTGGCCAATGCAGCCACATAGATAATGGACGCCCATCCAGCCCCCTGCCAGATTCCGGAGAGGATATACATCGGACGGAAATATTCCGGTTCTGACATGAACGAGAGCGGCATCCCGCCAAAGGCCACCACTAATTTATTGACCGGGCCTGTTGGAGAGAATAAGACAAAGAGCATACCTACAACAACAACAACAGAAATGAAGTTCGGCGCATATAAGAACAATTGAATGTTCTTTTTCATCGCGGCCTTGCGTACCTGATTCAACATTAATGCCAGAATAATCGGCACCGGGAATCCCAGTAAAAGACCGTAAATGTTCAACTGAAGTGTATTGAATAACAATTGCTCAAAATTGGGTGCATTAAAGAATCGTTCGAAGTGATGAAACCCAACCCAGTCACTCCCCAAAATACCCTTGCGAAAGCTGTAGTCTTTAAAAGCGATCAAAACACCATACATAGGAAGATATTTAAAAATAATAGTCAATACGACTGCGGGAAGCACAAAAAGGTAAAGCCAATAGTTGTTCTTGATATACCTGAGTTTCTCCATAAGTCCTATGCGATTCCGGGCTTCCGGTCTTTTATTTTGTGTAATTCCAGAAGTTTGTTGCAACTTCTCCTCCCCCTCAATACTCATTTGCAAAACATAAATGTGATTTTGGATACTTCTCGCGCGAAAGTAAGTGCTTCCATAAGTCACTGTCAACGGCTTAGCAAATTCAATTTACAACATCGCGATTACTTCGTCAAGACTTTTTATGAATACAAAAGTAAACATATGCACATAACAAAAACACCATTTCATTTTAATAACGTAAAATTAATTGTTTTTTCTACATAAAAAAACAAAATAATAGTTTTATATTACGAAAAATCCATAACCGGGTGAATGCACACCGTCCATTTTACTTGTGCATTTGTTTACTTTTGAACAAAATGCAAACCACATTAATCTTTCTTTTCACTTTTTATCTAATTGTTCATTTGTAACAATTAAGTTGACAATTACATTATTTTATACTACGATTATTGTGGTTGAGAACGCATCACTTCTGCTAAAGGAGCCATTATCTTTGAACAAAGAAAAAGTAACCATTCAAGATATAGCCGATTCGCTTGGACTTTCTAGAAATACTGTATCCAAAGCATTAAATAATAATCCCTCTATACCGGATGACACACGCAGCAAAGTGGTTAGGAAAGCTATTGATATGAATTACAAGCAGTTCGCCTTGTTCGAACAAGAAGGCACTTCTGCCAAAAAAACCGGCAATATCGCCCTGCTTACTGCAAATATGCCGAACAATTCACATTTTGGCACGTCACTGCTAAGCGGCCTCGAACAAAAAATCAGCTCCGAAGGCTTCAATTTGTCGATACATATCGTTCGGGAGAATGAACTCGATTCGTCGGCTCTTCCTGTCAATTTCGACAAAAGTAAAGTAGATGGCATTGTCTGTATCGAATTGTTCGACAAGAGGTACTCAGAGTTTATTACGTCATTCGGGATCCCGACATTATTCATTGACGCTTCAGCCGAACTGACGTTTTCAGAGATGAAGGCAGATCTGCTGCTGATGGAGAACATTCACAGTACTTTCAGTCTAACGAAGAAGCTCATTGATGAAGGAATTACGGAGATCGGGTTCATCGGCGATTCCCGCCATTGCATGAGCTTCAACGAGCGTTGGGACGGGTTCACCAAAGCCATGTATACCGCCCGGATTGATCTTGATGAATCCTTCTGCATTCTTGAAAACGACCGGTATATCGCTGACTATAAGTGGCTTAAGCAGCGACTAGCGAGCATGACTAATCTTCCACCCGCGTTCGTATGCGCCAATGACTACATCGCGATTAATGCTATTCGTATCTTAAAGGACCTAAATATCCAAATTCCGGGTGAGGTTAGGGTCTGCGGATTCGATAATTCCCCAGAGTCGCGAATCGTCGAACCCCACTTGACCACCGTTCATATCCACCGGTCCGAAATGGGCTTCCTTGCCGCCGAGATGCTTCTGTCCAAAATCGAAAATCCCAACAGACCTCCACTGGTTACGCATGTGAAGACGATGCCGGTTTTCCGGCAATCGACGGGTGATGTGGAGTAGGCAACAGAACGATGGCGTGGGATATGCAGAAGAGGAGTATTGAACTTGTTGGGACATATTCTTTGCCAATTACGGCAAGGAACCTGTTATTCCACGATCTTTGGTTTGTAAGACAAATAAGGGTTCCAGCTCAAATGAGCTGGAACCCTTATTGTTGTAATGCTGAGGACGAAGGTTGAATTCGTATGGTACTTACATACCACGATTATAGATTCCTCTCTAATAATATCCCCAGTTGTTTTGCCAAGACCTGATGCGGGATAGGTCTTCCATTCGTAAACCACCATTCCACGACTCCTACTTGAGCTGATGCAACAAATAATACAATAACATCTTCATTTAATCCCTGGTTTTTGCCTTTGGTTACGTCTGCTTCTTTCTTCAACTCTTCGATTAGGAAGTCAAGGAATCGATTACGAAAATAAGGGGCTCCTTTACTCGTTAACATCAACGAAAAGAATGAATAATTATTTTCAAAGTATTCGGTCCAGATCAAAGTCGCTTCTACAAAATCCAAATCAGATGCGAATTCGCAGAGTTCCCTTAGTTCGTTAAAATGTTTTTCAGTAAGCTTATCCAGTAGATCATATTTATCCAAGTAATGATGGTAAACTGTTCTTCGACCAACATTTGCCCTGTCAGAGATATCTTGTATCGTAATTTGATCAAAATTCTTTTCAGACATTAGTTCAATAAAAGCCTTATTTATTGCTTTTAGAGATTTGAGTATTCTTCTATCCACTATAGACATTGTGAGAGTCACCAAACTTTCTTAGGAATAATTGCACAATTTTAATCAACTTGTGCAATAGGGCACAAACGGTGTTCATTTGATTATTGTAGACATCCTAGTTTCATTTTATATTGTATACCTAAGTGCGATATCGCATCAATGTGCATTTATAATAAAAATCAAAAAGGAGAAAAAATAATGAAAAAATCAGTAACATTTAATAACGGTAATTTAACAATGGCAGGAGATCTGTATTTGCCAGACGGATTCGATGAACATAAAAAATATCCTACGGTTGTTAGCGTTCATCCCGGCGGAGGAGTAAAGGAACAGACTGCTGGGTTGTATGCACAGAAACTCTCCAAGCAGGGATTTGTTGCATTATCCTTTGATGCGTCGCATCAGGGAGAGAGCGAGGGTGAGCCGCGTTTACTCGAAGACCCGATTGCCAGAGTGGAAGATGTGCGTTGTGCAGTAGATTATCTGTCTACACTTCCATTTGTAGATGAAGAAAAGATTGGAGCCCTTGGTATTTGTGCCGGTGGCGGTTATGCTATAACTGCAGCACAAGCCGAACGTCGTATCAAAGCAGTAGCAGGAGTCAGTGCAATTGATATAGGTGCTATGTTCCGAGGAGAAGGTACAGGAGGTACCGTTTCATCACAATTGCAAACACTTGAGGCGGTTGCTAAGCAGCGTACTGCAGAAGCAAATGGAGCAGAGGCTATGTTCCTTACTTATGTACCTGATTCGCCTGAAGGATTTGATGAAAATACACCTGTGCTTATGCGTGAAGGCTATGAATACTATAGAACTCCTAGAGCACAGCATCCAAATTCTACTAATCGATTCCTATTTAGAAGCGTTGACAAAATCATGGCATTCTCGGCATTAAGCCAAATAAGTACCTTTCTAACTCAACCTCTTTTAACGATTGCAGGAACCGAGGCTGACACACGTGGTTTCAGCGAACAAGCTTATGCATTGTCGAATGGACCAAAAGAATTATTTTGGGTTGATGGTGCAACGCATATCGCCATGTATGACACGCCGGGATATGTAGCTCAGGCTGTAATCAAGTTAACAGAATTCTTTGGGAAGAATCTTTAAAAATCAATAAAGATGTGCAAATTAATACATGAAGAATAAAAATGCCCTGACAAGGGGCTTATTATAATACCTTGCAAACTTCATATCTAAAAGAGAAATAAATTAAGGGACACGTAAAAAATTTAAGTGAAATTGTAATTTTCCCCATGAAACCGGCACGTGGACTTCATGCTGGAGATGTTGTAGAAATACTTCCAAATGTTAAGTTTTTATTCTTATTAACAGGTATTATTCCAAAAAAAGTAAAAAATTGATGATTTTTATTTTCATCCATTTTTTACGTATAAAAAATTGCACAATGAAGCAAGCATTTGTAATAGAAATAAGATTTGATTGGAGAAGATCGTTTAATGAACAAAATAGAATTAAGCGAACAGAAATTTAAGGAATTATTTGGAGATGTAATTAGTTGCATAGGTCCGACCAGAAACTTTTCGTCGGGCACCGCCATGTCGGAGGCCATCTCGAACATCCTAGCAGCCTGCCAGGGCGCCGGAGTCAAGCGCTTCGTCATGCAAAGCGGCATCGGTCTTAGCGACGGAAAAGAACTTTCCGTGCTCAATCGCTGGGCCATACGCAATTCGGGCCGCATCTTCTCGAAGGCGGTCGAGGACAAGGCCATTGCGGCGAGTGCAGTGCAACGGAGCGACCTAGATTGGATCATTGTACGACTGGCCGCACTTAGCGACTTAGCCGCCACTTCGAAATATACATCAGGCCCCTCGACCCGCATCGCTCCGCTGCTGCCGCTTTCCTTCGCAGACTGCACCGACTGCCTCGTACGGGCGGCGACGAATGAGCCAACCTGGGTCAGGAAGATTGTTAACGTTGGGCGGTAATGGGGTTGTCTTAAAAGAAACGTTAGTTCTCGTTATTTTAATTTTGATATTTCTAAGTATTGTTGTTTTGAACTCTTTGCCGGTTTTTGGAGCAAGACCGACAAGGAAGAAGAAAAGCCAATTCCAACAATCCAAGAACTTCGTAAAAGGGAAGTTTAAATATCCTATTAAATCGCGTATTGATTATAGACTAAAGGTGCTACTGCCAGTACTTCTTGAAATCATGAAAGGAAATCCTGATGCGCGACCTAAAGAAAAGCTTCAAGTTCAACGGATAACAAAATCTTTACTCTCTAGAAGCATGGATAAAGCATCCGTTACATGGTTCGGACACTCTACCTCATTAATCCAGTTAGACGACCAATTATTATTGTTAGACCCGGTATTCGCGGCCTATTCCTCGCCTTTTAGATTTGGTGGTAGACGTTATAGTGAGCAAATGCCAATTGAAATCGAGGACCTTCCGGAGATTGATGTTGTACTTATATCACACGATCACTATGATCATCTTGATTATCAGTCTATCAAGAAATTAAGAAACAAAGTAAGAAAATTTCTTGTGCCTCTTGGAGTTGGCAGCCATCTTGAGAGATGGGGTATTGCTCCTGAGCGGATTGTTGAACTTGACTGGTGGGAAGAAGTTCAGTTTTATGGCCTGAAGTTCCGCTGCACACCAGCAAAGCATGGCTCGGGAAGAGGAATTTTTGGCCAAAATTTAACCTTGTGGTCTTCGTGGATCATAGAGGGAAAGCATACAAAAGTGTTTTTCGGTGGTGATAGCGGCTATGGTCCACACTTTAAAGAGATTGGTGAAAAATATGGACCATTTGATTTAACACTAATCGAAGCCGGACAATATGACAACAGAGGTTGGTGGCCATTGCATATGTTGCCTGAGGAAACAGTACAAGCTCATATTGAACTCCGGGGTAACCTATTACTTCCAATTCACTGGGGAGCATTTTCATTAGCGATCCATGACTGGAATGAACCCATTGAACGTGTTCTCACAGCTGCTCACGAAAGAAAGGTATCAGTTACTGCGCCTCGTATCGGAGAAACAGTCGAAATAAGTTTATCTAATCTACCACGAACTCCATGGTGGAGAGTTGAATCATAGCTGAACAATCGAGATTTTATACGCCAAATAAAATCATAATCAGCGCAATCTCTCGCCGCTTCAGAAAGGCCGTGCAGCACTGCTCCGGTGCCTTCTGCTCCAGACATTGAAAGAGCAAACGGTAAAGCACCTGTGATGGCTGCTGGTTCCATAATAACACCGGATGATGCTCTTAAAGCTGTTGAATTAGGTTTGCCACTAGTCGCCATTGGGCATGCGTTAATTATGGATCCTAATTGGGTTGAGAAGGTTGCAAACGGACGTGAAGCAGAGGTGGATTCTTAGCTGAACGTTTCAAAACTCGACCAGCTTAATATTCCAGAAAAACTTTGGAATGTAAATAAAGTTTAGTCTTAAAAGCTACTAAGATTGAGAACCCGAAGTCTCGTATGAGACCTTGGGTTTCTTTTGCTGATTCTATAGTGATCCGTCGGTCCCTAGTTCGGCAGGACAATTCTTGCTATTGCGGACACAGATACTGCGTATGTTTCGATCTTGAAGGCCTTTGTAGATAAGGTTCGTTAAATAACCTGAATTTAAGGCTACTGCTCCAGAGGTGATATCGAACGGACATAATTTCATTCAATACTGTTCCTCTCTTATTTTTGAAAGGCTTTAGCTCCTCAGAGTTTCAATCTTGACCCGTGTAAACTCCGCTGCACCTTGACTGACGAATAGAGCAAGCTTTTTATTCGGAGCGTACCGGAAACCTCGAACCTACACTCAAAAAAAGGCGCCGTTAGCAAAATGTTAGCAAACCATCTTAAAAACAAACAAGGGTTCCAGCTCTAATGAGCTGAAACCCTTGTTGTTCTAGTGCCGAGGACGGGGGTCGAACCCGTACGGTAGTCACCTACCGCAGGATTTTAAGTCCCAGAAGTCATTTGGACTTTAACCCCCTGCAGTGGAATATAAGGGAACCTACAATCCGCAAAAAACCTTGTAGAATCAAGGATTTTTACGGTTTTTCGTGTTTTCCCTAGAGCCACAAGGGTTACCGGCAACAATCAACAGAAAGAGCAAATTTAGCCTTTGGAGAGAACTGCGAGAGAACTCGGAGAGAAAAATGAGAGAACCAGCCCGCTCCCTACCATTGACAATATGTTCGGAGCAAACCTCCGGGGAGGTTTTTATAATGACACAAACAACCGTTATCACCATTGCTAATCAGAAAGGTGGCACAGGCAAGACTACCACCGCCTACAATCTGGCGTGCGCCTTGTCCTATGAAGATAAAAAAGTGCTGCTGGTTGATTTCGACCCACAAGGCAATCTGAGCATGTGCTTTGGAATCGAGAATCCAGATCAGCTTAAGTTTTCAATGTTCAATATTATGAACGCCCTCATGAGCGACGAATCACTGCCGGCTCCTGAAGAATACATTCATAATCATGGCAATATAGATCTCATCCCAAGCAACATAGAACTATCCGTTGCTGAGATTAATTTAAGAGATGAAATGGGTGGTGAAAAGACTCTCACCACATTATTGGAATCCATGAAGCAAAGATATGACTATATCATTATAGACACAAATCCCTCTCTTGGTCTACTAACGATAAACGCCCTTGCTGCCAGTGACAGTGTGTTAATCCCGGTAAACCCTCAACTGTGGTCAGCAACAGGCCTAACTCAGCTTCTGAAAATTATCATTAAGGTAAAGAAACGAATTAATCCGCAGATTAACATTGCAGGTATTTTAATGACCATGTGTGATACTCGAACCAATTTATATAAAGAAGCCTTTAGGTTGGTAAAAGCATATTACCAGGAAACCGTCCGCATCTTTGATGTTCAGATCCCTCTTTCCGTAAAAGTCGGAGAGGCGAATTTCTACAGTCAAAGTATTATTGAATTCAATCCTAAGTCGAAGGTAGCCACAGCTTATTGCAGTTTAGCAAAGGAGCTGATGCAAGTTGAGCAATAAGCGACCTACGCCTAAACTTTCAAGCATTGATGAGCTTTTACTTTTGTCTCAAGGACCCAACCTTACAACATCATCCCCTGAAAATTCAGGAGTCACTTCTCTTCTACTCTCCAGCCTTATTCCCTTTTATAAACATCCATTTAAGCTCTATGAGGGCAAAAAACTGGATGACCTAATCGAAAGTGTCCTAGAGAACGGTGTGCTAATTCCCGTTATAGTCCGTCCAATGGAACAAAATTCCTATGAAATTCTTTCTGGGCATAATCGCGTCAATGCCGCTAAAGCCGCGGGACTACTTTCTATCCCTTCCATTATTAAAGAACATTTGACGGAAGCAGAAGCTGTAATTATCGTGGTGGACACCAATTTCCATCAACGTTCCATTCAGGATATGTTGCCCAGTGAGCTCGCCTGTGCCCTGCAGATGCAGCTTGAAGCTTGCAAGGAGGCTAAGCAGAAGCAGAGTAAAATAACTCAGCTTGAAAACGGCGAGACCCCTTATAACACAAAGGATTCTGAGTCCACTGTCCCAGTGGGACAGCGAACTCGGAGTGTGGATGAAGTTTCCGAGAAAAACGATATGAGCCCAACCAATATCAAACGATATTTGCGCTTGAATCATCTTTTACCAGAACTCATGGAAAGAGTAGATCAAGGTGAGATCAAGCTTCGCCCGGCCGTCGATCTCTCTTATCTGAAGCGGGAAGAACAACAAATCGTGGAATCGTTAATACATGGACAGGGTTACAAAGTAGATATGAAAAAATCCGAGCTGCTTCGAGCGAAATCAGAAAATCGCATTTTCACTGAGCAAGCCGCATTAGCGATCATTTCCGGTGAGTCTAGCCGGAAGCCAAAAAGTAAGTTCCCTGCCCCATTTAAGCTAAAGCACAAAGTATATGCCAAATACTTCTCTCCTGAGAGTAAAGCCGCGGAAGTTGAGGAAATCATCGATAAAGCTTTAACCCTATATTTTTCACTCCAGTCAGTGCCTGAACAACATCCCTTAATTGAAGAGGAGGAAATTTAGTGATATTCAAAGATCTGGCTCATGAACAGTTTTATGAAGGTAATGTCATTCGTGCTGAGCGTCAACACGATCCATACCGATCCGCTCTGTTTTATCTATTAGGCCTTACAGAAGATACTCGCCGTCACATTAATGATCTTTATGATTTCAGAGAAGACAGCATTAGGCTAGAGGGCTTAAACAACGGCTGGCAGACAGGAACAACGGTCCGTCTTTCCCGCCTCGCATTTAACCTTTATTCGGGCTATACGGGAGAACATGAAGAAGAGACCCACTCTTTCAGCCCCTATCATCTATTCGATAATGGACTCATGCCATATTTCTTTGAAGGGATCAAGCTTCGCTATCCAGCTTATGCCGTAGATATCAAACGAGATTGGCTTCCCTTTGTGCCAGCCAAAGATATCTATGATGAGCTGGAACAGTAAGGCGCACATTTTATCCATTGGAAGGGAGGATAACCATCATGGCTCGTATTACAACACTCAGAGCTATCTATCAATTGGCTGTATCACAAATTTCACAGTCACCACAAGATTGGATGGATTATTTAAAATTTGCTTCTGGAATTTATAAATACTCTTTTGATAATGCTCTTCTCATATATATGCAGAATCCAAAGGCATCCATGTTAGCCTCCCTTCCTCTTTGGAACAAACTAGGCCGGTACGTTAATCGAGGAGAAAAAGCCATTGGCGTCAGTAACTTTCAGGAGAATAGGCCTCATATAGACTATTTATTCGATGTCTCTCAGACTCACGGGAGGGTCCCTCCTCAATCCTGGAGTTTACTGGGGTTAGATTTCACTGATCTCGCTAACAGGCTATCCTCCAATGAAACCAATGATCTCGGGTTATGTATCACGCAGATGGTTAAACAGCATTTATTGTCTTTTGATTTATTTCAGGATATAGAGCTGGACATGGTGAATCATCCTTTTGCCACATTCCCATTTTCTGGTGTGCAAGAACAAATGCAGGAACTGATTGTCGCCAGCAGCATCTACTTCATTCATTCTCGGTGCGGGCTTCCAGAGCCAGATTCATCTCAGGTGTTCGATACTATATGCGATTGGAACACTGTACCGCTAATGTCTCGATTGGGCGGGATATTAACTGAGATATCGAAAGAGATTTTGCTCGACATCGGCAGACATATCAAATTAATGGAACTAGAAAGGAAGGTTAGTTATGAACAAAGAGAGCTTGAATCTCAACTACAGTCAGCAGACAAACGGACTGCTCTATCCTCTGATGCAAATATCGAGTCAAGTGGAGACCGAACAGCAGCCTCTAGGCAAATACGGAAGAATGAGCTTAAACTATCTCAGGAATCATCATCCCCATCGATTAATGAGCTTGAAGATGCAGGGCAATCTGATGGAGAAAATGCACCAAATCGACCAGGAAGCGAACGAGAGAATACAACAGCTGACGGACCAGTTACTCCAACTACAACCGCTACCTCAGACCGAAGATACTCTAGAACGGACACGGCACTTGAACCAGATCAAATCAACCGCGGAGGAACTGGCACTGAACGAGATCGTCTTGAGACCCAGATAACTGCAACTTCAAATACATTGTCCTTAGAACCGCAAATTAGCGGTTCTTTTTTATTGCCTGAAAAATCTGAAGATATCATTTTATCGGAACAAGAAATGTTAGAATACTTGCTCCGCAGCGGTATGGGTTCAATGCAAGGAAAACAAGTCATCTATTCTTACGTAGTCGAACACTCAGTTACAAAGGCTCATGACCTCATTCCGATGCTTAAAAATCGATACGGGACTGGTGGAGCCAGAGGCGATTTTGGCAATGGCTTGACCGGATATACTCACTCTGGAAAAGGAATTGAACTACTATGGTCTGACAGTGCAGGTGCCCATGAGGCCCTTATCAACTGGAGAACGATAGCCACTACCCTCCTGCAGCTCATTCAAAATGGAAGCTATGACGATAGCCTATCTGTCTTCCCTCCGCAAGAAGAGGAATGGACATTATTTGATTACGTTCAGCAGGCGGAAGACAATAAGAGTCAGGCCGGTACTCTTGGAGCTCCTATACAACGTGAGCCTATAGAAATTGAATCCGCCGAGAATCAGGAATTCCAAGAAGAGACTGAAAGTACTCTTTCTGTTACTCAAGAACCTCTTGAACACCCTGCTTTCACACCTCAGAACTTCCACTACAATACGGAAGTATCCCTTTATCCTTCCGGAGCTAAAAGCAAATACAAACGAAATATAGAAGCAATCCGTCTTCTGAAACTGCTTGAATCTGAACGTCGTGTTCCCTCGCCTGACGAGCAAAGGATATTAGCTGGTTATGTGGGCTGGGGTGGACTAGCAAATGCCTTTAATGAGAATGCAAAAGATTGGGAGTATGAAGCTGCGGAGTTAAAACATTTGCTGGATGAGAGAGAATATGCTGAAGCACTGAACTCCACGATTACAGCCTATTACACAGAGCCGGAGTTAATTCGTTACATCTATCAAGCACTCGAGCGCTTTGGCCTAAATGACGGAGAACACCGTAAAATCCTTGATCCTGCTATGGGTACCGGAAACTTCTTCTCTGTACTTCCTGACACCTTACAGCAAGCAAAGCTTTTTGGCGTTGAACTGGATGGAATCACCGGTAGGATGGCCAAGCAATTATACCCCTCAGCACAAATCCATGTTCAAGGTTTTGAGACAACCAACTTTACTCCAAGCAGTTTTGATGGTGTTATCGGCAATATCCCTTTCAATAACATCCAAGTCTTCGATCATCGCTTTAAAGAGAGCTACTTGATCCATGATTACTTTTTCATAAAATCAATGGAATTGGTGAAGCCGGGCGGGATCATAGCCTTTATCACCAGTAAAGGTACACTCGATAAACAAGACTCTTCGATCCGAAAAGAGTTAGCAGAACAAGCTGATCTCATTGGTGCTATTCGCTTACCGAATACTGCTTTTAAAGCAGTTGCCGGTACTGAAGTAACTGCCGACATGGTATTCCTGCAGAAACTGGATCAGCCCCGGCAGCTGGAAACTGAACAATTCCCAGATTGGATTTCGGTCTCCCCCACATCCGATGGCATTCCAATCAATACTTATTTTGTTCATCATCCCGAAATGGTGCTCGGAGATATGAACTGGGATCGTAGTATGTATGGTTCAGAACGAACTACTGCTTGCTTTCCAAAACCTGCCCAGAATCTATATGCCGACTTAAGCGTTGCCCTTCATTCTTTAAAATCTCAATTTTCAGCATTACCCGATGATATTCAAATTGAGGACTTAGAGGATGGACAGGAACAAGCGCAACCAGCCGATGCAGGAACCAAGAATTTCACTTACCTGATCAAGGATAATCAGATCTATTTCTGCGAGAATGAATATTTGCTTTTCCAAGACATCAAGGGCAAAAAGGCAGAACGCATTAAAGGATTATGCGACATTCGAGATGCCCTCAAAACAGTGATTGACATTCAGTCCCGAGAATATGGTTATGACATCTCTGAACTCCAACAGGGACAGCAGCGACTAAATGAGGTCTACGATCAATTTGTCAAAAGACACGGGCCCATTAATGATCGAGCTAATACTGCCGCTTTTTCAGATGATGATCAGCTCCCACTACTACGCTCCATTGAGGATATGACACCCGAGAAGAATTGGGTAAAAGCTCAAGTGTTCACTAAACCCACGATTCGTCCGAACCGCATGCCGGTACATCCTGATTCAGCTTTACAAGCTCTTCAAATCTGCCTGAATCAGAAGCTCAAAGTAGATCTATCCTATATGTCGAGACTATATGGCAAATCAACAGAAGAGATCTTAGATGAACTCGGAGACCGGCTGTTCCTTAATCCCCAGAAATATGTTGGTAATCAAGACGAAGGCTGGGAACTGGATGAAGAATACTTATCCGGAAATGTAAAAGACAAATTAGCCTATGCCAAGCTGAAAACATCGGAATATCCCGAGGTGTTTGAGCGTAATGTAACCGCCCTGAGTGCTGTGCAACCTGCTCCACTATTACCGGGTGATATTGATTTCCGGATTGGCAGTCCGTGGATTCCAATCAAGTATTACCGTGATTTCATGTATGAGACATTTGGAACGGCGGGATATCATCAATCTGCTGGAAATATCAATGTTGAGTACATGGAATATGCGAACTCCTGGCGCGTCTCCGGCAAATCATTGGAACGGGAATCAATAAAAGTAAACCGCACTCTTGGTACATCACGGGTAAATGCATACGACATTTATGAAGGCAGTTTGAACCTGCAGAGTATTACTGTTCGTGATCCGGTAACCTACTTCGACCAGAATGGAAATGAACAAATCAAATATGTGGTGAACGCCAAGGAAACAATGATTGCCCGTGCCAAGCAGCAGCAAATCAAAGAGGCCTTTTCATCTTGGCTATTCAAGGACAAAGACCGGGCAGATATATTGCTGGGTATCTATAATGAGAAGTTTAATACTCTCCGTCCACGTACTTATGATGGCAGCCATCTTGTGTTTCAGGGTATGAGTGAAGAAGTGGAGCTCCGGCAACACCAGCAAGACGTTGCAGCAAGAATTATATACTCAGGGACCGCCCTTATGGCTCATGAGGTGGGAGCCGGTAAGACCGCTGCTATGATTGCTTCAGGCATGTATTTAAAGCAGCTCGGAGCCATTCAAAAGCCACTTTATTGTGTTCCCAACCACTTAACTGAACAATGGGCCAATGAGTTTATGCGCTTCTTCCCTGCTGCCAACATCCTGGTAACCACAAAAAAGGATTTCAGTATGCAGAACCGAAATCGCTTTGTCTCTAAAATCGCCATGGGTGATTACGACGCAATTATCATCGGCCACAGCCAATTCGAAAAGATCCCTATATCTCATGAACGTCAGGAACAATTACTGCAAAATGAAATCAATGGAGTTACCCAGATGATTGATCAGGTCAAAAGGGAAAAGGGTGGCAACTGGACGATTAAACAGATGGTCATTTTTCAAAATCAGCTAAAGCATCGATTGGAGCGTTTAGTCAATGAGGATAAAAAAGACAACTTGCTTTACTTTGAACAGCTTGGGGTTGATATGTTATTTGTCGATGAAGCGCATGCCTACAAAAACTGTTTTACGTTTACCAAAATGCGCAATGTCGCTGGTATAGGTAAAACAAGTAGTCAGCGTGCCATGGATATGCTCTTAAAATGCCAATATATCCAGGAGATGAATCAAGGCAGAGGTGTGGTGTTCGCAACGGGGACACCGATCAGCAACAGCATGTCTGAGATGTACGTAATGCAGCGTTATTTGCAGCCAATGGTTTTAAAGCGACTTGGATTGGACTTTTTCGATAATTGGGCTGCCACCTTTGGAGAAGTTGTCTCATCACTTGAAATGACGCCTGAAGGCAGTGGGTATCGTATGAAGTCCCGGTTTGCTAAATTTCATAATCTCCCAGAACTAATGAACATATTTCGCACCGTTGCTGATATTCAAACTGCCGAAATGCTCAAGCTGCCGGTTCCCGAATTGAAAGATGGGAAGCCGGAGATTGTCGTCACTGAATGCTCTCCCTTCCAAAAAATGATGATGGACAGCTTTGTCGAACGTGCTGAGAAAATCCGTAACAATGATGTGCTGGCTACCGAAGACAATATGCTGAAATTAACGAATGAAGCCAAGCTTATGTCCATTGATCCCCGTCTGATGAACCCTGAAGCTCCGGTTGAATCTGATTCCAAGTTAAGTCGATGTATCAGTAACGTTTTTAATATTTGGGAACAATCCAGACCTGATCGACTTACTCAAGTCATTTTCTCTGATAGTGGCACACCCAAGCCAGGATACTTCAATGTCTACGATGAAACAAAAACACAACTAATCAATAAAGGAATTCCTGAACAAGAGATTGCATTTATCCACGATGCTAAAACAGATATACAACGAGAGGATTTATTTGAACAGGTTCGCCGCGGTGAAGTACGTATCTTGCTCGGATCAACACAAAAGATGGGAACTGGTACGAATGTTCAGGATCGACTTATTGCAGCACATCACCTTGACTGCCCCTGGCGTCCGGCGGATATTACTCAACGTGATGGACGTATCCTTAGACAAGGTAATAAAAACAATATGATTCAGATCTTTCGCTATGTAACTAAGGGTACTTTTGATAGCTACTTATGGCAGATTCAAGAGCAGAAGCTCCGATACATTTCACAAGTAATGACTGGCAAAAGCATATCCCGTTCCTGTCAGGACGCTGATGAAACGGTTTTGTCGGCTGCCGAGGTAAAGGCTATCGCTACAGCTAATCCCCTTCTCGCAGAAAAGATGCAGGTAGATAATGAGGTGATAAGGCTGAAGTTGCTCAAGGCCAATTGGAACAATGAGCGTCTAATAATGGAAAGACAGATTTCACAGCAATATCCGCGGGAAATACAAGCTTGTGAACAACGTATTGCTCATCTGCAAACTGATGTTGAATTGGCTGAACAAACACGAGGCGATGAATTTTCCATTGAGCTTGAAGGGAAGATCTATAATGAGAAATCAAAGGCTGGAGAGTTGCTACTCCTTCTTTCGAACGTGAGTGAAATTAACATTGGAGAAGTAAAATACGTAGGGCGCTATCGTGGATTTGAGCTTTATTTAGGTTACTCTGCTTTTAATACTAACTATATCCAGGTGAAAGGGACTGAAGCATATTCTGTTGATTTAGGGGAATCGGCGATTGGAAGTATTACTCGGATAGAGAATGTGATTGAAAAAATTCCAACCAACCTCCACTCAACTAAGCAGAGGTTGCAAGATATTCAAATTCAGCTTGCAGAAGCCAAGAATGAAGTTGAAAAACCATTTGAATACGAGCTATTCATACAAGAAATATCAACTCGACAACTAGAAATAAATTATCTTTTAGAGTTTGCTGATTTGCAGAATCACGAAATAATTATGGATCATCGAGAGGAGGGAAAAGCAGGAGAGCAATTCAAGGAATTAACGGAAATTACTGACGATATTGAAAGGGATTCATAAACCATTCTAATTAAATAAGGACTTATCAATATCAGAATGGCCAGACAAGTTGTTAAAGGAAGGGGCATCAATAATAAATTGCAAAGTGGAATTTGTCCTCTGGCTTCCCTAAGAACATACAAGTTACCTCTTCTTGAAATCCTTTAATAGCTATAAATTTTTCTATATACGCCTGCTCATATTTATAAAAAATATCTTTTGTTTTATCACTCTCAGCTTTATGAGTTAGGAATGGAAATAATCTTAGCTTTTCTTGATTTATTATAGGATACATTCCTGCTCCCTCTCCAAGTTGCATTAACTGACTAAATCTTTCAACTGCATTAAACCAACCAAGAATAAAAGCTCTTTTCCCTTTTAATCCAGTCGTAATTTCGTTAGTTAACCACATAAAATCTTTTTGAAATGCCTCTTTCCAAACAAGCTTTGCTGCCCTACTTTTTATTAATGGGTTACTTGTAAAATTCCTTAGGTATTTTACTTCAATTATAAAATCTTTTTTTGGAACAATAATATCACGTGAATTTCTTTGCATATTAAAACTTGCCATCTGTCTAAAAGGATATCCCAACCTGACTACAAGATCTGCTTCACAAAAGTTTAAATCTGCGAAAGTTTTCATTTCTTCAATCGACTTATTTTCAAACTTCTCATTAAACTCATCAATTATAAAAAGACAATTAGAAATAAGGTATTTATCAATCATTTAATAATATTTCTCCTCACATAATAATATCGTTAAAACATTTAGCAAACACATTATATTCTAAAGATGAAAATAGTAATCCTTTAGCTCTTATAATCCCTTAGCGCTAATTGATTCAAGACATATTCACCATAACTTTGCTCTTCATCGTTAAGACAAAACATAAACGCTTCTAGGAAATCGACATCTGTATTTGTAAATCCTTCATAAAAATACCTCCATGTTACAAACGTGTCCTTATGTAGTACAAGTGAATTTTCAAACTCTTGTTCTGTAAATTGCTCAGGAGCGTTTAATATTTCAGACTTTAAGTTGTATGTCTGAATTGTTCGATAAGTGATATCTTTACGAGTGGTTTCATTAATTTGATAAAACAATTTTTTCAAGTCATGTCCTTTAGGTATTTTTCCACATTCACTTCTTCTAATGTTTTTCAAAGCAAGCTCACATGAAAATGCTGCTGTTGTTATTGCAGGAACGAAATATGCTGAGTATGAATCATTATAAAAATTGCTGACCTCTATATGCTTAGCAATCAAACATTTATAAGATAAATAATAAGCTTTTGCAGTTGCCTCGACTATATCACTAATCTCTTTCATATGGATCCTCTCTCTTCCTATCCCAATTTAATAATTCAACATACTTGAGCAAGCTTATTCTGTTTAAATTATTGGCTTCATAGTAAAAACATCTCGAAATCCATTGAATTCAATTAAGTAGCAGAATCGTGCAAAGCATCATCATTGACGAGTATGTCATATGTACTACCCTACCTTAGCCCTATGTAGTATAGTTAAATATAGAAATTATTCCATATTAGCTCACATCTACCCTTTTTGAACTTTTGTTCATCAGCGGAAGAGAGACATAGGCGCTAAAGAGGAGAAGTTTATGACTACTAATGATAATACTTTAAAAACGCTCGGTTTTATCTATCAAGCGTATATTGGATTGATAAAGTGCTTAGAAATGAATGATGACGAAAAGGTTATTATTGAACATTTAGGAGACGTTACGTTAGTCTCTAAATCGAATGACTCTCAACAGATTGAGGTAAAACATCATTTCGAGGAGACAATTCTTTCTGATCGTAGTCATGAAATCTGGAATAGTGTTTGGAACTGGTACAACAATTTCGATAATTACCATGATATACAAGAAATGATTTTATTTACAACGGCAAAATTATCTCAAAAATCAATCTTTAGAAATTGGGAAAGCATGGATATCGAAACTAGGTATCAAGTTTTTAAAAGCATTGGAAATGTACACAAACAGAAAGAAGCTGATTTCAGAAAAATATACAATAAGATTTTCTCATCTCAACATACTGCTGATAATTTAAAGAGTGTTCTGGGAAAATTCAAAATTTTGTCGGAACAACAAACTATCACAACTATTATAAATCAACATTATAAATCCACCTTCAAATTCTTGGGTGATAAGAAAAAAATGGAGGAATTTGTATCTTCCCTAATTGGTATGTTACTAAGCTTGCCTATCCAACAAAACAAATGGGAGATAACTTCCGCTAATTTCAATTTAGTCTTTAAGGATTATGCAAAAAGATTTGTCGATCCTACAGAATATCCCCTTCAACTTACTTTTGAAGATTATGAACCCACACCTACAGAACATCAGCTCTTGAGCAAAAAGTGTTTCGTTTCAGAAATTCACAGGATTGATCTCTCTGATGAAATTACAGACGCAATAAACGATTATTGTAGAGCAAATAAAACGATCATTAATTATTTTGAAAATAATATTTTCAAAGCAAAAGAATTAAAAGATTATCGAAAGCAATTAGGAAAGACCCTCTCAACAAACAAAAAAATTATCAGGTTAGATTGTAAAGATGATAAAAAAAGCATTTTACCTCAATCACAAAAGCTCTATCTCCAATCAATGGTGATGGAAGCGCGAACTATTAACGGTATAAGTAATAATCGAGACTTTTTTCAAAGAGGTGTTATTCATAGTATTGTCGATGATGGTGAGATAACTTGGCATGTAGGAGATCTTAAATGAATATACAACATATTGAAACATTAATGTACAATCCCTTTTTCCTGAGTAAAATTATTCAATGTTATTTAACCGGCTATAACAAGGAATCTGACCTTAAGCCCATATTCTATGTCCTTCCTATTGTTATGTATAAAGATTCTAGAGATAGGTTGAACAGTGCCAGATCAGATAGTTCACTTTACTCTATTTTCTCCAAAGAAGTTCCATTTAAAGACTATAACAATTCCAAGCTAAATTCAAAATTCAGCTTAAGTCAAGTAGCCGAGCTCTTTGATGATTATATTGAGCCTACAAAAATGGCAATAATAATTCTTGAAAACAATAAAAAAATAAAATTTAGTAAGAAAATCAAATTAACAGAACGGCTCGAATATAATAAAACTCATCCACTTATAAGAGATTACTTTAAAAGTGCATACTATTTAGGTCATATTTTACGTAATATCGATATAAATGAATTCGAAAAGTTTTTAGAGATGAAAATGGAAGCATAGGTGAATTATATGCAGAGTAGAATTGAGAGCATCATATTATTAAATGACAAAGATGAAAAACGATTTGTTGATTTTAACGATGGAGTTAATATAATCACAGGAGAATCCAAAACAGGGAAAAGTGCATTAGTAGAAATAATTGACTACTGTCTTTGTAGTTCACGTTCAACCATTCCTAAAGGAAAAATCACTGATTTTGCTACACTTTTTTCATTAATTTTAATTATTGACAACGAAAGATATATAATCGCTAGAAAGTCTACTTATTTAGAGAAAAAGAAAATGTTATTTTTATCTTTACCAGAAGAAATAACGTGTAAGACGATTAGTAGAGCATTCTTTACCGAGGATAAGTTCCATGATTATAAAATCGTGCAAAAACAAATTGAGAGAGTTCTTAATTTAAGAGTTTCCAATGTCACAGAAGATCCTGACGATAGAAAGGAAGCTGCTTCATTAAGACATATGACTTCCTATTTGTTTCAGCATCAGAATTTAATGGCAAGTAAATTTGCACTTTTTTATAGATTTGATGACTATCAAAAGAAAAAAGATGTTATTCAGCAATTCCCTATCTTTGCTGGTATTGTTGGACAGGAGTACTATTCCGTCCTCCTTCAACTCAATTCATACAAAAAAGAACTCAAGAAAATTCAAGCTAATCAAGTAAGTGATGCTGCAATTAAAAATGAGGTTATTAAAAATTTATTACCAAAGGTGAAAAATTACTATGCATTAATAGGTGTAGAATTTATAGATAACTTATCTTTAGAAAAATTAATTGAGTTAGCAAATAATTTACCAACACTTAACGACAATTCCTATACTTCCAACGAGATTGTCGTTCGTTATGAAAAAATCAAACAGGAGATTGAAGAACTAAGGTCGCAGGAACAACTTTTTAAGAGCAGGTTAATTAAGCTTGAATCCGCCTCAGACAACAGCGTCGATTATATCTCCTCATTAGAAAAGCTCAATTATAAATCAGAACTTTCAATACATGAAAAGAAAGACTATAACTGTCCACTATGTGGTTCTGAGTGTACAGATTTACACCAAATTTCTCGCGAAATTGAACAAGCATCTTCATGGTTAACAAATGAAATACATCTTATGAATCAGAATAGCTCTCACTTTGCTGAAGAACATAGAAAAATAACAGACCAAATGAATCAAATCATAAAGGAAATACGAAGACTCTGGGGCCAAATGCGAAGTATAGAAAGAAACTACTTGTCTCAAAGTAATCGCCATGACTTAGAGAAAAAACTTAATTATTGCAGACTTGAGATTCAACTATATCTTGAAACAAAAGAAAAAGGCTTGTTTAACAATCTCGATAAAGAACTAGAAGACATTCAAAATAAAATTAATGAATGCAATTTAAAGCTTGGACAGTTTAACTTGGAGGAAGAAAAAAAAATAGCTTTAAAAAAAATTAATCAAAATATGAACTTGTTAAAGGCCCAACTAGATTTTGAAGAAGAGTTCAAACAATATCAGTTGGTTTTTAACCTTGAAGAATTTGAACTTGCTTTAGTCGGAAAAGATGGTGAAAAGGTCACTTTGAGTGAAATGGGAAGTGGTGCTAACTGGGTTTCATGTCACATCGCACTCTTTCTTAGCCTTTTACGTTACTTCACATCTCAAGGAAGCCGTTCACCAATGCCTTTATTCATGTTTTTCGACCAACCAAGTCAAGTTTATTTTCCACAAGATGCAGCTGAGAAAGCTGATAAAAAAACACAGAAAGAATCAGAAAAAGACAAACTTGCAGTTACTAAGATGTACAAAGTTATGTTTGATGAAATAGAAAAAATCTTCATTGATACCAAAATCAAACCTCAATTAATTGTTGTTGATCATGTGGATTTCACCTCAATACGAGGAGACAAAGAACGTGTAAAATTCTCCAAGTCTACTAGAAGAACTTGGAGAAATGGTAAGGCACTAATATGATTGTTATATCCCGAGGAGTTCCACGTGAAAGTGGACTCCTTTACTTATTATGTTTATCACCTTAATTTATATCACATACTAACTACTTATTTCCTTATCTCGTTGTTCAATAGGGTTAAACCATTCAATTTTACTTTCTACGTCAACGTCGCCTAACTCTGACCTTTCAACTAATCTTAAGTGATATTTTTTTATCGGTTTTTTTCTTATAGGGATAATTTCTCCATTATTTAAATAGCAGGTATTAAATTCAATTGGCGTTTGTTGAATGAATTTTTTAAATATTTCTTTTAATTCTTGTTCACCAGTATAGATTGCTGGAAGAAAATCAATATATGACATTACTTTTAAATTCACTCTCTCATTCTTATCCAACGTACTCTCGACTGCATTTACTGTATGTAGAGCAGAGATTCTGAAAGGACTGGGATAAATATACAATGAATAACGTAAACTATCTTCAAAAACTATACTTAATATTAAATTATTGTCCTCGTCGTTTAATTTCCCTAAAACAATTGATTCAAAAAATTGAAAATGTTCAATCGCTTCAGTTTTAGTTTTATACACTAAGTATATAAAAGGTCTGTTCATTTCATCATCTATATAACCATATCCAATTGAAACATGCTGATTTTTTCTTATCTTTTGAGGAAATGGATTTACATGTACAATATTATACACAAATACAATCTTTTCTATTAAATAACCTATCAATGCAAACATAGAAGCAGCAGCTACATTAATATAAGTAGGAAATGTAAAAAAAGCTATAATAACGGATATTATTACCACTGTTCTGCTAATGTATTTTATTTTGTTCTTGTATCTTCCGTTTATCTGAATTGGAAACATAGTATTACTAATCACTCCTCGTTTTCTCAATATTGACCTAATTAGCTCTATTTCTTAAGCCCACCTGAATTTAATTTCTCGATTTCCCTTAGCCGACAATGAGATCAATAAAATTTATAGATTGTGAGAAAAACATCTTTTCATTAATTTTACAATAACCCCTTGAATATTTCGACTTCTAATTTCTTTAAGACCTTTGTATATAGCTATAAATAAATCCTGAGACATATCTCCCACGCTGGTAGACATTCCTTAGAATCTATAGTTACTCTAATAAAGTCAACAACCCTGTATTTTCTAGTTATTAAATGAAAGGTAGGAAGTGATTAAAGTTGTCTTCTCGTTTCCCCTCCTTCAAATCCAATGTCACCAAAGCCAACAATACCAACCTAATCGATTTCGCTAAATCCCACGGCTACATCCTTGAAAATGGTGGCCGCCGCGCGCTTCACGCGAAGCAAAGTGGCGGTCTTTACTTTTTCAAAGACAACAATAAGTACCATCACTTTTCCACTGATACCCACGGAGGCCCAATTGACTTTGTAATGCAATTCTGGAATATGAATTTCAAAGAAGCTGTAGCTTTTTTACTGGAGAGTGAAATCCCACGCTTCACTCCTCTGCCCCATTCTCCTCAAACAGCCGGCCAGCTCATCCTTCCAGACAAGGCATCCAACTATAGGCGAGTCGCTTGGTATCTCGTACATGTTCGCGGAATTGACTCCGAAATACTGTCCCACCTCATGCACGAAAAAAAGCTTTACCAGCAATCCAAAACCGGAAACTGTGTTTTCGTCGGATACGATCAAGAAGCAGCCCCTAAGTACTGTTCGATGAGGGGTTGCGATCCAAATCGTCCCTTTAAACAGGATCAAATACACTCAGATAAAAGCCACCCTTTTCACATCTCTGGTAGTGACAACAGTACACGAGTCTATGTATGTGAGAGTCCCATCGACGCCATGAGCCATGCCACACTCACCAAGCTGAACGGGCTGGACTGGCGAGCAGATCATCGAATTTCCCTCGGGTGTTTATCAGATAATGCCTTAGAGCGCTTCCTATCCCAACACACTATTCATGAAATCATCTTCTGCTTAGATAATGACTATAACGCCACTTATCGAGATGGCAGCCCGGCTCCCAATTGGGGACAAGAGGCTGCCTTTAAATTTGCCCATAAGTATTATGAGTTAGGATATCGGACCAGTATCCAGACGCCACACAATAAGGATTTCAATGTAGATCTGGTTTCTATGCGTCAGCCCACAACCGAAGAGAAATCACCTATTCATGAGGAGGATTGTGACTATGAGCTATAAGCTTTTTTCTCATTGGATAAGAGGACTGCCGTCCCACCACCAGAGGGCACCGCCCGATGGTGGTGGTGTAAAGGCAGGAATAGCAAAATGTCATTTTGCTAGAAAACAGCGTGGAAGCAGAGCTTCCACCGACATTTTTAGTGATTTCCACCCGGCAAACGAATGTCGCTTAAGAGTACCCCAAAGGGAAGGAGATGCCATGGCACAAGCTGAGAAAACCATACAGATCACCGTCAAGCTCCCAAAGAAACAATATGAAGTATTGAAAAAGTATGCAGCTGCGAAGCATCTCAGTATGGCAGATATCGTACGTGCCTTTATTCAAAAGGGGATGTCTGTAGATGCCTATACCGAAGAGATTGATTTCATCACCACTATTATCCGCCAGGAGATCACCATTGCCATCAATAGTTTGAGTAACCGGTTAGCCGGACTGGCTAGCAAAGACCTCATCATGTCCGCCGCCTCTTATTACTCCACCATTGCTATCATTGCGGATTTAATAGATGTGAATCGTTATACAACTTTCCGGGAGATTGAGAAGAAGGCTCGACAGCTTGCGGTGGAATACATGAAGATGAAGCTCACTGATGTGGAGAAGCTCTTCCTCTTCGGTGATGGTTTTGAGCAGGATGCGGAGCGACTGCGCGGAGGCGATACCGATGTCGGCTCTGATCTATAAGCAACGCTTCTTCCATCCCAATAAGCCCAAAACCGCAGTCAGCAATTACTGTCATATTGGTTATATCGCCACCCGCCCCGGTGCGGTTCGTCATGGTGCGAAGAACCATGGCCTGTTCGGAAAACTAAAGCCCGGTGAACTTCAAGTATTTGATTCCTGGCAAGAAGTGGCGCGAACTGCCCGAGATATTTCACAACAAGGCAAAAACATGTATCGTGGCATTATTTCTTTCCGCAAAGAAACTGCAATGGAACTAGGACTATCAAACTTCACGGCATGGCAGCAGTATATGGAGCAGCACATTGCCACACTTGCAGCTCAAAACCAGATTAAAACAGAGAACCTTTGTTGGGCTGCCGCCCTTCATAACGAAATGGATCATCCCCATCTTCATGTGGTGTTCTGGGACAGGAAACAAGAAATCATGAAGAACTTCACTTCCCCCGAAGTCCCCAACAGCATTCGCAAACAGTTGATTAAAGACACGTTCGCTTATAAAATCAAACAGTTTATTGCCATGCGGGATCAGGCCAAATCCGGAGTGTCCGAGATTACCGATCAATTGGTGTCAGAATTTGAGAACTATCTGAAGCAGTTGAACCCAAGAGCATTTCGAGCATTCCAGCAGCGGTTTGAAGTCGATGATGAAGACTCTCTTCTCCTCTTTCCCAAACACCCCTTGGTGGAGCCCTCTTCTGTAAAGAAGTTGGCTGAACAGCTTTTTCAATTGCGTCAACAAATGCCGAAATCCGGACGACTTGCGTACAAGCTGTTGCCCCCTGAATCAAAAACACCACTAGATAAGTTTGTACAGAACTTGTTGCAAGAGAATCGCTATCTTGCTCAGATGGTAGAAGATTACGTTGAGGCCAAAATGAACCTGGCAATGCTATATGACTCTAATCCAGATCATTTGAACAGGCAGCGTGCTAAATATCAGGCTGAAGCAGAGAAACGTATCGCCAACCGCATCCTCTCCACGGTTCGCACCATCATCCAGCTAGAGAAGGATGCCAGCTTTAATATCAAACAAGCTAATTGGCAGTATGCCATGACAGAGCAATTAGTGCTTGAGCTGCTTAACCTGATGGAAGGCTTGGCGATGAATGCCCAAATGGATTACGACGACAAAAGCAAGCTAATGGGAGGTGACTTATCGAAGCAGGCTAAGAAAGAATGGCTCCTACGGAATAAGGATAAAGGATTCGATAGGTAGTGTGAGTCTCCAACCACATCGAAGGGAATGATCAAATGTTTTTTACCAATGGAAAGCTGCAATCGT
This sequence comes from Paenibacillus tritici, assembly GCF_018207515.1. Lineage (NCBI taxonomy): Bacteria > Bacillati > Bacillota > Bacilli > Caryophanales > Paenibacillaceae > Paenibacillus > Paenibacillus tritici. The sequence continues at coordinate 5,518,561 of NZ_CP073365.1, forward strand.
TTGAGAAACTGATGCGTCAAACTCCACGGAAACATCGACCACCGTCAGAAGACAAACCGAATCAACAACCTCAAGTAATTCCTTCTCAGGAGAGTCCATCTCAGCTCAAGGAGCAATCGGCCAGTGGAGATCAATAATCGAATGAAAGAGGTGCTGGAAGCAGAGCTCTCCCGTTTAGGTTTGAATATCCAGCGTGAATCGTCCTCCGTTCTCTCCGTTCTTCAAAAGAACGACCCTATCGCATTTATTCATCAGAATGGTGAAATTCATTATCCAGCTAATGCCGAAGCTGCACTTGCTCACCAGATTCCAAGCATTGTCGGAAAGGTCTGGGAGATAGAACGCAGCTATCGTAATGCTACCCAACTTGGAATCTCCAGTTTGAGCAGTTACCGCAGTATGCTGGAATATAACTATCATGTATTAGCAGGCCGTTACGATGGGGACGGTGAGTTTCGCTTTGTTACGTGGGAGATGAATAACGAGCGGACTGGATTTGCCATGGGCCATTATTTTTATCGCAATGAATATGAGAAGGCTAAGGACGATTTTCTAATGCGAAGTGGATTACTCGACAAGGGTAGATTGTTTGAAACCGATCAGCTCAGTTCGCTTTACGCGGCCCTCCTCTATCGTAGCCTTAATGATTCCACACTAGGGTATAACGAAAAACAATCCATTGACCATCTTCTGCAGAAAATTGAGTCGCTGACTCCCCATTCTCTAAATCCCCTTCAATCGCCACTTCAAGCTGAACTGGATCACGAACAGTAGTCTTCTTGAAAGGTGTGCCTCAAATGAAAAGTAAAAGTGAATTTTATAAAAGCTTCTTTGCTGCCCTATCCCAGCAAGGGATTGAGGTTCGGCGTTCCACATCCGCAGACTATTTAGCAGATCTATATCAGAAGGATCAGATCATTGCCTTCTATACACGGATGGACAGCATTGAACGTAATCCTTTTGTTACTGTCCCGGATCGGCTTATGAGCAGCATTTCAGACCTGGCACGGAAAACAGCCCTGCAGCTGGGCGTTTGTACGGAAAAGCCATATACCGATAAGGATGAGAAGATCACAAACGGTGTCTACAAGCTTAGTGAATATGGGGATGTCATTCTTGCTTGCAAACATCATCCTCTATTCGAATATGTATTTTCGACCTACCGTCTTGCGCCAGAGAATGGAATGCCGGTACAACGCCAATATTTTTATGACAGAAATGAGGCGATGGAGAACTTTGCCGTCCGCAGCGGCCTGGTAGATGGTAAGAAACTATTCAGCGAGAATGAGCTTATTCTCATTCATGATGAGATGGTCAAATTCCTCATCAGTCCCAACGACAAGACGATGGAGCAATTTGAACAGGTCCAGATCCTGATCGACCGATTGGAGGAACTACTGCCCGAGCTTAAAGATCGGGAAATCCACCTGAACTACGAACATGAATTTAGTCATGACTTTGACGGTAACTCGGAGACGCTCGAAATTACCGAAGATGCTCGGTAACAACTCATCTTTGTTATAGAAGGAAGTGAGTCCATGCCTCAGCCCGAAAGCTCGATATGGGGTAATATTTTAACCTGCGCGGAAATTGGCCTGCATGTGTACGGCATGATGGCCGAACACAATAGCGGCATTGTTGTGGATGCTGATTATGCCAAAGAAGTACTCAGTGAAGAAGCGTTGCAAGCTGGAGAGTCACAAGGTGATCATATTTATTTCGACGACGCTAAAAGTATCATTCCTGCTTATGAACTACTCAAAAAAGATGCCATTACAGATCCGGAATTTAAAGAATGGTGCGGCTCGCCAGAAAAACTGACCCAGGATGGAGAGTTTTTTGCTCCGGAGTATTTTGGTGGAATGACCCCACCAGCAACTACACCCTGGGGAGACATTATGGAGAGCCAAGAGTTCTACAATGGTATTTCCATGGTGAATCATGACGGAGAGTGGGCACTCGCGGTACATCAAACGATCGCAAAGCATTGTCTGTCGGAGATGGCACAGGAGGTAGCAGCTGGTCAAGAAAACTATCTCTTTTATCCACTCGATGCTTGCTCCATTCCGGTTTATGAATTGTCCGCTTCTCACCCCGCTATGCTGGAACAAATTATCAACGAAGATAGCTTGGTGCACACCTTATGTGAGGATCATCCCGTATATGTAACGATGCATAATCTTCATGTTGAAGAATGGGGCCGTATTTATGATCAGCCGGCACCAAGATCACTCTTTCTACAAATACAGTTAGATCAGGAAGCTCGCTTCCCTGCTACAGAACAATATGATAACTTCCCACAATCCCATCAAGACTCTATCTCCCTGAGAGAACGACCTGATAATTTTTTTGAACCCACAGAGGAGCCGGAGTGGTGAAAACGAAACAAAAGCTGCTGCTTTGCACGCTTTTAATAACCATCGGTTTCATCTTTAATCTCTTCTTCTCTACGGGCCTGCATGGTGCCTTATCCGGTTCAACTTCAACCCTCACTGTCCCCTCCCTAAATGCAAGCCTGGGTAGTCTTATTTCTAGCAGAGTTCACTTTCTGCTTTTTCTTTGTCTTCAAGGATTTACTTTACTCCTGTCCGCTCTCTTTTTCGTCTCCAATAACCGGCCATATCAGAGCAAACTTAAGCAAATCGCCCCCGGGATTGAAACACCTGTAGTGGTGGGACAAAATCAGCATGGTTCCGCACGATGGCTCCTAGAAGAGGAATGGGCTCATGCCTTCGACTGCGAATTGCTCGATTTGAAGAATCCCTATATTCGCCAATTGATTCAATCCGGTTACGACGACCTGCATTTCCGACGAACCGATCTGAAGGAGGACTTTCACCGTGAGGATGCTTCATCCGAAGTCTATTCCGAAAGTGAACACCGCGGTTAACCATCCTCGCCCCACTGCAGCACCACCTCTGATCCAATCGGGTGGTATTGTCCTAGGATTACAACAAGCACGAAACCAGGAGCGTCTTTTCTTTATAGGGGACGATGTTCATTCTCTCTGTATCGGCGCGACACGCAGCGGGAAATCTCGAACAGTGGTCCTTCAATCCATCGGACTCTTGGCATTAGCCAGAGAGTCATTGGTTATCTCTGATCCGAAAGCAGAGCTATTTCATTATAGTAGCGTCCTGCTGGAGAAGCTGGGTTATGAAGTATTTGCTCTCGATTTCCGCCATCCGGAAAAGAGCCACCATTACAATCTGCTTCAGCCTATCATTGACGCGACGCTAGCTGGAGACCAAGAGCAAGCAGAAATGCTCGCTTGGGACATGACGAACGTGCTGGTAGGCAAAGCTCAGGGTGAAAAAATCTGGACCAACGGAGAAATGTCGGTCATCGCCGCCTCGATCCTCAGTGTCGTGTGGGATAACGTCAAGCGCCCGGAGTTCCAAAATATGACCAATGTCTACTGGTTTCTAGCAGAGATGAACAAACAAATCGGCAACAAAACACCGATGCAGGAGTACATTAGGCGGTTGCCTCAGAATCATCCTGCTCGGGCTCTGCTCAGCATCTCCGACATTGCTCCCTCCCGCACCAAAGGTAGTTTCTATACCTCAGCGTTGACCACATTGCGTCTCTTCACCTCCAAATCGATTTATGCCATCACACACAAAAGCGACTTTTCTTTAGCCGACATCGGCAATAAGAAACAGGCGCTTTTTATTATCCTCCCCGATGAGAAGACAACCTTTTATCCTGTGGCTTCGCTTATGGTATCCCAGTTGTACGAACTATTAACTACCGAAGCAGACAAACGTGGAGGACGCTTAAAACAACGGGTCAATTTTATCCTTGATGAGTTTGGTAACTTTACGCCCATTGCCGATTTCACAAATAAGTTGACGGTCGGCGGCGGGCGTGGAATGCGCTTTAACCTATTTCTACAAAGTTTCGAACAATTGAAAGAAAAATACGATGACCATGTAGCCAGTACGATCAAATCCAATTGTCAGACCTGGATATACCTGCAGGCTGACGATCTTGAGACGCTGCGGGAAGTCAGCGAGAAGCTCGGGACATATACAACGTCCAGTTATCAGCTATCTGCATCACATGGCAAATATTCGACGCCCAGCACTTCACACAGCTTAAATCTGCTTGAGCGCAAGTTGTTAACGGTAGACGAGGTGCACCGTGTCTCACGCCCTTATCAGATTGTACTATCTCGTTCCCATCCAGCAATGATGCATTCTCCCGATCTATCCTCTTGGGCATTTAACGCGATGATGGGCCTTGGAGACAAGGAACACAATCGCAAAGTGAGAGAAGAACGAGAAATGCGGCGAATCATACGAACGAATACGAATGAGGAGGTGAAACTTTGGAACATTTGGATCTACTATCAGAAAGATATCACCCGGCAGATGGCCGAACAACGGCAACAAGCAGCCGCTCAAAGCGGATTATTCCCTCCGGGTTCAGACGACGATTAAGGTCCGGCCGCTTCTCTTCGGTTATACGAACTGCAGCAGCCGTACTATTTACGCTTTACTACAATTGGGTTGAATCCTCATCCGTTTATGCTTCCGGCGACATTAAAGGTAGCAAGCTGGTGACTGGGACCGAGAAATTAATTGGTGATGTCACAACTTGGTTGATGATTCTGGCTCCGGTTGTTTCCGGTTTGCTCATTGTTTATTTTAGTATCCGACGCTCAGCTGCGGATGAGATGGACACCAAAAAGTGGAACAACCGTATCATTGTTGCCGTTGTATCCTGCATTGGTGCAGTACTCGGCGCAGCCACCCTTAATATCATTATTGGCTACTACAAGTAAAAAAGAGCTTGTTGACCGCAGCAGGCTCTTTTCTATGCTCACATTGAATTTTGGAGGTTATGAATAATGAAAAAATGGATGAAGGCTGTACCAATAATATTTGCTCACATGGGGAGCAATGCAAAGAGAGTACTTAGCAACCGAAGCGGGGAAGGTTTCGTGGATACGGCTGTAAAGATCCTGATGGCGGTTGTAATTGGTGCACTAGTGCTAGGCGGTCTGTATCTGCTGTTTGAAGGAACCATCCTGCCCACACTTACTCAGCGGATCAAGGAAATGTTCAACTACAAAGGTTAAGCAGCCTTCAGAGGAAGCGGCGGTCACGCCGCTTCTCTTAGAAAGGAGGAATATATGGAGAAGATCTTACTGCTGCTCGTCGTTGCTCTGCTTAACGGGGCGCTAATCTATATGGACACCTTGTTAAAAGACATTCTTCCCATCTCCTTATATGCAGAGAAATACATGACCCTCACAACTGGCACGAATCTACTGGAAAGCTTGTACGATATTTTGTTTGGCTTTGGAGTTGCAGTGATGATTCTCAAATTTCTGAAAAAGGGCTTTGAGATTTATGTACTTTGGACCGATGGGGATCCGGATGAAGAACCTCTGTTTCTACTGACCAATTTTTTCAGGGCAATGGCTGTTGCCATTTGTTTTCCCACCATCTATACCTGGATCGGTCAAATGGTCGAAGAGCTAACCAATCAGTTACTGGTCGTCATCGGGCAATCGACCGACTACAACTGGCAGGTTTGGGTTAACAGTATCAGCTCACTCGGACTTGTGACCGCACTATTTGGATTGGTCTTCGTGGTTTGTTTCTTCATCCTGTATTTCCAGTTTCTCATGCGCGGACTCGAAATGTTCATCCTTCGTGTTGGTATTCCGCTAGCCTGCGCTGGATTACTGGATAATGACCGTGGTGTGTTCCGTGCCTATACCCAGAAATTTGTGCAATCCATGTTGACGGTAGTTATTCAAATCGCCTTAGCCAAATTAGGAGTAGGGCTGATGCTGCAATCCCATGTCTTCTGGGGACTAGCCTGTATGATGCTCGCGATCAAGACACCACGCTTCCTCTCCGATTTTTTAATTACATCAGGTGGCGGTGGCGGGGTTGTAAACAATATCTATCACTCCGTCAAACTCGTAGGGATGGCCCGCAAAATGACGAAGGCCGGGTGACTGGATGGATACACTGGAGGAGTTGGCACAAGCTCTTATCGCCTTAATCCGACTTGGCTGCGCCTGTCGCTTGGTGTATTGCATGGTACGTCTGGCTGGAGCTGACGAGGAAGCGGCGAAATACAAGAAGCGCAGCCGAAACGTGGTACTGTTTTACATTCTTGCCGAAAGCATCTGGCAGGTGAAGGATATCATTCTGTTCTATTACCAGTAGGAGGCATGAGATGACTCAAGAATCGCAAACGTTGTATATTCCGATGGGTGTGAAGCCGGAAGCCGAGTGGTTTCCGGGTTTTGGCAAACAGCAATTAGGTAAGGCCTTTATCGGTTCATTGCTCACTGTACTTCTGGCGCTATTACTGTGGCTGATCAATGGCAGTGTGCCGATGGCCTTAGTTACTTTCTTAACCGGTGTTTCCGCCTCAGTGATGATGACCACGAAAGACCGAAATAATTTGTCTGTTCTCGATCAAGTACGCTTTATGGTTCGCTTTGCCAAAAGCCAAAAGGTATACCCCTACAGAACTCTACCTGAATGGCCGTGGCAGGAGGAGCAACTTTGAGTCTGTCCCTAAATATCATCCTTCTGAAAGGTTTACTTCTTACCTTGCTCCTGACTTATGCCAGCATTCAGGATGTGAAAACTCGCCAGATCCCTGATTCTCTTTCCGTAGTTATTACCACTCTAGGATTCATACACTTCTCTCCTCTTTTCTCCTTATCCGGGATGCTCCTTACTGGCATACCGTACCTTGTTGCGGCTGTAATCTCCAAAGGCAAGCTCGGAGGCGGTGATATCAAACTTATGGCGGCCTGTGGCTTTGTACTAGGTCCTGTAGGTGGCATAATTCAAAGCATTATTGGATTAACATTTGTTCTTTTAGCTGCTGCAGGTATCGGTATCAAATCCGGTTATCAATCTGCTAAACAAACGTCTCTGCCGCTGGCTCCCTTTTTATCTGCCGGCGGCCTTTTTGCGTTTATCATGCTCCAACTCTAAACCCTTCCTCAGGAGGTCTTGTCTTTTATGCACAGATTTAAAAATCGTTCTGTATTAGGAGCAGCTTGTATTTTACTCTCTCTCATCATTTGTTTTGGTATTGCACCACTCTTAAACCGTGCAGCCAGCGATACCACTCCAATCATCCGTATTACCAAAGATGTTGCCAAAGGCTCGATAATTCAGTCTGAACAGGTAGAAACCGTTGAGGTAGGAAAGCTCCATTTGCCTGAAGCTGTTCTCAAAGCGAAGGAGACCGTCGTTGGACAATATGCGGCGGTGGATCTCAAAAGCGGCGACTATTTGCTCCCTGCCAAGTTATCTGCTGTTCCACTAGATGCTTACCTCAATCGACTGGATGGACACAAACAAGCCATGTCCGTCACAATTAAGAGCCTTGCAGCAGGCCTATCCGGGAAACTTCAACCTGGAGATATCGTAACCCTTATCGCTTCAGATTACGGAGAAATGCGTACGACTACCATGCCTCCAGAGCTGCAATATGTTGAAGTATTGGCTGTCACTGCAAGCAGCGGACTGGACGCCCAAACAGGTACTAACGTCACCGCAAAAGACGATGAGGAAAATGAACTCCCTTCGACCCTAACCTTACTTGTCCAACCGCAGCAGGCTCAACTTTTAGCCGATCTTGAGAATAAAGCTAAGCTGCATACATCCCTCGTGTACCGCGGCGCCCCTGCTACCGCCAAAGCTTTTACCGACAAACAAGATGCTTACTTTACAGCCCAGCAAAAGAAAGGAGAGGCAAATGAGTAATAAACCGTTGATCGCTGTTTGGGGCAATCCCGGTAGCGGCAAGACCGTAACGACGATCAAGCTGGCGAAAGCCTTTGCCGCTAAAAAGAAAAATGTTCTGATTCTTTGCTGCGATGCCCTTTGCCCCTCCGCTTCTACAATCCTGCCGCAAGCCGCCAAGCAACAACGCTCCCTAGGCGAACTGCTCAGTCTGCCTGCGTTAACCCAAGAAGAATTACTACGGTTTGCTCTACCACTGGATGGTTCTCCTCATGTTGCTTTGATTGGTTACAAAAAAGGGGACACCGCTTTTACGTATGCGTCTTACGACAGAGAGCGAGCTGTCGATCTTCTAACGTTGGCAAGACATCTAGCAGATGTGATATTGGTTGATTGCTCCAGCTATCTATCCGCCGATCCCCTTTCCACGGTAGCACTGGAACTCGCCGATACCGTCTATCGGTTACACAGTTGTGAGCTGAAAAGCCTCATGTTCTATGCTTCCTATTTACCATTGTTGACGGATTTACGGTTTCGCCGTTCATTGAATGTCTCTGTACTATCCAATGTTAAAGCAGGGCAAGACGAACGGGAATACAGTCAAGTTTTCGGAGGTATTGAGGTAACCCTTCCCTATGTGACTGAGCTAGAGCAACAAACGGCAGATGCCCGGCTGCTCGATGACCTATCTGGCAAAGAAGCAAAGACCTATCTCAGTGGTGTGGAACATTTGATTCAACTGGCTTTACCGGAAGAACACCCGCATGTAGCGAAGTCAAAAGATAAATCCTCTACAACTCCAATCCATAATCCGACAACTTTAAATCTCCTCAATTGGCTGAAATCATTCCTACCAAAACGCCGAGGTGATGGTCAATGAATCAAGCTTCTTCTCTATTTTTCTCTGCCACCCAGTCCAAGCCCTTTGCAGATGTGCTTAAGGAAGTCCAGACTTATCTTTCCGGGAAATATGCCACACTGATGAGCCGCCATCCTGAGGAACAAAAACAGCAGATCATTTCCTATATGAGTCAATATCTAACCGACCAACGGCTACATGTGCCAGGACTGACATTCGATGAACTAATCAATCGACTGTATGCCGAGATGGTGGAATATTCCTTTTTAACCCGTTACCTTTTTTCAAGAGATGTCGAAGAAATCAATATCAATAGCTACAATGACGTGAAAATCAGCTATACAGATGGACGCATACTCCCAGCTGAAGAACAGTTTTCTTCACCAGAGCATGCGGTGGATGTCATAAGGCGGCTCCTGCATCAGTCTGGTATGATCCTGGATTATTCTCAGCCCATTGTCCGGGGCCATCTGGCCAACAATATTCGCATTACCGTGTTCGGTGCTCCCATTACAGATAAAGATAAAGGGATTGCTGCTTCCATACGGATCATTAACCCTCAGAAGTTAGCCCGAGAGGATTTTATTCAGAATGAAACAGCGACCGCGGAAATGCTGGACTTCCTTAGCATCTGTCTAAGGTATGGGTTATCCATGTGCGTCACTGGAGCCACCGGCAGCGGGAAAACAACCTTGATGAGCTGGCTGCTATCCACGATCCCCTTTGACAAACGTATCTTCACTATTGAGAATGATTGCCGTGAGTTTGATCTGGTCATTACCGACGAAAACGGCTGCGTTCTGAACAATGTGGTGCATACTGTGACACGCTCCAGCGAAGACCCCCGCCAGCATATCGATCAGGAAAAACTTCTGGAATTCGCCCTGACTGCAAACCCCGATATTATTTGCGTCGGAGAAATGAAATCTGCTGAAGCTTTTGCTTCCCAAGAAGCAGCTCGAACTGGTCATACCGTGATTACCACTACCCATGCAAATTCTTGTTTTGCTACCTACTACCGGATGGTGACGCTCTGTACCCAGAAATATGATATGAATGACCAGACCCTGTACAACCTGGTAACAGAAGCTTTTCCACTCATTTTGTTTGTGAAGAAACTTGAGGACAATACCCGCAGGATGATGGAAATCACAGAATGCTGCATACTCCCAGATGGTCAGCGTGTCATTCATACGCTATTCCGGTTTGCCGTCCATGCTACTTACGAAGAAGCCGGCCGTATTTGCATCGACGGCGCTTATGAGAAGGTTAGTGACATTTCCATCAGCCTACAGAAACGGTTGCTCGAAAACGGTTTTCCCTTGTCCTCATTGCAACGTTTGTTATCTGGAGGTGAAGCCTCATGACGTTTATGCTGCTGTTAGCCTCTATCGGTTTAACTGCAGGCTGCATGTTGATCCTTCAACTCACTCCTTACACATTAGCACAAGAACTCTCCGAACTACTCTCCCATTTGTCTATTCGAAATCCATCACTAGCAAAACGGATCCGTACTGTTCAGCACCCAAAGAAACTTAAAGGCTGGCGAGCTACAGTACATGAAGCCCAAGCCATTCTAGAACAGACGGGTCATAGTCAACGGTTTAGTTTGCTAATCGCCGGTTCCTTATCTTTAGCAATTATCGGAGCAATACTGGCAATCCTCATGAACAACTTGTGGTTGTTGCCCATAATGGCGGGAGGATTTGCCCTACTCCCTTTTTGGGGTGTCATGTTCAGCTCTACCTTCTATAAGAAGCGGCTTGGTAGTGAACTAGAAACGGCTCTCTCCGTCATTACCACCTCCTACTTACGCAACGAGAATATTCTGGCAGCGATTGAAGAAAATCTCCCTTACTTGAATCCTCCAGTAGCAGACGTATTTCAAGCGTTTCTAGCTGAAACGAAACTGATTCATGCCAACCTCAGACTAGCAACTCAACAGCTTAGAGGCCGAATTAACAACACTGTTTTTCAAGAGTGGTGTGATGCCCTGATTGCCTGTCAGGATGATCGAACGTTGAAATCCACACTCATGCCCATTGTCGCCAAATTATCCGATATGCGTGTTGTCTCGGCGGAGCTTGACTATTTACTCTATGAGCCGTTAAAAGAATTTCTAACCATGGCTATCCTACTCGTCGGCAATATTCCCTTACTTTATTTTCTGAATCGCGACTGGTTCCATACATTGACTACCAGCACTCCTGGGCATATCGTGCTTTCAATTTGCGCATTAGCATTGTTTGTCTCACTGGCAGCAGTGATCCGGCTTACACGTCCTCTGGAATACAAACGGTAAGAAGGGAGTATTCAAATGCACGATTCTATTCGGTTACTAGGCAATTTAATTGAGGCATCCCCGCAAGAGCAGATCATCTTACAATCCCTGATTGAGGAATACGGGTTCCATAACTTTTGGGACCGGTTCGAGGAAGAGGACCTGTCTGGCGATTTGAAAAGCAAGCTGCAGGCAGTAAAGAAGATCTTACATGCCTTGGAGCCAGTCCCATCTCCTGAAAGGAGCGAATTCGATGGGCCAAGGCTCTCTTGATAAGAGAATGGTCAAGGAATATATCCAATCCCTTCATCAGTTAACGGGAATTCCACTCAAAAAATTAGAGAACTATGGAAATACCAATAACCTAATGAATGCTCTGGAGCATCCCCATTCCCTGGAACTCACTTCAATGCAATTACAGAAAGTGGAGCAGCTTAATGAATTCCTCATCTCTCACCGTGTTCTGCAGTGGGAAGTGGAGAATACACAGCGAAAAATCACCTCTCCAGAACTGGCAGGAAGCTACTTCTCCGCATTTTTACATGGGCTACGGGACCGAGAACGCTTCATGGTCGCCTTCTTAGATAATGGTAACCATGTGATTGAAACACGGATTATTTCTGAAGGTGGTCTCACTGAGGCCCCTGTGTACCCCCGCAATATTTTAAAGGCTGCGCTGAATTGTGACTGCACATCCATCATTATGGCGCATAACCATCCGGGCGGAAGTCTGAAGCCATCCTGGCAAGATATCGAGATGACCAAACGAATGGTTGCAATCTTCGAACCGCTTCACATTGGTATTTTGGATCACATCATTATTGGTAATGCAGGCTTTACTTCATTGACACAGATGGGGAAATTGCCGAAATCAGCTGAGGAGGCGATCAGTTATGAGGCCATCACCCTCAAAAGTCTGGAGGAAGTCGAACCGTATATTCACGCTCCTTACCCGGAGCCTGCATGGGATGGTGTAGTGCGTGAGGAAGAATGGGAGCGCTAATGGAGGTGATTGTCTATGATGTCCGGATTACTAATGTTCATTGGTTTGTTTTTCGCTGCTGGATCTTATCTCGTTATCGCGGACCTGATTAAACTTCCTACACTTGCTGCCTCAAAGGCAGTTATTCAGGTCGCACGAACTGGGAAGAAAAACAGTTCTACCTTCGATGCTCTCATCTTTCACATGTCTTCCTGGCTAGCTCCTAAACTTCCACTGAGCGATTACTATGAACGTAAAACGGCTGCGACCCTTCAGTCTGCAGACATTCCACTAACCCCGCATGCCTATGTAGCCCATGCCATAGTAAGAGCAGGTCTTATTTTTGTTGGTGGATTAGTCAGCCTGCCAATTTTACCGCTGATATCACCACTCTTTATCTTTTTGGCAATCGCTGTATTCTTCAAAAACATAAGTGCGGCAAGTGAATCCGTTCGCAAAAAAAGAGAAGAAATTGAAGCTGGACTCCCCCGGTTTGTGGCCACTATCGCGCAAGAACTTAAAGCAACCAGAGACGTGCTGCGGATGCTTGAGGTATACGCCAAAAATGCCGGGATCAGCTTGCAGAGCGAATTATTTATTACTATTGCGGATATAAAGAGTGGCAATCAGGAGACAGCACTGCTGAGGCTCGAGACACGTATTGGCAGCACGATGTTATCAGATATTGTACGGGGGTTGCTAGCCGTATTGCGCGGGGATCAGGGAGTTGTCTATTTTGAAATGCTCGCACATGACTTCAAATTGATAGAAATTCAACGACTCAAGCTTGTTGCATTGAAACGTCCAGGCAAAGTACGCAAGTATTCATTCTATATGCTCGGATGCTTTATGTTGATGTACATTGTCATTTTGGGCATGGAGATCATGAGGGCGATGGGCAAGTTATTCTGATGCATACCATCCAGAAGGAAGGGAGGAATGCTAGGTGTCCATCCTCCGAAGTAAGCGCGGAGAAGGTTACGTCGATGTGGTGGTGCTAGTATTGGCTGCCATGTTATGCGTAGCTCTGGCGATCAAGGTGTTTCCGGTCTTTGTCTTAAAGAATCAACTGGACGCTTTCGCCGCAGAACTGGTACGAGAAGCTGAGAAATCCGGTAGAGTTGGCAGTGAGACTACAGAGCGGGCTAATGAATTACAAACACAAACTGGTCTATATCCTACAATTATGTGGAACAGAACCGGACAAATTCAAATTAACGAAGAAGTAACAGTAACTTTGAAAACCACTGTTAATATCGGATTATTTGGAGATTTCGGCTCCTTTCCCATTGAACTCTCCGCTAGAGCTCAAGGAAAGTCTGAGGTGTATTGGAAATGAAGTGGGTGACTAACAAATCCGGAAATGGCTTTCCGTTAGTTGTTGCCATTGTATTGGCAATACTGATGTTTTCTAGTGTGATTTTTGAATATATGAGACTAACGATTATCGCCAGTGGTGTACGTGATGCCGTGCAAAGCTCCATTATTGCCGTGATTGCTGAAAACTACAGTAATGTATACAGTAGCCTGCGGCAAAGTTACTCCGGCGGTTATTTACGGTCCGGAAACGAATGGCAGGAGCAGCTCTCCACAGGACATATCTATCCACGGCTACAAGAGAATTTGGGACTGGCCCAACAAGGGACAAGATATGCCAAACTGATTGGAGATCAGGTGGAATATAGTTTATCCGGTTTAGTAGTAACTCTTATCAATGCACCGTTCGCTCCTTCCTCTCCGAACACCATAGAGCAATTCACGGCTGAGGCAGTAATTCAGCTGGAGGTGCCACTTTCCTTTGGCTGGGGACATCTGCCTCCAATGAAAGCAGAGTTACATGTTAAAGCAGTATATATGCCTCGGTTCAGCTCATAAACTCATTAAAAAATATTATCTTAGCTGATTTCATTGGATTTTACAGAATTATACAGTAAAATAGAAGAACGAGATCCTCTTGTAAGAACAGAAATATGCTATAAGGAGTCGAGAACCATGAAGCGAAAGATATGGGCTTTTGCCGGAGGAATTGTGATTGTTGGCTTTATAGTCACTTGGGCGGCATGGCCACATCAAGACAGCAGTCAAATACCTAATCCAGCAAATACGATAACGGCAGCAATTCCTTCTAAAATCAATGTTCCTGAAATAGAGCCAAGCCCTACTACCTCCCCCCAGAATCCAAGTCCAAGTCCCTCCCCCATCTCTGTTGCCGAAATCATCCCTCAGCCTACTATATCTGAAACTCCTGTACTTCAGCTGGAAAAGGAAAAGAAGAATGTTGAAGTACCTATTGCTCAACCTGCAAAAACACAAAAACCTACCCAACCACCTAAGCCCAAAGTTAAGGCTTCTACAAAACCACAGTCTCCTGCTTCTACTCCAGCTTATGAAGAAAAGACAACTCAGCCTAATAAACAAAAAGATGAACCAAAGGCTGGAGAAAAAAATAATGATGGGAAGGTTTATGTTCCTGGCTTTGGATGGGTTGAAGATCAAGGGGGAGGAACCCAAGTTGTTGAAACTGGAAATGACGGTGATTTGAATAAGCAAGTTGGAGACATGGATTAAAATCACAAAACATGAGAAAAGACGCGGCGTGTTGCTGCGTCTTTTTCTTTTTTGGAGGCATTGGTTATGAGTAGATTTTTAAAATGTATGTTTATCCTATTACTTACGATGACCATTTTCATGCCGTATAGTATAAACGCTGATGGTACTGGTGATGGGAATATCGACATTGGTGGTGGTGGTTTAGGTAGCGGTAGTGGGGAAAACTTTTGGAATACAAACGATGAAGGAGTCAGGGTGACTGTAATAAGAGCAGCTGATCAGATGCCGGTATCTACCCCTATTGATTTTACAAATCGAACTCCTCCAAGCTCACTTATTCATTTCGGAAAAGTCAGTAAACTACAGTACAGCAAAGGGACAACTTTAAAACCATCCACTGCCCCTTACACATATGTACAGCCTGGAGAACGTCTACCTTTCATTATTAAGTCGAGTAAAGCTGAACCGAGTTTAGAGCTCATCAAAAGATATTTTTGTTCAGAGTACATGGCAATTCGGATTGCGAACGCAACAAATATTGACTACGAGACTTTAATAAACGGTAACTACAAACTCCTTATTGAACCCATCGCTTATATCACCTTTCAAGGTGTAAAGATGGCGATGACTGCCCATGAGACCGCTTTGTACGATCAAATTTTAAATGGTAACTTACGTTCAAAAATGGTTAGCCTCACTCATCAAAACCTACCGTTATCCATATTTTTAGAGACCTCCGACCTTGGCTTCCCCGCTTGGAATGGATCTACCAGCAGTCGTGTCAGTAATGATCAAATTATCACCTCCCTTGGTTTGGGCATCGTCCGCTTTAATAACGCCCCTACTACCCCTTCCCCCAGTCAGGCAAGCTACCAATACCGAACAGATACCGATGTGATTACCTCTGTACATCTTTCCACCTCTACTGAAATCACACCTGATAATCCGGCAAGAGTTACATTTGCGATTATGGGCAGCACTTACACAGTGAAGAATATCGTCATTCCGGAAGGCGACAGTCAGTTGGTTTGGATAAAATGGCACACACCTAGCAGTCCACAATCAGTTTCCATTCAGGTGAGTTCAACTAACGGCACACTTAGTGTCTCCTCTATAACAGCTTCTATTGTCGATCTGAATCAGAATCCCCCGCCCAATCCTACTGCCACAGATCGTAACGATTCATTTCACCTCCCTTCAGTTCCTAATTATCCATCTAAAACTACTGCCTCCTGGGGAATCTGGTCGGCTAGTTGGCATGAATACTGGGTCTGGATTTCTAACTGGCAATGGCACAGTACCGGAAAGGATACTGGCTATTGGATAGATTATGGATTTTGGAAAGATAGAGGCTGGTGGGATTATATCTGGACTAGTTATTTCGCTTCCCTCTCTGCCACTCAATCAGTCATCCCCGATACTAAATCACCATCTCTTTCCTCCAATAGGATGAAATCAGGATATGGCATTGAGATAACTAGCAACAGCACGACCTCTTCTAATGCTCCTAGTAGTCACATCACCGGTGCCCAGCACGCCGTAACCTATTTCCCAGAGTTTTCTTATCAAACCTACTGGCGGCTTCATGACCTTAAATCAGGTGGAGTGAACGCCAGTTTTTGGTTGAAGACCAATGAATACTCAACTTACCTAAGTCGAGTTCACTTTACGCCGGTTTGGTTCCCTGACGGTCCCTATATTCCAATCACACGCATTCTGGATGCCTGGACGCCTGCAGGCATGCTAACCCTTCAATTACAGGGAACGATTACGATCTCCGGGAACCTATTCTCTGATTGGCATATTGCACCGAAAAAAACAAAATAGAAAGTTGGTGCTGCATTTATGCTGCTGCCCATCATTGTGCTGCTCCTCTGCCTTCTTGGCGGAGGAGCTGTTTTATTTCACCTCATGAAAAGTAAATCAAAATCAAAAATCACCACTGATCTTGCCATGCAAACAGCACAAGAATTCGTCCAAGTACAAGACATTCATGGGAACTTCCTTCATACACAAGACGGTTGGCTGATGAGCTATGTACGGATCTTCCCAATTAGCCTGGATTTATTGAGCATCTCCGAAAAGCGGATACTCATTAACAAGCTAACAGCCGAATTATCCTCTTTCAACTATCCATTTAAGTTTCTAGCGGTAAGTCGACCTGTAGATATATCCCCACTAATTTCAGAACTCAGTGCCTTACTCTCTACCGCAGACCCTAAGCAGAAGGAACTGCTCCGGCAAGAAATGTTGGAGATGAACACGCTCACGCTCTCAGGTGAAGTAGTTGAGCGACAATTTTATTTAATTCTCTGGCAGCGACAAACTGACGGGACTGAACGGGACCTCTTGGACAAAGCTAAAAGGCTTGCCCAGCATTTTGAAGATGGCCAAGTGCAGACCCAACTTTTAAAACAGCAAGACATCGTTCAGTTATGCAACCTAGTTAACAATCCCTCCTACACCCACCTCGAAACGACAGAACCTGAAAATGTGATTCCTTTTCTTGCGAAGTTGGAGGTGTAAAATTTGGATCCCTTCACTGCGAAGTTACTTTCCAAAATAGCCCTGAAAATTGCTTCCGACGAACAAGCTCGCAAACGAATACTGATGCTGATTTTAATTCCTGCAGCCACCTTGTTGGTTCTCATCGCTATGGTTCTACAACTGCTTACCTCCCCCTTAGAGTCACTTAAAATATGGCTCTCGGCTGATGAAACTCCCATTGTAAATGAAATGCGTACCGATTATGGCTTTACCCAAATTCTACAAAATACCGACGAAGGATATTTGGAAAGTCAGGGGCAGCAATATGAGGGAGTTACGTTTAAGGATGGAAGTCGTGAAGTTGTCTACTACAACCAAATGGATTCCCGTTGGGCAGATAAGCCTTACGGTCCTAGAGATACCATTGGAGTGTCTGGATGCGGTCCAACTTCATTAGCAATTGTTGTATCGACGTTTACAGATAAAAGTATCGATCCTGTGACTATGGCTAAGTGGGCCTATGAAAATGGTTATTTGGCAGAAGGAACCGGTAGCTACCATAGCTTAATTCCTGATGGAGCTCAGCATTTTGGTTTGAATGTTCAAGGTGCTGCTCAAAAAGACCAGCAAACTATCATTAATGCCTTATCTAGTGGAAAACTGGTTGTTGCCATTATGGGTAAAGGTCACTTCACTTCCTCCGGCCATTTCATGGTACTTCGAGGTGTCACCACTGAAGGCAAGATTCTTGTCGCCGATCCAGCCAGTCGAAAGCGAAGTGAGCAGGAATGGGATTTCTCCATTATTTTGAACGAAGCCCGAAAAAATGCAGCAGCAGGTGGCCCCTTCTGGATCATAAGCGGAAAGGAGAACTGATATTTTGAAACCCACATCTCCATCTTTATCTGTGAATCCTTCACTTCTAAACGCAATCACTCCTATGGGCTTGGAGTTTTCTCGTAACGGCCTTGTGATTGGTGAACAAACAGCTAAAATGTATGGCGTCATTCAGTATCCTCCCAAAGCCGATGTCGGTTGGCTCTCCACTCTAACCAATATGCCATCTACCATGGTATCCATCGGTTTTCAACCTATAGACAATAGCGCCTTAATCTCAGCAATATCCAAATCCATTACACAAAATCGCAGCATGGCCGACAGTGCTAAAGATCCTCTCACCCGTCAACGAGCAGACAAGGCGGCTACCGATGGTGAGAACATTATGATGCAGATCGACCAAAACGGTGAAACGGTTGGCCTTATGAATGTAATGGTCATGCCATTTGCAGAAGATGATAAGCAGTTCACTCGCGCATGTAGACGTGTTGAAAATACCTTCAGTATGATGCGCTGCAAAATTCGAAACCTGGCCCATCTTCAAAAAGAGGGCTTTCGTCACCTATCTCCTATGTACCCGGCACAAGATCAAATTGGAGATATACTTAACAAAATCATGCCGATGAGTACCTTCGTTGGAGGCTTCCCCTTTGCAAGCTCTGGCTTTAATGACGGAACGGGTTATTATTTCGCTAAGGACGCTAGCGGCGGATTGGTCATCGTCGATACATGGAAGCGTGGCGGCGATCGAACCAATTCAAACATCGTCATTATGGGCGTGGCCGGCGTAGGTAAATCTACAGCGGTAAAGCATGTGGCACTTAGTGAATACATGAAGGGTACCAAAATTATTTTTATTGATCCAGAATCGGAATATAAGGAGCTTTGCCAGAGGCTAAATGGCGACTGGATTAACGCCGGCGGTGGATCTAATGGTAGAATCAATCCACTGCAAATTCGCCCCGCTCCACGCGATGAAGAGGATGAGCAATTTCCGCTTTATAAAGATGAAGGTCACGGTATGTCCGACATGGCGCTTCATCTGAAGAATCTGGAAATCTTCTTTAACCTGTACATCCCTGACCTGACCATGATGCAAAAAGCTGTCCTTAAGCAATGTTTGATTGAGTTGTATAATCAGTTTCTAATTACGTGGACCACAGATATTACGAAACTAGCCAGCACCGACTTCCCTACTTTTTCTGACCTCTACGCTCTGATTCATGGCAAGGAAAAGAAGCTTGGAGATGAAGTGTATAAAGAGTTGTCCCTACTATTGCATGATATTGCACATGGTGGGGACTCTTTTTTATGGAATGGTCACAGTACCATCCAAACCCATAGCCGCTGCATTTGCTTGGACACCCATACTCTTCAGAATACTTCTGAGAACATCAAGAGAACCCAATACTTTAACCTCTTATCCTGGTGCTGGGAGCAAATGTCTCAGGACCGGACAGAACGGGTTCTTCTAATCTGTGATGAGTGTTATTTGATGATCGACCCTAACGTCCCGCAGAGCCTAGTATTCTTACGAAATGTAGAGAAACGCGCTCGAAAATATGAAGCCGGCCTTGCGATTATCTCTCATAGTGTCGTGGACTTTCTAGCCCCTGAAGTCAAAATGTACGGGCAAGCGCTACTGGATATACCTTGTATCAAAATACTGATGGGGACAGACGGGAAGAACCTTCAAGAAACACGTGAGCTTTATAACCTAACGGATGCAGAGGAAGAACTTCTGGCCAGCAAGAAGCGGGAACATGCTTTATTGATGATTGGTTCTAAAAGGTTGCATGTCCACTTTGATATCCCGGAATATAAGTTTGCTTATATGGGAACAGCAGGAGGACGATGAGCATGGACAAAAAGAAACAGCTCATTGAGCTTTTTTTCTATATGGGTCTAGTGGTCATTGGGATTATATTGTTATTCATGAAGGAAGGGTAAAGGATGATTCTATATCTAACTAGTAGTAATAAAGTTAATCTGCTAGATTTTATTGAGACTGAGTTGGAATTGCCGATAAAAAAGCTGATTGGGTCATTTTCACTCAATTCCTTTGTGGTCAAAGATATGCGCTTTTATAGCCATGTTCGCTATTTAGCAATTGAGCGTGGAGCAATAAAAGAAACTGATGAAGAAATGGTACAAGCACTTTTATCCTTTCAGATGATGTATGAAATGCGGATCATTGTGATTTCGGAAGGGCTGCCGGAGAGCAGTCCTTTCCTACAAGACTTAATCCAAGAAGAAATCACTAATGTTGTTACAGAAACAGAAATAGATCAAATAAAGGATGAAATCCGTGAGTGTTTTTCTGAAGAAGGTTTGCAACGATACACCCCCACTCTTGAACAACGCACTATATTTGAAAGAAACTTTAATACCTTAGCTTCGGATGATGAAGTTCAATACCAATTTAATTGTAAAAATGTCACGATCGCCCTTGCTGGATGTGATCGACGTGTAGGTGTCACCACCACTGCATTTAATCTAGTCTGTTGGATTAATGCACATGGCGGAACAGCTTGTTATCTTGAATCGAATACCAGCAATCATCTGGCTCATATCATTCAGTTATTCAAGCCTCATCAAACCGGGAACTCTTATAGAATGGAAGGCTCTGATTTCTACTTTACAAAGGAGTTTAATCAAGATTATAACTTCATCGTGACTGACTGCGGAATATTAAGTGAAAAGGTAATTCAAGATCCCTTTATAAACTCAGACATTCGATTACTTTGCAGCTCCGCAATGCCTTATGAATTGGTGAGCTTCTACCGGGCTATGGAGATCTGTAAAAATTTTCCTGTACAAGCCTTAGGATTATTTGTACCGGATAATGTTAAACCCTATCTGTCACAGAGCATCAGTCAGGACATTATTTACTGCAAGAGTTCTCATGACCTATTCGATTCAAAACTTAATAGTGAAGTATTTAAAAAGTTACTAGAAAAATATATTAAGAACTGAATAAGATCAACAAGACTGAATGTAGAAGCAAGGTTGAAGGAAGGATGTTCCCTTCTTACCTTTCGGTTACAATCGATCCATGCAATGACGACTTATAGTTCTACTATCAATTTGGGTTATTGGCAATACTTTTTACAGATTCAATTGTTGCCGTAGTCATCCAGCCTCCGTTTTACTTTTATTAGTTCTATGGGGTTCACTCTGGTTGTCAACACAAAAACACCTTCAAGGAGATGTCCATATTTTACGTCAGGATCCATTTTCTCGAAGGTGCTGTATTTGGCTAATATTTTGGAATATAGCCCTACTCTCAGACTCTTTTTAAAGTTACTGAGAATTTCCCTTTAAATTAATTTAAATTTTGGAAAGCTTCTTTCTCTTGATATACGACGATATTGTATATTCTAAAAATGTTAATTAAAACTTATTTTCAAATATCATTAATTTTTAATTTCACAAAAATAATTGATTAATTTACTTAAAATCTCTTCATCAATAGATTTTGATTTAAATTTGTTAATTACTTCTTGTATGAAAACATTATCGACAGGTTCTTGCTTTTGCTTCTTAAATTGAATTTCCGTATATACATCGATTAGAATTGGTATAGCTTTATTAACAGTCATTCTAGATGGTAGTAGCTTTGAAGTATCCATAAGTTGTTTGGTTGATAGGAAATATTGATTTTTGGCAAAGTTACTATTTGTATTTTTATTATTTTCAGCATTGGTAAAGTTGAACTCAAACTGTCCTTGATTAACTTTTTCGATTTCTTTGCTCTTTTTATTAATTGTAACATTATTCTGTTTTGGTGACTTTGCCAAATTCTTTGTAATACTTCTAATATAAATACTCTGTCCCTCATGAGAGACTAATTTATATGTGAACACATTTATACTATCGGTAAAAGTTTTATTAGTATTTTTCTCTTTTAGTTCAACTTTTTGGAAAGGTCCAAATTGTATCGTATCTCCAATTGATATTTGTGATAATTCTTTCTTTACCCTTTCATTTTCCCTTGTACTCCAAAAGTTTATGGTATTGTCTTCGTTATTTACAGCACCTTGCTCGTTAATCAACTTTTGTATGTAAGCAAAGTCCTGCAAACTTCCCCATTCGTTGCTTATCCATTCAGATCCATAAATTGCGCCAAGTAATCCGCCAACCATTGAAGCATTTGTATCAGTGTCGGCATTTCTCATAAATGCTGTTTCTATTAGACCATTCACTGGGTTAGTCGCATATTTTGACGCCATATACAAAGATACTAACGTAGCAACTGTCCCTGCACCACGGATACGTTTATCAAAACAATTTAGCATTTGAAGTGTCTCTTGTGTGTTGTCCATCATACCCGATTTTAGAGCTTTTTGAATTATCTTTAAACCCTCCATAAGTTCATTAGAGGTCTGTCCCCAAATATCAAGATATTTGTATTTAGTCGCAAATTGTGCTGCTTCAAACCATTCATCCATTTTATTTAACTTAGGAAACTCACTCCACATCTTCACATTTTCAATAAGGTATGAAATTAATTCTCCATACTTCAATGAATCGCTTTTATGACTCAAATAGTGTACGGCATAGGCATAAAGTATTGCACTTAATAAAGCACGGGGATGACCATGTGTAGAAATCCCATTTTTAATAACATCCTGAGAAATACGGCTTAAATTATCGTGAGAATAAAAAGCATGAGGGAGTATTCTCATAGTAACACCATTACCGCCGGCATTAAAATAACTAATAACCTCCTCATCTTTCAGCTTATCTAACTTCCAAGGAACGATTGCATTGCTCAATTTTTCAGCAGCTCGTTTCGTTGCTCCACCGCCACCACGTTCATAAAGTAACCAAGCTGGTAATTCAACTTTAGTAAAATGTTTAGACCAATTATCTCCATAACGTAAGCTTCTCGCGGTTGCAATAAGCAACTGACCATCATCACTGTAAGAACCAGCTTGAATTATCTCTTCGTAGGGCTGGTATCTCCCTCCGCTTTTTCTTTTCCACTCTTTCAAAATATAGGAAGGCTGGGAATTGAATCCGCCTATTCTATTCCCACGATCCTCTTGCGCCCATCCTAAAGCATCCCCAACAACAGCTCCAACAAACGAACCATAATATTTATCATAGATCTCAGAATTTAATTTAGTCATGGTTTCCCTCACTTTCATAAGGCATCTCTTGTATCCTTACCCCTTGTCTAGCCATATTGCTCCATTGATTCGTAAATAAACCCGGCGCTACAATAATAGGGATATCCCAACTCTCACGTTCAATCTTAATACGTGCTTTTTCTTCCATTGCTTGTTTTTCATTGGGTACGGCAACCCCAATGATATCACTCCGACGTATATTCTTATAGATCAAAACTTCTGCCTGACCATCTGTAGGACAACAGGAAAGCATTCTGGAGTTCCTTGGAAACTTAAAATGCGAACTGTTTTGTGCGAAGAGTTTTGAAAAGCCAGCTAAGTCCTTTTCTATAAGTCCCCCATTATGTTTAGCGGCATTCACCTGACAAAAGTGTGTAGTTTCGTCTAAAATGAGATTGGGATTAATAAATAGTATAACCCATTCTCGAAAAAACTTATCTTGGTCCCGTTCTATAAGTTTTCTCAAAAACCAAGAATTAGGATATTCAATTGAACAACAAACAAAATCTTCTCTTCCATCAAAGCGAAACTCATCATTCTTATTAAGCAGTTCTTCCTCATTATCAAAGAATTTATTCGCTCTAATACCGATCTCATTTGACATTATATGAAGGAAAGACTTCGATTTGGTAAAATGACATAACCGTGTGATTCCTTTTTGTTGAATTAATTCTTCCAAAGAGGTTATCATATTGTAAACTCCTGATATAAGTCATTTTCGTTGGTTGGTAACAATTCCGTAAGTTCTCCTGTATATGAAATAATAAGACCTCTTCGCGCCCTTGTTACTGCTACATAAATCAATTTAACTTCTTCAGACATTGCTTCTTCTTCATCTTCTAAAGCAATAATTCGTTCAGGATCTGGAAGCCTATATTTTGTAAAATACGGCAACATAACAGTGTCAAATTCTAAACCTTTTGCTGAGTGATATGTCCCAACAGAGATGCCGGCAGATAGATTAAAACCATTCATATCTCCACGAAGAACTTGGAAATTCGCTTTAGCGATCCCTAAAAAGGCAACAACATTCTCAACATCTTTCCGATTGCGAACTAATATACCAACAGTCTGCGCAGCAAACTCCTTTTTCGCTCTTTCAATGTGATACAAAATCTCTTTCTTCTCATCCGAAAACTTGATAACGGCCGGAAGAACACCTTCAGCTTTGGGTGAAGATGGCTCCACCATATCAGCAACGCCTTGGAAATACTTCGACTTCGAGATCGCTAGCCCAAGAGCTGCAATTTCTTTGGTATTGCGGTAATTTTGCTCAAAATACCAAATATCTTTTATTTTAAAGCCAGCATTCCGCCAGGAAATTCGTCCACCATAAATCTGTTGTGCTACATCTCCAAAAAAGATAATACTCCCGTCTGCGGGGATAGCCTTCGTTAAAGAACGCAGCATTGTTGGAGAGAAATCTTGACCTTCATCTATAACTATATGTTTATAGTAACGATTCGAGCTATCGTGCTCTAATTCACCCTCAACATACGAGGCTAAATCCTCCAGGTCATATTTATATCCATGCTTTGCTCTTAATTCCATGTAACAATCTAGAACCGCCCAAAAGTGTTTCCTATTATTCCGTATTATTCTAGTACCACTTCTGCCTACTCTTTCAACTTCTTCATACTCACCCAGCGTTCTAATACCCATTTTCTGTATCCAATTAATTTCCTCAATAAAAACATTAACATCACGTTGAAATGTTGTTACTGAAGGCGCATTACTCTTAAATTCAGCAAGTGCTTTTTGAATTAGGTCCGTTTTAGTAAACCTATGCCTATCATAAGCAGGGGCAATTACGTTAAATCCCATAAGATTCTTACTATTTAAGTATCCAATGGCAAACTTATGGTAATTTCTAACGTCAACGTTCTTTAATTCATTATCAGAAATAGATTTAAAATAAGCCACAAGAGCCCTATTGAAAGTAACTAACAGAACCTTTTCATTTCTACCACAGAGCTCTGCCAAATAAGCAGCTCTCTTTATCGCCATTAATGTTTTACCACCACCTGCAGTTCCAAGAACTACAGTATGACCGCCCACTGGAAGAGCAAGAACTTCTCTTTGTTTACCATCTGCTGGAGGAAGAGCCATGATTTACACTCCTTACGTTTTATTATTCTAGTGTATCCGAATTGAAAACCACAATTCTGTGTATCAATCAAAGGTGTCTATCAGCATGGCTCCAATTTGGTAAATCTTTCTTCATAAAGATAACATTTTAAAAATCGAGTGTCAACACAAGCAACAAATTTAATTCATGTTGCCTTTAGCAACATATTTTCCGCCAGCAACTATCTTAATCAATATGTTTGCTACGTTGACATTCTGCAAAAGGTGGTTAATATTAATTTAAGGATATTTCTTTCAATATCCTCAGTTTTTTAGGGGGGAATATCTTTGGAGAATACAGTTTATATAGAAACTGGAAAGCGTATACGAGAAGCTAGAGAAAGAAAAAGTTTAACTCAGCAAGAATTAGGTGATCTAGTTGGACTCAAAAGAACATCAATAACTAACATAGAAAGTGGTCGTCAAAAGTTTATGTTTCATATGATATATGAATTTTCAACAGCACTGGGAGTATCTCTTCAAGAGTTGATCCCAAAGAAATCCGACCTTATCCAAAATGAATCTGCTGCGCCTAAATTTAAAAATTTAGATAAAGATGCCGCTAACTTTCTAGATTCTATTTTGACTAAAACGAAACAAAAATTAGAACTTGGTGATGATAGTTATGAAAAATGAAGAAATTGAAGCTTTGGCTAATGATTTAATAGAAAGACTCAACATAAATAAATTGCCTATTCCAGTTGAGGAAATACCGCAACACTTAAATATTGAATTGCAATATGAATCATTTGATGGACAAATTGATGGTTTACTCTACCGTGATGAAGATAGTGAACAATACGTTATTGGAGTTAATTCTAAGCATTTACCGAATCGCAGACGTTTTACTATAGCTCATGAAATTGGACATTTCTTACTGCATCATGGTGAATCGATTTATGTTGATGGAGGTAGTTTTCAAGTAAATTTCCGTGATTCCGAATCATCAGAAGGAGTTAATATTGAGGAAATTGAAGCTAATTTATTTGCTGCTGCCTTGCTTATGCCAAAAGAATTAGTTATGGAAACCGTTATGAAACGTTTGAAAAATGGAATTGACTTCCTTCATGAATCAGAAGAACTTGAAAAAATAGCTAACGACTTCAAAGTAAGTGTTCAAGCTTTATGTATTCGTTTAGGAAGGTTAGGATATACATTTTAACAAATTAAGGGCCGAACTCTTTATTTTGAGTTTAGCCCTCTTTTTAAATTTATGTAATATAAGACTTTGTAAGTAGTACCCATTTGCCATCTTCTTTAAAGTCTCTATATTTGAAAACTTGTTTATATGTAATAATTTATATTGTTATAATTCAAAAAAAATGTGAGTTCCCTTGGCACTAAACGTCAACTATAAGACTAGATCCGTATATCTTCATGGTTATAGAATTATACTTACAATACATAAAAAGACGACCCTCACGAGTCGTTTTATTTTTATTTGTTATTTCCTTTAACTGACTGCTCAAACAAAAGCATCGTACTTTCCTGTTGTTTCTGAATCATGTCGTATACATACCCAGTTGAATAGAACAATGAGAAGCAACATACTAAAATCACAGCTACTAACATATGATATGGCTTACTCGTAAATTTGACGGTGCGACGTATAAAAAATGTTGTCACTCTGTCATTAAAAGCACGGTTCAAATTCACAGATAACATGTGAATTAGCAATATGAAAAGCAGTACATTAGGCAGAAGACTCAGAATATAGCCTACACCAATTACTCCAAATCTAGCAACCCTATCAATGCCAGCTGTGCTAATGAAGTTTGAAAGGCTGAGTGTAGAAATTAAAGAAATATCCTGTTTTGACATCACAATCAATTGAATACAATCAAACATCAAAATTCCAAACAGTTGTAATGTCCATAAACGATTCAATTTGTCATAACTATTATTCCGGTATAATTTAACGGCAACTGTCATGGTTCCAACAACACCAATGACAATCAAACTTGTCATAAAATTCATTAGTTCAGAGTGATACTTAACATATAAATAAGACAATACAATCGTAACAACAGTTATAATTCCAAAAATCGAATTATCATCATCTGTTGTTTTGCGTTTATTACCTGTTCTTCTTTCATAGTTATTCGGGTAATTAACAACGACTGTTTGAGTTATGTATTGTACGCTCTCTCGTATAGTTGTTTGATTGTTAATCACATCATTCAGACTTTTTTGTGTTAAAATCAAACCTGATATTAAACCAATAAGCACATCCTTAATCATATCAATCCAATTAAGTTCAAGATAGTTTGTTAACCACCCAACCATTATTTCCCTCCTCATCTTGAGTAGAAGAGTGGATCATAAAACAAACCCACTCTTACTCTATAAACTAGTAGCTCATCAGTCTTTAAACTGTGGATATAACCTTTTGAGTTTGACTCGTGCATCTTCCGTAGTGAATTGCCAATCCACTCCTTTTTGAACAGCGTTTCGAGTCGATTCCCATTCGGTTAGTTCGCTGGAGAGCTCTTCCATAGAGGGAATCCGTCTGTCTAAACATTGGCTTGTCATGACGCTCAGCTCAATTTCAGCAATGTTTAGCCAGCTGCCATGTTTAGGCGTGTAGTGGATCTCGAGCCGTTTGGCTAGACGCAGCGCCGTCTCGGGTTCAAAAGCTTCATATAACGAGGCAATGGAATGTGTGTTTAAATTGTCCATCACCAAACGAAGGGTCGGTGCGCTCGGGTAATGAACGTCCAAAAGTTCCCGAACTTGCTCCGCCCATTCGATTTTGGTACGTCGTGGACGAACGCTGACATGCCGCCAGCCTGCAAGTGGTTCTGTGAAAATAAAGATACTACAGGTTCCATGGCGTACGTATTCGGAATCTTCTCGCAATGGCTTGGCTGGTTTCATCGGAATGGGGTTGCGCCTATCATCCAGCAGTTGGAAGGGTTTCTCATCCATGCAAATGACAGGACATTCTCTATTGTAGGGCAAATGGTAGACCTCTAGCACATCTTCCATGGCTGCCACAAACGCCGCATTCTGCTTTGGCGGGATACACCAACATTTACGAAGATGGGGTTTGAGTTCGTTTTTTTAAAATCCGATCGACCGTGTCGTACGAAATGCTGTCAATGTACCCCAGTTCTACGGTCTTATCTGCCAACAGCCGAAGGGTCCACCGACTTCTTCCCACCGGTGGTGTACTGCAACTGAGCGCGATGATTCTCGCCTCCAATTCGCCAGTCACTTTTGGAGGATTGGGCGGAGTCAGTCTCTTTTTTCGTTCAAGCGCCGCCTGCATTCCGTTCACTGCAAAGGACTTGCGCACCAGATATACGGTGTTCGTATGGATGTGTAGCTGCTTGGCAATTTCTACATCTGTAAGTTTTCCGTCCAGTCGATTCTCATCTGCCCACAACAGAATTTGGGCTCGCCGAAGAGATCGTGCGGCCACCTTTCCTTTTGAGCAAATCTCCACTAATTCATTCTGCTGATTTGCGGTTAAGCAAACGGTATATTCACGGTTTCTCATAGTCGACACCTCTTTTTATCTCGACTATATCACATTCACCATATTTTAACTATTTTAAATCTGATGCTCTACTAGCTCTCTTTTCTAACGCCTTTGAATGTACCTCCCGTCGTTTTTTGATCCATAAAACGTCCATTCGAAGTATCTCTTTTTACAAAGTTTCCGTTTGGTGCTTGAAACTGTGAACGCTTTGTTACAGCACCTTTCCGGAAACCGTTGCCCGTGTTTTTAGCCATATCCTCCACCTACCTCGTCTTATAAGTTATAAAGGATGAATCTTCTTAATGCAGAAGCAAACTTCTGTTCTAGCTTTTATTTTTCTTTATCTTTCTTCTGTTTATCCAGATAAGCCTGATGCTTTTCTTCAGAAACTTCGAAACAAATCGCTTCAAGACCTAACTGACTTGCATATACACGAGTACCATCTTTACGTGTAATAAACTTACGGCATATCAACATATTTATCCTTCCTTTCATAACATAATGGATTGTCGAGAACTTTCCATCGTGGTATTATGAAATCACCTCTAATTCCATAAGCAGCACGATGGATTCATTGTTGTAAAATCGTAGGTTCTCGACAAATGAACTTGCGATTTTTTATTTTGTTCATCATCAGCACTCCTTCGTTTTCAATTTCGTTTTTGAACTCTAATTTAATTATAACTCTCTTTTCGGGAGAGTTCAATTATAATTTTGAAATCGTTTATTTTATTAATGGAGGTCCCCCTCCATTAATAAAATAAACTGCGGTATACGTATTGCCTACCACCTTCTTCAAGCTGCATTTCATATCGTTTCAATAAACGTATTTCGTTCAATTTATTAAGCTGTGTACTTGCTAAATTAAGCTTCTTATCCATACGATCTGAAATATCACGCGCTGTTACTTCTCCAAGTTCATGAGCGATTACTAGAATTTCTCTTAGTGAGTCACCGATGCTCCCGATAATAGCAATATCCCCGTCTTGTTTGCCAACCACAGTTACGTTCTCTTCTTTAAGAGTTAAATCAATATTGTAAATATGGTCATGTTCTTTGCTTAAATTTATTAATACCAAATACTTGTCCTCCGTTTTGTAATGCTTAATAAACTCTCGGATCGGTTTCACTATAATCTCGTCAGCCCCAGAACCGTTAATACCCTCGACTTGATTCATGTCATAATAAAAAACGGTTCCTGGAGAAGCGATGTTCATTTGTTCCATTAATCTTTCCCTAATTGGAATAAGCCTTGGTCTAAACAGTAAGTTAACTGTCTCCTGCCCTTCACCTAGTAAATTCAAATATATCATAATTATCCACCATTCTATTGGAGATTTCAAAAATTAAATTGAAACCCATTCATTAATAATATATCAATCGATCAGAAGTAAAGTCAAGCACTTACTATGATATAGTAGTAAGTACCATTAAAATATTGTCCATTATGGAGGGACACCACTTTATCATTAAATACTTGATATGCATTATTATGCGTCCTTAAATAAAACTGAGCATTATTCAGTAATAATGCAACATTTCTAACATCAGGTAAACCTTTCCCTCTTTCCTTGCCCCGCGAAGATGCAGTTGTAAAGATAGCTTGTCTCACTACATCATCATCGTCCTCATAAAAATCTATATGAGATTCTAGGCTTTCTACAATCCCCACGCCACTATCACAGATAGCAATTCCTAGTTTCCCCGCACTATACGATTGAATACAGTAATAGCAAGAAATCTCATCATTATGTTTACCATGCTCTACTGAATTTAATCCTAGTTCCGTTACAATACGACTAATATTAGATACTTGATTGGCTGCTATTCCCTTATTCCTTAAGATTCGCTTCAAAGCACTATCGAATTTTTCAACATCCATATCCGAGCTGCATAGAGTAATTTCATTTAAAGAATTTTCTTTATTGTAGCGCTTGCGACTATATAAAACCTCCATGTCTAATTCATTTTCAAATGAAAATCGCACATCACTTGGACAGAGTTTGAAAAAATTCATTCTTTCCATATAACTAACAACATTTGTATCCTCAATTTTACGGACTTGAGGTACCACAGTATCCAAATAGAAATGTTTTTCCAGAAAACATAAAGTAGATAATAATGTCGTGCACCCCAGTGGTGTTATGTAATTTAACCGTGACAAATCAATAGTAATTCTATCTCTCATTTTTAATTGATGGTAAATTTGCGCACATTGATTCAACCAATTGTGAATTTGATGGATATCACCTAATTCTTTAGAAGTTTTCAACAAGTTATCATACCTCTCTAAGTGATCTAAGTGTGGACCTAAATCCTATATGCTTAAATTCTGCAGTTCCAGAACATGCAAAAAACACCTCAGGAAATTTCATATTTCATCAGTTCCTTGCACAGTGTCAGTGTAAAGGTATAAACAAAGATTTCACTCCCACACAATAACACTTTAATTACACTCTTGGATCAAGCCGTTAACGAAATGCATTTTTCCGGTTCGGGCCCCTAATTATGGAGACATTCTGCTAAAAACTCGTGTTTTCGCAGGATCTTGTTTACAGCTTTATTTCTATCGGTTTTAGCTTGCCTGCTTTCCATGCGGCGTGGTATTGCTTGGGGCTCATGCGCTGCAAACTGCCATGAAAACGGCGCTCGTTGTAAAAATTAATATAGACTGCGACCGCTTCATAGGCTTCTTCAAACGTTTCAAAGTACCTTTTCGTATACAAATCTCTCTCCAAAATGCTGTGAAACGACTCAATGTAGGCGTTCATATTCGGCGTTTTTGGAGGAATCCGCTCATGCTCCAGTGGACGCTGCGTTTCCGCACACAACTCGCCAAAGACGTCGCTTAGGAATTGCGGGCCGTTATCGGAACGGATCACCGGTGAGGGATCTCCAGGCTGTAAACGTCGGCCTAGGGCCTCCCTCAACGTGGCACAGACTTGCTTCGCTGTACAGTTCGCTCCTACGTGGTAGCCGACGATACAGCGGTCAAACACATCAATCATGTCAAAGATAAAAAAGAAGCGGTCGTAGCCATGAATGTATCCATATTTAATGTCAATCTGCCAGAGTTGGTTGGGGCCGGTGACCACTCGATTTCGCGCTAAACGTCGAGGGTATTTTAGGTTCCTCACCGGCTTTTTCTGAAGCAATCCGAGCTTCTTGCACAGCCGGTACGCCTTCTTGTGGTTGAGGATTAAGCCCTGCTGGACCGATAGGGCATACGCCAGGTTCCGGTAGCCATAGCCGTTCTCCTCGCCCTCTACCAGCTCACTCAGCCACTCCTCGATCTGTAGGTCACTGACCCGCAGACCGCCGGTAGTGAGGGAATAGGCGGGGATCGGACGACCCGAAGTCACTACCGCATCCGGGGCACTCCAAAGCCCCAGGAAACGTTTTTTATGCGCATAATAGGTGGAAGGTTGAACCTCCACGATACGTAGAACCCGTGTAGCCGAATACCCCCGCTTTATCGCTTCGTCGGCCAGTTCGAGTTTGTCTTGTAAGCGGGGTTGGCTTTTTTTAAGAGTTCACGCAGCAGTTCGATCTCCAGATCCTTTTCACCCAATAACTTAATGGCCGTCTCCATCTTCGTCTCCAGATCTTGGACACGCTCCGCATCTTCAATCCGTTCTTGGACGGACGGAGTGGCCTCTTCTCCAAATCGGTCCTTGTAGAACTTCACCCAATTGGCAATCGTGCTGGGAGAGACGGAATACTTTCGGGCCAGGAAGGAAACCTTGGTTCCATTGATCGCTTCCTGGGCTACTTTGATCCGCTGTTCGTCATACAACTTGTTGCTTCTCATCGGCTCCACTCCCTCTTCTTAGTGTACCTCTTACAAGTCAAGGTCTCCACTTTGATTAGGGGGCTTAAGAGTTTCATCATCACTCTTCGAGCTTCTTCATATTGTTGACGTGCTTTTTGTGTAGAAATAGAAATCGTTTCAATATTTTTGTCATTAATCGATAAGATCTTTGTTAATTGATGTACAAAACTATATGTAACAAAGCTTTCAATATGTTCGTTTAAATCCTTCACTTTAATTTTGTTACCAAAAGTAGAATGACTATAACTTGTTAGTCCCAGCATCCGTAGCTTACTCCATACGGCTTTTTTATTCTGTGCACCATCATTAAATAGATTCATCCACGGCTTTAAATAATGTAATCGAAGATAATCTGTTAGATCCTTGTTCACATTAACCTCAAGTGCTTCGAACTCTGACTTCAGTTGACAAAAAACTTCGTATTCTTCTTTTTTCACCCAGCAAGTTGAAGTTTCAATCATCCCCGAACTATGATAATCATATGAATATCTCACGTAATTTTTAGCGCACTCTGAACACTGTAGGCTTATGGTTTCCTCAGTCCGATTCCAATCATCCGATTTTACCACAGTAATTACAAAACCAATGCCGCAACCACAAGGTTCCTTCACCTCACTAACAATCTCCCAACTCATCTAACCCCCCTTCACTCTAGTCGCTTCTGATTAAATCATTATTAGAGACAATAGAATCTGTACACTTGTGTTACCAGTTGTCAGTTAACAGCTACCCGAAACTCATGTTTATCTCGAAAAAAATATTCACCATTAATTTTGACAGCCTTAGGAGGGATTTTTACAACAATTCCATTAATTGGTATGACTATCTCATCATCAGATTGTAAACGAACAGAAACACTAGATTGCAGTAATGCCGCTATGAAAAAATCAATATCACTCTTTAAAAGTCTGTACATAAGATTGAAGTAAATCCCCCTTTATTTATCGTCAAAACGTAAATAGATAGTTTTTGAGAAAGGAAAACGTACAAGTAACTTTCGACAATTCTTCTATTTCATCCTTCCAAATATAAGAAAAACCATCATTTCGTTTACACTTTTGTCGAAAGATTGAACTCAGTGATATAGAATTCTCTTCCTTTTATTGTTAAGATACTTTTAGTTACTAGAATATTTGAGTGCTGATTATGCTTCATTTCAATTGAACTCTTGTTGCAACCCCTATTTGATTTATTGAAATGATACCTCCCAGAAAGTCATCTCGTGTGGAAATCAGAGTAATCGAAAGAGTGTCTCATATTACCCAGGAATCCACTTATCCACTAATAATTGATTGTATCTATTTGTTATCAGTATAATGACTTCCTAAGTAATAACCTTGTTAGCGGTAACATAGCATCCCTTGCATGCACGTGTGGATTTTTTCAGCGAATGCTTTAAAGGATATACAAGTTCTTAAAGGAGTTGAACCAACGTGAAGTATATAGATGAAAATCAAATCAAAGAAGAGTTAGTAGAAGTTGAAATGAAAAAACCAATTAAGTTTGCCAACAAAGAATATCCCTTGAATCAATTAACCGACAAAGAATTTGAACTCCTACTTTTTGAATCTTTCCGAAAAAATGGCACTACCCTGCTTAAATTTGACGGTTGTCACTTGATAGCCGGCACTGGTGATCAGGGCAGAGATATTATAATGGTACAAAAAGGAAAAACTGTCGGGGTCATTCAATGTAAGAAATATGAAGCTTTGATTACTAAACCGCAAGCAGTGAAGGAAATCATCAAATTCGTATTGCTCGCACTACAACAGCCAAGAATATATGATTTCAACAACTTGTCTTATTACTTTGCCGTTTCCAAAGGATTTAATCAAACGACATCTGCTCTATTAGATCATTTCTCTACAGAGATCGAGCATGAATCGAAATTAAATGATTGGATTTTAGATGTTCAAAACGAATTTAAAAAGACCAGCCTAGATCCATCAATAGACTTTAACAGAATCCTTGCAGCATTAAAGAGTATGAATGTCCAAAAATTATTACCCCATGATATTGCCGAATTGATGGATGAGGAAATAATCAACTCTTTCTTTGTTGTTGACAAAATTATAGACGTTAAGACATTCCAGAACATGCTCCAAAGACCACAGATGGAGTTAAACGTTTTCATGAAACAATACCGAGAAAGCCAAAAAAATAATTTTTCAAGAATTAATTTTTTCGGCCTGTCACTTACAACCAAACCGCGCGAGATTCCCTTTGAGAAACTATTTGTTAAGCCAACCCTTCAAAGACATGGACAAAAAAACTCGAATTATTTCTTTTTTGATATAGACCACGTTGATAAAACCAAGAAAACGGCACTCTCTATCAATGCAGGATCAGGAAAAAGCACTTTCATGTTGGAAGGATTATCTGAAAAGATATATCAAGAATTGCTCGTCAAGAACCACATTCATTTCTTCGAGGATTTGAACATGAATCAAGAAAATCTAGAATTGTTCACTAAGCACACAAATCATCTCTTCGAGGGTTCGCAAATGCAACAAGACAAGTTACACTTAGAAGCAATTTTTAAATCTAAAAAAAACGTAGTAATTCTTGGGAAACCCGGCGCGGGAAAATCATCACTTGTGAAACACCTAATGATCCATCTACTTTCAAAACAAAATCAAGACATTCCAATCCGTGTAGAACTTCATAAATACAATCATGAGAAAAAACGAGATTCGATCGGATTTATCGATTATATCTTTAACCAGCTTCGATCTGAACATCAAATACATAAATTGATGAAGGAAGACATTGTGAATTTCCTAACACAATACAAGGTAATAATTTTCTTCGATGGCATGGATGAAGTACTTGACGTTCAGGACCGCATCTCTATACGAAACGACATCGAAAATATCGCCGCTCAATATAAGGATTTGAAGTGCGTTGTAACAAGCCGTTTTGAATCCTATGATGAAGTGTATTTTGACCCACAACAATTTGAATTGTTTGAAGTAAATGACTTTGACGATGAACAAGTGAAAGAGTTTGTACATAAATGGTATGGAATAGAGGAAACCAATACAGATATCCGTAGGAGAGAAGTTGATTCTTGCATTAAGGAATTGCAACACATTGAGGATGAATTGAAGCGCAATCCACTATTGCTTACCCTGATTGTAATCTTATACCGAAATGAATTAGAACTACCGACATCCAAATTAGATGTTTATGAAAATTGCACACTTACATTAGTTGATACTCGTGACAACAAAGAGAAGAAATTGGCACTGGAATTACCTATTTCCAATAAAATCGCTACATTTTCCTCCCTGGCTTATTGGCAATTCGAAAAACTTTTGGATAAAAACCAGGCTCCTTTTACTTATGCAGCGGTACAAATGCAAGTACGGAATTACCTCCTTGAGAAAGGAGAGTTTGAGTATGAGCATGATGCGGATAAGGTAGCCCAAAGTTTTTTAGAATTCGCATATATTCGGTCCATTTATGTGGAGAATAACTTTACCCACAAGACTTTTTTAGAGTATTTCACTGCTTACTATGTTTACAGCAATCTATTCTCAAAAGGTAAAATGAAAGAATTACATCAATTTATCGGTAAGAACCTCGCATCTTCATCCTGGCATGTCGTTATTGAATTATTGATATGTAAAATTGATAAGGCACAAGGGGATTTTTCTGTTATAGACGATATCGTTGAAGAACAACTCTTAGCAAATGGAGAAGAAGCAATTTTGTTTTTCCTCCCTATCCTAAAACATTTGCAAAATATCAGCCCTCGGATGATTACCCGTTTGTTTGAAGAAAGTATTGCTATAACAATTCAAAACGAGATAAGCACTAAGAGTGGAATCATACGTTCAATGAACAGTCATCTCATGGAATTAACGAAGAATGAGAGATTTGCTGCAAAGTTGACAAAGAAGTTTGATGAGTACGAGAGCAACATTTTATCGACAAGGCATAACAATAGTTATAATATTTTTCTTCTCGAAAACGGTATAATTACATCTTCCCGTTACATTCAAATCGTTACAGATGAAGAAATGCGCGAAAGTACTATGAAAAACAATCCATATATTTTCACACTCATAGCCGTCCCACAAATGACAAACGCTAATGCTTATTTTTCTTTATTTAAAGAATACGTTGTAGCTTATAACAACAAAGCCCTTACAATGACGCATCGGACCAAATATGGAAACAATATGTTTTTTGGTTCGAATAGTTTTCATTGGATCGCAACTTATCTTTTCTCTAAGGACTATGAGCGTTTTATTGATACAGTACAGTTACTTATGAATTACGGAATCAATAGGAGGGAAATTATCGAAGGGATAAAGCAGGACGACGGTTCTATTCAAATGTCAAACGATGTACTTCTCTCCTTGTTGGACACCGAAACAAACGGGGCAAGAAAAGAAATTATATTGGCGGCATTAAAGAAGTATTATGGATACGATTTAGGTAACAAAAAGAGCAACGGGCCGTTTTACAAAAACTTAGGCAAGCAGAATCGGAAATTCCCTATACCGAGATAACTAATACTTGCAGCTTCAAATCCCGAAATTATTATTGAAAAAATAACGCTATAGTGGAAGTGGATTCTGCAAAAATACAGAGCAGGGAATACCAGTTCCACGGAATCACTATCCGTTTTGGCGCTCCCTGTTGTGTCAAAAGTGAAATAAGCGTACAATGGCGTTGAATAAGAACAGCGGAGGAATAACCATATCTTGGCGGATGGCTGGTTATTGTTACCTCCGTTCTTTTTTGTCTATAATCGCGATTACTAGAGATCCAAACGCAAGCATTAGCGTTAGAGATTGATATAAAGTCATCATTAAAACTCACCTCCTCTCAATTAAGAAAAACTATTAAATCTATACAAGCTTCCCATATTTGCTTTTCTATATTTTAAAATTCCCCATTAGTTTCTCTTAACTGTCCACTGCTTTAGTTACAACTTGATTATAAAAATCCCCCGCCCTCAACGCAAAGCTCATTTCGAGTCTTTTATAAAATCACCTTACCAAATACACTAAAATGGTATGTATCCAAAACACCCCTTTTTGTACATAAATAGCTCTTCTGGATACAAAAAGGGGTGTTTTGGGTACAAATACCACTATTATTATATAAATGAATCTATCTTTTATTTCCTCTCACAATCTTAATAATACGTAGTTTTTCATTACATAAACTCACTCTGATAACTTCTAAAGAATGCAGGTATTTACTCCAATAGGAAATTTCTTATGGGAGCGCTCTTGTAGGTGTTTTAGCAGGTGTTTTAGCAGGTGTTTTAGTAGGTGTTCTAGTAGATGTTTTAGCAGGTGTTCTAGTAGGCGTTCTACACAAACAAAAATCTAAAGGTATCCTATATACTCTCATATACTCGTTATTTCTTAACTTCTTATTTTTTTTGAAATATTCGCGATAGTACTCAGGCAGATCTGCTAAAATCCTATTATGACTCTCCTGTAATTGATAAAAACACAAGAAACAGCGCATAACCTTTCTTTTACGCTGTTTTTAATAAATTCGCAGGTTATTTAATTTACCACAAAATGATTATCTCTTGCTTCGGGAGTATGAGGTCGCAGGTTCAAATCCTGTCGTCTCGACCATATTTATAATCCAAAACCTATCTTAAAGGGGTTTTTGTTTGACTTTCTTTCGAAATTCATTCTACTGATTAGATATATATAAAATATGGTGTCACTGGGGGGTTCTTTAGTATAGTAAAGTATTTTGAGCAATGTATATTTGTTTTACATCGGTTTTCCGGCATCCTCAAGCGAGGTCCTGCTATTAGTTTGCAATTTAATAATACTATTCACGAGATTATTCCTAGTTCCTATATCCATAAGGGTTTCCATCTTTCAAATGAGTTTTCTAGAACTAAATTTTTTGAAGCTAAAAGTAGTAATAATTATTCTCTATATAAGTTGAACTAAAGGAATTCATTTCCACACTGTCGAATAAAGGAAATACAACTTAAAAGCGACGGTGAAATCATGGAAATGACACAAGCCTTTATAGAAATTGAAAACTTGATGAAAAAAGAAAAAGAACGACGCATGTTTGAGCGTTACCAAGCCATTGTTCTGCATTTGAAAGGGAAGAATGTGCAGGAGATCGCAGAGATTATCGGCAGAACGGAACGAACGGTCTATAAATATATGCGTGCCTATCGCGAAGCAGGCGTAGCTGGACTGCAAATCAACTATTCAACGGGAGCGCCAGAGCGGTTGACCAAAGAACAACAGGAACAATTGAAAGCGACAATCGTATCCTCGGTTCCACACGAAGTAGGCTTTGAAAGTAAATACAGCTGGACCCTCTATCTCATTAGCGAATACATCAAGCGGGAGTTCGGACAATCCTATTCGCTTCGTGGTATATCCAAGATGGCGCATCGTCTTGGACTCAGCTACACGAAACCCACGTATACCTTAGCTGCTGCGGATGAAGCCAAGCAGCAAATCTTTACTGAAGTGACGTTTCCTGCTTTGAAAAAAGATTAATGGACGAAGATATTGCTCACTTGCTTTTCGAAGATGAGTCCATGATCCGGGATTACCAAGCACTTCAGCATACATGGTTTCTCAAAGGCAAACAACGCATCATCCAGACCACAGGCAAACATCGTGGCGTCAAGTTGTTAGCTGTACTGGATTATATAACGGGTCAAATTCTTTGGAAAGAAGATGAGCAATATAACGCAGAGACATTTCTGTCTTTCCTACAAAGGGTGGTCGAAGCGTACCCACAAGGAAAGATAGTCATGATACTGGATAATGCTCGTATTCATCATGCGAAATTACTTCGGCCCTTTTTGGAAGATCACAAAGAGCGTCTTGAATAGGTTTTCTTACCCCCGTATAGTCCACAATTGAACCTGGTGGAAGGACTTTGGAAATGGTTAAAATCGGATGTCATTAACAACGTATTTTTCCATACCGTTTCAGAGATCCGCGAGAAAGTTGCTGCATTTACGCAAAACATAGCTCTCGATGCTCAAACGATTATTGATCGTCTTTGTCTTCGATTAGAAGACGACCAACTCGCTGAATATATCTAGTTCAACTTATATAGACAACATTTTATAATATTTGTTCATTTATTTTCTAGCAAGCAAATCACTTATTAACGAACTTATATAAACCTTGACCAAACAGGATTCCTGACAACTAAACGTAAAGCCAATCATATTTCCGATGCTTGCCCCGCTTCCCAGATCACCCCATTATGATCACCTCTTTCGGAAGTTTTCTATTAATGAAGAGAGCTGCGATATTTCAAAGGCGTCATTCCTGTTTCTTTTTTGAATAAATGGATGAAATAAGACGTATTTGCATAACCAATCTCCTGCCCGATCTGCTCCACTGCCAAAACTGTCATCTCCAGCATCCAGCATGCCTTACGGATACGCTTTGCGATCAAATAGTCAGTGATGCTGCTACCTGTCTCTTGACGGAAAATGCGAGATAAATAGTTGGGCGTCAAATGCGTGATCTCCGCCAATTGTTCCATTATGTTCTCTTCTGCGAAATGCGTCTCAATCCAGCGCATCACAGTTTCGGCATAACGAATAGGACGTTTTGCTTTCCTCTCTGCAGAGTCCTCACGCAATGATTCTTGTGGCAGCCAGCAGAACAATTGGATCAACAACAGTGCAATGGCCTCTGTTTTCCCCGCCTGTCCGCTCCGGGAAGAAGCGTCATATCGTGCATATAGCTCTTCTAACGTTACCACAGTTGGAGCATCCAGTTCATACACATGGTTTTCGCTCGAAGCGATGAGGACCTGTTCAAACCGTCCGCTCAGGCTGGGAAATGAGCGCAGGCATTCTTCCACCAGCAAGAGATCAATGTAAAAAATCGAACGAATATATGGCTTCTCCGGCGAAACTTCTGCATACACCTGATGAAGCTGATAAGGCATGAACAGAAAGAACATTCCTCGTTTTATTCCGAAGGTTTTTTGACCAACGACTACAGTCCCCTCGCCTTCATGGACTAGTATGAATTCGCAACATTGATGCCAATGATAATATCCTTTGTAGTTTTGTTCGACTCGAATTCCATAATCCCACCAGAAGCCTGATTGAAGACGGTGTACAGGTTCGAATAGTCTTTTCATAGAACCTCCCGTATGAAAATTTAGATAGTAGAGTGATATTTTACAGCATTCCAGCACAACTTCACTCGTCAATTTGACCATAAAATGAAATAAGTACTTTTATACTCATATCATTAAAGGAGCTAGAAACATGCAAAAGATTTCAAATGGTATCTGGAAGCTAAGTTTTGGAGAGCCCGAATTTCATACTCCTGTAAGTCTGAGCGGCTTGACCATCAAAAAAAAGGAGCTTGATGCACTTGAGTGTGCGGGAACTCCACCGATAAACAGTGATAGAATTGTTGCTGCCCTGACCAGCAGAGGCGTACGGATTGAGCTTCCGCTCAAACAGGAGGAGCATGTATACGGCTTCGGACTGCAGCTGCACAGAGTCGATCATACCGGCCGAAAAAAGGTGATTCGCGTCAACAGTGACCCCATCGCCGATACGGGAGACAGTCATGCTCCCGTGCCGTTCTATGTATCTACGGCCGGCTACGGTATCTATGTCGACACCTCGCGTTATGCCACCTTCTACTGCGGGACGAATCTGAAAAAAGGAGAATCCGAGCACAAAAGGGATGTCGCCAAAGAGGTCGGCACCTCCGAAATTGAGCTGTACGGCTATCAGGTGACTGAAGGAGACCGCACTGTTGTCATCGATATCCCTGCCGTTTCGGGCATTGAGCTATATCTGTTGGAAGGACCGGATATGGGCACCGCCGTGCAGCGGTATAACCTGTTCTCCGGCGGCGGCTGCCTGCCTCCGGCCTGGGGGCTCGGCATCTGGTACCGCGCCTACAGCGCTGCCACCCGGGACGATGTTATGCGGCTGGCCCATACTTTTCGGGAACAGAAAATGCCGGTCGATGTGTTCGGCTTTGAACCGGGCTGGCAGACAAGAGCTTATTCCTGCTCGTTCGTGTGGGACGACAAGCGGTTCCCTCAGCATCAGGAGATGCTGGAGCAGCTCTATGGCATGAATTACCATGTCAACCTGTGGGAACATCTCTTTGTTCACCCCTCATCGCCAATATATGAGAACTTGAAGTCGCTCTCCGGCAACTATGAGGTCTGGGAAGGCTTGGTTCCAGATCTGGCTTTACCTGAGGCGCGGCAAGTATTCGCAGAGCATCATACCCGGGAGTTCATTGACCAGGGAATAGCCGGCTTTAAGCTGGATGAATGCGACAGCTCAGACTTTGTGCATTCCAACTGGTCTTTCCCCGATGTAACCGAATTTCCTTCAGGTCTGGACGGCGAGCAAATGCACAACAGTATCGGTACACTGTATCAGACTACGCTTAAGGAAGCCTTCGAGGGTGCTGGGCGGCGCACCTTGTCCCAGGTTCGTGCTTCCGGTGCGCTGACTTCGTCTTATCCGTTTGTACTATACAGCGATTTGTACGATCATAAGGTATTTATCCGCGGCGTTGTCAACAGCGGCTTCTCGGGACTGCTCTGGTCGCCAGAGGTGCGGCAGGCTGAATCAGGCGAGGACTTGATCCGGCGCATCCAGACCACTGTATTCTCGCCGATGGCGCTGCTTAATTGCTGGCGGATACCGAATCCTCCCTGGATGCAGACCGACCGCGAGAAGAATATCCGTGGCGAGTTCTCAGACGATCATGAGGCGGTCCTAAGCATCTGCCGTTCACTGTTTGAGACCCGGATGACGCTTATACCGTATCTGTATACCGCCTATGCCCGCTATGCTATGGAAGGACGTCCACCGTTCCGGGCGTTGGTAATGGATTATCCGACAGATCCTAACACCTATGACATCGAGGATGCCTACATGATGGGTGAATCGCTGCTGGTGGCACCGATTATAACCGGCTCCTCAGAGCGGGATGTCTATCTGCCGCAGGGCATGTGGCGCTGCTTCTGGACTGGTGAGCAGTATGAGGGCGGTCGCAGCTATCACTTTGTACCGGGACTTGAACGTATTCCCGTCTTCGTCAAGGATGGAACGCTCTTGCCGCTTGCTGAACCGCTTCCATATGTTGCGGATGATGTTGTATTCCAAGTCTCACTTCGTCCTTATGGAGAAGATGCCCGTGTTTGTCGTCTCTATGAGGATGATGGACACTCGTTCAGTTACCAAGAAGGCAACTGGAATTGGGTGGATCTCTCGCTGCAAGAGGGTGGTGTCTTAACGGCTCAGCGGACCGGCGGGTACGAGGGAATCCGCTATGAATTCACCGGAATATCGAAGATCGATTAACACACCCCCCCAGAGCAAAGCCCCTACAACCGACCAGACAACGGTTGCGGGGGCTTATTTTTCAGCTTGTGAGTAGTGCAGTTTCTTTATCCGGCTTCATGTGTGGTTGCTTCCGATAGAGATGGCTTCATACAGGTCAAAAGTCCCCGCGCTGCGTCCGTTCTCCAATAGTAAGCGGGTTCTAGCCGCACTGCTCCATGCACCGTTCGTAAGCACACCGATCCGTCCGGTTCCCAAATCACCTTAATCTCTGGTTCCTCCCCGTGACGCGGGCTGAGCACAGTCAGAAATCCGTTTGCGGCATCAGCGACCGCCCGGATATAGTGCATATATGAAACCTGTGAATCCTCCCCCGGAAAAAAGGGCGTACTGCGTCCACGATCAATAACGATCGAATCGACGCCGCTCAGGAATACTGCATCCAGAACCATTCCGTACGAACATTCTGCCTGAATGTAGCTTCCATCCACATGGGAGTGCAGGGCTGCAACAGGGAGTGAGAACAAC
This sequence comes from Paenibacillus tritici, assembly GCF_018207515.1. Lineage (NCBI taxonomy): Bacteria > Bacillati > Bacillota > Bacilli > Caryophanales > Paenibacillaceae > Paenibacillus > Paenibacillus tritici. Next base: position 5,561,708 of record NZ_CP073365.1, read on the forward strand.
ATTTTGCCATCATACTCCTTGATCTCGTCCCGGATCAGATAGATATCGAGCTCCTCAATATGCACAACGGAGCGGATATGTCGTCCTGTCCCTTTGGGGTTAGCAATCTCAATTTTGATACTCTCCCATTTCTCCTCAAACCGTACTTCCAGTACCTGGCTTGTTCGGGGGACATCCACCCAGCCACGCTCCAGACTAAAGGTTCCCGCGGACAGATTGATCGGCTCTATCCGTGAAGCTGGAACATAATTCTTCTTGGCCGCGAACTGGACACAAGCATGAGAGTAGGAGCAGATATGCCAGCTTGTACTGCTGTCAAAGTAGCCTTCAATACCTGAATCCATTACAAGCGGAACCGATCCGGCATATAGGATAAACGAGCCCTGATCCAGATGACCATGGGCAATTGGCCGCGGACTGGACATAATGGCGAAATAGCTCGTCTGCTTGCCAGAATGACGGCGAAAAATGTAGATTCCGGCATCTGGAAAATCAGCTGTCGAGTTAAGCAAGCACGGGGAGGAACTAGCAGACGAGGTGGCCGACACCATGAGGTTCTCCAATACGATGCTCTCCCCCCAAAGTCTCTTCGCAGGTGTGCCGGCGGCAGTCCAGACAGCACGTATCCTGTCCGCCAGCTTCGGGTTTCGTTCAGCAATTTCGGGAATAAAGACGGGGAAATATCCAAATTCTTCTCCGTCTCCCAAGGCATGATCGCCAAAAGGTGGTGTGCCGATTCGCCCTCCGAAGTATCCATAACCCGGGGTCTGCATTTCTATTGCATAACGGAACATATCCCCCAGCGGCGTTGTCTCGAACCAGTTCTCGCCAGTCGCCTTTTTCAGCACCTTTGCATAACCAGCAAACCTCTCCAGCGCAGCGTGGTGATAGCGGATCGATTCTGGCCAGGAGCCATCGTGATTCACCTTCAGTTTGAGTTGTGCCAGAAGCACGGTGTTTGCATTGTTCAGCCAGATATGCCGGTTTGGAAAATCGGGCAGCGCCATCATCAGATAGCCTACGCCAGCACACATGTCAGTCTGCCAGTTGCTGCATCCGCTTTGGGCCTCCTCTGGCGTCCATTCTGTCCGGTCCCGCAGGTCGAGCATATATCGCAACAGAAATTCCGCCATGGCATAGAAACGCTTACGCTCCTCTTCGCTGAAAATATCTGCCGTACGGATCAGCGAGTAACTGACAGCCACCGCACACAACAGACGTCCCCCTTGAACGGCTCCGTAGCTGTCACTGCCCTCGGGCCGCAGATTCGTCATCATCCAATGCTCTGCACCCTGGCAAAAATCATTAAGAATATAGAGTATCGCCAGCTTGGTCTTCTTCGCGTATTCCCATTCTCCAGTCATTGCATAACAAATAGCATCATATTGCATGCCCAGTTGGAACTTTCCTCCTGGTAGCCAAGATTTGCGATTGAAACAGTAGTCGAATTCCCCAGCCGAATTCCCCTGACCATCCTTAAACAAGATCAGAACTCGAAGTCCGCACTTCAGCTTTCCGTCAAGCTTGGCGGAGAATGTTAGAGTGTAATCGTTCCCCCCTCTATCGCGAATTCCCCTTCGTAGTTCCAGGCTCCTTCGTCACCCGGGCCTGGATTACACATATAGAGTGAGCGGGGCGCTCCTTCCGAAGGGCGCCGTGCTGCTTGCGAAGAAGGGTTCACCGGTTCGGGAGTCCGGTCTCCGCCACCGCAGAAGGGATAGGTCTCTTCCATGCTAAGAATTGGGCGGCCCCGCCGCATCTCCGGTTTCCAGCTCAGCGGCAAAAGCTCTCCCTCTTCAAATCCTCCGTTTAAGATCTGGAGGCTACCTCCGCTGGCCGACAAAATATCCAGATCGTCGATCCAGACATGACCCAGACCCTCTGCTTCATTCTCCTCCGCAGGCAGAATAAAGGATAAGGTAGCGGTCTCTGCTCCATGAGGTGCTCTAAAATTAACGATTTTGTCCGTTGAGCTCCATAGATAGAAATGGCGGTTAAGCTCCTCATAAGCTTCTTCGTCCTGCAGCATCAGCTTGGATACCAGCTCCAGATTCTCAAGGCTGTGGACGCCGCTCAGCCGTTCAATCTGCTCATATCGCTGACAAAGCAGCGGTTCAGTTCGAACTGCCTGCCGTAGCTCTACCAGTTCGGTTTCGCTAAAATACAGCGAAGCACCCGGGTCTATGTCCATAAGCAGACGCCGCGAATGGAGGAGCTCCCGCTTCCGGTTAAAGACAGCAGCAACGCTTCGCGCCAGTTTCGTCCTGTCCAGGCTCTGTCGGAAAGATGCCAGATCTGCTTCAAGCTCTTGTTGAGCCTGACAGAGTGCCGTCCTGGCCAAAGTATCATATTTGCCAATCCCCTCGCCCGCTTGGGTATGACTCAGCAGGCTCTGTGCTTTTTCCAGAGCCAATGCAGCCTTTTTTGTCACTCCCTCGTTAGTTTCCTCCAGCCCGTACCGATTCTCAAACCATTCTAGAGCCGGCTCTAGTCCATACATGGTATACACTGCGCCCTGCTTGGTAAACGGAGGGACCATGGTGTACCGCCGGGTTGCGAAATGAACCGCTTCCTCTGTTCTTGGTATCAGAAATTCCCGGTTGCGTACGAACGGGATCTCTCCATTGTCCTTGAGCGCCCGCTTTGCCTGCTCCAGCACATCCTGAAGTGCATGGGCACTTCCATCTGTGATCCGGTCCCGCCGCTGGTCCAGCATCGTCTCCGCCCGTCGCACTAGGCTGGTCAGATGCTCTCGGCCTCCCTTTTTCTTGCTCATATTGCCCATTGCTTGGTCCCCTCTTTCCGTTTCTAATCCTTCTCTGAAAGCTGCTTCTCAGCGCGTCAGCTGCTGCTGCAGCCAGGCAAGCGAGGCTTCGCCCGATATTTCGTGTCCGCCGGCATGAAACACACTTTGGAAATGATTGGAGGCGTTCCAGGCAGCATAAGTCGCCTCGAGCTCCACCGCCGCTTGTCTCGTATGCTCCAGCGGAAAGATAGGATCGCTTACACCTGCTTCCACAAGCAGCGGACGGGGCGCTATCAGCCCTGTCAAGTCCGGCTGTTCAGCTTCCAGCAGCAGTCCCGGCAAATAATTGTCGATGCAATGGTGCATGTCAAGAATGCTTCCCCGGAACGTATTCGTCCAGCCGCTCAATACGGCCGCCTTCAGCCGTTCATCCAGTGCGGCAGTATACGCAGCGATTAGCCCGCCGCCGGAAAAGCCCAGCACGCCGATCCTTCCGGCATCCACGTCCTCCCGGGCGCTCAGAAAATCAATCGCCCGTATCGCTTCATACACACGCATTCCGGCCAGCGTCCGGCCATAGAGCAGCAGTTGCGAGGACAGCGTGCCGCAGGAGCTGTAATTCGGGTTCGCAGCCAACTCTCCGGCCATGCGCCGGACGCCGAAGCCCATAATCTCGGGAATTGCGACCACCATTCCCGCCTGCGCCAGCCGTGCGGCGAAGCGGTTGTGAATGCCGGGGTCGGCCAGCTCCCGGCCCTCGCTGTCCAGTCCGGCGGCGTCCCACTGGCCGTTGCCGTGGCCGTGGCAGGCCAATACGGCCGGATACGGTCCCTGTCCTCCCTTCGGCACAAGGACCAACACCGGCACGTTGACCTGCTCCATCGTGGTATAGGCGATCCGTTCCAGCATATACTCTCCATAGTCCCGCCGTTCCAGCAGCACCGGCGCGAGCGGCACATCCCGCTCAGGAAACCTGCCCAGCGCCCGCTTCAGCACATGCTGCAGCCTGGCGCGCCGCTGCTGCGGCGCTTCGGTGTGCGCAGCCCGGCTCCGGCCGGGTTGCGTATCCGCATAGAGCTTTTGGAGAAAGCTGTCTGTCGTCCAGTCCATCATTTCACCCATCGCTCATCCTCAAGCTCCCGGTAATCGAAATAATCGAAATCGGCGTGCAACTGCATTCCCGACAAATCCTGCACACACAAGCCTGCAAAGGCGCCTGTGAAGGACAGCTTCTTTCCGTATTCATCGGCCAGCACACCCGAATAGAGCACCGGACCGATAGACTGCCACTGCTTGCCGTCAGCCGAATAGTAGAACTGTACACGCTCGTCGTGGATCGCCGCCCGCAATAAGCAGCGCTCCCAGCCGTTCACAGGCACATATTCACTTACCTCATCATACACGCCCCGGTCGCTGACGATTACAGCCAGATGCTTGCCAAGTTGTTCATCATGTGAGATTCGCAGATACAAATGGTCCGATTCATCGTAGTACAGTACCAGTCCGGCCATCTGGTTGAACGTCACCGGCTCGAATTCCATGCAGGTCTCCACTTCACATCGGAAGCTGCGCAGCGGACGGGCGACCAGGCTCTGCTCATTCCAGGAGTTCAGCGACTCCCGCCCATACAGCCGCAAGTGTCCCGGCCGCTCGCTCAGCGTCAACCATGATTCGTCGGCCGATACCCGCAGCGTGCTCCAGTTCACGCCGAGCGGCAGTGCATTGAAGTCATCCCGCTCAGGCTCCGCCGGAAAGGGATGCGGAGGCAGCTGCGGTGCCGTCGCCTCCAGCAGCGGCAAACATCCGCCGCCCTCCAGCCGCAGCCAGCCGTCCGCCGTCCAGGCCAGCTTCTGGATGGAGGTCTCGCGGCCGAGCGGGCTAAGGCCGCTGCCGTCCGGCAATGGCCGGCTGCAAATATGCGCCATGAACCATTCCCCTTCCTGCGTCTCGACCAGACTGCCGTGCCCTGCCTTCTGCAGACGATGATCCGGAGCGCCGACACAGGTCAGAATCGGCCCGGACGGATCAGGCTCATAGTCCCCGTCCACCGTGCGCGAGCGCAGCAGCGTTGCCGCATGTCGGCTACCGGTGCCTCCTTCGGCTACCAGCAAATAGTAGTAACCGTCCTTGCGGTAAACCATCGGCCCTTCAGTTACGCCAAGCTCTGTTCCCTGTGTTACCCGCTTGACCGGTCCGACAAGGCGCCCCTCCTGGGGGGAGAACTCCTGAATGATAATCCCGGCGAATCGGCTGTGATTCTTGCGGAAATCCCACTGCATATTGAACAGCCATTTGCGGTCGTCCGCATCATGGAACAGGAAATGGTCGAACCCACTGGAATTCAGGTAGACCGGGTCTGACCAGGGACCTTCCACCGCAGGAGCAGTCACCACGTAATTGTAGAGATCCTTGTACACGCCCCGGCGGGCAGCCACATTGGTGAAGCATAGATAGAACAGGCCATTGTCGTAGCTTAGCGCCGGTGCCCAGATGCCTCCGGAGCTGGGTACACCGCGTAGATTAAGCTGGCAGGGACGGCTAAGTGGCCGCGCCAGCGGCCGCCAATTCACCAAATCCCGCGAATGGTGAATCACTACGCCCGGAAACCACTCGAACGTTGAGGTGGCTATATAATAATCATCGCCTACCCGAATCATCGAAGCGTCGGGGTTAAAGCCGCGCAGCACCGGATTGTGAATTGTTGTCATCGTCATCTCCATCCCTCTTTACCAATATAGCCGGTGCTTCGTTAACACCCGCACCAGGCCTTCAAAATAATAGTAGTCGCCCCAGATGGTGCATTCGTCGATGCCCATGCCGCGCGGCTTGTTGTATACGCCATGCTTCAGCACGCCGTTGGATTCCGGCTGATCGCCAGTCGTATACGCAGCGGCCAGTGCCTGCAGAATGGCCAATGCCTCACTCCGGAACAGCGCCTTGTCTGGGTCGCTCACTGGCAATTGGTCCGCCAGCTCCAGCAAGCCGCAGGCAGCCACCGCCGACGCAGACGAGTCCTTCTCCTGCTCTGTTCCCCCGGTGAAGATCAAATCCCAGTACACTACCCCGTCTGCCGGTGTGCGGGCCAGAAAGTAACGGGCCAGCTCCTTCGACAGTTCAACCAGTGATGCATCGCCGGTATACTTATAGCTTAGCAGGAAGCCGTAAATGCCCCAGGCCTGCCCCCGGGCCCAGCAGGAATCATCGGCATAGCCCTGATGGGTGTTCCCATACCTTGGCGCTCCGGTTTCCACGTCCATATAATACGTATGATAGGTGCTATAATCCGGGCGCACTAGATAACGAGCTGCCTGCGCAACATGCGTTCGGGCATACTCCGCGTAGCGCGGATCGCCGCCCGTCTCTGTCGCCCAATAGAGCAGCGGCAGATTAAGCAGGCAATCGATGATCATCCGCCCGCATTGCTCGGGATCGCTCAAATCACCCCAAGCCTGGATAATGCCCGCCTGCGAAAAATATCTTCCGGCCAGCAGCTCAGCCGCCTGAAGCGCAGTCGCTCTAGCCAGCGGATTGCCCGTTATTCTAAATTCGGCTACCGCAGACAGCGAGTACAGGAAGCCCAGATCATGCGTATCGGTCTGGATCTGCTCCTCAATCCGCTGCTTGTAGCTGGCAAGCTGATGCTCGGCGGCTTGCCGGTATTTAGGATCGCCCGTCAGTTCGTAGGCCAGCCAGAGCATTCCGGTCCAGAAGCTGGAGGTCCATTCGATGTTGCCAATCGCTGGGTAAACCCCGTTCTCACTGGAAGGGCCAGGATAGTTGTCTGTAAATAGATCCAGACTTTTGTCGATCTGCTGAAGTACATACTCAGCGGCTTGCTGATACATGGCAAGCGGATTTGTCGTATTCATAGTGTTCGTCTCCTTTTGTTTCGAATGGAAATGCGTCTTAAGGAGCAGACGGGAAATTCAGAACAGACTCCGCTTTCCGCAAGAAGTTCCGCAGCTCCCGATTGAACACTTCCGGCACTTCCATACTGCAAAAATGTCCAGCATCCGCAAGCTCGGCGGTTGCCGCCTGTGGCACATGGTCCAGCAGCAGCCGGAGTGAGGCCTTCGCTCCGGCTGAATCCTGCTCACCCCAAACCGCACATACCGGGACTGGCAAGCTCTCCTGCAGGGTAGGCAGTAGCCGCTCCCGCAACAGGCATTCCGGCTCGCGGTGCGTCAGCTGCCATGCCTTCCAATCGGAGATCATGCTCCACAGTCGCCGGCGGTAGCCGTTATGATCCGGTCCGCAGTGGGCAAGCAGCCCCTCGTACCATTCTCTCTTGAAGGTATTGACATCACCGGTGAACGGAGCTTCTTCCTCCAGTCTGGGATCAGGAATGCCGGCGCTGGCCACGGTAACGGAACAGACTTTCTCCGGATACAAGGCCCAATAATCAAGCGCGACGAAGGCGCCAAGCGACAGTCCCACCAGATGCACCGCTTCAATATTCAATTGCTCCAGCAGCCGCCGCAGATCCCCGGCATGCAGGTAGTCCTCCCCCTCCTGCGGCAGCGAGGACTGCCCGTAGCCTCTAAGATCGTAACGCAGCAGCGGATAGTCGCGGCCGAAGGCCGCAGCCTGCGGCTCCCACATCCGAAGATCTACTGAGTGGGCATGCAGAAAGACCAGCGCCGTGTCCCCGGCTTCCTGAGGTACCGTATACTCGTAATACAGCTCTGCTTCGCCGCCGTGCAGGATCATCATGCCTGAGAGGCTTCGCCACTTCATTGAGAGGCCTCCCTGCGCAGCAGGCTTCCGTCAGCCTCATATTCTTCCAGCATCACATGTACCTGATCGCCGGACGCCTCTGCACCTTCGATAGTCAGAATCTGCACCCGGCCGTCGGCCAGTTTCACAGTCATCCGGTCGGCAGACTCGGCGCTGGCCGAGATGATTACCGGCTGATCCTCATACGGCTCAATCACAGTGATGAACCGCGCTTCTGTGCCGGTGCTGCGCGTACTCAACACCTTTCGCCGGTCTTCCTCACTGCCAAGCGGATAATCGCCTCCGATGGAGGCGGCAAAGCGGAATGCGCCTAGTCCGGAGAGATTCACGCGTATCACGCCTTCCTGCTCAGTATCCATCGGATTGGCAGGAATCGCCTTGTCGAACTGCTTGAGATCCAGGCGCACAGGGCCGCCATAATAGTCGACACCCGGACCATTACCGGGATCAGTATTCTCTGCCGCGAGCGGAAGCTTGGACAGATAGATCCGACCTGTTGCGGTCTCCAGATAAGGGTCGCCCCAGAAGACCGTTTTTGCCGCTGCCTTCGGGATACCGTTGTCTCCGATCCCGGCTTCTGTGCGTACCCGCAGCTCCAGGCACTGCATCCCTTCAATTGCCAGCTCCAGATCCTCCCGGCCGAATATCCAGGCACCGAACTGTCCATTGGCTAGTGTATTCCCGTCCCCCTTCACCTCGTAGAACAGACGCTTGTCAACCGGCTGCATCTCAGGAGCATTTCCTACAATCAGCTTTACCTCATGGGGCCACAGCGTATAATGATCCATATACAGCGGACCTTCCTCATTATAATAGCTCCGGTTGCCCGGCTCACCGGAGTTCTCCTTAAATTCGGTAAGGAAGCTGGCCTTGACCGGCCCCTTCATCTCGTACCAGTCGCAGAGTGTAATGAACTGACCGCTGCCGAGCGGATCCGGATCAAGCTGCCCGGTCTGCTTAACCAGCTGCTGTTCAGCCGCCGCAAGCTGCTTCAATCCTTTACAGTGGAACAGGCAATCGTAATCATGCTCCTCCGTGCCGGACACATAATCGAACAGGGCGATATAGTCGTCTGTGACGACCGTTAGCCGCCGCTGCAGCACCGGCTCCGTGAAGCCGGTCCGGGTCGAATAGTCCGGCGCATCGTCAGGAACCGGCAGCGACCTGCCTTCATTCCAGAGGCGCTCAGACAGCGTCCGGTCGCCGGCCACTCTCCAGCCTCCATAGGGCGGATAGGACCAGCGGGCTGTATTCTCCACCATGCAGGCCTGAAATACGCTGCCGCTGTGGAAGAGCAGACTTCGCCCCTCTGCCGGGTCCTGCTGCTTCCGGTCCACCACCACCATATTATGGGTAATGGAGGTCTGGACGTAAAACTTATACATGAAGGTATGATAGCTGTACCAGACACTCTCCGGATTGTAGAAGCTGCGCCCATAGCGCATGATGGACAGGAGGCTTACCCGATCATAATGTCCGTGGGCACCACCGTGGGTGCCGTATTTCACAGCCGCCTGAATCTGGATCCGGGGCTCCCGCCCTGGCGTCTGCGAACGCAGCACCGCTACGCCCGCATTATCCGAACTGGCCGAGGTCAGATAAGGCTTCGTCTCACTCGGAATCAGCTCTTCCGCGGCGTAAAGTAGGTCACGATCCTCCAGCCCACAGTTCAACAGGACATCGGCATATTCCGGCTTGCCGTACAAATAGTAGGCCAGGTCAAACCGGGCATCCATATACCCCCTCGGCGCAATTCCCGGCAGCTTCGATTCCGCCGAATCATTGATGCCGAACAAAACGCTCCTATAATCGGCATAAGGAAGAAGACTGTCCCAGAGCTGGGTGATCGAACGGTAATTGGACCGGTTCGGCCCCCAGATATCCAGGCACAGCCCGTCGATTTCCGGCTTGCCTCCGGGTGTAATCTGATGATGGTATTGGGCCGGGACCCAGATCCCATCCAGATTGATTCCCCAAGGCCGGCAGCTCTGGGCTACTTCTGAGAACAGTCCGGCAGCCATCAAGTTATAGCCGACAGAGCATTCATACCACCAGCCGTCATCCAGCGTACCTTTGGACAGATGATCCGTCATGCCTCCGGTTCCATACAGGAAGCGGTTCATCCACTCAAAATCCTGGAGCGCCTGGCTGCAATACAGGGCACCGATCATCTCGGCCAGCGTCCAGTTGGAGATGCCTCCGACACGCAGCGACCAGTCTATCAATTCTATAAAGAGACGGAAGGACCGGTCAATCCGTAGATGATCCTCCTCCGTCAGCAGGTCCGAATCCGCAAGCAGGTCGTATACAACGGCAGCATGCTTGAAGTACTCGCCCTCATGTACCAATTCCTGGTGGCAGGCCCTTAAGGTGGCTGGATATCCATGCTCCGGGTCAATCGTCGCCCGCAGGAAGCGGAGGACCTTGTCGGCAAGGTCCGCCCGTCCGGTCAGCTTCCAGGCAATGGCTGCATTCTCCGCCTCATGGGAGTGATGCGTCTCGAACAGATACGGTCCGGGCAGCGGCTCCGGCAGTTCCCAGCGTTCCGCCCGCTCCTCATACCTTTCAAGCAGCGCGCGCGCCCATTCGTAGTCTTCCGTCTTCCGGTGTACAGCCTCCCAGCCTGCGTTGCTATGCTTGATATAGGGATGCGGAAGCTCCCGCAGCGTAATCAGCATCAGCTCCTCCGCCCATTCTCCCCGGCCACCCGGCAGCAGCGTCAGCTTCTGCACTTCATGTCCGCCGGGAGCTACTCTGTCCGGCACCTCTACCTCCACCGTAATTTCCTGGACTTTCCCCGGCTGCAGCACAAATGCCTCCGGCCGGATGGACACAGTCATCGTCTCCCAGCCGTAACGTTCAACGGTTATGACAACCGGCTGCGCAACTCCGGTGCAGTTATGCACTCTCACAGAATAACAAGCGGTTCCGCCGGGAGTCGCGGGCTTAGAGCGGACCGGCAGCTCGGCATAGACGGCCGCCCGGCGGACAAAGCGCAGCTGGCGCAGCGTCATTGGCTCCGCCGTTTCCACTCCCTTCAAGGAGGCTGTCAGCGTCACACTGCGGACATATTTCCATTTCCCCGCAAGCGCCTTCGGATCGTTGAATTTGCTTAGCGGCAGCAGCGCGCGAATACGGCGGCGGCTGCCTCTTTCCTGCACTCCGCTGCCGTCAACGAGCGCATGAAGCGCCACATATTCCAGCTCCTCCGGTAGCGGACTATGGTTCCGCAGCAGTCCGATTTCCGCTGTCAGCGCAAGCAGGCCAGCACCTGCCGGCAGCGCCTCCGGCAATTCCGCCTCCACTTCAAGCCCGTACCAGTCCCGCAAATCCACGCTATACGGATTGACGCTGACGAATCCTTGCAGAGACCAATGATTATCCAGATGAACGCCGGGAAAATGCCACTCCAGCCGTTCTCCATCCTTCAGCTGTACCCTTTCGTCACCGCTTTCCTCTGCAGCTTCAGGCGGCTGCACTCTCCATTGCAGCAAATCAATGACCGCAGTCTCTTTGTTCACTTTACTTCCCCTCTCCGGCTATTGGTTGGTCCGCTTCCAAGAAGCTTACTCTTTTGGTAAATGTATTCACATCAAAATTTCCCACGGAGGCATCCAGCACTGGCTTGCCATTGATAACCAGACCCACGAAGGTGACGCCTTCCACCCTTCGCTCCACATCGTAGCCATGAATACGGCTGGGTTGGGCATTATCGCCTGTATAATTAATATTTCGAAAGACCACATTCTCGATCAACCGTCCCGGAGCAGGATTGTAGTCCTTATTCCAGACCACACGGAGATCGACAAGCCTTCCCTGCTCGAAGCCTTCAACCCGGATATTATCGTAAGTCACATTGCGAATCGTATTGTGATCCCCGGCATTGATCGCCATCGCACCCTGGTAATTCTCTTGCGGCTCATGGTGCTCCAGGATATCTATATTACGGAATTCAATATCTTCGATGATGTCTCCGTCACGCTCATGGTCGCCGTGCGTTCCGATCATCAACGGATGCGCGACATCGGCCCACAGAATGCTGTGCGTAACACTGACCCGCCGCGTATCCCCCTGGTAATCCCATCTTGACCCGTACACCGCGATGCAGTCGTCAGAGGTGCGGAGGAAAACATCGCGGATTTCGATGTCCGAGCTGGCCATCATATCAATGCCGTCCGACCAGCCCCTGGTGCTGAACGACTTGAAGTTGTCGATGCGCACTCGCTCCGACTTGCCGATATAGATGCTGTAGTGCGGCGGATCAAGCAAGGTAATGCCCTCCACGGCAATATCGCGCGAGAACACAATCCGCACACCGCGAAAGGCGCTGAAGCGTGAGAATTGAGACAGGTATATAATCCCTCTGCCGCAGATGCGCACCTTCTCCACCTGTTCGCAGACGAATGAGCCGACTACCGCCGCTCCGCCCGCAAGGTATACCGTCGTATCGGATGGTATCCGCAGCACGGTCTCCTCCAGATAATGCATGCCCGGGGCAAAATAAATGACGCGCGGCGCTCCGGGGCTGAGCACAGCCAGCTCTTCCGCCAGCCGGTAAATATCCTCAGTCCGGTGGATGGCCGGCTTCAGCAGCAGCACTCCGGCTGCATCCGGCTGAGGAGCAGCACTCTCCGGCTTGTTAGCAAACAGATGCAGATTGTTGAAACGGTTTCCATTGATTTCAATAGACAGCTTGCATGGGCGGTCCAGCGTCAGCCGAATCACATTGCCCTGTCTTTCGTACGCTGTTCCTGCGGACAGAGGGCGGATAACAACCTCCTCGATTGCCGCTTCGTCATATTCAATTTCTACATTGACTGTTCCCCGCATATCGAAATAGGCCATGGAAGCCAACCGCACTTCATGCATATCCACCTTGGCCTCATACACCGCAATGTCTTGCCAGACTCCGCCGGGAACACAGGCCCGCACTTTGAAATCATGACGCAATGGCACACCCTCAGGTGCCTCATAGACTGTCAGCTTATTCATCTGTTTCAATTCCGCCCCATTTCCTCTCGGTAATCTATCTTGCGAAAAGACTTCATTCGGGGAAGCTCGCCGCTCGCGGCAAACCTCTCTATTCATTGTATCTCCGGGGAAGAAGACGACATATGCCAGTTTTTTTGGCGCATTATGCGGCTTTTTTTTGGTCGCAGCGCCAGAAGGGGTGCCCTGCAGGGCACCCCTTCTCCAACAACATGAACTGCGGTCAGACCAGCTTCATCATTCGCGCAAGCATCGCAACTGCCTCAGCACGGGTGGCGGACGCCTCAGGAGCAAAGGCCCCGCCGCTACGGCCCTTCATCCAGCCTGCGCCTCCCAGCGTATGAACCGCAGCTTTTGCATAATCCGCTATCTGCTCAGCATCCGTGAATACAGCAGTCTGTACATCCGGTGCCTGGATACCGGCAGCCTTTAAGACACGCACGGCAATGACTGCCAGCTCCTGACGGGTAATCGGCTGTGCCAGCCCGAAGCTGCCATCGGAGTAGCCGTGAACAATGCCCAGAGAGGATGCCGTTGCTACAGCATCCGAATACCATTGTCCCGGCTTGGCATCAGTGAAAGCCAGCGGATGTCCGGTTTCCGCAAGGCCATAGGCATCCATCATCAGCTTCAGATATTCCCCCCGGGTAATTTCACGCCCTGGCGCAAAGCGCCCGGCACCGTCACCGGCCAGTAGCTGACGGGAGGCCAGCGCGGTAATGCTCTCCCCAGCCCAGAAGTCGTCGCCTACATCGCTGAAGGCTACCTGATTCAGCATCACGGCATATTTGCTGAAATGCTCCGTGCGCAGTGTCAGCAGCCCAAGTTCTGCCTCGTAGTTCGAATTGCGCAGCACCTCCGCATTCCCTTGTTCATTAATATACACTCCCACAAGCGCCGTCAGCGGCTGGCCGGGCTTAGCCTCATAAGGAATACGCAACTCGACAGATTGATTCTTGAAGAAGGTCGTAACCGCCTTGCCGTTCACCGAGAGACCAAACTCCAGCACTGGCATGTCTTTCAATCTGTCAGCAAGTCCGGCAGACAGACTGGCAGTATTAACCTTTGAGATCGTCAACGCCAGCGTTCCCCCGCTGGACATCTCATCAATTACACCCACGGGCAGAGTGATGCCTGCCAGCCCAGACTCAATCACTATTTCGCTGATGCCCTTCTGTTTCGCCTGCTGCCAAGCCTCCATCGGAAGCTTCAGCGACAAGTTGCTCGCGGTTTCAGCTCCGCTGATTCGAAGGGTGACTCTCCGGTCTGCCGCAGCACCGGAGAATGCCTTCACCAGGATCTCCATACCGAGCACGACTTCCGCGCTTCCTCCGTTCTCCAATGCCTCCGCTTCAATGCGGCTGCCGGTCACAGTCTGCGTAACAGCGGCAGCGTCGAACGCTCCGCCAGCCGTTGCCGTACCGGTTCCTATGTCCGGATTGCCCGGTGTATCTCCGTCCGGATTACCTGGTGTCCCTCCGTCCGGATCGGATGCCAGAGTTTTGAACGTATGCTCGTCGCTAGAAGCATGATTACCGGCCGCATCGTAGGCAACAATCTGGAAGCTGTACATCGTATCCGCTGCAAGCCCGGCGATGCCGTAGCTGTAGGTAGTGCTGCTCAAGGTAGCAGCCAGCCTGTTGTCCTGAAGCAACTCATAGCGGGCCACCCCCACATTGTCAGAAGCAGGCTTCCAGCTCAGCAGCAGCGAACCGTCGGTGACAGCCGACGCTGTCAAACCTTCCGGAGCTGATGGCGGCTCTGTGTCAACCGGCTCATCCACCTGACTTACCTGAACAAATGCCGAGGCACGCAACTCTGTTCCGTAGACCGCACCGGAGACTGTGAAGCTTCCCGGCAATTCATATAGGACCGGAGCGATCTCATCCCACTTGACCTGCATATCCTGAGAGGTCTGATCACTGTACACAGCATGGACTACACTCGGCAATATCGGAGCGGTTCTGGCCACAGTCGTGACAGTTACCGGGTTCAGCTCCACAATGATACGTGGCTTTTTAAGACCTTCCAGTGCAGCGCGCAGCGTGTTCGCGGATTCATCGATCTGTGCCTGGGTGCTGGCGGTATTCTGCGCGACAGGCAGCGCAGCAAGAGCTGCCGCCTCAACTGCCCCATAACTGTCCTCTGTGTAATCTGCGGTCTTCAGTGCTGCGGCTTCGTCCAGAAGAATATCCAGGAGCGTGCCGTCGATCAGCGGCCCGTATATTTCCAGCTCGGCCACATTGGCAAAGCCGCTGGTCGTGTAATAGCGAAGATAGCGGTAATCCTCGGTTGTCCCTAAATCTGCTGTATACCATTTCGCACTGTCGACACCGCTGATCGTATACAGATTCGTATAATTCACACCATCACTTGAACCTTGCAGAATCGCTCCGTTGGCACGCTTGATCATATTATCTCTATCTGTTCCCGTCTTATCATTTCGGGGATAGAACTTAATTAAGCTGAACGCCTGTGCCCTGTCTTGGCCAAAATCAATCTGAATCCATGAAGGATTTAGACTGGAATCCGTGAAGGTTGCGAGATTGCCATCGAAGGCGCTCCAACCATTCTCCGCAGGGGTTTTCTTATCCAGCTTCGTGGAGGCAACGACCATGGTTGATATGATGTCGAGCTTCTCCCCGCTCAGCTGACTGCGCGGCACCAGCAGACTGCTTGCTGCAAAAAACTCCTGGAGCAGCGCCATCCTGTCGGAGTCCGGCTTGGCCATGACCGATTCAATCCGCTTTACTTCTTTACTGTAGAGATAATAGCTGCCTTGTGTATAACCGGCAGGGAGAGACATTTTGGATTTCAAATCCTCTGTCGTGAATTCCCCGTAGAACTTGACCTCCGCTATATTGCCGAACCAGGAGGAGGCGTTGAACAGCCGGATATAGCGGTAAGCTTCTCTGATCAAGATTTGACTTCCACCAATATAAGTCCAGGTCTGGGCGACCGAGCCCGAAGTCTTGGCAGTCAGATCGGTCCATGTCACATTATCATTGGAGCCCTGAACCACCATGCCATTCATCCGGCCAGGTTGGCTTGCACGCGGCATCAACATGATCTGGTTCAACCGTACAGACGAACCTGCGCCGAAATCAACCGTATAGTACGATCCTGTGCTTGTCTGCAAATCTCCGAAGGTCGAGGTATCGCCATCAAAAATCGACTGGCCGGCCTCCTCCTTGGTTACGTTGCCGAACGGCGCATCGGAGGCTGTCGCTTTGGCCAGCTTACCGACATCAATGAACTGCTGCCGGTCAAGCAAATATAGCAGGGAATTGTCTGTCGTGAAATAGACCGGGTCTCCGGCAGTCCCGTCCGCCGCCGTATATTCAATGCGAAACTGTACAGCTCCGCCTGGCATTCCGCGATTCGCCGCGGCAGTTGCTGTCCAGTTCAGCTGGTCATCCGACTGAACTGCGGCCTCCTGACCTTGAATGACCGCTTTGACCGATTGAATCGGCTCTGTTGACTTAAAGGTCAGCTTGATGGTATCACCGTTCGTTATCTGCTTCTCCACAGCCTGGTCAGAGCCGATGGACACCGTCTGCAGCTTGTTGACAGTTTCAAGCCGCTCACCGAATATCCGGAACTCGCCCAGCTCCAGTATGTTGCCGACCAGGTTTCTCAGCACATCGGGCTGCGGATGGAGCATCTGAATCTTAATGAACCGGTAACGCTCATTGCGGTGGGAGGAGTCCACCTCCAGCCTTGCCAGATCATCCGTGAACGGCGTCTCCTCCGGCGTCAGCCGGGTCCAGCTGAGCTTGTCGTTAGAGCCGAATACGGCTGAGCCGGCCATCCGGTCCACGAAATTCATCCGGCTCTGCAGGCTGAACGCAGTGGCCGAGATTTTGTAGCCCGGACCGAAATCCAGAATATGATACAAATCCGGGTAAGGAGCGAGCGTATAGACCGGAAATGTGTTGTTATTACCGTCCGTCAGCATAGAGATGGAGCTGCCAAAGGTTGAGGAAGACACCAGTTGCGGATAATCCATGCTTCCGTCTGACAGCCGCAGCGTCAGCGGCGCCAGTCCGTCGGCCGCCTGCTTCAGCTTGATGAGCTGGGCGGCGAATGCGGTAGAGTCTGCCGTCTGAAGCAATCCTTCTGTCTCCGTGGCTGCTGACATATAATCCTGAAGCGAAGCCGATGTATAGACCGTTCCGGCGACATAGCCTAGGGATGCCGCTTGTACGGCAGCCTCGCGGGAACCGGCAATTGTAAGTGTTGCACGCTTGGTGGCCAGCGTCGTTCCATCCGAAGCGGATACCACGAAGGAATAATTGCCCACAGTCGGATGGGTCCACGTGAAGGCACCCGTCATTGCGTCAAGCATAGCGCCTTGCGGCAGATTAGCGCTCTCGTAACGTAGTGTATCGCCGGAGCCGGAATCAGTCGCTGAGAAATCCAGTGTAACGGCGCTGCCGCCAAGCCCGACTGTGTCAATATTCCTTGTCCCAGAGGTGAACACCGGAGGTGTAAGCTGTGTTCCGGCCTGTACATTAAAGTGGTCCAAATCGACCGTTGTTCCGTTGCCGATAGCCTTCAGGTAGAGCAGATTGTAGTCACTATCAAGCTGACCGTAGGACACATTGTTAAGGCTCATATCATAAGTGATATAACGCCACTCTCCGCCCGTATCCGGCAGCGTCAGCGTATGGTAAGGAATTGAAGACTTCTCCTTGCTGAGCTGCAGGACAGCAGAGCCGTTGGTACGGAATTTCAGACCGATTAGCCGGGGCTTGGAGCGGTCTGCATAGGAGAGGTTCTGGACAACGAACTGGCTGCCCTGCGGATCGGCCTTGACCTCGACGTAAGCAACATTCCCTTCCTGCATCGTGATTGTACGGTTATCGAAGGCTGTATACCGGTCCTCGATCTCGACTAATGCAGCGCTGGGCTGCTCCTTCGGCAGATTCGCTGAGCCTTCATTTGCTGCCGCCGCCGGGAGATACAACCAGAAATCGCCGCCCCCGTCAACATTGTCCCAGTTATTTTGCAGAGCGCCCTGATGATAGAATTGGGTAGGAATCCGTTTGGTGAACGCTTCATAATAATAAGGCGCCTTCTCCTTAACATCGATTCCCTTGTTATAAGTATAGTAATAGTACAAATCCCAAAAATTCGCTGTCGTCATTCTTCCCCGGTAAGAATCGGAGAGACTGTGGTAGATACCTTTGGCTTCCCCATTCTGACCTGTGCTGAACACCACAGGAACCCAGGGCGTGTCGTAGCCAAGCATATATTGCCAAAAATAATCGGCCGCGGCAAGAATACGGTCATTCAAAAATTCATAAGGGCCGACGGCATTGCCCGCCGTAGATACAGTACCTGCTGTAGGGTCCACCTTGGTTCCCTGGGCCAGCAGCATCCGTGAGATAATGGTCGAATTCGTCAAGTCGCCCCCGCCGTGGGCCTGATCACGGCCCATCTCCACATGCTGCACCACGGGCTTCTCCAGCTTCTCACCGGTTGCCGCATTTGTATCTACCAGCCGGAACAATTGCTGGACGGAGCCGTTAAAGCCCTGATTCTTCACAGTCTTGTTGACGGTGAACCATTCAACCGCCTCGTTATAGCGCTCACGGTTGTTTGTGAAGATATAACCGGCCATTGCGCCAAGCAGCGGATAATTATGCTGATTCATGAAATAGTTGTTGTCATGCTGGAAGGTCTCGATCACCGGCGTTATGAGATGATTCGTGAAATCAGCCGTATCCTTTTCCGTCCAGGCCAGCTCAGCCGTCTGATAGCTGGAATAGCGCAGAATCTCGGCTGCCGCAACCATCCGGTTCAGCGGAATTCCGGTATGAATATGCGAGTCGGTAAAATAAACATATTGGGCCGGGTCCATCTGCGACCAGATGCGGATAATATGCATCGCGTTGGCCCTGTAGGTTTCATCGCCTGTGATATAATACATCAGGGATTGTGTATACGCTTTCAATCCATCGGCGATAAATCGGGAATTAAAGCCTTGGCTGTTAAAGGCAACACTTGCCGGCTTGGAGGCGTCGGACGAGCTTTGATTGCTTGAGGTCACTGTCTTCGACGCAGCAGCGGATGCCGTCATCGCCCGGTAGTATGAATACCAAGGCTCTTGCTGTGCCTGCACCGCAGAGCGCATTGTTTCCAGTGTGGAACGGGTCAGGCCAACACCGGGATGAATGTATCCATCGGTAACCGCTTCTGTAATCTCAACCTGATAAGCGGTCCCGCCCCCACTGCCGGCGCTGTCTGCGAAAGCATGCTCCTGACCAAGCGGTGCAACCAGGCTTTGCACCATGCCCAGCGATATAGCAATCGTTAACAACCGTTGAACAAAATTTCTTCTCTGATTCATTTTTTCCTCCTTAAAATATTTTGTGAGTACAGTCTCCCTAATCTGTTTCTATGTTTGATCTAGCCCAAAACGTCCATCCTTTCAAAGACAGCGCTTTAGCAAGATATTCATCCTCATTGTATTCGAGCCTCTGCACTGTGCAAATGCATCTTTCTTTTGACTCATATGTATGTTTTTTATGAATCGTATAATTCAAAAGCAAAAAGGCGCCTCCCAGAGAGACGCCTCTTACCGCTATTCCGTTCGCACTCCTATCCCCTGGATACTCCTCTCCCTGTCCGTTCTTCATCCAGTATAGCTGCCTAATTCCCTCCTTGCCGCGCCTCCCAGGCGTGGTCGGCCCGCTCCAGCGTCTGCCGGAGCGACAGGCTACCCGACAGGAAATCCTGAACGAGTGTATACAATTCGTTCCTGAATCCTGCAGGAATTGCGTCGTCTCCCCAAAAATTCTCCATGGAGCGCAGCTTCACAACGTCAGGATTGCTCAGTAACGCCTGAACCTGGTTCATTATTTCACTCTGTTCAACCTGAACAGGCTCCTTGGTTGCTGGCAATGAGCTAGTAGCCTCCAGATACTTTGGATATTCCTCCGCGCTATAGAAGAATTGAAGGAATTGATCAATAGTTCTTAGCTTATCGGGATCTGCAGCCGCCTGGGCCGAGATAGCCCAGCCAGCCGGCAGAGGCAGCCCTACAATCCGCACTACTCCCTTTCGGTCTGGGACAGGGAAGAAGCCGAAATCGAATCCCGGATCTGCTTGCTTCAGCTGTGTAAACATCCAGGGACCTGACATCAGCATAGCTGCCTTCCCCGCAGTCAGATATCCGATGGTCTGACTGTCTGAGACATTCATGAAGCCCGGAACTACATACTCTTTGTCCCATAGTTCCTTCAGATCAAGCAGCGCTTGGGTCGGGCCGGAATCGGTCCAGCTAACCGTCCCTGAATTCCGCTTGCGGTTCCAGGTGCTGTCGAATGCATACACATCATCCAGGAGGAAATGGGTGATCCAGAACCCCATATGCCATAAATCCTTCCCGCCAACGACAAGCGGAGAAACACCAGCCTGCTTGATCGTCTCGCAGAGGCTCAGAAATTCTGCATAGGTGGACGGCTCCCGGAGCTGCAGTCGCCGGAAGAGCTGTTTATCATAGATTATCCCTTGGGGCATCTCCACCTGCAACGGCGCGGTATACACTTTCCCGTTCACTTGCGGAATGTCCCCAAACAGCTCCTGCACCCCGACCGGCAGCTCCGCCAACAGACCCGCATCCGCGAACATCTGGGTATCGCGCATTTCCATAAGATCGGGAAAGCTATCCATTGCATCCAGCAGCGCCAGATCGTCAGCATAGCCCTTAGCCTGCTGCGTGTTATTGATCACCTGAATTTGCACATTCAGATGCGATTTTTTGTAATCATTGATCACCGTCTGAATCCCTTTCTGATGAGCGCTGTCGCCCATGGCAAAGGTAATCGAAACCACAATCGCCTCGGAATCAGCCGGCAGTTCGTCAGACAAATTGCCCATTCCTTCCCATGCACTGCAGGATGCCGTAGTGAGGATCAAAGTGAGTGCAAGCAGAAGACTAATCACGTTTCTCAAGCTGTGTTTCAGGCTCCATCCTTTCGTTCTGCTGTTCGGACCCATCATACAAGCTTTCCCTTCGTTTGCCGGTATTCATGCGGAATCATTCCGAAGTGCTTGCGGAATATTTCACTGAACAGCCGGGCATTGCTGTAGCCTACCTGCTCAGCCACCTCATAAATCATCAATTCACTTTGAAGCAGCAGACGCCGTGCATGCTTCATCCGCACATCTGTTAGATATTGCTTGTAGTTCTCTCCGGTATGCTTTTTAAAGAAGGTGCTAAAATACGATGAATTCATATAGAGCAGTCCAGATATTTTATCCAGCGTAATATTCTCAGCATAGTGGCTCTCAATATAATCCTTCACCTGCTTGATCTGTATGATTTCCCTGCTTCCAAGCTTGGTCTTCAACTGCCGCTGAATTTCTTCCAGCGATTCGTGGAAACAGCTCTCCATCTCCGGTAAAGTCGCAATTCCGCTCATCCTTTGCAGGAAAGAATGGGCATATTCCTCCAGCAGCTCCAGTGTAACGCCCATGCCGTTCAATTCCTGACGCAGCAGCATGAGTGTAGAGTAGAAACCAGTCAGGGCCGCATGCTTGCTGCCCGCCGATGTCAGCCGGAGCGTATCCAACAGCTCGGAGACAGTGCTGGACAGCTCTGCATCGGGCGAAGCTGTAAGCATCGCCTGCAGAAGTTTGGCTTGATGCGCTGTGGCCTGATACTCACCGGACTGCTCCTGAAGGGAGTTGTGGGACAGAACTTGCCCCTGACCTATAAAGTAGGCCCGTTCCAGTGCTGCCTGCGCCTGCCTGTAGGAGGCTACCGCATCCCGGCCATTTGGCATAAGTCTGCCTATACCGATAGCCAGATCGATTTTCAGATAGCTTTTCACACTGTCCCGAATGTTGTTTGCCAATTGAACAGCCTGATCAAGCTCGTCGACAGCCAGCAGACAACAGAAGGCATCCTTTTTCCTAAAGAAAGCGCTGCCCGGAATGCCTCGAACAATCTCGCCCATAATATTCGCCACCGCAAAATCAATCAGCTTCCGCTCCCGCTCCTGCCAGCGCCCTTCTTCAGGCGACACCCGGCCCCATTCGGCAACACAGACAGCATGCTGCCTATCCGCCCAGAACTGGCCTATACGCTCAAGCTCAGGGATTGCTCCTTCATCTCCATCGGTTAACCGGTCCAATAGTTCCTCTGTCGTCCTTACGCGGACATTGCGCTCCAGATACTCCAGCTTGCCCCGGTTCCTCTCCTCCATGGAATCATTGCGGATGACCGCAACGGCATCCTGCACCACCTGCTCCAAGGCTGCAGTATCGACAGGCTTAACCAGATAATTCAGCGCACCGTACTTCAGAGCATCTTGCGCATAAGCAAATTCCTTATATGCACTGATGAAGATCACCTTACTCGGACTGTCCGACTTCCTGATCTCACGCAACACATCAATGCCCGACAGCCCAGGCATACAGATATCGCTGACGATCAGATCCGGCTCTTTCTCCCGAAGCAGCCGCAGCAGCTCCTGTCCGTCCATCGCCTCACCGATAATTTCGACACCCAGGCTGTCCCAATCAATAATCAGCTTCAGTCCATTGACAATGACCGGTTCATCGTCAGCCACTATCATTGTTATCTTTCTCATGCTCTGCCTCCAGTCTTAAAGGAAGTAAAAGTCGAACCGAGGTGCCGACATTCGGAGTGCTCTCGATATCCAGTCCGTACGGCTCGCCAAATGCCGCTTTGATGCGCTCATGAACATTCGTGATCCCGATGTTCTTGCCGTTATTGCCAAACGGTCCAGTCAAGCCGCTGCGTAGGACAGCAAGCTTTTCCGGCTCTATTCCAACCCCGTTGTCATAGACGGTTATGCCAAGCTTCCCAGTTTCGCCGGACTCAATAGTAATCAGCACCATCCCTTTCCCCCCCTTCGGCCGGATACCATGATCGACCGCATTCTCCACCAGCGGCTGAAGAATTAGCTTCAGCACCTTGGTTTGAAGCAGCTCCGGCTGCTGAGCCTCAACCTCCAGCACAATCTGGTTATAGAACCGCACCTCAATCAGATGAAAATAATGTCGCAAATGTTCCAGCTCCTGCCCCAGCGTGACCGATTCATCGCCATAATCAATCACATACTGCAACTGGTCTGACAGCGAATGGATCATATCGGCTACCTTGCGGTCACCGCCCACGAGCGCGCTCATGCGGATCACCTCAAGCGTGTTGTACAGGTAATGCGGACGAATCTGACTTTTGAGTGCGTTCAGCTCCGCCTGCTTGCGCTTGATCTCATTGACATACGCTTCATTGATAAATTCCCTTAGACGCTCTACCATCCGGTTGAAGCCGTTAGCCAGCCTGCCCATTTCATCCTTCTGGCGCAGCACAACAACGGTCTCCAGATTTCCCGACTCCACCTTAATCATATGACGCATCAGCAGAAGAATGGGCTTGGTGAAGGTTCTTGAGAAGAGCAGTCCCAGCAAGAGCATAGCCCACAAGCTGAACAGCGCAGCCAGCCAGACCATATTGCGGGTCCGGATAATTGGCGAGTAAATATCTTCCTTGGCAATCAGACCCACAATTCTCCCCTGGATGTGGGAAATGGGCTCTGTGAACACCATCATATTACCGCGGGATTTAACCGAAAATTCATCAAACCTTCCGCCGATCCGGTCACGTCTGTTCGAGTAGAGGATGATATCATTCTGATCCACTATATAGATCTCGTCACGCGCACCTAGCCTCGATTGACTCAACAGATTGTCGAATACACCAATATCCAGATCGATATACAGTGTCCCATACCGCTTTACCGGATTCTGCACCCCCTTAGCCGTATCGATCCAGTTGCGCGCAAATGTGATTACCAGGTCCTGTGAGTCATAATAAGCTTCCATATGATAAGCAAAAATCCCCAGCTTCTTCGGATTGTCTCGCAGCCAATATTCCCAGCCTACAGGCGGGAACAGCTCGAACTCGCTCAGCCGCTTGTTGCCGCGAGATTGCTGGTAGATCGTTTTGTCCGGGCGGACGAACAATACATTCTGGACATGAGAATCGTTGAACAGAATGCTTTTGATGAAATCGTCCATGGTGGATGGATTGACTGCTTCGTCCTCCCCGGATACTAAGGCAGCATTTCGTACAAAAATGTTTGAGGCATCCGTTCGTGTATACATGGCCTTAGAAATTTCATCATAATCATAAAAGATATCATCTGCATTATTGCTCATATAGAGCATCATTTGTCTAATATTATTCACAGTGTGACGCTCAATTTGGCCGATGAACGGATACAGGGACAGCAGGCTAAAAATAAATATGGGGATCAGGCCGACCAGAATAAAAGCCAGGGAGAATTTAAAGAACAGACGGTTTCGATATTTCAAGCCACACCTCCTCCCTATAACCGGTTGATGTTTGATTGCTACAAGTTTACCTTTTAACCTGGAGAAAAAAAAGTGTTGGCTTATCCTTTGCCGCTGTCAGCACAGCAACCCGAGCCTTGTTCAAGGCTCGGGTTGCTGTGCTATATGGAATAAATGACTGAAGTAATTATTGCTGATTCTGGTCTAGGAAAGCCTGAGCCTGCTTAATCAGTTCGGCACGTACCTTCTCCAATCCAAGATTGCGCAGATCCTTGTTGAGCTTCTCGGCACTCTGGCGCCAGTCCTTGTCAAGACCGTTCTTCACAATCGGATCAAGCACTGCTGCCTTCGGCTGTATCTTTGCAATCTCAGTCTTAACCGGCTCCGTATCGAACACAAATCCGGCTAGTGGAAGCTTGTAATACGTACTGGCTTCCGTTTGGTAGGTAATCAGCTTCAGAGCATCCTCGCTGTTCTCGGCATTGACGCGGGACAGTGTTGGATTCCAGGTCAACTCATAGCCAGGGAAGGCATAATTCTGCGTATTGGTTGTTGTCTTGTAATTGGTATCGCCCGATTTTTCCCAATGTGTTCCTTCAATCCCAAGCTCGAATAGATCATGATTTTCCTGACTGCTGAACAGCCAATCCAGGAATTGCATCGTGCGATCGGCGTTCTTTGATGTAGCTGGGACTACAAGATAGTTCCATGCTTTGTATTCAGTTCCAATCGCTTCTTTTTCCAGATTGCGGATTTTAGAGTTGTAAACGAAGAACTCCAGCTCGGCACCTGGAACAGCACTTTTCAAACGGTCTCTCATACTTGCATAACCATTGATTGTCCCTTCATTTGCCGCCGACTTGCCACTGACGAATAATGCGCCGGGATCCTTCTCATTAAGTACATCCTTCTGTACATACTGATTCCATTCAACCTTCTTGTCGTTCGTACCATAGAAATAATCTGAGGTATTGAACGGAGCTGGATATTTGGCAAATTCATCTGTTGGATCGCCAAGTGTTGTTGCGCCCAGAACCTTCTTGCCATCCTCCGAGAGCATCAGGTTAAAGGTAGTGCCTGTACCGGCAATTGCATACGGCTCGGTGCGAACTTGCGTCTGCTTCTCTTCGGTACCGAACATCTTGAAGAATCCTCGGTCGCCCATCAGCGCAAACGGAATCATGTTTGGCTCATTTTTCTTCACATTATCCAGGTACGTCTTCAGATCGTCATAGGACTGGATCGGCTGCATACCGTATTTCTCGCGGAGGTCCTTGCGGATGAATACAACCTCGGAATCATAATACATATTGGTAATTGGAACAGCATAGATATGACCGTTTGTCTTGTTCGCATTCAGGAATTCTTCAGAGAACGCTTTTTTGAGTCCCGGATAGGCATCGTTGTTGAAATATTTATCCAGCTCCTGATAGAAGCCCTGGGAAATATTCTGGCTCAGGTTCATCCACGGAGCATCGAACATCAGATCAATCGCTTCACCCGCAGCCAGCTTCAGCTTGGTTTTCTGCTTGTGGTCAGCGGCTGGGTTGAATTCGATGTCAAGCTTCGTATTCAAGGTATCCTTGGTACGGTTCTCGTATTCAGCCAGTACCTTGTCCATATCGACCGGCTTGTCGCCAAAGAGCATGACCTTAAGCGTTGCCGCATCAGGCGCTGCAGTTGTATTGGCGGCTCCGGGCGTGGCTGCAACTTCGTTTGATCCGGAGTTGTTTCCGTTGCCGGAGCATGCAGTCAATGATCCTAGAAGTGAAGCGGTTACAACCAGTGAAGCGGTTATTTGAAGTTTTCCTTTCATTTCATTGCCTCCCTTTTCTATTGTGCTTTTATATGCTAAATCGCTTGTTAGGCGAATTTAGTCAAACATTTTGTGGGCATTTGCTCCCCGGCTCAGCCCTTAACAGCTCCTACCATCAATCCCTTGACAAAGTATTTCTGCAAGAACGGATAGAGCAGTACGATTGGTCCAATGGTAACCACAGTTGTAGCCAGGCGCGTGGTCAGTGTAGGCACCACATAGTTAGGCAGACTGACTTTAGATGCCAGCTCGGCTGCAAATTGAGTATTGTTCATAATCCGCATAATCAAATATTGCAGCGGCCAGAGATGATCGTCGGAAATATAAAGCATCGCCTCGAACCATTTGTTCCAAAAAGCAAGAGCATAGAACAAACCCACCGTTGCAATAGCCGGCATTGAGATCGGCAGGATGATCCGGAACAGGATGTAAATATCATTGGCTCCATCAATCTTGGCGGATTCTGCAAGGGAATCATCGATGGATTTGAAAAAGTTGCGCATCAGGAACATGTTCCACGGACTGACCAGCGCGGGGATAATCAATACCCAAATGGAGTCTGACATTCCAAGATACTTGCTGATCAGGAGGTAACTGGCAACCAAACCGCCGTGGAACAACATCGTAAAGTATACATAGAAGTTAATGGCGTTACGGTATTTCAGATGCTTCAATGAGAGCGGATAAGCCAGTGCGCAGGTAAACAGCATCGCCAGTGCTGTACCAACCACTGTTACGAATATAGTGACGCCATAAGCTCTGTAGATTGTATCATCTTTGAATATGAGCTTGTAGGCATCGAGCGAGAATTCCCTCGGCCAGATAGAGTAGCCATATTTCAAGATGCTGTTCTCCGTGGAGAACGAGCTGCTGATTACGGATACGAACGGGAAGAGGCAGTATACAGCAAACATTATAAGGAAGACATACATGGCCAGCTTGAGCAAGCGATCTCCCTTGGATTCTTTAATCATCATCTTTACACCTACCTTACTGGAATAATGGAGCTAGAACAGTGCTGACTCCGGACTGAATTTCTTGGCCAGCATATTCACGCTGAAGACAAGGATGAAGCCGACAACCGACTGGAAGAAGCCGACTGCTGCTGCCATACTCATATCTCCCAAATCCATCAGTGCCCGGTATACATAAGTGTCTATAACATCCGTAGTAGGGTAGAGCGAGACGTTTCTGCCTACAATAGCGTATATCATACCAAAATCTCCGTAGAAGATCCCGCCCATAGCCAGCAGCAACATCAGAATAATCGTCGGCTTCAGCAGCGGTAGTGTGATGAACCGGATTTTATGCCATCTGCTGGCACCGTCGATGGAGGCGGATTCATAGATATCCGGGTTTATGCCCGTGATCGTTGCCAGATAGACGATGGAGCCGAACCCTGCACCCTGCCAGATCTTCAGCAGCACCAGAATCAGTGGCCAGTAACCAGGCTCGCTGTAGAAGGATATTGGAGCCACACCGAACATGTCCAATACTTTGTTGATCAACCCGGTATCCGAAGAGAGCAGCGACACAGAGAACATCGCAATAACCGTCCAGGACAGGAAATTCGGCAAAGTGACCAGCGTCTGGCTGACCCGCTTGAACCATTTGCCGGACAGCTCCGAGAACATCACGGCGATGATTACGGAAATCATGGTCCCGCACAGAATGAACAGCGTGTTCAGAAACAACGTATTGGCAATGACCTTAATCGTATCACTTGATTCAACAAAAAAGCGGAAATTCGAGAATCCTACAAACTTGCTACCCGTTATGCCTTTAATGGGATTGAAATCCTGAAAGGCAATGACAATGCCTCCCATCGGCAAATAGGAAAAGATGAAGATGACCGCTATCCCCGGCAAGGCCATCAGGTACAGCAGATAATTTCTTTTCATTTCTTCAAGAAAGCCTGTCTTGTTTTTGCGTTTTTTAGTGCGGGTTTGAACTGCTACACCGCTCTCCATGTTGTCAACCTCCTATAACTATACTTCCCGCAATTTCTTGTGTATTGGTTTCTCCTGCGGGCAATTCAAATATAACATCGCCAGCGGCATTCAAAAATGAGTCAATCTTTAGTGAGATATGTATGTTTTTTTGGGCATTAAAAAAGCCAACCCCAATAAAATTGAGTTGACCTTTCGGAGATCTGCGATTCGAGACCGGTGCCGAGGAGATTTACGGACGCGCGGTCGAACAAGGGCACATGCCGCAAGAGCACAAAGAACGCTACCTAAGTATGATGCTGCGATGCTCGGCGGTATGCCGATTCAGGCCAAGCGCGAATCCGTCATGCCGGACAGCGGACTCGCCGCCATGCAGCTGATGCTTTCCGCGCAAGCGCGGGGCTAAGACACAAACCCAATGGGAAGCTTCGACAAAGCGAACATTGCCGTGACGTTCGGCCTCGCCCCTGAGCGCTACGCCCCGGTGTTGATCGACGCGATCGGCAAATCAGCAGCGTAAGGCCGGGCTTCGGTACGTTTTTCCGTGGACGAGATTACGGATTGGAAATAAAGGAGTGGGATGTACGAAGCCGCTCCCGTATTTGCGGGGAGCGGCTTTTTTTGCGATAGATAACGGATTGGGATTGTGAAGGAGGGCGGTATAGTCGAGAGAAGGCTATTATGTGAACGGGAATCGGGAGGACCTACGTTTATTCGGATTATCGGAGTTGGCACATGATATTGCTGCTATCCTCACGGAGTTGACCGGCCGGTCCATTCGCCGTGTCGTCGTTTCCGATGATGAATTTCGAGCCCAATTAATATCTCAAGGCTTACAAGACCATGTGGCCGATATGTTTTTAACGTTCTTCCTGGCCAGTCGTGCTGGCGAGTTTGCCCCTGCCGATCCAACGCTGGAGAGTCTGATTGGACGACCGTCCATCACTGTGCGAGAATTTTTAACGAGCTCACCCCACCTGATCTGAAGATAGTAGAGCTAGGTCATTAGACAACAATTGAATTGGTACAACTGAATTTCGGGGCATTTCTTGACAAGGGAAAAGCCCTTTCCACCATGTTATCAGCAGAAGGGGCTACGCATAAAGAATGCTTTTCGGTCTCCTCTTTGAAGGCATGCTCGACGCTGTCGACGCCCAGCGTGATCCCTCGTTTAGGCCATACTCATCATCTAAACATTGATTATAGGAATAGTGATTATACTATTGACTCCTTCTTCTTGTCCTGCCCATGCCGTGAATCATCTCTCTGCCACCGATAATGTCAAGAGACCAGATTTCTCCAGTCTGCTATCCCTGACATAGGATAACAGTTTCCCCTTATGATATTTCTTTCAAATGGTTCCAGACAAGTGCTTTCCCCCGCAGAGAAACTTTCGCATGGTACTCTGGATTATACAAATAATTGTGCCAGGGAACAGGCGTATGAGGATGCTTCTGGCATGGAATTTCAATCCGTCCAACATGAGCCGCTCTACGTTTTGAATATCCATAAAGGCCAGGTAAGATAAGTACTGTTTCAGCTATTAGCCTTTTTTCGGATCGTTTTAGTCAAGATCTCCGATATTCCCTCCCCGCGGAGATTTAGCATCAGCTGCGTTGTATTCTTCGACTAAGGAATCCATTAATTCCTTAACAGGTATAATTTTATTTGTCCTATACGCATTTTCACCGGCAAAAGCAAAACCATTCCTCATTTTTCCTTTTTTCGCATTCATTAATGCAAGGGCAATGCAATAGGGGGAGGATTCATAATTACATGTAACAATACAGTGATACGGACACGTATATGGCTTTTTGTTGCCTGAGTTCACTTCATTTATAAATTTATTGACGATGGCTCTTCCGGGCATGCCGACCGGACTCTTAATAATCTCAATATCCTCTTTTCTACAATTAATATAGGCATTCTTAAATTCGTTAGAAGCGTCACATTCCATGGTTGTTACAAATCGAGTTGCCATCTGCACACCTGAAGCGCCCAACTGCATCATCTTGTGTATATCTTCACCGGAGTATATCCCACCTGCAGCTATAACGGGAACAGGTTTGGCTGCTTTCTCTTCAACTTTTCTAACTTCTTTAACAACCTCTGGAACCAATTTTTCCAACTTATAATCCGGGTCAGTTAAATGCTCGTATTTAAAACCGAGGTGTCCACCAGCCATAGGTCCTTCAACCACGATTGCATCTGGCGCATAGTTATATCTATCTATCCATCTCTTAGCAAGGATGCTGACCGCCCTTGAAGATGAAACAATAGGGACAAGCTTGGTATGCTGTGAGCCATTTAGAAATTCCGGGAGACTAAGCGGCAAGCCAGCTCCAGAAAAAATAATATCAATGCCCTCTTCCACAGCTGCTTTAGCCATCTCCACATAATTGGTCATTGCCACCATGATATTGACTCCGAGGATACCCTTGGTTAAGCTGCGGGCCTTTCTAATTTCGTTTCTAAGGGCTCTAATATTGGCTTCATGAAAATTTCGGGAAAAATCTTTTTCCTCCATCCCAATCCCTGCAACAGATATTACCCCGATCCCGCCTTCATTAGCAACCGCTGAAGCAAGACCGCTAAGAGAAATTCCTACACCCATTCCACCTTGAATAATCGGAAGCTTGGCTGTGAATTCACCTATTGTTAGACCTTTGCCATTCCAAACGTTCATATTCAGTTCTCCTTAATAAATATATTAAAAGATTATTTGTTTCCATGCGGTAATCTTATCAGTACACTTTCAACAATTGCTCAATTTCACCTCAAGTAATAATCAACTTTTCTTGTGATTAATCGTTGGCTTGAATTTTAGTTTGGCTGGCTTAGGTACTCTCCTGTAATTAATAATGAAACACATAAATACAAACACAGACACCGTGTAAAATACTACCGAGAATGCAGAAAACATGAAAAACTGAATGCATCCATTTTATCTTCATGCCGCCCAGCTTGTAAAAAACTGTCCCGATGCTGTAAGCTGCTCCACCAGCCAAAAAGATGGCAAAGCCCTCCCTTGTGAGCTCGGTTATCAGTATATCCGAACCAATCAGCAGACTGCCCCCCATTAGAAAATAACCTATCATTGTAATTGCTTTAAACCGATTAAGGTCAAGTATATTCAATGCAATTACAATACAAACGATAACGCAAACTATACCAAATAACGTCCAACCCAAGCCCTGCTTTGCAGGCTCTAACACGCACAGTGCAAAGGGTGCATAGGTACCAGCAATCAGTATGGGAATAGAACAATGGTCGACCACCTGAAATTTCTTTTTATGATCCAATTCCTTTTCAGGAGACAATCCGTGATAGATACACGACATGGAGTATAAAATAATCAGCGACAAGCCAAACAAAATGCCGGAAACTAGCTGTAATGTATTCTGATATAACAATGCTACGGTGATAAGCATACCCATACCGAAAAGCACACCCAACGTATGCGAGTATACGTTAAAGGTTTCTTCACCTTCAGAATAGACTGGCAGACGAGAATTTTTTATAGATATTTCAGCATTCATTAGACTGACTCCAATCGAATGTTTTTTTTGTATATTGTATTTTCAAGTATCCGAAGAACCCTTTGCTCCAGCAAAGGCTCTTTTATACTCCTTGTTAATGTGAGGGTTAACGTGTTTCCTACAGAAACTACACCACAGCTGTAGGGTGAGGAAGGCTTGGGGCTGAACATCATACCGCTCTGTTTGACATAAGGCTCCATTTCATCCGGAAGCCGCCATATCCCCAAGTTGGAAAATGTCATACAGCTTTCAACCTTACGAAGAGAGAAAAATGTCTGCACTCCCCATCTTTTAAGAGACAGCGGCATGGCGGAAATAACCCTACTTTTTGCCATTTTCACATACATCGCTACCATAGCCGATAGATTTTCTTTGTTTGTACTCCTTTTTAATTGTTTATGGATCGATTGGCACAATGCAGATATATCCGTTTTCTCACTCACATTCCCTGCATAGATCGTGATGGGAACTGTGAAATTGCGCAGTGTACAGCTGCTAAAGCGCCTTCTCAAATCAATCGGGATTGAAAGGCGAACTTCTTGTTGTTTTTTGTTCTTGTACCATCGCACATCAGTTAGCGCTGCTACCAATATGCCTGACAAAAATGCTGTAAGAGTTACTCCATGTTCACTTGCACAGTTCAGCAGTGCCTCCGTTTTGAAGGTAAGTTCTGTGATATGCAGCTTTTCATCCGGTGTTCCTTTCAAGGAATAAGCACTTGGAAAATCCTTCAATTTGTTTGCGACTCCTGCTATCTTTGGGTACTCGTCTTTAATTTCGTCGTAAGTCGATGCTTCTTTCACGCATAGAACCCCTGGAAATCCCGATACAGAATATCGGATATTCAAATATTCGGCAATTAATGATTTTAAAAATACACTACCGCCGTATCCGTCAGATACTGCATGTGAATATTCGAGGGCAATACGGTTTTCCGCTACAACGACACGAAAAGCGCAGGTGTAAAGCTCATCAAGTGTCATGAAGAGCGGATCATTCGCTCTTGCTTCTTCCAGAATCACCGGTGTGTAATCCAAGCTCTCGAAGAAGTAACGAAACCTGTTATGACTCAGCCGTACATAAAAGGATGGAAATCGCGGCATTAAACGATCAAGTGCAGATTGCAAGCTGTTTCTGTCAATAGGGTCGCTCATGGTAACCGTCAATCGGATAAGGGATTTATGTTTTTTGCAAAAGGCTAACGGAAACATGGTTGCTGCCGTATCTAGTTCTAACCGATTAATGGGGGGAGCATATTCTTTTTCATTCATGACAGACCTCTTTCTATGCGAGATTGACACCGTATCGTTTGATCTTCTTCGTGGCCGTGCACTCCAAACCTTGTTCCAAAATCACAAACATATGAATACGTTTATAGCTTGGGAGTTTGTTATTGACGTCATCTATTACTGACTTTATATACGACTGGATTTCTTCAAGATTGGGTAAATAGCCCAGTTTTTCTTTGATGTACTCAATGTTGGGTAAAATCTTTGCCTTTACGCAGCTTTCGCCGTCGCGGTCCTTTCCCTCAAGCACAAGGGATTCGATGATACACTCAGCTTCTCCCAGCCGGGTCTCCAGCTCTTCCGGGTAAATATTTTTGCCGTTGCTTGTAACGATGACATTTTTAATCCGCCCTTTGAAAAACAGCGCCCCTTTTTCGTCGAAGTAACCGAGGTCACCGGTGTGGAAAAATCCGTCCTTCATAACAGCACTCGTTGCTGCCGCATCTCGGTAATATCCAAGCATAACATTTTCCCCTTTGACTACGATTTCGCCGACCCCAGCTTCATTGGAATTTAAGACTTTCAAAGTTACATCAGGGAGTGCACACCCTGTCGAAGTAGGATCGAAAAAGAGGTCGCTATTTCCGGCAACAAGCGGTGCGCATTCCGTCAAACCATAACCCTGCAGAGTGCGGATTCTAACCGCAGCAAAATCACTTACTAGCGAAGCATCAAGCTTTGCCGCACCAACGATAAACAGTCTAAGCTTGTTGCCAAGCGTTTTTCTGATCTTTGCAATGATGATTCCCCGGATAATGAACGGTACTTCGGAAAGAGCTTGTGCAAGGGATTTTTCCTGAAAAAGGGTGCGGTACTTTTTAGGGCATTCCTTCGCGACAGAGAGTCGGATTCGCTTGCAAAGCATTTTCAAAAGCGCAGGAACAACAACCATAACAGAAGGATGATATTCCTGAACATTTCGTGCAACATGGCTTAGTCCGTCACAGTAGCAGATGCACGCACCGCGGGACAGCAGGAGCAAACAATTAAGCGTGCATTCATAGGTGTGATGAAGCGGGAGAATTGAAATCGTCTTATCGTCCGGGTTGATATTCACCACCCTCGTGGTCTGATAAATGTTCGCACAGATATTGTTCTGCGACAAGCACACGCCTTTGGACCTTCCCGTGGTTCCAGAGGTGAAAATAAGAATGCGCATTTCCTCTTTCGGGATTGCAATGGAATCAATATGCCGTTTTTCGCTTTCCGAGATAGGAGCATGAAAAGCTTCGATATCGCTATGTGAATATTGAAAAATGGGCAAATTGACCTCAATCAGCTTTTCATGGCTTGAATCATCTATGCAAATAGTGCTGCATTCGGCTGCTTCACAGAAATTCTGTATATCCTCTGCACACAACTCCTTGTCGATAGGCACGGCCACGCCTACCGTCGCCGCACAAAGGTAGCTAAGCACCCAGCCGTAGCTATTTGTACCGATAACGGCGATGCGTTTGCCGGAAAGTCCTTTTCTGATAAACTCTGCGCAAAGGCTGTAATATTGTTCCACTAGCTCTTTATAAGGGACAAAGCGATAAGCACCGTTCTCTTTTTTGATTTGAAAAGCATTTCGGCCTGCGTAATGCTTCGCACTATAATTCAGAAGTTCTCTGAAATCAGAGAACTTTGGAACGTTGTAGAGAGTTGTGCTTCCGAATGAGAATGTTTTTTTTATCATAATTACCTCCGTAAATATCTGTAGATGTGATTATGATAACTATAAAAACTAAAAAAATGCCTACCTTAATTCTGAATAATTCTTAATTGCCTGTACCGCTATTTCAGAACTCATGTTTTGAGATTTAATATTTATAGATCGTTATCTCTTTGCCAAACCGCCAATAGCAAAACCGCCAGGGCCGCCGTGTGTGGAGATGATGCAGCCTGTGATAGACCATAGAATTCGATTAACCTGGTGTGAACGGCATTTTTGTTCAATTCTGGTGCGGATTTCCTCAGTTAGTCCGTGTGAATACGCCAAATATATTTCATCCGTTTCGATCTCAGTAGAGTTAAAAAAATCTTCCACCACTTTTTCACATACAAGCTCCATCTTTCCCCGGTATCTCCGAGCGGCTACCAGTAAGCCGTTTCTCATTTCAATCAGTGGCTTTATGCTAAATATCAGCGCCATCAGGTATTGGGTGTTAGAACAGCGGCCTCCAGCCTTCAGATAGCGCATATCCTGCACCACAAAATGGAATTTCATTTGCTTGGAGATTTCCATAATTTTCTCTACTAATTCGGCAGGCTCAACATCCGGGTGTGCCATCAAATATCTTGCGCTCTGAATCACCACAGCACCCAAGCCTGCACTTACGTGCTCACTGTCAACATGATAGATATTTTCGTACCCATCATCCGCTATGATAGAGTTCTGGTAGGAGCAGGTGGTTTGTGCTGAATATGCGATGTGAATGATAATAGAATCTGGATTTTTGCTGCGAATATGATGGTACACCAATTCAAAATCTGCGGGATTAGGAGCTGAGGTCGTAGGAATTACGCCGTTCGAGTTACAGAAGTCAAACATTTCTGCTGAGGAAATATCTCCATCAGCATATGTTTTCCCGTTGAGCTGAACGTACATGGGAACAAGCCTAATTCCGTACTCCATTGCCAACTCCGGAGAAAGGTCGGAACCGCTCTCAGTTAAAAGGACATACTGTTTCATTGTTTATTTTCCCCCAAAGTTACTTTGTGTGTTCATAAAACCATTTCTTCGTTTGTTTTACGAATTGCTTAATCCATCTTTTCATCTTTCAAACCTCTTTCGGATAAAATAAAAAAACTCCTTCCAGCAGATTACCTGTTGGTATATTTACCCTAACAAGTAAAACTGAAAAGGAGCCTATTCTAATTCTGAATAAATCTTAATTCTGCTTGGCTGCAGTAACAGGCAGACGTAAAACTGCGGCAAAATGGTTTTTGCGTTTTTCAATATGCAGGCTTCCATTCATTGATTTCGCCATTTTTCCTGCTGACTGTATGCCGATGTTGGCACTTTCCGTAATTGCATTGTGTCTGCCAACCGTGTTTTCAAAATGGACATACACGCTGTCATCCTTGACTCGATAGTACAGCTCAACTGGCTGGCTTGGATCCCCGTACTTTTTGATATTGGAGGATAGATTATCCATGATGCGGGTGAGATACTGAATGTCCACGCTCAAGGAAAATTCCTGCATCTCTGGGTTCCGCATCTGCACGTGAAAGCCGCAATTATATAGAAATTCGGAGTATTCCATAAAGAGTTGATTGAGCAATGTAAATCCATCAACATCCTCCAAATCACCCTGCTTTCCGTTAGAAGCTTGAACCGCTGTAAAATAGGAAAAAAGTTCATCCGAAAGGGATTTGATTTGTACCGATGCACTATGAACTTTTCGCAAGCAATTTTGCATGGAGGCTTCATCCTGATACTGGCCATTCATGGCTAATTCAAGGTAACCGAGCTGCTTCGTCAATGGAGTACGAAGATCATGTGAAAGTGCGGTTATCAAATCCTGATTGGCTTTTATTGCCTTGCTCTCCGCTTCCATACGAGTGATAATGGAGCACCGCATCGTATTAATATCTCTTGCCAACTCACCAAGCTCATCCTTTCTCAACAGCCTGACCTCATGGTTCAGGTTTCCGTTGGTCAGCTGCTCCATATCGTGCGACAGAAGTTTAATATCGCTTATCATGTATCGTACAAATGCCAAAAACAGAAAGAAAAAACTAACGGCTGCGATAAGGATGGATAACGGTTGTCCTAATGCAGAGTTTATTGTACTGGTTGCATATGGTGAAACAGAAACTGATTTATCTGCAAACTGAATCACATAATTTCCTGACGAGCTTTTGTCGGAATTGTACAAAAAGCTTATCTGGGTATTTTCGGTCAGCCAAAATTTGATTTGGGTATAGTCAGTGGACTGTAGGTTGTTGGCCGTAACATAACTCTGAAACTGCTTCAGAAAAACTTCTACATTGTTATTAGTTTCTAATTCTTTAAGTGTTCCTGAATCTGCAATATAATTGCCAAGCGCAGACAGTCCTGTATAGAGAATTACTGCTATAATAACGCTAAACAATGCGAACCCCATCAACTTAAAACCCAATACTGACCGATGTAGAGGTATACGGGCTCTTTTTTCCATTTTGAGTTTATTTTTCAACACGATACCCCTTTCCCCAAACAGTTTTAACAATTGTCGGATTTTTGGAATCCTTCTCGATTTTAGCTCGCTGTTTGCGTATGTGAACCATTACAGTATTGGCGCTTATAGATAAGAAAGGTTCGTTCCAGATCGTTTCATAGAGGTTCTGCATCGTGAAAATCTTACCCCGGTATTGCAGCATCAGGCGTAGCAATTGGTATTCAATCTCTGTGAGATTCAGTTCTGTGTCTGCTTTGATTACTTCGTTAAACGCAGGATGAACCTTCAGATCACCGTAAACTAGATAAGCATCG
This sequence comes from Paenibacillus tritici, assembly GCF_018207515.1. Classification (NCBI taxonomy): domain Bacteria; kingdom Bacillati; phylum Bacillota; class Bacilli; order Caryophanales; family Paenibacillaceae; genus Paenibacillus; species Paenibacillus tritici. The sequence continues at coordinate 5,598,566 of NZ_CP073365.1, forward strand.
TTCTTCGCGTCACTTTCTTTTCCCATATATATCTTGTATCTGCGTATCAAGCCTTTAATTCGCGCCAACAACTCTGCACTGGAAAAAGGTTTGGTCAAATAATCGTCCCCGCCGCAGGAGTAACCAATGGTCAGGTCGGAGTCCATACCTTTAGCTGTCAGAAATAACACGGGAGTATTGTATTGTTCCCGAATGGTACTGCATACCTTGTAGCCAGTCATTCCCGGCATCATGACATCGAGAATCACTAAATCAACATCCGCATTCATAAGCGCGACTGCCTGTTCGCCGTTTTCTGCCTGACAAACGGTATACCCCTCATTCGCTAAAAGCGTCTCAATCAGATCGCGAATTTCCTCATCATCGTCCACGATTAATATTGTAGAATTGTTCAAAAGTATTTCACCTCCGAAAAAGTAAAGATCCGTTATTGTTATAATAGCAACATCTTTTCCAGATGTATCTAAATCTTCAATTTAGCAAATATCGCTGAGGTTGCAACCAAGAGTTTTATAAATCTTGCCGTAAACATCAGTTGTGACATTTTCTCCACTGTTATGGGATAACAATACTCCCTTCTTTTCAGCGTGTTCGAATTTATGTTGTAGCAGAATTCTCCTTGGTAGTTTGGTGAAGAAGTTCTTAATTTTGCAACCAATTGCGTATTGTTTATTTTAACTTATTAAGTAATAATTTATTTAACAAATAGAGATCAGCGTTTTTTCTGCATTTAAGAAAGGAGGTGAATGGATTTTGAACTCCAAGCTGACACATCGTGACAAAAAAAAGAAAGCCACTGCTTATGCATTGGCTGAAGCCGCCTTTGAACTTGCGCTTGAGCATGGTATGGACTGTTTCATCGTTGATGACATTGTTCAGAAGACTGGCTTTTCCCGGCGGACCTTCGCCAATTACTTCTCATGCAAAGAGGAAGCAGTAGCTACCTATTTTATGGGCAGCGCCTCGAAAGAGGACGCGGAAATATTATTCGCGGGTTTGCCTCCGGATGCAACGCCGCTCGATGCATTATACAACTTATTGAAGGTGCAACTCACCTCTGAGTTCCTACATAAATTGCGGCAATTCGTTTCACTCGTGGATCTAAATCCGTCACTGGAGCCTTATATTCTCATCGTATTCCGCCACTTGCAAATCTCCGCCCAGGAATTGCTTGAACAGTTCTCTCATGGACGTTATGACGACGCATATACCCACCTTCTAGCAGGTGCCGCCTACGGAGCTTTCGTACCTATTCTACACGGAAGGTTGAACGTCAAGCTACCGGGTGAAAGGGGGGATCCAGACTCTGGTACCTTATCATTCGATCAGTACGTGAACCTCATGTTTACTTATTTACGCAACGGCTTCTAATTCAGAGATAGAAGGCTGTTTCCTTTAGCTGTACATTTTTTCCGAAGGGACTAGGTTAAGGCTTTCATAAGCTTTGACTCATACTGTACTTAATCAAACCGCAGTGTATCAAAAAACGTAAAGCGGAGCTTCCCCCAATAACAGGATAAGCGCCGCTTTGCTGACTTAGGTGATTTTTAGACCGTTCTGGACATTGGCTATTTAGATTGCTCTTGCAATTTCGTTTGCCTCGGCGACAGCATTCAGCGCTCTGCGGGCACTCACCGCATCCCCAATTACATGACACGGAATACTGTGTTCATCACAATAATTATTAATGTCTTCAAAATTCCGTGACTTTGCCCCGATGGCCACTACAACCGAATCACATGGTAATTGCATTATCCGTCCCATGTTTTCTATGACAATAGCTTGTTCCTTAATCTCTACACATTTAGCATCTGTCAAGGTTTGAACACCTGAGGTTTCCAAGTTCTCCATTACACAAATTGACCGCAGCTGACCCAGATCCTTCGCCACTTTTTCCAGCATTTCTACTACAGTTATTTCTGTAGCCTTCCCATGTAGATATTCGGCCACCTCCAATCCTACCAGCCCACCTCCAATAATAACAACCTTACCGGAGACCGCTATCTTTCCAGAGAGAACTTCGTGGGAATTGGTTACCATAGGCAAATGGCTGCCTGGCACTTTCAATTCCATTGGAGCAGCACCGACGGCAACAATTACTTCGTCCGGCCTTAGCTCATCTAGAAGTGCTGAAGTAACAGGTGTTCCAAGTCTCACCTCAACCCCTTCTCTGATTGCCTGCTCTCCCATTGCAATGGCTGCTTCCTTCATCTCCTCTTTTCTTGGTGCTTCACCAGCAAGAGCAAACTGGCCTCCAAGTACAGCTGACGCCTCGCATACAATCGGATAATGTCCTCTACGTTTAAGGATCATCGCTGCCTCAAGACCCGCTATACCTCCGCCTGCAACAACTATTTTCTTGGGATTGTCGGTTGCTGCAAGTTTATATTCGTTTTCTCTCCCTAGTGCCGGATTCCTCAAACAAGTAATGTATGGCATTTCAATGGAGACAAATCCATCATAGCAGCCTTGATTACATCCGACACAACGGACAATATCCGCTGCTTTTCCGGCCTCAGCCTTGTTGCAGAACTCCGGATCGGCGAGTTGAGCACGGCCAATGACGACCATATCCGCTTTTTTGCTGGATAGAATTTCTTCCGCTTGACCAGGATCATTGATTCGTCCCACTGCCACAGTTAACATTCCTGTTTCCTTCCTGATTCTGGCGGCATTATCAACATTGAAGCTCCGGGGAAGGTCAATGGGAGGAACCTCATATTTTATAGCTGAAGTTGAGAAGTTGCCGCGAGATACATCGAGTACGTCTACTCCGGCCTCCTTAGCCATCTTGCAAAACTGTATGACCTCTTCGATGGTCAATCCGCCTTCCAAATAATCATCATGTGCATTAATCCTCATAAAGAGAGGCATTTCAGCTGGAATATTATGACGGATAGCTTCTATGCATTCAATCAGAAATCTGGCCCGATTATTCAGATCACCGCCGTATTCATCTGTTCTCTGGTTGAAATAGGGGCTTAGGAAGATATGAGGCGTGTAATTATGGCCAGCATGAAATTCAACAGCATCAAAACCGGCTTCTACGGCCCGCTTAGCACCTTCTCCAAAGGACTTGGCCGCTTCCTTCAGCGTAGCGATATCTGCTCCAGGAAGGGTGTATTCGGTCCCTGGCACTGATACGGGGCTGGGAATGATCAGCTTCTGCTCAGGATCGCTGGCGACTGCCATCCCTCCAAGCCAGAGCTGAATCCCTGCTTTTCCCCCAGCTTCGTGAATCGCATCTGTAAGCTTCTTTAAGCCAGGAATATATTTGTCCTCGGAGATAGCCAGGAAGTTCCGCGGAGAAGCAGGAGAGTATACGGAGCAGACTTCGGTAAAGTTTAGTCCGCATCCCCCCTCAGCTCTGGCTACATGATAATCAATTAGCTGCTGAGTGACGAACCGGTCCTCTGTAGACATCTTTGTTCCCATTGCCGGAAACATAACCCTGTTCTTCAATTCAAGGCCTCTGATTTTTAAGGGACTAAAAAGCGTACTGTAAGCCATAATAATTCTCCTCTACGTATAATATCTGAATGACTTAGTAAAAATTTTCACAATGTTTTGTACAGAATAAAAATCTTCTTAGATGCACTATAAATATATACGAATCACATTTTTAAATCAATATGTTTAAAACAATTTGTTTTAATTTTCCGAAAAAAAAGAGACTATGCCAGATAGTCTAAAAATACTGGAAATCATATCCTTTTATATTGATTTCAGTGCTTTGATCAACAATTTCAGATATGTTATTCTAGCTTCTCTTTCGTTTAACAATGTTCTACCCAAGCCTATCGCATCATCTTGCTCGGTTGGATAATTTATAGATGACATGAATATTAGATTCTTGTATCTGGTACTTGCCTCATCCCCCGCTATAAGGTTGCACAGCAAACCACTTAGCCGATTGCTCAATTCTAAAGATAAATCGACAATTTTCCTTGATGTCTCATCTACATCTGCAAGCTTCTGAGAATCCTTAAAGATTACTGAATTGCCGGGAAACCTTAATGAGTACTCCATAATTTCGTTGGCAGCGAGCACCAGCCTTTCTTCATCATCGTATTCTACGTTATTCAATATGGACGAAACGGTCAGTGTGTTCTCTATGTAAAACTCCTTTACCATCCTCAGCATTTCTTCTTTACTTCTGAAATAATAATTAATAGCACTAACGTTTACATTGGCTTCTTTCGCTATAGCCCGAATGGATATTTTACAAGTATTGCTCAGTCCCATTAGGTAAAGTGCCCGGTCAAGTATCCGTTCCTCTATGCTTTTCAGCTCTCTCACTTTGCCACCTCATAAACTAATGAATTCTTAGCATATTATAATCACAACGAGCATGTTTGTACAACGGCGAGGCCGATTTATTAACGAATGGGAATGCAAAAACCGGATGCATCTTTGCAACCGGCCTTTCATCACTTTTTATTGCAAATAAATACTGCATCATAAGCTTCAAGAACTGAGTTGAGTACCTTTCGAAACTCACTTATCAATAAAGTTTTGCGTGTTAGGCACAAGCCCATAGCCAGTAGCGTATATGTCTTCCAACGAATTTACTTTAATATCCATACCACTAGCATTTGCAATGAATCCAACACTCACACAAGCCTCCGAACATACAGAATTAACTCACCGTATGTCCTAAGCTATTTAGATATGAATAATCTTTCGTTCCATAGCCGTAGCCACCGCTTGGGATCTTGAATCCACTCCAAGTTTTGAATAAATGCTGGTTAAGTGTGCCTTGATCGTACGCTCTGTAACTCCCATGTCAAATGCGATTTCTTTGCTTTTATATCCACGTGCTACAAACTGAAGTATTATTTTTTCCTTGTCCGTTAAAACAGGGATCTCTGTTTCTTTGGAATCGGAACCTTCTTTACGCTCTTTGGCCGCTAACACTTTGGTCATGATATCAGACTGTAGCAGTGTCTCTCCCCGGATCGCAGATTCGATAGTCCGAAACAAATGAACACGATTGGTATCTTTCAGCAGATAACCTTTTGCCCCCAGTGCCAAAGCATTTACCATTAATTCATCTTCATTATAGGTGGTTAAGATGATGACCGGAATTTTACATTGATTATCACTTAATACTCCCATCGTTTCCATTCCACTCATTACTGGCATATTCAGATCCAGCAGAATTACATCGGGCTTCAGCTCGTCTATCAGGCGCAGCGCCACCTGTCCATTCTCTGCTTCTCCAATGATATCAAACCGTTTATTGGTTTCGACAATCAGCTTCAAGCCGTCACGAACGAGCTGATGATCATCGACAATCAATACCTTAATGGTACTCATAGCTTGTCTCCTTTATGAATGGATGCTTCTATTATAATTCGTGTACCTCTAGATGTACTGGTGATTTGGAGTTGACCTCCAATCAACCGTACACGCTCATATAATCCCAGTAAACCATAATGGCCTGCCTGTTTGCCGATCTGGCTTGTATCAAAGCCTGTCCCGTTATCTTTGACCTCAATCTCAATACGATTATTCCGTTCAGTCACAGTCACCCACACTTTGTCAGCCTTTGCATGCTTCGCCACATTGGTTAGACATTCACTTACGATATATAGACTGTGCTCTATCAGCATTCTGGACATTTGGCTGACCATTTGGATTTTAGGATAAACATTAATTCCGGTCGCCTGGAAAAAACGTTGTATCTCATCAGTAAGTGATTCACGAAAGTCAAGAACGGAAGAGGATTTCAACCTTAGATTATCAATCGCCCGCCGGGCATCAGCCAATAAACTTCGCGCCTGGCTCATCGACTGTTGAATAATTTCCTGTGATCTTCGAATATTTCCCTGTGAGATAAATTCATCTGCAGCATCAAGCTGCATAACGAAAGCAGCTACCCCTTGCGTAAGCGTATCATGAAGATCCCGGGCCATGCGCTGCCGTTCATTTGCCAAGGTAAGTTCCTCTACCTTTCGGTGCGCTTTTTCCAAGTCCTTCAGAAAATTTTGCGTCCTCAGACGGGCATGAACTTGTTCAAAAAACAGCAAAGCATACGCTATAACAACAATTAACATTAATATGAATAAGGGAATGAGCAGTAGCAAGTCAGGCATTTTTCCCAAATACAGCTGAGCATAGAAGAAAATAAACACACAATACAGAAATACAAATGTAATTTTCCTTTTGTGATAATAAAGCCCTACACTCTGTCCAATTAATATGGGTAATAATCCAATTAGAACAGCTGGAGAACCTTCACCCAGCAGTAATGCACAGGTCAAGATCAGCAGTCCTTGAATCAAAAAATACAACCAGGACCTGGAACGGGTCAACCTAAATGAATTCCAGTGTAACAGGGCATGAAGCACATAAGTAATTGTGAAGAAAATGTCGGGTAGGATGAGAAGTTCTTTAACATTTTGCAGAATCATCGTCGCTATATATACCATCTGTATCCACAGCAGGATGGGAATTCGGGAGGCAAGCATTTCATCGGAATTTTCATACTGTATTGTACTTTCATTTAGAAAAGTGCTCATACTCTTCATCATTACACAACCTGTCTCTTATTATTCTTCCATTTAATAAAAGGTTATTTATATGACTTCCGCCGCAAGATAAATCGAATTATTCGAATGAGGAAAAAATAACCTAATAGTAGACCAGCAGCAGTAAACACTGTCACTTGGATTCTGTTCAAACGGCGCGCCTTCTGTTCTTCTACTTGATGAAGGGAGTCCATAGCCTCTGCTAACTGTTGTCTTTGGTGTTCATTTTCAGCAAATAGTTGCGAATTCTGCTTCTGTAAATTATCAGCCATTAAGCGTGTTTCCTCTAGCTTGTCCATGGTAGACTGGTAATTTTCTTTCAGTTCGTTTACCTCGTCCGGAAGCTCGGTAATCGTGTGATACCCATTTTTCAAACTATTCCAGAGTCCTGCATGAGCCTTCTGAGGAGCACAACATAACAGAAACAAGATCAGCGGAATGAGCAGGAGCCGCAATCGGTACCAAGGGAAGTTCGCTTTCAATTCAATCCCTCCTCAAATCACAGGTATGACTTCAACGATATCAATATTGACTTTTGCCACAACCAACCCTGTCATTCTCTCTACTTCTTCTTTCACATTTGTTTGGAGAATTCTCGATAGCAGATGTAGTGGGGTGCTTAGAAGAATAACTGTATGCAAATCAATAAACAGCTCTGCCTCTTCGATACGGACTCCAACAGCCTTATAGAACATTTCTTGGTCCGTTTGCTTATTTCGTCCATCTACGAGTGCAGTCACTTCACGAATCGTTTGGACGGACGAACTGACGATTTTTGCAATCGCCTTATGTGATATATGAATATTCCCCTTTACATTTTCATGTTTAATTGTCATTTAACTTCCTCCTGCTTGTAGGACTTCGTTTTAATAGGTTTCATTAGATAGCTTACCGCTAGACTTCGAGGTTTAGTACGGCTTAACAGCCCGCAAATACTGGGAGTTATGAGTACGGTTTTTATTCTCGTCATTTCAATTAGTTTTGCCTTTAAATACTCCGCTGGGCGCTGGGCCAGAGTCTGTGATATGATAACCAAATTTGAATCCAATTCATGTTGATTTTCTAATATTTCATGAAGAATCACATCAACAACACTTGTGGGGTATTTATCATCAGCTCGAATCCTTCCCGTTTTCACTTCACCCTCAGATCTTAGAGCTAGCGGGCTTATTATTCGATTCTCCAATCCGTAGACATTTCCTCGTATGCTAGAAGTCCCTGTATCATCCAGTAGTATCGTAAACTTCATATTTTGACGGTATTGTTGTAGCCGTTCAATAACGGTAGTCACTTGAAATCCTTTACTGGCGATACGGACTGCTTGTATAACTAATAGTGCGGTTCCGGATGAAAGACTTGCCGAATCTATAACACATACTCGTCCTGACGGAAATGCGCCTGCCGCAGCAACTGCATTCTTATAGGCCGGTGACAGTTCCGAAGCTATGCTGATAAAAAGAACATCCTTCCCGGCGAAAATAGCGGGTGTAAATGCGGATATGAAATCGTTCACGGATGGAGCCGCAATGCCGGGAACTCTCCCTTGTTCGAGCACCATTTTGCAGATTTGTTCAGTAGATACATCCACTTTATCTTTAAAAACCCTATCATTATTAAAAACTACATACACTGGTACGAGTTGTATTTGATGTTGTTCTATGAATACTATTGGCAAATCGGCCAAGCTGTCTGTAAAGATTTGAAGAAGTGACATATGCATCCCCTTGACCTTAATGTTGTATATAGCTCATTATAGCGTTTTGAATACACAAAAAAATCGTACGTAAGGGCATGTACCTTATGTACGAAAGGGAAATCAATACTCTTTTTATTCCTTGATAATCGCTACAAAGTGGGGGCACTGTATCCGGATAAAAAGCAGCCTGTCTATGGACAAGCTGCTGTAATCATTCATTTCACTATAGAATCTTCGATGTATTGAAAAGAAAACCAACAAACAACAACTAAAAAACTACCGGAAGTTCTTTTAATCCTCGAATAATCATACCCGGTCGCCATTCCATGAATTCCTCAGATATTTTCAATTGAATATTCGGCATTTGGCGCAACAAGGCGGATATAGCGATCTCTCCTTCAAGTCTGGCCAAAGGCGCGCCCAAACAGTAATGAATCCCTTTACCAAAAGCGATATGGTTATTCACCTTACGTGTTATATCAAATGTATCCGGATCCGGGAACTGCTGCGGGTCACGGTTTGCCGAGGAGAAGGAGACAAAGAGCATATCTCCTTGCTGAATATGCTTACCGTCAAATTCAACATCCTCCGTTGCCCAACGTATGTTGCTCACTTCAGCCGGTCCGTTATACCGTAAAATTTCCTCGATAGCTGGTTGGATCAATTCCGGATCTTCTTGAAGCAACTGTTTCTGGTCAGGATTATTCAGTAAGGCAAGCATACCGTTACCGATAAGATTTACCGTGGTTTCATGACCTGCAATGATAAGGACAAATACAAGTGCATACAATTCCTGTTCCGAAAGGACATCCCCATCCTCTTCTACACTGATGAGGTCGCTAATCAAATCCTCCTGCAGATCCAAACGCCTTTTGGTTATCAACGAATGAAGATAGTCCACAAACAACGCCATTGCTTCATCACTCTTCTGATTTAATTCTGTGTTATTAACTCCCTCCATAATGGTATTAGACCATTCCCTAAATTTATCCTGATCCTCAACGGGTACCCCCAGCATCTCACATATCACAATAATCGGCAGCGGGAATGCATAATCTTCTATTAAATCCATCTCACGTATACTTTTAGTCTGGATTACAGCAAGAAGTTCATTACTAATATCCTCAATCCGGCCCCGAAGCCGTTCAATCATCCGTGGTGTGAAGGCTTTCTGTATGAGCCGCCGCAACCGGCGGTGATCATCAGGATTTACGCTAAGTAAATTACGGGAAATGATTTCTTGGTGCGGGGGGCCGGCCCCCGCTTCATTATCCGAATATGGAGAATTTGTTACAAAACGTGAATCCTGTAGAATCTCTGCTGCATCTTCATAACGGGATACAATCCACGCAAACTGGCCGCTAGGCAAGAGAAAACGATGAACCGGGTCATTTTTTCGAAGCTCACTATACACCGGAAAAGGATTATTGATAAATTTCTTGTTCAGAAAGTCTACCTTTGAACTCTCAAATTCCTTATTCTGATCCGTTGACATGTCAAACCTCCTGACGATGGTTTAGGTGGAGTCTCTTCGGACTTAAGCTTAATTTTGTTTTGGAGACAACTGCAAGCTTTTCTTCTTTTCCACTCCACTGTCTGAGTGTTCCAGCTTCTCCATCACTGCTTCACCTTCAATATCCAGATTCGGCAGAATCCGGTCCAGCCATTTGGGCAGGTACCAAGCCGATTTCCCCATCAGTGTCATAGTTGCTGGAACAATCAACATTCTAACAACAAATGCATCGAACAGAATTCCGAAGGCTAGTGCAAAACCCATTGATTTGATAATCGGATCTTCAGCCAGCATAAAGCCCGTAAATACCGAGATCATGATGAGTCCTGCCGCAGTCACCACGCTTCCACTATGGCCCATTCCGGCAAGTACTGCCTTTTTAGCATCTCCAGTCTTTTTATATTCTTCGCGCATCCGGCTTACAAGGAATACCTCATAGTCCATCGCGAGACCGAATAAGATACCAACAACGATAATCGGCATGAAGTTCAATACCGTACCTGTTCCATAGAATCCGAACAAGCTGCCCATATGCCCATCCTGTATAACAAAGACCGAAAATCCGAGTGTTGCCGCAAGAGACAGAATAAAACCAAGTACAGCTTTAAGTGGTACTAGCAAGGAGCGGAACACTACCATCAGGAGAACAAAAGCCAGCCCAACGATAACCATACAGAATTTAGGGAGCGCTTCGTTCAATTTTTGGGAAATATCAATATTGACTGCAGTGGTTCCAGTTACCATCAGTTCTACATGATTCTTTTTCAAAATCTCAGGTGTCTGATCTCTGATCGATTGTACAAGCTCTTTGGTTTTCACATCATGCGGTCCGGTAGCAGGGATGATATTGATTAACGCCAGTTTTCCTGATGGACCCGGAATAGCCGGAGACATACTGCCAACATTAGGCAATGTACCAATCTCTTTTACTACATTAGAGACATTCTTTAGAAAGTCTCCCTCACCATCTGCCCGGGCCAGGACTACAAGCGGACTATGGAAACCTGGGCCGTATCCTTCAGATATTAGGTCATAAGCACGGCGTTCAGTCTTTTCAGTCGGTTTTTGCCCATCATCCGGCAAACCAAGCTCTATATGAAGAAACGGAAGGGCGATCGTACTTAGCAGGATCACTCCAGAGATAACCATTATTAATGGCTTTCGGGTCACCACCTGTCCCCAACGATTGTCCTTGTGATTTACTCTTTTTCGCGGTTTTAGCCACTTATTACCACTGCTTGCGCTGATACGATTTCCAAATACCGATAGCAGTGCCGGAATCATAATGACGGAAGATAACATGGTTACGAATACAACAAATGCTCCGGATAATCCCATTGCAGTCAAAAATGGGATTTGGACTACAGAAAGGCCAGCCAAGCCGATGATCACTGTTACGGCTGCAAAAACAACCGAGCTCCCTGCGGTTGCATTAGCGATTGCGATAGATTCGGAGCGCTCATAACCTTCCACCAGTTGCTGGCGGAATCTGGAGACAATAAAGAGTGCATAGTCAATTCCAACAGCCAGTCCAAGCATCGCTGCAAGCGAAAGTGCAACGGATTGTATTTCGATCATATTGGAACCTATCATCATTCCCAGCAATCCGATTCCTAGTCCAACTGCCGCAGTGACAATCGGCAGGGCACCCAGTAGAAACGAACTGAACGTAATGGCCAACACCACAAACGCAATGACGACACCGATGACTTCCGATGGTCCCAAAATTTTCATTTGTACAAATGCTTCACCGGATAGTTCAGCCTGCCAACCTGAGAAACGCATATTTTCAGCAACGTCAGTAATATGCTCTCTGGATTTATCCGTTACCTCTCCGGCAGGAGATTTATAAGTAACGTCTATATAAGCTATTGTTTTATCTGCACTCAGCGAATGATTCTCATCAGGACCTACAACCGATTGCACTTCTGTATCTACCGCAATCTCTTTTAAGGTCTTCTGAATGACCACCTTAGAATCCTCCGAGGACAATGTCTCCTGTTTCGGAGCTTTGATGACCATACGAGTCTGACCCCCGGTCACCTTCGCCTGTGGGTTTGCAAACTCCTTGTTTAGCACTTCAATTGCTTTTTGAGATTTAAGCCCCGGCATGCTCAAATCATCACTGAAAGCTGGTCCCATAGCCAAAGCCAATACCGCTAATGCCAGCAATACTCCCACCCCACCGATAATCACCTTCTTTGAATTCCTCACCGACCAGTGTGCCAGCCGGTATAATAATGTTGCCATTTTGATTTCCTCCCTCTATCCCGCATTACTGATCTCTACTTGAATTCATTCTACGATTTTGGAATGAGAAATACATCGTACTTAAGGGAAGGCGGTCAATGTACTTTTGGGAAATAAACTTACAGAAGAAAAAAAGAACAACCCGCCTAGGTTGTTCCTTCGTCATTATCCTAAACAGATACCCGTCTTAGATCGCCCTTACCTTGATTCATGGAGGGTCCAAGTATCCTTAGATATGAATTATCCCACGTTCCATAGCCGTAGCCACCGCTTGGGATCTTGAATCAACTCCTAGTTTAGTATAGATCGTTGTTAAATGCGCCTTGACCGTCCGTTCCGTGACTCCCATGTCAAAGGCGATCTCCTTGCTTTTATATCCGCGTGCAACAAATTGGAGTATGACTTGCTCCTTGTCCGTTAAAATAGGGAACTCCTTTTTGCTGGAGCCTGTACTTTCTTTACTCTCTTTTGCCGCTAACACTTTGTTCATGATATCGGGCTGCAGCAATGTCTCTCCCCAGATCGCAGATTCGATGCTCCGAAACAGATTTGTACGATTGGTGTCTTTCAGCAGATAACCTTTTGCTCCCAATGCCAACGCATTTACCATTAATTCATCTTCGTTGTAGGTTGTTAAAATGATGACGGGAATCTCACATTGTTTGTTCCTTAATGCCTCCATTGTTTCCATCCCGCTCATCACTGGCATATTCAGGTCCAACAAAATCACATCGGGCTTCATCTCTTCAATCAGACGCAGCGCCACCTGTCCATTTTCTGCTTCTCCAATGATAACAAACCGTTCATTCGTCTCAACAATGAGCTTCAAACCATCACGAATGAGCTGATGATCATCCACAATCAACACCTTTATAGTACTCATAGCTTGTCTCCTTTATGAATAGGTGCTTCCATCCTTATTTTTGTACCGTTTGAGATACTGGTAATCTGGATTTCACCTCCAATCAACCGTACACGTTCATATAATCCCAGCAAGCCATAATGACCTGCTTGTTTGCCAACCTGGCTTGTATCAAAACCTGTCCCGTTATCCTTAACCTCAATCTCAATACGATCATTCTGCTCAGTCACAGTCACCCAGACTTTGTTCGCCTTAGCATGCTTTGCCACATTAGTTAGACATTCACTTACGATATATAGGCTGTGCTCCATCAGCATTCTGGACATTTGGCTGGACATTTGGATTTTAGGATATACATTAATTCCTGTAGCCTGGAAAAAACGTTGTATCTCATCGGTGAGCTCCTCATGAAAGACCATTTCAGAGGCGGAACTCAACCTTAAATTATTAATCACCCTCCGGGCTTCAGCCAAAGTTCTTCGCGCTTGTCCCATAGACTGCTGAATAATTTCCTGTGATCTTCGAATATTTCCTTGTGAGATAAATTCATCAGCAGCCTCAAGCTGCATAATGAAGCTCGCTACTCCCTGCGCAAGCGTATCATGGAGGTCGCGGGCCATACGCTGCCGTTCATTAGCTAATGTAAGTTCCTCCACCTTGCGGTGCGCATTTTCCAAATCCCTCAGAAAGTTCTGAGTCCGCAACCGTGCATGGACCTGTTGAAGAAACAACATACTGTACGCTATTATTATAATCAGCATCAGTAAAAATAGCGGGGTTATCAGTAACAGCTCATATGCTTTGTTCAAAAATATTTCAGCATAGAAGAACATCGACACACTGTATAAAGAAACAAATATGATCTCTCTATTTCGAGAATAGAGCCCAATGCTCTGACCGATTAATACAGGAAGCAGACCGATAAGAACAGCCGGCGATCCGAAAGGCATCAATAAGGCACAGGTTAATATCATCAAACCTTGAATCAGGAAATACAACCATGACCAGAAACGAGTTAATAAATATGAGTTCCAGTTAACCAGGATATGAAAAACAAATGTGATTGAAAAGAATAAACTGTTTAGAAAGATCAATTCGTTAAAGTTCTGTAGGATTAATGTCGCCACATACACCAGTAATATCCAAATCAAGATAGGGACCCTCGAAACAAGCATTACTTCTTCATTGTTAAATGGGGCCTCCTTATTCATTTTATATTTTTCTATAATCTTCAATTTCCATGCCCCTTTTCCAATACATTTTTTATAGGCTTGGACAATCGTACCCTAATTCGTACTTTGATTCTACTCTTCACACGATTTTCAGTTAATCATTTGACGACTTTACGACTTGAAGTCCACTCATCAGTAAGCTTCTTTATTAAATGTTATTAACAAAAGGAAAACGGTTGGACTTGGGATTCATTATCCTGAGTCCAACCGTTTTTCTTTCATTTCTCAAAACTGCTTACTAGCTAATAGGCTTAATTACAACATCTACACGATGCATCTGGTCATCCTGAAAGAGAGGCAGTAGATTTCCATTGATAGGGCTTCCGTCCACCTGTATCTCCGGTTGTCCATGAGACAACCCTAATGGATTTCGGATAGTAATTTCATAACGTATACCGCGGAATTCTCTGTACACCTGGGCTTGCTCCCAATCTGCAGGGAAACACGGATCAATTCGGAGGCCGTCATAATCCCGCTTGATTCCCATAATCCCCTCCAGGAGCGACATAAGTCCCCATGCTGAGGTTCCGGTTGTCCAAGATTGGTATGACTTCCCATAATATTTGGGGTGAATGGAATAACAATTCGTGAAGACATATGGCTCCGCGCCGGATTGTGTGGATGGATTCGCTTCGCTGTCCGGAATGATCTTCAGTAAAGTCCGTATCGCTTCTGCTCCTCGGCCTGCCTTGCAATCCGCCATAATCTTAAACCCTGTTGCATGGCAGTACACTCCGCCGTTCTCGAATAGCCCGGGAAGCATGCCAGCCATTCTGCCTACATGCGGGGAATATTCCATATAAGGAGGCATATTGATTGGGAAGCCAAAATCATGCTCCATGCTGTCCATGGAATCCAGTACCTTGGGCAGCTTCTCTTCATCCGGAATATCGGCAAGTACAGCCCACGATTGTGCGTTAATATAGATTTTGCTCCCCACGCTGTCTTTGGAACCAATATTTTCTTCTTTGCTAAGTGCGCGCATATACCAGCCTCCGTCCCAAGCTGTTTCGTTAATTGCATTTCGGAGGATATGGTACTGTTCATCCAAATAATCGGCATAAGCGTTATCGCCCAAGCGGCGGACCAGCGCTGAGAGCTCTTTCAAGGCATAACAGAACTGCTCGGACAGCATGACAGATTCCGCGTCCGGGTCCGTTGTAATATTCAAGGCATCGTTCCAATCCGCGAAGAAAATACGTACAAGGCCATGCTTTCCTTTGTCTTCAATTAAACGGTTGACCGCTGCCTTCACATGCTCAATCATCGTTGCCGAACCTTCATCCTGATATTCGATCTCCATATCCAGAAGCGAATAATCACCGGTCTCCTTAATCAGCTCACATACCGACCAGATAATCCAGAACGGCTGATCTGAATAACGGGTAGCGTCGTAAGGATACCATGTCAGTACAGCATGTCCAGCCTTAAACTGATGCCGCAAGCATTCGATGATTTCCTCTTTGGCTCTCTCCTGTCTGTAATTGAGAAGGCCAACGGCAATTTGAAGATTGTCACGCACTCCTTTTTTGCCGACAATACAGAAGTCTACCTGTTTTTTCACCCATTCGTTCATAAGTACGTTCAACTTCTCATTAGGTGTAGAAATATGGAGAGCAGCGTATTTGCTTGTCTGATGCTCCTTAGTTTCCTGTAATGCTTGTTCGATACGCTCTTTGCTACTGTAAAGCTCCGCTGTTTGAACCGCTTCATCTAAAGATTCACTAACACCCAGTACATAATATAGTTCCTTCTCTTCACCTGGCGCCAATACCAGTTTATTTTGCAAGACGCCTCCGAGATTAACCAGTGTGGTGAGAGAATTCGTGCAATCTTTACCCTTAACAACAACGTCGGGCCGCTGGAACATTGGAGACGGCATGGAATCCAAACGGGTATACGTCCCCAGTTCCCCCAGAAACTCTCCAAGATTGCCATCAAAGGCGTGGACCGTTTCCGAGCAGGCGATATAACCGTTATATCTATTGTGAGGTGCGAAGGGATGTTTGGACTCACAGTAAACGCCGTTCAGCTTTTCGTCAAAGAAGGTTTCACAGCTTCTGTACATTTCGTAATACCGTGGGTATTTAAACCCTTCCAGTTCAAAGCTAACGGTAGAAAAGAGGCTGATTCGCTTAACTTTATCCGTATTATTCTTTACTTTGACCACCCATACCTCGTTGTACCCTTCGTGGGGCACAAAAAGCTTCCATGAAGCATGGACACCGTTCTTTTGGGACTCTAGGATGGAATACCCTATATTGTGCTCACACGAGAAGTCCTCAACTTCTTCGTTCAAGGGGCCTTCCCCAATATTCCAAAAAACATTTGTGTCATCATCACGCAGATATAAGTATTTGGCATCCTGATTATTAATCATACACATGTCCGCTTTTGAATTGATATAGTAGCTTCGGCCATGGCCGATTTGAGAAACCTGCGTGCAATAGCCTTGCTCACTCCACAAGTAATTGTACCAATGCCTAGGGGTCCGTGGCGTATTAATGACACAGGTATTACCTTCATCTGTAAAACGGTGGATTTTATCTGATTTCATTTTCTCACTCCTAACATTCTTCAATCGTTACCTGTGATGAAAATACCTTACGTTCAATATTAAGTTTTTCACCTATAATCTCAAAGGCACCTTTTAAACGGATATCTTGCGATGAAGCACCTATAAATACTTCCATCTTCCCTGGTTCCACCACTTGCTCCATATTCAAATCATGAAATGCCAGTTGTTTCATATTCACCTTGAAAGCAATTTTCTTTGTTTCATTCACATCTAAGGTAACCCGTGCAAATCCGACCAGCTGTTTTGCAGGTCTTGCGACACTGCTCACATTATCGCGGATATAAACCTGAACCACCTCATCCCCGGCAACCTGACCCGCATTTTCCAGCTTAAATTCTAGATTCAATTCTCCGTCTGCCCGAACCGTGTCGTCGTGTTCCAAGTCGCTATATTTAAATTGTGTATAGCTTAATCCATGTCCAAACGGATATAACGGTGTGTTTTGGTTCGTTTTAATATATTCAGCCCACTCATTAATATCAATATAGAGCGGCACTCTGCTGTTATACATTGGAATCTGGCCTGTTTCTTTTACAATGGTCACCGGCAGCTTTCCACTAGGATTGGTCTTTCCGGTAAGGATATTCACAATGGCTTCAGCTCCAGACTGTGCCGGAAGCCATGAATACAAGACCGCTTTACTGTGTTCGCTTACAAAAGGTGTAGCTAACGGCCGGCCATCAATGATAATTGAAATTACAGGTTTATTCAGCTTAAATACTTCTTCCATCATTTCCAGTTGAGGCTTTTCAAGACCAATGTTGATATTATCTTTGTTTTCACCGCATGTAGCTTCAGGATCAATCATACTTTCTTTGCCGCCTAATACTGCAATGACGATATCCGCCTGTTGTACTGCAGCTTTTACTGATTCAATCCCTCCATCTATGGTTTTGAAAATATTGCAGCCTTTGGTGTGCATTACATGATCTTTCCCAAACTCTGCTTCCAAAACATCTTTTACAGATTTACAATCCGGATAAAACATTTGAACAAATTCTTCATTCGTTTTATAGACTCTTTCCGAGGAATCGTCAGAATTTAAATTCTGCTTGATCATATTCATAATGATTTCTTTCTGTTCAGGGGTTGGCTTACCTTCAAATTCAATTCCAATAGACTTTAATGATTCTTTATGTTCGGTAATGGTCCCTGTGTAAAGCATTCTCAGGAAGCTGTCTTCTTCGGATTTATCAAAATCGCTACTTTTTGTGCTTGCCGATCCAACGGATGAATATCCTCCAAAAAAATTGGTTTTGGTATCGGAGTTGGGCCCTATCAGCGCTATTTTCAAGTTCTTATTGATCGGCAGAATGTTGTCCTCATTTTTGACCAATACCATGGATTTCTCAGCAATATCTTGTGATAATTCTGCATTCTCCGCTTTTTTTATTTCATTGAAGAAATCGCCATCTTCATAAGGATTCTCGAATAGACCTAATGTAAATTTGGTCTCAAGTACCCGGCTAAGCGAAATGTCAATATGTGCCTCTTCAAGTTCACCTGACTCAACTGCTTCTACTAAGTACTGGTAACACTGGTTGCCAGGTTGTTCTACATCCATTCCAGCTTTGAATGCCAGAATCCCTGCCTCTTTAGCATCTTCTGCTACTCTGTACCGTAAAAATGAATGTGTGATACTGCCATAATCAGCTACTACCAGTCCCTTAAACCCTAACTTATTTCTTAGAATGTCTGTAAGAAGCCATTTGGATGTAGACACTGCCTGGTCATTTAACATCCCATAACTATTCATAATAGCTTTCACGTTCGCCTCATGAATGGCTGCTTCAAAAGGGAAGCAATAAGTATCAAACAATTTCCTTTCAGCTATTTGCTGTTCTCCGCCACCTCTTCCCCCTTCAGCATTGCCATAACCGATAAAATGCTTGGCGGTAGCCATTATCTCATTATCACCTTGTATTCCTTTGACAAAAGACACGCCCATTTGCGCAACTAAATAGGGATCCTCCCCATAGGTTTCACCAATTCTTCCGAATCTAGGATCTCTCCCCAAGTCAAACAGGGGGGAATGTACGGCCTTGAGCCCAAATGCCGTTAACTGTTTTTTGACTACTGTACCCATTTTTTGTGCTAAAGCCGGGTCCCAGGTAGAAGCAAGATTAAGAGACTGAGGAAAAGTAGTTGCAGCGGGTATCTGCGCTCCAGCTATTCCTTCACTATGAAACAGCCCCGGAATCCCCAATCTCGTTTCCTCAACAAGGAATTTTTGTATGCCTTTTATAGTCTCCTTATCCTTATTAAGGTCACCTGTAAAGGAATCATTTAAATAGCTTATGGTACCAATTCCATCCTTTAATTTTTCTGCTCTGGTATCATAAACGGATTCTCCTCCATATGAATTTACACAATATAGCTGGGCTACTTTTTCCTTCAATGTCATTCTTCCAATTAAATCTTCGACTCTCTCTTGAATAGACTTACTTGCATCTTTGTAGATCATATTTATCCTCCTAGTAGCTCATCAGTCTTTAAACTGTGGATATAACCTTTTGAGTTTGACTCGTGCATCTTCCGTAGTGAATTGCCAATCCACTCCTTTTTGAACAGCGTTTCGAGTCGATTCCCATTCGGTTAGTTCGCTGGCTAGCTCTTCCATAGAGGGAATCCGTCTGTCTAAACATTGGCTTGTCATGACACTCAGCTCAATTTCAGCAATGTTTAGCCAGCTGCCATGTTTAGGCGTGTAGTGGATCTCGAGCCGTTTGGCTAGACGCAGCGCTGTCTCGGGTTCAAAAGCCTCATATAACGAGGCAATGGAATGTGTGTTTAAGTTGTCCATCACCAAACGAAGGGTCGGTGTGTTCGGGTAATGAACGTCCAAGAGTTCTCGAACTTGCTCCGCCCATTCGATTTTGGTACGTCGTGGACGAACGCTGACATGCCTCCAGCCTGCAAGTGGTTCTGTGAAAATAAAGATACTACAGGTTCCATGGCGTACGTATTCGGAATCTTCTCGCAATGGCTTGGCTGGTTTCATCGGAATGGGGTTGCGCCTATCATCCAGCAGTTGGAAGGGTTTCTCATCCATGCAAATGACAGGATATTCTCTATTGTAGGGCAAATGGTAGACCTCTAGCACATCTTCCATGGCTGCCACAAACGCCGCATTCTGCTTTGGCGGGATACACCAACATTTACGAAGATGGGGTTTGAGTTCGTTTTTTTAAAATCCGATCGACCGTGTCGTACGAAATGCTGTCAATGTACCCCAGTTCTACGGTCTTATCTGCCAACAGCCGAAGGGTCCACCGACTTCTTCCCACCGGTGGTGTACTGCAACTGAGCGCGATGATTCTCGCCTCCAATTCGCCAGTAACCTTTGGAGGATTCGGCGGGGTCAGTCTCTTTTTTCGTTCAAGTGCCGCCTGCATTCCGTTCACTGCAAAGGACTTGCGCACCAGATATACGGTGTTCGTATGGATGTGTAGCTGCTTGGCAATTTCTACATCTGTAAGTTTTCCGTCCAGTCGATTCTCATCTGCCCACAACAGAATTTGGGCTCGCCGAAGAGATCGTGCGGCCACCTTACCTTTCGAGCAAATCTCCAGTAATTCATTCTGCTGATTTGCGGTTAAGCAAACGGTAAATTCACGGTTTCTCATAGTCGACACCTCTTTTTATCTCGACTATATCACATTCACCATATTTTAACTATTTTAAATCTGATACTCTACTAGTGATATTTTTTATTTCTTTAAAAACTAATAAAAATATAGCGCAACTTCAGTTTATGCTGAGACACAAACCTGCTCTACTCTTGAAGCGACTATTCTTTCTTCATTTACCGACTTCATTAGTCATGCTTCGTGTGTAAAAGCTCAAATGAAGCTTCTTTCACATCATGAGAACTTGTGCCGATGTATACCTTGAAATCCCCCGGCTCAGCTCCATACTTCAGATCCGGATTCCAGTACACCAAATCCGCCTTGGTAATACTGAAACAGATCTCTTTTGCTTCACCTGCCGCTAATTTCACTTTCTCGAATCCTTTTAGCTCCTTTACAGGACGAACTACGCTGCCATAAAGATCCTGGATATACATTTGAACGGTTTCTTCTCCCGGTACTCTTCCTGTATTGCTGACCATGACGCTAGCGACTATCGTTTCTGAATCCGTCAACTGCGTTTGTGATAAACGAATGTCCGAAATCTCAAAATTCGTATAGCTTAGGCCATAACCGAACGGGTATAGCGGCTCATTGGAACCATCGATATATCTGGAAAAGAATTTTTCTCCTTTATTGCTTTCCGTTACCGGTCTTCCTGTTTTAAAGTGGCTATAATATACCGGTACTTGTCCAATATGGGCGGGAAAACTCATCGTCAGTTTGCCCGAGGGATTATAGTCGCCTAAGAGCACATCGGCTATGGCATGCCCGGCTTGTGATCCCAGGAACCACGTCTCTACAATGGCAGCCACATGACGCTCGAACCAGTCCAGTACCAGGGGTCTTCCATTGGTCAGGACCAGTATTGTCGGCTTACCCACTCGAACTATAGCCTCCGCAAGCTCCTGCTGCACCTTCGGCAGCGTTATATCCATGCGGGACGCTGCCTCGCCAGACATTTCACTGCTCTCCCCAAGTGCCAGAATGACGATATCCGCTTGTTCCGCCACCGCAACAGCCCGCTCGATTCCCCCATCCACTGCTTCTTCTACGTTACAACCTGCTTCCATCAGCAGATGAGTCTTCGGAAATCCTTTCTCTTCCAGACCCTCTCTCAGCGTAACTGTCTCCTTCGAATACCGGGACCACTGCCAGGGGCCCAGCATATCCTTGCTATCACCGAATGGACCTATTACAGCCAGCTTTTGTTCTTTGACTGCAAGCGGGAGAGCGCCGTTATTCTTCAACAGGACAATAGACTTCTGAGCTAACTTTCGGCTTGCCTCCAAATGCATCGGATGGAAGTGGTATTCCTTCTCTTTCTCCGGACGAACATAGCGGAACGGATCATCCATAATGCCAATCTTATACTTAAAGGTCAGAATGCGCCGTACAGCTTCATTTAGTTGTTCCTCCACAACGAAGCCCCTTTCAATTAATTCATGGAGATGGTCATACGAACGTGTGACCATTTCTATATCCATGGTTGCCTCAAGCGCCTTTTGGGCTGCTTCTTTGCTGTCTTTTGCATTTCCATGAGCGACAATTTCATCAATCGCACCATAATCCGAGATCAATATCCCGTCAAAGCCAAGCTCTTTTCGAAGCAATTCGTTAAGAATGTATCGGTTGCCTGCCACCGGCACGCCTTGGTACGTATTGAAGGAATTCATAACCGAACCTGCGCCAGCTTCAATCCCTGCCTGAAATGGCGGCAAGAATACATTGCGGAGCGTGCCTTCCGAAATATCCACTGTATTGTAATCCCGGCCTGCCTCAGCAGCCCCGTATGCCACGAAATGCTTCAAACAAGCAATGATCGTCTCCGGATCAAACAGGCTATCCCCTTGGAATCCTTCGACTTGAGCTTTGGCGATTAGGCTGCCCAGATAGGGATCTTCGCCAGCCCCTTCCACGACACGACCCCATCTAGGGTCTCTGGTTACATCAACCATTGGCCCGTGATTATACGTTATACCGGTAGCGCTGGCTTCTTTCGAGGCAATCGCGTTAGCTTCTTTGATTGCTGCCATATCCCAACTGCAGGACCAGGCAAGTGGTACCGGAAAAATGGTCTGAAAACCGTGGATCACGTCAAAGTTAAATAATAACGGGATACCGTGAGGGGACCGTTCAACCGCGATTTTCTGCAATTCGAACACGCGGTTACTGTTTACGGCAGAGAGTATTGAGCCTACCCGACCTTCCGTAATCAATTTTTCTGGCGTCTCAGACTCGATATCTGATCCAAGGGAGAGGTTTGTAGACATACACTGGCTCATCTGACCGATTTTATCAGTGATGGACATCTTGTTAAGCAGAATTTCTACAGCTTCACGGATTTCTTGGTCGTTCCTTGGCTTCACATCGCTTTTCCGGTAAGGAGAGAGTGTCGAAATCAGCAAATCTTCGAGAGATGGACCGTTCCCTCTCGTACCCTTCACGAAGAAGGCCTCCTGGTATGGAAGTTTGATCCTGCCCTGGAATTTCTCATCTTCAAAGGTCAAATCAAATTCGAAAGTTTCGCCTGAGACGAACTGGGAAGTTCCTCTGGCTTGTAAAAGATTCCCTTCAACTGTTACCGTGTCGATCTCCACTGGAAATGGAAAAGGCTCCAAGATAACGGATAGTGTAAAAGCTTCTTTTTGATCAATAATGAACTGCATTTTTATCGTCGTATCCGGGGTTTGATGCAGAAAATGCCAAGTACCGATCATACAATTCAACTCACTTTCAAGGTTTTTTTGAGGAATCATGATAGACAGTATTTAAAAGAGCGTAGAAATGTTACTGCGCTCTTTTAATTAATCTATAAGCAATGCTGATTATTTCTTGTTTGCCAGGAATGCATCCGCTTGGGCTTGTACCTCAGCTTTGACCTTATCCAGACCAGCACTGTTAAGGTTTTTGCTCAGTTCGTCAAAAGCTTTGTCCACATCTTTGACAACACCGATATAAATCGGGTTGGCATATTGTGTCGAGGCATTGGCCAGGTTGGCAATCTGCGTCTTGACGTTATCCGAGTTGAAGCTAAAACCTTTATATGCGTAGTCCGAGGTGTCATATTCGTCTAGCTTCTCCCAGAGATTGATATAAACTTGTGGCCAAGTACTCATCGGTTTAAACAACGCCTTATTTACGAACCAGAAGCCTGCAGCGTCAGGAGGATAGGTATTGGTATCGGCTGTTACCCCTTCCGGCAGCCCGATTTTATCATCCGGGGTGATGATATAGTTCTTTCCTTCGATCCCGAAATAAGTCAAATACACATAGGATGGATCTTCCATAATAAGATCAAATGCCTGCATCACACGTTCCGGATTTTTGGAATTGGCCGCAATAGAAATTCCTGCGCCTAACACACCACCCATTGGGTATTTACCGTTAGGCATCAATGACGGAATGATATAACTTTCAATCCCTTTCGCTTCAGCCGCTTCAATTGTGGCGGCAATATCTATGGTGTTACCAAATGCTACTGCAGATTTGCCTTCTACAAAATTATCCTTGGAGCGGATTTTGTTTGCATACGGATTTTTGTTAACATAACCCTTGTCATACCATTCTTTCATGATGCGAGCAGCATATTTTTGTGCGCTCAGGTAAGGCTCTTCCACCATGCTGTAGATTTTCCCAGTTGGATCTGCAGCATCATATGTTACGCCTTGAGCCAAACCACCGCCTCCAAAGGGACCCGTAAATCCAATTTTATCGCGCATCAGATGTTGGTATGGCGTTGGTAAATCAACCTGTGAATCCAGGTTTAGGCCAATCATATCCGGATGATTTTTCTTGACAGCCTCCAGATATGGACCGATTTCAGAAAGGTGTTTCACCTCGCCAAGGCCAGCTTCCGTCATAATATCCTTACGAAGTACAGACACAAAGACACTGCTGTCCGGGGTAGTCTTCGGAATCATAAAGATTTTACCGTTAATCTTGGCCTCTTCCCAAGCGGATGGATCAATAGCAGCTGATTTCTTCGGCATATATTTGGCGATATCTTCTGGCTTCAGCTCATGAAAGGCTCCTTTATTCGCTTGTTCCACGTAATAATTCCAATCTGCTGAAAAGATAAAATCCACATCTTCGCCTGCAGCCAGCAGCAACGGATACTTCGACTGAACATCCCCCCAGCCGATGTAATTCAGTTCAATGGTAGCATTAATGTCTTTTTTCAGCTTCTCATTAAGCGCTGCAAGCACCTCTGGCATTCCTTTCGGTGCCTCGCCAAGCAAGTATCCTTTCAGAACAACCTCTTTTTGATTTGTTGCCGCTTCATCATTATTTGCGGTTTTTGCATTGTTTGCCGAGTTTTCATTGTTTGCATTTCCTTTGGAGCAGGCAGACAACAGCATCGTCAGTGATAGCAGTATTGTCAGGATGAGAATCACATTTTTCTTAGCTTTCTTCACTTTCATTCCCCCTTAGCTATATCAGTATGTTTCTCTCTGTCTCTATCTTTTCTAATTGTAATTTGCTTGTGAGTTTGTACCTACGAGAGAAAGTTTCGATTTTCTTTAATTTCCTTGGTTAATGCTTAATTTCGGAAGGCGGATTCGAACGGTAGTCCCTCCATCAGGTAGGCTGGTGAAGGATAATCCGTACTGAGGTCCATAATTCAACTGAATTCGCTCTTGAATGTTCCGTATGCCGAAGCCTCCTGTTTGTTTGCTAATTGGTCTAATCAACACATTCTCTAACACCTCTTTTTCCATACCAATGCCGTCATCGCTGACTTCTACAATCAAATCTCCCTCCTCCTCTATTGCTGTCACCTGGATTTCGCCTTTCTCCGAATCCCGTTCCAATATGCCGTGCAAGATTGCATTCTCAATTAGAGGTTGAAGCATAATTTTCGGCACCGTACTGCTTTGCAGCTCTGGCGGAACCTTCAGAGTCAATAAGATCGCATTGTTAAACCGCATATTCTGAATTGACACATAAGATGCAATATGCCTAAGTTCACTTTCCAAGGTAACGATTTCTTTGCCATTCGATAGGCTCAAGCGGTAAAATAGTGCCAGCCTGTCCACTACTTTGGATATTTCTTCATTGTCGGATTCAATAGCCATTACATTGATTAGATCCAGGGTGTTGTATAGAAAGTGCGGGTTAATTTGGGCCTGCAATGCCTTTAACTCTTTGTTTTTCACTTCGCGCCCAAGTGTGTAGGTCTGATCCATTAACCTAGACACATTCTCCACCATTACATTGAAATTACGGGTAAGTTCACCGATTTCGTCCTGATTGGCCGGAAGCGGATCAATGCGAAAATTACCATTCTTGACTTTGCGCACATGCCGTAGAAGCTGCCTCAGACGTTTAGTAGCTGAACCAGCAACGATAAAAGACAGCACAAAGGTGAGCGGAATGATCAGAAAAAAAATGAAGATTAGCCGGTTACGCATAATATGGCTCGATTTCAATATGTCAGAGTAAGGTACAATCATAGCTATACTCATATTCGTCCCAGGGATTGGCTGAAGTCCCAGCAGAATTTGCTGTCCATTGAACTCCAGCCGATCCAACCAGATATCCATTCCTCCAGCAATTGAACCCTTTGTCAATATCTCATTAAATTCCTTAGTGCTATACGCAAATGTATTGGAGGTGCCAAGAATTTCACCCCGGTCATTGTATAAGGCTACGGATGTGGAAGGAGTGGCAATGGCATGTTCCAGTATAGAAATCAATGTACTGTTTAATATCTGGGCGCGTACTATCCCGTCTATCTTCTGTATGTTGTGAGCATTCGGAATGACTCGGAGAACAGATATTGTACCACTGCCTGTTTCCTGATCAAGAGAGGAAGATCGCATCCAGGTGAAAACAGATCGAGAGGTTACGAAGTTATTGAACCAGCGGCTATGCTCCAAATTATCCATTCTCAAAAAATCGGAACTCTCAGTGGATGAAGCAAGTCCCTGTTTCATATAGAGCTGAACCGTTTTAATATCCGAATTGTATCGATACTGTCCTAATACCCTGGCTAGCTTATTAGCATCTGTTCCCCAGAGATTTACATCCTTATATCTTTTCGGATCCTCATTGACAAGGGTCTGCACTGTATCATTGAAGGCAATGAAATTCAATACTTCTTTGACCGTTTCTGCACGATACTGCAAGTATGACTTAGTCTCCTCCAACATTTTCCGGGCAGAATACAATGCCTGTTTCTCCGTTTCATTCTCGGTTAGATACAAATGCACAAAGAGCAATAAAACCAACGGAATAATGATGACCAGCAAATAGGAAGCAAATAGCTTATATCGGATGCTAAAATCAGCGAAAGGTCTCCGGAACTTCCTTTTCATTTGGTCATCCTCTCTCGATATTCCGAAGGTGTACAGCCTGCATATTTTTTGAAAAAGGTGGTAAAGTAGTTGGCATCGGCGAAGCCTGTCCGGTCTGCCACCTCATACAGCTTCAGTTCCTTGTCCAGAAGCAGTTCCTTGGCCTTGTCTACTCTTAGGGAAGAGATATATTCTTTGATGGTACCGCCTTTCTGCTTCTTGAAAAAAGAACAGAGATAAGTCTCATTTAGTCCGACCTGATTGGCGATATCCTGAATAGCGAATCCCCTTTCATGAAAGCGTTTGTGAATATACTGCAGGATTTCCCTCATTTTGCCGGAACTCCCCTCCGATTCCGGCGGCATTAGGAATAAGTTCAAGAAGGAGAGGATATATTGCTCCATGCTTACTAGGTCGGGAACACGGTCAATATCCTTCCATATATACCGCCGCTCGGTATCCTCATCTGTGTCAGTAAATCCTAGTTGCACCGCGACATCGAGGATGACCAATAAGAACTGGAAGTATGAATCTTTTAGCCGGACTATATCCAAATCACGTGCTGCCCTTGCCTGTTTGGTCCAGTTCATAATAAGACTACGGGCAGCTTCCAACTCTTCCTGTTTCAGCAAACTTCGTAATCTACGTACCATATCCCAATCGGTAGCCAATTCCCTGCTTACGCCAAGTTCACTGGCAAAAAACAGCCTGCTGTTTTCGTTATAATAATGAAGATTGCACGCATTCAGGGCTTTGTTATACGAGAAGGGAATCTGCATCCGTTCTTTTACAGAATCTCCGACCCCCATACGGACACGGATACTCCCGCCAGTAATTCCGTCCACTTCAGCATAAAGCTCCTCCAGAATAGTGCGTTGCTCCCGATAGCTGCTGCCAAATGCTTCCGGCAGAATGAAGATCAAAAATTGTCGTGAATCGAAACCGCAGATGCCACGAAGCGAAGCAAGCGTACTATTCATATTCAGTCTCCGCAGCAGTGTCTCCTGTAAGGACTTTAGATCTTCAGGATACTGCAGCGGCTGCCAGTACAAGGACGAAGCAATCACAGTGTACGTTCCTTCCAAAGGCAGAAGAAACGTCTCTTTGCTCTCCAGTGCTTCCTGCACATGGTGCGAACCGGGAACCGTAATCAGCTTGCGGACCATCTCCTGTCTCAGATAAGGCAGACCTTCATCGCGGGCATCTTGCAGTTGGCGTTCCTCCAGCCGTTTTCTCTCTTCATGTTTTCTGGATTCCACTGCCTTTCCAACTGCCTCCCGGACTTTGTCCAAATTAATAGGCTTCTCAATATAGTCAAGAGCATTCAGCCTGATCGCCGACATCAGATATTCTTTGTCTGAGAAGCCGCTTAGAAACAGCAGTTTACATGAGATACCGCTTTCGCGGAGCCGCTTCGCGAATTCAATACCATCCATCTTCGGCATCCGGATATCACAAAGTACAATGTCAGGGGCAAAATTCTCACATTTCTCCAAGGCAACTAAGCCATTACGTGCCGTTTCCACCTCATGAATACCTAGCTCCTTCCAGGCAATATGCTTATAAAGCATTTCCCTTGTTCTTTCTTCATCATCAACGATCAGCAGTTTCATGATGTACTCCCCCTTAAGGAATCCAAATTACGTTATGCATTTAAGTAGCCAGCTCTTTGCAGTTGCTAGGCGACTAAATTCTTATTTCGATGATTCCCATCGATTATGCATACTTAGCTTGACCAGGCATACAGTAATAACAATAAAGCCGGTGGGACCCCCCGCCCGGCTTTATTACTCATTACCAATTTGAATTAATACTTTAGTAATTCATCATTTCCCTGGATAACTCGATTTATTCTATAAGTATATTCAACTATATAGTGAAGAATGGACCCATTCTGCTCTTATAACGACTTTTCATTATTCATTTGACGACTTTTCTCTACATAGCACAATATACAAAATCAATACAGTTCCACACGTAACGCAGAAGGAAAGCTGCCTACCGAGAATCCATAAGCCACACGTTTTCTTGGCGAGCTTGTTCGATGATTCCATCAACGGGTCCAAACAATAACAAGCCGTTACAAGAGCACAGCAAAAACGTCTGCACTCTTGTAAAACGACCCGTGATTAAGATCCAAATATTCCGTTTAAAAATACGGTTATTTCTTCTTTGCCAGGAATGCCTCAGCTTGGGCTTCAACCTCAGCTTTGACCTTATCCAGACCAGCACTATTAAGGTTTTTGCTCAGTTCGTCAAAAGCTTTATCCACATCTTTGACAGCACCGATATAAATCGGGTTGGCAAATTGTGTCGAAGCATTGGCCAGATTTGCAATCTGCGTCTTAACGTTCTCTGAGTTAAAGCTGAAACCGTTAAATGCGTAGTCTGACGTATTATATTCGTCCTGTTTTTTCCAGAGGTCAATATAAGCCTGTGGCCAGGTGCTCAAAGGCTTAAATAAAGCACTATTTAAGAACCAGAAACCTGCAGCATCTGGAGGATAGGTATTTGTATCAGCCGTTACCCCTTCTGGCAGTCCGATTTTATCATCTGGAGTAATCACATAATTTTTGCCTTCGATGCCAAAATAAGTTAAATATACATAAGATGGATCTTCCATGATAAGGTCAAATGCCTGCATAACACGTTCCGGATTCTTGGAATTAGCCGCAATAGAAATTCCACCTCCTATATAATTCCCCATTGGGACCTTACCGTTAGGCATCAGGGATGGAATGATATAGCTGTCAATTCCTTTCGCTTCAGCCGCTTCAATTGTGGCGGCAATATCTGTGCTGTTGCCAAACGCTACCGCAGATTTCCCTTCCACAAAGTTATCCTTGGAGCGGATTTTGTTTGCATACGGGTTTTTGTTAACATAACCCTTGTCATACCAGTCCTTCATGATGCCGGCAGCATATTTCTGTGCGCTAAGGTATGGCTCTTCTACCATGCTATAGATTTTCCCAGTCAAATCTGTAAAATCGTAAGCTACTCCTTGGGCTAAAGGTCCACCCCCAAAGGGACCACCCGTGTAGCCAATCTTGTCACGCATCAGGTGTTGGTAGGGTGTCGGTAAATCAACCTGTGAATCCAGGTTTAGGCCAATCATATCCGGATGGTTTTTCTTAACGGCTTCCAGATATGGACCAATTTCAGAGAGGTGTTTCACCTCCGTGAGGCCTGCTTCTGCCATAATATCCTTACGAAGCACAGATACGAAGACATTACTACCTGGGGTGGTTTTCGGAATCATAAAGATTTTGCCGTTAATCTTTGCTTCTTCCCAGGCGGCAGGATCAATAGCAGCTGATTTCTTCGGCATATATTTGGCTATATCTTCTGGCTTCAGCTCATGAAAGGCTCCTTTATTCGCTTGTTCAACATAAGAATTCCAATCTGCTGAAAAGATAAAATCCACATCTTCGCCTGCAGCCAGCAGCAACGGATACTTCGACTGAACATCCCCCCAGCCGATGTAATTCAGGTCAATGGTAGCATTGATGTCTTTTTTCAGCTTCTCATTAAGTGCAGCTAACACCTCAGGCATTCCTTTTGGTGCCTCTCCAAGCAGATATCCTTTCAGAACAATCTCTTTTTGATTGCTTCCCGTTGCATCATTGTTCGTCGTTTTTGTATTATTTTCCGAGTTTTCATTGTTTGCATTTTCTTTGGAGCAGGCAGACAACAGCATCGTCAATGATAGCAGTAATGCCAGGATGAGGATCACATTTTTCTTAGCTTTCTTCACTTTCATTCCCCCTTAGCTATATCAGTATGTTTCTCTCTGTCTCTATCTTTTCTAATTGTAATTTGCTTGTGAGTTTGTACCTACGAGAGAA
Source organism: Paenibacillus tritici (assembly GCF_018207515.1). Taxonomy (NCBI): domain Bacteria; kingdom Bacillati; phylum Bacillota; class Bacilli; order Caryophanales; family Paenibacillaceae; genus Paenibacillus; species Paenibacillus tritici. The sequence continues at coordinate 5,629,003 of NZ_CP073365.1, forward strand.
AGTTTCGATTTTCTTTAATTTCCTTGGTTAATGCTTAATTTCGGAAGGCGGATTCGAACAGTAGTCCCCCCATCAGATAGGCTGGTGAAGGACAATCCGTACTGAGGTCCATAATTCAACTGAATTCGCTCTTGAATGTTCCGTATGCCGAAGCCTCCTGTTTGTTTGCTAATTGGTCTAATCAACACATTCTCTAACACCTCTTTTTCCATACCAATGCCGTCATCGCTGACTTCTACAATCAAATCTCCCTCCTCCTCTATTGCTGTCACCTGGATTTCGCCTTTCTCCGAATCCCGTTCCAATATCCCGTGCAAGATTGCATTCTCAATTAGAGGTTGAAGCATAATTTTCCGCACCGTACTGCTTAGCAGCTCTGGCGGAACCTTCAGGGTCAATAAGATCGCATTGTTAAATCGCATATTCTGAATTGACACATAAGATGCAATATGCCTTAGTTCACTTTCCAAGGTACCGATTTCTTTGCCATTCGATAGGCTCAAGCGGTAAAATAGTGCCAGCCTGTCCACCACTTTGGATATTTCTTCATTGTCGGATTCAATAGCCATTACATTGATTAGAGGGTGTTGTATAGAAAGTGTGGGTTATTTGAGCCTGCAATGCCTTTAACTCTTTGTTTTTCACTTCGCGCCCACGAGTATAGGTCTGATCCATTAACCTTGACACATTCTCCACCATTACATTGAAATTACGGGTAAGTTCACCGATTTCGTCCTGATTGGCCGGAAGCGGATCAATGCGAAAATTACCATTCTTGACTTTACGCACATGCCGTATAAGCTGCCTCAGACGTTTAGTAGCTGAACCAGCAACGTTAAAAGACAGCACAAAGGTGAGCGGAATGATCAGAAAAAAAATGAAGATTAGCCGGTTGCGCATAATATAGCTCAATTTTAATATGTCAGAGTAGGGTACAATCATAGTTATACTCATATTCGTCCCAGGGATTGGCTGAAGTCCCAGCAGAATTTGCTGTCCATTGAACTCCAGCCGATCCAACCAGATATCCATTCCTCCAGCTATTCAGCTCGCAGTTGCTAGGCGACTAAATTCTTATTTCGATGATTCGCATCGGTTATGCATATTTAGCATGACCAGGTATACAGTAATAACAATAAAGCCGGTGGCCCCCCCCCCGCCCGGCTTTATTACTCAATACCAATTTGAATAATTAATACTTTAGTAACGACTTTCCATTATTCATTTGACGACTTTTCTCTACATAGCACAAAAATAAAATCAATTCAGTTCCACACGTAACGCAGAAAGAAAGCTACCTACTGAGGAATCCATAAGCCGCACGTTTTCTTGGCGAGCTCGTTCGATGATTCCATCAACGAGCTCGAAATCATATTGCCTTGTTTCGGTTCAATTAATTCCCAGTAGACTGGAACAATGAGTGTATTCAAGTTTAATCCTGTTCATGATAACCTGGATCCAAACAATAACAAGCCGTTACAAGAGCACAGCAAAAACGTCTGCACTCTTGTAAAACGACCCGTGATTAAGATCCAAATATTCCGTTTAAAAATACGGTTATTTCTTCTTTGCCAGGAATGCCTCAGCTTGGGCTTCAACCTCAGCTTTGACCTTATCCAGACCAGCACTATTAAGGTTTTTGCTCAGTTCGTCAAAAGCTTTATCCACATCTTTGACAGCACCGATATAAATCGGGTTGGCAAATTGTGTCGAGGCATTGGCCAGGTTGGCAATCTGCGTCTTGACTTTATCAGAGTTGAAACTGAAGCCGTTATATGCATAGTCTAAGGTATTATACTCGCCCAGCTTAGTCCAAAAATCCGCATAAGCCTTTGGCCAGGTGCTCATTGGTTTAAACAAAGCTTTATTTACGAACCAGAAGCCTGAAGCATCTGGAGGATAGGAATTTGTATCAGCCGTTACTCCTTCCGGCAGCCCGATTTTATCATCCGAGGTGATGACATAGTTCTTTCCTTCAATGCCGTAATACGCCAAATATACATAAGACGGGTCTTCCATGATAAGATCCATGGCTTGCATAACACGTTCCGGATTCTTGGAATTAGCCGCAATGGAAACTCCAGCACCTATATAATTCCCCATTGGAACCTTGCCGTTTGGCATCAGGGATGGAATGATATAGCTTTCAATTCCTTTCGCTTCAGCCGCTTCAATTGTGGCAGCAATATCGATACTGTTGCCAAACGCTACTGCAGATTTACCTTCCACAAAATTATCCTTGGAACGGATTTTATTTGCGTATGGGTTTTTGTTAACATAACCCTTGTCATACCAATCCTTCATGATACCGGCAGCATATTTCTGTGCACTCAGGTAGGGCCCCTCGACCATGCTGTAGATTTTGCCGGTTGGATCTGTATAATCTGTACTTATCCCTTGAGTCAACGGTCCGCCTCCAAAGGAACCGCCTGTGAAACCAATCTTGTCGCGCATTAGATGTTGGTACGGCGTCGGTAAATCAACCTGTGAATCCAGGTTTAGACCAATCATATCCGGATGGTTTTTCTTAACAGCCTCCAGGTAAGGACCAATTTCAGAGAGGCGTTTCACCTCCGTGAGGCCTGCTTCTGCCATAATATCCTTACGAAGCACAGATACGAAGACATTACTGTCCGGGGTGGTTTTCGGAATCATGTAGATTTTACCGTTAATTCTCGCTTCCTCCCAAGCGGCAGGATCAATAGCAGCCGATTTCTTTGGCATATATTTGGCTATATCCTCTGACTTGAGTTCATAAAAGGCGCCTTTATTCGCTTGTTCAACATAAGAATTCCAATCTGCTGAAAAGATAAAATCCACATCTTCGCCTGCAGCCAGCAGCAACGGATACTTCGACTGAACATCCCCCCAGCCGATGTAATTCAGCTCAATGGTAGCATTGATGTCTTTTTTCAGCTTCTCATTAAGTGCAGCTAGCACCTCAGGCATTCCTTTTGGTGCCTCTCCAAGCAGATATCCTTTCAGAACAACCTCTTTTTGATTGCTTCCCGTTGCATCATTATTTGCGGTTTTTGCATTGTTTGCCGAATTTTCATTGTTTGCATTTCCTTTGGAGCAGGCAGACAACAGCATCGTCAGTGATAGCAGTATTGTCAGGATGAAGATCGCATTTTTTTTAACCCTTTTCACTTTTACGCCCCCTATTAATTAAGATTCCATAAAATCACCAGTTAGCAGGCTTCATATGGGATGGTTCGGCAACAAATCGTAAGATTTAACCTTTTACCGCACCAATCGTGATGCCTTTGACAAAATACTGCTGAAGAAAAGGAAACAGGATTACAACCGGACCCGTAGCAATTACCGTCATAGCAAGTTTGAATGTCTCCTTTGGCATATTAACGGACGACACATGCTGCGCCATCGCCGCCGACATGTTGATTGAAGACAGCATTTTATAGAGCATATACTGCAAAGGAACGTACTGTTCCTTATCAGTAAACATCATCGGAGTCCACCAGTCATTCCAATAGGCTAGGATAGTGAACAAACCGATAGAAGCAAGTGCAGGTTTACTGAGCGGCAGCACCATCTGCCAGAAAATCCGAAAGTCTCCCGCCCCGTCAATTTTGGCAGATTCTACAAGCGGCTCCGGTACTGATCCCTGTATGAAGCTGCGCATAATCAGCACATACATCACATTAAACATAGGCAGCAGAATTAGCACCGCAAGCGTATTCTTTAGATGCAGATAACTAGTGACCCAGATAAAATAAGGGGCTAGTCCACCGCTAAACAAGGTAGTGAAGAACAAAAAGAATGCAAGTTGATTCCGATACTTTACTTCCTTACGGTACATCACAAAGGCAGCCATCGTGGAGATTAACAGCGAAAGCACCGTTCCAATCACTGCCACAATCACCGAAACGCGGTAAGCGGAGATAATATCACCGGGATTGCGGAAGATAAAGGCATAGGCATCCAATGAAAAGCCGCGAGGCAGGAAGGAATAACCCTTCGCCAAAACTTGCCCTTCATCTGAGATAGATCCGGAAATCAGCACGATAAACGGAAGCAGGCACAGAATTGCGATAATTGATACAACAATGTACGAGAAGGCCTGAAAGACAGGCGCTGAATTCAATTTATTATTTTCCATATTAGAGTCCTCCTTTCTTCTGGTTAGAATAGTGCGTTGTCCTTGTCATAACGACGGACCAGGTAGTTGGCAAACAAGATAATGATCAGAGTGAGCACAGATTGATAGAGCCCTACTGAAGAAGCCATACCAAAGTCCTGCGTACCCATAAGCGAACGGAACACTAACGTATCAATAATATCTGTAGCATTCATGAGTGATCCATTGTTACCAATCAGCTGGTAGAACATATCAAATTCACCGCGCATAACCCTTCCTAAACCAAGCAGAATCAACACTACGGCAGTAGGTTTTAGCAAAGGCAGCGTAATTTTCATTATTTTCTGGAACCGGCTAGCACCGTCAATGGTTGCCGCTTCATAAATCTCCTGATCAATTCCGACAATAGCAGCAAGATAAAGAATACTGCCAAAACCAACCCACTTCCACACATATAGTAATGGAAGCAGAAGATACCAATAGCTACTGTTCGAGTAAATATCAATAGCCTCTAAACCGAGATTTTTTAAAAATACATTTACAATACCAAACTCGTAATTAAAAAAGTTGTAAACGAACGCGGATACAGTAACCCAGGATATGAAATAAGGTAGAAACATTAATGTCTGTGCAGTTTTTTTGAAAAACTTGTTATATGTCTCCGAGATCAGTACCGCAACCAAAATCGAAAACAGAGTATACAATCCCAAAAATACAACATTGTACATAATGGTATTCTTTGTCACGAGCCAAGCCTTGCCGGATTCAAAGAAATACTGGAAGTTCTCCAGCCCGTTCCAAGGACTCATAAAAATTCCATCCCTGTAGTTGAATTCCTTGAAGGCCATAACGATACCCGTCATCGGTATATAAGAAAAGATGATAAAAAAAACAGCAATCGGCACAAACATCATGTACAGTACCCAGTTTTTCCTTAGTTCCTGCAGCGGGGACAAACCCTTAGCCTTTTTTGGGGTCCGCACCGCAGCTCGCTCTATATTGGTGCCCATAAGCAACCTCCTTCTGAATGTCTCTCTTTACTTTCTTATTGTAAATGGATTGAGGGTCTCTACCTACGGGGGAAAGTTTCGATCTACTTTGAAAACCTTTGTTAAAAGAGGAACCGAAATGGGACGGTTGGCGTTCCCAACAATCAAACCACCCATCAACAGGTGGTTTTGATTTTGCGCGTTTCCCGCACATAACGGGCTCTTTAAGTAATGCGATTCCCTTCGCGCTTTCTCCATGTAACTCGCCACCTTTGGCCCACCATAAGACCTCATCTTCTCTATAATAAGTTTCGCCGTGTGTACAAAACCCGCCTTTAAGGTTCATTGTCCAGAAACGGTGTACAAGTTCGAACGTGGAAATGTTTTATGAGAAAAAACAGATTGAACCGAACAATGCAGCAAAAAGCTGGAGAAAGAATCTCCAGCTTTGTTATATAGCGATTTTTGTATAAATGATGTCCAAGGCTGTAGGCGTTGCGGTTTTGCACCTTCTTTATTTCCTCTGTACCATAAGTATTTGTACTTACAGAGTCAAGCCGCCATCCACCGCAATGATTGAACCTGTCATATAGCTGGATTTTTCGGATGCCAAGAACACGACGATCTCCGCAATTTCGTTAGGCTCAGCGAAGCGTCCAATCCGCATGTTCGGGAACTCTTCGGGGATATAACCGGACTCCTGCATCATAAGAGGAACACTCTGCGTCAATGCCGTATCGACGCCCCCCGGACAGATAGCATTGACGCGGATGCCTTTACGCACATATTCAATTGCGGCTGCCTTTGTCAGGCCGATGACTGCATGCTTGCTCGTGGTATACGCTGCCATACTATGCTCAGCGCGAATTCCTGCTGTGGATGCGGTGTTAATGATTGAACCAAATCCTTGAGAGTTCATTACTTTAAGTACCTTCTTCATTCCAAGGAAAACACCACGGACATTAACATTTATAATACGGTCAAATTCCGCGGTGTCAAGGTTCTCGATAAGCGAGAACTTCTGCAGGATACCGGCATTGTTGAAAAAAACGTCTATTCGCCCGTAGGTGTCAATGGTAGCCTTCGTGTATCGGTCAACATCTTCTTCCTTAGTTACGTCCGCTTGAAGAAACAGGCCCTCTCCACCTTGATCCCGGATCAATTGAACCGTTTCTTCCCCCGTTACCGTGTTAAAATCAACAGCTACTACCTTGAAGCCTGAGCTTGATAGTTTAAGTGAGGCTGCACGGCCTATGCCTCCACCTGCGCCAGTCACAATAGCGACTGAACCACTCATGGATATCGGCTGAAACGGGCTCACGTTCTGCTGAGGACTCGTCAGATCACCTATTTGCAGTTTCGCCAAGCTCGTTACCATCTCGGAAAGAATCTCTTTGGAAATATTGGCTTGCGGAAAAGCGCTAAGTTGCTCCAAAGTGAAGCTTTTCCCCATGTTTGCCATCGGATTGGTGGAAATACCAGGCAGGTGCTTCTCCAATATTTCAACGGCTTCTTCGTTGGAAAGCAGTTCACCAAGTTTTGATTTTTCTGAAAAGTTCATTTTTATTTCCTCCCTTTAAATTACTTTTAGTTTCCGATCCAGCTCGTCGAGTATGCTCGAATCAATTGGATTATGAACGGCCAGTTCACGAAGTGAAGTGTTTCGAATCATTGAATAAAGCGAATCCGGATTCTGTACGAAACCTGGAGGAAAAAATGGCGCAATCAACTCGCACGCTTGCTCGTTCTCGGCAAGAACAACCAGTGGGGTATACGTGCTTAACATTTTAAGATAACTTCTGAACGGCATATATCGAATCACATAGCTGCCGCTTTCCAGCTCTAGTAGTATGTCCTCACCTTCTTCATTAGCAGGAGAGTCCGGCATAGGACCGGCAATTGACAGAACCGCCGATGCTGCACGAGGAAGGCGAACAAGAGCTGTGGAATGAAACGGGATTTCAAAGTGAAATTCAAGCTCCCCCTCTTCGTCGAACGTCCATTCGCTCAAATAGGTACCTGCCGCAGATTCGAGCTTGGCCTTCGCCCACCGCAAGCGTAAGTCAGGTTTTGGCGCCAGCACGACTCGGCGAAAGCCAGGTGCTTCTTCAGACGGATTTATCCCAGCGATCACCCGGTACATCCATTCGGCGATAGCCCCAAAGGCATAGTGGTTCAATGAGTTCGATCCTGGATTTCCGATCTTGCCGTCCGTGTCAATGGCATTCCAACGCTCCCAGATAGTCGTGGCTCCTAGCTTGACAGCATAAAGCCAGCTCGGATAGTCGTCGTTCAGGAGCAGCGTATACCCCAGTTCTTCGCATCCGTTGTCTGACAGGGCGAAGTTCAGATATGGTGTTCCGACGAATCCGGTCTTGAGATGATTACGGTCCTTCCGCAGCCGATTTATCAAGCCATCCACGAGACGCTTACGGTACGATTCCGGCGCCAGGTCCATTTTCAAAGCAATAGCATAAGCCGTCTGGGTATCGAGTGCAAGGCGCCCTGTCTTAGAGAAGAATTCGTCTTCGATAGACTGTCTGACTTGCCCTGAAATTTGTTCGTAATAGGTCGCATCCTCTTTAAGCCCCAGAACTTTTGCCGCCTTGGCAACCAATCCTGTGGAATGGCAGTAATAGGCCGAGGCGATGAAGTCCTCGTCGGTGCCTCCCATCGAGGAATCGTTGCTTCCGTCAAGTGAAAGCCAGTCTCCGAATTGGAACCCGACCGTCCAAAGCCTCTTACCACCTGATCCTTCGTCCGCGCGAATGATGAAGTCTGCCCAGCTCTTCATACTCTCGTATTGCTGCTCGAGAATCGCTTTGTCTCCGTAATGAAGATATACATTCCAGGGAATGATCGTGGCCGCGTCAGCCCATGCGCTGGAACCGCCGCTCGGAACGTTCACGGCGGGTACGACCATTGGCACCATTCCCTCGCGATCCTCTTGTTCCTGATACATATCGTAACCGTACTTCGCATAGAACGTGTATGCATCCATATTGAAACAAGCCGCCCCGGAGAACACCTGTGCATCTCCCGTCCATCCCATCCGTTCGTCACGTTGCGGGCAATCCGTCGGAACGTCCAGAAAATTGCCCTTCTGCCCCCACAATGCATTCAGAAATAACCGATTTACAAGCGGGTCACTCGTCTCGAAACTACCGATTTGATCTAGATCAGAATAGAGGACACAGCCTGTGAAGTCGTTCGGGTCAAGCTCACCCGGCCAGCCCTCCACTTTCACGTAGCGGAAGCCATAGAAGGTGAAGAACGGGCGGACAATCGCTTCCTCCCCATCGGTAGTATAGACATATTCAGCCTTGGCCGTTCGCAGGTTTTCACGGTAGAAGTTGCCCTCCTGCAGAACCTCACCGTGCTGAAGCCGGATGACGGTTCCTTTTGGAGCGCGTGTACGGAAGCGAATCCAACCAACCATGTTCTGGCCCATATCCAGCACCGTCTCGCCGGCCGGTGTTTGAATAACCTCGACGGGCTTCAGCTCTTCTTTCACGGTAACAGGCACGCTCATCCTCGCTCTCAAGCGTTCGAAACCGAGTTCTCCTTCGCGAACGTTATATAATTCCGTTGCCGTGAACGTGGCATCATAGACTTCTCCGTCATACAGGTTGCCGTCCATGACCCGGCTTCTCTCCGCAGTCCAATCCGTATCAGAATTCAGTACTACCGTTGTTCCGTCGGCGAACGTAACCCGAATCTCGCACAGGACCGCGAATTCGCTACCATATAACTCCCTGGAATGACCATCGAACCCGAAGCGGCCCTTGTATAAGCCGTTACCGAGGCTGACTTGCAACTGGTTATTTCCTTCGCGTAGCAACTGAGTAACGTCGTACGTCTGGTACTGCAGCCACTTGTGGTAGGCGTTGAAGTGCGGGGTAAAATATTCATCCCCAGCCTTGATGCCGTTAATCTGCAACTCATACAATCCGAGCCCGCAAACGTATGCCCGTGCGGACGTGACTGCTCCGGTCAGCTTGAAAGTACGACCGAGCACCGGATGATGTTCCTTGTCCATATCGGGAACGATCCACTTCGCTTCCCACGGTTCTTCCAGCTTAGCAGTCTCGAACCATGCCGTCTCACTTAAAGCATGGTCACCATTGTCCGCCCATACCTCTACCCTCCAGTAGTAGCGGGTTCTTGGCATAAGCTGGATTGGCAGCTCGAAAGAGAGACTGTCGATATCGGCGCGTATGCCGCTGTCGAGTACGACAGACGAGAACGCCTCGTCCAGCGCGACTTCGTAACGGGCGGCAGTCTGCTTCCTGCCAGCGGTATCCGTTACAATGTAGGAAAGTCGGGGCCGGCGGCCCATCGAGAATCCCAACGGATTTGTGATTCGATTGGTTTTTAATTTCGTAATAATCATTAAATTCTTCCCTTTCCAATTAGGTTTTTTTCGATCATAAATAGCTGCAATTCAAATGCCTGCCTGATTACTTCGAGTACTCGCCTTAGATGATTTTCATTTCTAGTTTTATTTTAAGTCCTTGAGCCAATAAGTTATGGTATAATACTTATATAAATAGTATGATTAACAACTTGATTGGATGTGAATGAGCGTGAAATCCGACCAACAAAACGAATTATTACATTCCTCGTGCAAGCTATTGCAGGAGTGCCTGGGACTTCCCGTATTTTGCTCATGGATGCAGGACGATGACGAAGTCCATTCCTTAACCATGGAAGAAGAGCAAACTAACCCCTTCTTTCAAAATCAATTGGAGCTTATTCAGTTTCTAAAACAACAAGTGCATCTTGTGGAGGTTCCGAACATTCATACTACCAACATCGGCGAATCATTTATTACCGTTCCATTCCTTCAAAACGAAATCATGACCGGTATTGTATTTATTGGTCCTTGCACTACTCTCCCACTGACGGACGAAGTCATCCATACCATTCTTATGGATATCAATCAAGTCGAGAGCCCGGATTGGGCCCCCTACCTGAAACAAATGCCACTCGTATCAACAAAGCGTCTTTATAGCATAGGAATCCTGGCACATCAATTGTTAAATGGAGTCATACTGGACGTGACGGATATCATCGAAAAACATTTACGGATCGAGCAGTCTCCTAAAGAAAAAAAACAGGTCGAGGTGCTCATTTCAGACCGTAGAGAATCTTCAGAGTTCCGAGGTCTGTTCGAAATTGAGAAGCAGCTACTCAGTTCCATCCGTAACGGGGATAAAGCCGCTTTTTACAATATGACGCTAACTGTTGGCTACGACGGTAACGGCATCCTGTCTAACCACACCCAGTTACGCAACATTAAAAGTCTTGGCGTTTATGTGATTGCGCTTGCATCCCGAGCCTCAATAGAAGGCGGATTGTATCCTGAAATTGCTTATTCCCTTAGTGAACTTCACCTTCGCTGCATTGAAGATCTCCAAGATTATCGAGCTGTAGTAACCGCCATAGGCGATGCCCTGATCGACTTCGTAGAGCGTGTATCCAAAAGCAAACGAAAGCATCTTTCCAAATCGATTGCGACCTGCCAAGAGTACATTTTCAACCACCTGTATGAAAACATTCCCATATCGGTCCTTGCGGAAAAAACAAGTCTGAATGAAAACTACTTATCACAGTTGTTCAAGAAAGAAACGGGACTAAATATTACCCAGTTTATCCATCAAGAAAAAGTAGAAGAGGCTAAGAAATTGCTGGAACTCACCTCTAATCCGATCACTTTCATTGCCACCAAACTCAATTTTTATGATCAAACCCACTTTAATAAAATTTTCAAAAGATATACCGGGTTTACACCTAAGCAATACCGAAATAAAAATAAATTTGTTATCACACCGGAGGGTGATGACGAATAACGCAAGCCACAATTCGCCCCGATAGTGGCGGCTTGATTTCACCTGCAAGTGCGATATAGGGTGTACCGTCAATATATAGTTTGAATACTCCGTTTTAATTGTGGTATCAAGTCAAAATTACTCATTTTGCGCCCCTCCATTAAATGGTGATTTTAAAGGGTTTTGCAGGAAGATTGGCGCTATTGTATAAATTGACTTCCTCATAGTCTGAACATGCGAACCGAATATTTATCGTTTCCAAGTCGGTAACCTGCTTGTTTAGAATAATGAAAAGATTATTTCCTTTTACCTCTGTGGTATATTGAACAGGTCTTTGTCCTGCGATTACCTGCAATCCATTCAACTTGTCGCCATGTACAACCAACCGCTCACCTGCATGATGGAATGTAATCCGGATGCAATTCCCCTCCTTCATCACCTGATCGACTTCGGGAGCTTCGCAAAATATATTTTGCCCATATACTTTGCCTAACGCCAATAACGCCAGACGTTCACCAACAGGGCGCTTCCGTTTAGGGTGGACATCAAATTCCATACCCATATCCATGATACTGGCCATGTAGGTTTTCTGAACGTTTTTCGATACCTTTTCTTGCTGATCCCGAATGTATGGAAACCCTTCTCCGTTACTCTCAACATCTCGAAATGGCGCCAACTGAACAAAAAGAAACGGCAATTCGTCTTCCCACGTTTCCCTCCAGCATTCGATGAGTGCTGTGAACAACTTGTCATACAGGAATGCCTTGGGCGCGTCAGCTTCACCTTGGTACCAAATTACACCTTGTGCTGTATACCCCGCAATTTCTTTGACCATCGTATGATATAAACCATTAGGACGATTGTAATGTTTTGGTCCAAGCTGCTTAATATAAGGCGATCCTAATAATGGAGCAAGCGTCGTATAAATATCCTCTGTTGCAGTTCCTGCATTCATTCTATCTAACGCTGCAACGATCGAAGGTAACAGGTAAAGCTGCCTGCACAATTTAACCTGCCGTTCATATTCTTCAAGGTTCAAATCCTTAATTGCTTCTTGGTATTCCTGCAAATAGATATTCAAACCTGTATCACGATTTAAATATTCTTCACTTAACCAAGCAGCAGCAGATGTTCCTGACCACGTACAAGTTATAATTCCAACCGGAATTTGAAGATTCTCGAACAGACGGAGCGCAAAATAATAGGCCACTGCGGAAAAATCAGCCGCATTCACCGGGCTGCAGGTTCGCCATTTGCCAAACGGATTTATATCTTCATCAATCTCATCGTCAAAACTAACCTTGGGAGTTTCAAAATAACGTATATCGGTATGATTAGCTACTGTTAGAACTTTGTCAGCTTCCGCATCATATTTTAACCGGAACTCCATATTTGATTGCCCGCCTGCAATCCATACCTCGCCAATCGCAACATCTCTGACCCTGATTTGTTCGCCTGAACTCGAAAGTACGATCAGCTCGGCGTTCGCCGTTGCTTCCATCGGTGGTAGATTTGCCGTCCAGCATCCTTGCTCAATAATGGCGACAACTTCCTTTGCCCCGAGCTTAACTCTTATCTTGTCATCAACATTGCAGTACCCCCAAATTCGAATGGGCTTTCTACGTTGAAGTATCATATGATCGGAGAAAACTGGAGATAATACTAACTTTTGGTTTTGTGAGTGCATTTCTAAACCTCTTTTTCGGGATTTTTTAAGTAACTATTGTATTCCGTTCCGGGAGCTGCATATTGGAGATAGTATTTACCATTGTGCTTGTTCATCCATGCTCCCTCAAAGTTTCTTTCAAGGCATGCTCTTCAATATTTCCATAAGTAAGTGCGGTCTCCTACTCTATTGGCTTCATATCGCCCGGATTGAGTTCAACGCATATGGTCTACTTAACAGCTTTAGCGGTAACTCCATAAAGTTTACTAAAATGCCAGTTACTGCTCTGCCATTGTTACGACTTTCCTTTATTCATTCAGCGACTTTAACAGTAATCTGTGAATAAGGTAGCTCTATTAATAATCATCCCTTGTGTTAACCTAAATAATTTCTAAAAAGCCTGTAGACTTGTTCCTATAAGGAACTTTGTCTACAGGCTAAAAACAGTCTTCTTACTTTCTTTCCAACAGGAAGTGAACTGCAGGGATGGTGCCATCCAACGTGAAGCTCATACCGTCTTCGACAGATGTGCCTTCAACCTGGGCGATCGGAGTACCTACCGTATCCAGTGCGGTAAGCGTTGCCGAATTGCATCTTACGAACAACGTGCCTTCAGGAGTATCAGCATACAATTTCCCTTGGTGGTCGACCGTCGTGATGAACCCCTCCACCGTGAAGATAGTTTCATCCATGCCGGTTTCTCCAAGGACTGTCAGTAGGATTGTCTCAGCCCGTTCTACGGAAGTGCCTTTCGAAGGCAAAGCAGCCGCAGAGATTCGCTGGTTACTCAGAGACAGGGACAAATCGTTTGTTAATGTGACCCCTCCAACCGGATTGCCGCTGAAGTAGGAACATCCTTCGGCGCGGATGCGGAACGTTCCAGCTTCCGGGTCGGATATCAACTCACCAGTATCTGAGACGAGAGCATTGCCAACCAGACCCCGATCATGGGACAGAAGACCCCAACGCTTGAAAGCAGCATCAAGATACGTGGCGAACGCAGTGTAATCGCCGTGTCCAGCCAAGGAAGTAATATCATCGAAGACTAGGGTTTTGTCTCCAAGCTTCGCGCCAGGGAGCAGTTCATCGGTCTCGGTAGCAAGCCGCTCCAGCCGCCCACCACCGGAAGCATGGCGCATGGCGTCACGATACGGCGACCATGCAAAGTACACGGCACGTTCAGCTTGGGAAAGATCGCCATTATTCAGGAAGCCGGCTGTAATTGCGACATCCGCATCTCCGGTATAGGTATCTCCCTGATCCAGGAATACGTTGCGCATATTGGTAATGTAAGGAAGAAATGTGTTCGGCATACTGTAAGAAGGCGGCAGGGTTAACAGATCGTTCTTCGTAAATACCACATCCACCTGGTTTTCTGCCTGGCGCACGAGACCCTTCAGGAATAAGGCAGCCATAAAGCCAAACTGGCAGATCAGGGACGGATCATTGTACGCATCGAAGATGTCCATAATCTCATCGTCGGGCTGGTCGTCCCAGCTTTCAGACGTATGGAAGCAATAGAGCATAAGACCGTCCCAATCGTTCAAACATGCATAAGCAGCCATAGAGAGGAACGCCGTCGAGTGAAACGGATTCACGCCGTACTCGTTCCATTCACTTAGAATAAAGGGCTTTTCTCTGAGCACTGCTGTGGTGGCCATCTGCAGCATTTCGGTGCGCATATATATGCCGTCAGCATGCACCTTCAAAGGATTAGATGTTACATACTCCCTCATCCCTGGTACAACCAGCGTTTCCTGGTGAAACGGCGGCATCGGATGATTGAAGTACGGGTTATTTTCCATAATGTCCGCGTCCGAATGGGAATATACATCCGCTGAACCGTTCAAGAGGTTGCTGGTATTTATAGGAACTTTCGCCCCAAGAGATCGAATATGGTCAATCATTGTACCATAGTACCTACGGTTTACATTGATACCAAATTCCATGAAATCGGCATAGCGGGCAGGACTTACATCCGTCCGTTCCCCCATCGGATTATTTGTAGCTTGAGAGACACTGCCTGTCCATTCCCCCATTGGTTCGTTGGCAACCTGGTAGAACCCCCCCTCCGGGAATAGCACCGTGCCCGCCTCCGGATCTTCCTCTTCACCAAGGGCACAAACATTATTGTAAGTCCACGCCTTAGCAAGATTCTTCCTTGTGTCGTACTTGGCTAACAAATACCGGTTGAAGCGGCGCTGCAGCTCCTGCCGATAAGGCTCAATCCCTTTCTCGTTCTTGATATCTGCCGTTCCTCTTATGGCGGAGTCCTCATTCGCGATCTGAATGGTCATAACCGCCGGATCATCAATTAGTGCTAGTCCAGTATAGGGATTCACATGGGACAGGAGCTTCGTTGCATACTCCTTCTGTAGTTGAATCAATCGTTCATTCATATGGGTGAAGCTCTTAAAAGGGAAGCCCGGTGCGTTAGGATAGTCGAGATCGTCTCCGTCCTGAAAAGCGCGAGCAACCAGCAGATCGACTTGTACGTAAATGCCTTTTTCTTTAAGCTTTGCTACAAAGTAATCAAAGCGGTCAAGACCCTTCTCATGGAAAAACCGGCTAGATCCGCTGTTATAATCAATTAACGGATTATCGAGACTTGAGCTCCAGCCGGAGGGTCCAAGTGGCGCATCGGCTGCATGAAGACGGATCACGTTAATGCCCAAGGAGGCGAAGCGATCCGCCAGACGCTCCGCAGTCTGATGATCAGGCGTATTAGAGCGAGTGGGCATATTAAAGCCGATGAACTTTGCGCGGGTGCCATCCTCAAAGTACAAACGTCCATCTTTCACTTTAGTGAATCCGTGCTTGCCCGCAGGAGCGTCCAGAAGATAGGAGAAATCCAAAGCTCCCGTATTCGGTGCAGTTTTATCAATTTTAATTCTCTGTTTCATATTGAATGACCTCCGTAAGATTGATTTTTGACTGGCTCGCTACTTAATCTTAATCTTTAAATCGTTCATAATTATTGTATGTTTCTTACTAAAAGAGTACGAAAATACATTATTTTGAACGGTAATCCTGTTGTATTTAAGGAATTCATCACCACCCGCACATGATTATGAAGTTACCCCTTCACAGCGCCGATGGTCATACCCTTGACAAAGTATTTCTGAAAGAACGGGTAGGCGATCATGACGGGGATTATGCTGATTACTGCAATCGCCATCCGGAAAGACTCGCTCGGAAGTTGAACCGGATTCGTATTGAGTCTGGAGCTCAAACTGCTGTTGGTGGACAGGAATTCAATATCGCTCATAAGCCGATTCAACACGTTCTGCAGGCTAAACAATTTAGGATCAGTCAGGTAGATAAGACCGTTATTCCAGTCATTCCAATACATAAGTCCCTGCATAAGTCCGATTGTCGCCATAATTGGCAGAGACAGCGGTATGACAATTTTAAGAAACATGGTAAATTCTGATGCACCGTCTATGCTTGCCGATTCCAGCACCGGAGCCGGTATAGTCGTCATAAAGAAGGTTCTCATCATTAGTACCATAAAACCATTCATCAACAATCCAGGTATGATGAGTGCTGCCACTGTATTCTTGATATCAAAGATTTGGGTGTAAATCAGGTAACTTGGTACCAGCCCGCCGTTAAACAGCACAGAAAAGAACAGGAGAAATGCAATGAGCGATCCGCCAGGTAAATCACGGCGAGATAACGGGTAGGCGAACATCGCTGTTATAAGCAAGCTAACCGTGGTACCAACCACAGTAACAAACACGGTGATCCCATAGGCATTAAAAATCATCGAGGATTGATCCCAAATATACGCATACGCCTGTCCGCTCCAAAGCTTGGGAAAGAGAGAGTACCCATCCTTAATAATTGAATTTTCATCAGTAAGGGATGAAGTAACGAGCAGTACAAACGGAAGCAAACAGGCTAGCGAGAATAACGTTAATACCGTATGTGAAATCCATTGCCAAAGCCTACTTTCTTGATTCATAGTATCCTTCCCTCCTAGAACAAAGCATTATCTCTGCTTAATTTGCGAACCACGTAATTTGAAAAGATGACAAGAATGAAGCCAACAATAGATTGGTAGAGGCCGGCAGCAGAAGCCATCCCGATATCGCCAAGCTGCATAAGCCCTCGGAACACATACGTATCAATCGTGCTGGTCGCATCGTACAAAGGACCGGAATTCATCGGTACTTGGTAGAACAATCCAAAATCAGAGTAGAATATCCGGCCGATGTTCAATATCAACAACATAATGATAATTGGGGTAATCAGTGGAATTGTGATGGTTCGAATTTGTTGCCACTTTGTAGCTCCATCCAGTCTAGCGGCTTCATAATACTCTGGATCGATACCGATAATTGCGGCCAGATAGATGATACATGAGTACCCTGCACTTTTCCACACATTCACGAATACAAGAATATATGGCCAGTACTTTGGTTCGTTGTACCAAGAGATAGGTTCTATTCCTAACGATGGCAGGATAGTTTTATTAAGAAATCCCGTCTCTATGCTTAACATCGAAAAAACCAGGTAGCTAACTAAAACCATTGATATCAGATAAGGCAGCAAGATAATACTTTGATAAGCCTTTGCTGCAGCTTTGCTCCTGATTTCATTCAAAAAAATGGCGAAGCCAACGCCAACAATCAGACCAATAATGATGAAGGCTAAATTATATAAAATCGTGTTGCGGGTAATGAGAAAAGCATCTGACGACTGGAATAAAAACTTGAAATTCTGAAATCCAACCCAATCACTGTTCCATATCCCTTTAGAATAATCAATGTTCTTAAAAGCGATCGAGATTCCAAACATAGGGAGATAGTTATTAATAAGCAAATATGTAATTCCCGGTACCATCATGAAATATAGAGGGCTATATTTCCAAATACGCCTCCTCGATAAGCTTCGTGTGTTATTCCTCATTCCGTTTTTCTCCCTTCGTAGTAGCCCGGCGTATTCTTCATCGGTTCTATCTTTATATTATGGAAATAGCTGTCTTGGCTCTACCGTTCCACCGACTTCCGATTTGCATTTTACCGACCATTCACTTAAGGCCAGCTATGAGATTACAAAATAAGAACGATTGTCCAGAAAGATTACTAAACGAGGTCTAGTTGCAAAAATCGAGTAGGAGGGGGCGGTGAGCCCCCGACCTCTCACACCACCGTACATACCGTTCGGTATACGGCGGTTCATGAAATATTCCGTATGGAGTTGTATCTGTCCAACAAGCTCTTAAGTCCATTGGATGCCCAGTATTGGTTATTCAAGGCTCGCGACAAAATTGGACTCCCTGCAATTCGCCAGTACCCTTTACGGGTATTCCCCCACTCATAGGCTTTATCGTTGGGCATGCCTAGAGATAAAAGCCTTTTTAACTTTGGTTCGCGGGTTCTTCCATTGCTTCCATAGACACATTCGTAGCCTTCTTCGAATCCACGCGTCCATCCTTTGAAAGATACTTGGCGTATCCGCTAGCGAGAAGTACCCACACCATCCCATTAGGTATTGGTTTAGTTCCTTCATTCGCTCTTCCATCCTCATCGGCTTCTTTCGGGAGGTTATCTCTCGAATTCTAACCTTCGCTTTCTGTAAGGACTGCTTTGCAATTCTCACTTTCGGCTCTTTGTCTGTGCTAAAACTAAATCCTAGAAACTTCCGTTTCCATGGGTGGTCTACCGCGCTCTTCGCTTGGTTGACCTTCAGTTTTAGCCTCGTCTCGATGAATCGGGTGACGGATGCCTTGACTCGTTCGCCTGCTCTTGGCGTTTTCACGTAGATATTACAGTCGTCCGCATAGCGGACGAAGCGGTGTCCACGTCCCTCTAGTTCTTTATCCAATGTTGGATAGTAACGGACTCAGAGGACCGCCTTGTGGCGCTCCTTCCGTAGTCGGCTTTACTAACCCGTTTTCCATCACCCCCGACTGAAGGTATTTACGAATAAGCAGAAGAACTTTCTTGTCCTTCACTTTCTCCGCAATCTTCATCATTAGACGGTCATGGTTGACGCGATCAAAGAATTTCTCCAAGTCCAGGTCAATTACGAATCGATAGCCTTCTTTCATGAATGTTCTCGCCTTCCTTACGGCATCATGTCCCCGCCGTTTGGGGCGAAATCCATAACTGTGCTCGGAAAAGGGTGGATCGAACAATGGGGTTAACATCTGAGCGATGGCTTGTTGCAGCATTCGGTCTGTCACGGTAGGGATTCCCAGCTTCCTGACACCTCCGCCATTCGGTTTCGGGATTTCGACCCGACGTATGGGGCTCGGCTCATAGATTCCTTCTTCTATCGCTTGCCGTATCTTCTGCCAGTTTTGTACGATGTGTTCGCGTAAGGATTTTACGGACATCCCATCTACGCCATGGCTTCCTTTATTCGATTCGACTCGCTTTAACGCTTGTAGAAGATTTTCCCGTGACAGCAACTGCTCCAACATTTTTTTATTTTTTTATCTCTCTTTACGTGATTTGTGCCTTCTTCTTGTGCCAAAGATGAATTCTGCCCTGCCGAAGCTCCACACGGGATTCACCGCTTCTTTCTTCGGTCAGGTCCTTTCGGATTTTCTGCTGTCATTACTCATCTTGAACGCCTAGATGCACAAATGCCTATTTCATGTTCAGCCCTTCCGCTCGTGTTGCAACACGAAAGCGTACTATGGCGTCAGCCTTATATGAAGTTAGTGTTCCTCAGACCGGAGATTTGCTGCCGGCTTCCTTCAGATTCCACCTCACGGTGGACACCCTTGCCTTAAGCTAATGACTACTACTGCCTTCGCCATTCGGGATTTCAACCCTAGAGATAGCGCCCATGCTGGGCGCACTAAAAAAAGACCATGCAAACCTGCATGGCCTTTGGTCTGAGAATCAAAATTATTTATTATCTTCTGCCCATTTGTCGAGTTGTTTTTGCTTCTCCGCGATGACCTTGTCAATCCCCGCTGTTTTTAACTTGTCAATAAATTGAGGCAATATCTTCTCAGGATCAACACTTCCGGTTTCAAGGGGCAGGAAATATTGACCAATAACATTACTGACGTTAGCATATTCTGTTTTTACCGGTGTAGGGTCGAACGAGAACCCTAAGGCTTTGGATTTATAAGCCGATTTATTATATTCATCCACTTTCTTCCATATATCCGGATCATTCCCATTCCAGACATAGGATAAAAACTGATTGCCGAACAACCAACCATATCCCAAAGTATATCCTGAATTTTGCGCATTAACACCAGGGGGATAATCAATAATGTTATCGGACTTCACTACATAGTGTTTCCCTTCGATACCCCAATCCAGGATGTTCACGAGTTCTTTATCGGTATACATGAGATTTAAGAATTCCATAGCTTTCTCCGGAACTTTCGAGGTAACAGGCACTCCCCACATCGCGTTGGTTAAGGTGGATGACATGGATATAGCAGGCAGCAGTTCTTTAATTACCCTAGGATAACCAGCGCTATTACTTACATTAGCATACGACATAGGGTTAATAACGGTTATAGTAGAAAAGCCACGGTTGGAGTTAATCAGTTCATTTTCATTAACCTTATTGGTCGTTGCGTCTTTTAGAATCAGCCCCTCTTCATACCATTTTCTTACTAATTTAAGCTGCTGAGCATATTCTTCCGTTTCGAACAAGTCGACCACTTTCAGATTATCTCCACGATTCATTAGTACACCGATTCGGTCAATGAGACTGTCATATGTTGGCAAAGCGTTGACAACTGAAGAAAAGGTTGGTGGCAGCAATGGGGCCAGATCCGGTTCACCAGCTTTAATTGCTTTGAGTGGTTCTTCCAAGTCTGCCAAGGTGTTGATTTTATCAACATCAATTTTATATTTCTCCACAAGATCCTTCCGCATTGAAATACCATAACTTGTAGCCATGTCACGCAATGTTGGAACGGCATAAATTGCGTTATTAACTTTTCCTGCCTCCAGATAAGCAGGATCCAGCGCTTGAAGAATTCCTTGACCTTGTTCATTCAGGAGTTTATCCATGGGAAGCAATTGATTTTTCGACATGAACTGAGTGAAGGTTCCTACGATGCCAATTAAATCGAGTTTTTCATCACTGGATAGCATCAGGTTCATTTGTTGCTGCCAACTCGAAAAATTTATTGGCAACAGTTCTACTTTAGTATTAATTCTCTTTAGGGTAACCTCATTTACAGCGTCTTGTATCAATGCCATATCTTTTGGTACGGAGCCGTAAAGTGGAAACGCCACAGTTATTTCCGTCGGTTCTTCAACCTTATTACCAGATGAATCCACTGCTTCCTCGTCTTCACTTTTTCCATTATTTCCACCACAAGCAGATAGTAACAGCGTTGCAATCAAAAGCAGCGAGCATAACATTTTCCATTTTTTCGTCATACTTCTCCCCCATTTTTGTACTATTTCCCTTACTTGAAAACGCTTCCAGCACTCAATTCGCATTAGTGCTTACCTTCAGTTTATATAAACCCGTATTTGAGCACTGCTCCTCAAACGACATTCCATTATTCTTTTGCCGACTTTATCTCACCTGATTCTCGATGAAGTATCTGCCGGTATTCATTCGGATTCATATTCGTATGTTTCTTGAACGTTCTGGAGAAATGGGAGAAATTAGCGTACCCAATATGAGTGGCAATTGCACTTATCGGCATTTCCGTTTTTTCGAGCAATTCCTTAGCAATCTTGAGACGCTCATTTAAGAGATAATCCGATATCGCCATACCGGTTTCTTTTTTAAAGACACGAGTTAAATAATCCGGATTAAGAAATACATGGTTTGCAATCTCCTCCCGGGATAGATCTTCAGTTATGTGAAGTTTTATGAAATGAATGACTTTCTCGATTACACTTTGGGATTGTTCAATTGATTGTACATATTCCTTGGCCCTTTGGATCGTATAACTCATCCAATCGAGAAGATTAACAACAGATCTTGTCGCAGTCGCAGACATATCCTGTGAATCGGGATCGCCAAAGAGCTGATGGGCTTGAATCCCTTTTGTCTGAAGCACATAGTAAACCATTTGTTGAAAATCCTGATAGAACTGGCGCAGAAAGCTGGCGTCTATTTTCTCCTTCTCCATTATGTCTTTCAAAAATCGGGAAGATTCTATTAAAACCTCTTTGAAAGCTCCTTCTGTCAGCATCACGGACCATATAGTCATGTTGATGGATTTGTATGTCGATGCTGGAGTAGTTTGTAAAGAAATTGAAAACACCTTGTTATTATGAACAACATTGTTTTGTTCCAATTTATATAGCTTATTGACCATTCCCAATAATTCATGACCACGAACCTCTTCTCCAATGTAACAGGACAAATCGCAATAAAAAAACTCGCTGCATGCTTTAATGTATTTTTCGCATCTTGATTTCATCGTTTCAAGGTCATGTTGATTCTGAACCGAAAGAACAATAAGCAGTCTTCTATTGCTGAGTGTAATGATCCGACCCGACTGACCGGCTTCAAGCAGTAATTCTTCTGCTGAATTTCTTAGTCCATACTCCAGTATTTTTTCGTCTCTCAAGTTCAATAACTTATGCCAACGTTGGATCCCGATGAGAACAGGAAGAAACAACATTTCTTCCACATAAGGAATTTCCCGCTCTATAGCCGCACGTTGTACCGCTTCACGACTTGATGGAATGGTTTGATTTAAAATATCCTGCCAGAATCGCTCAATGAGTAGAGGCTGATGTTGAAACCATAATTGCCCATATTGGCTATATTTCATCGCCTCTTGATCTTTATTGATTTTATCAATAGCGGTTCGTATCACCTTCTCCAGCTCGCCAAATGGTACAGGCTTCAAAAGGTAATCAAAGCTGCCTAATTGAATAGCTTGCTGCGCATACTTAAAATCAGCATGGCAAGTCAGGAATATGGTCTCTGTTTTGGGATAGAATCCCTTTACCCATTTCGTCAGTTCGAGTCCGGTTGCTTGCGGCATCTCAATATCGCAGAGCATAATATCAATCCGCTCCTGCTCAAACCATTCCTTAGCTTGCCTTACAGTGTAAGCCGAAAATACTGCCGTAATACCTAGCTTCTCCCAGTCAATTCCCGATTGAATCCCTTCTACGGCATGAATTTCATCATCAACGATTAATAGTTGATACATATCCTACTCCACCTTCCTAACCTTCTTCTGTATAAGGCAATTTGATTTCGATGACAGCTCCATTGGGATAACCATTGTAGCAAGTTATTGAAGCCGAATTTCCATAAAGAAATTTCAGTCTCTTGCGAACATTCCAGATCCCAATATGCTCTCCTTGGTCATCAATAATACGGTTACCAGAGTTAATCTCTGTCAGTACTTCTTCCGAAAACCCCTTGCCTGTGTCTCGGATTACAATTTCAATATATGGCTCCAAGCCATCCTCCCTTAAATCCAACTGGACGGAAAGGTGAATCGGCTCCTCCAAAGTAACACTGTGCTTAATAGAGTTTTCCAAAAAGGTTTGAATCAGAAGTGGTGGTACCGACAGCTTTTCTAAAAATTCAGGAACGCTGATAGTGCATGTTAAATGTTCAGGGAACCGCAGTTCTTGAATCCTGATATAATTTCGCACATGTTGAAGTTCTTCGTCCAAAGAAACAAAGGATAAATTGCTGCGGAACATAAATCGAAAATACCTGACCAGACATAAGGTCATTTCTTGAATAAGCTCATAGTTTTTCACCTGCGCCAGGTTATATAGAATGTTTAGGGAATTCAGAAAAAAGTGCGGATTAATCTGCAGTTGGAGATGCTGAAGCTCAGCCTTTTGTTTGTTCAACTGTTCTTCATAGACATTAATTTTCAAGGATTCAATCTCTGACATCATGGTATTAAAGGTTTGATTCACTAATATAAATTCATCTGAGGTTTGATAATCCTCAATACGTGTGTGAACGAGCCCTTTATTTATTCTTTTCATGACTATAATTAATCGTTTTAGAGGCATAAGCAAAATCCGAAAAAGAAATAACAGGCCTAAAGGCAATAACCCGATAGCTGCAAAGGATACAATTGTATTAACATTGGTTAGCCACGGGAGATTTTGCAGAATATGCTTATTAGGAATAATCGCCGCCAAACTGAAATCTCCCTTTTCTGAAGATTCTCCTACTACCAAAAGATTATTTTTTGTTCCTGAAACGTAATATTGCTGAAATCCCCTTGTAAGGTCGATATTCTCATCTTTTAAGGATCGGGTGCTACTCAGGGTTTTACCCTTTGAAGTTACAAGTATTACGCTTCCTTCGTCACCCAAATCGATCAACTGCATGGGTTGGAGTAATGTTCTGGTGTTTACCCAAGCACCAATATACAAATTCCCTGATCTTACTATCCGGAGAATATAATAGCTTTGATCAATCTTTTGGATAAACCAATTTTTATCCGCTGCTGCAGAAGAGTTGGTAAAACCATCTAAGTATTTCTTCAAAACCTCTTCAACCTTCATCTGCTCAGGATAGAGAACGACAGACTGAAAGGCATCAACTAAATCCTGCCGTACATAATTGTAAACAAAAAAGGCATCAACAGATTTATAAAAAACCATATTATTAGTCAGCGTAGTGGATAAGTTATATTTTGCCATCTGATAATCATCTTCCGAGTTGGGAAGATCTAGGGACTTGATGTCCCAATTGTTATTGGCCAAGCTCAGCACATTGCTTTCCGCTTCTTCCAGTTGCGAATCAATCTGGGCCATATATAAAGAAATCAAGTTCTTGTTAGAAATAGCAACTTGATTACGAACAACTGCAATACTGTAGTAATTATTATAAATAAGTAACGTAATTAGAGGTACCGTGATAAGAACTAGTCCGACGATCAGCTTAAGACGAATAGAATTCCAAGAGATTTTGGGAAAGCGTAATCCCATCAATATGCCCCCTTATTAATCTAAAAAGACTGCCATGAGCTTACTTGGGCAGTCCGGTACGATTTTATTATTATTTGTATCCCACGAGAATTTTGTCCTCTTAACGGTTCTAATCTTAGCATGATCAGGAAGTACTAGCTACCTTTTTGACGACTTTGAAGTATGCATTTTACGACACTTAATTCCTGCATTACGATACCTGCGAGCCGATTCTTGCCTTTTCGGAAATCCCACTGCATATTGAACAGCCACTTGTGGCCGTCCGTATCATGGAACAGAAAATGGTCGAATCCGCTAGAGTTCAGAAAAATCGGCTCGGACCACGGGCCTTGAATCATGCCTTCTTCCTGTTTGGCTTTAGCTTTACTACCTTATTTCAGTGCTGCCCTTTGCTGCTCTGATTAAATACCTGCTCCGTATATCCAACTTCTCATATACCTCTACATCGGTCAGTAGTGGTCGCATTATTTAACTATTCCAATTTGATAAATTCAGAAGATGCTGTAGAATAAAGCCACAATCAGCGATCTGAGGATTATTTCCTTTCAACAGGAAACGGATGCATAGTTTCAGACTTATCGAAGATTTTGAACTCTGTATCTGTTATTTCAATCCGCTCCATACTAAACTGCGCTCATACAGATTCTCTTGTTGCTGTTTATCATTGGAAAATGGCCCAGTCAGCTTTTTTGTAATTTTATTGAAATATTGCCCCGTCACACCTTCAAGGGCAGGATCTTTAGCCAATCTAAGGGAAGGCTGGGCTCCTTTATCCGGAGCCTTCTATTTAGGAAGGTCTGTTTTGATCAGGCCATATAAAACAATATCACTCATCGCCTTAATGCCCGACTCGAAGCTGACCTGATGGCCCGCAATAAACTCATAGTCCAGCAGTTTACTCAGTGTCTCATTCAGCATAAGCTTGAGAATCACTGTGTCCACCTTTTGCAGCTCGTCACGGTTCATTCCCTGCTCCACCAGTTCAATGACGCCATCCCAAATCGTATCCAGATGACGTTTGACCTTCTCGTGAAGCCGGGGATAATACCGCTGAAGGTCATCCATATGCCTTATAATCGTGCCAATCGAATAGGCATCGGGAATGTTCAGAAAATATAGTTTTAGTTTGTCATGAATCGGAATTTGTGTATTTCCCAAAATGTCCGTATCCGATTGGTTAATCTGCGAAAAGACAAAATCAATCGTTCTCTCTATCATTTCATCCTTGCTCGAAAAATAGGCATACACTGTGCGTTTACTCGTACCCAGTTCTCTCGCCAAGTCCTCCGTCGTAAAACGCGTGCCCTTGGCTCCGAAGCATTTTAAAATTTTTAAATAAACTATGTTGTCCATACCCTTGCCCGTCCACCCTTCCAGCCTTATAGCGTCTATATTTTAACACTCATGTAATGATACGAGGAAGGGGTTTTACCATACGGTACAAATAATACGGTTTTTTCTCAATGGAATCTGTTATCCGGTATCCTAACCGCTCATACAGCTTGATGGCCCGTATGTTCTCTTGCTTGACGGTCAAAGAGCATTTGCTGTAGTTGCTTAATCTGGCTTGTTCTTCAGCATAATGAATTAACTTCGAACCTACACCGTATCCCCGGCTTTCCGGCAATGCTGCCAATGCTCCGATATGGTATTCATCCACTCTTCCCTCATTTAAGCTAACCGTAGACCACAGCTCCTGCAAATGCAGCAGTGAATGCTTGATAAGATTCCATTTGCGCAGTTTGATTAGATCCCGGACAGTGGGACAGACCAGCTTATCCATCACAGATACCGGGTAACAGGAGATGATGCCTACCGTTCTGTTATCCAGTCTTGCCTCAAATGCATATTGATGGCTGAAACGGTTTTTTTCGAGTCCCCATAATTGTTGCAGCGTATGTTCAATTATTGCTTTATCTGTAGTTCCAATGAGCGGATAGGCCATATAATCCAGTGCCATCCCCATAAGTCCTCCGGATGCCGATTTGGGATTGCCGGGTATTATTGAAATATTATCCATAGAAAAAACTCCTCTCGCTACACATTGGTACTTATATAGTTTCCTTAGTACCAAAATAACTGAAGTCATGCTTCTTTGTCAAACAGCTGTTAAAAGGATTGAACAAAGGTATCGTATCCAGTTCAAACTTTTCTCACGTAAAATCATTTTCATGCCAAAGTTCATATTGTAGGAAGGACCAAATCTCGAAAAGGTGAATTGCCCACGCTATATCTTGACTAGTGCATTTTACGTTTTAAATAATCCGTTTCTTCATATACATCGGCTATTCTGTTGGGTGCACCATCTATCCAAAATGAGTAAAAAATGAAAATGGTGGCACATTATATGTACATTCAATATATAAAGGAGAATAAACTTGAATAAATCAAGTTCGAATTTGAATTCAAAAAAATTAAGTGGCGAACTTAACACCACCCTTGCCATTATAGACGAGCGTCTGGGAAGCAATTCGGACTTCATTTTACATAAGCTGACAGCAACAAAAGAAGGGGTATACCAAGCGGCTATCTGTTATATCGATGGACTCGTTGATCAACAGTTGGTTACTAAATTAATATCGGACATGAATCAGGTTTTTTGGGACGATAAAACATACACTTCAATGAAACCCAATTTATTCAAAGTCCAACTTTCTGCGCTAAGCATTTCCTCTGTTTACACAGAAGATGATCTGATTATGTCTATCCTCAATGGTTTTGCACTTGTTATTGTCCAAGGGGTAAATGAAGCGTTTGTTATACCAGTTAATGGCGGATTGAGACGTGCAGTAGAAGAACCTACTTCCCAGACGGTTATCCGAGGACCAAAGGAAGGTTTTACAGAAGACATTACAACCAATATTGCTCTTATTCGCCGCAAAATAAAGTCTCCAAACTTATGCGTCAAGTCCCAGGTCATAGGTCGGTACACTCAAACAAAAGTATCATTAATTTATATTGATGGCATTGCAAATCCGGAAGTGGTTAAAGAAATATCTTCACGCCTTAATTCTATAGACAGCGACAGTATACTGGAAAGTGGCTATATTGAGGAATTTATACAGGACGGCATTGCCTCCCCCTTTCCAACCATGCTTAATACAGAACGTCCAGATACAGTCGCAGGCGGATTACTGGAGGGGTTGGTGGCAGTTATAGTTGACGGCACTCCCTTTGTATTAATAGCTCCTGTAACCTTTTTTAGATTCTTGGTTTCCAGTGAAGATTATTACCAGCGATTTGACATTTCGTCATTTCTTAGAATTGTTCGTCTGGTTTCTTTTTTTATTGCCTTGCTTCTTCCTTCTCTTTTCATAGCAACCACAACGTTTCAACAGGAAATGCTTCCGACCACCTTGCTGATCACGCTCGCTGCCCAACGTGAGAGCACTCCGCTGCCCGCTCTTCTGGAAGCTTTTATTATGGAATTGACCTTTGAAATCATTCGTGAGGCAGGCGTTCGTATGCCCCGTGCCATCGGACCTGCTATCTCCATCGTTGGAGCTCTCGTTCTTGGCCAAGCTGCTGTTCAAGCCGGTCTTGTATCAGCCGCTATGGTTATCGTCGTTTCATTCACTGCCATTGCTAATTTTGTTCTCCCTGCAATCAATATGGCTGCAGCTATTCGCCTTCTCCGTTTTTTCTTGATGTTCTTTGCAGGAACCTTTGGTTTATATGGAATCCTTATCGGTACTGTACCTCTTTTGGTTCATTTGGTTTCCCTTGAATCGTTTGGAATACCTTACTTGGCGCCACTCTCACCATTTAATAAATCTAAATTGAAGGATCTGTTCATTCGTGTACCATGGTGGAAGATGAAAACGCGCCCGGTGATGAATGGTGACAAGAACCAAAAGAGACAGTCTGATAAGCAGAAAAGCTTCGCTCAAAGAGCGAAAGACCATCATAAGGACCCTTTGTCTTAGGAAGGTGAAAATAAATTTATGCGTAAAGCTCTGATTAGTGTGATGCTTTCACTAGCCGCGCTGATTTTATCCAGCTGCTGGAACCGGACAGAATTAAATGAACTAAGAATCACGACTGCAACAGGCGTGGATTACAAAGATGGAAAGTGGCTCGTCACATATCAGACGATTATCCCTTCATCTATGGCTTCTGGTACAGGAGGAACCTCGGGAGGCAGTTCGCAACCAGGCATCCACGTTTTCTCAGTGAGGGCGGATACATTTAATAAAGCAAGGAATTTAAGCAACCTGGAAACCTCCCGGCGTCTCTATGTTGCACATAACAAGGTCGTGGTAATCGGCAAAGAAGCGGCAGAGAAAGGAGTCCGTGAGCTTATAGATTTATATCTTCGGAGCACAGAAGCACGGGAAAACGTTTATATCCTAGTGACCGATGGCCAAGCGAATGAGCTACTGAAAAAAATGGTACCACCTGAAAAACTACCTGGAGCAAGTTACGGTGAGATTTTAGATATAGAAACCGATTTGGTTTCTATTTTCCCAAAGACAACTATTTACGATTTTGCATTACATTTATATTCAGATTCCAAAAGTATCGGAATCCCCGTCGCTACACTCTCTGGAGAAGAAACCACTCAAAATATAAAAGACCTTGAGTCTCTTGATGCGCTCAAGACAACGTCACCGCCTTTAAAAATCACCCTTTCCCGGTTAGGGATCTTTCAAAGAGATAAGTTAGTGGGTTGGCTCAATCAGAAAGAAAGTAAAGGGCTCTCCTGGCTATCCGATCAAATCAAAGGTACTGAAATCTCTTTTCCTTGTTCTGAACATGAAAAAAAGCTAAACTCCATTACCGTTACTTCATCGAAAACAAAATTAAAACCATTAAAATCAGATAATCATTACACCATGCTTGTAAAAATAAACGTAAGTGGAGTCTTAATGGAATCTGTCTGTAAAGAAGACTTATCAAAACCTGAGATCATTTCAGCCCTTCAAAAGATTATCGAAGAACAAATTGAGGAAGACATTAACGTTGCGTGGGACGCACTGCAACGTTTGGGTACCGATACGCCAGGTTTTGCAAATATTATTCATCGGAAATACCCTAAGGATTGGAAAGAAATTAATGATGATTGGGAGACAGAGTTCAAAAAAATGGAACTTAAAATACAAATCAAGGTCAACATCAAACGCCCGGGGCTTATTCAAAAATCGGTTAATGCCTCATAGTGTTAAAAGGAGCTGCATTTATGAGTAAAGATGCCCGTATATCTGAAATAGCCAGTACACTTGCTCTGTTTGAACTGGGGAGTACACCCTTGTTTTTATTGGGTGCAGAAGCAAAGCAGGATGCTTGGTTAGCTATGATTATTGCAGCAGCCGCTGGTTTTATTCTATTACTAGCCTATCTTTGGATTTATCGCTTAAGTCCAGAACGGGACTTGTTTGAGATAAGCCTGCATTATTTGGGCAAAATACCAGGTTGGATTGTAGCCTTCTCTTTTGTTGGTTACTTTACGTATGAATGTTCCCGCAATTTGCGCGATATCGGTGAGCTGTGTAGCATGACGCTACTCAATCAAACCCCCATGGTTATGATTTCACTGCTTGCGATAGGTGTAATCACGTTTGTGTCTAGCTATGGACCTAAAGTGTTTTTTCGTCTTTGCGTCATTTTTATATATCTATTAACGTTCGGTTATGCATTAATATTGATTTCCATTCCGATGACAGGACTGTTTCACCATGAATTTATGTTCCCTATACTGGAGAATGGTCTTAAGCCAGTTTGGGACTCTGCAATTCCGGAAATTGTTTCTTTTCCATTTGGACAAGTCGTCCTTTTTCTCGTGTTCTTTAAATATGCACCAAAAGGTAAGAAGCTTGGTAAAGGTATCATATCCACATACATCGTTGTATCACTAATGTTGACCATACTGAATCAGACGGTAATCCTGGTCTTGAATCCTGATGTTGCGGGTCTCACCACCTACCCGCTGCTTACCGTTGTTCAAATGATACATGCAGCCCAAATTGTCGAGCGAGCCGACGCGCTCTTTACACTCATTTTGTTTATTGGTTTAGGTGTGAAAATGTGCATCTTTTTTATAGGCTCTGCTATCGGGATGCAAAGACTCACTACAATTAGATATAAAATATGGCTAATCCCTTTGGCTCTAACTGTTTTTGTCCTCTCCTTTTTATCGCGGACCTATACAGAATTTATATGGGAAGGTCTACATTATGCAGTAGTCAGGGTATTTCCTATTTTCCAAGTTGCCCTCCCTGCTATACTGCTCATCACCATGTTGATCCGAAAAACAAAACATCAAAAATAATTAGGGGTCAGGCATCAGCTTGATTGCGAAAGAGTATTTTCTATTGAACATTATTTCAATGAAGAGCTAGGTGGTGTCTCCCCAGAAAGTCATAAAAAAAAGACTCTTTCGTCTTCAAAAACAAAAGGGTCTTTTTTTTGTTTTATTCTATAAATATCCATTCAAGGGCAATGTTTCAGATCGTCTAAACTGATGTCTTGTTTCGGGTTTTCGCTATTTTGTATTTTCAACCATAATACTCAACACATGCTTGAATGTCTCAAGATCGTCCTTGGAAATACCTGCGATTGTATCGTTTCTGAATTTTTCGGCAATTGGCACTAAATCGAGAACTACCTTTACGCCCTTTTCAGATAATTCTAACTGCTTTATTCGTTTATCTGAATTAGTAGCGGAGCGATATATTAGCCCATCGAATTCCAGCTTTTGAAGCAAACGGACCACACTCGGTTCTTTTATCGACATTTCTTCTGCTAGTTCTCGCTGGGTAATGGATTCATGAATGTGGATGTAATACATAGCGATCCATTGGCTCCTGGTGATGTGGTAGGGACGAAACTCTTTCTCCAATGCTTCTGCAAAGATTTTCCCACTACGGTTTGTGACAAAAGCAAGACAATCCTCTAGATTAAACAATAGACACACCAACCATTCCCAACAGTTTTATCTCCGTGTACTTCTCCTCTATTCGTTATATGATAGCAAACTTTTCACTTTTTGTGAATTGGTGTAGCTTATCCGGAAATTTCATGCTTGATGCAGCGCCCCAATGCTAAAGCCGAATGCAGCTTCATGAATCACTTCTCCCGTAGTCGGGTGAGCAAAAACGGTGTGCATGATTTGTTTCTCCGTCAGCTCATTGGCAATCGCAAGCGTTAAGCTGCTGATCAAGGAAGACGCATCAGGACCAATGATTGCCCCTCCAACTATTTTATGTGAGCGATTATCCTTAATCAATTTAATAAAACCTTCGGGTTCATTCATTGTTAACGCCTTACCATTGCTGGCAAAGGAAACCTTGCTCACACTGTAATCCATCCCTTGCTGTTTACATTCATCCTCTAATAGACCTACACTGGCTATTTCAGGTGAAGTGAAAATCACGTTCGGGATTGCCGTATAGTGCATGCCTCCCGATTCCCCTAATATCCCATCGATAGCTGTAGTACCTTGATGTGAAGCGACATGGGCAAGCTGCATAATATTTGTAACATCGCCTATCGCATAGATATGTTCGACGTTTGTACGCATGTGTTCGTTCACGGTAATGCCTCGTCCACGTTCATTGAGCTGAATTCCGGCTCGTTCAACCTCCAAGCCATCCAAGTTAGGCTCACGTCCAATAGCCACCAATACTTTCTCACTAACGAGCAGGTGCTCGCCTAGGGAATCCTCATAAGTTACAATCGCTTGTCCTTCGTCAGCACGCTGGACTTTGACTACCTTCGAGTTCGTATGGATATGGATCCCTGCTTGCTCCGCCGAATGTTTAATTTCTTCAGAAATGTCGCTGTCGACCATGGTCAACAGTCGGCTCATAAATTCAATTACATGCACTTCAACACCCAAATAACGATAGATGAAGGCAAACTCCATGCCAATGACACCCCCGCCGATAATCGTGATGCTCTTCGGCAGCTCGGTGCATGCAAGCGCATCAGTGCTGTTCATAACAAAAGGAAGGTCGATGCCAGGAATATTCACCTTGGAAATTTTGGAGCCCGTAGCGACGATGATTTCGTTCGCTGAAATATGGTAATGGTTCTGCCCCTTTACACTCACTTCATGTGCGGATAAGAAAGAAGCTTGCCCGCGGATAACCTCTATATCATTTTTCTCCATCAAGTAGTCAATCCCGGAAACTAATTTTCCCTTGATCTCATCTTTACGACGAATAATCTGCTTCATATCGACCTGGAGATCCGTTCCTGTGTGGATACCAAATAAAGATGATTGTTTGACATAGTGACAAACTTCAGAAGATTTAACCAGTGATTTGGTTGGAATACAACCTACATTTAAACATGTACCGCCCAATTCTTCCTTTTCAACTAATGTAACTTTAATCCCTTTTTTAGCGGCATAAATGGCGGCCACATACCCGCCTGGTCCTGCACCAATAATCAATAATTCAACTTTTTTAGCCATGGCTGGCTGATCCATGCCAGCAGGCTGCGCTTCAGATAATGCAACGGTGTCTTCTTCAACAGTTTCCAATGTAAACAAAACTTGGTTGGAGGAAATTTCTCCACCTTCTTCAAAAAGAATGTCGCTAATGGCCCCCGCTGCGGTCGCTGTAATTTCTCGACTGCCTTTTCCCGTCTCAACCTCGACGAGTACGTCTCCGATAGAAACCTTCTCCCCTAGCTGTACATTGATCGTTCCTGCCTTTCCCTTTTTTCCCCCAGGAATCATTGACATTTTAATTTCCATGATCTTCATGCTCCTTCATAACTAAAAAGCGTAAAGCCGCGCCGCTTTTAGCGAATAGTTTAGTGTCTGACTACACCTGATTGTACCAATTTAACCCCGTTCGCCAAGCAGTCTCCAACCGGGCAGGTCTTCTCAATGAATGCCGCAAAAGCTTCTGCTTTTTCCTGACTTTCGGTCGTTTTGAAGTGCATTACAAAACGAATTTCCTGGAAACCGCTTCTCACATCTGCCAGCCCCATGAACCCATCCGGGTCCAAATCCCCTTCAAGCTCAACGTACAACTCTTCATACGAAAAGCCATACCCATCTGCAAAAGCAGCAGCAACGATGGACTGACATGCTCCCAGCGCACACAGAAGTGCTTCGACTGGATTCATCCCTTTATCTGTTCCACCAAAGTCTTCGGGTTCATCCATCAAGATTTTAAAACCTCTAGATTGAGCCTCAACCTGCAAACCTCCTGGTAATTTTGTGGCAGTAGCTTTAAATGTAGTTAACATAATATAGCCTCCTTTTATATTGTGAAAAAAATAACTTACCACTCGTGAAAATAATAACAATCTTTTTACTCAAAGTCAATAGTTAGCTAAGTAAGTATAATTATAAATTGTAGTATGGATTATATTTGTCTAATTAATTAAGTTTCTCTACCGCAACACTTCACATATTCTCTTTAGCCCTTCTGTTAAAATCGCTCTCGGGCATGCAAGATTAAGACGAATATAACCATCTGAATTGGCCACAAACATACTGCCTCCTTCGAGTAATACTCCTGCATTAGCAGCAAAATATAAAGACATATTTTCCTCATTAGGAAGATATGCACTAATATCCACCCAAGCAAGATAAGTAGCCTCAGGGATACGGAATACAGCCTGATGTAAGTGTTTTTTCAGATATTGCTGGGTAAAAATAAAATTGTCATCCAAGTAAGTTTTTAATTGTCTCAGCCAATCATCACCGTGTTGATAAGCTGCCTGTGTTGCCGCAATACTCAGTGGGTTTTCCATGCTGTAATGACGAGCCTGCCACAACGCTCTGACTTCATCATTGGGAATAATTATATTTGAGAGCATCAATCCGGCCATATTAAAGGTCTTGCTTGGGGCTAAACATGTAATAATCTTATCTGAATTTGGAAATATTTTCGCCAAAGGTTCATGAACCATTCCATTCCTGAGCAAATCACAATGAATTTCATCTGAAATAATCCAAACGTCATTTTCAAGACAAATTTCACCAAACCTCATTAATTCTTCTGGTGCCCAAACACGTCCTGTTGGATTATGAGGATTACAAAAGATACATAAACTCACCTTTTCATCTCGCACTTTTAATTTTATATCTTTATAATCCATTGTATAGTAACCCTCTTTGTTTATTAAGTCGGAGGTCACTAATTTAAGATTATTAAAATCTACAGCGTGCTTGAAATACGCATAGGACGGCGTAACAATTAAAACCTTATCGTCTGGTTTGCAAATGTACTCAACCAACTCATATAAAGCGGGAATAATACCAGGTGAAGTTACCAACTGCTCTTTTGGGAAGCTCCAATCATAGTGACTTTGTGTCCAACCAACAACAGAAAGATAATAATCGGGATCAAATATTTTCGTATAGCCAAAAATACGTTTATCCAACCGATCTTTAACGGCTTGAATAATTTCAGGAGGAGTAGCAAATTCCATATCAGCCACCCACATACGAATGAACTCGTCATCTTTAAAAGGGAACGTTATGTCATTAGAAGCCTTGAAAATGTATTCTTTAAAGCCATCTGTACTCATAGCATTGGTATTTTTTCGATCAACGATTTCATCAAAGTTATACTTCATCTGTTTTCTCAGCTCCTATGGTTTACTAATTCATATCCTCTCCAAGAAAAGAATGTGAATCGGCTTCAACAAGACAGTCTATCGTTTGCTTAAATTTCAACCGCTGAATCTATGTAGAGTGTTAGGCAAAAGAGGCACCAGCCCCTGTGGTGTAGATATCCGCAATACTAAGCTACCGACATAGCCGATCAGAGTATGGTCCACTAATTCTAAAAAAGTAGACATTATGTGTTCCTCACATAATGTCTACGCTTCTAGCAAAACAAGCAAGCATTCAAGGTTTTTTAATTATTAAGCGTATACGTCGAAGTCACTTTAACGTTTCGTTCAATTGTATTTCTCACAGGTGATATTTCTATGGCTTTTGCAATCAACTTTTCAACCTGCGTTTCATCTGCGTCACTATCCACATTGAAACGAACGTTTATTTCATCAAAGCCAGAATTGCCCTCTTTTAAGCCAAAGAAAACGTTCAGATCTATTTCGCCAGTAACATCAACTTCCAAAGAATTTACTTTAATACCCATACCACTAGCAGTTGCAATGAATCCAACACTTACACAAGCGCCAAGCGCACTTAACAACAGCTCGACTGGATTAGGTCCTTTTCCAGTTCCGGATAGCCACTCTGGTTCATCAATGGGTACCGGCTTATAGTCCCCAACCTCGGCCTCCGAGTAAAACCCATCTTTCCATTTTACTGTAGAAGCGAAACTTGTAATCGCCTCATCAGGTTTTCCCTTATATTTCTCTGCTAAGCTTCCGAGCATATTCACATTTATACCGTTCATTTTCCCCATGTATAGGACTCCTCTATTTTACATTATTCATAGACCAATCTTAATTGAATCCTCGCTTGTCCTTATGACTTTTTAGGCGGGATCGCACACCCTTCATCAGTACATAGTCCTCCACTAGAGGTTTCATCAGAAAGAATTTCAAACTTAGGAGCCGGATGTTCTTCTTCCCAGACTTTCTCCAACACTTGAGAAAAAGATGCTATCGGCTGTGCCCCTGAAACTGCATACTTTTGGTTGAATATAAAGAACGGTACCCCGCTAATCCCAACTCGACGAGCTTCATCTTGATCATTTCGTACTTGATCTGCATAGAGCTCCTTATTTTTCAATACTCCAAGGGCATCTTTTCTGTCTAATCCAACCGCTTCTGCAATATCGGCCAGTGTATCATGATCTCCTACATCCTTTGATTCAGTGAAATGAGCAATAAGTAATTTTTCATTCAACGTTGTTTCTTTGCCATTCGTTTTTGACCATTTTAATAAACGATGAGCATCCAGTGTATTTGTGGGTTTAAGACTATCTAATTGAAAGTTTAATCCCACGTTCTTGGCTTGTTGAGTTAAGTGGCTAAGAAATTCTTTTGCTTGTTCTCTTCCGCCAAACTTAGGGATTAATTTTTCAACAAAACTTGTCCCATCATATGAAGAAGCTCCCGGATCAAGCTCAAAGCTTTTGTATTCAATACTTATTTCATCTCTATACGGTAATCCTTCTAAGGCTCGTTCCAGATTTTGTTTACCAATATAGCAGAATGGACATGCAATGTCAGACCATATTTCAATTTTCATATTTCTACCCCTTTTCAGTTCTCGTTATTCGTCAAATGCAACCAGTGCATTCACTCCATGAGCAAGTGCGGAACCAGCTTTCAAAGCAGTAGCTACCATAATCGACTCTGCCAGCTCTTCTTTGGTTGCTGTGGCTTTTTTGGCTGCTTTCGTATGAATATCAATACAATATGGACACCCAGTGGTATGGGCAACCGAAACCGCAATCAATTCTTTTTCCTTGCTACTGAGTATGCCGGCTTTCAACGCCTTCTGATCAAAAGAACCAAAGGCTTTAAATGCATCACCGCTTAATTGGGTAAACTCTCCCAGCCGGTTGATATAAGATGCACGGTATAGCTCGTCGTCTTCGGTTTCATCATATGCATTTAATGCATTAACGCCATGAGCCATCGCCGAACCCGCTTTGAGGGCGGTAGCAACCATAATCGATTCTGCCATTTCCTCTTTCGAAACACCATTTTTCTTAGCTTGTTTGACATGAGCCTCAATACAATAAGGGCATCCCGTGGTGTGGGCTATAGCAATTGCAATCAGTTCCTTGAATTTCGCTGTAAGCTTACCTTCGGCCAATGCTAGCTTTTCAAAGGATACAAACGCCTTAAATATTTCTGGAGAAAGTGAGTTAAATTCTCCAATACGTTTAAAACTCGATTTTTTAAATAGACTGTCCTGATGATACATATAAACCCCTCTATTCTATTAGAAATTTTAGTTTAATATAATATGCTCAGTGCCTCACGCGTAAACGGAAGTAAATCCTCTGTTCGTCCATCGCGGATTTTGTTTACCCAGTCAGGATCAGCCAATAATGCGCGTCCGACTGCGATCAAATCGAATTCTTCATGGTCTAATCTCTCGATTAAATCACCCATGTTGGCTTTGCCATTAGCCTCTTCCCCGGTAGCAAAGAAATCAACGAAATCAGCGCCCTCCAGTCCGACAGACCCAACAGTAATCGTTGGTTTCCCAGTCAGTTTTTTTATCCATCCTGAAAGATTCAACTCAGACCCTGCAAAAGCCGGTTCCCAAAAGCGACGAATAGAGGCATGAAAGATGTCAACGCCCGCATCAACTAATGGCGTTAAGAAACGTTTTAGTTGTTCTGGAGTTTCAACTAATTTTGCTGTATAGGCATCATATTTCCACTGTGAGATTCGTAGCACAATTGGAAATTCTGGTCCAACAGCACGTCGGCAAGCTGCGATGACCTCACTAGCAAAGCGTGTGCGAGCGACTAAGTCGTCACCGTATTCATCGGTACGCGTGTTTGTTTTTTCCCAGAAGAATTGATCAATTAAAAATCCGTGTGCCGCCATAAGCTCGATACCATCAAAACCAACTTTTTTAGCATTGGCTGCTGCCTGCTCGAAGGCTTCAATCAATTCTGTAATTTCTTGCTTAGAGTAATCATTGACGTTACCGCGTGCACCCATGTGCCATATTTGTGAGAAAATTTTACCACCGGCCTCATGGACACCATCTACCACTCTTGACCATCCGTTTAGCGCATCTTCCCCATATATGTGTGGTACGTTCTCTTGATCAGATACAACATCACGATGATTGATAAATGTACCCTCTGTTACAATAAGTCCGACACCATTTTCAGCTCTACGACGATAATACGCAGCAACATCCTCCCCCGGCACTCCATTTGGAGAAAAGTTCCGAGTCATTGGTGCCATCATAATACGGTTAGATAGTTTCAGATTTCCCATTTCGAATGGTTTAAAAAGAGCTTCAACTGACTGGGGAATATTCATAATAACCTCCTAAAAGTACATTGCCTGTTATTTCATGTAATCCTATTAACGATCTATGATCATACCTCAATAGCACTTTGCAGAAAATGTTCGATCTCTTCGCGTGATTTACGGAGCTTGTTGACATATCGAATAAGCTCTTTACCGTCGGCATAGGCTACAAAGCTTGGAATACCCATAATATTTTGTTCTTCACTCACAGTGCCTACTTTATCTACATCCACCTCAATGAGATCCAGATCATTCGCAAATTTTTCTTCAACTTCGGGCATGAATGGATCAATGAATTTGCAGTCAGGACACCAGTCTGCTTTAAAAACAGCAACTGTAATTTTTGGTGAAAGGATAGCTGTATCAAATTCTGATTTAGAGTTAATTTTTTTCATTTTATTATCTCCTTTTAATTAGGTGGTTTTTTTACCACTCCATTTGATTTTTTTCAATATAATCACTTGTCAGATCATCTCCAGCATCAATTGACACCTTACCCTCGGTACCTACAGGCACACCCGCTTTTACAAGTAGCTGACCAATGTGGCATTTTTTTTCAGCTTGTAGAAATAATGCTTCCACCACAGAAATATCTTTCTTTGATGCATTTGAGGATAAAACAACATGCGGACGATGTGTAATGCTCAGTTGATTTCCTTTAGCCATGTTCCCTTCAGTGTCCATAAAGAACCCGGCAACGGGCACCTTCTTGCGATCAAGCATGTACGCTAGCGTCAGAGCATAACAAGCAACGGCTGAGGATATCAGGAGCTGTTGAGGATCAGCACCCTCTCCACTTCCCCCTTTAGAAACAGGGATAGCAATTTGTGTTTGTAAATTGTCACTTTTTATGTGGCCAATTCCTTGCGCATTCTTGTACCAAACCATATTCATCTTGATTTTTTGATCTAGCACTATAATATGCTCCTTTTCCATATTATTAATTCGTCACTAAAAACCTTACGTTTTTAATTATTTTCCAAAGAATCAATAAATTTTTCGCTATCCATAGCTGCCATCGCTCCAGTTCCTGCTGCAGTAATAGCTTGACGATAGCGGGTATCCTGTACATCTCCGGAAGCAAACACACCTGGAATATTTGTCATTGTCGTGCCGGGTACTGTAACGATATAGCCGTTATCATCCGTCTCAATTTGACCATTTAAAAAGTCAGTATTTGGATGGTGACCGATGGCTACAAAAACACCATTTGCATGCAGCATTTCCTCTTCACCTGAAACATTATTCCGGACTTTCAATCCTGTCACTCCACGCTCTCCCGCAACAACCTCAAGAGGAGTCTTGCTTAAAGCCCACTCAATTTTAGGATTTGCACGAGCGCGATCTTGCATGATTTTTGAGGCCCTCAGTTCTTCTCGACGGTGCACCAAGGTAACTTTTGAAGCAAAACGCGTTAAAAAGCTCGCCTCTTCCAAAGCAGTATCGCCTCCACCCACTACGATGAGTTCCTTATTTCTAAAGAAAAATCCATCACAAGTGGCACAAGTACTAACACCCCGGCCTACATTTTCTGCTTCGCCTGGTATGCCCAAATATTTCGCACTGGCACCGGTTGAAATGATCAGAGTTTCAGTAATGATTTCTCCTTTTCCATCGACTTCCAACCTAAATGGTCTTTTGTCCAAATCCACTGTCTTTACCCATCCATTATGAAATACAGCCCCAAAACGTTCCGCTTGTTTACGCATATTATCCATTAATTCAGGACCCATGATTCCATTGGGGAATCCGGGATAATTTTCAATTTCAGTTGTTGTTGTGAGCTGCCCTCCTGGTTCAAGTCCTTCAATGACAAGTGGCTTCATATTTGCACGGGCAAGGTAGATCGCAGCGGTCAATCCTGCTGGACCCGTTCCGACAATTACAGATTTATACATATTCTATCCCTCCCAATTTATTAGTTTACAGCTGCTTATGAAGAATAAATTTAATATTCAATTGATTAATTGAATTATAACATTGGAATCTCTGTTCGTCAACTGGTGGGGAGAAAATGATTACAAATGATATGCATTGCATAAAGGCTTGTCAGAGCCCCATCGGCACTGACAACTATGATTTTTCTTATCATTTTCCAAAATAGGGTATTCCCATGAAAATTATCGAATTTATTTTCTTTTGACTTGACTATCCTCGGGATGTTTATGTTAAAATTCTAATAATCAATTGAATCACCTATGCTCGATTACATGATGAATTACCTATTGCCTCGCTTTGGGGATTGATATCTTTAATACGAAAAGAAAAGAGGTTGACAATAATGGAAGAAGAGCTGAACTCTGCGAAAATTTTCAAGGAAGATCTATATAAACAATTGGCTAGAATCGGAAAATGTTTGTCCAGTGATAAGCGACTTGAGATCTTGAATGTCCTATCCAATGGTTCTAGAACCGTAGAAAAAATAGCTACCTGCACAGACATGAATGTTGCGAATGTATCCCGCCATCTTCAAGTTCTGCTCGATGCTAAGTTGGTTAAATTCTCGAAAAAAGGAACATACGTGATCTATTCTTTGGCCGATCCTGAAATCATCGAATTTCTTTCCTCTTTATGGCGGATCAGTGAAAAACAGCTTCCTGACATTAGCAGACTGAAAGATGATTTCCTAAACAATCTTGATGACGTTCATACGCTTACGATGGATGAGGTTAGGGAGAAGCTTAATAATGATTCAATAATTTTGGTGGATTTACGTCCTAAAGAAGAGTATGAAATGGATCATATTGCAGGAGCAATTTCGATACCAATGGAAGAGTTAGAGATATTCATAAGAGATATACCGAAAAATACAGAAATCATCGCATATTGCAGAGGTCCATTGTGTGTCTATTC
Source organism: Paenibacillus tritici (assembly GCF_018207515.1). Lineage (NCBI taxonomy): Bacteria > Bacillati > Bacillota > Bacilli > Caryophanales > Paenibacillaceae > Paenibacillus > Paenibacillus tritici. Next base: position 5,670,201 of record NZ_CP073365.1, read on the forward strand.
AGCTCTGGCCACTCAAAAACTACAATCTGAAGGATTTACAGCTTTTCGGATGGAAGAGGGCTTAAATGAGTGGCAAGAACATTTTCAAATTCATTAAGCTGACTTCTTAGAACAGACGAAGAACAATTAATTCTATTCTTTTATTCATAACTAAAGGACTTCAAGGCCATATAATTGGTCTCTGAAGTCCTTTTTAGTAGAAAAATTTAAATCGAATGTGTACTTCTTAGAATACTATCTTCTTTCCGGTGAAACTGCGGTAAATACTGTTTATGAGCCTCAAGTAATTCATCCAACAACGCTTTAGCCGAGTCACCGCTTTGAACCAGTGGATTAGACGTAAATGCTTGCAGAGCCGTTGCGTAGTTCCCCGTAACAGCGGCTTCAATCGTTAATTCCTCCATGGACTTCATTAATTGTAATAAACCGCGTTGTGCAGGAGGGAAAGAACCAAAGTGAATTGGCTCAGCACCATGGGAGGTGATCACACTGGTTATTTCAATGGCACTTTCAACTGGCAGATCATTGATCGCTCCCTTATTGCGTGTACTTACAACCATCTGAGTTCCTTTATTGTTATAAATGGAGTTAATGATCTCACAGGCAGCATCACTATAATAGGCGCCGCCTCGTTTTGCAAGTTCTTCTGGCTTATGATCCAAATTTGGATCTTTGTAAAGTTCGAACAGACTCTCCTCTAGGCGCTTCACTACTTGTCCACGAGTCCCTTCTCCCTTCGCTTCTTCAAGTTCCTCTTGAATCATCGCATCTGTCATGTAATAGTACCGGTGATATGGGCATGGTAGCATGTCTAATTGGACAAGCTGTTCATGCAGGAATCGCATGTTTTTAATATTTTCAACGATTTTCTCTGTTTTCGCATCAGGACCATACAGTTTATCAATCGCTTGACGAGTAAGATCTTGGCCGTTGTGTCCATAAATCTTATGCCAGTGCAGATGATTAATCCCTGCGAATTTAAAAAATAATTCATTTTCATTCTTCTCGAGCACTGCAGATTCATTTTTCACAGCCACAATGGGGACATTACACAGTCCAATGACTTTCTCCCACATTCCATAACGAAGAACTGCTTCAGTGACCATCCCTGCAGGATTCGTGAAGTTAATCAGCCATGCATTTGGACAAAGCAATTTCATATCCTCAACGATCTCTAGAATAACTGGAATGGTCCGAAATGCTTTTAGCATACCCCCAGCTCCATTCGTTTCCTGTCCAATTAGTCCGTATTTATTGGGTATCGTCTCATCTTTGATCCGAGCATCCATGAATCCAACACGCAACTGAGTCGTTACAAAATCTGCACCCTTCAAAGCTTTCTGTCGATCAAGTGTCAAATGAATATCACAATCAATCCCTGCTGCCTTTATCATACGTTGAGCCATAGCGCCGACAATCTCAAGTTTTTCCCTGCCTTCTTCAATGTCGACTAGCCATAACTCTTTGACCGGGAGTTCATGATATCGTTTGATAAATCCTTCCACCAATTCCGGAGTATAGCTTGAACCTCCACCAATCGTTACAATTTTCAGACCTTTTTTCATTCTGATTTCCTCCCAAAAATGAATTTATAAACTATATTTGCACTGTAATTTATGTAATGCATTACATGTCAAGTATAAAAAATTCGTGCTAGGATTATCTTCCTTTTCTGCTTTGTAGAGCTTCGAAAACATGATATGCTTTCTTGTAAGAGGTGGTTAGAAGTGGCGAATATTCAAGAGATTGCTCGTTTAGCGGGGGTATCCACAGCAACTGTATCACGAGTAATGAATAAAAATGGCTACGTCAGTGATGTAACCAGACAAAAAGTTTTAGGAATTATCGAGGAACTTGATTATGTCCCCAATGCAAATGCGATCTCTCTAAAAAAAGGTGAAACTCGCCAAATTGGAATAATAACGGTCTCTTTTAGTCCCATTATTATTAATTTTGTTCGTGCATTCACTCTTTTTGCTGAGAAAAACGGATTTAACATCACACTTTTTATCACGAATGGAGAACCTAAAAAGGAGCTTATCGCTCTAGAAATGCTAAAACGGAAGCAATTAGATGCTATCGTGTGTTTGATACGGTCTAATGAATGGGATGTTATCGAATCCTATGCCCGGTATGGCCCTATTGTGGTATGGCAACGTCTTCAAAACGAGAATCTTCCATCTGTCTTTATGGAACAATTCCATGCCTATTGGACAGGCCTTGAATATCTTTATTCCAAAGGTTACCGAAAAATACTCAGCATATATCCAATGTCCAAAGGGCTGAATACAAAGGAACGTATTCGTGCCCATTCAGAATTTGCTATAAAGCACAATCTTATGGCCTATTCTTTTCCTCATTTCGAAGATAAAACTTTAGTACGTGATGGGGAGGAGCTTGCTAGATGGTGGGAGTCGCAGGAAGTCCGGCCTGATGCTATTTTTTGTGCCAATGATGAAGTGGCAGCTGGCCTCATGACAGCCCTGCGTCGCTTGGGATTTTCTATTCCGGGAGATTTGGGAATTATTGGATTCGATAATACAGAGGTGGCTCACTTGCTCGATTTGACAACGATTGACTACCCTATCGATCAGCAAGCTGAGAATGCATTTATAATTTTGCAAAACAAGTTGAACAACACCAAAAACAAGCTAAACCCTTTAACATACAGGTTAGTTGAGCGGAACTCGACGTAACGCAGTATCTTTACTGGCTACTTTGTTACTGGTGCTGTCTTACGTAGTTTCCTGTAATCTCAATAAAAAAAGAACACCTCATCCAATTCCATGGACGACGTGTCTTTTTTCGGTGGTACTCATTGATCTTTTATTTTAATTCATTCATAAATCGCCTGAAATTTTGAGAATTCAAATTAGTTTGCCCTTTTTAATGAAATTTCAAATCGGGAGCCAGCCTCACCTGCAAATACAATGCGGCCGTTTTCTGGCAAGACAACCTCATTCTTACCGCTGACCACGGTGTGATTAATACAAATTCCCGTCTGGTCATATACAGCAAAGGCACCATGTGCAGGCATTTTCACTGTCATGACTTTTCCTTTTGCAGTAGCTGGTACCGAAAACCATTTGGCATATCCATCTGCTTGAATGGTTGTCACGGATTGTTTACCAGAATAGATTGGTTTCACCAGTTCCTCACTGGCGTATACATAACCAGAGGCTTTAAGATACTCTCCTCCATTCTTTTTAGAGAAATGAATATCCATCGTATCCCGTCCGGCAGTACCAGGAATTTGCAATAGATTGGCTGCTTCGTTTGCTCCAATGATCTTATTGTTGGACATATACCCTGGATTCTCTTTATTCAGATGAATAGGTAGGATTGATGAAGCATTGAGATAGACCATGGATGTATATTTTTCATTCACCAGGTAATATTTTTTACCATCACGTTTTTTCCATGAGGCGTCAATCTCCTTGGATAATTCATTGGCTTCAAGCTTCTCCGCTTTATATTCTGAGAAAGCCAGCTGTCCGAGTTCTGGTATGGATATATAAGATTGGGACCATAGGTAAGTATGCCCATTTTTCTCCATAACGAATTTCAACTTTTCTGTACCATCGTCATTAACAAAAGTACCATCTGCTGTATAGGTGTATTCTTGAGCCGGATTACTAGGAGCTGTAGGTGTGGATACAGTCATTTGCCCAGCCGTATTCATTTTGATCTTCATAACCGAATTATTGCCGCCATACTTCCCTTCATACTTGGATATTCCTTTGGGCATTTCTGCATTCACGGGTACGCCAAATGATTTTTCTGGCTTCCGTTCTGTAATAATGTCATTTTCCTCAAGTGCGCTGAGTAATAATTCATTCGCAATGAAATGATTGGTTAAGCTTGACCCGCCTGAAGAGATAACTGCTGCAGCCATGTTGTATTCCGGAAGCACCACTAATGAAGACTGATAAGATAACGTATCTCCCCCCTTCATAACTGCCTTAATGCCGTACTCGTTGAATGGGAACAAGTTCACAGTATCCCACCCTAACCCGTAAGACATGAGCGTATCGCTATCCTCTGGCCACATGCCTTCTTTATACTCTTCTTGCGCCATGGCTTCTACAGACTTACTGGATAGAATGCCATTGATCTCTCCCGTGAAGATTCTTGAGAATTTGACCAAATCTTCAGCGGTGGAATAAAGACCTCCAGTACCGATAATATTATAATTCTCTTTTGGAAGTTGTCCCTCATAAAAAGGGGAATAGATGCCCGCCATTTCTGCCGGGTCAAGCACATCCTGTGGTGTTTTGGTATGCTTCATATCCAAAGGTTCCGTAAAAAATTTGTGTATAAATGCGGTATAACCGATGCCGCTAACTCTTTCGACCAGAATCTCGGCTAACGTAAAACCATCGTTGCTGTAGACTGAGTATGCGCCGGGATCTGCCTTCAGGTTTTGATTCGCCAATTGCTCCATAAACGTATCATGTGAATACGTGTCATTATCTCCGTACAATGTGGCATTGCTGGTTGAGGTGCCCAAAAGACCGGAGGAATGATTCAGCAACATACGGGCTGTAATCTGTTTGTATCGGTTATCTTTCATTTTGAAGTCAGAGATATAGTTCACAACAGGCAGATCCAAATCGATCTTGCCTTCATCAACCAGCTTCATTACAGCGGCAGTAAGCATCATTTTACTGGTTGAACCGATGCCATAGATCGTGTTTGAAGTAAGAGGTACCTTGTCGTTTATATCGTTCTTGCCCGTTTGACCGGATACCACAATCTCTCCACCATTGATGAGCGCATATTGCAGACTCGTCGTGCCGTACGTCTCGGTCAGTAATTTGGCTTTTTCGATCACGGTTTTCTTCGTTGTTTCATAAGAAAGGTTGCTGTTGTTATTCGTGGCAGCCGGTGTGGCCATTGCAGACATTGGAGCAATTATAGTCAGCATGAAAGTCATAGCAGTTAAAGTATTTCTTTTTCTTGCTGTCCTCATACTCATCTTCATTTTTGTTACCTCTCTTGGTTTCACTCTTGCATCTACTCCTGTCTTCATCATTGTGTTAGGCCACCTTAACATAGGCGCTAAAGACAGTATAACCAACCAAGATGTCCCCCTAATGACTGCAACATGAACGGAGGATGAACAGGCCAAAAAAGGCTGCACCATCACATGCAAGAAGCTTTATACATGGTGTCGCAGCCTAGAAAAGGTATAAAAAAACAATCACACTGCTGGTGTTGTGATTGGTAAGATGACTATGAAGGTCGTTCCTCGTCCGTATTCGCTCTCCACCCGGATGTCCCCTTGATGAAGCGATACGATCTGCTTTACAATAGCCAGTCCCATACCGCTGCCTTCATATTTCTGGCTGTGGGAGCGATCAGCTTTAAAGAAGCGGTCAAATATACGCTTTTGATCCTCCGGGAGAATACCAATACCCCAATCTGATATGCAGACCGTCACATTCTTGATATCCTGTTTGATTCTGACGTTAATCCGGCCACCCTCCTTGGAAAATTTGATGCTATTGCCGAGGATATTGGTCCACACCTGATTTAAGAGCTCATGATCGGCCGTGATTTTGGCGGGCTGCAAATCAAGCTCGAACTGAATGTTGCGGGCTGACCATTGAGGTTGAATAGCGACGATTACACGTCTGATCTGTTCATCCAGACTAAGCGTGGTGAGTCGCATCTGGGATGTTTGAGATTCTAGCAAACTCAGCTTTAGTAGACTATCACTTATTTTGGACATTCGCGCAGTTTCAGTGATGATAATATCGAGGAAACAGTTTCGTTCGTGATCCGGGAGGTCTACCTGCTTTAGCGCTATTGCATAACCGGAAATGGAAGTGAGTGGAGACTGAACTTCATGGGATACGTTTGTCACGAATTCCCTGCGCATCTGCTCAAGCTGCTGTAGATCGCGCATCATTTCTTCGAAGCTGCGAGCCAAAGTACCTAACTCACCCTTTTGTTTAATATTAAGCTTGACGTTGAAATCTCCACCAGCTATACGACGGGTCGCTTTTGTTAGCTTTTTTATCGGTCTCACCAGGAACATAGCGGAAATTAGAATCAATAGGCTTCCTGCTAATAACGAATACACTAAAAAAGTTACAACAAACTTGATAAGAGATGAGGTGGAAGAGGGAGTGATGGGCTCTACAAACATTGCTCTGCTCCCCATTTCAGTTTCTATCGGCAATCCTAAGAAGATCGTATCGATTCCATTGACTTGCGCCCTTCCTCCATCCAGCACTTTCTTCACTTGTTCCGTAGTCACTGGGAAAGGATGGTGTCCTGAAAACTCTCCGTAGGATTGGAATTGATCCGTTGCTGTATAGATTCGTATGTGATAGGAATTGAGTTGCTTCATTTCACTTATAAACATTTCTGCTTCACGTAACGGCAAAGTCTCGTAGATGCGGACGATATCCTGGCCAAAGTCGAGTAAGGTGATTTGCAGGTTTTCATTTAATTCATCTTGAAATATCCAGGTTGCAGCAAAAAAAGCAATGATTGTGCCCCCGATTACGGAGACCAGAAAGGTCAGGACTACGCGTGTATATAAGGAACCGATCATTCCTGCACCTCAAGCCGGTAGCCAAGTCCGCGCACCGTTTCGATACGGAAATCGGAGATAGCCGCGAAACGTTCGCGTAGGCGCTTAATGTGCACGTCTATCGTTCGATCATCGCCAGTATAATAGATTCCCCAAACTTGATCGATTAATTGCTCCCGCGTATAGACTTGTCCTGGTAATCCAGCAAGTTTATACAATAATTCAAACTCCTTAAGCGGCAAGGTGAACGACTCTGTACCTCTCATGACCTTATAAGTCTGCCGGTTCAGAATGATGTTTCCTAGCTGGATGGTCTGAGTTAAACCTATACGGTATCGTTTCAACAGTGCCTTGACACGAGCCATCAGCTCAAGCGGATCGAATGGCTTTGTCAAATAGTCATCTGTCCCGAGCTGGAATGCTTGTACTTTCTCCCAGGTTTCGCTTCTTGCCGTCAACATTAGTAACGGAAGATCCGGATTGGCTCTTCGAAGTTCCTCGCATAATGCCCAACCGTCCATCACCGGCATCATAATATCAAGAATGACCAAATCGACTGGCGTGGACGTATAGATGGCCAGTGCTTCCTTTCCGTTTGCGGCGTCGATAGTTGCAAATCCGTCGTTGCGCAAAAAGAAACAGACGAGTTTTCGAATGTTCGCATCGTCGTCAGCGACCAATATCGTAGGCATCGTTTCCACACTCCTAAAAAAGAATAATTCTTCGTTTGTGCAAGAGCGAAGAATGTCTAAATTATGCTACCTCATTGGCCGAAATCATGCAATGGCACCCATGTGAGAAATGGCCCCATTAAGTTGTCTTTGGCCTGCCCGGTCGCAGCCCAGATCGCATCCACGGCAGTGTGTTGATCAGATAGGGAGCGCGTGGCTTACGTGAAACCATAAGCCCCCTAAATACAATTAAAAGATGCTCAATGCCATGCTTTGAGTAGCTCATACAGATTCGCCGTGGATTAATTTACCATAATATTACTATTTTTGGTCTTCGGTGTATGCTCGGTTTCGCCGATGGCAAAAGGCCAGAGTATCCGATCAAATATTAGAAAAAGTTTGAATCACCCCTAACTTTGAGCGCAGGATATCTGCATAAACAACTGCATATTAAAAGTTATGATGCTCTTCTTCATGGATGCTGAATGCCAAACATCATTAATCAGATTGGAGCATATATTGTATATTTCACCGTACGTATTTCTCACATAGAAGCCGTCCTCTTAAAACACAAATCTAATAGCTAGTCAAAAAACTGAATATCAAAGGCTCCTTTATGTATCCAAGCTCGGCACCGGCAGACATTGCCACAATGATTCGTTCGGGACTCATCAATCTTCAAGCATTGCATCCGTGATAAGAAGGAGAACTGAAATGAAGACCACAAGCGAACAGATTATTCTTGTAACAGGAGCAATAGAGGGTATCGGAAAGCAGACGGCTGCCGACATAGCCAGATTAGGAGCGACTGTGCTTCTCCACGGAAGAACCCAGAACGCGGTGCCGCTGTCCGAGAGGAACTTATAGCCTTCACTGGAAACGCAAACATCCGATCGTACACTGCCGACTTCTCGTCACTTGAAGAAGTACGGCGGCTGGCGGCTTAAATTCAAACCCACTACTCCCGCTAGATGTACTGATCAACAATGCCGGCATCGGATTTGGAAATCTTCAGGACACAGAGCGCTCCTTCAGTCGGGATGGGCATGAGCTTCGTTTTGCCGTCAATTATTTGGCCCCGTTTCTGCTGACAGGCGAGTTGCTGGGCACACTCTAAAACAGCCCGGCCCGGATCGTTAATGTTGCCTCTGCAGGCCGTAGTCCCATTGACTTCAATAACATTATGCTGACCCATCAAAACTCCCCGGTTACGGCCTAAACACAGAGCAAATCAGCTCTTGTTGCCTTTACCTTCGAATTTTCGGAGCGGTATTGCCATAGTGAATGACATGCTATTCTCTGCATCCTGGCACGTATCTCAACACCAAAATGGTTCAGGAAAGCCGTATCGCTCCAATGGGAAGCGTCCAGTCCGGTTCGGATGCCATTGTACATCTGCACTCTCCCCTGAACTTGCGGGGATTATCTGAAAATACTTTGACCAAAAAAGGGAATCCCGTGCGGAGAGACAAGCCCATGACAGCAAATTCCGAAAAGAATTGTGGCAATGGAGTGCGAGTCTGGTAAAACGATAAAATTCAATTGATTATACCCAATAATACTCATCTTATCTGAAAGGCAAACGACTCAATTGTGAGCCGGATGCTTATCTCTGCAATTTGGAGCAGCCTTGGAATCAAAACGTTATATATTAATCCTGCGTCAAAATTCTCATGGGAACGGATGGGGAAAATCTCCAAGAGACACGGGAACTGTACAATTTGACGGATACCGAAGAAGAATCACGATAACGATATATTTATCAACTCATAAATAGTACCCCTATCGGCAGACAGTCAATAGGGGTACACTCATGTTCCAGCCTTCAATGGGTTTGCAGTTGCCGTTTCCAACTTACTTGCAATATCGTCTGCAGACCATCCTGTATTTAAGATTCCTTCTTTATCACATACCGCTTTTATTCTTAGGGAATCAGCTTTTGTTTTCTTAACTCATCCAAAACTGCAATCAGTCCAACTTCGCTATCCACAACCTCATGAAAACCGAACTGCTTCGCTTTGGTTGTATCCGAAATGACATCATATTCGCAACCGAATATAAAATCGCCAAAAGGCCAGGCAGCAACTTTTTCATAAGGAGTGGGAAGTAAATCGTATTTTTTAATCATGGACATCCATGTTTCTTTTTGCAATGGCATCAATTCCGATAATGAAATGGTCTGAATAGGAGCCGCATCCATATCAAAGTATTTAGCCACTTTGGGCCATAGACTTTCCCAGCGAAAAAGGTCTCCATTCGTAATATTGAAAATTTCAAAGGCGGTGTGCTCTTGAACAGCCGCCCATGCTGAAGCACGTGCAAGCAGAGAAGCGTCTGTAAACTGTGCCAACGCACGGTAGGCACCTTCTTTGCCGGGAAAGCGGAGCGGCAGTCCCAATTCTTTTGAAATGGAAGCATAAACAGCGATAACCATCGCGATACTCATTGGATTGCCAATCGAAACTCCGGCAACGACGTCAGGCCGCAGAATCGTCCATGACCAGCTTTTCCCAGCCTGATAGATCCGCAAAAAGTCCTCCTGATTATAATAAAAGTTTGGAGGAAGATGGCGCGGATCATTTTCTTTGGCCGGTGTTTTGAACTTACCCAAATGTACACCGTATACCTTAGCTCCCTGCATTAAAATCACTCGTTCTAAAGCGCCTGACGTTTCTTCAACACTTTGTACAATATTGGCCAGCATACTTGTATTCACATCAATCTGCTCTTTGGAGTGAGCCGGGAAATCCTGATAGGCCGCATAGAAGATATGGGTGATCCCTTTGATCTTGCCTAAGGCTTCTCTCAGCTCTTCACGGTTTAACAGATTCAGACTGATATAACGGTCAGCTTGCTTCTGTGGAACAGTGCGGGCCACTCCAATGGCATCCCACTGCTCCAAACTACTCAAGTGCTCCAAAATATAGCTCCCAATAATTCCTGTAGCTCCTACAACAAGAGCCTTGTTTTTCGCCATAAGCCTTCCGTCCTCCTTAAGATAACTTAAATAATACCGGAATCGAAACTCAGATTATCCTAGCAGTTCAATAACTGCGTTGGTTGCAGCAATCGTAGATTGCGGATTTTGTCCCGTAATCAGATTTCCGTCCACTTCTACATGAGAAGACCAATTAGGTTCAGCCACAAATACAGCACCTAAATCGCGAAGCTTGCTTTCCAGTAAAAAAGGAACATGTTTATCCAGTTTTGCATTTGCCTCTTCCTGATCTGTAAAAGCAGTGACACGCTTCCCAGACACAAGCGGTTGTCCATCTGCTAAAGTGACGCCAACGAGACCTGCAGGACCATGACATACCGCCGCAATAACCTTTTTGGCTTGGTCAAAATAGGCGATTAAATCATGAAGTGGCTGATGCTTGGGGAGGTCGTACATGGTTCCGTGACCACCTGGAGAAAGATCGCATCAAAATCAGCTGCGGAAACTTCCTCGACACGCAAAGTATTTTCCAGATATTCTTGGGTATCTAAAAATTCTGATGACACGCTATCATTGATACTGCCAGGATCAACGGGGCCATTGCCTCCGAGTGGACTTGCTACGGTGACTTCATATCCTTTGTTTGTAAATCCAATGTAAGCTTCTGCAAATTCGGACAACCAAATTCCGGTTGTTCTTCCCTCGTGAATTTCTGTATGATTAGTGACAACGATTAGCACTTTTTTTGTCATTACGATATCCTCCTGTAGGGTTGTTTTGTGCTTTCGTTGTTATTGTATACCCGCCTTTCATATAAAACAAATTATGAAATAGTGGTGTTATGATAAATATATTTATAGATAAAACATTAGTTATCCTCATATATGGACTTCATGAACTCATGTATTGAAGACAGGTGCTTATGTTTGTGCTTACATGCAATAAACAATTCATTTTTAACTGTCAATTCCACAAAAATCACTTTCGATTTTGATTTATCCGCTGCCTGCTCAAATATATAGGTTGGCATTACACCTAAGCCCACGCCGTTTTCAATCGCTCTCAAAATCAGGTGGTAATCAGGAATGATGTGTACAGGCCGGATCAGGGGACGTTTCTTAAAATGCTCTCTCCAAATTCTTCGTATACCCGGCAATTCCAGACCATAACTCATCCAGTTTTGAGTAGCTAGCCATATTTCCTTGGCGATCAGACTGATGCCAATAGGTATTTCATAATGCTCAGGCGCAACGACAACGAACGCCTCTTCCATCAATTTAAGATACTCTATGCCTGCTGCGGGAATCTTTTTTGATGTAATGATTAAATCCAATTTGTCTTCGTTCAGAAGTTGCAACAATTGATCAGCTTCACTGAAATGTACGACTGTACGCATGTTGTATTTTTGAATTTGAGGAAGTATTTTTGCACTGAAAAATTCATGATGGGTTCCGATCCTTACTACGGCCAGTGTAGATAAAGAAGCACAATTCAGATTTATAGTTACCTCATCCAAGGACTCAATTAAGGGGGCTAGCTGCGAGTACAATTCCTTCCCCCGTTCGGTGGGAATCATTTTTCTGGAGGTTCTCCTGAACAACGCTTCTCCCACCTCTGCTTCCAATGCAGCTAAATGCTGGCTCATCGCCGGCTGGGTCATCATTCGTGTTTTTGCAGCTTCGGAAACAGAATGATGCTTATAGATTGCAATAAAGCTCCGATACCATTCATAATCAGCCATACACCTATCCCCTTCATTTTTAACTTCACTTTCTCCATATAACTATTACCATACACATTTCGTTGAAACATCACGTGCTATGATCTTGAAAGTATTACAACAGCACGTTCATCGTTTGTAATATGCTCTTTGCCCCATGAACACAGTGTCTCCAGCACAGGCATCAATGTTAAGCCTTTAGGCGACAGAGAATATTCGACCTTGGGCGGCACCTGTGGATACTCTTTACGAACAATGAGATCATGGGCTTCTAATTCTTTTAATTGATTGCTTAACATTTTATGCGTGACCTTGCCTAGTTCTCTTTTTAATTCACCGTATCGCAAAATTTCTCTTTTCCACAACCAAAATAATATATGCATTTTCCATTTGCCGCCAACTAACGACATTGCATAAGCAAACGGTTCGACATTTACGGTCTCTCGTTCCTCCACTCACTCCCATGATAGTTTTCGTAATTTATTATATCGTTGATGTATAATATAAAAAAAGTATGCACTTTTAAGGTAGATACTATCAAGAAGAGCGTTGCGTACGTAACAGAAGGAGGAAAAGGATTTGAAGACGAGCTTTCTATTGCTAATGACTTCACGATCCGGGGACTTTCCAAAATCGAGAGTGCCATCCAGCAAGAAGGTACCAAAGCCGTAATCCAAATCTTTCATGCAGGCCGCAAGACGAATTCCAAAATCTTAAGAGGCGTTCAGCCAACAAGTGCGAATGCTATTGCCGCGGTGTACCCCCAGGATTCAGAGACACCACGCGAATTAACAAACGAGGAAATTGAAAGTATAATTCAAGACTTTGGCAGAGCCACGCTAAGAGCAATTCAAGCCGGATTTGACGGAGTAGAGCTGCATGGGGCCAATACGTATCTCCTTCAACAATTCTTCTCTGAGAATTCCAATCAGCGAGGCGATCAATGGGGAGGCAGCTTCGACAATCGTATGCGGTTCCCTCTAAGGGTGATTCAAGAAGTTGCCTCCGTCATCAAGGCCAATGCAGACAAACCGTTTACTTTAGGGTATCGTCTGTCTCCCGAAGAATTGGAAATCCCTGGATTACGACTCGACGATTCTTTAGCTTTTGCTCAAGCTTTAACAGGGACTCCGATTGACTACATTCATTTGTCGATGGGAAGTTATAAACGCACCTCCTTAAATCAACGTGAAGATAAAGAACCGATCCTGGCTAAGTTTGTCAAAGTCTTGGATAACATCAAGCCGCCGATTGTCGTAGGCTCGGTAGAGCGACCAGAAGATGCGGAAGCAGTTATAGAGACTGGTTCTGCTTTGGTGGGAATCGGAAGATAATTGATCCGTGAGCCTAAATGGGTACAAAAAGTTGAAGCAGGCGATCTTTGCAGCATCCGCTATCACATTTCACCGTACGAATTGATTTGAGAAAAAGATGTAACAAGTAGAAACGGACGGAGCTGTCCCAAAAGCCATGAAATGGCTGCTTGGGGTAGCCCTTTGTTTTTGAGCAGGATCAACTTAAGCACTTGGGTGGACGCTCCGCGAATGGACCGTTGTTCCAATCGCTGATATGAACAAGACTGTCACACGCAATTGTAACTCTCTCGTTTATTAAATCCCCCTTATAACAAGAAGGGGTTTGAACAAGCTGAACTAGAAGGCAAAAGGTATCGACGGTGAGCAGTCTGATATTCGCGGATTGGGGATACCGCATGTTTTCCCTCCGTCTGCAGAGAGTGCACCACGAACTGTTGGCGTGCATCTTCACCTTTAAGGTTAGGCACATAGCGATTACGTGGATTCTCTCTTGCGGCTTTTCTCTTTGCCTTCTAACTCTGCTTTTCAATCCTTCTTCTCTATCGGGGCTTGGTATTTCTAAACTGGTAGATGGTTAGCTTTCGAAACGTTTGACCTATGTCTCATCCTTGTCTTCTGGTTTCTTCGATTTCTCGAGCAATCGACCAAACGAATCCACTTAACTCCCGTGCCACAGCTACAATCACTTTTCCACTGGGTTACCCTTGGATAGCATCGTCGAGTATTTCCGATGCAGCCGGTGTTGAGCCTTCCAGGAAATCGACTGAATGCCAGGCTCTTGGCCCATCTGGCGATCGGATGCTTACGTTAAGTCAAGTGTCAGAAAAAACGGGATTAACTCCTTATACGATTCGTTATTTTGAAAAAATCGGGGTACTACATGAACCCAAGCGTAGTAATGGAGGGGCACGTGTCTACAAAGAAAGCGAGGTTCCTATATTCAATGTCTAAATAAACTAAAAAAATTGGGCTTATCGCTTGAGGAGATTACGGAATTTACTCGTGAGGGCTGTGTAATGGATAAAATTCAACAAGGGGAGAATCCTTCTAATTATAATCCTACCTTAAAAAAGCGGATTGAAATCCTTGAGAAGCATCTGATGGGACTGGAATTCAGGCGACGAGAAATTGATTACATGATTTCTCTCGCCGAAGAGAAACTTATCCTATACCAAGAACTTACGAAATAAGACATAGTAAATACTGGATAATAGCGGTGTAATCGTACGTGAACACTGTAGGGTGTCTGATGTAGAAAATCAGACACCATGTGCCAGTTAATTGAAAGCAAGCCCCTCCGCAGCGAGTATGTAATGTGAATGATTTCCATACTCCAGGTGTGGCAATTCCCCTGACTGAACTCGAAGCAGCTCACTTTTAGCGTACAATGTTGAATAAATATATTACCGATTTTGACAACCAGAAAAAAACTAATCCCCCAAAAGACCACACTTAGAGTTAATGGTCTCTGACTCATCTCAAGAGGCAAAACTTGCGACTGCTTGATAGCGAAAGCTATTGAAGCTAAAGAAGTGGCCAAAATAAACTAAATATACTTGTCCTGACTTGTCTGTAGTTGCCTGTAAACCTCTCTAAAATTATCATCCACAGTATTTCCTCCTAGCCTGGATCATTTTGATCCATTTTCCCTGAACAAATCTCAGTACAAGCAGCTTTAACTCTCCGCACAGCTGATATAATGCAGCAATCTCCTGCATACCGTCTCCGGTAAGATCGGAAGCATAGATAGCCGGATGTTTGACTGGTTTTTCGATGGTTACGTCCGTTGCGCCAATCGGAAGATGCTGATTCACAATTTGGTTTAATAGCGGTTCGCTCATGGACAAGCTATTTACCTCCCTTATGACCACATTCGCCTAATGGTATGCGTCATAAATCGAGATATGCCTTCTTTCAATTGTACATAGATGGATTGATGCTGAAGATTGAATGGATAAGTTTAGTCATTGAATGGATTCATCTCCGTCAATGTTCGCACAAACTCTCTGGCAGCAGGAGATAACTGCTCGAATGAATGCGCCACTATTCCGTGCTGCCGCTGTATTGCAGGTTCGATATCTTTGACAAGCAGATTGTGCCTGGTAGAATCCAGCGTAAAATTCGAGATAACACCGATGCCCAGATTTTTCTCCACCATATGAATCAAAGAATCGGCAGTTTGCACCGTCAAACTTTCCCGTATATGAATGTCATGCTGTTCCAGCAGTTGCATTAACGATGCCTCAGTGCCACCTTTGCAAAAAATCAGATCTCCCTGATGCTCGCGTAATGAAACGGTCGAGGCTGTATGGAGAGGATGCGTGTCGGGAAGAATCGCCGTCATGTGATCGTAAATGAGTACCCTGGATTCCAACGCTCCAAAGGGAGATGTGACCAGGCCGATTTCTACAGTGCGGTTTTCAACCCACTCTTTGATTTGAAATGGAGTTCCTTCTACCAATTCAATCGTCACCTCAGGATATTTTTGGTGAAAAGTGTAGATTACATCGGTCAACAGATTAATGGTTGCCGCAGGAAAAGAGCCTACCTTCAGCGTTCCACGTAGCAGATCGTTTTCCATACACGCGACCTGCATCATTTTATTATCTAACGCAATCATTTGCTTGCCAAGCTGCAGCAATTCCCCACCGACCGCTGTTAATACAAGTCCGTTTTGTTTATCCCGTATGAAGAGGCGCACATTAAGTGTATTCTCCAGATTTTTGAGGGCTTTGCTTACCGCAGGCTGTGAGATGTACAGCATTTTGGCGGCTTCGGTAATATTCATTGTCTCCGCAACCTTAACGAACACTTCCAACTGGCTCATATTCATTGTGCAGCTATCCTCTCACCGTCATAACCATAAGGTTATGTCTCTCATGAATTATTGATATTTCAGTTATATTGGAACATGAATTAATATAAAAAGCAATCCTGTTACGCCTTCATAGCGATTTCAACAGAAAGAAAGGAGTTTTTCTATTGAGTTCCAATCATGTTGCTCAATCTTCACAAACGGCTGCAGATAAACGCACCTCCTCGGTTAACATGCCCTGGGGCGGCCTGCTCGCGCTAGCTTTAACAGGTTTTATCTGTGTACTCACCGAAACAATTCCCGCGGGGCTGCTTCCCCAGATTAGTCAAAGCATGGGGATTACCGCATCCATGACCGGACAATGGGTTACCCTGTATGCGCTGGGTTCCTTGCTCGCTGCTATACCGCTAACCGCGGCAACACAGCACTGGAACCGAAAATCTTTATTGCTTGTCTGTATTATCGGTTTTCTTCTATTTAACACAACTACAGCTGTATCCAGCGTATATGCAGTTACGCTTGTTGCCCGCTTCCTGGCGGGAGTCTCTGCGGGTGTACTATGGGGCATGATTGCCGGCTACGCCCGGCGTATGGTTCCGGACCCGCTGAAGGGTCGGGCTATGGCGATTGCCATGTCGGGCACTCCACTTGCCCTGGCTCTGGGAGTCCCGATTGGAACATGGGCCGGGGTACTTATGAGTTGGAGATATGTTTTTGGCGCACTATCATTGGTCACCTGCCTGCTCATCATTTGGGTCATGTTCAAACAGCCAGACTATCCAGGGCAGACCCGACAGCTAAAGGAGCCTTTGATTCGTGTACTTCGCATAAGAGGAATTCTTCCGATTCTAAGTGTCACATTTATCTGGGTATTGGCTCATAACATTTTGTACACGTATATTGCGCCTTACTTGGAGAATGCAAGTACCGTCACCCGGATCGACATGGTTATGTTAGTGTTTGGACTGAGCTCCGTGGCCGGTATTGTCGTTATCGCCGCACTTATCGACCGCTGGTCACGTACACTGATGCTGACAAGCATACTCGGTTTTGCAGTAGCAGCACTGGTACTGGCATTCGCCAGTCAGGAAGCAGCTGTTGTCTATATCTGTGTTGCCTTATGGGGCCTTACGTTTGGAGGTGCCGCTACACTATTGCAAACGGCAATGGCCGAAGCCGCAAATCATCATGCGGATGTCGCCCAATCTATGCTGGTTACCGCATGGAACCTGGCGATCGGGGCAGGCGGTTTCGCGGGAGGACTGTTGTTAACTCATGCGAGTATAACAGCTTTCCCTTGGACAGTCGTCGCTCTCCTGTTGCTTGGAGGGATCATTGCCTTTTCCGCACGTACCTATGGATTTCCCTCCCAGGCAAAAGGTTTGCATCAATAGCTAAACCAGCATGCCTCCCTTCGACATATGTTCGAGAACAGCGACTGCATTGAGCAAAATGCTTTCTTGAAGTAACGGAAAGTGTTGGTATATTGTCAGGGAGTTCAACTCGCAAGTACAACAGCATTTTTTTGAACTGACCCCTTCTGCTAAAACGGCGGAAGGGGCTTTTTGCTGTAAATCGGCAAAATCTCCCTTTGAGGTACATCATCATACTGTAGCATGAAAAAAATTGCCCCTACTTATGATACGGTTCCCCGCGTATGATCTTAAACTAATCTGCCCGTTAGCTCAATGAAAAAACGGGCTTCCGTAGCGCCTACTCATCAATGTATATCATTCAACTATATTTTCCCGTTAGCGCAATGAAAAAGCAGCCGTAGTTTGGCTGCCTCTGCTCAAATGGGCTATTACAATATAATTTCAGGTAAATGAAGTTCAAAAATTAAGTGCGCTGTTCGGTGAGATACGTTTTGACTGAAGGAGCCTTATAAATCGAGAACTGCTTCAGAATCCCTTCTGGAGTATTATCTGTAATGACCATAGCACGATACTTCGATTGGTCGCGTTCCATAGTATCAAACATGGATACAAGTGGATCAAAATATTGATTGATGTTCAGCAATCCACATGGCTTTTGATGCAATCCTAACTGACCCCATGTAAAGATTTCAAAATACTCTTCTAATGTTCCAGGTCCACCAGGAAGAGCAATAAACCCATCTGCCAATTCCGCCATCTTTGCTTTACGCTCATGCATCGAATCCACCATTATAAGCTCTGTTAAGCCCGTATGCGCTATCTCACGGTTTTGGAGAAATTGAGGGAGTACTCCAATAACAGAACCTCCATGCTCCAGCACAGCATCCAGCAACAATACCCATAAGTCCGACATTAGCTCCACCGTAAATTAGAGTGATTTGTTGTTTGGCAAGCTCTTGTCCTAATTTAAGTGCATTTTCTTTATAAATTGAAGAAGCTCCTTCACTAGAACCACAAAATACAGCTATTGATTTCATAACCCATCTCCCATTTATTTTAATTTTCTGAATAACGTGCCTGAAGCTTTTGTTTATGCGATATCAGGATATCTTCAAGCGATATATCATATTTATTGGCGATCACAATGAGATTTCCTAAAACATCTCCAAGTTCTTCTGTTAATTCAGATTTATTCTCTTGAAATGTGCCTGCAACCTCATCTGGACGATCCCTACCAATCTCTAATGCACGAATTGCACGAGCTACTTCCCCAGTTTCCTCAGCAAGAAATCCAATACGGACAAATATATCTAAGTCTGACCAGTTACGATTCTTGTAATATTCCTTAACCCATTGTTGAAATTCAATGATATCCATGTTTCCCTCCAACATAACAAGATTGCTCGATCTCAAAAACTCGAGAATAATAATACCATATTGAAGTTTAATAATCTATTTAGCCAATTTCATCGGTTGCTTTATGTGAATTAATCATTGGAACTAACCTGCCCGTTAGCTTAATGAAGCGTCCGCGCTAGTCTAATACTTTGTTTTCTCAGTCTAACACTTTATTTTCTGGACAATAATATCTCAGTATCATTATAATTGCACTGTAATCTATTGTTCCACAATTGGAGGAATGAAATAATGCCACATGAACCAGAGATTGAAGTTGTTTTCGAGGGTGGGAAGAACAAAAGTTATCCCATACAAGGTGGAAAAAGACACTGGCGGCGTGTGATTGGTAAAGACGAAGTGATTTACGAGGATAATATAATCTCGCCTGAACTTTGGGAAGCAGCGAACGCTAGTATTAAGAATCGTAATGGATTGCCCTCAGCCATTTCTGACAAATAGAAGCCACATCGCGTTTATGCAATATGGCTTCTTACCTTTCTAACCAATGTCCAAGCCCTGTTAATGTTATCTGCTCAGTTCGTTACCATCCCTTACACTTATCAAAATATCTTCTTTTGATTTTTGTCATCAATAATAATCTGCACCGATTCCTTAAACCGCAAAGCATGCACAATCTCCTGCTCCCGCAGGAACTTGAGGCTGTCCTGCAGATCCACATCATCCGTCATGTCAATCAGCCACTGGTATGTAGCCCTCGGCGGCGATGTCTTCATATAGGTCAACGAGCGGATCACCCTTGGCCTGGATATACGATGCGGTCCATGGCTCACCGGCAGAATTCTGATAAAACAGAGCATGATCACGTTGCGCATAATTCGGACCGAGTCCCGCCGCCTCAAGCTCACTGATCGAAGCGTACTTGGTCAGCTTGTAGATCATAGTGGCAATTATTTCCAAATGAGCAAATTCTTCTGCACATCGAAGTTATCAGTCATGATTTTATTGAAATAATTGTTAAAAGAAATTAAAGTGTTAGACTGTATTTGTTAATTTAACACGGCTTCAGAGTTTGATAATCGTCAACTTTTAATAAATAAGTATTAGACTGACTCATTAAAAGTAACAGCAGCAGAACAAGACTTGATAAATAAGTCTTAGACTGCCGCTGTTGTCATTCAACTAAAGTTCCCGTTAGCTCAATCGCACTTGGTTTTTTGGCCACATGCCATAACAAAGGTCATCATCGAATACGCTTCAGAGGAATTATTAATTTTCTCAGAAGCTTGTTTTAACTGATCGTATTCTTCTGCATTGATAACACTATTTTTTAAAAAAACCTCAAAACGGTTAATATCCAATTGCCGAGTAAATCCTTCAATTCCATGAAGATCGCTATGCTGAATAACGACATCTAAATCTACATCTGTATAACCCGCATTGGTTAAGAGCCGTGGAATATACAGCGTACAGTGCAGCAAGAATGAAACTAGCTGCAGCATTATTAAGCCATAATTGAGGTTTTACCAGAACTTTCAGCTGGTTCCCATAGGATTGTTTCTCTTCTACTGGCATGGCTGGGATCCATTTTAAAATTCCCGCAAAAGCGATGGCATTAATGACAGCGGAAAAGAGAAAGGCATTCTCGTCAATTGAAAATAAACTCAAGCAATGTTGAGCTTGAGTTTTACGAATTTTTAAGGTAAATGTGGCTTCAATATGTTACTTTCTCACCAGCAACACACAGCATTCCACATGTCTTGTGTGTTTACTTAAAGCTCCTATCTTCAGGTCTAGCATCGCTTCCTCAATCTTAAACTCGATTCTTTGTTTTACCACTACCGATGATACGGTTCACCGCGGATGATCTTAAACTAAACTGGCTCGTTTAATGCCCTCGACACTCTAGCACTTTATTTTCTACTGACGACAATATCGGGATACGGGAACTAACTTGGGATAGTCTGCTCCAGGAACCAATGGACATGTTGGATTATTCACTTTTGTTCAATTGAATTTTTTTGAAGTAACTTATTCATTTGGGTCATGTTAGTCGATTGGCTATAAAAATCATACCAAACTCATTTCGAGTCATCTTCTACAAATTCGACTACACTTACTTCTGTTGAATTTCATAACATAAAAAATCGTCCACAAGTCATTCTTATGGACGATAATGCTTTTTGACAATTTTCAGGGATTATCTTCACTCAGAAATATTCAGGACGGCACGGAATCGAGTCGATGCTGACATCATTTTATCGTATGCTTCGCTAGCACGATCTAATGGGAAGGTCTCAATCATGGGGCGAGTATCAGTCAGGATACTAAAATTAATCGTCGCTTGTATTTCTTTCGCTCCGCCTGTAAACGTACCTTTGACAGTGTTAGGCCCTTTCAAAAAGTCCATCGCTGACAATTCTAGTGGATCAGTGGAACCTGCCACAATGATTAGCTCGCTGTCTTGACCCAACCCGTTGATCAGAGAGGAAATCGCCTTCGCATTAGGTGCAGTTGCCAAGATGACTTTAGCACCGCCTAATGCTTGTAATGCCTCAGCCGGATCTTCTTTGGCCGAATCAATATAGTGATGGGCTCCAAGTTCACGTGCGAGAGCTTCTTTATCATTTCCTCGTGAAATAGCCACGGTGCGAAATCCAGCTTTGCTTGCAAACTGAACGGCAAGATGTCCCAGTCCACCAATCCCTTGAATCGCCACCAGATCACCAGGACGAGCTTTACTATTTTTGATGGCACTAAAGGTTGTTTCGCCAGCACACATTAGTGGGGCAGCTTCCATCACCGAGATTTCATTTGGAATACTGGACAAGCTGTCTTCATAAGCAACCATGTACTCCGCATATCCACCGTCCATTGTTAATCCGGTTACATGGCTATGTCCCCCATTCCATCCAATGCCAACACGGTCTCCGATTTTCCACTTTGATGAGCCTGCTCCAAGCTCATCAACGATTCCTATTACTTCATGTCCAGGAATACGAGGATATGCTGACGCAGCACCGCCCATGGCCATTGAATCTCCGTTACAAACGCCACAAGCTTCAACACGGAGCAATACTTGTCCTTCTGCCGGCTGCGGAACCGGCACCTCAACTAACTGCATTTTTTCTCCTGCAGCCGGAATTTGCATGGCTTTCATTTTCTTCATGAATAAACCTCCATAGTTTTAAAATGATAGTACTTCATTAGTATAGTTTAAATTAATCTAATATTCAATTCATTAATTGTATATTTGGTTTTATTGATTTCATTGTAGATGAATCATATCTGACTAATGATTTTTGAGACTGCAAGTTCAGCAGTCTGAAGTGCACCTTCAAGATGTCCACCAAATTCTGAACTTGTTTCTGTTCCAGCAAAAGTAACTTTATTTTTCCATTCCCCTGATATAGGTATAGGTCGTATTGCGGGAAATTTTGAAGTGGACGATCTTCGGATATAGCCGTATTGACATCCGCAGACCAATCTTTATAAATTATAGCCCTTACGTTTATGGCTGACGGGCCGAAAAGCCTAATCAACTGTTCCTTCACTTGTTCTAAAACCTCTTTTTCCCCTAACTGTTGGCGGACGTCCGGAGGCATTCTAAAGAAACCAAATAATGCACCCGAACCTGTGTTGGGAGATGCGTCATGAATTTCCTGCAACGGCCCTACCCCACTCGATGCGAAACCCGAAAGTCCATCTTTTCTCCAAAAAGGTTCATCATAGACAGCTATAGCCTTGGCTTGTTCAGCCATTCAGGTTGGTTTGTTAATAAGACTTACGTTCGTTTCAGGAGAGAATGAAGGAATAAAAGTAATCTGCTCTGCAATAATTCGAGGTGGTAGTGCTAAAATAATAGCACGAGCGATAAACTCTTTTGTTTGTCCATCTGCAAGTTCTGTGGTTATCGTAATGGAGTTTTGATCGTTTAATTTTATTGTTTTCACACGTGTTTCCAAATCAAAGAGATCTCTCCATGGAGTTATCTGGAAGGGTATGGCGTTCAGGCGCCTGGTTCTCATACCGCTCAAATAACATAGCCCCCTCGGTGTGCTGATCGAAGGTTTTGAGGTGTAGCTCTTGAACGAGACTAGATATCGTATGCTCATATCGCGGCCAGAACCAAGTGGGTCCAAGATCAAATTGACCCAATTCAGGTTTGTCGGGACTCGTGGTACTTAAAATCCTACCACCAATTCTATTGCGGGCCTCCAAAATCTTACATTCAATTCCTTGTGCTGTGAGTAAATTGGCAGCTCGCAGGCCACTTAAACCAGCACCAATAATAATCCGGGATTCTTCATTTTTTACTCCATCATTAAATGATTTTAAATTCATGTAGCCTATTTTAGAAGTTATACAGCATTGTACAACTGTTCTAATTGTGCTTCTAATTGTTCAAACTGAACAAACCGTCCTTCACGAAGATATTCCTTTTGATCAAAAAATAAGATGATCATGGGAACTGTAAAAATCAATAATTTGCCTGCAACCGCCTCTACCTGACTAGCGTCTATGTGCGCAAGTTTAATTTCCGGATAGTTGTTGAGTAAGTTTTTTAGTTTAGGATAAATCGCATGACATACATTACAATCCTCTTGAGATACATATAGCATACTTAATCGGTTATTTTGTATAAATGTATCTATTTCATTGACTGAAGTTATTTCTTGGACATTTATCATTATTCTCCCGCCTTACTGTATTTTATTCGGAACTGAATGGTTACAGTTCCAAGGATATTCAATGCAATATTGTTCTAATTTGCTTTTCCGACTCCATTCAATTAATTGAGAAACTGGACCGACTAATAAATACAAATCATGAAATCCCTGTTTTCGTAAAATACGCACCGCTTTTTTTCCTTTAAAATAATGATCGGTCAATATAATAACGCTATCTTTTGGAGACAAATCTTTTTCCCAAACAAAAGGCAATCGGCCTACGTAGATATTGATGGATTCCGGAACCTGCTCTTTTTCAAAATCGGAACTATCTCTGATGTCAAGCCATTTAATATGATCAGGCAACTGGTTTTGGTTTGATTTTAAAGATAACATGGTTACACCGCGAAGGAAGCGGAAATGTTGAATTAGCCAGTAAATTAACAAAAAAACTAATATCAAAGTATACATTTTAAGCATTCCACTCTTGGACTCCTTCTTCTATTCGGTATGCTGTGAAGCCCTGTTTTTGAATATAATCAACAGCTTCAGACGCAAGAGAACAATAAGGGCCACGACAGTATGCAGCAAGCTCTACATCAGCTTTATTTAATAATTTCAGGTATTCTTCCAACTGGTCTAAAGGCACAGAAATGGCACCTGGGATATGAGATGTTTCATACTCCTCTATGGGTCGTAGATCTATGAGAACCATGTTATTCTGCTTCATTTTTGCCAGCAGGTCGTTTTTTGTGATACTTTGAACACCTGCATATTGATTTTTTAAATCATCTTTAATCTGTTTGATGTCGGAGAGTCTGTCCTCACACACATTCCATAAAGAGGATAAAAATTGAGTTACAGATGGATCACTAATATTATAGATGACGAAAGTACCTTTTTTGTGAAATCTAACCAGCTTCGCTTCCAATAAAATTTGTAAGTGACGGGATACATTCGCAACACTCATACCAGTTTGTGTAGCCAGACTTTCAACAGATTTTGGTCCATTTGATAAGAGATCCATAATTTCAAGTCTTTTGTCACTGGATAAACATTTTCCGATTCGAGCGAATTGCTGATATAGACGTTCTTTAATATCTGATTCAGGACATCTAATTCCCATTGGAAACGCCCCCCTCTCTGTTGCATTACCATATATGCTCGGGTATACCCTCTGCACTCGAATTACTGACTAATATGTCCAAGTATAAAATAGCAATACAATTGTTAAAAAAGAACGACGGTTCAGAAAATCCCAATCCGTCGTTCTCTTTGAAGACTCTGTTAATTAAGCAATCCTAGAATTTTTTCTTTAAGTGCTTGTTTTTGATTGACTCCCACCATTGTTTCAACCAATTTACCATCTTTAAATAAAAGCAGTGTAGGAATACTTCTAACTCCAAATTGTGAAGCCAGTTCGTTTTCTTCATCAACATTGACTTTAGCTATTGTCGCTTGTCCAGCTAAATCAGCAGCCAGCTCGTTTACGATTGGCAGTTGCACTTGACAAGGTGGACACCACGGTGCCCAAAAATCCACTAGTGTTACTCCGGCTTTAATGTTCGATTCAAAATTCTGATTTGTTAAAGATGTTGCTCCCATAACTAAAA
Source organism: Paenibacillus tritici (assembly GCF_018207515.1). Lineage (NCBI taxonomy): Bacteria > Bacillati > Bacillota > Bacilli > Caryophanales > Paenibacillaceae > Paenibacillus > Paenibacillus tritici. The sequence continues at coordinate 5,695,220 of NZ_CP073365.1, forward strand.
TCCCCCTTAATCTAATTATCAATTATTCAATCGATTAATTGAATTATACTTTTCAGATTGAATTTTGTCAACCTCTTTAAATAGGTCTGTGTCATTCTCAGCCGGATAAGCGTAGTAGGATATGCCATTAAGGCTGTATGGAAAACGAAAGTGTGCCAATCTTAGGAAAAATTCCATGGAACTTCTCACTAGAGTAAAGGGCTGAACAAATTCAGCCCCTCCTCATCAAACCGTACGTGAGGTTTTCCCTCATACGGCTTTCCGATGTTTGTCATTCATGGGCATGCAGATTACAATAGCGTTTTTAGTCCATATTGGATGGTCAAATATCTAACTTCTGACCGGGATTTCATCCATCTTCCTCGTTGTCTCTTCTTCGCGTACCACCGGGTTAATCGCTGCAGAATATACCAATCCAGCTTTGCTAACCTCTTTTGGCTGTAGTTCGTGTAGTAATAATTTCTCCATCCTTGAATCTTGGGATTGAGCCATTCCACGTGTTCCACGAACGATTTCCAGCGCATGCCGGGCGGTGCTAATCTTTCTTTGACCACGCCGCGGATACGTTCCTCTGCCTTCTTCGTTAGCCACTGTTGTGTGGTATAGTACACCTTCCCTTGAGAAGTTTCTGCTTTCGTTTTTCGGTGGTGCATTCCTAAGAAGTCGAATCCCTCTTCTCCTGTCCACAGGCCTACAATGCGGGTTTTGGTTGGATGTAGCGTGAGCTCTAGACGTTCCATAATTCTGCGGATGAGTTCATACGCATGTTCTGCATCCTTCTTGGTTTTACAGACCACGACGAAGTCGTCCGCATACCTTGTCAGTTCTCCCAGCCTACTTCCGTGTTTCTCCCATAACTGGTCAAAATAGTTCAGGTAGATATTTGCCAAAAGCGGGGGAGATGACCCCACCTTGCGGTGTCCCTAAATCGGAGCGCCATACATTTCCTTCTTCCATCACTCCCGCATGAAGCCACTTCCGTATGAGCTTCAAGATCCGCCTGTCATTGATACGCATCTGTACCAGTTTCATGAGCTTCTCTTGATTAATATTGTCGAAGTAGCCTTGGATATCGACGTCGACTACCCAATTTCCTTTGCGGTTGCAGGCTTTCCGGATTCGCTCCAGCGCTCCTTTCGCACTTCGTTTCGGACGAAATCCGAAGGAGACTTCTTTAAAATCTGCTTCAAAGATGGGTTCAATCACGAGTTTGGTTGCCATCTGCATCACTCGGTCGCGCACAGTGGGGATGCCTAGCGGCCTTGGCTTCCCATCTTTCTTGGGAATGTAGTGCCGCCGTACGGGCTGCGGGTGGTAATGGCCTTCCTTCAGTTCTCGTTCGCATTCCTTGAGGAAACTTGTTTCCCCTTGTTCTTCAATTTCTGCGAGCGTCACGGCATCCACTCCCGCAGCTCCTTTGTTCGCTTTCACCCGTTTCCAGGCTTCGCATAGCACATCCCACCGGTAGACTTTGTCGTACAGGGCATGGAATTTACGCTTGTTGTTCTCCTTGGCCGCATGACCTAGCTTTTCTTGGAGTTCTTGAACTTTTTCCTTGGGTGTTGTTAGCCGTTTGGCATTCACTCACTCGTACCTCCTCCAAAAGCATAAACAAAGCAGGGCTCCTTCCCTCCCTAAGGTTATGTTGTCCTTAGGTTCCTTGGTACTACGAACCCCTCGGACTCCCTTCCCACAGACGGTTCATTTCGTCTTTTGGACTTATAGAGCGCCTCTTTACGGGTTCCTAAAAAAAAAAAAAATAGTCCCGTGTGGGGGAGGGTCTCCCCAGTTCACTGCATCCTCTTTACTACCATGCCGATCCCTTTACGCTGGAGGATTCTTCACTGTCGCTCCAAGTTCTTGACAGCTTCCATGGCCTTCGCCCAATTTCCCGAGGCTCGGCTTCCTCTCTTCCCTCTTGCGAGGCCTTTTTGACAACGCGGCAGGATTCACTTCATGTTACGGCCTGGCAGTTTGCTCGCCCTGTCTCTGACAGGTACTTTTGTCGATTCGCTTTTACATACGGCTTTCACCCTACGTAAGAATCCTAGCTACGCGGGGGCTTGGCCCCTCCCACGACCGGGCTTTCACCGGCTAGACGATGCGTGCTTAGCTGGGCACGCAAAAAAAGAAAAACCCGCAATTTATGCGGGCCCCCTTCTTACCGGTCACTCATTATGATTCTTGTTGATCCCCCTGATTGAACGAGATTGACAAGGAGCAATCCTGCCGCTTTCTCTCCCTGCTCCGCTGTAGCCCTCCGCCAATAGTCTTGTTCGCAGTTGGTGGAGGCTTCACTCCTTTTTTCAATTCATACCTGCGATTGATTTTTTCATAAGGTCTTCATTTATAGCCCCACGATAGATTTCTTGAATTACTCCTTGGGAGTCAATCATGAGAGAGGTGGGGTAAGCAAATATTTGATATTGTCCAGATATTTCCCCTTCCGTATCCAAAGCAACCGGGAATGAAAGCTTGAAGTCCTCTACAAATTTCTGTACATCGCTATTACTTTTCTCTGTATTTGTTAAATTGATAGCTAGTACGACAACTTCCTTACTATTCTTTTTATAAATCTTCTCCATATGCGGCATTTCCGCCCGGCAAGGCGGGCACCATGTGGCCCAAAAGTTTAAAATCACTTTTTTTCCAATAAAATCAGAAAGTTCAACTTCATTTCCTTCCAAATCGAGTAATATAAAATTCGGCGCTTGATTCCCTTTCTGAATGCCAATATCAACATCTTCTAACTCTACGGTTTGAGTTGCCGTTCTAGACTGTTCCTTTTTGCTTTGGCTATAGTCGTAAATCCCCCAACCGATAACAAGCAGTAAAGCCACAATGGCAATACCATTTTTCCACATACCTTTACACCTCTTTAATACGAAATGGGAGTAAACTGTGTCAACCACGCACTGATCTTTTGTAACTGTCCAGTGAAGACTAGCAAACCCATGCCTATAAATATCCAACCATTAATCCTGGATAGTAAAGGTAGCCAGCGGTTGATTTTTTTCAAAATCCCTAATGAATAGGTCAACATGATCGCTATCACCAAAAAGGGTACGCCAAGTCCAATCGAGTAAACGAACAACAAAAACATCCCGCTGTATAAGGTTTCTGCAGAGCTCGCGAGCAACAGAATAGAGGATAAAGCAAGACCCACACATGGAGTCCACCCTGAACCAAAGGCCAATCCTAAAATGAATGAACTCACATTTCCCTTCTTTGTGTGATTGGTGTTCACCCATTTCTTATCGAACATGAGAAAACGCAAAGTTAATATCCCTGACATTTGCAGGCCAAAAACAACAATGAGCAAACCGCTTATTTTCTCTATCAGCATGCGATTACCGGCAAAAAACTGACCTATAAAACTTGCTGATGCTCCCATGGCAACGAATACAACACTGAAACCCAAGATAAAGCTGATGGAGCGGAAAATTAACAGTTTTTTGTCGACATTCATTTTATGGTCTTGTACAAGCGAACCCGTTAAATGGGACACATAAGCCGGAATTAATGGAAAAACACATGGCGAAAGAAATGAAAGAATACCAGCTATTAACGCAATGATTACTGTCGGGCTTTCCAATTCATTGAGCCTCCTTACTCTTCTTTTGACCCAATCGGTTACTGAATCCTAATGCAAGTAGAAAAATGATGATATAAACCGCCTGTTCCTTGGTAAAACCAGCTATGATAAATGATTTGCTTTCCCGGACAAAAAAAATACCAACCATCCCAATGCTATACCAGATCCAGCATGGACTCATTTTCTCCATTCCCAAAGTAGCGCGATTGCTTGTATACAGACAGAAAGCCAGCATACCATTGAGGAGCAGATGCAAGATATGAAACAGCATGTTCGAAGTGCCCATGAATAAAAATAAAAGTTGATACATACTGCTGCCTGCTATCCATCCTGCACTTGCAAGATCCAGATTAAGCGTGAGGGATGTATGATCTTTGCGCGTGCGAAATCCTACATAAGCAAGAGATGTTACGAATGCCAGTCCAATTCCCCGATCTCCTCCATCAAAGTAAAGTAGTGACATCGGATACTGGATGACGGAAACCGGATCAAAGAGGATAAAACTTAATTTCCAAGTAAAAAAACCAATCATCATCGCACGCGAATATTTTTCTGCAATTATTCCTTCTATATTAAGCCGATACAGCCGCATTTTTATGACCAGAAAAGTGACAAAGGCTGAAAGTATGGATATGAGCAAATCTAAATTCAAAAGTAAAGGGCCTAGCTGCACAACATTCAATATCCCACCTCCAGTGCTTATTAGAACATCCTAAAGTCAAGTTGCTGTCGATTCAAAATCGCTATTCCCCTCTCTGTCTATAAGGAGAGGGGAATGGTAAACCAGAATGTATATTCGTCGCCTTTAGGGCTTAAACCGATTCGCCCCCCATGTTGTTGAACAATTTCTTTCGCAATGGCAAGCCCTAACCCTGTGCCACCTGTACCGCGTTGCCTGGCAGAATCAGCCCGGTATAAACGTTCAAAAACAAAAGGGATTTTCTCGGGAGGAATAGGTTGTCCGGCATTGGTAATCGTCACACGATATTCCTTTTCCACCCTGTCGCCTGTAATTCGTATCCATCCACCAAGATCATATTGCAGCGCATTTTGAAGCAGATTAGTTACCACCTGTCTCAAGCCAACTTCATCACCTTCTACCACTGCCGGACTGACTTCAAATTCTACGTTCATCTGTACATTCCTTAATTCCAAATCAAAGCTCTGATACACGGTTTGTATGACCACATGTATGTCGATCTTCTGCCATTGTGGTTTAATGAATCGTCTATTTTCCCAGACCGCAAGCTGATGCAATTGTTCCACTAACTTCGACAAATGCAGTGCTTCATCGTGCAAAGAACGATAAAGCACTGCATTCCCTTGAATGACACCAGTACTGAGTGCCTCCAGATAACCATTGAGGTTACTCAACGGGGTGCGCAATTCATGTGAAATATTGCTAAACATTTGCTTTCTGCTTTCTTCGGATCGACTTAAGGTAAGGATCATTTGATTAAATTGATGACTAAGTTGTCCAGTCTCATCTTCCGATGCAACTGGGAGGGGCTCCGGGTACTTTCCCTCATTCATCAACCGTGTAGATTTCATCAACTGGTGAAGCGGGATCTGAATTTTTCGCATTAACAAATAATAAATCACTGCCGCCACCAACAGCGCAATTAGACTGGCACGCAATAAATAGAAATGCATCGTTTGATTAAAAAAATGTTGTTTTTCCTGCTCGACAAAACTATATTGCTCGACGAGAAGACAAGCAAAATCTTTAACTGAAACTCCTACCAACCATATTACCATTCCGATCACAATTCCATTGATGATCATAATTTTCCAAACAATGCTCTTTCTCCAAAACCATAGTCCCTTTAATGTTGAAAGCAACAACACGTCCCCCCTTCATTACTGAACCTGCTGCATAAGTTCCTCGATGATTTCGTAGGTCATCGGGCCGACGATCTTTTGCTCGATTTCCCCCTTTGAATTCAAGATAAAGGTTGTAGGAATGGTGGTGACTTGATACAAATCGGCTACCTCAGAACCTTTATCAAATACGATCGGGAATGTTAACTGATACTTGTCAATAAATTGATGGATGTCCTCCTGTTTAGCTTCCGATTCTGTCAGGTTAATTGCGATCAATTCTAATCCCTCATCTTGATAATCTGAATAGAAGGACTGTAGGTGCGGCATCTCAGCAATACATGGCGAACACCAGGTTGCCCAAAGATTCACAATCACTCGTTTTCCTCGATAATCCGACAGCGAAAGTCCTTCGCCGTCCGTTGTCAATAACGTAAAATCTGGTGCCAGTTCCCCTTGGTTCAATCCGATTTCACTCTCTTGTTGTTCTTCCTCTACTGTGTGTTCTGCTTGCTTTTTCTGCACTAGTCTCGAATTCTCTTTACTTTGAATATCATAGGCGCCCCATATGATGAGGGCAATCAATCCGAACAATGCAAACCACTTTTTCATAAGAGCCAGCCTCCTTTCTGTATACTGTATAGGTCCATTGTTAAGTTTCCTTAAAGACAGATAACTGGGAAAATATTATCCTAAGCAAAAAGAAAACTGCCCTCGGGCAGTCAAATGAAAAAGCATTAGTATATTACAAATCGATATCCCATGCCTCTGATGGTTTCAATACATTCGGTCGTGCATTCTGTTTCAGCCAATTTCTCTCGGAGTTTGCTGACATGAACATCGATGGTGCGTTCAATGACAAGCTTTTCACTATTCGGATAAAGTTCCTCCAAAATTTGCTCGCGACTCAAAATCTGTCCAGGATGCTGCATCAAAAAATGAAGAAGACGAAATTCATGTTTGGTCAAAGGCAATAGTGCACCATTGCATTTGGCTTCCCCGCGAAATGGCTTAACGGTGAGCCCTCTATAACTGATTTTACTACAGCGATTCGCGGTTCTTCTCAAAATCGTCTCGACACGTAGAACTAACTCTTGCGGGCTGAACGGCTTGGTCACATAGTCATCTGCTCCGAGTTGCAAACCGTTAATACGCTCCTGCTCATCCACTTTGGCAGTTAACATCATGATCGGTACATCACTCTTCCATTCACTGCGAATACGCCGACATAGTTCTTCGCCGGTTTGCTTGGGCATCATGAGATCCATAATAACAAAACAGGGATCATATGTTTCAAACTTGCGTTGCCCTTCCTCTCCATCCTCAGCTTCAATAACCTCAAACCCCGACTTTTCCAAGTAAATTTTGATCAATTGCCGAATCTTCTGATCATCCTCAACGAGCAAAATGTTCTTTCCTCTTAACTCCATTACCAGACACCTCGGCTTTCCCGGCTATTTCAATATCAAACCCTCCAGTCATCAGCGCGCCACCGGGTAATGTGACGTTTTATCGCATCAGGCGCCATGCCCTCTCCAACAGCACGCTGGCAAAGCGCAAGAAACTCATCATCTTCTGCGAACCGCAGTGCAATCACTTGCCTTAATTGCAAGTTGGTATCAAGGGGCTGGCCGGTTAGCTGGATATGCCTAAAGTTCACTTCATTCCAGATGATTCGATCCTGGAGCTTCATCGCATACATTCGCGCCAGCATCCCGAGAATAGTGATGCCAATAGATGTAAGCAAGAACAGGAATGCAGGCAAGCTCCCCTTACTCGTAACGACATAAACAATTGCAAGAATTAATAAAATCAGTGCCAGCGGCATCAAAATGTAGTGTTGCAACGGGGTGATTTTTTTATGATTTTGATAGTTCTGAGGTTGATTCCTTTTCATCAGATTTCACCTTTCCTCTGTCTTATAATGGCTCGAACGCTTCATGAATGGTGCTGTCCACTTCGCTATAATCAACAATTTCCTCGAGTTCACCTGTTACGATTAAACGATCCGAGCCATCTGAGCTGTAACAAGTGACGAGGGTTAATAATGTTTTATCTGCCACATCATCAATTACATCCACGCGTTCAGGCATAACAACTTGACTTTGAACCATGGTGTATTTAAATACCTTGTCCTTATTCGTGATAAAAAGCTCATCACCCGCTTCTACATGCTTTAAGGCTCCAAACAAAAGTTGCGGATTACGCGAATTATGGGCAGCAATGGCATAATTGCCTTCACCCATCGCTTGATCAGGCTTCATGGTTGCGCTGGCCGCTCTCAAATTCTCATTGGTTGCCCCATACAATATCGGCAAGTTTATGTCTACGCTAGGAATATAGATCCCGCCTATAACATTTTCAGTTTTGATCGTTGCTTTTTTATCGAGGAATCCTAAATTCTCTACTGCCGTGAAATCAAAACTCTCCACTTGTTTCTTCTGGTTCTGTTCATCCAGACTCTCCATATTTTTCTTGATGCCTTCGGCACCCAGTCCGGTTTGATACAGCGAATTCAAATGGTTTGGAGAGATCCAATAGTCCATAATCGGTTTGTATATCATCATTCCGCCTCCTGCAAGCAGCAAGATAACGGAAAAGATGCTGTAGTAACGTTTTCGGCTTCTGTTTTCCATTATGTTGTTCTACCCTCCTTTCCTGAGACATCCTGAAAATGATCATACCTCCTCATTGTTAAGAATTGTTTAAGCACGGCAAACTCCCATTGCCAAGGCACAACTAGGGAGTATTCGATCTGGAACACCTTGAGGGGTAACACATTCAGGCATTTGGATAATCACGCAGGGATCTGCAAACACATCAGGGAGTCTGTCCTACGAAAGAACATAATCATCACTCCTTAACAAACTGTATTAATCTAGCCAAGGCCATTAAACCAACTTTCTTTTTATAAGGCTGCTTTTTAAATTAAGACTGTCTAAGGTGTACTCATCAATTGAAATGAAATTAGTCGTTAAATGAATCGACAGTCAAATGGTATTTCCCCCCTCCATGTTTCTAATATGCTTGGTCCATCGTAAACGATTATATACCATTCGATAGATCAATTGAATAATACTTTAATATAGGCATCCGTTCAAGTCTATTTACTTGCCGGTTCCTGGGTTACCTGTCCTCGCGTTGTCGATGCTTACACTACGGTAGGCTACCAGGTCATCGGTGCACTCAAAACCAATCGAAGAGGTTCACTCGGCTAAAACTTTTATCCAGTTGGGGATACTCTTGCCTTGGACTAATTTGTATAACACGGTCAGGTGAGAATATACTTTTTCCTTTTAGTGATGGACTGCGCTTCGTACACAAGTGCCTGGCGATCGGTATAGGAAGTTGACTTTTCGATCATATAAATTCCATAATAGGGTCCGGCGCCTCTGTTACTGAATTTAGTTAAAAACTACGCGAAAAGTTTCAGAGAGAGTGATTTCACACACAATACTTCATTGGAGGATTAGCCGATGAGTTAGTTTAATATTACAAAAAAACATGCTGGAACAATCTGTAACTAAACTGTATTCTCTGAAGTTTAATCTGATTGAGCGAAGATAGACATAGATTTTTGACCAAAAAAAAAGAAATAAGGTATGAAGCATCCTTATCTCTCGTCTAGTTTGGAGTATTTTCTAAAGCAAAAGACTGTCTAAACGTTCTTCATTAATATTTTCGGTAATTATCCTCTGGATTTTCCCGGCGGTGAAGTAAGCGACAGCCGGTACGATGTCTATACCAAGTTTCCCAGCCAGTCCGGGCGATTTATAGACATCCACTTTGGTTACCCTCAGCTGTGTGGCGTGAGCCTGCTCAAATTTCTCAATTAATGGCAGCAGCTCGCGGCACTTCGGCTCGGTAGCATTCCACAAATAGACGACCGAAGGCTTGCCATGATTTAAAATCTGATTTTCATATACTTCGCATTCTGAAATATACTTCTCTGCGTTGTAACCGGCAATCGCGCCGTCCCCCACCGCCGTAGCAACCTGCTTCAGGAATTTGTCGCATACGTCACCTGCGGCGAATACACCGGGTAAATTCGTCTCCATTTTCTCGTTGACGAGCACGTAACCATTTCGATTCAGCGTGATCGTATCAGCAAATATTTCCGTATTCGGGTTATATCCAATGAACAGGAAGCAAGTATCCACCTTTACCGGCTGCAGTTCGCCGGTTTTCAGATTTTTCAGCACTACAGCCTCCAACTGTTCTTCTCCTTCAAAAGAGTCGACCATCGTATTCCACAGAAACTCCATCTTGGGATTATCGAGAGCCTGATTTTTGGCAATTTCATTGCAATCCATTTTACCATGATCATGCATCACTGATACGATCACCTTGTCGGCAAACTTCGTCAGGAACATCCCTTCTTCAATGGCCGCATCTCCGCTGCCAATCACCATCACCGTTTTGCCTGTATTAGCCGCCGCATCACAGGTCGCACAGAAGGAGATTCCCTTATCGTATAGAAACTTTTCCTCATTCTTTGCGCCGGTCAGTCTGGGTTTCCCGCCACTGGCAATGATTACGGCCTTAGATTCATAACGAACCCGGAACGTTTCAACAACCTTCACCTCACCTGTCAAAGAAATCGCTTTGACATCAGTCATTTTGAAATCTACGCCAAACTTCTTCGCTTGTTTATGGAACAGGCCCATCAATTCTGTACCCGTCGCCCCCTCAGGAAACCCAGGGTAATTTTCTATCTCATTCGTATACGTGGCAAGACCGCCAAACAGCGTTTTTTCCAGAATCAGTGTCTTGAGTTTGGCACGTCCACAGTAAATTCCCGCCGTTAACCCCGCCGCACCACCGCCGATAATAACGACATCATACTGCTCTGTTTTCTTCTCCATATGCCTGAACCCCCATCGCAAATGTTGATTTCAAAGAAGCAGGCTGACCTTTTAGTCAGCCCGTCATCAAGTCCATTGCTCTCGTCTACATGAAAAATTTAGCTAATAATTTACTGCCGATAAAAGCACCTGCAAGCAGGAACAGCCAAAAAATCCAGCCGGAGAGTGACAACGAAGAAATCGAGGTAAATAACGCCCCAATATTACAGCCATTGGCAAGTCTCGCTCCGTAACCCATCAGTAATCCGCCAAGCACTGCTGCAAACACTTGCTTCAGTGAACGAAGCTTCTTCAGCTTGAATTCCGAAGCAAACAGCGTAGCCAGCAATGCCCCCAGAATAATACCCAGGTTGCGAATTGATCCTCCATCGTTCAGAAAGCCGGCAGACAGCGTCTTTTGCGCCTTCTCCGAGCTGAAATACGCCCAATTGTCCACATTGCCTCCGACGAGCTGATACATCCAGGCACCCCAATCTGCAAAGGCGCTCGTTACCCCCCAGCCCTTCGAGAATACAGCAAGATGGGCTATTGCCAATACAGCGAGCAGTACGGCTCCAGTTACATAAGTTAGCGGTTCTTTCAGCAATTGCTTATAAAAACGATTAGAGGATATTTTTAACCAAAATGCGTTCACCGTTCAATTCCTCCCATCTTCAACATACCGTCTACTCTATTTCACTTTCTCGATCACAATTTCCCATTCGCCATCATCAATTTCTTCAATTTCTACGTTGTGGCCTTGCGTTCTCGCCCATTCAGGAACATTCTTCATCGCACAGCTATGGTCAATCGACACGACTAGCACGTCGCCTACCTTAAGCTCCACCATCTTTTTCTCCGTTCTCATCAACGGAACCGGACAAGCTTCTCCCATGCAATCCAATGTAAATTCTGCCATTTTAACAACCACCTTAACTTAGTATTTTTGTGAATAATTTCACTTTCCATCGAAACCAAACAGACACTCTGCATCCAAACTCAAGAAAAGCACCTTCATCCGATGAACCCTTACTCCGCACTACCCACTTTTTTCTGCTGCCATTTGACAGAAGCAATATAAAGCAGCAGGATGATTAAAAACTGAACCAGCAAGGCTCCTAACCAACCAAACACATCAGGTAAAAAAACAGCCGGCGCATCCTTTATCACAGTTGTCTGCCACCAGCCCATATCATGCGCTCCCCACAGAGAACCAATTACAAAGAACACCAGAGATAGCATCTGCATCGTAAAGCCTTCCCCGACCCGCATAAGTGTACCTGAGGCGCAACCGCCGGCAATGACCATCCCGATCCCGAAAATAACGGCGCCGATGACCAATGCCAGACTGATCTGACCGACATTATCCATGCCTGGAATCGGGTTGCCTGCTGCAAATGCGGAGTATTTTATTGCCGAGAAGCCGATGGTCGCGAGAGAGCAAGCAATTAATACCGCCCTTGTCACGGATGTACTCCCCGTAATCCAGGGATCTCTCATTGAAGCCGTAAAACAAAACCGCGCTCTTTGCAAAACTACGCCAAACGCAAGCCCGAAAAGTAAATAGATCACCATTTTGTCATTGTACTGATTCAAATAGAAACCAAATCCAATGACGAGAACCGAAGCCAAAAGAGCGATCGGCAGCTGGCTCTTCTTTGGCTTTCTAGGTGCCCGGGTGCGAACGGATTTCGCTGCGAGACTAGCGCTTTGCTCCATAAATGAACACCTCCTACCTTGAAGTTAATTAACTATGTGAAAATAGTAACATGATTATAAAGCCTGTGGTTATCTGCATTTTCAATGCTGTATAAGTTTTTCTAATGGCGATTTAATTATAGGCAGGTTATGATATACAGTGGTCAGAGATTGACAAAGGAGGGCATTACAATGAATCTGGAAACGCTTAAATCATTTCTCGATATTGCCAGGCTCAATAGCATCTCCAAAGCTGCGCAGAAGTCGCACATCACGCAGTCCGCGCTTAGCCAACAATTAAAATCCTGGGAAACATCGCTGGGCACCGAACTGCTACAGAGAAGCAACAAAGGGGCGCAGCTCACGGACGTTGGAGAAATTGCGCAGAAATACGCAACACAAATTTGTAAACTATATGAGGATATGGTCACCGAAATCGAACAATTTAAGCCTGCCCAGTATCAACAACTTTCCATTTACGCGATCCCTGAAGTTTGCAACTATGCTCTGCCCTGCACATTATTTGAAGTGAAGAATCACTTCCCTTTTTGCAATATTTCATTAAATGAAGCGCTCAGTCCGCACATTGAGGAGCATATTTTACTTGAAGAAGGAGACATCGGCTTCATCTCTGGTCCATCCTCCAAGTCAGAGATAAACTCGTATAAGGTATTTTCCGACCAAGTCATGCTCGTCTCCAGCTACTCCAAGCCTGCTCCTCAGGAAATTAAATTGGAAGAATTGCCTCGGTACCCCCTAGTTGGGTCTACCCAGCTTATCTGTGTTCAACGCTCGCTGGAACAGACTTTGACAGAAAACGTGAAGCTGAACATTCTCTACAACCTTGATTCCATTGAGGCCGTTAAGCTGGCTGCAATCAAAGGACATGGCGCTGCATTTCTGCCGTATATGTCCATAAAAAAAGAGCTGTACAACAAACAGCTCAAACCAATTCATATTCGTGATCTCCAGGTATACAATGATATTTATATGGTCAAGAAGCATCATCAAAATTGTAAACGCGATACAAAGCAACTTGTTCAATATATTGAACAAACCTTAATTGATACGTTATGCTGAGAGCTCAATGCTCAAGCCTCTATACTAATCTCCCATACGCCATTAATCACTTCTTGAGCTGAACAACGCAGATGGGTCTGCTTGCAGTATTCTGTGATCGATTTTCTCGCACAGCTATGGTCTGTGAGCAGCAGTACCTTTTCACCTCGATAAATCGCTTGATGATGCTTCTTAAGCATCAATACCGGCACCGGACAAATTTCTCCCATACAATCAATTTCAATCATACTTGGCACTCTCTCCTCACTCGACTCTTTGATAAGTCCTGTACTGTGTCAACCTTCATGAATAGAATATGATCCATAGTATATTGAATGTATGCTACTTCAAATATTCCTTAAGCGTTTCAATAAACGTCTCCAGAGCTTTTGTCTGGTATGCCGATCTGGTGACGATGGTGAAATTCCGTTTAAACGGAAGCCCTTCTACATGAATCTTTCCGATGTATCCGCTTGTTAGCTCTTTAGCAATTGCCCACCCTGACAGCAGACTGATCCCCAATCCTGCCTCAACTGACTCCTTAATCACCTGTGTACTTCCGAATTCCATGATAGATTTCGGAGTAAACTCATACATTTCAAAGAAATTGTCCGCTGCCTGTCTTGTTCCGGAGCCTTCTTCCCGAAGAATCCACGTTTCATCCACCAAGTCTGAAAGGCGCAATTCCTCTTTCTTTTCTAGTAAAGGATGCTGCGGCGAAGCAACTATAACCATATGATCCTCCGAAACGATTTCTGAGTGTATTTGATGATCGTTGAAAAAACCCTCGATAATTCCAATATCCAATTGATAGGAAATCACCAAATCGATTATTTCCTTCGTGTTATGAATGATGATTGACGGTCTGATAAGCGGGTATTCTTTTTTCAGCTTGGCGATAATATGCGGTAAAATATATTCGCCGAATGTATAGCTCGCGCCAATGGCTATTGGGCCGCTGGCATTGTTGGCCAAATCATCTACTAAGTATTGCATTCTTGTGTAGAGTGCAAGGATTCCTTTTGCATGGTGGTAGACAATTTCCCCGGCTTTATTCATTCGCACGAATTTATTGCTCCGCTCCAGTAATCTTGTCCCCACCACCTGCTCTAATGTTCTAATGTACTGGCTGACGGCTGGCTGCGTCATATGCAGTTCCTCTGCGGCTTTCGTGAAATTTTCTTTTTCTACGACTTTAATAAACACCTCTAAATATTGATCCATATTGGTACACTTCCATCCAATTTTGTTTTTACTTAGCTGTAATCATTGCCGTGTTTATTTATATGAAATCACTTATCATCCATATTATATATCATTATTTTCCTTATATATAAAATAGGGGGTACACTCGACTTATGAAAATAATTTGAGGTGATGAAATGGAAGGCCAACAAGCAAATATTCCGGATGTCAAGGAGAAAAACCTTCTCAATCCCAAAAAGAAAGCTTCTGTGGGTTTATGGTTATCAGGCATTGCTTTCACCGTTGTTATTGCAGCAATTGGGTTTGTTTTATCAAAGGTTCCCGGGTTTGATCATGTTGGCCCGCTGGCCTGTGCGATTGTGATCGCAGTTATTTACCGGCAACTTTTCGGTTACCCGGAGGCATTGCGACCCGGGATTCAATTTTCAGCCAAGCGTTTATTGCGTTTTGCGATTATATTATATGGTCTGAAATTAAACATAGATACTGTTCTTCACCAAGGACTTGACCTGATTGTCCGCGATATGGCGGTAGTTGGATTTGCAATTTTGGCAACCGTTTGGCTGGGAAAGGTCCTCAAAGCGGAGCCATCATTATCATTGCTTCTTGGAATTGGAACTGGTGTCTGCGGTGCTGCAGCTATTGCCGCCGTATCACCGATATTGAAAGCTGATGACGAAGATACAGCCATTGGAGTTGGCATTATTGCCCTGGTAGGAACCATTTTTTCGGTTGCTTATACCATTCTTCGGCCTTTTTTACCAATATCATCTATTCATTATGGGATTTGGAGCGGCATCAGCCTTCACGAAATTGCACATGTCGCATTGGCGGGGGCCCCAGCAGGGCAAGATGCACTGGCGATTGCCCTGCTGGCCAAATTAGGCAGAGTACTGTTGTTAGTTCCCTTATGCTTTATATTGATATTTTGGATGAAACGGAAAAACTCCGGAAACAGCAATGGTGCGAAAATTGAACTTCCGTGGTTCCTTATCGGCTTTATTCTAATGAGTCTATTTGGCAGTTATTGTTTAGGTAAGTCCATTGCTATTTCCCCGGGGTTTATGAACGGAGTTTCCAATCTGACGACCTTTATTCTCACATCGGCCATGGTCGGACTTGGATTGAATGTAAATCTGCGCGACCTCCGGGCAAGAGCTTTGAGACCGCTTATTGCGATGCTAATCACCTCTATTGTATTATCGGTTGTTACATTTTTCATTGCTTAAAATCCGTTCAACAGCGTTGGTTCAGTGGCAACGATGGTAGTTGACGATTTCTTGACGCCAGTTGCGCAAGGTTTTCAAGGAAGTAGTTAACGCCGGATATGCGCTGTGTTGACATCCGGTGAGTAGTAGTACCATTCCGCGAATACTCCTTTCTAGGCGTGGGCCTGCTAAAGCCAAGGGTAGCCACCTCAATATGAATCGTTTGGTGGTCTACTTCCAATTGTCGTAAGCCTCAATAAGTCGCGGAGCAAAAGCGTCGCTCCGCTTCAAAAAGAGCTCGCTGCAATCGAGCGTGAAATGAAAATGTTGGATTCCCAGAAGGCAAAGGTACTTTACCCTCTACGAAAGCGACACAATCGATAACGACATCTTGGTCGAACGCATCAACGAGCTGAGGTCGAAGTACTACGTGCTTGCAAACCGAAAATCTGAAGCGGAGCGACAGCTTGATGAAAAAAACCAGGCTGAACCCCATCCCACTACAGCTCGTACGCAAAGCGCTCAGAACTTAAACGGGCTCCTGCAGTCCTCTCCGCTCGAAACTCAAAGACGTTAATTCAGACCATAGTGAAGCATATAGCTGTTCAGCAAAGCCAAAAGCTTCGAGGCGTCGAACTAGAATTCGATGAGACGCTACGGCAGTTTCTGGTCGTCGCAGTGGCCTCCACCGATAGGGAGGCCACTGAAAAAGTCTCTTTATAAAAACCGTCAAATATCGCGGGATGTGACTAGGATGTTCCATTCAAAAAAAATAGCCCTTTGTACCGTTCCTATGTGTGAAGCCTCCACACATATATATAAATCCGTGCCCCGCAAGGAATTCCACAAAAAACTTGTCCTTATTTAGGATACGCTTCACCGCGTTGTCTGTAACGGCAAGTTTTAGGACCATCCTTTTGTGGGATGGCCCTTTCATTTTTCTCATTATGTTGAACTATGTTCCCCGTTAACGAGCCGCCAGCATACTGGAAATACTGAAGAAGAGAAATCGGTTTCTCAGTTGACCAGCGAACACGGCATTCATGCGAATGTCCTCCAACGGTGGAAAACGGAAGCCATCCATAATCTCCACCAGCTCTTTGTGGATGATCGCCAAAGCATCACCAAAATGATGATCCGAGATTACCAGGCGCTTCAGCATACGTGGTTTCTCAAAGGCAAGCAACGCATCATCCAGACCACAGGCAAACATCGCGGCGTCAGGCCGTTAGCCGTACGGAATTATAGGACGGGTCAAATTCTCTGGAAAGATGATGAGCAGCTGATCAGGTTGTAGGACTTTGTAAGGTGAGTCTTGCGCCGGAATGAATGATAACCCCAATACACTAATGAAGTAATTGGAGTCTATTCCCGGGCTTTCTCTCTGCTGACCGGAACGTGAAAAGTTACCGTTGTCCCTGTATCTAGCGAGCTTTTGATATCAAGGCCCGTCCCGAAATGCCGTTTTAAGCGCTGATCCGTATTGATTAATCCGACGCCGGAACTACTGTCTTTATTTCTTTCCAATAATCGTTGCAATTGAACCTCGTCCATTCCGCCCCCATCATCTTCAACTGTTATCTCTGCATGGGTCTCCACGACGGAAATTCGTATTACAATGCTGCCTCCACGTTTGCGCTTCATTATTCCATGTCTGATTGCATTCTCAACGAGAGGCTGGATCGAAAGAAACGGGACTTTGATGCCCACATAATCATCAATCTCCCAAATCACCTGCAGCCTATCTTCAAACCGGACCTGTTCAATATATAAATAAGAACGCACTAAACTTAGCTCTTCTTCAACCGGAACAAGACTGTCCACGTTTTGAAATTTAAATTTGTTCCTCAAATAATTAGTGAACTCTTCAAGCAAATCACGCATCTTCTCCAAATTAATATCACTTAATGCTGATATAGCATTCAACGCATTAAACAAAAAATGAGGCTGAATTTGTGCTTGCAGCCATACAGCTTCTAATCGGAGTTGTTCCCGAATGGATTGTTTAATCGTAGTTAGCGCCTTTATCCGCAATTTAAGTTCTATCGCCTCTACTGGCTTCGTCACATAATCGTTTGCTCCCGCCAGAAAACCGCTTTGAATATCCTGCGGCTGGCTTCTTGCAGTAAGAAGCAAAACCGGAAGCTCTGTGAAGGTAAACCGCTCACGAATCCTTCGTGTCAGTTCATATCCGGACATCATCGGCATCATGATATCGGAGATAACCAGATCCCACTCCTTAGTATCCAGAATAGCCAAAGCTTGTTTGGCACTCGTTACCATTGTTATATCATATTCGTCTGGTGGCAGTATGGCTTCAAGCACTTGAAGGTTAACGGGATCATCATCAATAATTAATAGAACCGGACGGTCGGAATCCATATTGAAGAACGTTGCCGGTGTCTCAGCACTCAGGATATTTGCCTTGTCCGTGTTCATCGGAACATGTTCTTGAGTTGCCACAGAATGTACGGGTAACAATTCAAAAGCGTTCGTCATAGCACTCTCCGCCTCCGCTTCCAAGCCTGCCAGCTTTAAAGAGAATATGAATTGTGAACCTTCTCCTTTAGTGGAGGTCACATCTAATGTACCCCCATGAAGCTCAACCAGCTGTTTGCTTATACTCAACCCTAACCCAAAGCCGCCTTCAATCATGGTCTCACTTGTGTTGGCTTGCTCGTATGGACGGAATAGGCATTTAAGCATGTACTCATCCATTCCGATTCCGGTATCAGCAATAACGATATAAGCCCGCCCGTCCTTTACATAAGCCGAAATCGAAATGACTCCATCATTTGTGTATTTCACAGCATTATGAAGTAAATTGAAGACGATTTGAATAATCCGGTTCTCATCCGCATGTACCAGAGGAAAATCTTCAGGAATTTGATTTGTAATTTTTACAGACTTCACCTCTGCATTTAATTGCAGCATATCAAGTACTCCCGTCACGATCGGCTGAATCAGTATGACTTTTTTGAAGATACGGGGATTGCCTTCCCGCAAGCTCATCACATCAATCAAATCGTTTAATATCAAGGTCAGCCGGCGCCCTACAGAAAAAATAGTATCAAGCTCTTTGATACTTCTTTCCTGCATCAAATGCTGTTCCCGTTTTAAAACAGATTGTGACAGGTTGAGTATGCTGTGAAGCGGATTTTTGAACTCATGTGAAGTATTCACCAGAAATTGATCTTTATGGTCATTCATTCTTTGCAAGGCTGTTGCAAGCTCATTTGTGTTCTCGTACATGTTAAAATAATTCCTAAACCATACTGAGGCCAAACACCCCATCGAAATAATCAAATCAAACGGATAGTAGACAACACTATACCCGCCCTCCCGCCAGAGGAGCATCCAAATAAAATGATGGATCAACGCAAGGATGGAGAAAAACAATAACAGATTCCCTCTCATATCCTTAGCCACTGTTCTACAGATCGCAATCGTCGAAATGACTCCAGCAATACCACCTAGCAGATAATACACGGGGAAGATCCTAGTTACCTGATACGTATCCAAGAACAACGTAATACCTGCGGTCCCCAAGATCATTGCCCTAAATACAGGATACATCCTGTGCCAAAAGGCGAGTTCGCGATGATTCGTACACTCCAATAATGCATAGGCTCCAATCAAAAAAGCCACATTGGATAGCCGGAAATCCCAAACGTTGCCGATATAAAATATTTGATGGAACAGCTTCTCATCACTGCTTAATCCGCTGCTTAGCGTGATAAAGAATGTTAGCAAAGAGAAATAAAGCAGCTTTTTCTGCTTGTTACCCAATAGAAATAATATAAACGCATAGGCAGAATGGATCAGAAAGATAACAGTTGTCAGAATCTGCATAGAAACCGAAACCTTCATCTCTTTGGTAATTGCTTCTTCTGACCCGAATTTAATAGACCGGACAATGCCACCGTTCCGGCTATCCACAAAATTGGACGCTTGAATCACCAGTTCGATTACACCATCTTTATCTGCCGTAAAGGTTGTAGAATACGGAAGATTCTTAGCGATAGAGTCTTCTTCCGAATCCGCCACCCGCCCGGATTTAGCCAGCAATCGGCCGTTTACGTATACTTCCGACGAAGTGCGTATACTTGGCACATGAATACTATAGTTTAGATCTTGTTCCGGATTCACATATAATCGCAAGCGGTACGAGCCGAATCCATATGGAGTAGACGTCCCGGCATGCAAAGCTTCATTCCATCCCCCCGGAACTTGAATAATCCTTGGCTCACTCCAGACCAAGCCTTGCTGCTTATTGCCATCCGAGAGCCATTGTGAGGAATAAAATTCCCATTCCCCGTCAAGCAAAACAATCTGCCCGTCTTCTGCATTCCAATCACGCAAATGGAGTTCCCCGTTTTTTATGGAATCCTGTTGTAGATCACCAAACATCTCCATCCACAATATGCGTGAGCCTGATAGAACAGCTATTAGTAATCCCAGCAATAAAAATATGTACTTCAATTTCATTTGGTATTTCAATGAAAGATTAGCCAAGAGTATTCCTCTCTTCTTTAACTATCGGTTTCCTGTAGTTCTTTGCTAAGAACGCAGAGCATTGCGAAGATAAGCCTCATCTTCAATATGGCTGACTCTAGTCGACCCGATCAAAGGGGCTGTGCCCCCTTCATTTTGTAGCAACCTGTGCACGTAAAATTCTTCGGTTAGCGATGTCTGCTCATTCCAATTGCGGTTAACCGACCTGAAGCCAAAGGCAGGACTCCTTTTTAAGAGATTCTCTTACTAATGCTAAGGCTAGTCCTTAACATTATATTTGAAAATTGGCCCCCCCAAAATTTGCGCTCAATAATTTGGGTTCAAAACGGCAAAAGCCCCTTAAAGGCACCTCATTATTCTGTAACACAAATAAACCCGCAGAAGCCCGTTTACACACCGTTCCGACCAGAGTGTAAGCTACACTACTCCTATGTTCTGCATGATGCAAATACAGGCTCCTGCGAGCTTTTCTTCAAAAAACTTGCCCCTATTTATGGTACGGTTCACCGCGGATGGTCTTAAACTAAACTGGCTCGTTTAATGCCCTCGACACTTTAGCACTTTATTTTCTACTGACGACAATATCGGGATACGGGAACTAACTTGGGGTAGTCTGCTCCAGGAACCAATGGACATGTTGGATTTTTCACTTTTGTCCAAACTCATTTCGCTCATCTTCTACAAATTCGACTGCACTTACTTCTGTTGGATTTCATAACATAAAAAATCGTCCACAAGTCATTCTTATGGACGATAATGCTTTTTGACAATTTTTCAGGGTTTATTTTCACTCGGAAATATTCAGAACGGCTCGGAATCGGGTCGATGCTGACATCATATTATCGTATGCTTCGCTAGCACGATCTAATGGATATGACTCAATCATAGGGCGAATATCCGTCAGCACACTGAAATTAATCGTCGCTTGGATTTCTTCCGCTCCACCTGTAAGCGTACCTTTGACTGTGTTAGGTCCTTTCAAGAAGTCCATCGCTGACAATTCTAGTGGATCAGTGGAAGTTGTCACAATGATGAGCTCGCTGTCTTGACCCAACCCGTTGATCAGAGAGGAAACGGCCTTCGCGTTAGGTGCAGTTGCCAGGATAACTTTGGCACCGCCTAATGCTTGCAATGCCTCAGCCGGATCTTCTTTGGCCGAATCAATGTAGTGATGAGCTCCAAGTTCACGTGCGAGAGCTTCTTTATCATTTCCTCGTGAAATAGCCACGGTGCGAAATCCGGCTTTGCTTGCAAATTGAACGGCGAGATGTCCTAGCCCACCAATTCCCTGAATCGCTACCAGATCACCAGGACGAGCTTTACTATTTTTGATGGCACTAAATGTTGTTTCGCCAGCACACATGAGTGGAGCAGCTTCCATCGCCGAAATTTCATTTGGAATACTGGACAAACTGTCTTCATATGCAACCATGTACTCCGCATATCCACCATCCATCGTTAATCCGGTAACATGGCTATGTCCCCCATGCCATCCAATGCCGACACGTTCTCCAATTTTCCACTTTGATGCGCCTGCTCCAAGCTCATCAACGATTCCTATTACTTCATGTCCAGGAATACGAGGATATGCTGACGCAGCACCGCCCATAGCCATTGAATCTCCGTTACAAACGCCACAAGCTTCAACACGGAGCAATACTTGCCCTTCTGCCGGCTGCGGAACCGGCACCTCAACTAACTGCATTTTTTCTCCTGCAGCTGGAATTTGCATGGCTTTCATTTTCTTCATTGAATAGACCTCCGTAGTTTTAAAATGTTGGTATTTCACTAGTTTACTTTAATTAAATCAATTATTCAATTAATTAATCGTATATCGAATTCATTGTAGATGAATCATATCTGATTGATGATTTCGAGAATGCAAGTTCAGCTGACTGAAGTGCACCTTCAAGATGATCACCAAATTCTGTACTTGTTTCTATTCCAGCAAAAGCAATTTTATTTTTCATTCCCCTGATATAGTATAGGTAGTCCATACTTTTATTGCTGACGGGCCGAAAAGCCTAATCAACTGTGCCTTCACTTGTTCTAAAACCTCTTTTCCCTCTACCTGTTGGCGGACGTCCGGAGGCATGCTAAAGAAACCAAATAATGCCCCCGGACCTGTGTTGGGAGATGCGTCATGAATTTCCTGCAACGGCCCTACCCAACTCAATACGTAACCCGAAAGCCCATCCTTTCTCCAAAAAGGCTCATCATAGACAGCTATAGCCTTGGCTTGTCCAGCCATCCAGGTTGGTTTGTTGATAAGGCTTAAGTTCGTTTCAGGAGAGAATGAAGGAATAAAAGTGATGTGCTCTGCAATAATTCGAGGCGGTAGTGCTAGAATAATAGCATTTATGGTAGAATATAGGGTTCGGGCGGCTGGTTCTCATACCGCTCAAATAACATAGCCCCCTCGGTGTGCTGAACGAAGGTTTTGAGGTGTAGCTTTTGAACGAGACTAGTGATGGTATGCTCATATCGTGGCCAGCACCAATAATAATCACGGGATTCTTCATTCTTTACTCCATCAATGAAACTCCCCGCAGCAAGCTGCGGGGTATCTTAGCTGGAGAATTCGCTTCGCTCACCTAGTAAAACGTCAATTGCTCTCCTTCTGTTTTTTCGTGTGACTTTACGTATTCGTCCACAATCCCTTGCTTCTTCACATAATTTCTTATGGTTGCTTCACTTCCAAATTTACTTACTGTGTTTACAAAATATCCGTCTGACCAAAATTCTCCACCCCATAATTTTCTTCACTTCGGGATGTCTTGTGAAAATTTCTCTTGCCGTTATACTTTTTATCGTTTGTATGATTTTCGTTGGACTATACTTCGGCACGGACTGCACCAGAAAGTGAACATGATTTTTATCCGTTCCAATCTCTAAAAATATGATCTCATATCTCTTGGATATTTCCAGACAGATTTCTTTCAAACTTTCGTCTACCTCTGCACCATGTCCATTTTCTATCTGCAACATGCATATATCACTCAACGTTTATCTATCCTTATCACTTCCAGCATCCTATCAATCAAAAAGATGCTATAACATATATAAGCCTAGCTCTACTTAACAGTTGTACGAAAATATGGTGTTCGGTATTTATTGGATTTATGTTTACCATAGCTTTTATGTGCTGTCCATCATCGTGCTGTTCTTCTGCTTTCTTGGCGGAGGGGTGGTCGTGTTAGTCAATCACGCTATAATTAAGCAATATTATTGCTTGCACAAAAGTGGGGTGTGCTGGACCGCTCAAAACGTAAGTTTTCCTAGAAATTTCATTGAATACAATACTTGAGCAACGCGTTTCTAAATGTATGGGGAATTGCAAATGTCGTATATTGCACATTCGAAAGTCGTCAAAACGTTAGAACAGGCTCCTGGTTTCTGTTAGAATTAATCTAAATATTCGTATGATAATATTATAAAACGACAGGAATAAAAAAATCCATCAGGCTGCCAACACGTTCATGGCAGTCCTTTTTAGATTAACAAGGAGGGCTTATGATAGGATTGCGTTTTCCCAAGATCTCTTGGATTCCATTCGGCTTAAGCTGATTGTCGAACTAAGTCTTACGGTTCCCCTATTGACGCAGCTTATATACAACAATTATTATACTCTGCACATATTGAGGTTTCTTGAGTGCATCATTTCTCTTGAATCAGCAAGATGTTGTAAACCGAGCCACCCCCGTAAAAAATACCATTAGGAAAATCTGAGTAAAGTTGAAGAAAATAGATAGGTTAATTATCTAACAGTTGAGCCATAAACTATACAAACGAGGTGAGAGGCTTCAACGGTACATAACATACACAACAGTAATGGCATCGAAAATCGTATTCCAAACATTCTTTAGAATTAGCTTTCTTCGGTTTGATTTATAATTGCATACTCCGACAAATGTTTTAAAAAAAGTAGCATAATCTATTTTTTAAAACTATTTACTTAAAAAGGAGCTGATATATATGAAATCCAAAAAAATTCTATCTCAGGAAGTTGAATGTGGTTTCAGTAGTTATATCAAGGCGTGTCTTTCCCGCTCTGCTTTTCGCTTTTTCAGTAAACAGGCCAAAGATAATACCAGCACACAACCTCTACATGAGAACTTTGAATCTTCATTAATCAATAATGATTATGCATTCTCAATTGATATTGTTGTACGACAGCTTTGGTTACTTCAAGCTCTTGAAACCCTCAGTATTACTGAAAGACAACTGATATACTTAAAATACTTTCAAGAAAAAACTGATCAGCAAATTGCCTTTTTATTAGGTGTAAGTAGACAAGCTGTAACAAAATCCAAAACCAATGTACTGGATAAACTTAAAAGAAATATGGATCTTTGAATGTAGATAGAAACAGCGAAGCAGCGCTCCTCTTTTCTTTTATATGCATATTATATAAAAAGGGAGGCATAACTGATGTTTGAAACTAAAGAGTTAATTGAAATGGCTCAATATGGCAATACAATTGCCGAAGTTGAATTATTAAGAAGATATGAACCCCTAATTAATAAATATTCTCGACGATTTGGATTGTTGGATGAGGATTGCAAACAACATCTGGCTATTGAATTTCTCTTAGCTACAAGAAAATTTGACATTAACCGTTATCTATAGACATTTTCATATTGAAGCTATTTTAGTGATACCAAGCCTTGTTCTTTATTTCACTTATGCATTGTTTATATTAATTCAAATAAAATATATTTTTGGTTGCAATTATCCACTTATAAAGCAATTTATATTAATAAGCACAAGGTAAATTCACGCCACCTTGAGTTTTTCTTTTTCAATTCGCTCATTGAAAATAGCACATTTATAATCCAAGCACTTTCTTCTTGCACTGTTTAACAGAAAGCGACGTAAGCAAAGGCGCGAAGACTGTCTCGCTTTTTTCTCCGTATGAGACACGAGCGATTTACTTTTGGCTTTGAATCAACCTGTAGTGGGTTGAATCGCCATAATCTGTAAGAATAAATAATGATACTTCTGCCCGGCCAACGTCACTGTATTGGGGGCAGCTCGCTCGGATGAGGGGGAGTTCCCATAAAGTTGGGACTATGTGCAGTTTAACTAACTGCGGCTTGAGATTATTATTTGGAGCTTGTCTATTATGTTTTTCAATCTTGTAGTAACACTTCCTCAAAATCAGCAATATAACTTTCAGAAGCAATTTTAGCACTCTTAGCAAAAATCTCGAAAATATGAGGTGATAGAATTGAATCCGAATCCACAAATGTATCTTAGCCTTCAAGAAGCTTATCCCCTTCTTTTTCAAAGCTATCCCGATGTCGTAGACATTACTCAAATGTGTGAGATGCTCGGCGGCATTAGCTTTAAAACAGGCTATAAGCTCCTAAAGGAAAATAAAATAGAACACTTCAAAATTGGCCGCTCTTATAAAATCCCTAAAATCAATATCATGATCTACCTACATCTCTCGAATATACAACCGCCCCTAAACTTCAACGCTTTACCGCATTGAATTAACCTTTTACACATGCTACAATTAATGCGTCAATGGTAGGATCAATGCGGGCTGCTATGAAGGAGGAATATTCATGGTAGCAGGCCACCTACAAGAAAAAAAAGGGCTTTTTTATATGGTCTTGAATTGCAAGGATGAAGAAGGTAAGAGAAAACCAAAGTGGATTCCTACTGGTCTTATGGTAAAAGGAAACAAAAAAAGAGCAGAAGCATTGCTATTAGAGACGAGGAGGGAATTCACTCTTCTCTTAAATGCCCCTGAAAAAGAACAAGCTGCTGAAGAAATTATCGAAGAGAAACCCACTGAAGAGCCAGTTGAAATAGGCCCACTTTTTTCTGAGTTCATGCTTCAGTGGCTAGCAATGATGAAACATCAGGTTGAATTTATCACCTATGCTTCGTACCACAATGTCATTACTAATCATATTGTTCCTTACTTCGAAGAAAAGGGGTTATTTCTCAAAGAATTATTACCAAGTCACATACAAGATTACTATCAATATGAGCTTGAAGAAAATGGAGTAACAACCAACACGGTTCTCCATTATCACGCTAATATTCGCAAAGCTCTAAAACATGCTCTCAAAAATGATTTAATTAACACTAATCCAGCAGATAAGATTGAAAGACCAAAGAAAAATGATTTTGTAGGCAGTTTTTACAACAAGCAGGAGACTAATATTCTGTTTGAAAAAGTTAAGGGCGAACTGATAGAGCTAGCAGTCATTCTTGCCGCTTTTTATGGATTGCGGCGAAGTGAAGTAGTTGGGTTGAAATGGACAGCTATAAATTTTGAAAACAAAACGATTAGTATTAGGCACACTGTAACTCCGGTTTATTTTGAAGGTCAGGAACACATCATTGAAAAGGACCGGGCTAAAAACAAACCAAGTCGCCGCACCTTACCTCTTGTGCCTGCCTTTGAGGAATTACTGCTGCGTATTCGTGAGCTTCAAGCTCTCAATAAAACCATATGTGGTAAATCCTACTGCACTGATTACGAGGAGTATATCTATCTGGATAAGTTGGGACAACGTATTAAACCCGGCTTTATTACACAAAACTTTACTAGAACTCTTAAAAAAAATGGTTTACGTCATATTCGCTATCACGACCTGCGTCATAGTTGTGCAAGCCTCTTACTCGCCAATGGAGTCAGTATGAAAGAAATTCAGGAATGGCTGGGACACAGCAACTATTCTACAACGGCGAATATTTATTCTCATCTAGAGTACAGCTCCAAAATATCTTCGGCATCAACGATGAGCAATGTTCTGATCTTTTAATAAAAAAAGATCGCACTGCCCTCAATGTTTCATGAGAGTCATGCGATCTTCTCCTAGTTCTCTCCTTCGGAAAAAGGAGAGAACTACAGGAGAGAACTCGATAAAAAGTTCTCTCCTAAGTCGTTTCAAAAACCAAGGTTTTTCGGAAAAAACCCTTATAAATCAAGGATGCCGAGGACGGGGGTCGAACCCGTACGGTAGTCACCTACCGCAGGATTTTAAGTCCTGTGCGTCTGCCTGTTCCGCCACCCCGGCATGTTATTGCGCGTTCTTACGCGACAAGAAATATAATAGCACGTATTAGGTGGATACGCAATAAATTTTTCCTGTTTTCCCTATCCTCAAAAAAATAGCCCGGTCAGCCAAAGCTGATACGGGCTTTTTGTCCACGGCCAAATCCTAGTGGCGGTCGCGCTCACCGGTTCTGCTGCGCATTCCGGCAAGACCGAGAAGGCCAAGCAGACCGAGCCAGCCCCAGTTGGAGCGGTTATCGTTATTGTCTGTGGCGGTCGTACTCTGCGCCCGATATCTGCCGGTAGTCGTGTTGTTCGACAGCGGAGAGACGGAGCTGTTGTCTCCGGTACGGACTTTGTCCTTCATGATGGTTTCGGTCTTGTGCATGGAATCTCTGGTCTCATTCATCAGGGTGTTGCCCCGATTGTCCATCGTCCGGTCATCCATATTCCCCATGTTGCCCATGTTACCCATTCTGCCATCTGTCGTTGTGCTGTTCATTCCCGGTGGTGTAGTTGTGCTCATACCGCCTGCTGCTGCGGAGATGTCACCGGCTCCGAGCAGACTCATGGACAGGACTGTACCGCAGGCAAGGCTTGTGATCAGCTTGTTCAAAATGTTGTGCCCCCTTCAAGGATGTGGTTTATCGCTGATAATTTCCCCATCCGGGACAGCATCTATACAGAGAAGTTATTCCTTCACAATGTTCACAGTCTTGGTGCGCGCATCATAGGTTACCTGGGCACCCAGCGCTTCAGCGATGGCACGGACCGGAGCATAGGTTGTGGCATTGTCCATCAGCCCGTTCGTAAGCTTCCGCCCGTTCAGCGTGATGTTAATGGGGATATCCTTATTCACCTCTGGTTCACCTCCGTTAATGCGGCTTAACGCGGCCTTAACCTGCTGCGCCGCCGGCCGTTTCCCGGCTTTAAGCTCTGAAGTAGTCAGGCCGAAGCTCATCTGCAGATGGGCATAATCTTTGAAGGTGGTCCAGTCCCCACCCCATTCGAAGCCAAGCTTCTTGCCCTCCTGTGCAACCTCCTGCCAGTCTGCCACCTTATCACCGTCTCCGTCCCAGTTAATATCCCAGGATACACTTTTACCATCCGGCAGCAGCAGTGCGAAGTCAATCGCTAGTCCATAATTATGGTAGCTGCTCCCGCCCCGGGCATTAGTCACAATGTCGCCCTTCTTCGTTCTTCCCTGAGCATACAACTCATTCTGCTGCGCTATCGTACGCATTCCCTGCGTAATGAGGATCGGCACTCCCCGGTTATAACAACGTCTAATCAGCTCTGTGGTCCCTGCCAGCACAGCCGGATGCAGATTGCCGAGCTTCCCGGCCGATTTACTCTTCACTTGTTCCAAAGTCAGCATATACTCACCCCCCTATATAGTTAATGCCCCCTTTTCCCGTGTTGCTTGTACGAATAACCTATACAGCCCGTAAAATTCGGATGTACTATCCGTATAATCAGAAATAGACCCCCGGTATTCCAGGGATCTTGTTCAGCCGGATGGATTCCGCCATAACAGGCCAGAATAAGTAAGCGGACCTGTAATTCTTAATACATGAAAGGTGGTTGAACATGGATATTCACAGCGACAGCTACAAAATAGCCGCACTTAGTGACCAGGAGGATGTCGTGGAGGTGATCCGTCAGGCTGAATCGGAGATTGCCCGGATGACCGGGAACCCGGAAGTGACGCTGATTGCCTATGAGAAGACGGACCGGGCCGGGAACGGGAGTAACTAAGGACTCCTTTTACAGGCAGAGCCTTCCTTCGTCAGACAATATAAGCCTCGACAATGTCATCTATAAGCAGCCACTTCCATTCCTCCGCCCACTGCAGCTTAATCTCACGCGAGTGGGTGTGAATGGAGGTTACGAACCCGCTCAGCAGCTTCTGCTCCAAGGGGTCAAACAGCACTACTGTCACCCGCACATGACTCCGCAGCGATAAGGCCAGCGTATGCTCAATCTCCTCCACCTTCTGCTCATCCAGAACCGGTCTCAGGCTGCGCCAGGCCTCCCGTTCGTCTCTCCTAATCCCGCTCTTATGCTCCGTCAGCAGGATTCTACTGCTCTCCCGCAGACTGCCCGCTTCAAGCTTCTTGCCCATTACCTATTCCCCCACTCTGTGTGTGTATAACCCGGACTCATCATCTTGCCGCCTATGTACCGAACGTATGTTTGTATTATATCCGCGATTCCTCTTGTTAGGCAAGCAGAAATTAATGTCAGTAAAAGGACGCAGAAGGAGGGCCAAACATTCTCTGGAGTCACTGTAATCCCATAAGAGAAGTAATACAAGTACACTCTATATAGCACCACACCTGCATTGAAACAGCCATACCGTGGTTCTAGTAATTTGTCTAATCTGATGCCATCATTAAGGTGAAGAGTAAGAAAAGGAGTGGAGATGAAATTTATGATTAGAGCTGCAAATGTGGGGGATCGTGAGGATATTTCCAGACTATTAACGCAATTAGGTTACCCGGGTACGGAGACTTTTATGAAAGAGAACATAGAGAGATTTCTTGCTGACCCCAACGAGGAATTAATGGTCTATGAAGCGGAAGGAGGTGTTATCGCCTGTCTGTCCCTGCATTATATCCCGCAATTGGGCATGAGAGGAGATATCGCCTCCATTAGTTATTTGGTTGTGGACTCCTCCGTTAGAAGTAAGGGCATTGGACAGGCATTAGAGGAATACGCCTCAGCTTGTGCCCACCAAAGAGGATGTGCCAGTATCCAGGTTCATTGTCATTCCAGAAGAATACAGGCTCATAAATTTTATGAGAGACAAGGCTTCAAGGAGGCCCCTAAGTACTTCTCAAAAAGGTTAGACATATGATTCAACCGGCAGCAAAAAGACGCCCACAGTTATACTGTAAAGCGTCTTATCAGAAACACCTTGCGCGATCACAACTCTCTTATCCGCTTACTTCCCTGAAGTGGTCTCTGTGCCGCCAGTACTTGGAGCTTTTCCGATATCTGCCCCTGCTTCTGACACGGTCCCTGTTACGGCCTTCTCCGGCTCAATCAGTCCCGCTGCGAGTCTGGCTTCGTTCAGCTTGGAAATGCCGTACAGCATCGCTACGTCCGCCTGCTGATTCATCGCGTTGAACTCCTCGGCGGTTACATCGGGAGATACTGCGCTTTGGGAAGCCTTTTCCTTGAGCTGATAGGCGCTTTGGAACGCGATAACCGAATCTCTGAGCAACGTCTGCACGGTATCCGGCAGGCTTTTCGAGATTTTGACATCGTTCACCTGATCTGCAATCTCGGAAGCCGTATCCTGGAAACGGTTAACCGCCTTCTGCAATTCTTTGTCCGTCGCTTGTCCGGTGGAATAAGAGGTTAGCGTGGTGTTGAAATTCTCCAGCGAGGATTTTCCCATTTCGTCATATTTTGACATTTCATTGTAAAAGCTCTGCACTGTCTCCTGCACCACTTCCTCTGAAGCAGGTTCAGCACTGTTATTGCCGCAGGCACTAAGTAGAACAACCACCATAATTAGTCCTGCAAATAAAGCTTGTCTCATAGTTAATATCCCTCCACTTAACAGAATAATATCGAATTTTGTTAAGTGCAAATGAAATTAATGTAAAAACCGCGGTTATGAAACATATTTCAGCGGTTAAGCGTATTCATATGGAGAAATAGAAAACAAGAACCCCGTAATGACTGGGAATTCTTGTTATACTATAATGAAATTATACGTTAGATGAGAGGGAGTTATCTTATGCATTATTGCACAGCCTGTGGTGCGGAGTACAAGCAAGATGCCAAATTCTGCGGAGAATGCGGAGCAAGCACAGAGAATCCCAATACACCGGCAGCAGCACAGCGTCCGGCGGCTGGCCGCCGCTCCGGCTCCGGTCCGGAACAAGAATTATGGCAGGGCAAGCCTGCCGGCATATCCGACCGTCTCAAGGGGCTGGTCGGACTGAATTCAACCAAGTACACGATTACGTCCCAGCGGATTATGGTGAAGAGCGGACTGATCGGCAAGGATGTCGAAGAAATCGAGCTGCTGCGGGTGAACGACTTCTCCGTCAGCCAGTCAATCATGCAGCGTATGCTGGGCATCGGGACGCTTACGATTTTGTCAGACGACGCTTCTTCTCCACAGCTCCCCTTCTATAGAATCCGTAAGGTTCAGGATGTGAAGGATATCCTGCGCCAGGCCGTCCGCGACGAGAAGATTGCCAACAACATCAGCTACCGCGAGCAGATCTGATTAGGGAAGGTAGAGGGCTCCTGCCGGAATTACGCTTTTGGCCTGGCTGGGGCTCTCCCACATGAGTACCGCACGCGCATCCCCCTGGTTCTCGTAGTACTCCACCTTCAGCTCATGCAGCTTCCCCGCAATCAGCTTCACTGTGCCCTTCCGTTCCTGCCCGCTCTGCTTGATCCAGCTGTCGATAATCAGCTTCCCGTCAATCCATACCCGGATTCCGTCATCTGAATAAGAATAGATATTGTAAGTCTCGGTGTAGGCCGCACTCAGTCTGCCGCTCCAGCGCACGGAGAACAGATCTGCATGAACCGCCGGACCCGGCGCGGACTGCCTCCAGGCGAAGTTAATGTTGGCATCCGTCCGGGTGAGGGCAGGCGTGCCGCTAAGCGTAATATTATTATAGTATTGCCCGTACAACCCCTGCTTCGGAAGCTCGCCGCCTGTTGAAGCAAATTCCGCCGCCTTCGCCGCATACTCATCCCTGGTGAACACAGCACCATTCTTCATAAAAGCCTGAATCGTAGCATCGTTGTTCCGCTCATACAGCAGCTTGCCCCAGGTCATCTGGTAACTCCATTTATTCTGCGTTCCTGACAGCACCGAAGGCGGCGGAAGCTCTCCGTTCTCACCTACGGCGATCAGCTTGCCGCGCCCCAGATCCCACAGGCTGTCATGATGGCTTGCCTTGAAATCCCCCTCGTAGATATCTGATGCCAGCACATCCACTCTTCCGCTGCCCGGATAATACTTCGCCAGTTCATCGCTCCACTCGTTCTTGGCATTCGGGCTCCATACCCAGAGCAGATTATGCAGCTTATGATACACGGTGTAGCGCTCAAACATAATCTCCCAGAGGGTAACGAAGGAAGACTTCTGCCCCCACCAGAACCAGCCGCCGTTCATCTCATGGTAGGGCCTCCAGAGTACAGGCACGCCGGCGTCATTCAGTTTTTTCAGGAAAACAGCCACCTTATCCAGCTCGGCAATCATCGCCGTATATTCGGGCGTTCCCGGTGTGATATATTTGCTGAAATTAGCTTCACTGAGGCTCATGGAGACATTCGTCCAGGCCGGGGCCGTACCCGGCAGATGGGCATGATAAGTCATGGCCACAATGCCCCCGGCTTTGTGCCAGCGGATGGCGCTGTCCGTAACCCCCTGCCGCTGCCTGCTGATTAACTGCTCCGTCTGATTGCCGATCGGCCCCATCTCATAGCCGTGAAGTCCGGCATAGCTGCCAGCCGTATTCTTCAGCTTGTTATTGAGATCATCCGGACTCTCCAGATAGTCATGCTGTCCGCTGATCATCCCCTGCCCCTGCAGCCAGTACAAGGTTTCCAGCAGCTGCCTGGCCGGAGGGCCCAGCTCATCATCCGCAGGAGCCATCAGCACTTTGCGAAAAGCCGCCTGCCACTGCACATCGCCAATGAGCCGTGAGGCCGAATCCAGCAGATCCCTGAGTATGCGCTGTTCCACAGTTTCCACCATCCTTTTCCTAAATATAAGAATTTATATGCTTCACGCCATACATTATCCTTCTATTTCCCGCTGAAACGGTACGTCCTGTACAAGGACAACAAAGCCGTTTCTGCTTGGTGTTTGTACATATTATGACGAATTATGGGATCTCAGCACGGCGAATCCCTAAGAAATTGGACTGTCGCAATCCTGTACTCTTACGCTATACTATTGTGAGCATAGGCTATATACCCACAACATGTGCAAAGGAGCAGATATGAAAGCAAAAAAAACGTTCACCAGTCTCTTGATTCTCATCTTGCTCAGTCTGGCCGCTTACTGGTTCGGAGAGAACGGGCAGCTGCTGCCGCAGACCCCTTCTACAGATCATTCAGAT
Source organism: Paenibacillus tritici (assembly GCF_018207515.1). Classification (NCBI taxonomy): domain Bacteria; kingdom Bacillati; phylum Bacillota; class Bacilli; order Caryophanales; family Paenibacillaceae; genus Paenibacillus; species Paenibacillus tritici. The sequence continues at coordinate 5,728,288 of NZ_CP073365.1, forward strand.
GTAGTGAAGCTGGAATTCCCGTCAGAACGCTACCCGGAGACCGCCAGACATATTCAGGAGGCCATCCGGAAGGGAGAGTCCGCCATCTGCACCATCGACCGGAATGAAGCGGAGGAGAACCGTAAGGCATCCCTGAAGGGTGTCCCCACCAAAAAAGGCTATGACCGGGATGAATGGCCCATGGCCATGTGCGCAGAAGGCGGTGCCGGTGCACATATTGAATACATAACCCCCGGCGATAACCGCGGGGCAGGAAGCTGGGTCGGCAATCAGCTGGAGGACTTCGCCGACGGTACCCGGGTGGAGTTCATGTTCAAGTAAACACGAAGCTGCCGGATTGGACTTGCACAGAGCTGAACCCCTGGCCCTGCTTAGTTATTCAATTTCACCGCGATAAAGCGTAAAATGAAATGGGATAATCTGACTTAGATGGAGAGCCTGAAGTGTTCTATATCTGTTATCGGGGGAAACGGCTGTACGGCCCTATGTCCGAGGCTGAAGCTTTGCAGGAATGGTTCGCGCTTGCAGGAACAATCAGGGAATTATATATCATTGAAACCGACGAAGCCACAGGCCGAATCAAACGTCAGATCGGACCGGCGGTCCGTAGTTATAAAAAGAAAAAGAAATAGCCCTGTCCGGCATCAGCCGGACAGGGCCACACTTGCTACAGGCTGGTTTTAGAATAAGCAGGCTTTAGTGATAATAACCAGCAGAATGAACAGTACCAGAATTGCGCCCGTCGAAGTCCAAGGGCTTGCTACCGGAAGGATTGGTGGTCCCTGATTCACTCCACCTACGTTATTTCCACAACCGCAACCATACTCTGCTCCCATAATTAATTCCTCCTCTTGAATATTGAATACAGCACAGAATATGTGGAAATCCGCCCCGTTGCATGGGCCAATCGGCAAAGAAATGTCATTCACCTAACGGACAGGCGGCCAGCAGTCGATAATAAGTAGAGGAAGCATCGTCGCTTCCAGACTACCCAGAAGGAGGTAACTACATGGATATTGCAGCGTTATCCGTTGTCATGAGCCAGTCTTCCTTACAGCAGGCCGCAGGGCTGCAGGTAATGAGCCTCGCTAAGGAGCAGGCGCAGACGGATGCCCAGAACATGGTCCAGATGCTGAGTCAGGCCACACACCCCACCTTGGGAAAAACACTTGATATTCGGGCGTAATTCCTTTATGCTTACATACATAGGAACACTCGTTCCATATTTCAGCCGCTTGAGTTGTAAGTGCGCGCTGAACTGCTAAGCCCTTGCGGGCTTTTCTTTTGGCCAATAACACGAACATACGATCTTATATTGGGGTGATTGAATATGCAAGGCTATTATCAGATGACCGCTTTGGAGAAATGGACAGAGGATCTATACCAGCGTATTGGCGTCCGTAAGCCATCCGACATATCCATTGACTACATAGCCGAACGGCTGAATATCTGGGTGCATTACCTGGACGTCAGAAGCAAGGGGATTGAAGCGACGGCCGGAATGTACAGTATGTTCATCGACAACAGGCTGCCTCCCGAGCTGCAGCGGCTGGAATTCCTCCATGTGCTCTGCCACCTGCTCCGGCATGCCGGTAAGTCTACCCTGATGCCCGGACAATTCACACAGGCGCAGAAGGACGAATCAGACCGGTTTATTCTGTATGCCTCCATGCCCTATTCGATGATCGCTGCGAATGTCCTGCCCGAACTCCGTGAGGATGCTGTGGCCGAACTCGCTGTAGCCTTCCAGGTTCCCGTCCCTCTGGCGCTGCAGCGGATTGATCAGATCCAGAGACGGATTTTTCAGGGGCAATTAATGGCTGTAATGGAGCGGAACGAAGACAGAAATATAATCCACAGACATATTCGCTAAGCGCTGCGGGGATAATACGGTACAGAGATAAGGGCATGGTGAGACTCTACTGTAAAGGGGATCAAGATCAACGTGGACGCCATACAAGTCATTCAATTACTGCTGACTCATCCTGATTACAGCGTGGATGCGGTTCATCCCGAAATCCCGGATTTCGTGGGTATCGAGACGATTGAAGTGGACCACGAGACCCAGACCTTCTCCATTCTGCTGCAGGAGCCCAAGGAATACGGCTGAACCTCCGAAGCAGCTTACACGTAAGAGACCCCGCCAACTTCCGGCAGGGCCACCTTGTATATGAAGATCATTCAAGCCAACTAGCCTGTGCTTACAAACTGGACAACCCCGATAACCACCAGGAACAGCAGGATACCGAGTACGATCGCAAGGACGGTCCTGCCTAAGTTGTTGGCGGGTTGCCGGGGCGCATTCTCCATATTGGTTAGACGGGCCTCCAATACAGCAATCCGCTTCTCCAGTTCCCGGTTCTTGTTCTCTGCTTCGGTCATTGCCACTCTCCTCAATGATTTATTTTAAGAATAGTTACAGGATGACAATTACATAGAATAGGCCTGCTAATACAAACCGGTATAGAGCAAACCATTCCAGGCGCAGCCGCTTAATTAGCTTGATGAATGTTACTACCGCTATCATTGCCACGATGAAGGAAGTAATAAATCCGATTAGCATCAGCACAAGCGCATCCGAACTCAGCAAATCACGGCTGTCGTACAGATCCAGGAGGCTTGCCCCGAACATGACCGGCACGGAGATCAGGAAGGTGAAGTCTGCCGCGGCCTTCTGGCTGGTTCCCAGCAGCAAGCCCCCTGATATCGTCGAGCCCGATCTTGAGAAGCCGGGCCACAGCGCCAGACACTGGAACAGTCCGATCCCGAAGGCTTGTTTATAATTCAGACCGTCCACGGTCTCTGCCGTTTCGGTTCTCTTGCTGCGTGCGGCGAAGATCATCAGCAAGCCACCGGCAATAAGCCCTATTAAGACGGGCTTCGGACCGAACAGCTGGCTTTTAATCGTGTCCTTGAATAGCAGATAGATGATTAACGCCGGCACCATAGCGAGGATCATATGAATGGCGTTCAATCCCTTACTCTTGGCGAAATCCATCTTAAGCATATTCACACCAATGTTCAGGTACTTCTTCCAATACAGCAGCAGTACTGCCATCACTGCCCCCAATTGTATCACAATCTTAAAGGTTACTGCCGTGTCTCCGTCAAAGTCCAGCAAATCCCCTGCCAATACAAGATGTCCGGTGGACGATACCGGTAGAAATTCCGTCAGTCCCTCTATAATGCCCAATATGATTGCCTTTATTGCGTCCGTCACTGTCCAATAGTCCCCTTTCGGAAATAGATCAATATATTTCCAGTATAAGAGGCGGGGAGGAAATTCCCCATCGTTATATCTTACAATATCGGATTTGGTGTGACATAAATGTCATGTGCGATTGTGATAGTAATGCGCGTTACAATATAATCTGAAAGGCGGAGAACGCTTGGGCACACAAGTTACAGTACGGGAAATGCTTAGAGCCTTGCAGGATGCCGGATTCATACCTTCACTTAATTATAGCAATCGCGGAAGCCACCAGCACTATATATACCGTACTGACCCGGCTCGATACGCTGATGTAAGCGTCCATGCAATGGGGCAGGTAATACCAAAAGGCACACTCAAAAGCATTGAACGAACTTCCGGAGTTATATTTTAATAATTGGGGTTTCCCTTAACCTATAAGAGGAGAATGAAAAAATGGCGAAATGGGTGCAACGTTATATTTATCCGGTAGTTGCTGAACAGGGCGAGGATGGCGGTTATGGACTGTATTTTCCGGATTTTCCCGGAAGTGCGATTCTTGCACTCGACATTCAGACCGCTGTCCGTAACGCAAAAGATATGTTAGTCGATTTCCTATTAGAGTTAGAAGATAACGGAAACATCCCTCCAAATCCTTCTGCCCCTGAACAGATTCAGCTAGAAGATCCGGCCGACAAAGTTATTTTCATTGACGTATTTATGCCGCCCTACCGTGACGAAGCAGCAAACAAGTCTGTAACCAAAAACTGCACACTGCCAAAGTGGCTGCGGGAAGCGGCAGACGAAGCCGGCCTTAACTTCTCACAAATTCTCCAGAACGGTCTTAAGGAAGCCTTGGGATTAGATAAACGCCAGGAACGTTAAGAGACATGCCAAACAAGCCCTTCCGCTGATTAACGGGATGGCTTGTTTTCGGGTGATTGAAGACTTAATCTTTAGCCGATAAGCAGCTTATCCTCCGGATACCGATATTTTTGCTTCACATTTTTTTGTGCCAGTGCCAAAGCTAGAGTCAAGGGCCCTAGTCTCCCGATGTACATTGTAATTATGATGATACATTTCCCCAGGGGCGAAAGCTCCTGCGTTAGATTCATAGACATTCCTACAGTTCCAAATGCTGAGGTTACTTCAAAGAGAAGCGCCAGGAAGTCTTTAGGATGAGCATATTCTGTAATGGATAGAAGAAAGGTGGCTGTAAGAACTACGCCCAGGGATATGGTCAATACTGCGAGTGCCCGGAATATGATATCCTGGGAGATCCGTTTTTTAAGCAGCTGTACATCTGTTTTCCCCTTAATCGTTGAGACGATACTTAACATAAGTACAGCAAAAGTAGTCGTTTTTATACCTCCTCCCGTCGATCCGGAAGAAGCCCCTACAAACATCAGGAAAATCATAAAAAATTGTGAGGCCGGGAGCATTGCTCCAATATCAATAGAATTAAAGCCGGCTGTACGGGTAACAACACCCTGAAAATAGGCCGCCCAAAACCTTTCGCTCCATGAGAGGGAACTAAAGGTTTCTGTATTAAAGAGTTCTATCGCAAATATGACCAAAAACCCCGCCATACAAAGGAGCCCGGAAGTAATTAAAACTATTTTAGTATGAAGCGAAAGATCTCTCCATCTTCTTTTCCGGTACAGATCCAGAATCACCGTGAATCCAATCCCGCCGACGATAAACAAAAGGGAGATCACAATATTAACCAACGGATCACCGACATAGCGGCTCAGACTGTCTGGCCACAATCCAAATCCGGCGTTATTAAAGGCAGACACTGAATGGAATATCCCATAATAAATTGACCTTGCTGTTCCTAGTTCATTGGCCCATCGAAGAGCCAACAATATAGCTCCAGCTGTCTCCACAATAAACGTAATGAGAAAGATACTGAGCGATAACCGCACGACTCCTTGTGTGGTTACAGAATTAGATGATTGCTGGATAAGCAGGCGTTCTTTTAGTCCAATCTTTTTGCCCATGATCACGGCGATCAAAACACTGAATGTCATAAATCCCAAACCGCCAATTTGAATCAGAAGTAAGATGATCATCTGTCCAAAATGAGAAAAGTCGGTACCGGTATCAAGTACAACAAGTCCCGTTACACATACGGCTGAAGTCGAAGTGAACAGAGCTGCCAGCCAGCCTATACTAAGTCCGCTGGACGAAGATATCGGCAAGGCCAGCAGCACTGTACCCAGCAAAATAGGGACGGCAAAACCGAGCAAAATGATTCTGGATGAGGTCAGTTTGAGATTTGTGATGAAGGATGAAATTCTGTTAAAGAACATAGTTTGGCTCCATTCAGCTTATTAAAAAGAGCCCGCTATAAGCAAGCTCCTTCAATACCGATTTAGATCCCTATTATAGAATTTATCCATTTAATTGTACAGGAGCATCGTCTCCAACTACGCTCAGCTCAGCAATTCAGCGATTAACTGTTATTTTACAGACGTTTCCTTGCTTTCTTCCTCCAGGACCTTCAGGTCATCCTGAACGCTCCCCTTCCATAGGGGCACTCCGGAACGGTAGGCAGCCCGGCCATTCAGGTGACCTGCTACCGGTGAAGTGATGAATACAAATATAATCGCCAGCAGAAGCTTGACGTTAACCGTTCCGTCTTTGAACCAAAAGTACAGGAAGCCTCCCGTCAGCAAACACAATACCCCGAAGGTTGCACTTTTGGTAGCCGCATGTGAACGCAGATACACATCGGGCAGCCGGACTAAGCCGAAGGCACTTAAGCCGCAGAAGACTGCACCCATTACCACAATCATCGAGCTAATCAGTTCACCTGTCATTGGGGTTCCCTCCATCTTCTATAACGGCTCCCCGTTCAATATATCTGGCAAGTGCCGTAGTACCAATAAACGTCAGAATCCCGATAACCAGGATGACTTCTATAAAGTCCTGGGTATCCAGCAGCATACTAAAGACGGTTATCATAGCGAGTACATGAATGCCTATCGTATCGAGTGCGGCAACCCTGTCGGAGCGGGTTGGCCCTTTCAGGAGACGGAACAGGCAGGCCAGCATCGCCAGAGCCAGAATGATCATGGCCACGGTTAGCATAACTGGGATCATTAACGGGTCACCTCCCTAATCGCTCGTTCGAAAGTGCCTCTAATCTGCGTGACCAGCAGCTCTGCATCTTTGATATCAATAGCATGAATGTACAGCGTCTTGCCATCCTTGGACACATCCAGGGTCAGGGTTCCCGGTGTCAGACAAATCAGGCACGAGAGCAGTGTGACTTCCCAGGGCGTGGTCAAAGCCGTCTCATAAGCAAAGATACCGGGACGTATAGCCAGTCGTGGACGGATAATATGACCTATGACCACAAAATTCGAAACCGTAAGTTCACGGGCAAAGATCAGCAGAAGCTTCAGTACAGCCCATATACGTATGAGATAGAACGGCCGGGACTGGGACCTGGATTTCCTAAATAACAGTAAAAGCCCGATGCCCAGCAGATAACCTACAATGAAGCTTGAAGCGGAGCTACTATTATTTATCGCCATCCACAGAAAGGCAATCAACAGATTAAACAGGAATTGTAAGGCCATCTCCTCTACTCCTTCATTATGGCTTCTATATATAGCGCAGGTGAAGCCAGAACGTCGCCAGCCTGCGATACATAAGTATACACAACCTCCGCCCCGATCCCCATTGCTATCACAAGCAGCAGCAGGCCGGCAGCCACAGCCGAAGCAGCCTTCAAGCTCACCTTAGGCTGCTCTTCCTTGGGTTCATTTCCCCAGAATGCCAGCCTGAACACCTTCATCAGGGAGAACAGCACCATAAAGCTTGACCCCAGACCAATGAGAGACAACGTCAGCATCCCCTCTGACAACGCTCCGCGGAGGATCATAATTTTGCCGGCAAAACCGCTAAGCGGCGGAATCCCGACGAGGGCGAGCGCCAGAATGAAAAACATCCAGCCGAGAAGCGGATACTTTCTGATCATCCCGCCCATATTGCCTAGCCGGTCGGTTCCGGCTGCGGATATAATCATCCCGCCCAGAATAAACATAAGTCCCTTGGCCAGCATATCGTGCAGCAGATAGAAGACTGCCCCATTCATTGAATCTGCAGTCCCCGCAGCGAGTCCAAAGGCTACAAATCCAACGCTGATAATGATGTTATAATTCAGAATCCGCGGGATATCCTTATAAGCCACGGCCCCCAGGCTGCCCAGGATCATAGTAGCAGCAGCCATCCAGGCGATCCAGTCATGGGTGAAGCCGGGATCGTTCACGAACAGCAAGGTGAAGGTGCGGATGATTGCATAGAGTCCTACTTTGGTCAGCAGGGCACCGAATAATGCTCTGACAGCCGCCGGAGGCGCACTGTAGGACCCTGGAAGCCAGAAGAACAGGAATAGTCCGGCCTTCAGGGAAAATACAATCAGAAACAAAACAGCAATCACATTAAGCACGCCGCCTTGTCCCGCTTCAGCGATACGCTGGGACAGGTGCGCCATGTTTAGTGTTCCGACTGCAGCATAGAGGTAAGCTACCGCTGCTACGAACAGTGTCGAGGATACGATATTGATAAGCAGATATTTCGACGTTTCTCTTAGCTGAAGCTTGGTCCCTCCGAGTGAGATGAGCGCATAAGAAGAAATCAGCATGACCTCAAAAAAGACAAACAGGTTGAAAATATCTCCGGTAAGAAACGAGCCATATACCCCGACCAGCAAAAACTGAAAGAACGTATAGTAATAGAACCGCTCCCGCTGCTCTCCAATACTGCTGAAGGAGTAGCACAGAATCGCAAAACTGACGATCGAAGCCATCGTTACCAGCAATACAGCAAACATATCCCCTACAAAAACAATGCCATACGGAGGAAGCCAGCCCCCCATTTGCAAGGTCTGTATACCCTCTGAGTAGACACGTGCAACCAGCAGCACCGCAATCAGAATATTCAATAGACCGCTGAGCGCACTAATCACGCGCTGAAGCCGGATCTTCTCTTTGAGAAAAATCAGGATGACCGCCGTAGCCAGCGGAATGAGAATCGGGAGCACCAATAGATTGCTCATTCGTTGTCCTCCTTAATGCTGTCCATTTCATCAGTTCCCCGCGTCTGATAAGACCGGTATGCGAGTACGAAAAAGAAGGCTGTGACCCCAAAGCTGATGACGATGGAGGTTAGAATCAGCGCCTGCGGCAGCGGATCAACATAGGTATCCGCTTTGCCTAGTACAGGCGCTGCACCCTTTTTGAGCCCGGCCATCGTGAGCAGCAGCAGATGGACTCCATGCGTCAGCAAGGAGGTGCCCAGCACAATGCGCAGCAGGCTTTTGGACAGAATCAGGTAAACACCGATCATGAAGAGAATTCCGACCGCTACCGCCATTACGAGTTCCATTTCTTCTCCCCTCCGATCGATAAAATGATGGTCATCGTCACGCCGACTACAGCCAGGAATACGCCAAGGTCAAACAGGACGGCAGTCGCCAGCTCCGTATCCCCAAGTACAGGCAGATAGAAGTGGCCGAACGTATGACTTAGAAAAGGAGCGTCAAACAGGAATGAACCTGACGCTGTCAGAATAGCCAGCATGAGCCCGGAAGCGGTCAGCAGCCGGTAATTCACAGGGAGCACCTTACGAACCTGATCCCTGCCAAATGCGATGGCAATGAGCACAAGCGCAGCAGAAGCCATCAAAGCCCCGATAAAACCTCCCCCGGGATGATTATGTCCGGCAAAGAACAGATACAGGGAGAATATCAGAATGATAAGGACAACGCCCTTCGAGATGGTCTGTAGAATCACATCATTGCTGCGCAGCGGCAATCTTTCTTCCTTTGCAGGCTCCAGCGGCGGTAATTCTGCCTCCATTCTCAGATGAATCAGACCATAAATGGCCAGTGAGGCGATGCCAAGCACCATGATTTCAAACAAGGTATCAAATCCGCGGAAATCTACCAGGATGACGTTGACAACATTCTTGCCGCCAGCCAGGTTGTAGCTTTCTTTCAGGAAAAACTCGGAGATCGGTTCAAACGGACTGGTACCCATCGCCGCCAGAGCAATCAACGTCATCGTGATCCCGGCTCCAGCCGCTATCACCAGATTGGGCAGCTTAAAGCGCAGCGGCTCCTTCTGCTTCTTCAGCTTCGGCAAATACCGGAAACAAAGAAGGAACAGAATGACCGATACGGTCTCTATAATCATCTGTGTGAGTGCAAGATCCGGTGCCCGGAAAAGCACGAAGAGCAGCGTCACCATATACCCCACACCACCGGTGAAAAGAATCGCGCTCACACGTGACTTGGCAAACGGAACTGCAAAGGCAGCCAGCAGCATGGCTGCTACAACAGCCATTTCATAAAAAGACAATGAGGCATATTGATCCATACCCAAGCTAATGCCCGGCTGCCGGAGCAGAACTGTGAGCAAGGAAATGATGAAAAAGCTGAAAATATAGATCAGGTAATGGCGGCCCGAACCAGTCATATAAGCATCGGTTAAGCGTCTTGAACCCTGCTCGAGCAGTCTTAACGAGAAGTCATACATCCGGCTCAGTGCATTGGTGCCGCCGGCTTCACGGTCTAGTACACGTAACCTGGTATAAATTCTAAACAACAGCGTACCTGCTGCTATAACGCCGAGGGTCATGAAGATTTCCGGTGTCCAGCCATGCCAGAAATGAATAGAAACCTCAAAGGCTTCTTCTGGCGCCAGCAGCCCCGTATGAATGGAAGACATGGCCGGTTCAATCAGCGTAGCAGAGACCAGGTCAGGGAAGAAAGCAAACACTACAGCCAGTGAAATTAGAATCACCGGTGACAGTAAGAGACCCAGTGGAGCTTCATGAGGCACTTTATCCAATTTGTCTTCCTTCAGCTTGCCGCGGAAGGTCTTGAAGACAAAGATCATGCTGTATACAAAGGTAAATACACTGGCAATCCAGGCAATCACCGGAAAGAGCTGGGTCCAGTATCCTGAGCTCAGGATGTCAAACTCCCGGATATTAAGTACAGAAGTGAAGAACATTTCTTTACTGAGGAATCCGCTGAATGGCGGCAATCCGGCCATGGAGAAGGTCCCGATCAATGCGATAGAGAAGGTGACCGGCATGAGAGACATAAGCCCGCCAAGCTTGCGCAGATCACGGGTACCCGTCTCATGGTCGATGATGCCCACAACCATAAACAGACTGCCTTTAAATACAGCATGGTTAATGAGATGAAAGAGCGCTGCTGTAGTAGCCATCGTATAGAAAACCGCATCCCCCGTACCGGTGAAGAAGGCTGCCGCCGACCCGAGTCCAAGCAAAGACATGATCAAGCCAAGTTGACTGATCGTGGAGTAAGCGAGCAAGGCCTTGAGATCGGTTTGCCGGATGGCTTTGAACGACCCGTAGATCAGAGTTACCAGTCCTGTGACTGAGACCAGCCAGAACCACTCGGATTGTCCGGCATACAGCGGGGTGAGCCGCGCTACCAGATAGATCCCTGCCTTAACCATGGTAGCCGAGTGAAGATACGCACTGACCGGAGTCGGCGCTTCCATGGCATCAGGCAGCCAGATATGGAATGGAAATTGGGCAGATTTCGTAAAGGCTCCCAGGAGAATAAGCAGCATGGACGGGATAAACATTACACTTTCTGTCAAGGTCCCTGCCTGTGCAACAATCTCACGTATACTATAAGTGCCGGTCATTACATACAGCAGATTGAATCCGGCTAGCATCGCCAGACCGCCGAACACCGTGATCAGCATGGACTTCATTGCTCCATAGGAGGATCTTTCCCGGCGGTGCCAGAAGGCAATGAGCAGGAACGAAGATATGCTCGTCAGTTCCCAGAATCCGTACAGCACCATCAGATTATCTGACAGCACCACTCCTAACATGGCTCCCATGAACATGAGCAGGTATATATAAAACTGGCGGATTCCCTCCATGAGCTTATCGAGATAATAAATCGAATAGAGCACGACAAGGGCCCCCATCCCGGTAATGAGCAGGACAAAGAGCAAGCTGAGTCCATCCAGTACCAGCGAGATATTCACCCCAAAGGACGGCATCCAGGTGATACTGTTCTCAATAGGCTCTCCTGCACGGATGGATGGAATTCTTGTCAGGAAATAAATGAAGAGAGCCGCAGGAAGGGGCAGAACGATCCAGCCCAAGTGAAACCGGGTGTTCTTCTGCTTCATCAGCAGCATTAGCGCAGCCAGCAAAAACGGAAGCAGGATAATCATATGCAGCAAGGCTTAATCCCCCTTTCTAGTATTTGGTATCATCCGCTTAACGGGGCTTCACCCATTCGTTCTGTACAATTCTCAAATATTGCGCTTCACCGTTTCTGACAATTTTGAACAGGCCGGTATTGAAATCTGTATCGAGCTCACGAAAGAAAACCCCCTTCATGGCTTCATCTCCATCCGGTTCATCCATCAGGATATGACGGTCGCCCTCTTGGACCAGATAAGCAGAGAACCCTTGCTCATGGGACTGCTCCAGCAGCTCCGGATACCGCTGTACCGCAACGATATGAAGATCAATTGGACCCATCCGCTCCAGCAGATCATTGATAAAGCTTCCCCGTGTAATCTCCTGCCACAGCGTTTGGCTTGACTGTCCGAGTACAATTTGTGTGATTTTGTGATCCTTTGCAGTCTCCACAATCACATCAGCCGTTTTTTTGCCATTACATTTGCGGATCACAAATTGTCCGCCAGCCTCCTTGGTCTGATTCTCCCAGCCGGACAGGTACTGCTGCTTCTCCCTGTTATATTCATTGTCTCCGGATGCATCTACAGTGAGTACCATCAGCGGGGCATTGAGCAATCTTGCCAATTGTCCTCCGCGCTGAATTAACCGCTGCCCGTGCGGCCCGTAATGTACACACACCATGATGCTCTCATTGTTCATTTCCATTTCAAACCCTCCACAGCAGTAAATTTGTTCCAGGTAAAAAACACAAAAAGAGCCCGCTGTTGGCAGGCTCCTCCGGTTCACTCCGTATACAATTATTGCAATTATATAGTCACCGAAGGAGAAAGTAAAGGCCATTTGCGGTGAATAATCCGGGAAGCATCAGGGGAGCCTGTGTGAAAAGGAGGAATTCCTCATGTTAATACGTAAAATAATATGCTGCATTTCCCTGTTCGCCGCTATGTTACTACTTGGCTGGAAAATGGATAAGTTAATAACTCCTAATACGGCAGTTCCGCAAACAAGCAACTTTTTCGTTGAAGAATTTAGTTTCCGTACCGAAAGCCTCAATGATCCGGTCCCCATTAGCGTACCCCATCTCCCCCGGGAATATGTTAGAATCAGACTAAACCCTTGAATTGAATGGGAGTAGAGAGATATGCTCAGAAGTACCCGGACATTAGAGCTAGAAAATGGGACATTCCTTGAATATACAATTGCCGGAACAGGGACGCCCATTTTGCTTTTTCATGGCGGGCACTCTAATTGTAATGAAGAGTTTGGATACAAAAATCTGTTGGAGCAGGGCTATTCGATCATTACTCCTTCGCGGGCCGGTTACGGCTCAACAAGTAAAGAACTTGGGCTATCGTTAAATACGGCTTGTGAGGCTTATCTGCAATTGATCAATCACCTTGATGTATGTACGGTTCAAGTCGTTGCTGTATCAGCTGGCGGACCCACCGGTATAACCTTCGCTTCCCTCTATCCAGAGCGCGTCAGCAGTCTTGTCCTTCAATCTGCTGTATCCAAGGAATGGCATTCTCCTAAAGACGCTATTTATAGGATGGCCAAAATATTGTTCCATCCGGCCACAGAAAAATATACATGGAAGCTTGTTTCCTTCTTCAGCCGTACATTTCCAAATTTCATTCTAAAACAGATGGTACCTTCATTCAGTACCCTTCCCGTACCTGAGGTCTTGCAACAGTTCAGCCAAGAGGATATTGAACAATTTGTCGCCATGAATCAGCGCCAGCGCTCCGGCCATGGGTTTATGCTTGATCTTGAACAGAGTGCGGCCTTCACACCCTCCAAACTACAGAAAATTATGTGTCCGACCCTGATTATACATAGTAAAAATGATAAGGCTGTTTTACCGGAGCATGCCTTGTCTGCTCATCACCATATCCCCGAATCCAGACTATGCCTTCTTGACTCATGGGGACATTTGATATGGCTGGGCAGTGGAGCCCGGAGCGTTGACACGGAATTGAACAAGTTTTTGTGTAGCAAATTTATCAGGCCATCCATTTAATACTCTGCAATACTTTCTCATACTGCCTCCAAAGTGTTAAAAGTCCTTCGCCTAACAAATTCTTCCCTTTGATTATCCCTGCAACTATGAAAACAGCAAAAAACCCTTACAAAGTAAGGGTTTTAGTGAAGTGGGCCCTACAGGACTCGAACCTGTGACCAATCGGTTATGAGCCGACCGCTCTAACCAACTGAGCTAAGGGCCCGGACTAGGATATCCGTATTATACAAGTGCTGTCAGGTGTAATAAGATTGGTTGCGGGGGCAGGATTTGAACCTGCGGCCTTCGGGTTATGAGCCCGACGAGCTACCGGGCTGCTCCACCCCGCGTCAGTAAACATATTCAAACAGCGACAATAGATAATATACAATATAGACATGGATAAAGTCAAGGATGATTTTGGTTATTTAGTTCATGGCAGAAACCGCACACCATAACGGCCCTTGCGGGAACGGTAAATTTCTACAAACCGCGGATCATGATAACCATAGATCCAGCCGTCCTGCTCCAGTCTTTTGGCGAGGCAGCCTGCTTGAAATCTTGTCCTGAACAGCTTAGCGAAGTAGATCCAATTCATGATACCCTCTTCTCCTTTTTCGCATTAATATATTCCTTTGTGTTATTTATCATGCCCAGTTTTGCAATAAAAACAGGACAACTACTCTGCGGAAGGGTTGGCAAATTCTTGCACCGTGCGCCATATTCCGCAGGTTGGCAGGTGATAACCTTGGAGCGAAGCCTGCTCACCGGGAACAGTTGGATTTTGTACACTTACGTATCCTGATATTGTCGTTTCAGTGGAGCTAAGTGGATTTTTGTCATCTAATTCTGCTCCCTATCCTGGGAATCTCCATTTCGGGCGCAAACAAATGCTGTTTTTCCAACTAGCTTCCTCCATGCTGAGATTTCGCTATAATTAGATGACGTTTTTCCACTTGCTTATATAGGACACCCTTAGGGTTAATGTGTATTTGAAGGCGAGTCGTTACTGCGATGAATAAAGTACTTCCGGCGTCTTAAAGAACCTCCATAAGGAACGGAAGATAAGGCTTGAAGGGCTGGGAAACGGACAATAGCTGATGAAGTCGGGTGATTGAGGGGCAGCGCCCCTCTCAACCTATGGCAACCAAAGAAGCCCAGCAGCCTGTAAAGGCACTGGGCTTCTTGCTGTATTCCCGTTCAGGCTGCGGCTTCAAGACCAGCCTGTATTATACGCCGAACGCGGCGGGATCTTTGCGCCAGGATTGCAGCAGCGCTACATCTGTAGCGGCGATCTTAGCTTGATCCAGCGCAACGCCGATGAGGGTGCTGTAGTTGGACAGGCTCTGCAGCGGGATATCTGCAGCCGCGAAGGCTTCAACCGCGCGGTCCAGCTCGTAGCTGAAGATAGCCAGAACGGCCAGCGGGACGCCGCCTGCTTCCTGCACAGCCTGCGCGGCCTTGATCGAGCTGCCGCCTGTGGAGATCAGATCCTCGATGACAATGACCTTCTGGCCGGGAGCGATCAGTCCCTCGATCTGATTCTGCTTACCGTGGCCTTTGGCTTTGTCACGGATATAAGCCATCGGCAGACCGAGCTTATCGGCCACCCAGGCCGCGTGCGGGATGCCGGCGGTTGCAGTCCCCGCAATCACCTCAGCGTCCGGATAGCTGGCTCTGATCCGCTCTGCGAAGGCATCGGCAATATAGTTACGGACAACCGGGAAAGACAAGGTCAGGCGGTTATCGCAATAGATCGGAGATTTGATGCCGGACGTCCAGGTGAAGGGTTCCTGCGGCCGCAAGGCTACCGCTCCAATCTCCAGCAGGTAACGTGCAACTTGTTCACTTTTATTCTCTAATGGGCTCATACTTCGCTCATCTCCTCAATAATGGTTAGTGCTGCGGCGCGCGGATCTGCCGCCGCCGTAATCGGCCGGCCCACTACCAGATAGTGGCTACCTTGCCGGATAGCCTGTCCGGGGGTCATGACCCGGGACTGATCGTCCAGCGAAGCACCGGCAGGCCGGATGCCAGGGGTCACTGTACGGAAATCCGGGCCGCAGGCAGCGGCAATTACCGCTGATTCCTGCGGCGATGCTACCACCCCATGCAAGCCGGCTTCTGCTGCAAGCTTGGCGTAACGTACCACCGTATCCGTCACTGAACCGGCAATACCGATTTCGCTGTTCATCACTTCCTGGCTCGTGCTGGTAAGCTGGGTTACCGCGATAATAAGCGGGATATGCAGCGACGGATGCAGGCTGACTGCCTTCGCCGCCCCTTCCAGCGCAGCAGCCATCATGGCGGCTCCCCCGGCAGCATGAACATTGAACATATCGACCCCTAGCAGGGTCAGGCTCTCCGCTCCGCCCCGCACCGTGTTCGGAATATCATGCATTTTGACATCAAGGAATACGGAGTACCCGCGTTCCTTCAGCTCGCGGATGAAGTCAGGCCCGGCAGCGTAGAACAACTGCATGCCCACCTTCATATAGCAGGGAATTCCCTCCAGCTGGTCGAGTAACAGCCTTGCCTGCCCCGCATCCGGGTAGTCCAGGGCTACCATCAGCCGTCCGGCCATTTCATTACGCTTTTCTACTTGTCCGACGTTCTCATGTTCATGTTGCTGCTCTGCTGCGTTCCGCTCCATTTGCCAACCTTCTTTCCACCTGTGATTATGCAACGTTCAAGGTCCCGGGCATAGGTGAACGGTCTGCGCTAACGCAAACCGTCCCTGTAGCAGCCTGTAATGACTGCCCCGCCCTATATATTATTGTCCGACAAAAGCAGGCATCGACTCGGACGAGAAGTTAATCGTCTGCAGCATTATCAGCAGCGCCGTTACCGTATCGAGCGAGGTCATACATACAACGCCGTTCTCTACTGCTTCACGGCGGATACGGAACCCGTCACGTTCAGGCGTCTTGCCTTTGGTCAGTGTATTGAAGACGAAGTTCGCTTGACCGCCGCGGATCAGATCCAGAATGGTCGGCTCGCCTTCATCCAGCTTGTTGACGTTCATCACGTTCAGCCCGGCCTGCTCCAGCGCCGCTGCTGTACCTCCGGTAGCGATGATTTTGTAGCCCATGGCATGGAAGCCCTTCATCAGCTCAACCGCTTCTGCCTTGTCTTTGTCAGCTACAGTAACGATGATTGCGCCGGTCGCCGGAATCTTCATTCCTGCGCCGATCAGGCCTTTGTAGAGCGCTTTGGCGTACAGCTTGTCGCGGCCCATCACCTCGCCGGTGGATTTCATCTCCGGTCCCAGTGTCGGTTCTACTCTGCGCAGCTTGGCAAAAGAGAACACCGGAACTTTTACCGAGACATAGTCGCTCTCCGGCCATAAGCCTTCCGTATACCCATCTTCCTTCAGCTTGCCGCCAAGGATGATCTTGGTTGCCAGATTCGCCATCGGGATGCCGGTCACCTTGCTCAGGAACGGAACCGTACGCGAGGAGCGCGGGTTAACCTCAATGACATACACTTCATTCTGATAAATAACGAACTGGATGTTGACCAGTCCAATGGTCTTCAGTTCCTTGGCGATCTTGATGGTGATCTCGGAGATTTTCTGCTTCAGGCCTTCATCCAGGTATTGCGGCGGATAGACTGCAATGGAGTCGCCGGAGTGAACCCCTGCGCGTTCCACATGCTCCATAATCCCCGGGATGACTACCGTCTCGCCATCGCAGATCGCATCGACCTCAACCTCTTTGCCCAGCATATAACGGTCAATCAGCACCGGATGCTCGGGATTCACTTTTACCGCTTCAACCATATAGCTCAGCAGCTCTGTATCGTTGTAGACAATCTCCATCGCACGGCCGCCCAGGACATAAGAGGGACGAACCAGCACCGGATAACCGAGCGCCTGCGCCGTTTCGACGGCTTCGTCAATATTGATCACCGTCTTGCCTTTGGGCTGTGCGATATCCAGACGGGCCAGCAGCGCTTCGAACTTCTTGCGGTTCTCCGCTTCATCAATGCTCTCCAGGCTAGTGCCCAGAATGTTCACACCTGCTGCCGCAAGCGGCGCAGCCAGGTTAATGGCAGTCTGCCCGCCGAACTGTACGATAACCCCGATTGGGTTCTCCTGGGCAATCACGTTCATGACATCCTCGAAGAACAGCGGTTCAAAGTACAGGCGGTCCGAGGTATTGAAATCCGTTGACACCGTCTCTGGATTGTTATTGATAATGACGGCTTCATAGCCGGCCTTCTGGATAGCCCATACCGCATGGACAGTGGAGTAGTCGAACTCAATCCCCTGGCCGATCCGGATCGGACCGGAACCCAGCACGATTACCTTCTGCTTATCGGAATGAATGACCTCATTCTCCGTCTCATAGGTCGAGTAGTAATATGGCGTCGAAGCTTCAAATTCTGCGGCGCAGGTATCCACCATTTTGAATACCGGAACGAGTCCTTGCTGCAGACGCATCGCACGCACTTCAGACTCCTTGGTGAATGCCCCGCCCGGACGTCCTTCGGCACGGATCTCGGCAATCGCCCGGTCGGTGAAGCCTTTGCGTTTGGCCTGATAGAGAATCTCTGCAGACAGAGTCTCTTCCCCGCGGATCTCATTCTCGAAGCTCACGAGTCCTTCGATCTTGGAGAGGAACCACCAGTCCACATTCGTAATATCCTGAATCTCCTGCAGCTCATAGCCGCGGCGGAAGGCCTCGGCGATCAGGAACAGGCGCTCATCATCCGGCTTGGCAAGTCTATAGCGCAGCACACTCTCTTCAAGCAGCTCCGCTCCCGGCAAGCGGAAACGGTGCACACCGATCTCCAGCGACCGGATCGCCTTATGAATCGACTCTTCGAAGGTCCGGCCGATCGCCATTACTTCACCGGTCGCCTTCATCTGGGTACCGAGCTTGCGGTTCGCAGAGATGAACTTGTCGAACGGCCAGCGCGGGATTTTGCTGACGATATAATCCAGTGTAGGCTCGAAGCAGGCGTAAGTCTGGCCGGTCACCGGATTGACGATCTCATCCAGCGTGTAGCCCAGAGCAATCTTGGCGGCCATCTTGGCAATCGGATAACCGGTCGCCTTCGACGCCAGCGCCGAGGAGCGGCTTACGCGCGGATTCACTTCAATCACATAGTACTGATAGCTCTGCGGATCTAATGCGAACTGTACGTTACAGCCGCCTTCAATATTCAGCGCGCGGATGATCTTCAGGGAAGCACTGCGCAGCATCTGATATTCACGGTCAGACAACGTCTGGCTTGGCGCCACTACGATGCTGTCGCCCGTATGTACGCCCACCGGATCAAAGTTCTCCATATTGCAGACTACGATACAGTTGTCGTTCGCATCACGCATGACTTCATATTCGACTTCCTTCATGCCGGCGATGCTCTTCTCCACCAGACATTGGCCGATCGGGCTGTAACGGATACCGGCCTTGACGGTCTCACGCAGCTCTTCTTCGTTGTCGCAGATCCCGCCCCCGGTTCCGCCCAGCGTGTAGGCAGGACGTACGATCAGCGGATAGCCGATTCCGGAAGCGAAGCCCATGGCTTCTTCCACGCTTGTAATAATCGCACTCTCCGGCACCGGCTGATCCAGCTCGCGCATCAACTCGCGGAACAAGTCACGGTCCTCCGCCTTCTCGATGGATTCGAGCTGGGTACCCAGCAGCTTTACGTTCTCGGACTTCAAGACTCCGGCACGGGCCAGTTCTACGGCCATGTTCAGCCCGGTCTGTCCGCCGAGTGTCGGCAGCAGTCCGTCCGGGCGTTCCTGGCGGATAATGGCGGTCACGAATTCAAGCGTAATCGGTTCAATGTATACTTTATCCGCCATATTGGTATCGGTCATAATCGTCGCAGGGTTGCTGTTGATCAGGACAACCTCCACGCCTTCTTCTTTGAGCGCCTGGCAGGCCTGTGTGCCTGCATAGTCGAACTCAGCGGCTTGACCGATGACGATCGGTCCGGAGCCGATAACCAGTATTTTTTTGAGTTTATCGTTCTTAGGCATGTTATAGAGCTCCTTTCACGGCTTCAAGCTGTGGTGCAGATGGTTTCGGTGCCGTGATTCTGGCATTGGCCGCAAGCTGCGCCTGGCGTGAGCCTGCCGGCTGATTCGCCTTGTGTTCTGCGATCAGCTCCAGGAAACGGTCGAACAAATAACTGCTGTCATGCGGTCCCGGCGCCGCTTCGGGATGGTACTGCACCGAAAATGCGGGGTAGCGGGTATGCTTCAGTCCTTCAACAGTCTTATCGTTGTTATTAATGTGTGTCACTTCAAGATCCGTGTTCACTACGGATTCCTCATTCACGGTGTAACCATGGTTCTGGGAAGTGATGAAGCAGCGTCCGCTCTCCAGCTCCTTGACCGGATGGTTCCCGCCGCGATGGCCGAATTTGAGCTTCTCTGTATCTGCGCCGCAAGCCAGGGCGAACAGCTGATGACCCAGGCAGATCCCGAAGATCGGATATTCACCGAGCAGCTCGGAGATGGTCTGTACAGCGTAAGGAACATCCTTCGGGTCCCCAGGACCGTTCGAGAGCTGAATCCCGTCCGGATTCAGGCGGCGGATCTCATCTGCAGTCACATCGTGAGGCACCACAACCACATCACAGCCGCGGCTGTTCAGCTCACGCAGAATGCCTGTCTTCGCGCCGTAATCCACCAGTACAATGCGTTCCTTGTGGCCAGGGCTGCTGTAAGTCGTAGTTGTAGAGGTACGGGCTACCTGGTTGCGCAGCTGCTCAATAGTAGTGTCGCCCATCATCTCCATCAGCTCTTCCACACGCTTATTCGAAGTGGTGAGGATGGCCTTCATCGTGCCGTAATGGCGGATAATGCGGGTGAGCATACGGGTATCAATCTCGCTGATGCCGGGAATGTCATATTCCTTCAGCAGATCGTCTACACTGTATTCAGCACGCCAGTTGCTGGGTACCGATTCGTGGCGCCGCACTACAAAGCCGTGTACAAAAGGACGCACGGATTCAAAGTCATCACGGGTAATGCCGTAATTTCCGATCAGCGGGTAGGTCATCGTAACAATCTGACCGCAGTAAGAAGGGTCCGACAATACCTCCTGATACCCCGTAATTCCTGTGTTAAATACAACCTCGCCCGTCTTTTCGCCTTCCGCGCCAAATGCGGTGCCTGTAAACAGTGTTCCGTCCTGAAGCAGCAATCTCGCCTGCATGCCCTTCCACTCCTTCTTGTTTCTGTAGTCTGATTCTTATGTCACAGCCATGCAGCCCGGCTGCATATATTCACTCTTGCTCCGCTTACACTTCACTCCATACGGCTCTGCCGTCTACCCAAGTCTTCACCGGCCAGCCCTTAAGCTTCCATCCGGTAAAAGGTGTATTGCGACCCTTGCTCGCAAATGTTGCAGGATCTACTGCCTTCTCTTCATTCAGGTCAATCAGTGTCAGATCGGCAGGCGCCCCTACTGTAAGGCTGCCTGTGCTTAGTCTGAACACCCGGGCCGGATCAGCGGTCATCCGCTGGACCAGCAGGGACAGATCCCATTTGCCTGTGGCTACAAAAGCGGTATACAGCAGCGGGAAGGCCGTCTCAAAGCCGACGATGCCAAACGGTGCAAGCTGCATGCCTTTGGCCTTCTCTTCCTCGCTGTGCGGCGCATGGTCGGTCACGATGATATCCAGCGTGCCGTCCAGCAATCCTTCAATGCAAGCCTCAACGTCGCGGCGCGAGCGCAGCGGCGGGTTCATTTTCCAGTTAGCGTCCATTCCCGGAATATCTTCCTCCGAGAGCAGCAGATGATGCGGGCATACCTCAGCGGTCACCTTGATGCCGATCTGCTTCGCCTGGCGGATGAGCCGTACCGATTGCTCGGTACTGACATGGCACACATGGTAGTGGACCCCAGTCGCTTCGGACAATAGAATGTCACGGCCTACATGAATGGCTTCCGACTCATTCGGAATTCCCTTCAGACCATGCTTGTCAGCAAAAGTGCCCTCCGCTACCGGCGCTCCTTCCACCAGCGAGTTATCCTCACAGTGGGCAATCACCGGCATATCCAGTCCCTTCGCCAGCTTCATGGCATCCTTCATCATCTGTGCACTTTGCACGCCTACACCGTCATCGGTGAAGCCAATCGCCCCCGCTGCCTTCAGTGCTGCGAAGTCCGTCAGCTCGCGTCCCAGCTCGTTCTTGGTAATGGCCGCGTAGGGCAGCACCTTCACAAGTCCCGCTTCACGCGCCTTATCCTTGACCAGCTGTACGATCTCTGCACTGTCTGTTACCGGGCGTGTATTCGGCATGCAGGCAATCGTTGTGAATCCGCCTTTGGCTGCCGAACGTGCGCCGGTCTCAATCGTTTCCTTATGCTCGAACCCCGGTTCACGCAGGTGCACATGCATATCAATCAGTCCCGGAATCAGCAGTTTGCCTTCCGCCTCAATGATCTCCCCGGCTTCCTCCACCGCTTCAGCGGCATCCTGAATCTTCGAGATAAGTCCATCCTGCACAACAATATGCTTGCGCTCCAGCACGCCTTCTTGGTTCAGTACACTGGCATTTTTGATGATCACGGTTAGGATTCTCCTTTTGTGCCCACCGGCCGCAGCCGTAAGCTCTGTAGTTATTATATAATAAAGATTCATATTTGTGTATATTTATTAATGCGCTTATGTGAGGTTTTTTCTGTCGTGCTTGAACGTGCTACTGTAGCGCCCGCTCCATGACCGCCATCCGTACCGGCACCCCGTTCGCCATCTGCGGGAAAATCCGGGACTGGCTGCTCTCCACCACCGCGTCGTCGATCTCCACATTGCGGTTGACCGGCGCCGGATGCATAATGATTGTCGCAGCGTCCAGCTTGGCCGCCCGTTCTTCGGTCAGCCCGAATTGCTCCCGGTACTGCTCAGCCGATAAAATAATTCCGGAAGCATGCCGCTCCAGCTGCACTCTCAGCATCATGACCACATCTGCCTTCAGCGCTTCTTCCATAGAAACGTATGGAGCGTAGGCGGCAAGCTCAGGTGCCTGCATATTGGCCGGGGCGCAGAACTGCACGCTTGCCCCCATCTTCGTTAACGCCCACAGATTGGACCGGGCTACCCGGCTATGCATAATGTCCCCGATAATCGACACCTTCAGGCCCTTCAGCTCGCCAAAATGCTTACGCATCGTATACAGATCCAGCAGTGCCTGTGTAGGATGCTCGTTGTTGCCGTCCCCCGCATTGATCAGCGGGATGTTCACCTTCCCGGCAAGCTGCTGCAGCACCCCGGCAGGCTTCAGGCGTACCACCCCTGCGTCGATCCCCATGGATTCCAAAGTGCGCACGGTATCGTAGATCGACTCGCCTTTCTCCACACTGGAGGCTGCAGCCGTGAAGTTCAGTACTTGAACGCCCAGGCGTTTCTCGGCCATCTCGAAGGAGAACCGGGTGCGCGTGCTGTTCTCAAAAAACATGTTGGCAACAAAATGTGCTCTCAGTACCGGCGTAAGCTTCTCGCTCTGATTGTCCCAGTAAGCCGTTCTGCCCAGCAGCTGGCTGATTTCCGAAGCGTCCAGTTCCTTAATCCCCAGCAGACTGCGTTCCTTCACTTTGGTTGCCGTCATCATTGTTATCGTTCCTCCCGGTTTGAAATAATGTACACTTCGTCCTTGCCGTCGAATTCGCTCAGGGACACTTCAATCTGCTCATGCCTGGAGGTGGGTACGTTCTTGCCGATATAATCGGGACGGATGGGTAATTCCCGGTGCCCGCGGTCAGCCAGTACTGCAAGCTGGATCATGCGCGGACGTCCGCAATCCATCAGCGCATCCATCGCTGCCCGGATCGTTCTTCCGGTGTACAGCACATCGTCGAACAGAATCACTTTCTTGTCGCGGGTGCCGGTGCTGCCCGGAGGCAGGGTCAGGTAGCTGTTCACCACTGCCTTGTCCATCTGCTCCCGGTTGTCCCCGCCGCCTTCGCGGTCATCCCGGTAATGCGTAATGTCCAGCTCACCGTAAGGAATATCCACACCCTCGATCTCCTTGATGCGCTCCGCGATCCGCTGGGCCAGATATATCCCCCGGGTACGAATGCCGACCAGCAGACAATTCTCAATACCCTTGTTTTTCTCCAAAATCTCATGTGCAATGCGTGACAGTGCCCGGCGAATCGCCGTTTCGTCCATAATGACATTTTTTTCAGTAACCATCCTCGTGCCATCCTCCTGCTTGATCGCCTGCTCAAGTTCCCGGTAAACAAAAAACTCCTTGCCCGAAGCAGGCAAGGAGTGAAATCCGCAGATTCAAAAAGATGGCGTGTCCGCGCGCATAAAGAGGCACTCCGTACTCCTACGGATTCCTTCTCGACGACCGCGAACCTCGATTCACGTTACCTTGCCAGCCTCACGGGACTGAATTAAAGGCGCATATTCAACTATAGGGAATTATGACAGATGAACGGGGTGGTGTCAAATTTTCTGGGCGGGGAGTTTGATGGAGGGAAGTTTAGGCGGCTCGGTTAAGTGCGAGAGCTTCAGCGGTTAGGTGAGGGCGACTGCGGTTAGGCGCGACAGCTTCAGCGGTTAGGTGAGGGCGACTGCGGTTAGGCGCGACAGCTTCAGCGGTTAGGTGAAGGACGCTGCTGCGGTGATTCTGGACTTCCGGCCGCTGTTATGTTTGGATTTCCTGATTATTACCGCAGCCGCGGTAGAAATCCAAACATAAAGGCGGACGCTACCGCTCCTACAGTTCCAAAATCCCCTCCGCCGCTTCCACCTAAACGGTAAGGGACCTTCCTCCACCCCAAGGGGGTGGGGGCAGGAAGAACCGCACTATAGCGCTGTGCTGATCGTGCGGAAGGGCAACACTGCGAAGTGCGAAGAGCTAAGTGTGACAACGCGGACTGCGAAGAGCTAAGTGCGACAACGCGGACTGCGAAAGCATACGACATCTTAGCTGATTTGGGAGACAGGAAAACTTAGGGGAAAACGAAGGCCTTGAGGCTGAGAGACTTTACAACTTACTAGCGGTGGTGCTTTTCCCCACCTATTTTCGTTCCTGCCCGGGGTTTGTTATGATACTGCTGGAGGCGAAATTAAATGATGAAATTGGAATTTATTACTATAGATACATGGGATGAAGCACTGTGGGCAGGGATGGAACCGATCTATCATGAAGCCTTCCCGAGCGGCGCGAAGACAACAAGCATCCTCCGCAGTATGCTGAACAGGAAGATCGCATATCTACATGCAGGATTAGACAAGGGCCAGGTTGTTGCCATGGCAGTTACCGGTGTGGCGGGACAAGCTGCGGATAAGGTACTGATTATTGATTACCTGGCAGTCAATCGCGAATTACGCGGAACAGGGACGGGAACCTGGATGCTGGAGCAGATTAGAGCTTGGGCGGTACAGGAGCATAACATCCGGGGCATCATTATCGAGGCTGAATCTGGAGCTACGGAATCGCATAAGGAGCGCATACACTTCTGGGAGCGCAACGGGTTCGTCCTAACCTCCTATGTTCATCAATACAGGATGGTGCCGGAGCCGTATCAGGCGATGCTGCTGCTGCTGGATCAGAGCGCGAATGTGCCGGATGACGGAGAAGCGCTATTCCGCTACATCAATGCTTTTCATAAGGTGGCTTACCGGAAAGGCTGATACATGGGGCGGGGATAAGGAGAAGCGGGTATACGGATGGCGGGGTTTCAGCAGGGAGGATACGACTTCCTTGCAACAAGCAACGAGAGGGTAGACTTCCCTGCAACAAGAACAGGAGGATACGACTACTTGCAATAAGCAAGTGGATTAATGTATCCTAATTCTCCGATTTCCGGAAGATCCCCGTTAGCAAGTGGATAAACAGCATCTAATACCGGTTACTTCAGCTACTTTGGGCGAAATGAGAGAATTTAAGTGTTGTTTATCCAACTCTTGGTTTAGCATCGTCTATTGGTTCAGCAGTAAGTGGAGAAAATCCAACTGTTTCCCGTTGCGCCAAATTTCAGTGCAGAGCAGTTTGTTAATCAACAAAAGCCGCCGCAGATTCCTCCGCAGCGGCCCATAAACCTATTAAAATTCAAATTCAACATCGCTCAGGCGTCTTTGAATTTCGGAGATTACACGTTTCTCATCCTCTTCGCCCTTGGCGACGAAGGTAACGGAGAAACGCACGAACGCGCCGGCATCATCCCAAGGCACGGTGGAGATCAGCTTCTCGCGGATCAGGAACTGCGAGAAATCTTCGCCGGATTCGAAGCGGCGTCCGCCCTTCACGCCTTTTGGAGCGGCTACATACAGGAAGAAGGAACCCTTCGGCTTCTCTGCCTGGAAGCCCAGGCTGTTCAGCGCATCCACCAGCATGTTGTGGCGGCGGGAGTACTTGTCGGCAATCGCTTCGGTAATCTCCGGGTGGGAGAGGCCGTAAGCGGCAGCTTTTTGAATCGCGATGAACTGGCCGGAATCATTATTGTCCTTCACATCACTGAACGCCTTCACGATCAGCGGGTTACCGGCCACGAAGCCGATTCTCCAGCCGGTCATGTTGTAGGACTTGGACAGGGAGTGCAGCTCTACGCCGACATCCTTGGCACCAGGCACGGACAGGAAGCTCAGCGGCTTCACGCCGTCATAAGTCAATGCAGCATAAGGGGCGTCATGGATCACAACCACATCATATTTCTTCGCCCAGGCCACTACCTCACTGAAGAATTCAGGAGTTGCGCTTGCACCGGTAGGGTTGTTCGGATAGTTGAGATAGAGCAGCTTCGCCTTGCGGGCTACGTCCTCCGGAATAGCGTTCAGGTCAGGCAGGAAGTTGTTCTCCTTCTTCAGCTCAACAGAGTACACTTGTCCGCCCAGATATTTGGTATGGGTGCCAAGCACCGGATAACCCGGGATGGTCATAATGGTGATATCGCCCGGATTAATGAACACGGAGGGCAGCATCGCCAGCGCCGGCTTCGAGCCAATGGAATGCACAATTTCAGTTACAGGGTCAATGCCGTCTACCTGAAAAACTTCCTTAAGGTACACTGCGGCTGCGGCTTTGAATTCAGGAATCCCGTTATCGGAGTATCCCCGGTTCTCTTCCTTGGCTGCTTCCAGCGCAAGTCTGGCCACAATGCCTTCATCCGCCATTTCGTCCGGCTCGCCGACGCCCATGTCGATCAGTTCAATGTCAGGAAAATCCTGCTTCGCCGATGCTTTGGCGCGTTTGATTTTCTCGAATTTGTAGATCGAGGTGTCTTTGCCATACCCTTCGCCGCCGATACGTTCTGCAAAGTTAGTCTGAATGAAAGTATCCTGATAGTGTTCAATACTCATAATCTTCTTCTCATCTCCCGGGCTATGTTGTGAAGCTATAGAAGCTGAACTTAAGAAAGCAGCAGGTTAGCTTCTTAAGCTCACTCTGTTATGCTCTAAATATGACGCAAATCCAGCCCGTGTACCATGGATTTATAATCTATTGATTTGTACTTATCTGCTGCGCAGCGTAAAGAGCAAATCTTCCATATCCGCAGGGATTGGCGCACTGAACTCCTTGTATTCGCCCGTAGAAGGGTGTACAAATCCAAGGACCGCAGCATGGAGCGCTTGTCCGTTCATGGCCGTTCCCTTGCTGCGCCCGTAGATCGGATCGCCGACCAGCGGATGGCCGATGAACTTCATATGGACCCGGATCTGATGCGTCCGTCCCGTCTCAAGCTGCAGCTCCAGCAGTGTGCAGTCACCGAACCGTTCCAGCACCGTGAAGTGTGTCACTGATCGTTTGCTGTTCTTCTCGGTTACCATATACAGCTTACGGTCATGCGGATCACGGCCGATGGGTGCATCCACCGTTCCCTTGTCATGGGACAGATTCCCGTGCACTACTGCGATATAGCGGCGGGTCACACTGTGTTCCTTAAGCTGGGCGGACAGCGAAGCATGACTGGCGTCATTCTTGGCAGCCATAATCAGACCGGAGGTGTCCTTGTCGATCCGGTGCACGATGCCTGGACGAATCTCGCCGTTAATGCCGGACAGATCCTTGCAGTGATACATCAGCGCATTGACCAGAGTGCCGGAGGGATGTCCCACTGCCGGATGCACGACCATGCCGCGCGCCTTGTTCACCACAATAACGTCGCTGTCCTCATAGGCCACTTCCAGCGGAATATCCTGTGCAATCAGGTCCGTAACCTCGGGTTCCGGTACCGTAACCGCTACCTTATCCCCTTCATACAGCTTATAGTTCGCTTTGACCGGAGCGCCGTTCACCTTAACATACCCGCCGCTGATCCATAGCTGGACCTGAGAGCGTGAGATCTCGTCCTCCCAGGCCTCCGTAATGTATTTATCAATCCGTTCCCGCGCGTTGCCGGCGGCAACGATCCATTCGGTGACGTCTCTTTCTTCTTCGAGGGCGCCAGAATCCGCCAGCTCATTGACGTCTTTGTTCAAATCATTCATTCCCTTCTTTGACTTCCTGTGATTCCTTCACCTCGGTGACTTCCTGTTCGCCCTTCACTTCCAGCAGCGTATCCAGAATAATCAGGCCTACCCCGACCACGATGCAGGAATCGGCCACGTTGAAGATCGGGAACGTATAGCTTCCGAAATTGAACATCAGGAAGTCTACGACTTCACCGTTCAGAATCCGGTCCAGGAAGTTGCCGATCGCCCCGCCAAGCACCAGCGCAAGTGCGGTTGGCAGCAATTTGCGGGTCTTGCGGGCCTTGTTCAGGTACCAGACGATACCGGCCACAACGATTACCGTAATGACAATGAAGAACCATTGCTGTCCTTCCAGAATTCCAAAAGCGGCTCCACGATTGCGGTGAGATGTAATAAGGAAGAAATCCTTGATCACCGGAATCTGCTCTGCGAGCTCCAGCCGGGTGGCAATCAGATATTTGGTACCCTGGTCAATCAAAAATACAATTAGCGCAATCAGAAAGTACACCACAGAAGTTGTCACTCCGTTCTTATTTTTCCCGCAAGTCTGCGGTACGAATACTGTATAAAGACTTGTATATTGTAGCACAGCGCTCAAGATACCGTCCATTGCATGACGATGTGGATCTGTAAAGTCAGGGCACTATTTTCCATCGCTAAAAAAGGGCCCCGGAGGCCAAGCTATCCGTAAGAAGAACCGAAAGGAGCCCACAGTAATGAGCCATCTGACACCACAGCAGCTCTCCGGGCTGCGCACCCAGCTCCTGCAGCAGCAGGAAGAGATCAAGCACAGGCTGAGCAATAGCGAGCAATATGGATTGCAGGAGGCGATGCGGGACAACACGGGAGAGCTGTCCGAGATCGACAACCATCCCGGCGATGCCGCCACTGAGCTGTATAACCGTTCCATGGATATTTCCCTGCTGGAGCGGGACGAGCATGAGCTGGACGATATTGAATCCGCTCTGCGTGCGATGGATGAAGGTACCTACGGGATCTGCATCGCCAGCGGTGAGCCAATTCCCTATGAGCGCCTGGCCGCCCTCCCCTCCACCCGCTTCACCAAGGAGCACGCCCCCCGCCAGAGCGCTCCGTTCACCCGGCCGGCCGAGGAGGAGCTGCTTACTCCGCCCTTTGGACGTACCAGCCTGGATGAGCGGGACGATCAGAACGGCTTCGACGGCGAGGATGCCTGGCAGATTGTCGAGAGCTGGGGCAATTCGGATTCCCCTGCCATGGCTGAAGGGAACAACATCAGCTCCTACAATGATATGGAGATTGAGGCGGACGAGACCGAAGGCTTCGTGGAGCCTTGGGAGAATTTCGTAGCTACCGATATTACCGGCAACCATCTGACGATTGTCAAAGGCAACAGCTACCGCCACTACATGGACGATGAAGAAGGCGACTATCTGCTGGACCCGACGAGAAAAGAACGGAAGTAGCATTTTACTACAAGCTTAATGCCCCACAATGTGGGGTTATTCGGCGTTCACCGGGATCAGAACGTCTTCAGCTCCAGCTGGTGCTGGACGATCCGCACAATGTCAGCGATATAATCGCCGATTATCGGCAGATTCAGCGCCCCTAGTACCTGAAGCACATAGATAATCGTCGCTGCAAAAAAAGTAAACCCGAGCGCAATCCCCAGCCCCCTGGCCGCCCCGGAGAGAATATTCAGCCAGATCAGCCGGAACGGGGAATGCAGCAGCTCCGTATATTCCGAGATACGTGCCTTCTCCATCTGCTGGGCCAGACTCGTAGTCATCCGGTACAAGGCGTTTATCTTCTCCTCCTGCGGAAGATCTGCCGGATCAGCGGCTGTTGAGAGCGCAGCAGCAGACTTTTGTGAGGACAACGGTGCTTGTATCGGCTCGCCGGAATGCATGTATTTCCGCGTCTCCTCCGGTGCCTGTTCCCTGCTGCTATTTCCGCCTGAGGTATGAATTGTAATTCTGCCCGGCCCTTCCGGCCTCTGCGGCTGCTTCCCCTGATGATCCCCGTCTTTCCGTCCGCCCATGACTCCTACCTCCTGGTTCTCTATAAGCCGCAAAGCAAACGAGCCCCGGTTAAAGAGAGGTTCTCTCTTCAAGCACAGGGCTCGTCATTTTGCATTCTAACCCATAGAAACTTTGTCTTTGCGGTTAGTATATGCCATAGAAGGACAAGTAATGCAGAGATACGTGCCTGTTAGGCGCCGATATGAATACCGATGCTCTTACCGCCCGCATCTACAGTTTCATAGGTATAGTCTCCGTCAAAATCAACTGTAGTCACGAGTACATTCTCACGCAGCACCTGCTCAAATGCGGTAACGGCCGCCTTCAGCTCGTCATCGACATGCAGCGTCAGGGCAATCCGCTTGTCAATCGGCAGATCCAGACGTTTACGGTAATCCTGCACGGCACGCACCACTTCGCGCACCCAGCCTTCTTGAACAAGCTGCGGTGTAATTTCAGTGTTCAGCGCCACCGTCAGCCCGTAGCCGGAAGCCGAGGCAAAACCCGGTTTGGCCTGCTTCTCCACCAGCAGCTCCTCAGAAGTGATCTGCAGCTCCTCCCCGTCCGGGGAGACAATGGCAATTACGCCGTCTTGAACCGCTTTGCGGGTAGCGTCGCTGTCCATAGCCTTCAGGAAGCCTTGCAGGAAGCCGACATTCTTGCCGTATTTCTTGCCTGCCACCTTCAGGTTCAGCTTCAGGGTGAAGTCTACGAAGCCGCTGTCGCTGTGCTCGATTACGATATGCTTGACGTTGATCTCGTCTTTGATCAGCTCTTCATAATCCGCCACATTGAAGTTGTCAGGGGTGGAAGCAATCAGCTCAGACAACGGCTGGCGGGTCTTGATGCCACTCTCGTTGCGCACGTTACGGGCCAGCTCTACGATGCCTCTGGCGCTCTCCATATCCTGTTCCAGCGCGAGGTCGATCAGCTTCTCATCCGCTGCCGGATAATCTGCAAGATGCACACTTTCACCGCCGCCCAGGTTCGTGAAGATATCCTCGGACAGCATCGGTGTGAATGGAGCCATCAGCTTGGCTGTAGTCAACAGGACATGCGTAAGTGTGCGGTAAGCGTCCAGCTTCTCTTCGCCCAGCCCGCTGCCCCAGAACCGGTCGCGGGAACGGCGGATGTACCAGTTGCTCAGCTCATCCACGAAGTTCTCAATGGCTTTGGAGGTGTTGACGAAATCGTTCACCGCCAGCCCCTTGTCTACCAGCAGGATCAGGCTGTTCAGGCGGGACAGAATCCACCGGTCGAGCTTATGCTCAGACAGCTTGAACGGGTGATCCGCAGGATCGTAGCCGTCGATACCGGCATACAGCGTCAGGAACGCATGGGTATTCACCAGCGTATCGACCACCTTGGATTTCGTCTCTCCCACCAGACCGCGCGAGAACCGCTTGTTGTTCCACGGCGCACTGTCGGACAGAATCGCCCAGCGGAAGGCATCTGTGCCGTATTCGTTGATGATCTCCCAAGGATCAATAACATTGCCTTTGGATTTGGACATCTTCTGGCCGTTCTCATCGAAAATATGGCCGTGGGCGATAACCGCCTTGTAAGGTGCTTTGCCCGTGAACAGCGTCGATACCGCCAGCAGGCTGTAGAACCAGCCGCGGGTCTGGTCGATCCCCTCACAGATCATATCCGCCGGATACTGGTCTGCGAACTGTTCTTCATTCTCAAACGGATAATGGCTCTGCGCGAACGGCATCGAACCGCTGTCGAACCAGACGTCGATAACTTCCGGGGTGCGGACCATTACGCCGCCTTCACTGAACGGACTCCGCAGCTTGATATTGTCCACATACGGCTTATGCAGCTCGATATCCTCCGCCACTTCCCCGATGGCCATGGATCTCAGCTCGGCGATACTGTGCGGTGCGAATTCCTTGCCGGTGTCCTGACAGACCCACACATTCAGCGGTGTGCCCCAGTAGCGGTTGCGGCTGATGTTCCAGTCTACCAGCTCCTCCAGGAACTTGCCGAAGCGGCCTTCGCGCACGTGTTCCGGGTACCAGTTCACACTGTTGTTGTTCGCGATCAGCTGATCTTTGATGGCCGTCGTCTGGATGAACCAGCTGTCTGTTGCATAATAGAGCAGCGGGGTATCGCAGCGCCAGCAGAACGGATAGCTGTGCTCGTATTTCTCTTTATGGTAGAGCAGTCCCTGCTCGGACAGCAGCTTCACGATATCGAGGTCGCAATCCTTCACGAACCGTCCGGCAAAATCGCTCACCACACTGGTGTATTTACCGGAGACATCCACCACGTTCACGAAGCTGATGCCATTCTCGCGGCAGCTCTTATAGTCATCTTCCCCGTGCGCCGGAGCCATATGTACGATCCCGGTACCGCTGGAATCCGTAACAAAGGCTGCCCCGACGATGACATTGTGCTTCTCTGCCTTAATGTAACCGAACGGCGGTGTGTAGGTCTGGCCGATAAAATCAGCGCCCGTGTGGGTAGACAGGATCGTGTAGTCGCCCTTCAGCACTTCGTCCACCAGGTTCTTCGCCAGCACATATACGCCGTCTTCCTGTTGCGCACGCACATATTCCATATTCGGGTTCATCGCCAATGCCATGTGTGCCGGAAGCGTCCAAGGGGTGGTCGTCCAGGCCAGTACATAATCGCCGCTGCCGTCCAGCTTGAACTTGGCAGTCGCACTGAGATCCTTGACCGTCTTGTAGCCCTGCGCCACCTCATGGGAGCTAAGGGTCGTCTGACAGCTAGGACAATACGGGCTAACGCGGTGTCCGCGGTACATCAGGCCTTTGTCATGTACTGTAGCGAGGATATTCCACACACTCTCGATGTACGTATTATCCAGCGTAACATAAGGGTTATCCAGATCCGTCCAATAGCCGATAGCCTCCGTGAACTCGCGCCACTGCTTCTCATAGCCGAATACACTGGCTTTGCATTCCTTGATAAACTTCTCCACGCCGTATTCTTCGATATCCTGCTTGCCGGAGATGCCCAGCTTCTTCTGCACGCCGAGCTCCACCGGCAGACCGTGGGTATCCCAGCCTGCTTTGCGGATGACGCGGAAACCCTTCATCGTCTGATAGCGGCCGACGAAGTCCTTGATGACCCGGCCCAGCACATGCCCGATATGCGGCACGCCGTTCGCGGTCGGAGGTCCTTCATAGAACACATAGTTCGGGCGCCCCTCCCGGTTCTCCATGGATCTGCGGAAGGTATTCTCGTCGCTCCATTTTTTCAATATCCGGACATCTCTGGCCCGGGCTTTTTCTTTGACGTCTACTTTATGCATGATGGTCAATCCCTTCGTTTAGTCTTAAACTTTATTCGGATATCATCCGAGCCTTCTTTTTTAGAAGCTTTTTTTAAACCTTAATCTTGCAAGGCTTTTCGATCCCTCCCAAACCCTCCCTTCGCCAAGGGAGGGCCCCAAGGGCTCTGCCCTCTGGACACCCGAAAGAAGTGCATCGTGCGAGGAGCAGG
This sequence comes from Paenibacillus tritici, assembly GCF_018207515.1. Taxonomy (NCBI): domain Bacteria; kingdom Bacillati; phylum Bacillota; class Bacilli; order Caryophanales; family Paenibacillaceae; genus Paenibacillus; species Paenibacillus tritici. The sequence goes on from NZ_CP073365.1 coordinate 5,761,559, forward strand.
GTCAGTGGACGGGAAGGATTACTTCGGCGGAGTCCTCGGCCCTTCTTAGGCTGCCCTATCGGGTACGCCTGCGGGGCCTTACCCGCGCTAGGGGCATCGGGCTCCGCCCGGGTCCTTGCCGTTGATCCTTGGTCCTTCCCGGCCTGCGAACCCGGAGGGCAGCTCTGGCCGGGCTGTGCCCGGGGTCCATGCCGTTGATCCTTGGTCCTTCCCGGCCTGCGAACCCGGAGGACAGCACTGGCCGGTCTGTGCCCGGGGTCCACTCCGTTGATCTTTGGCCCTTCCCGGCCGCGAACCCGGAGGGCAGCTCTGGCCGGGCTTCGCCCGGGGCGCAGTTGAGGCCCCGCAGGCGTACCCGTCAGGGCAGCCTAAGAAGGGCCGCTCCCCGCTCGAACAAATCCTTCCCCGTCCGCGAACACCCCTCTATGCACAGCGCACTTGTTGCAGGTGTCCAGAGGGCGGCCAGCCCTTGGGGTCCCCCTTGGAAGGGGGATTTAGGGGGATAAAAAAAAGCCATCCCGCCCCCCAAAGGGGCGAGACAGCGCTCGCGATACCACCCTAATTTGCACTTCACGCACTTCCTTAGGGGAGTGGATTCAGTACAATCTCAGTCCGCAGGCCATAGACAGCCACACGGGTCCGGGATAACGTCCGGCAGACGGCGGAGCCTACACACGTATACACGTATACGCTTCAGCTTAGCTTCTAGGGGAGGATCTTCCGGCAAGGCGTGAACAATCGGTTCGCAGCAATCACCGACTCTCTGGAGAACGTTACCTTATCGTACTTGTCCCGTCATCGAATTTCGTTTCAATGGACACAGATATGTTCTAGTTATAGACGTTTTTGCAGTAATTGTCAAGATGGATTACAGCAGCAGGTCCCAGCTCAGGGGGGTGCCCATGGGCAGATTGGTTTTCATTTCTTTCCCAAGCAGCAGATCGTAGTACTCGGGAGCTAAGCCATAGCCTGGACGAACCACCTTCATATTATCCCTAGTGAGCACTTCCCCGGCCTTGATATCCTTGGCGATATAGAGGGACCGCCGGAATTGAAGGGACTTCTCTTCTTCCTGCGAGGGACCGATGGATACTCCGCCAAGTGCCTTCCAGGCTGTATCTGTCTCCTGAACCAGAGAAGCAAACTCCGCAGGCTCCAGGGAAAATGCGGAATCCACTCCGCCCTCCTCACGGTTCAGGGTAAAATGCTTTTCAATGACTGTACTGCCCAGCGCGACACTTGCCACAGCAGCCCCTACGCCCAGGGTATGGTCGGACAGCCCCACCTGGCAATGAAAGACGTCCCGCAGATACGGAATGGTGTTGAGATTGGAATGTTCGGGCGAAGCCGGATAACTGCTGGTGCATTTCAGCAAAATGTACTCCTTGCAGCCTGCCCCGGTGATGGTCTGGACAGCATGTTCAATCTCGCCCAGCGAAGCCATCCCGGTCGAAATGATCATCGGCTTTCCTTTGGAGGCTACCTTTCGCAATAAGGGGATATCATTGTTTTCAAAGGAGGCAATTTTGTAGCAGTCTACTCCCAGGGACTCCAGAAATTCGAGCGAGGTCTCATCGAACGGTGTGCTGAACGGAATCATCCCGAGGGCCCTGCAAGCATCAAAAATCTGCTCATGCCATTCCCAGGGCGTATAGGCCTCCTGATAAAGCTCAAACAGCGACTTCCCTTTCCAGAGCGCATTCGATTCAGCGACCATGAAATCCTTGCTCTGCAGATTAAGCGTCATCGTTTCCGGGGTATAGGTTTGAATTTTGAACGCATGTGCCCCGGCCCTGGCTGCGGCCTTGACCAGTTCGAGTGCGCGGTCCAGTGACTTATTGTGGTTACCGGACATCTCCGCGATGACAAAAGGGGGATGACCGCTTCCGATGCGCCGGTTTCCGATGGTTATTTCCTTCATTGGCTTTTGCAACCTCCTCTTTGAGCCGTACTCTTTGTTTCTTCCATTGCTCCCGGAACAGACCCATTAATACAACGTCCACCGGCTGATGATTCCTTAGCCTTTGCCTGACTAACCTGCCTTCCTCCACAAACCCTAATTTGCGGTGATATGATAAGCTCTTCTGATTGAAGTCCAGGATTTCAGCGCACACTTTTCTCATCTGCCGCTCCTGGAAGATCAGCTCCAGCGCCAGAATTCCCATGCTCGTTCCAGACCCGCGGGGGCAGTCCTGATTCCCAATATAGAAGCCCCATTCACAGGTTTGGTGCTCAAGATTGATCTGTGAGAACTGCACGAAGCCGATCGGTTTGGCTTGATAATAACAGATTCTGACCAGCCTGCTTGCATCCTTCGCTATGGAATTCAGCCATTTATGATGCTCCTCAAGCAGAATGAGCCCGTCATGATTCATAAAAGGCCGGACATGAGCGGCATTGCGCCACTCCCATATCAGTGTGCTATGTTCCCGGCTCAGCTCCTTAAGCGTATAGTCGTGAATGTCTGCCATAGTCGCCTCCCATGATCCTGTCGATAACCTCGTTTCCTTTATCCTCGCCCATAATCTGAAGGGCCTGCTCAGACATACCTTTGACCAGGGACGGATCGGCAAGCAGGCCCTTAAGCTCCTGCTCAATCCTCAGCGGCGTTACGTCAGCACTGCTCCCTAAGCAGCGGGTAGCACCTTGCTCATGAACCAGGGTGGTAATTTCCCGTTGATTATCCGCCGTTATAATGGATAGTGAAGGTAAGCCCAGGTAACACCGCTCCCAGGTTGTGCTTCCGCCTGCTCCGATGGAGAGATCCGCCTTCTGCATCAGCTCAGCCATATAATCAATTTGACAGTGAAAGCTGGCCTTCGGCATCGTGCGGCATAATGCTGCAATATCATCCTTATTACGGTTCATTCCGCCCGCTACCACATCAAGGTGTAAATCGGCAAAGGCGGAACTCTGTAAGGCGTGTAAGGTTTTTATAGTCTCACGGGTCGGATCTGTGCCACCAAAAAATATAAGAATTCTGTTTATACTTCCGTCACGTTCAGGCAACTGCGGCTTGACGGCACGAAATTCAGGCCGGAGCAGGGTATAACTGGTGCCCAGCAATTGCATACAATGATTCGGAACCAGCCCCTGATAGCGATGCCCGTCAGCGGATAGATTAGGGTCCAGCAGCATATCGCATTGATGCAGCCGGTCCGCCAAATCATCAATCACAACTATCTTTCCCGCGTGCTCTCCGGCTAAAGTCTCCCATTGTTGATCAATCCCGTATTGGTCAATAATCAGCCCATCCACCGGACCCGCCTCCCGAAGCAGCTCTGCTGTTTGCAGCGCATCCGTTCTCCAGTCCACTTGCAGCCAGGTTTGTGCATAAGCCCGATCGTCCGGCCCAGGCAGCATGAACACCTGATAGCCCTGTTCCATCACATAGGGTGCCAGATTTCCGGGCAGATCACGGCAGATGAACGAGACCTTCGCCCCTCTTCGTGCAAGCTCATTGGCCAGTGTAAGGCAGCGCATGACATGGCCTGTACCCATGGAATGGGAGGAATCTACCCGGAAGCACAGGTTCACTTGGGGATATGCATCTGTTACCATGCGGTCCACCCGCCATCTACCGAAATATTCTCACCGGTAACATAATTTGCAGCGGCGGAGGCGAGAAACACCATAACCCCTTTCAAATCTTCAGGATTGCCGATCCGGCCTAACGGATTCTTCCCTTCCAGCTGCTTGATGAACTCGGGGTTTGCCTGAACCGAGGGGTGGGGAAAAGGGCCCGGTGATACGGTATTGGCTCTAATTCCGTGTCGTCCGAAGTGGCAGGCGATGTAACGGGTGAATTGATTAATCGCCGCTTTTCCTGCCCCGTAATTGGCGGGATTATCCATCCCGCTGTTTCCGTAGACCTCAGGGTTAGGAGAGACCCGGCCATACATAGAGGATACGTTAATGATGGAACCTTTCTTTTGTTCAACCATGTAGGGCAAGACAGCCTTCACGCATCTGAAGGTTCCATTAATCGTCCCGTCCATCCCTGTCAGCCACGCCTCTTCACTCATGGCGGGCAGCTTGCCCGGTGAGCTGAAGGCAGCATTATTCACTAGAATATCTATACTCCCGGCGGCTTCAGAAATGTCGCGGAAACAGGTCTGGATGGATTGTTCTTGTCTAATATCCATAGATTTGCCAAAGCATGGAGCCGCAGTCTTGCGAACAATCTGTTCCGCCAGCTCCTGACATTTCCGCTCATTCGAGCTTACAATGTATACCGTGGCGCCAGCCTCAGCAAGGCCCTCCGAGATCGCCGTGCCCAGATAACCCGCCCCGCCGGTCACGACCGCGGTTTGACCTTGTAGATTAAAGAGTTCATGAATGGTCTTCATCCTGTTCATTCCACCTCCTGGGATCCATAATCTGCACGGGAATATCCGTAAAATAATCACCGAGCTCTTGCCGTATCTTCCGGGTTAACGGGGGCAGGGCCATCATGTTGACATTCTCCTGAACCTGCTCTACCGTCTCACATCCGATAACGATCCCCGATACTCCAGGGAGATCCCTTACATACAGGAAGCACAGCTCTTTTACAGGTATCCCGATCTCCTTGCTGTACGCTATGAATGACTTCAATGGCTGCTCGGCTTGCTTCAGCTTGGCAGGAAGCTTCTCCGGTGCCATAAGCAATAATCCTTGCAGATAGACACTGCGGACCAACACTTCTGTTCCTTGGCCCGCGAGCCGCTCCAGCATGCCATTTCTGATCCATCTTTGGTCAAATACATTAAGCGGAAGCTGAATACTGGTCACTCCATCCAGGCTCAAAAAAGTCTCGGCCTCCTGCGGATCATAGACCGAAACCCCAATGCTCCGGATCATCTGCTGCTGCTTCAGCTCCTTCAGCAGGTGTAGGATTTCGCCGTTCCGATAGGTCATATCCAGCGGATCATGCAAGAGAAGGGTATCCAACGCGGACCGCTTCAGCTTGTTCAGGGAAGACAGGACAGAAGAAGTTACGAACTTCCTCCGCGCTTCTTCAGTCTGAAGCCCTAACCGCTGTACCGAAGGCAGCTTGGTCACAATCTCAGGCCTGCTCTGCGGCTCTACCTGCTGCAGACAATCCCCAATCAGGCTCTCACTGTTCCCATATCCCGGTGCGGTGTCCAAATAACCAATCCCCGCGGAGACGGCAGCCTGGAGCAATTGGCAGCTCTGTTGTACGGACGGATGGCCTGCTGCATTCGCAATCCCATAATTCCCGCCTAACTGGGCAGTACCCAGCACAAGTCTCGCTCTATTTGTCATATTCCGATGCCTCGCTAATTAGTCATAGTCTCTTCTTCAGGGTAGTCGCTTCGTTCAGCTCACGGACCAGTGCGGTATCATCCCGCCATTTCACTTTGATTCCCCTGTTCAGCTCAGCCACCTCAGGGTGCTTCAACAGGAAGGCCTGTAACTCCTCGAAGGTAAGCGGTCTTGGACCAATATCCATGGCCTTGTATAAGGTCTCGAACAACTCCAGATCTTGAATCTCGTCCATGGTTAATCTCCATTCGGGATGCACCCACTCCGCGGGAAGCTCCACCGCATTCAGGTTGAAGAGGTCCGGGTTGTTAAAAAAGTAAAAGGACAAATACTCTGCATGTGAAAGTGAAGCTGAACATTGCAAAAGCCTTCTTAACGCTTCTACTGTGTAGACATCCCCTACTGTGCCCATCGTCGATTCCTTCGCATAAGTGAAGTCGGCACCGGTTTTGATGTGCTGGTCGATCATATAACCCATCATTTCCGGGGAAACGGCCGGATTGTCGCCGGTCACACGAACAACGATATCCGCCCGGGTGGCTTCAGCCGCTTTCAGCAATCGCTCGGCTACATTATCCGGGTCTCCCGTGACAATCTTCACCCGGTTGTCCAATGTGAACTGCGTAAGGGGCTGGTCGTCCGGAAGATCAGAGGTTGCCAGAACTACCTCATAACCGCCCGGAACCGCCAGACAGTTCATGAGACATCTTTCGATGGACGCAATGCCATGAATAGGACGCAGAGCCTTGCGCCGGAGCCTTGTTGATTTCAATCTGCAGATTACGGCAATACATACCTTAGGTTCCTTCACCTGCTCCGAGTTGATCGGGGCATTGGCAATCTTGGCAATCACCTTCACTTTGGCCACCGGAGTCACTCCCTTCTTGAAGAATTGGAATAATGGCTGATCACCTTCTTCACCGCAGCAACCACATCCATCACATCCTCAGAGTCCATGCCCGCATACAACGGGAGCGTAATGAATTCCTCGTAGCAGCTCTCAGCGATCGGGCATATTCCCTTACGGAAACCCAGACTTTCGTAGTACGGGTGCAGATAGGCAGGAATATAGTGGACGTTTACACCGATATTTTCTTTTTGCAGAGCCTGAAAGACCATCTTCCGTGTGCCTGTCAGCTTGGAGAGCTGAAGTCTGACAATGAACAGATGCCAGCTCGACTCCACATTTGCAAGCTGATGCGGGAGAATGAGCTCCTGGACCGGGCCCAGCTCTTGCAGATACAATTTCGCCAGCTGCTTGCGTTTCTCTATGAAACTCCCGATTTTGCGTAACTGGGATGTGCCGAGTGAGGTCTGAATGTCTGTGATTCTGTAGTTGTATCCAAGGAGCTGCATTTCGTAATACCACGGTCCATGATTATCCCTCAACCTGCGCTCATCCCGTGTAATGCCATGGGTACGGAACTGCAGCAGCTTCTCATAGAACAGCGGGTTATTGGTGGTGATCATTCCGCCTTCTCCCGTTGTTATATGCTTTACGGGATGGAAGCTGAACATGGTCATATCCCCGATGGAGCCAATGCTTCTACCCTTATAGGTAGCCCCAAGCGCATGTGCGGCATCTTCAATCACGATTAGATTATGGTCACGGGCAATTTGCAGGATCTCATCAAGCTCTGCAGGCTGGCCTGTGAAATGGACCGGTATAATCGCCTTCGTTCTGTCTGTAATGCTCTCTCTGATCCGCCCCGGATCGAGGTTATAGGTCAGCGGGTCGATATCCACGAACACTGGCACGCCCCCCTGATACAGCACGCAGTTCGCTGTCGCGGCAAAGGTCATGGGTGTAGTGATTACCTCATCGCCATCGCTAATCCCGGCCGCATAGCAGGCACCATGTAATGCTGCAGTTCCGCTTGAGAAGGCCACTGCATACTTCGCTCCTGTAAATGCTGCGAGGTCTGCTTCAAATTGTTCAATGGCAGGGCCGCTCGTCAAAAAATCACTTTGCAGCACCTTCAGCACCGACTGTATATCTTCCTCATCAATAACCTGCTTTCCATAAGGCAAATAGTGGGCACGTACAGGCTTTCCGCCGTGGATCGCCAGTTTGCTTTTACTTTTACTCATGATTGGGAAGGCTCCTCTCGGTGAAACGTCTCAAGAATCCATTGCTCCGTCTGCCGGATACCCTCTTCTATGGTTACCTTTGGCGTCCAGGACAGATGTTGTTCCGCCTTCTGATAATTGCATAACAGCTTCTGGATCTCGCTCTGCGGGTGAATATGGGGGATATGCTGAACCGGAGCCTGCCCGTCTGCAATGAGCTCGGCCAATTGATTGACTGTAATATCCTCTCCTGTGCCTGCGTTCACAATCTCTCCGTTCAGCTTGTCGCTGTAGCCCGCTTCAACCACGAAATCCGCGCAATCCTCCACATACAGCAGATCCCGTGATTGTGTGCCGTCCCCGTAGATCTTCAGGGGCTCGCCCTTCAATTTGTTGTGAATGAAGATCGCCACCACTCCGCCTTCGCCGCCTGTTTTCTGAAAGGGACCATACGTGTTGAACGGTCTCACGACCACAACCGGCAGATCATACGCGTAGAAATAGGATAACACCATATTTTCAGCAGCAATTTTGGCACCGGCATACGGGGAGGCTGGCTTGATGGGAGATTGCTCGTCAATCCCCTGCTCATCCGCTGCTCTGGCATAGACCATGCAGGTACTCATGAAGACCACTTTCACCTGCTGCTTGCGGCATTCCTCCAGTAAATAAAAGGTAGCCAGCGTGTCATTGTTAAATGTTGTCTCAGGATCATCTATGCTGTCCTGGACATTGATGCTTGCAGCCAGGTGATAACACAGGTCAAAGGTTGTCTCCCGGAAAAGCTTCTTCAGGGCCTCTCTGTCCTTCAGGTCCATTACCTGGACCCTTTGCAAATGCTCATGACCGGCATATTCCTGCAAATTATCCAGGGATGAATTCGCCAAATTGTCGATCACCCAGACACTTTGTCCATCCTTTAACAAACGCCCTACGACCCATCTGCCAATGAACCCTGTACCTCCGGTTACGAGTATATTCATGTTAGCCTCCACTAGATTAGATTTTGTTCAAGCGCCAGCTTCCTTACCTGCTCCTTCGTCAGCGGGATCTCTCCTTCAGAGCTATAGGTTCCCGGCTCCGGTCTGCTCGCTTCCTGGTATGACTGCTTGGAAGCAAACGGAGAAGGAACAATATATACATCCGGTAATTCATAAGCGGTTAAGGATTCCTCATGCGTCATCAGCTCTTCGTATCTCTTTTCACCAGGCTTCAGGCCAATCTCCAGGATCTCCACCGAAGCGGGGGAAATGCCGTATTTCTTCGGCGCCTCCTGGGCTACAACCTCAGCCAGATCCTTCAGCTTAATGACAGGCATCTTCAGAATGAACGTCTCTCCGCCTTTGGCCATCTGCAGGGAACTGACGGTTAACTTCGTCGCCTGCTCCAGGGTCATCATGAATCTGGTCATGGATAGATCCGTTACGGTGATGGCTTGCCCTGCTCTGACCTGCTTCACAAATAAGGGGATGACCGAACCTCTGGAGCCCATTACATTCCCGAACCGCACCGTACAGAATACGGTCCTGCCCGGTTCCCCTGAAGTTACAGCGGAGGCAATAAGCTTCTCTGCGGATAGCTTGGTGGCTCCATAATTATTCGTCGGCGAAATAGCTTTATCCGTACTTGTGAACACCACCTTGTGTACCTTCTGTTGCTTCGCCGCCCGGATCACGTTATACGTGCCAACCACATTGGTAAGTACCGCCTCGAACGGGTTATATTCACAGAAGGAAACATGCTTCATGGCTGCGGTATGGAACACGTAATCTATATCCTCCATCGCCGCCAGCACACGGTCATAATTACGAACATCGCCAATCAGGTAGCGCAGCCTTGGATTTCCGTTCAGTTCATTCTGCAGCTCAAATTGTTTATATTCATCTCTGCTGAGAATCCGGATGACTGCTGGCTCCTGCTCGGCAATCAGCTTCACAATGCTTTTCCCGATCGTGCCGGTTCCGCCAATGACCAGAATTTTTTTGTTCCTAAAGAACATCTCCTCCTCCCCCCTGTTCATAGCTTGGGTCTTCCCTGGATCAGGCGGTCCATTAATTCGGCAAGTCCCCGGCCGGAATGCTCAACCAGATAGGAGTGCTGCAGGAACTTATCCTTCACAGCCTTGTAGTTTGATTGCTCTTTATTGCTGGAGAAATAATCGGCCACCATTCGGGTCAGATCAGCCGGCTCCTTTTGAATATAGGGGTCAAGAGCGTCATAGTAATCATATTCACGGTTAGCCTGAATGAATTTGTAGACAAACACTGGTTTGTTGAATAAAAGGCCTTCCAGAGCAACCGTCGAGAGGGTCGCCACCACAGCGTCTGACTTCATAACCAGATCACGGGTGTCTGCCTTTCTGTCGGTAACCACATGGACATTCTCATATTTCTCTTCAAACTCGGTATACAGCGATATTAGCTTCTTGGATAGCTCCCAGGGATGGGGCTTGATGATTAACTGGAATGGCTCTTGTGTAGCAAGCTGGGTGAGCAGGGTCCGGATCTTATATTCATCCAGGGTGGGGCCGGTGGCAATTAATAAGGTGACTTTATGAGGGTCAAGCTGATAGGTCTCCCGGAACGAATCCTCGGAGGTATGCTGTGCCGTAAATATATCATCATAACGGGGGTGGCCTGTGATCACAATTCGCTCCGCTTCAAGCCCTCTTCTCGTATACCAGTCGTGTTCGTATTGCCCGTAGATTCCAACATGGCTGGAGAAAACAGGGATAAACGCCTCTTCCCCCATCAGAATGCCATGCTGCAGACATACGCTGGGAATTCCTCTGATCCCCGCCACGACGGCAAGAGCCCGGCTGGCTACATCTTCTGTCGTACCTACCATTACAGCGGCTACCGGGATTTCATTGTACAGATTAAAAACCATTTCGATCGTATCTGTAATGGAAGGAATACGGTGGATGAAGGTCTGGGTGAAGAATTCATTGCTGAACGCCGGATGTCCCTTGTATTCGGCAAACAGGTCAGCGGCTCTCTCCATTAACTCATCGGATGCTTGTCTGGTATCTTTTTTATAGTTCAGGCTGCATAGATTAGGGATTCCAAATAGCTCAGAGACTCTGGAACGGGACAAGATCACCGCATGATCTTCGTTAAAATGTTCGCTGAACGTTTGCTCCGACATTCTTATATAATCCAGATTAATCAGTATCTTTCCTTCTAGATTGGACTTAATAGGCTGATAGAGCGGCGCGACCATCATTTCAAAAAAAGGTTGAATCTGATCCTGCTCATGAATACTGGAGTGGTTCAGTTTCAGCCCGAAGTCTGGGCTCCCCATCTCGCTTCTAAGCTCATCATTAATTTGCTGATAGAAATTCGTCATAAGTCCAATCGGGATGTTTCTATATTTCAAATCCTTGGTTACATTGAGAAATTCACTATAGAGAGACCAGTAATTAGACAGATAGATAGACAATCCGTTTCCTCCTTCTTCATGCACCGGTTTTGGCAGCTTCTTTATTTCTTCTGCTGCATTAATTTCAGTTCTTCTCTAAGCTCCTTGCAGGTTCTTTGCGGGGGCAGCATTTGTATAAACTGACTTTTCTCCTGATGTGCCAATTGATAGTGAATGGATAATTCGGTGATATAGTTATCATCCAGAACCTCCTCGACCGGGTAGAACTCCCAGAACTGATTCAGCCGCCAGAAAAAACGGCCATCGCCAATTCTATAAAACTCGGGATTCTCATCCCAGTAAGAGCCGAACTTGTCTTTGATTACCGGAAGGATGGAGCTTCTGTGCAGAATGGAGCAATGATCAATGACGCAAGGCGCTACCGAGACTATCTTTTTTGCCGGCCTGAGCTGGGTTTTGGTAACCTCATTGTGCTCATTCAAGTAATTGACCATCGAGGCAGAATACGCAATCATGACCTCGGGATGATTCTCCATGTAGTCCACCATTTGCTGTAGTCTAGTATTCCGGTAACAGTTATCATCCGTTGCATAGGAAATATACTCCCCCTTTGCCTGATGCAAGGCTTCATTGATTAGAGCGGAATATCTGACCTTCTCCACCCTTTGTTCAAGAGAGCTGATATTGCTCTGGGAGAATTTGATACGCTTATCCGTGAGATAAGGCTCAATCACTTTAAGGGTGTCTTCATTGGAGTTATCATCCATCAGGTAGAACTCAAAATCTGTAAGTGTCTGGTTCAGAATGGATTCAATGGACTTTGCGATATATGCGGCCTTATTGTAGCTGGTCATGATTATAGTTACTTTTGGCAATATAATACCTCCCTCACTGTTTACTTGCTATCATATGTCTTCTTTATCGAAACGTTATAGGTTAGAAGACTAACTTTTCAGAAGAATAGCGTAATTTCCACGGAATATACGGGTTAACAGGAATAAAACGCCTAACAGATTTCCTGTTAAACGTTTAATGAAGTCCGGTAAGTCCTGGTTTTAGGGCTGGAGCTGCCTCAACAGATGATCAATCCGGTGCCCAAAGGTATGTGCGGTCACCACGCGTTGCCTGGCTGCCACCGCTATTTGCCTGCGCTCGTCGTCATGCACCATGTAGTAATGGATCTTCTCAAGTAACTCCTCCTTATTCTGGTAGGAAATCATTTCTGACCCTTCCTCGAAATGCTGGTTCAGCTCTGCTTTGTAATCCGTAAGCTGGAAGGCCTCACAGCCGGCAGCGTCAAAGGTACGGTTGTTGATGCTCTTCGCGATAATCCCTGCACGGTTTCTATTGTATTTCTCATCCGAGAGTCGGTGGATATTCAGAACGATCTTAGCGCCATTATAATAATTCACGGCTGTTTCGGGATTCACCCAGGCGTTCACCAGTGCTACAGTCTGGCCGGGCTGCTTCATCCATTCATTGTAATACCTGCCCCAGCCTCTCCCTACGATTTGAATCCGGTAATCTGTTCTTCGCAGTAAGAATTCGATAAGCTCTATCCGGTTACTGTAGGGTACACCTACTAAACAGATATCACTTCTATACTCTTCGGAGACCTCTGAGGGACGAAACAGGCCGGGATCTGTGCCCAGCGGCAGATGATAGACATGGGGATGGCCAAGCTGTCTGTATTGCTCCAATGCGGCTTGGTCAATGGTGAAGATGTAATCAAAATAAGGGGCGAGCGAAACCGTCCAATCCATATAATACGGGTCCTCGGTCAGCCATATAGCTGACTTCCCTTGGGTTTGTTGTATGAATTCCAGCATAGGTGTGGTAATTTTGAGGCCAGCCAGGACCAGAATCAGATCGGGCTGCAGGGATTGCTGCTTAAGCTTTAATGCATCCAAGCCACTCCTTAGGCTGAACGATTCGCAGGGGTGGCCTGCCGTCTGAAAGGCTTCTACTATACTCTGCTCAAAAAAGTAATAGACTGCCCGGAAACCTGAGGTAATAAATAGAATATTCAACTATATTCCTCCCTTATAAACTCCCAATTTTCCAATCAATAGGATGTCCCCCCAATCATAATATCCGTGAAAACCATATGATGTAATTGTGAACAAATTGGAGGTGAAAAAATGGCGCAAACTTTAGTTGAATATGCAAGAAGTTTTCATACCAATCTAAGCACCGGAGTTATTATGATTCCAGTCCCTTCCACAGCCACTTTGATCTTAGAATTTGGTATGGCCGTTCCTGCTGCTCCAAGCAATTATGTAGAACTCACTACTACTGTCGGCTGGGAGGTAACGAACGTATTTGCTACTCCGCCCGATCAGCCCAAGCTCTTGCTTGAAGTCCTTGTGGATGGAATCCTTGTCGGCAGCGCACAGCAGTCCTCCATCTCGAACGATGAAGATGAACCGCTGCGGATGACCACCATGTTCCAGACCATTCTTACCGATCTTCCCGAAGGATATTATCCTGTTCAGGTATTTGCTACCAACCTGGAGGATCTTCAAGGAGATATCATCTTAAGAGGCCCTATCCTCATCACCGGAAAGGTAATCGCCCCTGTATAAAGGCTACACAAAAAAACTCCTTGGTAGAAGTCTTATTTGCCTAAAGCAAACAAGATTAACTTCTACTAAGGAGTTTTTGTATAGATCTGAGCGGTTACCTGCTCAGAGCGCGTTCTCGCTAACCTCACGGCTTTCCAGCGCATTCCAGTCATCCTGGGACAGCAGCTCCAGCTGAGCCTCCAGCAGCGTCCGGAAGCGGGTACGGTAGATGGAGGCCTGCTTACGCAGCTCCTCTGTCTCAATAGCCACCTTGCGGGATTTGGACAACGCTTCGTTGATAATCCGGTCGGCATTCTTCTCCGCTTCCTTGAGGATCAGCTGGGATTCCTTCTTGGAGTTGTTCTTCACATCATCGGCAGCCTCCTGGGCCACCAGAATGGTCTTGGACAGGCTCTCTTCAATATTCACGAAATGATCCAGGCGTTCCTGAAGCGATAATAGCTGGTTATGCAGTTCCTTGTTCTCGCGGATCACGCTTTCATAGTCCTTAATGACCTGATCCAGAAATTCATTGACCTCATCTTCGTCATAACCGCGGATTCTCCGGGAGAATTCCTTGTTATGTATATCGAGCGGTGTTAATGGCATGCTGTGCACCTCCTAGAAATTTCGGACATCGGTTGTCCCTGAGCGGGTAGCCCCTTCTGCACACAGGGGCGTTATCAGCGCCCAGCCTGCTGAATGTTTGTATCCCTTGAGACTATCAATTTCGACAGGCACTGCTGTAATCCTGCTAAGGCTTCAGACAAATTTGCCTGCCAAAATCCGGTAACGGCCTTTCTTTGTCAAACTGCCGATCTCCAGCAGCTTAAACCGTCCGAACCCCTGGATAGAGACCATATCCCCTTCTTTCAAGGCGCAGGACGGATCTTCCTCCACCTTCCAGTTCACCCGCACACGTCCGGCCTTGATCGGAGCCAGAATCTTGCTCCGGCTTAGGCGGGTGACATCGGAGGCAATTCCATCGAGCCTTAGAGAAGCCACTGTGAATTCCATGGTCTCCAGCTTAACCTGACTGCTTCGTAAGCCGGATAACGGCAGGATCTCGGTACTGACATTCATCCGGTGCACACTGGTCAGATGAATGGACAGATAATCGGCGATATCCGCAGCCACCAACACATGACAGCCGTCCTCCAGTACATGAATATCGCCGATCTTGCCTCTTTTGATCCCCAGTCCCAGGATGGACCCCATGTAATCCCCATGCTCCGGCGAGAGAAATTTCTGCTCCCCCGAAGTAATGGACAATACGCTTAGCTCCATATCCTCAACCGTAAGGTCACGGTAATCCGGTGCCACCATAGCCCGCTTCCGCTCGGCATCCGAAGAACCGCCCTCCCAGCGTACGGTAACATCGGGATGGCGGTTCACCAGGCTCTGCAGGATATAACCCTGACGGGGGTCAAGAAATTCGGTCAGCTTGGTCTCATGGTACTCTCCGGCATTCGTTACCCATTCCCACGCCTTGTCCACAAATTGCCGCTCATCCGGGTGGAAATGCCCGTATATTTCATTCTTCATGGGACTCAGCCGAAGATCAGGGCCACAATGGAATGAAGCCCGCCTACCGCAAACCGCAGCACGACAATCGCAATAATCGGAGAGATATCAATGGTTCCGAACAGGGGCGGAATGATCTTCCGGAACGGAGTCAGAAACGGCTCAACAAGCTTGCCGAGCAGTTCACCAATGAAATTCTCGCGCAGATTCGGCAGCCAGGACATGAGAATGTATACGATAATCATGTAGTAGTAAATTGTGAATAGGATGTTGATAATGGAAGATATTTCGTTCAAAACCTGCTCACCTCATTCTGTTGTAGTCTTGATCATCACCGAGAATCTCTGTAATGGAGCCTTGGATCTCCACCGTGTCCGGTGTGCACATAAATATATTGCCCCCAATTTTGGATATTCCTCCACCCAGGGCATAAACGGTTCCGCTCAGAAAATCTATAATCCGCATAGCCTGATCGTTGCGCACCCGCTGCAGGTTAATCACAACCGTGCGGTGCGAACGCAGATGGTCGGCAATTTCCTGGGCTTCGTCATACGAACGCGGCTCATAGAGCACTACCTTAACATTTTTTTGCGAATGGATACTGACGACGTTGGCCCTCTGATTTTTGCGCGTTTCTACAGGGGCGGGTTCGTATTCATCCTCATCACGGGAAATTTGCTCCCGCTCCACAATCTCCTCTTCCTCCTGCAAGCCCAAGAAACTCATAAACCGGTTCATCACGCCCATCAATCTCCCTCCTCATGACCTACTAATACCGTACCCAGGCGCACCCGGGTGGCTCCTTCCTGTATCGCCACTTCAAAATCATTCGACATTCCCATCGACAGCTCCCCGATAGGCTCAGGTGTCAGCCCCAGCAGATTGAGTTCATCGCGCAGCTCGCGGAGTCCCCGGAATACAGGCCGGGTCAGCTCCGGGTCCTCTTCGTGAGGGGCCATAGTCATCAGTCCGATGACCTTAACACGGTGGAGCGGGGCAATCTCCTTCAGGAAGCCCTGCACCGCCTCCGGTGCCAGGCCGAACTTGGTGTCTTCCCCGGAAATGTTCACCTGCAGGAACACCTTCACATCCAGTCCGGCGGCATCCGCCTTCTTATGCAGCTCCCGGGCCAGCGATAACCGGTCCAGGGAGTGTATATATTGAAATTTACCGATAACATCCTTCACCTTATTGGTCTGCAAATGCCCGATAAAGTGCCAGATCCCCTTATGGCCCAGTAACTTCCATTTAGGCTCCGCATCCTGCCAGCGGCTCTCGGCTATCTCCTCAAGCCCTGCTTCCAGACAGGCGGAAACCGTATTCAGCGATACATATTTCGTGACAGCAATCACCTTGACTTCACTGACATCCCGGCCGCTGACCGCACAGGCCCGTGCGACACGTTCCTCTACCCCGGCTATTCTCTCTTGTAGTGAGGCCAATATTCAACTCTCCTTTATTCCGATCCAGCTCGTCATTCTTCCTGTAACCCCATTCTCCTTGCGATAAGAAAAGAACAGATCACTGTTACAGCTTGTACACCAAGTTGTACATTCGATATGAGTCGGCAATATTCCTGCTTTTATCATAATGCGTTGATTCAATTCTTTCAAGTTCAGCATCGCTTTGCTGCTGTCCTTGTCCGAAGGTCTATATAACTCACGCGCCCCTTCCGCCGCATTCTGCGGGTTCAGCCCGGCCTCCAGCCGGCGGACACGGTCCATTACATAATCATCGACCTCATAGCAGCATTCACCAATGGATGGACCGATAGCAGCCCTTATATCCTCTGGACGGCTCCCGTACGTCTGTCCCATTCTCTCCACCATCGCTGCCGCTATTTCGGCCACCGTCCCCTTCCAGCCTGCATGTGCCAGCCCTACAGCCCCCTGCAGCGGATCATAGAAGAATAGCGGTACACAGTCGGCATAAAAGGAAGTCAGCAGCACTCCATGCACATCCGTCAGCAGCCCGTCTGTGGCCTGAAAGGCGGAAGCCCGGTCCAGACTGCCTTTGCCGCGGTCCTGTTCTGTAATGACAGCGATCTCTTTCCCATGGGTCTGTTCCCCGCAGGTCCAGTCTGCAAGCCGGAAGCCCAGACTCCCGGCCAGCAGCCTCCGGTTAGAGAGTACATCCGCCGGATCATCGCCGACATGAAAAGCACAATTGAAGCTGTCATACGGTTTTGTGCCGCTGCCGCCTGCTCTGCCTGTGAAGCCTGCAGTAATCTTCTGATACTGCCCGCGCCACGGCTCCAGATGCAGCAGCATTGGCGCTGCGCCAGTCTGCATAAACGGTTCCATATCTTCACCTCCGCTTAAGTGTACCACAAACTCTTCCCCACAAAGTGACGTAAAGCTCCGGTGCCTATTCAAGTACTTTGCGGGGGCCCCCGAATAAACTTTACCCATATCCGCAGAAAAAAGACGCACCTTATCAATAAGTGCGCCGCTCACTGCGTTCCGGCCGTTCCAGATACATCATTTCACGGTCTTCCTGTCCCTGCGGGATGCGGGGCTCCTCCAGCTTCACAAGCACGACATCTGCACCAATCTTAACGATATTCCGCCACGGGATGATCAGATCAGCGCCGCCGCCGAACAGTCCCATAAATCTTGTATACCCCGGAACAATAATGGCGTCAATAACACCTCTTCGTACATCCAGCTCCAGATCACTAATCTGTCCGAGCCGCTTACCGTCGACAATATTGATAACATCCTTGGTTTGAAAATCGGAGATTTTCATTTTTTTACCCGCACCTGCGGACTCCTCGTTCATCCTGCCACCCCTGTACATTCAGACCTATAACTTCAGTATATGTCCCTAAGGCTTGGCAACATGTCTCATTCCATGACGGCTTAACGCGGCAGACATACAAAAGGATACCCCGGACAGCCATTACCGCTGCCTTCCGGGATATCCTCGGCTCATTTATAAGCTGGGGTTAGGATTTTACATGCTTTTGCATTTGCTGGATCGCCGACTTCTCAAGCCTTGAGACCTGGGCCTGTGAGATTCCAATCTCGTCTGCGACCTCCATTTGGGTTTTGCCTTCAAAAAACCGCATGGATAAAATGCGTTTCTCGCGCTGCCCCAGCCGCTGCATGGCCTCCCGGAGGGCAATCTCTTCAATCCAGGAGACATCCTTGTTCTTGTCGTCACTGATCTGATCCATCACATAGATGGGGTCCCCGCCGTCATGATAGATCGGCTCAAACAGGGATACCGGGTCCTGGATAGCATCGAGGGCAAAGACAACATCCTCTTTCGGGACACCAAGCGCTTCGGCAATTTCAAAGATCGTCGGTTCCCGTGAATTCTGATTCGTCAGGCTGTCACGGACCTGCAGCGCCTTATAGGCGATGTCCCGCAGGGAGCGCGATACCCGGATCGGGTTGTTGTCACGCAGGTAGCGGCGGATCTCTCCGA
Organism: Paenibacillus tritici; assembly: GCF_018207515.1. Classification (NCBI taxonomy): domain Bacteria; kingdom Bacillati; phylum Bacillota; class Bacilli; order Caryophanales; family Paenibacillaceae; genus Paenibacillus; species Paenibacillus tritici. The sequence goes on from NZ_CP073365.1 coordinate 5,779,798, forward strand.
TGATCATCGGCACCGCATAGGTGGAGAACTTAACATTTTGCGATAAATCGAAATTATCGATGGCTTTCATGAGTCCGATGCAGCCTACCTGAAACAGATCATCCACGAACTCTCCACGATTATTGAACCTTTGAATGACGCTTAGCACAAGTCTAAGGTTGCCATTTACCAATTTCTCTCTGGCGGATCGCTCGCCCTGCTGCTGCAGCGAAGTGAACAATGCCCGCATTTCCACGTTCGTCAGAACAGGCAGCTTGGCGGTGTCCACACCGCAAATCTCGACTTTATTTCGGGTCATGATGATTAACCTCCCAAGGAGAAACATTACTGTACATTATCTCCCCGGTCCGGCATTTTATTCCTCAGCTTTTCATCACTTACACCATCTTGTTGAACTCCTTGCGCAGCCGCTTGATAATTCTTTTCTCCAGGCGTGAAATATAGGATTGGGAGATGCCCAGCAGATCGGCAACATCCTTTTGTGTTTTTTCTTCCCCGCCCCGGAGTCCGAAGCGCAGCTCCATAATCAGCCTTTCCCGCTCGCTGAGCTTCTCCAGCGCCTTCTGCAGCAGCTTGCGGTCCACCTGCTCCTCGATATTCCGGTAGATGGTATCATTCTCCGTGCCCAGTACATCCGAGAGCAGCAGCTCGTTGCCATCCCAGTCAATATTGAGCGGTTCGTCAAAGGAAACCTCGCTTCTTGTCTTGCTGTTGCGCCGCAGATACATCAGAATTTCATTCTCAATGCAGCGGGAGGCGTAGGTGGCGAGTTTGATTTTTTTCTCCGGATCAAAGGTGTTGACTGCCTTGATGAGTCCGATCGCCCCAATGGACACCAGATCCTCAATGTTAATGCCGGTGTTCTCAAATTTCCGGGCGATATAGACCACCAGCCGCAGGTTGCGCTCGATCAGCATAGCCCGGACAGCGGCATCGCCGCTGGAGAGCCGCTGGAGCAGGAACTCCTCTTCTTCCCGCGTGAGTGGCGGCGGCAGCGCTTCACTTCCGCCGATATAATAAATCTCCTGACTTTTTAGTCCGAGCAGAAACAGCATGCGGTAATACTGCAATTGCAGCACAAGCTTGAATTTGACCATTATTGTTCCTCCTATAGGTTACTTAGGCCCATCGCCTTGTCAGCCGGCGCTTCTGGAGCGCTCTCTTTGTGGGTCAGGTCAGGGTGAATGACCGCCCGGTACGCGCCGTCTCCCGACAGTGTCCCGCCATCCAGCCCGATGAGTACCCTTTTGCTGCAAAAGGTATCCCCGCCCAACTGTATCGTCACGTTATCCGGCTTCAATGCGAGCATGAAGGATGCCCCGCGGTTAACGCCTCTGTACGGCACCAGCCGTATTCTGTCCTGCCAGGCAAACGACTGCCCGTCCGTTTCCAGTACAAGTGTATCTGCTCCCGTCTGGGTCAGCCTTCCCTTCCAGGCAGCCGGCAAATGGGTCTCCCACAGCGAGGCTTCCATGACCATTACCGGAATCCTCGTCAGTGGATCACTGAGCCGGTTCCCGGTGTCCAGCAGCCCAGGGCAAGTGACCGACACTCCGTCAATCTCCACGGTCACTTCGCCGATATAGGAATCCAGCTGCTCTCTGTGCCTGCGGGAGGACTGAATCAGCTTGAAGAGGAGCAGGACCAGCGGAAGCAGGGCAAGCACGAACCAGAACCCGATCTTCAGCCGGTAAGCTTGGCCTCCTGAGGAGGTAAAGATCATCCCGTTCCAGATGTCGCCTGAGCTTTGCAGCAAATAATGAAACCCTATGATCCCTCCCGCCGCCGCAAAATTAGTGATATAAAACGCCCCTAATGCACGTAGATAGCTTTGCAGACTTCTGAATCCAAAGGCTATCCATAACATCAAAACCGATAATCCGAATTTGATAAGAAAGGTGTACAGAAAGGACAGCTCCGGTACGAACATCATTACAACATACAGCGCACCCACCAGCGCTGAGAGAATAAGCCGCCACCAGGATACCTTTTGCTTGACCAGCCAGCTTGTCAGCCATAACAGGACTCCGTCGATCAGCAGATTGGCGGCAAAAATCAAGTCAATATACACAACCAGTGCTCTCACCTGCCTGCAAACGGATATCTATCCGGAGGCCAGGGTGCAGGCTCTCTTTTTAGACGATAAGATTAGTATAGAAACTCCGGCATTCAAAGTCTGTCTAAACATGGGGGGCGTTCTTACGGTTTTTTTGTCGAGTCATGGGTCTAAGAGGGTACAGCGGAGAAACAAGCAGAAACGGCACCATCCGTGTAAGGACAGTACCGTTTCTGTGGGAAATATAAGGATAGGTGATCTTCCGCAGCAGTTAGTTATTGATAGATTTCAATTCTTCTTCGGTCAGTCCGGTTGCCTGCTGTACAGATACAGAGTCCATTCCCATAGCCAGAAGATTCTTCGCTATTTCCAGCTTGGCCTCAAGCTCACCCTCAGCTCTGCCTGCCGCTATGCCTGCTGCTTTACCTTCCTCCATACCTGCAGCTCTGCCTTCCTCCAGACCTTTAGCGAACCCTTCTCTTTGCGCACCGTCTCTCTGCGAGGCCTCGTCCAGCAGAAACTTCTGGCGGTCTTCGTATTTACGGCGTGCTTCCGAATCCTGGCTCAGAAACTCCAGGGTCTCCATCGCTTTCTTCAAATCAGGCTCGTTCATCTGCAGCACCTCCCAATCAGAGTAATGGGTTCCATTCAGAAATAACAGCCAGTTCACAAGGCCTCTCTCGCCGGGAATCGCAGGCTGATTCAGCTTGGGCAGCTCCAGGAAGTGAATTTCAATATCGTCTGACAGCGGCGCTCCGCTTACATCCTCCCGCAAGTGAAATACACTATGGGGATGTTCATTAGGCAGCACCTTATAGTTCAGAATATTGATGGTCACACATTTCTTGAGGTCCATATATTTACCGCTCACCTGAAGCTGACCCGCATACCTTTTGCTCCAGTAATACAAGGTCCGTTTCTCAATATCATATTTATTGAACAGCTGCATCTCAATATTAATCAGCTTGCCGTCCACAGATTTCGCCCAGATATCAAATATCGCCTGCTTATCCAGCGGATCATCCTTATCCGTATAGGGGTTGAGCAGCACCACTTCTTCCAGCGGGAGATCACCCGCATCCATGAATATCCGGTTCAAAAAAGCCAGCAGCACATCCTTGTTATTCTCACTTGCAAATATCCGCTTAAATACGAAATCCACTCTGGGGTCCAGCAGTTCCATTCCATCGCCTCCCATTATTAGTATTATAACAGCCTGAAAAACAAAAAACACCGTACCCGCAGTTCTTAAGCTGCGTGATACGGTGCTTCCGTAACGATCTATACTATGAATGGCTATTAATCATTGTTGCCGCGTGTCCGGTTGCGCAGGAAGGTTGGAATATCCAGCTGATCAGAGGTTGTCTGATTGCCGAACGGACGAAGATTCGCGTTCTTATCCTTATCCTTCTCCACTGCCGGCTCACTGCCGGCTGCCGGACGGCGTACAGGCGCTGCAGGAAATGGCTTGTGTTCAAAGCCGGTCGCAATTACGGTGACCTTGATCTCGTCCTTCATGCTCTCTTCGATAATGGCACCGAAGATCATATTCACTTCGGGGTCCGAAGCAGAGGTAACAATCTCGGCAGCTTCATTCACTTCATACAGAGAGAGGTTAGCGCCCCCTGTGATGTTCATAATTACGCCGCGTGCCCCTTCAATGGAGGTTTCGAGCAGCGGGCTCATAATGGCTTTGCGGGCCGCCTCAGAGGCACGGTTCTCGCCGGTGGCGATACCGATACCCATCAGCGCTGAACCGCGCTCCGTCATAATGGTCTTCACATCGGCAAAGTCAAGGTTGATCAGGCCGGGAACCTGAATAAGGTCGGAGATCCCTTGCACCGCCTGGCGGAGTACATTATCCGCTTCACGGAATGCCTCCAGCATCGGAGTTTTCTTATCCACAATTTCAAGCAGGCGGTCATTGGGAATCACGATCAGTGTATCGACCTTTTCCTTCAGCGCCTCGATGCCAAGCTCTGCCTGATTGGCACGTTTTCTTCCTTCGAAGGTGAACGGGCGGGTCACGACGCCTACCGTCAATGCTCCGCATTCTCTGGCGATTTCGGCAATCACAGGCGCTGCGCCTGTTCCGGTGCCGCCGCCCATGCCTGCGGTTACGAAGACCATATCCGCACCCTTAAGCGTATTGGAAATCAGATCGCGGGATTCCTCTGCCGCCTTCTTGCCGACCTCAGGATTCGCTCCTGCGCCAAGTCCGCGCGTTAATTTATCCCCGATTTGCAATTTATGCTCCGATTTGGCCATATGCAGCGCTTGGGCATCTGTATTAACTGTGATGAACTCAACACCCTGAACGCCATTTTCAATCATCCGGTTCACGGCGTTGCTTCCGCCGCCGCCTACGCCGATGACTTTTATTTGAGCCAAGCTCTCCATTTCAAAATCAAATTCCAACATATTGTTTCCATCTCCCCCTCGAGTAGTGCTTGGATGGCCAGTCCAAGTGTATCTGGACTTACACTTATATGAACTCGCTAAACATATTCTTTAGACGTTCCACCAGACCAGGTTTCTTGGAAGAATCCTGAACAGGCGCCGCGCTTTGTTTGCTGCGGTTCACTGTCTTCTTGTTGGCGCTCCCGCCGCTGCTTCGTCCGCGGAAGTTGCGCACAACGTTATGAAGGATACCTACACCGCCGGTGAAGCCGGGGTCGCGTACTCCAATATAATCCGGTACGGCAATACGTACAGAGGCTGCCAGTTCAGTCTGGGCTACCTTCAGTACCCCAGGCATCGAAACGGTGCCACCCGTAAGTATATAACCTCCCGGAAGCTCAGTATAACCAAGCCGTTTCACTTCCTGGCGGATCAGATGGAAGATTTCCTGGACTCTCGGCTCAATAATCGCTGCCAGATCCTCCTGGTTGAATTCCTTCTCGACATTGCTGCCGATACGCAGAACCTTGAACACAACATCCGAAGCGGCATCGTCTATCCAGGCACAGCCGTATTTCAGCTTCACCTTCTCAGCCTGATCGGTAAGAGTGCGCAGTCCGTACGCAATGTCATTGGTTATAAATTCTCCTCCGATCGGAATCGTGGAGGTTGCACTAAGAGAACCTTCTTCATATACGGCTATCGTTGCTTGGCCGGCCCCAATATCAACCAGTACAGCCCCCATTGATTTCTCATCTTTGGAAAGCGCTAATCCGCCGGCCCCGAGAGACATGAGGACAAGATCTTTAACCTTAAGACCTGATTTCTCCACGCAGCGTAGCAGATTATGTATAGGTGTCTTGGCCCCGGTAATGATCGTCGCCTCCACTTCAAGACGAACTCCGATCATTCCGCGCGGATCCTGAATTCCTTCAAGTCCATCGACGATATATTGCTTGGCGACAACATCAATAACCTCGCGTTCCGGCGGCAGTGCAATAACCTCTGCAGCCTTGATTACGCGGTCGATATCATCTTCGCCGATCTCACGGTCCTCATTCTGAACAGCAACTACGCCGTGGCTGGATTGCAGGCCGATATGATTGCCGGATATCCCGACATACACCTCGGATATTTGAATACCGACCATTTGCTCCGCATGTTCTACGGCACTCTTGATCGATTGCACAGTCTGATCGATGTCTACAATCGCACCCTTGCGTATTCCTTCCGAATCAGCAGATCCAACGCCAATAATATTAAAGGTTCCATTGGTAACTTCCCCGATGATTGCCCGAACTTTGGATGTACCGATGTCCAAACTAACAATGATGTCATTGTTGCTCAAGCCCTATGGCACCTCCTGTTATAATCATAATAAGTTGTGAAGATAAATAGATATTAAGCACTCTTTGATCCCGGTCGCGGGAAACATCTCTGTACATATTCAACATCCCTAATCCTTTCCCTCTTTTTTCAACAAATTTTTTGAGTGGAATAATATGACAAGGTTTTCACATGCAAGCAGACGCCCCTCAGCTTCCAGAAATCAACGTCTGACACTCAAAGAAGGGTTACAAGAGAATAACAGCTATATCCATGATTGCATCTCAAAAAATCCGCAGAAAAAAGAGGGATATTGCTTATTGCCCGTAACACAGATTGTAGCATTTTTTCCGCTCTATTAGTAGGGACTATTTACTCCCCAGCGTCTGCATCCTCTCCGGTGTCCACCGTTTCATTGTGAAACGGAACATAGGAATCTGCCTCCAGCATCCTAATGAGTCCCGGCTCTTCCGTCTCGATCACCTGGTTCAGATAGCCTACTTTATCCTTCAGCAGTGAAATTGCCGTGATCACCTCGAACCGTGAACGTGTGTACAGCTTGATCCGGTCCGGAAAAGACAGCGTCGGGGAAGGGACAATCTCGGAGATATCACTGGTCAGCTCATTCGGGATTCCGGCGAGCGCCTGGCACAGCTTGGCCTTAAAGGGATCGTCAGCCTTCCAGTTGGTCAATATGGGCTTCTCTACGGCAATCCCGGTATCGGTCACGGAGACTGCGGCCCCGCTCGACAGAATGGCTTCAAGTACACCAGCCTGGTCCAGTTCATAGGCAACCGCAGGGTACTCTTTGATACTGATAGTAACTACACCAGGGAATTTCTTGCTTACTTCCGCTTTCTGCACCGTATTCAGTGCTTCCAGCGCTTTCCCCACAGAATCCCCGGAGACTGCGAAGAACTGTCCGCCGATCTTCAGTCCGCTTGCAGCAAGGAGCTTCTCACGGGATGTATATTTATCCCCCTGTGTATGGATTGCCGTAATCTTGCTGATCGACGAGCGAAAGAAGATTACAGCCAGCAGTGCGGTAAACAGCAGCACCAGGATAATGATGATTTTACGGTTTTTTCTCTTGCTAGGCTTGTCCTCTTTCAGAAGAGGTATTCGGGTTTTTGGCATTCTCATATCTCCGTAATAAGGCCCTGTCTCCTTCCTTCGCGGCTGGGCCGAAGGAGACAGGGAGCTTTAATTGGCCAAATCCATCGGACCCGGCACAGGCACTTTGCGGCTGATGCGTGCTCCCAGCTTTTGAAACAATATCTCAATGCCGTCATATCCCCGGTCAATATGATGCGCCTGCTCAACAATGGTCGTTCCCTGAGCGGCAAGCCCGGCAATCACTAAGGCTGCTCCTGCGCGCAGGTCAGTGGCTTCAACCGTTGCTCCATACAATCTCTGCACCCCGCGAATGAACGCCCGGTTCAGATCTATGGAAATATCGGCTCCCATGCGGGCCATCTCCTCCACGTGCTTGAAGCGCCCTTCAAATACAGTTTCCTTGATCACACTGAATCCGTCTGCCAGGGACAATAGAACCATTACCTGAGATTGCAGATCCGTAGGAAATGACGGATAAGGGGAAGTTACAATTCTATCTACCGCACGGGGTCGTCCCATACAGCTGATATTAATTATATCATTGCAGACTGTAATTTGAACACCGGCACGCCTCAGGATATGGATCAGGGAGGTCAAATGTCCTGCATTGGTATGGGTCAGCGTCACATTGCCCCGAGTGGCCGCTGCTGCGATCATCACGGTTCCGGCAACAATCCGGTCAGGGATTACCTCATAGCTGCACGCATAGAGCTTCCGGACACCCTGGATGGTGATCGTATCCGTTCCCGCGCCGATGATCTGCGCACCCATCGCATTGAGGAAGTTCTGCAGATCCTGGATTTCCGGCTCTCTGGCTGCTCCAGAGATGGTGGTGGTTCCCTCAGCCGTGGCAGCAGCCATCATGATATTCTCCGTAGCCCCTACGCTGGGGTAATCCAGATGAATATCGCAGCCCTTCAGCCTGGCAGCCCGGCAGCATATTCTGCCGCCCGTCTCTTCAATCTCTGCCCCAAGCTGCTTCAGCCCCTGGAGGTGGAGGTCAATCTTGCGTTCCCCGATGGCGCAGCCTCCCGGCTGATAGATGGTCACCTCACCGAATCTGGACAGAAGCGGTCCCATCAGAAAAATGGAGGATCTCATCTGCCGCATCAAATCCTCCGGAACATGAGAGGTCAGGAGAAATGACGTATCAATTGTTACCGTTTCCTCTTCATGCACCGTCCTGCAGCCCAGCCGCTGCAGAATATCCAGCATCGTTTCGATGTCAAGCAGCTTAGGCACATTATGCAGTGAGTGAACTCCTTCGGCCAGCAGGCTAGCTGCCAGAATCGGCAGAGCTGCATTTTTTGCTCCATGGATACGAATGGTGCCTGACAGGGGATTTCCACCCTCAATCACCAATTTGTCCAATGTATCACCTCCGAGATTACCGCTCACCCACCATAAGCACTTCCTGCACTTCTGTCTTTCAGGATGGGCCTCCGAAGAACTCTGCTCCCTATCCCTGACTCCAAGAGGTGCTCTGGGTGATTGTCACGATTATAAGATCATCCTATGTCAGGAGCCCCGTGTGTGTGACAATGAAAGCCCGGATTCTAACGCTTCCGTCCTGCAGCCAGCCTGCGTAGCTCGGCGACCACCAGTGAGGCGGAATCTCTTTTGCCCAGGCGCCTTGAGGCTTCAGACATACTGCTGCGTACGGTATCCGCCTGGACGATCTTCTGCACCGCTGTGAACATCGCCTCGCCGCTCAGATCCTTCTCAAGCAGCACGACTGCTGCACCTTCACGTTCCAGCGCTCTGGCGTTCGCTTCCTGATGGTTGTTCGTAACATTGGGAGACGGAATGAGTACAGAGGGTATGCCAAGCGCGGTAATCTCTGCAAGAAAAGAAGCGCCTGCCCGGTTCACAATAAGCGAGGTGCAAGCCAGTACCTCAGGCATATTGTGGACATACGGGAGGACATGCAGCCAGTTCGGCAAACTGCCAAGCGTCTCGCGCACCGCCTTGCGTGTATCCTCGAAATAAGCTTCTCCGGTAACATATACATAATGAACACCATTACCCTTACCCACAAACGGAGCCATCTCAATCATGGCACGGTTAATCGCCTTGGCTCCCCCGCTTCCTCCGACTACCAGCACAACCGTGCTTCCTTCAGGTATGCCCAGCGAAGCGAAACCGCGCTGCGGGTTAGCCGTCATGACCGTGGTGGCCCGTGGATTGCCCGTATAGATTACATTTTTGGCGCCGGGAAAAGCCGGCTCTGTGCCTTCAAAGCTGACGGCGACCGTATCGGCATAACGGCTGAGAAAACGGTTGGTCAGTCCCGGGATCGCGTTCTGTTCATGAATGAGCGTCGGGATACCGAGCCGGGATGCAGCATACACCACAGGTCCGCAGACATACCCTCCGGTACCGACAACAACATCAGGCTTGAACTCGCGCAGCATGGCTTTGGAGGCCTTGACCCCCTTCAGGAACCGCATCACCGTCTTCACATTGTCCATCGACAGCTTGCGGCGGAAGCCTGTAATATCAATCGCCTGGAAAGGCAGATTCTCCTGGGGAACCAGCTTGCTCTCCAGACCTCGTTTGCCTCCGATATACAGGAAGACGGAATCCGCATCTTCGGATTCCAGTTGTCTGGCAACGGCTACGGCAGGATAGATATGTCCTCCCGTGCCGCCGCCGCTAAGTACAATACGCATGTCTTTCACCTCGCATAACGGGATAAATTAAGCAGAATACCTAGAGCTGTGAGCATCAGGGTCAGCGATGAGCCCCCGTAGCTGATCAGCGGAAGCGTAATGCCGGTTACCGGAATGAGGCCGATAACCACGCCGATGTTGATGACCACCTGAACCGCCACCATACATACGATGCCTACGGCAAGATAGCTGCCGAAGCGGTCCGGCAGACTCATCGCCACCTTCATCCCGCGCCAGATCAGCAGCAGGAACAGCAGCAGGACAGCCAGCCCCCCGATAAACCCCAGCTCCTCGGCCAATATTGAGAAAATAAAATCAGTCTGCGGCTCCGGTACATAACTGTACTTTTGCCGGCTCATCCCGAACCCCAGTCCGCCCAGCCCGCCGGGACCCACCGCATACAGCGACTGGATAATCTGATAACCGGCGCCAAGCGGGTCGGACCAGGGGTCCAGGAAGGCGGTGATCCGCTGCAGACGGTAAGGCGCAGCCGCGATGAGCCCGGCGAAGCCGGCCAGCCCCAGCGCACCAAGGGCAAGCAGATGCTTCATCCGCGCTCCGGCTGCAAAGACCATCATCAGGGCCGCTCCGAACATGACCGTGCCTGTGCCGAGATCCGGCTGCAGCATAATCAGCGCAAAGGCAGAACCAATCAGCGCCAGCGGCGGAAGCAGCCCGCGCGTGAAGCTGGAGATGTCATACTCATCCGTTCCTAGCCATTTGGCCAGGAAGAGAATCATCCCCATCTTCATGAATTCAGAGGGCTGAATACCGAAGGAGCTGATGCCAATCCAGCTGCGCGCGCCCCCGCGAACGACCCCGATGCCGGGAACCAGCACCAGCAGCAGCAGAATGAAGCAGACGATCAGCGCAGGCCGGGCAAACCTCTTCAGCACCGGATAAGCCGTATTCGCAGTAATGAACATCGCGATCAGGCCGAGGCCTGCGAACAACATCTGTCTTTTGACAAAATAAAACGAATCGCCATAATTGCGGAAGCCCAGAACGGACCCGGCACTGTATACCATTACCATACCGATAGCCAGTAAAGCCAGTATCGGAAGCAGCAGCCAGATATCGGGCGCATGACGGGATTTGTTCATCAGGAGCACACCTCTTGCATCCGTAGTAGGGGCTTATCCACCCCCCTACTTAAAGGTTATGCACCGCCTCTTTAAAAATACGCCCGCGCTCCTCATAGGAAGCAAACATATCCCAGCTGGCACATGCGGGGGAGAGCAGAACGATGTCTCCGGCTTCCGCAAGCGCGGAAGCCTCCCGCACAGCCTCCTGCAGCACGGCGGCGGCGCTCTCCCCATTATCGACGGAGATCACTGTCTTTACTCCTGCCAGCTGCGCAACAGAGGCCAGCTTGTCCCGGGTCTGTCCAAGCGCGACCAGCGCCTTGACATTCCCGCCGAGGACAGGCAGCAGCTCCATGTAATCGGAGCCGCGGTCCAGGCCGCCTGCAATAAGAATAACCGGCTTCCGGAAAGAGGCCAGCGCCATAGAGGTAGCTTTGGAATTGGTCGCCTTGGAATTGTTATAATAGGCCGCCCCTGCCTTGTCTGTTACATATTCCAGTCTGTGTTCCACCCCGCGGAAGGAAGCCAGCACCGCGCCGAGTCCCGCCGGGTCTGCCCCTGCGGCAATGGCAATGCCGCAGGCAGCCAGCGCATTCTCCACGTTGAAGCGGCCGGGAAGCCCGATAGAGTCGACAGAGGCTATTTCGGTCTCCTTCTCCGTGTTATCCCGGTAGATGATGACACGCTTCTGCTCATCTTCAGTATCCGGCACGAAGGAAGGGCGGACAAATATGCCCTGCACCAGCTCCTCGGTCATGGAGAAGGGCAGGATTCCCGCCTTGAGATAAGGAACCAGCTCGCGGCAGACCGGATCATCCCAGTTCAGCACAGCGGTGTCACCCGGGCCCTGATTGGCGAACAGCTTGGATTTGGAAGCGACATAATCCTCCATCCCCCCGTGATAGTCCAGGTGGGTCTCGGCAACATTCAGCAGGGCAGCGACCTTGGGCCGGAAGGCTTCCGTACCCTTCAGCTGGAAGCTGCTGAGCTCGACCACCATCCAGTTGTCTGCGTCAGCCTCCTGTGCGGCCTGACAGAGCGGCGTGCCTATATTTCCGGCTATGATGGGTCTTAAGGCTGCCGCCTCCAGCATACGGCCTACCCAGGTCGTTGTAGTGGTCTTGCCGTTGGAGCCGGTAATGCCGATGATAGGGGCGGCACAGAGATGATAAGCCACCTCCACCTCGGTTACAATCTCGATGCCAAGCTCAAGCGCCTGCTGCACAGGAGCTACCGAATAGGGAATTCCCGGGTTTTTGACGACCAGGGCCACCCCCTCATGGATCAGACTCTCCGGATGTCCGCCACATATAACAGAAATTCCCAAAGTTTCCAGTTCGGAAGCTTCGGGACTTTGATCTCTTTCCTTTTTATCGTTGACCGTCACAACAGCGCCGTGTTCATGCAGCACCTTGGCCACCTGGACGCCGCTTTTGGCGAGCCCCAGGACGACCACTTCTTGATCACGGTACAGATCCGGATGTTTCATTCGTTACAACCCCTTGATGAGATATAGTCCAGCCACGGCCAGCACGAGGCTTACCGCCCAGAAGGAGACGACCACACGCCACTCCGACCAGCCGCCGAGTTCAAAGTGATGATGAATCGGGCTCATTCTGAATACCCGTTTGCCCCGGGTCTTAAACGAAGCGACCTGAATAATCACGGACAGCATTTCAACTACGAATACCCCTCCGATGACCACAAAGAGCAGCTCGGTCTTGGTAACAATGGCAATCGCGCCAATCGCGCCGCCAATCCCGAAGGAGCCGAAATCCCCCATGAACACCTTGGCGGGATGGGCATTGAAGACGAGGAAGCCAAGGACCGCGCCAATCATCGCAGCGGCGCAGACACCGGCCGCAATAGAGGTGGCCTGCATGGCAACCACAGCAAAGGCGGCGAGCGCAATCGCACTTACGCCTGACAGCAGCCCATCCACTCCGTCCGTGAAGTTAACGGCATTCGTAACCGCCATCATCATCAGAACAATGAACGGATAGTAGAACCAGGGGCCCCAGTCCAAGCTGAAGGATGTTCCCGGAACGCTGATATTGGTGTTATGACCCGCCGAAATCAGCAGGACGCAGAGGATAACTCCAACCAGCAGCTGACCCAGCAGCTTTTGGCGTGCGGTAAGCCCGAGGGAGCGTTTGAAGACAATTTTGATATAATCATCCAGAAATCCGATGAGTCCATAACCCAGCGTAGCAACCAGCAGTACATAGAAATCAGAATTGATGACCGAGAATTTCAGAAAAGACAGCGTGAACGCGACCATGATGATCACTCCGCCCATCGTAGGGGTTCCCGCCTTTTTCAAATGAGTCTGTGGCCCGTCGTCACGAACCTGCTGCCCCAGCTTGAGCCGGCGCAGCAGCGGTATGATCAGCGGAGCGGCAATGACCGCAAGGATAAAGGACACAGCAATAGTCAGCAGAAGCAATTGATAATCCATGGGTACACCCCTCCTTTTAGTTAAAATTAGCTTCAGAATGATCCTTCAAGCGGTGAAGCACTTCCTCCAGGCGCATCCCTCTGGATGCTTTGAACAATACTACATCCTTCTCGCTGCACTTCGCATTCAAGGCAGTGATCAAGGCTTCTTTATCTGTAAAAGCAAAGAGATGTCCGGCCTCGAATCGCTCCGAAGCCGCCGCAGCAATATGCGCCGCCAGCGGACCAAAGGTAAACACATCATCCGTCAGCTTAGGATCAAGGTAACTGCCGATCTGCCGGTGGAACATAATTTCCTCCGGCCCAAGTTCCAGCATGTCCCCCAGCACCGCGATTCTGCTGCCGCTGCATTTCATGGACTGCAGCACATCTATGGCCGCCCTCATTGAAGTGGGACTGGCATTGTAGGCATCATTCAGCAGAACGAGCCCGCTCTCCGTCTCGATAACTTCAATCCGCATGCCGGTTAGCTTGAGGCCGCTTAATCCGGCTGCTATATTCTCCTCAGTTACATCATAATGACGCGCTACCGCAAGCGCAGCGAGTGCATTAATGACATTATGTTGTCCCGGCAGGGGAAGCGTGAAGGCGCGCTGCCCATGAAGCTGCGAGGTGAAGATCATACCTGCGCTGTGCGTCATCAGACCGGTAGGATAATCATCGTTGTCCGCCGCCTGCCCGAAGCGGAAGGTCAGCAGGCCTTCCGGCGTACGGAAATCAGGCTCTGCCAACACTTCGGCAAGCAGCGGCTCATCCCCGTTATAGATCAGCAGCCCGCCCGGCTTAAGTCCGTCCACAATCTCCAGCTTGGCCCGGGCAATCTCCTTGCGGGAGCCTAACTGCAGCAGATGGGATTCACCCACATTGGTTATCACAGCCACATCAGGCGGGGCAATCCTGGACAGGAGGGAAATCTCTCCGCGTGAGCTCATGCCCATCTCCAGCACAGCAATCTCAACATCACTGTCCATAGAGAGAATCGTAAGCGGCAGCCCGATGTGATTATTGAAATTCCCTTGTGTTTTGTGTACCTTGTACTGCACTTCAAGGAGAGCGGTAATCATATCCTTGGTTGTCGTCTTGCCGTTGCTCCCCGTTACGGCAACCACCCGGGGAGCGATATCGCCCAAATAGGCGGAGGACAGCTTCTGCAGTGCTGCCAAAGTGTCCTCTACCAGAATAACCCCGCCGCCTGCCGGAGCCGGTCCCTTATCCCGCTGCCAGAGGGCAGCGGCTGCCCCCGCAGCCAGAGAAGCGGCTGCATAATGATGGCCGTCGAAGTGGTCTCCAACCAGCGGGACGAACAGGCAGGCGGGCGAAATTTTGCGCGAATCGGTGACGACGCCCTTAATTTCTATATCCTTATCTTCTGCCGAGGACAGCTCTCCTCCGCACATTTCCGCGATATCATACAGCGTTCTTATAATCAATAGCTTCGGCCCCTTATCACTTCTTTGGCAACGATGCGGTCATCGAAATCGTGAACGACTCCGCCTATCAGCTGATAGGTCTCATGACCTTTCCCCGCAATCAATACTACATCGCCGGGGCTTGCCATTTCAATAGCTTTTGTGATGGCTTCACGCCGGTCCGGAATCATCTCGTACTGTTCCTGCGGCACCCCGTCCTCGAGCAGACCTGCCTCAATATCACTCAGAATCTGCAGAGGGTCCTCTGTCCGGGGATTATCGGAGGTAACCATAACATGGCCGCTGTACTTGGCTGCGATCTTGCCCATGAGCGGGCGCTTGGTTGTATCCCGGTCCCCGCCGCAGCCGAAGACAGTGATCACCTTGCCTGCTGCGAATTCACATACAGCCCGCAGAACATTCTCCAGACCGTCAGGTGTATGCGCGTAATCCACAATCACCGCGAAATCCTGCCCGGCATCCACGGATTCGACACGGCCGTCCACGCCGGCTACCGACTCCAGGCTGGTCTTGATCTCTTCCAGCGGCACACCCTCCAGCAGGGCAGCCGTAATCGCTGCGAGCGCATTATAGACATTGAACTTACCGACCATCCGGAGCGAAATGTCACTCTCTCCCTTAAACGTCTCCACATGGAAAAAGGTTCCTTTGGCGGTGATCGAGATTTGGGATGCCCGTACATTGGCAGAATGGTCTATACCATATGTAATGACTTCCGCTGCGGTCTGGGCGGCAAAATAGCTGCTGGCCTCATCATCTGCGTTCAGCACAGCATATTTGCGTTCTTCGTTCCACGGGGAGATCACGTTGCCGAGCCGTGAGAAGAACAGCCCCTTCACTGCACGGTATTCCTCCATCGTATGATGATAATCCAGGTGGTCCTGGGTCAGGTTGGTGAATATCGCGGTACGGTAGTCCGTCCCTTTCACCCGCCCCTGCTGAAGCGCATGGGAGGATACCTCCATTACGCAGCACTGTACACCCTTAAGCGCCATCTGATTCAAGCTGCGCTGAAGCTCAAGCGATTCCTGTGTAGTCCCGGACATCGGATAACTCTGCCCGTCATAGCGCATCTGGATCGTACCGATCAGCCCGGTCTTCACTCCATGATCCTGCATAATCCGTTCTATCAGATACGTGGTGGTTGTCTTGCCGTTGGTACCGGTGATCCCGATCATCCTCATCCGGCTGCTGGGCGAGCCGAAGAAGGCATTGGACAGTACAGACATCGCATACCGGCAGTCATCCACTACGACCTGGGGCAGATCAATCTCCAGCTTCCGCTCGCAGACCAGCGCGACGGCGCCCTTGGCAGCAGCCTGCGCCGCATAATCATGTCCGTCCACGGTATGCCCGGGCAGACAGATGAACAGATCGCCCGGACCCACCTTGCGGGAATCTGCCTGCAAATCCGAAATCTCTATGTCGCCTTCCCCATATAGACGGGAAGCCGCCAGACAAGAAGAAAGTTCATTAATTTTCATACCCATCCCTCACTCTGTATAAAATCCTTAATCTTCACTTGAGGTTCCCATATAAATCCGGATCGTTGACCCCTGCTCCACTCGTGCTCCCGCCTTCGGCGCCTGATTGATCACCGTATTGCCTGAGCCGGAACGGACCAGCATGAAATTCATATTCAGATCCTCATAAATATCCTGAACGGTCGCTCCCGTAAGATCCGGGACTGTCACTATTGGAGTCTCCCCGTATTTATAGGTCCTTGGCAGCTGATCCTTGCGCTGTGGAACCTTCAGATACAGAAGAGAGTCCTCAAGAATATTCTGGACAATTGGAGCAGCTACCACACCCCCGAACTGGATTCCCTTCGGGTTGTCAACTGCGGTGTAGACCACGAGCTGCGGATCATCCGCCGGGGCAAATCCGATGAAGGATACGATATGCTCCGTAGGCGAATACCGGCCGTTGATTACCTTCTGTGCCGTCCCTGTCTTGCCGCCCACACGGTAGCCGTCAATAAATGCCGGCCGGCCTGTGCCTTTGGCAACCACGCTCTCAAGGGCAGCCCGCACTTTCTTCGAGGTCTCCTCCGAGATCACCTGCCGCACTTCCTCCGGCTCGGTCTCGGAGACAACATTGCCGGTATCCGGATTAATCCAGGCTTTGGCGACATGCGGAGTGTACAGCCTGCCGCCGTTGATGGCCGCCGATACCGCAGCGATCTGCTGGATGGGTGTGACGGATACCCCTTGACCAAAGGCAGTGGTCGCCAGCTCTACCGGGCCTACCTGGGCCGGCTTGAAGAGAATCCCGTTCGCTTCACCGTTAAGGTCAATTCCCGTCTTGCTGCCGAAGCCGAAATCACGGATGTACTTGAACAGTGTATCCTTGCCGAGGCGCTGGCCCAAGGCCACAAATCCGGGGTTGCAGGAGTTCTCTACTACTTCAAGGAAGGTTTGGCTTCCGTGTCCGCCTTTTTTCCAGCAGCGCAGCTTCGCTCCGCCGACCTCAATATGGCCCGGATCGAAAAAATGCTCATTCTGCAGATCCACCTTGCCCTCCTGCAATGCCGCAGCCAGAGTAATGATCTTGAACGTGGAGCCCGGTTCATAAGTCATCCAGATCGGAAGATTACGGTTATAAACTTCGGCATCATATTCCTGGTAGGCACCCGGCTCATAGCCCGGCCGGCTCGCCATCGCCAGAATCTCGCCATTCCGGGGGTCCATGGCAATCGACCAGGCGCCCTGTGCCTGATATTTCACCATGGCCTGATCCAGCTCGCGTTCCATAATAGACTGGATCTGCTTGTCGATGGTCAGCTCCAGACTAAGTCCGTCCTGCGGCTCGGTGTACTTCTCTGAGGACCCGGGCATCAGCCGGCCTCCGGCATCGGACAGATACGAGATATTGCCCGCGCTGCCCTGCAGCAGCTTATCGTAGATGCTCTCTATCCCGGTAATCCCCTGATTGTCAATTCCAGTGAAGCCCAGAATATGGGCAGCCAGATCACCATAGGGATAATACCGTTTGTTATCCTCAGCGACAACGATGCCCGGCAGCTGCAAATTACGGATGCTCGCGGCAAGCTCCATCGTAATTTTGCGGCCTCCGGGCTGCAGTTTCACTGAGGCTTTCTTCTGGGAGAGCAGCGTAACCAGCTTCTCCTCGGTCATCCCGAGCAGCGGAGCCAGCTGCTTCGCCGTCTGTGGCTTATCCTTCACCTGTACAGGAATGGCATATATCGTCGGTGAGCTGATATTGTAAGCCAGCGCCACACCTTTCCTATCCAGAATCTCGCCGCGTTTGGCAGTGAAGGGGATATTCCGCCGCCATAAATCCTCTGCCTTATCGCTCAGCTTCTCTCCCTGGGTTAACTGAACATAGGCAAGACGCACAGCCAGCGCACCGAACAACACGGCCAGTCCCAGCAGCGTCCACAGTATTCTCCGCCGACTTTCGACTTTTGACACCTTCATTGCGTTCTCCCCGCTTTCGCTCGTATAGACATGATCTCTTATCTTCATGACTATTCGGGACAAACAGGGGTTAGAACAAGCCTGTATTCGCGGTTACTCCGGCGTGTCTTCCGTTTCGGTGTCATCCGCTACCGCTACGGGAATATTTTCTCCATATTCATTCAGCGGGCTAAGCTTCAGTGCCACCTGCGTTTTGCCGTTATTCTTGGTCTGCGTCTGCTCCGTCACATAACCTTCTCCATCGACGGATATTCCCACCTTCAGCAGATTGAGAATCTCCAGGGCATCGCGCAGGGATTGCCCACGCAGATCGGGAAGCGTCAGGTTCCCGCCCTGCTCGCTTAACAGATAGATCCGCTGTCCGGCTGTCAGGGGCGTGCCCTTCTCAGGGTACTGGCTGACTACATTCGCGCCTTGGCCTACCGCTTCAAAATCAAATCCCTGATTGATTAACTGCTGTCTCGCTGCCTTCACCGTTTTGCCGGTTAAGTCCGGTGCCTTGCGCTGTACAACAACCTCAGTCTTCACTGGCTTCTTGCCCGCATCGTCGGTGACTTCTCCAGCTTTGGGTACGCCCATATAAGGAAGCGCCTGGGATACGATCTCTTTGAAGATCGGACCTGCAGCGACACCTCCGCCGGCAGCATCGGCAGGCTCATCAATAATGACGAAGACCGCAATCTTCGGATCATTGACCGGTGCATATCCAAGGAAGGATGAACGTACCTTGTCCCGGTCATATCCTCCCTTACCATCCGGCTTGATAGCCGTACCGGTCTTGCCTGCCACCCGGTAACCCTCAATGAAGGCGTGTCTCCCGGTTCCGTGCTGCTGATCTGCCACTACCTGCTCCAGATAGCTGCCAGTCTCACGTGCACTTTCCTCCGAGAGTACCTGGCGCACAACCTCCGGCTGAGTGACCGTAGTCTTGCCGGTATTCGGATCGCTAACCTCCTTCACCACATGCGGCACCAGCAGCTTGCCGCCGTTCGCAATCGCCGCAATTGCCGTGAGCTGCTGAATCGGTGTAACCAGCAGCTTACCGTGGCCATAAGATAGCGTGGCATTTTCCGACACATTGTTCGGAGCGGGATTAACCAGCCCGATAATTTCTCCCGGAAGATCAATACCTGTCTTCTCTTTGAAACCAAAATCAGTGATATATTGCAGCAGCTTTTCCTTACCAAGCATTTCATAGCCAAGCTTTACAAAAGCTACGTTGCTTGAACGTTTAACTCCTTCAAGGTAAGTAATTTCGCCCCACCCTACCCGGTTAATATCAGGAATAGGCTTGCGCAGACCCTTGAGTTTGATTTGGCCGGACATGAAATAAGCATTCGGATTGAACAGCTTCTCCTGAACAGCACCCGCCAGCGTCACAATCTTGAACGTCGAACCCGGCTCAAATCTGGACATGATAGCATGGTTATAGAAGCCTGCTGCCTCCTGATTCGTATTATAATATTCATTCGGATTAAACGTCGGCATGTTCGCCAGGCCCAGAATCTCCATCGTCTTCGGATCAGCAGCGATTACACTGATCGACTTCGGTCTGTACTCCGCATATGCCTTTTTCATGGCCTCTTCAATATAGAGTTGAATCGTGCTGTCAATGGTCAGCTTGTAGTTGGTACCGTTAACCACCGGCTGAAACGTATCCTTGGAATCGGGCAGCTTGATGCCTTGGCCGTCACTCTGGTAATTTAGCTTGCCGTCCGTACCGGAGAGCTGTTTGTCCAGATACTTTTCCAGCCCCATGACCGCTGTGCCGTCTCTGTCGGTGTACCCCAGAATATGCGCAGCGAGCGTATCCTTCGGATAATAGCGCTTCTGCTCACGGACGAGTCCTACCCCCGTTTCCAGCGTATCATGCTCTTTCTTGAGCTTCTCTACAAAAGCAGTCACTTTGTCGGCCATATCCTGGCTGATCTTCCAGCCCTCATTGCGAATTTCCCGGTTCTTATAGTAGTTACCGTCTTTATCCTTGGCTTCAATCAGCTTCTTCAGCTCATCCACCGGTTTGTTCAGCAGCTCATGCAGGCCCTGGATCACCTCTTCACCGATCTTCTTCTCGGCAATGACCTTAGGGTTGACAACTACAGTGTAAGCAGGCACATCGCTGGCCAGAACACTGCCGTTCCGGTCTTGGATGACCCCGCGGACGGCCTTGATCGTAGAGGTATGCGCCCATTGCTCGGCGGCTTTCACCTGCCACTTTTCACCCTGCACAATCTGAATCCAGAATACTCTGGCGACTAAAACAAGAAAAAAGAGGGTAATACACCCTCCTATAAACAGCGTGCGAAGTTTTATTCTTTTGACCATAAGGGAACCTCACAACCTCTATTATTGCGATTGCCGTTCATCGCTGATTAGTTACCGGCTTTGTTAGTAGCCTGGCTGCTAAGTGGAACATAGATTGTAGAATCCATAGGAGGAACCACATATCCCATTTCCTTCGCTCGTTTGACAATCGTTTGTTCCAAAGTCTGCTTCTCCATCTGAAACGTGGCAATTTGCTTTTTGTTCTTGGCAATTTCGCTGTCCAGCTTCTGGGCCTGCAAGTTCAAATCGTAAATATGGACGTAACGCCAGATCAGGGCGGCAGCTACCAGAATGAAGGCTCCCAGTGTCAGCATGTACATAAGCTTCTCCTGCAGCGGAAGCACTCTCCGCGTGGTAACAACTTTCTTCTTCTCACGGTAGAGCGGGTTGGTCTCTTGTTTTCTCTTGGGTTGAACTGCTAAATTTCCGCGGGTATAAGCCATCTCTGATTCTCCTTTATCGTCATCTACAATTTCTCTGCGATACGCAGTTTGGCTGAACGGGCACGTGAGTTAAGATCCAGCTCTTCTTCTCCCGGCACAATCGGCTTACGGTTGATTAGCTTCAGGGTACCTTTGGCACCGCACACGCAGTACGGAAGGTCAGGCGGACAAGTGCAGCGGCTCAGATAACTGCTGAAAATCTGTTTGCAGATCCGGTCCTCCAGCGAATGAAAGGTAATGACAGATACCCTTCCTTCAGGCGCCAGACAACGTACAGCAGCATGTAGCCCTTCCTCAAAAGCACCCAGCTCATCATTGACGGCAATCCGCAGTCCCTGAAAACTCCGTTTGGCCGGATGTCCTCCGGTCCTTCTGGCCGCCGCCGGAATACCTTCCTTGATCAGCTCGGCCAGTTCTCCCGTGTTCTCCACCGGATGTTCTTCTCTGCGCTCCACAATCTTACGGGCAATCCGCCGTGAGAATTTCTCTTCGCCATACTGGAATAACACTTTGGCAATCTCCTGCTCGCTCCAGGTATTGACGATATCGGCTGCAGTCAGCTCTGCCGACTGGTCCATCCGCATATCCAGCGGAGCGTCATGATTGTAGCTGAATCCACGTTCCCCTTCATCAAACTGCGGAGAAGATACCCCCAGATCATAGAGAATCCCGTCTACCTGGGGAACTCCGTCCTTCTGCGGAACAAACGGCAGCTCCTTCAGTACCTGCTCCAGATCACGGAAGTTGGTCTTGACCATAACCACCTTGTCGCCGTATCCGGACAATTTTTCTTTAGCATTATTCAGCGCCCAGTCATCCTGATCCAGACAGATCAGCCGGCCCTCGCCGCTAAGCTTGGAGGCGATAAGCGAACTGTGCCCGGCTCCCCCGAGCGTACAGTCTACATATATGCCATCCTTCTTGATGTGCAGCCCTTCTGTCGCTTCTTCCTTAAGTACCGTGATGTGGTGAAACAAGCTGCATCCCTCCAAGGCAGTAATTCGATTTGTGTGTGTATTATAGATCAAAATTGAAATCCACCAATTTCTCGGCAATTTCGTTGAACGATTCTTCTGACTGTTCGAAGTACTGCTCCCATAGCTCCTTGTTCCAGATCTCCACCCGGTTCGAAACGCCCAGAATAACACAGTCCTTGTCCAGCTTGGCATATTGCCGCAGATTCCCCGGCAGATTCACCCTGCCTTGCTTGTCCCATACACATTCGGTCGCTCCTGAGAAAAAAAAGCGGCTGAAGGCGCGGGCATCCGATTTCATCAGTGAAAGGCTTTTGAGCTTTTGCTCCATGATTCCCCATTCTTCCATGGGATAAACAAACAGGCAGGAGTCCAGGCCGCGGGTCGCTACAAAGGAGGTTCCGAGCATTTCACGGAACTTGGCAGGGATAATGATCCGGCCTTTATCGTCAATGCTATGCTGGTATTCCCCCATAAACATGCTTTGTCCCCACCTCTGGTTCCCGATTCCCCACTTTGCCCCACTTTTCACCACCTAAGCATAATAGATTCGCCATTAAAAATCAAAAACCTTTTTCCGGAGCAAGGTAATTTTTGCTTATTTGTCAAGAGGCTATTGTTAAGACTCTCATCACACGCAAAAGCCCGGGCCAATGTGATTGGCTCCGGGCTCGTGCAGATCCATATCGTTAATCGTTCAGATTCCAGCTGTCCAGATATTCGGTCTGTGCCTGGGTGAGGCTGTCAATGGCAATCCCCAGACTTTCCAGCTTGTAACGTGCTACCTGCTCATCCAGATCATAGGGAACATTCTCCACTTTGACGCCAATGCTCTTATAATTGTCATTCACATATTTAAGGGATAGGGCTTGCAGTGCGAAGGTGGTATCCATAATCTCTGCCGGATGGCCATCGGCTGCGCCAAGGTTCACCAGGCGTCCTTCAGCCAGCAAATACAGCTTGCGTCCATCCTTCAGCTGATACTCTTCGATATTCTTGCGTACCGTCCGCTGCGATACTGAGCGCTCCGCCAGCTCCGGCTTGTTCACTTCCACATCGAAATGTCCGGCATTGCAGAGGATCGCACCGTCCTTCATCACATCATAATGCTCACCACGGATGACATACCGGTTACCAGTGACGGTAACGAAGAAATCTCCGCGCTTCGCAGCTTCCAGCATCGGCATCACGTGGAACCCGTCCATGTGGGCTTCCACGGCCTTGATCGCGTCCACTTCCGTAACAATTACGTTCGCCCCCAGCCCCTTGGCCCGCATCGCTACACCTTTGCCGCACCAGCCGTAGCCCACTACAACCACTGTCTTGCCGGCCACAATCAGGTTCGTAGTGCGAACAATGCCGTCCCATGCCGATTGTCCTGTACCATAACGGTTATCGAACAAATATTTACAATAGGCGTCATTAACAGCCACCATCGGGAATTTCAGCATTCCTTGCTTCTGCAGCGCCTTAAGGCGGATGATACCAGTGGTGGTCTCCTCAGCGCCCCCGCGGATATTCTCCATCAGATCGGGACGTTCGGAATGCAGCAGGGTGGCGAAATCACCGCCGTCGTCGATAATCAGATCCGGCTTACTCTCCAGCGCCTTAATGTTCAGTGCCTTGAACTCCTCCGGGGAGGGATTATACTTGGCGAACACCGTAATGCCGTCCTCAACAAGCGCGGCGCACACATCGTCCTGAGTAGACAACGGATTGGAACCTGTGATCGTTACCTCGGCGCCGCCCGCCTGTACTACCTTAGCCAGATAAGCGGTCTTGGCTTCCAGGTGAAGCGTGATCGAGACCTTCAGTCCCTTGAACGGCTGCTCCGCTTCGAACTGCTCACGGATACGGTTCAGCACCGGCATATGCTGGCGAACCCAGTCGATTTTGAGATGGCCTTCAGGTGCAAGCGACAGATCGGCGACAATGCTGTTGTGCTTGGATAATGAACTCATGGTAGAACCCCCTAGAATAATGTTCTTACATATAAATAATACGGTGTGCTCCACTGTAGTCAGCGGGCACAGCCATCAATTCATCCAGCCAGCCCAGGCCGTAACGGTTCAAATAATACATCATATTATAGACCCGCTCCTGCAGCTTACCCAGTGGCATAAGCGATAACTCGATCCGCTCCCACTGGCGCAGCCCAGCCTCATTCTGCTTCTCCAACGCATCCAGTGCTTTACCCTGGAGGAAAGAGATCTGGTCGATAATCTTATCCTTGTTATTGTTGCCCAGCTTCAGCAGCCCTGTCTGAATACCGCCAAGCTGTTCAATCAGCGGCTCGTACATCCCGGAGAACGCTGTTTTGATCTCTTCGAACTTATCTTCGAGCTTCAGCTCATCCTGAGCGCTCAGCCACTCTTTGCGCTTATCGTCCAGATTCATCCGTACATCCGTGAAGGACAAGCCGTATTTATCCATATGCTTATGAAGCGTTCCCTCTATCACTGTAAATGACATACGCGGAATAATCAGCGGCATCTGTCCGTCCAATACCTTAAAGGCTTGATGCGGAATCGCCCAGTAGGCCATTTCCCCTTGCCCAAGCACCGTAGCCAGGACAGGCAGCACATAATCCTGCATAAGCGGGCGGGTAAGCACATTGTTGCTGAACCGTTCGGGATGGCTCTCCAGCAGCTCCAGAAGTTCAGTACGGGTGAAGGATACCGTAGCTTTCCGGTCTGTGAACCGCCCCTCCACCTTATGGAGCAGAAGCCGTGCACCTTCATGAATATAGAAAAGATTAGCATTGCCCGGCGTTACATCAGCCTGCAGCTCATATCCGCTCGCCTTAATCTGTTCCGCCGCAGCAAGATAGGCCGTCTCCAGCTCATCATTCCGTTCGATCATGGAGGCGAACATCGGGGCCTCAAGCCTGCGCAGGGCAGGATCAGCAGAATCCAGCAGAATAAGTCCGAATTGCCCGAACAAAGCACCCATCAGCTTGGCAAAAGCCTCCGTCATATTCTCAGCACCCTGTGATGAAGCTGTCACCAGCTCCATGAGCTGTTTTTTGAACTCACTGTCCTGCAGTAAGCCGTCCAGCTGCGCTATCGCCTGAAGCCAGCTGTCTGCGTCTACCTTAATCTCGCTGACGGAAGACCGGGGTCCTTCGCCTTTATCCAGCTTAATCCGGGTAATTTCGCCAGTGCGGTTCAGTACATACGTATGATTGACCTCATCCCAGTCATGATCTTCCCCGGCAATCCAGAACAGCGGAACGACCGGGCGCCCCAGCTGGGCAGCCGCTTCCCGGGCAGCCTGTATAGTAGTAATAGCTTTATAGACCACGAAGAGGGGGCCGGTGAACAAGCCGCTCTGCTGACCGCCTGTCACCACCAGAGTCTCGGGCTGCTCCAGCAGCTCAAGCGAACGAAGGACGGCCTCATGGGCATTGTGCTTCCCGTTATAGCTGCGTAAGTATGTAACTACGTCTGCACGGTCTGCCCGTAAGCTTCCTGTACGATCCAGCCATTCTGCGCGTTCAGCCCGGCTCTCCTGGCTGCGGAAGTCCCCGCCATACAAATGTCCTACTGTTTCATATTGATGTATATAGTCACTGGCGAGCGCAGATCCGCCCGGCAGTGGTTCCGGTACAACATTCATATGCAATTGCCTCCTGTTCTAAACCTGCTATATGTAATCATAAATCGGTAAACCCTTTATGATTGTATCCAAAGTAAGGTGCGGCGTCAAAGAAAGAAGCGCCGGGATCGGGAAAACTATTCTTATCAATTGAAATAATAGGCGAGAGCTGAACGCTCCCGCCTACATAATACTACCCTTTTCATTTCAGGCAAATTGTTTGGCAACGAAATGTCCCTTGGACACCTCAATCATCTCAAAGTCGCTGTCATTTGTTTTTTCGCCGGCAGCATAAATCGGGCTGCCCAGCTCATCATGCAGATGAATGCGTTTTTTGTTCGCTTCGACTTCCGGGTCTGGAACCGGAATAGCAGATAACAGCGATTTGGTGTAAGGATGCAGCGGGTTAGCATAGAGTTCTTCACTTTCCGCCAGCTCCACCATTTTGCCCAGGTACATAACAGCCACACGGTCACTGATATGCTTAACCATAGACAGGTCATGCGCGATGAAGAGATAAGTCAGTCCGAGACGGTCCTGCAGCTCCTTGAGCAGGTTAACGACCTGCGCCTGAATCGATACGTCCAGTGCGGAGATCGGCTCATCGCAGACGATGAACTTAGGATTCACGGCAAGAGAACGCGCAATTCCGATACGCTGGCGTTGTCCGCCGGAGAACTCATGCGGATACCGGGTGGCATGGTCATGGTTAAGTCCAACCATATCCAGCAGCTCCTCAATCCGTTTCTTGCGTTCCTGCCGGCTTCCGGCCAGACCATGGATATCCAGCGCTTCCCCGATGATGTCAGATACCGTAAACCGCGGGTTAAGCGAGGCATACGGGTCCTGGAAGATCATTTGCATATCACGGCGCATGGCCTTCATCTTGCCGCCGGACAATTTGTAGATATCTGTACCATTGTATCTCACACTTCCTGCAGTCGGCTCATACAAGCGGAGAACGGTACGGCCTGCAGTAGTCTTCCCGCAGCCCGACTCCCCTACCATACCCAGGGTTTCGCCTTCGCGAATCGAGAAATTAATATTATCAACAGCCTTAAGAACTCTTCCCTTACCAACATTGAAATACTTCTTAAGACCTTCTACTTCAATCAGATTCTTGCTCAAATTCTTACTCAAACGAACTGCACCTCCTTGGCCATCGAATGCAGATTCCAGCAGCGCGCATATGCGTATCGCTGAATTCTGTGGAGCCGGGGTCCATCCCTTCACAGCTATACATTGCTTCACGCAACACGCTGTGAAATGACAACCGGCCGGCGGCTTAATTAGATCAGGGGAAGCTTCCGATGATTGGAATCAGCAGCTCGCCCTTCTTGTGGTCAAGATGCGGCACTAACCGCACAAGACCTTTGGTGTAATGATGAACCAGTCACACATTCCGCCGGAGAATTCGTGGGGATATTGGTTAAAGCGAGCCGTCGCATCTGTAATGCCTACTAGCTTCAGCATTTCAATACCTCGATCATTTCGCTTCGGCCGCTGACATATTCTGATGTTTGATCAAAACTTCGGTTATCTGTTTGCCCACCTTGATCGCTCAGTTCAAAGAAGTCATCGGGTCTTGAAGGATCATGCCAATATCTTGCCGCGAATGGATTCCATATGGTCTATTTCTTCAGCTTAGGGTCGAGCGCATCACGCAGACCGTCACCGAAAATGTTAAAGGAAAGCATCGTTAAGCTGATCAGGATGGCCGGGAACAGGAAACGCCACGGATAATACATCCAGCCAGTCAGTGAGTCACTGATCATTGATCCGAGTGAAGCAATAGGAGCCTGTACACCCAGTCCGAGGAAGCTCAGGAACGCCTCGGCAAAAATCGCATTCGGCACAGATAGTGTAATCGTTACGATAATCGGTCCTACAGCATTCGGCAAAAGATGCTTGAACAGCAGTCTTTTGGAACTTGCACCCATCGAACGTGAAGCCAAGACGAACTCACGGTTCTTCAGCTGCATAATCTCCCCGCGCACAATCCAGGACATGGTAATCCAGCCTGTTATCGTTAGTGCCAGGATGATGGTTCCAAGGCTTGGCTCAAGAACAACCAAGAGCAGGATAACAACCAGCAGGTAAGGGATGGAGTACAGGATTTCAGAAATCTTGTTCATGATGTTGTCTACACGGCCACCGAAGAAGCCCATAATTCCGCCATAGATTACTCCGATAAAGAGGTCAATTGCAGCGGCAGCTAGACCGACAATCAGTGAGATACGCGCGCCGTACCAGGTACGGACAAAGATATCACGGCCCAGATCATCTGTACCAAACCAGTGGTCGGATGAAGGAGGCTTGTTGGTGCTGAGCAGATCGTTAGAATAGTAATTGAACTTTGAGAAGAACGGAGCAAAAATTGCCGCCAGTACGATCAGTCCAAGGATACCAAGTGCGGTCATTGCCATTTTGTTCTGGCGCAGACGCTCCCAGGAATCCCGCCAAGCGGACAGACTTTCGCGCTGAATGACTTCGGCCTGCCGTTCATCAATTCCGATATGACGGAAATCGTCCGGTTTCAGGTTCGCATCCGGCGATACCAAGTTTTTGTCAGAAGCCAATGGTTAGCCCTCCTTTCCACCAGTTAGTTTGATACGCGGATCTACGAATACATAAGCAATGTCAGTGATAAACCGGGCCACCATAAGCAGTACACCATAGAAAATGGTAATCCCCATAATCACGGTATAATCGCGGACACCAATTGCTTCGACAAATTGCTTGCCTATACCGCCGATACCGAAGATCTGCTCGATAACTACAGAACCTGTTACGATGTTAGCCGTCATAGGTCCCATATAGGTTACAACTGGCAGAATCCCGTTGCGCAGTACGTGGCGGCTCAAGATGGCTGCCCAACTTAGGCCTTTGGCCTTAGCCGTCTTGATATAATCCGCATGCAGGACTTCCAGCATACTTGATCGCGTTAGCCTCGCTATGAAGGCTATCGGCTGCGCTGATAGTGCGGCTACAGGCAAGAAATAATACATCGGCCCCTTAAACCCGGAGACCGGGAACATATGGAACTTGTAAGCAAACACATATTGCAGCAGCGAGGCGACTACAAAGCTCGGAACCGCAATCCCCAGCACCGCCAGCACCATTGCTGCACTGTCTATAAACTTGCGGTGATAGAGTGCCGCCATCATGCCGAGAAAGACTCCGACAATAACCGACACAATAATTGCGATAACCCCCAGCTTCAGAGACGCCGAGAACGTCTGGCCGATCAAGTGAGTTACATCCTGATTCAGACGCTTCATGGATACACCAAGATCACCTTGGACAATTTCACCCAAATACTTGAAATACTGATGATAGAGCGGCTTGTCCAATCCATACTGCTCGTATAAACGCGCTCTTATTTCTGGTGGAATCTTCTTTTCAGAAGTAAACGGGTCCCCCGGAATAGCTTTCATCAGAAAAAAGGTCGCTGAAATCAGTACGAACAGCGAGACAACCATATAGAAAAACTTATTGGCAACATAACGGGCCATCCCCATCAACACCTCCTTTGACTTTTTTTAAGACACATAATTAGATTTTATGAAAAAAATGGCCATTTGTCTAATTTCTTATTTTGTAAGTTCGTGAAATGTTTAACAAAAAGCCTGAAATGCAAAAAAAAGGGATATATATGGAATTCCACATATATATCCCGAAGTGTACTGCTCCCTTCAGACTACCACTATTCAGTTAAGCAATCTCAAGGTTCTGCCAAACTTAGTGCTCGAGCAGATAGCCGCGAGTGAAGTCAATGGCACCACTGAAGTCAAGAGTTACACCTTTGAGGTACTCTTTAGTCAGGGAGTTGTTTGTGTAGTAGTAGAACGGAATCAGGATCATATCATCCTGGATGATCATTTTTTCTGCTTGAGCAAACAATTCTTGACGTTTTGCCAGGTCGGAGCTTGTTTTAGCTTCGTTAATCAGCTTGTCATACTCAGGGTTAGCGTAACCTGTATCATTGTTACCGCCGCCTGTTACCCACATATCCAGGAAGGTCATTGGATCATTGTAATCCGCAGTCCAGCCGGCACGTGCGATCTGGTAGTTCAGGTTCTGACGGTTGTCGATAAATACAGCCCATTCCTGGTTTACAGTGTTTACAGTGATACCCAGAGCCTGTTTCCACATGTCAGCTACAGCCAAAGCGATTTTCTTGTGGCCTTCACTTGTGTTGTAGGACAGTTCAACCGGTGGCAGTGCAGTCAGACCTTCTTCGGCCAGACCTTCAGCCAGCAATTTCTTAGCTCCTTCAAGATCTTCTTTGAAGTAGTCGTCTTTAACTGCATTACGGAATTCACCGTCAGCGCCGGCGATACCCGGAGGTACATAACCAAATGCAGGGATTTGTCCACCCAATGTTACATTGTCAA
The DNA here is from genome assembly GCF_018207515.1 of Paenibacillus tritici. NCBI lineage: Bacteria > Bacillati > Bacillota > Bacilli > Caryophanales > Paenibacillaceae > Paenibacillus > Paenibacillus tritici. The sequence continues at coordinate 5,809,516 of NZ_CP073365.1, forward strand.
TCAGTGCCTGGCGGTTAATAGACATTGCCAGGGCTTTACGGATTTTAACGTTATCGAACGGTTTTTCTGTAATGTTGAATTCATAGTAGTAGGTACTTGCGATACCTTTTCTCTGGAACTCGTTAGGAAGCTCTTTTTGTACGATTGGAATCTGTTCCTGCGGGATTTCGCCGTGAGGGTTACCCGCGCGGTCAAGTTCGCCGTTCTTGTAGCTCAGCAGTTCAGTTGCGCCGCTGTTCACCAGGGAGAAGTCGATTTTGGCCAGCTTGATGTTGGCAGCATCCCAATATTTATCGTTCTTGCTTACTTGCAGGGATTGGCCGGTAGTCCACTCCGTCAAGGTAAACGCACCGTTAGTGATCATAGTATCTTTGCTTGTTGCCCATTTCGCATTACCTTCAACGGATTTGTGTACAGGGTAATACGTATAGAAGGACAGAAGTCCAAGGAAGTAAGGAGTAGGTGCCTTCAGCGTAACTTCAAGAGTTTTCGCATCCACAGCTTTTACGCCCACTTGACTGAAATCTGTAATTTTCTTTCCATAATATTCTTCAGCATTCTTCATGTAGTACAATTGGTAAGCGTACGGTGCAGTAGGATCTGTGTTAGGATCCAGCACGATTTTCCAAGCGCGAACAAAGTCAGCAGCCTCTACAGGGTCGCCGTTGCTCCATTGTGCATCACGCAGATGGAAAGTATATACCAGTCCGTCAGCGGAAACATCCCACTTCTCGGCAATACCTGGCTCAGCTTGGCCAGTCTCATCATTCATGCGAGTCAAGCCTTCATACATAGTTTTCAGGACGGTGTTGGCTTGGCTGTCCTGAGCTTGTGCAGGGTTAAAAGTAGGTGGTTCTGCAGTCAGGTTAACTCTCAGTGTCTGGTCAGCAGCCAGTTTCTCGTCACCTGTTGTTCCTGTGTTCGTGCTGCCCTCTGGTGCAGTCGTCGCCGCTGCATTGGTGCCGCTGTTTGCATTGTTCTTGTTTCCGCCGCAGCCAGCAAGCACTGTGCCGATAACCAAAACTAATGCGAACATGAGCAATAGACTTTTACTCTTCTTCATCTAGCAGTTCCCCCTAAATAGAATGTGGTATATGGTTTATGATTATACAACCAGTGGTCAAAAAAATCTAGAGCAATATTTTCTGAAAACGACTTTTTTTTAATTCTTTAAAATTTTGTGACGTTGACGCTTCACCGGAGCAGTGGAACGTTACATCGCTTGTGATATGTATTGAATGAGGCCTACAATCATAAATAATACGTAACCTACGCCGAGAAAAAAGAAAGAAAGCCGCCATACTGCACGGAGTAACCTTTTTCCGTCTACCCCTCCTTTGAGCCGGTTTTGCGCGCCGCCAATCAGTCCGGCGGATATTAATACAATAAGTAGTATAAGAAAGAATCCAAAGGTTGAATTAAAAACAATATTGAACAGTCCAGAAACTGACAGCAGCAGAAACAATGTAGTGATGTCCATTGCCATCATCATCGTTTTTCTTTTATCATGCCTTAACCCAATCCCTGCGAAATACACAATCAAAAAAGGAACAATCGGAATAACGCTTAACACGCCGAACGAATTCCGGAGAAATTCCAAACAGCCTCACCTCTCCCTCACAGTCATGCCTTCTACCAGCCCGCAGATCCAGCGGTGCAGCGGAGCCTCAACGCCCCTTTGCAGTCCCATATTCACAATGCTTCCATTAATCCAGCGAATCTCCGTCTCCCGGTCAGCAAGCACATCGGCCAGCATGGATGAAATATTGCCCGCCGTCGCGCGGCATACTTCAAGAATAGCCTCCCAGGTCTGCTGCTTAAGGGTAATCCCGCAGGCATCGAATATGCGGGCGGCCTCTGCATACAGTTCCTTCATGAGCTGTACACGTTCAGGGGAAGCCAGCAATTCGCCGTTCGGGACCCGCCATATTGCGGTTAGAGGATTAATTACAGCATTGATCATGAGCTTCCGGTAAATGATGGTATCCACTTCTTTCGACAGAGAAGCGTTGAATCCTGCTGCGCTCAGAGCTTTTATGAAACTAATTACTGCAGCAGGTTCAGAATCCGGCAGAGCTGTTTCATTAATATGGATAGATGAGCTGCTCTTTCCTATACATATTTCCCCTTTACCTGCATGAATAACCTCTGTTAATGTTTTCCTCTTGGCCGCCTCTGTCGTTACAGCCGCCCAGATGGATGACTCCGGCAGCAGCTCCTGAAGCAGCTCCAGGTGTCCGCAGCCGTTCTGGAATCCTATCATTATAAGTTTCCGGTCCTTAAGGGGCTGAAGAAGCTCCGGAAAAGCTTCATGAAGCACCTTTTGTTTGACGGTTATCAATGTAACATCCCCGGGATCGGTCAGCTGCCGCTGCGCATACTTCCCCACCGGTTCAGCAGAGAAGCTCCCGCCTGCCAGCAGCAATGCTGTTCTGTCGTCTTCATAGCTAAGCGTTAGCCCGTGCTCCGTCAAAGCCCGGCTCTGCTGCTCACTCCGGCACCATATCCGCACTTCAGCTCCGCCAGCGATAAGCTTGCCTGCCAGCAGCAGCCCCAGAGAGCCCGCGCCGATCACATCTATTCTCATGCCAATGCCGCCTTCCAGCCAAGCTCCAATAATTTTCCTAATTATATCCTGCCCGTCTCTTCAAAAGCAAAACAAAAAACCCTGCAACACTGGTGCTATACGGCACTGGAGCTGCAAGGTTCGCTGTATTCCTATTCTATTCAATCCGTTCCAGGTTTCCATTCGCGTCCATTTTAAACCGGGTCTTCTCTTCATCCTCTTCATTAAGAAAAGCAAGTCTGCGGGCACGGTCCATAATCTGGATCAGCGCCTTGTAATCATCATTGACCACTCGGTAATCGCTTTGGGCCAGATTGACTTCCTTGGACAAGCGTTCATTCTCAATTCTAAGCTCTGTGAGTTCATCTTCCTTCTCACGCAGATCCCGCTCCAGCATCTTAAGCTGTCTGCCAGCCTCCTGGAACGTTCCTTTCCATTGTCTCAGAAACCGGATCACAGCATCAATAGACAAGCTGTTCTCGCTTAAGCCTTCGCTGCGTCCATAGTCTTCCTCAATGTCTCCCAGAATTAATCCGGCGACTTGCGCTCCCCGGGAGGACGGCTGTTTTTTCAGATAACTCCGTTTCTGCCGCTGGCTCTTGGCAATTCCGATAGCATCCTCGTAACTTTTGCGCACGCAGCTGTTCCAGCGGAAACCGCAGGCAGCCGACGTTCTGCCGATTTTCTCACCCACCTCTTCAAAAGCAGCAAGCTGTGTGCTGCCTTCACGGATATGACGCAGCGTTATTTCTGCCAATATCAGATCATCTTCCGCACTCCAAGCATCCTGTCTAACGGCTGTCATAAAGCCAAACCCTCCTAACAACATCATGAAATAACCATCTTCAGAACCGGCAGCTCCGCCGGGTAGTGAATAGGGATAAAAGCTGCTTACTCCATTTCTATGCCTCTATTAGAGTTCATAGAATCTATTTGATACTAAATTGTATTGCCAATTTGTCTGCACCTCATACTACCTTTGCTATAAATTCTCTTTTCAGCCGCAAAAGGCTTGTGTCAATTATAATAATCATATTTTTTATAAATTTCTGTAATTTTTTCGATGAATTCGTTTACAGTGTTTTAGACAGCCGTTATAATGAATGGTAAGCAGCAGTAGCCGGATTCATACTGGAAGGGGGACCCTCTCTTGGACCGCATGTTTCGCGTATTGGGATTTTTCACACTCGCCATCGGACTTATGGCTTTTGCCGGTAATCTCACGGAAATGGCCCTGTTATTCTTTTTGCAAACCGCTTTTTTTGTGATTTTGGGGTACATGAAGTTTACGGAAAAGACCTACATCCTGCTCTTTTGGGGCTATATGATCCTGACGTTTACAGGCTTCAGCTACTGGACGATATTTGAAATGGGATTGCCGCTGTAACGCATATATATAGGAACGAAACGGATATGGCTTCTTGCCTTAAGGAAGCATCTCCGTTTTTTTGTTTGCAGAATTGTAGTTCCGGGAGTTCAAAAACAGGGTATGATATTTTAACAGGCCGAAACATATGTTTAGTATAGCCCTGTTAAACTCTGCTCAAGGTGGTGATGTGGTGTTATTTCGTAATTGCTTACGCCGGTTATTCGCAGCCGTATTCATTCTCACCTGCATCCTTGTGCCGCCGGCTTCCACGGTATATCTGTCTGCCGGTACCGGCTCCAGCTCTGGAGTCAGTGCTTCGCCGCCCTCTATGCCGGATAATGAAGAAACCCGCAAACTGCTGGAGCAGACGCTCTCCTCTGCAGAGATTGAACGCGAAATTGCCCGGATTACTGTGGAGCAGCAGACACTCGAACACGAAGTCGCGATGCTGGAGAAGCAGGCAGCCGACAAGCAGACGAGTATCGCGGATAAGCAGGAACAGGCCGGTGCGGTTGTGCGGGCGTATTATATGGGGGAACGGGACGGACTTCTTACAGCCTTCCTGTCTGCAAAAAGTATCAGCAGATTGCTCGCTCTAGTCGATTATTATGAGATTATTATGGGGCAGGACCGCAGAACGCTCACGGAGTATGAGGATCAGTATAAAGATCTGAAGAGCACGCTCACAGCCGCCCAGCGCAGCAGCAAGGAGCTTACAGAGCTCAAAACTGCACTTGAAGAGCAGCAGACACGTGTGCTCGCCTTGAATAAGGAAATCGAAGGCGGTATTCAGGCCAGTACAGATCCCGCGAGTATGGAGCGTCTGCTGGAGGAGTTCAGCAAATATTGGGAGAGTATCGGACTTCATGAGGTACGGACCTACTTCAAAGCATTAGCGTCAGCCATGAAGCATCTGCCGGAGTTCGTCCAGAACCGGGATGGCGTACTGGTACGCAAGGGGATGACTTATAATCTGGCGCTTTCGCAAGAGGATCTGAATACGTTCCTGGTCTCGCAGAACAAGTTATTCCAGGATTTCCGCTTCGAGTTCAAGGACAATTCGATTACGGCTACGGGACAAAGCGGGGGCTTGTCGCTGTCGCTGACCGGACGGTATACCATCCAAAAGGAGCCGGTCAACGGCTTGATGTTCCATGTTGATCATGTAGTCTTCAATGGGCTGGAGCTGCCGGATACGACCCGCCAGGCTCTGGAGGAAGAATTCGATCTCGGCTTCTATCCGTCCAAAATCGTCTCCTTCCTGCAGGCCACCGAGGTATCCAGCTCGGATGGCATCCTCCATGTGAAGCTGTCCCTCTCATTCTGAAGGGGGCTTCACCTGAGCTTCATAGCCGGCTGCATCCAGCTTGCCGGTCAGCAAACTGAGCGCCGCTTCCGCCTTCCGGTTCCACTCAGCTTCTGAGCCTGAGCCGGGAGTGTTGTCCTCTGCAAAGAACCATCCGGCATCCATGGGCAGCCGCTCAAGCTTAAGCTGGTCCGAGCGGTACAGCTCGTCCAGTGCAGGCAGACGGTCCGTGTTCTTCAGCCATTCCAGCTGGGCAGTGCTTGAGGTTACATAGGCCAGCCACTTGACTGCTGCTTCAGGACTGCCGGATTGGGCCGGAAGGGCGAAAAAGCGGCTGTTGATGACCTCATAGCGATGTGCGCCCTCCTGTTCCTGCGGCACCTGTACCGCCAGCGCCGTGTTCCCGTGCTTCTTCCATTCCGAGAGCGGCACTGCCGCCACCGCAAGCTGTCCATCCTGCAGCATCTCCCAGATCTTCTTGTTGTACCGGCTGGTCAGATAAAAGTGACTTCGTGCCCCTTCTGTCCACTGTGCCTGAGCCAGACCCGCAGACAGCAGCCCGCTGCCCATGCTCTGCAGCACCGCAGCATACCCGTACGGATTCCGCGTATCCATGGCCAGCAGATATCGGTTCTTCTCCGCTTCACCCTTCAGCCGTCCAAGCAGCTCATTCCATTGTTCCAGATTTGCCGGTGCTTGCGCCAGACCCAGCTTGGCGAGCCGTTCCGGGGAATATACCAGCACATAAGGATCGATATCCAGCGGCACCCCCCAGTTATATCCGTTCCACTGCATCTGCGGAATAAGCATCGTAAGCGGCGTGCTTCCCGGAACACTCTGATAGATATCTACAGGAAGCAGATATCCCCTGGTCGCCAGATCATAAATGCTGTGACCGTCAAGCATCACGATATCCGGACTGGCCCCAACGGTCAATTCCTCACGCACCTGCGCCGCCCCGTCTTCCGAATCCACATTCTTAAGCATTACGTTAACTCCGCTGGACAAGGTATAATTCTTGCTGATCCGCTCCAGGACGCTGAATTCCTCGCGGCTAAGCGATACGCGGATGTTAAGGCTCTGAATCTCCCCTGCTTCACCTGAAGGAGGACGCTCTGATTGGTCAGGCGGCTGTCTGGGCGGATAGTTACCGTTGTCCGTATCCAGCTCCATACTGGGCGACAAGCTTGTCAGCGCCAGCAACAGAACAGCAAACAGCAACCAATAGTTTTTGCGTTTCAGCACATGCTCTCTCTCCTTCGGCTGTTTCTTATTCCTCATTTTAGCAGAGATGCTCGGCCTTGTCTGCGTTTGTGAAACCGTTCTCTTTATATAGAAGGAAACGGCGGGATGGGAGATCTGAAGAGCATGGCCGCAATTGGGCGGTAGTCGCACCTGCGGTGAACTTTGGGCTTCCGGCCGCTGTTGACTCCAGATTTCTTCGATTAGACCGCTGTGCGCGGTTGAAATCCGGAGTCAAAGGCGGACGCTGCCGCTCCTACAGCTCCAAATTCCCCCTCCGGTGCTATCGCCATGTTGCTCCAGCTAATCCCAGCCGAATCCCCTCCCGCCGCTTCCGGGGGCGGGCAAACAAAAGCCGGGAGTGGTCATCTCCCGGCTGGTTAAACAAGTATCTCTGACTGAGTAAAGAATATCAGCCAGTAAACCAAGCTAGTAGAACCGAATCCGATAAATCCAGACATATGGTTACTACCACGCTGCTTGGAGCCTTGAGTGACTACAGCAAATCCGCAGCCAGCTGAGCCAGATGCGAACGCTCACCCTTTTCAAGAGTGATATGGCCGCTGACGCCCTGCTGCTTGAACTTCTCCACGATATAGCTGAGTCCGTTGCTCGCCGCATCGAGATAAGGATGGTCAATCTGCTCGGGATCACCCATCAGGATCACCTTGCTGCCTTCACCGGCACGGGAGACGATGGTCTTCACTTCATGACGGGACAGATTCTGCGCTTCATCAATGATAATGAACTGTGACGGAATCGAGCGTCCGCGGATATAGGTCAGAGCCTCTACCTGGATGCTTCCCAGGCCCATCAATATTTTATCGATATCCCCTGCTTTCTTGGTATCGAACAGGAATTCCAGGTTATCATAAATCGGCTGCATCCATGGCCGGAGCTTCTCATCCTTCTCTCCCGGCAAGTACCCGATATCCTTACCCATCGGAACAACCGGGCGGGCAATCAGCAGCTTCTTGTATTTATGCTCATCCTCCACCTTGAACAATCCGGCGGCAAGCGCCAGGAGCGTCTTGCCTGTTCCCGCCTTGCCGGTAATGGTAACGAGCGGAATGTCATCATTCAGAAGCAGCTCAAGCGCCATCCGCTGCTGGGCATTCCGGGCGCTGATCCCCCATACCGCATCATTGCCGAGATAGAGCGGCTCCAGCCGGGAAGCGTCGCTGTTTACCTTCAGAAGAGCAGATTTGCCGCTGCCAATCTCATCCTTCAATATCACAAATTCATGCGGATACAGCGGATAGGACAACGACAATTGCTTCGTGGACAGGTAGCGCTGGCTGTAGTACTCATCAATCAGCGATGGATGAGCCATCAGCGACTGGCAGCCGTTATAGAGTTCATTCAGATCTCCGGTACGGTCGGATAAATAATCCTCCGGAGTTATGCCAAGCACATCCGCTTTGATCCGGACGAGTACGTCTTTACTTACAAGTACCACAGGACTGGGATCAGCCTTCTCATTCTCCTCATGGAGATAGTTGAGTGCTACAGCCAATATCCGGTTGTCATTCGAGACTTCGCCGAACATCTCCTGTACCTTTACGAAGCTGCGGTGGTTAAGCTCTACCTTCAGCGTACCTCCATGGTCCAGTACCACACCGCTGTGCAGGTGGCCCAGCTCCCGGAGTCCGTCTAACAAACGTGACACAGTGCGGGCGTTGCGGCCGATTTCATCGGCATTACGTTTTTTGGAGTCGATTTCTTCCAGGACTACAGCAGGAATGACCACCTCATTCGCCTTAAAAGCAAAAATCGAATTGGGGTCGTGCAACAGCACGTTGGTGTCCAGTACGAATATCTTTTTCATGTTATCCCCTCCACAGCGCCTGGTTTGATTGATCCAATCATACATAACTCTATTCAGCAAGGGCAAGATAAGGGTAACCACTGATTCTCAGGCTGAAAGGAGTACGCACATATGAGAAAATCAATGTGTCTGTTGCTGGTACTGCTGCTGCTGACAAGCTGCGGTATCGCTAATAAAGAGACATCACCCTCTCCTCAGGATAAACAATCGGCTAAGGCTTTAGACCGTCAGGGGAACCGCGGAGTACGGACTTTATCCGAAGATGGTACAACTGCCCTTGAACCCACACCGGGATCGGGACAACCCGCACGCGGTAAGGGCGACAGCGATGTTGCACTTAAGGACCATTTTGAACAATTAGCTAAAAGAGTTCCCGGTGTTAAAGGCGTCCACTGTGTCGTTATGAACAATCTTGCCGTTGTCGGCATTGATGTGGACGGGGCGCTTACCCGTTCACGGGTCGGAAGCGTGAAGTACTCTGTAGCTGAAGCGATCCGCAAGGACCCCAGAGGCGTAAGAGTCCTGGTTACTGCCGACATGGACCTCAGCAGCAGGCTGGCCGAGATGGGCAAGCATATTGCCAAGGGCAATCCGGTCTCCGGCTTCGCTTCGGAAATGGCCGATATTATCGGCCGGATCATCCCGCAGCTTCCGGAGGATATAGAGCCGCAAGGGAACACCCGATAGCCAGAGTGTATGACAAATCCTTCTTATTTTTGGACATAAAAAGCCTAGTGACAGCACACTAGGCTTTTTGCATGGCGGTAAACACTTGACCGTCCAGCTTCTCGGCCGCACGTGCATCGTATACCTTCGCATATTTTGGAGCAGACTCCAGATGGGCGCCGTAGAAAAGCGCATTGCGGACTGCTTCAATCTCAACATCAAAACAGCACATCTTGAACGGGACATCCGCTAGCGGGTCCTGCCTAACCGCAGCACGGCCGTTGATGGCATGTACAGTCCCCTCACCAAACACTGTAATCGTTACCAGCGGGTTCACCTTCATGTTGTTCACAAGCCGGGAGCGGTGGTCCACAGCCAGCCTGACAATGGACGGGCTCACTGCATAGATCCAGGAAATCGCAGTCGACGTAGGTCCGCCGGATTCTGCATCCACCGTGTTAAGAAGAACAAAGGTTTCCGACTGCAGCATAGCTAGCAGAGTTTCATTGAGCTGAGCAACGGCTTCGGACATAGTTACAGGCCCCCTATGCGGCATGAGTACATTCAATTTATTATATTATAGCACAGGACAAAACTTGCATTCAATTTACAGAGAATGTACCTTGGCTCATCGGCTGCCTGCCGCCACGGAAGCAGAGACACCGGATATCCGGTCCTGCAGGCTTTTCTTGGCCGCTTCAAGCTCTTTGTCGTTAATATATACATAAGGACTGCGCCAGGTTCCGGTTACCGGCACATATTCGACATTCTCCTTGGAAATATCCCAATAAGTGGCGATAAGGCTCTTAATCTGCGCATTTTCAATATCGCTCTCCAGGTTATCATCCACTGCGTCCAGCACCCGGCCGATTTTGAGTACACCGCCCAGCGACTGCATCTGGGATATCAGTGAATTCAGCACCTCGTTCTGGCGTTTATTGCGTTCAAAATCATCGGAAGGCTTCGTAGCCGGTTTGCAGTTGGACTTACGGTAACGTACATAATCAAGCGCTTTGTCTCCGTTTAGCTGGGCCTGGCCCTTCTTGAGATTAATATCTGTGCCGTCCACGCTGTCCGTATAACACATATTTGCGCTGATATTAACGTCTACGCCCCCGAATTCATCCACGATATCCCGGAAGCCCTGGAAATCGAGAACCGTTGTATAATCAACCTCAATGTCCAGATATTTGCCCATCATCTTCTTCATCTCGTCCTCGGCAAGAATGCCGGAGGTCTTCTCTTTACCCTTGAAGCGGGAGTAAAAAGCGTTGATCTTACTCTTCTTGTATCCGCTTAGCTCGATGTATGTATCACGGGGCAATGAAACCACAGTGGCCGATTTGGTCTCCGGGTTCAAGGCCGCGACCATAATCACATCCGTCAGGTTGGACGGGTGCTTCGGACGGTTATCGGTGCCTAGCAGCAGCAGGGTCAGCGGCTTCTCTGACGCGGATTGTCCCGCCTGAACCGGCTGATCCACTCCGAATCCTCCCCGGTCAACCTTCCAGTACAAGTATCCTGCGTAACCTAAGGCTGCCAATACGGCAATCAGGAGAATGACCAGCAGGAGTCTCATCAGGCGGAAGAAGAAACTGCGCTTTTTAGGCTTTTTCTTTTTGCTTGCGGTTGATTTTTTGGTTGTAGCCGGTGCCGTTGATCTGGGCTGTTGTCTGTTATTGGTGCTTCCTTGCGGGCTGTTCTTTCTGGGTGGCAGACCGCCCTTGCTTGTATTCATAATTGATTTAGTTCCTTTTCATTCAGGTAGAATAAGATCACTTTATAATAAATTAGACGAGCCAGGGCAGCAAAAGTTGCGCCCTAGTTACGCTTCGCTGCAGCGGAAGCCTTCCGCTTCTGCCGGGCCTCTACCAGATAGCGGACACGCACAAGCAGCATCAGTCCGACAGCCACCAGCAGGCACTGGATAATCGGCAGCTTGTCATGCTGGAAAATGAGCAGCATCCCCGAACCCGCCGCCATCATGATGTAGAGTACGATCTCTTTGCCGATAGGCAGCTTCTGGTTAACGCGAAATACTTGGTTATACACGTACGTCAGCAGAATAAAGATAACAATGTAAGCGACAATTGGATGCTCAGCGAACCAGCTCTGCATAACCCGTCACTCCTCCCGGATATAAGTATCGCTTACATTATATCATCCACAGCCGTTTTATACTGCAAAACCACAATAAAAGCCGCCGGATTCTTCATCCGGCGGCTTGAATGGCTTGCAGTTTACGCTTGGCTGGCTTGCGCCGCTTTACGCTGCTTCTCTACACGTTCGCGCTCGCCCTTGTTCAGAATCTTTTTGCGCAGACGAACAGATTTAGGAGTGATTTCGCAATATTCATCATCATTCAGGTACTCAAGAGCACCTTCCAGTGAGAACATACGTGGAGTTTTCATCTTCACAGTCTCATCCTTCGTAGCAGAACGCACGTTGGTCAGCTGTTTTTCTTTGCAGATATTTACAATGATGTCATTATCGCGGGTATGTTCACCCACAATCATGCCTTCATAAATTTCAGTTCCCGGTTCCAGGAAGAGAATACCGCGGTCTTCTACTCCCATCATGCCGTAGAGAGTCGTATTGCCGGTTTCACTGGATACGAGTACGCCCTGGTGACGTCCGCCAACCTGTCCGCCAATCAGTGGAGCATAGCTGTCAAACGCATGGTTCATAACGCCATAACCGCGGGTCAGGGTCAGGAAGTAGGTGTTGTAACCAATCAGACCACGTGCAGGAATCAGGAACTCCAGGCGAACCTGGCCAGTACCATGATTGATCATGTTGACCATTTCTGCTTTGCGTGTACCCAGACTTTCCATAACAGCGCCCATGCTTTCTTCCGGAACATCAATCATCAGACGCTCAAGCGGCTCCATTTTGGCTCCGTCGATTTCCTTAACGATAACTTCAGGCTTGGAGACCTGCATTTCGTAACCTTCACGGCGCATGTTCTCGATCAGGATACCCAGGTGAAGCTCACCACGGCCGGATACGACAAATGCGTCAGGGGAATCTGTCTCATCTACACGCAAGCTGACATCGGTCTCCAGCTCTTTGAACAGACGCTCACGCAGCTTACGGGAGGTAACCCACTTGCCTTCTTTACCTGCGAACGGGCTGTTGTTCACGAGGAATGTCATTTGCATCGTAGGCTCGTCAATCTTCAGAACCGGCAGAGCTTCAGGATGCTGCGGATCAGCAATGGTCTCACCGATGTTGATATCCTTGATACCGGCAATGGCAACGATGTCGCCTGCGCCAGCCTCTTCCGTCTCCACACGCTTCAGACCCTGGAAGCCGAACAGCTTCTCAATCCGGGCAGTCTTGCTCTTGCCGTCACGCATAATTACAGTCACGGATTGGCCTTGCTTAATTACACCGCGGTTCACGCGGCCAATAGCAATACGGCCCAGGTATTCATTGTAGTCCATCAGGGTTACGAGGAACTGCAATGGTTCTTCAATCTTTTCGGTTGGAGCCGGAATATGCTCAACAATCGTTTCGTACAGGGCAAGCATCGTGTCATCCTGCTTCTCAGGGACCATACTTGATGTGCCGTTAAGTGCAGAAGCATACACAACCGGGAATTCAAGCTGATCGTCATTGGCTTCAAGCTCAATGAACAGATCCAGGACTTCATCAATAACTTCCTTCGGACGCGCAGCCGGACGGTCAATCTTGTTCACGACTACGATAGGGGTCAGGTTCTGTTCCAGCGCTTTGCGCAGCACGAATTTCGTCTGCGGCATGCAGCCTTCATAAGCGTCAACCACGAGCAGTACGCCGTCAACCATCTTCATGATCCGTTCAACTTCACCGCCGAAGTCGGCATGTCCAGGGGTATCTACGATGTTGATCAGGAACTCTTTATAGGTAATTGCTGTATTTTTGGCTAGGATGGTGATTCCGCGTTCCCGCTCCAGATCGTTACTGTCCATGGCCCGTTCCTGCAAGTGCTCGTGCGCGCTGAAAATCCCGGACTGCTGAAGAAGCTGATCGACGAGTGTTGTTTTACCATGGTCAACGTGGGCAATGATCGCAATATTACGGATATCTTTTCTTGAATGCATGATTTGTATCCAAATCCTCTCATTTATCAAATTAAAAATGTTTAAATTTATAGCATGTCACGGCAGTCTCACAAAAGAAGCGCCAGGCAGAAAGCCGACGCTCCAACATTCCTTAATTTTATAGTGAAAGTACTATGAAAAGCAAGTCTTTTTCTGAAAAAAACGTTACCAGGCTCGCTTAATTTTTCTAATTCTGCCATAAGGCTGATTCAAAGGGGCATATTAAGCGGATCAAGGTCTGCTTGTCCACCGCTTACCAGCCACCGTTCCACTTCTTGCGGCTTCCCGGTCTGCCTCTGCCCAGCATCAGCCAGAGACCTGCAGCAACCAGTACAGCGCCGAGCAGATACAACGCCCCGGTACCCAGCAGAGTGAAAATAATCAGCACCAGGCTAAGCAGCCCGAGAATCACGGAGGTGGTTGTCAATCCTCTGGTTCCGGCTGAAGCATACAGCGAATATTCGTATAGTCCGACCGCGATACCCAGCAGAAGTGCAGGCCATAAATGCCTCATAAGATCCCAGCCCCAGGTATTGCATAAGCCAAAGAGCAAGCCGTACACCGTTAGTATGCCCGCAGGAATGAGTACTGATGCAGAAGCGCGGCGGGTGAAAAAGAGCACATGCAGGATCAGGCCCGGAACCAGAATGATGAGCGGCCACAAGGTTCGTCCCAGAAAACCGAACACCCCCAGCTTGCCCAGCAGAATCACAAGGCCGGCGGCTGCGATATACACACCCAGTTTCATGTCATTTTTGGAAGACATCTTTCACCTATCCCTTCAAAATTCGTGTCTTTTCACTGGCGACAGCATTCCCTTTTATTTTATCTGATAAAGACATAAAACACCATCATTCTTCAGGCACTGGACGATTATAATAAAGAAAAAAGCTGCACCAAAGCCCTCCAGCTTTTGGTACAGCCTCAGTATTGCCGGTATTGCCGGTTCTCAACCTGCGGACAGGGTTCTGCGCTTAACCATTCCCGTTATCACAACGATGATACCCAGGAACATCGGCAATAGCGCGTGAAGGGTTGGCAGCAGGAACGAAATCACCGGGCCGAATTTGGCATCCTGCAGCAGCATGTTACCGGCGGTATACGCCAGGATATAGGCACCGATGAAGACCAGCACCGGAAAGCGGTGCAGCCAGCCAACGATAATACCGCTTCCCCAGACTACAATCGGTATGCTGATCGCAATTCCGATCACGATAAGTGCCAGATCCCCTTTTGCCAGTCCTGCTATCGCCAGTACATTGTCCAGACTCATGATGAAATCAGCCAGCAAAATGGTGCGCACCGACTTCCAGACGCTCGCGCTTCCCTCAATCCTGAGTTCACCTTCGTCCTCAAGCAGCAGCTTGAAGGAAATCCAGAGCAGCAGCATTGCCCCTCCGGCCTGAATATAGGGGATCTTGAGCAGCAGCACTGCGGCAAAGGTCAGAATACAGCGCAGTGCGACAGCTCCGGCGGCGCCCCACCAGACGGCCAGCTTCCGGTGCTTCTCCGGAAGATTCTTGCTGGCCATCGCGATGACCATGGCATTGTCCCCGCTGAGCACCAGATTAATCATCAATATCTCACCAAGCAGCAATAAAGAATCCATCCAACTCTACCTCCCCGGGCTCCATGTATCTACATGTATGCCCTGGGGCGACAAGCTATGCTTCTTGTCCCGTTTTTTATAGAAACTGAGCATGAGCAGCCGGATTCCAGCGTATATCAGAGTATAGAGGAGTGATCCGGAATGAATACATCCGCTGTGGATTTCATATTATCTCTGCTCAATATTGTTTTCCTGGATCTGATACTGGCCGGCGACAATGCGATTGTAATCGGTCTGGCCGCGCGGAACCTTCAGGGAAGCCAGCAGAAACAAGCGATTCTGCTGGGAACAGGCGGCGCTGTCGTCCTGCGGATAATCGCCACCATTCTGGTCGTGTGGCTGCTTCAGATTCCCTGGCTGCTGCTATGCGGCGGACTGCTGCTTATCCTCATCGCCTTCAAGCTGCTGTCCGGAGACAATACGGAAACGGATATTCACGCGGGCGGCACTCTGTGGGCGGCTGTGCGGACCATCGTTATAGCGGATGCCGCCATGGGCCTGGACAATGTAATTGCTATCGCCGGTGCAGCCAAACATAATATAACGCTTGTTGTGCTTGGGCTGCTAATCAGTGTGCCGATTGTCGTCTGGGGCAGTACCCTGTTCATCAGACTGATCAACAGATACCCCTGGATTATTTATATCGGCTCAGCCGTGCTGGGCTTCACAGCCTCCAGCATGATCGCCAGTGAGCAGAAGATTTCCGCTTACTTCAGCATACACCCGTTGCTGCACTATCTGTTCATTGCCGCAGTGATTGCGGGCATCCTCGCCGCCGGTCACTGGAAACGCCGCCGTACGCACAGCAGTATTCCGCGCAGCGGAAGCTCTTTTTAATCCCCCCGAATAATCCCTGTCTATTTAGAACCACTCTTCCTCCAGCCCTGCCTGAGCCGGAACTAAGTCATTAGGCTTCTCGTTGCCATATGGCGTAATGGACACTGTCTCCGTTCCTGCAACCGCAGCATCCAGCAGAGCCTGATACCCGGGCAGTGTGGCTTCGATTTTGTCCACAATCCGCATGTTCGGATTCGTTGTCGGTGATTTGGGCACGAACAGCGTACAGCAATCCTCGTAAGGAAGAATGGACAAGTCGTACGTCCCGATGCTCTGGGACAGCTCCACAATCTCACTCTTATCCATCATCACCAGCGGACGCAGCAATGGCAGGCTGGTGGCACGGCCAATTACATTCATACTCGGCAAAGTCTGGCTGGCCACCTGGCCCAGACTGTCACCGGTAACCAGAGCCAGCGCTCCTTCACGCTCAGCGAGCCCTGTAGCAATCCGCAGCATTGCCCGGCGCATCAGGGTAATAATCAGATTATCCTGCCCGATCCCGGTAAAGGAGGTCTGTACCCCGGTGAACGGTACCAGATGCAGCTTGATCACCCCCGCATAACGTGACAGGACCCGCGTTAAATCTACAACCTTTTGCCGGGCCAGCTCGCTTGTATAAGGATAACTGTAAAAGTGTACACACTCTACCTCCAGCCCTCTGCGCATGGATGACCAGCCCGCAACCGGACTGTCGATGCCGCCGGAGAGCAGCAGCATGGCCTTGCCGTTCGTGCCTAACGGAAATCCGCCAACACCGGCAATATTCTCGCAGAAGATGAGGGTATATCCTTCACGGATCTCAATCCTCAGCTCAAGCTGCGGAGACTTCACATCTACGAGCAATCCGGGATAGCCTTGCAGCAGCGGAGTAGCTACAAGCTTATTCATCTCGATCGAGCCATAAGGGAAGTCCTTCCACACCCGGCGGGCGCTAACCTTGAAGCTGGTTCCGGCCGCCGGAGCCACAATATGGAGGAAGGTCCGGCTGGCATCCAGAATATCTTCGAATTCCGAGCGTGCCACCTTCACCGGGCTAATCGAAGCGATCCCGAATACTTTTTTGAGCGCATCCGTTAACTCTCCCGCCGGTTCACCGTTCAGCTCTACATAAATCCGGCCGAATTCCCTGCTCAGTGTCACCTTCGGATACGGCTTGACCATTTCCTTCACATGGCGCAATACCGTTTTCTCGAACCGGCTGCGGTTTTTCCCTTTCAGTGTAAACTCTCCAAAGCGCAGCAGGAGCATGTCTGCGAACTCCATGCTGTTCCCGTATCCGGCATTCTTCACTCCGGTTCCTGTGTCTATTGTTGTCATTAGTTATTTCATGCCTCCTTCGGCAATCTTCAAAGATTGAACGGCTGCAAGCAAGGCCTGCTCCAGCTGTATTATATCCTGTTCGGTGTGGCTGTCCCCCAGACTGATCCTTATGCCCCCAAGCGCAGCAGCGGTATCCCTGCCCATTGACAGCAGAATCCGGCTGGGTTCCGCCAGCCGCGAGGAGCAGGCGGAACGTGTGGCAACCGCCATCCCAAGCTCCTCCAGCCTGCGGGCCATGACCTCTCCCTTCATACCGGGATAGGAGAAGTGGACAATATGCGGCGCCCCGTCCCCGCTGCTGTTCAATACAAGCTCCGGGATTCTTGATATATAATTCTCCAGCCGTGTCTTCAGCGGGCGAATCCGTGTGGTAAATTCCTGCCGCCGTTCCCCGCTCATCCGCACCGCTTTGGCTGAGGCTACAATATTCGGCACATTCTCTGTTCCGGCACGATGGCCCCGTTCCTGGGAACCGCCGGTCAGTATGGGGAACAGCGTTACCCCTTCTCTGACATATAGAATCCCTGTTCCGCGCGGACCGCGCAATTTATGTGCTGATAAGCTGTACAGATCGGCCTGCCAGTCCCTCAGCTCCACCTCAAGCTTGCCGTAGCCCTGCACTCCATCGACATGGAACACGGTCCGGCGGTTCACAGCCTTCACCTGGCGCCCGATCTCACCCAGCGGCTGTACTGTACCGATCTCATTGTTCACATGCATTACACTGACCAGCACAGTGTCTGCACGGACCGCCGCTGCTATTCGCGAAGGTTCGACAACCCCCTGGCTGTCCGGTGCAATGAAGCTAATCTCCCAGCCCAGCTTCTGCAGCTGGAGACAGCTCTCATAGACTGAGGGATGCTCCAGCTCCGTAGTCACGATATGTCGTCCCCTGCTCTGGTATTGCAGCGCAACCCCCTTGACAGCCAGGTTGTTGCTCTCGGTAGCTCCTGAGGTGAACACAATCTCCTGCGGCAACACGCCAAGCGCAGCTGCACACACCTCCCGTGCACGTTTCACCAGCCTGTCTGCCTCTTCTCCCGCCCGGTGCAGGGAGGAAGGATTGGCAAAGTGCTTCCGCATCACCTGCTCCATGGTCTGCACAACCTCTTCATACGGGGGAGCAGCAGCGGCATAATCCCAATACAGCATATATCGTTGTTCTCCTTTGTTTATCATTTCAGTGAGAAATATAAGTATAGCAAAATCCGGCCTTTTTTTATATTTGCAAAAAGGATCAAACGGCCTGCTGCCGCTGTAAGCGGCGGATTGCAGATCCGTTTGATCCTTTGTATTATACCGCGTATTGCGCGCGGGCGCGTTCTATTTTGGCAATGTAGGCCTGAGTTTCCTTCGGAAGTGCGGAAAGATTCGCCATAAGCTCTGCATCGTTGCTGACGCCAAGCTTGTTCACCCGGCCCGGCCCGGCATTATAGGCGGCCAGAGCCATTTTCTCCTGTCCGTCATACCGCTTAAGCTGGTAAGAGAGGTATCTTACCCCGCCGTCAATGCTCTGCGCCGGGTCAAAAGGATCGGAGACGCCCAATCCGTTCGCTGTTCCATCCATAAGCTGCATTAGCCCCTTGGCTCCCGCAGAAGATACAACGTTAGGATTGAACGAGGATTCTGTGTCAATTACCGCCTTGATCAGATCCACAGGAACGCCGTATTTCGCACTGGCTGTCTGGATCAGCTCTTCATAATCCGTCGGCACCGTCGCTGTTATTTCCCCGGAAATGTTGTCCTTGGCTTCTGCCGCTCCCCCAAGTTGCTGCCACAGCAGAGTATCCATGGAAGAAGCATCGGGCAGAGAAGTTAACGAGCTTCTACTGCTGCTGCCAGTAGTTAGCGGCTGCACGGCTGCCTGCTGAAGCAATGCGGCAAACTCGGCTGTTGATGAACCCGTGACTTCAGGCGATGAGACCTTACCGGCTTCGCGCTTGACGGTTGAGCTTCTCAGATCCACCCATTTCAGCTGGCCGCTTGGAGCAGCGGCATTGATTGACATGTCTCCATTCCCTCTTTCAGTTTGAATCTATTTAAACATAGCCCATAAAATTTAAATTTGAAATACAGATTAATTTTACTATTTATTCATGGCGATTACTATATGTACAAGCGAAAAAACAGACCTCAGACCTGCATAGTTAGGTCTGATAGCCTGTTTTGAAATCAGATGTGCGGGTTCCGTCTGCTCTAACGGGCAAAAGGAATTAAGACGAAATAACTTAACGTAGACACTATTCCCAGCCCCATTGACCAGGCACCGGCTGACTTTTGCCCTCTGGCATAAGCATAATACCCCAGCACAGCCGCAACCGGCCCCAATATAATGGACCAGATGAATAAAGAGACCACACCGAATCCTAAGCCGATATAGCCGATTCTCCGGTCCTCTCCTTCGTTCACACCGCCGGTTGACCGCTGATCCTCTTCCCGTACGGTTGTTCTCTGAAGCTGCGCGGGAGGGCTGAGCTCGGCAGCGTATTCCTCATTGTGTCTTCTGTCCCGGCGGGGATAATCCACCCTGCTGCGGGGCCTGAGAATAATTTTCCTGCGCTCTGAACGGTCCACTTTGGGTTCATCATTCGGATTATCCATAAGGTCCCCCTCTAAGCGTTCGGCTTAAACGTCAGACAACAGGTAGCGGATGAAGTCTCAGCATGGTCCTGATGATTATTGTCCGTCATCTCTTCGGCATATTCTTCCATGTAACGGCTGCCTGAATGCTGATCAATCTCAATGACAATTTCTTCGGCACGGCACAGGTTCTGTTCTCCCCAATAATGACAGTTGCTCACACTGCACTTCACAAGCGGTTTGGCGTTTGTCATAATGATCACCTCGGCTTCTATTATGCCCGCCGTGATTTTTGGCTATGCGGCAGATCGTTGCCAGTTGATGTATGCCGCGCACATATAATAAGACCAGGTGCCGTCATGATCACATGACACACCTGGTCTTAGGCAGAACCTTCATATACTGGATAACGACGGATCAATTATACCTGATTCTGCATCCGCTTCTCAGTCAAATAATCATTCTCGTAATAGGTGAGATCATCGCGCAATTCTTCGTATACCTTGGTGATCTCCATGATGATATCGCGTGCCGGACGGACAGGCTTCTTACGGAAACGGATCGCATCCTGGCCGGTATAAGCATATCGTCCATCTTCCGAATAGCTCTCATTCTTGGGATAGAAGAAATTATTAACTCCGAGATGATATACATTATATAGCGCTTTTTGCGCGAAGACTTCATCAAAGGTAGCGCGGCGCAGTGCAAGCCCAAGCTTCTCATAAGACATTTCCGAGAACACCAGCAGATGGCGGAGATCGGACAAGAACCCCCGATAGAAATGTAGCGTTTCTTCATCCTTTTCGGTAACAAGCTGCGGCAGGGCATGCTCGTTCAGGAACAGTTCCATTTTTTCGATTACGGATTTCAGTTTTTCTCTTGTCGATTCACACAATTTCTGCACATTGGCTGCTGACATGGCGATTGCTCCCCCTTATTGTTCCTTGCATTTGTAGTTGTTGTACTCTCTTGATAGTATCACAAAATCTCTTATGCCTCCACCCGGACACAAATTCAAAACCCTGGAAGGCGCTTACTTTCTGATATTAACATAAAACCAAGGACGGCGGTATCCTTTTCTATGATGCATAAAACATGCCCTCCCTTCTAACCCTAACAGGTATTCTATAACGATGAAGGAGCGGAAATCATGTCCCGTAAAAATTTAACCGTCGCCGGTCTGGTCACTGCTGCGCTGACTGTGCTGCTGCTCACCTTTGCCCTGCGGCCGGAGGACCGCGGTACACTCAGACAAGCCTCTGTTCCTAATCCCCCGCAGGAGAAAACCATTAAAAAAGCCGCCCTTGTCCAGGATGTAACGGCCACTGACCAGCTGAACCGTGCGGATGTAAACAGACATCTAAGCACGCTGCTGGCGGATATCCATGGCGCTTCGCCTGAGGATATTTCAGCATATGCCACTAGCCTGCAGCAGGGACACGGGCATATTACCCTGCTGATGCTGGTTGATTTCCGCATACATAAGACGACTACCTATAAATCCTCCCTGCCTGAAGGAACCGACCAGGAGAATAAGCTGCTGCTCCAATACCTGAATACAGCAAAATCAGCCATCAAAGGCCACCAGGCCTATGAGTCCCCTTCCTTTATTATCGGCGATAAAAAGTATTACTTCGTTGCCCAGCGTAACCGGGAAGGCCAGCTTGCGGTCATCGCCCTGATTAATCAGAAAATTCTGGACCGGGTTGCTCTGCATCAGCTCAAGAATCTGCGGCTTATCCCGTATCCGAAGGAAGGCAAGTATCGTATTGAGTCCGTACATGCGGATACCCTGAAGGATATCACGGTCAAGACAGGACATGACAATGAGAATGCCAGCCATTATTACGAGAATGAGATCGTGGTCCGGTTCCCTAACGGGCATCCCACTGCGGCACAGCTTCAGACGATCGCTGCCGATATCCGCTGTAAGACCCCGCGCAAGCTGGGCTACGCTTATGTCTTCCGTTCGGACCAAATGAGCTATTCCCAGCTCAAAACTTACTTCGCTAATAAGTGGCATCCGCTGTACGCAGAGCCTCACTATATGTACTTAACCAATGATGCGGCCAGCGAAAATACCGGGGCTAACGTGATTACGCCCAATGACCTGCTCTTCTCGACTTACCAGTGGAATCTGCCGGCGATTGAAACTGCGCAGGGCTGGAATCTGTCCAAAGGCAGCAAGGAAGTCGTCGTAGCCGTTGTGGACACCGGTGTTCAAGCGAACCACCCCGACCTTAAGGGGCAACTGCTTACAGGATATAATGCTATCACTAACAGCTCCACACCGGATGATGATGTAGGTCATGGAACGCATGTTGCGGGCATTATCGGAGCATTGACCAATAATCAGGAGGGTGTGGCCGGAATCAGCTGGTACAACAAGATTCTTCCGGTAAAAGCGCTCGACAACTCCGGGGCGGGCACCACCTATTCCGTTGCCGAAGGGATCATTTGGGCGGCTGACCAGGGAGCCAAGGTGATTAATCTCAGCCTTGGCAACTATGCCGACTCACAGTTTCTGCATGATGCCATTAAATATGCCTACGACCGCGATATCGTCATTGTCTCCGCCTCAGGTAATGACAATACGGAGCGCCCCGGTTATCCGGCGGCATATGAAGAGGTTATTGCGGTAGCTGCAACCAACGCCTCCGGAGACAGAGCCTCCTTCTCCAATTACGGGGATTACATTGATGTAGCTGCCCCGGGGGAGAGTATTGCCAGCACCTATCCTGATAACCAGTATGCGGCGTTATCCGGTACCTCGATGGCCAGTCCTCATGTGGCCGCCCTGGCCGGGCTGGTGCGCTCGCTCAATCCTGCACTGACCAATAAGGAGGTCACGGAGTTACTGACTGCTAACGCTGTGGATCTGGGGAATGCCGGACATGATAAATATTACGGCTGGGGCCAGGTCGATATCTACCGCACCCTCCAGGCGGCAGGCGGAGGTGAGGTTCCGCTGCAATTGTTCCCGCAGCATGTCGGCAAACAGTTGAACTCTATACAATAGCAATAAGCTAGCTGCCGAAGCGCAAATGCCGCTCCAGCAGCAGCAGGAACTGCCGGAGTCCACGCTCCATGCCTTCTTGCGTAAGCTGCGAATAACATAGCCGGATATGCCGTGAGGGCATATCACCGGCATAGCAGACATCGCCCGGCAGGAACGAAATTCCTTCCTGCTCAGCCAGGGTATGCAGCTTATCAATTGCGGGAGATTCCGGCAGCTGCAGCCACAGATTCAAGCCGCCCTCCGGCAACCGCCAGGTTACCCCGGCCGGGGCATACTGCTTAAGCAGCTTCGCCGCCGCTTCCTGACGCATACGCAGCGCTATCCTCAGCTTCGCAGCATAATCCTCATATTTGCGTTCTATGAAGGGTAATACGGCCCGCTGGGTCAACAGCGGGCTGCCGAGGTCACTCGCAGACTTGGCAGCGATCAGCCTGGAGAGAATATTGCCCTCAGCGGCAACACAGGCGATTCTGCAGCCGGGGGCCAGGACCTTGCTGAAGCTCTTCATATACACTACATGCCCGGCGGTATCCATCGACTTGATGGAAGCCGGAGGCGGCTGATGGAAATACAGGTCACTGAACGGATCATCCTCCACGATGAGACAGCGGTAGCTGCGGGCAAGCTCGAGCAGCCGCTGTCTTCTTGTCATGCTCATCGTGACCCCGCTAGGATTCTGAAAGGTCGGATTGGTATAGATAAGCTTAGGCGGCTTCCGGTCACACATTGCTGTCAGTTTGTCTACCCTCATGCCTTCCCCGTCCATCGGAACGAAGATCATCTCTGCTCCCCGCCCGGCAAAAACATCAATCGCCCCGGTGTAGCTGGGCGCCTCCAGATACACGGTATCCCCCGGACCAACGAACGTCCGGGCCACCAGATCAATCCCCTGCTGGGAGCCGCTGGTGATCATCAAATCACCGGAGCTAAGCCGGATTCCGCGGCTCTGCAGATGCCTGCGCATCACCTCGCGCAGCTCCGGATCACCCTGGAAGTTACCGTAGGTGGCCATCAGCTCCGGCTGTTCCCTTACGAGAGCCGCCATCGTCGCTCCAATCGTCCCGAGCGGGAGAAGGCTGCTGTGAATGGCCGCCAGGTGAAAGGGATAGTCCACCTCTGTAACATCGAAATTACGCCATAGCTGGGCCCGTGGCAGATAGTCATCGTAACTGTCCTGCCATCCGGCTGCTGCGCCTTGCCTGCCTGGCTCCCGATCGGTTACATAGCAGCCTTTGCCCTGGCTGCACAGGATGTGCCCTCGTGTCTCCAGGTCTGCATAAGCCTTGCTTACCGTTACCTGGCATACCTTCAAGGAGGAAGACAGGCCTCTGACGGACGGCAGCCGGGAACCCGGCTGCAGCAGTCCTGAGGTTATCCGCTGGGAGATCGTCTCACTGATCTGCTGCGGCAGCGATTTGTCGCCGCTGCGGAGTAATTCAATATGCATGGCTGCTTCCTCCTGACTGTTATATTTACCGCTTTACTGTTATACCGCTATAACGTTATGATACTACAAAATTCAGAATAGCAGGGAGCATGAATATGAAGATCAACTATGCGGAAATGACAAACCATCTGGGGTCCTCCGCTGTCCGCGATATTCTCAAAATTACACAGGGCAAAGACATCATCTCGCTCGCAGGCGGACTGCCTGCTGAAGAGCTGTTTCCGGCAGAGGCGATCCGGGAGGCTTACAGCCGTGTACTGACGAGCAGTGTTACTGCGCTGCAATACGGACTGACAGAAGGTTATCTTCCCCTGCGGGAACAGATTGCGGCCAGACTGGGGCAGCAGGGTATGCCTGTGTCCGCACATGAAATGATCCTCACTACCGGCTCCCAGCAAGCCATAGATCTTCTCTGCAGAATAATGCTTGATCCGGGGGACGCCGTGCTTGTGGAGGCACCGACTTATCTTGCTGCCTTGCAGGTCCTGGGTTCTTACCGCGCCGACATTCAGGTTGTGATGAGCGATCACGCAGGAATGCTTCCAGAGCATCTGGAAGAGCAGCTCCGCACACACCGCCCTAAGCTCTTGTACGCTGTGCCTACCTTCAACAATCCGACTGGTGCAACCTGGAGCAGAGAACGCCGTGAACAAGTGGTGGAACTGTGCCGGAGATATGGTGTGCTGATTCTGGAGGATAACCCGTACGGGGAGATTGCCTTTGATGAATCACCGCAAGCTTATCCGCCTACCCTGGCTGCTATTGACAGAGAACTGGGCGGCGATCCTTGTGTGGTCTATACAGGCACCTTCTCCAAAATCGCAGCACCCGGGCTGCGCACAGGCTGGATCGCGGGTCCTGCGGAGCTGGTCCAGATACTCGCCAAGGCCAAGCAGGCAGCCGATCTGCACTCCAGTACGATTGACCAGCGGGCCTTGCATGAGCTACTGCTCGTGTTCGACCTTGAAGCACATATCCGCCGGATCTCCCGGGAGTATAAGTCACGGATGAGGCTGCTCTCGGCAGAGCTCTCTTCACAGCGTTGGCAGGAAGCGAGCTTCCTGGAGCCTCGCGGCGGCATGTTCCTCTGGCTGAGCCTGCCTGCCCATATCCATACTGCCGATCTGCTGCCGCTTGCCGTAGAGGAGGGGGTGGCCTTTGTTCCCGGTGAAGTGTTCTATTCCGAGCAGCCGCTGAGGAATGCCATGCGCCTGAATTTCACCCATACACGGCCGGAGCTGCTTCCGATTGCCGTAAAGCGGCTGGAGACTGCACTGTCCCGTTATGAGCAGCGGCTGCTCCCTCTATAATTCAAGCGCGTACGCTATCCCTGGACAGACCTAGAACGCAGAACAGCGATTCTCCAAGTAACCGGAGAATCGCTGTTTTATTAACGTATTAGCT
Organism: Paenibacillus tritici; assembly: GCF_018207515.1. NCBI lineage: Bacteria > Bacillati > Bacillota > Bacilli > Caryophanales > Paenibacillaceae > Paenibacillus > Paenibacillus tritici. Next base: position 5,834,797 of record NZ_CP073365.1, read on the forward strand.
ATTGAGAGATAGTCATAGTTGTCAGTTAGGAAAGTTTGCCGTAAGCCGGGTTCTGTGCTCGTTGTGGTTCAAACGGGAACTACCCTCCCACCATAAGCGACAATCATCTATCTAGGCCATACATTACTGCACAGCTCCAGCGACCAACCTAGACACGCCTCAGGCGAAGGCTGCGGCTCCCGGTTAAGGAAGCTGCTGCGTCTCATTAGGTCTTGCTCCAGATGGGGTTTACCAGGAACGAAGTCACCAGCGTTCCTCGGGGTCTCTTACACCTCGGTTCCATCCTTGCCTGTGCCGCCCGAAAGCGGCCATCGGCGGTCCATTTCTGTGGCACTATCCTTCAGCTCGCGCCGACTGGACGTTATCCAGCACCCTGCCTTGTGGAGCCCGGACTTTCCTCCCGCATACGTTCACACGCATACCGGCGATTGTCTGTCAAACTTTCCGAAACAACATTGTATATTATACAGATATGCATAAGCCTGCACAAGTGTAAATAATTACAGCCTCCCTGAAATACAGTTACATGAAATGAAAAGGCTCGGTATTCAGCGCAGAAGCATGTACCCCTGTGCCATACTTATGCTCAGTCAGCTTGCCGGACAGAAATTCGGCCACCTTCTCCTTCATAATCTTCTCCGCATTATGACCCGGATCGATCAATGCGATACCAGCCAGGTGCGCATCCTGCGCAGTGTGGTAATCAATATCTCCAGTCACCAGCACATCGGCCCCTTTGAAGATGGCGCTGTTGTAGTACTTGGCACCGGACCCGCCCATCACTGCTGCCTTGCGGATCGGACGGTTCAGATCCCCAACGACCCGCACGCTCTCCACATCCAGCCCGCGTTTGACCGTTTCGACGAATTCTCCAAGCGTGGCTGGCTTCGTCAGCTTCCCCACCCGTCCCAGTCCGAGGCTGCGGCCTTTGAGGTCCATAGAATACAGATCATAAGCCACCTCTTCGTACGGATGGGCCTTCAGCATGGCCTGTACGACTTTGTTCCGGATGGTATGCGGCACAATCGTCTCGATACGGACTTCTTCAGCGCGCTCCAGCTTGCCCGGCGTACCGATATACGGGTCTGTGCCTTCCTGCGGGATGAAGGTGCCATAGCCTTCGATATTGAAGCTGCAATGGCTGTAATTGCCAATCCAGCCCGCTCCGGCGTTCAGGATGGCATCCAGCACCTTCTGATGATGATCCTTCGGCACAAATACAACGAGCTTGGACAATTGCTCTGTATGAATATCTTTAATCGGTGCGCCATTCTCAATGCCGAGCGCTTTCGCCATCCAGTCATTCATTCCGCCTTCTGCCACATCCAGATTGGTATGGCTGATGTACACGGCAATGTCGTTTTTGATCAGCTTCTCATACAGCCGGCCCATAGGAGTATCGGTAAGAATGCCTTTGATCGGCCGGAAAATAACAGCATGATGGGCAATAATCAGATTGCAGCCCTTGGCCACCGCCTCGTCCACGATATGCTCATTGACATCCAGAGCAACCAGTACGCCGGTAATCTCCTTCTGCAGGCTGCCTACCTGAAGCCCGACATTATCCCATTCCTCCGCCAGATGCTTCGGGGCAAGCTGCTCCATGTATCCAATTACAGTCTGTCCTTTGGCAAACATTCCAGCACCTCCGTAATCCGCTTAATCTGCAGTCTGATCTTGCTGCGCTTCTCTTCTGCCGCCTCCAGCTCTGAACGCGACAGCGAGCTTAGGATCCCTTCCAGCTTGGCGATTTCCCCCTGCCACTTAGCCGCGAACACTTCATTCGGTGCTTGCAGCAGCCAGGGTCCCATCTGCAGCAGCAGGGCTTGGTCACAGACTACCTTGCCTCCGGCGAGAGCATATTCGCTGTAGAGCTGTTCATTCGTCCGCTTAGCTTCAGCATCTTCAGGAGCAGCTGTCAGGATCTCATACCGTTTACCGTCTTCTTCCAAAATATGCTCCGAGACCAGCACCCAGCCGTTATCCAGCAGCCAGCGGCGGAGAATATCCTCGCCTACATTCGGCTGCAGCGCAAGGGTCTTCACTCCGGCCAGCTTACCCAGCTTCCGACCGCGTTCAAGTATAGCTGCGATCAATGATCCGCCCATACCGGCAATGGTGATGCAGTCCGCTTCTCCCGGCTCCAGCACCTCAAGCCCGTCTCCGCGCCGTACGGTGATTTGTCCGCCGAGCCCTGCTTCCGCTACGCCCCGGAGTGCAGCTTCATAGGGACCGGGATTCACTTCGCCTGCAATGGCAGCAGGAGCTATTCCGCTCTGTACAGCCGCAACCGGCAAGAGCGCGTGATCCGATCCGATATCGGCCAGTCTGCTGCCCTGTGGCACCTGCTCCAGCAGCAACTGAAGCCGGTCTGATAATTTTACGTTGTTCATGAGGCCACCCACGTTATCCATTTTTTTCTGAAGAGGAACAGCAGCGCAAGGCCCACTGCTATCTTCAGTATTAATACAAGTGTAGTCCATTCGGGGAATCCCGATCTGAGCCACAACGCATCCACCTCCGGCATCAGCCAGAGGGAGACTCCAACGCCCAGATACACTCCTGAGACCCCGCTGACCTTGTGATACAGCAGCCAGCTCATCCAGATCATGAGTACACACAGCGGCAGCCAGAGCAGCTCCAGCTCAAGCATGGATGCATCCGGCCGTACCTGGCCGAAGAACCCTGCATACAGCAGCGCCCAAAAGGCATATCCGCAGAAGTGAAGCAGTCCGATGCGCAGTAAGAATCCCAGCACGCACCATAAAAGACCGCAGCCTGCAATTAACAAAGGCCTCCAGAAAGCCGGATCAAGATCATGCAGCTCAATCAGCCAGAGTCCGAATCCCAGCGTTAATACGCTGCCAATTCCCGCCAGCATCAGACTGATCATCTTGTTGCGGTTCAAATAAATAGCCGAATATCCATAACAAATAATTAAGACACTGAGCGCCGTTCCAAGTTGCAAAGGCCAGGGAAAAACGCTAAAATAAAGACTAATCAAGAAAATCAAGGAAATAATTCCAAAACCAAACAGCCAAATTTTGATGCTTCCCTGCTGGAGATTCCGCAAGGATACCGGATTGCTGTCTTTCATCTCTGCTTGATCCTCATCATAGAGGTTGGTCAGGAAGTCACAGTATTGCTCGGGCAGCAGCTTGCTTCTTCTCCAGTATTGGATTTCTCTTAATATAGTGTCACGTTTCTCCAGATTCAACCGGCATCCCTCTTTCCAGAACAGAACTTGCCTTCACCGTATAGCAAGAACCCCCGCCAAGCGGGACCCCCCACAAACACATAGGACCCCCTGCCACCGTGCAGCAGAAGGTCCGGTTGTATAGCCTATTCGAGGAAATCCTTCAGCCGCTTGCTGCGGCTCGGGTGACGCAGCTTACGCAGCGCCTTAGCTTCGATCTGACGAATCCGCTCACGGGTAACGCCGAACACCTTGCCCACTTCCTCCAGCGTTCTCGTCCGGCCGTCATCCAGTCCGAAGCGCAGCCGAAGCACATTCTCTTCACGCTCCGTGAGCGTGTCCAGTACATCCTCCAGCTGTTCCTTCAGCAGCTCATAAGCCGCTGCATCCGCAGGCGCCAACGCCTCCTGATCCTCGATGAAATCTCCCAGATGCGAATCATCTTCCTCACCGATAGGTGTCTCAAGGGATACCGGCTCCTGGGCAATCTTCATAATCTCTCTAACCTTCTCAACGGTAAGCTCCATCTCTGCTGCAATCTCTTCCGGCGACGGCTCGCGTCCCAGCTCCTGCAGTAATTGACGGGAGACCCGGATCAATTTGTTAATGGTTTCGACCATATGCACCGGAATACGGATCGTACGCGCCTGGTCGGCAATCGCACGCGTAATCGCCTGGCGAATCCACCAGGTCGCATAGGTACTGAATTTGAAGCCTTTGTTATGGTCAAACTTCTCAACCGCTTTGATCAGACCCATATTGCCTTCCTGAATCAAATCCAGGAACAGCATGCCGCGGCCCACATAACGCTTGGCGATACTGACCACGAGCCGCAGATTCGCTTCTGCCAGTCTCCGCTTCGCTTCCTCATCGCCGTTCTTGATTCTCATCGCCAGTTCCACTTCATCGTCAGCCGATAACAGCGGCACACGGCCGATTTCCTTCAGATACATCCGGACGGGGTCGTTGATCTTGATACCCGGAGGCAGCGACAAATCATCGTCAAAGCTGAAGTCATCTCCCTCTTTGTCCTCATTGTCCTCGCTTGGGCGGAGGCTGTTCACCTCTTCATCATTCTCATTCACAACCTCGATCCCCAGATCGCTGAGCTGTTCGTAGAATTCCTCCATCTGCTCGGGGTCCTGATCAAATGGTGACAATTTCTCCATAATATCTTTGTAATTGAGTGATGATCTTTTCTTGCCGTGATCAATAAGCTGATCCTTAACCTGATCCAGAGTAAATTCCGCTTCCATTTCAGTGTGCTGATCGTTCGCCATAATTCGACTCCCTCCTCCCTAGGTACATCCTGTCAACTTCTCATTGTCTCTCTAGGGCTAAAATTTCACTTGCTATTTGTGCTGCACGCAAAAAGTCACCGGATTTCTCCGCCTGGATCATCTCTTCACGCTTGGGCTCAATTTTGCGCAGCAGAGGATACTTCTGCACTTCACGAATACAATCGTCCAGCACCTGCGTGTTCCAGTCCGGAGGGGTGTCCATCATGGAGATTGCCGTTGCGGTCTTCTCCAGACGGTCATCCTGAAGCGATGATAGAAACCGGCTGATGCCGGGTGGTTTGCCTTGCGCATAGTAAGCATATAGATAAGCGGCTATTGCCGCATGATCATCAATATTGAACTCTTCCCCGAGCCGTTCACCCACATAGGCCGCCGCTTCCGGGTCCTGAATCATGAATGACAAAAGGCGCCGTTCCGCAACATGGTAAGCAGGCAGTAATGTAGGTGTCTGCACTTGCCCTTTTTTATGCCTACCATTATTCCACCTTTTATCGTTATTATCCCCTTCGGGGTTGTTTTTTTGCATGGAGGCCCGAAGTAAATTGCAATCCTGCTTCAAGCTGTCATAGGACAGCTCAAGTTCGGAGGAGATTTCCCGCAGGTACACCTCCCGCTCCGTTGAAGAATGAAGCCCGGCGATAATCTCCAGAGCCTCCTTGACATAGGCAATTTTGCCGTCTTCCTCTAGGAGTATATGGTTTTTTTTCAGATATATAAGCTTAAATTTGATGGAGGACACCGCAGAGTCAATCACCTGTTCCCTGAACCTGTCCCCGCCATGCCGGGAGATGAATTCATCCGGGTCCAGACCGCTTGGCAGCAGTGCAACCTTAACTCTCAGCCCGCTGTCTTCCAGGAGGGGAATAGCCTTAAGGGCTGCGGCTTGTCCAGCCTTATCTCCATCATAGGCAAGCACAATCTCATCCCCGAGGCTCTTCATCAATGCCACATGACCCTCGGTGAGCGATGTTCCCATCGTGGCTACCCCGTTATGCACACCTGCCTCCCAAGCCGAAATGACATCACCGTATCCCTCGAACAGGACGATTTGCCGCGTTTTGCGGATGGATGCTTTGGACTGGTGCAGATTGTACAGAATCCGGCTTTTGTTAAATAACCGGCTCTCTGGGGAGTTCAGATACTTCGGCTGCCCTTCCCCGAGAATTCGTCCGGCGAAGGCGATCGTCTTGCCCATCCGGTTCGCAATCGGAAAAATAACCCGGCCGCGAAAGCGGTCCAGATATCCTTTGTTCTCTCCCCGGACGGACAGCAGCCCGCCCTTCTCCATCTCGGCGAGATCGAAGCTGCGTTTCTCCAGAAACTGCAGCAGCGTGTCCCAGCGGTCAGGCGCATAGCCAATCTGGAACTGGTCGATCATTTTGTCGCTGAAGCCCCGGGTTCTTAAGTAATCCATGGCGGCAGTGCCGTATTCCGTGTTCTTCAGCAAAAAATGATAAAACTTCGCCGATAATTCATAGGCCTGAATCAGCCTGTCCCGCTCCGGATCAGGCGGAGCCATGGCCCCGCCTCTACCCTCAGGAACGGGGATATCACTCTCTTCCGCCATTATTCTGACTGCTTCGGGGAAAGATAATCCTTCGATTTCCATCCTGAATTTGATGGCATTTCCGCCCATACCGCAGCCAAAGCAATGAAAGACCCCCCGGTCAGGGGTGACGGTGAAGGAAGGCGATTTCTCCGAATGGAACGGGCAGAGGCCCCATAAATATTTGCCTTGCTTGGACAATTGGACAACCTTACTGACTGTATCGACAATATCATGCCGTGCCAGCACGTTCTCGATAACCTCTTCGGGAATCGTACCATGTCCGCTAGCCACTTCAACCACCTTCATCTCTTAACAAATAAATATAATTCGCTACAGCTAGACATTCTCCTGCAAAATTCTCAAAAGTTTTGTCAGTTTATGTTGAAAAAAAGTTTTTTCCTCTGCGGTAATCGCTTTTGGCCCCTTGGAATAGTGGCCCCGTCTGCGTTCTACCGCGCGGGCATGTCTGCCCTCCAGCATAAAATCCATTTTGGAATCCTCATATTCCTGTCCCCGGTTCGAGAGCACCTTGCAGCGTTTGCCCAGCGCCAGCGCCGCGAGTCCATAATCCTGCGTAATTACGACATCTCCTGCAGCAATATGGTTGGCGATATACAAATCGGCACTGTCAGCCCCGCGGTCCACCTGGACCACCATAACGCCTTCTTCGGCCCTCAGCACATGATCGTAGGAGGAAACCATCAGCACCGGAAGGCCAAAGCTGCGGGCCACGGCAATAATCTCCGTCTTGACCGGACAAGCATCCCCATCAACGACAATCTTTCTGGACTGGGACATTACCACAAGCCTCACCAAATTCCCGTGTAATATATATTACGCTCCGTGCCCGGCAAAATCCTTCTTTCGTAAAGCATAAATACGGAACGAATGTCAACTTACGCATTGGCACCGTTCCGTATATTTATACCCTAAACCCTCGATCTATACCATAAAATCACAAACATTACTTAAAACAGCCCGTGATTACCACACCAGCTTGCTGAAATCGGCAAACAATCTGGAATCCGCATGAATGCCTGACAAGAGCGCCAGACGGTTAGCGCGAACCGCCTCGTCTTCAGCCATAACCATAACCGAATCGAAGAATCCGGTAACGGCATCCTTCAGGCCCGACAGAATCTGCAGAGCTTCAGCAGCATGTCTGACTTCCAGTGCTGCGCGGTAAGGCTCATGAATACTCTGCCAAGTATCGTACAGCTTCTGCTCCGCCTCTTCCTTAAGCAGTGAAGGTTCGATCACTGCACCTTCCGGGGCTTTGGCGGCCAGATTGCTGACACGCGTCAGTGAATCCACGGTGATTTTGAAATCAGCCACATCTGTCACCGCATTCATCAAGGCCAGGCTTCTGCTTACTACATCAACAATATCATCGAACCCTGCGGCTAGTGCTGCATCCACAACGTCATAGCGGACATTGTTGTCAGACAGCAGCCGTTTGACGCGCAGGCCGAAGAACTCGTACAGGTTAATACGCAGTTCAGGGGTGAAATGTTTCTCTGAACGCAAACTTTCATGAACTTCCAGCGCCGCGGCAAAAATCTCCTCCAGGCTGATATTAAGCTGATGCTCCAGCACGATCTGTACAATGCCTGCCGCCTGACGGCGCAGCGCATAGGGGTCCTGGGAACCGGTCGGGATGATTCCAATGGAGAAGCAGCCAACAATCGTATCGACTTTGTCAGCAAGACTGACTACAAGGCCTGCCTGTGTAGAAGGAACAGCATCTCCGGCGAATCGCGGCTGATAGTGCTCGAAGACCGCTTTCGACACCTGCTCAGGCTCACCGGCCTTGCGGGCATAATCCTCACCCATCGTGCCTTGCAGCTCAGGGAATTCACCCACCATTTGGGTAACCAGATCGAATTTGCAAATATCCGCAGTCCGGCTGACTTCAGCAGCAGCTCCTGCCGGCAGCCCAAGCTTCACAGCGAGACGGTCTGCAATCGCGCGGATACGGCGCACTTTGTCACCGACACTGCCCAGCTCTTCATGATAGACGATATTCTCCAGCTTGGCCAGCGCATCGTTAATCTGCAGCTTCTGATCTTCTTCATAAAAGAACTTGGCGTCCGACAACCGGGCGCGCAGCACCTTCTCGTTGCCTTTGGCGATAACATCCAGCGAGACGGCATTGCCGTTACGCACGGTTACGAAGAATGGCAGCAGCTTGCCGTCTGCTCCAAAAACAGGGAAGTAACGCTGATGCTCACGCATGGAGGTAATCAGCACATCCTGCGGAATATTGAGGAAGGCAGGGTCGAAGGTACCGAACAAGACGGTCGGTGTCTCTACCAGGAACAGCACTTCTTCCAGCAGATCCTCCTTGATGGCAATCTTCCAGCTTTTCTCTTCCGCAAGCTTATGAATTCCGCTTAGAATCAGCTCTTCGCGTTCCTTCACATCTACCAGCACATGCTGGCTGCGCAGAGCTTCCACGTATAGGGCAGGTTCAGCAATCACCGCTTCTTCTCCGAGGAACCGGTGGCCGCGGCTCACATTGCCGGCTTTGACTCCGGTAATCGTAAGGTCAATAATCTCCTGGCCGAAGAGAGCAACCATCCAGCGGATCGGACGGACAAATTTGAAATCATAAGCACCCCAGCGCATATTTTTCGGGAAAGTCATGGCACTTACAATGCCTGACAGGCCTTCCGAGAGCAATGAGGCTGTTTCGATACCGGTGCTGCTCTTGGTCACATAGATATATTCGACGCCAGCTAGCTCCTTGAACGTGAACTGCTCCGGCGTGGCGCCCTGGCTGCGGGCAAAGCCCAGTGCAGCCTTACTCCATTCGCCGCTGGCATCCAGGGCGATTTTGCGTGACGGACCTTTGACTTCTTCACTTACGTCCTCCTGGCGCTCCGCAGCATCCTTCACCAGTACGGCCAGACGGCGCGGTGTCGCATAGGCTGTAACGCCACTATGGCTGATCCGCGAGGCTTCCAGCCACTTCACGGTCCGGTCCTTCAATTGTTCCATAGCCGCGCGGATAAAGCGTGCAGGGATTTCCTCCAGACCGATCTCGAACAGAATATCCTTAGACAAGGTCAGCACCCTCTTTCTTCAGCAGCGGGAAGCCCAGCTTCTCGCGTTCCTCCAGATATGTTGCCGCTACGGTGCGGGCAAGATTACGTACTCTTGTAATGAAACCTGTACGTTCGGTTACACTGATTGCTCCGCGCGCATCCAGCAGGTTGAAGGTGTGCGAGCATTTCAGCACATAATCGTAGGCCGGGAAGACAAGGTGATTCTCCATCGCTCTACGGGCTTCCTCTTCGTAGGTGTTGAACAGGCTGAACAGCATTTTGACATCTGAGACTTCAAAGGTATACGTGGAATGCTCGACTTCCGGCTGATGGAACACATCCCCGTAAGTCATGCCGTCCACCCATTCCAGGTCGAAGACATTTTCTTTATCCTGAATGTAGGAGGCGAGACGCTCCATACCGTAGGTAATCTCCACCGCTACCGGACTTGCTTCAATTCCGCCTACCTGCTGGAAGTAAGTGAATTGGGTGATTTCCATCCCGTCCAGCCAGACTTCCCAGCCGAGACCCGCACAGCCCAGGGACGGATTCTCCCAGTTGTCCTCGACAAACCGCACATCATGCAGCAGGGGATCTACGCCCAGTGCCTTCAAGCTGTCCAGGTACAGCTCCTGAATATTATCGGGTGATGGCTTGATGATGACCTGGAACTGGTGATGCTGGTACAGACGGTTCGGGTTCTCTCCATACCGGCCGTCGGACGGACGGCGTGAAGGCTCAACATAAGCAACCTTCCACGGCTCCGGACCCAGGGAACGCAAAAAAGTCATAGGATTCATCGTGCCCGCCCCTTTTTCCGTATCATACGGCTGGACGAGAATACAATTCTGGGCTGCCCAGAACTGCTGCAGGGTGAGAATCATCTGCTGAAAGTTCATAACTACCGGCTCCTTCGCTTTACAAGTGTGTACTGCCTCTTGCTTGTGACTGTCTCTTGCTGCTGCGCGATGGAGGCGGCACTAGCTTCTATATTCTGCGGCGGACGATGGGAGAGTTCTCTCCAGTCCCTGCCACATGCAAAAAAGCTCCCGCCCCCATGCCTGATGAACAGACATAGGGACGAGAGCTATAAGTTCTTCTCCCGCGGTTCCACCCTACTTGATTACGCTTCGCGCGAAATCCACTTTTCATGCTGCCGCTTCCGTACTCCCGGGCGCCCTGTTCATGAACGTTGTCCCGCCAGGCTTCCACTCTCCCCGGCTCGCTGAAGCGACAATTCAGTTCACTACTTTCCCGATCAATGCACTCTCTCCATAATCTGGAGCAGACACGGCAAGTTATTCATTCAATGAAACTGAACTTATAGTAACGGATAATTCGTGTTTCGTCAAATATTGTATTTGTCGAGCTGGTCCAGGAAGCTCTGTGACTTCAGTCTGAGCCCCAGCTGCATATCCATAAATCCGCGCATCACGGTCTTGAGCTCGGTGCGAGTCTCCGGCTTCACATCCACATTGCCGAGCCGGGTCAGATCAAGTGCGGCGAATACCCGCAGCAGCTTCAGGGCCCGCGGGGAAATCTCCATCGCCGCAGGATCATTATGACGGCAGCTTCGGCATAAAACGCCGCCAAGGCGGGGGCTGATTCTCAGCTCTTCATCCGGCTTGTCCTTGTCACAGACGATACAGGTATCAAGCTGCGGGCCGTAGCCTGCAGCCTGCAACACCTTCATTTCGAATACATTGATGATGATGCCAGGCTCTTTGTCTTCTTCAAGTGCATTCAGGCAGGCGCTTAATTGACGGAACCAGAAGCTGCCCGTCTCTTCATCATGCAGCACCCGGTCGAGCAGCTCGCAGGCATAAGATGCGTATGCCGCTTTGACAAGATCCTCGCGCAGCGGGTGATGGGACTTCGTGATCTCTCCGGCATTCAGTGTTCCCAGCCCGCCGTTGTTGCGGAAGAACACAAATTCTCCTGTTGTGAACAGTTGGATCAGGGCAGCATGGCGGCTTTTGACCTTCTTCGCGCCCCGCACCAGAACCCCTACTTTACCGGCGTTCTCGGTGCAAAGCGTAATAATGGCGTTCCCTTCGCCGTAGTCCATGCTGCGGATGACGATCCCTTCCACCCTGTATAGCATGCCTCTTCCCCCAACCACTCGGCAAGCAACCAGTTCTTATTGTGCTTCTTCATTGATATCCATCTCTTCCTCCGCCGGCAGCGGACCGCTGCCCTCCGGCGAATCCCCAGCTTCCCTGTACAGCAAATACGCATCGAGATCTCCAGTCATTGCAAAATACTTCCACGAAAAATTCCGCATTCGTATTCATCCTTTCTTCGGAAACACGATGTTCCTTCAGAAGTAGGATGTGCGAAGCTGGGGGATCTATCCTTGCAATTCCTGCCAAGGCTGCTGGAGGAGGGTAATCAATCTTTGTGGAAGCCCAAATCCCGCAGTACGCGGTCCTGGTTGCGCCAGTCTTTTTTCACCTTCACCCATAATTCCAGGAAAATCTTCGAGCCCAGCAGGTTCTCAATATCTGTCCGCGCACGGCGTCCGACTTCTTTCAGCAGAGCCCCCTGCTTGCCGATAATGATCCCCTTCTGGGAATCCCGCTCCACAAAAATAACTGCCGAAATATGCACAACCCCGTTAGGCTCAACACTCATGTCCTCAATCGCCACGGCAATGGAATGCGGGACCTCTTCGCGGGTCAGATGCAGAATCTTCTCGCGGATCAGCTCCGCACAGACGAACTGCTCGGGGTGATCGGTAATCTGGTCGTCAGGATAATACTGCGGGCCTTCCGGCAGATATTTCTGCACCTGCTCCAGCAGCGTGTTGACATTATTACCCATCTTGGCAGAGATCGGTACGATTTCGGCGAACTCATGCAGCTTGTTGTATTCCGTAATCATCGGCAGCAGCGCTTCCGGCTCAATCTTGTCAATCTTGTTCATGACAAGAATTACCGGTGTCTTAATCGCGCCCAGCTGTTCCGCGATAAAGCGGTCGCCGCCGCCCATACCCTCTGAGGCATCCACGAGGAACAATACCGCTTCCACTTCATGCAGAGTGCTCATCGCCGTCTGATTCATGTAATCGCCCAGCTTGGATTGTCTTTTATGAATACCCGGTGTATCCAGGAATACGATCTGTGAGTTATTTGCCGTATATACCCCGTGAATTTTGTTGCGGGTGGTCTGCGGCTTGTCCGACATAATGGCGATCTTCTGGCCGATCACCTGGTTCATTAGTGTTGATTTGCCTACGTTCGGTCTGCCGATAATGGCGACAAACCCTGATTTGAATTTCATATAATCTTCCTTCCTATTTGTCTAACAACTTGGTCAAAAGCGTTCGATCCCCCTAAATCCCCCTTCGCCAAGGGGGACCCCAAGGGCCCCGGCCCTCTGGACATCCGGAAATGGCGTGGGCGCAGCGCTTGGCGCGGTAAGAGACTTTGGAAGCACGAGCGCTTTTCGTTCCCTGTGGGAACACGCTTGACTACGGCGCGGTTGATTGGCGGTCGCCAACGTTTGGCGTGAACAAGACGCTCTGGAGCATGAACGCTTACGTTCCCTGCGGGAACACGCTTAACTGCAGCGCGAGAAGAAACTGGTTACTTGGATACCTAAACATCGAACTGCCTAGGTAACTATACACCTGATAACATTTTTTAGTTGTATTTTGTACACTTATTCTGCTCAAATTCAGAGGTTTTTGCAGTTTAGCTGTAATTTGTACATCTAATTTCCTCAGCAAAGCCACTTTTGGCAATCCACCGCGAATTTAGTTGTACAATTTACACTTAAACCCTATTATAGCTAGCCTGACGTAAATATAGTTGTACCAAATACACTTAAAGCTCGGGCTCATACGGTATACACTTATGATCCTGCTACCGAACGGCAACCGTCTTCACAAGCTTGCCGTTTACTCCGGAGCCTGCCCCTGCTCCAGGTCCGCAGGGCCGAAAGCGCCCGGGAGCAGATCACGCACGGTAGTCTCCACAATGTCACCCTTCAGGTTACCGAGGATGACCGGCATGTCAGGCCCGCACAGCTCAACCATTACCTGGCGGCAGACGCCGCAAGGCGACACAGGTCCATCCGTATCCGCCACCACAGCGATGGCTTTGAAGGTACCCGGCTTATGACCGTCCGCAATCGCGCGGAACATGGCGGTCCGCTCACCGCAGTTGGTTGGACCGTAAGCGGCATTCTCAATATTGCAGCCGTGGTGGACCTTGCCGTCCTGATCCAGCAGCGCAGCACCGACCCCGAACCGGGAATACGGTATATATGCATTGGCTCTTGCCTTGATCGCTTCCTGAAGAAGTAGAGCAGAATCCATAGTTGTCCTCCTGAAAGTTTTATTGAGCATTCACTTCATGAATCTTCTTCGAAATAAAACTCGCCTCGTAAGCATCCGCTTAAGTTTTGTGAGCATTCGCTTAAGCACCGTAAACATTCACCGCATCGGTTATTCTTCGTACAAAACCCGCTTTGTAAACATAACAAACTTAACCCGGTTTTGTCGTTCTAAGTAAAGATGACGGAACGCACAAAGCGGGTCCGTCTCTTACATAAGCTGAAGTTGTAAACTGATTATGACATAAGACTCGTGATCCAGTCCATCACGGGATGATAAAAAACATAGATTCCGGCTATAACGGCAAACACCGCCGTAAGCAGGACGGCTCCTGCGGCGGTATCTTTGGCCTTCTTGGCCAAGGGGTGTATCTCAGGCGAGAGCAGGTCAATCGTTGCTTCAATCGCCGTGTTCAGCAGCTCGGCTGCAAGCACCAGTGTGATCGCCAGCAGCAGCAGCATCCAGCTTGACAGAGGGAGCCTGAATACAGCAGCGGCGGCCAGCACAAGAACAGCGAGGCCGCTGTGCACCTTCATATTCAGCTCCGACCGGAACGCCGCCGCAATGCCATGAGCCGCAAACCGGAAGGAATGCCAGAATTTTTTGTGGCCAACCGCCGTATTCTTGACCATTAGCGTGTCAACCCGACCTGAGCCAGCACCTTCTCCTGCTTAGACATCATTTCGGCCTCGGCTTCCGGCTCCTGATGGTCATAGCCCAGCAAATGCAGGAACCCGTGGACGAACAGGAAGCCCAGTTCCCGCTCCAGCGAATGGCCGTATTCCAGCGCCTGCTCCTGCGCACGGGTGACAGAGATGATGATATCCCCCAGCACGTAAGGAACCTCTTCCAGATCTTCATCTTCCTCTGCCTCAGCGTATATAATCTCCGGTTCGTCTTCCCCGGTCTCATTCATCGCGAAGGACAGCACATCCGTCGGACGGTCAATTCCCCGGTATTCCAGATTCAGCTCATGAATACGTTCATTATTGACAAAGGTAAGATCCACTTCGCCCGTGTCAATCCCTTCGGCTTCACCCGCCTTCTGCAGAATTTTCTCCAGCAGCTCAATCAGATCGCCGTTAATTTCATATTCATCCTGTTCATTGTTCCAAACGACGCTCAGGCTCATTTTTGCTGGCCCCTTCCTCTTTTTTGGGCTTGCGTACATCCTCGGGGTATTCAATCCGGGAATGGAAAATGCCCATTACTGTCTCTTTAAGTGTCCGTGCAATAATATCCAGCTCCTTGATGGTCAGATCACATTCATCGAACTGATGGTCATCGAGCCGGCTTTTGATGATTTTCTCAATCATGGTCTCAACCTGCACAACGGTCGGTTTGCGGAGCGAACGGACCGCGGCCTCCACACTGTCGGCGATCCCGACGACTGCCGATTCCTTCGACTGCGCCTTCGGGCCCGGATAACGGAAATCTTCCTCCGTGAAGTCCGGCTCCACCCCTTTTTCTTCCGCAAGCTTCAGCGCTTTATGATAAAAATAATGCAGGAAGGTCGTGCCATGATGCTGCTCCGCAATATCCCGGATCGGCTTCGGCAGCTTATATTCTTTCTGCATCTCGACCCCGTCACGGGCATGGGCCACAATGATGGATTTGCTCAGCTTCGGCTCAATCGAGTCATGAGGATTCTCCATATTGTTCTGGTTCTCGATGAAATAGAACGGCCGCTTCGTCTTGCCGATATCATGATAATACGACCCTACCCGGCAGAGCAGGCCGTCCGCACCAATCGCTTCCGCCGCAGCCTCAGACAGATTGCCCACCATCACACTGTGGTGATAGGTTCCCGGCGTCTCTGTAAGCAGCTTGCGCAGCAGCGGATGGTTCGGGTTCGATAATTCGACGAGCTTCAGAGCCGACAGAATGCCGAACGTAGCCTCGAAGAAAGGCATCAGCCCGATGACCAGCACAGCAGTGAGCAGACCGCCGGCAAAGGAGAAGCCCAGGGCATACAAAGTATTGGTCTCGTTCCACACGCCTCCGCTTAACATGGTCAGTATGGCTACCGTCAGACAGCCGAACAGGGACACCATGATCCCGCCCTTCAGCAGCGTAGAGCGCTGTCCGGCACGATGAGTGGAGAAGATCGCGACATAACTCACGATAAGGGCAAAGAACCCGAAGGTGAAATCAAATACGGTGCTCTGCTGGACATTCAGGATAATACTGGCCAATACACTGAACAGAATGGAACAGAAATAGGCTAAGGTCATGTCCAGCAGCATCGTGATCAGCATCGCCCCGACAGCAACCGGAGCCAGGAAGCCGATATACGTCCTGACGTCCGTCTGCAGGAAGGCGGTCAGCTTCATCATAATAATCGTAATGATAAATACCAGTACCAGCATAAGCAGCTGGGAGTTATTATACTTGAACCCGGAGGCTCCTCCGCTATAACGGATAAAGGTCAGGAGGCCAAAGGACAGAAGCGCAGAGAGCAGCAGCAGGCCCAGTTGCGGCCAATAGTTGACTTCTTTGCTGAGCAGCCCGTTCTCATCCAGCAGCTTATACAGCTCGGGAGTAATCTCCTGATTCTTGGCGACCAGCACATCCCCCTGCTCGATGAACACATCCGGCGTATTCTGACGGGCCTGCACCTTCGCTTCCTTCGTGGCTTCCTCGTCATAGAATTTGTTGCTGGTTATAACCAGCCGCACCAGCTCCTGCACCACCTCACGGGCGGTCCGCTGGCTCAGTGAACTGACACTGACCTGCTCGGCCACCTTGGCGCGTGCGGTCTGGGCGTCGGTAATCTGGTCATTCATCAGCTTGATGACAATATCCCGGGCGACCGGCTTCATCTCAATGATGTCCTGGGAGGTTAGCCGCGGGATCTTGATATACGTTTCTTCCGGAATAACATAGGTCTGGTCGTTGATGACAGACTGCATTTCATCCAGCAGATGCTCGGAATACGTTCCGGCTTTGCTGCTGGCAGCCACAAAATTAAGTATAAAATCACTGGCGCGCCGCGGAATCTCCTCCCGGTAGATTTCCGTCTTCTCGCTCTGCGATATCGTATCATCCTGATTCAGCCGGTCGATCCGGTCTAGCAGCAGGGTTACGAGATTCTCAGTTCTCATAGGTATGATTGCATACCGGTTGGTCACGTTCTCGGCCGCTGTCTCCTGGGCTTTCAGCTTGGCATTGGTGTCCAGGATTTGCTTGGGGGCTGTAATCTCCTTGGCACTGCGGGTCCCCTCTTTGATATCATACTTTTTGGGCAGCAGATCAGAGGATAGACTGAAGTAGAATACAAGCCCCAGTAACAGGAAAAGAGCATAGCGCGAAACCGCGCTATACTTCCACCCGCTGGTGCTATATACAAATCCGCTTAATTTCGATGGTTGCTTTGAGGCCATGAAGACAATCCCCTTTTTTATTGGAGGTTTTCGGCAGAGCGGTCATAGGCAACGATAATTTTCTGCACCAGGGAATGCCGGACTACGTCTTGTTCTGCGAAGTAGACGAAGCCAAGCTCCTCAATACCGGAAAGAATCGTTTTGGCTTCAATCAGCCCTGACTTCTTGCCGCGCGGCAAATCGATCTGGGTAACATCGCCGGTGATGACCATCTTGGAGCCGAAGCCCAGACGGGTGAGGAACATTTTCATCTGCTCTGGAGTCGTATTCTGGGCTTCATCGAGGATTATAAAAGCATCCTCCAGCGTACGCCCGCGCATATAAGCAAGCGGTGCAATCTCAATCAGCCCGCGCTCCAGCGCCTTGGCCACCTGATCAGGCCCCATAACGTCATATAAGGCGTCGTAGAGCGGACGAAGATAAGGATCAACCTTCTCCTGCAAATCTCCCGGAAGGAAGCCCAGGTTCTCCCCTGCCTCCACGGCCGGACGCGTAAGCACGATACGCTTAACTGAGCCTTCCTTCAGTGCGGTTACGGCGAGCACCACGGCAAGATAGGTCTTACCGGTCCCCGCCGGACCGATGCCAAAGACGATATCACGCTTTTTGATCGTTGTCACATAATGTTTCTGGCCAATGGTCTTGACACGGATCGGTTTGCCCCGGAAAGTCGTCGTAATCTCACCCTTGAACAGGTCAAGCAGCTGGTCGGCACGGAAATCCTTCGCCAGCTCCACGGCATACTGCACATCACGTTCACTTAGCACGTAACCCCCGCGTACGAGGGACAGCAGCACGTTGAACAATTGACCCAGCATGTCCACTTCCCGCTCCGCACCGCGGATGGTAATTTCTGCTTCACGCGAGTTGATGACCGCCGGGATCTCTTTTTCGATGATTTTCAGGAATCCGTCCTGCGGGCCGAACAGGGATTGCGCTTCTCCCGCATTTTGTAAAGATATTTGAATGCTTGCAGTCTGTTCTGACAAGTAGCCTCATTCTCCTCAATTGTTTACTATCGGAAGTTCTTCCGCAATTCTCTCTTCCACCTCAAACAGCACTTTCATATAAACTTTACCATTCTCTTTCTTCTCATGCAAAATTTTTTGACTTTTGATGACGCTATCAGCGCCATAACGCGCGAAAATATCACTCTTCGCCCGCGTCAGCCCTTCCGTACGGGCCTCCTCCGGAGTAAGCGCTTCAGTGGTATATTTAACCTCCAGCTCCTTCTCGGTCATCAGGCCCAGCGGCAGCTGAAAGGAACGCCAAGACAGCATGTCGGGCTCCGTAAGCGTGCGCGATTTGTCAAAGCCGGAATCCCCGTAGCCCCAGAGCTGAACCGCCCATTTGCCGAGTACGAGATATGTGCGGTCTTTGCGTTCTCCGGTATAAGCGCTGCCCGTTCTCCGGAGCGGCACCTCCAGCTTGTATTCATGCCATACCAGACCTTTAACGTCGCCTTTGGCAACCACAAATTCTGTATTTTCCTCGTCACCCAGCGCTCCTGAGATCAGGATATCCCCTTTTTTGACACGTGAATTGCGGCTCACGACAGGTCTGCCCTGCTCTGCATAGATCTCGGTGACTACCGCATCGGTCCGGCTGATTAGATGACGCTGGCTGAGCAGCGGCTTCTGCTCCGGGCGGTCGGCTTCGACGACCTGGATGGTAATGCTCGTCCCCGTCCGGTGGAACCCGGCCCAGGTCAGCCCCGGCACAAGGCTGGTCAGCTCCCTGGATAGCTCGTCCGACTCTTTCATGCGCCAGATCCACTGAAGCGGGTAGACCCCCTCCCTGCGGGCGGCTTCCAGGATGTCCTCGGTGGGAATGCGGGTATTCCCCTCAACCTTGACGCTCCACACCATAGAGGACAGCAGCAGCAGCCCTACACCGAACACAAGCACACCTGCGGCAAAAAACTTCCGTTTCCACAAGCGCGCGATTCTAAACGGAAGCCCGTGACGGGCCGTAACATGCATCCGGCAGCCTGTCTGCTTCAGAAGCGGGCGGAGACTGAAAAAGTCATCCAGCAGCAGATTCAAAGAAGCGCCGTCCCCGGCAGGCCTCACATCCCAGATGATGATGCCCGCTCCGGTTACAGCATTGATAAACCGTTCCACCTGCGGTCCCGTCACATGCAGTGTAACGAACCCCCGCAGCGATGACAGAGGCGGCTCTTTCATGGATTCTCCCCACTTTCCTTATATCTGATTTCACCGATAATCCCGATTACAGCAAGCTCCTGGCCCAGAATATTACGGATCACCAGCTCTTCTCCGGTAATCTCCAGAACGCCTTTGACAAGCGCCAGCCTGAGCTGCTCCGATGAGAAATGCAGTACGCCGCGGTGGTTCTCAATATACAGTTCCTTGTTGCCGATCAGGGTGATCCGGGGCATCTCCTGCAGCACATCCTGCGGAAGATCCAGTACCCCGTTTGTCCATCCCCGCAGCCTGCGGCCGATACGGGTCATAAGTAGACGCTCCCCCTTCCTGCCTTCTGTACACCTTATGCGGTAACGCACTTTTTTATGAGAGCAAAAAAAGCCTGAATCCTCTCCGGTCAGGGAGCAGATTCAAGCTTCTGCGTATAGATCAATGGAATTGTGGCCGGAAGCGAACGCTGCTAACGGCAGTGCTCCACTTTAGCGGCGCGTGGAATGCGGCAGGCGGGCACGGGGCGGGCCCAGCACCTCAGCCCACATGAGGCCGCTGCGCAGCGCTTCACGGTCACCCGTGAGCGGATGGCGGGCAAGTGCAGCGGGGTCTGCGTTCCCGTAAGCTTCTGCGGCATCAGAGTCCGCAGACGGCACGGCTGCCGCCATCCCGTCAAAAGCAGCCTGCATCCGCTCCAGCTCCTCCTGCATGCGCGCTATACGGACCTCCACGCCGTCCTGGGTCCCGGCCTGCTCCAGAGACACGCCTTCGCCTGTCTCGTAATCAGGAGCAGGCCGTGCCGCCTGCCCGGGCCACTCAGGCGTTGCGCCGGACTCCTGCGCCTCCTGCTCCGGCTCAGGCCGGCCCGAAGCCGCCCGGCCTCCGGCAGGCGCCGGGAATCCGCTGCCCGGCTGTTCAGGGCGTCCGCTGTCCGCTGTCCGGGCAGGAGTACGGGGGCGGCGCAGCGGATTGCCTTCGCCCCCGCCGCCAAAGGTCGGCATGCCTCCGCGCGGGGCTGATTTTCCTTTATTTTTGTTCCAGTTCGTAATGATCGCGATCACTGCAATCACCACCAAATAGATCAAGCTGCTCATGGGGAATCACATCCCTTTATTTGTGGGGCGGACGGCTGCTGTCGTCCCCGTCGTTTAGTTTGCCGAGCGAACCGCGCATTTGCGTGTCGGCCTCAATGTTTTTGAGATTCATGTAGTCCATCACTCCGAGCTTGCCGGAGCGCAGCGCTTCGGCCATGGCCAGCGGAACCTGGGATTCGGATTCAACCACCAGTGCCTTCATTTCGACTACCCGGGCCTTCATTTCCTGCTCATGGGCAACGGCCATGGCTCTGCGTTCCTCCGCCTTAGCCTGGGCAATGCGCTTATCCGCCTCCGCCTGCTCAGTCTGCAGGTAAGCGCCGATATTCTTGCCGACATCCACATCCGCAATATCAATCGACAGAATCTCAAAGGCTGTACCTGAATCCAGCCCCTTGGACAGAACCGTCCGGGAGATGGAATCGGGATTCTCCAGTACGTCCTTATGCGAATTACTTGAGCCTACTGTGGTTACAATCCCCTCGCCTACACGGGCAATAATGGTTTCTTCCCCCGCACCGCCGACGAGGCGGTCAATATTGGCCCGGACCGTCACCCGTGCCTTGACCTTAACTTCAATCCCATTCTTGGCAACGGCCGCAACAATCGGCGTCTCGATTACCCGCGGGTTAACGCTCATCTGAACGGCCAGCAGCACATCGCGTCCGGCCAGATCAATGGCCGCGGCACGCGTGAATTCCAGCGGAATATCCGCTCTCTGAGCTGCAATCAGCGCATTAACTACCCGGTCTACGTTCCCTCCGGCAAGGTAATGGCTCTCAAGCTGATTGATATTCAGACCGAGCCCGGCCTTGGTGGCCTTTATCAGCGGATTGACAATCCGGCTCGGCGTGACCCGGCGCAGACGCATTGCCACCAGTGTAATAATGCTGATTTTGACACCGGATGCCCAGGCAGACACCCAGAGCATAACCGGGAAGAAGCTGAAGAATACGCTTAGTACAATGATCACGACAACCGCGATCAGCAGAAAAGTAATCATAGATGCTTCCATCATACGTTTGATAACCTCCGTAATTTTTTTGAGCAGCCTTAGTTCACAGCTTCCTTCACAACCACACGGCCTCCCTCGACCTTCACCACTGAAACCGCAGTGTGCGCATCAATGAATCCGCCCTCTGTAACCACATCTATCCGCTCACCGCCAATGGCGGCGGTTCCGGCTGGACGCAGCGGCGTTACACTGATTCCTGAGGCTCCGATCAGACGCAGCTTCTCCTGGACAGGCACATAACCCTGATCTTTGGTAAGGCTGTCCTGAAGGATGAACCGGTTCCAGATTCCCCGCTCCTTGAAGGCTACGGCGACAATCACTATCACAACTGCCGCTGCTGAAAAAGCAATTCCCAGACTGAACATCGCATGGGTGAAGCTGTATGCCGCTCGGACAACACCCGCCACAAGACTGACTGAGCCCAGCAGCCCCAGGATTCCGAAGCTCGGGACAAACAGCTCCAGCACGAGCATCACCAGCCCCAGAATGAACAGCAGCAGCGTCTCCGCCCCGGCGAAGCCCGCCACATAGTTGCCGAAGAAATAGAGGGCGAATGCCAGTGTACCGACAATTCCGGGCACCCCAAAGCCGGGCACCAGCAGCTCAATGAACACCCCGGCAATTCCGACGAAGAGCAGAATGACCATAATCACCGGGTTGGTCAGAAAATGCGACATTTTCTCCGCACCGGTGTGCTCAACGCGAAAAATGTCGTCTGTGGAGTAACCCAGCCAACTAATCGCCTCATTGGCTGTGCCTGCAATCCGGTCAGCGTAACCGGCCTGAAGCGCTTCCTCGCTGCTTAGAGCAATGATCTCCCCTTGCCTCTTGCTCACGCCGAGTTCGGGCTTGTTCACGGCCAGCTGGAGATCCACCATCCCTGCCGCCACTTCCGGATCACGCCCGTTCAGCGCTGCGGCCCCGGTCATCTTGGATTTCCAATACGATATCATTTTGGCATCCTCTACGCTCTTCCCGTTCATATCCACCAGCGACGCGGCACCGATCATACTGCCCGGCTTCATGATAATAGCCCCGGCGTTCAGCGCGATATAACTGCCTGCGGAAGCAGCATTGCCCTTGATGAAGGCCACGGTCGGGATCTTGCTGTCCCTGACCATCGTGCCGATGCTTTCGGCGGAATCCACCCGTCCTCCGGGTGTATCAATCTCCAGAACAATCAGAACCGCGCCGTAATTGGCCGCCTCCTGGAATCCCCGTTCGAGGAAACTCTGCAGGCCGCGTTCGATTTCCTGATCTACCGGAATAACGAAGACCGGTCCGTTCACCGTTTCACCTGCAGCCGCCCCCGGTGCACGAACCGCTTCATTATCTGCCCGGGCAGTCCCCGCTACCGGTAGCAGCAGAAGAATCAGCCATGCAGCGATGCAGGACAAGATGATGGTGCGTAACCTGTTCAAGCTGGCGCCCCCCTTTGTAAGCACATGTAACCTTTCGCATTCTTATCATATATTATAACGCAGCAGATAATCCTAGTACGACCGTTCGATCCGGGCGTTTCATTGGCTTTGCACATTCATATTGCACTAAGTAAACTGGGATTAATTATGTATATAATGAAAAACACCCCTAATTAAAGGGGTGCTAGCGTTATATTATTGCAGAAATTGCTGAACCGCCTGGTTCACGAGTTTACCATCGGCGCGACCTTTGACCTTAGGCATCAGTGCGCTCATCACCTTACCCATTTCACTTTTCGAAGAAGCACCGGTTTCCTGGATGGTCTGCTGTACAATTACTTTAATTTCTTCTTCGGAAAGCTGCTCGGGAAGATATTTAATGATAATCTCGATTTCTGCCTTAGTACTCGCGGCAAGCTCTTCGCGACCCGCTGCTTCAAATTCTTGGAGGGCATCTTTGCGCTGTTTGATTTCACGACTAAGGATATCAAGCACTTCGTTGTCGTCTAATGTTCTCTTCAAATCTATTTCAAGATACTTTATTGTAGAACGAACCATTCGAATGGTGGAGAGTGTGAACTTGTCCTTACTCTTCATCGCTTGCTTCATATCTTCGTTCAATCGTTCGCTAAGATTCATGCGTGGGTAATCCTCCTAAAACTTTCTCTTACGAGCAGCCTCAGACTTCTTCTTGCGCTTTACGCTTGGCTTCTCATAATGCTTGCGTTTCTTCACCTCAGCCAAGACACCATCCTTAGCAATGGAACGTTTAAAGCGACGAAGTGCAGCATCAATTGTCTCGTTTTTGCGAACTTTCGTTTCAGACACCAGTTTTCCCTCCCTCCGACCAGACCGTCCAAGAGCATAACAACACGGTTCATCACCTTTCATTATAGGTCAAACCTAAATAAGGTGTCAACCTTCGTTTTATTCTTTTTTCAGTCCGGGGTTGTGTGCTTAAAATTCCTTCTTAGGCGTGGGAAGCGGAGTTCCCGACCAAGGCTCCGAGCTTGGTACCCCCAAGCAGATGATAATGCAAATGAGGCACCGCCTGCCCGCTGTCCGGGCCGCAATTGTTGATCAGCCGGTATCCGGTATCCGCGATTCCCAGCTCACCTGCAATCTGCTGGGCCACGGCATGAATCTCGCCGATCAGCGGCAGATCCTCAGGCGTAACGTCATTCATGGAAGCAATGAATTTCTTCGGGATAATCAGCACATGCACTGGGGCTGCAGGCTCAATGTCGTGGAATGCGAGAATCCGCTCGTTTTCAAACACTTTTTTGGACGGGATCGAACCTTCAATAATTTTGCTGAATACAGTTTCCATACCACGCTTCCTCCCATTGATTGTGTAATGCAGAAGCTTGCATCCGGCACTTTCCGCGGCACAGTCCTGGTGTCCGGCGGGGCGCATTTGCCTGAATGTCTTCCTGACTTCCGGCCTGATTTGCTTCGCGACAAATAGTTAGTATATGGCTCTAATCATACAGGATGTTGAGCGATTGTGAAAGTCAGGGACGGCATTCCCTGCAAACAAATAACAGGTGCCGGGCTGCCAGCAGAATCATCCGCTCAAATTCAAGCAGATTCGTATACAAAACACTCTAACTGGTGAATGAAGTAAGAAATGATGCGGCTCATGCAGTTTGTAAGGCGGCCTATGTACCTGTAAGGCGACCAATGAAGCCTGTAAGGCGAACTCAGGATTCTCCATTCGCCTACTTCTGGCGGGATCCGGCATAATGAGGAGCACTAATGCTCTTCATTGGCTCATTTGGGCTACGTCTGGTGTATTCAGGTGCATTAATGCTCCTTATTGGCTCCTTTGGCCTGCGTCTGGTGAATTCAGGTGCATTAATGCTCCTTATTGGCTCATTTGGGCTACGTCTGATGTATTCAGGTGCATTAATGCTCTTCATTGGCTCATTTGGGTAGCGTATGGTGAATTCAAGTGCATTAATGCTCCTCATTGGCTCATTTGGCTTCCGTCCGCTGAATTCAGGAGCATTAATGCTCCTCATTGCTCTTCTTCACCCACACTCGGCACAAGCACAGGGATTAGCTCACTTTGACCTCATTTTATGTATAGCCGACTTCCGACTGTTTCTAAATCATTTACCCCTTTAATTCTAATCCATAATAAATGATCCGACTTCCTTGTAAAGCACGACATTCGTTTCTGCGAGAAATAGAAGGAGAAGTTAGCATGTGAAGCATATGAACTCTTTTTAATAAAGACAGGAAGGACAGGCTGTATTATAACAGGTCTGCGGCTACCCTTTACTTCGGTAAATTCAAATATAAGTGATGCAACAATGCTATCCTCTTAAATGGGAAGGGTACCCTTTCAATGAGAACAAAGAACGAAGAAGGATAAGTTACTGTCTGTAACCCCGTGTGAGCGTCTTGTAAATAAAAAAAGACAAAAAAAAAGAAACACCCTTCACAGCTTAGATAAGCTGCTTCGGCGGCGGACGTATGATAAGGAACAATTCCCTGTCATACGTCCGCCGAGGTGTTTCAAATAATGTCGGCTTAGCTGTATTATAACAGGGGGTTGGAGGTGTATCTGTGATTCTTATCACTTCCAACCCCGGGTATTACATTTTTTCGAGCAGGATCGTTGAACCCCCGCCGCCCTGCCCGGCGGGAACTACAATCAGCTTGCGCGGCAGTCGGGCCCGAAGCTCGGGGACATGGCTGATGATGCCTACGGACAACTGATCATTATGCAGCCGCTCCAGTGAAGTAATCACTGTATCGAGCAGGTCCGGGTCCAGTGTGCCAAAGCCCTCATCCAGGAAAAAGAATTGCAGCGGATATTGTCCACGCAGCTGGATCTGGGCGGACAGGGCAAGCGCCAGCGACAGGGAAGTCAGGAAGGTCTCTCCCCCGGACAACGTGGACACCGGCCGTCTGACGCCGCCGTTCCCGTCATCCCGGATGACGAATCCCCCGCCCGAATCCACTTCCAGCGCGTAACGCTGCTTGCTCAGGAAACGGAGCCGCTGTGAGGCGGCCTGACAGACCTGCATCAGTTGTTCCTCCGCAATATACTCCACAAAAGCATTGCCGCGCAGCACAGTCTGCAGCTTGGATAAACGCTCCTGAAGCGCCGCATATCCCGCTCTCTTGTCCTCAAGCTCCACCCAGCGGATATGGCGCTGCTGCAGATCCTCCAGATCCCGCTCTGCCCGCGCCCGGGCCTGAAGCGAGATTTCGTCATCCTCCCTGCACTTGCGCAGCGCTTCCTGGCTCTCCTGCCATTCTTCACGGCTGAGCACAGCTCCAGCCAGCTTGTCCTCAATGCTACGCAGCTGCAGCGCACACTCGGCTTCCTCCTCCCGGTGCGCCTTCACCCGCTCAGCGGCCTGCGTCCGTTCTCCAGTCTCCAGCGACGAGGCCTCGACCTCTGCAGCTGAGGCGAACGGTGAAGACTGCAGACTCTCCTCCCACTGGGCAGCGGCTGCAGTATAATGCTCCTGCGCCGACTCTGCCGCCTGACGGGCTACCGCAGCTTCACGGGTCTGCTGCTGGGCCTTCTCCGCTGCCAGGCGGTGTCCCTGACGGCTGCGTTCGAGCGCAGTCTGCAGTTCAAGCAGCCTGCGCTCACACTCGGCCAGCAGCGCCCCCGCAGGGCGGCCGCCGGTCCCTTCCCTCAGCCGCTGCTCTTTGTCGCGCGCAAGCGCCTCCTTGCCTTCCAGCTGCGCATCCCACTGCGCCAGCTCCTTGTCCAGCCCGGCCAGTTGTTCGTTCAGCGTCTGCACCGCGAGACTCTTATCTTCCAGGAACTTGACGCTGATCTCCAGCCGGCTGCGGATTTCCTCGGCGCGTTCATCCTTGCCGAGCATCTCACGGTAGGTTGCCTCAGCCGCTTCCGGGGCAAGCTCCGGAAAGCGGCTGTTCCATTCTTCCCTAAGCTTATCGGCGGAACCGGCCAGCTGTGCTGCCTTGGCAGCCAGATCTTGCAGCCAGGTCTGCTCCGCTTCAACACCGGCCGCTTCCTTGTGATACAACTGCTCCAGCTCCTGCATGGAACGCTGCCAGTCTGCTGCCGAACGGCGCAGCTCTGCCGAGCGCCCTTTGAGGGCCGACAACTGGTCGTTCAAGACGGACAGCTCGTCATTCATCGCGGCTAAAGTAAGTTCATCCGGCAGGGATGTGGTTACTGGCGCCGCCGGAGCGTTGAGGGAACCGGAACCTGAGTGAGTCTCAGTGCTGGTGAGGGAACCAGGAGCGGCATGGGACGCAAGGATTGTGGTCTTGTCCGTAGCCGTTTCTGTTCCAGCGGCAGTCTGGTTCATTGCTTCTTCCGGTGCTGCTCCCCCTAGTTGAGCGAGCCATGAACTGTCCTGCGCCAGCAGGCTATGCAGCAGATGGCGCGTCTCCAGCGCCTGCCGGGCCTGAGTGCGGACATGGCGGAGCCGGCTGTCCAGCTCATCCAGTGCCCCCTGCTCCTGCTTCAGCGCAGGGGAGGGGTGATGTTCGCTGCCGCAGACCGGGCAGGGAACCCCTGCCTGGAGTTCACCGGCGAGCGCCTGCGAGAGCCGGTGAACCTCCTGCTCCTTCAGGGCAGCCTCCAGCGCGCTGATGTGCAGCTCCAGGCGGCCGGCAGCGGCTCCCGCTGTCCCTTCGGCCGCCCGCAGCTCTTCCTGGTGCAGGGCAGCGGCGGCCAGCAGCTCTCCGCGCCCGGCATCCAGCGCCTGCCGCCGCGAAGCAGCAGCGGCCAGCCGTGCCTGCGCCACCGTGAGCACCGCCGCGCGGTCCTGGCGCTCACGTTCTGCCGATTCCCGCTGGGCCTCGGCAGAACGCAGTCCCTGCAGTCTCTGCATGGCTTCCTGCAGAGACTGCCGCTCCTGGGAGCGGACCGCCAGCGGCTGCAGGCTCTGCTGCAGCTCGTGTTGTTTCTTTTGGCCGCGGGCCAAAAGTTCACGCTCCCGGGCCAGGCTCTCCCGCCCGGCGGCCAGGCCCCGGGCGGCTTCCTCGCGGCGCGCCTGCAGCGCCCCGCGCTCGCGGTGCAGCTCGCCGAGCTCGGCTTCCAGCTCGAGCGCGCGCCGGTACCGGCCCTCCTCCTGACGGAGGGCCGGCTCGCCTGCGGACAGCGCGGCTTGTGCCGCCGCTTCCGCTTCCCCCGCTGCCGCCGCTTCCTGCACGGCAGCTGCGGCCAGGGCCTCAAGGCCCACGGCGCGCTGCGCCCGGGCCTTCCAGGCCTCTTCCGCGCTGCGCCAGGCCTTCAGCGCGGGCAATCTCCGCTCGGCATCGTCCGCCTTGCCGAGCCTTTGCTCCAGGAGGAGGATTTGCTCCTCCTGGGCCAGAAGCACCTGCCGCTGCAGCCTGCGGCGCTCATGCTCGTCCTGCAGCTCGCGGATACGGGCGTAGCGCTCAGCGCGCTCTACCGCCTCTGCAAGCCGCTTGCGGCAGTCCGCCGCATGGCGGACCGCCTCCTGCACGCGGACGGCTGCCGCTTCCACATCCTCCTTGCCTGCGCTGCCCAGCCCCTGCTGCTCGGCTTCAACGGCGCGGAGCGCCGCCTCATTCTCTTTGACGCGGCGGCTAAGCTTCAGTGCGAGCCCGTCTCCGTACTGCTCCAGATGGAACAGGCGCTGGAGCATCTGCCTGCGGTCTACACCGCGCAAGGACAGGAACTCGGCGAACTTGCCCTGCGGCAGGACAACCGCACGGGTGAAGTCATCCATCTTGAGTCCGATATGTTCTTCCACACAGCGGGTGACATCCGCCAGCTTATCGGCCATGACGGTATCCCCGTCCTCCTTAACCTCAATGAACCGGCTGATCGTATTGCTGACGGACTGTTCGCCGGTCCGTTTGAACTTACGCTCCACCCGGTAGCGCCTTGTCCCCGAAGAGGAGGTCAATTCGAAGGTGAACGCCACACTGAGCTGATCCTCGGAATGGTTCATGATGCCCTGGGTTCCGTTCACCGCGCGTTCTACCTTGCCGTACATCGCCAGCGTAATGGCATCCAGCAGGCTGGATTTGCCGCTGCCGGTCGGGCCAAAAATCCCGAACAACCCCGTCTCGGTCAGACTGGCAAAATCAATCTCCTGCTGCTCCCTGTAGCTCTGCAGCCCGGACACCTTCAGTAGTATCGGTTTCACTTCAGTAACTCCTCCCCTTCAGCAGGCTCCTGCCGTTCTTCCTCCGCCAGCTCCAGGAACAGCTCAATCAGGCTGTCCTCAGGTTCCGCCCCGCCGGTCTGGCGCTGATAGAATCTGCGGAACAGCTCCTGCACCGGCATCCGTGAGCGTGCCGTCTCTTCCAGCTCCTGCTCCATCTGCGGATATATCGGACGGATATGTACGATGCCTTCCCGTGACTTGCGCAGACGCTGGATATCGTTCATGGACATGGCTTCTGTCAGCCGAAGCTCCAGATCAATGAATGCACCCGCATCCCTGCCTTCATCCAGCCAGCCGTACACCTCCTGCAATCCGCCCGCAGACTTCCAGTTCACCAGCGGACGCCCGCTGCGCAGATAGATCTCCTCGAACACAGGCTCCCCGCCGGGGGCAACGTCAATCAATGCCACAGACTTTGCCTGTCCTGCTTCCGAGAAGCTGTACGCCAGCGGCGAGCCGCTGTAGCGGATCATTCCGTCGCCCTTGACCCGCTGGGCACGGTGAAGATGGCCAAGCGCCGTGTACTGTGCGCCGCAGGAGAGGGCCGAAGGATCAACGGTATAGGCACCGCCTACCTGAATCGGCCGCTCGGAGTCACACTCCACACCGCCCAGCACATAAATATGGCTCATCGCCAGATTGACCGTCTGCGGTGTGAACTCCCGGCCGAGCATCTGCATCAGCCTGCCGACGCGTGCACTGTAAGCCAGCCGCAGCTCAGCCTCTCCGCTGTCCCCGGCGAGCAGCTCGCCAAGCCGGGCTTCGGAGGGGTAGGGAAGCGCAGCGATTTTGGCAATCTCACCGGTTCTTGCAGCATGCACTGTCACCGGCTCGGAAGTCGGCATCCCCACCAGCGTGATTCCCTGTCTGCGGACAAGCGGGGATACGGAAGCCACACGCTCCGGCTGGTCGTGATTGCCAGAGATGACAACCAGCGGCCGGCCGTTCGCTGTCAGTCTAGCCGCCGCATCATAGAACAGCTGCTCAGCCGCAGCGGGAGGATTGACCGAATCATAGACATCTCCCGCCATCAGAATCAGATCCGCCCCGGAGGAATCTGCAATCTCCACCAGTTCATCCATGAACTGCTCCTGCTCCTTCTGCCGGCTTCTGCCCTCCAGCGTCCGCCCCAGATGCCAGTCTCCCGTATGCAATATGCGCATTTACGCCCTCTTTTCCCCGCCTGTCTGCGGCAATCATAGATTTGTATCCGAACCTCATAGCCTTACCGCGCGGCCCCCGTCGAAAAAGAACAGCCACACCTCGCTGACCGGCTCGCCCAGAATATCAAGCAGCGCCTTGCTGTACAGCTCCAGCTGGAAACGGTATTTCTCCGACAATAGCTTCAGCCCGTCTTCCTGCGGCGGTATAACATCTGTTTTGTAATCCAGCAGAATCAGCCGCCCTTCTTCACGGAACAGGCAGTCAATTACCCCTTGGATCAGTACAGTTTCCTTGTAAGCACCTCTACCGTCTTCCCCTGCAAGCCCCGCGGCCGCTTCATTCAGATAGTCCAGCCCCTGGTAGGCTTCGTCCGCAGGTACGCTGTAGCTGAACGGCTGCTCTCTTGTCTTCCATGCGGATTGCATAAGCCTGCGGCCCAGTTCACTGCTGTAAAAGCCCTCAATCTCCTCCAGCGCCACTGCGTCCGCCTGCTCCCTGCTTAGAATAGCAAGCCTTACCAGACGCTCCAGCGTCGCTTCAAGGACCTGCCGGTTCAGCGGCTCATCCAGGGGAATATGCTGCATTACGGTGTGGTATGCCGTTCCGCGCTCGGCGGGGGTCAATCCCCGTGCCTCCATGAATCGGGGCCGCTGCAGATGCAGACTGTCCCTGTATCCATGTCCGCCAACTCCACTGAGCATTTCCCGTCCTTCTCTAGCAGCCCTCTCTTCCAAAAGATCATGGGAAGGCTGCTCCTGCATGGATAACAAGGCCTTCAGCTCGGTAACCGAGGTTTTGGCCGGAATGCCCGAAGCCGCTGCATAGGGATAAGCCCACTCCAGCCTGTCCGCAATCTGCTCCGCAGCTGGTGTTGCCAGCGAGGGGACGGCCTTGCCCCTGCGGAGGGCATCAAGCACCAGACTGCGCTGCCTGTTCTTGTCATGATCCTCGTCTGCGGACGCGAAGGTCCCGGAGCCCAGCTCCTGCACATTAACCGTTGTAATGCTCCAATTGGACTCATCCTGATGCAGTACGGTGGATACCGCTCCCTCGCTTCCGGCCAGCTTGCGCAGAATAGCCGCAGCAGGATGGCGGATTAGCGCCGGTCCGACCCAGTCCAGATAGCTGCGCCCCCGGGCCAGCAGATGGTCAGCCAGCAGCAGCTCTTCGCGGCCCTGCATGGCCGTCCAGCCGGATACCGTACGCGGCAAATCCCTCAGGGTGCCGACAAGAATCATTTTGTCGCGCGGACGGGTCAGCCCGACATAGAGCACACGCATCTCCTCCGCCAGCAGCTCCAGCCGTGAACGGCGGTTAATGGCGAGATAAGGCAGCGTCGGGTAGCTGACCCGCGTCTCCCGCTCCACAAAGCGGGGGCCGAAGCCCAGCTCCTTGTGCATCAGGAATGGAGAATGCAGATCCTGGCGGTTGAACATTTTGGCCATGCCTGCCAGGAAGACGACCGGGAACTCCAGACCCTTGGACTTATGAATCGTCATGATCCGCACGCCTCCGGCTTCCTCCCCGCTTCCGCCGGCAACACCCAGATCACCGCCATTCTCCCTCAGCCGCGAGATGAAGACAAGGAAACGGAACAACCCTCTGGCCGAGGTCTCATTCTCAAATTGAACCGCGCGGTCATAGAGTGCCCGGAGATTGTTCTGGCGCTGGAAGCCTCCAGGGAGTCCTCCGAGCCATTCCAGATACCCGCTCTCCCGGTAAATACGCCAGATTAACACACTCAGACTTCCCTGCCGGGCAGCATCTCTCCAGCCGTTAAGCAGATCGAGGAAGGCCTTCAGCTTGTTCCGGAGCTGCCCGTCAATTTCTCTCACCGCCTCAGAGACACCCGAATCCGCAGCAACCGTCTCCGGCGCCGCTTCCCGATTCCAGGCAACAAGATCGTCGCCGGGCAGCCTCTCCGCAGAAGCCGAGACTTCCCCCACTGCTCCGTCATCATCTTCCAGTATTGCAGAAGCTGCCCAATTTGTAAGTGACGGTGTACCGGGCTGCACATTCCCGGTTTCCGCTTCCGGCTGCCAGTCCGCTGCTGCCACCAGTGCATCATAGAATGAGCCCTTGCTGCACAGCCGTACCTTCGCCAGCTCCTCCTCGCGCAGGTTCACCACCGGTGAACGCAGCACTCCGGCCAGGGGGATATCCTGGCGGGGATTATCGACGATCTGCAGCAGCGATAGCGCAATCTCCACCTCTGTAGCTTCAAAATAGCCCTTATTCTGGTCCCCGAATGCAGGGATACCTTCACCCCGCAGCTCCTCAATGATCTGCGGCGTCCACACACGGGCGGAGCGCAGAAGAATAACAATATCGCCGTATACGACCGGACGCATCATCCGCAGCGCTTTGTCGTAGATCAGGAGCGGCTCACCGCCGGTCATGCCTGTCATCTGCAGAATGCGCCGGGCAATAGCCCGGGCCTCCAGCTGCGCCGTCTCGCTCTCTACAGCTTCATTCTCCTGCTGGCCCAGCTCATCCTCCTCACCGGCTTCCTCCGTCGAACCGGGTGCAGATGCAGAAGCCCCTCGGTCAATCAGCAGCAGCTCTGGTGCAAAGTAAGTATCCGGCCCTTTCTCCTCCGCACCGGGAAAGCTCGCCCCATAGACCAGCTCTGCGCGCTCGTCATAGCTTATTTCGGCTACATTGCTGTCCATAATCTGCCGGAAAATCATATTCACGGCATTCACAACCTCCATACGGCTGCGGAAATTGCGGGCCAGATCTATAACCGATCCGCCGGCCAAGGCATCCCGGCCTGATGCGGACTCATCCTCCGCCGGTTCAACAGCGGGCTGTCCGCTGCTGAACCGGCGGTATTTGTCCAGGAACAGGCCCGGCTCAGCCAGGCGGAAGCGGTAGATACTCTGCTTCATATCCCCGACCATGAAGCGGTTGCCGGGGGACTCGCGGGAGATCAGACGGACAATCTCCTCCTGTACGCTGTTGGTGTCCTGATATTCATCCAGCAGCACCTCATCGAACTGGCTGCGGTATTCCATCGCTGCATCTGAAGGCAGCGAGTGTCCCGGAACCGAATCCGGGTGACGCAGAATTTGCAGGCAATAATGCTCCAGATCACTGAAATCGACCAGGCCCCTGCCCGCCTTCTCCAGCCGGTAACGCTCGCCGAATTCAATAACGGTCTCCGCCAGCTCATGCATCAGCGGAGCCGCCTCATGCAGCTCCCCGAGGAATACCTCCGCCGGGCGGCCGAACAATGATTTCTGCAGCTCCAGCAAGCTTTTTTTGACATTGTCACGGATGCCCTTCACCCGCTCCTGAAGCCCTGGGTCCGTAGCATCCTTCTTGCACGGCTTCAGCTTGCCGAAAGAGATCTCCATGAATATGTCATACAGAGCGGACCATGGCTGATCTTCCACCGCCTCCAGCAGTCCCTGCACCATCTCCCTATCAGCTGCCAGATTGTCCGCATAAGGCGCCGGACCCCCAGGCTGAAGGGCAATCTCCCTGCCCTGGTCCAGCTGGCTGATCGCCCCGCTTAGCGTCAGCTTCGCTTCGGCGAGGATGCTCTGTACCCAAGGCGACCTGCTCAGTGACTGCGTATCCGGCAGCGAGAAGTCGGCAGCGGTATCCCGCAGCCATTGCCCCGGCCAGGGATGGCTGCGTGCGAAATCATGCAGCCGCTGAATCAGCGCATGCACAGCATCGTCACTGCGCTCACCGCTGAACCAGTCCGCCAGCCGTACGAATACCGTATCTTCGCCATCCGTGTTAACCTCACCGTATTTCTCCTCCATCAGTTCCTCCAGCAGCTCCTGGCGCATCATTTCCGCCTCATGCTCATTCAGAATGCGGAATCCTGGATCAATCGGAATCAGCTGGTAATACCGGCGGATGACCTCCAGACAGAAGGAATGCAGCGTTGTAATGGAGGCTCTGCCCAGCAGGGCAAGCTGGCGGCGCAAGTACTCATGCTCCGCATCCGCGCTCTCTTCCAGCTTACGCTCCAGCGCCTCACGGATACGCTGGCGCATCTCGGAGGCGGCTGCTTTGGTGAAGGTGGCCACCAGGAGCCGGTCCACACTGAAGCCCGCTTCCAGGTTGCTGATTTTGCGGATAATCCGCTCTACCAGCACCGCCGTCTTGCCGGAACCGGCTGCCGCCGCCACGAGGATATCGCTGCCGTGCTCAGCAATGGCGCGCCACTGGTCATCACTCCACAGACTGCCTTCAGGCTTCGCTTCTATTTCAGGTCTTAGGTTCACCGTTTCTCTCCTCCTTTGCGGGACAGCAGCTCCCAGATCGCGTCTTTGCCCGGCTTGCTCAGATGGTTGTATCCATTGCCTTCTACCGTCTCATCGAACTGGCACACCGGACGGAAAGAACAGAAGGTGCAGGCTGTCTCCTGCTGGATACGGTAAGGCTTAATCGCCACATCGCCTTCTGTAATGCTTGTCCCGATATCCGATATAGTGCTGCGCACCGAAGTCAGCAGTTGTCCCCACTGCTCCGGCGTAGCCACAGACGCGCTGCTGTAGAAGCTGCCATCGCTTTTGAGAGCAACAGGAACTATGGATGAATACCCTTTATCCAGTGTCGTATCCATCAGGGAGACCACCTCGCGGTCCGCCGTCAGCAGCCCCTTCATCTTGAAGCGCTTCATCAGCTCCTGCTCCGCCTGCTCCCGGTTCATTCCGTTGGCTGAAGCCAGCAGCGGATCATGCACATGGAAATATAACGCACCAGCCGGAAGGGCAGCTGTACCCAGCCATTGCTCCGAGTAGGTGAGCAGGACATCCAGGTAGGTCAGCATTTGCAGAGATAATCCATAGTAGACCTCATGCAGCTTAAGATCCTTCTGGCTGGATTTGTAATCAATAACCCGCAGCAGAACCCCCTGCTCGCCTTCCGCCTTGTCTACACGGTCAATTCGGCCGACCACCTCCATCACACAGCCGTTCGGCAGTGTAATTCTCAGCGGAGGCAGGTCCTTGCCCGGGCCGAAATCCAGCTCCAGTCCAACCGGCTCGAAGCTGCCCCGGCGCGAATGCTCACCGAGAATGACCGAAGCGCGGCCGACGATGTTCTTCAGCTTGCGCGAGATATAGCTGTAGCGCTTGCTGCTCATCAGAATCTCCCCCTGAAGCAGCGGAGAGAGACGGTCCACTGTCGCCCCCGCCTCCTTGCGGCATTCCTCAGCCGTCAGGCTGCCCCAGCTGCGCCCCTGCTCCTGAAGCTGCTTGGCCATCTCGCTTAAGGCCGCATGGAAAAGCTGGCCGATATCCGGTGCCTGCAGCTTGTAGAGCTGGCGCTCCTTCAGCCTAAGTCCATAGGAGGCAAAGTGGGAGAACGAGCAAGCGACGAATTTCTCCATACGCGACACGCTTCCGCGCAGGGTAGAGCCGCCATACAACCTCAGACTGGTCTCCTTCTTCAGCCGAATACCTTCATTGCGGTAGAACAGTGAACCCAGCAGCCGGTCAAGCTGCGGCTTCATCGGCTGCAGGAACGGCTGCCCGTTCACGCTTGAATCCGGCGAAGTACCTGTATGCGGGTCTACCTGTTTATCCGGCTCTGAATTCAGCATCACGCCTGAGTGCAGATCAACCGTTATATCTGAGAGCCTGTCTGCCGTTGAATCTGCCGGCCTTCCCGCCGCAAACCAGTTATACACATCCCACCATAATCCGGGAATCTCTGATCCCTGGCGCCACTGCCGGAGCTGAAGCATCAGCATGCGCAGAGATTGCTCGGGATGGCCGATATAGCTCATATGCACAGCCTCTCCGTCATCAGCTGGGGACGGCGATTGCGGAACTCCTGACATAAACTGTGGAACTAACTGCTGGGAGAACAACTGCTGCAGCTGACGGATCACCTCCGAGGGCAAAAGTGCTTTGCCTTCATCATCTGCGGCGGCATAACTCACCCATAACTTCCGGCTGGCCGCCGTAAGCGCATTGTAGATCAGAAACCGTTCATCCAGCAGCTTGCGGGATGATCCCGGGGCAAGCTCCAGCCCGGACTTCTCCAACAGCAGGCGCTCCCCCTCGGACAAGATGCCGTCTTCCCGGAACTGTGCGGGAACGACACCTTCATTGAATCCCAGCAGGAACGCATACTTCACCCCGGACACCCGCGTCCGGTCCATCGTACCTATCAGCACCTGATCCAAGGCAGGCGGAACAAGCCCCAGCTTAAGCTCAGCCAGACCAGTCTCCAGCACCCCGGCGAACAAACCGAATTCCATCCGTTCCTTGCCCATCATCTCGGCAATCTGGTCGAGCAGATCCAGAACAGAGCCCCACAGCTGGTTATGCTCACGGGCCGCTTCAGGACGGCCTTGCTTCAGCGCTTCCGCTCCCATTCGTTCCAGCTTGCGGGCGGCTTCCGTATCTTCCAGCAGCAGATAGACTGCCCTGCACAGCTCCAGACCGCTGCGGCTGGCTTTGATTCTCTGCTCAAAAGCCTGCAGCGGTCCTGTTACCGCTCTGCGGCAGGCCTCCATCCTGGCCAGCATCGCTTCATCCACGGCTTCACTGCCCTCCAGGGAGAGGCGGGGAATCCCCTTCCAGGAGCGCCCGTCCGTCCAGCGGTACCCGTGAATGCCGCAGGCCAGCACATAGTTCTCCAGCTCATCCATATGCGCCCGGGTTATACTCCCGTCCAGTGGAAGCAGCAGCTCTGTCTTCACACAGCGGAACACATCCTCATAACGCCAGCGGCGGCGGACCACATCCAAGGCAGAACGGATGAATTCCACCAGCGGATGATGCAGCTCATTCAGCTTCTGATCCAGGAAGAACGGAACCCCGAATTCCTGGAACAGCGGGGCAAGCAGCGGTTCATAATCCGCCATATTCCGCATGAATACAGCCATCTCGCCATATTTCGCCCCCGAATCTCTGGTCAGGTCCAGCATCTCACGCAGTACACCCTCCACCTCGGTCCGGCGTGAAGCTGCTGCCCGGATACTGATAGCTTCATTCACCTGTTCCGCTGAACCTCCCCATGCCATCCGGCGCTGCAGCCCGCGCTCCAGATGGGCAAGTGCCGGACGGTCAACGAATCTGGGGAGCACCGGCGGAGCCAGCAGCTCATCCCATACTGTAAGGCCCAGCTCCTCCGCCATCCCGCGCAGCTTAATATAAGTAACTGCGGGCGGATGGAACAGCTCCAGCTCATGCGGAGCCTGTTCTGACGGATACGTCCGGTCAAGCGTCAGGGCAATGGTCATTTTGTCGGCGTACTGCATAAGCTCACGCAGGACGATGAATTCCTGGTTGGTGAAGCCGTGGAAGCCGTCCACCCAAATCTCTGAGCCGCGGAGGTAAGCCGAATCACCGACATGCTCAGCCAGCTCGGCCAGCCTGTCCTCTTCATCAATATAGAGCTGTGACATCTCCTGCTCCAGCTCGCTGAAGACGATATGCAGATCCTCCAGCTTCCCGGCCAGAATCGGACTGCTGAGGATGGCGGCCTGCATTCTGTTTATCTGCTCCTCCAGGTCACCCGCTCCAAGACAGCAGCGCTTAAGCTCTGTGTGCAGGCTGCTGAGCCGCTCCACAA
This sequence comes from Paenibacillus tritici, assembly GCF_018207515.1. Taxonomy (NCBI): domain Bacteria; kingdom Bacillati; phylum Bacillota; class Bacilli; order Caryophanales; family Paenibacillaceae; genus Paenibacillus; species Paenibacillus tritici. Next base: position 5,872,156 of record NZ_CP073365.1, read on the forward strand.
AGCCCGGTCTGTCCGAGGAAGCGCCAAACAGCTTCAGCTCTTCCTTGCGCCGGCTGATAATCTTATAGATCAGCATCTTCTTGCCTTCCTCACTGATCGGCAGGCTGGCGCTTCCTCCCGTCTCCTGCTTCACCCGGTAGGCCAGGCGCGAGAAGCTTAGCGTCTGAGCACGGATACTTCCCTGCACTTGGCCCACTGCCAGCAGTCCGCGCTCCGCACCGAACGAGCCTTGCTCCGGCACCAGCAGAATAATCGGCGCTCCAAGAGGCTCTGACTTCAGCCGGGAGGACACCCTCTCCCATATTGTAGTAGTCTTGCCGCTGCCCGAGCGGCCGATGATAAAGTTAACCGTCATATCCGCAGACCCCTTCCGTTGAACACTAGCACTCTATGCCAATCTGAATCTATGTAACTCTCGTTCCAATAGTATAGCACACCTCCTCCGCGTGCTCCAGAACGTACGTTTGCCATAGTTTACAAATGCCTGCCACTGCAGATTTCCAGATGAATCCCGCTGTTCGCGGTGAAAATCCGGTGACAAGGCGCTCGTCATTTACTCATTCGGCCTGCAACGAAGGATGTTATTATTTTCTATAGAACAAGAAAAAAAGAGCCTCTATTAAAGAGACTCTCCCGTCTAACCGGCTATTCCGCCAGTCTATGTCTTTTATTTGCTGCGCACTTCAAAGATGGCGAACTTCAGATAATGCCCTTCTTCTACGCCGAGAATCTGCGGATGGTCCTTGCCTGCGGCCCGCCATTCGATCAGTCTCAGCACCTTGCCCGCATCCTTGGCCGCCTCCATAATCGTATCCAGGAACAGCTGCGGCTGCATATGGTACGAGCAGCTGGCAGTAACCAGATATCCGCCTTCGTTGACCAGCTTCATGCCTTGCAGATTGATGTCTTTGTAGCCGCGGACCGCACCTGCAACCGCACTTTTGGTCTTGGCAAAAGCGGGCGGGTCCAGAATCACGACATCCCACGTACGTCCGCCCCCGGCGGTCATCGGCTTCGCGGTATCTGCCTTGGCTGCCGGTTTGGAGCCGGGCTTGGCCTCCGCCGCCGGACCTGTAGCCCGCTCGCTGCGTTCCTCTTGTCCCTTGACCTGATTGCGCAGGAAGGCGAACGCATCATCCACAACGAACTCAACCCGGTCGCTGAATCCGTTGATCTCTACATTGGCCTTCGCACTCTCGATGGCATGTGCGGAAACATCCAGGCACGTTACCTTCTTGGCACCGTATTTGCAGGCATGAAGCGTGAAGCTTCCGGTATGCGCGAAGCATTCCAGTACGGTAGCACCGTCCCAGTACGGGAAGGAGACCGGCTTGCCGCTTTTGTTAACCGGCAGACTCTGGAGTGTACCGTCCTCTGCCGCTATACTCTGCAGTGTAATTCCGCTGCGTCCGCCCCAGCCCTTCATCAGCGGAGCGATAGACGCCCTGTTCTCCCGCTGATCGAAGAAGTACCCTGTCTTCTGCCCCTCTTCAATATCCACAATCACCTTCAGCCCATTCTCACTAACGGTGATGTGACGCGGGCATTCGCCGTAGAGCACACCCGTGGTCTGTTCCAGTCCCTCCAGCTCCCGTACACTGACATCGCTCCGCTCGTAGATGCCCCGCGGCGCCACCACCTGTACCAGCGCTTCAACAATCTCGGACCGGTGCTGATCCATCGCCAGCGTCAACAGCTGCACCACTAGCACCTCACCGAAGCGGTCGATCACCAGCCCCGGCAGAAAATCCGCTTCCCCATACACCAGACGATAGGCGTCTGCCCCCGGCAGGAAACGTTCCCTGTGCCGCAGACAATCCGCGAACCGTTCTGCAAAAAACGCCGTGTCCATCGCTGCAAGCTTATGCTGCGACAGGATTCTTACCCGGATCTGTGAGGCCGGATTGTAATAACCGGTAGCCAGATAACGCCCCTGGTGATTCAGTACATCCACCAGTCCTCCTGCCTGCGGCTCTCCGTCCACCGAGGCCACTTCGCTGGCGTAGACCCATGGATGGCCCTGCTCCAGTCTTTTTTTACGGTTACGTTCCAGAATTACCGATGCCAATGACTTCAACTCCCTGTTCTTGTCTTGTTGCCGGATTAATATACATGTCCCACGCCTGGCGTTCATATATTGGGTACAACCCCTGTTCAAAAAGGAGCCTGTCCTTATGATCCGTGAACTGCTATTCCCTGTCCTTTACGGTCTTGCCATATTCCTCGCCGGCATGAAGGTGATGGAGGCCTCGCTGTCACGGCTTGCCGGTCCGCTGCTGAAGCGCAGCCTGCACAAGGCCACTTCCACACCGGCCAAAGGCCTGATTGCCAGCGCCCTGCTGTCTGCGCTGCTACAGAGCAGCACCGCCGTGACGGTGCTGACCATCGGCATGGTCAATGCCGGGCTGCTGACCTATGCCCGCACGCTCGGCATTATTCTCGGCAGCAATATCGGCACCTGCCTGACGACAGAGCTGATCAGCCTGCAGATCAGCACCCTGGCTATGCCGCTGCTGATCGCCGCGCTCTGCCTGTGGGCCGCCGCCGTGATGGCCGGCGAGCTGCCGCCGCAGTCCTGGCGGCCGCTTGAGACCTGCCGCCGAATCTCGGGACCGCTGCAGTTCATCTGCCTGGCGGTATTCGGATTCGCACTGATCCTGTGGGGCATCGCGGTCATGCAGTCCATCGGCCCCGCTCTTGAAGGCAGCGGCCTGTTCCGCTGGTTTCTTGGTCATGCCGCCACCAGCGCGCTCTGGGGCTTGGCCGCCGGGGCCGTGCTCACCGCGATGGTGCACAGCAGCGCGGCTGTCATCGGCATGGCGATGGGCCTCGCTGCCAGCGGCGTGATGCCGCCAGCGCTTGGCATTGCCATTGTCCTCGGCGCGAACATCGGCACCTGCGTCACTGCCGTCATTGCCGCCATCGGCAGTACGCCTTCCGGCGTATTCGTCGCCTGGTCACATGTGACGCTCAATGTCGGCGGCGCCCTGCTGTTCCTGCCTTTTATAGGGCCGCTGCAGTCCCTATCCGCCTGGATCGGCGGCGGGCCTGCCGCTCAGCTGGCCCACGCCCAGACTCTGTTCAATGTCGTCTGCTCACTTGGGGTGCTGCCGCTATGTTATCTGCCTGTATGGTCCAGGCTGGAGCAGCGGCTGCAGCCCTGAGTCTCCCGAGAATCGTGATCGCCGCCCTAATTATACTGCAAACAGCCCCGCAGTTCTAATCAAGGATTTCTCCATCAACCAGCGGGAATTCATGCACGAAAAAAAAGACCTTGGGTAACATTCACCCCGGGTCTATATCTACATCAGCTTCTTAATCTTATGGAGTGGCAATTCGACGGCCTCTGATACCGCCTCCGGAGAAAATCCATGGAGCAGCAATTTACGGATAAGCTCCGCTTGACCTTCTTCTTTGCCTTCTTCTTTTCCTTCAGCTTTGCCTTCCTCTATACCCTCGGCTTTACCCTCTTCGTATCCCCAACGTTTCCAGGCTGGCATTAGTTCCATTATGGCTTCTCCCTCCTCCGGGTAATGATCTATTAATTCTCTTAGAATCTCCTCATCCTGTGTCCGGTCCGGCTTGAAATACAAATCCGCCACCGACATAATTAGCGCCAATCGCCCCTGATCCAATCGCGTCCGGAGCTTCATGAACATACGCAGGAATTCCCTGCGTACTTCCCTTGCTTCTCTTGTAGTATAACCCATCTTGGCTAATAACGCAGCAGCCACCGCATTGTCCGAATTCATAAATTGTCCTACTTACCTCAACAAAAAAAGACCCGCACACCGTCCGCAGGACGAATGCACAGGTCTGGTTGCTGCCTTAACCGCCAGCAGCAGCCTTACACTATTTCACACTGACCGATACCGATACTGTCTTGGTACCCAGCTTTCCTTTAACAGATGTGGTTCCCTTACTTACCGCTGTAATCATCCCGGATGCGTTCACCTTGGCTACAGAGGATTTGGAGCTGGTCCAGACCATGCTTCCCGTGACTACCGCAGTCTGGCCGGTATCATACAGCGCAGTTACAACCACGCTTTTGCCTGCACCCGGCGCAAGGCTCAGCCGCTTCTCACTGACCGTCAGCTTCATCAGCTTGGGAACAACATTGATCTTGACCGTTGCCTGAATTCCCTGATAGGAGCCGCTCAGTGTAGTTGTACCTTCTGCCAAGGCTTTGACGGAAGTGCCTTTGATCGAGGCTACAGCAGGGTTAGAGGACTCCCAGTTCATCGCCCCTGAGAAATTGGCAGATTTGCCGTTGGAGAAATACCCGGTGACCTTAATGCTCTTGGAGGCCTTGATATTCATCTCCAGCGTTGCCGGTTCCACAACCAGCTTCACAACCTTCTGTTCAATCGTCACCGGAACACTGATCGTCTTGTTGGAGTAGGTGCCCTTCAGGGTCGCCGTTCCTTTGACCAGTCCCTTGATGGTCTTAGCAGCAGTGGTCTGCTTAAGAACCGCATTGCTGCCGCTCAGCTCCCATTTGATGCTTCCCGATACATCCAGCTCGTCGCCATTCTCCAGCACAGCCTGGACAGCAGGCAGCGGCAATTCTTCACCGATTACTACTCCCAGAGCAGCATCGGGTCCAATCAGGACAAGCACTTTATTCTGAACCGTTACAGTAAACTGAACGCTCTTGGAGCGGATGGCTGCAGCGGAGGCAGAATTCACTTCGCCAGCCTTGAGCTTCCCGGTCAGGATAGCTGTGCCTGCCTTGCCGCCGACCAGCTTCCCGTCCTTGATGGAGACAATCTCTTCATTTGCAGAGGTCCACTCCATCTCATCGCTGATATCCAGCTTGCTTCCATCATACTTGGTTCCGTTCACCTTCGGCAGGCTTACAGCATCCGCCGTGTATATTTCCTGTTCCGTCTTCTCCAGACTGAGCTCCGTCAGGGTTGGAAGGACGGTGATTTTGAAGGTTTTGCTGATGCCCAGATAACTCGCCTTAATGATCGAGGTCCCTACCGCTTTACCTGTAACCGTGGCAAAAGCGTTGGCCGCATCCGCCGTATTGGCAGTCACCGTAGCGTTCATCAGGTTGTCAGAGGTCCAGACTGCGGATGCCGTTTCGTTCGAGGTCGAATTGACCGCATTGCGCATCATTGCCGTTACATTCAGACTCTCTCCCAGGAAAAGCGACTGGTCGCCGGAAGGCTTCAGCACAAGCGCTTCATAAGGTGCACGCACATAGACATCCACCGACTGGGTGACACCCAGATAGCTTGCGGTAATGACAGTCTTGCCCACGCCGAGAATGGTAATCTCGCCGTCTTTTACTGTTGCTACACTTTCGCTGGAGCTGCTCCACTCTGCCTCTTTGTCGATCGTGAGCTCTGGACTCACCGCTGTGGCTTTGGTCACCGCAGTCACATGCACCGGATTATCCCCGACCAGCATTTCGAGTTCTTTGACAACAGTGCCGCTCTTGTCTTTGAGCATAATGGCGGCATAAGGAAGCTCCACCACCGCTTTGATCGTCTCGGTTAATCCTTTGTACTTGGCGGTAATCGTAGCCTTACCTTCACCTACCAGCGTAATTTTACCTGCTGCAATGGTCAGCACGCCAGTATTCGAGCTGCTCCATTCAACGTCCTTCGTTACATCCTTCTGCGCCGTGGCTGAAGTTCCGCCGATGGCGGTTGCCGTAACGGACAGCAATTCCTCTTTGTCGCCTAATTTATAGCTGCCCTCTGTACTGCGGGTCAATTTCAGTTCCTTGAAGGAATGGGAGACCGACACCTCTACCGAAGCTATCGCATTATTGTAGGTTGCTGTAATCATTGCCGTTCCGGCATCCACCGGCTTAAGCTGGCCGTTCAGTACCGTTACGACTTCCTGCTTCGAGGAGGTCCATGTGGCGGCTGCCGTTACATCCCGTTTGGAAGCGGAGCCCTCTACATTGGCATATACCTTAAGCTGCTTCGGCGACTGGCCAACGGTAAGCTCTACCTTGGCGGAGCTGTCGAATTCAATAGAGATAGTGTCTCCAGCAGCGGCAAAGACGGTTACCGGAAAAGCTGCAGCAACGAGCAATATCATAATGAGGAGCGTTTTTGTCATTTTCCTGTACACGGTCATCTGTTCTCTCCTTAGACGGTCTTATTATCGGTGGACTTTTACCACACTCTTCCACTATATCGACAAATAAGGCCCAAGTCTTTACCCTATTTTCAGTTTTTTTCAAATCCCGGGCAAATTCAGGTCTTTGTAACTATATAGCTCCTACAGTTCCGAAATTCCCTTCCGCCCTTACCAGCTAACAAAAAAGGATGTCTAGTCGCCATCAGGGCTAAATAGACATCCTTTCATTGGTAAGTCTCTGTCCTAACGGACACTTCCGCCCAGCCCGGCTGCTGCCGGCTGGCTCACACTGACAAGCTCGCCCCGGCATTCATTCACGCCGGCTTCCGTTACCTTCACCTGGCACAGCTCACCCTGCAGCGAATCATCGCCCGGGAACAGAATCTGGAGATAATTGTCGCTGAAGCCATGCTGTATGCTGCGTCCTGCCGAGCCTTTGGCAGCACGCTCCGGGATAACGGACAACGTCTTGCCGACGAAGCTCCGGGCATAGGCCAGCTGCATCTCTTCGGAGAGATCAATCAATTCCTGCACACGCGCATTTTTGATCTCTTCATCGACCTGATTCAGCATCCGTGCCGCCGGAGTTCCGGTCCGTTTGGAATACGGGAATACATGCATCTCGGAATAGTTGACCGCCTTCATGAAGTCATAGCCAGCCCGGAACATCTCGTCCGTCTCGCCCGGGAAGCCGACGATGACATCGGTTGTAATCCCCACATCCGGCATGGCCTGGCGGATCAGCTGCATTTTGGCAAAATACTCTTCCGTAGTATACTTCCGGCGCATCGCCTTCAGTACCTCGTTATGGCCCGCTTGGAGCGGAATATGCAGATGACGGCACATCTTCGTGCTGCGGTTCAGTACCTCCAGCAGCTTCTCGTCAATCTGGCTCGCCTCAATGGAGCTGATCCGCACCCGCTCCAGCCCGTCCACCTTATCCAGCTCCCAGAGCAGATCCGCGAGACGGTAGTTATCCAGATCATCGCCGTACCCTCCGGTATGAATGCCCGTCAGCACGAACTCCTTGTAACCGGCCTCCACCAGCTGGTGCGCCTGGGCCACAATGGATTTCGGATCACGGCTGCGCGACAGGCCGCGCGACCAGGGAATGATACAGAACGTGCAGAAGTTGTTGCAGCCATCCTGAATCTTCATGAACGCCCGCGTCCGGTCGGCGAATCCGGGCACATCCATCTCCTCGAATTCCCGTGTCTTCATAATATTGCGGACCGCATTCACCGGCTGGCGTGATTCCTGAATATTCTTCACATGGGTCATAATCTGTTCACGGTCCTGGTTGCCGATGACCAGATCGACTCCGGGGATGTCCAGAATCTCTCCGGGCGAGGTCTGCGCATAGCAGCCGGTTACCGCTACAATAGCGTCCGGGTTGCGGCGCACGGCCCGGCGGATCATCTGCCGGCTTTTTTTGTCGCCCGTATTGGTTACCGTACAGGTGTTAATCAGATAGACATCGGCGGTACCCTCGAAATCTACCTGCTCGTATCCATCATTCTTAAATAGCTGCCAGATGGCCTCAGTATCATAGAAATTGACTTTGCATCCCAACGTATAAAAAGCTACGGATGGCATTGTTTAAGCTCCCCCCATTTCTCCGGATTCATATAAAATGCAGGCGGCGGCAACCATACCTGCGGTTTCACAGCGCAGAATACGCGGACCCAGGCCGACAGAGACGGCTCCGGCTTCTTCCGCCTGGCGGCACTCCTCCGGGCTGAAGCCGCCCTCCGGCCCAACCACAATCATCACCTTGGCGGCAGCATCCTGCGGAAGCGATGCCAGCCACGGCGCGGCTGCGCTGCGGAGCTGCAGCCCCTCTTCCTTCTCATAACAGAAGTACACGGCATCATACCCGCTGAAGCTGCTCAGCAGCAGCTTCCAGCTGAGCGGCGAACGCACTTCCGGGACGATGTTGCGGTGGGCCTGCTCAGCGGCCTCCTTGCAGATTTTGCGCCAGCGTTCTACCCGCTTGCTCTCCTTGCGCTCATCGTATTGCACAATGGTCCGCTCCGAGAGAAAAGGCGTGAAGGCCACCGCACCAATCTCGGTGCATTTCTGGATAACCGTCTCCAGCTTGTCCCCTTTGGGCAGGCTCTGGGCAACGGTAATCTGGATACGCGCCTCATGAGTCATGGCCAGAGGCTCCAGTATACTCACGGTAACCAGGCCAATCTCTATTTCAGCGATCTCGGCCAGTGCCTCGCGGGACACACCGTCGCTGACGATCAGCTTGTCCCCGGCCTTGCCGCGCATCACCTTGGCAATATGGCGGGCGTCTTCGCCGTCAATGCTAACCCTGTCTTGTCCGAACTGTGCCGGAGTTACGAAATAACGCTGCATCTCTCATCCTCATCCTGTCCGTTATTCAGCGTAAAAGCGGCGTAGTCCCCGTCATCACAGGTTCCGGCCGCCGCTTCACACACATCATTAATACTCGTAAAATAATCACATTATATTCTACAACGTTTGTCCTGGACTGAACAGCCCCTGTCCGTACTGCCGTACTCAGACCCCGAACATCTTTAGGAACAGCCGGAGGAAATCATTGCCGGTCTGGGTCGCCCAATAACTAAGCGGTTCTATCGTGTACGCACGCAGACCCGGAATGAAGATAATCAGCAGGAAAATAAAGACCGTCCACTGCTCATACTGCTGCAGTCTTCCCCGGATCGGACGCGGTGCGATATCCTCCACGATCCGGTAACCGTCCAGCGGCGGCAGCGGAATCAGGTTGAACACGAAGAGGAAGAAGTTGAAGTGGATGAACATCCCGAAGAACCAGATCAGCGCGCGGAGCACCTGCTCGTTCTTGATCGAATCCATCGTGCCGGTTCCCAGCAGGATCGCATAGATCAGCGCCCCCAGAATACCGAGCAGCAAATTGCTGATGGGTCCGGCAGCAGATACAATCACGCCCATCAGACGGGGACGGCGGAAATTATCCCGGTTCACCGGAACCGGACGCGCCCAGCCGAAGCCGGCGATCAGCAGCAGAATAATTCCGAAGAGATCAAAATGCACCGCCGGGTTCAGGGTCATGCGGCCCAGCAGGCGTGCTGTCGGGTCGCCGAATTTATTGGCAAAATAGGCGTGTGCGAATTCATGTACCGTAAAAGCAATCACAATCGTAATCAGAAAAAACGGAAGCTGCTGCAAGGGATATACTAAAAATTGATCCAGGGAACCCATCTCTACCTCTTTCCGGCTGTAAACGCCACCCAGTCTTCTTCGCGGGTTACTTCTATAATCTCGAAACCGGAAGACTTCAGCGCCTGCGCCACAAGCTCTTCCTTATCCTTATAAATACCGGAGGTGATATAGATACCATCCGGCTGGAGCGCGCGGTACACATCATCCGTGAACAATACAATAATCTCGGCCAGAATATTGGCTACTACCACCCGTACCGGCAGGGTAACGCCCAGTCCGCCTTTAGCCGGAGCAGCAGGCATGGCATCCGGCTCAATGGAATGGCCGGGTCTGGCTGACGGCCACATGCCGCCTGCTGCGGTATCCGACGCTCCCTCACCGCCAAGCAGCGAGAGCAGGTCGCTCTCCTTCACTGTGACAGCCGCCTCCAGCCGGTTCAGCTCCACGTTCTCGCGGGCGCTGACCACCGCCACCGGGTCCAGATCCAGCGCCAGAACCGATGAAGCCCCCAGCAGCACTGCCCCCACGGCCAGAATACCGGAGCCTGTGCCGACATCAATCACTTCATCACCGCTGACAATGTGCTTCTCCAGAGCGCGGAGGCAGAGTGCCGTCGTCGGATGAGTCCCGGTTCCGAAGGCCATGCCGGGATCAATTTCAATAATTTTCTCAGCCGCAGAGGCCGGGGTGTACTCTTCCCATGTTGGCTTAATAGTCAGCCGTTCCGAGACGCGCAGCGGCTTGAAGTACTGCTTCCAGGCATGGGCCCATTCCTCTTCATCCACCGTCTTCCAGGAGATCTGCGCCAGGCCCGGATCAATGCCGAACGCTCTAAGCTCCTCCACCCTTGGAGTCAGCTCAGCCACAATCTCATCCATAGCTTCGGATTCAGCATAATAGCCTTTAATGACCGCCTCCCCTTCAGGGATATCATTCAGCGGTTCATCGTATAATTCACCATAACGTGTATCCCGTATTTTATTCAGTGTCCCGGATTCTTCAATGGAAACTCCGCCCGCTCCGGCCTCGACCAGCAGATTGGATATCATCTCCTGGGCTTCCTCCGTGGTATGTACCGTCAGTTCGTGCCATAGCATGTTAATAAATCCTCCTAAAAGTTTTGCGAGCATTACTGCTTATCTACGATAGTATAGCATTTCTTACCCGTGCAGTGCCAAACTGCGGGTTAACCCTCGGCTTGAGCCTTGTTGCTACGGCAAAAACAATCCATCATGTGGTCATCCACCATACCCGAAGCTTGCATAAAGGCATAACAAATCGTTGACCCGACAAATTTCATCCCTTTGCGCTTCAGCGCCTTACTCATCTGATCGGACTGGGGAGTGGTCGCGGGGACCTCGGCTCTAGTATTCCAGTGATTCACCACCGGCGCCCCGCCGACGAAGCTCCACAGATAACCGGCAAAGCCTCCCTCTTCCTCGCGGCAGATCTGCAAATATATCTCCGCATTGGTGATTATAGACTTAATCTTCAGGCGGTTGCGGATAATCCCCTCATTGTTCATCAGCTCAGCAATTTTGTCCTCCCCGTACAGTACAATTTTCTGCGGATCAAATCCGTCAAAGGCAACGCGGAAGCTCTCCCGCTTCTTCAGTACGGTATACCAGCTCAGTCCGGCCTGCATGCCCTCCAGCATCAGCAGCTCGAACAGCTTCAGGTCGTCAACCAGCGGCTTGCCCCATTCCTCATCATGATAAGCTATATATACCGGGTCCGCATTCACCCAGTCACAGCGCGTCAGTTCCATACGTCCTCTCCCTTTTCCCTGTGTTCCTACAGCTTTTCATAGCCGTATCTTCTAACTGTATACGAAAAAAAGAGAAGAACACAAGGTTCTTCCCGTTAAAATAATGTCACTATTGTCCCTGCAGCTGCACCCGCGTCTCCTTGTCAGGCTCGTTGGTGGTGTAGAAGAACATGTATATAGAAGCTTCTGTTCCCTTGAAGTTCTCATATACATCAATGCTCCGGTTATTTCCGTCTCCGCGGAATTTCGTTGAAACGATCTTACTTACGATCCGGTCCTTACCGGTACCGATATGAGTCTGGTTCACGCCGCCAAACTTCGGATCATCGCTCCTCGTCTCCACATAGAGATCCGCACCCTGCATATAGTAGGTCCACTGTACCGGATAACCGCCGGTCTCCCGGATCACCGTCTGCTTCTCGCTGGAGATGTTAGTTAATTGAAGCGGCTTCTTGTCACCCCTATGCCGGGTAACCTTATAATTACCTACAAGCGTCATTGGCGTGTCTTTGGTAATCTCCAGGTCCGACGGCCGCTCGAAGCGCACTGCAATCAGCTCTTTGTCCTCAGACATGGAATACCATAATCCGCCTTCCAGCGTCCGGCCGCCCACCTCGAGAGAATAATTGACATACGGCAATTCAGAGAACGGCTTAGCTGTGCTGCGAACCGACACACGGACCTGCGTAGGTGTCACAACCATCTGCTCAATACGATTATCTGTATTTCCTGCTTCCAGGGGCAGATCCAGCGCAGTTTTGATTGTCGCGCCCGCCATCTTCTTCTTGCTCAGTTCAAAATCAAACGCCCAAGGACCGTCGATGTTCCGTTCAAGCTTCGTGTAATCCAGCTTATAGACAGTTTCATCCTTCGGCACATCGGCAGGTTTGTAATACTGAACCGAGGTGTATTCTCCGTTATCTCCCGGCTTGCCCATTGCTCCTGCCCGGGAGTTCTTTACAAGCTGCCCTCCCCGGTAAGCAGTGATTTGCGGAAAGGCCCAGTTCTTGGCTTCCGGATCATCGAAGATGGCGGCAGTGGAGAGCATCAGATGGTCAGTACCTTCCTTAAAGGGCTGTACGCTGAAGGATTCCAGTCCATCCCGGTTCACAGGAAAGCTCTGCCGCTCCGGCGAGTCCGTATCCAGCTTCAAGTCTACCTCCTGCTGCGAGTATAATTGAATCCGATCAGCCGTCAGACTTACCTTGGCCGTCTCTTGATCCGGCGTCCAGTCCGTCTCGAAATAACCGTTGTACCGCTTGTTCTTCTCGTCCCACTGCTGATTGTTGAATTCCTGGTTTCTGCGTCCCGAGCCATCCTTGAGGGCCATTCCATTGATGCTCCACAGCTTGCCGTCGCCCCCGTCCGGACCCACATCCAGGCTGTACAGAATCACCGTCCGGTTCTCGTCGGTGAGCGCTGTATGTAGCGTCAGGGTTACTCCATCCCTAGTAATCGTCTGGCCAAGCGGCTGGCCCATATTCTGCGCCAATGCGGTCTGTACACCCCCCTTATCCTTAAGCAGGCTGCCCCAGTCATATTGGACAGCGGCATATACAGGGACTGCCATCAAAAGTGCACTGAGAGAAGCAGCGACGGTGATCTTGCGCCAGTTGCGGTGGCGGCTTGGAGCCGCAGCTTCTGCACGGCTTCTGCCTTGAGAGGAAGCATATCCGGCCTGATCCATCCGTTCCCACATCTGATCAAAGTCAGGATAAGTTACCTCCTCCTCATTTAGTCGACGCTTTAGCTGTGTTTCTGTTCTGTCCATAGGGTTCTTCCTCCTTAGATAAGGTCTGTACTCCTGCATCTTCAAGAATCTTCTTCATCAGGCGCAGCCCTTTGTGCTGCCTGGACTTGACCGTTCCCAGCGGAATATCCAGCATATTGCGGATTTCTTCCAGACTGAAATCATGCATATAACGCAGAGTCAGCACTGCTCTGAACTTCGCCGGGAGACGGGACATATAGGTTGCCCACTCCAGCTTCGTTTCCTTTTGCTCAACCAGCCTGTCCACCGGGGGTTCCGGATTCTCCCTCAATATATGGAGGCTTGCCGTCAGCTTCTGCTGCAGACTGCTTCTGCGTTTCAAATGATTCAGGCAGGTGTTGACGGTAACCTTCATAATCCAGGCCTTCAGATATTCAATGCTCTGCCATTCGCTGCGGAAGAGGGTGATGAACACCTCCTGGCACAGATCCTCGGCATCGGCAGCATCGTGCACCATATAGTAGCAGGTCCGGTATACCTCCTTGCTGTAGGTCTGGAACAATTCCTTGTTGCCCACTTGAGTATGTCCTCCTTTCTTGTTTGAACTACCTCTTATAACAATCCCCGGCTGCAAAAGGTTCATTTTCTCTACTCACTCTTGAAATTAAAAAAAGCATGTCCTCCCGCAATGAACGGGATACATGCTGTATATGGAAATATAAGTCTCAGATAATGTTCATGACCTCGCGCGCCTGATTATCCAGCTCCTGGGCAGAGGTGGCGATCAGCGTGAATTCATTCAGCGCCACTTGAATCTGCTGCTGGCTTAGCTCCACATTATCCTGCACCAGATTTAATCCGGTCGATATTCTGCCTACCTCTTCGGTAATGGCCTGAACACTGTCCCGTACCTCGGTGATCTGATCCTGAACCATGGCGGAGAGCTTCCTTACTTCCTTGGCTACCACATCGAATCCCCGGCCGAACTCTCCGGCATGGGCTGCCTCAATGGCCGCGTTCAGCGCAAGCAGATGAGTCTGGGAGGCAATATCACGGATCGTCTGCACCACACCGCGGATCGCAGCCGCCTGCTTCTGGAGACTCAGCAGCGTTTCGGTATTCTCACTCGACACCTCTGCAATCTTATCAATGCTCAGCAGCAGCTCCTGACTCCGCTCAATCCCTTTGTCGGCACGCTGATTCAGACTGTCCGCCATTCCCTGCATCAGCTCCACTACATGGCTCATGTTATTCTGTCTGTCCGTAATGTTGGTGGCTACCTTCGATACGCCAATGACATGGGTACCCGTCTCATCGAACACCGGCATATAGGTGGCCTCCAGCCAGACCGAATTCCCCTCTGCGTCCATCCGTTCAATCTTGTCCTGAAAGCTCCGGCCCGCAAACAGATTCTGCCAGAACAACTCATATTCAGGGCTGTTTACGAACGAAGGGAAGCAGAGCTGCTTGTGCTGCATACCGTACATATCCTCTACCCTGTATTTTACCGATTGGGCAAAGATCTCATTCACATAGGCGACACGGCGGTCAAGATCGAACCGGATCATGGCGAGATTCTTTTCCAAGGCTTTGACAACCAATTCGTCTGTAACTACCGGGTCTGCTGGATTTTCCATGTTGACTACTCCCTATATAACTCAATTTTTATCAAGATTCCGGACGGGTACCCTCATGATTCCTATATTCATATTAACGGATGCCCGAAGCATTTGGATGATATTAATCTCACAAAAAAGTGTGCCGAACTACTTCCTGGGGCCGTAATCCCCCATTTTAATTCCCCACACACTATCCTTCTGATAAGCGGCTGCTTCCTGAAGGCCCGGGAGCCTGGAATCCTGCGGATGATGCCGCTCCAGATACTGGACGAAGGCCCGGCGCAGACCGATCTCCTGCTCCAGCTTGTTGAACTCATTGGGATGCTTCTCCATCTCGGCAAGCGAACTTTCCCAGCGTTCCAGATCAGCCGCCTCCGACTGTTCGGCACGGACTTTCACCGTAAGCTCCCGAAGCTCGCGGTAGGCTTTTTTGACTCTGGAAGAGTAGACTTGCTTCTGGTTCAGGAAGGTTAACAGCGCCACAAGCAGCGCCAGTCCAGCCCACATTATAACAGTACTCACTTAAGCAACCTCCCGGTTCAACATATCGTTCCATTATACACCGCCACGCACAAAAATACCCCACTCGCGCGGGGTATCCGTTGCACAATTCGTTTGCTCATTTCTTCTTGACTTCGCCTGTAATCTCAGTCCTTCTTTATAATCTCTTCCAGCTGCCGTTTATCGGCCTCCCGTGAGCGATCCATCGCCTCTATATCATCGTGATCCGCTTCGGCCGCCGAGAATTCAACATCCTCCGCCTTTGCCTCATAGAGCATTTTCATCTTTTCCGTTTTGGAGAATATTTTCGAGTTTTCTCTATCCATTCCTGCCATCAGCTCCCTCGTAAGTAGTCAGATCTTCAAATCATTCCGCCGGCTTCTTCAATAAGCGACAAAGCCTGATCGTGGATGGCTGCGTCCACAATGACTGTCAGCAGGATATCTCTGCCAGTCGGTCCGCCGTCCCCGCCGTGGCTCATCCCGCTGCCGCTCGTATGTGCCGCCGCTAAGATGCCCGCATGGTCACTGACCGCGGTCATGGAATCCATGCTCGCCAAATTGCCGGTAACCGGATTCACTCCCGACTGCTGCCCGGCTCCACCGAATCTGCTGAACCGGTCAATGGAGATCTCCTCAGCACGCAATGCCTGCAGTTTGCGGGAGACGCCTTCCGCTTCTTCCGGGGTTTTGAAGTACGCCAGTATACTTTTTTCAGACATGGGAATTCCCCGCCTTCTACAATGGAATACATTCACCAAAGGTTACAGTCTATTTTGGATTTCAGGACAGGAATTTATACGCTTGTTCAAGAAGCGGCTCCTTCAATTGGAGACAAATACGACCGGGACTTGCAAATCAAGTCCTAGTTCTCATATACCAATCATGTGAGTATTTATGACAAAATACGATTTTTATATAATTTTATTTTGTATATTCCTGTCTTTTATAGTCCTTTTTTATATTTAATAGCCGAAATATGTCATATTACATTTCATTGAAAAGAATTCGTTTTCAAAACTTTATAAATTTAGTGTGGATTTTACAAATAACCAGTGGTAAAATCTTCTTAATATTTTTCCTAGTAATCTTGACGGAATAAAACCGGATTAATAGAAAAGGAGAATCCGCCTACTGTCTGAAGCAGGAGAGATGTGAGCCAGAACCAACATCATATTGTGGAGGGGATTACATTTGGAGTGGACAAAACTACCTCGTAAGCTATCATTACTAACATTATCATTAGGCGTAACTGCAAGTCTAGTTCCGGGCGCAGCATTCGCCGCCAGCAGCCTGCAGACGCCGGTATCCAGCACTCATCTTCCAGCCTTGATTCAGAAGAATCAGCCTTTCATTTCTCCACAGATTAACACCAAATCCTCTAATCAGGTCCGGGTTATCGTTCAACTCAGCGGTCAGCCTGCCGCAGTCGGCAAATATGCCGCCAAGCAAGGAATCACTTCTCTCGCCAATACGGCCACTGAAGCTGCGGCGAAGAGTCAACAGGAGAAGGTGCTTGACCAGGCCGAAGCCAAAGGCATTGACCTGACCGTCAATTACAAGTATGACACTATCCTGAACGGCTTTGAAGTCACTGTTCCGGCGGACAAGATCCCGGAGCTGGCCAAGCTCTCAGGTGTTACCTCCATCTATCCGAACAGCACCTGGTACGCTCTCCCTGATCAGACGGTTAGCGAAGTAACATACAGAAACGACAATGCCCCCCTGAAGCAGATTCATGCTGATTGGGCAGCAGACCAAGGTCTCGACGGTGAAGGACTGAAAGTCGGTGTGATCGACACCGGTGTTGACTATACGCACCCGGATATTGCCCCGGCTTATAAGGGCGGTTATGACTCCTTCTATCAGGACAATGATCCTTATGAAGAAGTTCCGTTGACTCCGGAAGAAGATATCGAATATGGTGTAGGCTATGCGGGAACTTACCACGGTACGCATGTAGCCGGCACTATCATCGGTCAGTATGCAGCCACAGGGGATGTTGCGCAAAAGGGCGTAGCTCCGGGAGCGGAACTTCACGTCTACAAAGTATTGGGCCGCAATCTTGAGAAGCCGAATACTTCCTCCGGATCTTCCGCTCAAGTCATTGACGGAATTGAACGTGCGGTGAAGGATGGCATGGATGTCATCAATCTGTCGCTCGGCTCCGATTCCGAGAAGGACGTGAATTCCCCGGACTCCATTGCGATTAATAATGCGGTACTCTCTGGAGTGACTGCTGTAATTGCTAATGGGAACAACGGGGAAGCGGGTTATTTCTCCATGGGCTCCCCGGCAGCCTCCCAATTGGGCATTTCAGTAGGTTCAGTGACCAGCCCTATTGACGCTTACTCCGGCGAATTCAAGGCAGAAATTGCAAACTCGGTAACTTCTGTTACTTACGATACCTATTTCCCATTCCATATGATGGCGTATGAGCTGGCAAACGATGATTTCGCAACTCTCATTGGCACAAAGCCTGTCCGAGTTGTATATGCTGACCTTGGGGCAGAAGAAGATTACCCTGCAGAAGACATTAGCGGTTCCATCGTTTTGGTATCACGTGGTGAACTGGGTTTTGCAGACAAAATTGCGATTGCAAAAGCCCATAATGCTAAAGCTATCGTAATTTTCAACGGCAACGCCCAGAAGGTAGACGGTAAGAGTGAAGCTATTCTAGACGAAGACTACAAAGACCGTAGTGACTTCATCGGTGTGAATTTAGGCAATGGATATCAGAACATTCCTACGTTTGACATCGAAGGCTCCAAAGGACGCAAGTTAGCCAGAGCAATTCTGGCAAATGGTGATAATCCAACATATTTCACCTTTGGTTCAGAATATAACCATGAAATGACAACTGGTGATACAATGAGTAATTTCTCTTCATTAGGACCGAACTTTGACGGCAATCTGAGCATCAAACCGGACATCGTTGCTCCTGGTGATGGAGTATTGTCTACATGGCCGGCTTATGGCAAAGGTCATCCAGAAACAGATTATTCCAAAGCATACAATCGCATTAGCGGCACCAGCATGGCTACACCTCATGTGGCAGGTTTGTCCTTGCTGATCAAGCAGGCACACCCGGAATACACTCCACTTGATATTCGCGCGGCGCTTGCCAATACAGCAGAACGGTTAATGTATCAAGACAGTCCGGAAGACCTTTATCTTCAAGGTCCAGGACGCGCCAATGTAGAAGAAGCAATCAAGACTCCGGCCCTGTTACAGGCCATAGAGCCAATCTCTATTCTGGACAAGAATTTTGTCCCTCAGAACGTGATCAACTACAACCCATCCACAAGCTTCGGCATTCTGCTGCCTGGCTCTGAGGCTACTAAAGTGTTGCAGTTGAAGAATACTAGCAACAGTGATCTCACTTATTCCGCCTCCGTGGAATGGAACTATGGAGATCCCGAGCATGTATCCGCAACACTGGACAAATCATCGGTAACAGCCTCCGCGAAAGGTGCATCCACTTTCAACTTGAAGGTTAATGTTGCAGCCGATACTACGCCGCAGATGCTGCAAGGCAACATCGTTCTGCAAGCAAATGGACAGCCAACGCTTCACTTGCCGTTTGCAATCAGTGTGAATAAGACGACAGAACAACCTAGCTGGGGCACAGGCATCCAAGAAGCTGTACTGAGCCAGCCTATCGTCTACACCAATTCAAGTGCGGTTCTGAACTACAAGCTGAAGGCAGATGATATTAACTATTATGAAGTGAATCTGGTCGGCCTTGATGATATCAAGAAAGGCTCCTTCCAGGTATCCACTACTGGTTCACCGGATAAATTCTTTGAGCCGGGCAGCTACACCACAGTTATAGGTGCCACTTATCATCCGTATGATCACAATGGTGACCCTATTCTGGATACCAACGGTAACCCCGCAGTAGCAAGTATTACAGACGGGACTTACAAGCTTGAGATTCTTGGAATTACTGCTGAAGACAACACAAAGACTCCAATTAAGATTGACTTGAACAATGATGAATACTACAGCACCTACACTTCATTCCGCTTTGTAACAGTCTCCGACAGTGGCAGCGGTGGCGGCGGCGGCGGTGGAGGTGGCGGTACAGTGGTAACGCCGACTCCTGTTGTGGTTCCAGGCACGGTTAAGTCCCTAGTTGAAGAAGGGGTTCAGCAAGTAAGTGTAACGCCTGTAACTTCCTCGAAGGATGGCGTGACAACAGTAACGGTTAGTGACAGTGATCTGAAGGCTGCTCTGGCCAAAGCCACTGCCACCAAGACAGCCGTTGTGATATCAGTAAGCACTCTTACTGACAAAGCTGCTGAATTGAGCCTGACGGCAGATCAGTTGAAATTGCTGGCCGGCCTTCAAGCTGGCAGCTCGATCATTGTGAATATTGGCGGATCTGCTGTATCCTTGCCGGTATCCCTGCTCGCAGCTTCTCCTGCAGGCCAGAGCTTGAAGCTTGTAATCAAGCAAGAGCCGGATGCAGCAGGCAAGCTGATTGCAGGTACTCCGGGTGCCAAGGTCATCGGAACCCCGGTATCCTTTGAAGCTTCATGGACTACAGCGACAGGCAGCACTTACTTGAACGTTCCAACCAACGTATTCATCAAGCGCTCCTTCACTGTACCTGGTAAGATCGAACCGAAGACCGCAGGCGTACTCTTTGAAAAAGACGGACTGGTAACCCCGGTTGCTTCTGTCTTCTCACCTCAGGCAGATGGAACAACGATTGTTACGGTAAGCCGTCCGGGCTTCTCCGTGTATGGAGCAGTAAGCAAACCGGCAGCAGCTTTCACGGATATCGCTTCTTCTAAAGCGTCTGACGCTATTCAGACTCTGGCCGACAAGCTGATTATCCAAGGCACCTCGGCAACGACCTTCTCGCCGCTGAGCAATCTGACCCGTGCCGAGTTCACAGCACTGTTAACCCGTGCACTGGGTCTGCGTACCGATGCCAGCGTAACCTTCTCTGATGTGAAATCATCGGACTGGTATGCCAAGGATGTTGCGGCCGCTTCCAAAGCAGGTCTGATCCTGGGCATTGGCAACGGCAAGTTTGCTCCAACGCAAAAAGTAACCCGTCAGGAGCTCGCTGTCATTCTGGACAGAGCGCTGAAACTGACAGGAACTGAACTGAAGGCTGTCGCTAATCCTTCGTTCACTACGTACACTGACAGTGCCAACGTAGCCCCTTATGCCAAGGACAGTCTGCAAGCCCTGACCAAAGTCGGCATCTTCGCCAGCGAATCAGGCATTGCATTCAATCCCAAAGCTCCGGCAACCCGCGAGACAGCAGCCGCTGCACTCTACGCATTGCTGAGCAAGAGCGGATTGATCGAGTAAAACGCTCTGTGCAAAGACTCAGCAACACATTCAGCCCCTTCACTTCCTGGACAGGAAGTGAAGGGGCTTTACTATTGTATATGAAGATGGTAGGCAAAACTAATCGTATAATTTCTTAAATTCGTCCATTATTTCTTGTGGGTTAGAAATGTCCGAATTTTCCATAATATCTTTGACTGAGATTTCCTTCACATTTTGTTGTACCCTCTTGCCAAGGACTTCTCTCATCTTGCTTCTCATTTTAGTAAGATAAGCAGTGAATTCATTTTTAACTTCTTCCTCCTTAACATAACCAATCTGCATATCCAATTGGGTATATATGTGAAATAATATCTCCACTAAATCTTTCTGTATCCACTTTTCATGAGTAAGTAAATTCTCCAATTCACCCATTAATCCAAATAGCTCGCTGAATGCAGTTTTATTAACAACTTTTTTTCTAAGTGGCACTACTATTTCAATGCTGATAGCATCAAGTGAAGCAATGATTTCTTCCACTCTTTTATTCATGGCTCCCTCCTTATTCGTTATTAGCAAAAAGCCCCCAATCTCCTCTTCCAAGATTGGGGGCTTACTCTCGTTGTTACACTATAGAATCCGTTATCTTTCAGTCCCCGCGGAACGCCCGCTTCACGCGGTCGAAGAAGGACTGCTCCTGTTCATGCGTGTTCTCTCCATTGTAGGAGGCGAACTGGCGGAGCAGGTCCTTCTGCTCATCGCTGAGCTTGCTTGGCGTGACCACAATGACGCGGACATGCTGATCGCCGACGCCGTTGCCGCGCAGATGAGGAACGCCCTTGCCTTTAAGGCGGAAGAAGGTTCCGGTCTGGGTGCCCGCCGGAATCTTGAGCTTCACTTTTTCCGTCAGGGTAGGGATCTCAATCTCGTCACCGAGCGCCGCCTGAGCGAACGTTAAGGGAACCTCGCACATAATATCATCGTTCTCGCGTTCGAAGAAGTCATGGTTCTTCACGCGGATCACAATGTACAGATCTCCGGCCGGGCCGCCGCGTGTGCCGCCTTCGCCTTCACCGGTCATGCGCAGCTGTGCGCCGTCATCGACACCGGCAGGGATACGCACATGAATCTTGCGTTGCTTCTTAACCTTACCCTGACCTGCGCAGGTGGTGCATTTCTCTTTGATGATCTTGCCTGTGCCGCTGCAGTGTGAGCAGGGACGGCGGTTACGCATCTGTCCAAGCGGTGTATTCTGCACGAATTCCTGTTGTCCGCTGCCGTGGCATACCGAACAGGTCTCCGGCTTCGTGCCCGGCTTGGCACCGGAGCCGAAGCAGGTATCGCAGGTCTCCGTGCGCGGAATGGTAATATCGGTCTCTTTGCCGAACACCGCTTCCTTGAACTCAATGGTCATCGTATACTGCAAATCGCCGCCGCGCTGCGGTGCATTCGGATCACGCCGTCCGCCGCCGCCGAAGAACATATCGAAGATATCGCCAAGACCGCCGAAATCTCCGCCACCGCCGCCAAAGCCGCCGCCCATCCCCTGATTAGGGTCAATATGTCCATATTGGTCATAACGTGCCCGCTGCTGTCCATCGCTGAGGACGTCATAAGCTTCCTTCACTTCTTTGAACTTAGCCTCAGCATCGCTGGCCTTATTCACATCCGGGTGATACTGGCGCGCCAGCTTGCGGTACGCCTTCTTCACTTCATCCTCTGATGCATCTCTGCCGAGGCCCAGAATCTCATAATAATCACGTTTATCTGCCACTGCTTTCACCTCCGCACATCGTCAATTATCCCTATTTACAAGGTAAAAGGAAAGTCAAAACACGGGATGACCCGGTCTTGACCTTCCCTTCTGTCCAAAATAGAACTTATCGTTCAAGGTTACCCTTGATTCTTCTCATCGTCAACCACTTCGTAATCCGCATCTACCACGTTGTCTTTCTTGGCGTTGCCTTCAGAAGCTCCCTGGCCGCCTTCAGCGCCTTGCTCTGCCTGTGCAGCCTGCTCATACAGCTTCACGGACAATTGCTGTACGATCTCGTTCAACGCCTCTGTAGCGGCATTGATCTCTTCCAGGTTGTCAGTTTCAAGTGCAGCCTTCAGCTTATCCTTAGCTTCATTGGCCTTGTCAATCTCAGAAGCATCAACCTTGTCTCCAAGGTCTTTGATGACTTTGTCCGTGGAGTAGACGAGCTGGTCAGCGCCGTTCTTCGCTTCGACCAGTTCTTTACGCTTGCGGTCTTCCTCAGCGTGCAGCTCGGCATCCTTCATCATCTGTTCCACTTCGGCATCACTCAGGCCGCTGGAGGAAGTGATGGTGATCTTCTGGCTCTTGTTAGTGCCTTTGTCTGTAGCGGATACGTTAACGATACCGTTGGCGTCAATATCGAAGGTAACTTCGATCTGCGGTACGCCGCGCGGTGCCGGTGGAATCTCGTTCAGCATGAAGCGTCCCAGCGTCTTGTTGCCGTTCGCCATCTGGCGCTCACCCTGCAATACGTGGATTTCAACGCTTGGCTGGTTATCAGCGAAGGTCGAGAATACCTGCGATTTGCTTGTAGGGATGGTAGTGTTACGCTCAATCATCTTCGTGAATACGCCGCCTGCAGTTTCAATCCCCAGGGACAGCGGAGTTACGTCGAGGAGCACTACGTCTTTTACATCACCGGTCAGTACGCCAGCTTGAACAGCAGCACCAAGGGCTACAACTTCATCCGGGTTAACGCCTTTGTGCGGATCTTTGCCTGTAAGCTTCTTGATTGCATCCTGTACCGCAGGAATACGTGTGGAGCCGCCGACCAGTACGATTCTGTTCAGATCAGCAGGCGTCATACCGGCATCGCTCAGCGCTTGACGGGTAGGTCCCAGTGTACGCTCTACCAGGCTTGCTGTCAGCTCGTCGAATTTGGCACGGGTCAGGTTGATCTCCAAGTGCTGAGGAACTCCGTCTACCACCGTAATGAACGGAAGCGACACTGTAGTAGTCAGTACGCCGGACAGCTCTTTTTTAGCCTTTTCCGCAGCATCCTTCAGACGTTGTACCGCTGCTTTGTCCTTGCTCAGGTCAATGCCTTGCTCTTTCTTGAATTCAGACACCAGATAATCCATAACCAATTGGTCAAAATCATCACCGCCCAGACGGTTGTCACCGCTGGTAGCCTTAACTTCAAAGAAGCCGTCGCCCAGTTCAAGAATCGATACGTCGAACGTACCGCCGCCAAGGTCATAGACCAGGATCGTCTGGTCTTCGGATTTCTCCAGACCGTAAGCAAGTGCGGCTGCCGTTGGCTCGTTGACAATACGCAGCACTTCAAGGCCGGCAATTTTGCCCGCATCCTTGGTAGCTTGACGCTGACTGTCATTAAAATATGCAGGAACCGTAATAACGGCCTGGGTTACTGTCTGGCCCAGATAGGCTTCAGCATCGGATTTCAGCTTCTGGAGAATCATTGCCGAAATTTCCTGTGCAGAGTAGTCTTTGCCGTCAATGCTTTCTTTGTGGCCTGTACCCATGTGACGCTTGATGGAAGCGATGGTACGGTCAGGGTTCGTAATCGCCTGGCGTTTCGCTGTTTCACCGACGATGCGCTCGCCGTCTTTCTTGAAGCCTACAACAGATGGGGTTGTACGCGCACCTTCCGGATTCGGGATAACGACGGCTTCGCCGCCTTCCATAACGGCAACGCAAGAGTTCGTGGTTCCAAGGTCAATACCGATAACTTTACTCACTGTAATTTGCCTCCTCAGAAATAATGTGAAGCCCGGGGCTTCAGCCATTTATATTATAGTAGAATTGTGCTTCGCCATATCTTGCAGTCTTGCCTTATATAGAACAGAACTACATGCTGACTTTGACCATGGCCGGACGAAGAACTTTATCTTTCAGGAGATAGCCCTTCTGGACTTCTTCCGTCACGATACCTTCCCCGTACTCCTCGCTCTCCACCTGCATGATCGCCTGATGATATTCAGGGTTAAAAGGCTGTCCTACCACTTCCATGGCTTCCAGTCCTTCAGACTTCAGGACTCCCTCCAGCTGGCGGAAAATCATATTCACGCCTTTGATAAACGCCTCGGAATCGGCACCTGCCGCCGGAGTAGCCAATGCGCGTTCAAAATTATCCATGACCGGAAGTAATTCGGTTACGAGCTTCGAGGTCGCATATTGCGCCAGCTCTTCCTTTTCTTTCTGGGTCCGGCGGCGGAAGTTATCGAAATCAGCCTGCACACGCAAGGTACGCGCCTGATGTTCATCTGCAAGCTCCTGCAGCCTTCTGTATTCCTCATTGTCTGAAGCCGCCTCGCCGGCCTCTTCAGCCGTAAATGAGCCGCTGTCTGCTCCAGCTTCAGCCTCATCGGCCGCCTGGTTCTCATTCACCTTAGGATCATTCTTCTCATTCATTTCTTGAACCTCTTCCTCTTTCAAGTTGTCTTCACCTCCTTAGTATCATTCACGATGAACAATTACACTCTGTTCACTTATACCAGTGTGCCAGCATCGCTGTCAAATCCCGGGATAGAATCCCCAGAATACCCATGACACGCGCGTACTCCATTCGGGTCGGGCCCAGGATACCGATGCTTCCCAGCGGCTTGCCGTCGAGTGAATACGTTGCGGTGATCAGACTGCAGTTGGCGAAGGCCTCATGCTTATTCTCTGTACCAATGCGCACTTGCATTCCTGTTCCGCCGCTGGCCGGGGTAAGCATTTTGAGCAGGGTAGGTGTCTCTTCCAGCAGATCCAGAATAGTCTTCACCTTATCGACGTCCTTGAACTCCGGCTGGGTGAGCATATTCGTAGCTCCGCTTAGGTAGATACGCTGTTCATGGTCGCTCTCAAGTGCCGTATCCAGCACCTGCATTAATTCTTCATAGTGGGAGATGTGACGCTGCATTTCTTCACCCAGCTCGGAATAGAGCTGACTCTTCAGCTTGTAGAGCGGTACATTGACCAGCTTGCTGTTCAGCAGATTCACGACCTTCTCCATCTCGGATACTGATATCCCGGGAGGAAGGCTTACGGTCTTGTTCTCTACCTGCCCGGTGCTTGTAACGATAATCGCCACAGCGGTCTTGTCATCGAGCGGAAGCAGCTGGAAATGGCGCAATGAAGTATGAAAAACCTCCGGTCCAAGCAGGATGGAAGTATAATTCGTCATATTGGAAAGAATCATTGCCGCATGTTGGATGACCTGCTCCGTAGCATTCAGCTTCTCTGCGAAAAAAGCGCGGATCGTGCCCAGTTCGGCCGTTTCGGCGGAATTCCACGGTACCAGATGATCCACATAATAGCGGTAGCCCTTATGGGACGGGATTCTCCCTGCCGAAGTATGAGGTTGTTCCAGGTAACCCAGATCCTCCAGATCGGCCATTTCGTTGCGGATCGTGGCAGGACTGTAGCCCACATCCCCGCGTTTCGAGATACTGCGCGAGCCTACCGGCTCAGCAGAAGAAATATAATCATCGACAATTGCATTCAGTATCATTCTCTGGCGTTCAGTTAACATGTTATTCCCTCCTATCCGGCTGTGGCTCCGATTCGTTAGCACTCTAACGAGATGAGTGCTAACCACTAATACAAAAATACCAAACTGACCTCAGCATTGTCAAGTCATTCAGCGCCCTAACCTGCGCCTATTTCAGTCAAAACATTATTTCGCATAAATAACCGCAACCATTTCCTGGATGATGGCGTCCAATAATCAGGGAGTGATGAGATGCGTATAATGAAAACAGGGGGCTCGGCTATATCCGCAGTCCTTTTAACTATGCTAATCCTTACGGGCTGCACCCATAAGATATTACAGAGCAAGTGCATCGGTGTCGATGCGGATTATGTATCCATCCTGCAGTGGGACGGCATCCTGTATGCTGATCAGACCGGTCCCGATCCCAGCCCGCTTGCGAAAGGCAAGGCCATCGGCACAATCACCTATAGCAAATCCAAACATGAGTGTCCCCGGCCGGGGCTCCAGGATGGCGATGCTACCAATCTTGCGGTGGGGACGGAGCTGTATGAAGTGAAGGGTTATAAGACATCGGCGAGACTCTGGGCGGGGGACAGGCTATATGTAGCAAGCAACAATCCTGCTGCCAGAACCCTTAACGATCTGCTGGATGTCGCCGGCAAAATACAAACCGTCCGCTTCATCAGCGGCAATGACGGGTCTGACCTGATGGACTTCACCCCGGAGGCCAACGCCGTGTTCATCCGAGAGTTCCCCAAGCTGGAATACCTCCCGTTCGAGGAGCTGTCCAAGCAGACCAAGAGCTGGGTAGGCGACAAGTACTGGATGGAGATCGAAATGAAGGACGGGTCTGCCGTAAGAATTACCTATAATACAATGTTCCCATCCTTCCTGCCTTCCGCATATGCCACACCGGAGCTTGCCGAACTGGTAGAGCAGCAGCGCAAGCTTATCTATGCACAATAACCTATTCATCAAAAAACCACTGTTCCCCTTAAAGCATCCGCTCCCGGGAAAGACAGTGGTTTCTTATTATATAATTTACCGGGGGCGGGTGCCCGCCGGATTAGTCCAATCTCTTCAGCACCGCGATCTCATCGCAGGCATGCTGCTTCTTGCAGTTCACACAATCGGTCCAGACCTTCTCGGGGAAAATCTCCTTCTCTACCACATCGAAGCCGTTTCTGAGGAAAAAATCCACCGCATAGGTCAGCGCCATAATCTTCGGAATTTTCTGGCGTCTGGCTTCTTCCGTCAGCTTCTCCAGAATGATCGAGCCTACGCCCCTGCCCTTGCCTGCATCGTTCAGACCAATCGACCGTACCTCAACAAGGTCGCTTCCCAGCCGGAACAAGGAACCGCAGCCGACAAATTTGCCGCCGATTTCAGCAATGACGAACTGGTCGATCTGGCGGGTCAGTGCTTGCCTTGAACGGGGCAGCATAATCCCTTGCTTAGCATACTCCTCTATCATCAGATACAGCGGCTCAACATCCTCCACCGTAGCATTTCTGCATATCACCTGCTGCTCTCCCGCAGCAGATTCCTGGCGGAACCCATCTGTTTTGACAAGCACTTTGACTCACCCCTCATTGTTAATATGAATAAATATACAACAGAGTGAATTACAATTCAAGAGGTATTTCAAAATTAAACCTCTGTCAAAGCACCGACAAATTCGCCAAAAACATCGTTCCCGAACAGGATGCCCTGCTTGCTCAGACGATAGGTGTCCCCGGCCTGCTCCAGCAGCCCCGCCTTAAGCATTTTATGCAGCGGGCCGGCAAAAACTTCCTCCAGCGGCTTCCCGAATTGTGAGCGGAAGTCCGCATCCGATACCCCTTCGCGCATCCGCAGGCCAACCATCATGAAATCCTCCATTGCCTCCTGCTCGGAGATCTCAAAGCTGTCCAGACGCGGCAGCCCGCTGCGCGAAGCCTCAATATACGGATTCACACCCTTGATATTCATGTGCCGCTGCCGGCCCACATACCCGTGCGCTCCTGCGCCAAGGCCATAATAATCCTCATTGCGCCAGTACGTGATGTTGTGGCGGCTCTCCAGCCCCGGCTTGGCAAAATTACTGATCTCATATTGCGTATACCCCGCAGCCTCCATGGTAGACATAAGCAGCAGATACATCGCCAGCTCATCCTCTTCATTCGGCAGCGGAAGCTTGTTTTTGTTGAACAGGGTATGGAACAGCGTATTCTCCTCCACCTTCAGGCTGTAGATGGAATAATGGGGAAGATCCAGCTCCAGCGCCTTGGTGATGCTCTCTCTCAGCATATCCACTGTCTGGTTCGGCAAGCCGAACATCAGATCCAGAGACAGGTTATCAAGCCCGACCGCACGGGCATTCTCCAGACTGCGGTATACGTCATTCACATCATGAATCCGGCCGATTCCGCTCAGCAGCTCGTTCTGGAAGGCCTGCACCCCGAAGCTGACCCGGTTGACCCCGCCTTCCTTCATGACTCTTAGCTTATCAATATCGGTAGTGCCGGGGTTAGCTTCCATAGAGAACTCAATATTCTCGTCCCACTGCGGGAAATGCCTGCGGACCGACTGGAGGAAATACGCCATCTCATCCGGCTTCAGTACAGTAGGCGTACCCCCGCCGACAAATATAGTCTTGATCACCCCCGGAGGCGTGTGCTTCACGGTCATTTCCATCTCACGGTCGAGCGCATAGAGATAATCCATCACCGGCTGGTCCTTCAGCACATAAGAATTGAAATCACAGTAGAAGCACTTATTCGTGCAGAACGGGATATGAATATATACAGCCTCAGGGGGACGGCCATTGTTCGTTGTGTTCATAGCAGTCTCCTTTATTCCATTATTAATGTATAAGCTTGCCGCAGCCACTGCTGCTGAAAAGCAAGAAGAAACGGCTGCACCGCCCTGCTTAGGACGGCAACCGTTTCTGTGAGAAATAGAGCGATATATTGAACTATAATCTTAGCCATAAGCTAAGGGAGCTTATACCCGGCTATTCAATCTGAAGCACGGCCATGAACGCTTCCTGCGGCACCTCAACGCTGCCGACCTGCTTCATGCGCTTCTTGCCTTCCTTCTGCTTCTCCAGCAGCTTCCGCTTACGCGAGATATCGCCGCCGTAGCATTTGGCGAGCACGTTCTTGCGCATGGCCTTAACGGTCTCACGCGCTACAACCTTCGTGCCGACAGATGCCTGGATTGGCACCTCGAACATCTGGCGCGGGATAATGCCGCGCAGCTTCTCACAGATGACCCGTCCGCGGTTATACGCCCGGTCGCGGTGAACGATGAAGGACAACGCATCCACCTGCTCATTATTCAGCAGAATGTCCATCTTCACCAGGTTAGACTGGCGGTAGCCGGAGATTTCGTAATCGTAGGAAGCATAACCCTTAGTGCCGGATTTCAACTGATCGAAGAAGTCGTAGACGATTTCGGACAGCGGAATCTCATACGTAATCGTTACGCGGTTCGTATCAAGATATTCCATGTTAACGAATTCGCCGCGTTTGTTCTGGCAGAGCTCCATAACGGTACCCACGAAGTCGTTAGGTACAATGATACCCGCCTTCACATACGGTTCTTCAATGAAATCAATCGTCCCGATCTCCGGATAATGCGACGGATTGTCAATCTGAATCGTCTCTCCGTTGGTCAGCTTAATCCGGTAGATAACGCTCGGCGCTGTAGTGATCAGCGGCAGATTGAACTCGCGCTCAATCCGTTCCTGAATGATCTCCATATGCAGCAGTCCAAGGAAGCCGCAACGGAAGCCGAAGCCCAGGGCACTGGAGCTTTCCGGTTCGAAGCTCAGGGAAGCATCATTCAACTGCAGCTTCTCCAGCGCTTCACGAAGATCGTTATAATCGGAAGTCTCAATCGGATAGAGACCGCAGTAGACCATCGGATTAATTCTGCGGTAGCCCGGCAGCGGCTCAGCGGTCGGACGCTTGGCATCCGTCACCGTATCCCCGACACGGGTGTCGCCTACATGCTTGATCCCGGCCACAATGAAACCGACATCGCCGATATTCAGCTCATTAACAATGGTCATACGCGGCATGAAGGCCCCGACCTCTATTACCTCAAAGGTTTTGTCGGTGGCCATCATTCTGATCTTGGAACCGGCCCGGATACTGCCGTCGATTACGCGGACGTAGACAATAACGCCCTTGTACGGATCATAATGGGAGTCGAAGATCAGCGCCTTCAGCGGCTCTTCCGAGTTGCCTGTCGGCGCGGGAACCTGCTTCACGACCTGCTCAAGAATCTCCTTGATGCCGATGCCTGCTTTGGCCGAAGCCAGAACCGCATCACTCGCATCCAGCCCGATGACATCTTCAATCTCCTGCTTCACCCGGTCGGGATCGGCATTCGGGAGATCAATCTTGTTGAGTACCGGAAGAATCTCCAGATTGTTATCCAGAGCCAGATACACGTTAGCCAGAGTCTGGGCCTCAATCCCCTGCGCTGCATCCACAACCAGCAATGCGCCTTCGCAGGCCGCAAGACTGCGGGATACCTCATAGGTGAAATCGACATGCCCCGGTGTGTCAATCAAATTCAGATAATAATCCTGTCCGTCATCGGCACGATAAGTCAGGCGGACGGCCTGCAGCTTGATGGTGATGCCGCGCTCGCGCTCCAGATCCATTTGATCAAGTACCTGCTCCTGCATTTCACGCGAAGTGAGCGCACCCGTATACTCCAGAATGCGGTCAGCCAGTGTCGATTTGCCATGGTCTATATGTGCAATAATCGAGAAATTGCGGATTTGTTGTTGTCGTTTCTGAACGTCAGTCATTCCTTACCCCCACAGACAGCCTAATGTTAATCCACTTATTATAACAGTACGGGCTTCACCCATCAATCCCGCCGGCTCCTGGAAAAGAAAGAAACTGCCGGGACGGCCGGAAATTCCGCCGCCCCGGCTCACTCTTCCGATGAATCGAAGAGTGAGACCACCCAGCGGATGCCCTTCTGCGAGGCCTGCTGCAGCAGACCGGCTGTCTTATCCGCCAGCACATCCACCGTGGGCTTCTGCTCCTCCGGAAGCAGAATTTGTTCCGGACTAAGGGTAGAATAGTCCTTCACTTCCTGCTGTGGGAGACTGCCCGAACCGGCAGTCTTCCCCTGATCTGCTGCCGGCTGCTGTACCGGCAGTGCGGTATAAGCACCCGTTGCCGGATCAATGGCCACCGGCACGTATACATAAGCCTGTCCATTCGGAGCCGTACCGGCGGCCGGAACGGACGCAGCTCCAGCCGTGCCGTTCTGGCCCGCCGGAAGCTGCCTGACTGCTGCCGTATTCCCGGCCGGCTTGCTCCAGTCCGGCAGCATGCCGGAGATTCCCGAACCGCCGCTGCCGCCGAACTGCAAGCCGATCAGCAGCCCCACTCCCGCCCATATCCCGATCACTACCAGCTTTTTACCGAACCGCGTCATATGCCCCGCTCCTTTTCAATATAATGTTATCCGCTCAGGAAGCCCCGCCTGCAGGTGTCTTCGCATCAGTACCTTCCAGTTGAACCTGGCCCTGTTCAGGCGCTGCCGCCTTCTCCGCATCCCGGCTGTCCCAATACACATCAGCAATCGCATCCGCCAGAATATCCGCTGTCCGCTTCAGCTCATCGGCACTGTTGTCGATTCCGCCGACCTCAATCAGTACACTGTTCGGGGATAACGTCTGGTTATATTCCCCATTATTCCCGTTTCCGGAGGATTTCCCCCATATGCCACGGGAGATCCCAGGATAATTTTTCTCCAGCAGCTGATGGATCTTGTTGGCGAAGGCCTCGTTTTGTTTCCAGTTTTTATTCGCATGACCCAAAATGAAGTACACCTGGGCGTAATTTTTGCCGTTGATTTGTGCGGTTGTTTTGCCGTGCCGCTGTGAATCCCGGTGGATATCAATCAGCTCGCTCATGCTATCATGGGTTGCCATTGCCGATTTCACAGTCATCCGTGAATATTTATAGGAGAAGTTCCAGTTGTAGCCCGGTACCTCCGTGGCATAATCCTCCTGTGCATGAACCGTCCCGATCCCGCGTTCTTCCAGTCTCTTGGCAATATAGGACCCCACCAGCATTACATTCTTGGAAGGGACGGCAGAGCTGGGATTATCACTCTGTGCGCCAAGCAGCGGGTTATACGCCTCCCGGGGATGAGAATGATAGACAAGAATACGCTTAATAGAGGTATCTCCGGTCCGGTTCTCCGGATCACCGCTCCCGGAATAACCCTGGTCCACATCCTCTCCGGGTGAATCCGGGGCAGGCGAGGCCTCCGGCGGCGTAACCTCTCCACCTGGATGGCCTTCGCCGTTGCCCGTATCGGTTCCCGTCTCTGCCCCCGGATCGGCGCTTGTACCCGGCTCTTCCCCGGCCGCCAATTCATCTCCCCCGGGATGATAATCGGCAGGCGCCCCCGTGCTCCCTCCTGAGCCTTCCCGCAGCAGGAAGGGATCATCTGCAGCAAGTCCGGGCATTTCACGCGAGACCAGACTCTTCGGGTCACCCGGATCGACGCTGGTCAGCAGCCGGAATACGAAGGAGGTCACCTTGTCCCCCGAGAAGGCCGAAGGCTCCTTGCCCTGCGGCAGATGGGGAACCTCCATGCCCAGCAGTTCCATGAAGAACCCGCTGGAGAGCGAGGCGGCCAGCCCCTTCATAGACGGAATAGGTGAAGAGTTCAGCTTCTGCCCGGCTAACCCGCCGGCTCCAAGCAGCATGAAAAACACAAGTGAACCTCCGGCCAGCAGCAGCATCGTCCTTCCCAGCGACAGAATATCCATCAGCCGTCCGCGCAGCCGCCCAATATTCCATAGCTGAAACCATTTTCTGTTCATGATTGTTATGTCCTCCTCTAAGCCCTCTGTAATCTCTCATACTCCAAATCTATGAGCGGAAGAGTTATGCTAGAACTACAGAATGAGAGACAGTTTCGGCGAGAAGTAGAAATAGACCCGCAACCACTACTGCCTTGCGGCAGTCGGTGCGGGCCTGTTCTGAAGCCAATTAGTGAGTGTAGGCTCCGACATTGCCCGGATCTACAGCTTCATGCAGTGCAGCGTTGAGGCCGCTTGCCACAATATTGGCGATATCTTCAATAAATTCATCAATCTCCTTGGGGGTAACAATCAGGTCATGCCCCAGAGGTTCGAGCACTTCCTTCACCAGGGCCAGCCGCTCATGCTCGGAGATATCATCAAGCAGTCCCATAATCTCTTTGGTGTGGGCGCCTCCGTCAGCCATTTGTCCGAAATGTCTGCTCATCATCTCCAGTACGTTATTGACGATCGTGGAAGCATAGCAGACCGTGGGGACGCCAATCGCGATGCAGGGAACGCCCAGCACTTCCTTGGTCAGCCCCCTGCGCTTGTTCCCGATGCCTGAGCCGGGGTGAATGCCGATA
This sequence comes from Paenibacillus tritici, assembly GCF_018207515.1. Classification (NCBI taxonomy): domain Bacteria; kingdom Bacillati; phylum Bacillota; class Bacilli; order Caryophanales; family Paenibacillaceae; genus Paenibacillus; species Paenibacillus tritici. The sequence goes on from NZ_CP073365.1 coordinate 5,905,215, forward strand.
TCGGCAATTTGGATCGTTGTATTAATTCTTTCCAGCGAACGGGAAGCCAGCGCATCAATGGCAATAATGACATCCGGGCGGGTCCGGTCCACAATCCCCTGAACGACCTCACTCGATTCAACCCCTGTCAGCCCAAGCACTCCGGGAGCTATCGCACTCACATTCCGGTAACCGGGCGAGATCTGATCGGGCATCAGCTCATAGAACTGCCGGGTAATCAGCGCATTCTCCACGACCAGCGGCCCCAGCGAGTCTGGCGTCACATTCCAGTTGCCGAGGCCCACGATCAGCACCTTGGAATCACGGCCGATGCCGATTTTGACCAGGAACTGCTCGAATTCACGGGCAAACACAATGGAGACCTTCTGCTGCAGACCGGTGTCCCCTCCGCGCAGCGCAGGCACCTCAAGAGTCACGTAATTGCCGATAGCCCGTCCGATAGCCTGAGAACCGGCAGGGTCTGCTACAGAAAGTCTGGTAACCTTGATGCCATCGGCTTCTTCCACTTCTTCATTAACGCCAGGTATCGGCGCATTGGAGTGCCGCTCTGCCATTTCCTTCGCTTCCACCGCCAAATCCGTACGTACCGAATACAGCTGAAGATCCAGTTCCATTATTAGTCCAGCCTCCTTTTGCATATTGCTGATAGTGTGCGAGAGAAAGCCTCTGTTTATACAAACCGCTGCGAGGGAATTCCAATGCTTTTTCTGTTGCTTTTTGCTACTCTTCATGCTAAACTATTTTAAGTTGTGAATCATTTGTTGATTTCGAATGTCTTTCAGGAGGTGAATGCAATGCCAAATATCAAATCCGCGGTTAAACGCGTCAAGACGATCGAGAAACGCCGTGCTCTGAACGCTTCCCAGAAGTCCGCGCTTCGTACAGCTGTGAAAACTGCTGATGTAGCACTGACAGGTACGGAAGTTGAAACTGCTCACGCTGCTTTCCAAGCGGCTTCCAAAAAGCTGGACAAGGCTGTAACTAAAGGCCTGGTTCATAAAAATGCGGCTGCCCGCAAAAAATCCCGCTTGGCTAAGAAATTGAACGCTCTTAAGGCTCAAGCCTAAGCCAAGGGCGACAATCATAACGAGCAATTGAAGAACCTGACCGCTATGCTGCATACGGTTAGGTTTTTTTATGTTTGTTAACAGCATTATTTGAATTTAGGTGCAACTTTAAAAAGCCTGTCCACCCATATGTATCACGGGATGGACAGGCTCTTTGGCTAATCGTATAAACTGAGACAGCTCAGGCTCCAAGGCGCAGCATAAACAGCTCCAGCCCCAGCACCTTATCGACTGCTCCCGTCTTCATCTGATAATCCAGATCGGCCAGAATACTGAGAATCTGCCGCAGACGCTGGCTTCCGAACTTATGGGCCTGCTCCCCGGCAAGCTTAACCGCGTACGGATGCAGTCCGAGCTGGGAGGCAATCTGCCCCTGGGAGTAGCTGAGGGCAGACAAATCCTTGACCTGCAGAATAATTCTGAACTGCCGGGTAATCAGCGAGGCAATCTTGATCGGCTCCTCGCGCTGCTTCAGCAGCTCATAGAGCGTATTTAGCGCCTTATCGAGACGCAGATTCGCAATATCCTCGACCAGCGTAAAGATGTTCTGCTCCGTCCCCCGGTGGACCAGGCTCTCCACGGCTGCTGCATCCACCCGCCCGCCTGTACCGGCGAACAGGCATAGCTTATCCATCTCTGCCGACAAGCCCTGAAGCCCGGTCCCGCTGCTTGCGATCAGAGCCTCGGCTGTCCCGGGAGCAATCGAGCAGCCGCGTTCGCGGAAGCCCTTCTCCACCCAGCGCAGCAGCTCCTCCGCACCCAGGGGATTGAACGCCAGCACTGTACCGGCGGTTTTGATGCTTTTAACAATTTTCTTCCGCTCATCCAGCTTGTCGCCGTTCACCATAAATACAATCACACTGAATTCGGCAGGGTGCTGCATGTACTCACTCAGCATCTCTACATTATGTTCAAGCTTAACCTTCTCCTTGCCTGCCGTGAACAGGGCCGCATCCCGCACCAGCAGCAGCTTGCGCTCGACCATGAACGGAACCGTCTCCGCTTCTTCTATGACCGCCTGCACCGGAGTTTCGGAGAGATCGAAGGGGATCACCGCGAAATCGCGGTCTTCTTTGGCTATCAGGTGTTCCTCCAGCATGGCCGTGAATTCATTCATCCGGAATTTCTCACTGCCATACAGCAGGTACAGCGGAGAGACCTTCCCTTGTTTGATGTCTTTGGCCGCCGTTTTGGCATCCATCCCGCCACTTCCTTTTCTTGTTTCTTGCCTGGTCGGTATACAACACATACATTCGTACATTTTAACAAAAAAACATCTGAAAACATAGCACACAAAAACGGAGCAACCTCGGCAGCCAGGGCCAAAGTTGCTCCGTTTAAGCGGCGCATCTATATAAACGACGGAGGGAGAAGCTCTAGAAACTCTCCGTGCCGCCGGTCATACCGACGATACTCGCAGGATCCTGTAGTTCTTGTTCTCCTACCTTAGCATATTCACCAGGTCCATAAATAGTTCCGGTTATCGCCTATTTTGTGGATGTTGCCGCATCCGGCGTCACAGCCGGGCTGGAATCCGGGGAAGGGACGGCGGAAGCCTCCGGAGAAGTAGAAGGTACCGGTGTTGGTGTTGGTGTTGGTACCGGTGCGCTGAGCTCTGCCGGAACGGTGTACACCTTCGTTGCTTGCGTGCCATCCTGAAGCTGCGACACATAGGTGAACTGGCTGCCATCTCCCGACCACTCACCGGAGACCCAATCCCCCTCTACAGGAAGAGAGGTCAGCGCCACGCGTTCTCCTGTCCCCTCTGCGGGCGAGCTGTAGATTACCACCTGCTTGCCGGCCAGCTCTGCGGTGTAGCGCCCGTCCGGAGAAGGCCATGAAGTCTCGGCAGCCATCAGGTTAAACGCCTCCGGCTCTGCAGGGGTTGGAGTCGGCGCTATCCGGGCATCTGCAGCCGGCTTGTCATCCGAAGCAATCTCTTGCCCCGGTGTACTCAGAATCGTACTCTTGGGGCCTGCGGACTGAGTATTCGCCTGACCGCTGCTCCGGGGGCTGTCCGCCGGAGGCGAAGTAGCCGTACTTTTGTGTAGCGGAGGAGCTTCTGTTACAACAGGCTCCTTGCTCATGGCAGGACCGCTAACGGCTCCTGCCGCTGTGTCAGCATTCTCACTGGGGGCAGGCGGTGTATTCTTCAGATTAACGTCCGCAGAATCACTCGGCATTACCTGATCCATGGAGCTGACATCCCCGCTGCCGCCGCTGTCCGCCTGTCCGGCAGCCGGAGCTGAATTCTCTGCGCTCCCCGTTCTCAGGCTGGAGCTTGCCGCCTCATTGCTGTTTTTATCATAAGCCATGTTCATGTCCGCACCCGGTATACTCTCCGGCATTTTGAGTATGGCAAAGAGCAGAATCACCGCTGCCGCAGCAGCACCTATGCCTGTCCGCTTAGCCAGGGAACCGCCCTTGGGCGTCTTCTCGCGGGTGCTTGAACGTGTAAAGGGAATAACCTTGGGATCTTCCGGCTCCATCACAGCAGGCTCTTCCCGGACACCCCGGTCCAGCTGCTCCAGCTGAGGCAGGATAGAGTCGACCAGACTGAACGGCGGCTTCACCTCCGGAAGCTGTTCAAGCTGCTCGGAGAGCATCGTCAGCCGGTCCAAGACTTCCGCGCAGGAAGGACAATCGTCGATATGACGGAACATTTCAAGCATTTCTTCCTGACTGAGATCATGATCTAAATAGCGGTGCATCCATTCCATCACCTCCGCGCACTTCATCCTGACACACCACCTTTCTGATACTCCTGAAGTCTATTCTGCAGTTGCTGCCGCGCCCGGAACAGGTAGGATTTCACCGTGTTCAAAGGCAGATCCAGACAATCTGCGATCTCGTTGTAAGAAAAATCCTGCAAATAGCGAAGCACGATCACGGTCCTGTGATGCTCCGGAAGCTGGTCAATGGCCTCACGGATATCCTCCGCCAGATAACCCGACATCACTTCGCGCTCTACGTTATGTTTATTATCCTGGAACACCATTTCGTGTTCATCAATAGAAACTGTAGGCTTCGTTCTCCGGAATTTGTCAATACATATGTTTGTTACTATCCGCTGAACCCATGTTTTGAACTGAGCCTTCTCCTCATAGGAGCCGATCTTGGTGTACACCCGGATCAACGCTTCCTGGGAGGCATCCAGAGCATCCTGTTCATTATGCAGAATATAGAAGGCCGTCTTATATACATGCCCTTCAATTTCGCGCAATAGGGTGATTAGAGCGTCGCGATCGCCCGCTTGAGCGGCTCTGATGAGTCCCTGCTCCACCACGAAGGTTCCCCCTCTCTATGCAATCTTACTGACGCGCAAGACTGCGAATTTGTTGCAAGCTGTAATCATTTTTTTATAGTCCACAATCCCTACTAAGCATACAAGGGATGCTGCAATCATTCAAATACTCTTTTTATAGAAGTTAGTTACAGAAATGACATGACAAGCCGTCCGCTCCGTACCAGACCAGGCTACGAAGAAGACGGCTCCTTCAATGTATATAATGTTGTGGCACACAGCAGGAGCACCGCATAATTCTCTCTGGAATCATCATCAAGCACATATACTTCCCCCTGCTCAAAAAGTTGCGGATGATTATAGTTACGGTGCAGTTGATAAATCGCTCCTGCGCTCACCCTGCAGCCATGCACTGCAGTTCTGATTCCCACATAATCGGCTTCTTCCATTATCAGTGTCGGGTACAGCTTGCTGCGAAGCTCATCGCCGGTCATGGCATCACCTTTCAGGTCAACTTCTCAAATATCGGCAGGCGCTTATGCACCATCCCTATAGCTAAGTATTGCCCTGATCATCAGCATTTCCATCATTTACACCCGCTGACTATCTCCTCCGCCTGCAGGCTCGTCCAACGGTGAGAAACAGCAACCCGTGAGATACTGTAGGAGACACCGCCCACCGGCAACAAGCAAGTGGAGAAACGTATCTTAGTTTCCTGATTTCCGAGCATGATAGGCAAACAAGTGGAAAAAGAGCACCTACTGTTATTGATTTTGCCCCTTCAGCATAAATTATGAGAGATTAAGTGCCGTTTATCCAACTGCTGTCCCAACAGAGTTCTTCCATTCATCAGCAAGTGTAGAAAATCCAACTACTGCCCGCTCCCTTAGCTCTCACGAACAGGCAAGTAGAAACGGCTTTGCCGTCCTTTTAATGGATGGTACCGTTTCAACAAAAAATGCCCTGCCCATAAGGCAAGACATTCCTATTATAGAATGAATCTCCAGACCTGCGAACGAGTCCGGCTCAGTTCTAAGTTAAGTTACAGGCCTTTGATCTCCTTGAACTTCGCTACATACTGCGCAGCCAGCTCCGTGATCTGGTCATAACGGCCTTCCTTGGCCGGTGCGGTCAGGTTGCCGCCGATGCCGACAGCGATGCAGCCGTTATTGATCCATTTCTCCATATTGTTCAGATCCACGCCGCCGGTAGGCATAATGTTCACGTGCGGCATAGGGCCTTTGACAGCCTTGACATAATCCGGTCCGAACGCACTGCCAGGGAACAGCTTCAGCACATCCACGCCCAGCTTCAGAGCTTCCTTCATTTCATTCAGCGTCATGCAGCCTGGCATATACGGTATGCCGTACAGATTACACATCTTGGCCGTATCTTCTTCAAAAGACGGGCTGACCACAAATTCCGAGCCTGCCAGAATAGCGATTCTTGCCGTAAGCGGGTCAAGCACAGTACCGGCACCAATCACAGCGCGGCCCCCATATTCGGCAACGAGGCGCTTGATCGCTACTTCTGCACCCGGAGTCGTAAAGGTAACTTCTATATTGTTCAGTCCGCCCTCTATACAGGCTACCGACATTGCATAGGCATCATCCGCATTGTCCGCACGGATAACGGCTACTACGCCGACAGATGTGATATTCTGCAATACTTTAATTTTTTTCATGGTAGAAACTCCCTCTCTGGTTATATTTCAAGTAAGAATATTAATTTAGATAAACTAATTTATCTAATTTACTAACATCAGGCAGTATCCCTCTAAGAAAATAGTAATAATAATGTCGCCATCAGTCAATATATATTTATCCGCGCAGAAGCATTCTTCTTCAAAACTACGAAAAAAACACTTATGTATCAACGTTCTACGGACTTTCACGCTCATTTCCCGACCCAAATTATCCCGCTGGATGAGCAATGCTATATTGTACAAAACCGTTTTATGTGATAATTTCAACTTATATTCTATTCCACACCATAATAACGGTTTCATTTTAGGAGGAACTATTGATGAGCAAACAACTGGATGCAGTTACATTCGGAGAGCCGATGGCCATGTTCTACGCCAATGAAGCCGGCCCCTTACATGAGGTCACTTCTTTCTCCAAGGCGCTGGCAGGTGCAGAGAGCAATGTTGCGACCGGACTATCGCGCCTTAAGCATCTGACCGGTTATGTGACCAAGCTGGGCGAAGACAACTTCGGTCAATTCATCGTCTCGGCGCTGAACAAGGAGAAGATTGATACCGCCAGCATCACAACCACCCCGGAATTCCCCACAGGTATGCTGATCAAATCCAAGGTGCTGACCGGAGATCCCAAGGTTGAATATTTCCGCAAAAATTCCGCCGCCTCCAAGCTGAGCCTGGCCGACTTCAATGAGGAATACTTCGCTTCCGCAGGCCATTTGCATGTGACCAGCATCTCTGCTGCACTCTCGGTTTCCTGTCACGAGTTCTCACTTCATGCCATGGAATTCATGAAGCAGCGCGGCGCAACCGTGTCGTTTGACCCCAATCTTCGCCCGGTCCTCTGGCCGGACACCGAAACCATGATCAACACAATCAATGATCTGGCAACCCGCTGCGACTGGTTCCTGCCCGGACACAGCGAAGGCAAGATCCTCACCGGCCTTGAGACGCCGGAGGAGATTGCCGGGTTCTATCTGGAGCGCGGCGTATCGCTTGTAGTGATCAAGCTCGGTCCTGAGGGTGCATACTACAAAACCTCTGCTGGTGAAGAGGGTTATGTGGACGGCTTCAAGGTAGAGCAGGTTGTGGATACTGTTGGTGCCGGAGACGGCTTCGCGGTTGGCGTCATCAGCGCCATGCTGGAGAAGCTCAGCGTAGCCGAATCCGTCAAGCGCGGCAATGCGATTGGCGCACTCGCCGTAATGTCGCCTGGCGATATGGACGGACTTCCGACCCGCAGCGAGCTGGAAGCTTTCATGAACGCAGGCGTGTAATGTAAGGAGGCTTACGAGTGCTGCAAAGGAGCCTAGCTGCTATCCATCCTTAGCTTCTCAGCCCCCTTGGATAGCTTGTTCACAAATAAGGACCGCCACATGAAGCCTTACGGCTTGGAGAGCGGTCCTTTTGGTATGCAGATCGAATAACAAACCGTTCTATTTCGATTGAGCCGGTGATTGCACGGAGGCTCCCTGCTGCAAGGAAGGCGGAAATCTGTAAGTGATAGGGATTGCGCCGTCCGCATCGTTGATCAATGAGAGCATAATCTTCGCTGCCTGCATCCCCATCTCGTAAGCTGGCTGACGGATCGTAGTAATGTCAGGATTGTAGATTCGGGCGAATTCGGCATCGTCAATGCCGATAACCGACAACTGGCCGGGGATCGCAATGGCATGGCGGTTCGCATATTTAAGAATTTCGCCCAGCACCAGATCATTGGCGGCAAGCAGTGCTGTCGGCGGCTGGGGCAGCTGCAGCAACTCGTCCAATGCAGCAGCGATATCTTCGCGCGGCACACTGCGCATGTATGAGTCCAGCAGCGGCAGACCGGCCTCCTCCATCGCCTTCTTGTACCCGCTCATTCTCTCTTTGCGCGGGGTAATCGCATGGACTCCCAGCGGCAGCGAAAGAATAGCAATCGCTTCATGGCCGTAGTTGCTCAGCTCCCGGACGGCTGTCTTCACCGCCATCTCGTTATCCAGCAGCAGGCTCTGGGTAGTGATTCCGTCTACCAGCCGGTCCATGAAGACCAGCGGGTATTCCGCTTCAATTAATCGGGTGTAGGGTGCGGGCTGATCTCCAGCCGGGAAAATAATCAGCCCATCCACCTGCCGGGCGACCAGCGTCTCCACATAAGTATTCTCCTTATCGGCGTTCTCGTCCGAGTTGCAGATGATCACCTGAATCCCGTGGCGCTGCAGCTCATTCTCGATCGCCCGGATACACTGGATGGACAGCGAATAATCAATATTGGCTACAATAATGCCAACCATATGCGTGCGGTTCTGCTTCAGGCTGCGGGCCAGGCCGTTCGGCTGGTAGTTCAGCTCGTCAATAACCTCGGCGATGCGGTTTTTGGTCGCCTCACTCATATATTTGAACCGTTTATTCAAAAATTGCGAGACTGTGCTTTTCGATACGCCCGCCTTCTGGGCCACATCCTCAATGGTCAGCTTCTTCATTTACCCCGCTCCACTCTTCTATATATAGAAGTCCAATAATAAACACAGACAAAGTTTACTTGATGATATTATCAAAATTATAGCTTTATTTTAGTAAATTATCTACTTGAATCGGATTAAGCAGCAGACAGCAAAGAAGAACCCCGTAGTCTCACCAGGATTCCTCTATTCGATGCTACAAATACAGAACACTCACATCCCTGTCGGGACTGGTTCTATATGCTCTCCGAATTCATTATAGTACCAATCATAATACCACTGCTGGCCGAGCAGCAACGCCATGTCAGCTTCGCGCTTCTTTCCTTGTATCTCATAAACGGCTGTTTGCTTCTGTCCTTTAATATCGATCCCGATCTTGCTCTCAACGTTCTGTTTCTCACCTGTAGCTAAATCGTATAATACACCATGCATCTCATAAGCGTTCCGTCCATTCTTCGTATAATATACAACCAGCATACCTTCATTCACATGATCAAAAGCAATATACGATCTGTGAACAGAAAGATCGTAGCCTTCGCCGGCGTAGTCATACAGCTCACGTGGAACTGCCGTTTCTCCGGCCGCCGCTGCGGTTACATTCACTACAAAGAACTTATCCTGTGTTCTGCTATTTTTCTTACCCAAGGTAAAGGTAGCGCTACTCATGATAACATAATCGCCACCGGCATAGATTCCGGACAGTTCATAGTAGCTCTGTGAACCGCCCGCGTAGAGCGGCAAGGTGTATATCCGCTTGGCTGTAGCTTCCGACAGCTCAGGCTGCCCTTTGTGAGACAGATATAATGCATAAGGCTCAGTAGGATGTGTGTATCCAGGCTTGCTGTAATTCACCATCGGAGGCGGAGGCGACCAGACGATACCGGCATTAGTCTCCACGGCACGCGCACTTGCCCTGTCTCTGTTCATGGGCAGGGGCATATAGTACTTCATCCCGCCTAGCTCGAATTCCGCAGAGCCGAGCGGGGGCTGGTAAGCCCCCGGCGATGCCGAAGGGGTTGCTGAAGCAGACGGCGACGGTTGTACCACAGCCGCTCCCGAGCTAGGCTTGAATAGCGAGGCCAGCTTCGCTGCCGGGCCGGAATCGGCCCCCGGGCCAAATGGCCAGATCAGCACACTGATTAGCAGCACTGCTGCCAGTCCGCCCAGGCCCGCGGCCCGCCCGAACCGGCGGCGGTGTCCGCTTTTGCCCGGTGAGCCTTCTGCCGCAGCCTCTTCAATCCGCGCCATGAGCTGTGGCGTGAATCCCGGCTCTACAAGCGGGTTGCGCCCGGCTTGCTTGTACCAGTCCTTTTCCCCGCTCATCACCTTCACTTGCTCATTCTCTTGTCTTGTCTTCACAGGTCTTCCTCCTTCATCGCCGTTCTCACTTTCATTCTGGCCCGGCCAAGACGCGATTTGACCGTCCCCTGCGCGATCCCGAGCAGCGCTGACAGTTCAGCGACAGATAGATCCTGCTGAATATCCAGCACCAGCACCTCTCTGTACTTATCCGGCAGCTCCATGATGATCTCCCAGATGTGGTTCGCGTACTGATTGCCGATAGCCTCTTGTTCTGCGGACAAGGTGCCTCCCTGATCCTGATGGCTTCCCAGCGGAGTGAACCTCCGCCAGAAGCTGCTCTTCCGTAAGCTGAACGCGGTGTTGCGGGTGATGGTGAGCAGCCAGGTTTTCAAGGTGGCTTGGCCCCGGTACTTGCCGATACTCTTGTATGCCTTAAGGAATACCTCCTGGCTGATGTCACTGGCCTGCTCCCGGCTGCGGGTTAAGAAAAAAGCATAATTCCATACGTCCGAACCATAAGTCTCCATCATCTCACGAAGGGATATAGACGGAACGCAGGTCATGTTATAGGGTAATTCGTTACTACGATTCATACTTCTCTCCCCTCTCACCCAATAAGACTCACGCGGGCAGAAACGGTTCCCTTTATATGTGGACTGATTGCACTTCCTGCAATAGAACGGATGATATTCAACGTTAAAACCTATTCTATTGCATTTCCTACAGTAGAATTTGGAAAATCTGCTCCAATCCCCCTCATTTGCTGAAATCAAGTGTACAAAATGCAACAGATCCCATTTCCCCCGAGAATTCGAGTCCATCTAATGTATAAAATGCAATCACATCCGTATTCACCGGAGTCTGAATGCCTGATCAATCCGCAGACGATTCCCCTTCGCCAAACGCCCCATTCGGACCATTCCCCCGCGCAGCAAATTGCTTAAAAAAAATACTAATAAATTATAAGAGAATAGAATGCAGGCGGGGCGTGGGATTGGCCATTTCAACCCGCATTTTCCGGGCCTGGGAGGGGTTGTTCGTCACTTGACTTTTCAATATATGGTATATAAAATGATTAAGCATTACTAAATATAGTGTATATAATAGAAAAGCCAATAAATCTAGTGAAATGGCCCATCATCATTTGTCAAGTAGAAAGAGCTAATGTTATAGGAGGTTAGGGACCATGCTGATTGCTTACGATTCCAAGACTGGCAACGTTAGAAGGTTCATCAATAAACTGAAGCTTCCCGCTGTTCAAATCGAAGAGCATATGACGATCGACGAGCCTTACGTGCTTGTTACATACACCACCGGATTTGGACAGATTCCAGAGAAGGTATCCTCATTCTTAGAGAAGAACCATTCCAGGCTCAAAGGCATCGCCGCGAGCGGCAACAAAAACTGGGGTGAGCTATATGCGCACAGCGCAGATCTGATTGCACAGCGTTACAACGTACCGGTGGTCGGCAAGTTTGAATTGTCGGGAACATTTGGTGATGTACAGCGCATAAAACAGGAGGTGGACCGGGTTGCGGCATATTGAACTGAACAACATGTTGATGAAGAGAGACGAAAGCGGCTTTTTCCAATTGGATAAGGACCAGGAGGCGGTAGCCGAGTTCATGCGGGATGTGGAGCGGCGCAGCCTGACCTTCACAACTACCAAAGCGAAGATTGATTATATGATTGCCAATGATTACTACGAGGACCTGTATGACCGTTATTCTGCGGCTGAGATGGAGGATGTCTACCGGATTGCCCACGAATATAATTTCCAGTTCCCTTCCTATATGGCGGCTTCCAAGTTCTATACGGACTATGCTGTCAAAAGTAATGACCGCAAGCAGTACCTGGAGCATTATCCGGACCGTGTAGCTGTCGTAGCCTTGCATCTGGGACGCGGCAATGTGGAGACGGCCCGTACACTGGCCCGCTCGATGATGGAGCAGCGCCTGCAGCCTGCTACGCCAACCTTCCTCAATGCCGGCAAAAGCCGCCGCGGTGAGATGGTCTCCTGCTTCCTGCTGGAGATGGACGATTCGCTGAATTCGATCAACTATGTGCTGAACACCTGCATGCAGCTGTCGAAGATCGGCGGCGGTGTTGCCGTCAATCTGTCCAAGCTGCGATCGCGCGGCGAGACGATTAAGGGTGTCGAGGATGCGGCCAAAGGCATCATGCCTGTCCTGAAGCTCATGGAAGACGGCTTCTCCTACGCCGACCAGATGGGTCAGCGCAAGGGTTCGGGCGCGGCTTATTATAATATTTTTGGCTGGGATGTACTCGAATTCCTGGACAGCAAGAAGATCAACGCCGACGAACGGACACGCCTGAAGACGTTGTCTATCGGCCTGATCGTGCCTAACCGCTTCTACAAGCTCGCACAGGATAATCAGCCGCTGCATGTGTTCGCTCCTTATACAGTCTATCAGGCGTACGGTACGCATCTGGATGACATGGATCTGGACGTCATGTACGACACCCTGCTCGCCGATCCGCGGGTGAAGAAAAGAATCGCCATGAGCGCACGCGACATGCTGACCAAGATCGCCATGATCCAGCTTGAATCGGGCTACCCATATATTATGAACAAGAGCAACGCCAACGCTGCTCATGCCCTGCGGAATGTGGGCCAGATCAAGATGTCCAACCTGTGCACCGAGATTTTCCAGTTGCAGGAGACTTCGGAGATCAATGATTACGGGCAAGAGGATGCCATCCGCCGCGATATTAGCTGCAACCTGGCTTCACTGAATATCGTGAATGTGATGGAGCACGGCAAGATCCGTGAATCCGTACATGAAGGGATGCTGGCATTGACTGCGGTCAGTGATATGACTACGGTCTCCAACGCTCCGGGCGTAGCCAAAGCGAACAAGGAGATGCACTCCGTGGGTCTGGGCGTGATGAATCTGCATGGATACTTTGCCAAGAACAAGGTGGCTTATGAGAGTGAGCAGGCCCGTGATTTCGCCCGTACCTTCTTCATGACGATGAACTATCATTCGATTGAGAAAAGTATGGAGATCGCCGCCGAGACCGGTGAGACCTTCTATGGCTTCGAGCAGTCCGACTACGCCAGCGGCGTGTATTTCGACCGTTATCTGACTACAGACTACCGTCCGGTTACGGCAAAAGCGCAGGAGCTGTTCGAGGGGATCTACATTCCTACCACCGAGGATTGGAAAGAGCTGCGTGACAAGGTTATGCAGAACGGATTGTACCATGCCTACCGTCTGGCGATTGCGCCTACAGCGAGCATCTCGTACATCCAGAATGCCACCTCCAGCGTAATGCCGATTGTAGAGCAGATCGAGACCCGCACCTATGCCAACTCGACCACCTACTACCCGATGCCTTACCTGCGTCCGGACAATGTGTTCTATTATAAATCCGCCTACCAGATGGACCAGTTTAAGGTGATTGATCTGATTGCGGAAATTCAGCCCCATATCGACCAGGGCATCTCGACGGTCCTGCATGTGAACAGTGATGTAACGACACGTGAGCTGGCACGCTCTTACCTGTATGCGGCGCACAAGGGACTGAAATCCCTGTACTACACCCGGACCAATAAACTGTCTGTCGAGGAATGCCTGTCCTGCTCTATCTAAGAGCGGGCACGGGTACAGAAAGGGAGAATATACGATTATGAGCGCAATCCAAGCCGTGAACTGGAACCGTCCCGACGACGATTTCTCGCTGATGTTCTGGAATCAGAATATTATGCAGTTCTGGACCGACGACGAAATTCCATTATCCGATGACAAAATGTCCTGGCTCACGCTGAGTGAGATCGAAAAGGACTCCTATATGAAGGTGCTGGGCGGATTGACCCTGCTGGATACGATTCAGGGCGGCGTGGGTATGCCGCAGATTATGGAGCATGTGGACGGCTTGCAGCGCAAGGCGGTTCTCGGCTTCATGGGGATGATGGAGCAGATTCATGCGAAATCCTACAGCAGTATTTTCACCACACTGGCTTCCACCGAGCAGATTGACGGGATCTTCCGCTGGGTGGAGGACAACACGTTCCTGCAGTTCAAGGCAGCGACGATCTCTGAATATTATTCTAAGATTGAAACGAAGAAAGACCTCTATCTGGCGATGTCCGCATCGGTTCTGCTGGAGAGCTACCTGTTCTATAGCGGCTTCTTCTACCCGCTCTATCTGGCCGGACAAGGCAAAATGACCTGCAGCGGCGAGATCATCGACCTGATCCTGCGCGATGAGAGCATCCACGGCGTCTATGTCGGCGTGCTTGCCCAGGAGATTTTCGAAGAGCTGTCCGAAGAGGACCAGAGCGATGTCTACCAGACCCTGGTGGGTCTGCTGCGCCTGCTGCATGCAAATGAGGAGCAATACACCGAGCAGATCTACGCGCCGATTGGTCTGGTGGAGGAAGTGAAGACGTTCCTGCGCTACAATGCCAACAAGGCGATGATGAACCTCGGCCATGATCCGCTGTTCGATGAAGAAGAGATCAACCCGATCGTGCAGAACGGGATCAGCACCCACACCAAGCAGCATGACTTCTTCTCGAAGAAGGGCAACGGGTATGTGCGGGCTATGAATGTGGAGCCTTTGCGGGATGAGGATTTTAAGTTTTAAGTGGGTAGATTGAACTTGTAAATACCGATTCCGGGATAATCGTGGCTCCAGAGAAGTTTTGGACTTCCGGCCGCTGTTGTATACAGATTTCCTTGATTAGACCGCTGTTCGCGGTAGAAATCCGTATACAAAGGCGGACGCTAACGCTCCTACAGTTCCAAAATTCCCTTCCGCCACTTACCCTTTATTTGTAATTAACAAGTTCAATCTATAGGATAGTATGTATAAAAAGCCCCCGTCAGCTTGGACAAGCTGACGGGGGCTTTTTTTGTGAGACACAGTTCTAGGCCCTGCGAAGGTCCTGAGTAAACATCGAAACCCAAGCTCCACTTTTCACTGAAACGGTACCGTCCCCAAAAGGAAGGCAAAGCCGAATCTATATATGAGACCATACGGGTGTTGAGACGTAGGAGTAGGGATGGGTATTTTTACAAGAATGAGGTGTGGTGGTATGGCCTTACATATTCAAGAATACGGGGATCGGAGCGCGGATTGTCTGATGATCTTCCTGCATGGCGGCGGCGTGAGCGGCTGGATGTGGGAGAAGCAGGTTAAGGCTTTTGCCCGCTACCACTGTGCGGTACCCGATCTGCCCGGACACGGGCTAAGTTCAGATGCACCTGAATTCTCTATCCGCAGCAGTGCAGCAGAACTGCTCCAATGGATTGAAGACCACGCTGGCGGCAAGAAAGTCGTCGTTATAGGCTTTTCGCTGGGCGCACAAGTGTTGACTCAAATGCTGGGCATGCAGCCTGCGCTCATTGATTATGCCATCATTAACAGTGCTCTGGTCAGACCGGTCTCCTATGCTGCAAGATGGATCAGACCGGCTGCCAGATTATCCTTCCCCCTGATCCAATACAGATGGTTCTCCAGGCTTCAGGCCAAGACACTATATCTGGGCGATGAATACCTGGAGCGGTATTATGAAGAGAGCTGCCGGATGCAGCCTGAGACCCTGATCACCGTGCTGGAAGAGAATATGTCATTCTCCATCCCCCCCGGGTTCAGCGAGGCCGCAGGCAAGATATTAGTAACCGTCGGCGAGCAAGAAAAAGCTGTGATGAAGCAATCCGCCCAAGACCTTGTTGACGCGAGCTCCCACTGTATCGGCGTGATGATCCCCGGGGTTGGACACGGAGTCTCTCTGGCGAGGCCAGAGCTTTTCAACGGGCTGGTGGATGCCTGGATACACGACAGGGATCTGCCCGGGGGATATATAAGAATGGCAGCCGATCGCCCCCGGAAGTAATCTCTAGTTCAGATCCTCCCTCAGCTTATACCTGACGGCAAGGAAGCCAAATAATAGAATGGCTGCGGCCGCAACGCCAAACGTATGCACTATGTCAGCTGTACTATTGAAATCCTTGACCCGCACAAGCGTATTGATCAGCAGATATTTGCTCAGATGAATGCCGGTAAGCTGAGCCTCCAGGGCCGCCAACACCATGCCGATCACATTCAGTGCCAGAATAAATCCCGCGCTCAGGCTGATGAGCAGGTTTTTGGCGATCATGGCAATACAGAGAATAAGGATCGAGAACGCCCAGTGCAGCAGGAATTGGCCGATTAGCAGCGGAATGAACACGGCAAGGTCACCGAGATCAGACCGGTCAAAAAACAGCCTTCTCCCGGCCCCGTCAGCAATCAGCATCGTCAGAAACATCATCGCCACAAAAATGGCGAGAATGATCAATTTTGAGCATACGGAGTGGAGTCTTGCGTTACGCATGGAAATGTAATTTTTGTGGAAGCCGGAATTAAATTCGCTCATATAAAAATAGATCGTGAACACCGCAATATAGATCAGCATCCATGAAGGCGGCTGCGAGATGTTATACTGGATGAATTCGCTCTCCGTTAAGCGGCTGACTGGAATAGCACCCTCCACCGGCTGCTCGTATTTCTTCATCATGAAGATGCCGAAGATTTGAAAAGCGCAGAACAACAGCAGCAGCAGATACATCATTCTATTTCTCCCGAACCGGTGCAGGTCCATCTTAAGCAGATTAATCATGCCGTTCACCTGCACTTTCCGTGCGTTCCAGAAAATATTGCTCCAGGCTCTGCTTGTGCTTTGCTATGGAATCTATCATTATCCCCTGCTCCGACAGCACCTTGACGATCTGCCGGATGTGGATATTCTCGTCATATACATACACCGTCCGGCTGTCCACCACCTTATATTTCGTGATATTCAGCTCGCGCTCCAGCACCGGAAGAGCTGCCCGGGCTTCCTCCACTCCAAGCTCAATCCGTTCCTCGCAGCGCTGCTGCAATTCTTCCCGCGAGAGAACCTCGATGAACTCTCCCTGATGAATAATGACGTATTTGGTGGCGATCTTCGATAGCTCCTCCAGGATATGGCTGGAGATCAGAATCGTTAAGCCCGCTGTGTTCAGCTCCAGAATCAACTGCCGTATCTCCACAATGCCCTGCGGGTCCAGCCCGTTAATCGGCTCATCCAGAATCAGCACATCGGGACTGCCGAGCAATGCCACCGCTATCCCCAGCCGCTGCCTCATACCCATGGAATAGCTTTTAACTTTGGCAGTATTCTTGCTATCGAGTCCTACCAGCTGCAGCAATTTCTCTATCGCCGCGTTCCTGTCCCCCAGACCATACGCCATGGCGAGCAGATTCAAATTCTCGTAAGCTGAAACATTCGGGTATAACCCGGGATTCTCAATCAGTACACCCATCCGCTCGAAAAAAGACTGCTCCCCGGCCGCAGCACGGTTGAAGAAATGCAGCTCTCCCGAGGTCGGATACACGAGTCCGCCGATCATCTTCAGCAGGGTGGATTTACCCGCCCCGTTCCTCCCGATGATCCCGACAATCTCCCCTCTGTAAATCTTGAGATCGGCATTTCGTACCGCCGTTTTCGATTTGTACATCTTGGTAAGTCCGCATATTTCAATCATGCAATCTGTCATGGCTGCCACCTCCTTACCCTAAGTTAACAGGATGAAGACTAAGATATCGCCAATAAAAGGTTAAGAAAGTTCAAAGCTGTGCTCATCTGCTCAGCCTGAAGCCGATGCCCCAGATCGTATCAATATAGGCTTCACTGTCATGCGGTTTGATTTTGTTGCGGATATTGCTGATATGTACGGTTATGGTTTTGTCCTCCCCCAGATAGACCTCGTTCCAGGCGAGCTCATAGAGATCCTGCTTGGTGAACACGCGGGTAGGATTCTTAAGCAGCAGTTCTACAATTCTGTATTCCTGCCGGGTCAGATTAAGCGCTGTTCCGTGAATTCGCACACTGTAATCCACACTATCCAGCACCAGATTCTTATGTCTGAATTCATTCACCGGCTCCTCCCCAGTTGTTCGCTGGATATGGACATGGATGCGGGCAATCAGCTCCTCCAGCTCAAAGGGCTTGGTCACATAATCATCCGCGCCCAGCGTGAACAGATTCAGCTTATGATCGAGCTGGTCCTTGGCCGAGAGGATAATTACCGGAGTCCCGGAATTCCGCTCCTTGCGCAGGCTGTGCATGAACGCCTCCCCGGACAACCCCGGCAGCATCAGATCCAGCACGATCAGGTGATACTCCCGCTCCGCCAGGTTCAGCAGCCCTTCACTGCCCGAATAAGCGCGGGTGCACAGAAATCCTGCGGCGGTAAGCCCGTCATGGATAATCCCGTTAATATGCTCGTCATCCTCAACGATGAGAATTCGCCTGCGGTTCCCGTCCCTGCTGCCGTTAACATTAGTGTACATGGGCATACTCCTTTCCCGTTGTCTTGAAGGCTATGCTAATCCTGAAGGTATCCGCTGTACATTCGGCCTCTGCGTATCCGTTCATTTTCTCGATCAGCGCCTTCACAATCGAAAGTCCAAGACCGGAGGAATGGAGGGTACGCGACGGATCTTCTTTGTAAAAGCGGGTAAATATCTTCTCCGTATCCACTGTACTGCCCGCCTTCAGCCGGTTAGTGAAGCGTATACACAGCGTATCCTGCCTATCCTGGACTTCGACCGAAAGCGGGCCTGCCCCGTGGATGAAATAGTTGCCGATAATATTGGAGAATATTCGCTCTATAGCATTCGTATCCCCCATGACCAGCGCGGACCGCTCCGGCAGCCGGAGTTCAGGCTCCTCCCCGGAACGGGTGAAGTCATCAAGGAAGGTGAACAGATTCCGCTTCAGCACCTCCATAACCTCAACCGGCTGCAGCTCAAACACATATTCAGGATTCTGCAGCTTCGTATACAGAAACAGCTCATCCACCAGCTTGATGATCTGCTGTATTCTCGACTGGGCAAGCCTTACATACTGGCTCTTCTCCTGCTCCGCCCCCGCCCGCAGCGCCAATTGAAGATAACCGTCCAGGGAAGTGAGCGGCGTCCGTATATCATGGGACAGACTAATAATCGTAGAGTTCATCTCCTGATTCTTGCGGCTGAACTGCTCATCCATAGCTCTCTGGCGGCTCAGCAGCATATTGCACTCCCGGACCAGCCTGTCGATCTCCCTCGGCTTCAATTGCGTAGCTACAAACTTACGGGATTGATGCTCCATAATAAAAGACAATTGGCTGCTGATCTGCTTAATCTGGCTTTTGTAGTTCAGCAGGTAGAGCGTCTGGAATATCAGCAGCATTAAGAGTCCTGCCAGGACAATAAGGATACGATCACTTCCTTTCTTATGAATCTTATTATATACGATTTCAATAGAGGGATTCAGGCGTTCCGCTCGCGGCCGGATTAAGCTTGTGGCGAATGATGGTGGCTTCCTTGCTCACTCTCAGCTGAATCTCCCCCTGCTGGTCAGTCCGGTAGATCTCTGTATTTGCGTCTGCCAACCGGTCAAGCACACCGCTATTCGGATGTCCGTACAGGTTATTCACACCGGCTGAGATTACAGCGGCCCCGGGCTTCCAGAAGGCGAGCCAGTCTGCGCTGGTGGCGGTTTTGCTGCCATGGTGGGCGACCTTGAGGACGTCGATGGGCCTGCCTGGGCTGAATCCGGCCTGTTGCGCAGATTGCAATATCGCTTCCTCGGCTGCCATGTCCATATCGCCTGTGAAAAGAAACCCCCGGCCGTTCATCTCCAGCCGGAACACCACCGATTCGTGATTCTGATCCTCCACTACATCGGGAAGGGCCTGCCCGTCCGCAGGCGGCTCCGGCCAGAGGAAATTCAGCCGCGTGGCTTCGTCGGGGGCCAGAACCATGCCCTGCTGCACCGGATACAGCCGGATACCCGCAGCCAGCGCCGTAGTCATCAGCTTGGTGTATGGCTCCTTACCGGTGAGCGTCCCGTTGAACAGCAGTGCTGATACGGGTATTCCCTCCAGCACTGCCTGTAGCCCTCCGGCATGGTCCTGATCGCCGTGCGTCAGGATAACCGCGTCCAGCCGGTGGATACCCCGCTGCTTCAGCAGCGGCAGCAGTGTCTTGGCCCCCACCTCAAACGGGCTGCGGCGGAGCCGCCACTCCTCCCTGCTGCCGAAGCTCACAGTCCCGCCGCCGTCAACGAGGATGTGGGCTCCGCCAGGTGTAGTAATCAGGATGCTGTCACCCTGCCCCACATCGAGGTAGCTGATCGCTCCTGCGCCATTCAGATTCTCCGCATTGTAGCCTCTGTACAGGAGTAGCACTATGCTGGCAGTGCACAGCATAGCCGCGAGGCTGCTCCAGCGTGTTGCTCCAGTCGGCGGATAAGCCTGGAAAGCTAAGGCTGCTCTTCCGTTGTTCGCAGCGGCTGCCGAATCCAGCGAATAATTGCGGCTGGTGTTATTGCTGTTGTTGCTGTTGTTGCTGTTACTTCTATTGTTGCTGTTAATGCCGGACTTCCCATGTCTGTTGCCCGGAGCTTCCGTTTGCTCTAGCTCCGACAGCGGCCGGGTCTCATCGTCCATGAACTGGGGAACAAGCCTAATCTCTGTCCGCCGCTTCAAGGCATATAGCAAACCATATAACAGGCCGTAGTAGAGACAGATCCACAGGAAGGAAGGCGAAGCCCAGATCAGCACGCCAGCCGTGAATCCGTTCACCCACTCTACCGCCGCAAACGTAACGTTATTCAAGAACTCTGCACACTGCGCAGTCAAGAGAGCCGCAGCATTCCAGACCCGACCCAGCAGCAGGGCCAGTGTACCGAGCGGCAGCACCAGGAACGTGATGAAGGGAACCAACAGCAGATTGGCGGCAACCGACAACAGGGAGAATTGGTTGAAGTAATAGATCGTCAGCGGAAAAGAAACCAGTTGGGCAATAAGTGTCACCGAGAGGGCGCTGCCCAGCCAGCCCGGTAAGCCCCTGAACAATGGCGCAGCCAGCGGGGTATACACCATAAGGCCCGCCGTCACCAGAAAGGACAGCTGAAAGCTGACGCTAAGCAGCAGGTACGGGTTCCAGAGCAGCATCATCAGGGCAGACGCCGCCAAAATATTCATTCCATCCTTAAGCATACCAAGCCTTGCCGCGAGCAGTGCAATCATGCTCATTAACCCGGCGCGAATCACTGACGGGCCGGCCCCGGACAGCAGCACATAGACCGGAACCAGCAGCAGGGTCACCGTCAATGCGGTTTCTCTGGTGAAGCGGCAGCGGCGCAGGAGAAACAGGATCACCCCGACGTACACCGCCACATGCATTCCCGAGATGGCCAGAATATGCGTCAGCCCAAGCTGCGAGAATTGCTTGAAGGTCTCCGGGTTCAGCTCCTCCTGGATTCCGATGACGAGGCCTTTCATATAACCGGCATGTGGCTCCTGAAATAAGCGGCTCATCTCTGCGCCAAGCACAGAACGGGCCCGGTCATTCCAGCGCAGCAGAATGGATGGCTCCCAGGATGCCGGAGGTGCAGCCGTTACACTGGCTGTCCCGGAGCCTTTCAGCAGCCAGTGAATCCTGTTGGTGAGCAGATAATTACGATAGTCGAATCCGCCGAAGTTACGCGCGGTCTGTGGCTGCTTCAACTCCCCTTCAATAACGACCCGGTCTCCCCGCTGCCATTGAGCAGCCACAGCAATTTCATTCTCCTCCTGGAGTTTGATCTGTACGGCAGCCAGCTCTCCTGCAGCTTCTACTTCTCCTTCTGCCAAGACCCTTTTATCTGCTTCTGTAGCTGATTCTGCATCTACTCCAGTTTCTGAACCTGTATCTACAGTTTCTGGCCCTGTTATTGCTCCCTTTCCCGTACCTTCTACTACCACTCCTGCCGCGTAACTTCCTGATTGACTCAATCCAATCCTTGACAGCTTCACCTTAAAATCAACCCGGTCCCCATCCAGCTCCACCGGAGACGCAATAACGCCTGCGGCTGTTACATAGGCCTCATTAAGTTCGCTTGCACTTTGCCCAAGTGCCTCAGGCAGCAGACTCATATTGCGGGCCTCGTTCCATTCCCAGTATAGCGCTGCCGCAATCAATGCCATTATTAGCACCGCAGCCATCCTCCAGCGTATGCTTCCGCTGACCGCCCAAATGGCAGGCAGTAACAGCATCCCCGCGAGGCAGAACAGCAGACTGCGTCCTGAGAACATACAGCTTGCTGCACTTCCGGCAACCCAACATATCGTGAAGCTTAAGAGCGGCCTCCGGTTCATCATCATCTCTCCTTCAAGATAGATACACTCTCTTTTCCTGCCTGCATGGACCTGCTCTCTTCCGCCGCTGCCGCAGCAACGGCAAAGAACCCCTGCAAACGCAAACATATGCGTGAGCAGAGGTTCTTCCCCTGAAGGCAGCCCATATTCTATTCCTGTCTATATTCCGTCCATTCCGTCAAGTCTTACATGTCCCGCCAGGAATCGATAGGCCAGTTATTCTGATACCGAAATCATCGTTTCCTTGGGCGGCTCATAGTTCTCTAACTGGCGGAACACAATTCCTTTGGAGGAGAGCATGGCCTGCACCTTCTCCATATCCTTACGGTAAGGGCGCAGGTAGACGATCTCCACAATTCCGCTGTTAGCCAGCATATTGGCACAGGTCCAGCACGGTTCATCCGTAACGTATACCGTACTGCCTTCCCGGTCGCTCCGGTCCGTGAACAGCAGCAGATTCTGCTCGGCATGGATCGTACGGATACAGCGCTGCTTCTTCACCATAGTCTCCTCACCGTTCACCAGCTCACGCTCATATTGTTCAGAGACCATACAACCCGCTTCCGAGCAGTCGGGTACCCCCATCGGCGCCCCGTTGTAGGCCGTACCCAACAGCTTCTTACCCTGCACCAGCACAGCGCCGACATGGCGGCGGGGACAACGCGAACGGGTAGAGACCATGCAGGCAATATCCATGAAGTATGTATCCCAGTTCTTACGGTAAGCCACAGTCATCAGCAATCTCCACTTTCTTTTATAAATAGTTGTTCATTATTGTATCATAATGTCCTGCTTTTTCACTAGAACATCGGTTGGAAGCAACTGTTCTCTAACCTGCCCTTCTGTTTATATGTAGTTATAACACTGGCAAGAATATTTCAGGTCTGATTGCATTTCCTACAATAGAAATAGCCATATCGGGGACAAAATTACGTTCTGTTGTACTTCGTACAATTGATTTTATAATCTAGCCGCAAAACCCCCGGTTTCACAGAATTCTACTGCACAATGTGCAACAGATTCATTGATTAGTCAGATTTTGAAGCAAACTAATGTACTAAGTGCAATTGCAGGCAGTTCTGGCGGATGGGAACGACATTAAATTCGGATAACATCCTGTTGCTATTTAGATTTCTGTTCCTGACCAACTATCCTTATCTTGCTGTACCTGTGCTGAGAAAGTTACTAATTGGAAAAACTCCATCTAGTTCGGGCGAAATACTTGAAAACAGCGAAGCAGTTGTATAAACAACACTTATTCGAGCGATGCTTGGAGCTTTAGAGCAAACGAGCCAAATTAGATAACATTAATCCACTTGTTCTTGCTGAATTAAGACTGGCGGATGATTTAAGTGTACAAAATCCAACTGCTGCCCGGGGGCCGATTCTTCGCAGACTTATGGTTATCTGCCAGCCAAGACCCCGAAGGACATCGGTCTCAAAATGCCACCAGCGGCTTCAGCTTCTCCAGCAGCTTGGGGCCGATTCCTTTCACCTTCCCCAAGTCGCTTAGGCTGCGGAAGGCCCCCTTACTGCTGCGGTAATCAATGATCACCTGCGCCTTCTTCTCCCCGATGCCCGGCAGGTCCATCAGCAGCTTGAGGTCAGCTGTGTTTATATTGATCCGGCCATCGGCCACCGCACCCGCTACTCCAGCCGTCCCGCTCCCCACAGCGTCTTTCCCGGTTGCCCCGGCACTCGCAGCTTCGCCACCTGCTGCCTGTCCGCCTGCGCTCCCTGCCCCACCACCTGAGACTCCGTTCCCCGCTGTTACAGTGCCGCTTCCTGTCCCGCCTCCCGCTGCTCCAGCCGTCCCGCTCCCCGCAGCGACTATCCCGGTTGCCCGGGCATTCGCAGCTCCGCTCCCAGCTGTTAGGCTGCTCTCCTTCCCGCCGCCAACCGTTACGCCGCTCTCCTTGCCGCCCCCAGCCACCTTACCACCCGCCTCGCTCCCGCCATCAACCCCAGCGGCCGCACTGCCGGCTTCCCCTTCAGCAGCGACACCCAGCGCCTGCGCCATCCCCGCGTTCAGCGTCTTCCATCCGGCAATGCCGTCCTCTCCTCTGTGGTCAGCGGCCCACACCAGACTGCCGCCCAGCAGTGCGGCGGTGATGGCGCAGATGATCATTCTTTTATCCATCAGGTTGTCCTCCCTCATCGAACTGGAATTTTATTCAAAAATCCGATTAAAACCTGTCATTTGTCCAAGACTGCCCTGCATACATTTAACGAGAGTATTCCTGTAAGCCCAGAACCCAGCAACATTAGAAAGGAGGTAACCACAGGATGAAAGTGGGATTTATCGGAACCGGCAGCATGGGCGGTCTGCTCATTGACACCTTTCTTCGTTCGGGAGCCCTTGATCCATGTGATGTGCTGGCCAGTAACCGCAGCCCCGGCAGGCTGCTGGAGCTGAAGAAGCTTCATCCCGGAATCACCCTATGCTCCGGCAATATCGAAGCCGCGACGGAGAGCGATATTGTGTTTCTGTGTGTCAAACCGTTGCAGTTCAAGAGGTTAACCGATGAAATTGCGCCTTATCTGCGCAGCGAGCAGATTGTGGTATCCATTACCAGCCCTGTCCAGCTCTATCATCTGGAAGCTGTCCTGCCCTCCAAAATCGCCAAAATCATTCCCAGCATCACCCATTCCGTCAGAGGCGGGAGTTCACTGTGCATCTTTGGAAGCCGGTTAAATAAAAAAGACAGGCTGATGCTGCTCCGGTTATTCTCATGTATTGGTGTTCCCGAGGAAATTCCGGAGAGTCATACGCGAATTGCCTCGGATTTCTCCAGCTGCGGTCCGGCTTTTCTCAGCTATTTCCTGGAGCGGTGGATTGAAGCGGCTGTAGAAGCGACAGGTATTGACGAAGCACTGGTCACCCGGCTTGCCGGTGAGATGCTGCTGGGGACAGGCAAGCTGCTGACCGAAGGCTCATTCACCCCCCAGGGGCTGCAGGAACGGGTTGCCGTCCGTGGCGGCATTACAGCACAGGCTCTGAATCATCTGCAGACCAGTCTGGAAGGGGTGTTTGAACGGCTGATTACCACTACCCACGACAAGTACGATGAGGATGTAGAAAAGCTCGACGAGCTGTTCGGGCTGGGCAGCATAGCCCAGAGCCGCTTAGACCGTTAAGCCATCCTGCCCCTGCCTTGGCCTTGTCCCTTCCCATGCTGGCAGTCGTCACGCTTCCCGGCCTTGGTCTCTCTACCTTCCTTACCTCGCCGCTCTGCACCCTGGTTGTGCTGTCCTTGGCGCCTTCCACGATACTTGGTCCTCTTACCCGCCCAGGCCGCGCCAAACCAAGAAAGCCCGCAGCACGGAAACCTCCGTTGCTGCGGGCAAAATTGCGTTCTTCGCTTAACCCACTACTATATTTACCAGCTTGCCGGGAACGGCAATGATTTTACGTACGGTTTTGCCTTCAACAGCCGCTTTCACATTCGGCAGGGCCAGTGCATGGTCCTGCATGTCCTGCTGGCCCATATCCGCCGGAATCAGTGCGCGCTGGACGATTTTACCGTTCACCTGCACGACGATCTCCACTTCCGCGTCTACGGTCCAGGCATCGTCATAGGCCGGCCAAGCGACATAGCTGATGCTTCCTTCATGACCCAGCAGCTGCCACAGCTCTTCGGCAATATGCGGTGCCAGCGGCGACAGCATCTGCACGAACTGTTCCGCCGCTTCGGTGGACAGGCTCTCCTGCTTGTAAGCATCATTGATGAAGATCATCAGCTGGCTGATCGCCGTATTGAAGCGCAGATGCTCGAAGTCCTCAGTAACCTTCTTCAGCGTCTTATGCCAGGTGCGCTTGAATTCGTCACTGCCGCCGTCCGCTGTAATCTTCGCGCTGAGGCTGCCGTCTTCATTCACGAACAGGCGCCATACGCGGGAGAGGAAGCGGTGAATGCCTTCGACGCCTTTTTCGTTCCAAGGCTTCGTTGCTTCCAGAGGACCCATGAACATCTCATAGACACGCAGGGTATCCGCGCCGTAGGCCTCCACGATCTCATCCGGGTTAATCACGTTGCCGCGCGACTTACTCATCTTCTCGTTATTGTTCCCCAGGATCATTCCCTGGTTCACCAGCTTGTGGAACG
Organism: Paenibacillus tritici; assembly: GCF_018207515.1. Classification (NCBI taxonomy): domain Bacteria; kingdom Bacillati; phylum Bacillota; class Bacilli; order Caryophanales; family Paenibacillaceae; genus Paenibacillus; species Paenibacillus tritici. The sequence continues at coordinate 5,931,259 of NZ_CP073365.1, forward strand.
GCTCCTTGGTATCGACTACGCCGATATCATAGAGTACCTTGTGCCAGAAGCGGGCATACAGCAGGTGAAGCACCGCATGCTCGGCTCCGCCGATATACAGGTCAACCGGCAGCCATTCCTTCTGCTTCTCCGGTGAACACAGCTCCTGGTCATTGTGCGGATCAATATAACGCAGGTAGTACCAGCAGCTGCCGGCCCATTGCGGCATGGTATTCGTCTCGCGGCGGGCTTTCATGCCGGTCTCGGGATCAACCGTCTCAACCCACTCTGTTACATTCGCCAGCGGGGATTCACCGGTGCCCGAAGGCTTGATGGCATCCACATCCGGCAGAACCAGCGGCAGCTGATCGACAGGAACGGTCTTCATCGTGCCGTCTTCCAGGTGCAGGATCGGAATCGGCTCTCCCCAGTAACGCTGACGGCTGAACAGCCAGTCGCGCAGGCGGTAGGTGACTTTGCCCTTGCCGCTGCCCTTCTCTTCGAGCCAGGCGATCATTTTGGCAATCGCATCGGTATTGGACAGGCCGTCGAGGAAGCCGGAATTCACATGCGGACCGTCGCCGGAGTAAGCTTCTTCTTCAATGTTGCCGCCCTGTACAACCTCCAGGATGTTCAGGCCGAACTGCTTGGCGAACTCCCAGTCACGGGCATCATGGCCCGGAACGGCCATAATCGCTCCGGTTCCGTATCCTGCCAGCACGTAATCTGCAATCCAGATGGGCACCTGCGCGCCGTTCACCGGGTTGATCGCATAGGCACCAGTGAATACACCGCTTTTCTCCTTAGCCAGATCCGTACGTTCCAGATCGCTCTTGCGGGAAGCCTTGTCGCGGTAGTCCGCAACTACTGCCTTCTGTTCCTCTGTTGTAATGGCATCCACCAGCTTATGCTCAGGGGCCAGTACGCAATAGCTTGCTCCGAACAGCGTATCGGGACGGGTCGTGAACACTTCAAGCACGGCCTCATGCCCTTCAATCGCAAAGGTTACCTCAGCGCCGGTCGATTTGCCGATCCAGTTGCGCTGCATATCCTTAATGCTCTCTTCCCAGTCCAGCTCCTCCAGATCCTCCAGCAGACGGTCAGCATATTCAGTAATCTTCAGAATCCACTGGCGCATCGGTCTGCGGACTACCGGATGGCCGCCGCGCTCGCTTTTGCCGTCGATAACTTCTTCATTCGCCAGAACCGTACCCAGCGCCTCACACCAGTTCACAGATACCTCAGCTACATAAGCCAGACCGCGGTTGTACAGCTGGATGAAAATCCACTGCGTCCACTTGTAGTAACCCGGGTCCGTTGTGCTGATCTCGCGGTCCCAGTCGTAGGAGAAGCCCAGCGACTTGATCTGGCGGCGGAAATTGTCGATATTCTTGAAGGTAATGTCACGCGGATGTTGTCCGGTATCCATCGCATACTGCTCAGCAGGAAGTCCGAAGGCATCCCAGCCCATCGGGTGCAGCACGTTGTAGCCGCGCATCCGTTTATAACGCGAGACGATGTCCGTAGCGGTATATCCTTCCGGGTGGCCTACGTGCAGTCCTGCACCGGAAGGATACGGGAACATATCCAGGGCGTAGAACTTCGGTTTGCCTGCTTCTTCACTCGTCTTAAAGGTCTTGTTCTCGTCCCAGAATTTCTGCCATTTCGGCTCGATGGTCTGGGCGCGGTAACCCGTATGATTGTCGCTCATCTTGTGCTCCTCCTTGGAGTGTTGCTGTATTAGTTATAACTTCTGCCTGCCGAAAAGAGCAGGAAGTATTCGTCACTCGCAGAAAGTTTTGGGCTTCCGATCGCTGTTATTCTCCGATTTCTTTGATTTGAACCGCTTCTCAGCGGTAGAAATCCGAGAATAAAGGCGAATACTTCGTTGCTCCAGCTCCAAAATTTCCCTCCGTTCCGTTCTCTGTAACTTTTGTAAATTCCATCTGTTCACCTGGCGGAATAGCAAAGCCTAAGAACCCGCAATGATTCGCTGGGCCGATAGAGCTTGAAAAGCCATATCCGCCATTGATTTGCCGGGTATGTAGGAACCCGCCCATGCTTCGCCGGGCCGGCAGACCCGCTTCCGCTTCGCCGCTCCCCCGGGCAATCCATTGATGCACCTGCCTAATCCCTGTACGGGCCGCTGCCTTCCAACCGCAAAAAAACCTCCCATCCCTAGCGTATTATCGCTAGGGACGAGAGGTATGAATTCCCGTGGTACCACCCTAGTTAGCGGCGGACATTCTTTGTCCGGCACTCACTTTGACACCCTGTAACGGGGGTGAGACGACGACGGTTCACACGCCGGAATCCTTAGTATGAAGATAAGGAACCTGCGGCTTGCGCCATTACTCCGAGGTGAGTTCACTGCGGTCCGTTAACCGGCTCGCACCTGGGGTGCCGGCTCTCTGCAATAACGGTCTCACGAATTAATACTCCTCTTCATCGCACTGCTATGACAACTGCTTCTTATTCGTAATATTCACCACATTATAACCAAAAGATACATGTACCGTCAATCCTTTCACACGAAGTAGCTACAATTCCCCGATTCCTGGTGTAGCGGGAGGAAGAACTGCCGTCTTTACGCCGGTTTTCTGCGGATATAATAGCCGATGATATGCTGAATAACGACCTTGGCGGCGGCGAAGAACGGCACGGCCAGAATGAGTCCAATCATGCCCGCGATCTCCCCTCCGACCAGCAGTGCAAAGATAATCAGCAGCGGATGCAGATGAAGCTTCCGTCCCACCACCTGCGGAGAAATCACGTTGCTCTCCAGCATCTGGCAGAGTGTATTCACCACCGCCACCAGCAGGACGAGGCGCCACGACAGGGTTGAAGCCATCACAATGGCCGGAGCCGCCCCCAGAAACGGGCCCATATAAGGCACAATGTTGAACACCGCAACGACACAGGCGAACAGCAGTGCATAAGGCATGCCGATAATGGCATAACCGATATAAGCCAGCACACCGATGATGATGCAGACGAGAAACTGGCCGCGGATATAATTGCCGAGCGCCTCGTCAATGTCTTTGAGCAGCGTAACAATCGACTTGCGGCGGGAACGGGGAAGGCAGGAGACCACCGCCCGTTCGAACACCTCGAAGTCTTTGAGGATATAGAACACCAGAAAAGGCACGATAAATGCGTTGAACAGAAGGCCGATCGTCGAAGCTATATTATTAAGGAAGTGGGAGATCCCTTCGGCCAGGCGGTTCTCCAGCTGATAGAACCAGTTATTCATCCCTGTCTCCACCCCGGGAGGAATCAGCCTGGAGTTCATGCCCTTCATCAGCCCCTGCGCATGCAGGGTCATCTCCGGCAAATGCTCGTTAAGCTCCTCCAGCTGTTCGATGAACATTGGGATCAGGTTGATGAGAATCACCGCAAGCGAGGTGAGGAATACCGCATAGATCAGCAGGACGGCCACACTACGCGGCATTTTTCTTCTGGAGAGCATGGTGACCACCGGATTGAGCACATATGAGATAATCATGGCGGCCAGGAATGGGGCCAGGATCGCTTTTAGAAACAGAAATACCCCATTCAGCATCGGACGGAGCAGCCAGACGAAATATAGAATAATCAATGAGAGCAGCACGCCGATCATCCAGCGGAGCCATTTACTGCGGGACCACTCCTCCATAATACCCCTCCTGAACGTGTACAGCCCTTAACCGTCATGCCATATTAGTATGTGTGGGAGGGGGGTGAAATACTCTGCTCTGCAAAAAATTGGTTTTTTGTTATTTCAATTCGCAGGTTGGTATAGTGGCTGGAACCAAGGTTCGCTACAATCATATTGTAAAAGCGCTTTCATTATGAGGAGGGTATCGTATATGAGGAGAAAGCTACACAAGTTATTCGGTGCAGGAATGACCCTGCTGCTGGCCGGTCTGCTGACAGGAGCTCCGTCCGCTTCGGCGGCCACCGTCTTTAATGAACCTCTGACTTACTTCAATCCCGCAACCTGGCAAAAAGCCGACGGCTATTCGAATGGCTCCATGTTCAACTGTACCTGGCGTGCGAATAACATCTCTTTCACCAGTGGCGGACAGCTTCGTCTGGCCCTGACCAGTCCCAGCAATAATAAATTTGACGGCGCGGAGTACCGCTCTGTGAACAAGTACAGCTACGGCAAATACGAGGTCAGTATGAAGCCGGCCAAGAACAGCGGGATCGTCTCCTCCTTCTTCACCTATACCGGTCCTTCAGACGGCACGCCCTGGGATGAGATTGATATTGAGTTCCTCGGCAAGGATACCACCAAGGTCCAGTTCAACTATTACACGAACGGCGTAGGCGGCCATGAGAAAATCGTCAACCTTGGCTTCGATGCATCCCAGAGTTATCATACGTACGCCTTCGACTGGCAGCCGGGCTACATCAAGTGGTATGTCGACGGTGTATTGAAGCATACGGCAACCAGCAATATCCCCTCCCGGCCCGGCAAAATTATGATGAACCTCTGGAACGGAACCGGTGTGGATTCCTGGCTCGGTTCTTATAACGGTGCGAACCCGCTCTACGCGTATTACGATTGGCTGAAGTACACAAGCAACTAGACTTGCAGGCAGGTGTCAGGCCCCGGCGATGCGCAAGCGGCATCGGCCGGGGTCTTTTCGCTGAAACGGATGCACATCTTCAAAATTTGTTATTCCAATCGGCACATTGGTATGGCAGCAGCCACTATCATTCAGTACGATAATAGGAAGAGCCATACTCCAGATCCATCTCAGCGAGAAATAGAAGGATGAGTTATCGTGTGCAACATATAAATCCTTATATTTCAAGAAAGAAACCGCCTTATACCCGAGGCGGTTTCTTGTCCCTGTCGCATTCACCGGTGGCTGCTGTCCCAGGCATTGACCTCAGCGGTTTCGGTCAATCCTCCGTAGGCATTCCACTTGGCTACGAATTCGTCGAACTCTTCGACTCCGCTGTCTGCGAAGATGATTTTCTGGAAGCTTTTCTGCTCCAGCTTCTTCAGCAGCTCGCCGTCGCGCTTCATCGTCGCCGTTGGGGGTCCCGTGAATTGCTCCTTGCGCGAAGCCTCCTTCTGGGACAGCAGCACGGGAACAATGTCCTTCGGAATCTCCCGGATCACCTCAGAGGGTATCCTTGCCCCGTCGAAGGTCAGTGTGTAGGAGGCCACCCGGATGCCGCCCAGCGGCAGCGCCGAAGACTGGTCCGTCGGCTCGCCGCCCGTCATTGCCCAATCGTAGCCTTCGGCGAGCCCATGGGTGAATTCGCCGGTCGAAGTGGCGTAGGAATCGAACAAATAATTCTGATAAGTAAAGAAGATTTCAGGATGCTTCATCTTTTTGTTGATCAGGATAGCGCCGTTGACAGGCAACGTGCCTCTTCTCATGATCAGGCCGCCCGGTCCCGCAGGGATGGCGACAGCCCTGACACGCGCCTGCGGGTCCGACTGGGTCAAGCTGGACAGCGGCCAGCCGCGCATCCAGTAAGGACCGGCAATAATGCCAGCCTTGCCGGTGATGAACTGATTGGCTGCCCCCTCTTCATCCAGCCAAGCGCTGTCAGCGGTCAGGTATCCATGCTGCACCCATTGCTTCATGAGCTGCACGGCCTTCCGGGCCCCCGGCTGGACAGAGCCGTATTCCAAAGTGCCGTCACTCCGGCGGTTCCACTGCTCGGGAACCGTGCCGAACGCACCGAATATCCAGCTGCTGTCCCCCATCCAGGTACTGGGACCGTTGCGGAAACCGACCGAAAGGCCATAGGTATCCTTAAGTCCGTTGCCGTCCGGGTCCCGGTTGACAAAGGCATCCATGACCTGCTCCAGCTCATCCAGGGTCTGCGGGGCTTCCAGCTTCAGCTTGTCCAGCCAATCCTGGCGGACCCAGAGCAGCGGATCGGAATTATATTCATAATCCATGATGGGAATAGCATACTTGTGACCACTGCGAACGAAGGGATTCCATGCCGAAGCATCCTCGGCAACAGCCCTCTTCCATACCTCGGAAGCATGCTGTTCAAACAGGTCACCGACTTCCATGAACTGCCCGGAGTCAATCAGTTCCTGGATGACAGCGGCATCTCTTGTCGTTACGATATCGGGCAGGTTGCCTTTGGCCAGCTCAAGCCGCAGCTTGTTGGCATAGGTTTCTGATGTACCGGAGATGGTCCAGAGATAGCGGATACGGATGCCAAGCCGGTTCTCGGCCCAGACCGTATGTACGTTATGCTCCAGGCTCTCCCCTTGGATGAAGTTCAGGTTGGGGTTCACGGAGCCGACCGTATACAGGTCTACCGGAGGATCATATTTGCCTTCCTTAACATCGAAGTGAGGAGCTGTGGTCTGCGGAGCAACCGGCGGCTGGCTTATGCCGGTGCTGTGCCACGTGCAGCCTGACAATATTAAGAGCAGTATAGACAGCGGTAAACGGACTTTCATGAAACCACCTGCTTTTCGTAGAGTTCTGTGTGACGGACAGATTGTATTGTAATCGACCTCATGATCTTATGATACACTTCTTCATATTACAGCAAATGTCTTGAAAAGGATGATCTTATGGTGGCTTGGCGTCCCAATCTATTTATCAAAATGGTCGCAATCCTTCTCTCCCTGATTGCAGCCACGCTTTTGTTCTACGGATTGTCTTACCGTAAGGATGTCGGAGTTATTACAAGTCAGATCAAAACAACCGACCTGAATCATCTGCAATTCCTGACCCAGCAGATGGACAATAATATCAACCAGCTCGCAGGCAGCATGTATGCCCTTCAGAGAGACCCGACCATCCGCGATTATGAGCAGATCACGCAACTCGGCCATCTCATTGATCCCGCCCAGACGATTATGACGGTGCTGGAGAAGCTCTCCCTTCAGACCAGCTCCAGTACGTGGGAGAACCGGATTGTCCTGTACAAGCCCTTCAGCGGTGAGACCCTGGGGTCGGATTCCTCGCTCTCCTTCGATGTCTCCGTGCTGGAGAAGCCGCTCCCGGCGGGCTGGGAGTATATTTCTGAGGCCAGGACCGGTACGGAGGCGGGCTTCCGGCTGCTGCTGTCAGACCCTGCCCAGGAGACAAGCACCCCGGGTGAGGCGAAGCTGCTGATGTCGATGTATTTCCCGGTATCGAACATTGAACGGATGTTCGAGGCCTTCCAGTCACAGAACAAGGGGGATACCTTCCTGTTCCATCCGTCCCTCGGGGTCATCCTCTCCCGGAAGACGGACCGGGACATGGCGGAGCGGATCACCGGGGCGCTGAAGTTCGCGGCCGGACAGAGCTCCTCGGATATTTTCAATCTGGAGGAGGGAAGCTTTCTGGTCAGCTCGGTGCCTTCCTCGGCCATTAACTGGAAGGTCGTGCATTATTCGCCGCTGAAGCAGATTCTGCAGCCGATCCGCAGCAGCCGCTATTTCTTCCTGACAGGGTCCGCCGTCCTGCTGGTGATGAGCCTAATCTTCTCCTTGCAGCTCTACCGTCAGGTGCAGCGTCCGGTCAGCCTTCTGCTGCGCTCGCTCAACCGGATGAAGGAAGGACGCTGGTCTACCCGTATCTATACCAAGACCAATCCTGAGTTCACGATGCTGAACAGGGAATTCAATGACATGGCGGAGAAGATCCAATTGCTGATCGAGCAGGTCTATCTGGAGCAGCTCCGGGCCAAGGACGCCCACCTGAAGCAGCTTCAGTCGCAGATCAACCCGCATTTCCTGTACAATTGCCTGTTCTTCATCAAGAGCAAGGCCGCCATCGGCGATACGGATTCCGTGGAGGCCATGGCCCTGAATCTGGGCGAGTATTACCGCTATATCACGAGGGTAGACCATTCCCTCACCACCCTTCAGGATGAGCTGAAGCTGCTGGAGAACTACCTGAAGATTCAGAACCTGCGGAAGCAGCGTATCCGCTACGACATGGATATTCAGGGCGAGCTGCTTGACCTGCAAATTCCGCGGCTGCTCATCCAGCCCCTGGTTGAGAACAGTATCATTCATGGCATTGAGCGGAAAATCGGCCAAGGCTTCATTCGGATCACCGCCCGCCGAATCCGGGAGGTCATTCAGATTACCGTCGAAGACAATGGTGCCGGTATGACTGCTGAAGCCATCGCTGCTCTTCAGGAGCGTATCTCCGAAACCGCACGCGAGGACGGAGGCTGCGGGCTGTGGAATATCCAGCAGCGCCTCAAATCTTATTATGGCGAGGCCTCCGGCCTGCAGATTGCCCCTTCACCTGAAGGCGGCCTAACCACGACTCTCCGCATGGAGAAGAAAGAGGAACCTTATGCACCAAATTCTGCTGGTTGACGACGAACCTTATGTTGTCGATGATCTGTCCATTTCGATTCCCTGGGCGGACATGGGCTTCGGCCAGGTCCACAAAGCCTATTCCGGGTATGAGGCACTGGAGCTGCTTCAGCGCCACCCCATTGACATTGTAGTTACAGATATCAATATGCCGGAGCTGTCGGGCACCGAGCTGATTGCCGCGATCCGCCGCCGCTGGAAGCATATCCGGGTGGTGATGCTGACCGGCTATGCCGAGTTTGATTATGCCCGCAAGGCCATTGAAGAGCAGGCCAGCGCCTACCTGCTCAAGCCGATTGCGAGTGACCAGCTGATCGCTGTCATCGGCAAGCTACAGGAGAAGCTGCGCAGTGACTGGGAGGCCTGGTCCTCCCATCAGCGGACGATGCAGACCTTCCGCGAGCATCTTCCGATCCTGCGGGACCGCCTGCTCGGGGAGCTGCTGCAGGGACGCAAGCTGCCCAGGCAGCAGCTGCAGGAGCGGCTGTCCCAGTTCGATCTGCCGTTGTCCACCGATCTGCTGGTATGTCTTGCGGTGGTCCGCCCCGAGGAGTTCTTCCGCCGCCAGGATATGCACAGCATGCTGCTGTTTGAATATGCGATTATTAATATCGCACAAGAGCTGTTCCAGGACCGGTTCCTGATCTGGTCCTGCAAGGATGTGCATGATTATCTCGTATTCCTGCTTCAGCCTAAGAAGGATCTTGAACCCGGCAGCCATCCGGGAAATGAGGTTGCCCAGGCGGCCTACCAGCTGCAGAATCATGTCAGCACCCTGATGGGCGGCGGCCTGTCCGTAGTAACCACAGGCTGGGGAGACTTCCCTGACCAGGTCTATACGCTTTATCAATCCGCCATTTCAGCCATCCGCCAGCATATCGGCAGCGAAACCGGCATTTATCTTGACACCACTGACAACAACGGCTCCCAGCCGGTGGAGATTCTTCAGCCCCTCTATGAGCCTCCGCTGTTCTTTCACCTGTTCGAAGCGAACAACTGGCAGGGCATTGAAGATAAGCTGAATGCTATCGTATCGGAGCTGGTCCATAGTCCCGAGCGTTCACTGGAGCATATCCACGAAGCCCGTTTACATCTGGAGACCGCATTCTATTACTTCGCCCACAAGAATAACAAGATGCTGAGCGAGATTGTCGGCAATCCGCTGCTGGAGCAGACCTCCTTCCAGACGCCGGACAAGCTGCGGGAATGGGCCATGGAGGTTATCCTTCTGCTGCGGGAGTATTTCGATTCCGAGCGGCGGAGCAGCCGGACCGAACTGATCCGGAATGTACATGAATATATCAACCGTAACCTGCACTATGTCTCCCTTCAGGCCATTGCCGATCATGTCCAGATGCACCCGGTCTATCTCTCCAAAATGTACAAGCTGGAGACAGGCAAACGGATCAGCGACTATATCAGTCAGGTTAAGATGGAAAAAGCGGCGTATCTGCTAATCCATACGCCGCTGAAAATTTATGAAGTTTCCTCGGAGCTCGGGTACTCCAACGCCCATTATTTCATCAAGCTCTTCAAGGAATACGCCGGGATGACCCCGCATGAATTCCGCGACCGCCGCTGTAAAACCCTTTAGCCGGCAAAGGTCAGCTCTACCTCATGGGAGAAGCCGTCATCTGCCGCCGGTACCATCCCATCCTCCAGCACCCGGCCGTCCAGCGTCAGGCGGGCTGTTCCATCCAGCATGCGGTGGAAGCCCTCCGGCTTGCGGACCCGAATCCGGTAGGAGGAGCTGCCAAGCTTCAAGGTATAGGTCAATTCCGTCTGCTCTTCCCGCAGAATCGGACTCAGCGCTATGCCCTGCTCCGTATATTCTATGCCCAGCGCTTCCATCAGCGAGAGGGTGAGCCAGGTCGAGGTGCCGCTTAGCATCGGACCGATGTTCTCACCGGTCTCGCTGTTGTTGTATTGGGTACAGAACCGCGGATTCCCGCAGATGGCAAACGGATCTTCCATCGACTTGAACGGCATGATCCGGTCCAGCAGCCAATAGCCAAGGCGGCTGAGTTCGGCAGCAAGTGCAGAGTCCGATACTTGTTTCGCTCCCTTGAACATGGCAGCGGCTGCCATCATACAGGCATGCTTGAACACGCCGCCGTTCTCACGGTCGCCCGGGAAATACTCATCGGATGCCGTGTGGGTGGATACGCGGCCCAAGGCAACCGGCGAGACCAGCTTCAGCCCGTAAGGCGTCATCAGATGCGACTTCATGGTATCCAGCATCACAGCGATCTGCTCTTCATCCGCACAACCTGCCAGAATACTCCAGCTGAACGAATTCAGGAAGTATGAACCATCTGACGCGGGATCTGCAGACATCCCGTCTCCTGCTGCCCCCAGATACGTGTATTCGCCGTCCGGGTAGCGGTTGAACAGCACACGGGCGAAGAAATTGCCCTTCCAGGCATGCTCTTGAATGCGTTCGCGCAGCTTCACTCCGAAGCGCTTCAGATCATCGGCATCCTCCTGCTCTCCCTTACGGACGGCCAGAGCAGACAATTCATCGACCGCCACCTTCAGCAGGAAGGCGTTCATGACGCTCTCGGAATAATCGCTATCCAGCGAATCCCCGAAGACCCCGCCTGTCTGCTGCAACTGCTCCCGGTAGAGCGCCTCCTTGGCCGGGCCGTTCAGATACGTGTCATCCAGCTTCAGGCAGTCGTTCCAGTCTGCGAAATCCAGCAAGGGCAGGCCATGGCGGCCGATCGAAATCTGCCCAGAATAGACAATGATCGCCTTCAGTGTCCCGAAGACCGGCCGGGTAGCCTCTTGTCCCGCCACCCCGCAAGGCTCATCCAGGAACTCCACATCTCCGGTCAGCATGACATAGCGGTAGACGGCTTGAACAAGCCATAAGGCATCGTCAGACCATTTACCCGGCTCTTTGCCGGCCCAGAAGAAATTGTGATACGCATACCCCAGCTCGAACACCATGCCGGTCCATTCTTTTAACAGACTCTTGACCAGGCCGCTGCGGCCCATACCGACGAAATAATACATGGAAGCATATAGATCCTGAATCTCACGGAAGCCGATCTCCCTGTATCCCTTCTGGGTCTGGCAGAAGGAACGGGAGACAAAGCTCTGGTAGAGCACCTGGAAGGGCAGGTTGCGGTTGACGAACAGATCGAAGCTGTCGTCGCCTGAGGACACCTGCAGGAACTTGGCATAATCCCGCACGAATCCCAGGGACTCAGCCAATACCGCTTCTGCCGAGCTGCGGCTTGCGAAGCGTGCGATCAGGGCACCTACCTCATCCTCCAGCACGGTCTCGTTCCAGGCCGCGCCGCTCTTGTCGGAGACCAGACCCGTCAGCTGGTCAACCGCCGCCGAAGCTCCGGCACGAACATGAAGCTCCCCGGCGACAGCGAAGAATCCCGGCCCTTTGCGGTGCAGAATGCTGCTGAGCTTAAGCGCACCGTTCGGACGGTGCAGTGAGCCTGTGCCGACGAATTCGTTGTAGCTGACACAGTATTCGCGCGGAAGCACCGGTCCGTCTTCACCATGTACAATCATCGTGTGGAAGCGCAGATCGTGGCGCCCGCCCTCCGGATAATAGTCGGGGCTGACCGCAGCCACAGCGCCGGTGGAATCCTGCAATACCCCGCCTTGCATGATGACATTGCTGTACAGCACATCCTCGAACAGCGCCCCCGGAGCCGCTGAGCCGAACATTCCGGTGTATACCAGACGGAGGCGGCGGTCGCCTTCTCCATGGTTCACAATCTCAATCCGCTGCATTTCGGTAGCCAGCGGCAGACCCTCGGAATGCGGCACAATGAAGATGGTGCGTGTAATCTCAAGTCCGCCGGACAACCGGTATGTGATGACCGTTGCATTCTGCGAATGGCGGCAGACCGCCGATTCAATGCCCTCTGCGCCCGGCTCTGCCGAATAGAAGATCTGCTTCCCGTCCTCGAACAGATAGAATTGACGGTTGGCCGGGAAGCCGTTCTCCTCCTGGCGCATATCCCAGCGGGTCGCCAGCACCTGAGTAGCGGCATGTGAGCGGAAGCTGCCGCCGCCCATCCGGTCTACGACGCTCTTCGGGGTAGTCTGGAGCGGATGAGGGAACTCCAGACGGTTGCCCAGCAGCAGATTGACCGCGAAATGCGGACCCGGCACGGGGGAGCGCAGATCAATCACATGCTCGCCCTTCGCGTTAAGCGCGCCCGCCCAGCCCGGTGCAGCCTGCAGCAGCTCCAGCGCTTCGCGCGCAGTGGCCTCCGGCAGGACTACGGTCTGCTCCTGTCTTCCCGCATGGCGGATATACAGCGCCAATTCCGTGCCTGCGCCGTTCACGGCGAACAGCGCGGATGCTCCGGCTTCCGCCGGTAGCAGCGCTGCCACGGCCGGGAGCTTCAGCAGCTCCTGAATGGCAGGCAGCCGAAGCGGCAGACCGGCTATGCCGACAGCCCCGCAGCGCTGGGAGTCGGTAAAGACGGCGCTAAGCGGCCTGCCCGCCTCAATCCGGTCCGCGAACGCTTGTCTCAGAATATCCTCAGCGGAAGCTGTGGCTTGTCTTGCCGTATTGAATTTCAACATCATGATGGTTCTCCTCTTTTCTGGTATCCTGCGGCTTAGCCTTGGCAGCTTCCGCAGTCATACCGCTGATACAGTATTTTGGCGTCATGAAGATATGATCTGATCGGGGTATAGAATGCCGTTTAGACGTGAATTATTCCCCAGTATGTATGGATTCTTGGCAACCCGAATGTAAAAGCATGGAGAACGGCTGCCCGTCCTCCATGTACTGATTATAAAAGGGTTTCTTGCCGGTCTAAATACCAAATCGCAAGCCTGGATAACAAAATCTAAAGCTTATTCAAGGCGCCGGTACGGTTCCGTTATTCATGAGCACAATATCATCAATATCCACCGCAAGCTGACCCGTGCCGCCGTCCTTAATGTTGCCCAGCTCGAATGAAATGCGGCCGATAGAAGTGCTGTCCCCGGCAACATCGAATTCCAGGGTATATTCGGTGTATTCCGTATCCAAATCAACAATCTTGCTTGTGTACCCGTGCCAGGTGTAATTATTCGCTACATCCAGCCAGCCGATGCTGATATTCATTTTGCGCTTAAGATCCGCCTTGGCCTTGAAGGTAAGTGTATAATGATTGCCTTCGTTGTAAGCGACTCCCTCATAAAAGACCTGCCGGTCCCAGGTGTTCGTTCCTGTGGAGCCCACCTTGATCTTCAGCGCCCCGTTCACATTGTCAATGGATAACTCGCCGCTGTCGGAGGAGAAGCTGCTCCAGCCCTTAAGCGAAGCGGAGGAGAAATCTCCGTTCGGAATCAGATTCTCCCCATATGCCTCACCGGCCATCACTGGACTCACCTGAAGCAGAGAGATATTGCTCAGCCTGACCGTATGCTCTCCCAGCAGCTCGGTAACCTTGCCCAGACTGAATTGCAGTACGGCAGCAGAATCACTTGCCGGAGCGGTAAACAGATATTCATAATGTCCGCCCGCTTCACTCAGGCTGACTTTCTCATTCGTATATGGGGTCCAATTCCCGTCCAGGGAACCGTCACGCTGAACCAGCACCCGGATCTCCCGGCTGATGGAGGCATCCGCATCGAAGCGCAGCAGGTACTTCTTGCCCTGTTCTACCGGTATTCCCCCTTGCTTCACCTGTACGTTCCAGTCGTCATCACCAGTGCCGCCAAGGTCAACCCGCAGCGCACCATACACAGCGTTCATGACGGTATTCTTCACCGGATTACTGTCCCAATCCCGCTTGTACAGCGTCCAGTCTTCGGTAGAATCGCCCTTGAAGCTGCCGTTCAGCACCAGCTCGCGGGTCAGATCCAGCCAGGCCAGATTGTAGCCGCTGCCGCCAAGACGGATATAATAACTTCCCGCAGGCAGCTCCAGCGGCTGACTGACGATAGCGCGGTAGGCCTGAAGACCTCCGGTATCTCCAATTGCCGTGCTATAGACTGAGGCTGTTACCACACTCTGCTTGCCTGCATCCAGCACCGACAGCGTAAGCTCCGAATCCGTATGCACACTGGATACCCGGGTTACCGGAACAATGCGGGCAGCCTGGGGCAGCACCACTTTGTATTCCACATAGTCGCCCTCGTCCATATCCGTGATGTCCTTGCCGCCTTCACCGCTCGGAATCAGGCCGGTACCCGATGATCTCCAGTACTGGTCTCCCCGCAGATGCAGGTAGTTCGTGAATACAGGCGGATCAATCATCCGTATCAGACGCACATTGTCAATCCCGGTCTGCCCCGGAGCCCCGCCCAGAAGGAACGATAATACGGCTTCCGTACCGGACCCGCCGGACAGTGCAATCTCTGCTGTATAGCTCTTCCACTCCGGTGTCAGGCTGAAGGTTGCCCCGTCGGGATAGACCGTCTGTCCACCGCTATTCTCCAGCTTGATGCCAAGCGGCTGCGCCTGATCCGATCTCGCGTCGAAGGCAAGCTGATAGACGCCTGCTGCGGACACTGGGATTCCGGTCTGCGTAAGCATCACATCCTCCGGCGACCCTCCGGCCTTCTGTACGTCTGCCTGGAACTCACGCTTCATCATCGGCAGCGCAAGCGTATTGGTTACACTGGCCTTCGCCGCTGCTTCCGTGCCCTCTTTAACGGCAAAGTTCCAATAACCCAGCCGCCCTTCTCCCAGCTCGAAGCCTCCATTATAGATCAGGTTGCCATCGGCAAGCGGTGTGCGCACCACCGGCGGCGCCTCTGTCTCTACCACCCGGACATTGGCGAAATAGGCGGCAATGTCGTTCAGGCCGAGGTTGAACTCGAAACGGACATTATTGTCGGAGGCCTTCGGCATCGTGAAGCTGTATTCATACGACTTCCAGTCCGGCGTAAGCTGGAAATTGCGTTCCCCGGAATACGCCGTCCATCCCCCGCCGAATTCTGTCAGCTTGCTCATCAGCGGACGGGCTGCGTCCGCTTTGGCATCGAACGTTACCTTATAGGCTTTGTCCTTCTCCAGCAGCAGCGGCTTCTGCGTAAGCTGAATGGAATAATTCTGGGTTCCCGGCTTACCGATGGCAACCTTCACGGCCTTGCCCTTCTCCTGATCTTGTGTGACAGAGACGGTTCCGCTGCCCCCGTCATTCTCAATCCATTCCCAATATTCCGGCAGACCTTCGGCCGCTGTGGCACCCGTGAAGTCTCCGTTATAAATCTGGTTCCCGTCTGGCAAGGCAGGACGCTGCGGGGTCGAGAGCCCCGGGTTCGTCGGCCGCTGTCCGGTTACATCCGGCCATTGATCCAGATTCGTATACTTGTAGACCCGGACATAATCCACATACATCTCATCCGATTTGAAGTCCGCTGCCGGATCGCCCGGCCAGTCGCCGCCCACCGCCAGATTGAGGATCATATGGAACGGCCGGTCAAACGGTGCAGGGTACGTGTAGTAGTCCGGCTGACCGTTTGCCTTTGTTCCCCAATCCCTGGTTTCAAAATACATTTTATCGTCCACAAAATACCGGATCAGGCCCGGAAGCCATTCCATCGTGAACTCGTGATAATCATCAGCGAAGGTCTGGCCTTCGGGCAGAACATAGGTTTTGGTCTGGGACAAATGAGGGATATCATAGTGAATCGAGCCATGAACGGTTCTTGGATACAGGTCTGCCTCCTTTTTACCAGCCACCGGTCCCGTCAGCTCCATAATGTCCATCTCGCCGCTTCCCGGCCAAGGTCCATATTGCTTCTCATCATCGGTCGGCATCATCCAGATGGCCGGCCACATCCCCTGCTGAACCGGCAGCTTGGCCCGCACGGTGAATTTGCCGTATGTCCAGTCGCCCTTCATTTTGGAGGTCAGCTTGGCTGACGTATAGTTCTTGCCGCCGTAAGCTTCCTTCCGGGCTTCCAGTGCCAGCACACTCTGCCCGCTCTCTGTTGTAAGCGAAGCGTTGTCCGGATGATAATATTCCAATTCGTTATTGTATACCGTTCCGGTATCCTGCACATTCCATTTGCTCTCATCAATAGCCTGGCCGTCGAATTCGTCATTCCAGACCAGCTCCCATGGATTCTCCTGAGTTGGCGGAGTAACCACCGGCGTCGCAGCCGGAGTTGCTGTCGGTGTAGCCACCGACGTTGCTGTGGGCACCAGTGTGGCAGGTGCCTGCGTTGGCGTGTCCCCGCCTGCACTCCCGCCGCCCGCAATTGCCGGGGCTGGAGTAGCGGTAGCACCCGCCTGCGGCGTGGCTCCGTTGCCGGACAAGCCGCGAAGCGTCTCGCCAGCCTTAAGCGCCAGGCTGTTGAGAAGCACACGTTCCGCCTGGTTCTCAAGCAGGCGGATCTGCCCCCGGTTTACGATCTCTGAACCGGCAGCACCGGCACCGATGACCACGGCCTCAGCCCGTGAACCAGTCCCAATCTCAACCTTGGACGGCTCTAGCAATTCGATACGTGCGGCTGTGCTCCCGTCCTCCAGGACAAGGCGTACAGGGACCTTGGGATTGTTCAGCTTGACCTCTCCCAGCGCAGCTTTGCGGAAGACCACCGAATGCCCGCCGCCTCCAACGATATGGGTGGTTCCCTGCACCTTGATGCCCGAGAACGATACGTCCCCTTCTCCTGCTCCGGCAGTCACATACAGATTCCCGCTAACGGCTCCTCCTTCAAGCTGCACGTTCGCGCGGTTGACAATTACATTGCCGGACACCCCGCCAATGGAGTGGCTTCCTTCGGCTGAACTGATCCAGCCGACCATCCGGCCCAGCAGCTCAGCCAGCTCGGCCCGGGTCATCTGCGCCTGCGGGTTCAGCTTGCCGTCCGGATTGCCGCGAATATATCCGGCGCCCAGCATGGCACTCACTGCTTCCCGGGCATAGCCGCTGACCGCTGCTGCGTCGGACTGCGCTGTAAGTGTAGAGCCCGCATTAAGCGTGAATGCCCGGCTCAGCATCGTCATCACTTCCTGACGGGTTACTGCCGCTCCCGGCTGGAACCGGCCGTCCGCATAACCTTGGATAACGCCTGCTGCACTAACCCCGCTGACATCTTGGCCATACCAGGAAGAAGCGCTTACATCACTGAAAATAGTATGGCCTGCATCCGTGTAACGGAACATCCGGTTGATCACCACGGCTATCTCTGCACGCGTGACAGCCCGGCCCGGTCTGAATTGTCCTTCCCTGTCCCCCTGCAGAATTCCCGCGGCTGACAGTCTGTTCACTGCTGCAGAAGCCCAGTGCTGCTTCATGTCGGCATATCCTGCCGTTTGGACTGCGTCTGTGCTGCCTGCACTTGCAGATAGGTTAGCCAGGCCCTTGCTGTCTGCCTGGGCGATTCCCGTAGTTCCCGGAAGCTGAATTCCTGACAGCAGCAGACCGGCAATCAGAAGCTTGGATATTCCTTTGTGGTACATCTGAACATTCCCCCTTGTATAGAACCCTGTTGAATCCTGGCCATTCCGCCAGTCGATTTCAGTATAGAGTCCGTATCCCGGAGGTAACATACCAATTCCTTAGCCGGTATAACAAAGATACAACTTTCGTATTGGAGCGGGTATCCGGGGGTGAGGGGAACGGGGATAGCATGATTTTCACAGCTTGGTGAGTATCGGAGGAGCGTAATAGTACAGCTTTATCCGTTTGGATGATTGGGGGAACAGGAAATAGTTGGATTTTCTACACTTGCTTATGGATGAATGGACGCTGCGATAACAACAGGTGGATTAACAACACTTAAATTTGCACCATTAAGCCAAAGTACCGCAAACTAACATGAATAGTTGCTGTTTTTCCACTTGCTACCCAGCATCTCGCAGAAATCGAGGAATTAAGATACGTTTGTCCACTTGCTCAGAGCAGGCGGTCGCCCGGCGTGGGGAAGTAGCTGGTAGGTCGTAGCTTATATTGTAACTTGTAGCCGAAGTGGCCCGGGCAGGAGTAGGCTGAACAACCGGGGTGTACCTTCAATTCAAAAATGCCCAAATACCGGGCGGCCTCAAGAGCCGCCCGGTATTTGGGCACGGCGAATCTATGTAACTGTTGACCGGTTATGAATCAGGCAGTGCTCAAGAGGATGCGTGGATCTGCGGGAAATCCTGTGCAACTTCTTCACCCGAGAACAGATCGTCAAGTGAGCTGAGTGTGCCATCTTCTTCAACCTGATAAACCGACATTTTCTCGCCGTTAACCGTAAGTTCGATGAAGCAGCCCCAGCAATAGAACTGGTGGGAACCGATCTTGCCGATATCCTTGGAGTTGCAGTTTGGACACTTCATACAATACATTCCACCTATCCGTTAACAATATTAATGGCTTTTTGAAGCCGTTCTTCACTCATCGCGGGAACCAGTACAGATTCCTCTCCGATAGACATTCCTTCAGAACAAGGCAGCCATTTGCGGCCTTCGATCAAATCAGTTACAAGCCCGTCACTGATTTCCAGCGCTACTATTGTATTTCCCAACTTATGGTCAAAATAAACATCCGATATTCGCCCAAGCACCGTTCCCGATGCTGTAAGCACCTGCCTGTCCTTCAAATTGTTCTTTCCAAGGAGGAACGTGTAGGATATATGGTCAGCATCGACCTTAATAATCGACTCTTTATTGCGGATCATGACAGCATCCTCGCCATAAGCGACAATATTATCCCATGCCACAACTTTCACATGACTGGAGAAAAAAGATTTGCTTTCCAGTTCAATACCCGTAATATTCCAGTTTGAATCCAGTCCGATGTCGATGATTTCACCGACTTCAGTACCTTCTTCAACTTCGTATACAGTGAGGCCAATCATATCTTGAAGTTTCATGGTATCCAAAGTCCCCTCACCTTAAGTATTGCTTACGGATTCCCATGGGCCAAGGGACCTCTTAAACGGCTGTCAGGTTACAAGGACGCCTAGTCTCTATTACGCAGCCGGTTCAAAACGGTTCCAACTTTCTGGGCGACAACCTGCATTTCTTCAATAGTATTACCCAAACCTGTACTAAAGCGAATCGCAGAGTTCAAAAGTTCTTCCGGAAGCTTCATCGCCCGGAGGACATGCGAGATTTCCAGCGATCCTGAGGTGCAGGCTGAGCCGCTGGCCGCCGCAATCCGCTCCATGTCCAGGTTCATCAGCAGCACATCTGTCCTGGCTCCTGGGAAGCTGACATTCAGAATGCCCGGCACCAAATGCTGTTCATTTCCGTTGATGACATATCCGCCTGCTCCAGCGTGCTTGTCCAGTCCCTCCAGCAATGCTGCGCGCAATTCGAGAGCCTGCTCCTGATGCTCCGGCAGCCCTTGTACAGCCATCTCTACGGCTCTTGCGAACCCGGCCGTATGTGCCAGGCTCTCCGTGCCCGCCCGCCGGCCCCGCTCCTGAAGCCCGCCATGCTGTCTTGGCATAAGCGGCGCTCCCCGCCGGACGTACAACCCTCCAATCCCCTGAGGACCTCCGATCTTGTGGGCTGAGAAGCTCATATAGTCTACCGGCAGCTCGCGCAGCACCAGAGGCAGCGTTCCCAGAGCTTGTACAGCATCTACATGCACAAGCACACCCCGTTCGGCTGCTAATCTGCCAATCTCTTCTATAGGCTGTACAGTTCCCACTTCATTATTCACATACATTATGCTGATCAGTACTGTATCCTCACGCAGGGCAGACTCTACATCCTTCAGAGAGACAAGGCCGGTAGCATCGACAGGAAGATAGGTGACCTCGAAGCCCTGTCCCGCAAGCTCTGCGCAGGTGTGCAGCACTGCATGATGCTCCACCGCTGTAGTAATGATATGTTTACCCTTGGGAGCGGAAGCATAGGCTGCGCCGAACAGGGCGAGATTGTCGCTCTCGGTACCGCCGCTTGTGAATATCCACTCCTCAGGGGAACAGCCCAAAGAGCCCGCGATTCTGTCGCGCGCTCCATTTACGATTCTCTTGGCAGACCGTCCGAACTGGTGCACACTGGACGCATTGCCGTACTCGTTCAATAGCATATTATACATAACCGTTGCCACCTCCGGATGAACCGGTGTTGAGGCGGCGTGGTCCAAATAGATGGGTTTCATCACGAAATTCTCCGCTTCCTGGAATTCAGAATTTTCTTAAAATGATTATACTGCTGAATAGCCTGTTTTACCACCTGTTAATAAACACAATATTGTAACATTTGTCCATGCTCAGCTCCCCGGATTAGCCTTCTAATTCCGGCAACCGCGCAGCAAGCTGCTGCTCGGAGATCACTTCAATCCCATGTTGCCGCAAAAGCGCTGTGGTTACGCCTTCTCCGGGTATTCTCACGCCCGCAAATTCTCCGTTATAGATCATGGAGCTCCCGCAGGAAGGGCTGTTCTCCTTAAGAACTACCAGGGTTGCAGCCAGGCTGCGGACCTGCTCCACCGCGGCATACGCGCCCTCTATGTACATTGCCGTCACATCGCTCCCTGTCCGGTCAACCACCCGGGCCTTGCCTTCCAGTACATCCCTGCCGGTGCCGCCTATAATCTCAGCCGGTTCTCTCGGGGTAGAGAAGCCGCCCATCAGCTCCGGGCACACGGCAACCGCCTGCCGGCTGTCCAGCAGCTGCCGGATGCCCTGCTCCAGACAATCCGTGCCGTTATATCTGACCTTCATCCCGGCCAGGCAGGAGCTTACGATAATCATGCCGCCATCTCTCCCTTTCGCAATCTTCAGGTTCATCTTATATAATGCTAAGGCAAGCTGTTCTGTCTGTAAACCATTAACCACTCAGGGAGGCACGGACAATGTGCGGAAGATATACGATTACCGTAACACTGGAAGAGCTGATAGCCAAATATTACATCCGTGAGCATCCGCTCATTCAATATGCCCCAAGATTCAACGTTGCTCCGATGCAGCCGGTTCCGGCGGTCATTCATGATGGCGAACAGAACAGGCTGGGGGAACTCCGCTGGGGGCTGCTGCCCTCCTGGTCCAAAGAGGACAAGAACGCGGCCAAGCTAATCAACGCCCGCAGTGAATCGCTGCTGGAGAAGGCTTCCTTCAAAGGGCTGATTGCTTCCCGCCGCTGTGTGATTCCCGCAGACGGCTTCTATGACTGGAAGGTCTATGACGGCGGCAAGCAGCCGATGAGAATTACCCTGCGGGACGGGCAGCTGTTCTCCCTGGCCGGCCTGTATGATATTTGGTCAGGTCCTGACGGCACAAGAATCTCCACCTGCACTATCATTACCACGGCCCCGAACCGTCTCATGGCAGACATCCATGACCGGATGCCGGTCATTCTTGATCCTGATGGAGAGACGCAGTGGCTGGAGCGCAGCAACCGGGATATTCCTGCACTGATGAAGCTGCTGCAGCCATACGATGCGGAGCAGATGCTGGCTTATCCCGTCTCTGCGGCCGTGGGCAATGTTCGTAATGACTACCGGGAGCTGATCCATAGAGCCGGGACAGAGAGGGGACCGGACACCCTGTTTTGACCAAAATTCCGCCCATAATATAGAAGTGAAACCAGCTGTTTAGAACGTTCAGCGCCAGGGTATTAATTAAAGCTATTTCACTTCAAAATATACACTCACAACACGTACCCAGGAGGAATTCTTATGGCTCTTAGCAGACAAGCAGTGACATCAACATCACCCGGCTCCTCCATCGAGCTTGAATGTCTCCATCATTCTTCGCATGGGAGATGGGCGTATGCGTATAACAAGGACACCTTCCACTTAAGAATCCGCAGCAAAAAGAATAATGTAGACCGGGTATTCGCGCTGACAGGCGACAAATACGACTGGGAGCATCATCATCAGGAGCTGAACATGCTCAAGGTAGCTACCGATGCCTATTTTGATTACTGGGAAGCTGAGATCACCCCCGAATTCAAACGTTTCTCCTACGGCTTCCGGCTGGAAACGGATACGCAAACCGTATGGATGCTCGAATCGGGCTTCTATACAGAAGGGCTGCCTGCGCCTGCCGGAGGCTACTATGAAATGCCTTATCTCCATGAGGTGGATCTGCTGCAGGTTCCCGAATGGGCGAAATCTGCGGTATTCTATCAGATCATGCCGGACCGGTTCGCTAACGGAGATCCGGCGAATGATCCCGAAGGTACGCTCGAATGGGGTGAGCCCCCGGCCTATGACAGCTTTTTCGGCGGAGACCTGCAGGGAATGATTGACCATCTGGATTATATTGCAGAGCTGGGCGTAACGGCCCTGTATCTGACCCCTATCTTCCAGTCTCCCAGCAATCATAAATATGACACCGTTGATTACGGAACCATCGACGCAAACTTCGGGGATCTGGACAAGCTTAAGCAACTCGTCGGGCTGGCCCACTCCAAAGGGCTTAAGGTCGTTCTGGATGCTGTCTTCAATCATACAAGCTCCGAATTTGCCCCGTTCAAGGATGTTCTGGAGCACGGGGAGGATTCCAGGTACGCGGGCTGGTTCCATATCCATGATTATCCCGTTCAGGTGGTGGACGGTAAGGCCAACTACGATACCTTCGGCTTCTTCAGCGGCATGCCCAAGCTGAACACGGCCCACCCGGAAGTCCGGGATTATCTTCTCGATATCACCAAATACTGGCTTAAGGAAGTACATATCGACGGCTGGCGGCTGGATGTGGCCAATGAGGTGGATCATAGGTTCTGGAGGGACTTCCGCCTCGCGGTCAAGGAAATCAACCCGGAGGCGTTCATCATCGGCGAGGTTTGGAGCGATTCCCTTAGCTGGCTGCAGGGCGATCAGTTCGATTCTGTGATGAACTATCCTTTCTCTGACAGACTGCTGAAGTTCTTCGGAACCGATGAGGAGGTTGATCCCGGGACCTTCGCTGCTCAAATCTACGGGCTGCTCATGCGTTATCCCCGGCAGGCGAATGAAGTCCTGTTCAATCTTCTGGCGAGCCATGATACCCCAAGAGTGCTTAACCGGCTTGGCGGGGACAAGCAACGGCTGAAGCTGGCGGTCACCTTCCTCTTCACCTTCACCGGTACGCCTTGCATCTTCTACGGAGACGAGATCGGACTTACCGGCGGAGACGACCCGGACTGCCGTAAATGCATGATCTGGGAAGAGGAGGGGCAGGACCGGGAGCTGCTGCGTTTCTATCAGGATATCATTGCCCTGCGCAAAGAGCATGAAGTACTGCGCACCGGCCAGTTCCGCTTCCTGCAGAGTGATCCGGACAGCCGGGGTCTCGTATATGAACGCTGGAATGACAACAGCCGTATTACTGTCTGGATGAACAACTCCAGCAGTCCGGTCACTCTCCAGTATTCATTCAGAGACCAGCACCGTTGGCAGGACGCCTTCAGCGGTGAACCGGTGGAGATGGACGGGGAGCAGATCAGCCTTACGCTGGCGCCGCTCGAATACCGCATTTTACACAGCCAATAAGCTGCAAGAAACCCGGGGAATTCTGCTGACAATTCGGCAGGTCCTCCGGGTTTTTTTAGGTTCAATTGCTTCTTATAGACGGACCCCGGATCTGCTTCCGGGCTATGCGCTCTGAGTGGGTTTCTTGCGTATAGTTGTGAGTTCAAAAGCCTCTTTTGGAATCCCCAATTCTTGAGCCTTCTTCTTTTTAATTACCATGGCTTGTTGTAAGCTGGTGGCTTGAAATTCAATGGTGGTGCCAAGCGGCTCCTCAAATGCATAGTAGCTTTTTTTATTGGACATTAACTTAGGGCCTCCTCCTCTTATTCACAAATAGTGTGCGTTCCCTCTTAGAGAACTATTCGCGAAGACAGCCTTTAAACAAGCTGTCCCATAAGTGGCATTACCCTTTCACCCCGGACATGGTAATGCCCTGAATGTAATAGCGCTGCAGGAACAGAAACAGGATCAGGATCGGAACCGTGGAAATGGTGCTTGCGGCTAGAATCTTAGACCAATCGGTTCCTTCAACCGAGGAGAAAGCGGCAATGGCTACCTGGATCATCTGTTTCTTTTCGTCATTGATAACGATTAGAGGCCACAGATAGGAATCCCAGTTGCCAAGAAAGGTCATCAGCGCAAGGGTGATCATCGGCGGGACCGCCGCAGGCAAGACAATACTGGAAAAGGTTCTGGACATCGAGGCTCCGTCGATTTTGGCCGCCTCCAGAATCTCATCGGGAATTTCCGCGAAGAACTGCCGCAGCAGAAAGATTCCGAACACAGACAGCATCGAAGGAATCACCAGCGCCTTATAGGAGTTCAGCCAGCCGAAATAATTCATCAGCAGATAGTTCGGGACCAGCGTTACTTCACCGGGAATAATCATCGCCGACATGAACAGGGCGAAGACAATCGCTTTGCCACGGAAACGCAGCTTGGCAAAAGCAAACGCCGACATCGAATTCACCAGCAGCACCAGCAGGGTTACAATCCCTGCAACAAACAGTGTATTCGCGATATAGCGGAGAAACGGGTTGCCTTCACTGAAGATAACCTCTTTGAAGTTAGCCAGCGTTGGCTGGACAGGAACGAACAAATGAATATTCAGACTGGAGGAGTACTTGAACAATTCCTCATATGGGCGTAGTGAACCCGAGATCATCCAGAGGATTGGAATAATTGAAATAACAGCCAGAACGGTCATCACCGTATACTTGGCAATGCTTGCAAAGCGGTTCATGTGGATACCTCCTAGTAGTCTCATTAATGCTCCGCATTCCGGAACAGTCTCATTTGCACGAGCGAGATGGCGAGAACAATCGCGAACAGAATAAAGGCGGCAGCGGTGCCGTAGCCCATCTGCATCTGCTGGAAGGCCATTTTATAGATATAATAGACTGCGGTTTCGGTAGCCCCGTTGGGTCCTCCACTGGTCAATACAAACACAAGGCCGGACAGCTTAATGGCATCAATGGTCGTCATAATCACCACGAAGGCCGTGGTACGGTTCAGCAAAGGAAGCGTAATGCGGAAGAACTGCTGTATTTTGGTAGCACCGTCTACCCGGGCCGCCTCGTATAAGTCTTGCGGAATGTTGTTCAGTCCGGCCAGGAAGATAATCATGAAAAAGCCTACGCCTTTCCATATTCCCAGCATGATCACACCGTTCATCGCCGTATCCGGGTTGGACAGGAAATTGGTAGTGGGCAGATGAAGTGTCTTCAGCACATTGTTCAGAATCCCGAATTCCTTGTTGTAGATCAGTTTGAACACCGTTGCGGCCACTGCCGTAGAGATGACAACCGGAATGAAATAGAGTGTGCGGAAAAAACCGGTGAGCTTGAACTTTTTCTGGATTAACAGTGCCAGGCCCAGTGAAATCGCGGTCTGAATCGGAATCACTACGATGGCAAAATGAAACGAATGCCTGAGACTGGCCAGGAAATCCCTGTCCGTCACCAGAGACTTGTAATTGTCGAGCCCGATGAAGCTGCGGGTCGATCCTACCAGGTTATAATTCTGAAAGCTGATCACAAAGGCTTGCAGCATCGGATAGAACACAAAGATGAGCAGCAAAGCAAAGGAAGGCAGCACGAACCACCAGGCGGTTGTTTCTTCTCCCCGCAGAAACCGGCGGGGCTTTTTGCTGGATGGGGCAGTTTTGGAGGCAGACTCAGCTGCCGCTGTAACGCTTGTCATGATCTTTTCACTCCATTTCAATCCGGTTTATAGACGTACACGTTCATTACGGCATAGATTTGCCCGCCCGGGGCAAGGGCTTTAATCTCCGTCTGGCCTTCCTTCAGCCCCTTTACGACAGCCGATATTCCGGCACGGCTCTCCACCTGGGCAACGGCCTCATCACTCGACACCCAAGTAAGATCCTGGGGAGCTGTTAGCGGTACGACCGCCGCTGCCGCTTCCACAGTGCCGCCAAGCGGAACATCCACACTCGATTGGCTAAGCAGGACGCGAAGCGGGTCGGGGCCGTCAGGCTCCTCATTCCGCCATACACTGGCCATCGGATACATGACGGCCTGGTCCAGCATCACGTCCCCTTTTTTCACATACAGCTCCAATCCATTGCTGGTAGCCTCCGGGAAAAGAATACTGGAAATCACAGTCTCGCCGTCTGCGCCGAACACCTCCAGCGTCGATTCATCCACATAGATATGCAGCCTGACTTTACCATTCACCGCTCTTAAGGGCGCCTGGACCGTTTCGGCAAACCCGGCTTCAAATGAACTGTCGCCTGATTGGGTTCGGTCCACCGTTATCGTTGAATTCGCGTTGTTATACGATATATTGGTCTCCTGATCTGCACCTTTTCTCAGTTTGATTCCGAATTCCGCCTCCCCCTTCACGGTGAACTCGGTATCGAGTTCATAGGAGGTCCCGTGCAGACCGGCCAGTGGATTGCTGCCTGGCTCTAGCCGCTGGGGTTCCAGCTTGACCGCTTGGCCACGCAAGGCTTCCAGCTCTTGCACCGGCTGCTGGACGAGGCGCAATCCCTCACCGGGAATGTCGCGCAGCTTCAGCTCCCGTGGCAGCGACAAATTCCCTTTCCACGGAGCGCTTGGCATCGAGAACGGATAGCGCCAATTGGACATCCAGCCGGCATAGATCCGGCGGCCGTCACTCTGCGGAATATCCGAGTAGGACACTGCGGCGTAGAAGTCTTTTCCGTAATCGGTCCACAGCACTTTGGAGGGCTCATTCCCGTTCTTGAATGTCTGTCCGTCAAAGCTGCCGATGAAATATTGCGCCGCCGAGCCACGGGTTGAGCTGTTATTGCCAATGCTGAGCGCCAGCACCCACCGGGTCTCCTTGCTGCCTTCCACGGGAAGCTCAAACAGATCCGGACATTCCCAGACGGCGGCATGTGAGCCCTGATCGGCGCCGAATTCGCTCGTCATCTGCCAGGTCTTCAGGTCTGGAGAGGTATAGAATCTCACCCGGTTGTCTACTGAGACAACCATCACCCAAGCTTGCGAAGGCTCATGCCAGAACACCTTGGGATCTCTGAAATCCTTGAGTCCCGGATTCGGAATCACGGGATTGCCCTCATATTTGATCCAGGTGCGTCCTTTATCAGAACTGTACGCCAGGCTCTGCGACTGCATTCCACCTTTGAAATGGGTGAAGATCGCAACCAGTCCCGCTTTCCCGCCAAAAAAACCGCTCGTATCCTTCCAGTCCACCACGGCGCTGCCTGACCAGATCTCCCCGAGTGAATCGCGCAGGAGCGCTACCGGCAGATGCTGCCAGTGGATCAGATCCGTGCTGACGGCGTGACCCCACTGGCCGCTGTTCTGGTAGAACTGGTGATATTCACCTTCGAAATAAACCATTCCATTCGGATCGCTCATATTCCCGCTTTCCGGCGACAGATGATACTGCGGGCGGTACAGCTCCGTATAGTAATTGGGATCATCAGAAAACGGAAAGGCCGCAGGTTCAGTAGAGATCGCATTGGACGGAGTTTTAGAATCAGAAGTATTGCTGCTATGATTGCCGTTGCCGCCAATAGTGCACCCTGCGATAACCAGCATTACTGCAGCCGCACATGCCAGTTTGCTTACAGTTTTGCTCTCTTTATGCGCTTGCTTCTCCCCCGAAACATTCATGCTGCATACTCCTATTCCTTGTTTGGTTGACACTATTGTAGCTGAACGGCCAGAGAAATTATTTCAATATGATCGGCTCAGAAGTTGTGATGTTCTCAGGGGTGATTCTTCAAATACCATTCACGGTATTCTTTGGGGCTTTTGCCGCTGTTTTTCTTGAAGGAGGTGCTGAAATAGCTGGAACTGGAGTAGCCGACAAGCATGGCGATATCGGTCAGCTTCAATTCGTTCTCTTGCAAAAGCTGCTCTGCCTTGGTCATTCTCAGCCGGGTGACATAGTCGCTGAACGTAATGCCCACATGCTGCTTGAACAGCCCGGATAAATAGGTCTCATTCAGATGAAACATTTCGGCGAGGGAAGAAAGCGCCAGCTCGTAAGAGAAATTCTCCTCCACATATTTCCTGACCGCTTCGACCATATGCTGTCCGCTGGAGAAGCGGAGCTTCTTCACTTCGTCCATGACAAGCTGCGCCAGCTCATCAATCTGCCCCCGCACGCCTTCACGCGACTGGTAATCGGCAATGGTCCGCTGACAGTTCCACAAATACTTCTGCAGGGCGGAGCCGCCGAGCTCGAACTTTTTGGCGATGGAGCTGAACATCAGCAGCATCCGCAGGGCCAGAAAGGTGAACGCAAACATCGGCGTATCTCTTTCGCTGTTGAAAATAGTGTCAAGCTGCTGGCGGAAGGTGCTTATGTCCAAATTTTCAATCGCCTGCACCAGCTTCCGCTCCACCTCTGGGGTAAAAGCCTGCATAAGCTCCATCACTTGGCTCCGTTCGCCCGTTCCATCTTTATACACGGTGTTTTGGCTCCAGGACAGCATGCACGAAGCATAACCGTTCTTCAGCCGCTTGAGTCCATTCACTTCCTCGCCAATCCCCGTCACACATTCCAGCTTCAGATAACTGGCGATGTTTCGCTTCAGCTCTTCTACGAACCTGTCCGTCCGATCGGCATACTCCGGCTCCGGCTTCATAATAATCAGCAAATACATCATCGCGGAATTGGCAACATCGCTGAATGGATAGATTCCTTTCCGCTTGGCAGCCGTCTCCCGGCATAACATCTGAAAAGCCAAATTGAGCAGATCCCGGCGCTCCTGCCGGTCCGCCATCCGCCCCGCCGGCACTCTCATCTCCACAGCGACAAACTGCAGCTTCAGATCATCCGCTGTCAGCGGGGTCAGCTGGAGCTGCTGCAGCCGTTCCTTGATCGCCGCCAGGCTGTACCACTCGTCCTTGACCATTTGCAGCAAAAAATTCTCCTGCAGCAGCCGCAGCTGCTCATTTTTCTGCAGCAGAGCCTGCCGTGAGGCCTGCAGTTTTTGTTGCTCCTGTCTAATTTCTTCACCCAGCTTGCCAAGCAGCTCATTCAGTTCTGCGCGGGCCACCGGCTTCAGCAAATAATCCTTCACTCCAAGCTGTATGGCCGATTTCAGGTAATCAAAGTCAGAGTATCCCGACAGCACAACCGTCCTCAGCAGCGGATACTTCGTTTTGCAGATGCGGATAAATTCAATGCCGTCCATCTGCGGCATACGGATATCGGAGATGACGAGCTGCGGCAGCGGTCCCTGCTCCAGTAGCTGCAGCGCTTCATTGGCGCTTGAGGCCTCCGAGACCACCCGGAAGCCGGCGGCTTCCCAGTCGATTTTGGCTTTGATACTGTTGCGGACCCCCTTCTCATCATCCACCAGCATAATGTCATACATAATAATCACCTCTCTATCAGCGGCAGCTTCAGTGTAATGGTTGTTCCTGTATTTAGCTTCGAATCAAGGACGGCTTCAAACTGTCCGCCGTAATACAGACGGCAGCGGGAGAGTACATTGCGTAGTCCGATGCTGTCCCCTTTATGATTTAAGATTCCCACACTGTCCCTAAGCTCCGTGTCGGCAAGAATGCTGGCGATCAGTTCCGGTGTCATTCCTGAACCGTTATCCTGAATCTGCAGGTGCAGGCGCTCTCCGCACACGCTGGAGGTAATCGCCACCTCGGCGATCCCCCCTTTCTCCAGGCTGTACTTCACCGCATTCTCTACCAGCGGCTGCAGAATGAACTTGGCGATGAGCAGCTGATCCGCGGCGGAATCCTCCCGGACCTCCACCATCAGATGATCCTCATGCCGCAGCTTTAGGAGGAACAGGTAGTCACGGATATAGCCAAGCTCCTCGCTGACTTGTACCAGATCCGTATCGAGACTCAGCGAATACCGCATCATTTTACCCAGTGCTTCCGTGGCGTCCATGACCAGATCCTCCCGTTTCATCGCCGCTAGACCGCTGATGATCTCCAGTGTATTGTTGTAAAAATGCGGATTGATCTGCAGCAGGAGCGCTTTATATTCGGCATTTTTCCGGCGCAGGTTGGTCTCGAATTCCGTCTCGATCAGATACTTCAGCTGACGGGTCATCTGCTCAAATACACCGGCCGCATAGTCCACTTCGCTCTGCCGCGATCTAACCTTGGGCATATCCTTCATCGCCAGCTCGAACTGCCCGTTTCTCACATGCCGCATGGCCCGGGCCATGGCACTTAATGGCTTCGTTATACCGGTAGAGAGCCACAGCGCCACAATAATGACAAGGATCAGCAGCACAAAGCTGGCAAGGAGCAGCGTTTCTTTGAGCCTGGTGATGGTCGCATACAGCTCCGCCTCCGGCACCTCGCCGACGATCAGCCAGTTCTGTGCAGGCAGCCTGCGGTAAAAGAACAGATAGTCGGTCCCCCCCTGGTGAAGCGGGAAAATGCCGCTGGTCTGTCCACCACTCTGTTTCTGCACAGTAGCAAGCCCGTCTCTAAGCAGCCCCTCAGCTCCTGTCAGATCCTGATTAAGTACACTGAGGCCTTCAGCCGTCAGCAGGAAGGCTTTGCCGCTTTTGCCGAAGCTGATTTTATCCAGATCCTGGCGCAGCAGCACCGTAGGATAATTGAGTTTGATTACTCCAACATCCTTAAAGGACTGGAGCTGCACCAAAGGGAGCACAAGGCTATTGACATCGCGCGAACGTATGCTGTCGTCGGCCTGATCCCTGTCCTTGTGAGCCTGCGTCCAGCGCACATCCTGCTCCTTAAACCGGCTGTACCAGCTGCTCTTCAGGTAGCTCAGGTCCTGTGTCCACAACCCGCCCTTTCCCTCCGCAAAGGTAGAAATGGAAATCACATTCGAATTATTGATCGCATAGGAGGATAACAGCTCACGCAGCTTTTGCTTGGCCAGATACTGCTCCCCCTTAGTGCTCTCATCGTTCAGGTCGGCGGTTATCCATTCCTGTGTGATGTCGCTGCTCAGCACCTGGTTGCCCATATCCTCAATCTGCGTCAGCAGTGTGCTGACATGGGAGGCAAATTGGTCTATGGTTTGCAGTGTGGAGGTCTGGGTAGATTTACGGATCTGCTCCGACGATTCCTTGCTGAGGATGAAGACAACCGCCGTAATCGGAAGGATCAGCAGGATCGAAAAAGCCCACATCAATCTGCTGCGTAACGAGTAGAACATGACAACCGCACCCCTTACTACAAGTGGAAACGGCTTAGCCGCCCTTTGGTTAAAGGGCGGCTGCCGTTTCTGTAATGTTTGGAAATTGTATTATTTTTGCGGCAGATCTGCATATGCCTTGTCAATTTTTTTGATGGCGTCGGCAATGGCTGCATCCGCGTTGCGTCCGGCGATGGTCACTTCCTCAATCATCTTGTTTACCGCTTCAGACATTTGCGGGAAGACCGGTGTAATCGGACGCGGTCTGCCGTATTTCTGATTCTGTACGACAAAGATATTCTTCGGATATTGACCCAGCTCAGGGAACTCTTTGGCTACTGAATAGCGGGCCGGAATATCTTTTGTGATCGAGCAGTAGGTCTTAGCCCCTTCAGAGCCCGTCACCCAGTTTACAAACTGCCAGGCCGCATCAGCATTCTTACTCTTCGAGGAAATGGCCAGCGACCAGCTTCCGTTCGCAACAGCCTGCTGGGTTTCCTTCGGAAGCGGGGCGATATCATAATCTTCGCCTAATTTGAAATTAGGGAACTTGTCGGCATAATTGCCCAGTGACCAGGAGCCGTCCACCGTCATCGCCAGCTGGTTGTTCGGGAACGGGTCTGGCGGGTATTCCAGGGAGGACACTTTATCTTTATTATACAGGTCGGAGAAGAATTGCAACGCCTTTTTGGTCTCCGGCTTATCCAGGTAGCCTTTGGAGGTTGTTCCATCCGGGCTCATGATCTCGCCGCCAAACTGCCAAATAATCGGATATTTAAAGTATGCCGCTGTTCCTGCGTTACCGAAGCCCTGCGCCGGATCAATGCCGTACACGCCTTTGGCCGGATCGTTAAGCTTTTTAGCTGCATCCAGCACCTGATCCCAGGTCCAAGGCTCTTCCGGGTTCTTGGAGGGAAGAGGGATTCCCTTCGCTTCAAACATTTTTTTGTTATAAAAAAGAGCAATGGAGGATTCGGTGAGCGGAGCCATGTAAATTTCATTATTATAGGTGTATGTGGCAATAGTCGGTTTCGGAATATCCTCCAGGTTACCATCCTTCTTGAAATAGGCGGTCAGCGGCTGTAAAGCACCCGCCTGGGCGTAGGAAGCCATATTCGGGCCGTCGACGGCCATAATATCAGGGGGATTGCCCGAAGCAATGGATGTTCTCAGCTTGGTGTCGTAATCGGCATAGGGAATCGGGCTCATCTCAACCTTGATATTAGGATGCGCTTCATTAAACGAGGCCACCAGCTTGTCATAGGCTGAATTCTCGGCGTCATTGCCCGAATTTCTCCAGAACGTGAGCGACACCTTCTCTTCTTTGGGTGCCGACGAAGCTCCCGCCTCCGGCTGCGCGTTATCCCCTTTGCTTCCACATCCGGCGAGCAGTCCGCATGCCAGCATTGCGCTTAGTACCACTTTACTCTTACTGTTCAATAATGCCCTCCCCTTTCATCTACTGTCTACGTTTACAACTGAATATTATCAAACCTGCCCGGTGATAAAATTCATTATCCTCTGCACTGAACTTTTAAAATGTTCGGTATTTACCGGCTACGCTGGTGTTATGACTTCAGATACTCCTTCAATACGGCTCCAAGCTCCGCTGTATACTTGGTCAGCCGCAGGCTGATCTCGGTGCGCATCACATCCCGGGTGAGCCCGAAGCGTTCCTGATATCCCCGGCAAAAGATTTTGTAATACACCAGGAACTCCTCCTGCTCATCTGCCAGCACCCGGATATTATGCTGCTTCAGCTCCTTCTGCAGCCGGTAGGTATCCTGCATAATACGCTCCTGAATCGCCTGGCCGGCAATGCCGAAAGCGCGCTTAAGGATACTGCCGGAGAACTCAATCTCCTTCAGGCTCTTGCTGACCATGGTCTCCATATATGGAAGCAGGATCAGGTCACGCACCATCGTCCGCTCCTCCACCGTGATCATTTTCCTAACCTCTTCCCCCTGCTTCTGCTCATAGTGCTGGACATGCTCTGTCATTAGCATTTTGGATTTCCACCGCTCGTTTCCATCTAATTTACTCATTTATAATGCCCCCCAATCTGCTGCGCCCGTTCCAGAGCAACCCCGGATTCCAGTAAAGAAGACGCGCGGATCAGTGCCTGACTGCCGTATCTGGCTTTGATCTGGTCAATGGCCCGTTCTCTGCCCAAGACCCGGATACGGTCGTCAAATAGGGTTAGCTGCATCACGCTGTCCTCTGTCAACTGGGATATAGATATGGCCAATCGGCTTATCGGCAAGCCGCTCCAATGATCTACAAATAAACGATAGGCTGCCGCTGCAACCTCATGGGTTAAAGACGAGGGTTCGGGCAGTGTCGCTTGCCGGCT
Source organism: Paenibacillus tritici (assembly GCF_018207515.1). Taxonomy (NCBI): domain Bacteria; kingdom Bacillati; phylum Bacillota; class Bacilli; order Caryophanales; family Paenibacillaceae; genus Paenibacillus; species Paenibacillus tritici. Next base: position 5,964,821 of record NZ_CP073365.1, read on the forward strand.
GTAAGAATTGGAGGTGTTGCCGTCCGTCTCTACCACCGCAACAGACACCACCGATCCCATATACCGGTATTTCCGCGCCCGCTGGCAGACCTCAATCACCAGCTCCAGCAATACAACCTCAATCTCTGGAAGCCGCGTATAGAGATTCCAGCGCAGCGCCTTCCCGTGGCCGACAGACTTCATCTGCTGGCGTATCCCGGTAACAACCGGACTGGGATCAATCCCCCGCGCTGTCTGCCAATAATATTCCGCCTGGATATCGCTCTGTTTGCCCATCGTTGTGCGCATTCTCCGCTTCAGCTCGCCCAGCTCCATACGGGCAATATCTCCAATGGTAGTAATCCCCATCCGGTAAAAGTTCTTGGTCATCCGGCCTGCCACCATGAACATTTCATGCACCGGAAGCGGCCATAGCTCTGTCTCCAGATTATCGTAATCCAGCCTGAACGTTCCGCCGGTCTTCTTCTTGGCGAAGTTATTGGCCATCTTGGCAAGGATTTTGGACGGGCCGATTCCCACCCGGGTCCAGACCCCTGTGGATAACAGGACATGCTGCTGTATCGAGTGAATCATCTCCTCCAGATCTCCCCCGAATGCACGCAAGGAGCCGGTCACATCCAGGAACTGCTCGTCGATGCTGAAGGCCTCCACCAGATCGGTATACCCCTGGTATATCTCCGATATCAGCAGCGAGACCTGAATATATATACTCATCCGCGGCCGGATGACCACCAGGTCCCGGCATTTCGTCAGGGCCTCCCCCACGCGTGAGGCTGTGGTTACCCCATGAGATTTGGCAATGGGGCAGGCAGCCAGGACAATCCCGTTCATCCGCGCAGGATCGCCGACGGCGACAGGCTTATCTTTATACTCGGGATGAGCAGCTTTTTCGACACTGGCATAAAAGGATTGGCAATCTGAGAGCAGAATAATCCGGTCTTTAGGCTTAAGCATACCTCCGCCCCTGTACCGGATGCCACGACAGGATACTGGCGGTCAGGAAGACACGGGGCAGGCCGGTGCTCAGACAGGTAGCCCGTATGCGGCCATCACGGATACCATGCACTTCAATTTTCCGCTGCGTAATCTTGCCCGCTTTGTCCAGATATATCATTTCTATGGTTTGGCCGATGCTCATCTTCATGATTGATCGCCTCCGGAATTCAGTGAGAACATTTGTTTGTATTATAACCAGGATTAAGTTTTTTAAGCAATGGTAAAATAGAACAGGTGTTCTTGTTAAAATAAGGTATGCGGATGAGGGGGATTGTTAGAACTGGAGATTGAATCTTCGGCCCATGCCAAAGACCCGTCAGGCACAAGCCCGGCGGGTTATTATATCAGCGCACTACGTCATCTCCTGTTATTTAAGAGCTTCGCTAAACGCACTTTCGATTTGTCCGGCATCCTTGGAGACCGTAAACAAAATATATCGGCCCTTAACCTTTAATACATGCTTTTGGACGAGGTAAAATTGCTCGGGACGGTAGTCCTTCAGCTTGACCTCTTGAGCCCTGATTCTTTTCATGATTTTTTCCTTAACGCTGTCCACTTGATGCTCTTGTTTCACTTGGATCACAGCCAGTTCCTCCGCTTCCACGTTCGATTCTGCCGTATACAGCACAAAATCCTGAACCTCATCTGCATCGAGATGGTATAGCTTCTTAAGCCTGTTCCTATCCCCTTTTTCCATATTTTCCATAGAAGCCGCTTGCTTGATGTGCTCCTCAATGGTATGGACGGGAACGTCTTTGGCGCCTTCCTTCTTACTGGAGCATCCGATCAGAATGCCACATAAGATCATGACGGCAGACAGGACAACCAGGTACTTCATTTTCTGTCCAGCAAGCATCGTTACTGACCTCCTATTTGCATTATTCTACAGAATCCGCTATTGATTTAATGGATGGATATTCAAAAAATGTGGTGATATTATACAAAATCAGCATGTCGCGGATTTGCCGTTCTTCCATAAGCTTCAGTACATCCCCCTCATAATATCTGAGATCTATCACATCAATTTCGCTAAAATGCGTGGTTAAAAAAGGGATCAGGCTGTTTGCATACGAATCCTTAACAATAAGCAGCCTTCTTCCATCTGGATTGCCGGTTGTTATGCGGATCAAGCCATGGTTCCCATTAAAAAATACAGTGTATTTATCCTTTTTGGTGAGATTTTCCATGACGTACATCGAATCCGCACTTTGCTGTTCGTCGACATAATCCACGGAAATGCTCCCCGGTGTTTTTGGATCATACAGCTCAATGGAATCCGGCTGTAAGTGCCGAAACCCGCTTTTCGAATACAAAGATCCATAGAACTGGCTGGTGACTTGACGAATGTTGAAATCAGCTTCGTGCTTGGGTGTAAAACCCATTGGCGCGCCCAGCTCCCGGTAGGCAAGGAAAGCCCCTTGGGTCGTCCAGTGATGGTCTGTTTTGTAATAGACCGGTTGCTCCTTGTTCGCCTCCAGCGCCGAGGAAACATCAATCCATCGAATATTCCCGAGATCAGAATCCTTTATCTTGTCCCAATAGACCCTCTCATCCCCACCGGAAGCATAGGGCGGCAATTTATCCTCAAGCACGGAAGCGGCTGTCGGCACGAGCATCATATATTTGCGCAGACCAGGCGTAGCCTGATCAAATGCTTGAACGGCTTTCACCTTATCTTCCAAATCTCCTTTTTCGGGAGGAGTGAATTTTTGAATCAGGTACCCGTCCTTGCCGAGGTATACCCCGTTGCTCTCTTTTTTGCCCAATCGCTGGTCCGCATCGGATTTGAGTCCAATCCAAATGTCCCTCTCCATAAACTGATCCGCTAGATACGCTTCAAATTCTGAAGTAAACTTGCCTGATCCTAAGGTTTGAAGCGAGAATTTCGGGAGCTGCTGCAGCATCCGGTTCTCTGATTCGGACAATACTTTACCCGGGGTCAGACAGTTGATAACCAATACCGCTCCGGTAAACATCAGCAGTAGAATGGCGAGTGCGCGATAATAGACCTGATCGTACTGCTTCAAATAAAATCACCTCTATTAAAAACGAAAGTATAAGAATGGATTGTACGTTGCATTGACCAGATAGGCTGTTGAGGCCACTATGAAGAGGAAGTAGACGGCGAAAGCGGCAAGCGTGCCGGATCGGGCAAACCTGGTTCTGATGTATGTCAGTGCTTGACGGGGATACGGCGTGGCACAAACCGCCAAGAGCAGCAGAAGCAGGGCGTTCGTCGACAGATCATACAGCGACCGGTTGTCCACGAACCCATGTGCTCCAGCGCCAAACATCGTTCCGATGAATCTCATGGCTGCAGGCAAATGTTCAAATTCGAAAAATACCCAGCCGATGATCACGATCATCAGGGTGTAGACATGGCTTACAAAGGCTGGAAAGCGCTGAAGCTGTTTCAAGAGAAACCACTTTTCGATGGTGACAAAAAGACCGAAATATAAGCCCCAAATGATAAAATTCCAGCTCGCTCCATGCCACAATCCGGTTATAAACCATACAACCGCCAAGTTTCTCAGCTGCTTCAGCATCCCCACCCGGTTGCCGCCGAGCGGGATGTAGATATACTCACGGAACCAGGCACCGAGCGAAATATGCCATCTCCGCCAAAATTCTGTAATGCTCCTGGAAATATAAGGATAGTCAAAATTCTTCATAAATTCGAACCCGAACATTCTGCCCAGACCACGTGCCATATCCGAATACCCGCTAAAATCGAAATAGATTTGAAACGTGAAGGCGATTATGCCGAGCCATGCAGAAAGTACCGATAGTTCTCCCCCAGGCACCCCTTTAACACTTGTCCACAGCAGACCGATATTGTTGGCAAGCAATACTTTTTTAGCAAGTCCTCTGATAAACAGTTCCGCCCCTTCGCCAAAACGGTCCAACGTTACTTGGCGGTTAACCAGTTGCCCCGCAATATCTTCGTATTTCACGATCGGTCCCGCTACAAGCTGCGGGAACATCGTCACGTAGGCGCCGAAGGAGATCAGGTTCTTCTGAACACTCACTTTCCCCCGATAAACGTCAATTACGTAAGACATCGTCTGGAACGTGTAGAAGGATATTCCCACCGGAAGCGGAAGATCTGCTGCCTGCAAGTGCAGGTTGAACAACGAATGGATATTGTCGTAGACGAATCCCGCGTATTTAAAAAAACCAAGAATCCCCAGGCTCCCCATCATGGACAGGATCAATACTCCCTGTGCAATCCCCTTACGGTGCCTGTATCTTTCGATCAGGATCCCGTTCACATAGTCGAATACCGTCGAGAAGATCATGAGGACAATGTAGACGGGCTCGCCCCATGCATAGAAGATCAGACTTGCGGCGAGCAGAATAGCATTTCTAATCCTCATGGGCGAGATATAGTAGATCAGCATGGTGACCGGCAGAAAGAGGAATAGAAAGATAAGGCTGCTAAAGACCAATCCCCGTCACCTCCCGATCTTCACCTGGCTGCATGTTATTTCACCCGGTCTTTCAGCAAATCGAGCATACGTGTATAGAATTCCGGTTTAAAATGAATACCGTCCGAACTATACAAATGAGGGCTGTCCGCAAATATGGAGGATAAATCGGCAAATCCGACCTGCTTCTTGTCCGCCAGCTCTTTTAATCCTTGGTTGTAATCGTTGATATTTTTGTAGCGTGGTTCCACCTGTTCAGCTTCCGGCGTAACCGGAGTAACCGGTAAAACCGTTATGAATGCCTTCGGAAGCTTCTCCTTGATGCTGTCGATCAATTGGGCGTAGAAGTCCAGTGAATACTGCTTGGGGTTATCGGTAATTTGCGGCGGCAATAGAATATCATCGGACCCCAGCATGATCAATACATACTGCGGATTCCGCTCTGCCAGCTTATCGACATCTCCACTCATCAGAGATAGCTCGGTAGTCTTTCCGGCACCTGCCACTACATTGAACTCGTCCAAAATATCATGGTAAGATAGTGCCTCTGTTATCGAATCTCCCAGAAATACGCTGTTCTTAAATATCGTTTTATAGGAATTTTGGTTTGACTTCTCCAAGGGAGCTGCTTCATTAGCTTGTGGCTGAGACGTCGCGTTTTGCGGATGTTGCCCATTCCCGCACGCAGCTAAGGTAAGTGCGGTGCTGCCTATAACTAGCGTTGATATGATTTTTTTAAACATGAACATCGTCCTCTCTTCATCTAAAATTAAGTAAAGAATAACAGGGAGAGATGCAGAACAAGTGCAGAGGAAATCAACGTCAGATCAAAAAAGAAATAAAGAAAAAGCGCAGAACCAAGGTCTGCACTTTCTTCCGTATTTCTACGCTTTTTTATTCAATTGAAAATAAAACATCACTCCATCGGAGGTATTGTTCACGCCGTAAGCCGCGCCGTGCATCTCCAAAATTTTTTGGGAGATGGCAAGACCAAGACCCGTCCCGCCGGTCGACCGGTGGCGGGAGGTTTCACCGCGGTAGAAACGGTCCCAAATTCTCCCCAGCTGCTCGTCCGGGATATGGGCACCTTTATTTTCGATACAAATGCGAATGGTGTCCTTCTCTTCCGAAGTGGTTACGAGTATAGATTCTTGCTCCGGCGTATAGAAAATCGCGTTGGTAAGGAAATTGACGATGACCTGCTCTATACGACGCTCGTTCCCCTCGACTAGGGCAGGTATAAGCGAAGTGCTGAGAAGCAGCCGCTTGGCTTCAAAGTCCGGCGTTAATTTAGTGCATACCCGCTCGATGACCGTATCAATATAGAATGAACCGACGTCCATTTTATACGTACCGGATTCATATTTTGCCAATTCCAGCATATCCCCGATCAGCACATTCATCCGGCTGACTTCGTCTTCCATCGCCGCAAAATAATGATCCCGCTTATGGCTTGCCACCCCGTCCTTCAAAATGGCAAGGCAGCTCTGAATGACGCTTAACGGAGTCTTCAGCTCATGGGATACGCCGGATATAAATTCTTTTCGCGTATGCTCCAGCTGCTTTTCCTTCTCGATATCCTGCTCAAGCTGGAGGATATGGGAATGCAGGCGCTCGGAGAGCTCGTTAATATTGCCCGACAAGTCTCCGATTTCATCCTTCGTTGTGATGGGGATTTTCTCCGAGAAATCGAGGTTTGCCATTTGCCGGGTGGTACGGTTCATACGCAGCAACGGCCGGGCGATCTGACGGGAGTAGTAAAACGATGCTAGTAACGCGAGCAGCAAGGTCGCAATAATGATATACACATAATAGTCTTTAATGATTCCTACGGCTTCATTAACAGGCTGCAGCGACGTCATCGCGAACAGGTAGGTGGGATTTCCGTCGCGATCTTGGGTGCGGTCCACGAAAATTTTGTAGTTCACGTGATTTTCTTCAACATCTACGATCTGCTTTGCGTTCGTGACATCCTTAAAGTCGCCGTACAATAGATCCGCCTGGAAAGCTTTGATACGGTCCAGAAACAAGTGATTGGTGTACCGCGAGACTCCCGCCCCTTCCGGTACCCGAACTTTCGTAATGGTTCCTTTGACCAGAAAGGAGGAATATTGCTCACGATATTGGACCGCGCTCAATCGGCCCAGCACCTCGTACTCCTTGCTCACCATCTGATGATTCTCCAGCCGGCTCTCATCTCTCAGATTGGAACTGTTCCTTCCCATCCGCTGGATCACTGGCTGGTTGTTCATGATCAAGCCTTCCATGGCGATCCTCCCCCCTTCTTCAATCCAGGGAGTGAGGAACGTTTGATTGCTGCTGAAGTCCTCTACGTTGATGAAACTGTATAGAGGTACGGTTATCGTTGGGTCAGAAAGCGCAGATTCTTCCGAACGGTCCAGCTTAATTTCCATGAAGAAATCGCCTGCATACTTTAAATTTCCGCGGGTGTCCAGAGCTGTGATCCAGGTGTTATGCTTTTGAAAAAAGTCTTGCTCCAGCTTGGCCATCTCCTGCGTGTCCGAGGCCTGATTCAGGTAGTCTTGTTCATAAGCCTGAAGCGCCGCGTTAACGTCCTCCACTTTTTGATGAACATAAAACTGTTTGAAAAATACGGTTTGCAAGGTGAAAATAACGGCGATCAGGAACAGGCACAACCCCGCTGTCAACAGGAACAGCTTCAGAACAATCCCCTTTTTCATAGCTCGTCCTCGAATTTATAGCCTGAACGCACAACCGTAACAATCTGTTTGGCATGCTTCCCCAGCTTGGAACGCAAATTGCGGATATGGCTGTTGACCGTACGATCATCGCCCGTGAAATCATATCCCCAAATTTTCGTAATCAGTTGCTCTCTGCTGATGATGATCCCTTTGTTTTGCAACAGATAGGCCAATATTTCGAATTCCGTATGCGTTAGACCGGAGCTTGTACCGTCAATCGAAACGGTTCGGGATGGAAAATGGACCGAAATGCCTCCGCTGGACAAGGTGTCGCTCTCATGCTCGCGGGTATGCCTGCTCTCCAGCAGCCGCTTTGCCCGTGCCAACAGGATTGGAGGGCTGTATGGCTTGGTTACGTAATCGTCAGCGCCAAGCTCGAACCCCAGCAACGTATCGTCCTCATCAGAACGGGCCGTCAATAGGATGATCGGCACATTCGACGTCTTGCGGATGCGCCTGCACACGGACCATCCATCCAATTCAGGCAGCATGATGTCCAGTAAAATCAAGTCCACCTCATGTTCTTGAAATAACGAGACCGCTTGTTTCCCATCGGCAGCTTCAATCACACGATACCCCTCTTCAAGCAGATAATCTTTCATGATTTCGCGTAAAATATTTTCATCTTCTACAATCAGTATTGTTTTTGACATGTGACAACCTCACCTTTTTTTGTAGAACCACTTCAAAGCTTACCCTATACAGATAAAGATCATGTGCAGATGAACTGAAATAGGGTACATTTTTGGTCGTAACCGTGAGAACTAAAAGGATACCATACTCTCGTTGGATTGGGTTATTTATCTATGTTACATTGTTCCGTTAACTGGCTGCTGTACGGCCGCCGCCTGTCTTGCTGGACCGCCGGGGATGACTTATACTCGACCCATACGGCTTGTTCCGGCGACTGACACTAAACTGAGCGATAGAGAGGGAATACATCATGTTTCAAGGGAAAATGAGGACCGTCGCATGGGTAGGCTTCTGGCTGTACACAGCCCTCACCCTATTTTTCTTGTTCGTCAGCTTCAACCGCTCATCGGCTCTGCCGGAGACGGGCTTGCGGTATCATTTAGCATTTGACGGAATTCCCCTGCGGTTTCCGGACAGCGGTTATTCGAATCTCTGGATCTTCAACCTGGGTAACTACCTGGCATTCGTACCGTTCGGGCTAGTGATCCCGCTGCTGATCCGCTGCCGGTTCCTGCCGTTTCTTTTGGTCTTCTTAGCAGCCATTACCGGGATTGAGCTGATCCAGATGGTGACGCATTTGGGCGCGTTCGATGTCAACGATATCGTCATTAATACGCTGGGTGCGACTGTCGGCTATGGCAGCCAGCGGCTGATCCGCCGCGATCGTACGACGCCGGGAGGCTTACTCAAGCTCCTGTTCTCCGGAGCGATCCTGACGTTGACCGTCTACTCCGCCATGAGCGGTCTCAATCATTATCTGGATCATGGACACGGCGAGATCAAGGCGCTGGACCGGCTGCCCCTTGAACATGGCAAGGTGCAGTGGGAGGCACAGCTCAACGGCTTCACAGCAGCGCAGGAGCAGATCAAACCGGCGATCAATCTGTACAGCCGCGATAATCCAAGAAGTCACGAGTTCTCTCTGCGCCTTGATGGACAGTATAAGGAGATTACCGGGAATTTCGCCGTACCCGACGATGCCATACCTGCAGCGGACAGCGGCAGCAGCCGCGTCATTATCAGGGCCGACGGAGAAGAGCTTTACTCCCTGAATGTGAATATCGTACCGGGTGAGAATCAGCCGCTATCCTTCCGGGTTCCGCTTGGAGGAAAGCAGGAGCTGACGCTTGCCGTCTTCAACGATGCTGCCGACCCTCGAACCCATGCGGTAATGTGGGATCTCACGCTCATAGAAGCCAATGCCGGCCAAAAGCTGGCGGCGCGAATTCATCAGTTGCTGGGAGGAGGGTAGCCCATCCGGCAAGTCAAAGCACTCCCAGGCAGGCCTGTCCCCTTTTTTGTATCCATAAAAGGAAAGAGCCGCCCAGTCTATTGACCGTGGCGGCTCTTTCTCATATATTTACGTTCAATCGCAAATTACCATTAAATGTAAAACATATAATTATCCGCCTGGCTCTCTTCCTTGAAGTTGATCAGATCGGATAACGTGGTGGAGTCGAGGACATCGGCGATGCTGTCGCGGATGCGCAGCCAGAGGTCGCGCTTCGCCGGGTCATCTTCTTCTGTGAAGTCTACAGGAGAGATCGGGCCTTCCAGCACGCGGATGATATCTCCGGCGGTGATGGTGCTGGTCTCGCGGGAGAGAATATAACCGCCGTAGGCTCCGCGGATGCTCTTCACGAGTCCCGCATTACGCAGCGGGGCGATGAGCTGCTCCAGATAATGCTCGGAGAGTCCGTTTTTCTCGGCAATGCTCTTAAGGGATGTAGGTCCTTCGCCAAATTTCAGGGCAAGCTCCATCATAATGGTTAATCCGTAACGTCCTTTGGTTGATATTTTCAAAGGGGCACCTCTTTCGGTTTAGTTGCTGGTTTGTTGTAAATATTCGCTGGCTAGACATGAGATCTGTCATATCACCGTATTCCGATGTTTGCTCTCAGCTTATGTTATCATATCTCTGGACACATTTGGAACAGCAAACGGCAATAATTCGCGATTTTGTTCACCAGTGGTGGACAAATTGTCAATAACGGACCGTTTTTCGCTATAATTTGTAGCAGCCGTGTCCTCGTTTGGGGTAGACAGGTATGTTATAATACACAATGAGCCGGGTGTTCAGTGAGAATGCCGGTATTTTGTGCACAGAAAATGGTGATCACGATGACAAAAGCTAATCAGGATATCCGAGTCGTCGTCGGTATGTCGGGTGGGGTCGATTCCTCTGTTACAGCACTGCTGCTGAAGCAGCAGGGGTATGACGTCATCGGCATCTTCATGAAGAATTGGGATGATACCGACGAGTTCGGCGTATGTACGGCGGAGACCGATGCCGAGGATGTACGCCGCGTCTGCGAGCAGATTGACATTCCTTACTATACCGTTAATTTCGAGAAGGAATACTTTGATAAAGTCTTTTCCTATTTCCTCGAAGAATATAAGGCCGGCCGGACACCGAACCCGGATGTGATGTGTAACCGCGAGATCAAGTTCGGAGAATTCCTGAACAAGGCGCTGCAGCTTGGCGCAGATTACGTCGCTACCGGGCATTACGCCCGGGTTGTGGAAGAAGACGGCCTGTTCAAGCTGCTGCGCGGCGTGGACAACAACAAGGACCAGACGTATTTCCTCAATGCGCTGAACCAGTATCAGCTCTCCAAGGCCATGTTCCCGATCGGGCATCTGCCGAAGCCGGAGGTACGGAGAATTGCCGAGGAAGCCGGACTCTATACCGCGAAGAAAAAAGACAGCACCGGCGTATGCTTCATCGGAGAACGCAATTTCCGTGAATTCTTAAGCCAATACCTGCCTGCACAGTCAGGCAATATGGTCGATATCGCCACGGGCGAAGTGAAGGGCCGGCATGACGGCCTCATGTACTACACGCTGGGCCAGCGCCAGGGCCTGGGCATCGGCGGCTCCGGCACCGGCGAACCGTGGTTCGTGGCCGAGAAGGATCTGGCCAGCAATACCCTGTATGTGGTACAGGGCGAGAAGCATGTCAGCTTGTACTCGACCAGCCTTATAGCCTCAGGGGTGAACTGGATCGATCCGGATACACTTGGCGATACACCGCTGAAGTGTACCGCCAAGTTCCGCTACCGCCAGCCGGATCAGGGGGTTACGCTGACGAAGCAGGAGGACGGAACCGTACATGTTGCTTTTGATGTGCAGCAGAAGGCTATTACGCCTGGACAAGCCGTGGTCTTCTATCTGGGCGATACCTGTCTTGGCGGCGGGACGATCGAGACTGCTGAGAAGGTTGTGCCACAGGCGCAGGTCTGATTGCACCCCAGCTAGGGAGCTACCGATATAAAGGAAACCCTGGCAAGTGAAGAGTGCTGGTGCCTCCCCTATTGTGTTCGGTTTTTCGCATACATGCTTCTTAGTACATTCAAAAAAGAACCTTCAAAACCACTATCTGTGGAGTTGAAGGTTCTTTCGCTTTTCAGGATACGAATTTACGCCGGGGCTGGCTTACCGGACGGCAGCCTTACTGCGGCTGAATGCCCCATGACTGGACGCCGTTCAAATACAGCGTTACCCGGTTCCAATCGGTGAAGGCTGTTTTGGTTGGATCGTAGGAGTAATCATCAGCCTCATTGTAATTGCTCCAATCGGATTTGTTGATGCGCAGCTGAATCTCACCGGTGTTCGCACCGGGTGCCAGACTGCCTGCGCCGGCGCTGAAGGCAATCTCCACGTAATAGTCTGCTCCTGTAGCCGCAGGAGCGAGCTTCACGAAGCTGCCAAGCACATTGCTGCCGCCGACTGTTGCATAATCCACATTAAATTGCTGGGCCTTCTCTCCGTCGATCGTGTAGTAATAGCGGAGCTTGACCTTGCTAAGATCTACAGCCGTGGTTCCGTTGTTGACAACACGCAGCTGCGGACGGAACTGTGCATCTGTGGCGTTCGTATCTGTGGTGCGGTATTGAACCACCAGATTCCCTACGGCAGGCGTAGGTGTTGGTGCGACTGTCGGTGTAGCTGTTGGTGTAGTCGTCGCTGTGGCAGTAGGTGTGGTCGTCGCTGTAGCGGTAGGTGTGGCCGTCGGCGCTACTGTCGGTGTAACCGAAGGTGTAGGGGTTGGTGAGGCCGTCGGCGTAGCTGTTGGTGAAGCCGTTGGTGTAGTCGTCGGCGTAGGCGTCGGGCCGGTACCGTTATTAATCAGCCGGTCATATTCCGCGTAGGCTGTAGCGATGTCCACTTGTGACCAGAAGCGGTGGTAGGTGAACTCCGGTGCACCATTCTCCCAAGTCTTGGTTGTTTTGTTGTACGAGCTATTGTACTTGTCTTCCAGGTAACTCCACTTGGGATCATTTTTGATATCCGGGAGAATATCGGTGTAGCTCGCATACACTCCATTACCGCCCTTAGCCGGGTCAGATGGAACTGTCGCGTTCCCCGGAATAGTATTGCCCTGGCCGAAGGTACCGCTCCAGCCTGCAGGGAAATAGACCTCTTTGGTGAAGAACCGGAAATAATCCGCGCGCTTCTCAAGTGTCGTAATGCCCACTCCGTCATTGTAGCCCCAGGCCGTATCCAGCAAGGATTTGGCTAATTGGGAAGCGGTTCCGCCGAGCGCAGTATTGCTGCCATGCTCCGCTTTATTCCCTGCGGCAAAGAAGGTAAGCGCTTTAATGTAACTGCCCAGCACGCCGCTGTCCTGTCCAGGATCTTTGGTCACTGCGTTCAGACCGCTGTTGCCGTTAAAAGTGCTGAACCCGCTCCAGGTATCCGGCTGTCCGTGCCACTCCACATTGCCCGGAATCCAGAACTCGCCGGGTGCGGATACAGTGGCCACCTGCGGATCATCTCCGCCCAGAATCCTGTTCCCTTGCTGATCCAGATAATAGCCGGCGGCATCGGATACCGGACGGCTGCCCGCAAAGGCATAATCTGTAGACCAGTCTATCCAGTTCTCAATGGCCCGTTTGGCCATTTTGAAATTAGCCGAGGTAGTGTCCCCGCTGGAAGCCAGGATGTAATACAGCTCTGCTACCCGTTCCATGCTCCAGGACTGCATCCCGAACCAGTTGTTGGATGGCGGGTCATGATAGACAGGAGCCTCGTCGTAGGCCATGCCGTAGAAGGTGCTTGTGCCTGCCGGATAAGCGCTGTAGGAGCCGTTATAGCTGTTGGTTGCACCGCCCGCAATCGCCCCTTCAGAGGATTGCAGCCAGTTGTAGAATTCCAGCTGGCGGGTCAGCGATTTGCCCCAGTCCGTTCCGGCTGTTGCCGAGGACGGAATCAGTCCTCCGGCTGCGGTCGACAGCGCATAGGCTGCAACCACATTCTGATACCCCTGATGCGCATGGCTGGCGCCGATTCTCCAGGCCCAGTCTCCGCCGGTTCCCAGACCGCCGCCCCAGGCTGTATACCAGGCCAGCAGATACTGGCTGGAATCCTTGCCGGTTCCCGCTTCAGGCGTACCGTCAGCGGCACTGCCGATCTTCTGGAAGTACTTATCGTACATGCCGTAACGCAGGAAGTCGCCCATTTTTTTGGCTTTGTTCAGATAGACTGTATTCGTATAGCCAAGGTCCTTGGCCCAGTACATGGCCTGCACAGCCCGCGCATCCGCATCCGTGGCATTCGTATACCGCCATTGTGCGGAAGGTGCGCTATTTTCCTTGGTGAACAAGGACATGAAGCCTTCATTGGCTTTGCCGAACGTCTTGTTATCCTGTGAAGGGTGGCCTACTGCCTCCCAGACCGATTCCTGCACTCCGCGCTGGAAGGTGTTCACATAACTCGCGGTATGGCTAGGGTTCAGCAGATTGCCGAAGCCGTACCAGTTGTCCACATCCACCAGCCAGTGCATCAGATAGGTCTGGTTATTGCCGTAGGTGGACTTCAGCTCCGCATCCAGCGGGTCCTTGCCCGGAGTGTACTTGCCGTTCAGCGCACTTGGATACAGATCCGGCTGGGCATGCTCCGAGGCGTAGGTTGCCGGACTGTTCGGGTTATAGCTGCTCATGGTCGGCTGCTCCTGCACACCGTCGCCTTCATTGATCGGAATAATGTATTTCTCCATGTTGTCCCAGGCCGCTTCGAGCTTGCTCCAGTCCCCGGTGTTATGGCCGTACAGCACTTCAAGCCACATCCAGTAGCTGTAGGCCTCTGAGGTAGTCATATGCCCATAGTTGGGCGCCTCGCTCAGCAGGGTCTCCACCGAGTGATACGGGATACCTTCAGCCGAGAAATAGCCGCTTGCCGGGTTTTTCAACTGGTCATATAATTGCAGGAATCTTGTCTTCTCCACCGATGCCGCCTTGGCTGTTCCCGGATTGAAATTGAAGATCCCGCTGGTGAGGGATAGCGTCAGAACGGCAGTCATGACTATGGAGGCCGGTTTCTTGAATGAACTTAGCTTCATCATTTCGGCATACTTCCTCTCTGGAATAATTTAGGGTTCCAAGCCCCATACGAGTGTTCCTGCACGGTACAGGGTGACTTTGTTCCAATCCGCGAAGGTCTGCTGGGTTCCGCCATAGGAATAGTCGTTGTTCTCATTGTAGGCAGTCCAATCCGCCTTGTTGAAGCGCACCTGAATCTCCCCGCTATCCGCTCCCGGGGCCAGGCTTCCTGCTCCTGCGGCAAAAGAAATCTCTACATAGGAATCGGCCAGCGCCACAGGCGCACTCAGCTTCCCGAAGGTTCCGCTCAGGTTCCCGCTGCCGACAGCAGCATAGTCACAGTGGAATTCCTGCGGCTTGTCCCCGTCCACGGTGTAGTAATAACGCAGCTTCAAGCCGCTGAGCGCAATGCTCTCTGTTCCTGTATTGACAATCCGGAACTGGCTGCGGACCTGCGAATCGCCAGGACTCGGGTCATTGGTGCGGTACTGCACACGTAAGGCTCCTGTCGTCGGTGTGGTGGTCTCGCGCGGCCGGGCCGTAGCCTGTACAGACGCCAGACTCTCCCCCACACTGTTCGATGCCGTCACCACATAATAATAGTCCACCCCGTTCGTCAGCCCGCTGTCGGTGTAGACAGCTCCGGTTGCGGTAGCAACCGCCGTATAAGGCCCGCCGCTCACCAGAGAGCGCTTGACCGTATACTTGGAAGCTCCGCTGACTGCATTCCAGCTCAGGGCCACGCTGGCATTGCCGGGCTCGGCCTGGAGGCCGGACGGACGGCCCGGAACCTGGGGTTCACCTGGCGTTCCGCCGCCGGAAGGCAGCTCCCCGTAGACTTTGACCCCTGCGTCAAAGACTGGAATATACGGATTCTTCGTCCCGGAGGAAGCATTAGGCGACACTCCCTTGAAGGAGAAGTCATTGCTGTTGTCCCAGAACGTGGTGTTCAGCGGACCGGCAATCCGGAACTGAACCTCCTTGCGGTAAGCGGATTGTCCGCCCGGATAGATCGGTGTGCCGGCGAAATCTACTTTGGTGTAGTAGATATGGTTCGCTTCATCGTAAGGCAGCAGCTGCGAGACCGTTGCGCCCTGATTGTAGCCTCCCGCCTTGACGGTGATATCTCCAGGCCCATACCCTGCAGCTACAGCCTCACTTATGTCCAGATAATAGTTGAAGGACATTTGACTGCTGGAGCGGGCAGGCCACCCCGAGCGGTTATTGATCACTGCACGGATCTCCACAAAATTGCTGCCGCTGGCATTCACGGAGGTCTCAGTGAACATCTCATCCTCACGCGTTTCGGCAGACGGGAAATTCGCCAGCGGCGTCTGACCCTGCCCGTGAAGCAGCATCATTCTGGCCAAAGCGCCGGTAAAGGCTGAATTGTAATCGGTTGCAACTTCGTTGGAGACATAATCGCTGATGGTGTCAGTGTAGCCGTCTGTCTTGGAGGGTCCTCCGACCAGTGCGCCGTACAGCACATGCCGGTGGTTCGCAGGCGTAGTCTGGCTGTCGCTCCAGGAGCCGTGTGAGGTGCGGTGATGAGGATGCTGGGGTGCATTCGCGCCGAAGCCGATTACATAGCTGCTATTGCGCGGATTATCGCCCAGCATGTAGTTAATTTGCCGCTCTGCAAAGGTCTGGGCGGTATTTTTTTTCACCGGATCTGTAACCCAGTCTGCATAGACAAAAGCCATAAAGGCCTGATTAGCCGCATACCGCAGCGCCCCCCATTGGTCCAGATGGGCCAGTCCTCCGGGAGTATAAGCTACCCTGTCAGAGGTACCGTTCACCCCGGTAGTCCAGAACTGCATGTTGCGTTCCGTCGACTGAATGAACTTGGGATCATCGGTGATGCGGGACAGCAGGAGCTGCGCACCGTAATGCTTGTCATCCCAGGATTGGGTCCATTGATACCCCCAGTCTCCGGCCTGGTTGGTCCCCCACAGATCACTGGCGGCAATCGCCTTGTCCAGATAGGTCTGCTCACCGGTAGCTAAATACAGCCAGGCGCCGCCCCAGCTTAATTCATCAGCGTAGCCGCTCCACGAATTGTAATACTGCTTGGCGTCGGTGATGGTATCGGAGTAAGCCCCCCGGTACGTATCGGCAAAATTGTATAATTGCTTCGCATGCAGCAGCAGCTTGTCCGCGTAGGCGGCATCCGAATCCCTGAAAATAATAGAAGCTGAGGCAAGGGCGGCGGCAGTCTCCGCAGCCAGATCGGAGCCGGGATGGGCAGCATCAATCTTGTAGGCAGGACGCGCCATTGGCATGACCTCCGCCGGTCCCCACCAGTTATGGTCCGCCGTACCGTTGCCAACCTGTCCCCACAGCTCATTCGGAGCTGTATGCGCTTTCACAAAATAGTCTGTTGCCCAGCGGATATTGTCCAGAATCTCATCCAGCTGCCCGGATTGCACGTAACCATCCTTGTATTCATAGACAGACCATGCCAGCATCGTGGAGGTGTACGCCATAGGAAATCCGAATTTAACATGATCCCCTGCGTCATACCAGCCTCCCGTCAGATCATGGCCGACATCCGCACCGTCCTGCAGCCCCGAGTCGCCTCTCCACTCCACACGGTTGTTCGCCGGCAGCTCACCCGAACGCTGGGTCTCATAGAAATAGATTGATTTCTGCAGCGCCTCTGCATAATTAACTCCGGCGGCTGCGGCTTCGCTGACAGACGGGTGAATAGCCGTTCCTGATACAATGGTGCAGGCTAACATCAGACTTAGTGATGCCATACAGCCGGTCTTCCGTTTGCTTCGACTCATCCTTACTCATCTCCCTTCGATTTCTTACTTTGGATTCCACTTGAACTCCGGTGATCCCACTTCGACTCCGGCACGCGCCCAA
Organism: Paenibacillus tritici; assembly: GCF_018207515.1. Taxonomy (NCBI): domain Bacteria; kingdom Bacillati; phylum Bacillota; class Bacilli; order Caryophanales; family Paenibacillaceae; genus Paenibacillus; species Paenibacillus tritici. The sequence goes on from NZ_CP073365.1 coordinate 5,981,852, forward strand.
TACCTCCCCATTGACAACATTAGACATAGTAATTAGGATTGTTCCATTTACCACCTCTATATTACAAATTAAGGAAGAATAATCCCTATCTAACATATACCACATATAGTAAATTAATTCTATATATTTACAATCTATTTTTCTAAAAATATATCTTTTTTGTCAAAATATTTCTATTCTCGTCCTAATCACCGCTAAAAGTCAAAGATTATATTCGCCAGTAGCACCAAAAACAAAAGAGGGAACTGAGGTGAAGACAGAGTCTATACTACCCCTGTAACAAGTAAGGGTTAACAAGCAAGTCGAAAAACGTATCTTAATTCCTCATTTTCTGATGAATAGACGGAAACAAGTGGATAAACAACATCTGCTACTGGTGTGTTTGTTACTAGGCGGTCAAACAGCAGAATTTAAGTGCTGTTTATCCAACTCCTGTTTCGACAGCGTTCAATCGCTCATCAGTAAGTGCTGTTTATCCACCTGCTGTTCCCGCTTCCCTGATAATCCGCTTATCCGGATCGTTTTCCGGCTGCTCCTGGTCAACTAGGGCCGTCAACTTTTGCCGCCCTAGCCCTCCACACAATAATAGACCACCGCAATGATGCGGTGGCCTCTCTCTGCTTCCCCGAAGGCTGGCAGCTTCTTATATTGTGTACCTTCATTCGCTCTACTTCGCAGAAGCCGAGCGCTATTGCCCATGCCGCAGCTGCTGGTTATGGCGGATCTTCGCCTCATTACCCTGCTCGGTTGCCTGATAGAACACCCTCCGGGAGATCGCCTTCGGAAGATAGTCCTGCTTCACATAATGGCCGGGGAAATTATGGGGATACTGGTATCCCTCATGCCCCAGCTGGGATGCCCCTTTATAATGCGTATCCCGCAGATGCAGCGGCACCTCAGCCGACTTCAGATCCTCCAGGCTGTCCATAACGTTCGCAATGGCCGTTATCACGCCGTTTGATTTCGGACTCTCCACTGCGAAGAGAATCGCCTGCGCGATATTAAGCTTCGCTTCCGGCCAGCCGTTATTGCGGTAGGCATCCAGGGCACTGACCGCCTGAACCATCGCCTGCGGATTAGCCAGGCCGATATCCTCGCTGCTGGCGGCGATCAGGCGGCGGATGAAGGTCATCGGGTCCATCCCGAGCTTCTCCACCGCATAGAGGAACCAGAACAGGGCAGCGTCGCTGGAGCCGCGGATACTTTTGTGAAAAGCGGACAGCACATCGTACTGTGTAGACTCGTCCGCTTTGACAATCGGCCGGCGGATCGACTCCTCCGCCACCTCCAGAGTAATGTGCACGCTCCCGTCACTGTCCGGTGCCGTAGTCATCGCCGCCAGCTCCAGGGCATTCAAGGCGCGGCGGATATCACCGTTAGCCATCGTGGCGATATGCTGCAGCGCGTCTTCGTCTGCCTTCAGGTCCATGAATCCGAGTCCCCGCTGATCGTCGGCAAGCGCCCGCTTCATCGCCACCAGGCTATGCTCACTCGTCAGGGACTCCAATTGGAACAGGGTCGAGCGGCTCATCAAGGCCCCATTCACATAATGGAACGGATTCTCTGTGGTTGCGCCGATGAAGGTAATCGTTCCCTTCTCCACTGCGGGCAGCAGCGCATCCTGGCGGGAGCTGTTGAAGCGGTGTACCTCGTCCAGGAACAGAATCGTCTTCGAGCCATACAGCGCCTTATTGCTCTGGGCACGTTCAATGACCTCCCGCACATCCTTCACCGAGGCCTCCACCGCATTCAGACGCACAAATTCACCTTGGGTATGATGCGATATGATGTGAGCCAGGGTAGTTTTGCCGCAGCCCGGTGGTCCGTACAGCAAGATGGAAGAGACCTGGTCCGCTTCAATCGCCCTGCGCAGCAGCTTGCCCTTGCCTACAATATGCTCCTGTCCGATATATTCATCGAGAGTTCCGGGCCGCATCCGGTCCGCAAGCAGCCGCCCATTTCTGTTCCCGTTATCTTCATCAAGCGAGAATAAATCCATAACTCCACTTCCTTGCTGTAATCTGATATCATCTCAAAAGAATAACTATACTGCTTCTATCATACCATACCCGGCAGCATTCATTAAAAAGAGCATGACCTCGCCATCACCGGCGGAGCCATGCTCTTTGTTCTATTCTTAGAACTTGTATATTACGGGACGGTGTCCAAATTATCTGGCTAGCTCTTAAGGGCCAGCCGCATTTTTGAAATGATTTTGCGGATACTTTCTTCGGATAAATGATATCTCTTCTGCAGCTCGTTCACCGAGCAGCCGCTGCTGTGACTGCAGAAGATCTCTTCATTGCGGGTGGCAATCTCTTGCCGGGAGCCGCTGTTCTCGCCCCATTTCACCCGTTCTTCCGCTTTCTTGGGGATGTATAACAGCTCACCCTGTATGTAGCCCTGCAGCTCTTCGAGCAGTCCCGGGGGGAGCACATCCTTTCCATTGACGTAACTCACGTTCAATTTCCTCCTTCAACAGGTGTATTCCGTTAAGTCCGATCACTGTGCTGTTCAGAATAATCATTCCACCTGCCTCCTTTCTTCTCCTCAAATTTGGTAAATCACCTAAATTCATTATATTAAACCCTACGGTTATCGTCTACAATCATTGTTCATCAGGGATCTGTCAGTGGTTGGTCAGTGTAATTCTATATATTGGAGTAACACGGAAATACATCGCCGCTTATACATAAGGAGGCCTCGCGGCCTCCCGTTTAACAGGTCTCCGTCTTAGACGGAAACCACCTCGTATTCTGAAAACATATCTTCAGCCTCCTTCCAGAAGTAATCTTGCCCGGCCGGACACTTATTATTAAGCCACAGGCAGCCCCTGGTTACAAGTTCAAGAATAATTATAATCGTTCTCCACCTGAAGGCTAACGTGATCACGACTTTCAGGAGGAAGGAACAGGGAGAATTCAAATTGAAATTTTTTTTGACGAAAAACTAAATTTTTAGTCGATTCATGTCGAAATACATATTAAATTATCTAGTTACTTCGAGATATGGAAATAAATTTTAATCCTTATCCATTCAGAAATTCAGGAGGAACTTCCATGACAACACCACAAAAACCACGAAACCGCCTATTCCGGATCACGAAGCTACGAACAGAACTGATGCTGCTGATTATTACAGCTATTGTGCTGCCCTCATTGGCATTGGTTGCCATATCCACGCAAACCTCAGAATCCGCCCTGCGCTCCAAAATGGAAGATACCACCCGCTCCAGCATCCATCTCCTGGATAAAACCCTGTCACAATTGATTCTGCTGGAGAGCGCAGGGGTGAATGAGCTGGCCTATCAGATGAGCAGTGCCGGGCTTACGAACCAGTCTGCACAGCTGCGGAAGCTGATCGACAACTTCAAGCTGGAGCATCCTGAAGTAGATATCGTGGCTCTGGGTAACGACGAAGGGAAATACATGTTCGCGCCGGATTCTAAGCCGGAGAATTATGATCCCCGCATACGCGACTGGTACATAGATGCACTGAAGGCCCCGGAGAGCACATCGGTAATTGATCCTATTTTCTCCAAAGTAACGAACAGCTATATCCTGCCGGTGTCCAAGGCTTTTCCGGACGGCAAGGGGGCAGTTACGATCAGCATCAGCATGAACCAGCTTATGGAGCTGGCCAAGAATGTCAGTCTGGGGGACAGCGGCTACGTCTTCATCCTGGACGGTAACCACAAGGTGATCTATCACCCTGCGATGGAGATTGCTGCAGAAGCCACAGGCGCGATGGTCGCTGGCATTAACAAAGGCCCGGCAGGCAAAATCTCCTACAAAGATGCCGCAGCCGGTACGCAAATGGACGGGTTCTACATCACCAATGAGCAGACCGGATTCACCTTGGCCGGAGTGCTTCCTGAGAATGAATACACGAGGGCGGTCTACCCCATTATGTACAAATCTGCCATCGTTCTCGTCGTTGCTCTGCTGGTTGCTGTAGTCATTACCTTCCTGATTATCCGCCGGATCACCAGGCCGGTAGAACGCCTGAACCGTTCCGCCAAAAGGGTAAGCGAAGGATATCTGGATGAATCTGTTCAGACCAGCCGCAAGGATGAGATCGGTGAACTGGCCGGCAATTATAATGAAATGGTCGCTTCTCTGCGCCGGATGGTACAGGAGGTTGCCGAGACCTCCGGCCAGCTCGCCGCGGCCAGCGAACAGCTCACCGCCAGCACCGCTGAGAATAGCAAGGCGGTCGAGTATGTGACAGAGCTGGTTGAGGAATCTACCCGGGGAGTGGAAATCCAGGCCTACGCATCTGCCGAAGTCGCTACAACCATGGAGGAGATGTCCACCGGTATCCAGAAGATCGCATCCGCCTCAGAGGCGATTGTGGGCGCCGCGATACTGACGGAAAAGGATGTCTCCACCGGCAGTTCCAGAATGCAGGAGGTCGGGGAACAAATGAAGACCATCCGCGATTCCGTGCAGCAGTCCGGCACCCTGATCGCTGAGCTTAACGGGTTAAGCACCAAGGTGGCAGAGACCAGTACTGCGATCTCCGCCATTGCCAAGCAGACCAATCTCCTGTCGCTGAATGCCGGTATCGAAGCGGCCCGGGCCGGAGAACATGGCAGAGGCTTCGCTGTCGTTGCCGGTGAAGTACGCAAGCTGTCGGAAGCCACGAACAGCAGCGCCGGGCAAATCCAGGAGACCATCTCCGAGATGGTGCGCCTGATCGCCAGTGCCTATGATGTGATGAAGCATAAGGTAGCCGGGGATGTGGAGCAAGGCTTGGCGCTCACGCTGGAGGCCAATGAAGCCTTCATGCAGATTGAAGAGTCCACCCGGCAGGTCGGTGAGCAGATCCATGAGGTCTCGGCCATTACGGAGCAAATGTCGGCGAGCAGCTCAGAAGTAGCCGCCTCCGTCCAGGAGATGGCCAAGATTGCCCGGGCGGCGCTCGACTCCTTCCAGAGCGTCACAGCAGCTACCGAGGAGCAGCTTGCCTCGATGGAGGAGATCACCTCCTCCTCCGCAGCGCTCTCCGGCATGGCCTCCGATATGCAGGGGCAGGTGGAACGGTTCCACTTCGAGCCGAAAGGCAAGGCTTAAGCGCAGACGGAGGATATCTGGTAGATGGTATCCGGCTGATGCTTCGGAGGACGCTTCGATGGCTTAGGGAGGCGGCTTGGGGACGGACGATTAGATAACTTAGAGAGGCGGCTTGGGGACGCACGATTGGTTAGCTTAGGGAGACAGGTTGGGGACGGACGATTGGTTAGCTCAGGGAGGCCGCTTGGGGACGGACCATTGGTTAGCTTAGAGAGACGGCTTGGGTAGGCGCTTTGGGGACACTGGGATAGGCGCTTGGGGGACACTCCGCTGTTTAAGCGGGAGAATCCACTCAATCTTAATCCATGATGGAAAGAACTTATGCGACCCGTGAATCCTTTAAGCAACCTCCCCATTCGTCATTCGCCATTCGCCTACCTTTGTCGGCATTTAGCTTAACAAGGTGCACTAATGCTCCTTATTGGCTCATTTAGCCTGCGTCAAGTAAATTCAAGTGCACTAGTGCTCTTCATTTCCTCATCTGGCCCGCGTCCGCTGAATTCAGGTGCACTAGTGCTCCTTATTTACTCATTTGGCCCGCGCTCGGTGAATTCAGGTGCACAAATGCTCCTTATTTGCCCATTTGGCCTGCGTCCGCTGAACTCAGGTGCACTAATGCTCCTTATTTACTCATTTGGCCCGCGTCCGCTAAATTCAGGTGCACTAATGCTCCTTATTTGCCCATTTAGCCTGCTTCCAGTAAATTCAAGTGCACTAATCCCTTTGATCTCACCAGCTAGCCTGATCTCGACAGAATAAAGAGGGATTTATCCCCTTGATCTCACCAGCTCCTGATCTCGGCTGAATCAGAAGGATTTATCCCCTTGATCTCTCCAGCTAGCCTGATCTCGGCTGAATCAGAGGGATTTATCCCTTTGATCTCTCCGTCTGGCCTGATCTCGGCTGAATCAGAGGGATTTATCCCTTTGATCTCACCGTCTAGCCTGATCTCGGCTGAATCAGAGGGATTTATCCCTTGGATTTCACCAGCTAGCCTGATCTCGGCAAAATCAGAGGGATTTATCCCTCCGATCTCACCAGCAAGCCTGGTTTCACCATGTAGTCTAGTTCACCATCTAGCCTACTCTCACCCTGTAGACCATGCAGTCTACTTCCGGTGCACAAAAAAACCTCTCCTGTGAAATGGCAGATCCCATTTCGCCAAAGAGAGGTTTCTTTTTTTCTTTTTTTCTTTTTTTCTTTTTTTCTTTTTTCCGTTTTTTAAGATTGCACTAAGCCTTAATTTCCTTCAGGCCCCGGCCAGCCGGAGACGGCTTCCTCCCCCTGAAGCTGAATGTAAGGCGGAAGTTCGCCGCCCCGCAGCAGCCACAGCTCATGCAGTGCACGTGTACAGCCCACGTACATCAGCTTGGCATCCCAGGCTGCCGCTCCGTAATGGTCGCTGTCCGCGTCCGCCAGAATGACGGCATCGAACTCCAGCCCCTTGGATAAGTAAACGGGTAGTACGGATAAACCGCCGCGGTATTCCGTGATGCTGCCGTCAATCAGATGAATATCCTCATAATGCCCGGCAAGCTCAGCGTACAGCAGAGAGGCTTCCCGCAGGCTGCGGGTCAATACTGCCACAGTACGGTATTCGCGCCCTGAGAGCATCGTCAGCGCGCTCTTGACCGCGCTGAGCCGCTTGTCCGTGCCCGCAGCAGCCGCTTCCGGCTGGACATCCTCGTAGGCAATCAGCCGCACAGGATTCCCGCTGCGGAAGACCGGAACGGCCAGCAGCTCACTGCCGACGCCCGCAGACAGGATGCCGTTGGCAAACTCAATGATCTCCATCGTTGAACGGTAGCTTCGGGTAAGGGCGTGATACGCTGTGTATTCTGCGGCAAACAGCGTCTGCATCTCCGTCCACTCATGTACCCCTTTATAGGCGTGGATTCCTTGCGACAAGTCGCCCAGAATGGTAAAGGAATGCCCCTTCACATACAGATCGAGTACGGCAATCTGGAACGGGGAGAAATCCTGGGCTTCATCAATGACGATATGATCGAAGCGTTCGGTCCCCTCATTGCCGTTCAGAAGATAGTGAATGTAGAGCAGCGGAGGTAGATCCTCTTCGCGCAGAATTCCCTTCTTCAGCTCTTTGACAGTCTCCTTCAGCACCGCTGGCGGAATTTCGTCCGGCGCTGCTGCCGGCCAGTCCTCCGGTGTCTTGGCCGCGCGGAAGATTTGCTTATATATGGCAAGCGGCTCGTATTTGGGCCACTTGGCGCTGTAAGCCTTCTCGCGGGCTGCACCTTTTTTCTTGCGGTCCTTCAGCGCTGCCGCCGAAGGGCTCTTCTTCAGTTCCATCTCGATCCAGCGGTGGAGCCGCGCCATCACGCGCTCCTTGCGCTTCGCCGGCGGATAAGGCGCATATTCCTCGTTGTGCCAGCGCAGAATCATCTCGCGGGGCAGGACAGCCCCTTCCCACGGGCTGAAATCCCCCTCCGGCACAGCGCTGGTCTCAAGCAGCTTCACGCTGGATTCAATGACGCTCATCAGCACCGTGGAGCCTTTGAAGCGTCCGGGCGTCTCCTCTGTAATGACAGGCATCGCTCCCGCCGCCTCGAACCAGCGGCTCATGACCTCAGAAGCATCCTGCTCCGGCAATGTTACGCCCAGCACCTCCGCCGCCCAGTCCGGGAAGGTGCTCTGGGCAATATTGCCGACCCCCAGCTCCGGCAGCACATCCGAAATATAGTCCAGGAACATCCGGTTCGGGGCGAAAATAATCATTTTCTCCGCCGAGACCTGCTCCTTGTATTGATACAATAAGAACGCCAGACGGTGCAGCGCCACGGTGGTTTTACCGCTGCCGGCCACGCCTTGAATAATCAGTGCCGTGTTCTTGGCCGCCCGGATAATCTTGTCCTGCTCCTCCTGGATCGTGGAGACGATATCCCGCAGCCGGTTATCCTTGTTCTCCCCCAGCCGATACACCAGGAATTCATCCGATACCGCCGGTGCGTCGCTGTCACGGTTATACGTGTCTGCCACCCGCTCCAGGATCTGCTTGCGGATCACCACGTTGCGCTTGAGATAGACAAGCCCTTCGATCAGCCCCTCCGGTGCTTCATAAGAGGCGGCTTCCGTTCCTCCGGTAAAAGAATAAAACAGGCTTGCCACCGGTGCCCGCCAGTCAATTACAAGCGGACGGTCGCTTACCTGCTCGCGGTCTACGCCGATTTTGCCGATATACAGCGCCTTGCGGTCTTCCTCGTCATTGCCCTGAAAATCAAGCCGTCCGAAATAAGGCTCCTGCCTAAGCTTGGCAAGATCTTTGCGCCTCTGCTCCCTCGAGTCCTCCAGCACCTGCTCCGTATAATCATGTCCTGTGTACACCGGAGTGCTGCGCAAACGCTCAAGGGTAGAGTCAATCTCTGTCAGCGCGCGGTTCAGCCTGTCTTCTTCCTCTTGATAGGCACTTTGAAAGTTGTCCTCCAATTTCAGTTACCTCCTAAAAGTTATGCGGGCATTCGCTTCCTGAATCTCTCCGAGCAAAACTCGCTCCGGAAGCATGCACCTTAAGTGATGTGAGCAGTACATCATATCACAACAGGAGCAGTAAAGCCATATATTTCAAACTGCTGCCCGCGCTGCGGATAAGCGGAAGCAGAAGGGGAAGCAGCACTTCCCCCCTCTGCTGTTATCCCATAAGCGCATGAAGCACAAAGTTCGCAATGAACAGCCCGGCAATACCGTACAGCGCCGGAGGGACATCCCTGCCCTTGCCTGTAGCCAGCTTCATTACCGGATAAGTGATGAAGCCAAACGCCATCCCGTCCACAATGCTATAAGTGAAGGGAATCATCACCATGACCAGGAACGCCGGGAACAGCTCAGTCATGTCGCTGAGATCCATCTCGCGGACACTCTGCACCATCAGGCCGCCGATGACAATCAGAATCGGCGCAATGGCGCTGTCCGGCACGTAGGCCAGCAGCGGAATGAACAGGAACGTCGCACCGAACAGCAGGCCAGTGACGAGCGAGGTTAAGCCGGAGCGTCCGCCTGCCGCAATCCCGGCTGTGGATTCTGCAGCGGCCACCACCGGGCTGCTGCCGAACAGACCGGCCGCGATGTTGGCGATGGAGAGCGCCCGCAGACTGCTTTTGAAGCGTTCCGGGCGTCCAGCCATCAGAGTCTGTGAAGAGATCAGGCCGATGTTCTCGAAGACTACAATCAGCAGCAGCAGGAAGACCGCAATCCAGAAGACCAGGCTGAGGACTCCGCTCCATTCCATACCGGCGAACACACTGCCATATCCGCTGAACACATGCCCCGGCTCGGTGTTCTTCGGAGCATGAGCCGCTCCCAGCAGATAGGCCAGCCCTGTGCCTACGATCATGCTGATCAGCAGGCCGCCGCGCGTGCCGCGGATGAACAGTACCAGCGCCAGCAGCAGGGTCACCACCGAGGTAATGACGGCCGGATCACTGAAATGCCCGATGGCGACAAAGGTTGTGGCGTGGGCAATGACAATCCCGCTTTTTTGCAGGCCGATGAACGTCAGGAACAGCCCGATGCCAACCGTTATCGCATGCTGCAGATTATGGGGAATCGCGTCGCTTAGGATACGGTAGAGAGAGGTGAAGGCCACAATGGCAAACAGCACACCCGTCACCACCACAACGGCAAGCGCCTCACGCCAGTCCAGCTTCATGGAATGCACAAGCGTATAGGTGAAAAAAGCGTTGATCCCCATGCCCGGAACGACGATAATCGGCGTTTTGCCGCCAAAAGCCATCAGCAGGCAGCCAGTGATCGCCGTCAGCAGCGTAGCCACCATTCCGGCGCGCAGCGGCATACCTGCATCATGCAGAATTGCTGCGTTAACCATAACAATATATACCGAGGCGAAATACGATAGGATGCCGGCTGCCCACTCCCGTTTCCAGTTGTCGCCGGGCTCCAGTCCCACGCTATTCCGCCACACATTCGATTTCATGTAAAAACCTCCACTGAATTATCAAGTTCCGCCGGCTCGCCGGTATAGCTATTATGCCTGTTTATTGCCGCTTCAAGCCGCAAAAGGGCATACAGCCGGAAACCGGCTACACACCCTTTTACCTGTAAGAACGTTATTCAAATGTTATGCCGCCGGTCTCGAGCAGATCCCGTACCGTTACACTGACCATAATCAGGCCGACAACCGGAGGTACAAAAGAAGTACTCGCCGGAGGCTGCTTCGCCTTGCGCCGGTCCGGTGCGTCCGCAGGAACAATCTGCTCCGTCACATCCTCCCGCGGCTTCACGGGCTTCTCGGTGGAGAAAACCACCTTCACGCCCTTCTTGATGCCTTCCTTACGCAGTCTGGTGCGGATCACCCTGGCAATCGGGTCCATGCTGGTCTTGGAAATGTCGGCTACCTGGAAGCGGGTCGGGTCCATCTTGTTAGCCGCCCCCATACTTGAGATCATCGGGATCTTCCGGGCCAGACATTCCTTGATCAGATGAATTTTGTAAATAATCGTATCCGAAGCGTCAATAACATAATCCAGCTTGTATTGGAACAGCTTCTCGTACGTCTCTTCCGTGTAGAACATATTCAGGGCAATTGTTTCGCATTCCGGATTGATCAGCTTGATGCGGTCCACCATCAGATCGGTTTTGTTCTGACCGATTGTTGTGGTCAGCGCATGGAGCTGGCGGTTGATGTTGGTAATATCCACGGTGTCCTTGTCAATCAAGATAATCCGGCCGATACCGGTCCGGGCCAGAGCTTCTGCCGCCATGGCACCGACTCCGCCGATCCCCAGCACAGCCACTGTGCTGTTCTTCATGATCTCAAGGCCTTCGGGTCCGATAGCCAGCTCCGTACGCGAGAACTGATTCAGCATGATGTCAGCCTCCTTAAGGATGGCTTCCGGGACGCGCTCACTTTCCTCGTACGCCCCTTCAGCCCTGTATGATTTATTTCTTTTCTTTGTCCGGCTTGGGTGCCAGCTTGATATGCAGCTGCTCAAGCTGTGCAGCATCTACAGGTGCCGGAGCATCCATCAGCAGGTCGGTTGCGCTTGCTGTCTTAGGGAAGGCAATCGTCTCACGCAGGTTCGTGCGGCCGGCCAGCAGCATAATCAGACGGTCGAAGCCAAACGCGATTCCCCCATGCGGAGGCGTGCCGTATTCGAAGGCATCCATCAGGTAACCGAATTTCTCATGAGCCAGCTCCTGTGTGAAGCCCAGCGCCTGGAACATTTTCTCCTGAACCTCACGCTTATAGATACGCTGGGAGCCGCCGCCCACCTCGTAGCCGTTAAGCACGATGTCATACGCCTGCGCACGGATCGCGCCGGGATCCGTCTCGAAGAGCGGCAGATCCTCGTCCATCGGACGGGTGAACGGATGATGCTCCGCCATATAACGCTTCTGGTCTTCGTCATAGCTGAGCAGCGGGAATTCAGTGACCCAGGCGAATTTGAACACACTGTCGTCGATCAGGCCAAGCTGACGGCCAATCTTCAGGCGCAGCGCGCCGAGTACATCGGCAACGACCTTCTTAGTGTCGGCGGAGAAGAGCAGCAGGTCGCCATCTTCGGCCCCCGTGCGCTCCTTCACGGCAGCGATTTCTTCCTCGGAGAAGAATTTCACAATCGGTCCCTTGAACTCGCCGTCCTTCACTTGAATCCAGGCCAGGCCCTTGGCGCCATAACGGGCGGCATAAGGTCCGAGATCATCAATCTCCTTACGGGTCCAGGTGCCGCAGCCCTTGGCATTGAGGCATTTCACTTCTCCGCCCTTCTCGATTACGGAAGCGAAAACCTTCACGCCGCTGGAAGCAACGATATCGTTCATCTCTACCAGCTCCAGGCCAAACCGCAGGTCAGGCTTGTCCGAGCCGTATTTACCGATCGCTTCGGCATACGTCAGACGCTGGAACGGAACAGCAACCTCTACTCCAATCGTCTCCTTCAGCAGGCGCTGCATCAGAGCTTCCATCATCGACAGCAGCTCATCCTGAGGCATGAAGGAGGTCTCAATATCGAACTGGGTGAATTCCGGCTGGCGGTCTGCACGCAGGTCCTCATCGCGGAAACAGCGGGCCATCTGGTAATAACGCTCGATGCCGCCGACCATCAGCAGCTGCTTATAGATCTGCGGGGACTGCGGAAGCGCGAAGAATTCGCCTTCATGCACACGGCTTGGCACGAGATAGTCACGTGCGCCTTCCGGTGAGCTTTTGGTCAGAATCGGCGTTTCCACATCAATAAAGCCTTCGTTGTCCAGGAAATCACGGAAAATCTTCGCTGCCTTAGAACGGAGCAGCAGTGTCTTGTGCATCTCCGGACGGCGCAGATCCAGGTAACGGTATTTCATCCGCAGCGATTCATCCACTTCCACACCGTCTTCGATGAAGAACGGAGGGGTCTTGGCGGCATTCAGCACTTCAATATCTGTAATCTGCACTTCAATCTCCCCGGTCGGCAGGTTGCGGTTCACGGTTTCATCGTCCCGTTTGACCACCTTACCCGTTACGGCCAGCACGTATTCACTGCGGACCTTATCGGCAATCTGCAGCGCTTCCCCGGAATAGTCAGGGTTGAAGACAATTTGTACAATTCCTGTGCGGTCGCGCAGATCAATGAACAGCACGCCTCCAAGGTCACGGCGGGTCTGTACCCAACCGTTCAGTGTTACTGTCTCGCCGATGCTCGCTGTCGTAAGTTGTCCGCAGTTATGGCTTCTGGTCATCTTTTATCCTACCCCTTCATGATTGAAATTACATTGGTAATCCTTCTAATTCAGTGACTGTGCCAGCTCTTCCAGCTTGACGGTCCGCTGCTCGCCGGTCTCCATCGACTTGAGCGCGATGACGCCGCTGTTCAGCTCATCTTCGCCAAGAATCGCCGTATACCGGGCCGACATGCGGTCCGCCGACTTCATCTGCGCCTTCATCTTGCGTCCCAGGTAATCGCGCTCCGCAGAGAATCCAAGGCTGCGCAGGCGGAACAGTTGCTTCGTAATTTCCAGATCTGCGGCTTCGCCCAGTGCGACAAAGTACACATCCAGCGGCTTCGCCGCCTCAAGCGTCACTCCCTGATTCTCCAGAATCAGCAGAATGCGCTCCAGGCCAATCCCGAAGCCAATGCCCGGCTGATCCGGTCCGCCGATCTCCTCTACGAGACCGTTATACCGGCCGCCGCCGCCCACCGTGTCAATGGAGCCGATGCCTGCCGCTTTATACTCAAACGCTGTGTGCGTATAATAATCAAGGCCGCGTACCAGGCGGGGGTTAATGCTGTACTCCACGCCCATCACATCCAGATGCCCCTTTACTTTCGCAAAATGCTCCGTGCACTCTTCATCCAGACTATCCAGAATGGATGGTGCACCGCCGAATTTGTCCTGATCGACCTTGCAGTCCAGTACACGCAGCGGGTTGCGTTCCATCCGCCGCTGGCAGTCACTGCACAGGCTCTCTCTCATCGGTCTCAGGAAATCCAGCAGCTTCTCGCGGTAAGCTGCGCGGCTGGGTGCGTTGCCGACGGAATTCAGCTCTACCCGCACATCCTTCAGCCCCAGATCAATATAGAACTGATACCCGAGCGAGATGACTTCGGCATCAATGGCCGGGTCTACGGCGCCAAAGGCTTCAATGCCGAACTGGTGGAACTGGCGGTATCTGCCGGCCTGCGGACGTTCATAGCGGAACATCGGTCCGATATAATACAGCTTGCTGACATCCGGTTCCCCGTACAGCTTGTTCTGGACATACGCACGGACAACACCTGCTGTCCCTTCGGGGCGCAGTGCCAGATCACGGTCGCCCTTGTCCTTGAAGGTGTACATCTCACCTTCCACAATATCCGTTGTTTCGCCTACCCCGCGCTCGAACAGCCCGGTGTGCTCGAACAGCGGGGTACGGATCTCCCGGTAATTGAAGCGGCGGCATAGCTCTCTTGCCTTGGCCTCAACCACCTGCCATTTCTCCACTGCACCCGGAAGCACATCCTGCGTACCTGTAGGTTTCTCGAATCTTTCTTTAGCCACAGTCTATCCCTCCTGAAAATAACCCCTTAAACAGCAAAAAACCCCTCACCCCTGTTCAATTACAAACAGGGACGAGGGATTATCATAACCAATAATTCACCCGTGGTACCACCCACATTCCGAACCGGGCAACTGCTCTGCTCCAGATCCGCTCTAAGCGGTTAACGCCCGCCTACGCGCAACCGGCTACTGACTGTAGGCTATCTTGCCGCCTGCTTTCGCCGTGCGTTCTCGGGGAGGTCATTCGTCCGTTCATCAACAGAATCCTTACAGCCATGCGGATCAGCTTGTTGCCCGGCTTAACTTGGTTGGGCAGTCCGATCTGCGGGATTCCTCTCTGGGGTTGTGGGGTACGGAGTACTTGGTCCCGTCATCAAAACAATATAAACTTACCGTATACTGTTAGATTCTACTGAACCACTGTGCTAAAGTCAAGGAATGAATGAAATTCTTGTCGTAAATAAAAAAATGACCCGCAGCCGATTGCTGCAGGTCCATCGTCATATATTATAAAAAAGGGGGTCATGCTTCTATTATAAACACGCTATGTTAAGGAATCATGAATGCAGTATTACGGTTTCATTACAGAAAAGAAAGCGTTTCAATATTTCGTAAAATATAAACAGCTCCAGCCCCTCCATAACGGAGGGCTGGAGCTGAACTTAGGTCCGGGTTAAGCAGCGGTCCAGCTTAATCAAAAATCTCCACATATGCCTGCTTGCCGCGCAGAACCTCTACCACTTCATTGTATTGATTCTCGGCCACCTTGAGATCCATAACATAGTGCAGGTTCTCCAGGTCACTGTCTTTCAAATCGTTCCCTCTGTGGACCTCGCCCTCATTGCGCACTTCCTCTGCACGCACTTCATCGGTACGGTTCACATCATCGTCATCTGCAACAGCAGGGACAATCGCCGCTCCAGCAGCCATTCCGGAGGCGCCTCCGGCTGCGTATACTCCTCCGGCACCCGTGGAAGCGGTATTAGTGGAGCCCAGCGGAATCAGAATATTACGCCGGTTGTTTCCTCCATTATTCAGAGGGTCCGTTAACGCCGATACTTCCATTCCCTTTACGCCATAAGGAATCAATGCTGTCTTGGCACCTTCCGCTGCACTTTCTGTACTGAAATAGGCCTGGATTCTTTTAGTCATTGTAAATCCCTCCCATAAATTAGTGTTAATCCTCGGATCAAGCTGTATTACAACACCTTAAGCAGCTCACGCACAAAAGCGGGCTCATCCTTGGGTGTGCGTGAAGTAATGTAATTGCCGTCAACGACGACCTCTTCGTCCTTGAACTCCGCACCGGCGTTAATCAGATCATCCTTCAGCGGCGGATAGGAGGTAAGCGTACGGCCTTTCAGCAGCTCAGCGCTGATCAGAATCTGCGGCCCGTGGCAGATGGCAGCAATTGTCTTGCCTGCCTGGTCAGCATCCTTCACAAATTGCAGGATATCAGGATCAAGACGAAGATTCTCCGGTGAAGAACCGCCAGGGATGACCACCGCATCATACTCTTCGGCTTTTACCTCACTGATCGCCTTATCGGCTGCATAGGATACGCTTCCTTGTTTGCCAAGCAGAGTCTCATTCTTCTTCAGACCGATGATCTCCGCCTGATGGCCAGCCTGCAGTACTTCTTCGTAAGGAACCTTCATTTCCGAGTCTTCAAAATCATTCGCGAGCAGAAATGCAACTTTACTCATGAGATAGATCGCTCCTCTCTACGCTGCTATCGTTCTCGTCATTCTATTACCCTCATTCCCCGGCTTTATAACGAGACCTGCCAGCTTACTTGCAAATTATGTTCCACAATCGCTGACCCTTCACGCCAAGTGGAAACGACTTTGCCGTCCTTTTTATAAGGACGGTATTCGTTTCAGCGAGAAATATAAGGATAAGTTATTGTGTGCAACATATAAATTCTTATATTTCAAAAAAAAACAAGCCGCAACCCTTCGCCCCCTAGGTCCGGGGCAAAAGACTGCGGCGCATCCTCTGGAGTCCCTGCAGCTCCCGCGGGTCATCGGCTTCCTTCGCTGCCGCCGTAGCTTCAGCCATAGATCCCGCCGTATGGGACTGTATCGTGTTCCATATCCATGCTTTTGGTGATTGTCTCATGCCTCTTGCTCCTTGCAGCTTATGAATAGTGGTTCAACCCTTAGTCTATCCAGCAAAGGTAGCTGCTATCCGGCAGGAGCCAGCACATTGTATTCGGTTTTTCCGCATACCTTCCACCCATTGATCTTCGCGCCAAAAAAAAGACCCCACCCTGTGGAGTCCCTTAGATCCATCTATAAAGTAAACCGGCAACCTAAATCTGCCCAGCGCAGTCTGCTTCAGGGCACCACCTTGACTGTCCAGCTATACTAACCCCGGCTGTCCAGCAGCAGGGTAACCGGCCCCCAGTTGGTAAGGGCTACGTCCATCATCGCTCCGAACACGCCGGTCTCCACCTGAAGCCCGCCTCTGCGCAGCTCCTCGTTGAAGTAGTCATAGAGCCGCTCGGCCTCAGCGGGAGCTGCCGCAGCCATGAAGTTGGGGCGCCTGCCTTTGCGGCAATCCCCATACAGCGTGAACTGTGACACGGAGAGAATGGCTCCTCCGGCGTCCGTTACGCTGAAGTTCATTTTACCGGCATCATCCTCAAAAATCCGCAGCCCGGCTACCTTGTCAGCCAGATACTTGGCATCCTTCTCCGTATCTTCATGGGTAACGCCGACCAGCAGCAGCAGGCCTTCTCCAATCGCTCCGGTCACTGCACCGTCCACCGTCACACTGGAGTTCTTGCAGCGCTGCACAACGACTCTCATCTCATCCTTCAGCTCCTTGCCTTAGCACCTATTGCATAATACGGTTAACGGTATACACATCCTTGACCCGCTTCACCTTATCGACCACAGATTGCAGATGATCGGTATTGCGGATCAGAATGGTCATGTGAATCATGGCCATCTTGTTCTTGTCGGAGCGCCCGGTGACGGCTGAGATATTGGTCTTGCTCTCCGATACCGCCTGCAGCACCTCGTTCAACAACCCGTTGCGGTCATGGCCGGTAATCTCAATATCGACACTATAGTTGGCCTCCATACTGCCTTCCCATTCCACTTCGATCACGCGGGCTGCTTCCTCCCCGTCCATCTCATTCGGAATATTCGGACAATCCTCACGGTGCACGGATACGCCGCGTCCACGGGTGACATAACCGATAATATCGTCGCCGGGCACGGGGTTACAACATCGCGCGAAGCGTACCAGCAGATTGTCGATGCCCTTGACACGGACTCCGTTAGTCGGCTGATTGCGCTTCTCTCCGCTGGATTTAATGGCCTTCATCTCGGAGGTAAGCTCCAGATGTCCTGCGGCGTCTTCCTGGTCCTTGCGCAGCTTCTCGGTCAGCTTGGAAGCAATCTGCGCGGCGGTAATTCCGCCGAAGCCGACAGCCGACAGCATATCCTCAACATCGTTGAAGGCGAACTTCTTCGCAGCCTCCGACAGTTTATCTTCGGTCAGCCAGTCGGAAACCTCCACGTTCAGGCGCTTCAGCTCGCGTTCGATCGCTTCCCGGCCCTTTTCAACGTTCTCTTCGCGTTTCTCCTTCTTGAACCATTGCTTGATCTTGCTCCGCGCATGGGAGGACTGGGCAATCTTCAGCCAATCACGGCTGGGTCCGTACGAATTCTTCGAGGTCAGAATCTCCACGATATCCCCGGTCTTCAGCTTATGGTCAAGCGGCACAATACGCCCGTTCACCTTGGAGCCGATCGTCCGGTTGCCGACCTCGGTATGGATACGGAATGCGAAATCCAGCGGCACAGAGCCGGCAGGCAGCTCCACAACCTCACCCTTAGGCGTGAACACGAAGACCAGATCGGAGAAAAAGTCCATTTTGAGCGATTCCACGAATTCTTCCGCATCCTTGGCTTCATGCTGCAGCTCCAGGATCTCGCGGAAAAACGGCATCCGGTTCTCCGGATTGACATTGTTGCTGCTGCCTTCCTTATACGCCCAGTGGGCTGCGATCCCGAATTCAGCCGTGCGGTGCATCTCCCAGGTACGGATCTGAACCTCAGTCGGCTCCCCTCCGGGACCTACCACTGTTGTATGCAAAGACTGGTACATGTTCGCCTTAGGCATAGCGATATAATCCTTGAACCGGCCAGGCATCGGCTTCCAAAGAGTATGAATAATGCCCAAAGTGGCATAACAATCCTTAATATTGTCGACGATAATGCGGATAGCCAGCAGATCATAGATTTCATTGAACTGCTTGTTCTTGGTGTTCATCTTGTTATAGACACTGTAAATATGCTTCGGGCGTCCCGAAAGATCCCCGTCGATCCCCATCTCATCCAGCTTCGAGCGGATGCGGCCGATGACACTGTCGATGAACTGCTCGCGTTCTGCCCGCTTCTTGTGTACAAGATTGGCGATCCGGTAGTACTGCTGCGGATTCAGATAACGGAGGGCAATATCCTCCATCTCCCATTTAATCGCTGAAATCCCCAGGCGGTCAGCAATGGGACAAAAAATCTCCAGCGTCTCATAAGAAATCCGGCGCTGACTCTCTTCCGACTGGTATTTGAGCGTGCGCATATTATGCAGACGGTCCGCCAGCTTAATCACGATCACCCGGATATCCTGGGCCATGGCGATGAACATCTTGCGGTAATTCTCGTTCTGCTGCTCTTCCTTGGAGCGGAAGCGGATGCGTTCCAGCTTGGTCAGACCGTCCACGAGCATTGCGCAGGTATCGCCAAATTTCGTGCGGATCTGCTCCAGAGACACCGTTGTATCTTCCACAACATCATGCAGCAGCGCAGCAATAATGGAGATAACATCCATTTGCATATTGACGACAATATCTGCGACCGCCAGCGGATGCAGAATGTATGGCTCCCCCGATTTCCGGACCTGCCCATGATGAGCCTGATCGGCGAATTCGTAAGCTTCACGGATGCGGAGAAGATCTTTTTCTTTTATATAGGCGCCAGCCTTTTCGGTTAGTTGCTCTATGCCCATTCTCGTCGTATCCGTTTCCCTTCTATAATAAAATGAACCTGCAAGCCATGCAGAATTTGCAGGTTCCATATGTTCCCGGCTGCATTACGCTCAGGTTAAAGTTGTCTATAATTATGACGCTTACGAGGGATTCCGTCAACACTTGCCATAGCGTGGGATTCCTGACAGGTAAAGGGTCAAGAAAAGACAATTTTGTGGCGCGGGCAAAAATGTTGTTGTAAAAATCCCCCGATCTATTTAATCTAGTAAAGGCGGTTTTGTAAAAAGAGAAGAAAAATCAAGCTGCTACCTCAAATTAGATCAGAAAGAGAAGTGAACTCCATTGCAACGCGAAATTCAAGTTAACGAAAGACTCCCTTGGGGCCCGGGTTTCCTCCTGAGTCTTCAGCATCTGTTCGCCATGTTCGGCAGCACCGTGCTTGTTCCCAACCTGTTCGGGGTAGATCCCGGCATGATCCTGCTGATGAACGGTATCGGCACCCTGCTCTACATTCTGATCTGCCGCGGCAAAATCCCCGCTTATCTGGGTTCGAGCTTCGCCTTCATCTCTCCGGTACTGCTTGTGCTGAAAGAACACTCCGGCGATCATGAGCATGGATATTCGCTTGCACTTGGCGCATTTATCGTTACCGGTGTTATTTTCATTCTGGTTGCCTTAATTGTACGTTATGCCGGTACCGGCTGGATTGATATCGTATTCCCTCCGGCAGTTATGGGAGCTATCGTAGCAACTATCGGACTGGAGCTTGTACCCGTAGCCGCACGTATGGCCGGACTGATTGCTCCTGAAGGGGTGGCGGTCAGCGACTGGACTCCTGACGGCAAAGCCATTACCTTGTCGCTTGTCACGCTCGGCGTCACCGTACTCGGCTCCGTGTTATTCCGCGGCTTCCCCAAAATCATTCACATCCTCATCGGTATCGTTACCGGTTATGTACTCGCTTATATCTTGGGTCAGGTTAATACAAGTGCCATCTCTGAAGCAAGCTTCCTCTCCCATCCAACGATTATTACCCCGTCCTTCGACTGGCAGGTTATCTTAACCATCATTCCTGTATCTCTGGTTGTTATTGTTGAGCATATCGGCCATTTGCTGGTCACCAGCAACATTGTCGGCAAAGACCTGACCAAAGATCCGGGGCTGGACCGCTCGCTGATGGGTAACGGGATTTCAACAGTACTGTCCGGATTCTTGGGGTCTACTCCAAACACTACCTATGGTGAAAATATCGGCGTTATGGCATTAACCAAAGTGTATTCGGTATTCGTGATCGCCGGAGCTGCTGTGATCGCCATCGTACTGTCGTTCTCAGGGACCTTCTCCTCGGTCATTGCCAACATTCCGCTGCCGGTTATGGGCGGTGTGTCGCTGCTGCTGTTCGGCGTCATTGCAGCGTCGGGACTGCGTATTTTTGTAGAGCAGAAAGTCGATTTCTCCAAAGCTACCAACATGATTCTGGCGACGCTTGTACTGGTTGTAGGAATCAGCGGCATCTCGCTTAAGCTTGGCGGTGTAGAGCTGAAAGGGATGGCGCTGGCGACAATCGTCGGTATGGTTCTCGCCATACTCTTCAAATTGATTGAGGTTCTGGGCTTGTCCAATGAACAGGAATCTGAGAAGTCTGCTCATTAAATAAATGTCTATTATGCGATGCTGACCGTAACTGCGGTGAATTTTGAACTTACGGCCGCTGTTGTCTACAGATTTCTTGATTATTACCGCTTATTGCGGGTGAAATCCGTAGACAAAGGCGGACGCTTCCGCTCCTACAGCTTCAAAATCCCCCTCCGTTACTATCATCTCATTAATGAATTTATAACTGGGGCTGACATAACAAAAAGCGGACTGCTGTCTTCATTCGACAGCAGTCCGCTTTTATATTTCCCGGGAAAAGTTAACCGGGCAGAATTAATCCTCGTAAGTCAACAACGTAATAACTTCAATATCCGACAGCTTATTACGTCCGGCCAGAGCGGTCAGCTCGATCAGGAATGCAGCACCGACCACCTGCCCGCCGAGCTGTTCCACCAGACTTACCGAGGTAGCAATCGTACCGCCGGTAGCCAGCAGATCATCAGCGATCAGCACCTTTTGGCCGGGCTTGATGGCGTCGGTATGTACAGCCAGCGTATCCTTGCCGTACTCCAGATCATAGCCCACTTCAATGGTCTCATAGGGAAGCTTGCCGCTTTTGCGGATGGGTACGAAGCCTACACCCAGTGCATAAGCCAGAGGGGCGCCCACTACAAAGCCGCGCGCTTCCGGTCCGGCAATAACATCAATCTCCAGATGTGCGACCAGAGCCTTAAGCTCATCAATGGCTGCACGGTACGCAGCGCCGTCCTTCAGCAGAGTAGTAATATCTTTGAAGCTGATTCCAGCCTGCGGAAAATCAGGAATTACGCGAATATTGTTTTTGAAATCCAACATCATCATCTCCTAAAAGTTGTGAGGAATGCCTCACTGAAATTACCTTATTTGAACCCTAACCCCAAAACCATTCTGCGGCTGCTATGAAGCGCCTAAATTGCGCGACAGCATGAATTCCTGCAATTCACTGCGGCTGCCCTCCATGAAATACTGCTCCATCTCCGCCGTCTTGCCCAGTCTGACGAAATGCTCCGAGGCGGTCAGACTCTTCGCGGCAGGCTGCGGGACAAAGGTGATGCTTCCCCCGCTGCGTTCAATGAAATCAAGCTCGTCGAACACATCGAGCATCCGGCTCACCATACGCACACCCAGCGCAGACTGGCGGCTGAGCCGCAGCAGCACTTCATGCTCAGGAGTTGGAGAAGCGGCGATCGAAGCAATCCATTTATATAACGATTTGAAATGATCACGTGTAGGAATCTGCAGCCGGTCCCGCCCGTCGCGGATCGAATGAAGCAGGGCAATATTCTCTGCCTGAGGAAAAGCAGCCAATAGTGCCTCAAGCTGCTCCGGAGACTCCGGCATATCCAGCAGGCAGAGCAGCGAGATCCCCGCCTCGTCATGCCCTGCCTCCGGCTGGTGTACAGCAGATATCCCGGCAGCCTCATCATATACCCAGAGGGACATGCCCTTCAGATCACGCAGCGGCGTCGTCCGGCTGTTCTGAAATACTGCCGCACTCCTGCCCGGACTGCTGCCGTTATAGGTACGCAGCAGCTCATGTATATGCGCCGCCTGCTTGACCGCATCCGCTGCACCGCGCAGGTCGAACAGCTGTGCATTCGGCACCGCAAGATCCTGCAGCATCAGCTGGGGCTTGCGTGAGCCGTTCCATTCATTGACGGACAGCTCCGCGAGTACATCCACGATAGTGCCGTCCGGAAGCAGTTCGGCCAGCGGGCCCTTACCGAAGGCTACAGCTTCAATCGTCAGCTTGTCCTGTTGCAGGACAAGCTTCAGGTGCTTGCCGTCCTGGCCCATCTTGCGGGTCTCCTTCACAGCAGCTCCGCGCAGAATGAACTTCGGCAACGGATTCGCCATTCCGAACGGAGCCAGCCGTTCCAGCTCAAGCGCTGCCTGCAGGGTCAGATCGGCAATGGACACCTCGCCGTCTGCAGTTGTTACAGCTATGAAGTCCTCCGGTGTCAGGATAGAGGCGGCATAGCTGTTCAGCGCTGCATCGAAGGCTTCGAGCTTATCCTGCGACAGGCTCATACCGGCAGCGGCCGGATGTCCTCCGAAGTGGTCCATCAGTCCGGCACAAGCGGATAAGGCCGCATAGATATCAAGTCCTGGAATTGAACGGGCTGAGCCTTTGCACATTCCGGTATCCGGGTGAATATCCAGAATAATTACCGGACGGTAGTACCGTTCCAGCAGCTTGGAGGCTACAATGCCGACTACACCGACATTCCAGCCCTGTTCCGCCAGTACAATAATATCCGGCAGTCCGCTCCGGCTGATTCTCTGCTCCAGCTTGGCCGTAGCTTCCTGGACAATCCGCTCCACAACCAGCTGACGTTCCTTATTCAGCAGATCAAGCTCTCCGGCGAATTGCTCCGCTTCAGCCGCATCTTCCGTGGTCAGCAGCGTAACTGCCCGTCCGGCGTGATCCAGTCTTCCGCTGGCATTAATTCGCGGTGCCATCCCGAAGGCGATATTCACCGCACTGACGGTGTTCATCGTAATTCCGCCTACCGAGAGCAGCGCCCGGATACCCGGGAATGACGAATTCCGCATACTGCGGAGACCCCTGCGGACAAGACTGCGGTTCTCTCCCAGCAGCGGCATCAGATCAGCGACCGTACCGATGGCGGCAATCTCACACCATTCCTCGGGCACCTCACTGCCAAGCAGCGCCTCAGCCAGCTTATAAGCCACTCCCACTCCGGCCAGACCCTTGAAGGGATAAGGGCAGTCCGGCAGCTTGGGATTAATAAGGGCATAAGCCTCGGGCAGCTGTTCAGGCGGTTCATGATGATCAGTAACAATGACATCAATCCCCAGCTCTCTGGCATAGGCTATCTGATGATAAGCACTGATACCAGTATCTACCGTAATAACGAGAGATACACCCTGCTGGAGCGCCCAGTCGAGCGCATGATTATGCAGTCCATAACCTTCATTGGAACGATGGGGGATATAAATGTCAAAAGAGGCGCCCAGATGACGCAGAAGGTAGATCATCAACGCAGTGCTGGACACTCCGTCCGCATCATAATCACCGTATACCAAAATATGCTCTTCTTCCTGCAGTGCCTTTTGAATCCGCGGCACAGCCTCAGCCATTCCTTTGAGCAGGAATGGATCATGTCTATCTTCCGCTCCGCCATCCATAAATACCCGTGCCAGTTCAGCGGTATCCATGCCTCTTTGCACCAGCAGGGAGGAAAGGAGCGGAGAAATAGAAAGGCTCCGGGCCAGTTCCGAAATACGCTCGGAATCGGCTGCCGGAGATTGCCATGTTGTTTTTGAATGAAGCAATACAGCTCACCTTTCTCTCACCTTGCAGACTACTGAAGCAGCGTGGGAATATCGTTGTCCACGAGCTCATGATTGCTTTTATAAGGGTAACCCGGATCATACGGCACAACATCCATATGAACCTCACCAACATGAACGAACCGGTGCTGCAGCAGCTTCCGGGCACATTCCGAAATATCCTGGGCTTCCATCACGCTGATCCGCGGGTTCACACTGATCTTCACGTGAAGATTCACATAACTGCCTTCCTCCAGTGCGCTTAGCTGCTCGACACGGATGACTCCATGCACACGCTGAACCGTCTCAATGAAGCTGGCCGCTTCCTCGGAAGGAAGCTCCTGTATTCTTTTGTACACCGAGGAAGTAATTAATGAATAGCCTTTGCGGAGAATCAGACAACCGGCGAGCAGGGCTGCGATAGGGTCC
Organism: Paenibacillus tritici; assembly: GCF_018207515.1. Classification (NCBI taxonomy): domain Bacteria; kingdom Bacillati; phylum Bacillota; class Bacilli; order Caryophanales; family Paenibacillaceae; genus Paenibacillus; species Paenibacillus tritici. The sequence continues at coordinate 6,006,281 of NZ_CP073365.1, forward strand.
ATATACAGCAGAGGATGCCAGTTCAGGTATCCTCCCGTCATCGCCAGGGCAATCCCGATGAAGACAGTTATAGACGTATATAGGCTGAACCGGTGGCTATCAGCATAGGCGGCATGACTGCCGTCGCCCTTTTTTTTGTGATAACGGTATTGATATTGAAACACAGCCTCTTTGAACACAATGCACAGCAGGACAGCGGCAAGCGCTGACTGCCCCGGTGCCGACAAATGTCCCCGGGTCAAATCGCGGATCGCCGAGAAGGCCACCTGCAGCCCGCCCATAAGAATCAGCACAGAGAATAGAATAGCCGCCATCGGCTCCTTGCTTCCTTGCGCAGACCGGCTGCGTACTGCTGAGCCTGCAGCCTTGTGACTCTGCTTCCGGTTCCACGGAATCACCCCTGCCAGCTTGGCAGCGGCATCTGCTCCAGAATAGATGGCATCCCCCATCAATGCCTTGCTGCCCGACAGATAACCGATACTGCCTTTGGCTACAGCCAGTAGAGTATCACTAAGTATTCCGGTCCAGACAACGGTTTCTCTTGGGGGTAATTGTTTGTCATTCATAACGAGGCCCTCCTTACCACTAGCAGGTAATCTCATGATGATGAAATCGGCGTGACTTCCTGATCCGAAGATTCCGAAAAGCCGCGTCGCTACTGACGCGGCTTGAAGGACAACCGGGTGTTAGACTTTGGCCGGGGTCTTCACCGCCGGCTTCTGGCGTTTCTTCAGGAGCAGCCAGAGCGGGCTTGCGATAAAGATGGATGAATAGGCTCCGAAGAGCAGACCGATAACCATGGCAAGCGAGAACATCTTGATCGACTCGCCGCCCATGATCAGCAGGAAGAACGCGGCAATAAATACAGTGAATGCTGTATATAGCGAACGCATGAGCGTCTGCGCCACACTCTTGTTGACCAGCTCCTTAAGATCCTCATACGACTTCTGTTTGCCGAAGCGCAGATTCTCACGGATCCGGTCAAAGATAACGATAGTATCGTTAATCGAGTAACCGATAATGGTCAGCACCGCGACAATGAAGGTTATGTCCACCTCCAGACGGAAGATGGAGAAGATCGCTACAACCATAAAGGCATCATGGAGCAGCGCCACAATGGATGCCAGCGCAAAACGCCATTCAAAACGGATACTTACATAAATAATAATCCCGATACTGGCGAGCAGCACCGAATAGATCGCATTGCGGGCCAGTTCCTTAGCCATTTCGGTATCCACGGTGTTGATCTCAAAGGATGCCTTCTCATCAATCTTGTTGATTGACTTCTTGAGGCTTTCACTTTGCGTATCACTCAGCTCTTGATCATAGCGGATATTAACCCGCTTATCACCAACGGTAATAGTGGGATCATCTCCAATGCCTGCTTCATTCAAAGCCGGCTTCAGCTGATCCAGTGTGATACTCTTGGAAAGGGCTACGTCCACGTTGGACCCGGCCTTGAAATCTACGCTGTAATTCAGGCCGAAGGTTGCCAGAAAGATCAGACCCGCCACCGTAAGGGCTATCGAGAAGATATAGAAGAATTTGCTTAAATGTACGAAATCCAGCTCTTTCTTAAAGCGCACTGATGTCACTCTCCTTTACCCCAAATTGCTTCGGCTTCTTGAGCGCGCCGGCTTTAACCAGCACTGTCAGCAGCCAGTGGGCAAAATAAAGGTTTGTTACAATACTAAGTACAATTTCCACGATCAGAATCAGCGCGAAGCCTTTTACCGCACCTGTACCGAAGGCGAACATGACAGCCGCCACGATAATAGTGGTTACATTCGCATCCATAACCGTACGGAAGGAGGTCTTGTTCCCTGCTTTGACGGAGGACATAATGCCCTTCCCGCTGCGGATTTCTTCCCTGATCCGTTCATTGGTTATGATATTGGCATCGACAGCCATCCCTATACCGAGAATGAACGCGGCGATACCGGGAAGGGTCAGCGTAAAGTCAGCCAGAACAAACACCAGAATCAGCAGCCACGTGTGCAGGATCAGCGCGAAGCTGGCCAGTACGCCCGGAAGACGGTACATGAACAACATGAAGAGCAAAATAATCACGGAACCGACAATACCTGCTCTGACGGTATCATTCAAGGACTGCTTGCCAAGTGTTGCCCCTACGCTCTGGGAATATTTCTCCGTAAGCTTCAGCGGCAATGCACCGAGGTTAATCGTATCGGCAATCTCACGGGCTTCATCTAGTGTATATCCCCCGGAGATCGAAGCTTTACCATCTGTGAGGACTTGTCTTACTGTTGGGGGCGAAGATAACAAGTTCTCATCGAGATAAATAGCGAGCTCTTTACCCAGCAGGCGCTCGGTAATTTCCGCGAATTTCTCCTTGTTTTTAATGGAGATACTGATCTCAGGACGGTTCAGATTATCGCGTTGAACCTCTGCAGCGCCCTCTACAAAGTCACTGCCCACGAGTTCAATCTTGCTGTACACTCCGGGCTTATCCCCTTCCTTAGCACTGCGGAAGGTCAGAACTGCGGGTTCTTTCATTTTCTTGCGGACCTCTGCCTCATCGGTAACACCAGCAATCTTCAGACGGATCCGGTCCGTACCTTCGGTTGTCACCTCAGGCTCGCTTGTTCCGAGTGCATTCGCCCGCTTTTCCAGACTCTCTGCTGTTTTTTGCAGCGAAGCACGGGTCAGGGTTCCTCCCGTATCCATTGGCTCTGCGTGGTACAGAATTTCAAATCCGCCCTTGAGGTCAAGACCCAGACGGACTCTGTCCAGCAGCCCGGGAGTTGTAAATACCATGGCGCCGGTTAGAACGACCACAGTAATGATAAAGCTCAACATTCTCTTCATGCTCTAGCTAGTTCCCCTTTCATTACTCAATATTCCTATTATAGCTACGTGCGAAATGACCGTCAATTCAGAAGGAATGACGGTGCCGGATTCACACAAAGAAACGGCCGGTTCTGCTGTAGGCCAGAGACCTCCGTTAGATAGGACAAGTCCAAACTTACCTTACTTACTTTACTGCTTCCTGTACCTGTTTGCAAAAGAAAATCGTTCCTTTTGGACAAATTAGTCTATTAATTCAATCCCCGGTAGGCTGCCAGTGTCAGATAAGTCATATAACTCCCCGATTTGAGCGAATAAATATCATTGACCAGTTTATGCAGGGGAGGTCTTCCTTCCTTGGCATAATTACGGCTGATACAGTCCCAAATATCCTTGCCGGTCACATATTCATAGCCGAGGAGCCGGAATTCCTCCGCTTTGCTGATGCACATGGCTTCGATCTCTTCACTAAGCTCGTCGTATCTCCATTGTTCCGATTCCACGTGTGGGCACCTCCAAAGAATCCTCAATTACGCATGTTCAGGGTAGATATTCGACCTGCCGGTCATACTTTCCTGCTTACAGTCAAAAAACTTGTCTGCTATGGAATGCTTGTCATGGAGTAGGCCTGTACCCGCATATCCTTATACAAGCCTACCTCGGGATCACGAAAGTTCACTGGCAGTTTCATTTCATTTGCGGGAAGAAGGAGTGCCCTTTGAGGAAACAGAGTTTTATACAAGGAACGATCATCCTGCTATTCGCCGGGATCATTAACCGGATGCTTGGCTTCATCCCCCGGATTGCCCTGCCACGGATTATCGGCGCCGAAGGGGTGGGGCTGTATCAGCTTGGATACCCGTTTTTCATTGTGCTGATCACAGTCATTACCGGCGGCATCCCCCTGGCGATTGCCAAGCTGGTCGCTGAAGCCGAGGGGGAGAACCGTCCGGAGCAATCGCGCAAAATCCTGCATACGGGCCTTGTCCTCAGTCTGTCGCTGGGGGTTCTGTTCACCTTTGTGGCCCTGTTCAGCGCCTCCTGGGTCTCCAATGTTCTTCTGACGGACCGGCGTGTCTATTATACCTTTGTCAGCATGACCCCCATGATCGCAATCGTTGCTGTTTCGTCTATCTACCGGGGGTACTTCCAAGGCAGGCAGAATATGATTCCATCGGCGTTCTCCTCCGTGCTGGAGTCGGTCATCCGGATCTTCTTCATGCTGTGGTTCTCCTGGCTGCTGCTGCCGAAGGGAATCGCCTTTGCGGCTGCCGGTGCAATGCTCGGCGTAACGGTAGGAGAGATTGCCGGAATGCTGGCTCTGCTGGGGCAATATTATTTGAACGACAAAAAAGACAGGTCTGAGCTCCCCTCTGCCGCTGATATGACTATTCAGGATATGCAAGGGAGTGCCGGAAGCGATCCTGCGCAGACAACAGCACCTGTCCTAAGACGGCTAATAGGCATTTCGGTACCGGTAACAGCCGGACGCCTGATCGGCTCATTCTCCTATCTCCTGGAGTCTATTATTACTGTACGCAGCCTCGCACTGGCCGGAATCGCCACCGCAGCCGCAACTGCGCAATATGGTTCATTGCAGGGAATGGTGATCCCACTGCTGCTCCTGCCGGGTGTACTCAGCTCTTCGCTGGCCGTTTCCCTTGTCCCTTCCTTGTCCGAGGCAGCCGCACGCAATGATCTGCCCACGATTCATAAAAGAATGCATCAGGCACTGCGGCTCGCCATGGTAACCGGTGCCCCGTTTGCTGCCGTTATGTATATTCTTGCCGTACCGTTATGTACGCTCATGTATGGCAACGCAGCGGATACGGCACCTATGCTGCGGATGATGGCCCCGTTCGCTGTCTTCCTCTACGTCCAGGCTCCGCTGCAGGCTGCTCTTCAGGCGATGGACCGGCCGGGGAAGGCACTTATCAATACGCTGATAGGGGCGGTTATCAAAATCCTGCTGATTCTCCTGCTGGCCTCCCGGCCCGAATACGGAATCCTGGGAGCCATTATCGCCATTATGGTTAACAGCCTGCTCGTTACACTTCTGCATGGATATAGTGTGATCCGGTTAACTGCATTGTCCCTGAAATGGTCCGACCTGCTCAAAATCACAGCGGCCACAATCATCATGGCTGCCGGGATGTCATACGTCTATACCTCTGTACCCGTCTCGTCATCCCAGTGGATACAATTCCTGGCCGCTGCTGCCTCCGGGATGGCGATCTATCTTAGTATCTGCCTGTTATCCGGCCTGATCTCCAGGCGTGACCTGGAGCGTGTGCCCTTCTTCAGACGCTGGCGCAGTTAGGTCTTGCGGCCTTATCTGGGCTTAATCGGGTCAATATAGAGCTGCCCCTTATGATCGACTGAGCACAGAAAGACATCACGGAAATCGGAGACACCCTTCTGACGAATCTGGGTTCTAAGCCAGAACCTGTTCTTGCCGATCATCTCCAGATTGCTGTCCTGCACCTTCCCGTCCATAATCAGCGGAATCGGCAGGCCTTCATAACGGATCTTATGCTTCGGCAGTTTCACGGAAGCAGAATCGCCGGATGATTGTGTTTCCTTTGAATTCTTCTGGCTTTCTCCGTTCTGCTCTTTGCGCTCTGCCCCTGAGCTGCTGTTGCCGGACTGATTGGACGAGGTCACACTCTTATTCTTCTCGATCACCGTTAACTGCCCGCTTGTCTCCAGGATCGCAAACTCCACATCTGCCGGGCTGACAATGTTCTGCCCGCGGAGCTGCAGCAGCAGGTCATCAATGTTATACCGCTGCTTGCGCATCTCGCCCCGGTGCAGCTTGCCGTCCGAGATCAGGATACTGGGCCTGCCGTCCATCAGCAGGCGCATCTTCCGGCTCTTCAGACTGAGCTGGGCGACGATCACCTGAATCAGCACCAGGATCGCCATTGGAACAAGCCCGTCATAGATGGGCCGTTCGATATCTTCAATTACAAACACAGCGATCTCGGCAATCATAATGGAAATCGTGAGATCAAACACCGACAGCTTGCCGATTTCGCGTTTACCCATGATCCGCATACTCAGGAAAATGAAGATATACATCAGCACGGTCAGAAAGATGTGGGCAGTAATATGCTGGAACAACATATTCTCTTAGCTCCCCTTCCGCTTCTCACCCGGGAGGTCTGTCACCCTGCGGGCGGATTAATGTACACCTATTCTGGCCTGCCGGCCGAGGGAACATGCGGAAATCTGCTGATTAATTACTGGTAAAATTCATGTCGGCCATTCTTGTACTATTGGGGCAAGCCCCCCCATACAATAATTAGTATCCGGTTAACAAACTTTTTAGGAGGTCTTACCATGTCTCTGATCAGGCGTCTATTCTCATGGAAAATATCAAGTCCTGTATTGTCGGGTTTAATCCGCTCGTTCCTGTGGATGATGCTGGGTGCGTTCATCCTTTCCCTCCTGCTCTGGGGCAGCGGACTCCAGGAACAGGATCTCACTATGTACACCTATATTGTACACGGTGTTGCTGCCGCTTTTGGAGGATTGACCGCAGGCAGCCGGGCTCTCCGCAAAGGCTGGTACCAAGGGGCGCTGACGGGTCTGTTCTACGGTTTGGCGGTGCTGCTGATCGGATTTCTGGCTCTTGACAGTTCCCCTGCAGGAATGGATTTCCTCTGGGTTCTGGCGGCTGCGGGCATAAGCGCACTTGGGGGAATGTTTGGGGTTAATTTACAAAAATCCTAATTAATATAATTCCTAAAAATTGAAACCTAACCTTGAAAATATGGTACACTACGTATGTCTGACTTCATATGAACGATTTATCAAGGAGGCTTCGAATGCTTTGCTTTACCAGTCCATGAATTTAGTAGTTGTATATACCGTTGCCATTGTTGTGATACTAATCTGGATCGGCGCCCGGCGCAATCCACTGATGGCCTTAGTCGAAATCGGGAGAGAGCTGCTGCGCTCTTATAAATTCGCGCTCATTATTATAGGAATGTTCGGCATTCTTGCCCTGAATAAATATGAGCTGCAGATCGAAGAGAAGATGCGCCTGACCGCAGACTATACAGGTTTTGTGTTCGGCCTTGAAGGGCATTTTGTCCGTATGGTTCAAGAGCTGTTCTATGCACCTTGGCTGACTCCAATCATTGTCTTCTTCTATATTTTCATGCTTCAAGCCGTGCTGGCGGCCTCACTTGGTATCTATCTACTGGAAAAGAACCGCGTAATCCTCTATGCGACCTGTTACACTATTATCTTAACTTACGCTATTGCAATCCCATTCTATCTGTATTTCCCGGTAAACGAAGTATGGTCCTATGTGCCCGCAGGGGTAAGGTTCACCATGCTGGATGTTTTTCCAAAGTTTGAACAGGAGTACCGCCCGCTGTCCGGGCTGAATAACTGCTTCCCTAGCCTGCATACGGCAATCTCTGTATCCATGGCCCTCCTGGCCTTCCGTTCCGGCAACCGCCGCTGGATGGTCATTACTACAGTCTCCGCTGTGGCCATCGTATTCGGGATCTTCTATCTCGGGATTCACTGGCTGACGGATATGCTCGGGGGTACCTTACTGGCTGTCGTGTCCACAGCGATTGCCGTACCGCTTGCCAGACTTACACTGCGCAGCGGCGAAGAGAATCTGAGAGTCCGGGGCCGGGTAACCAATTCACGCTAAATGAAAACCTTCTATATAGATTGAACTTTTAAGTTTTCTGTTATGGGATGGCCGTGTGCCAAAATTCTCCTCCGCCACTTTTCCCTCTCTGTATATTTTCAAGTTCAATCTATATATTTCCAAGTAGAAACGGCTACGCCGTCCTGGATAGAAGGATAAAAAAACCGGCGTTTTCTCCAAGGAGAAAACGCCGGTTTTATGTAATTTGGTGCAGAGATCAGATCTTACATCTTGTCCTCTACTTCCACTACTGCATGACTGATCGAACCCCGGTCAAAGGTCAACCGGGTCACATCGTTAACCCGCAAGATAACGATGTCATCCGAAATCTCCATGATGGTTCCGTGAAGACCGCCGATGGTAACTACCTTATCGCCTTTTTTCAGAGCTTTGAGCATTCCGTTGCGTGCCTTGGTCTTCTTCTGCTGCGGACGAATCAGCAGGAAGTAGAACACAACAAACATAAGTACAAACGGACCTACCAGACCCAATATGCTGCCTCCGCCGCCTGTACCTGCTGCCATATAAAACTGTGACATCTTATTTCCCCCCTTTCAAGAATAAACATGAACACTCCACTCAGAACCGTTTAGAAGCCTTTTAGATTATCATATAATCCGTATTGTGCAAAAAACTCATCGCGAAAATCAAGCAGCCGGTCTTCCATGATGGCTTCACGCACTTTACGCATCAATTCCAGCAGGAAGTGTAAGTTATGGTACGTTGTCAGCCGTAAACCGAAGGTCTCGTCGGCCTTGATCAGATGACGCAGATAAGCACGGGAATAATTCCGGCAGGTGTAGCAGTTACACTCCGGATCTAGCGGCCCGAAATCACGGGCATACTGCGCATTGCGCACTACGAGTCTTCCCTGACTGGTCATCGTTGTTCCATTACGGGCAATACGGGTAGGCAGTACGCAGTCGAACATGTCTATTCCGCGGATTGACCCTTCCAGCAGTGCATCCGGTGAACCTACGCCCATCAAATAGCGCGGTTTCCCTTGCGGCAGCAGCGGAACCGTATAATCCAGCACTTCATACATAAGCTGCTTGGACTCTCCGACGCTGAGCCCTCCAATAGCATACCCCGGGAAATCCATGGAAGTCAAATCAGCCGCGCTCTGGCGGCGGAGATCCTCGTGCATGCCTCCCTGTACGATAGCGAACAGCCCCTGATCGTTCGGACGGGCATGGCTCTTAAGGCACCGTTCGGCCCAGCGGGTGGTGCGTTCGAGGGATTTGCGGACATACTCATATTCTGCCGGATAAGGCGGACATTCGTCGAAGGCCATCATAATATCGGAACCGAGAGCGTTCTGGATCTCCATCGCCACTTCCGGAGACAAAAACTTCTTGTCGCCGTTCAAATGGGAGCGGAAATGAACCCCTTCTTCGGTGATCTTGCGCATGTCGCTCAGCGAGAATACCTGGAACCCTCCGCTGTCGGTCAGGATGGGACGGTCCCAATTCATGAACTTGTGCAGGCCGCCCGCCTCACCTATGATCTCATGGCCCGGACGAAGGAACAAATGGTAGGTATTGCTCAGAATGATCTGTGCCTCCATTTGCTTAAGCTCTTCCGGACTCATGGTCTTGACGGTAGCTTGCGTGCCCACCGGCATGAAGGTTGGTGTGTCAATAATTCCGTGCGGAGTGTGGACTCTGCCGAGCCGTGCTCCGGATTGCTTACAGGTCTTAATGTGTTCGTAAGTGATTGCTGCCATTAGTTTAACCCTTCCTCTTGCTTAATAAATGAACATTGCATCGCCGAAGCTGAAGAACCGGTACCGCTGCTTAATCGCTTCTTCATAGGCGGCGAGAATCAGCTCCCGGCCAGCCAAAGCGCTCACAAGCATGACCAAGGTTGACTTGGGCAGATGGAAATTGGTAATCAATGCATTGACGACAGTGAATTCATAACCCGGATAGATAAAAATATCCGTCCAGCCGCTGCATGCCTCAATCGGACCGCCCTGGCATTGTCTGCCTACGGTCTCAAGGGTCCGGCAGGAGGTTGTTCCTACAGCGATTATTCTTCCGCCCCTTGCTCTGGCCTCATTCAGCAAATCCGCCGTTGCCTGGGATAACTCGAAATACTCCGCATGCATTACATGCTCTTCCACCGTCTCGACTGACATCGGGCGGAAGGTGCCAAGACCCACATGGAGTGTAATATAAGCGATATTCACACCGATGGCTGCAATCTGTTCCAGCAGCTCATTAGTGAAATGTAGTCCTGCTGTCGGCGCGGCAGCCGAGCCTTCATGCCGGGCATACACCGTCTGATACCGTTCACGGTCATCCAGAGTTTCCTTAATGTACGGAGGGAGAGGCATCGAGCCGAGCCTGTCCAGAATCTCCTGGAAGATTCCCTGATAGATGAAGCGGAGCGTCCGGCCGCCCATATCGGCTTCTTCTTCGATAACTGCGCGAAGCTCTTCACTGAAGATGATAACCGCTCCGGTCTTCAGCTTCTTGCCGGGCTTCACCAGTGCTTCCCAGCGGTCCCCTTCGAGATTCTTCAGCAGCAGGACCTCTGCCTTCGCTCCGGTATCTTCCTTGACACCGAACAGTCTGGCGGGAATGACCCGTGTATCATTCAGCACCAGCGTATCTCCGGGGCGGAATTGCCCCAATATATCTGTGAAATGCCCGTGGTCCAGCTGGCCGCTCTCCTTGTTCACAAACAGCAGCCTGGATGAACTGCGGTCAGCCAGCGGAGTCTGGGCAATCAGCTCCTCCGGCAAATTGAAATCGTAATGATCTACATTCATGATAGAGTCTTCATTCCTTAATTCTTAATGATAGTAACGTTACTGAAATAGTGTTGCAATATTTGCTTATAATCATACCCTTTGTCCGCCATCCCCTTCACGCCCCATTGGGACATGCCGAGTCCGTGCCCGTAACCCCAGCCGATGAAATAGAATCCCGGACTGCCGGTTAAGACTCTGGACGTCTGATCCGCACCCATCACAACCGTGCCGCTGCCGCCCGCAGTCACTTGGCCCGAGGCGGACAAGACTCCTGCTGATGTGGAGCTGCCAATGTCGGCTGTAGAGCCGTCAGCGCCTAGTACAGTATAACTTCCGGCAGGTACAATATCAAACAAAGTACTCGGTAATCCGCCGAAGGAGGAGCGGAACAAATCCGGGTACTTCACCTGCAGAACCTGCCCGTTCGCCTTGACCTCCACCGCTCTTCCCGATGGCCCGCGCCGGGTCACCTGAAGACTGGTTATGGAGGAGGGCAGGGTACCGCTGGTTTTGCCGGCCAGGCTCTTCAGCAGCTCGGCTGAAGAATAGGGACCCTTGATCCAGCTGTAGCTGCCGGATTCATAGACCTGATTCAGCACAACGGCATTCTGGCCGGGATTCAGCTTGCCTGAAGCTGGAACACTGCTCTCAACGACAGGCAGTGGCCGGATATTCACATCCTTGGTCGTAGCTGTAGCAACCGGTAGCCCGGCAGCCGTCTTGTCCCCGGTCAGCTTGATATTATCTTCACGGGCGTAGCCGGAGACACCGCTGTCCAGCAGCAGGTAATACCACTTCTTGGATGAACCAGCTGCCGCATTATCCTCGGGGCTGGCCACACTCACAAAGGTACTGCTGCCGCCGCTGTTCCATACCTCAGACGGATCGGCTGTGACGCCGCCGCTGTTCGAGGAGAATACAGCTTCAACGACCTTGCCCCCGCTCATCACCACTTCACCTGCCGTAGCATCGACTGCCTTGATGATTGTGGGGGCTTCAGCACCGATTCCGTTGTAGACCTGGCTTAGCGTTGTATCAACCACGTTCGCAACATCGAAGCGGTTGCCCTGGGACAACGCGTAGCTGCGTGCGGCTACTGCCTGGGCCTTGAGCGCCTCTTCCGGCCAGCCGGATGAGACTTCTCCCCCCACTACCGCATAGAGATATTGTTCCATTGGAACCACGTTAATGACAGACAATGAACCGTTCAGATTGCCAAGCTCCAGATCGCCGCGGTAGATCCGTTTCGATCTCTCGGTAAGCATGATCCCCTTCTCATTGCCGGACGCTATAAACTTGGCGTTACTTCCGGATAACAGATAATGAAAGGCCTGGACTTCACTGCTGAAATCAAGCCCTGCATCCATACGGATAATTAATCCGGGTGCGCCGGGAGACACAGGGGTCAGAGCAAGCTGAGGAAGCTGCGCGGCTGCCGAAGCAGAGACTGCAGCAAGCTCGCTGTCACTGGAGGCCTCGCCTACCCATACTTCCGTACGGGCACTGCCGCCCTCACCGGATACGAATACCGGCCAGGCATCCAGCCCGGCAGTGGTAAGGCTGCCGACCACCGCTTGGGCTTCCTCCAAAGTGGCATAGGAGCCCGCCGACAGATGTTTGGTTCCGGCCACCACAGGAGTCTGCCCCTCGGGAATTGCCAGACCGGCTTTCAAGACGGAATTCAGGCCATTCCTGGCTGCATTCTCACTGGTATAACCTCCGGTATAGAGCTGATATACCTTGGAACCTCCTCTGGCAGCCATGAATAGCTGAGGTTTGTCGGATGTAGCCTGCAGCTTCTTGGCTGCATCAGCAGCCGTCTGCCAGCTTGGCGTCTCCAGCACCTTCACCCGGTATCCGTCCAGACTGACACGGATTCTGTTCTGGGCCGGAACCGACAATAGAGGGGCCCCGCCGGCAGCCGGAAGGAGACTGAAGCTCTGCTCAGACTGCAGGGTAACCAGAGGTACAGTAGACTTATATTTGCTGCCAATATCGGCATACAGTGCAACCCGGATGGACCCGGCGGAATCGGCGCGGGTAATGTCTGCCGGAATCAGCAGGCTGCCTGCTGCAAGCAACACAGCCAGTGCCCCCCGGCCCAGCAGCCCTATCCCTGTTTCTTTCCACTTGGCAAGTTTCATTGTAGGCCTCCTAAAAGTATTAATGATATCAAACGCAACTTAGATGACTATCAATCGAATCACTTATCCGGTGCTTATATCTGAAGAAATCAGTTCGGCTGCGGAGGAAGCGGAAGTCCAAGATGATGATAGGCCGCAGGGGTAACCACACGCCCGCGCGGAGTACGCTGCAGGAAACCGATCTGCAGCAGATAAGGCTCATACACATCCTCAATGGTCTGGCTCTCTTCGCCTATCGTAGCGGCAATGGTATCCAGTCCGACAGGTCCGCCCCGGAAGGAGCTGATCATGGACTGGAGCATCTTATGGTCGATGTTGTCCAGTCCCCGGGGGTCCACCTGCAGCATCTTCAGCGATTCGGCGGCAATCTCCGGGGTGATGATTCCATCCCCGCGAACCTGAGCGTAATCGCGCACCCGCTTCAGGAGGCGGTTGGCAATCCGCGGAGTCCCGCGGGCCCGCAGGGCAATCTCTTCCGCAGCGTCGCCCAGAATCTCGATGCCAAGCAGCTCAGCATTGCGGGCTACAATGAAGCTGAGTTCATCCATTGTGTAGTACTCCAGCCGGCTGACTACGCCGAAGCGGTCACGCAGCGGAGCGGACAGCAATCCCGCGCGTGTCGTCGCCCCAATCAGCGTGAAGGGCGGCAGGTCCAGCCGTACCGACCGGGCGCTCGGCCCTTTGCCGATCATGATATCCAGCGCGAAATCCTCCATCGCCGGATACATGACCTCCTCCACCGTCCGGTGCAGACGGTGAATCTCGTCAATGAACAGTACATCGCCTTCCTGCAGATTGGTCAGCAAGGCCGCCAGATCACCGGGCCGCTCAATCGCCGGGCCGGAGGTGGTCCGCAGATTCACGCCCAGCTCATTGGCGATAATATTGGCCAGTGTGGTTTTGCCGAGACCCGGAGGCCCGTAGAGCAGCACATGATCCAGCGCTTCACTGCGCATTTTGGCTGCTTCAATATAGATCTTCAGGTTCTCTTTCACCTGGTTCTGGCCGATATATTCTCCCAGATAACGGGGGCGGAGGCTTAATTCCACCGCCTGCTCGTCCATCATCAGATTTGCTGATATAATCCGGTCATCCATTATTCCTCACTCCGTTCTTCCGGGCCTATTTGGCAATATACAGCAGCCCCAGCGCCTTCTTCATCAGCACATCAACCGGTCCGGTATCCGTACCTTCCTGCTTCATCTTCAGCCACACACGGTCAAGCTCGGCATCGGTATACCCCAGCGCCTTCAGACCGTCCCGCGCCTCTTCCCACGGAAGGGCCTCCACCTTAGCCTGGGCCTCAGCCGCCACTGCGAACAGCCCGGTCTGCAGGGCCGCACCGCCGAATCCGTCCAGCTTGTCCTTCAGATCCAGAATCATCCGCTGCGCCGTCTTCTTGCCGATCCCCGGCAGCTTCGTCAGGAAGGTGATATTCTCCTGATAGATAGCCGCGATCAGCTGATCCGGTGTTCCGCCGGTCAGAATCCCCAGCGCAACACGCGGGCCGATGCCCGATACCTCGATCAGCTTGCGGAACAGCCTCTGCTCCTCGCGTGTCGGGAAGCCGAACAGGAGCGTAGCATCCTCACGGGTCTGATAATGAATGAAGACGGTCACCGGACCCTCCACCTTGGCAAAAGCATACGGATTCGGGCAGAATACCCGGTATCCCACATCCTGCACATCCAGCACAACATATTCCGGCTCCAGATGCACAACCGGTCCTCTAAGAAAATCTATCATTTTCGCAATACCTCATTTAATTTGGAATTAAGACTCACAGAATGGGCGTGGCAGACAGCCACCGCCAGCGCATCCGCCACATCATCGGGCTTCGGCACAGCCGACAGCTTAAGCAGCAGCTTGACCATCTCCTGAACCTGCTTCTTCTCAGCCTTGCCGTAACCGACTACGGCCTGCTTCACCATCATAGGGGTGTATTCAGCCACCGGAAGCCCGCGCTGCACGGCTGCCAGTATCAGCACTCCGCGCGCCTGCGCCACCGGCAGGGCTGTGGTTACATTACGGCTGAAGAACAGCTTCTCTACCGCTACTGCATCCGGCTTATATTTATCTAGCAGCTGTACCATACCTTCATAGACATGGAGCAGACGCTCCTCCTCCGGGGTATGGGCCTCGGTCTGGATGCAGCCGTATTGGACCGGTGTCAATTTGTTCCCTGTCTTATCTACAAAGCCAAAGCCGACAATCGCCAGCCCCGGATCAATCCCCAAGATGCGCAAGATCCTTCTCTCTCCTCTATGCCAGGGCAGAGGCTTGAGATAGATAACAAGGCGGAATAGCCCTGCGGGTTCATCCATCCCTCCGGCCCTAAAGCGAACATATGTATTCCTTCCACCCATTATAGCAAAAAAATTTCCCCGGGAGACAAAAACTTTGTCCCGGGGAAATGAAATACATACTATGACCTGACTATCACTCCGGATGCATCACCTGTTCAGCAGAATCCCGTGCATAGTCGCTGAAGGTGGAGAGTACACTGTTGTACTCCTCCAGATCCTGAACCCGGATGCCCTGATGAAGCTGCTCCCAGATTTCTGGAGGCAGAGAGGATTTAATGGAGCCTATATCCATCTGAAAAAAGGTCTTCATGACTCTCTCGGCCTCAGGAGGGCCTTGGAACAGGGTCAGGTTCCCCTGCTCGTCTACACCGAAGTAGGCTTCTTTTTTGGTCAGCGGGGACAGATCATTGACTCGCTGCTCCAGCCACAGGTCCCCCTCCCGGCTTAGCCAGCCGCTCCAGCCTGCATGACGGGCTATCAGCTCTCTAAGCTGGGCGGGAGTCCGTTCGCCGGGCAGGGTCTGCACCTCTTCACCGGCTACATAGAGGGTCTTGAGATGCACCGTTCTGCTGACCGCATCCTTGCTGATCGCTTCCAGCAGCTCCTGGCTGTTCATCACTGCCGTTCTCTCTTCTTCATCACTAGCTGTATGGTTATATACGGCTGCCACAGCCGCCATGCTGCCGCCGGGTTCTTGGTTCTGCTCTAAGGTATCGCTAAGTGTTCCAGACCATGCCCAGGCCGGATGATCCAGCAGATGGCTGATCTCTTCCGGGACCTGCATCCCGCGCCAGGCCAGCAAGGTCAGCACGAGACATGCCGCACCCACCCAGGGAGCTTTTTTCCAGCGTCTCCACCGCCGCCACAGTTGTTTTTTCAAGCGAAAAGCATTCACGTTAATCCCTTCATTCTGGTTTTTTCCTATTGTGACCTGTGAAGGGAGTATTTATGCGTAAACACTTGAAATTCATCCCAGCCGGAGCTAATCGGTCTCCAGCGGATTCTCAACCGCTCCAAGGAACAGCACGACCTTCGTCTGCACATCCCTGATGAGGAACAGAAACGGCCGGTTGACGGTCATTTCAAAGGGCTTATCCATAGGAGGGGCTGATCCGGCACGCATATCAATGACGGTCGAAGCCGCCGCCTCCGTTCCCCGTTCATTTACATCAATGTACGTTTTATGGATAACCTGCTCGAAGTAAATGGGGCTGTCTATATCCGCCATTAGGGAGAAATCCCCCCGGCTCGGATCGAAGGCATGCTTAACCCCAAGCGCCTGCAGAGCCTTACTCAGTTCTGTCCCGTAACTGGCCGTGAACCTTGGCAGCCGGAGCGTCCCTCTGGAAGTGGCAAAATCCTCATCAGACGGCAGCCCCTCCGCTTCCAGCCGGTCCGCAAGCTCCTGCAGCGAGGAAGCCTCTGCTGGAAGGACCACCACCATCTCCATCTGGCCCTCTCCGTAAGGAAGCTTCACTGCCTGCCAATCCTTATGAGCTGCATACGGGAGAAATCCGCTGCGCTTCATCATCATTACCTGTACAGCTGCTCCGCCCGGAGGATAGAAGTCTGCCTGATGTGTAGCCTCATCCGGGAACACATCACTCCAGCCGCCTGTGAAATACAGGGCGTTGACAAGCACCGCCACCGCCTCGGTTCCGGGCGGCTCCGTGAGCATCCCGTCGATCTTCTGCTCCGTATGGTCAGAGACCCATTCATTAATCTGCCGGACGGACTTCGGGGCAGCCAGGTCGGTCGTCTTAATCTGCGCATCGTAGAAGTCCTCACCGGTCTTGAGATACTCCCTCCGCAGCGGCAGACCCTTCATGCCCCAGACTGAATTCGCGATCTTCAGCTCTACCCCTGGTCCTCCATCCTTCAGTAGCCTCAAGAGTGCCTGATGTCCGGTATTCAGTTTCTGCCGTTCCTCCGGCGCATAACCCAGCAGATCCCCCAGCTCCTCTGCCGTCTCCCCGGCGCTGCCGTTATAGGCCAGAGCCAGGGCAGCAGCAACACTATAAGGGGAGAGGGTCAGGTTCCCGCCCCCCGGCTTCCATAATTGGCCGAGCAGCTTCACGCCCAGCCGGTTGCTCTGTTCCACCAAGCGCGAATCAAGTTCCGCTGCGGCCGTCTGTCTCTCCGCGTAGCTCATAGTTGAACCCCCTTCACTGCAGCCGGCCAATAGAAGCACAGCCAGCAGGAGTATAGATAATCTTTGGCCCACTCTAATTCCTCCTTGAGTTCATCCGAAGCGCAAGGATCTGTACAAGAATCCCATCAAATTCATGGACGCTGCCAATGGGGAAAAGTTGCAGACCAAATCCGCTCTTCCATCCAGGACCTTCTACACACCGTCTAAAATCAATTCGGAGTCGAGCCAGGGCTAGATATCGAAATTCGGCACCACCGGCAGCTTAATATGGCTCGGGTACTCGCGGTTATGACAGATCGTCTGCTGCACAATGACCGCTTCCGTATCTTCATACGGATTGTTCCCGGTATTTGTATTGGGGAAGGCCACAAATTTGCTGGAGGAGGTGACTGTGAAGCGGACCCGGTGTCCTGCGGCAAACGTGTGTGCGATATTCTGCAGGAAAATATCGTACCGCTCCACCTGCCCCGGCACCAGCAGCTGCGGCCGCTCCAATCCGTGACGGTATTTCGCCCGCACAATATAATTGGACAGGCGGATGGAATCCCCCTGTTCATTCACATCGCTCAGCGTCACTACCCAGTCCGTATCCAAGCCCGTGCTTGCTGCATAGAGAACCGCCGACAGCTCACCGGCGATTGTCAGCCGCTCCGCCAGCGGTTCACTGGTATAGACAACAAT
Source organism: Paenibacillus tritici (assembly GCF_018207515.1). Taxonomy (NCBI): domain Bacteria; kingdom Bacillati; phylum Bacillota; class Bacilli; order Caryophanales; family Paenibacillaceae; genus Paenibacillus; species Paenibacillus tritici. The sequence goes on from NZ_CP073365.1 coordinate 6,023,805, forward strand.
GTCACTGCGCAGCTCATGCTTCCGCATATTCTCCGGCTCGCGCTCCCCGCTGTCAGCCACCGGATCAGCCGGATTATAGATGTACGTATCGGCCACGGAATGCTCCTCCGGCTCCAGCCCCAGCCGGCCATCCCCCAGCGAAGAATTCGCCCGGCCGCCGCCGCCCAGATAGAACGGGGTAATCACCGCTTCTGCCGGTGTCCAGTCCTCCGAGGTTCTCCAGCGGTTCTCGCCCACCACATAATAAGAAGCGCGGGGCTCCTGATCAATGCCGTTCGGGATATCCTTCAGATAGCGGTCGAACCAGCGCAGCACGGAGACATCATAGTCGTACACCACTGCATCATTGCCGAAGGACACGCCGGGCAGATCCCGGGACCGGTTCGGGCCGTGTTCCCAGGCGCCGAGACGGATTTTGCGGCCCGGCACATCATGTTCCGTCAGCATGCGCCAGGTCTCCGATACCCCGGGACTGTCCCCGTCATACCAGCCGGAGATTACATACATCGGCACCTTGACCTGATCCCCGCGCTCGGTGAACGTACAGTTTCTCCAGAAGTCATCATATTCGGGATGCTGGCTCCACAGCTCCCAAGGCCCTGAGGGGCGGCCGATCATCTGCTGCGGAATATCCCTGATCGGTCTGGCATCCACCGCCGTCTCCGGATCTACCGTGATGCCACCAAATATATCGAAGTCCGTCCTCGTTCCCACAGACTGAGCCAATGTCCAGGACAGCAGCGGCCAGGAGCAGAGCGTCCCGCCTTTGCGCGCGGTGTCTACGAACGGTGAACCTACATTTACCTCATCGACCACTGCCAGCAGATTCGGGTGACCGCTGGTAGCGGCTGCAACCACAACATAGCCGAGATAAGAGGCGCCCCACATTCCCACCTTGCCGTTCGAAAAATCCTGGCTGATCATCCACTCGATGGTATCATAGCCGTCCTCCCTTTCATTATAGAAGGGAATCAATTCCCCTTCCGAATCGGCCCGTCCGCGCACATCCTGGGAGACTACGGCGTAGCCCCGGTTCGCCCAGCGCATGAAAATTTCTTTTTTGCCATTACGGTCATAGCAGGTTCTTACCAGAATAGCCGGCACCTTCGCTCCCGGCGGCAGGCCTTCCGGCAGAAATACATCGGTCGCCAGCTTCACCCCGTCCCGCATCGGCACAAGCTCCGTCCCCAGATCATTCACACCGTACTCCGGCTGCGACAAAGCGGCTCAGTATAGACCGCAAGCGGGGTCAGCGGCTCATAGCCTGCCCGGACAATCAGCTCCAGCCCGTAGCGGTTAGGGGTCACAAAAGCAATCACCTCACCGTCCACCGTCACGATATCCAGCGCCGTGCCACCCCGGTAAGCCCAAACCTGAGAGGTCCGTTCGGTGCCGGAGATCTCCGCCTGATAAGCGATATGCTTCTGATACCGGTCCCCGTTCTCCAGCACCACCTCATCCCCAGCCCATTCTGCGGAGCTGTATGAACTAAGCTGCCCGGCGATCTTGCTCAGAGGTAGCACATATTTCGTCCCGGGGTCCAGCACATTCTCCTGCATCTGCGTACGTCTGCGGGCATCAACCTTGGCGTGCATTACCGCTTGGTCCGTGAACCGGATTGTCCCGCTGTAGATTCCCGAGCAATAGAAATTGAAGCTTGTCTGCTGTAAATATGTACTCATCTCTCCAGGTCCCCTATCCGCAAATTTGCTCAAATACACACAGCCAGTTGCCGCCCATCAGCTTCGCGATCTCTTCATCGCTGTACCCGCGCGCCACCAGTCCCCGTGTGAAATTAATGAAATTACTGTATTTCGCAAGGCCGGCTACGGTTTCGGTTGAGGGTCCATCCCCTTTGGCGAATCCCAGCTTCGGTGCGATCTGCTCTTTGAAAAAAACCAGCGACCACTCCAGGTCACTCATAGGCCAGTCCGTTCCGATACCCACATGCTCTACGCCTACCAGCCTGATCACATATTCCATGTGGTCCAGCACATGCTCTATCGTGGTATGGTCAGGATCTTCATGCACAAACCACGGCATCGCAAACACACCAATCACTCCCCCGGTTGCAGCAATGGCGCGGAGCTCCTCATCGCTTTTGCAGCGCATATGGGGATAGACCGCTTCGGCGCCGGTATGCGAGGCGATGACAGGGGAGGCTGAGGCGGCGCAGGCGTCCAGAGTCGTCTGCCTGCCGCAATGCCCGGTATCCACGATGATCCCCAGCGTGTTCATCCGCTCCACTACACGCAGGCCGTAGGAGGACAGACCGCCATTCCCCGGCTCCGCACAGCCGGAACCGATCAGATTCTGGTTGTTGTACGTTAACTGCAGAATTCTTAGACCGAAGCTGTGCAGCGTATCCAGCAGGGCAAGATTCTTGCCCAGTGCATCCGTCTCCTGTGCCGTTACGATCCCGGCCTTCTTGCCTTCACGTTTAGCCCTGCGGATATCCTCTGCGGTCAGCGCCTTCACCAGCCAATCGCAGGAATCGAACTGCAGTTGCACCTCACCCATACTGGTAATCAGGCTCTCTGTATCCTTCAGATGCAGCTCCCGGTTACCGGCGGTGATCCCGGACTTGTACCACTCCTCCTTGTACTCCGCAATCTCACCGCTGGCCGCCAGCCGGGTGATGATCTGCGCCGGCATGGTGCTGTAGACCATGGGTTCATCCTTGTACGGCTCGCATAGCTCCTTCACCTTAAGGGAGATGCTCTCCGGAATGGCGGCTGGGGATAGCGGTCCCTGAAACAGCAGGTCGATATTTATATTCTCATCATGCAGGCGCTCCGCCCGCTCCTCCTGCGCAGCACTCAGTCCAAAATCGTACCGGCCTTCCTGTATACTCACTTAATCCAGCCCCTTCTATATGAAACTATCTAATTTTACTTGGTGCTCATTTATAACTGCGGTGGACAATTAGGGCTTCCGGCAGCTGCCCCTTTGACGCGCCTACGCTCTAACTGTATTTTGTACAACTAAAGCGATTGATTATTGTGCTGTGAAGGGTTTAATTGCATTCTCTACAGCTAAAAATCCCATATTTCATATAAAGAAGACTTACCGCTATTTTTAATAGTACAGAATACAGTTAACCTGGAAAATCCGGCCTTCCGCCGCTTTTTAACTGTACAGAATACAGCTATATTGATGGAACTTGAAGAATATACAGACACGCTATTTATTTAAAATGCAATTTCCACGCCTTTGTGCAGAGCAACCGCCTGTTTGTAAATATAGAAGGCTGCGGCAAGATCCTCAACAGCCAGCCCCAGCCCCTTAAACAGCGTAATCTCATGGTGGCTTCCTCGGCCGGGGACAGTGCCCGTCAGCAGCCCGCCGATTTCGCCAATAATATGGTCCGCAGTGATCGCCCCTTCACTGAGCGGGATCAGATAATCCCCCGCCTCATGGACCGCCGACTCCAGCCGGTCCACATAGAGTCTCGCCCCGGCTACAAGCGCCGTGTCCAGCTCCCGTTCATGCGCCCTGCATGCGCCGATCGCGTTAATATGCGCGCCTGGCTTCACCCAGGCGCCGTGCAGCACCGGCTCTGCCGAAGCCGTCGCCGTACAGATAATGTCCGCGTCCTTGACCGCGTCCTGCACAGACGGTGCCGCCGTGATCTCTGCGTTCCACCGGCGGCTCATGGCGGAGGCGAACGCCTGGGCTTTGCTCGGCGTTCTGCTCCATACCTGGGCACGCCTGATACCGCGCACCTGCAGCATCGCTTCCAGATGGCACCGGGCCTGCTCACCGGTACCGAGCACCGCCAGGGACTCCGCCTCCTCCCTGGCGAGCAGCTTCGTCGCTGCCGCACTGACTGCCGCCGTGCGGATCGCGGTGATGGCCTGGCCGTCCACCATGGCCAGCGGCACACCGGTGGCGGCATCGAACAGCGCCACCACCCCCTGATGCGAAGGCAGGCCGATCCCGTGATTCCCCGGGAATACGCTGATCAGCTTCGCACCGGCAACGCCCCCGCGGCGCAGATAGCCGGGCATGAAGCCCAGCACATTCCGCTCCTCCAGCGGCAGGACCTGGCGGAGGCTCTGCACCGCCTCCCCCTCCGACAGTTCAGCGAGAACAGTCTCCATCACTTTTATACACGACTCCATGGTCAGAAGCTCCGCAGCTTCACTCCCTTTAATCACCAGCAATTATAGACCCTCCCGGAATTCCACAGAATAAAGAATTGCAGCTAAACAGATTCAAGCTTATCTTTCTATGCCATCATTTGCTATACTCTATATTAACGAAAAAAATTAAAAAATTAAAACAAAGGGGATATCCTTGATGATTATTCAGCCAAAAACACGCGGCTTTATCTGCACAACTGCTCACCCGGAGGGATGTGCCGGACAAATACAGGAACAGATTGATTATGTACGGGCACAAAAGAAGCTCACAGGCCCGGCCAACGTGCTGGTGATCGGCGCTTCTACAGGATATGGACTGGCTTCGCGGATTGCCGCTGCCTTCGGCGCAGGCGCCAATACCATCGGCGTATTCTTCGACAAAGCCGCTGAAGGCGCCCGCACAGCCTCGGCAGGCTGGTATAATTCTGCGGCTTTTGAACAGGAGGCGGCCAAGCAGGGCCTGAAATCCTTCAGCATCGTCGGCGATGCCTTCTCGGACGCTATCAAGACCAAGACTATAGATCTCATTAAGAGCGAATTCGGCACCGTTGATCTGGTGGTGTACAGCGTGGCTTCCCCGCGCCGCACACATCCGGTAACCGGAGAAGTGTTCTCCTCCGTGATTAAGCCGGTAGGCGAAGCGTACACGAACAAGACGATGAATTTCCACACCGGAGAAGTCTCCACCGTTACCATTGAGCCCGCCACGGAAGATGAAGTCCGCCAGACCATCGCCGTTATGGGCGGAGAAGACTGGGGCATGTGGATTCATCAGCTGCAGGAAGCCGGTGTGCTGGCAGACGGCGCAACGACAGTGGCTTATTCCTATATCGGACCCAAGATCACCCACCCTATCTACCGCGATGGAACCATCGGCCAGGCGAAGAATGACCTGGAGCAGACAGCCATTGCCCTGAATGATCAGCTCTCCGCCACCGGCGGACGGGCCTTCGTATCCGTGAACAAGGCGCTGGTTACCCAGTCCAGCTCTGCAATTCCGGTGGTGCCGCTGTATATCTCCGCGCTGTACAGAGTGATGAAGGAGAAGGAGCTGCATGAGAACTGCATTCAGCAGATGTACCGCCTGTTCGCAGACCATCTGTATAACGGCGGTGAAGCAGCTGCGGACGGCAGCCACCTGATCCGCATTGATGACTGGGAGATGCGTGAGGATGTGCAGATCGAGGTTATGAGACGCTGGAATGAGCTGGAGACGGACAATGTGCCTGAGCTGGCGGATCTTGCAGGCTATCAGGATGACTTCTTCCATCTGTTCGGCTTCCGCACCGAAGGCGTGGATTACGAGGCCGAGACTGATCCTGCTGTTGAGATTCCTAATAGGGTTTAAGAGTTCTATATAAGATGCACTTTAAGTCTTGAACAATGAAGCTTCGTCGTCACTGCGGTGAACATTTGGACTTCCGGCCGCTGTTGTCCCCAGATTTCTTGAATTAAACCGCTATCCGCGGGTGAAATCCGGTGACAAAGGCGATCGCTACCGCTCCTACAGTTCCAAATTTCCCCTCCGTTTCTTTTGCTTTTTGTTAATTTCTTTTGTGCATCTTTTATAGATAGATGTACTTGTAAGCAGTTCAATTTATATAGATCAACATAGATCAACGATAATAAGCCGCCCCCTCTCCGGGGCGGCTTATTATGCATTCCTTTACAGTTGGTCACTACACGGCCGCACGGCAAGCGGCCCTTATCCTTTAACGCCTACTCGTTCCTCAAACATCTACTCGTCCTTCAAACGCTTCTGATATAGAACCACAGACACTATCGTTAATCCAACCGTCCAGGCCAGAATAATAAGCAGAGGCTGCGTTAGATCGGCTGTTGTATAACCTGTACCGCTTATGCTCAGCAAATGCACCAGCTGACTGCTTGGCATATAATCCAGCACCTGGAAGACCGGATAATCCTTCGCCAGTACGGCCCCCCACGGTGCACCCATAAAGATGAACGCCACAGGAAGTATGGATAATGAGGCTTCAAGCAATGTCTTGGAGAACAGACCGCAGATCGTCCCGGCTGCTGTGTACAGAATAATGGACAGCACGATTCCAGTGACGAACGCCCCTGCATTCACTGGCTCATAGCCGAATAATAAGCTGGAAATAGCGATAACCACCGCGGACATGACAAAGACCAGACTGCTTTTGCCCAATAGAACATCCATCGTAGTCGCCGGAGTCATCATTAATGAACGCAACGTGCTGCGCTCCTTCTCTTCCGCAATCAGGCAGGCTTGGGCGAAGCAGGTCAGCAATACGAACGAGCTGTTGAACAGGAATCCGCTGGCCCCGGGCAGAGTCGTACCTGCCCTCCTGAACAGCAGAGCGAGAATAATAGGAAAAATCAGCATAATGGACAGCGCATAGTTGCGGGAGAACTCCTTGTAATCCTTCACAAAAATCGCCCGGACCCGTTTATAGGAGATACTCATAGCAGCTCACTTCCCGTCATTTTGATAAAAATATCGCCCAGGCTCGGTTCCTTCGTCTCCAGGCGGTCAATTAACCCCTGCTTCATCCAGTCCGCAATCCGGTCAGCCGTTACCCCATCCACCGGAAGCTCATGGGCTTCCCCGTTGATCAGGTCCACCTGGATCACATTCTCCCGGTGCTGCCGCTTCAGCTCCTTCGGGGAGCCAATCGTTTGAATGCGCCCCTGATACAGAATCGCTACACGGTTACAGATCAGCTCTGCCTCCGCCATATTATGTGTAGTGATAAAAATCGTTGTTCCCCGCTCATTCAAGTACCGTAAACCTTTGTAAATATGCGCGGCGTTAACCGGATCGAGCGCCGAAGTAGGCTCATCCAGGAACAATAATTCCGGCTCATGGATAATCGCACAGGCCAGCAGGACGCGCTGACGCATTCCTTTGGACAACAGATTGGCTTTCTTCTTACGGTCGGCGCTTAAGTTGACAAACTGCAGCACCTGATCGACCGCCGAGGGGGGAAGATCATATAACTTCCGGTACAGCTCCAGATTCTCCTCAACCGACAGTCTCTCATATAGGCCGCTGTTATCCGTCAAAATGCCAAAGCGCATCTTCTGGGCAGATTGCCGCATGGTCTCGGCCGGCTGATTGAATACTTTCGCCTGTCCGCTTGTCGGATTTAACTGTGCCGTCAGGATTTTAATCAGGGTTGTTTTGCCTGCACCGCTCGGACCGAGGAACCCGAATATCTCTCCCTTCGGAATGTTAAAGGACACCTCTGCAAGCGCATCCCTGTCTCCAAATGTCTTGCGGACCCGTTCTACCCGGATCACATCCATGAACACCACTTCCTTAACGTTGATGCCATAAACATATACAGATCATAGACTTTCAGCCACCAAAACACGCCGAAATGTAGCCCTTGCCGCCTGAACGGTACCTTTTACAGCTTGAGCAGTACCTTCAATTCCTGCAATCTGGAACGCGATAACGGGACCACGGCATCCTGACCTGTGTTCAACCGCAGGCTGTAGCTATTCTTCGTCCAGGTGATGATCTCCCTGATTTTTTGCAGATTGACTATGTAGGACCGGTGGCACCTGAAGAACCCGAAATTCAGCAATCTCTGTTCGAGCTGGGTCAGCGTCAGGGCACAGTCATAATGCTCACCGCCCACATGAACCAGGATGGAGCCCTCTACACTTTCGATGAAATCAATCTCCGGCGGATCAAATAAAATCACCTTGTCCTGCCGTTTGGTAGAGACCTTCTGTAAGGTGATATTGGCCTCGTCCTGCTTCTGCATCTCCTGCTTGTCCTCTTCGGAATCCCGGATATCGAGCGGATGGCAGCCGGACCCGTTAAGCCGGTAAATGACATCACAGGATATCATGGCATCCTCCAAATTGGAGGTCAGAATGAGAATCTGCTTGTGCTGTGACAGATCATCGAGTATCCGTTTGAATTGACGGCGATCCTGCTCTTCCAGGTAGAAATAAGGCTCCTCCAGAACAAGTGCCCGTTGATGTGCAAAAAAGACACGCAGCAAGGTCACATACATCCTCTTAGAGGCACTAAGGTGCATAATTCTCACCCTGCTCTCCTCTTGCAGGCCGAAATAGCCGATCAGTGAAGCGGCATGCTCCTTCTTCTCCGTTACCCGGATCAGAAAAGTAATCAGTTCCTCTACCGTCAGGCGCATGTACTCATTTTGCCCGGCCCGGAATACATAATAATGCTCCGCATTCTCCAATTGACTCATTAATAGCTGCTTCCGCTTCAGATCTGTTATGATGCCAGTCGATGGGGCTGCAGCCAGATCTAATTCGATCAGGGGCAGAAGTAACTCCCCGTCTTCATATATAGGTTGAAATTGCATGTCTTCCTCCCGGTTAGAGCGCTCTTGGATATATAATACGATTATAAAGTTATGCTATGTATTTGTCAGGTACGGCCAATTTATAAGTATAGGACGGCGATATCATATGGGCCTGCATCCCCTAGGATTTATTGTACCCTTATTCGTATTACTTCCGAATCTGATTTTTATATTCCTCCCGCCCCGGAATGCTCCTGAATCCCTGTCCCCCACCCTGCTGATCTTCACGCTCCTGGAACGGGCCGGCCAGGTCACCTGCTTCATGATGCCTATTCTCTTTGGCGACCTGCTTGCTGCAGAGCCGCTTGGAGGGTCCGCTGTACTCATGGTAATCTGTCTGCTGATTTATTACGGGTGCTGGGTCCGCTTTTACCGCAGGAAGAGAGAGTTCGCTGTGTTATTTGCGCCCTGGCTTGGCATTCCGGTCCCTATGGCCGTCTTTCCGGCCCTCTATTTCCTGCTGCTCGGTTATTGGCTTCAGTCCTGGCTGTTTGCGGTCCCTGCCTGCCTGTTCGCCCTGGGTCATCTGGTCAATAGCTGGAGCGTCTATCAGCAGATGCGCCAATACCGCAATTAACCTAAAGTTTCACGCAACAAACCTATATCCTACCAGGCCTATAATATCCATAAGAACAATATAACGATATTATGGAGGTTAGGATAATGAATTGGACCGATGTCATTGAACACACGCTAACGACTACTCGGCTTAATATTAAGCGCTTTGGAGAAGCTTTTCCCATCGTAAGCATGGGGGACGGCAAATACCACCTGACGGACCACACCAACTGGACGGAAGGCTTCTGGAGCGGCATACTGTGGCTGAGCTATGAATACAGCCAGGACCCGGAGATTCACGCCGCCGCGACCCGGACGACAGAGTCCTTCCACCGGCGTATGATTGACGGGCAAGCGCTGGATCACCACGACATAGGCTTCCTGTATTCGTTGTCGGCCAAGGCCCGCTGGATCACCGGACAGGATGAAGCCTCGCGTCTGCTGGCGGTGGAGGCGGCCGACATGTTAATGAAGCGCTGGCGCTCCGGGCCCCAGCTCTTTCAGGCTTGGGGACCGGAAGGCGATGAAGAGAACGGAGGGCGGATCATCATCGACTGCCTGATGAATCTTCCGCTCCTCTGCTGGGCCAGTGAGCAGACCGGAGACCCGGTCTATGCCAGGGCCGCCCGGACCCAAGCCGAGAAGAGCCGCCGCTTCCTGGTGAGGGGGGACGACTCCTCCTATCATACCTTTTATTTCGATCCGCAGACGGGGAATGCCCTGCGCGGCGGGACAGCCCAAGGCTATCAGGACGGCTCCACCTGGACGCGGGGACAGGCCTGGGGAGTCTACGGCTTCGCCCTGGCCTACCGCAGCTTCCAGGAGCCTCCTTATCTCGAAACCTCCAAACGAATGGCCCGCTACTTCCTGGAGCATCTGCCCGCCGACCATGTAGCCTACTGGGATTTCGATGCCCCGCAGGAGGAAGGCACGCCGCGCGACAGTTCAGCCTCCGCCATCGTCGTATGCGGTCTCCTGGAGCTGCTGGAGCATCTGCCGGAGAATGACCCGGATCGGGAATATTTCAGGGAAGCCGTGACCCGGTCTATGGATTCGTTGATGAACTACTACTTCACCGCAGGCAATCCATCCGAAGAGGGGTTTCTGCGGCATGGCTCCTATTCAGTCAGAGGCAATTCCTCGCCCGATGATTTCATGATCTGGGGCGACTACTTCTTCCTGGAGGCGCTGCTGCGTCTGGAGCGGGGGGTTCCGGGGTACTGGTATGAACGGGGATAACCGCACCGCTTCTAGATGAAGCCAGTGGACCGTATGATGACCTTGCGGCAATCCGCCGGTCCGCCTGGACAGGCAGGCTTACTATAAGTCTGCCTGTTTGTGCGGCTCTGGCCTAGCTGTAAAATTCATGCATTCTATGCAGCATTCCTCCCGCGCTCACGGCTATCGCGGAGGCAAAGCTGCAATTTTTACAACATTTTAGGAAAAGTGGCTTAGATTACACAGGAGGTCCCACATGAATTCTATTCTAAACGTTATAGAGAAGCTAAAGTTGAACGTCTTGAATATTGAAGATGTCCCAGAGTCATTTAGCTCTGATGTCTACAAGCTTACTCTTGCCAGTGGAGAAACTGTATTTGTTAAAATCCCCTTCAACAAGGATAAACTGTTCCGTGAATTTCAGATGCTCGAAACCTTAAAGGAGGTATTACCTGTTCCTAAGGTACTCGACATTTGGTATGGGGATGAGAGCACTAAGGGCGCATTGCTTCTATCAGCCATTCAAGGTATGCCTTGTACAGGTGACGTAGATGAGAAGCTTTCTTTTCAAATGGGTACGTATCTTGCCATGCTCCATGAGGTCCAGGCTCCCGGGTATGGGCATCATGCAGCCGAAGGTTATAAGTTATTTGACCATAATGACTGGAGATTACATATCCAAAGTAATTTTGAAATGTGGAAGGAGCCATGCCAAGAGATTCTCGGCTCAACATTGTATGAGAAATGTATTCTTCATTTTGATAGAGTTTTCTCTGCTTTACCGGAGCCTGACGGGCCGTGCTTTGTTCACATGGATTTTCGACCAGGCAATATATTGGTGCAAGGTAACGAGGTTGCCGGCATTATTGATTTCGAGAGTGCCCGCGGAGGATCATCGGAAATAGATTTCACCAAAGTCAACCGCTATATTTGGGAGGCCAACCCGAGAACAAAGTCACCATTTATTGAGAGTTATCAATCGGTTCGGCCTATGATGGCACTGGAAAGAGTGCTGCCATTTTATAATTTTTACGACGCTTTCTCCTCCATTGCCTGGTGTAAAAAAAGAGGAATTGCCAAAAATCAAAGATTCCTCCAGGAAAATATTCTTATTTTATCAAATTTGGTGGGCTAAACTTCGGCCCTAAAGGTTTTACCAAGCTGGTTACCCAGACCGAAATAATGACGAAAATTATATATTAGAGGAGCCCATTTTTGGGGATCAATATGATTGCCTTCCATGATTATTTCTTTGTGGGCATGTACAAGTACGGCTTGTGTCTCAATGATCGCAAAGTTAGGGGAATGCTCAGGAAACCGGATGTTGTGAACCCTGGCCTCTATTTGTAACGGACATTCCATAATTCTTGCAGGCTGTACCGTCTCCGAGTCAATGGGGGTTAATCCGCTCAAAGCATACTTATCTTTTGATACGTGTATCCATATTTCTCCTTATTTTCAGGAACTGGATTCTTCCCTGTGTAAGGAGCCAGCTGTTCAACATTCTCCCAAAGTGAAGGACCGGGAATATTAATCACACACTCCGGAAGCCGTTCTAAATTATCAATCGCTTTCCCCCCAAGACCAATCCCTAATACAATACAATCTCCTAAGGCCCATGATGATGAGATCGGGCTAATATTTACTGTTCCATCTTCATTCAATGTATTTAGTAAAATGACAGGGGTCCCATAATATAAAATTTTAGGTTTAATCGTTTCTGTTACCGGAATCTGTTTTGAATTTTTCATTTTAGTTCTCCTCGATGTGTATTCGTTCTCCTAAATTGTATAATATAAATAATTCAAGGATCATCGAATGATGGAATGCAAAGCGGAGGGTAACATGAAAACAAATTCAAATGTAGCAATCATCGCTTCTCTAGTGAGTGAAACTTCCCGCGCAGCAATATTAACTGTCCTATTGGACGGAAGGTTTCATGCAGCAGGTGAACTAGCCTATATAGCCGGAATCACACCTCAAACGGCAAGCTTCCATTTAGCCAAAATGGTCGATGCCCATGTAATTTCCGTTGAAAAACAAGGCAGACACCGATACTACGGGATTCACAATCCAGAGGTGGCTCAGGTTATGGAATCCTTACTATCTATTGCTCCCCCTGTTCATATCAAGTCATTAAAACAAGCTTCAGAGGATAAAGCGCTGCGTCTGGCAAGGACCTGTTATGATCATCTCGCCGGGAGTTTGGGGGTGCAATTAACAGATTCACTGATCAGGACAGGCATTCTGTGCGAAGAAAACAAACAGTTTACCGTTACTGAACGCGGGAAGGACTTTTTCACAAACTTTAGAATTGACCTTGAAAAAGCCGAAAAAAAACGCCGCTCCTTCTGTCATAAATGTCTGGATTGGAGTGAACGGCGCCCCCATCTTGCCGGAGCATTGGGTAATGCCCTTCTGGAACGGCTTTTAGAGTTGAATTGGATTCAACGTCTGCCCAAGACGCGCGCGATAATCATTACTTCCGAGGGTAAGATAGGCTTTAAAGAAGTATTTTCATTGGATATGGAGATTGGTAGCTACGAATAAAGTTCGACCTAAGGCTGCCAACCGGCATAGACAACCAAGACAAGGAGCCCCATAAATATGTCCAGAATCATGATTGTGGAAGATGATCCGAAGATTGCAGACCTGCTGCAGTCAGCTATTGAGAAGTATGGGTATGAGGTGGTCAGGGTCAAGGACTTCCGCCACGTGCTGCAGGAATTTGAACAGATGAGACCGGAGCTGGTGCTGCTGGATGTGAATCTGCCCAGCTATGACGGGTATTACTGGTGCCGGCAAATCCGCGGGGTCTCCACTTGTCCGGTGCTGTTCATCTCGGCGCGGGACGGGGAGATGGACCAGATCATGGCGCTTGAGAACGGCGGGGATGATTATATCACCAAGCCCTTCCATTCAGGAATTGTACTCGCCAAAATCCATAGTCACCTCCGCCGGGCCTACGGGGAATATGCGGGCAAGCGCGGGGAGCTGATGCTGGAGAAGGAAGGGCTGAAGCTGTATCTTGAACGGCTTGAACTGCAGTATGGGCAGGCGGTTGTGACCCTCACCCGCAAGGAGTCCGATCTCATCGAGAGTCTTATGGAGCGCTACCCCAGAGTAGCCAGCCGGGAGGCTCTGCTGGAGAAGCTGTGGGACCCGCAGGCATTCGTGGATGAGAACACGCTTAATGTGAATATCGCAAGGGCCCGCAAGAAATTCCAGGAGCTTGGGCTGGAGAATGCGGTGCTTACCGTCAGAGGTTCGGGATACCGGCTGAATCTTAGCGCTGAAGAGGCGGAGTCATGAAGCTGTTTATCCGTGAGCATGTCTTGTTATTGGTTGTTCAGATCGTGCAATTTGGCGCTATGCTGTCGATCTACTGGCTGGACGGCTACCGCGATCTTCCGACCGCACTCTATTCGGTCTTCCTTGGCTTCTTTTTTCTCGGCTGCTACCTGATCTATCAATTCATCAGCAGGCGCCGGTACTATCTCCGCCTCGGGAAGCCGCTTGAGACGCTGGACGAATCCTTCCAGACGATGGAGAACAGCCCCGTATCCCAAGCCCTGGAGCAGCTGCTTCACTCCCAATACCGCCTCTATCAGCAGCAGCTGACAGCGGCGAAGCTCCAGCAGGAGCAGCACCTGACCTTCATCGACCAGTGGGTGCATCAGATGAAAACACCGCTGTCCGTGATTGAACTGACGGTGCAGAATATAGACGAGCCTGAGTTCGCCAGCATCCGCGAGGAGCTGGAACGCATGCGCGGCGGACTGCATACCGTTCTTTATATGGCCCGGCTGCGGGCCTTTGAACAGGATTTTCATATTAAACCAGTTGTCCTGCCGAGACTCGTAAATGAGGTTGTCCATGATCACAAGCGTCTTTTCATCCGCAACAGCCTATTTCCTGAAGTGAAGGCCGGCTCTCCCGGAATTACCGCCCGGACCGATGAGAAATGGCTGTTCTTCATGCTGTCGCAGATCTTGGGCAATGCCATCAAATATTCAGCAGCGGCCTCTAAGGGCGGCGGACTGAAGATTGCTATATCCTGCTACATGAGAGGAGCGGACGCGGTCATTGAGGTGAAGGACCAGGGGATCGGTATTCAGGCGTCTGATCTGTCCAGGGTATTCGCCCCCTTCTTCACCGGTGACAACGGGCGCGGACTGCGGGAGTCTACGGGAATGGGGCTGTATTTGACCAAGGAGGCCGCAGACCGTCTGGGGCACCGGCTTGAGCTGGAATCGGCGGTGGGCGAAGGAACAGTCATACGGATTATTTTGAAGGCTGATCCTTAGCTTACACACGTGTAATACAAGTGAAATCTAATTCGATAGATGAAAGGCCGCCGCCTCCGCTATATTGGTCTTATCACCATTCTAGTGTATACAGAGAAGGAGAGAACCTTATGCTGGAGGTACAACAGGTCAGTAAAATATATGAGGGAAATGTCACCTACCGGGCCTTGACCAATATTGATTTAACCATTGCGGACGGAGAATTCGTGGGGATTATGGGGCCTTCGGGAAGCGGAAAAACCACTCTGCTGAATATGATTGCCACCGTGGACGCACCGACTACGGGAAGCATTCTAATCGGCGGCAAGGATATCGGCAAGCTGGATAACCATGAACTGGCGGTATTCCGCCGCCGCGAGCTGGGTTTTGTCTTTCAGGATTTCAATCTGCTGAACACCTTAACGGTAGAAGAGAATATCGTGCTGCCGCTGACACTGGATGGCACCCGGATCAGTGAAATGAAGCAAAAGTCGCGGGAGATTGCCGGGAAGCTGGGCATTAGCTCCATTATGAAAAAACGCACCTACGAGATCTCCGGCGGACAAGCCCAGCGGACAGCCATCGCCAGAGCCATGATCCATTCCCCCAAGCTGCTGCTGGCGGATGAGCCCACCGGTAATCTGGATTCAGGCGCAGCCAGGGATGTGATGGATCTGCTGGAGACGATCAACCGGCAGCAGGCAACGACGATGATGCTGGTTACCCATGACGCCTTAGCCGCCAGCTATTGTCATCGCGTGGTGTTCATTAAGGATGGCAGGTTCTATACAGAGATTCACCGTGGGGATAACCGCCAGAGCTTTTTCCAGAAAATTATGGATACACTTTCGCTGTTAGGGGGGTATAACCATGACGTTCCGCCAGTTCGCATTCCGTAATGTCACGCGGAACGCCAGGTTATACACCGCCTATTTTCTCAGCAGCATGTTTACGGTGATGGTCTTCTTCACCTTCTCCATCTTCGCTTATCATCCGCTGCTTAGCGGGGAGCGCATTCAATCCAGCGCCGCTCTTGCGCTTGCGGTCTCCAAATGGGTGATCTACATATTCTCCTTCTTCTTCGTCCTCTACTCCATGAGTGCATTTCTGCAATCGCGTAAACGGGAGTTCGGACTGATGATGATGCACGGTATGACTGTCCGGCAGCTGCGGCGGATGATTTTCCTGGAGAATATGATCGTCGGGTCAGGCGCCACTCTGAGCGGCATCGGACTTGGCCTTATCTTTGCCAAAGGGATTCTGCTTGCAGGAGAGAACGTGCTTGCCCTTAACGA
This sequence comes from Paenibacillus tritici, assembly GCF_018207515.1. Taxonomy (NCBI): domain Bacteria; kingdom Bacillati; phylum Bacillota; class Bacilli; order Caryophanales; family Paenibacillaceae; genus Paenibacillus; species Paenibacillus tritici. The sequence goes on from NZ_CP073365.1 coordinate 6,039,638, forward strand.
GCCGCTTCAATTCTATTTGCCGTTCAAGGCGATAGTGTTGACCCTGTTCTCCTTCCTGCTGCTGTTCGTCCTGATCTCCCTGTTCATCTCGTCCGTGCTGCGCAGCGGCAAGCTGATTACGCTCATTAAGGCAGACCGTCAGCCTAAGCCGGAGCCGAAGGCCTCGCTGCTATTGTCATTGCTGGTGGTATCGCTGCTGGGGGTCAGCTACTTCCTGTCTCTCCGGGCGAGTGGTCTGAATGTAGTACTGCTGCTCGTGCCGGTGGTCATTATGGTCACAATCGGTACCTATCTGCTGTTCACACAGCTTAGCGTGTATCTGATTCACATGCTGAAGGCACGGGAGGGTCTGTACTGGCGCCGGACCAATATGCTGCTGTTCTCTGACCTTTCCCACCGGATGAAGGACAACGCCCGCGCTTTTTTTCTGGTCGCCATCATCTCTACCGTGTCCTTCAGCGCGATAGGAGCGTTATACGGATTTCAGTCGATGATTAACGGAGCGCTTACGCAGAAGAATCCCTATCTGTTCACCTATCAGTCCTTGGACGGAGACAGCAAGGCACAGGCCCATATACAGCTGATTGACGAGAGCCTTGGCAGAGCCGGGATTTCCGCCGAGAAAACAGGTCTGGAGCTTAACTACTATAAAGCTGTGGATGGCCGGACAATGGTTCTGGTGAAGCAATCCGATTATAACCGCCTGGCAGCGCTGATGGAGCTGAAGTCCATCCGGCTGGCCGCAGGGAAAGCCGCAGTTGTTGATTTCGGGCTGTCCCGCAAGGGAGAAGAACTGCTCAACCAGCCGGTCGAGCTGCAGCCGGGAGGCGTCATCGAGGCGGACCAGGCTGTCGTATCTTGGGCGATCCGGGGAGTCAGCGGTTATTATGTCGTCCCCGATGAGTGGATCAGCACGCTGGGACAGCCGCTCAAAGTGAGCCGTTATTATGCATGGCACGGGGCAACTGGACAGCCGGGAGTAAAGAAGGCAGGCGAAAAGCTGACCAATGAGCTTCCCTATGATGAGCAGTATACTTTCTATGCCCTTGAATATTTGACCTCCAAAACAAATGAGGGCTTTGGCCCGGTAATGTTCATCGGTTTTTTTGTCGGGATCGTATTTTTTGTCTCTGCCGGCAGCTTCCTCTATTTCCGGCTGTATAGTGATCTGGATGAGGATAAGCACAAGTTCAAGGCTATTTCCAAGCTGGGGCTGAGTGACAAGGAGCTTGGCCGGATATTGAACCGCCAGCTCAGCCTGCTCTTCTTTGCTCCAATCGTGGTCGCCCTGGTACATGGAGCCGTTGCCCTTACGGCCTTGTCTCACATGTTCCAGTACTCCATATTCAGGGAGTCCCTGCTTGTGCTGGGCCTGTTCTTCTTCATTCAGGTGATCTACTTCTTCATTGTCCGCCTGTTCTACACGAGACAGATCCGGTCGGCATTAGCCGGATAACCCCGGCACGTCACTTTGTTTTGGAGTAGGATCAACGTGAGCACTTGGGTGGACGCTGCGTGAACGGACCGTTGTTCCAATCGCTGTGCTCTCCAGATTTTTTTCATTCCCCTTAGCGGTGAAAATCCGGAGACCAAGGCGACCGCTTCCGCTTTTCCGCAGGTCGTTCCGTCCTCTCCGCTGTTTAAGCGGGAAAAGTTTTTAAAATCTTTCTAAAATCACAAAGAGAAACCGGCCTTTGGTAAAATGGAGTTACTACACAACCCTTTCAGAGGAGAGTTTTCTGTACATTCAATAGTCCATGGACCCACTTTGCTTGCCAATGGATCTGGAAGAAGATATCCCGGAAAGTCACCTCGTTCGTGCTCGTGAATGCAACCGTCAATCGGCTGGACAACGCCATTTTTGACGCTGCCTATCCCGGCGGCGGCCGTGACAGCTACCACCGCCATGCTTCAGTTTCTGGCTGACGAAAAAGCCACCCATGACCAAAAAAGCAGAGCAGCGATCCTCCAATAACGGGAGAATCGCTGCTCTGCTCACTTTTTGTAGCATTAAGAATGATGACAACTGCCTTCTGCCATAGAAAATCTGCTTTTGGTACAGCCTCTTTTGCCGTATCCATTGTCTGTTCTAACCGCACCCGTTATGGTTCTGCGCAAGTAGCGCCCGCCCTCCCCTACGGCAAGACCGAGAAGACAATATCGTCGAACAGCATATAAGCGAAGCCGCTGGTGTAGAAGCCGACCTTGCCGGACAGGCGGTGGCCCGGATCAGTGCCGGAGAGCCTTGGCGAACCATTGACAGATACGGCAATATCTCCGTCCTGCACCGTCACCTTCACCTCATATTCTGTATCCGGCAGCAGGTCATGTCCCGGCAGCACACTCTCGGTAAGCTTCTGCCACGCGGTATCATACAGAATCCAGCCGGAAGATCCGTCGGCCCGGGTCCGGTAGCCAATCCGGGTGGAGCCGGCGCTGTCCTGGCGGTCGAAGATGTACAGGATACCGTTATCCGGCATCACGGGTGGCGTCTTCAGCTTGAAGTCCAGCTGATAGTTCGTGAAGCTGCGGTCGAGCAGACCGCTGGCACCATTCAGGAGCTTGTAGCGGCGGTTGCCGTCCGCATCTGCGGCAATGCTGCGGTTCGGGTCTACCGGCCAGCCGTTGCCTCCGTTCTCGAAGTCTGTCTCATGCATAATATTCGAGACGGTGACTGTGATATCCGCCTTCACGAGCGGATTCACCGTGGACACTGCAGAGATCAGGGTCTGCCCCTCGTATACGGCTTGAACCACTCCCGTACTGTCCACCGTAGCGACCGCAGGGTTAGCCGACTGCCAGGTGACGCCTGTATCCGGCGTATCCACAGGGTCGAAGGCCAGCTCCAGTTGCCGCTGTTCCCCGGCGGCTATACGCACTGTGCTCTCTGCCGGAATGATTCCGGCCAGCGTAGAGGTCAGCGCCTTGAACTGAATGTCATCGAAGTGCATCTGGCTGACATTGCTGACGTAGAATCCGACTTTCCCTGCCGCGTTATGCCCCGGATCATTGCCCTTCAGACGAAACGCCCCATCCAGGTAGACGCTGATGTCGCCGCCCTTCACCAGCATCTTGACCGCATATTCCGTATTCGGCTGCAGATCATGCCCTGGCCGCTTAACCTCCTTCAGCACCGTCCAAGCCGAATTGTACAGCAGCCAGGCAGAGCTTCCGTCTGCCCGTGTCCTGTACCCGATCCGGCTGGAACCGCTGCCGGCCTGACGGTCGAAGATGTAGAAGGTCGCATTATCCCCCATGACCTCCGGTGTCTTCAGCTTGAAGTTCAGCTCGTAATCAGAGAAGGACTTGGGACTGAGCGACGAGGCCCCGTTCAGAATCTTGTACCAGCGGTTCGACCCAATCTTCTCAATGCTGCGGTTCGCATCCTGCAGCCAGCCGTTCGCGCCGGATTCGAAATCCGTGAAGTCCATCACGCCGTCCCCTGCCTCCACGTGCACCGTAACCGCAGCGGTCAGCAGCGGATTCTCCGCCGAGGCTACCGTAATAACCGTGGTGCCAACCGACTGTCCGGTAACGGCACCTCCACTATCTACAGCCGCAACTCCGGGATCGGCCGAAGTGAAGGTCAGAGCGGGATGGTCCGCGTTCCACGGAAGCACCGCCGTGCGCAGCTTCACCGTTTTCCAGCGGTCCACGGTAATTTCACTGTCATAGACGGCTACCCCCTCTACAGGATAGCTGTCTGGACCGTCTGTTGTGCCCGCCTTGCCGTCAATGCCGATATCGCCAAACGGGATATCCGGGAAGCCGGGAATAACATCGAAGACATCCGCATCCGGCCGCAGCGACAGATCGCCTCCCGCCAGGTTGGTGAAGCCGGGATCTGCTGTGGTCACCCAGTTATCCGCGTACTGGACCAGTCCGAACTTGTCATATGCCCCGTATACATTGGTCGTCACACTGCGCGGAACCGACGGGTTATAGACGACATTCCCCTGGAAGGTATTCGTGTCCGGATAATAACGGTTCTCCGTGAAGAAATCCGCCAGCTCCGGATACTTGGTCAGATAAGGGGTTCCGGTGAAATTATTGTTCGCCGCGAACAGCGCCTGCCATTTCGGCATGTAGTTGAGCGGGACCTGATCATCCGGCTCATCGCCCAGGAACATATCCGCATAATCATAAGGAATTTTGCTGTCGATGAATATATTGTTACGGGTCAGGATATGTGCACCGCCGTTGTTTTTAATAGCCGAATTGCCCATCTTGTAAAAGATATTCTCGTCGATGGTCAACCCCATCGTGAAATTGTCGGGATAGACGCCCTCCACCCCGGCCTTGCTCTCGCCGATGTTATGGAAGTAATTACGCCGGATGACCGTCCCCCGCTCATGGGGCTGCTCACCTGCATTCATATAGATCGCGCCGAGATCCGAGAAGGTAGTGCATACGTCATAGATCTCGTTATACTCCACGGTATGATCATTGCCGAAGATCAGCACGCCGGGATGAGGCGCATCATGCAGCTCATTGTCCGACATGCGGTTGCCGACGCCGGATAGCAGTACCCCGGGATTGTAGGCTTTGTGATAGTAGGCAAAATCGTGAATATGCGAATTCTCCACCACATTGTTCCCTGGCGCCAGCGTCGTTTTGTTGCCGCCTGTCAGTGTGACGGCGGTGCCGCCGATATGATGAATATGAGTGCTGATAATGGCGTGGTCCGTTCCCGGCGCCCCTTCAAAGTTGTTGTAGTAGAACCGGCTCTGCGTATTGACCAGCACGCCGCTGTTGGTGAAGTTACGGATCTCGCTGTTCAGAATACGCATATGACTGCCGCCCATGAATACGGCTGCCGAATCACGGCCGTTCTCAAGGATAAGCTCGGAGAAGTCGATATACGAAGCATTGAGCGCGTTAATCATCGGACTCTTCAGCATCGTAACTTCAATATCCGGGTTATCCGCTGCAAACTCGGCGTTCGGCAGGAAATAGAGCTTCCCCGCCTGGCGGTCAATATAATATTCGCCGGGCATATCCATTTCCTCCAGCAGATTCTGCGCGAAATGGAAGTCCGGATACCAGTTCTTGAAGATGCCGCTCATTTCCCCGTAGCGAAGGGTGATGCTCTTAGCGGCCGTGTCAATGGATGCAATCTTGTTGTACGACCATTCCCAGCTGTAGCCGAAGATCCCGTCCAGCCAGATATCGTCTGCCTGCGTCCAGTACTGGGGCCGGTCATACGTGTACGTGAAGGTCCCGCCGCGCGTATGCACTTCCCCGTTCGGGTCCTTCCTGGTCGGACCCGGATCAAGGATCTCATCCATCTGGACCGTGCTCTCATTGGGCCAGCGGGCCAGGGTCATGCCCTGCCCGGCCACATACAGCTCCATCGGCGGCACCTCGCTCAGATCATTGGCCAGATAATAGCCATGGCGGCTGAGCTGGCCGTAATCGGTGATGCCAAGCGCCCCCAGATCTGCTGCGAGCACTTTCGTTCTCGCGTCGGTACTGATAATCCGGCCGAGAATGGCCGGGTCAGTGACCGGAACGAACGCGGATTTGGCCAGCTTACGGGAGCCTGACAGAGTCACCGACTCCCCCGGATAAGCCGTGTACTTAACCGGCTTACCGGACTCGCCGGAGTCCTGTTCACGCAGCTCGAAGCTGGAGGTCCGCTCATACCTTCCTTCCCGCAGATACACGGTGACTCCGCCGTCCGGCAGTCCTTCCTCCGTCTTCAGCGTCCGGATCGCATCGCGCGCCTTCTCCAGCGTCTGGAATGGGGCAGTCAGGGTCCCGGAATTGGAATCGCTTCCATTATTGGCGACATAAAAAGCCGTCCCGGACGTACCGCCCTCCGCTTGTGCAACTGGGGGAGTGGGGTTGAGCGTGAACAGCAGACTGGCTGCAAGTGCCGCAAGCAAACGTTTTTTCACCAAGGCTCCTCTTCCTTTCAAAGTGGGATGTAGGGGGCTTCGCCATCCATACCTTGACGAAGCCCTCCATGAGCAGCAGATTTCTCCGGTTTCTCCTCAGCCTATTTCTTCAGACCTTTATCCTTCAGGAATTGTTCAAATTGCTTGGTGACTTCCGCCACGTATTTCTCCTCGCCCGCTTCCTTCAGCTTGCCGTACAGCGCAGGCCAGGTCTCTTCAAAATCAAGCGTACCGGTAACCAGTCCCCGTTTGTATTCTCCCCATACGGCGTTCAGGTTGGCAATTTCGGTATTCACCGGCTCGGAATTGAATTTGAAGGCACCGACAGGATTGACCTCGGAATCAGAATTGATCTTCTTGGTCTCTTCCCAGACATTCTCCGGCTGTCCTTCCTTCAGATAAGAGTTGAATACACTCCCGAACACCCAGTCCATATTCGGCAGGTAACGGGAATCCGCTTTGGCCTTGATGTATTCTCCATCGGCCTTATCATAATGTTCACCGGCAATGCCGTTACAAAGCAGATTGTACAGCTCCTTGTCGGTATTCACCAGATTCAGGAACATCATCGCGCGTTCAGGATTAGGAGCGGTACGGCTGATGGACTGGTTGGTGGTGGCTGAATAGCCGTTGGAGAACCAGTCGCTAAGCGGAACGGTGATCACATCATTGCCGCCGTTTTTGGCCTTCACCTCAGCCTCAACCCCCGGCTTCAGCGTCACGTTGAAATCGACGGCAATTTGGCCTTTCGCCAGGTAATCATTCGCTTTTTCGGTGGCGGCATCCTTGTAAATATAGCCATCCTTATACCATTTGCTGGCCAGCCGGAAATTGTCCAGCTCTTCTTCGGGATAGCGCTGTAATGTATAAGTGGGATCATCCGTTTTAATATAGAAATGGTCATCCAGACCTGGAACCACCCAGTACTTGTCGTCATGGGCCTCGGGATTGATGAAGGAGGTACCGAATATGCCAAACGGAATGATGCCCGGCTCATTCTGCTTAATCTGGGCCAGGAAGGGCTCGATATCGGCTACTTTTTTGATGGAAGCGGTGTCAAGTTTGTACTTGTCAGCGAAGCGCTTCTGGATGATGAATCCATACCGGGAGCCGTTGATCTGCTGGTTCGGGATGCCGTATATCTCCCCGTCCACCGAGAGACCGTCCCACATGACCTGCGGCACATCCTTCTTCAGCTCCGGCGCATACTCCTCAAGCAGAGCATCCATCGGCTGGATGGCGCCCTTGCGCACCAGCTCTTCAGGCTTCAGCATGTAGCCGGTCCAGAGAATATCGAACTTCTCGCCTGCCGCAAGCACCGTGTTCATCTTCTGCACATAATCCCCGATCGCTACAGGCATCAGCTTGACGGTGGCATTGATCTTCGCCTTCGTAATCTTGTTTACTTCCTCCTGCACCTTAGCCTGATCCGCCTGAAGCTGCGACAACGGATAATACCAGGTCAGTTCAACCGGCTTCAGCTCCCCTGCGCTTCCAGATTCGGGAGCCGCACTTTGCGCGGCATCCGTCCCGCTTCCTCCCGTGCCTGTCCCGGCATTCGTGCCGCCGTTATTATTCCCCCCGCAGCCTGACAGCACAGATGCAACCAGCATTACGGACGCCAATACTCCAACCAGCCTTTTTCTCATGTAAGTGACCTCCTGTACTTTGTACATGTAATTGTATGTTAACCCTTTAGGGAGCCAACCGTAAGTCCTTTGACGAAAAACCGCTGAAAAAACGGGAAGATCACCAGCATCGGTCCGCCGGCCAGTACAGCAATCGCCATCCGCGCGGAGCTGTTCGGGAAGCTGCTCAGATCAATGCCGAGCTGTCCGGTAAATTCAGAGTTCGTCGTCAGAAACTCGATGCTGTTGAGCGTCCGTACCAGCAGAAGCTGCAGCGGCACCTTGTTCGGATCGTCGATATAGAGCATCGCGTTGAACCATTCGTTCCAGTAGGTGAAGGAGATCAGCAGACCCAGCGTCGCCAGCGCCGGAGTGGACAGCGGCAGGATGATGCGGAAGAAAATGCGGAATTCCCGCGCCCCGTCGATTTTGGCCGATTCAATGATCTCCAGCGGAATCTTGGACATGAAGCCCTTCATGACCATAATGTTGAACGGTGACAGCAGAATGGGCAGAATCAGCGCCAGCAGGCTGTCTTTCAGATGCAGATATTGCGTAATGAGAATGTAGGAGGGAACGAGCCCCCCGCTGAACAGCATGGTGAAAAATACATAGAAGGTCGTCGCCCGGTTATACCGGTAATCCTGCCTTGAAATCACGTATGCGGTCATCGCGGTCAGGAGCAGTCCGGCCAGCGCGCCGATAATGGTCACCGTGAAGGTCACCCCATAGGCACGGAGCAGAATATCGGGAGCGTCCAGCAGATACCGGTAGGCATCCAGACTGAAGGACTCAGGGATGAACTGATACCCATTGTGGGTCAGCGACTTCTCATCGGTCAGTGATACGGATATCACCAGCAGGAACGGCAGAATCACCACCAGCGACAACACCGTAAACAGCAGATTAATAAACAGCTTGGAAAATTCAAATTTCTTGCCCACGCTCAGGGCACCTCCTTACCACAGGGAATTATCGGGATCGACCTTGCGCACAATTCCGTTAGCCGTCAGCACCAGCACCAGACCTACAACCGACTGGTAAAAGCCTGTAGCCGCAGACATGCTTACATTGCCGACTTCACGCAGCGCACGGTATACATAGGTATCAATGATATCCGTAGAGCCGTACAGGAAACCGGAGTTATTCGGGATGAAATAATGCAGGCCGAAATCTCCGCGGAACATATTGCCGATGGACAGAATCAGCATAATAATGATGATCGGAGCCATCAGCGGGATAGTGATTTTGAACGCCATCTGCCGCTTGGTTGCCCCGTCGATCCGCGCCGCCTCGTAATATTCACTGTTAATGCCAATAATCCCGGCAAAATAAATCAGCGTATTGAAGCCCACGACCTTCCATAATTGAACCAGAATGAGAATGACCGGCCACGGCCCGGCATCCTGGTACCAGCTCACCGGATTCAGCCCGAAGGATTCCAGGGTGCGGTTGATAAAACCATCCGAATGGTTCAGGAAAGCATAGGCCACATAACCCACAAGTACCCATGAAAGGAAATGTGGCAGAAACAAGGCTGTCTGGTAGAACTTGCTCCATTTCGCCTTGATTTCATTCATTAGAATCGCCAGCAGCAGCGCGGCCGAGGTACCTACCACAATGTAGGCGGTATTATATAGAACCGTATTCCGGGTAATCCGCCATGCCGTATCCGTAGTGAATAAATAACGGAAATTATCCAGTCCCACCCACTTACTGCCGAAGATACCGAGATCATACCGGTAATTCTTGAAGGCGATAATCAGGCCGATCATGGGAATGTAGGCAAAAATCAATTTGTACAGCAGTCCCGGCAGTGAGAGCAGAAACAGCTCCCGGTTGTTCTTGAAATGATGCAGCTCTCTTCCGATCTTATTCAACATAACCTTAAGCCCCTTCCTTTCCTTCCTTAGCTGCAGCTGTTTGCCTGTGTCCCAGGCTTTGCACGACTAACATAGCGCAGAATCCGGCTGTAGCGTTACTGTACAATTGCAAGAATGCTGTAACGGCGGGCTGTATTGTTGCCAGATTCCTGTTCCGGCGGGCGCAGAACTCAGGTGCGGCGCAAAAAGCCCGCTAAATGAGCAGCGCTCATTCAGCGGACTTGTGGTTGGCGTATGAAGAGAAGGGGGTTATTTGCTGCGGTCAATAGCCGATTTCAGACGGTACTCCTTCGGCGTAGTGCCGTAGCGGCGTTTGAACAGGCGGTAGAAATAGCTCTCATTCCCGAATCCGACCTTCTCCATAATCTCAGTCACAGTCAGGTCCTTCTGCTCCAGATACTCTCTGGCACAGGACAGCCGGGCGGCATTGATCTGGTCGACCACAGTCGTCCCTTCCTGCGCCTTGAACACCTGCCCCAGGTACACGGAGCTCATCTTGAGCATATCGGCGATCCGCTGCACATTGAGGTCGGGATCAGCGTAATGCTTATCAATGATCTCCTTCACCGTTTCCGCCAGCAGCCGGTTCTTGTCTTCCCGCCCGCTCCGGCGCTGCTCCGCGACTTCACGCACCACCTCCAGAAGGACAGTCTCGATCTCATCCAGTGTTTCCTTTTCCAGAATCCGCCGGTTAATCGCCTGAAGGTTGACCGAGACCGGGTTGACGTTACGGCTGTTCATCTCGCCAAGCGTCTGGTTTAAGGTCACAGCAAGATGCAGTACCGCAGAGTACATATTCTCGTAGCTGAAGCCGCCGAGCAGCTCTCTCCATTTACGGATCGTCTGCTCCGTCTCTGCCAGATCTCCGCCCTTCAGCCCGTCTGTCAGCTGCCGTTCCAGCTCCTGCGGGATACGCAGCGCTTCATTCTGCTCATTCTCCCGGAGCAGCCCAGGCTCCATAACCGCTCCCTTGCCGAAGATCATCCGGTAGTTGGAGTGGCGTATAGCCAGATTGTAATGCCGGGTAATGAGGCGGTAATCGCTGAACACTTCGCTTAGTGTAACGGTAAAAGTAATATGATAATAACGGGCAATCTTCTGCTGAAGCTCCCTGAAGCGCTCCTCCAGCTTCGCCAGCTCCTCCTCAGTGTTCCCGGCAACGAAGACCAGATGGCCGCTCTTCATATCTGCGGCTTCACAGGACCCTTCCAGGCGCAGTACCTCCTGGCCGATGTTGGCTATGGCGAAATACAGCAGGGATTCCATCGGCAGTCCCGGCTCTGCCGCAAGCCCCTGCAGATTGTCGATCTGAACGAGCGCCAGACGGAGCGGGGACGGATAGGCGATGTCAATGCTGTGCTGCTCCTTGAGCTGCATGAAGGCCTGCTCATCCAGGCTGTGGCTTGCGCCGATCAGGCTGCGGAGCTGATAGAGCTTGGCAACATTGGACTGCGAGGCCCGCTCCAGCTCAAGGCCCTTGAGCTTACTGATCATCTCGGTGAGGTTGGCCGCAATCAGCGACAGCTCATCCTTGGCCTGCGGCGCCCCGCGGACATCCTGCGGAACCAGTGTCAGCAGTTGGCCTACCGGCTTATACAGACGTACCGCAAAGAACACGGACAGCAGGACGGCGAGCAGAACTACGGACAGTGTGACCGCGATCTCCGTCCATTTCATCTGCCGGACGCTGCCCAGCACCACATCATAATCCCGCATGCTGACAATCTGCCAGTTGTTCAGGGCTTTGCTCAGATAAGTAACCTTATACTTCGTGTCGTCATGCTTATAGTTGAAGGAATCCAGCGGCCTGCCCGATTCACTGATCCGCGGCAGCAGCTCCCCCTTGAGGTCGAGATCCTCAGGCAGCTGCCCGCCGGTGGAGATGAGCACCTCACCGTCGGTATCGGTCACGAATAGAACATCACTTTGCCGCTCGGCTACCTGGTTAAGCGCTTTCATGTTGTCCAGCATCCAGCCCGGCTTCACCGTCAGAATTAGCACATTGTCATTGATTGAACCCAGGGTCTCCCCGTCATACAGGAAGAACGCAAAGACATCAATGCCCTCGCCCTTTCCGTCCAGGTCCAGCGGAATAAGCTGTAGCTTCGGCAAGTCTGCCCTGGAGTCCATATAGCCCTGAAGGGAGCTGTACAGAAGATTATTATCAATCTCATGATTCAGCGACGAGAAGAACCGGTGCTGGGCCCCGTTATAGAATACAGCCGCATGAAGATACGGGGACGCTGCGACCGTATGGTTAAGCCGTTCAATTTTGAGAATGCTCTGCCTGTAATCCGCACCGGACTTCAGCGCCAGCAATTCCTCGTCATTGTACAGGGACACCGCCAGATCTTTTACGATCCCGTTCATGTTCTCGATATTGTAATTGATCTGGGTCAGCAGCTTGCGGTCGGCTTCATTCTGCAGGCTAAGCACCTTGCTGCGGGCACCCGAGTTCACAAACAGCGAGGCCACAGCCAGTATAGCGACAACAAGCATGAAGCTGAGTAAGATCCGCTGCAGATATTTCCGCGAACGGATCGTCTGAAGTACATTCATAGGTGATCTCTCCCGGCTCTTAGGGTGACCTTACTATAATCCCGCGCCAAATTGCTTGTCAATCGGTGGTTCTGTGAGCCGCCTTCGGGAATTCTTACGTACCGGGCAGCTGATCCGGCTCGCACCGAAGCAGCTCCCGGAGAAGGGTCCGGGCAATCACCTCATGTCCCGGGGCATCCGGGTGGATGCCGTCGCCGTATCTATAGGAGGCATTCAGCGACCGCTCATGCCGGATATGCTCCAGCAGCGGTGTGCGCAGATCAATGACTCCGTCCGCCGGACACCCCCCGGACAGCAGCCAGCCTGCATAACGCTCCAGCACCTGATCATAGTCTTCATACGGCGCCAGATAGCTGAAGTCAGCCGCATCCGCCGGCTGCAGTGGACCGTTCATGGACAAGGCATCGAACGGCGGCGGTGTCATGAGCACTACCCCTGCTCCGGCATCACGGATCTGTGTGCTGAGCGCCAGCATCCCCGCCTGATAGGCGGCGAACCGCTTATCCGAGAACGGATGATAGATTCCGTCATTCATCCCATAACAGGCTACGGCCACATCGGGAGCGGCTGCCGCCAGTTCCCCGGCCAGCCGCTCATGGACGCTCGGCCGCGGGCCGGGATGCGCCGCTTCGCTGAGTCCCGAGACCGTCTCGCTGGGAACTCCGGATGGAGCCAGCTCCACAGTCCACTCCGGGCGGTGTCTGCTCAGCCATTCCCGGATCAGCCGGATATATCGTCCGTCAGCCGTGATGCTGTCCCCGAGAAACAGAATCTTGGGACCTACCGTATTGGTTATTCCTTTATTCCTCAGTACATGCAGCATTCTTGTCCCTCCTCACCTTACGCAGGCCTGTGCCTGGCCCCGCAGCAGCCGGGCGGTATACCCGCCATCTAATGGTAGCGCCGCCTGCCCCTTTCCGCCTTGACGATCCCGACCTTCTTTAGCATAATATGGCCATGACAACTAAAATACTAGCGCGGGATATTGGCCTTGAGCCCGGTTTCACCTTCAGAATCCAGAAATGCCCGCTGACCCATGATTACTATGTCCACAGCCATGACTTCTCGGAGCTGGTCGTTATTCTGTCGGGAAATGCCGTTCATATCATTGAGGGGAGGGAATATCCGGTTACCGCCGGCCAGGTTTTTCTAATCCACAGCAACGTTTCCCACGGCTACAAGAATGTCGACGGCATCGAATACGTCAATGTAATGTTCCAGCCCGAGCAGCTGCTTCAGCAGTCCGAGTTAAGACTTCTGCCAGGCTTCCAGGCACTGTTCTATATTGAGCCGTTCTACCGGAAGGAGATGTACTTCAAGGGCATGCTCTCTCTTGAAGCCGGGCAGCTAAGGGAAGCTACGCGGCTGCTCGATGATATTCTTGAGGAGCATGACCGGCAGCCGGAAGGCTACCGGCTGATGATCCGCACCTACTTCACCGCTCTGGTAGGCATGCTCTCCCGCTATTATCAGAACAGCAGCGGCCATGAGGATAACAAGGCGCTGCGGATCGGGGAGACCGTCACCTATATCGAGGAGCACTTCCTGCAGCCGGTCACGCTGCAATCCATGGCGGACCGGGCCTATATGTCTACCCGCCAGTTCCTGAGAGTATTCACCCGCAACTACCACACCACCCCTATGGATTATGTCATCCGCAAGCGGCTGGATTATTCCTGCACACTGCTGCGCAGCCCCGGCCTGAGCATCTCCCAGGTGGCGATGGACAGCGGCTTCCATGACCAGAATTATTACTCCCGCCAGTTCCGCAAGGTATTCAACTGCACCCCCAGCCAATACCGTGAGAGGATGCAGGGTACCTGACCGTAAGCCGGGACAGGTGCTTAGAGCTCCTCCCGTCCCGCTGCGCCGGCCGCCTCCTCCCGCTGGTGCAGCCGCCGGTAGGCTCCGGGCGTGATTCCGAACCGGCTGCCGAACAGGCGGGACAGATAGCTCGGGTCCGGAATCCCTACCCGTTCGGCAATCTCCGAGACCCCCAGCACTGTGCCGCCCAGTAATTTCTTGGCTTCCTCCAGACGCAGATGCAGCACATACTGCAGCGGTGTGGTGCCGATATGCTGCTTCATGCACCTCGTAATATAATCCGCCTGGAAATGCAGCTCCTCCTCAAGCCGGGCCAGATGAAACGGCTCCCTCCAATGAACATCCAGATAGGCCGCGGCAGCCCGGGCCAGCCGGACTGCCGGCTCCGGCTGGATCGTCCGTTCACATTCCGCCTGCAGTCCCGCCAGCAGCCCGGCCAGCAGCAGATGCAGCCGCAGCGCGTTCCCTGCGCTGAGCCGGCTATGAATCTCGTTCATCTCCCGCAAGATCGGCTCCAGTCTCTCTACATCGACCGCAGCGAACTTCGGCAGGTACAGCCGCTGCCGGACAGGCTCCTCGTCCTCCACCGTTCCCTTGGACAGCAGGGAAGACCAGGGAATATCCCCGCGCCGGATATAGGCCGGCTTAGATTCATGGATGAAGTGGACCCAGAAGATCTCCGTATCCTCCTCGCAGGCACGGTAGCCGTCATGCGGCCGTCCCGCCTCCAGCACCAGCAGCATTCCCGGACCCACTGCATACTCCTTGCCCTCTTCTGTCATATAGAGCGTTCCCCGCTTGACCAGCAGCAGATCATATACCCCGAACGTGCGGGCGAAATGCCGGTCCCCCGCCGACCAGACGGCATGTCCCACCGTGACGAACTGCGGCAGCGGCGGAATGGCAAATTCCAGGCACAGCATGAGTCCCCTCCTCCTGTCTTAAGTCGGTTTTGTGCTAGTTAAGGTCTATATTATCACTGGCTGCTGCGGCAATAAAGAGGTACATTGACTGGGAATCCGCTTTTCATTCCATTCCATAAGGGGCTGTGTATCCATGCGTTTTCGTCAGGTTCACCTTGATTTCCATACTTCAGAAGCCATTCCCGGCATTGGCCGTGAATTCTCCAAAGCCCAGTTTCAGTCCATGCTGCGCACAGGACATGTAGACTCTGTCACGGTTTTCTCCAAATGTCATCACGGCTGGGCCTATCATCCCAGTGAAGCCAATGAGATGCACCCTCAGCTGACCTTTGACCTGCTCGGCGAGATGATAGCGGCAGCCCATGAGATCGGCGTCCGCACACCGGTGTATCTGTCGGCGGGCCTTGATGAGAAGCTGGCCCGCCGTCACCCCGAGTGGCTGATCCGCGATGCCGAAGACCGCACGCGCTGGGTGAAGGACTTTATGACACCGGGGTACCATGAGTTCTGCATGAACACGCCGTACCTGGACCTGTTGCTGGCGCAGATTCATGAAGCCGTCTCCCGGTACGAGGCCGACGGCATCTTCCTCGATATCGTCGGCGTCCGTAAATGCCGCTGCCAGTACTGCGTTACCGCCCTGCGGGCAGCGGGCCGGGACCCCCGGGATGAAGCAGCGGTTGTGGCTCTGGGCGAACAGACCTATCTGCACTATGCCCGCCGTGTGCGCGAGGCCATTGATGCCGTGAAGCCCGGTCTTCCGGTCTACCATAACAACGGTCATCAACAGCGCGGGCGCCGCGACCTTGTCCAGGTCAACAGCCATCTGGAGCTGGAATCCCTGCCCACCGGAGGCTGGGGTTATGATCATTTCCCGCTGTCGGCACGGTATGCCCAGACGCTGGGAATGGAGTTCCTAGGCATGACCGGCAAATTCCATACCTCCTGGGGGGAATTCGGCGGGTATAAGCATCCGAACGCCCTGCGGTTCGAGACTGCGCTCAGCCTCGCCCATGGAGCCAAATGTTCGATCGGTGACCAGCTTCACCCCTCCGGCCTGATGGATGAGTCGACCTACGCCCTGATCGGCGCGGCCTACAGCGAGGTGGAGGCGAAGGAGGAATGGTGCGGCGGGGTAACCTCCGTTGCTGATATTGCCGTCTTGTCGCTGGAGGCTGCGCGCGAGGCCTGTCCCGGCGGGCAGGCGCGCCGGGGGGAGCCTAACTTGGCCGACGCCGGGGCAGTGCGCATATTGACAGAAGGACATTACCTGTATGATATCGTAGATACCTTCAGCGACTTCACCGCGTACAAGGTGTTAATTCTGCCGGATGAGGTAGCCGTATGGCCGGAGCTGGCCGAGGCTATAGAGCGCTTCACCACCGGCGGCGGCAAGGTACTGGCTACCGGACGCTCCGGATTGAATCCGGCAGGCGATGCTTTTGCGCTGGACCTGGGGGTGACCTGGCTGGGTACCAATCCGTACCGTCCAGCTTACTTCAAGCCCTATTTCACTCCCGGCGGCCTCTTGCCCGCCTCCTATGTCATGTACAGCGAAGGCCAGCTTGTAGAACTCTTGGAAGGACAATCGCTGGGCCATCTGGAGAATCCTTATTTCAACCGCGACGTCTTCACCTTCTGCTCGCACCAGCATACGCCTAGTGCCCGGGAGGACAACGGGCCGGGGATGGTGGAGAGCAGCAGCGGGATCTATATCGCCTGGGATGTATTCAGCGAGTATGCGGAGGCAGGTCATCTCATCCTGAAGGAGCTGGTCCTTCATGCCCTGGAGCGGCTGCTTCCGCTCCCTTCGCTGCGCACCAACCTGCCGGCCCGGGGCATAACGACCCTGCAGTACCAGCAGGCGGAGCAGCGTTATGTGCACCATCTGCTCTATGCCGCTCCTGCACTCAAAGGACGGATCGAAGTCATCGAGGACATCGTGCCGCTGCGGGATATATCCGTCAGCCTGCGGCTTCCGTCTCCTGCTCCCGTCCACCGGGTCTACCTGGCTCCGTCGATGACAGAGCTGCCGTTCACAGCCGGCCAGCAGGGTGAACTTACCTACACCATTCCTTACCTGGAGAATCACCAGATGGCAGTGATTGAGCTGGCTTAAGGGCAAGTCCGCCTTAATTACGGAGTGTTTGCGCTATACAGGCAGGTCACCCCCTTGGGGGCGGCCTGTCTGTTTAGGGTTGTTTTTTGCATACATTCGGCCCAATCGTCCTCACAGTGGGCTATTGCATTCGCTTTCTGTGAAAATACTTCTGGCACAACCTGCGCTAAACGCACGGCCTACGTGACACCTCCAGTCCAATTGTGTTCGGTTTTCCGATTACATTCGGCCTGCGTGGCGCTCACAATCCAATTGTGTTCGGTTTTCCGATTACATTCGGCCTATGCGGTGCTCCCAGTCCAATTGTGTTCGGTTTTCCGATTACATTCGGCCTACGCTACCCACCCGGTCCAATTGTGTTCGGTTTTCCGTTAAAATTTGTTAAATAGATGAACAGACGACGTTCTGTTTTTAGGCGCGCTGCTCATTTTCATGCTGGAGTTGTGGCTTGAGAGACAAAATAACATAAGAAACCTAAAAAAAATGAAAGACCCTCCAATTTCCGTTCCAGACTCCTCTTCCGCAGGGATAATCGCTCAAAATATCGTAAAACATGATGCGGAAAAACGGTTCCGCTTTTATTTTATAATGAATGCGTAGCGCTACAACAAAAAGTAAGCGGTTTCAATAAAGGCGGTCCAGAGCTGTAGAACAACAAAAATTGAGTATCCGAAGGAGAGAACTATGAGGAAAAAAAGGTTCTTGATGCTGCCCTTGGCCTTTCTGCTGTCATTCATGCTGGCAGGCGTCTCCAGTGCAGAGGTAACCTCCAATTATGTGAACCCGCTAATGGGAGGTGCGGACCCTACCATTGCCAGGGCTGCGGACGGTTATTATTATTCAGCCTTTTCAGGCGATAACAACATCACGCTTAAGAGGCATGAGACCATTCTCGGAGTATCCACAGCCAAGAGCAAGATCGTCTGGAAAAAGCCGGATAACTTCGGATTCGTATGGGGTCCCTACATCTATCGGCTGGAAGGCAAGTGGTATCTGTATTTCTCCTCCGGCCCGGAGGAGAGCTTCGGCTATGGCCATCCCAGCTCTTATGTCCTGGAGAATGCTTCTCCCGATCCTTTTGAAGGCACATGGGAGCTTAAGGGTGAATCTGCCAACGAAGACAAGGACGGACAGGTGACGGTCAAGAAGGGGCTGCTGAACACGCAGGGCTTTGGTTTGGCTTGCGGGGTGGTCTCCATCCAGGGGCAAACCTACTTCACCTACACCAAATACTACTATTACCCCGACCCGAAGGATCCTTCCAAGACGAAATTCGACGAGAGTCCGACCATCGTCAAAATGAAAAACCCGTGGACCCTGGAAGGCCCGGAGGGCGTGGTCGCAAGGCCCCAATATGATTGGGAGAAGCAGCACGACAATATCAATGAGGGTGCGGCAGTCGTGGAACGGAACGGTAAAACCTATTTCGCCTATTCCGCCAGCAGCTTCATGAACGATAACTATTCTGTAGGGGTATCCGTGGCCAACGCCGGCGCTGATGTGATGCAGGCTGAGTCCTGGATGAAGCATCCTGAGCCGGTGATGAAAAGGTCGGATGAGAACAGCTCCTATGGACCGGGATCTCCCCTGTTCCTGAAGTCCGAGGACGACACCGAGGACTGGATTATGTATCACGGCATTCCAACCCATGGACAAGGCGGCGGGAACCGGGGAATAAGGGCCCAGCGTATTCACTGGGATGATCAGGATTTCATCAACCTTGGCATCCCTTCCAATCCCGGTACCGTTCTGAACAGACCCTCCGGCGAGGAGAAAAGTGAAATCTATGAAGCCGAGGAGGCCAGCCAGTCGGGAGTCTCCAGAGTCGTCGGCAAAAGCGGTTACGCTTCCGGCGGCCTGTATGAGAAATTCAGCAACAGCAGCGACAATAACTATGTAGAGTTTACTGTGAACACCAACGCCCAAGGGACCTACTCCCTGGATTTCCGGTACAATAACAACACGCCAAGCGCTGTTAATATGAAATTAAAAGTTAACGGGGAGGCAGCCCGGGATCTCTCTTTTGCCTCCAATGCAGGCTTTGACGCCAACTTCGATATTCAGTCCGTTCATAATATGAAGCTGAATGCCGGAAGCAACAAGATCCGCCTGTCCGGCAAAAGCAATCTGGCTCTGGATGCCCTGATTATCAAAAGAAGCAGCCTCTATGAGGCCGAGGATGCCGTACTGTCGGGGAACGCCAAGGTAGACAGAGACCATGCCGGATATAGCGGAACCGGATTTGCCGGCGGCTTATGGGTTACAGGTTCTGCGGTCACCTTCAAGGTCAATGCCGCCGCTGCAGGCAGCTACTCGGTGAATCTGGGCTACGGCTTAGGATTTAACGATGACCGGACCCTGAGTATGTATGTGAACGGACAAAAGATGAAGCGGGCCGATTTCTTCAACCTGGGCAACTGGGACCGCTGGGCTGACCGTTATGACAATGTTTTCCTCAAAGAAGGGGAAAATACGATCATGTATAAATATGACAAGGGTGACACTGGGAATGTCAATCTGGACTATATCACAGTTACCGAAGCAACCACCTGGCATTATGGAGCGGAAGATGCGAAGCTGACCGGTGCAGCTGACACCTCAGTTGTGTACGCCAAAGACGGCAACATGGGAACCGGTTATGTAACCGGACTATCCAGCGCTAACTCCTCCGTAGAGTTTGCCGTAACGGTTGAGAATGCGGCCTCTTATGATGTGAAGCTGAGATACGCCAGAGAAACGGCAGGCAAAACCCTGGCCCTCTACTTAAACGGCACCCGGATCAAGAACATCACCCTCCCGGCCACCGGCGGAGCTGCGGTCTGGAAAGAGCAGCTGGAGACACTAAGCCTGAAAGAGGGAACCAACCATATCACTTACAAGAACGAGACCGACCATTCCGGCATCCTCCTTATCGACAGTATTCATCTGAACAAACGCACCCCCTGGAGATATCAGGCCGAAGATGCAGCCCGAACAGGCAGTTTGCAGATTGCCAGAGATCATCTCTGGTATGAAGGCAACGGATTCGTCGGCGGATTTGAGCAAAAAGGGGACGCGCTGCGCTTCCAGGTCAACGTGCCCAATACAGCAGCTTATACCTCCACCCTGCGGTATTCCGGCGCACAGAGCTCCAATATCACAATGTCTATGTACGTTAACGGACAGCGGATCAAGCAAGTCTCCCTCCCGCCTACAGCCAATTGGGAGCTGTGGGCAAACAGCACAGAGTCCGTGAACCTTAACGCCGGAAACAATATTATTGAATTCATCCGCGAACAAGGCGACACGGGAAGATTCAATATCGACAGTCTCACCATTGATAAGACCAGCGGCGGATTCATGAGCTCCATTGCCAAGAAGATCATCCCCGAAAAGATGGTCAAAATCCAGCCGAAGCATAGCGGAAAATCACTCGATGTGGACCGTGTTTCCAGTGATCCGCTGGCAGTCATCAACCAGTGGGCTAATGGCGACGGCAATAATCAGCTGTGGAGGTTCCTGGACCTCGGCACAGGTTATTACCAGATTCAGTCGGTGCACAGCGGGCATGTCCTCGACCTGCTTCCCGGTTCAGCCATGCAGCAGCTCTGTCAGAATACACGAGCCACTGGAACGATACCGGATACCCAGCAGTGGAAACTGGTCAAAGACAGCGACTACTACAAAGTAGTCAACAAAAGCAATAATAAAGTCATCACTGTAGACGGGGCATCGAACAACAACGGCGCGGCCGTAAGAGTAGCCGATGACCAGGGCAAGGATAACCAGCGCATGAGGATTGAAATACGCAACCTCAGCAACAGCGAGATCAGCGCATTGAGTGAGGCAGGAGGACGCTATGAGGTAACGTTCAACGCCAGTGGCGGAAGCCCGGCACAGACGGTGATTCAGGCCGTATACGGCGAACCGTTAACCCCTCCTGCGGTGACCAAAGAAGGCTATGAGCTGGAGGGCTGGTTCACCGATAGCTCGAAATGGGATTTTGCGGCCCAGACAGTACCAGGTGCATTAACGCTGACGGCGAAGTGGGAGCTCAAGGCTCCCGAGGTGAGGATTATCAGTGAAGGCTCACTGCGGGCAGGCTCGGAGGGTATCCTCCGCGCTGCCGGAACAGGGACAGGAACCCTGTCCTACTCCTGGTATGTTGACAAGGGAGCAGGCTACGGAGAGCCGGTCGGAGCAGGCGAGGTCCTGAATCTTCCCGTGTTGTCCGAAGCGATGACCGGTTACCGTTACAAGGTGGTCGTGACCGGTGAAGGCGGATTAACCGGAGAGCAGGACTATCTCCTGAAGGTGCTCCCGGCTGATGCAGAATGGACCCCGCCGGCCTTCGGGACCGACCTGCCGTCTCTGCTGGAGACCGTGGAAGGGGAGCCGGTGATGCTGCTGGTTGAACCGGCAGGAGACGTTCAGTCTATCGAATGGGAAGTGAAACGGCCCGGCACTGAGGAATGGCTGCCCGTTACCAGTGTTACCGGTGCGGTCTACCGCTTCGTTCCCGGTATGGAGGATCACGGAACACAGTACCGTGTGGGATTGACCGGCACAGCGGAGGGGAATCCCGTTCGGATTACCGGAACGGAGCTAACGCTCAAAATCTATCCGGCCCATGAGCTTCCGTCCGTCCAACCCTTCGCGGCAACCGTTAACCCGGCCACTGAGGATCATCCGGTAACCTTCAGCGTAGTGGCCACTTCAACGTATGGAGAGCTGAGCTACCGCTGGCTGAAGAATGACCTTGTCCTGAACGGCGCCACCGGCAGCAGTCTGACGATTGAGAATGCCGCTATATCAGATACGGGAGCTTATAAAGTAGAGGTAACCAACACCCGTATCATTGGCAGCCGCACCTATGTGGACACGGTCTATACGGAGCCTGTTGAACTGACGGTCAACCCTGCGCCGGTCACGCCGACCAACCCTCCGTCATCCACAGATGTTCCTTCGGCCACACCTGTGCTGTCAGCCAAGCCACAGCCAGCGGCAACCCCGCTGCCTTCGGCTGTAGTCATTTCGGCCGCTCAGCTCAGCAGTCCAGCGGTGAACGGACTGGTTACCGTTCAAGTGGGACCGGCAACCGCGGCTCTGCTTCCGGTGAATGCCGGGGAGCTGCTGGGAAGTCATTCCCTGCGTCTGCAGGGAGACACAATAGAGCTGGTACTGGCGCCGGAGCTGCTGAAGCAGCTGGCCGAAGCCGCGTCTGCGGTTAAGGGCAGCGGCACCCGGATTCTGCTGAAGGCAGAACCTAAGCCGCTCGAAGACATGAAGCTGAAGACAGAAGCAGGCGTGTCCCTGAAGGGCAGACTGCTGGAATATGATCTGAGCCTGGCCGGGGCGGACGGAACGCTCCACCGTCTGGACCATTATGCGGTTCCGGTGAGCCTGCGCTTAACCGCGGGCGGGCTTGATCCGAAGCGGCTTGGCCTATACCGCGTAGGAACAGACGGTACGCTCACCTATCTGGGCGGAGCGGCTGAAGCTGGCGGGCTGAAGGCCGCGCTTGACGGCAGTGGCACCTACGCGCTGCTGGAGTATTCCAAGCAGTTCAGCGATGTTCCCGCCTCGCACTGGGCATTTGAAGCGCTGCGCGAGCTGTCTGCGAAGCATCTGATCAGGGGCATCTCCGAGCTGGAATTCCAGCCCGGCCGGAATATCACCCGGGCTGAATTCGTCCAGCTGATGGCGAACGCCCTGCAATTGACCGGCAGCGGCAGTGTCTCCTTCACAGATGTCCCGCAAGATGCCTGGTATCAGAGCGCTCTGTCCGGCATGGTGCAGGCCGGCCTGGTTACCGGACGGACTCCAGCGTCCTTCCAGCCGAATGCGGAGATCAGCCGCGAAGAGATGACCGTCATTCTCATGCGGGCCTACCGGCTCCGGCAGGGGATCATGCCCGCAGCACCGCTTAGCCCATCCCTTAAAGATGCGGCAAGCATCTCCGGCTGGGCAGCGGAACAGGTAACTGCAGCGGCGGCCCTCGGCTTCGTGCAAGGACGGGCAGACGGTACCTTCGCTCCGAAGGCACCCGCCACCCGTGCCGAAGCTGCACAGATTCTGCTGAATGTTCTGAAATAAGCAGCGGCGGGAACAGCCATCCATATTCGCTGTTCTGCAAGGCATAGATAAGGCGCTCCCCCTGGAACCATACGGGGGAGCGCCTCTTCCTATACTCTCCTTCTTAAATGCGGCTACCCGCTAGACCCACCCTCTTGTTTATCTTAGTAACGTTCTGCTTGTCATACAATGACGCCCTTTCTCTACCACAGTAACGTTCTGCCTCCACCACCACAGTGACATCCTGCTCTATCACAGTAACGTTCTGCTTCCACCACAGCAAATGTGTGAGCTTCCGGGCTTACTGTCACAATAGTCTCCCGATTCCTGCCCAAAATACAACATCTCCCTCCCAAACTCGGCCCCACTCCGGGATTGTTGTAAGAATGTCAACATTTCTCCCTCTCCCAGTCTCCGTACAGAACAAATCTTGCATTTCGTGCAGGAATCCCGCCTAGCTGCTGGTAATGTGAGAGTCAAGGCTGCAGAATGTGCAACATTTTCGCCTATACCCCACCCTTTAAGCCACACCTTCATAAGCCTGCCGGGTAATTCCCTTCCCTTCAATACAAAAAAACACCTTCAAGGTACTCTCCCTGTCATACGACAAGACGAACCTGTTAAAGGTGTTCTACGCTGGCAAGTCTGCTCTGGTATACTCTGCTCTAGCGTACTCTACCCCGGCATAGATTACTTTGCTGCTCTTCGGATCAGCTCCGCAAGTCCCGTTATTTCCTGCGGATCACGCGAAGCGCCCAGAATGATCCAGCCGCTGCATTGGCTATACGGTCCGAGATAGACGACTTCACCGTCTATCATTTTTTGCTTCATCGAATTGGGCCTCGTTTTACATGGCTCCAGGGCATACATGTTGTCCCCAGTCGCCCGTTTGGCGATCAGGGAACGGGGATAACACTGCAGAGAACGGATCACATAAGCTGCCGCGTCCTGCCCTGTGTTCACCAGCATCTCAGCCGTCAGCGCCTGACTTCCGTCTGCCGCCGCCTGATAGTTGCGGACCTGCGGCAGATCGGACAACCCTGCCACCGGCTGCGGAACGTATTGATAACAGCGGATCGGGTCCAGCCGGGTCCGGGAATCGTAGACGGCAAGCGCATCTTCCTCCGGCGGGGCAGAGTCACGGAGCAGCATACTCCCCGGATGGACCGGCAGTACATAACTCCCCCCGCCCGCCATGAAGCCTCCCGCCAGCTGGATATGGTATCCGTCATCCACCGGCTGGACGGAATCAGTTAGATTCCGTACCGTATCTTCCCGGAACAGATCGGCTGCCCCGTAACGGGTAACGATACGGATGATCTTGTCATACACAGGCGCCTGTCCGTACCCTCTCACCGGAACCTTGCCTTCAAGACAGATCTGCTGCTCATCCCAAGTAATCCGTACCGATTCCAGGAGTGCCGGGGAGTACGACCCTGTCCCATGGACAGTTCTTACCTCATCCGGGGTGCCGAAGATTTCAGGCCCAATGGCAGCTACGGCGGCATAGAAGCCTGAATCCCAGCCCGAGTGCTCATTGTCCGACAGATCTACGTGATCGGGGTGCAGCAAATACTGCTCATCACGCTCCCAACTGATCTTCTCGGCATCCAGCCAGATTTCCCCAATGTCCATGCCCCGCTCCAGAATCACCGTAAAGAGAAGCCGCCCGTTGCTTATCCTCAACACACGCATTTGTGAGCCGAAGAGGTCAGTAACCAGCTCCAAGGTGACCTGCCCGTCTTCCGGCAGCACTTGTGGAATGTCCGGCAGCAGCTGAGCCAGTGCCAAATGTCCGATCCCCTTATTATCCATCCAGCCATTCACCTCCGTCCGCTAATTAGCCATCCAGCTGTCCACTCCTGCCCGCTCATTAGCCATCCAGCCGTTCACCTTCGTCCACTCATTAGCCATCCACCCGTTCACCCCCGTCCCCTTATTATCCATCCAGCCATTTCCCCTGCCCGCATTAGCCATCCAGCCGTTCTCCTCCTCCGGCATGTCCCGCTACACCGAGATGGCTCAGCAGGAACACAGGCTCCAGCTGTTCGAAGCTGGTGAGGGTAAGATGTGCTCGGGCAAGCAGCGCCCTGTCGCCGATGCCGACCACGCGCATCCCTGCCCGGACCGCACCTTCTACACCGGCGGCCGCATCCTCGAAGACGTAGCAGCGGGCCGGGTCTGCGCCAAGCAGCCGGGCCGCCTGCAGGAACACCTCCGGGTCCGGCTTCGCCCGGGCGATGCTGTTTCCGTCCACCACCACATCAAACAGCGGCCTGATGTTCACCTTCTCCAGAATCAGGGGAGCGTTCTGGCTGGCCGATGCGATTGCCGTCCTGACTCCCTGTGAGCGCAGCAGTCCAATGAAATCCGCCACCCCCGGCAATACATCAGCAGGCGTAAGCGTGGCAAGATACTCCTTGTACCACTCGTTTTTCCGGGAAGCCAGCGACTCTTTCTGCTCTGGAGTTACTTCCGTGATCCCGCCCTCCCGGAGCAGAAGCTCAAGCGACTCCATACGGCTAACCCCCTTAAGCTGTTCATTCGCCTGTTCACTGAAGACGAAGCCTAACTCCCCGGCGAGGCGTTTCCAGGCCAGATAATGAAACTTCGCCGTATCGACAATGACCCCGTCCAGATCGAAGATGGCTGCCTCAAAGGATAGTGCCCGCACCGGAATCCCCTCCATTCAGCTTGTGTATTTCATGCGCACCCGGACTCACGGTGACCTGATAGTGCTCCCCCCTCCAGGCCAGCCGGAAGCTTAGTTCCGTCCAGCCTTCAGGCAGCCGGGGCTCCAGCTCTATAACCTCACTCCACATCGCACTCTTCAGCCCGGCGAATCCGTAGACAATAAGCTGCCACAGGCCGCCGCAATTGGCGATGTGAATTCCTTCGGCGGCACCTTTTTTCTCCAGCGAGAGATCAATATCCATGACCCGCTGAAGGAACCCTGCCGCTGCCTCCTTCTGGTTCAGCCACGAAGCCACAATGCCGTGAACCGCCGCCGACAAGGAAGAATCGTGGGTCGTAATCGGCTCATAGTAGGCATAGGAGGCCTGCATCTGCCGGCCGGTGAACTCCTGCCTGAACAGCAGCATCAATTCCAGCACATCCGCCTGCTTCAGCGCCTTGGAACGGTAATTACGCTCCTGGGAAATGAAATGGCCGAAGGGCCGGGACCTGTTCGTCCAGAGACTCCCGAAGTCCACCTCCGCATAAGAAGCGAAATCGTCCGATTGCGGAATCAGTTCACTCTGGCTGTCATATGGCAGCCTTAACTTCTCCGCCGTATGCCGGAACAGCTCCCGCTCACCTGGACGAAGATCCAGCCGCTCAGCCACAGCCGCATAGCTGCCTTGATCACCGTCTTCCAGGCTGTCCAGATAAGCAGCGGTCTGCTCCAGACTGAACTTGACCATCCGGTTAGTGAAGGCATTGTTGCGGGTAAAAGGCAAATATTCATCCGGTCCCATCACGCCCAGCAGCTCGCAAGCCCCTTCCCCGTTCCAGTCCACGCGGTCACACCAATAACGGGCCGTCTCCACCAGAATATCAATCCCGTAGTGCTCCAGGAATTCATCATCTCCTGTAGCCCTGACGTAATGGCAGACCGCATAGACTACATCCGCTGTTATATGAATTTCATGATCGGCGTATTGCCAGTTGGCACATTGCTCTTCCCCGCCTAATGAGGACTCCCAGGCGTACCGTGCTCCCCGGTATCCATAGCTCTGAGCATTGCGCCTCGCACCTTCAAGCGTATGATAGCGGAACAGAAGCAGATTGCGGGCAGCCTGCGGATTAGTATGCAGATAGAACGGGAGCAGATTAATCTCCGTATCCCAAAAATACCTGCCGAAATAAGCTTCCCCGGCATAGCCCTTGGCACAGATCGCTACCCGGTCATCCTGCTCCGCATTGGAGCGGATAAGATGGTAGAGCGAAGCGCGGACATTCAGTTGCGCTGTGCCGTCTCCCTTGATGCGGATATCGGCCTCCTGCCATTTGCTTGTCCAGCAGTCCGCATGACGGTTATATAGCTGCTCCCAGCCTAATTCCCGTGCACGGCGGAGCTGTTCATGCGCCCTGCCGTACACTGTTCCTTCTTCCCTGTCACGGTCCGTGGTTACCGCAGTCAGCTTGCGGAGCGTGAACCGTTCCCCGGCCCGCAGCTGAAGCTCCCCTCGCAGCGCCGCCCTTACTCCCGTAAGCTCCTCCTGCCAGTCCACCGCTTCAGAGACCTCCAGCGCAGACAGCATATAGATCTGGTTCCCCTTCTCTGTCAGGGTCTCCAGGGACAGGCTGCCTTCTGATTCTGCCAGGGGAATGATCCGGGCAAAATGATTCATCCCGTTGGTCCGCACATCTCCGCGCAGCGCCGCAGTCATCTCCAGCCGGCCTTCACCAGCCAGCACCTCCAGCTGAACCTGCTGAATGCACAGATGGGTATCGGCCATACTGAGGTAGCGGCTATAAGTACACTCCAGCTGCATCCCCTCCCCCGTCTCCCATAAGAATGAACGATGCAGACTTCCATCCCGCAGATCCAGCCAGCGTCTGTAGCCGCTGATCCGGCTGCGGTCCATATCCAGCGGCTCGCCCGCCGACCGGAACTCAAGCCCCAATACATACGGAAGGTTGACAATCTCTTCCTTCAGCAGCGGATGCGGTGCGACAATGCCCGGGATATAGGTTCCCTGCTTGGATTTGGGGTGCCGCGGCTTCTCCAGCGTGACGTTATCCGGGAAACGCAGATATTCCTCATCCTGGGGGGTATCGCTGCATCCCTCCTCGAAGCTTCCGCGCATATGCATATAGCCGTTCCCCTGCGTAAAAAGCCCTTCATAATGCTTATGCAGTGTAGCCTGATATCCGTTCTCCTTCAGGCACCACAGGTGATCCTCCTTCATCTGCAACCTCCTGGTTTCTCCGGCATCTTTCATTTGGTTAACCTCCGCCTCCGGTTCCTCATCCCTTCACCGCTCCCGCAGCAAGGCCCGATACCACCTGCTCCTGCAGCAGGATATAGACCAGAATACTCGGGATGATCACGACCATCGTGGCTGCGAACATGACGCCGTAATCACTGGCGAACTGGCTTTTGAAGTAATAGAGGGCCAGGGGCAGTGTTCGGCTCTGATTGCCTGTCGTCAGAATAATGGCGAATTGAAATTCATTCCAGCAGAGCAGGAACTGCATCACCCCCGCTGTGCCGAAGCCCGGCTTCGAGATGGGCAGAATAATCTTGAAGAACGTCTGGATGAAGCTGGCACCATCCAGATAAGCCGATTCCTCCATTTCCTTCGGAATGGTCAGGAAATAGCTGGATAGAATGTAGAGCGAGACCGGCAAGCCGAAGCCGGTATACACGATAATAAGGCCGATCAGCTTGTCGTACAGCCCGAGCGTGTTCACCGTCAAATACAGCGGCTGCAGCATCGCAGCGCCCGGAATAAGGAGCGACAGGGAGAAGGCTCCCATCAATAGCTTCTTGCCGCGGAATTTGAAGCGCGCCAGAACATAAGCGGCCATTCCGAGCAGCAGCAGATTAAGCAGGGTTCCGAAGATCCCCACGATCACACTGTTGATGTAGAACCGGGAGATCGGCGCTATTTTGAAGGCCATCGTGTAATTCGAGAAGCGGAAGCTGCTGGGCCAGCCCAGCGAATTGGTCAATATCTCGGCATTCGTCTTGAACGAAGCGAGCAGCACCCACAGGAACGGACCCAGGGACAATAGAACAATCAAGAACACAAACCCATATTTAAGTACAGCCAAACCTTTTTTCATCATATTCACCCCATCCGCTCCATTCAGTTTTGGGAGCTGCCTATTCTGAACAGATTTCGGCACAGCAGGACAAAGATCAAGCCAAAGCCGATTAGGAAGACGCCCACGGAATTGGAATAACCGAAGTTGTTGTCCATGAGTGCGGTCTTGTAAATATAAATAGGCAGGTTCATCGTCTCATTACCGGGTCCGCCGCCTGTTGTCATCAGGATAATATCCATCTTCTGCAGCATACTGGTTCCTGATAGAATCACGCAGGTGCCGATAATGTTGCGCAGCATGGGAATAACGATGTACAAATTGATCTTCAAGGTACTGGCCCCGTCGATCCGCGCCGATTCATACAGGCTCTCCGGAATGGCTGCGATCTCGGCCAGAATCAGGATCGTGACCACCGCCGCATAGGGCAGCCAGGTCATCGTGACGGAGAAGAAGGCAGTCGCGTAATCCATGAACCAGTTCTGGGAGTAATCCGCATTCCCGAATAAGCGGGCAATACTGTTCACCGCACCGAAGTCAGGATTGAGCATACAGAGGAACAGCATCCCTACGGCTGCACCCGAGATAATATTCGGAAACATGTAGACTGTGCGTGCGAACTTCCAGTAGAACTCCTTCATGCTGAGAATAATCGCGAATAGGGTCCCGATGGCAACGTGGATCGTAGATTGCAGCACCACCCAGATGCCCGTATTCAGTGCGCTTTGGCGAAAATCGGCATCATCCGTAAACAGCTTGATATAGTTAGTGAGGCCGATAAACACCGGGCTGCGTCCGGCTGACCATTCTGTGAACGATGTGCCGAACAGCATGACAAGTGAAACGGCATAGACAAGAATAAATAATAGTACAGTCGGCAACAGGAAAAGCGTGATATACCCTCTATTTTTCCTAACCATCCATATGGTCCTCCCCAATCTATATAGAGATTCTTAAATCCAGCCTATCCTGCTCTTTATTTATTCTTAGCAGCAATCTCCGTCAGTTCCTTGGCAATGTCTTCGGCTGTTGCCTTGCCGGCGACCAGCTTCGGATACAGGTTCTTCCAGGCATCCGTTACGTTCGGATACACGATCGAGTCCAGGGTCCGGTAATGAAGCTGTGTCTTTTGAGCGACGGTGATGGATTCGACCATGATCGGATATTTCTGCTTCAGCGCATCCGAAGGCTGAACTTCACTCGATACCGGCATTACATTGCCGTATTCCAGCGCAAGGGTCTGTCCTTCAAGCCCTGTTTTGAACTTGATGAATTTCTCAGCAGCATCGCGGGTTTCCGGCGTTTTGGCTCCGATCATATAACCAACCTCATACGTGGAGATCAGACTGTTGTTCGGATAAGCTGCGACTCCCACTTTTTTATCGAAGCCTTCACTGGATTTGGTAGGATCGCTGAAATCTCCAATCATCCACGGACCATTGGCAATCATCGCGGCCTTGCCCTGGCTGAACGCGTTGGCGGCATTGGCATATCCCGCTCCAAGCGCATCCTTCGTCGTATACTTCTCCAGCAGCTCCTTCATCATGTTCAGCGCCTGAATCATCTCCGGTGTATTGAAGTCGGTGGGGTGCAGGGTGTTCATGAACGTTTTGCCGTTCTCCCCGTTCGTGCCGATCCTCGCAGCAAGAATCAGATTACTCGTCCAGGCATTCTCCCCGGTCATCAGTGCGAGCGGCACGAAGCCTGCGGCCTTCAGCTTCTCGTTGTTGCTCATGAATTCATCCCAGGTCTCTGCGGGCTTAATCCCCGTCTGATCGAACATGTCTTTATTGTAAAAGTAGCCGATGTTCTGCTTCTGATCACTGATCGCCCAGACCTTGCCGTCCCGCGTATTGGAAGCGAGCGCATCTTCTCCGATAGCAGCCTTCCATTCCGCATCTTTATCCAGGTATTCATTGAAAGGGGTTGCAAGATTGCCTTTGATCAGAACATCATTAATCCCGTCCTTGCCCATAACGACATCGGGAACATCCCCGGAGGCAGCCAGAATCTTGATCTTGTCAACATAGGCGGCATCACTTGGAATTTCTTCAACGACAACCTCCACTTCATTGCCGTACTTGGCATTGAACTGCTTGATCTGTTCCTCCTCCATCTTGGCTGACGCATGTGTGCCTACCCGGAAGGTGAGATAGGATATTTTCACCGGCGCTTTGGCCGCAGGCGCAGCAGCATTGCCTGAGCCTTCCGTTGCCGCCCCGCCCTTATTAGCTGAATTCTCAGCTCCGCAAGCTGAGATGGACATGGCCAGAAGCAGCGCGCTTGCCAGAGTAATTCCTGTTTTATAACGTGGTCTGTTCAAATGAAATCCCCCTTAATGAATGATGGCCCTCCTACACAAGTGTAAGTTCTGCGGCCCGGTGCGGTTTGTTACAGCTCTCATTGTAGACCAAACCCAAATACGAATGAATTCGTTTTTCGGTATACTCTTTTATAATATCTTGAGTAAATCGGGCTGGGCAGCGGTATAGCTGAAAGGGTTTTCAGATTTCTTTAACTCTTCTTCGTTATCTTTACCATCTTCGCCGAAACGGCTGGTTTTCCCCCTGTTCCGCTATTCGCCCTCCCCGAAAAATTATATAATACCTCTAACCATATGAATCATCACCAAGGAGCAGTCTGCATGTCCAACAAGCCTATCCTGCGCTGGCTCAGCCTTCGCCCGGTTTCCGCATTGTTTACCCGTATTCCTGTGCGGAACAAAATTGTAATTATCATCGTTCTGCTGATTCTTCTGCCGATGACGGTCGCCGGCT
The DNA here is from genome assembly GCF_018207515.1 of Paenibacillus tritici. Lineage (NCBI taxonomy): Bacteria > Bacillati > Bacillota > Bacilli > Caryophanales > Paenibacillaceae > Paenibacillus > Paenibacillus tritici. Next base: position 6,071,077 of record NZ_CP073365.1, read on the forward strand.
GCTATTTCTACTGGAACATCTCCCAGATTCTAACCAGGAATGCCAATGCCAATCTGTCCCTGCTGATCCGCCAGACCAACGACAATATTGAGAAATCCTTTCAGATTATTGATAACACCTCCCTGCACTTCCTCTCTAACAAAATGTTAAGAAGCTGGTTAATCGACGATAGGTCGCTGAGCGATGACTTCTACAAGAAATTCGTCAACAAAGCGGAAATGGAAGAGGACCTGAAGTACAGCCTCATGTTCAACAATGCCTGGAATATCAGCCTGCTCTCGACGGCATTTGTATTTTTTGACAGCGACAACTATGTATCCGTTCTCAAATCACCGCCCAATATAGAACTGACTAACAAGAACAACCTCACGGTCTATCAATCGGTCAACGGAAGAATGGTCCGGGGCAAGGAGATTCTCACGCCAAGCCTGGAGGACCCCACCATCTACTTCACCCGGGTGATGTCCAATATCAATCTTCCCCGGCAGCGTCTGGTACTGATCTTCGGCACGAAGGAGGCTGATCTGGCCGAGGAGTATTCCGGACTGCTCGATTTCACCGGTGCGCTGGCCTACATTATTGATAACCAGGGGATTATTTATTCCAGTGCCGGTAAGCAGGAGCTGGGCTCCGTTGCTCCTCCCGGTATCCTGGCGCTGAAAGACAACACTGAAGTCAGGGAGGTCAAGCTGGGCCAGGAGACTTACCTGGCTGCCTCCCGCAGCATTGGTACCACCGGGCTTACCTTTATTGCCGGCATCCCGAGGAAGCAGGTGCTCTCCAGACTATCCGGGAGCATGCACAACTACATATGGATCATCACCCTGATTGCCTGTGTCTCCCTGGCGGCAGGAATTGTGATTTCCCTGCGGTTTACCCGCGTCGTCCGTGATCTGCTGCGGAGTATCCGTAAAGTGAAGAAGGGGGATTACAACGCCAGGATGCCCGCCTACAAGGATGCGGAGCTGAATCAGCTAAGCAACACCTTCAACCACATGACCGACGAGATCAGCTATCTGATTAAGGAAGTGTATGAGAAGCATCTGCTCATCAAGGAATCGGAGATCAAATTTCTGCAAGCCCAGATCAATCCGCACTTCCTGTTCAATACGTTAATTACCATTGGCTACAAAGCGAAGCTGTCCAAAGATGAGACCGTTTACAGAATGGTGACCTCCCTTACAGAGCTGCTGCAGGCCAGTATATATTCGGGCAATATGGCTACCATTCCGATTCGTCAGGAGCTGGATGTCATCCGGTTTTATCTCTATCTCCAGAAAGAACGGTTTGAAGATAAGATGGAGTACACCATCGAGATCGAAGATGAAGCCCTGCTGGATCTGTACCTGCCCAAGCTGAGCGTCGAACCCTTGGTCGAGAATGCTGTGGTGCATGGGGTGGAGAAAAAGCTGGGTAAGGGCATCATCCATATCCGTATTTACCGCAGAGAGGATTCGGTTTATTTTGAGATCACAGACAATGGCAACGGATTCGAGCATGTTCCGCAGGATTGGAATAATTTCGAGAACATCACTATACGCAAACAAGGCCACAACAACATTGGCCTGATTAACACCCATAAGCGGGTCAAGCTGATCTACGGCGAGCCGTATGGAATTGAAGTGGAGAGCGAGCTGGGGACAGGTTCCAAGGTTACCCTGCACATACCGACAGATTGGGGGGGAGTACCGCATGTATAACGTGATGATTGTGGATGATGAGCCTGTGATCAAAAAAGGGCTGCAGTGCTTCATTGACTGGAGCGTTCTGCATTGTGAGGTGCTGTGCGAGGCCTCTAACGGCATGGAAGCCGTAGAAATGCTGGGCTATTATGATATAGATATTATCGTCACCGATATCCGTATGCCGGGAATGGACGGCCTTGCTCTGTCGGATTATGTACATCAGAACTTTCCGCAGATTAAGGTGATTATTCTTACCGCGTTTGCTGACTTCTCTTATGCTCAAACAGCGATTCAATATGAAGTCATCGACTTTGTAGTCAAGACCAATCCCACAGAGCAGATTCCCCGGGCCATCGCCAAGGCAACACGACTCCTGGAAAAGGAACGGGAGCAGAAACAGAAAGTGAAACAGCTGGAGAACCAGATCAATGACAACCTCTCCGAAATCAGCGAGAAATTCCTGAAGGAGGCCGTCGACGGCTTGATCAGCAATGAGGCCAGTTTAATCAGCCGTACCGGCGAGCTGGGTCTGCAACTCGAGAATTATTTCGCGGTCTATCTGGAGGTTAAAGAGATGTTCAGCCCCCAAGCCCATGCCTCTGCGCCGGGCAATGACCATCACCGGTTTCTGGCTTCCATCCGCCAATTCCTGACACTGGCGTTCGCGGACCGCCCCTTAACGATTTTGAATATGGATAAAAGCACCCTGCTGGTGATCGTCTCCATGGATGGCGGCAATGCCCCCGTCTCTACCCAGTCCCTGCTCACCATCAGCAATGAAATTCTGGCCATGGCGGAGCACTTCCGGCAATACCATGTCAATATCGGGATCAGCCTGCTGCACCGGGATGTCCTGACCTTGCCCAGAGCCTATCAGGAGGCCCGGGAGGCGCTGCAAGGCAGCTTTTATAACGATAATTATGTCGCCGTATACATGCCTCATCCGAACCAGACCCTGACTCCGGGGGCGCCGCCCCATCATGCTGCCGAGCAAATTGCCGGGTATCTGCAGCAAGGGCAGAGTGATCAGGCGATCCAGCAGCTCAATCAATTGCTGGAGGGCTACCGGAGCAGCCAAGAGCCGATCGAGAATGTCAAAGTGGCTTGTCTGCTCATCGGGTCCTACTGCTTCCGTCTGCTGAGCGCCAGCCAGCCCTTCGCCCCGGAGATGGAGGAGAGCCAGTCGGCAGTATATAAGCAGATCCAGGAGAGCAAGAGCATCCAGCTGCTCACCGATATCCTCATCCGCCTCATTCAGAGCTGCGCAAGAGTCATGGCACAGACGGACACACAGCCGAATTACATCGTGATCGAATGCCAGAAATATATAAGAGAACATTACAACCAGAACCTGAATTTGCAGATTATTGCCGACCATATTCATATCAACAGCAGCTACCTCAGCCGCCTTTACAAAAAGGTAACCGGTGAGTCCATCATCGACGTCATCAACAAATACCGGATCGAAATGGCCAAGAAGCTGCTCAGGAACCCATCCAGCAAAGTATTTGAAGTCGCTGAGGCCGTTGGTATCGAGACCCCGGCCTATTTCACCCATGTCTTCTCCAAATACACCGGGATGAGCCCCAAGGAATACAAGCTGAATTATTCGCAGATGAATTAAGCCAGAGCCTACTCTTCACTTTTCATCATATGTTCTTCTCTATACTGGCCGGGACTTACACCCACAACCTTCTTGAACACCTGGCAGAAATACCGCTGGTTATCATAGCCGACCCTTTCGGATATTTTGAAGATTTTGAAGCTGCTTTCTCTCAGCATCTTTTTCGCTGTCTGAATGCGCAGCAACGTGATATATTCCAGAATGGTCTGTCCGGTCGACTTGGAATACAAGTTGCTTACATAGGAAGAATTGAGCCCGAACCGTTCGGCCAGTTGATCCAGCCCAATATTTTCATGGTAATGGGCTTCAAGATACGCTTTGATTTCCTGAACCACCTTTTCCTTCATCGTAGTCTTGGTTACACTCAGATAAAATTGCACACTCTTCGCTAAATCCTGCAACTGTTGCTGCAAAGACGCCCAGTCCGGCGTGTCCAGTATCCTGTCCATCAGCTGGGGGCGGGCGCCGATCACTTTCTCAATCTTGATTCCATAGTCCTGTTCGATCAGATCGAGCATCCGGTTCCCCCACTCTATGCCTGCCTTCTTCAGCAGAACAGGAGCCATCAGCCGGCCCGTCCCCCATTCCGTCCAGCGTTCAAGCATCTCCTCGAACTCCTTCTGTTCGTAACGGACGAAGGACTGGAGGTAGTCAGACCACTCGCTCAGCCACTGCCCGGATACGCGGGTAATTTCCTCTAAGCGGCTCCCCTCCATAACCGGAACCCCAAAGAATACTCCCATTTCACATGCCTTATCGGCTGCCGCAAAAGAGAGATTTGCCTGTGTAATTCCAGCTACAACCGGCCCCAGTCCAAACGACAATGAAATATCGTCCGCTGAGCTGTCCTTCGAGAAGGCTTCGGCTGCAGCCAGCACAATTTCTGTTAATGGCTCATTGACCTCCATGGCCCCCATACACAATAAGATGACTTTCTGCTGCTCGTAGAGCAGGTCCACAACGATTCCGCGATTCGTCAAAAAGCTGAGGAGAGCATCCGTAGCGCCATTATTCTTCAATCGTTCAAGCCACAGCGTCTGTGTACTTCCAATCACGAGAACCGCAAACTGGTTATACCGTTCGTAGGGCGTCTGATCGAACGATGGGCGTTTGGCATGGACGATTAGATCTGTAAACGCCGCCCGGTCCAAGGCTGCCACATTCCGAAGCTCAGGGCGATTCTCCGTGGCATCCGCTTTACGCTCCAGACGCTTGAGCGCTCTTGAGACCGTCTTGGCTACTTCCTCCAGCTCTGCCGGCTTGATCAGATAATCCACAGCCTCCAGCTTGATGGCTTCTTTGGCATATTCGAACTCGGAATACCCGCTAATGATGATACATTCCGCTTTATGGCCCTTCTCCTTCAAGACACGGATCAGCTCCAGCCCATTCAGGCCGGGCATCCGGATATCTGTCAGCACAATGTCCGGATCGGACTGAAGAATCCGTTCCAGGGCTTGCTTGCCGTTAGTTGCCGTCCCCACGATCCCTATCCCATACGCGTTCCAGTCGATCACAGCCGATAATGTCTCCACCACCAGCTGTTCATCATCCGCTATAAACAGTTTATACATGATGTAATCCCACCTTCATAGCCGGTCTTCATCCATGATTCCGATCCTTAGGGTAACTTTGGTTCCGGTGCCTGGAATGCTGTCTATGCGCAGCCCGTGGTTCTGGCCATAATGCAATTGAATCCTCTCCTGGATGTTCCTTAATGCATATCCCTTAGGCTGCGTAACCGCAGGATCAAAGCCTACGCCGTCATCCTCGACCTCGAATACAAGCGTCTCTCCTTCGATACGTCCCCGAATATAAATATTCCCTTGGCTCTCCTTCAGCTCGATTCCATGAAAAATCGCATTCTCCACCAGCGGCTGTATCAGGAGCTTAAGCATACGGATATGCTCAATTTCCGGCTCAAGCTCAATGGTCACCTCGAACTTTCCGTTATAGCGGATATTTTGAATCTCCAAATAATTTTTCACCTGGTCGATCTCATTGCGGACTGTGGTAATGTAGTCCCCGTTATTCAAGCTTAACTTAAACATGTTAGACAGCGACATGACCATTTTCGAGATGTTTTTGGCACTGATTCGTTCAGCCATCAGATAGATGGAATTCAGCGTATTGTACAGGAAGTGAGGGTTGATTTGACTTTGCAGCGCGTGCAGCTCTGCTTCCCGCTCCTTCAGCCTGGCTTCTATTAATTTGTCCGATAATTCAGAGTTGGTGCGGAAGGTCCTCAAGAACTGATTGCCTATTTTCCCGATTTCATCTTCCTCCTGAAAGAGGATTCCTTCGATCCTCTCCCGTTTGGCCGCTTTTCTGGCAACAGAGGAGAGTAAAGTCAATTGCTTCGTGATACGCTTCGAGATTAAATACGAACCATAGGCAGCCAGCAGGAAAGCCACCATTGTCAGTGTTAGCGTAATATTACGTATCCAGACAATTTCCGAATTGATATTAGAATAAGGGATCATGCTGACCACTTTCCACCGGGTTACCGGATTGGTATCGAAGGTGATGACATACCGTTCTCCGCCCATCGTCTCAATCCGGGTCCCCCGTTCAGGCAAGCCGTAGAGCAGATCCATTTCTTTTGGAGGAAGCTGCTTCAGGTCGGCCGTGCGGGAGTTATAATAAATGACTTTATTCTGCTCCAGGATCATCAAATTCCCGTTTTCCGCATTGGAAATATTCCGGAACATCTCATCGAAGACCCGCCTGTCGATTGAAATGATTAACATGCCGATCGGTTCGAGCGTCTCCAGGTTGTTTAACTGTTTACCGTACAGCAGCAGGTTCGGAGTGTCCTTGACAAGCCGGACTTCATCGCTGTTCAGCCACAAGCCCCGCCCGCCCATATCTCCCACCTGTTGATACCATTTCGTCCGTGAGACCGCCTGATAGATATTGTCGTACGCTAACCTGTCCCATTGGTTTGTAGTAATCAGTTCCCTTTGCCCGCTGCCCACGTAAACGTAACGTATATAGGATTTGTTGTTGGTAATATTGACGATCAGGCTGCGGGTCGCATTTTGAAGGTCATAGATCTCCTTGAAATCATTTTTGCTATAGGCAAGGAAATTCTGAACGTCACGGGAGGACAACATCAGCTTCGAGATCGCCTCCACATCGTTCACGAACGTCTGGATATTCCAATTGATGGAGCCCAGCAGATTGGAGGTGGTGTCGGACATCTTGTTTTCGATCACTTTGCTTAAATAGACGAAGGTTAAGGAAGCAATCAGCACAAGTGGCAGCAAGGAACAGGCGATGGACAGTATAATGATTTTGCTGCGGATGCTGATTGACAGGAACAGCCTGTGTATTTTCATGAGATCCCCCTGACCCTGCAAAGTTGCAGCCTGGTACTTTCAGTATACCCTCTGGCCAAGGGATACGGGAGATCAACCTTTCGTTGCTCCTGCGGTCATGCCGGAAATAACGCTCTTGTTGAACATGAAATAGACCACCATCGTCGGAATGGTCGTGATGCTGATGGCAGCAAAGGTCGCTCCCCAATCCGTCAAACCGTACTGTCCGATATAATCCATTAAGCCAACTGGAATGGTCCGTGATTTCAGATCATGAATAAACGTATTGGCGAATATAAATTCATTCCAGACGAATATCAGATTCATAACAACAACTGTGACGATCGTATTCCGGGATAGAGGGAAGATCATCCGCCAGAACACCTGATACACACCGCAGCCATCCATGACAGCGGCCTCCATGATCTCATTCGAAATGTACTTATAGAAGCTCACGAACAGATAAATCGAGATCGGCAGGGCAAAACCTACTTGGGGCAAAATAAGAGAAGCGAGCGTATTGATAATCCCTATTTTGTTATAAAGAATGAACAGCGGGATAAGCACGACCTGAATCGGGATCATAATGCCGCACAGAAATAAGAACAGCACACTTTGACTCCATTTAAACGACATCTTCTCGATCACAAAAGCGGCCATGGCACTGAATAAGATCACAAGCACGATGGTCGTCACAGCGACTATGATACTATTGGAGAAATAAGTCCCCAGGTTCCCTTTGCTCCACACATTGAAATAATTATCGAAGGTGTATTGGCTTGGCAGGCTGAGCGGATTATCCCCTGAGAAATCATTAGGCCCCTTAAAACTGGAGATGAACACCCAGACCAGCGGATACACTTGAATGACAAGCAGTGCAAAGGAAACAATTAGAAGGACCGCCTTGGAATAGCCAGAAATTTTCATCATCAGGTCTCCTTACTGTCCATCATCCGTCTGATAAAGGCAACTGCAATGAGGCTTTCAATGACGATAAATACAGCCATCGCGCTGCCATAGCCGAAGTCCAGACTGGAGAATGCGGTTTTATACATATAGGTTGGCAATAATTCGGTTACGCGGCCAGGTCCCCCGTTCGTCATGATATACGGGATGTCGAACCCTTTCAGCGCCCCTGTAGTCGCCATAATAATTGAGACCATCAGAACCGGCTTGATCAGCGGCATTTTGATCGAACGAAACAGCTTCCACGAAGAAGCTCCGTCCATTCTGGCCGCCTCCTCGATATCGGCAGGAATGGAGATCAACGCACTATACAGGATAATCATATAAAGACCGATATAACGCCAGCCTTCAGGTACCGATACCGCACTCAGAGCCCAATGGAGGTCGGACAGCCAAGGTTTGCTCCAGTCGCCAAGACCGATCTGCTGCAGGCAATAGTTCAGGATTCCGACCGGCTCGAACGAATACACATTTTGGAACAACTGGGCTATCGCTACTGAGGTGATGATGGCAGGGGCAAAATATAAGGTTTTGAACAATTCTCTCCCTTTGGTGATGCTGGTCAGCAGGATGGCAACCAGCAAACCGAGCAGCACCTGCATGGCTACAATAATGGAGACATAGATCAGATTGTTGCTGAATGCCTTCCAGAATGTCTTATCTCCGCCGAACATCTTGGTGTAATTGTCAAAGCCGATATAGAGCATATCGGATACTCCGTCCCAGGAGAAGAAACTGAAATACATCGACCAAAGAATAGGCGCCAGCACGGTGAGCAAATACACCAGTAATGCAGGCAGCAGAAAGACGAGAGCGGCTTTGCGGTTGCGCAGGACTTTATCCATAGGCTTGCTCATTCCCTAATTTTAGTTTTATTGTACTTACAGCAGCCAACCGGCTTGCGGCCGGCCGCTATGTTCAGCAATGCTATTTGAAGTATTTCGGTGCGTTTTCTTTAATCGCCTGATCCATTAGTTCGGCAAATTCTTCCGGAGTATGGGCTCCCAGAGCCAGGGCATTCAATTCGTTGCCGAGCAGCTCATTCGTGGCCGGATCAAGGCGCGTATCCCACGGGACCGCAAAGACGTTACCGGATTTCGCGATTTCATCTTGAATCTTGTAGAAGAGCTCCGGCATCCCCTGCTCTTGATCAAGTGAATAATTGAAAGGCGAGAATTGGCCTTTCTCCGTATAGGCCTTAGGGTATTGCTCCAGAAGGAATTTGACGAATTCCTTCATCGTATCATCGAAGGTCTCCTGGTTGAAGGCAACGCCGATGCCTGAGTTGATAAAATAATCATTGTCAGCCGTTGTGGCGCCTTCCATCATGGGAAGCCGGAAAAACCCGATATTGTCCTTCATTTCCGCGCTTACTTTATCATTTACGAAGTTCATGGTCTCCCATGAACCCATGTAATACATGCCGGCTTTGCCGCTCAGGTACAAATCTCGCGCTGCGGTGTAATCCGTTGCAGTGAATCCTTGCTGAAAGTACCCTTTGGTGCCCAGGTCATGAACAAACTTAATCCCTTCCATGCCGGCCGGGTCCTTGAAGGATGCTTTGCCCTGCTTTACATTCTCGATGAAATCATTGCCTGTCATGCGGAACGGTTTGTACGCCAGGTATCTTAGAACCGGCCATTTATCCTTGCCGTCGACAGCAATCGGCGTAACCCCGCTTTGCTTCAGCTTCTCGGCAACCTCCATGAACTCATCGAACGTCTTCGGCGGCTCCAGGCCAAGATCCTTGAACATCTTGATGTTGTACCAGAATACCTCGATTCCATATTCCAGCGGGAAAGTATACATGCTGCCGTCTGCGAACTGCTGGTATTGCAGGGCCACCGGACGGAAATCCTTATATTTCCCCAGCTCCTCCAGCAGTTTTTTCATATCGACCAGTTTGCCCTGCTCCACCAGCTTGGAAGCATAGGCATCCGGATCTGTATCAAACATGGCGGGCATCTCATTGCTGGCAATCAAGGTCCGCAGCTTCTGCAGATAGGATGGGCGGTCACCCGTGCCCTCCAGAACCAGCTCGAATTCCGGATGCGTCCGGGAGAACTCCTCTGCAATTTCTTTTACAGTTACAGCCGGAGGGCTGTCTACGCCGCGGGCCACGAACCACTTGTATGTTTTCTTGTCCACCTTCTGCGGATTTGCCGATCCGGTTTCTGAAGCGCCCTTATTCGTATTTGTGCCTCCGCATGCGCTCACCGTCGCCGCCAGGACAACCAGTGATAACGAGAGAGCCAGCCATTTGACATAACGTTTCATTTATAAGACCTCCTGTTAGTTGGGAACCGCAAGGGATGCCTGTTCAAAGTTTGCCCGGCCTTCCTGAACAAAACAGCCCCAGTTGCCGGTTTTTAAATTATACAAACGTGTAGTCATGGCGACCTGATCGGCCAAGTATACGACGCAAACCGAATTCTCCACAACGATCTCGATATTATAATTCGTATCGGCATGTAATTCTACCGGCACCTCCAGCTCCACCGCATGCGGGTGGTCTCCTTTGATATGCCACTGCATCTCCCCCTCGATCCGGCGGGGCCACATATCGAACACCAGTCGGTTATGAATAGGTTCAAGGCGAATATAATAGGCGTCGTTGTTGTCCTCGCTTGCCCGAAGCATAATCCCGCAGCTTCTGGTTCCTTCGGAGAAGGATAACCGGGCTGAAATTTTGCAGGTTTCCGGCATGGAACCGGCTGAAATGCAAGAGAAGGTCTCGTCCGCCTCCGCCGCTATCCCTCCCTCTGACTCCTTCCAATCCCCAAGCCGGGAACCCCACACGGCAGCCTGTTCCTTGGCAAAATGACGGGAGACCGTCTCCGGGATACGAACTGTTAATGTTCCATCCTGTTCCTGAACGAGTTCGTGCACGACCAGATTCCCGGCCCATTGCCAATCACCGTAATCATCCCCGTTTTCCTTGCTTGGGTCCCAGCCAAAGGCGTAACGCTTATTTCCGTCACTCCATGTTTTCGCAGCATAGAACGCTCTGGCGTCAAACGCATCATTTCTCGGCGCCGTCCAAGGTCCGCTTAAAGATTTACTCATGCGGTAATGGGTGACAAACCGTTCCGAGAACGTGGAGTAAACCAGATACCACCATTCCCCGATTTGAAATAAGTCAGGGCATTCGTGCGTCACGTACATGTTCGGATTCCAGAACGGTTCGCGGATTTCCCATTTCTTGAGATCCTTCGAAGCACAGAGTCCGATGCTTCCCCGGCGCCGGGAAGGACCTTCTTTGTTCCTGGCAGCGAGAAGCATCCAGTACTCCCCCGCCTCTTCGTTCCAGAATACAAAGGGATCGCGCCAGTCATGCCTTTCATATTGAATTCCGTCGGAATAGAAGGTATCCTCGGGGATTTTCCGCCACTGCTCCATATCCGTGCTCACGGCGTGCATGACGCACTGGAGCGGCACTCCGTTCTCTACGAATTCCGGATTCGGATTAAGTCCGGTGTAGAACAGATGATATTCTCCCTGGGCTTCGATGATCGAGCCCGTATAACAGTTAAGATCCTGCTCGCTCACACTTCCATGCTTCAGCATTTCGCCCATTTCTTCGTAGTGTACGAAATCACTTGTGCGGAGCTCGAACCAGGAAGTTCCCTCCCCGTGAATACGCTTATTCTCCCTCCAGTCATGAAGATAGAACAAACGGAATGTACCGTCTTTATAGTAGGGAATGAGGTCTCCCACCCAGGCTCCTGCTGGCCTGTAAAACAAATCCGACAATGTTTGCAACCCCTTTCTTTTAACGTGCCTTGAGTATATAACATTAAGAAAGCGCTTTATATTCCAAGTTCTTTATCCTTTGTTCAATATTTTTGGCTTTTTATATATAAAAACCTCCGCCTGCCATCACAAAGTGGCAACCAGAGGTTCTATGATCGAATTCCTCAAGAATTGTGCGCTCGACAGTCAATTCAAGCCTGTTTTCACCCCGGATGGTCTGAGTGATCCTTAGCCTTTTGCCTAAGAATGGCCTCTTGATCCGAATGTTCCCTTATAAGCGTATATACAGAGTCCAAGGGTATCAGCGCACCACAGCTTGCGCTCAATCCTGCCAGCATATTGTAGTAGAACTGAAGTTTCCGTATCTCCCGGATAAGTTGAGCCAGTTCTGAATGGTCCGAATTCTTTTTCTTCATTACCAACACCTCGTACTTCCTTTATGAATCAAACGGTGCTTCCTTCCATCTCGAACTTAATCAGCCGATTCATTTCTCGGAGTATTCTTCGGCACGCGCCACCAAGTCACTCATGAATTTACCAATAGTCTGCAGTTCAGCCTCTGTATAGGATTCAATGAACTGGTAAAACCTTTCTTCTTTTTGTTTATGCATCTCTTTATGCAAATAATAAACGTGTCTTCCTGTATCCGTTAGACTAAAGTAAATCTCCTTACGATTGTTGTTCAGTTGACTTTTCATAATGAAGCCCATTTCCAGCAGCTTTGAACAAATTTTATTAATGCCAGCTTTGGATAACCCCATCTTCTCCACAATCCCGGTATGATTGATCGGTTCATGATCTCCAATACAATCAATAACGTGAACACTAGTAATATTGTTGGAGAGCATATCAATCCCGTACTTTCCGGCCTGTTGCCGGAACGAGTTGAATTCCTGTTCTGTATACAGCTCATTCAGATGCAGCATTCTAATATATTGCTCGTAAAGATGACCTTTAAAATGATTTGGAAACTCCAATTTCGCTATCTCCCCTCTCTTGTAGCAGTTGTAGACCAAGTTCAGCGTCAGCAATAGACTATTATATTTTTTGTTCGCTAGTGAACAAAAATCATGTTAGCACAATTGATATTGATTATCAATATCATCTTCACAAGTTACAATCATTCTGCTATAATAACACCAAAATACCAAACATCCTACGTTTGGCAAAGGAGTGATACTGTTGTTAACTCAAACTCAACGTTTAACCTTGGTGGAACAGGTGGCTTACCAGATCCAGGGGAAGATCGAAAACAGCGAATGGCCAATAGGGATGCGTATTCCTCCAGAGCCCGAGCTGATGCAACAGCTTCAAGTTAGCCGTAATACCTTAAGGGAAGCCATTCGGGCTTTGACTTATGCGGGTCTGCTGAAGACCAGACAAGGGGATGGGACCTATGTCTGCTCCTCCAGTGTTCTGGAGTCTGTAATTAAAAAGGTGATTCAGCATACCGATCAGCTTGAGAGCCTGGAGGTCCGGTATGCATTGGAAAGAGAGGCTGCTGCCTTGGCTGCGCTCAGGAGAAGCGAAGAAGATTTGGAGGCACTTCGGACATGCTTGGACCAGTGCAGACAAGCAGCCAGCCAGCAGGATCTCAAAGCTTATGCTCACTGGGATGTCGAGTTTCACAAAATGGTGATTGCTGCTTCACATAATCAATTGATGGCGAATTTGTACAATCATATTTCCGAGGCGCTGCAAAACATGGTTTTGGAAACGAAGAATTTCAAAGATGTGGCTGCTTATCTGGACTCTCATGACCTGCTGTATCAGGCCATTGCCAATCAGGATGGCCACCAAGCCGAGGAGGCTGTTCGTGTATACATTGAACAGGCCCTGGCAGAATATCGCTTATAAACAGCATTTTCGTGTACAATACATTCCCGCTTAAGGGTACTTCCCTACATGGATGAAATTGATGATTAATTAACATAAAACTTAGGAGGCACCCTTATGAGTTCACCAGAACAATTGTTACAACAACAGGATGAAATATCCAGTACCGGTATACGCAAGCAAGCGACCCTCTGGTTCATGATCGTAGGAATTATTTTTATCGCAGCGAATTTGCGTGCTCCCCTCACATCGGTGGGACCCTTAGTCAGTCTTATCCGGGAGAACGTGCATATTTCCAATACCTTAGCAGGCCTCATTACCACAGTTCCACTTATCGCATTTGCATTGTTATCCCCTTTTGTACCCAAGTTAGGACGTAAATATGGTGTGGAACGGCTTATCCTGATTTCCCTTATTTTTTTGGTCATCGGTATTGCTGTTCGCTCGTTATCCGGAGCACTGACCTTGTACGTTGGAACCGCAGTTCTGGGATTCGCGATTACCATATGTAATGTATTACTACCTAGCCTGATCAAACGGGAATTTCCGCAGCAAATGGGTACTATGACAGGGGTTTATTCAGTTTCCATGAATCTATGCGGGGCGATTGCTTCCGGTATTAGTATTCCCTTAGCGGTAGGGGCAGGCATGAACTGGCAAGGTGCCTTGGGAGTATGGGGGATACTGAGCGTCATCTCTATTCTCTTTTGGGTACCGCAACTCAAGGCTCCAGCGAGACTAGCCGCTGTTGCCAACAGTTCAGGGCACAACCATCAGGTCAATATATGGCGCTCTCCGTTGGCTTGGCAGGTGACTCTTTTTATGGGAATACAATCGGCCATTTTTTATGTACTGGTGGCATGGCTGCCTGAAATCCTAAAAGATCAAGGTATCAGTTCAAGTCAATCCGGCTGGTTCCTCTCGGTGCTGATTATGGCGTCGCTCCCCTTTGCATTTATCGTTCCAGTGATGGCTGGCCGCATGTCTAGCCAACGGTTATTAGTGGTGATTACAACCATACTGCTATTGACCGGGACACTTGGACTTCTCTATAGCAGTATCCAGCTGCTTCTGTTTTGGGTTATTATTCTTGGTATTGGAGCGGGCTTTGCCTTTGGCTTGTCCATGATGTTTTTTGGCTTGCGTACCCAAAATGCCCATCAGGCGGCTGAATTATCAGGCATGGCCCAATCCATCGGATATCTGCTAGCCGCAGTGGGTCCAGCGCTGATTGGATACCTGCATGATGCCAGTCATAGTTGGAGCGTTCCACTCCTGATCTTGGTTGGTGCTTCTCTTCTGCTCGGTATCGTTGGTCTGGGTGCTGGTCGAAATCAATTTATTGGTTCTGCGAAGTAAGAAGGCTTCCTGGCTCTGTGTATGTTAGTACACAGGGCCAGTTCTATATTGCTCAGGGGTCGAAGATGTCATCTCTGGAACGGTAACACCAGCCTCTTCCTTTGTAGCGTTCGTGGCAGCCATTAAAATAAAAAAGAGTTCATGTAATTGTATAAAATACAATTCATGAACTCTTTTTGGGATACCGGCGAGAGGACTCGAACCTCCACGGTTTCCCACTCGATTTTGAGTCGAGCGCGTCTGCCATTCCGCCACGCCGGCTTAATATAAGATTATATCCGCTAAGGACAATTATACTTTGAACAGGTAAGTAACTTGGTTATGTTATGAAGTAAAGAATGGCGCGCCCTGAGAGATTCGAACTCCCGGCCTTTTGATTCGTAGTCAAACGCTCTATCCAGCTGAGCTAAGGGCGCAAAATATGGAGCGGACGACGGGAATCGAACCCGCGACCCTCGCCTTGGCAAGGCGATGCTCTACCGCTGAGCCACGTCCGCACACGGTATGTATTCAATGGATTACTTAAGTAAAAAATGGCGGAACCGACGGGATTCGAACCCGCGATCTCCTGCGTGACAGGCAGGCATGTTAGGCCAACTACACCACGGTTCCAAATAATTGCGGGGGCAGGATTTGAACCTGCGGCCTTCGGGTTATGAGCCCGACGAGCTACCGGGCTGCTCCACCCCGCGTCAGTAATAATATTCTCTTCTATTCTGCAAAGTCTGCATGGTGGAGGCTGAGGGGTTCGAACCCCCGACCCTCTGCTTGTAAGGCAGATGCTCTCCCAGCTGAGCTAAGCCTCCATCGAAGAAGCAACTTAATGATCATAACACATAATCGTGAGATATACAATCATTATTTATTTCAACTTAGAGATTGAAGAAGATTATGGTGACTCGTATGGGATTCGAACCCATGTTACCTCCGTGAAAGGGAGGTGTCTTAACCCCTTGACCAACGAGCCAGATGAATATAATATCTTTCGACAACAAAAGATATTATATCAAATATATGAGAATAATGCAATAGGAAGCAATATTATTATTAATAATCTGCTGTTTTTGTATTCCAATAGTACCTCGGGACGAGATACACGAAGGTCATTTCCCCTTCCCTCCCCGGCTTCTTACATGGCCTTAATAATCACCACGTAGAGCACCTCTCCGTCTGTATGAGAGCCTATGAGTCCTCTTCCTTCCTTCCCTCTCTCGTTTGCTATGAAGCTCTTAGAAGAGCAGAGAACGTGAATAGCGAACTGGCTCATCAGGTTGATCCACTAGTATTAGAGAACGGTAGCCGTATATCGCCCAAGTATTGTACTTATTGCAACTTCGGATTACAACCACAGAGCACAAGAATAATGTTGTATTATGATCACGATTTAATAAGGGAACTATCTCTTCACCGCAGGCAGCGGGTTGACACGGAAATTATGAGCTTTTTGCGTCACAGTACAACAAAAAACCACCGTTGATTATCAACGGTGGTCTTAAGTGCTTGGCGGCGTCCTACTCTCCCAGGACCCTTCGGTCCAAGTACCATCGGCGCTGGAGGGCTTAACGGTCGTGTTCGGGATGGGTACGTGTGGAACCCCTCCGCTATCGCCACCAAACGGGCATTTGAATATCAAATGCTATAATTCAGGTCTCAGCATCGCCAAATGCTGAAAACAAATCTTCTTTACAGAACTGCTTGAGTTCTATAAATTACAATTTGGTTCCTGAAAACTGAATCCGAAACGAATTTGTGTATTAGTGTATTTGGATAAGCCCTCGACCGATTAGTATTGGTCAGCTCCATGCATTGCTGCACTTCCACCTCCAACCTATCTACCTCGTCGTCTTCAAGGGGTCTTACATACTGGGAAATCTCATCTTGAGGGGGGCTTCACGCTTAGATGCTTTCAGCGCTTATCCCGTCCGTACGTAGCTACTCAGCCATGCTCCTGGCGGAACAACTGATGCACCAGCGGTACGTCCATCCCGGTCCTCTCGTACTAAGGACAGCTCCTCTCAAATTTCCTGCGCCCACGACAGATAGGGACCGAACTGTCTCACGACGTTCTGAACCCAGCTCGCGTACCGCTTTAATGGGCGAACAGCCCAACCCTTGGGACCTACTTCAGCCCCAGGATGCGATGAGCCGACATCGAGGTGCCAAACCTCCCCGTCGATGTGGACTCTTGGGGGAGATAAGCCTGTTATCCCCAGGGTAGCTTTTATCCGTTGAGCGATGGCCCTTCCATGCGGTACCACCGGATCACTAAGTCCGACTTTCGTCCCTGCTCGACTTGTAGGTCTCGCAGTCAAGCTCCCTTATGCCTTTGCACTCTGCGAATGATTTCCAACCATTCTGAGGGAACCTTTGAACGCCTCCGTTACTCTTTAGGAGGCGACCGCCCCAGTCAAACTGCCCGCCTGACACGGTCCCCGTACCCGCTAAGGGCACCAGGTTAGAACCTAGATACGATCAGGGTGGTATCCCAACGGCGCCTCCGCAGAAGCTTGCGCTCCTGCCTCACCGGCTCCCACCTATCCTGTACAGATCGTACCCAAATTCAATATCAAGCTGCAGTAAAGCTCCATGGGGTCTTTCCGTCTTGTCGCGGGTAACCTGCATCTTCACAGGTATTAAAATTTCACCGGATCTCTCGTTGAGACAGCGCCCAAGTCGTTACGCCATTCGTGCGGGTCAGAATTTACCTGACAAGGAATTTCGCTACCTTAGGACCGTTATAGTTACGGCCGCCGTTTACTGGGGCTTCGGTTCACAGCTTCGGATTGCTCCTAACCACTCCCCTTAACCTTCCAGCACCGGGCAGGCGTCAGCCCGTATACTTCGCCTTACGGCTTCGCACAGACCTGTGTTTTTGCTAAACAGTCGCTTGGGCCTTTTCACTGCGGCCCCCTCGGGCTATTCACCCTACCGAGGCACCTCTTCTCCCGAAGTTACGAGGTCATTTTGCCGAGTTCCTTAACGAGAGTTCTTCCGCGCGCCTTAGAATTCTCTTCTCGCCTACCTGTGTCGGTTTGCGGTACGGGCACCTTCTCCTGGCTAGAGGCTTTTCTTGGCAGTGTGAGATCATGACCTTCGCTACTACAATTTTCGCTCCCCATCACAGCCCAGCCTTCACGATGTGCGGATTTGCCTACACATCAGCCTCACTGCTTAGACGGACATATCCATCAGTCCGCGTCACTACCCTCCTGCGTCACCCCATCGCTCATAGCGGATTACGGTGGTACAGTAATTTCAAACTGTTGTCCTTCGACTACGCCTGTCGGCCTCGCCTTAGGTCCCGACTTACCCTGAGCGGACGAGCCTTCCTCAGGAAACCTTGGGCTTTCGGCGGATCAGATTCTCACTGATCTTTTCGTTACTCATACCGGCATTCTCACTTGTATGCTGTCCAGCGCTCCTTACGGTACACCTTCAACCCACATACAACGCTCCCCTACCCCAGATGCAAAGCATCTAGCCATAGCTTCGGTGGTGTGTTTAGCCCCGTTACATTTTCGGCGCAGAGTCACTCGACCAGTGAGCTATTACGCACTCTTTCAATGGTGGCTGCTTCTAAGCCAACATCCTGGTTGTCTGTGCAACTCCACATCCTTTCCCACTTAACACACACTTGGGGACCTTAGCTGATGGTCTGGGCTGTTTCCCTTTTGACAATGGATCTTAGCACTCACTGTCTGACTCCCGGCAAGAAGTTAATGGCATTCGGAGTTTGACTGAGCTTGGTAACCCTTGCGGGCCCCGCACCCAATCAGTGCTCTACCTCCACCACTCCATTCACCGAGGCTAGCCCTAAAGCTATTTCGGGGAGAACCAGCTATCTCCGAGTTCGATTGGAATTTCTCCGCTACCCCCACCTCATCCCCGCATTTTTCAACATGCGTGGGTTCGGGCCTCCAGTGCGTGTTACCGCACCTTCACCCTGGACAGGGGTAGATCACACGGTTTCGGGTCTACGTCCACATACTCAGTCGCCCTATTCAGACTCGCTTTCGCTGCGGCTCCGGCTTCTCACCTTAACCTTGCATGTTAAACGTAACTCGCCGGTTCATTCTACAAAAGGCACGCCATCACCCATAAAAAGGGCTCTGACTTTTTGTAAGCACACGGTTTCAGGTTCTATTTCACTCCCCTTCCGGGGTGCTTTTCACCTTTCCCTCACGGTACTGTTTCACTATCGGTCGCCAGGTAGTATTTAGCCTTAGCAGATGGTCCTGCTGGATTCATACGGGGTTTCACGTGCCCCGCACTACTCGGGATCCGTCTCGGAGAGAACACAGTTTAGGTTACAGGGCTTTTACCTCTATCGCGGGCCTTTCCAGACCTCTTCGCCTACCATATTCCTTTGTAACTCCATGTGAGACGTCCCACAACCCCAAGGGGCAAGCCCCTTGGTTTAGGCTGTTCCGCGTTCGCTCGCCGCTACTGACGGAATCACTATTGTTTTCTCTTCCTCAGGGTACTTAGATGTTTCAGTTCCCCTGGTCTGCCTCTGCGTATCCTATGTATTCAGATACGAGTAACTGCGAATTACCACAGCTGGGTTTCCCCATTCGGACACCCCCGGATCAAAGCTTGCTTACAGCTCCCCGAGGCAGTTTCGTTGTTCGCCACGTCCTTCGTCGGCTCCTGGCGCCTAGGCATCCTCCGTGTGCTCTTATTAGCTTAACCAACGCTCCGGTCTTTCGCTTGTTTGCTCATCTTGTTTTGAATGCTGTTCATGGATTGCTCCATTCACCAACACATTCAAAGCCAAAGGTCGCTGCACAATCGAAAACCTTCGCTTTCAGCTTCACTAAAAACTTCAAAACTTGTTTACACAAGTTCAGCTTAAAGGAATGTTCTAAAACGCAAATTCGTTTCGGTATCCAGTTTTCAAGGATCAAGTTCAAAGATGAGAGCTTCAACTCTCAAAACTGACCAACGAGTGAGTAACAGGCCTAAACCTGAGTTGTGGAAGCTTAGCTTCCGATTTGAATGTTTCCGTTGCAGGAAACGATTCTCCATAGAAAGGAGGTGATCCAGCCGCACCTTCCGATACGGCTACCTTGTTACGACTTCACCCCAATCATCTACCCCACCTTCGGCGGCTGGCTCCCTTGCGGGTTACCCCACCGACTTCGGGTGTTGTAAACTCTCGTGGTGTGACGGGCGGTGTGTACAAGACCCGGGAACGTATTCACCGCGGCATGCTGATCCGCGATTACTAGCAATTCCGACTTCATGCAGGCGAGTTGCAGCCTGCAATCCGAACTGAGACCGGCTTTGCTGGGATTGGCTCCACCTCGCGGTTTCGCTTCCCGTTGTACCGGCCATTGTAGTACGTGTGTAGCCCAGGTCATAAGGGGCATGATGATTTGACGTCATCCCCACCTTCCTCCGGTTTGTCACCGGCAGTCACTCTAGAGTGCCCAGCTTCACCTGCTGGCAACTAAAGTCAAGGGTTGCGCTCGTTGCGGGACTTAACCCAACATCTCACGACACGAGCTGACGACAACCATGCACCACCTGTCTCCGATGCTCCGAAGAGGGGCACTATCTCTAATGCTTTCATCGGGATGTCAAGACCTGGTAAGGTTCTTCGCGTTGCTTCGAATTAAACCACATACTCCACTGCTTGTGCGGGTCCCCGTCAATTCCTTTGAGTTTCAGTCTTGCGACCGTACTCCCCAGGCGGAGTGCTTACTGTGTTAACTTCGGCACCAAGGGTATCGAAACCCCTAACACCTAGCACTCATCGTTTACGGCGTGGACTACCAGGGTATCTAATCCTGTTTGCTCCCCACGCTTTCGCGCCTCAGCGTCAGTTACAGCCCAGAAAGTCGCCTTCGCCACTGGTGTTCCTCCACATATCTACGCATTTCACCGCTACACGTGGAATTCCACTTTCCTCTTCTGTACTCAAGTTACCCAGTTTCCAGTGCGACCTCAGGTTGAGCCCAAGGTTTAAACACCAGACTTAAATAACCGCCTGCGCGCGCTTTACGCCCAATAATTCCGGACAACGCTTGCCCCCTACGTATTACCGCGGCTGCTGGCACGTAGTTAGCCGGGGCTTTCTTCTCAGGTACCGTCACTCCGATAGCAGTTACTCTACCGGACGTTCTTCCCTGGCAACAGAGCTTTACGATCCGAAAACCTTCATCACTCACGCGGCATTGCTCCGTCAGGCTTGCGCCCATTGCGGAAGATTCCCTACTGCTGCCTCCCGTAGGAGTCTGGGCCGTGTCTCAGTCCCAGTGTGGCCGTTCACCCTCTCAGGTCGGCTACGCATCGTCGCCTTGGTGAGCCATTACCCCACCAACTAGCTAATGCGCCGCAGGCCCATCCCCAAGTGGCAGATTGCTCCGCCTTTCATTCTCTCTTCAGGAGAGGAAAGAAATTATCCGGTATTAGCTACCGTTTCCGGTAGTTATCCCAGTCTTGAGGGCAGGTTGCCTACGTGTTACTCACCCGTCCGCCGCTAAGCAAGAATGGAAGCAAGCTTCCACTCAAACTCCGCTCGACTTGCATGTATTAGGCATGCCGCCAGCGTTCGTCCTGAGCCAGGATCAAACTCTCCAAATTGGTATTTAGAAAGAGCGATTGCTCATTTTGAAACATCTGACGAGAATTTACATTCTCATTTTGGAAGTCACTTTCGTGATTTCCGATACTCACTCGTTGTTCAGTTTTCAAAGATCAAGCTCGTTGTTGGTGTCGATTAGCTCGTCATCAGCAACTTTTATAATATATCATGTTTCTCATCCGAATGCAACACTTATTTCAATGAGACAAGGTAGTTATTCTTCAGAGCAGCATGTCCAATCTGATTCAAGGCGTCTGCCTCGCGACTGGATTTATAATATACCATGTTTTATACGTGATAAACAATCCTTAATATTTACCATTTTTGTATTTAGTTCTATAGACCTCCTTTCCACATCAAAAACGCAGCAGATCCCCTTACCATGCAGGACCTGCATACGCTCTTTACTCCTTCCCCGGTTCTATTAATTAGGAACCCAAGGACCACTATTCTTTTTGACTGTGCTTGTGCTTGAACGCCCACTAGAATTCGGACGCGGCTTGGCGGGGGCTTTTTCCTTGGTGGCAGTGGTCTGGCCTGAAGCCTTTATTTTCGTTGCCGCTTTGGACGTTCCTGTCTTCGTATCCTTTACGGGAGCGGCATCGGCATGTGCCTTATCCGGAACTTCTTCCGGCTCCTCCACCGCAGGCTCGGGAATCTGAATCTCAGGTACGCGGTTATGGGCAAAATTCTCCATTCCCGGGTAAGCCGGATAAGGTGGAATATTCGATACCATGGGCTGCTCATACATTGGCGATACCGCATTAGGCATGGAATTCATTCCCGCCGAATAAGGAGAAGCCATCCCCATCTGCGGCATGCCGTACACCGGATATCCGTTATACATCGGCTGCTCGTACGGATATGGCTGGATCGACATTCCGCCGCACCCGCAGGAAGGCCACGGAAGATTAACCTGCTGATTGTGATATTGCGGAGCGAAGGAGGCATTATCACTTACAGGGCTGACGGCAGACATATTCACATTATTGTAGTCCTGATTATAGTCCGGTGCTGCATTGGGATACCATGCGCCGGGATACTGGGAAGCTGGATAAGCATTGGCCGGATCAGCATAATTCGGAGGGCATTCCGGCATGAACGCAGCAGGCTGAGCATAGCTGGGAGCGTTATTCATATTCATCATTCCCATTGGCTCATACATGGGATAGACCGGTGCATGATTCATGAAATACGGGTTCTCATTCAAGCCGGGATATCCGCCTGTCTTTTCCATTGAGTCTGCTTTGCCTTCCCCCCATGAGGCAGGCTGAACCTCTGTTTTATGAGCTTCTTTGGACTTCTTCTCGTAAGCCGGAGCTTCCTGGGCCGGAACTGAGATTTGCACATACAAGCTTTGTTTCTCAGGCACGGCTTCCTGGACCGGCATAACCTCTGGCGCTTTATTAGGTGCAGGGTTAGGCGCAGGAACAGCGAGCGGGATGGGAACCGCTTCCGCCACAGGAGCCGGGGCTGGAGCAGGAGCTGGTTTTTCAATAACACCTGTGTAGGTTTTTCCGCCAATCGCCGTTTTGTCTACTACTGCCGGAGCAGCGGACTGGGCCTGAATGGGGGCCGTATTCGCTTTTGCAGGAGCGGTGGACTGAGCCTGGATGGGTGAAACACTGACTTTCTTAGGGATATTCACAACTTCACCAGTCATCAGAGCATTAGGGTTCTTAAGCTGCGGATTGGCGTCAATCATGTCCTTGAGCGTAACCCCCCAAGCCTTGGAGAGCTTCCATAAGGTATCGCCTTGCTTCACCGTATGCTTATAGTAAATATCATTGTTGTCCGGCACAGGGATAGGTACCGGCGCCGCCGGTATTTTGACCTTATCTCCTACGGCAAGCACATCTGGATTGGTGATTTGCGGATTGGCCTCAATTATCTTTTGCAGCGGCACTCCATACTTCTGCGATAACGCAAACAACGAATCGCCTTGCTTGACAATGTGTATTTTCACGTAGCATTTACCTCCTAAAAGTATCTATTGATCGACGTTGCACCCCGGTTCAGGGATGAGAGCATTCCAGTATCGGTATATGCGGTACAGCCGCCTCCTTCGTTACTACATCTTATGCAGCCCATGGGCGAATGACATCCCTATAAGCAAAAAAAATCCTTCCATGCTTGGCATGAAAGGATAATTGGCTCTATTACACGGTGTCAGGGCACCGTTCTACTATTACTATTCCCAAACCTTATAACCGTCTTTGTCGACCACATTGCGGAATTCTTCAAGCAGCTGCAGGGTGATCGGCCCGGCATGGCCAGAACCAATGATCCGGCCGTCGATCTCACGGGCTGCAATCACTTCCGCCGCTGTGCCGGTGAAGAAGACTTCATCGGCAATATATACGTCATGCATAGTGAACGGCTCTTCCTTAAGCGGTAAGCCCAGTTTCTCACATAGCTCAATAATCGCCAGACGGGTAATTCCTTCAAGCGCCCCCAGGTAGCAAGGCGGAGTGTAGACTACCCCTCTTTTGATAATGAAGATATTATCGCCCGAACCTTCGGTTACATAGCCTTGAGCGTTCATCATGATCGCTTCATCCGCTTCAGCCAGATTAGACTGGATCTTCACCAGAATGTTGTTGAGATAATTCAGCGATTTGATCTTCGGATTCAGCGCATCCGGGATATTGCGGCGCTGCGACACCGAAACGGCACGAAGTCCGTTCAGATAAGCCTGTTCCGGGTAGATGGCCAGCTGCTCAACAATGATGATCACACTGGCTTTGGGGCAGCGGCGCGGATCGAGCCCCAGATTACCGGGACCGCGCGAAACGATCAGCCTGATGTATCCGTTACGCATGTCGTTAAGACGGATAGTCTCAGCCATAGCTTCCAGCATCTCATCATAGGTCAGAGGAATGTCCAGCATAATCGACTTCGCCGAATCATACAGCCTGTCCAGATGCTCCTTACATTTGAAGATGTTGCCGTTATAAATACGGATACCTTCAAATATTCCGTCTCCATATAAAAAGCCGTGATCGAATACGGATACCTTTGCATTCTCTTTCGTTACATGTTGTCCATCCAGATAGATCCATTGCTCAGCCATGAACTTACTGCACCTCCGCTTTCTCTTCCTCATAGGTGTATGTGGGATAGGACCCCAGAATCCGTACCTGACAGCCCAAGGCTTTGATCTCTTCAATCGCCCCTGGAAGCAGTACCGATTCTATCGGCTCCAGCACATCAATGTAGAAATAATAAGTACCCAGTTTCTTCTTCGTGGGTCGTGATTCAATACGGGACAAGTTCAACTTGCGCCAGGAAAAAGCAGCCAGTACCTGATGCAGCGCACCAGGAAAATCCTCGGGCAGTGTGACAAGAATGCTCGTCTTATCTCCGCTGCTCTTCTGCGGAAGCTCCAGCTTCTGCGGGCCAACCAGCACAAACCGCGTGTAATTGTTGTTATGGTCTGTAATCTGGCGTTCCACAACCTCCAGCCCGTGCGTTGCGGCCCCAAGCGAGGTCCCTATGGCGGCCCAGCCCTTGCCGGGATTACTCTTCACAATCTCCACTGCTTCGGAGGTGCTGCCTACAGATTCCAATTCAGCCCACGGTACAGCCTTACGAATAAACTGAGTGCACTGTGCCATCGCCACCGGATGGGACAGAATCTTGACAATCTTCGTATAATCCTTGTCCCCATTCTCGTTCGTGAATTCCTGCGGACAGCTGATCAGATTCTGTATCGACGGGAAAATCCACTCCGCCTGCATCGGCAGGTTCACTTCATTAATGAGCCAGTCGATATGCAGGCTGACCGAGCCTTCTATCGTATTCTCAATCGGAATGACACTGTAATCGGTGACTCCGCCAGCCGTGGACAGAAAGACATCGGATATGAGCTTATGATGCTCCAGTTGAACAGGGTTACCTCCAAATAAATGCAGCAGCGCTTCATGCGAGACCGAGCCCTGAGGCAATACCGCTATTGATTTCATGACTGTAATTCTCCTTTTATCATATCCAAAAATGATCCGTTTTGCATCCCGTTTCTTTCAAGCAGCTCTGCAGTGACCCCTGTGGTGCAGGGAGACAGCCACAGGGTGCGGGCTGAGATCCCGTTCTCCCGCATTGTCTCTGTCAGAAACAGCTCCAGCTCCTGCTTCCGCAGCTCTCTGCGGTCCACCATACATAACACGGTCGGACCTGCACCGCTAAGCGCGATGCCCAGCGCCCCATGGCCCGGCGCTTCTGCCAGCAGCTTCTCCATACCAGGCACCAGCGGAGCGCGGTATGGCTGATGCAGCCGGTCCTGCATCGCTGCCCCAATGAGGTCGAGCCGCCCGGCGGCTAACGCAGCGGTTAGCAGCGAGGTGCGGCTGATATTATGAACAGCATCGCTGACACTGACCTCGGCAGGCAGAACGCCTCTTGCTTTGACAGTCTCCAGCTCAAATTCCGGGATAACCACAAGCACTTCAAGCTCCTGCGGAGGCTCAATCCGGATATAATCCGCGTGCTCTCCATCCCACACGGCCGTAATAATCCCCCCGAACAGGGAAGCTCCGACGTTATCGGGGTGCTTCTCGATCGCTGTAGCCATATCAAACAGCTTCGCAGATCCAAGCGGTGAACCAATCATAGCATTTGCCGCAGCCAATGCGCCAATAATGGCCGACGCACTGCTCCCCAGCCCCCGGGCTAGTGGGATTTCAGAATACATAGAGATGGACAGCTCAGGAACCGTGACCCCGGCTTCAGCAAATACCATTTGGGCAACCTTGTAGAGCAGATTGCTTTTGTCCCGGGGAACCCCTGTCATCTCATCTCCATACAGATGAAACACCGTTTCAGCTGCTTCCTCCATTTCAATCCAGGCATACAGCGATAGAGCCATGCCCAGTGTATCAAAGCCCGGACCGAGATTGGCGGTACTGGCAGGGACTTTCACTCTAGACCTTCCGTAAATACTCATGGCGGGTAAATCTCCTTCATTATATTTGCGCGCAGCCGCCATATTTCAAGGGAGGTCTGCGATACTCAGCCTTCTACACGATAATGGCTTTTGATACGGTGAATGACATTCAGTTGCTCCAAATGCCGCATGACCTTGTTCATACTGGCTTTGCTGGCATTATGCGTAACAATTATAATCTCAGCATCCGGGTTATTCGCGTTGGCTTGCTGCACAACAGAGTCCAGGCTGACGTCATATTCGGCAAACACCTGGGTGATCTTCGCCAGCACACCGGCCTTGTCATCCACATGGAGCAGCAGGAAGTTCTTGTAATAAATATCTTCATCACTCTTCAGCTTCTTCTGCTTGTACGGAATGATCTGCTTAAGCCCATTGACGCCCAGCTTCAGATTCTTGATCACAGCCACAAGGTCAGCCACAATCGAGGTTGCCGTAGGCATTGCCCCTGCTCCCGCACCGTAGAACATAGTCTCCCCCACCGCTTCGCCATATACATATACCGCATTAAACACCCCGTTCACCGAGGCAATCGGGTGGCTCGTACGGATCATCGTAGGCTGCACACTGATGCTGAATTCCTCATCCTGACGTTCGGCAATACCCAGCAGCTTCATCTCATACCCCAGGCGTTTGGCAAAAGCAATATCCTCCTTGCTGACGCCGGAGATGCCGCTCACACTGACATCGCTCAGCTCCACGTTGGTCCGGAAACCGAGGGTGCCCAGTATAGCCATCTTGCGGGCAGCATCCAGCCCCTCCACATCGGAGGTAGGGTCAGACTCGGCGTACCCCAGCTCCTGTGCTTCCCGCAGTACATCGGAATAAGACGCGCCTTCCTGACTCATTTTGCTGAGTATGTAGTTGGTGGTCCCGTTGACGATTCCCATAATCTTCATGATCTTATCCGAGGAAAAGCCTTCGATCAGTGTGCGGATAATGGGAATGCCCCCAGCCACACTCGCCTCATAAAATACATCACACTGCTTCTCCTGCGCTTTGGCCAGAATCTCTGAGCCGTGCAGGGCCATGAGATCCTTATTGGCGGTTACGATATGCTTGCCGCGCTCCAGCGCTTCAAGAATGTACTCCTTCGTTCCCGCAATACCGCCCATCACTTCGACAATGACATCAATCTCCGGGTCACGGATAACTGCCCATGGATCATCGGTAATCTTCGACGGGTCCACCTCGATATCACGCGGCTTCTCCGTATTCTTCACGGCAATACGTTCAATAAGTATCGGCGATCCCACCTGGCTGCTCAAATCCTCCTGATTCCCTTCAACAATACGGACAACGCCCGTACCCACTGTACCCAGACCCAGCAAACCTACTTTGACCGGCTTCATTCGTATTCTCACCCCTGACCAATAATTAACGCACGCTTCACACCGGGGATTGCCTTAAGACTGTCCAGCAAATCGCCCAATTCTTCATTCAGACGGGAAATCTCGACGGAGATCACCACATTGGCCCGCCCCTGAAGCGGAATGCTCTGATGGATCGTCAGCACGTTAGCCCCATGAACAGCTACGGAACCCAGCACCTTGGAGAGCATGCCTGACTCGTGCTCCAGATCAATCGAGATCGTAACGATACGTTCGCGCTCCAGCTGATGAATCAAGTGTATCCCATCTTTGTATTTATAAAAAGCACTGCGGCTAAGACCGACCTGTTCCACGCCCTCGTGTACTGTTTTGGCATCTCCTGCTTCTAAGAGCTGCTTAACCTGCATGGTCTTCAGCACCGCATCGGGCAATATGTCCTCCCGGACCAAATAATAGCGTTCTTTCACGAACGTCCTCACCCCAAAGACTTTTGTATGTACATAGTGGACATTATACGGGATCAAGGGCTTTTATTGCAACAACTTTTCTTGTGGCTCATAAGAGAAAAGACTGCCCTTCTATAGTTAGGAGGAACAGCCTTCATCTGTAAAATCAAACTGCCAATGCCCGAATCAGCCGTACGCAAGGGTGGTACCGCAGTAGTCACAGCTCTTGGACTGATCTGGAGCGACTGTATTCTGTGCGCCGCAGCCCGGACAACGGACAGATTTGGGAAGCTGCTGCGGCCTCGGCTGCTGATATAGCGGCTGGCCCCCAGGCGGTGAAAAGGGCGACGAAGCAGCTTGTCCCGCCGGGGCTTGAGGCTCCGGATCTGCTCCCTCAGGGAAGAGGAGCCCGGAGTCCAGCACTCCATACTTTTGGAGGTACAGCAGGTCTCTGTTCACATCTCCTTCGCTCTGCCCGGTACGGTCAGCCAAATTGCCGATATAACGGACTCTGCCCGCAGTGATCAAGGCTACATATTGATTGGCGAGCTGCGAGCAACGGAATCTGGCCTTGGCTGCACTTCTGGCAAATGCTGATGCAGGCAGAAGCAGAACTACGCTAAAGAGAATTAACAAGGTAATCAAAACTGTGACGTCAATTCCTTCCTCGCTGAAGATGGAAATGACGATGAAACCCATCATTTGCAGGAAGCCTCCCACAAAAACATGAAACAACAGACTGTAATTAACGGGCTTGCGGTAATTTTTGTAATGGGTTCCGAGCATCCGCACCAGGGCAAGCACAAGTCCTAAGGGCATAAAAAGATATCCGATACCGATAATCACATAATCAAAGGTGGTCCGTTCATACTTAGGGAGACCATCAGACGGCTGTCCTTCCCTGCCCGGCAACAGTCCCCCCAGCTCATTCACTATCCCCATTGCTGTATATTCTCCTCCTATTTAAGCGCTGACAGCTCCAGATTACGCCGCTGGAGCGTGCCTGCGATACTCTCCGTCAATTCTTGTGTCTCAGTATCCCAGCGGACCGGCAGCTCCTTCAGCACAAGCAGCAGAGCCACATGGTCATGAAGCAGGGATATCTGCTGCTTGATGATATCTTCGGTTGCAAACAGTCCCGGTCTTGACACCGGATCGCTATAGCGGAACTTCTCCTCCAGTCCCTCTACCAGTTCAACCAGCCTGCCTGCCTCCGGATGCTTCCAGGTCCCGGCGAGTACTCTGATCTCATGCAGTTCCTGCCGGTGAGTGCGCAGGCTCCGCGAGGCTTCGGCCGCCTTCCGCTCCCCGGATGCGGCATTCCAGCCATATCCCCCTGTTGCTGCAAGTAAGAGCGCAGCGGCAATCAGGACAAGCAGCTGCTCTCCCGCATACCAGAGCGGGTGCAGTTCCAGCAGCCAGTCAAGCACGATAGCTGAGGCAAGCACCGCAGCCACATACAGAGCCATGATCAAGGCTCCGCTTAAGAACAGCGGTGAAGTCCGGCTGGCCTCTGGAGCGCGGCGCAGCCATACCAGGCTGTACCCGTAAACTGCCGTCTCAGCAATACATACAGCAAGCAGGGTCACGACGAAGCGCATCAGCGATTCCGAGAACCCGAACATGAAGAACGAACCCAGGGTAACGGTCAGGGCAGCAATATAGATAACGGTAATAAGACCTGTATAAGACCTCTGCTTCTGCATCCCGCTCACCCGTTAGCCGCTCTGGTGCCGCACTCCGCACAGAATTTCTGTCCGGGCTTCAGCTCATGCCCGCAGCCGGCGCATTTGAGAATCAGGCTCTCCCCGCAATGCGGGCAGAATCTGGCACCCGGGATGACCGATTTGCCACAGCTATGGCATTCCTTATCCTCCGCCGCGGGGGCCGGTTGAAGGTTGTGTCCGCAATCGGTACAGAAGCGTGCGTCTGCCGGATTAATCGTCCCGCAGCCCGGGCAGGACTTAGCGGGTGTACCGGACGCCGTACTGTTGCCAGCGCTGCTTCCAGTGCTGCCGTCCAGCGACACACTCCGGGTCATCCGGGACACTACTTCAGAGGCAGGTCCGGCCAGACCGAGGCCCATGCCTAGACCCAGACCCGTGTTCATCATTGCTGCACCTATATTCCCCGGATTGCCTGCAGCCTCCTCCAGCGTATCGAAGCTGCGTTCCTGCTGGTAGGTGAAGCCGATAATGTCCATTTCCGCCTTTTTGGCCAGTGCTTCCTTCAAGCGCTGGGTCGCCGGATCCTCATCCGGAATATTGATGGAGTCAATATAGAAGTTATTCAGTTCAATTCCGCTGTCCAGGAACGAGGAGGCCAGGCGTCCCTGAATATGCTTTGAGATTTCAACTACGTAGGCATTGATCTCCAGAATGCTGATTTTTTTGTGCACCAGATAAGAAGAAATCAGTTCATTGATATTGGACATCAGCAGGCCGCGGAAATAACTCACCATAGTATCCTGATCAAAGACCGGCAGCGTCCCTACCAGCTTCAGCAGGAATTTGCGGGGTTCTACAATTCTAACTCCGAACTGCCCGAAGGCCCGGACTGCAACCATAAGCTTGTATTTGGGGTCCTGCAGCTGCAACGGGGCGCTTGTTCCCCACTTGACGTTCATAGAGTTCAGCTTGTTCACAAACCATATTTCTGCAGTGAAAGGAGACTTCCCGCCGAACGGCAGATTCACCACATTCGACAAAATCGGTATATTGGCTGTGCTTAAGGTATGGCGTCCGGCGGTAAAGGAGTCCAGCGCCTCTCCGCCCTTGAACAGAATCGCTTCCTGGGATTCATTGACGATCAGTTGCGTCCAGGTCCCCAGCTCCTGATTGGGGTACTTCCAGGCGAAGACGCCTGCAGGCCCATCATATTTGACTACTTCAATAATTGCCATCTGTCCATTCCCTCTTTCTTGGCAGGTATGTATGATATACGCAGATTACACCCTTTTAGATTCGCCCGGGGAGAATTTCGTCTGCGGCAGACGCTCCCTTAACCAGACCCTCTTATGATTGTAGTAAATTAATCCACATAGATAAAGAAGTCTTTACATTATACCTCAAGTGGAAACGGCTTTGCCGTCCTTTTAAAGGACGGTACCGTTTCAGCGAGAAATAGAAGGATAAGTTATCGTGTGCAACATATAAATTCTTATATTTCACAAAAAAACGGCCGCATCCTCCTCACGGAAGATACAGCCGGCATCATGGATCTGTTAATAGTAACTGCTGTTTTCAACAAATTCGAATTCAAAATCAGCAATCCGCACGATCGTTCCTTCTACTGCCCCGCGCTTGCGAAGCTCGGCATCCACACCCATATGACGCAGGGTACGGGCCAGCCTAAGAATGGCATCATGTGTGCTTAGCTGCATCCTCTTAATCATCCGCTCAATCCGGGGACTGTTGACTACAAAGGCCTCGTTGTCACGGGTAATCGTGAATGAGTTATCCTCTTCCTCTTCTAGCTTATACACCTTGCGCTCTTTGCCAGCCACTTCTTCAACCACCGGAGCCACAGGAATACTGTCAAGAATATCCGTAGCACGGTAGAGCAGCTCCTGAACTCCCTGACGGGTCAGTGAAGAGATCGGCATAATCTCAAGGTCCGGACGGAGTTCTGCCACACGCTCACGGAAGGCAGCCAGGTTCTCCTCGGAATCAGGCATATCCATCTTGTTCGCCGCCACGATCTGCGGACGGTCAATGAGCGCTGCATTGTACTGCTTCAGCTCATCGTTAATCAGTACCCAGTCTTCAAAAGGATCGCGGCCTTCCGAGCCGGACATATCCACGACATGAATGATGATACGCGTGCGTTCAACATGGCGCAGGAACTCATGTCCCAGGCCCACACCTTCACTCGCGCCTTCAATCAGTCCGGGTAAATCCGCCATCACAAAGCTGCGGCCGTCTCCGACATCAACTACACCCAGATTCGGGGTAATGGTTGTGAAGTGGTACGCTCCGATCTTCGGCTGGGCAGCAGATACTACCGACAGCAAGGTAGATTTACCCACACTCGGGAATCCTACCAGACCTACATCTGCCATGACCTTCAGTTCCATTACGATATAACGCTCCTGGCCTTCTTCGCCGTTCTCGGCAAGCTCCGGCGCCGTATTATTCGCCGTCGCAAACCGCGTATTCCCCCGGCCGCCACGGCCGCCACGGGCCACCACCACTTGTTGTCCATGACGGGTCATGTCGGCAAGAATTTCCTGGGTATCATCATCAATCAACACGGTTCCAGGCGGAATCCGCACGATCATATGCTCGGCGTTTGCCCCGTGCTGGCTCTTGTTGCGTCCCTTGATTCCCTTATCGGCCTTGAAGTGGCGCTGATACCGGAAATCCATCAGGGTGCGCAGGCCTTCATCGACGCGGAAGATCACATCTCCCCCGCGGCCGCCATCCCCGCCGGCAGGACCGCCATCCGGTACATACTTCTCACGGCGAAACGCTACGAGACCATCTCCGCCGTCTCCGCCTTTTACATAAATCTTAGCTTTATCTACGAACATTAAGATTCACCTTCCTTACATCTCCAGCGGTAACCGCAGTTCTATATAGCCCTTAGCCGGCTGAATCTGCTCCGCTTTCATGATTTTTCCTTGTACTATATTATAAATTTGCCCCTGAAGCAGCTCGGGATTGCCTTGCTCTCCCTCACCTTTGAAAGAGATAAGAATGCCCCTACCCTCCTGTGAAAAGCTGAGCTCAAGCTTCCGTGTGTCTCCTTGCGGTGTTACTCCGCTGTACTGGTACGCCCTTACCGTCTGCATAATTACTGAAGTCAGCTCAGCACCGGACTCGGCACTCAGCTTGTCCTCCAGCTGCAGCCCTTCTTCCACCTGTATGTCCAGCTCCAGATTACTTCTGAACGTCCGGAAGGATTGCAGGTAGAATACCAGTGAAGGCACTCCCAATTTGGCAATACGGCTGTCCAGCGCGATACGCTCCTTTATTCTTTCCACACATTGTACGGATTTATCAGGCTTGCCCAGCTGGATATATCCGTAAAGCACCTGCAGATCATTCATCCAATCATGACGATGATGATTCAGTGTCCGGTTTGCCGCCTGCTGCAGAGTCTTCTCCTGTATGCGCAGTTCCTCTTCATATTGACGCCGGTTGTAAAAAAAGCTGAATGCAAGCACTGCCGCTACCCAGATTCCGAGCAGCAAACATGTGAAAAGGGAGGGTTGCCAATACACGAGACCTAAAGGAAACACTGCGGATAACATGACTGCCCAGACCATACTTTTCCAGGATTTCATTCTTTCTCCCCGTCCCTTGGTTCGCAAAATTGATTCCAATGTAACCGTTGCTTAAACTAGCTTGATATTTACCATTTCCCAGTATAACACAGGCTTTCCCTGCAATCACCAGAATCCCCCCACAAAGTGAGGGCTTAAGCTTCGACGCTTACTCAGGTACTTTGCGGGGACCCCGAAACAATTCCAAAAAAAGCCCCCGGCACTCATGCCGGAGGCTTCTCATCTAAATAGGTTCCGAAAGCTTACGCTTCCAGTGCCGCTGCTACCGGAGCGACATCAACCGGATACACGCTCACTTTTTTGCGGTCGCGTCCCCAACGTTCGAACTTCACTACGCCGTCCACGAGTGCGAACAATGTATCATCTTTACCGATGCCCACGTTAGTGCCCGGATGGATTTTTGTTCCGCGTTGACGAACCAAGATGTTGCCGCCGGTTACTGCCTGACCGTCAGCACGTTTCACGCCAAGACGTTTAGAGTGGGAATCACGTCCGTTCTTTGTGGAACCTACACCTTTTTTCGATGCGAATAATTGAAGATCCAATTTCAACATGTTGTCAACCTCCTTCTTCAAATGATGACTTCCTGTATCTGAATATATTTCCTGTAGGATTTAGCAATATCCTTGAGCATTAGCACCATGGATTCCAGCAGAAGCTGTACCTTGGCGGAGACTTCAGGATCATTCACGGGAACCAAGGTTCCGCTTAAGAATCCATCCTTCATCGAAGTATCCAGAATCACACCGGTCAGAGTTTCAATCGCATTCACGGTTCCAACCGTAACAGTCGAAACACCCGCACAGACGATATCCCTGCCATTCCTGGCGTATTCCGCATGCCCCTTGACGGCAAAACCGACAATGACACCTTGAGCAGAAGCCCGTGTAATCCGCACGTTAATCATTAACGCACCTTCTTACGCCTGAATCTTCTCGATAGTTACTTTGGTGTACGGTTGACGATGGCCTTGTTTCTTGTGGTAGTTCTTCTTAGGTTTGTATTTGTAAACTACAACCTTATGACCCTTACCATGCTTCTCGACTTTGGCTGTTACAGACGCGCCGCTTACCAGCGGAGTTCCTGCAGTCAAACCACCTTCGTTAGAAACAGCCAAGACACGGTCAAACGTTACGCTTGCGCCGTCTTCAGCTTCCAGCTTCTCAATGAACAAAACATCGCCCTCTTGGACTTTGTATTGTTTACCGCCAGTTTCGATAATTGCATACATTGTACTTGCACCTCCTCATGTCTCAGACTCGCCTAGTCAAGGTGGCAACCCCCGGAGGAATTACACTTCATCTACCCGATCGGAGCGGTTACAGCATGTGCAGGCAGAACAACCAAACACATACTTGAAGATATTATCATACTTATACGGCTAAGTCAATCCCTCCCCACAAAGTGGAGGTTTATCTTCGATGTATCGTCTCTAACCTATTCCAGCCATGCCCCCACCTTACCTGTACCGCCGCAGCACTGGCAGATCACCGGGGCAAACCCGGCAGAATCATGCCTTGCCTTCTTGCGGGTCATCTCCAGCAGACCGAGATGGGTCCAGCCGAGAATATGTGTCTTGGTCCGGTCACGGCTGATGATGCCCTCCAGCTTGTCCGTCACCAGCTTGCGGTGTTCGCCCCGTTCCATGTCAATGAAATCCACGATAATGATCCCGCCCGTATCCCGAAGCCGGATCAGCCGCCCGATCTCCTCCGCAGCCAGCAGGTTGGTTCGCGTTACTGTGTCCTCAAGATTTGTTCCACCTGTGTACTGCGCTGTGTTGACGTCGATGACCGTAAGCGCTTCGGTCTCATCCCAGATCAGCGTAGCCCCGCCTTCCAGAATGACCTTGCGGCCAAAGCTCTTGTGAAGCTGCTCCGTCACTCCGTAAGCGGAGAAGATAGACTCCTGCCCCCTGTAGAATCCTACCGGCTTGTACCCTTCAGGCGCCATGTCCGTCAGGAACGCTTCCGCTTCCTTCACCGCCTTGGCCGAATCAATCATCAGCTCATCGCGCTGCGGATTGAAGGCATCCCGGATGAAACGCTGGACGATGCTCAGGTCACAGTGCAGCAGCGCCGGTGCGGACACTTCCTTGGAGCGCCGGGTGATTACTTCCCATTGGGCACGCAGGAAAGCCAGATCTCCCTCCACCGCATCCACCGGCTCGTCCTCGGAGACCGTGCGCATAATCAGTCCCTCTTCGCCCTGGCGCAGCCGTTCGCCGATGCCTTTGAGCCGGCTGCGTTCGGATTCACGGCTGATTTTTTTGGATACGCCGACATATTCGGCAAACGGCATGTACACCATCCAGCGTCCTGGGAGTGTATAATGCGTGGTTACCCGGGCGCCCTTGCCGCCGCGCGGCTCTTTTCTCACCTGGACCACAATCTCCTGACCGGGCTGCAGCAGCGTCTCAATGGAGGGCTTCACCTCCGGCTGCTTCTCCAGATGGGGATGCAGTACATCATCTACATAGAGGAACGCATTCTTTTTCTGTCCGATATCTACAAAAGCCGCCTGCATTCCCGGCAGCACATTCATTACCCGACCTTTATAATAACTCCCGACCAGGCCTTGCTGCTGATCGCGTTCAGCCGCATATTCCACCAGCCTCCCGTTCTCCAGAAGTGCCATCCGGGTCATATGCTGTGTACAGTGAACGATCATTTGTTTCATGGCTTCACCTCTGGTTTGAATCAATCTAGCTTCACATTCCGAAGTAAGAAGCAATCAGACGCTGCTCCGGTACAACGGCTACAATATTCCTGTCCTTGTTCATTACATAGATATAATGATAATGGTTACGTTTAAATAGACGCACTATATCGTCCAAAGGTTTCGCAGAGAAGGCAACTATTGGACGGGCAATGCTCTCTGCCAGCAGATACCGCTCATAGATCACTTCACGGTTCATCAAAAAAGCAACAAACCGGTAGGGCAGGTTGCGCTGGTCCGTGGAATTGGAATAGAGCAGAAATGCCCCGATCATCAGCAGGTTGAGCCGGAGTCCCCCGCCAGCCCCAAGCGGAAGCAGTGCGAAGACAATCACCAGCAGGCTGGCGGCAATACTGACCCGTCCGGTCCACAGCAGGGTGTAATAATACGGGAGCAGCAGACTAAGGGCTGCCTGAAGGATTTTGCCTCCGTCCAGCGGAAGTACCGGCAGCAGATTGAACAGCGCAATCATGGCATTGGCTCCAATGAAATAATCCAGATAAGCTATGCTTCCATACTCTGCCTGCTTGAGGGCCAGCGCCATCAGAATCATAATCCCGTTCTGCAGCGGCCCTGCCAGGGCAATTCCGATTTCACGCCCGGCAGTAAGCCGGCCATGGTCTTCGATCACCGCAACACCGCCGAACGGCAGCAATTGAACGGATTTGACGGTAACTCCGGTAAGCAGCGCCGCACAGACATGTCCAAGTTCATGGATGAATACGATCAGGAATAAGGTAAGCAGTTCAAGGAACTGTCCGGTGAGTACAGAGAACATGAGTATCAGCACGAAGAGCGGATGCAGCGACAGCTCAATACCCAGGATCCTAATCAAACGATACCACTTCAGCGGGATCAATATAAGTCTTGTCTTTCATAATCG
Source organism: Paenibacillus tritici (assembly GCF_018207515.1). Classification (NCBI taxonomy): domain Bacteria; kingdom Bacillati; phylum Bacillota; class Bacilli; order Caryophanales; family Paenibacillaceae; genus Paenibacillus; species Paenibacillus tritici. The sequence continues at coordinate 6,107,816 of NZ_CP073365.1, forward strand.
CCAAAAAAAGCAAAGGGATCTGCGCATCCTCCGTCCCCTGAATCCAGCCTACCTCATCTCCGCTCTGCACCCAATCATCCACTGCCAGCCGGGTCCCGCTCAAATGACCGTATTCTGCCGTTATATCGCCCGTGTGGCGTACCGTGATGCGGATGCCGCCCCGGACTTCTTTGGAGACAGACAGTACCCGGCCCGTATCTACACTTTTCACCGTGACACTGGGGCTTGAATCGTCTGCCGTGATAATCTCAATTCCCTTGAGGGTTGTAGTGAAGGGACGCACAACGCTTCCTGCAAGCGGCGCACTAAGCTCATGAGGGGCTGATACCTTCTCGGCCGGTACCTCCTCGTCTCCGAAGATAGGAATGAAGGAAGGTGCTCCGTTGAAATGCTCCTCGTACCATACCTGCACAGCTGCGAAATCCATATCATGGCTGAGAACGTCCGTAATGAAATACTGCGACTTCACGGCCCATGGCTCCTGAACTGCAAAGATGCCCCATACCGCTCCAAAGACAAGGACACTTGCTACCGTCCGCCGCAGAAGGCCTCCGCCAAACCCCGGCCGCGGCCCTTCCCCGTCGTCATCCTCCCACCTGGCACGTTGCCGCTTCCACATGGCTTCGGGATCAGGCTCAGGGGAAGAAGCAAATTCATTCCTGTCATCTGTCCCCCATTCCCTGAATGAAGGAGGGCTGTCCGGCAGCCGGAACAGCTGTGGTCCTGCTCCGGTCTCCGCCTGATCGTCCAATAGCGTCTGTATGCGTTTCTTACGGCGGTTCTTGATCTCTCTCGGGTATTCCATATCGATCCCTCCGGCGGGCTTGTTTTACTTCCATTTTATGAACGGCGGAAGCTGCTTTAGAACAAGCCCTGACGAAGTTCCCGGGAACACAAAAAACCCGCTGGAGATTTCTCAGCAGCGGGCTTCGGACGGAAGATTGCCATATATAAGTGCCTGGCCGGGATTCAGCCCATTCCAAAAAATTTCTTAAGCTTCTTAAAAGCTCCCGGCTTCTGGTCAAGCTGCATCAGCGGCACTGCATCGCCAAGAATACGCCGGGCGATATTACGGTAAGCAATCGCTGCAGAAGAATCGGGGTTCATAACGGTAGGCTCCCCGTTGTTCGCTGCCTTGATAACCAGTTCATCATCCGGCACAATTCCGATCAGATCGATATTGAGCACCTGCAGAATATCTTCGATATCCAGCATATCCCCGGACTTCACCAGTCCCGGGCGGATCCGGTTAACCACCAGCTTGGGGGATTCCACATGTGACTGCTCCAGCAGGCCGATAATCCGGTCCGCGTCGCGCACCGCAGCATGCTCCGGGGTCGTGACCACAATCGCCTTGTCGGCACCGGCAATCGCATTGCGGAAGCCGTGCTCAATTCCGGCCGGACAATCAATCAGAATGTATTCGTACTCCTTCTTAAGCTCAAGGATAATATCCTTGACCTGCTCCGGTGTAACCGAGGTCTTGTCTTTGGTCTGTGCTGCGGGCAGCATGTACAGCTCATCAAAGCGCTTGTCCTTGACCAGCGCCTGATTCAGACGGCAGCGGCCTTCCGCCACATCGACCAGGTCATAAATAATCCGGTTCTCCAGCCCCATGACCACATCCAGATTCCGCAGTCCAATGTCCGTATCAACGAGACATACTTTTTTGCCCTGCAATGCAAGTGCGGTCCCAATGTTGGCTGTTGTGGTTGTTTTGCCAACTCCGCCTTTGCCCGAGGTTACGACAATCGCTTCTCCCATGGAGGCTACACCCCTTTAAACACATTTAAATCCTGACGTAATTTGACTATATTATGAATTTTGTCAATTTGCATAGCACCGCCAGACAGATAAGCAAACTCCATACTGCTCTCCCGGGTCCCCCACTCATCCGGAGGCCTGCTGATAATGTCAGCAATCCGCAGTTGGGTAGGTGACAGCAGGGAAGCGGCAATAATCGCCTCTTGATTGCCGTTGATTCCGGCGTGTGCCATCCCTTTGAGCGCTCCAAGAATATAGATATCCCCTGAACAGGTGATGGTTCCTCCCGGATTCACATCGCCGAGGAACAGCAGATTGCCCTCATGATGCAGCACCTGGCCGGAGCGGAGCATTCCGCTCATCATGAACAAGGCTTCCGTATCCTTCTCTTCAGGATCTTCGATAGCTTCAACCGAACGAATCAGCAGATTGCCCTGGCTCTTGAGAATCTCCAGTACCGCTTCTTTATCTTCTTCAGTAACAGCACGGTTGCCCAGCTTAATATCCACATGCACAATCGGTCCGGTCAGAATATTTTGATGGCTGTGCTCCAGCTTATAGCGAAGCTCGCTTAAGAGATCTTCAAAGGGACACTTATCGTCTAACAGGAATACCAGGCCATCCTTGATGCCCTTGATCCTTACATGCTTGGATTTAACTGTCATATGCCTGTCCCCCTATCCTCATTCATTCGTGCCGGGCCGGGCAAAATCCTTCTTTGGAAGCGAGGAAAATGCAGCGGCGGCTTACGCAGCTTCCTCATCGCGGGTCTCTTTCCCAAGCAACTCCAGCTGGCGCCGGAGCGGAATGTAGAGGAGCAAGCCGGCAGCAAAATGAAACAGCATAGTAGGCAGCATATGATGCAAAAGCGCCCAGTTGTACGGCTCCTGGCTCAGATTAAAAACTTTGAATATGCCAAAAAGCATACTATCCTCCAGCAGGCTGCCCAGCAGCACCACTGTCATCATCAGCGGCAGCGGAGCACGGGGAATCTGGAAGATCAGACCAATCAGGTAGGCGGACAAACCCATCGCGAAGGAATGCGCCCCCAGAATGCGGCCATAGAATACCACATCATGCAGCATCCCGAAGCATAAACCCATAATAAGTGCAGTATGCCGGTGATGATATACCGTTACGAAAAGAATAACGATGAATACGAGATTAGGAATCATCCGCATCTCCCAGACGTCAGGAATCAGCCAGGGAAGAATGGTGCCTTCAAGAATAAATAAAAGGAATAACAGCAGTATCAGGACGGGCCTGCGCATCTTCACTATTCTACACGCTCCTCCGTAAAGACAACGAAGAGTTCCTTCCAGTCCTGGAATCCAGCCGCCGGCTTGATAATTGCAGTGGAAGTCAGCCCGTACTCCCCTTTTTTCACCTCTTCAACCGTACCGATGGTCATCCCGCGCGGATACACACCACCGGTACCCTTAGAGATGATGATATCATCCTTGGCAATCGGATCTCCTACAGGAATTTTGTTCATGATCAGCCTTCCGGTCTGCTGGTCATAACGCTCGATCATCCCAAAGGTCTTGTCTTCCTTGTTAAACACCGTTCCCGCTATCGGCGGCTGGGAGTTGGGATCATAAATATCGAGCATCGTCATCAGCTTCACGGTAGAGGTGAAATTACTCACATTGCTTATGACTCCAACAAGTCCATCAATGGAAGTTACCGACATATTCAGCCTGATGCCATCCTTGGCACCAAGGTCAATGACGAGCGTATTGTTGCTTGGCTCTGTCGTCACACTGACCACGTTGGCAATATGATACTCATAGTTATAGAGATTTGCCTGTGCCTTGGTGAACTTAAGATCTTTTTTATAACCTTCATTCTCAGCCTTGATAAAATTTAACTGCGCCGCATCCCGAGCATATTGTGCAGCCAGAATCTTAAGCCGCTTGTTCTCTTCAGCCAGATCATGCAGATTCCCGATATCTTCGAACAAGCCCGCTATATATCCAGCGGGCTTGTAGAACAATTTCTGCACGAAGCCGGTCGTATCCCTGACGAAGTTCTCCGGCCAGGACAAGGTTTTCCTTTGCCCCAGACTGAAGCCCATCAGAACGATAAACGCAACCAGTGTGATCAGCAATATAAACAGACGTTTATTGTTAAACAGCTTAAACAATCTCGAGCACCCTCTAATAACCGTATTTCTCCCACATCAGGGGTAGACGTTCAAAGTCAGAATAATCCTAGCGCTTGGAGCGGAGGCCCGAACCACTGCGGCTCTTGAACAGGTGAATATTCTCCAGCGCCTTGCCTGTGCCGATTGCTACACAGTCCAGCGGATTCTCGGCCACGATCACCGGCATTCCGGTCTCGCGCGCCAGCAGCTTGTCCAGGTTACGCAAAAGCGCGCCGCCGCCCGTAAGCACAATACCGCGGTCCATTATATCCGCTGCAAGCTCCGGCGGACATTTCTCCAGCGTTACCTTCACGGCTTCAACAATCGCATTCACGGTATCTGCCAGCGCTTCACAAATCTCATCAGAGGTGATGGTCAGCGTCTTAGGCAGACCGGTTACCAGGTCGCGTCCGCGGATTTCCATCGTCTCTGCTTTCTCGAGCGGCAGGGCAGAACCCACATCCATCTTCAGCTGCTCGGAAGTGCGTTCCCCGATCATGAGGTTATACTGGCGCTTGATGTACTGGATGATCGATTCATCCGCATCATCGCCTGCCACACGTACGGAACGGCTGGTAACAATACCGCCGAGCGAGATTACAGCTACCTCGGTCGTTCCACCGCCGATATCTACAACCATACTTCCCGTTGGCTCCCATACCGGAAGATCTGCCCCAATGGCAGCAGCAAAAGGCTCTTCAATAATGTAGGCTTCCCGTGCTCCGGCCTGCTTCGTTGCATCCTCAACGGCACGCTGTTCCACGGCCGTAATTCCGGATGGCACACAGACCATGACATTCGGATGGCGCTGGAACATCGAGCGCTGCTTCTGTGCCTGGCGGATGAAATATTTAATCATGGTTGCCGTAGTATCGAAATCGGCAATGACCCCGTCCTTCATCGGACGGATGGCACGAATGTTGCCCGGTGTGCGTCCGATCATCTTTTTGGCGGATTCCCCTACTGCTTCGATCGTCTTAGTATCAGTATTAATGGCTACCACGGAAGGCTCTCTCACAACTATTCCTTTACCGCGCACGTAGACGAGCGTATTCGCTGTCCCCAAGTCAATTCCCAAATCTTTCGTAAAACCACCTAACATCTTGTATGCTCCTTTTCCTTGTGGATCTAGACAATTGTATTACATGTATCCTTTTTGTTTCAAACTTACATAGCTGCCGTCTCCGATGACCAGATGATCCAGTACATCGATACCGACAATTTCGCCTGCCTGCATCAGTCTGGAGGTCAGGGAGATATCTTCAGGGCTGGGCGTCGGATCACCGCTCGGATGATTATGTGCGCATATAATAGCTGCGCTGCTGCATTTCATGGCTGCCCGGAACACCTCGCGGGGATGCACAATGGAGGCGTTAAGGCTGCCCATGGACAATGTTTCCTGCGCAATAACATGATTCTTCGTATTCAGGAACAGGCAAATGAAATGTTCCTTCTGCAAGTAACGTAACTGCTCGGTCAGGATCTCCGCTGCGTCCTGGGGACTGCGGATAATCACCGGTTCTGTAAGCCGGGAATTCGCCATGCGTCTTCCCAGCTCAATGCCTGCTTTCAGTTGCACGGCCTTGGCAGGGCCGATGCCTTTGATTGTTGTCAATTCTTCAATGCTCAGGTCCGCCAGTCCGCGGAGCCCGCCTGTCATTCCCAGCAGCCGCTGGGCGATATGAATAGCTGATTCACTCTGCGCACCTGTGCGCAGCAGAATAGCCAGCAGCTCCGCCTGACTTAGTGATTCCGCCCCATAGTGCATCATGCGCTCTCGTGGTCGTTCTTCATGGGGGAGGTCACGCAGCATAAATGTTTGCGACTCCATCCCTAACCCTCTTTCCTCTGCTATCCCTAACGGTTCAGCACCGAAATGCCCAACCCGGACAACATGCTGCCAAGCAGTGACAACGGCAGACCGACCACGTTAAAATAACAGCCTGCAATCTCTTCCACCAGGGTGGCACCCAGTCCTTGTATCGCATAAGAGCCGGCTTTGTCGGCAGGCTCCCCGGTCGCTATGTAGGCGGAGATTTCATCTTCGCTCATTGCTCTCATAGTTACAGAGGTCATCCTGTGATCTACCAGGGTACGTCCCTCTGCGAGACCGATGCAAGCCACCCCGGTATATACCTGATGTGTCCGGCCCTGCAGCAGGTTCAGCATCCTTGCGCTGTCCTGCTCATCGACCGGCTTGCCGAGCACCATGCCGTCAATTACAACAATCGTGTCGCTGCCGACAATAACGGCAATCCGGTCTCCGGCTGATGGGATTACTGCCTCTGCCTTGCGTAAGGCCAGATTCCGCACAATAGCTTCAGGTGTCCATTCCGGCGGCGTACTCTCATCAGCATCGCTGACCAGCACCTCAAAAGGTAAGCCAAGCGACGCAAGCAGCTCACGCCGCCGCGGTGAACCCGAGGCCAGAATAATGTGCCGCGTGTTGTGATGCTCCACTGTAATAAACGTCCCTTCCTGATGCCGGCGGCTAAGGCTACAGCCTGCGGTACAGCCATACGGCTGTAATGATCCCGGCGAGACTGAGCAGGCACAATTTCAAATGGATTGTGATGTCATAAGTTATGATGTCCAGATCGGCTTGCGGCGACCACTTAAGAACAGTCGAGGCTGTAAGAAAAGACAGAGCTTGTACAGGTTCCAGCAGCTTGGCAATCCAGGCTCCGGCCAGCCAGCCCAGAATAAGAAATAACAGCAGTGTTCCTACATTTTTCTTCTTCATTCAAGTCTTCCCTCGCCATTTTTTGACACCCTAATTATTATACGGTGAAACGGGGTTCAATACAAACGCTAAATCCATTCAGGAAATGTTTACCACGCTAACAAACAATCCCCCGCCAGCAGAATGCCGGGTGCGGGGGATATTTCTTACGATTCTATGGGGACTCTGCTCAAGCTGTCAGCTCATGGTGGACAGCAGGTTTCTTTGGCCGGTCAGGAAGCTCATCATCGCCTCCTGTACTTCCCAGAGCAGTCCCTCTGCCTTACTCTTACTGTACTCGTTCAGCGCCGCTATTCCCCGGCTCATGGATTGCTCCAACCCGGTCGCGGCACTCCGCCCTTCCGGGGTCAGTCCCGGCTCAAGCGCCTTCACCGCCTGGGTCCACTGCATATGGAGATCGCTTACCGCTGCATTGCCGGTTCCGCCCGCAGCTCCGCTTAACAGCGAAGCAGACAAGCTGCTAAGCTCGCTTAACAACTGGCTGCTGACTGTGAAGTAGCCGTCCACGGCTTCCGCCGTTCCGGTATAGCTGACCCGGTTGACAGCAGGCAGGGCCAGCTCTCTCACGTACAGCTCGATTCCCTGAGCCTTCAGGCTGTTGCTGAGCAGCTTGGCCTGTTCACGGTCAGGCGACACCCCGGCATACACCCGGTTCCCGTCTGCAGGGTCAAGACCAGCAGCAAGACCTGCGGCCAGCAGCTCCTGCCGGGCCTGCTCCGCACCTGCCGGTGTGCTGAAGACGCCGTACTGCAGCAGATAATAGCTGGCTGCCGCCACCTGAACCGGAAGCTGCGCCGTCACCGCTGCCCCGGTCTCCGGGGCAGGCACGCCGGTGATGTCTGTTCCCGTATCTTCGTTCACGGCATTCTGGCCCTGCACGATTCCTGTCTTCACCGCCGCATTGCCGGTGTCCTTCCCGGTACCCGCAGTCCCACCGCCTATGAAGGACAGGGCGGCGTATCCGAGCAGGAGCCCTGTTCCAAGCGCGCCTGCAATGGACAGGGCGAACTTCCACCAATACGAGGGACGGCGGGTATGATAAGAGCCGCCATAGCGGTTCCCGTGCGTACCGTACTGGCCGTAACCGTCCACGGCTGCCTCAGGGTGATCTTCTAACAGCGGGTAGTGTTCTTCTTCCGGGTCCCATAGATTCCTTACAGGGACAGGTTGGATAATGGAATACTGCCCCGTATCATAATCTTCTTCAGGAAGCTCCACCTGCTTCAGATCCACAATATATTCATCTGTCCGCGAATACGGGGAATTCCTGGACTCCCCGCGCTGCATCTTGACTGTATCCTTGTCCTCCCGGACACTGCCCGTTTCCCGGACGGCCCGGAGTTCTGCCGTTTCTGCCCGTCTTCCGCCCTTGTCCCCGTCAAACCGGAACGTCATTCTTCCGTTATTCAATACCCACACCTCGCTATCTTCAGTTTCTATACTGAAATATATGAAAGAGGTGAGAGGGATATGCTATTTTAATATAGTTACACCAGATTCAGCACCTTCGCCTTGACCCCGTCTGCGGCATAATGCTCGCTTAGCGTCCGGTAGGCCTGATCCGCAATAATGGAGCCAAGCTCAGGCATTGTCAACAGCCTTACCAGATGATCGGCGAAGGCAGCCGGTGTCCCTGCCAGCAGTATATTCCGCCCCGGCTCACAGATTAATTCTTCCGAGCCATTCAAGCTGCTGACTACCGGAGTCCGGAGAGCCCAGGCTTCCAGAATCTTAACCTGGCTGCCGCAGCCCTCGGATAATGACACAACCACAGCCCGGGCGCGGCGGATATAGCCGGCTGACTGCTCAGCTTCACCGGTGCCGGTAATTACAATAGAAGAATCCTTCTGAGCCGCAGCCGCAACCTCAGGATGCACCTTCCCGCTGATAATATAGCAACGGAAGTCCGGCACCTCCGCTTGGATAAGCGGGTATACCTTCCTGAAGAACAGCAGGGCTGCATTCTTGCCGTGAGTGGAATCCATATCCCAGTGAAGAACGATGGAGTTATCCTTGAATGTATGCCCGTTGGCACAGTAAGGCAGCTCATCCAGATCAATGTAGGGAGGCACCACATGCACCTTGCCCGCATCAGCAAAGGATACGGCCTTGAAGGACAACGCCTCTCCTTCTGTAGCGGTCAGCAGCAGACTGGTCTTAGTCATTAATCTCCGCACTTCCCGGCGGACTAGTGCGGCATTCAGCTTATAGTAGCCTCGGCTAATCCCATGTCCGGCAGCCGTGCGGCTCTGCGGCTGCCGGCCCCCGAAGCGGCGGACATCGGTGACGATGACCGCTTCGGGGAGCAGTGAGGATACCAGGTCCATATTTCCGAGCATACCGTGCGCGACAAACACATGGCTGTAGGAATGCAGGCGGCACATCTCGGTGATAGCCGCCCGCAGCGACTTGCCGTTGCCGGTTACCGCTACTTCGGAACGGGGTCTCTTGAGCCGGAACAGCAGGCTTCTCCGGGCAGCCGCAGGCTGCTTCACCTGATGTACCGTGAGGGCAGGATTGCGCAGAACCGGTGTCTCACGGCGGAGGTGGCTATACTCCAGCAGATCAATATCAAACCGCTCCAGCAAAATATCAAGAAAATTCTTTGTTCTTATGTATCCTTCCGTATCTTCCGGGGAATGACTCCGGGCGGAAAGGAACAGCATTCTCTCTCTCATGGCTATAGCTCCTTGGTTCTATGTAAATGTGTATTAATGTGTACGAAGTAAAGAGGCTGGATGTCATCCAGCCCCAGAATATGAAACTTTCGATGTAGATCAATAGTAACGCATTCCCGCACAGAAGGCTGTCGATTTATGGGGAAAAATAATTTTCTCGTCTTCAGCATCCCTTCAGACCAGACTCAGCAGCTTGTCTTTGACTTTTTCCGTCTCATAATTTGCCAGCAAAGTCTCATAAGCACGGGCTGCAAGCCCTACGCCCCTTGCATGATCCTGAAGCAGCAAAGTTACACTATCGGCAAAAGTAACGTGATCATCGGCAATCATAATATTCCCGGAATGCTCGTAGAGCAGACCTTCCGCCCCCTTGGAGCTGGACACCACTGGTGTCTTCAGCGCCCAGGCCTCCAGGATTTTCAGGCGTGTTCCGCTGCCTTCCTGCAGTGGAGCAATCACCACCTGCGCCTTGCGTATATAATCCGCTACACTGTCTACATACCCGGTGATGACGATAGAGGAATCCTGCAATGCCAGAGCGGCTACATCCGGATGCACATCCCGCCCGACTATATACCACTTGATATCCGGAACTTTGGCCTTAACCAGTGGATATACATGGCGGTAGAAGTAGAGTGCTGCGTTAATGTTAGGGAAGTAGTTCATATTACCCGGAAGAATAATCCACCGTTCTTTGGAGAGAACAGTCTTAGCCCGGTAATCATTCAGGCGTATGAAGTTAGGAATGACATGGACCTTGTGTGACTGGCTTGCCGACAGTGCCTTGAATGCCGTGGCATCTTCTTCCGAGGTAGCCAGCAGCAGAGTGGTCTTGTCCATCAGCTTACCCTCGTCTCTGCGCGTCCACCTTGCATTCAGGGAATACAAGACCTTGGCGATCCCCCTCTTCCTGCTTGCAAGCTGCGCTGACAAGCCGCTCTCAAAATTATGCGCATCTGTAATGATTACAGAATCAGGCAGGGTGCGCCGTACAATGTCAATACAGCAGCCGAGCAGACTATGCGATATAAAAACATGGCTGTAGGCATGCCGGCTGCACAGCTCGGTAATCTTCTCCTTCATATCCACATCCACATGGCTCATATAAGAGCAATTCCGCCATTTGTACAAGGAGCGGAGGATCGCTCTGCGGTAATTGATGGTACGCTCCACTTCATGCACAGTAAGGGACGGCAGTGCTTCCCGCGTCTGTTCCTTCCGGGAACTGGGATAGGTGAGCAGATCCACATCATATTTGGTAAGTACAATGTTCAGAATGTTGCCGGTTCTCAGCTTGCCGCCGCTATCCTGCGGATAGGGATTCTCTGCAGATATAAATAGCAATTTGTCCCTCATGGCTTCTTCTCCTACTCTCCATCTTTGATCTATAGGCCCCGAACAGTCCAAGGCTTCTAGCCTCTATTACCCTAAATGCAGGTTGAGACCTGTCTAGAGTAAAGGGCTGGTACAACCCAGCCCCTCCTCATCAAACCGTACGTGAGGTTTTCCCTCATACGGCTTTCCGATGTTTGTCATTCATGGGCATGCAGATTACAATAGCGTTTTTAGTCCACACTTATTGACCATATACTTGACCTCCGGGAATGAACTCATCCATCTCCTCCGTTGTCTCTTCTTCGCATACCACCGCGTAAATCGCTGCAGGATATACCAATCCAGCTTGGCTAATCTCTTTTGGCTGTAGTTCGTGTAGTAATAATTTCTCCATCCCTGTATCTTTGGATTGAGCCATTCCACGTGTTCCACGAACGATTTCCAGCGCATGCCGGGCGGTGCTAATCGGTCTTTGACCACGCCTCGGATACGTTCCTCTGCCTTCTTCGTTAGCCACTGCTGGGTGGTATAGTACACCTTCCCTTGAGAAGTTTCTGCTTTCGTTTTTCGGTGGTGCATTCCTAAGAAGTCGAAGCCTTCGTCTCCTGTCCACAGACCTACAATGCGGGTTTTGGTCGGATGCAGCGTGAGTTCTAGACGTTCCATAATGGTGCGGATGAGTTCATACGCATGTTCTGCATCCTTTTTGGTTTTACAGACCACGACGAAGTCGTCTGCATACCTCGTCAGTTCTCCCAGTCCACTTCCGTGTTTTTCCCATAACCGGTCAAAGTAGTTCAAATAGATATTCGCCAGCAGTGGCGAGATGACACCACCTTGGGGTGTCCCTAGATCGGAGCGCCGTACCTTTCCTTCTTCCATTATTCCCGCATGAAGCCACTTCCGTATGAGCTTCAGAATCCGTCTGTCATTGATACGCATCTGTACCAATTTCATGAGTTTCTCTTGATTGATATGGTCGAAGTAACCTTGGATATCGACGTCGACTACCCAATTTCCTTTGCGGTTGCAGGCTTTCCGGATTCGCTCCAGCGCTCCTTTGGCACTTCGTTTTGGACGAAATCCGAAGGAGACTTCTTTAAAATCGGCTTCAAAGATGGGTTCAATCACCAGTTTGGTTGCCATTTGTAAGACACGGTCCCGTACGGTAGGGATGCCTAGCGGTCTTGGCTTCCCATCTTTCTTCGGGATATAGTGCCGCCGAACCGGCTGCGGATGGTAGCTGCCTTCTTTCAATTCTTGCTCACAGCTTTTGAGAAATCTCGTCACTCCTTGTTTCTCGATTTCAGCGAGCGTTACGGCATCCACTCCCGCAGCTCCCTTATTCGCTTTCACCCGTTTCCAGGCTTCGCATAGCACATCCCACCGGTAGACTTTGTCGTACAAGGCGTGGAATTTACGCTTGTTGTTCTCCTTGGCCGCATGACCTAGCTTTTCTTGGAGTTCTTGAACTTTTTCCTTGGGTGTCGTTAGCCGTTTGGCATTCACTCACTCGTACCTCCTCCAAAAGCGTAAACAAAGCAGGGCTCCTTCCCTCCCTAAGGTTATGTTGTCCTTAGGTTCTTCGGTACTACGAGCCCCTCGGACTCCCTTCCCACAGACGGTTCACTTCGTCTTCTGGACTTATAGAGCGCCTCTTTACGGGTTCCTAAAAAAAAAATTCCGTGTGGGGGAGGGTCTCCCCAGTTCACTGCATTATCTTTCAATCCATGCCGTTCCCTATACGCCGGAGGGTTCTTCACTGTTGTTCCAAGTTCTGCACAGCTTCCTTGGCCTTCGTCCATAATAGCGGGACTCGGCTCCCTCTGTTCCCCTTTGCAGGGCCTTTTTGACGACGCGGCAGGATTCACTTGATGTTGCGGCCTGAATTGTTGCTCGCCCGGTCTCTGACCAGTACTTTTGTCGATGCGCTTTTACACACAGATTTCGCCATGTGCAAGCATCCTAGCTACAAAGGTAGCTTGGTCCCTCCTTTGGTTGGACTTTCACCAACTAGATAATGCGTGCCTCTGGGCACGCCTATAGCAAAAAAACGGCTTTCATCCCTCTTCATCAAGGGATAAAAGCCGTTCTTGTCAAGCCATCTTACCGGTTCTTCAGGTTGTCTGCCAGAGCATAACCAACCTTCCAGATATCACCCGCACCCATGGTGATTACCAGATCACCGGGAGCAATGCGGTTCTGCAGGTCAGCCAGCACATCTTCCTTCGTCGGCAGATGTCTTGCTCCGGCATTGCTGTTCTGTACAATCAGCTCCACCAGCTTGGCGGAGGTAACTCCCTCTATCTGCTTCTCACCCGCAGGAGAGTAGATATCGGTAATAATCACTTCGTCCGCTTCGCTGAACGCGCGGCTGAACGCATCCAGCAGGAAGAAGGTACGCGTGTAGCGCTGCGGCTGGAACACGGCAATAATCCGTTTGCCGGTTGCCTTGGCGGCACTGATGGTAGCCTGAATCTCTGTTGGATGATGCGCATAATCATCAATGACGAGGATCTCGTCAACCTCTCCCAGCACCTGGAAACGCCGTTTGGCACCGTGGAATTTCACGATCGCAGCAGCAATGGCCTCAAAGGCAATGCCTGATTTCAGACAGGAAATCACCGCAGCCATCGAATTGTACAGATTGTATTGACCCGGAATAGACAGCTCAATACGGCCCAGCACTTCAGTACCGTGGTTCATCGTGTAGGACACCTGGCGGTCTCCCAGCACAATATCGGTCGCCGTGTAATCTGCCGTCTCTGAATGAATCCCATAGGTAATGACCGTGCCTGTCACCTTGGGCAGCAGAGACTTCACATTCTCATCGTCTGCGCACACAATAGCGGTCCCGTCCTCACGGAGCTGGTTCATGAACTGAACATAAGCATCCTTCAGCTTGCCGAAGTCGCCGCTGTAATTCTCCAGATGGTCAGCCTCAATGTTCGTTACAATCCCAAGCCAAGGATGATATTGCAGGAAGGAGCCGTCACTCTCATCGGCCTCCGCAACGACGAACTCCCCTTGTCCTGCCTTGGCGTTCGTACCGACATTCATGATCTCTCCGCCGATAATATACGTAGGGTCCACTCCGCAGTCTTCCATGACCAAAGCGATCATAGAGGAGGTGGTAGTCTTGCCGTGCGCTCCGGCAACAGCTACCCCCTTCCGCTGATTCAGCAGCCGCGCGAGCATCTGCGAACGGTGCAGAATCGGAATCTTCAGCCGCTCCGCTTCCACCCACTCCACGTTATCCGCCGCAAGCGCCGTAGAATAGACGACCAGATCTGCGCCTTTTACCTGTTCCGCCGTATGCCCGATGAAGACCTTGGCACCCTTGGCAATTAATTTCTCCGTTAACTCTTGTGCAGCTACGTCAGAGCCTGTAACTGTATATCCCATCTCCAGCATCACCCGGGCAATCGCGCTCATGCCATAGCCGCCGATCCCTATAAAATGCACACGTTCAGTAGTATCCAACAGTTCGTCACCAGCCTTTTTCAGAATCGGGTTGCCGTAAAAGCGTACTGCGCACATCAGAAATCAAATACAGCGTACCGGACACAACCGCAAGGTCATCGTCCGCTGTGATCGTCTGCAGCTTCTGCAGCGCCTGGCCCCAATTACGTTCTACTATAATTTCCAAGTTGTCCTTGGCATACTTATTCCGCAGACTCTCTGCAATAGCCTGCAGATCTTCCGCGTCCATTTTCTTACGGAAATCCGGTTCGGTCAGGATGAGCGTATCCACTATAGGCAGTATATGCTTAAGATACGACTCGTGATGCTTATTTGCCAGCATCCCCATGAGCAAATTTAATTGGCCGTAAGGCTGGAACTGCGGAAGACTCTTCGCCAGGCTCTCCGCCCCTTCGGGATTATGCGCTCCGTCCAGAATAATCCGGGGCGAAGTACTCACTTCCTCCAGCCTTCCGGCCCAGAAGGTGCCGCGGAATCCCTCCAGCACATCCTCGTCCTCCAGCATGAAGGCCATATACTGCCGCAGCACCTCAAGCGCCATCATCGCCCCCGCCGCATTCTCCAGCTGGTGTTCGCCTTTCATGGCAATATCCAGCTCAAGCCCGCGGAAAGGTCCTTTGAAGGTGAAATGCTGGAAGCCGTCCTTGAGCTCACCCTTACTATAGCTGAAATCTTCTCCCGCCAGATAGAGAGTGGAACGGGTAGCTGCGGCTCTGGCTTTCAGTACAGCCACAGCTTCCGGCTGGCTCACACAGCTGACTGCAGGAACACCCGGCTTAATAATTCCGGCCTTCTCCCCGGCGATCAGCTCCAGCGTATCTCCCAGCACATCGGTATGATCATGTCCGACATTAGTAATGATAGACACAATCGGAGTAACGATGTTCGTTACATCCAGCCTTCCCCCAAGCCCTGTCTCCCATACGACTACATCAGGATAACAGACTTCGCCGAAATAGAGAATCGCCAGCGCCGTAGCCACCTCGAACATGGTCGGTGAACCCAGCTCGCTGCCCGCGATCTCTTGAACCAGCGGACGCAGCTGATTGGCAAGCGCAAGCAGCGTCTCTTCGGGAATATCGGTCCCGTTGTACTGGAAGCGGTTGGTGAACTTTGTGATATAGGGAGAAGTAAAGGTACCCACCGAATAGCCGCTCTGAATCAGTACAGAGGTCAAAAAAGCGCAGGTTGATCCCTTGCCGTTCGTCCCTGCCACGTGAATGAACTTAAGCTTGCGGTGCGGATGGCCCAGCTTCTCCATCAGGAGCTGAATCCGCTCCAGACCCGGCCGGATTCCAAAAGGAATCAGACTGTTGATCCAGTCTACCGCTTCTGTATAAGAACTTAAGGGGGCGGCACTGCCGCCCCGGATGATCTCTTCCATGTCCTTTATCCCCTCAGCTCTGCGATACGGGCCAGCACTTTATCGCGTCTGTCGGAATAATCCGCCTGCTTCGCCCGTTCCTCTTCGATGACTTTAGCCGGCGCTTTGGCAACAAAGCCCTGATTGCCGAGCTTTTTCTCCACACGTTCAACTTCGCTGTTCAGTGTCTGAACTTCTTTTTCCAGACGGGCAATCTCCTGATCAATATCAATCAGTCCAGACAGCGGCAGGAGCAGTTCAGCTCCGGTAACCACGGCGGACATCACTTTATCCGGCGTCTGCGGCGCAAGTCCCGCTTCGAAGGAAGAGGTATTGCAGAAGCGCCCGATGTAATGCTCGTTGCGGGAAATAATGTCCAGGGTATCCTGGCTGCCGGCCTTGATGATCAGTTCTACCTTCTTGCTCATCGGCACGTTCACTTCCGCACGGATGTTGCGAACCGCCCGGATAATGTCCATCAGCAGGTTCATCTCTGACACCGACTGCGGATTCTCCAGCGCTGCATCATACTTCGGCCACTCGGCCAGTGTGATCGAGTCACCCTGATGCGGCAGATGCTGCCAGATCTCCTCCGTAATGAACGGCATGAACGGATGAATCAGGCGCAGTGTGCGGTCCAGCACGTAAGCCAGAACAGACTGCGTCTTGGCCTTGGCTGCCGCGTCCGTTCCATACAGCGAGAGCTTAGCGAATTCAATATACCAGTCGCACAGATCATCCCAGATGAAGTTGTAGAGCAGGCGGCCGGTCTCACCGAACTCGTACGAGTCAATTAGACGCGTAATATCGCGGGAAGTTTCGTTCAGGCGGTGCAAAATCCAGTGGTCGGCCGTACTAAGCTCCCCTGTAATGTCAATATCCTCGAAAGCTACGCCTTCCAGGTTCATCAGGGCAAACCGTGAGGCATTCCAGATCTTGTTGGCAAAATTGCGCGCCTGCTCTACCTTTTCCATACGGAACCGCAGATCCTGGCCCGCTGTGCTGCCGGTAGTAATCATATAGCGCATGGCGTCTGCGCCATACTGCTCGATAACCTCCAGCGGATCAATGCCGTTGCCGAGGGATTTGGACATCTTGCGTCCTTCGGCATCGCGTACGAGTCCGTGCATCAGCACATCAGAGAATGGCTTCTGCCCCGTGAACTCCATGGCCGAGAAGATCATGCGGGCCACCCAGAAGTAGATAATATCGTAACCGGTAACCAGTACGTTGTTCGGATAATAACGCTGATAGTCACTGCTGTCCTCGTCAGGCCAGCCCAATGTAGCGAACGGCCAGAGGTTGGAGCTGAACCAGGTATCCAGCACATCCTCATCCTGCTTCAGATCAGACAGCCCGCTGATTCTGCGTGCTTCCTCTCTATCATGGGCAACTACGATCTCCCCGGTAGATTCGGAGTACCAGGCCGGGATACGGTGGCCCCACCACAACTGGCGGGAAATACACCAGTCGCGGACATTCTCAACCCAGTTCAGATACGTCTTCTCGAAGCGGTCCGGCACGAAGGTAACACCGTCTCCATCCTTCTGTGCGGCGATCGCTGCTTCGGCGAGCGGCTGCATTTTGACGAACCACTGGGTAGACAGATAAGGCTCTACTACAGCGCCGGAACGCTCACTGTGTCCTACCTGATGTACGTGATCCTCAATGGAGATCAGCACGCCCTGCTCTTTGAGGTCGGCTACGATGGCCTTACGGCAGTCGCTGCGGTCCATGCCCTGGTAAGAACCAGCCTCCTCATTCATTATTCCGCCTTCATCCATCACATTGATCTGCGGAAGGTTATGGCGGACTCCCATCTCAAAGTCGTTCGGATCATGGGCCGGGGTAATCTTAACCGCACCGCTGCCGAAGTCCTTATCTACATATTCATCTGCAATCACCGGAATCTCCCGGCCGATTATGGGCAGGATCAGGGTCTTGCCGATCAGATCCTTATAACGCTCATCCGAAGGGTGAACCGCTACCGCTGTATCGCCCAGCATCGTCTCGGGGCGGGTGGTAGCTACCGTGATGTGGCCGCTGCCGTCCTTAAGCGGATAACGCAAATGGTACAGATGTCCGTTCACTTCTTTATATTCAACCTCGATGTCCGACAGAGCCGTACGGGCGGCCGGGTCCCAGTTAATAATCCGCTTGCCGCGATAGATCAGGCCCTTCTGATACAGCTCTACGAATACCTTGCTGACCGCCTTCTTCATGCCTTCGTCAAAGGTAAACCGTTCGCGGGAATAATCCAGGGACAGGCCCATCTTGGCCCATTGCTCATGGATCGTCTCGGCATACTGATCCTTCCAGGCCCATACCTGCTCCAGGAACTTCTCGCGTCCGAGATCATGGCGGGAGATTCCCTGCTGGCGCAGCTTCTGCTCAACCTTGGTCTGCGTGGCGATCCCTGCATGGTCCGTTCCGGGCAGCCACAGGGTATCATATCCCTGCATCCGTTTGGTACGGATCAGTACATCCTGAAGGGTGAAATCCAGCGCGTGTCCGATATGAAGCATTCCTGTTACATTCGGCGGCGGAATCACTATGCTGTAAGGCTCTGCATCCGGCCGCTTGCCGGCTTCGAAGAAGCCCTTCTCCATCCAATAGGCATACCATTTCTTCTCTGCCGCTCCCGGATCATATGTAGTCGGCATATCGCTCTGCTTGTGATTCGCGGCGGCGTTCTGCTGGTTCGGCAGTTCTGCTGCTGCATTGTTGTTATCAGCCATGGTGAACCCTCCATTTAGAGTTGATGAACTAACGGGTGAGACCTGTACATGCTTAAATTTGAATACAAAAAGGCCCTTCGTCTCAAAGGACGAAAGGCCATTCTTTCGCGGTACCACCTTTGTTTCGCGCCAATAAAAAATAAAACCCTGCCTGAAGTCCCCTTACAGGTCCTTAAAGCTTAGCGCGACACTTATGCAGATAACGGCTGCGTCCGGCCACATCCTAACCGGTCTTCATCATGAAGACAAGCTCAGAAGGGCAACTCCGGGGCGACTTCGGGGGCTGCATCCTGCGGAAATTCACACCAATTATAATTCCGCTCTCTGAAGGGCTGACCGCCTACTCTTCCCGTTCCCAGTCTTTATGCTAGTTATTACTTAGTTCAATAATACATTCAGTATTATTCCTAGTCAACCAGCATATACACAAACGGCTGGACTTATACCGCCCATTTCAAAAAACCGCCCTAAAGGAAGGCCATTAACAGCATTCCTTGCGCTAATGAACGATTTGGAGCCGCCGGACTATCGCCTACTCCCCGCTCCAGATCACGTGAACCACATTGTAGCCTTGGCTGCTGCCCGTTCCCGGCGCACCATCCAGCGTAACGGCAAATGTGCTTCCGGCGTCGATAATCGAGAAGGCGGACGCGGAGACTTCTTCCGATTTGGACGTAGCTCCTTTTTGCACGAAATACTCCTTGTAAGTGTTGCCAAGCGGCTCCAGACCCTGCTTCGTCAAATAGCTGAATGTCGCAGACGGCTTGCCGGTCGCCGATCCTTCGATCAGATCAAATATCTTCGCGTCGGCCGGAAGCGGGAAGTCCGCCGGCAGGCTCTTCGGACGCTTCACGGTCTCCGCTGACGTCCCGGTGGAGGGGGTGCCGGAGGAACCGCCGGAGGAAGCAGAATCGCCGATAATCACCCGGCTGGTCTTGGCATCGTAAGTAACCGAGGTGTTCAGCGCTTCACCGATGGAACGGACAGGCAGATACGTTGTGCCGTTGTAGGTAATCGGGGCAAGCGTTTTGCCGTTGCCGTCTTTGGGCGTATAGACCTGACCGTTCACGACGATTCCGAGCTTATGATTGAGTAGCGCCTTGATCTCCTGCAGATTGCTCGCGGCATAGACACCGGCCGAGGCCGTCAGTGTCAAGCCCAGTAGGGCCGCTGTGGCCGCCACTTTTTTCTTCATCTGATATCTCATCCTTCCAGAAGGGGGTATACCGGGCGCATAGCTGCCTGAAAGTGTCACGTATGTAGAGCCGGTAGTGACTATTAACCCGGCAGGAGGGGTTTTCAAACGAAAAGGGGACGGTAACTGGCGGCAGGCTTGAGGATAACGCCTATTCACACAGAAACGGCCCCCGTCTATGAGGCGGGGACCGTTCTCTATCTTAGGGAATGTATAACACCTGTCCCTCTTCTACAATCTGGCCGGACAGCCGGTTGTACATGGACAGCTCACGTGTACTTAGCTGGTACTTCTCGGCAATGGTATCCAGCGTCTCCTCCCGCTGGACAATGCAGAGCCGCACCTTGCGGAACAGCTCGGTACCGCCAAGTCCGCCGATGAACCGGCTTTTCCACGCTGTATCATTGCCCGCCTCTGGAACCGCCGCTGCCTGGGAAGCTATTTCCTCCGAGTTCAAATCCTCCTGCTCTTTGTTAGCCCGGCTGGAGCTTAGCAGCGAAGAGAAGGTTAATGGCTCCTGCTCGGCAGCTCCAGGTTCTTTTTTGCTGCCCAGTGCAACCTTGAGGTCCTGCTTCTCCTCCGGGGACGACACGGACTCTGCGGATAGGAAGACCTCATTGTCCGTAGCCTGGATCTCTTCAGCCGCTTCCCCCTCTTCCTTGCCCGCCAGCAGCGCCGCAGCGTCGCTGGCAGCGGAGGTGAGCACGGGCTCCGGCTGCTGCACGGCATGAAGCTTCGCATTGCCCCAATGGTCCACTGTATTCAAGGCGGCAGTACCCGCCTGCAATGCAGTGTCTTCCTGGAGCGATTTATTCACAGGTGCTGCCTCTGCGGTCTTCTCTCTGGAGGTGAGGAAGTGATTGGATACAGGCTCAGCCGCCTGCTTGCTGCCGGCCAGGGCAGCCGTATCCAGATTATGTGTCCTGACTCTTGGTTCCTTGTCCTTCAGTTGCGCGGAGGCCTGGGCAGCGGGCTGGGAATATACAGCACCTTCCGGAAATAGCGGATTGCCGGAGACTTCGGCCTTGTCAGCCAGGTTCTGCTCTTCCGCAGAATTCTCTGCAGCACCTTCGCCTTCGCCATAAGTCCAGAGCGAATCCTCATACAGGGCGTCATTTTCCGGACTTCGGTACTTGTCTTCGGCCTTAACCTTGTTGTCTGCAGCCTCCGGCGAATACGCTACCGTGTATTCCTCCTGCTGCCAGGCCGGCTGTGTATCTGTACTTCCGATTCCACGCAGCGAGAGCACACCGGTAATGTTAACTGTTCGCATCGTCAGCAGATCAATATCGAAATTCTCGATCTCCACCCCTATGTCATCAAGTGAGCTGACCCGGGTCAGCGGAACTGTGATTTCAACAGGAATCGCATGCTCCAGGCGCTGTGTGCGATCATCTTCCCCCCGGTAGAGCCCGGTGAGCAACAGCTGGCCGTGCAGCTCGGCCCGGTCCTCCCGCTGGATTACCTGGATGTCGGGAACCAGCTCGACTTCCTCCAGCTCAGCTATTCCCGGAAGCTCTTCCGAAAGGTGAATGCGTTCATAAATATCAAACCGCAAGCCATGGGACTGGTCAAACACGGGAAATGTCCTCCTTCTTGGCATAATCTATCCCTGAGACAAGCCCAGAGTATAAGCCCAAAATGTTACTCCACTCATGTATATGCTTCAATCAGGAAGGCATGACAACTTTGCCGCTGCAATCGCGGACAGGAGCTTATTTCCCGGGACCAAGGGCGGTACGCGCATCCGGAATGGAGTAATTCTGCGGAAGCCTTGTGCGCATAAGCTCAGCAAGCGGAGTACCGGGATCGCTTCCGTTCAGCACATCTGCCGGATGAAAAGCTGCCGGAAGCCTCGCGTCTCCCGGCCCTTCTCCAAAACGGACAAAGTCCGGGATTCCCGGCCGACTCTTCTGCAAAATGATGGCCCTGTGATAGACATTCAGCGTACCCGCAGCCATCACATCCAGCGAACGGTTACGCTGCGCCCACTGCCTGGCCTGGAAGCCGGTGCGCTCTCTCAGCTCCTTATTCCCCAGGAGCAGCTCTAACTGCCGGGCGAGCTGGACGGCATCTCCGGGAGGAACAATCCAGCCCGTCTCTCCTTGCCGGACCATCTCCGGCATCCCTGAGGTTCCGGCGACAATCGGCGCTATTCCGGCAAGCTGCGCCTCGGTAACCGAGAAAGGCTGTGTGTCCTGCAGGGAGGGCTGCACATAAATATCGGCCGCTCTCAGGGCAGCCGGGATATTATCCAGCTTCCCGGTGAAATGAATCTGCTGCTGAATGCCAAGCTTACGGGTTCGCTCCATAAGCTCTTCCTCGAGGCTGCCGATCCCGGCCAGTGCACAGATCCATTTCTGGGTGCGCTCATTCAGAATTCCCAGTGCCTCGATCAGTACATGTACACCCTTGATATATTCAAGACGTCCGGCATACATGATTACAGGAATTCCCTCTGCAAATTGAAGCGGCGCAGGCTCCGCTGCCCTGGCTGCATAGTGTTTCAGATCCAGCCCGTACGGCAGGGTATGAATACGATCAGGCCTGACCCCCAGGCTCCGCGTGAGTTGCCCGATCCACTCCGAAGAGACCAGGATCTGATCCGCCGAGCGGGCGCCCAGCGTCTCGATCCGGCGGAAATATCTCCAGATGGGCCGCTGCTCATATTCCTCCCGGGTAAGCCCGGGCTCCAGTCCTTTGTATTCATAGAAGGTTTCTCTGGTCAGTGCCCCATGCACACTGGAGACCAGCGGCACCGGAGTGCGCATAATCCGCCGCAGCGCATACGAGGCTATAGGGTCCTGGGCATGGATGACATCATAGTCCTCAAGACCCAGCACAGCGGCACCGCCCTCGAACACGTAACGTCCCAGCTCAAAGCTGAAGATGCCATGCTCCAGATGCAAAGACGGAAACCGGACTTTATCGAGTTGGGGCAGGAGAAGGGAATAGAACGATTTTTTATCAAAGGACTCTGTCCGGTTCAGCAAATACAGCGTATTGTTCTCCACATGGCTTCCCATCAGTGTAACGGAATGGCCCTGCTCGCCCAGCTTATCTGCCAGCTGTTTCATATACGTCCAAATCCCGCCCATATTGGTGAGGCCCCAGTAGGTGACCAGCAGTATCTTCATGTATTCCTCTCCCCGGCTTATAGATTCACTTCTGTGCAGGAGCAGTCTGCTCCGTCTTAGTCAGAACAGTATATGAATGTTGCAGCTAGCAGGTATGGATATTTGGTCATGCTATAAAAATTTCAAAATAATCTTTTAATCAATAAACATCTTTTCGGGTATAATCGGTATAAATCCCGAAAGGAAATTTCCGACATGTCAAAAGCAAGGGTATTTGACCTTTTTCTGTTTGTCGCTTCCCTGGCTATAGCTTTCATTCCCAACCATGCTGTAGTCCTGGACGTTACCTATATAAAAGCACTGCTGCTCTACACGGTCTTCTCCAGTATCTACTTCCAGTTGCGGATTGTGACCCGGAGCGGGAACTCCACGATCGACTATGCGATCAGCTATACTTCGTCATTCGGGATTTTTGCCGGTCCGCTGGGTACCTTTCTGTTCGAGAGTGTGTACCGGGTCATTGTCTATATCTATAAAAAGAAAACGAAAACCGCCGATCCAGGAGAATTCCTGGATACCTTCTATAACATCGGCTCCTTCACGCTGGGCGGATCGGCCGCTTATTATCTTTACAAGATGCTCTATCCCCTGGCGGACAAGCTTCCGCTCGGATACTGGCTGCTGTTTCTCCTTGTTGTCTGCGTAACCACCCTGCTGCCCTCCACGTTCCTGGTCATAACCTTTGCCCTGTCGGGAGACATCAAGACACGCCAGGAAGCGAAGCACCTGCTGTTCAGAAGCCGGAACCTGCTTGACTTCAGCAAGGTGGCCCTGACCAATGCTCTGCTGCTGCGGCTGCTGCAAATGGAGAAATGGGAGATGCTGATCGCCCTCTTCCTGCTCAATTATGTGGTCAGCATCTCTTTTTATTCCAAATCGCAAAGCGCCCAGCACAAATACGAACGCGACAAATTCGAGCAGATGGCATACCGTGACTTCCTCACCGGAACCTATAACCGGGCGCATATGGACAAGATGATGAAGGAGCTTAACCAGAGCGGGGAGTACATCGGGATTGTGGTTGCGGATATCGACCGTTTCAAAAAAATCAATGATTCCTATAATCACGCCGTCGGCGACCGGGTCATCGTTCATTTCGCGGATACGCTGCAAAGGCATCTGCAGGAAAAGGACATCCTGTTCCGCAGCGGCGGGGAGGAGTTCACCCTGTTCCTTAGGGATAAGACCTTTGAGGAATGCAGGACGCAGATTCAGGAGATTCTGGACAGCCTTCACGGGCACAGTGTGAGTGCAGAATTCGAGGAGCAGATGATCCGCGTGCCCTATTCCGCCTCCTTCGGACTGTATTACTACAAGGCAGACCCGGGCCAGAAGACCTCGATGGAAAAAGGCTATGTCTTCGCCGATCAGCTGCTGCTGGAGTCTAAGAAGCTTGGCCGCAACCGCCTCTCGTACTGGAATGATCTCCAGCCTTGAGCGCAAGGTCCTGCCGTGCACAGAACCCTTGATATTTGAACAAAGAGCCGCTCCTCCGGTTGCCGGAGAGAACGGCTCTTTCTCGTTGTTGGCACCCGGCTACAATTCAGCAGCCTTGAAGGTATCTCCGCCAGCAATCGTACCGGAGCCAAAGCCCTTATAGAACCAGCGCTTACGTTGTTCGGAGGTACCGTGAGTGAAGCTGTCCGGCACCACATAACCCTGGGAGCGCTTCTGGATGGTATCATCCCCCACCGCGCTTGCCGCAGTGAGCGCCTCCTCCAGGTCCCCTTCCTCCAGCAGATTCTTCCCTTGGACATGTTTCGCCCATACCCCGGCATAATAATCGGCCTGGAGCTCAAAGCGGACCTGATAGGCATTGAATTCGGTCTGGCTAAGGCGCTGGCGCTGCGTGTTGAGCTGCTCGGAAGCGCCCAGCAGGGTCTGCACATGATGACCGACCTCATGGGCAATCACATAGGCCATGGCGAAGTCGCCCGGCGCGTTGAACTGCTGCTGCAGCTCATCGTAGAAGCTGAGATCAATATACAGATTGGCATCCCCCGGACAATAGAAGGGGCCGACCGCCGAGCTGGCTGTTCCGCAGGCAGAGTTCACACTGCCGCTATACAGTACAAGCGTCGGGTCCTGATAAGTCATCCCTTGCTCCTGGAAGAGCTGAGACCAGACATCTTCGGTATCGGCCAGCACCACGGATACAAATTCCGATAATTCCTTCTCCTTAGCCGTCTGCTCATAAGGAGCGCCTGTGTTCGTGCTTGAACCCGTTGAGAGCAGATTCCCCATAATATCGCCGATATTCCCGCCGCTCAGCAGCGTCACAATCACTATAATCACTATGCCGCTGATTCCGCCGCCGATCAGCTTGCCGCCTCCGCCCACGCCTCCGCGGCCTCTGCGGTCTTCCACATTGGAACTGCCTCTTCTGCCCTGCCATTTCATGGCCTAACCCCCAGTTATCAATTGCAATTACAGGATGTATTTTTGCTTATTACTGTTATACCCATAATTACAGGGAGACCACTCTTCCGGAGCAGATTACTGGGTCAGGCGGCTCCACGCTTCCGCAGACTACAGACAAAAAAACTCCCCCACAGCCGCAGCCATGAAGGAGTCTATCCCCGGAGGATAGAAAAACTGATTATTTGGCAGCTTTAGCCGCGCTAAGAATGGCTTTCAGGTAGCCTTGGGTATCTACCAGAGTAGCTCCGCTAACCGCATCCACCACTTGCTCTTTGCTCTTGTGAGTCAGTGTGGCTTCAAGGGATTTTATCGTTTTGCCTGTTGCGAATTTCTCGATGGCAGCCAGGTTTTTGTCGTAGGCAACGGTAGATTTGGCTTCTTCCGTCATGTGCTCGCTGTAGTATTTGGCATTGGCTTTCTTGGACGCGAGTACCATGTTAGGATCTTTGTAGTTCTGGCCAAAGTCCTTATCCGAGTTCGGAACGCCAGTAGCTACGTCTGTGCCCAGGAACTGATAATCATCCAGCGATGCGGCAACGATTACGCCATTCTGCACTACTGCCACAGCTACTGTGAAGCATTTGGTGCCATGGGCAGCCGCTTCCACCCGGCCAACCTTAAGCGGTGCGCTCGCTGCAGAAGTGACGCTGTTCAGGGCTCCGCTGTTTCCTACCCCGATCAATGCCAATGAAATCCCGGCTACGAGCATAAACTTTGTTACTTTTTTCACAAATATTCCCCCAGTTAACGTTATGAGATACGCTTACATACTATATTTATCAGTATATTGGGAGGCCGTCAGTTACAAATATTACTGGAAAAATGCAAATATCTGGATTGCACAGGCAGCCTCCGTATATTAGCTGCAATTCTCTTTAACACTCACTTTGTCATTCGTGATTACTACCTTGGAATATCCGGATAATGTTTCGGTGTAGGAGCAGACTCCGATAGTTGCGGGAACGTCCGGTTCTCTCGGGTCTGAATACTTCAGATAGATCCCGCCTTCACCGCTTATGGTAAGCCGGGGCTTGATTTTTACGGTTTTTCCGCTTTTGAGTATCTTGGCAACTTTGTCTGTCGACGCACTCGCCGCTGCGCTGGTCACCACTCCTGTCTCAAGAATAGTCAGCTCAAAGTCGGATGGATTGTGCACCGTCACCTTGAAGCTCTGAAACTGGGAAACCAGACTCAGAACGCCGTACTTGCTGTCCAGTTGCACAACCAGCATTATTCCGGCGGCCATCACCAAGGCTACGGCTGACATTAGTAACATTCTGCGATTCCATCTCATTCTCATAGTCTGATCATCTCCTCATAGTAGAAAGACGTGCTTAAGTGCGGAAATGTATCAGGCGGGGCGCGGAGCTGCGGATCATTTACCGCGCTGATGGGTGGATGGGGATAACGTAAGGCGGCGAGGGCGTTACATGCGCAGCGAGGACGAAACGGGACGACGGCGAGGGAGCTACAGGCCCCTTCCTCACCTCACCGCTAGATTAAGTGGAAAAAGGGCAACTACTGGTCGGTAAATCTACGAATATCGAGAAACAGTTGGAAAAACAACACTTGCTCAGGCTGAAATCTGAAATATTGAACACATTAGAAGAATTAGATGTCTTAAATCCACTTAATGTTGCTGGAGATGGAATCGCACGATGATTAGATAGCATAAATCCACTTATTGTTCCGCCGGGGAAGCATTGCCCTGAACACAAATAGAGCCAAGCTGCAATTCTCCCGGTATCAGAGAAACGCGGCTCAGCTCCACATGGCTTGCTAAACTCTTGGGACTGCCGCTGCTCACATGGAGTGGCATGGCTCCCATTTTACTTGACTTAGCTCGAATTAACCTGATTTAACCTGACTAGCTTAACTCAACTTACCTCAGCTTTACTTAACTTTATTATACTCAACTTTACTCAACTTTACTCAACTTAACTTGACCTCACTTGACCTAACTCGACCTAACTCGACCTAACTTGGCTCAGCTTACCTCACAGAGCCTGCGGGTTAACAATTTACTCCTGGTCTCCGCCGCCTATCTGCTTGCGCAGACGGCGCAAATCCTCCGGCCATGGATCAGCTACTTCGATGCGGCTCCGGGTCCAGGGATGGGCGAATACCAGCTTCTCGCCATGCAGCGCCTGGCGGTCAGAACTTCCCGGCTTCGCCTTGACTCCCGGCTTGGAGTAACCCACCGGCTTGCCGGGCACTTGCAGCCCCGGTCCGTTGCCCGTCTTCTCCTGTTCCTCGAACCAGGCTGTAATCGCCGACTTGATCTGGCCCGGTGCCGTGCGCAGCGGCTGCTTCGGGTTGCTGCCGGCGGTGGGAACAACAGCCGTGTGCCAGCCGGACCCGCCATAGAGTTCATCCCCGAACAGCGGATGTCCCGCATGACTGAGGTGGACACGAATCTGGTGTGTACGGCCCGTCTCCAGCTGCAGCTTCACTACGGTTCCGCCGGGCAGGGCTTCGCGCCCCACAATCCGTGTTACCGCCGCCTGCCCTCCCGGCGACACCCGTCTGCGTACCGCATGATGGCGGTCACGGCCAATCGGAGCCTCTATCACCGTTAGCTCAGGCGGCACAGTGCCTTCAACGATTGCAGCATACAGGCGGGACACGTTCTTCTCACGCATCTCCTCATCCAAGATGAGCTGGGCGTATTCGTTCTTCGCATACAGCACAGGTCCGGTCGTATCCTTGTCCAGCCGGTGGATATGACGGACAGCAACCCCTCCGCCGGAAGCGGCATAATGGGCGGCGACGATATGATCCAGCGTTACCCCGCTTCCGCTGCCATCCGGGTGAACCGCCATACCGGCGGGCTTGTGAACCACCAGGCAGAAGTCGTCCTCGAACAGCACCTCAGCCGCAGCTTCCTGCCACACCGGCTCTATTCCCGCTTCCCTGTGAGGGAATAGGGCGAGCCGCAGCCGGTCACCCCTCCACTGGATGCCGCCCTCGCTGCGCAGCCGGGCGTGCAGCTTCTCCGGCATGCCGGCTACGCCCAGCAGCCAGGCGTCAATGGCTGCCGGTCTGTCGGCAGCCGCCGTAATGACCCGGCCAGGCATGGCTTCCAGCCATTCCCCGCGCCGGGTCCACTTGCCGCCGCCAGCGAAGCTCCCGGAGCTGGCGCCAGTACCCGCACCCGCCCCCTCTCCAGGGAGCGGTGCAGTACGGTCAGTGCCCGGGCCGCCCACGCGGCCCTCCGTTGCACTGCCATGCTGGCCGGACTGATCCTCCGGTCCGGCCGTCATAGCGATTTCAGGGCCTGGTAATGGCCCTCAATCGTATCATCAATATCCTGCTCGCTGTGCGCAGCGGATACGAACATTCCTTCGAACTGGGAAGGCGGAACGCTGATGCCCTGATCCAGCATTTTGCCGAAATAACGCTTGAACCGCTCCAGATCACTGGTCTTGGCCGTCTCGAAGTTAATGACCGGCTCCTCGGTGAAGAACGGGCACACCATAGACCCAACGCGGTTAATCGTAAGCGGAATTCCAGTCTCCTGGGCGTTGCGCTTAAGACCGGCTTCCAGCCTCGCGCCAAGCGACTCCAGACGGGTATACACCTCAGGGGTCAGCAGCTTCAGCGTGCTGTAGCCCGCCGCCATGGCCAGCGGATTCCCGCTGAGCGTACCCGCCTGATAGATCGGACCGGACGGGGCGATCTGTTCCATAATCTCTCTTTTGCCGCCATAAGCGCCTACAGGGAGACCGCCGCCGATGACTTTGCCGAAGCAGGTCAGGTCCGGGTCCATCCCGAACAGCCCCTGCGCGCAGCCCCGGTCCACACGGAATCCGGTCATCACCTCGTCAAAAATAAGCAGCGCCCCGTACCCCGTCGTCACCTTACGCAGCCCCTCCAGAAAGCCCGGAAGCGGTGGAACCACACCCATATTTCCGGCGATAGGCTCAACAATAACAGCAGCAATCTCGTTGCCGTAACGCTCGAAGGCGATTTTGACCCCGTCCAGATCATTGTAAGGCACGGTAATCGTGTTGACCGCTACACCCTCCGGCACGCCCGGACTGTCCGGCAGCCCCAAGGTGGCGACCCCGGAACCCGCTTTGATCAGCAGGCTGTCAGCGTGGCCGTGGTAGGAGCCTTCAAATTTGAGGATTTTGCTTCGTCCGGTGAAGCCGCGGGCCAGCCGGATCGCGCTCATGGTAGCTTCCGTTCCCGAATTCACCATACGCACAATATCCACCGAGGCTACACGTTCCACCACGGTTTTGGCCATTACCGTCTCCATAAGGGTCGGAGCGCCGAAGCTTGTCCCTTTAACCGCCGTCTCCTGCAGCGCCTTCACCACTTCAGGATGGGCATGTCCCATAATCAGCGGTCCCCACGAGCAGACGTAGTCAATGAAGCTGTTGCCGTCAATATCGTAGATCCGCGAGCCTTCGCCCCGCTCGACATACACCGGGGTCAATCCTACGGATTTGAATGCCCGGACCGGGCTGTTGACCCCGCCGGGAATATATTGTTTTGCTTCTTCAAAAGCGGTGCGGGAAGCCTCTTCCCGCCGGTTCTGTGGCATATTGCCCATGCTTGTTCACTCCTGCTCTACTGAATTGGACGGACCCATCTTGCTTAGCCGCGCAGCCAGCGGGCTGCATCCTTGGCGAAATAAGTAATAATGACATCTGCTCCGGCACGCTTCATGCCGGTCAGCATCTCCAGCACAACTGCCTGCTCGTCGATCCAGCCCTGCTGTGCGGCTGCCTTGACCATCGAATATTCACCGCTGACATTGTACGCTACCAGCGGCAGATCGAACTGGTCGCGGATCGTGCGGATGACATCAAGGTAAGCGAGTGCAGGCTTAACCATCAGCATATCGGCGCCCTCCAGCACATCCGAATCCGCTTCACGGATGGCTTCCCGCAGATTGGCCGGGTCCATCTGATACGTCTTGCGGTTGCCGAACTGCGGGGCAGAGTCCGCCGCTTCACGGAACGGGCCGTAGAAGGCAGAGGCGTATTTCACGGAATAGGACATGATCGGCACATGCTCGAAGCCATTCTCGTCGAGCCCCGCACGGATCGCCTGCACGAACCCGTCCATCATATTGGAAGGCGCGATAATATCCGCACCAGCCCGGGCTTGGGACACCGCCGTGCGGGTCAGCAGCTCAAGCGAAGCGTCGTTGAGGACATCGCCGTGCACTACACCGTCTACCGTATGGGTATGCACCATGCCGCAGTGGCCGTGGTCGGTGAATTCACAGAGGCAGGTATCAGCAACGACGAGCAGCTCGGGGTACCACTTTTTGATCAGCCGTGTAGCCTCCTGGACAATACCGTCCTCTGCGAATCCGGACGAGCCGACAGCATCCTTCGTCTCTGGAATTCCAAACAGCAGGACCGCCGGAATGCCCAGGGAAGCAATCTCATCCACTTCCGCCTTCAGGGTATCCAGCGAGAAATGATATACGCCGGGCATAGAGCCAATCTCATTCTTCACACCGGTTCCATAGGTTACAAAGATCGGCTGGATGAAATCCAGCACATTCAGGACGGTCTCGCGCACCATTCCGCGGATTCCGGCCGACCCGCGCAAGCGGCGGTGTCTAGTGATCGGGAAACTCATTGCTGCATCCTCCTAAAGTAAGTATTTACACATATCTATCAGCCTTAAGCAGTATGCGAAGTTAACTATCGAAGCTAATAGGCTGGACCCGATTGCAACGCTCAAAGGCAGCGCTGACAGATCTGGAAGGAACAGGCTATCTCAGTCTTGTCGATTCATTCCAGCGGCACAGCTCCTGTACCAGCCCTTCGATGGTGGCTTCTTGCGGAAGCAGTCCCGGAGTGAGTCCCGCTTCGATTGCGGTCTGCTCGGTTACCGGACCAATGCAGGCGATGGTGACCCCCTTCAGCAGTCCCAGCGGATCTTCTAGGCCCATTCGGGTCAGGATGCCGATGAAGTTGCGCACCGTGGAAGAGCTGGTGAAGGTCACCGCATGAATGCGTTTCTCTTCTAGCAGCTTAACCAGTTCAATATCATCTTCGCCGGTAATTACCGTCTCATACGTGTCTACTTCCGTCACTTCCAGCCCCAGCTCCTTCAGCTTGCCGGGCAGCCACTCGCGCGCCAGATCGCCGCGCGGAAGCAGCACCTTCTGTCCCGGCAGCAGCTGTGTGCCGAAGGCTTCAATCAGCCCCTCCGCCTGGAAACGCCCAGGCAGTTCTTCAGAGATCAGCCCGCGCTCTGCGAGCGCTGCCGCTGTACCCGGCCCTACGGCGCAAAGACGCGCCCCGTGCAGGCCGCGGATATCCGTCTTCAGCTGCGCCAGATGACGCATGAAGAAGTCCACACCGTTCGGACTGGTGAAGAACACCCAGTCATACGCTGCCAGCCCGCGGAAGGCCGCAGCGATCTCCGCCTGCTTGTCCGCGTCCCGCTGCATTACCGTCTCGATGACCGGGAACTCATACGGCTCGCCGCCAAGCTCCTCGATCCGGTCTACCAGCTCACTGGCCTGTGCACGGGCCCGTGTAACCACAATCCGCTTGCCGAACAGCGGTTGTGCCTCCACCCACATCAGATGCTCGCGCTGGAGAACGACATCGCCGACAACAATAACAGCCGGCGGCTGAAAGTCCGCCGCCTTCACCTTTGCCTCAATATCGGCAAGCGTGCCGGTCAGCGTCTCCTGATCCGCCCGGGTGCCCCAGCGCACAAGCGCCACTGGTGTTTCCGGCGGGCGCCCGTGCTTCATCAGCTGGGCGCTGATGTATCCGATTTTGGCGACGCCCATCAGGAACACCAGCGTGCCCGTGGCATTCGTTACTTTATCCCAATGGATGGAATGATCCAGCTTATCCGGGCTCTCATGACCGGTAATAATCGACAGGGAAGACGCTGCATCCCGGTGGGTCACCGGAATACCGGCATACGCCGGGACGCTGATGGCCGAGGTAATACCCGGCACAATCTCATAGTAGATGCCGTTCCGGCGCAGCAGCTCCGCTTCTTCACCCACCCGGCCAAAAATCACGGGGTCCCCGCCCTTCAGACGCACCACCGTTTTGCCCTCCAAAGCGAGATCTACCAGCAGCTGGTTAATGTCCTCCTGCTTCATCGTATGGCGGTCAGGAAGCTTGCCTACGTATATTTTTTGCCCGCCGGGCTTCATCCATTTCAGCAGCCTTGGACTGGCCAGCCTGTCATAGACCAGCACATCCGCCTTCTGGATACACTCCAGCCCTTTGACTGTAATCAGCTTCGCATCCCCCGGACCTGCACCTACCAGATAAACCTTCCCCGCCATCTCCGTCATCCCCTTATCCCTTTGCATCCGCTACCCCATGATATCCTTCAAAATCTTCTCTGCGCCCCTGGCAGCCAGCTTACGGGCGACCTCCGCACCAAGCTCCACCGAATCTGTCCCGGTGCAGGTCTCCTTCAGAATGACTGTACCGTCCGGGGTTCCCACCATTCCGGTTAAAGTGATTGCCGGATGGGCTGCCCCGCCTACTGGCTCCAGCACCGCGTACGCGCCGATCGGTACCTGGCAGCCCCCGTTCAGTGCACCGAGGAATGTCCGTTCGGCCGTCACCGTAAGCGCCGTGTGCTCATCATTATATAGCGCCAGCAGCTTGCGCAGCTCCTCATCCTCCTCACGGCACTCTATGCCGAGTGCTCCCTGGCCCACTGCGGGCAGGCAGACTTCGGGCGGCAGGTATGCCGTTACCCGGTCCTGCCATCCCATCCGTGACAACCCCGCCGCTGCCAGCAGAATCGCGTCATATTCGCCGCTCTCCAGCTTCTTCAGCCGCGAGTCAATATTGCCGCGTACCGGCTCAATCCGCAGATCGGGCCGGAGCGCAGCTAGCTGGCTGGAGCGCCGCAGGCTGCTTGTGCCTACGCGCGCGCCTTGCGGCAGCTCCTCAAGGCCGGCTCCGCTGCCGGAGATCAGAACGTCCCGCGGATCTTCGCGCCTCGGCACAGCACCATTAATCAAGCCTTCCGGCAATTCGGAAGGCATATCCTTCATACTATGTACCGCCATATCAATTTCCTTAGCCAGCATCGCCTGCTCAATTTCCTTCACGAATAGGCCTTTGCCGCCTACTTTGGACAGGGTAACGTCGAGAATCCGGTCACCTTTGGTAACAATTTTATGCACCTCAAAAGTAAAATCAAAACCATACTCCCCGCACAGCCGCTCCAGATCGGCAATCACATGCCCTGTCTGCGTCAGCGCCAG
This sequence comes from Paenibacillus tritici, assembly GCF_018207515.1. NCBI lineage: Bacteria > Bacillati > Bacillota > Bacilli > Caryophanales > Paenibacillaceae > Paenibacillus > Paenibacillus tritici. The sequence goes on from NZ_CP073365.1 coordinate 6,141,046, forward strand.
AGCGCTTTGTCTGCTGCCCACAATTATCTTCCGCATGAACCATTCCCCCTGTTCAAACTTGATTCGCCCACCCGGGCCGCTTTCGCCGAATTCAAGTGTATTTTTACACTTGATTTACCCGCCCGGGCCGCTTTCGCCGAATTCAAGTGTATTTTTACACTTGATTCCGCCCACCCGGGCCGCTTTCGCCCGATTCAAGTGTATTTTTACACTTGATTCACCCACCCGGGCTGCTTTCACCCGATTCAAGTGTATTTTTACACTTGATTCACCCGCCCGGGCTGCTTTCACCCGAATCAAGTGCACTTTTACACTTGTTTCGCCCACCCGGGCCGCTTTCACCCGAATCAAGTGCACTTTTACACTTGTTTCGCCCACCCTGGCCACTTTCGCCGGATTCAAGTGTATTTTTACACTTAGTTCACCCGCTCACACGGCCGCACTTAAACCGCTCATCCACACCACGCCGCTTAACCCGCCCCGCTCATGCCGCCTAAGCTTCCCGGTTACGCGCAACCCAGGACTCGATCTTCTCAGGTGTCCAGGGTATGAAGGTACCCTGTCTCATCTCATCCAGCACCTCCAGCTGTCCCAGCCGCCGCAACAGCCGCGCCCGGACCTCCGCTGCCGGCTCCAGCCGCTTGATTACCGTCCGCAGCTCATGCAGGAAATCCAGGTAGGGCTCGTATTCCTCGCCCAGCAGCCCCGCAATCCGCTGCGTAATCTCCGCAGCTGCAGACGGTCCCGCTCCCGAGGTCGAGACCGCAACCGTCAAGCGCCCGCGGCGAAGCACGCCGGGCGTGATGAAGGTGCCCGCCTCCGCATGGCTGGCCACATTCACGGGCAGCCCCAGCAGCCGGGCTTCCCCGGCAACGGCCTCATTCACCGCTCGATCGTCGCTCGCGGCATAGACCAGGACCGCTCCCTGGAGATCTCCGGGAGCATACGGACGGCTGATCCATTCCAGCCGTCCGTCCCCGGCCATCACAGACAGCGTGCCGCTAAGCGACGGGCTGATGATCACAAGCTCCGCACCCGCTTCCAGCAGCGGGAGCGCCTTACGTTCAGCCACCGTCCCGCCTCCAATCACCATCACCCGCCTGCCGCCCACATCCAGCATGATCGGCAAATATTTGTTCACTCGGCTCACTCCAGCATCCCAAGATCATCTATCCGCAATAGCGTAATAATCCGCCCGCTCCATGTAGTACTCTCTTCCGGTAACACTAACGCGCATTACAAGCCAACTGCTTCTCATCAGCCATCCATTACAAATCCAACTGCTTCTCAACAGCCATCCCGTACTTCATTATACGATCTGTCTTTTTGCAATTCAGCAGCACAGCATACCAACACCACTTGCAAGCCTTCCCTTCAACTCTTACTCTCCGCCCCAGCCATGGAACTCAGACCAGGAATTCAGCAGAAAGTTCAGGATGATGAAGCCATAACCGGCAATGGCCCAGCGCGCCATGACCGTGCCGCTTCTGCGGCCGGAGACCTTCAGCACGATATAAACAATGTAGACCCCGAGGCCCGAGAGTGTAGTCAGTACCTTCGTATCCTGAAAAAGCGGCGCCCGCCCCTCCGCCACAATCGACAGCCCGGCAAGGATCAGCGAGGCCAGCAGCAGCGGAACTCCGGCCAGGATCGCCGTGTATGAATATTTGTCCATGGTCTCCAGGCTCGGCAGCCTGCGGACACGGTCATCCCACTTCTTATTCTTAAGCTTGGTATGCAGGAATAAGTACATTATCGCAAATACCGTCCCCAGTGTCAGTGCGGCAAAGCTCAAATTGGCCAAAATAACATGCATCGCCAGCCACCCGTGCACCGCACTCCAGCTCTGCAGCGTATGATCCTCTGCGGTCAGCCATACCCGGTTCAGCAGGAATACACTGAATCCCGCCATACTGAGCAGCAGCACCGTGAACTCGCCGCCGCGCATATACGCCACAGCAAACGAAGTTACAACCATACTGAAGGAGAACCAGAAGAGGAAATCATAAGGCGTGAAAATCGGCAGTCCGCCCTCCTGGGAGAAGCGGATTGCAAGCCCCGTAAGCTGGAGTAGGCCCACGACAGCAAGAAGCCCTGTGCCCAGCCGCTTTCCGCCCGGATTACGCCGAAGGCAATCCGAGAAAACAAACAGCAGGCTCAGGGCATATAGCAGCAGAGCGGCATCATATATTCCGTTCAGCAGTAGCATGTTGCTCACCCGCCAAGCAGAGCGGCTGGGGTAAGCACGGTCCCCGGCACCAGGATCTCTCCGCCGGAGACCCGTTCAGCAGAGCTGCGCTGAGCAGGCTCTGCACCACTGCCGGCCGGACCGGAATCGAGCTGCTCCTGCAGGGCAAAGATTTGGGTGAAGTACTCCAGTGCTTCATTCCCCTGCTTGCCGCCGGACATTTCCTTGATTACATTGATCGGATCATGCATCATCTGGTTGACAATGCTTTTGGTCAAGCGGCGGATCACCTTGCGCTGATGCTCATCCAGCTCCGGCAGCTTGTTGAACAGACTGTCCATCGTATCTTCATAAATTCCGTTTGACTTGTCCTGCAGCGCACGGATGACCGGTCTGACCCCGAGGGTCTTCAGCCATTGCTGGAATTCCGCCATCTCCTCCTCAATCATGACTTCGATCTTGGCGGCTTCACTGCGACGCATCTCCAGATTGCTCTCCACAATCCCCTCCAGATCATCAATATCATAGAGGAACACATCAGGCACACTTGCCGCTGCCGGATCAATATCCCGGGGTACAGCGATGTCGATCATGAACAGCGGCCGTGATGGACGGCGCTTCATTCCCTCGGCGACCTGGGCTGCCGTAAGCACATAGCCGTCCGCACCCGTGGAGCTGATCACAATATCCACCTCATCCAGAGACTTCAGCGCCTCATCAATCGTGCTGGGCTTACCCGAGAACTTCTCGGCCAGCTCCATGGCACGGGACAAGGTACGGTTGGCGACGATCACCTCTGCGGCACCGCTGCTGTACAGATGCTTCACCGTCAGCTCGCTCATTTTGCCGGCGCCGAGAATGAGCACCCGCTTGCCGGTGAACATGCCGAAGATCCGCTTGCCGAGCTCCACAGCCGCGTAGCTGACCGACACCGCGCTTTCGCCGATGGAAGTCTCGCTATGCGCCCGCTTACCAAGCGTCACCGCCTGCTTGAACAGCCGGTTGAACCAGGTCCCGGTCACACCCTCCGCTTGGGCAGTCAAAAATGCACTGCGCACCTGTCCCAGAATCTGCGTCTCGCCGATGACCATGGAATCCAGACCACAGGTTACGCGCAGCAGGTGGGCAATCGCCTGCTCGTCTTCATATATATACATATGCTGTGCAAAACTATCGCTTTTTACACCGAACCACTGCTCCATGTAGCTGCGGATGAAATACCCGCACATATGAAGGCGGTCCACGACCACATAAATTTCCGTCCGGTTACAGGTGGCGACCAGAACCCCTTCCAGAACGCTCTTCGTCTGCAGCAATTGATGAAGTGCAGCAGGCAGATCCTTCTCGGCAAAAGCGAACTGTTCTCTCACCTCTACGGGAGCCGTACGGTAATTCAGGCCAACGACGACAATATGCATCGCTTGTTCACCATCCTAATCTCTATTCATTGGTGTAGGCTCTGTTACTGCTTAGCAGCAGATATTAGTATTAATTTCACAAGATCTCAAAACGCTGTGTTAAGTATATCACATCAAAATACGGCATTTTACATAACCTTTGAACTATTTATGAATTACAGATAATAATTATTATAAATAAAAAGTTGGAAAAGTACCATGCTTTAGCATGAGTTATTTAGAGTTTATTTATGAATACTGATCTCTCCCTCAATTCTGCTATGCTATGCGGCTGTGAAACAAAAAAACGGATACCGTCCATTTAGACGGTACCCGGCAATAATGCTCCAATTAAATAGAGATCAAATCCTTAATCCGGACCGGAAGCCCGGTGCGGATGGACTGGTTGGCAGCGATGCCTGTCATGATGGAACGGGCTCCGTCCCGGTGATCGGCTGCCCGGTGGTAGATGTCCTCGTCCGGCGCTCCAAACAAATCATTCAGCAGCACCGGATCTCCCCCGCCGTGGCCTCCTTCCCCCTCGTCCACATGGACCTCGTAAGGTGCTTCGAACATGGGATGCACCAAAATATGTTTGCCCTCCACGGCCCCCTCCAGTGACCGGTCGCCTCCGGCGTTGACATAAGATGTCTCGACGATGCTCATTTCGATTCTTCCCTTGGAGCCATTAAACGCAATCCGGTAGCCTTCCCAAGGCATATAGGCATTCAGCGAATAGGTGAGGATGGCCTTATTGCTGTATTGGACCATGACCCCCATGGTGTCCTCGATGCTGATGCCGTCACCGAATACGCTTTGATCGCGCTGGTAGCCGTCTTCAGCCTCCGCATCCAGATACATCTCCTTCAGCACGGGATTCTGATCCAGAGGCAAGGCGAAGGGATCTCCATCTGCTGCTGGACTGCTGGTGGCACGCTGGTAGAACGAAGTTACGCCGCGCCGTTCGGCATTCTCCCGGCCGTAGAACCTCAGATCGCCAAAGGCAAATACCGTCTCCGGCTCCGCGCCGATCCAGAAGTTGACCAGATCGAAATGATGGGTCGATTTGTGAACCAACAGTCCCCCGCTGTTACGCTTATCCCGGTGCCAGCGGCGGAAATAATCCGCACCATGCTGTGTATTCAACAGCCATTCAAAATGAATCGAATGCACATCCCCAATCACCCCGGAAGAGATCAGCTCGCGGGCCTTGGTGTGATGTGGAGCATAGCGGTAATTGAAGGTGACACGCACCTTGCGTCCTGTGCGCTCTACAGCATCGTAAATCTCCTTGCATTTCTCCACATCGACGGTCATAGGCTTCTCCGTAATGACATCACAGCCCAGCTCCAGCGCGCGGATAATATACCGGTGATGCGTCCGGTCCACACTGGTAACAATGACGATGTCCGGCTTCTCGGCTGCAATCATCTCATCGAATTGCTCAGTCAGGTACGTGCTCACCTGCGGATATTCATAGGTTCCCACGAGAACTCTATTGGCATAATCCATACGGGTCTGGTTCACATCACAAAAGGCGGTAAGCTCTGCGGAATCCCTGTATTCCTTCGCAATAGCTTCATAGAAGAATTCGGCCCTGCCTCCAATACCTACCTGCACATAACGTTTCTTATCCAATTCTTTTACGCCTCCTATAGTTCATCCTATTTGGTTAAGCCTGTCAGTCCGCTCAGTCCTATCTCAATCTCCGCCAGCAGCAGACAAGTCGAGACTGAACAGATATGGGGTCAGCGGCTGAAGCGTAACCGTCTGGCCAGCCGTACTTTTTCCGGTAATCAGATCCGGGAAGTGTTGCGCGATGGTCCCATTCCTGTCGATAGATACCGTGACCGCTTCCGGACCATAATTGACCACGTTCACCAATGTCTGTCCTTCATATTCCACGCTTCTCCACTCCACGCCGTATACAGGCTCACTATCTGCCGGGTCCAGAAGCATAAGCTGCTGCGGGTTGATGTTCTCCAGGATCGGTAAGAGGAACTCTCTGATCTGACCTGCAGTCCAGTCTGCCGCTGCTATTTTGTCGGCATGTGCGAATACATAACTTCTGTCCGTGGCCGAGAGCGCTGTGCCATGCGGCGTAAGCTCCAGAGCATGGGAGCCGATCAGCAGCACCCGTCCGCCCTGCTCCATGAACAGCCTGATCCCGCTCAGCGTTTCCGGATTCACCCGTGACGCATTAGGTACGATCAGCAGCTTGTAGCTGTCCAGTCCCCCCGCCTCGACCTGCTGCTCCGAGACATACCCGGCCTTATATCCGCTGTAGGACAGCGCCTCGTAAGAACGAAGCGACACCGCTGAGTAATCTCCAGAGAATACGCCTGAGGCGGTTGAATAGAGGATGGCCGCCTGCGGCTGATCATTCTGAAAAGCGGTCACCTGTCCGGCCAGCCGGTTCAGGTCCAGATTGGTCCGCCCGGCCTGCATCACCGCATCGGGGCGATGCAGAATACTGCCTTCAGCGCTCGCAGCTTCATTGTAGGTCCGTTCCCAGATCCAGATGGCAGAGCCGCCTCTGCCGTGGATGGCGCTCTGCCACAATACAGAGCGGACATGCTTCGCCTGCTCCGGCGTATACATTTTGTCGCCGTCAGCAATCAGGTGATGCTCGGAATTGAAGACCGGCGCCTTCTTGAAGGAGGCTTGAAGATCATAGAAGCTGAGTTCTTCCATGAATCCCTTCGGACCTTCATTAATATAATTCCAGTTGTCATTCCCATTGATTTGACTGAATTGTGAGAACCGCTCGATATCTACGCCCCAGGACAGACTGCCTCTCGGATCGCCCATGATCTTGGCCTGCACGGGCAGCTCTGGAGCCAGCTCATGAATAATGCCTGCCATCCATTCGTGCCAGCTGGCGAAATAGTCCTGGTTAAACAGTACATAATCATAAGAGAGCGGAGTAGCGGTTACATTCTCAGGCATGGGCACCTCCGGGAAGGTGGTATAGGCTGTGCCGTAAACGCTATTGAGCTGTGCAATGCTGCCGCTGTAGACCTCCTCCAGATATTCACTCCAGGCCGGTAAGGCATACGGGTCTTTATTGGCCTGATAGACGGATTCGTTGCTGAGCGTGAGACTCTGCAGGGAATCATAATCTTTGATAGCGGGAATCAAGGCCCGCAAATAATCCTCGATCATCTCTTTGGCCATCGGCCGGAATAGGGAGAACTTGATAAAACCGTTATTTGCCACCTTCAGCTCAGGCCATTTCGCAAGCGCCCAATCCGGGAAATAATGCGGGGAGATCAGAAGATTAACCGCCACATCGTAATCCTCCGCCCGCTGGAGCACCGGCTTCAGGTCCGATTCAATTTTGCGTGTTGAGACTACATAGTCCTTCGCTGTGGAATATCCCCCTAGATCCTCGAAGCCGGGATTCTGTACCAGATTGACCGCACTTCCCGTCTTGATGACACTGAGGTCGTCCAGCCATACGGTGCCCGTGTTCTCGGACAGAATAACCAGGGGGTAAGATACCTCGCCTGCCGCCGTAGTATACTCGAAGCTCACTTCACGCCAATCATAGGTTCCGGAAGGGAGGGCATGCCGCTGCTTCCAGCCCGTTCCGCCGGGAAACCAGACATTCTTGGCATTGTCGCCTTTCACCCAGACTTTAAATTCATAGGTCGTCTCCGGCTCCACCTGTAGCGTCTGGCCCACATTAATGAAGACATTGGACTGGCGCGGCGAAGCATTGGAAATCTTCAAGGAGCTGTTCCCCGAATGACTAGCCGCTCCCACAATAGCAGTTGTGGCGGAGACCCCGCCGGAACGGTTGACTGTATATCCGTTCACGAAGTCCTTCTTATCCAGAATGACATCCCTCGGTCCGAGCTCGATCTGAACCACATTGGCTCCAAGATCCTGAAGCTTCGGAATATCCTTCTTCACCTGGTTGAAGTGGCCATAGCCGGTGAAGAAGATCGGCCGTTCTTCAGTGAAGCCGGTGCTCCGCACCTTCGTGCCCCCAAGGAAGGAATACCCTGATATGTCCGGGCGTCCGGTTACATAACGCGGAGCCGCTTGTGGTGTGAGACTTCCGTCCAGATATCCCTCCAACCTGGCCTGCGCGTCACTGGACAGCTTCTCCAGTTCAGCAGCCACATACTGCGCCCTGCCCAGCCTGCCCTGCAGGATATCCTCCTTGCCGTAACCTATGAAATCCTTGATAACGGTATAGTTGATGCGCTCATAATCCGTTGACAGCCCCTGCGCCTCACATTGCAGCAGGAGCTGCTCCAGACCTGGCAGCTCGGCATTCACTGCGTCCAGCATGGCTTCGATCTGAACTGGATCAATAACAGCTGTAACCTTCAGCTCCTGCTGCCTGACGGAAGGGTCCCCCTCCTCTGCAAGCGTGAATTCGAGCTGATGCTCCCCCGGCTCTGCCGTGCTGAACGGGAGTCTCCATTCGGCGACGGAATGAGCTGGAAGCGTGAAATCTTCATCCACGCCGGTCGGGCCGGAGGACAGATGCAGGCTGCGGACCTCCGAGGTCCAGTTCACCGCATATACGGAATAGGATACGGTAGCATTCACATTGATCTCCGCTGGCCCTTCTACCCAGAAACTCCAGGGGTCGTCGGAGAGCACCAGTTGCAGTACCGCGTGATCCGCCGGACTTTTGGCCTTGCCGATTCCCGGTGTCCATTCCATCCACCCTCTCCGGCCCGCCCCGTCATTGTCATTGATCAGCAACGTGAACGGAAGCTCCCCATTGCCGGGCATGGCGTCCGAGATGGTTGTCCACGGCATTCGCACCTCATAGAAGATATCCTGCCCGGACTGAGTCGCGGCAGCTGTAATGCCGTCCGCTCCCTGAAGCGCCCCACCTTCGCTGAATTGCCAGACATGGGCTTGACCGTCCATATAATTGATCCCATATTCCGGCCCGTAACTGCCTCCGGGGCTGAAGGCAAACTGGATACTGTCCCCTCTCCACATTGTGCTGTCGGATACAGGCGTATGCACATTGTCCGTCACCTTCGCCGCCCAGTAGAAATAGTCCGTATCATATGCCAGATAGACACTGGCGGATACATCCGCTGGTCCCCCCCAGCCGCTGACCAGAATCTGCGCGTCAGCTTCCGGCAAGCGAATCTCAGTATACCCGGCCCATTCGTCCAGATTGCCGTCTATTGTAATGTTATTCTCCGCATCCAGCACCGGAGCACGGTTGTGGCGGCCCAAGCTGCTGCGGAATTCTTCCCAGTCAGTAATCACTGAAGCTGGTTCCCCATAAACCGAGGACACCGCAGTGGCTGTCAATGTCTCCGCAGAAGGTACAGATTCCTCCAGTGATACCGCTCTTAAGGGTTCTCCGTAAGCAGCGGGGGATATCCCCCCTGCTGCTATGAAGACGATAAGCAAGAAACATAAGGCCAGAAGCACCGGTTTATCATTTCTCATCTTATATCTCCTTTCTAGGATTCATGCCTTACGCCTACAGGAACAACCTCCATGCGGCCCGGAACGCCGCTGTAGATCACTTCTTCATCACGGACAATTTCACACCAGCCCGGACGGAGCTGCACATCAATGACATGCCCCCGGAAATAGAAACCGGAGAGCCTTACACTGCCTTCTGCGGGCGGCTGTGGCCGAATCCACAGGCTGCCGTCCAGCTGCGGGTCCAGACCGGCCATGCCGAAGAGCAGCGCTTCCGCACCCGCCAGGCCGGCCACCACATTAGCCCGTTTGTGCACCGGAACAGCAGGCCGGTCGCAGTAATGCTCCTGCGGATAATAGGGCAAATGCTGCCCCATCCAGAAGTGACGCTGCAGTACATCCCAGGCCAGCTCACCTTGGCCGGATTCCCATAACGTCAGGGCCAGCATCGGCCCATCCCCTGTGTAAGCCCCGCTGCCCGACCAATCCGGATCATTCTGTTCATAGTGCCGTTCATCCTCAGAAGAGATACTGCTGACGCCGTAATTGCCCAGGAACGCACCCTCTCTGACCTGTGTGAACATGCCGCGCTTCATCTCTTCGCTGCAAGCGCCGAACCGCAGGGCATCGAAATACTGAATGGAATAGATCAGCTCTTCGTGGCCTCCAGGATACAGCGCCTTGAACCAGGCCTTCTCCTCATCCCACAGATGGCTGCGGATGGACTGCCGGATCCGCTCCGCCTTCTCTCGCCACTCGTCCGCAGGCTCCTCCCAGAGCTGCAGATACCGGGCAAGATCCGCCAAGCGGTCATAGCTCCAGGCCCGCTCGGCGTTCGGACTGGCGACGATATGCTCATAGCCCACTCCGCGCATCTCCAGCAGATTAGGCTGGAGGCCATAATCCAGCAGCTCATTCCACTGCGGCAGACGGTTGTCGTCATATAAGGCCAGCTCGCGCATTGCAGGATACAGCTCTTCTCCGCCGCCATGCAGGACAATGATCGACCAGGCAAAGTTCAGAAACGACCACAGGCTGTAGGAGTAAGGAACGTTGGCCCCCTTGCCGCTTGGAGCAAACCGCGAGTGCCGGTCGATGCCGCTCTTCACCATCAACCCCGCCAGCTCCGCCGCCTTGTCCTTGCCCAGCATCATGGCCATCGTGCGTGCCCCGTAGCCCCCGATATCCCATGGATAGCAGCAGATGCCTGCGCCTTCCAGCCCGGAGACCACCGGGAAGGGACGGATTGCAAAATCCGGGTTATCCCACAGGCAGACCAGACCGCTGATCAGGGAGCGGCGGTAATACTCCTCCAGACCCGGAATGTCCGATTGCAGAACCGGCAGCTCCCGGCAGGCCTCTGCAAGCCGCCGCTCCCAGGCGGCCGTGGTCCGCTGCGCCAGCTCACCCAGGCTCCGCCCCTCATTCCCACTGAATGTCTGTCCGGCAGGAGTAAGCACTACGGCCAGACAGAATACGGCTTCTTCCCCTTCCTCCAGTACTTGTTCCCGGTCTCCCTCAGCGATCAAGGTGACACGGACCTGTTCATTCTCCCAGATGCCCTGACCGATGTTCACAGCAGGCCCAGCTTCGGTCAGCGGAGCTCCGTAATCCCATTCATCGAAGGGAACATACGCCGGACTCCCCGGCTGAAGCACCGGCTGAAAGGCCACGGGAACAGGTCTTTGGCTGCGGTTCCTTACCCGCTGAGTCAGGATGAACCCATGTGCATCCGCAAGCGGAATCAATTCACTGCTTACAGCAAGGGAAATCAGCCGTTCGCTGATCAGATGATGATACGTGCCTTGCCGCCGGATCTGATCAGGCCGCCATACCCCCTGGGCATACAGTACGCCGCAGTCCCCTTTGCCCAGATTCCCGTCATCTGCAACAGCATGTTTATCCGCTGTTATGAGAATTTTCACCTCTAATTCCTTGGCTGCAAAAGGCGGTGAAAAACAGCCGCGCACCCCGCTGACGGTACGCTCCAGCGGAGCAGCCGTACTGTACCCGCTGCATACCCAGGTATGTCCGGCGGGAGCCAGACTTTTACGTAAATCAAAAGCAAATTGCTCCAATGTATAGTTTGTTGACGATTTCATACTTCACCTCTGTCACTTGAAATTCTGTGCCACATTAACTGTGCCTTCAACCCTTCACCGAGCCAAGCAGAACACCTTTAATGAAATGCTTTTGCAGAAACGGATACACACAGAGAATCGGCAGGACCGTAATCATAATCGCCGCGGCCTTTAGACCCTCCGGCTGAATATAGTTGGCTGAATCCCCTCCGGCGAGCAGGGCATCCATCGGTGTCTGAAGCATCTGATACAGCTTGACCGTCACCGGCAGGAGCTGGGATTTGCTGATGAAATACAAAGCATTGGAGTACGTATTCCACAGCGCAACCGCATAAAAGAGTGAGATGGCGGCCAGAATCGGCTTGGATAAGGGCAGCGTCAGTCTGGCAAAAATCGTCAGGTCCGTCGCGCCGTCAATCGTTGCCGATTCCTCCAGCTCCACCGGCAGGCCTTCAAAAAAGGACTTCATCACAAACAGATTATAGGCACTCACCAGACCCGGCAGCCAGATCGCCCAGAACGTATTGATCAGATGCATCTGCTTCACCAGCAGGAATAGCGGAATCAGGCCGGTGCCGAACAGCATACTGAACATTACCATGAACGTAAAGATCTGCCGTCCCTTGAGCCGCCGCTTCGACAGCGTGTATGCCGCCAAGGTGGTAGCGATCATCTGGAGTACGGTGCCGACTCCTGTAATGATTACGGTATTTTTGATGGCGACCAGCAGCTGCCCGTCAATGAACAGTTGTTTATAAGCCTGAAAATTGATTTCCACCGGCCAGAGCACCACTTCTCCCGAGATAATCGCCCGGCTGCTGCTCAGGGACATGGACAGAATGTTCAGCAGCGGAAACACGGTTGCAAAGGCACACAGGGCCAGGAACACATACAGCGGCGTACTCTTCAGTCGGTTTACCATAATCCGCCTTCACCCAGCTTTTTCACAATTTTGTTGACCGTCAGCACCAGAATCAGTCCGATCAGAGCCTGAAACAATCCAACCGCCGTCGCCAGACTATACTGCGCATTCTGCAGCCCTGTTCGGTATACGAAGGTACTGATGACATCCGACACACTGAACACGGCGGCATTCTGCAGATTGAAAATATGCTCGAAGCCCACATCCATCATCTTGCCCATCTGCAGCACCAGGAGCACGCCGATCGTGCCGCGAATGCCCGGCAGAGTGATATGCCAGATCTGGCGGAGCTTGGTGGCTCCGTCGATTTTGGCCGCTTCATATAATCCGGGATCAATGGAGGAGATGGCGGCCATATAGATAATCGTGCCCCAGCCTGCGCTCTGCCAGATCGTCGATACAATGAACACAACAGGCCACCACAAGGTGCTTGTCATGAAATACACAGGGTCCACGCCCATGGCCTGTAATACTGCATTCACTACACCGGTAGAGGGCGACAGCAGGGAGACTATGATCCCGGCAAGTACCACCCATGAGATGAAAAAGGGCAGGTACAGCAGGTTCTGCACCGTCCGCTTGAACCAGTTCACCCGCAGCTCATTCAGCAGCAAGGCGAGCAGAACAGGTGCAGGAAAAGCAAACACAAGATTGTACAGATTCAGCAGCAGCGTATTACGCAGAACCTGCCAGAAATCAGCGCTCTGGAACAACGCACGGAAATGCTTCAGTCCTACCCAGGGACTGCCCCACACCCCGTCCAGCAGGCGAAAATCCTTGAAGGCAATCAGCTCGCCGTACAGCGTGACGAATTTGAACAGGAAGAAATACGACATCGCGGGAATCAGGAACAAATACAGGTACCGGTCCCGGTGCAGATAGAATAACAGGCCCCGTCCCGGCTTCTGGAGGGCTGCCGGACCGGGAGAATGCTGCAATGTTTTTTGCATAAGGCTCTCTCACTCCTTGCTTTTATTTCAGCTTATCTTTGTTGGTGTCGTACCAGGCCTGAACCTTAGCGGTTACACTGTCTCCGTCAAGACTGTTCCAGGCCTTGCGCAGCTCCTCGACCGCTTCATCCGGTGTCTGGCTTCCCATCGCCATGCGGGTGTTGATCTCCTTCCATTTGGTCTCAAACTGGCCGGCAATGGAAGAGTACTCCGCAACAGGCGGGATATAAGGGATATCCTTGCGGAAGGTATAGGTCTCCGAGAATTTGATGATGGCATTCTTCAGCTTAGCTATATCCAGATCATCCTGATTGTCCCCGGCCCGGGTAAGCAGATAATCCGGTGTATACTGCTCCTGCTGGACCACTCTGTACTCCGCGGCGTAGCCGACTTCTGTTTTCCACTTGTCATAATCGGTGGTAACCGGAATGTTATTCTTCATCTGATAATGAACCCCTTCATCCCCATAGGTCAGCGGCTCCCAGCCCGTATCCAGCATCCAGTCGATCAGTTCCATCGCCGCCTTTGGATTCTTCATATCCTTGTTGAAGGCGGTCAACAGATGGTTAGGAACCTCAATCTCATAGCCGTTCGTTCCATACTTCGTCGCCAGAGGCGGAACCGCAGTCAGCTTAGCCCCCGGATTGTTTTTCCGCAGATCACTAATGGTATTGTCCATATTCAGATTGCTGAAATATATGCCGGAGCGTCCCGTGGTCCAGAGCTGCTTCTGCCGCGAAAATTCCTTGTCCGTAGCAAACTCCTTATCGACCAGGTTTTCTTTGTAGGCAAGCTGGCGGAACGCAAGCGCGTCTTTATATCTGTCTGTGAAAAAGCTCTGGACGAGCTTCCCGTCCTCCACGAACCACGCTGCGCTGCGCGCCATATACCAGTCGTCTGTAATCGCCGTATATGCCGTGGACATCGCCATAGGAATGGTATCTTTCTGTCCATTACCGTCAGGATCATTGTCCCGGAAAGCTTTGGCTACCTCAACCAGCTCATCCACCGTCTTCGGCATCTTCAGCCCCAGCTTATCCAGCCAGTCCTGCCGGATGAACAGAGCGGTATTGGCACGGGTCGGCCGCAGGCTGGCGATCGCATACGTTTTGCCGTCCTCCAGCGTCAGATACGGCTTCAGCTCAGGATGCTCCTCCAGGTATTTCTTATAGCTGGTGCTATATTTGTCGATGTACTCGTCCAGCGGCTGAATCACCCCTTCATTGGCCCAGCGGACGATGAAGTCCCGGTTATAGGTCGTCATCATATCCGGCGCCTGCTCCGATGCAATCAGCACATTGAATTTATCCGCTTCCTGATTGCGCGGGATGGGCATCCAATTGACCTTGACTCCGGAATTCTCATTGATATACTTCGTCCACCGGTTATCCTCATAAGAGCCTTCACTGGCCGCAACCTGCCCCCGGTCATAAATTGAGGCCGAGATTTCTTTGGGCAGCGAGCTATATTTGTCCCCGTCTGCCGTCTGTGAAGCTGCTGCTGCAGCGGCGGCGGTTGGCTCCGCCGTATTGCCTGTGCTTCCATTATTACTGTTGCTGCATGCGGATAAGGATACCGTTCCGAGCAGCAGCAGGGATACAAATGCAGGCGTGATTTTGTTGTGTCTGTACATTCCTTTGACCTCCAATGGATGTGTGATAGGAAGCTTGTGATGTCTTGCTACAGCGGTACAACCGGGCGCCGGTCTACCATTCAACTATAAATCCCCGCCACGGAAGCTGAACAGTTGCAGAACCTACAATGAGCTCTCATTTACCGCTATGCAGGAACTATTTGTAGATAACGCTATGCCGGAATAGAAAGTGAAACCCGACTGACCCGGCAATCTGTCTTATAATGTAGATACCATCAGCCGGATAAGGGAGCGATAGCCGTTGAAGAGAACCATTGCAGCCAAGGTACAGCTCATTTACATCACTCTATTCGTCCTGATTATCCTCACAACCGCTGTTATCAGCTATGTAAGCTCGATCCGCCAGCTTGAGCGTCAGGTGATTGGCTCCAATCAGAATGTGCTGCGCCAAATCAGCAAACGGGTGGACAGCGCCCTGCAGGAGATTGATTTGACCACCCTCAATTTTCTGCGCAACAATGAGAGCCGCTCCTTTTTTGAGAGCACCGCTTCGGATGCCCCTCAACACCTGTTGGGACTGTCCATGCTCCAGGATCAGCTCGGCAATATTCTCGGAGCCAATTTCAATATGAAGGCTATGTTTCTGTATTCCACCATCAGCAGCAAGCTGATCTCTGCTTCGGATTATTATGATCTGGATTCAGCGGCCGGGATGGGGTGGATCAAGTCTTTTGCCGGCAGCACCAAGGTCAATAAATGGACAGCCTCTCCGCCTGAAGCCGGCACCAGCGACTTCCTGCTTATCCGCAATTACCCGTTCACGGCAGGGCCGAAGGACAGAAGCGGGGTCATGGTCACACAAATCAATGAGAAAAGTATCTCCAAGATGTTCAGCGACCTGCAATTCAGCGACAGCTACAACGTCTTTCTGGTCGATCAGAACGGCAATATCCTGTCCCATAAGGATTCCAAGCTGATTCATCAGAGTATTCTTGATCAGAGCTACAGCGCCCAGGTCCTCTCCAGGGAGGGCCACGGCTATGTGACCGAAACAACGGCTCACGGCAAAAATCTTATCTTCTACGACAATTCCGCCTATACCGGCTGGAAGCTGATCTATGTCGTGTCCCAACACCAGCTTAGCACCCTCTCGCTTACGGTCCGTTATATTCTGATTGGCATGGCCGTTCTGATGCTGGCTGTCGCTACGCTGACGACCCGCTTTGTCAACCACCGCTGGTTTGCCCCCATGGAGTATTTTATCGCCAGACTGGAGGACATCACGAAACGCACTCCCCATGGCCTGGAGAACAGAAGCACCTCGCCCTCCCTGTCCTATAATGAGCTTCATAGTAGAATAGAGCAGGTATTCACCGGTTACTCCAATGCCGAGAAGAAGCTGCACGAGAGTATCCCCGCCCTGAAGCTGCAGCTCATGTTCGATATTCTGACAGGCAACAAGACCAAATTTGAATTCGCGGAACCGATGCTGAACCATGCAGGTATTGACCTGTATCCGGGCCATTATATCGTTCTGACCATGGAATATGACAATAAGGCTATGCTGGAAAAAGTAGGGGATATGAATCTTTACCTCTACGCCCTATGCAATGTGGCCGAAGAAATCATTCGCTCCGGTCAGGGGGAGATTAAAGGGGCGGCCGTTCAGATGAATGACTTTCAGGCGGCACTGATTCTTAGCTTCAGAAGTGGTGGAAGTGCGGAGAACACCGCTGCGGCCAAAGCCCTGGGAGAGCATTTCATGGCCTATATTGAGGGACAGTTCAGACGTACACTCTCTATTGGCATAGGAGGTTATTACGAGCATTTCTCCGATATCCGCAAGTCTTATCTGGAGTCGGCGGCACTGGTCTCCTGCAAAATCCTGATGGGACCTAGCGCACTGATTACCGCAGGCGATATAGAATCCTGGAACACTGGCAGACTGCTTGAGGTATTTGAATCCATAGATGATCTTGTAGAAACCGTCAAGCAGGTCAACGCGGAGAAAACCGGAGCTGTACTGGAAGAGCTGTTCGAGCGTGCGGCCCGCTGCAACCTGTCTAAGGAAATGATGGTCCAGCTCTGCTTGCAGGTTATCCTGAAAGCACTGCGGACTGCAGCCGACCCCGCCCTGAATGAACAGTTCCAGGCAGAACACGAGACCGTTCTTATCCGCCTCCAGCGGTGCGAGACGCTGTACGAGCTGCGGGCTGTCCTCGGCTCGCTGATGGATGAACTGATTCAGTCCATGAACGACAAACGAAACCATAAGAAAAAGAGCAGCGAGCTGATTGAGAGCATCCTCTCTTATACCACAGAGCATTATAATCAAAGCGATATCTCTGTGAATTATCTGGCCGACCGGTTCAACCTCAGCCCCAACTACCTAAGCAAGCTGTTCAAGGAATATACCTTCAGCAATTTCGTTGACTATCTGATTGAAGTCCGCATGAAGGCTGCCAGCAGGCTGCTGCTGGAGACCCCCATGAAGCTGAACGATGTGGCACAGCAGATTGGCTACACCAACTTTTCCAGCTTCCTGCGCAATTTCAAGAAATATTATGGCATGACCCCAACAGAGTACCGGCAACTGC
Source organism: Paenibacillus tritici (assembly GCF_018207515.1). Lineage (NCBI taxonomy): Bacteria > Bacillati > Bacillota > Bacilli > Caryophanales > Paenibacillaceae > Paenibacillus > Paenibacillus tritici. Next base: position 6,158,190 of record NZ_CP073365.1, read on the forward strand.
ATATGAAGTAGTGACTGATCCCACAACACAAGTTATATTTAGTGACACTTAAATGAATTATTGACACACTTTATTGTGGATGATAGCATATAACAAATGATCTGAGTAATGTTTTGTAACGCGGTTAATATTTTAATTCTGAATTAATCATTTTCAAGTCATAATCGTGTCAGTTATTCTAATTAATTCTCTTGTATAAGCCCGTTAATGTGGAATGGGCGTATCTACAGGCAACCGTAAATTGCCCCAGGCTACAAGAGGCCAGACAAGACGCTGGAATCATCAGCAGAGAGCTTACGGCCAAGCCGGGCTTTTTCCTTCTGAGGTATTCTGTCTTGACTTAGGCCTCTTTCGTTCCTGGGTTTTTTGCCATCTATATAATAGAAGGAGTGAGGGCAATGAGTGCATCCTACGCACGGTTAAATGAATCGATCCGCCAAGCCGGGAATGTGAGAATCTACAAGAACAGGGACACCGCCTATGACTTCAAGCTCTACCCTTTTGGCGAACGAGGAACGTACATTGCCCCCGAGCTGATCAGTGAGATTACCGATAGTCTGGCAGCGGCCATCACAGAGCAGTTCCCCGATTTCGATTACATCGTATCTCCTGAACCGGGAGGGCATACCTGGGGGATGCTGGCGGCCTACAAGCTGATGAAGCCGATGAATATCCTGCGCCTCAGCACAGAGCTGTACGAGAATTATGAGGTCAGCATCAGGCGCGAAACGGCGTATAATGAGAATTATATTTATTTTGACGGCTTCTCTGCCGGTGACCGCGTGCTGCTGCTTGATGATGTCATTAGTTCAGGGGCTACGATCCGCTGCATTGCCGGGCAGATGTCCGTTATGGGGATTGAGCTTGTGGGGGTACAGGCGATTCTGGCCAAAGGAGAGCACTATAAGCAGCTTGAAGCGGACATTGGAGTTCCTATACGGTTTCTATCCAAGGTATGAAGTGTATACATTTACAATCGCAGCATATCTGCAAAATATAGCAGGGGAGTGACAAGCCATGGCTTATTATTACGAACAGCCTTCAAGAACCTTCAGTGAGTTCCTGCTGGTGCCCAGTCTGACTACCAAAGAATGCATTCCCGGAAATGTGGATCTTAGAACACCGGTCACCAAATTCCGCCGAGGAGAGACCCCGGCACTGACCATGAACCTTCCGGTGACTTCGGCAGTCATGCAGGCCGTATCTGACCACAACATGGCGATTGCCCTGGCTAAAAGCGGCGGTATCTCCTTCATCTACGGCTCCCAGTCGATCGAACAGCAGGTCGAAATGGTCCGCCGGGTCAAAAAGTTCAAGGCCGGGTTCGTCCTCAGCGATTCCAATCTGCGGCCGGAGGATACGCTTCAGGATGTGTTAGTGCTGAAGGCGCGAAGCGGCCACTCCACTATTGCCATCACGGACAATGGAGAACCGACAGGCAAGCTGATGGGGATTGTCACCAGCCGCGATTACCGCGAGAACCGGCTGCCGCCGGACTGCCCGATAACGGAGTTCATGACCCCGCTCGCTTCGCTGATCTATGCTGAAGAAGGAATTACGCTGACCGAAGCCAACGACATGATCTGGGATCATAAGCTGAACTGCCTGCCGATTGTGAATGCCACCGGCCATCTCGTCCATCTGGTGTTCCGCAAGGATTATGACAGCCATCAGGAGTATCCGCTGGAGCTGCATGATGACAACAAACAGCTCATCGTTGGCGCAGGGATCAATTCGCGGGATTACAAGGAACGTGTACCTGCGCTCGTGGAGGCTGGGGCAGATATCCTCTGCATCGACTCCTCCGACGGGTATTCGGAGTGGCAGGCGGAGACCATTCATTATATTAAGGATACTTTCGGGGAGCAGGTGAAGGTTGGCGCAGGCAATGTTGTCGATAAGGAGGGCTTCCTGTACCTCGTCGAAGCGGGGGCGGACTTCATCAAGGTCGGCATCGGCGGCGGCTCCATCTGTATTACCCGGGAGCAAAAAGGAATCGGCCGCGGTCAGGCCTCCTCCGTCATCGAAGTCGCGGCGGCCCGCCAGGAATATTACGAGCAGACCGGCATCTACGTCCCGATCTGCTCTGACGGCGGGATTGTCCATGATTATCATATTGTGCTGGCCCTGGCGATGGGCGCTGACTTCGTGATGCTTGGCCGCTATTTCGCCAGATTCGATGAAAGTCCCGGACGCAAGCTGCTGGTCGGCGGGAACTTCGTAAAGGAATATTGGGGTGAAGGCGCAAGCCGTGCCCGCAACTGGCAGCGTTATGACTTCGGCAATGCCGATAAGGAGAGCAAGCTGGAGTTCGAGGAAGGCGTGGATTCCTTCATTCCTTATGCGGGCCGGCTGAAGGATAATCTGGATCTCAGCATCAGCAAAATCAAATCCACCATGTGCAACTGCGGCTCACTGACTATCCCCGAATTGCAGCTGAAGGCGAAGATTACACTCGTCTCCTCCACAACAATCTTTGAAGGAGGCGCACATGATGTTATGCTTAAGGAAAAGGACAGATCATCCTCCTGATCACATCCTAATCCATAAGGAGCGTCAACCATGACCCAAATTACCAAAGTTCTGGTCAGCAAGGACCAGCTGCAGCAACGAGTAAGAGAACTGGGAGCTGAAATCTCGCGTGACTATGCGGGCAAGGAGCTTGTCCTTATCTGCATCCTTAAGGGCGGCGCTGTATTCATGTCCGACCTGATGCGCGAAATCACCTTCCCGGTCGGCATCGACTATATGTCGGTGTCCAGCTACGGAGCAAGCTCCACCTCCTCCGGTGTCATCACGATCAAGAAGGATATCGACATGGATATCCGCGGCAAGCATGTCCTGCTCGTCGAGGATCTGATCGACACCGGCCTGACGCTTCAGCATCTGAGGCAGCTGTTCGCCCTGCGCGAAGCGGCAAGCGTCCGTATCTGCACCATCCTCAGCAAGCCTTCACGCCGCCTGGTCGAAGTTCCGGTCGAATACTGCGGCATTGACATTCCTGACGAATTCGTCGTCGGCTATGGCCTGGATTACGCCGAGCAGTTCCGCAATCTGCCGGAGGTCTGGATTGTGAAGACCGGGGACTAGACTAGGATTAAGACGCCGTCAATTCTCCTATAGCTGGAGAATTGACGGCGTCTTTGTTCAGCAGAGGGATGGCTCCGCAACCGTCTCCCCTGTCAGAAACGGTCCCAGCAGCCGGATTTGCTCATAAGGCGCCAGCGGATTGGCAATCCGCCGCAGCATCAGTTCAGCCGCCCGCTCCCCTGCCTCCTGAACCAGCAGCGCCGGGCGCGACAAGCCGGGACAAGTCTCCAGTTCCCCATGCTCCATCGCAACAATTGATATCTGCTCCGGAATATTAAGTCCCAATTCCTGCACCTTCTGCAGAATGGGCCCGGCTTGTCCATGATTCGCCGAGAGAATAGCCGTAGGGCTTCCGGTCTGAAGAATGGCCGATAAGTCAGCAAGCCATTTAGGATCAGCGGGGTTCACATGATACATCTGTTCAGCAGCGGAAATTCCCCGGCTTGCGCAGGCGGCCCTGAAGCTCTGATAGCGCAAGCGGAATCCCCGCTGTCCGTCCGGCTCACCCACGTACAGAATTCGGCGATGACCGCTGCGGCAGAGCGCATTTACCGCAAGAATGATCGCATGCTGGACATCCCAGATTACACTGTCCACCTCGGTCCCTTCGGGCGGGAAATTGATCATTACCTTCGGAAGACCAAGCTGCAGCAGAATAGTCTCTGCCCAGACGGGCAGCAGCGGCGATAGAAACAATCCGTCGCAGTATAGAATGCCGCTCTTCTCCAGCCAGTCCTCCAGCTTGTCCGGCTGGTGTCCCTCAAACGGCAGCAATACGGATTGTACCTGATGGCCCAGCTCATCCATGCGCTGATGCAGACCATAGAACTGCAGATGCAGAAGAGAGTGGTCTGCAGGCATCAGCATGACGAACCGGCGGGGCTTACCCGCCGCATAGGCAATGGATTCAGCGGCAAGCCCCGCTTCCTGCGCTTTGGTCGCATAATTCATTGCCCGGGCAGTAGCGAATACCAGCCTGCGGGTCGGTTCCGACATGCCCGGCAGCCCGCGCAGCGCTTTGGATACTGTGTACACGCTCAGCCCCAGGCGGTCCGCCAGATCCCGCAGCGTAACCGTTTTTCTCTTTGACACACGGCTTCCCCCTTTTACTTGGCCATTCCATTCTTCCATAGCTCTCCTGCAATGCAACCCCACAATCCCCTAAGTACAACTAAAATCAAGCTATAATCCCTTGTTCCTTATATCTATTATAAAGCTAAGCTCTATATAGAAAGGATGAAAATGGTGAAAAAAGAACAGATAAATCTGCAGGTGGCCGCAGAGGTATATGCGGAGGCCGATGTCGTCGTGATCGGGGGCGGTCCTGCCGGGACAGCGGCGGCCATCGCCGCCGCCCGCTGCGGACAGAAGGTGATTCTGCTGGAGCAGTCGGGGCAGCTTGGCGGAATGGGAACACTGGCTAATGTCAGCATTTATATGAGTGTCGGCAACGTGACCGGCATCTACCGTGAAATGCTTGAGGAGACGACTCCCGAAGCCGTTCCCGGCTCCCACCTGATGTCGCTGCACTCCCGGAAGGACCAGTATTCCCCCTTCGCAGTGCGCCATTATCTGAACGGCAAACTGCACCGGGAGAAGGTTAGGGTCTTCTACCACACCGTCTATGTCCAGCCCGTCATGGAGGGGCAGCGGGTACGCGGAGTACTGGCCCGGACCCGGGAAGGGCTGAAGGCTTTCATGGGCGGAATTGTGCTGGATTGCTCCGGGGACGCCGCTGTGGCCAGAGATGCCGGAGTGCCCATGCGCTACGGCCGGGAACAGGACGGATTAACGCAGCCTATGACCCTTATGTTCACCATGCAGAATACCGGCAAGCCGGTTGTCCCTTATCTTCCTGAGGACTGTGAGGTATATGAGACCGTAGGCGATCTGCCGCAGGGACGCCACCTGTACTGGGAAAAGAATGGCGACGGCACGCTTCTGGTCAATATGACCCGCGTTAAGGGCAACGGTGCCCGTATTGAAGACATCAACTTCGCGGAGCGCGAGGCGCTGCGCCAGGTTTTCTCAACGGCCCATTATTTGCAGCGCAACGGCTTTGAAAATTATATTATTGCCCATATTCCCGGCCAGACCGGTGTAAGGGAAACCGGGCAAATCGTAGGCCTGTACACCTTGACCGAACAGGATTTGCTCGAAGCCCGCAGGTTCGGGGATGTCGTGGCGCAGACCAATTATGAAATCGATATTCACAGCCCCGACGGGCAAAAAACGACGGATGAGCGCCAGCTCGGGAGCTACGACATTCCGTACCGCTGTATGGTGCCTGCCGGTGTGCAGGGGCTATTGGTAGCGGGACGCAGCATTTCGGCGACTCATGTAGCCATGTCCTCCATGCGCGTGCAGGCCACCTGCTATGCGCTGGGTCAGGCAGCGGGAATTGCGGCAGCTGTCGCCAAGGAGGAAGGCACCGTCCATATGGCGGATATTTCAATGCCGCGGCTGCATCAGCTGCTGGCTGAGCAAGGCGTACAGTTTCATGGAAGTGTGCTGTCTGCTGAAGGGGACAGCAGACAGCAGGTTTCACACTGAATCTTTCGGCATAAGCATAAGCTGAACTATATCACACAGGAGGACTAGTAGATTATGACAACATTGACTTCATCCCGAGCGCTTCAGCATGCAGCAAGCAAGGTATATTCATATATGCTCCTGGATCATTCCGGCAATTGGGGAATGGACATGGCGCATTGGGATTGGGTTCCCGGCGTAGGTGCCGCCTCTATCCTGGAATACTATCAGCAGGACGGCGGAGAGGAGATTATAGACCGGCTGTCAGAATGGGCCCTTGCGCATTTGCACCAATCCGGGCATGCGAAGGTTATTAACTCCATGGCTCCGTTTGCCATCTTTCCCGCGCTGTATAATGCCTCAGGGAATCCTGTCTTTAAGGAGACCGCAGTCCGTACCGGTCAATGGATGCTGCATGAAGCGCCTAGAACCCGGGAGGGCGCTTTCGAGCATACAGTAACAGAGCAGGCAAGCTTCCCGGAGCAGGTCTGGGCGGATACCGTGTTTATGGCTGTACTGTTTCTGGCCCGTCTGGCCCGGCTGACCGGAGAAACCGGATATGCCCGCGAAGCCCTTAGCCAGCTGGAGCTTCACCTGAGACTGCTTGAGGATAAGCAGAGCGGCGTGCTGTTTCACGGCTGGAACGGTATCACCGGTGACCATATGTCCGCAGCCAGATGGACAAGAGCCAACGCCTGGATCGCCCTTGCAGCGCCCATGATTCTGCAGGAGGTGGAAGGCCTGCTGCCTGTGCCTGCCTCCATTCCGCAGCGATACCGCCGCTTGATGGCGGCGTTAATCGGTTATCAGAGTCCGGCCGGACTCTGGCATACGGTTATGGACCGGAGAGACTTCTATCTTGAAACCTCCGGGAGCGCCGGCATCGCAGCCGGGATATTCAAGGCTGTACGGATGGGCCTGCTCGGCGAAGCCGCTCTCGAACCTGCCGGTGCTGCACTTGAAGCGGTGCTGGGCACGATTAAGGACGATGGGGAGGTCGGCGGCGTCTCCGGCGGCACTCCGGTGATGCCCACCGTGGACGCCTATAATGAAATCTCCTGCATACCGACCCTCTACGGTCAAGGCCTGGTGCTCATTCTTCTGGCCGAAGCCATGAAGTGAAGCCGGACTCCGTTCACAAGACCCCGCCTATGCGGGGTGAAGCCAGACCAAAGGCACCGCAATCCTTGCGGTGCCTTTGGTCTGTGCCGGGCTTGTATACCGCAGCACTTATTGTTCAGATTGCCGAAGGAAGATCAGATTCCGGGTCTCCTTGAGTCTACCCCTTAATCCTGTCCTCTGAGCGCCTCCACCATGTCCGGCTTCAGACGCAGGTTAAGCGCCAGTTCCCCATCCTCCGTATTCCAGCTTGCGGCAACTTCTTCCCCGTTGCCTGCGGCTGACACGGTTACGGAGAGGGGGTCCGGGCTGCCGTCCCGTCCCTCATCCTCGCGGACCGACAGGGCAAAGACCGCCGCCGCCTCGTCCAGAGCCGTAAAATCAATTCTCCGGCGTTCCCCGCTGTACAGCACAAGATCAAGGCAGAGATTATCGCCGCTGTGGACAATTTGCCATTCCGGATTCTGGACCAGCGCAGTTGCCCCTCCGGCAAACCGGGCATACAGGCCGTTAAGCTCCAGCTTCACCCCGCCTATGGATACCACCGCCCCGCCGTCCACGGCATCGGCGGTTACACCGTCAAGGCTGCCGCCGATTTCCAGCCGCAGGCGCAGATCCTCCGCCTGGATGCCGCCGTCAATCCGGTCCAGTCCGATATGGGTATCCCCGCCGTTCAGCGAGAGCTGAAGACCGCACAGCACGTTCCCCTTGCGCTGCTCGGCCGAAAAGACGGGCGCGGAAAAATCATAGCCGTCATGCAGCATCCGCAGCGCCGCATAGACTGTTCCGCCGGGACCGTCCACATAGGCCAGCAGATTGCGCCGCTGATTCCACATCACTTCTTTGCTGGCCGAGCCAACTGCATACCGCGGGGTAATATAGCTGACCGCGGTTTTTTCATAGCCATCCTCACTGCGGTAATACACCTCGCGTACTTCTCTTTCGGCGGCTTCCGTGAACAGGGCGCGGTAGGGCTTGGGGCAGACAATCCCGAGTTTGTACCATTCCAGATCGTACAGCATCTCCCCGCCAGCCAAAAAGTCCAGCTCACCTTCCATAGCCAGCTGCAGAAATGCACGGGTTGCATCCGGCAGCAGGGTGGAATAACAGCGGCTATGCGGTCCCGCCCATTGCCCTGTGGACGCATGAAAATGCCGTGCCACCCCCTCCCAGGCCAAATTCAGCATATCTTCGCATATTTCCAGCGCCCGGCTAACCTTGGTCGCGGAGCGGATGCGCGACAATTCAATAATCGCCACCTTGGTGTACGTCGGACTGTTGTATTCCTGAAACGTCCGGGTACGGCTGGCATATTGATGGAAGGCCTCGAATTTCTGCAAGCCATAATCCAGATAGCGCGGATTCTGAAACACTTCTCCCGCGAGCAGCGTTACAAACGATCCCATAATGGCAATATTCGTATAGTGCGGACCCATGTTGCGCCGGATGATGGATTCGCAGGCGTGAAATACCGATTCCCGCACCTTCTCCAGCAGCTCCGCAGGCATCCGGTGTTTATGCCGGATTACTGTTGTTAGAAGTACTTTACCAATAAAATCCGCCCAGTTCCAATCAGGGGGCCTCATGCTTGACAGGGGCTCTTCCAGGTAATACGACCAGATGCCGTAAGTTACGCTGGCCGGATCACGGTCCTGAAGTGAAACGATTTGCCGGATCACGGCAAAAGCCCTATCCTCAGCATCCGTAAGCCCGGTATCCAAAAGCCCTTGGGCATATTCAATGGAAGAACGTATGGAATGCACCTGTTCCACATTCTGAAGTGCGGTGTGATAGCCGTTGGTTGTATATTTCTCTCTGATCATCGAATGCACCGGGCTGAATTGATTCTCCAATTGTTCAAGCCTCCACCGCAGGAGAGCCTGTTCATCGAGCATATTATTCATTGTGATCCTACCCTTCATATAGGAAGGAGAAGCCGCCAATGCCCCGGCTTCTCCCGCTCCCTGTTACTTGCGCCGCTGCTCCCGGAATTCGGAAGGCGTCAGCGCAGTGAACTTTTTAAAAATGCGGACAAAGCTGTTGACGTTGCCGTAGCCGACCGCTTCGGCAATATCCATAATTTTGCCGTCCGTCTCCTCCAGCAGCCGTTTGGCCTCAGCCATGCGCAGCGCCATCAGATAGTCGATGAAGTTGCCCTCGGTCTGCTCCTTGAACAGCTTACTCAGATGGGACACGCTGACCCGGTATTCCTCAGCCAGCAAATTCAGCGACAGATCGGTTCGGCTGTAATTGTCATGAATATATTCCAGCACCTTAAGAATCAGACCGTTCTTCTCCCTGCTGCTCCGTTTCTCTTTGATGGCTTCCATATGCCCCTGCAGGGTCTTTATCAGAAATTCCTTGATTTCTTCCAGGCTTTTGTGCAGATTCAGCGATTCCTGCAGCTCCTGGGGCATTTGGATGTTCTTGTGGCCGATGCCGACCTCCTCGGCAATCTCCGCCGCCTTCATCAGGCATTGAAGGCTGAGCTGCCGGATGATCTGGGGCGGCACGCCATATTCGGCGAAGGCTTCGAACCATCGCTCCACCTGCTCGCGCAGCTTCGTGCCGTCCAGCAGCTTCAGCGAATCCATCATATCCTCCGTCATCGCCACCAGACGGTAGAAGCGGGGAGAAAGATCGCTGTGAATATCCTCGCGGGTAATGATCGAGTTCGCGCCGAAGACAAGGCGGTAGGACAAGGCTTCTTTGGATTGCTTAAAGGACTTGTGAAGCTCTGTCATGGACTCCACCAGCCCTCCCACCCCAATGGAGATGGTGCGCCGGAAATTCTCTTCCACATACGATTTGATCAGTTCCGCCACAGCCACCGCCCGCAGTTCGGCATCGGCATCATCGTCGGCAAAGCTGATGATGATCGCACAGGTACCACTTTCCAGCTCAATGGCAGCGCCCTTTCCCTCGGCCAGAATCAACTCTTCGGCCAAATTGCAGAGCGCATAATTGTACAGGTGCACATCCCGGATCGGGGCAATCTCCTCCCGCCGGTCCAGCTCCGCATTTAGCACGACAAAACGGTTCGGATGAAACTGGATTCCGAGCATTTCCATATACTGCACAACGTTGGAGATATTGATCTTATAGTTAGAGAGCAGCTCCATCAGCAGCTGCCACTTCAGCATGGGGCGGGTCTCCTGCATCTGCTTGTGCAGCTGGTCGCTCTGGACCAGAATCCCTTCAAAAGCGGACTCCAGAAATTGCAGATCATCTGCCCGGTCTGTCTCCTTCACCTGCGGAGAATATTCGTTCAATTTGACGGAGAGTGTGTGCAAAAACCGGTTCAGCGGTCTGAAGGTCCACTTGCTGAGCGCCAGGCCCATGGCGGCAGCGGCAATGAGGATCATCGCCGAAATCACGGCCAACGTATTGCGGAGTGCAATAAGCGGCTGGTTGAGCTTAAGATCGGAAACGGTGCGGATCAGCGTCCATCCGGTGTAGGGAGAGTCCGTATAGAAGACCATCGACGGCTTCTGATCCACCTGTGAGTGAAAATTCCCCGTTCTGCTCTTGCGGCTCAGCGCCTCATGAATGTATGAGGATTGGCCGATGTTCTGCCCCAGCTTGTTCTCGGCGGGATGAAGCACGATCTGCCCCGTCTCATCCACAATGTAGGTCTCCCCAAGATCCTCATCTTCATTGTGAATCAGCGAAAGCAGCATTTCCGTCTTCAGATTTAGCGCCACCGCCCCTTTTCGTGTACCCACGGAATGCAGTAACGGGTAGGTACGGACCAGCGTGACCACATTTCTGTAGATCGGCGAGGTGGACCGGTTAATGACCAGCTGCCGGCTCGGCAGCCACTCAAAATAGCCGTCGAACGTCTCGAACGAGTTGATCCATCCATAATCGTCCAGCTTGCGCTCCTCGGTCAGCACATCTCCAGAAACCAGCCTGTTCTGGCTGTAAGAATACATATCGATGGAGAAGATGTAATCGTCGCTGCGAATGAGCCTGTCGATCTGTCCGCCCAGCCGGAAATCATTGCCCGCCGCTTCCTCACTGGGTAGCTTTTCATCAAAAAACTTCCGGACCTCATCATACTGAACGAGCTGCACGGACTCATTGTCCACACTTTTCAGCACCAGCTCCAGCTTCTGGTTCATATGCTCCAGCAGCTCCATATTCGTCCGCGTCAGGCGGTCCTTAAGATCGCCGGTGAAGATGAAATAAAACAACAGCCCCGATATGCACACGATCAGGAACAAAAGAATCAGCAAGCCCGCCATCAGTTTTTTTGCCCATTTATTCTGCAAAGCTCCCCATCCTTTAGTTCCCGACTGATCTCAGCCGTTACTTAAAACTGGCCTTGTTCTGCTCGTACCATTCCTGCGCCTGGACCTCTACCTGCTCTCCGCCCAGCCGTTTCCATTCCTTGCGGATTTCCTCAAGCGCCCAGGCCCCGGTATACTTGCTTCCCTGTGTGGTAACCTTGGCGCGGATTTCATTGATAAAAGGCGTCATGGATGTCTGGATTTCGTTGAATTCCACAAAGCTTGGCTGATATGGAATATCCCGTCTAAATTCATTCTTCATCGCCAGCTCAAGCCCCTGCTGGCTGAGCGCGGCAAGGCGCTGGGAAACTTCGTCCGAAGCGGCCTTCACCAGCAAATCTTCCGGTTTGAACGTATTGTTGCGCAGGATGGCGTATTCTGCGGCGTATCCTACTTCTTTCTTGAATTTGTCAGCGTCGATCACCTTGGCGACTCCGTTCACATCGGTGTAGTGCTCGCCCTCAATGCCGTTGTTAAGTGCCTTCCAGCCTTCATCCACCATCCAGTCCAGATAATTCACAGCCGCTTCGGGATCGGCCATATCCTTGTTGAAGGCAACATAAATGAACGGGGAAGTCTCCTGATACAGGCCGAATTTGCCGTATTTCGTGGATACCGGCTCCAGCGGCACAGGCTGCGCATCCGGCACATTGGCCAGCATATCCTTCAGTTGAGATTCCATCGTTCCGCCGCCCCAGTTGGCGATATAGATGCCTGCCTTGCCGGTGGTCCAGAGCTGGATGGCCCGCTGATTGTTCTTGTCGGTCAAATATTCCTTATCGACCAGCCCCTGCTCGTATACCTGCTTTTCGAGGGACATGACATCGCCGAACCGGTCAAGCAGGGCACCGTACGCCATCTTGCCGTCTTCCAGATACCACTGGTTGTTCATATCCGCATAAATGGCCGAATAGAAGTCAAAGGTTGTTGAGCCTACGATCGGCGTCGTATCCGCGGCGCCGTTGCCGTCTGGGTCTCCATCCTTGAAGGCCTGGGCGACCTGAAGCAATTCGTCAATGGTGGTCGGCATGTTCAGTCCAAGCTTATCCAGCCAGTCCTGGCGAATCCAGGCGCCGTGATTGGCAACGGAATTCATGGTCCGCTCCGTGGCGACTGCATACATTTTTCCGTCGAACGTCAGGTACGGCTTAAGTTCTGGATGCGCTTCCAGATAAGCTTTGTAAGAAGTGCTGTACTTCTCGATATATTCATCAATCGGCTGGATCGCCCCTTGAGTAACCAGCTTTCCGATATAACTGCGGTCATATTCCCAGATCAGGTCCGGCGCCTGGTTGGAAGCGATCAGCACATTTAATTTATCCTGGGCCTGTGCCCGGGGAACCGGAATAATCTTCACGTCTATCTCGCTCTGCTCCTTGATCCATTTTACCCAGCGGTTGTCCTCATACGTGCCCTCATCACTGGAAACGCCGCCGCGGTCGAACATTGAAACACTTACAGCCTTGGGCTTGCTGTTTGTCGCCTCGGGGCTGGAGGTTGCCGACGAATCTGTCTTGTGGCTGGCCGTGTTCGTGTTGTTTGCGCACCCGCTCAGCAGCGTGGCCGCCGCTATCCCCAGTGTCAACGCTGAGGACAACCATTTGGTTTTGTGCATTTTCATTTTTTAATAACCTCCCTTATTAATTTAGCATATCTTCAAGCTTGTGGTAAGCTCGTGATATCAGCCTTTGACCGAACCCAGCATTACGCCTTTGACAAAATGCTTTTGCAGGAACGGGTAAACACAGAGAATCGGCGTGATCGAGAAAACAATGGATGCCGCGCGTATTCCCTCCGGTGTAATGGAAATCTGCCCTACGCCTTCCCCGCTCTTCAGCAGTTCGGGACTGACCATTTCGATCATCTGATACAATCTGACCATCAGGGACATTTTGTCGGTGCTCTGGATATAAATCAGCACATTCATATAAGAGTTCCACCAGCCCACTGCATAGAACAGGGTCAGAGCCGCAATGACCGGCATGGACAAGGGAAGGATAATTCTCCAGAGTATGGTCAATTCATTGGCTCCATCGATAGCGGCGGATTCTTCCACCTCTTCCGGGAGTCCCTCGAAAAAGGATTTCATGACAAACATGTTATAGACGCTGATTAATGCGGGCAGCCAGAGCGCCCAATACGTGTTGACCAGCCCTAGAGCGTTAATTAACAGAAAATGGGGAATCATCCCGCCGCCAAACAGCATGGTGAACAATACAGCCATCAGAATAGCGTTTCTTCCCCGCAGCCTGCTTTTGGACAAGGGATAGGCGCACAGCACGGTGAACAGCATATTAAAAGCAGTCCCCGCAACGGTGATGATCACCGTATTTTTCATGGCTACTACCAGTTGCCCGTCGTCAAACAGATTGCGGTAGGCGTCCAGATTAAAATCAACCGGCCAGAGGAAAACCTCCCCGCCGCTGATCGCCCGGCTGCCGCTGAAGGATGTGGCGATAATATTGATAAAGGGAAACACTGTCGCCGCGGCAAACAAGGCAAGCGCGATATAATTCAGCCACCGGAAAAATACGGATGAGAACTCGGCTTTGGCTTTCATAAATGTAATCGACCTCTTTCTGTAAGCATGATTCCTCCTACCACAGGCCCCGCTCTCCCATAGTCTTGATCAGCCGGTTGACCGAAATGACCAAGATAAAGGCGATAAGTGACTGGAACAGCCCCAGGGCCGTTGTATAGCTGTATTGAAGATTTTCGATCCCGCGGGTATAGACATAAGTACTGATAACCTCTGCAACCTGGCTGACGGCGCTGTTCTTCATGGCGTAGACCTGCTCAAAGCCGACATCCATCATTTGGCCTACCCGCAGAATCAGCAGAATTGCGGCGGTACCGCGGATACCCGGCAAGGTGACATGCCAGATTTGTCTGAATTTACTGGCTCCGTCGATTTTGGACGCCTCGTACAGGGTAGGGTCAATGCCGCTTATAGCCGCCAGATACAGAATCGTTCCGAATCCCGCCTCCTTCCATATGCTTGAAGTAATGAAGGATACCGGCCACCAGAAGGTGTCTGCCATGAAATAAATCGGCCCCAGACCAACCCATTGCATCAGCTGATTCACGATTCCGGTGGATGGGGACAGGATGGCGATGACGATGCTCCCCAGAACCACCCAGGAGATGAAATGCGGGATATACAGCAGATTTTGCAACACACGCTTGTAGCTGCTCCGGGTCACCTCGTTGAGCAGTATAGCCAGAATAATCGGCACCGGGAAAGCAAATACGAGACTGTACAAATTAAGCAGCAGCGTATTACGCAGTACTGTATAAAATTCCGGGCTGGCAAACAGTTTCCTGAACTGCTCCAGACCCACCCATTCGCTCCCCCATATTCCATCCGCCAGCCTGTAATTTTTAAATGCAATAATTTCTCCGAATAATGGGGCGTATTTGAACAGCACAAAGAATACAGCAACCGGAATAAGCATGAAATACAAATATTTATCCCGCTTCAGCTGTTTCCGGAATCGGCTTTTGGATACTGCGGCTCCGGAGCCTTTCTGCATCGCCGGTGGAATATAGGGCTCTGCGGATTGTGACAAGTTAATCTCTCCTTTCTTGTTTCTTGCTAAAGGCTCGTTCAGTAAGCGCATCCCCTATCTGAACGGCTGCCCTCAAATTAGCATGAAAGAAGGCGCTTCCGAAACCTTCTCTTTCCCGTTTTCTACACCATTTCCCGATCCGGCACCCTTCATCATTTGTTCCAACCTTCATTTTTTAAGCCGGGCAGTACATTCGGTTCCTTTTTTGGAAGTTTATATAGCATAAATAGCGGCATTCCCGAAGGAATGCCGCCCATGCAATCATTATAAAGATTCGCCGCCCTCTATCTTAACTTAAGACTCAGACACAGCCGTTTCCTGCTCCATTATTCTCAGCAGGACCACTACCGCTTCGGCGCGGGTCGCAGTTTTCAGTGGAAGAAATTTCCCCAGAGCGTCTCCTTGGAGGAGGCCTGCTTCGGCTGCACCGGATACCGCTGCTTTGGCCCAGACCGGAATGGCTGCTTCATCCTTGAAGGATATCTTCTCCGCAGCCGGCTTCACTTCCGTTCCGTAATGCGCCCGCATGAGCAGAACCGCCAGCTCCGCCCGGGAGAGCGGTGCTCCGGGCCGGAGGGTGCCATCCCCGTAGCCTTCTATCCATCCGGCCTGCACGGCTGCGGCCGCAGAGCTTCGCGCCCAGCTGCTTACCGACTGCGCATCCGTAAAGGACAGGCCGCTCAGACTCTCTGCCGGCTGCAGCGCCCGGGCCAGCAGCGCCAGGAACTCCTCGCGGACAACCTGCTGATCCGGCCGGAAGGTTCCGTCCCCGTAACCGTTCGCGAGCCCTGCAGATATTGCCTGCAGGATGCTGTCCTTGGCCCAGTGACTGCCAATATCGCTTGGGGCGGTTCCGGTGCTTGTTCCAGTCTTCTCCGGCTCAGCCGGAGAAGAGCTGAGCGCGAATACGGCAAACTTCGTGAACCTGTTCACCCCGGCAGTAAGCCTGTCACCGTCCACCGTTCCTGCAAGCTCCACCCAGATACGCTCCTGCTCGCTCCAGGCAAACATTGCGGGCTGCTGCTGCGCCTTCAACTGCGCCTTATCAAAGCGGATGCTAAGTGTTGCAGATTTGGCGGGGGTCAGGGAGGGCACCATAGTGATCTCATAGACCGGACTGATCAGTTCTCCCGGCAGAGTCCACCCGGAATCCTGCCCATTCTGCAGCTTATTGATGGAGAAGCTCACTGCAGTATCCATAAATCCGCTGGGGAGAATGAGTCTGACCTCATCTCCGAGCCGCACCTCCCCGGCCTGCCCTGCCGCCAGACTCAGCTTGCCCGGCAATGTGACTCTATCCGTGGTGCCGGGATTGCTGCCCGGATCAGGATTGCTGCCCTCTACGGTTCCCAAGTCAAGCAGCAGCGGTGAGAAGGGATCAAGCGTTACGGCCGATGCTCCAAGACTCTTGCCCTGGATCAATTCCTGTATGCTTTCCGGCGCCTGTCCATTGAGAAGTATATCTACCTGTTTGGCCCGCCAGCTGTAATTAGCGATATTCAGCAGCAGTCTGCCTTCGTATACACTGGTTCTCCACTCCACATTGGAGACTGTTTCTCCGGTTTGAGCATCCATCAATTCCACCTGAAGCAAATTCTGCTGTCTGAGTATCGGAATAAGCTGCGCTTGCAATGCCGGGAGAGTCGGCGAAGTTAACGCGGTTGCAGTTCCTGTTACAGGAATAACTGCAGCATGCGCCATAATATAGCTTCTGGCCGCTTCCGGATGCGTCTGGTTATGGGCATCCCGGATAAAGGAATCCTGGCCCAGCACAACCGCCTGCCCCCCTTGTTCAATATAGGCTTTGACGGCTTCTATAGTCTCTTCATCCACATTCCGGGCATCCGGAATAATCAGCAGCTTGACGGAAGACAGCTTACCTTCCCCGATCTGCTTCTCACTGACAAAGCCGACCTTCTGCCCGGAGAGGGACAAAGCGGAATAGGCCCGGTCCACCGCCTCCAGATAAGCCGGACGGTACAGGTTGGACGCCTTAGAATACAGAACGGCCGTTTCTACGGGAGCGTTCTGGAAGGAGGTCACCTCACGTGCCAGACGGTTCAGGTCCAACCCTGTTGTGCCTATAGCCGAAACAACATCCGGACGGTACAATACACTGCCCTCGAAATCGCTGGCGGGATCAGTAGTTCTTTCCCACACCCAAATGGTAGAAGCACTTCGTCCATGGATAGCTCCCTGCCATATATCGTTGCGCACATGGGGCGCCTGTTCAGGCACATAGCGGTTGTCGCGGTCGGGAATGATGTGGTCTTCGGAATTGAACACAGGAGCCCTTTTAAAGGAGGACAGCAGATCATAATATTTAAGCTTCTCTATAATCGTTGATCCCTCGTCATGCAGATAATTCCAGGCATCCAGACCATTCAGATCACTGAGGCCGGATATCTGCTCCGGATCTATCCCCCAAGATAACGGGGACTTGGCCAACTGGGACTTGGCCAGCACTCCACCCATGATTTTTACACTTACAGGAATATCCGGCGCCATTTCATGGATAATATCTGCCATCCATTCATGCCACTCCGCAAACAGCTGGTCATTAAAGCTGATCCAGTCATAATAAAGTGCTGTCCGTTCCTCTGCCTGCGGCATCGCAACCTGCTCAAAGGATTCATAGGCGGTATTGTACACGGCATTCAGCTGTCCAATATCCGAATACATCTGCTTCAGATAAGACTGCCATGCGGGCTTTTGCGCAGGATCTTTATAAGAGATGAACACCGGTTCATTGGATAATACGATATTCTGGATAGCAGGATAATCCTTGACCATGGGAATCAGAGTGCGCAGATAATCCTCAATCACTTCCCTTGCTTTCGGATGATTAAAGTTAAATTTGATGAAACCGCTGTTATTGGAACGGATTTCAGGGTACTTTTGCAGCAGGAATTCCGGGAAATAGTGCGGTGACAGCAGCAGGCTCACCGCCTGATTATGTTCACCGGCACTTTGCAGCGCCTGCTGGATATCATTGCGGATGGTGGCCGTAGAGATGAGATAATCCTCTTTCACTACCGTACCGTCATCCTCAAATCCGGGATACGCCGCCAGATTGGCGGTGGTCCCGCTTTCCACAATGCCAATACTGTCGATCAGCAGAGAATCGGTTACATTCTCGGACACGATGCGGAAATCGAGCGAGGTCTCGGCACTGCCCGTGCGATAGGTTTTGGTAATTTTCTGCCAATCATAGGTTCCCGACGGGATACCCAGCCGGGTTGCGAAGGTCCCGAACCAGACGTTGTTTACATTGGCGCCTTTGACCCACATGCTGAATTCATAATTGGTGTTTGGCTTGACGGCTATTTTCTGCCATACCGTTCCGTACACATTTGCAGCCTTGGGCGTAAGGTTGACTATCTTCAAGGCACGGCTTCCTTCGTGAACCACTTCTGTCCCGTAAGAAAAGCTCGCCTTGGCTCCCCCCCTGAGCTCCGTGCTCCACCCAAGTATCGTATTGGGCGATTGGAGGATACGGTTAGGCCCGGTCTCCATCTGGATCATGTTCGACCCAAGCTGGGACAGAACAGGAATATCCTTTTTCACCTGGGCAAAATGCCCGTAACCGGTAAAGAAGACCGGTCTTGACTCCTCTGTCCCTGTCTGCGAATTGATCGTGTTGCCAATGAAAGATTGCCGGTCGATAGTCACATCACCGGTAACATAATGCGGAACCGGGAGACTGGTCTGTGTGCCGGCCAAATAAGCCTCAAGGCGGTCCTCGGTCTGCTGGTACAACAGCAACAGCTGGTCCCTGACATATTGGGCCCGCTCCAGTTTATTTTGGACGACATCTTCCTTGCCATAAGGAATAAATTTATCGATGACCGCGATATCCAGCTTTTCATAATCCACTGCGATGCCCTGCGCCTCCACCTGCTCCAGCAGCGCTTTCAATTCACCCATATTATCTTCAAGCTGCTCTATGTCCTGTTCAATCTGAGTGCCGGAAGGAAGAATGTCGAGCTCCCACTCCAGTGTCCTCTCTTCGCCCGTTCCCGTTTCCCTGACCTCTGCCGTGAGCGATTGCTCTCCGGTTCCGGCAAAGGAGGCCGTAATCGGATACTGCAATACGGAATGCGCAGGTACTGTAATATTCCTCCATGCCGGGTCCACTTGAGCTATCTTTGTCTGGAATTGCTTCGCCTGATCTGTGGAATTCACCAGCTTCAGCTGAAAGTCCAGCGGTTCATTCTGCTCCGCTGTGTAGCGGTTCTCTTCCGGCTGCATATAATCACGGTCCAGCCATGCTGCCCACGTACTGTTTTGCGGGATGAAGAACAAATTCCCGAAGCTGTACTGGTCCTTCAGTTTCGCTATGCCCGGCGTCCATTCCACCCAATTCTTCCGTCCGGCTCCGTCATTGTCATTCAGCACAAAATTGAAAGGCATGGATGCCCCCGGTTCATCCGCATGGAGAGCACTCCAGGGAATTTCAGCCTCATAGATGGTTTCAGAGCCAACCCGCTTGGTCTGCAACTGGATAGGCTGCTTATCGACGGGCGTATCTCCCTGATTCCATGTCCATACCTCAGGCGCTCCGTTCACCTGGGCGAATCCATATTCCGGACCGTACAACACACTTGTTCCCGAAGCGAACTGGATACTGTCCCCTGACCACATCGCTGCTCCGGCCACACCGGATTGCACATCATCGCGCACCTTCGCGGCAAAATAGAAGTGATCTTGATTATAAGCAAAATATACTCTGCCTAATAAATCGTCAGGTCCCTGCCAGTTGGCCAAATTGGCCTGGCTGCTTCCGGATAGCGGCAATTCGATGTAGGAGGCTTCGTCCCATTCACTTAAATCGCCGTCCAGGATGATCCCGTCCGCATAATAGACAGGCACCGCCTTTCCTTCCGCCAGACTTCCAAGGAAAGTCTGTTCATCCGTCACCGTGCCTGCCCCGGCTCCGTTTACGCTATAGCTGAAGGTTGAGACAGGACTGTCTGCATATCCCAGGCTTTTTGCATGCGCTTTCAAAACTAATGAACGATCGATGACGACCGGCCCGGTGTACCATTGCTTTGTCGGAGACAAGGCAGGGTCCGTGCTATCTGTTGTGTAGTAAACGGCAGCAGAGACGGTTGCTGTAGCCAAGCTGACAGCTGTGCCTGATTCCACGGGTCCAGAAGGAGGATCGGCGCTGACAGCCGCAGCTTGCGGCACAGTCTCAAAGTCCCCGTTCTGCAGCAGATTGGTATCCGTTCCTGCCTCCGCCATCGTCAAATCATCAAGCCAAAGCGCCCCTGTTACGCCCTCGGAGAGAACGGTGAACGGGTAAGAGGTGGCCGAGGCATCTGTTGTAATATTAAACACCATGGACTGCCAATCGAAGGTTCCCGCCGGCAGAGCCTTTTTTAGCGACCAGCCGGCATTTAGTGCGATACCTGAGTACGAGGCTTGAGTCCCCTTGACCTTCAGGCTCACCTGATAGGTGGTATTGGGCTTCACCGGAACATGCTGCCGGATCGCCAGAAACACATTGCTGGCCTTGGGCGTCCGGTTGACTATTTTTAACGCGGCCTGACCTGCGCTGAATACGGTTTGGTCGATGTAGACTTCCCCGTCCACCCCATTGTTATTGTAGCTTGTTGGCCAGCCTGGAATATTGGCGATCGGCGCAGATGCGGCATATGCAGGAGGGATGTTAATCCCGCTGCCCAGGATCAGCAGCACACTAAGCAGTACGGCAGCAACTCTTGCGGAATACCTTTGGGTTCTCAAAATCGAATGCCTCCTTTGCGGCTATAATTGCTTCGCTTATTCTCGCACTCCGGCCGGAGCTCCGGACGTTCCTCCTTTCCTTCAAAGTCTAAAGCACCTATAACCTACCATCTGGCATCGTTTTGTGTTATCTGCACCTTTTGTGACAGTCTACTTTATTTGTGATTTTGAGGTTTCTATTTTTGTGCTTCTCTCTATCTAATGCTTAATTCCATAGAAAATAACACCCGAAGCAGGAGATATATCGCATCTCCATTCTGTACTCCTTCAGGCATTATAGAGCTCCATCCACTAGTTTAAATCTGACGCTCTACTAGAACCAATAAGCAAGCACAAGGGAGCGCCGTATGGCGCTCCCTTGTGCTGCAATATTACCTCAGGACCCAGAAACTCCAGCGTCGCCCGCAAAAATCAAAGCCCGCTAAGCAAATCAACATTAAGATAGTTCGTATTTCCCAGTGCACTGTTATACCCCAATTGGATGGTATTAGAGCCTGCGTTCAGCGGTACCGTGACCGACACCGTTCCGTATGCGCTCCAGCTGGATGTCGAATTGAACACCAGATTGGAGGCTACAACCGTGCCGTTCACTTTTACGAAGCGGGAAGCATTGCCTGCCCCTGCCGCGTAGCGGAAGGTAACGGTTCTGGTTCCGGCCGTATTCTGGTTGACATAGAAATCAATGGAGGTGCCGCTTGTGTTCCAACCCCCGACATACCCTCTTCCTGTGAATCCGGCATTGGTGCTCTCATTAATCATGCCGCCTCCGCCCGCCAGCGTCCGCGCAGCGTTCTCCGCTTCATAAGCCCCGTTACCGGCAATGTATCCGGTGTAGCCGTCAGCGGGAACGAGCTGCAGAACGGAAGCGCCCGCAGCGGCAGCCAGGCTCTGCACATAGGAAGTACCCGTATTACGCAGCCAGTCGCTGCCGATGATTCCGTCGCTCATGCGGCGGTGATTCCAGGCCTGCGTTGCATTCTGCTGAAGAAAGCTTAAGTATTGCGGCTGTCCGCCCAGCGTACGGAGACGGTTCAGATTGCGGGCAAAGACCATTTTGAAACCCGCAGCATCATTCTCCCCTTCATACAACAGAGTCTGGGCGGAGACCATTTTATTAACGGCATACCCGGCTGCATTGTTGGCATCCGTTAGGTAGGCGGAAGCTCCGGTAGCCTGATATAGGGATACAGCCGCCCCCAGGAACGTTCCGTAATTGTAAGTGAAATCCCAATCCTTAATGAGACCGCTGCCCGTACCTTCAATATGATCATTGATTTTGCTGCCATTGACCAGGGTAGATTTGGTCCAGTTATAGATTTGAGTAGCTTTGGTCAGATAAGCATTATCATTGTAGGCGCTATACAGCTTGACTGCGGTCATGACCATCGGGGCATTCGTGGCCATATTCTTCTGGGCATTGGCTTGGCCCGGTACATGCGCATCCCTTCTCCACCAGATGCCGCCGCCGTACGCGCCGTCCCATTCGTTGTAGATTTGGCCAAACAGGAAGCTGGAACGGTTCAGATACTCCGTGGTTCCAGTCAGTTCATAGGCCCTTGCGCAGGCCAGCGCCCACCAGCCCAGGTCATCGTTGAACGGATTCGTCATCATATCCGGGTATTTGGCGTTGAATCCGGTGTAAATGTCATCAATCATCGTGCGGTAGACATTGCTGCCCGTACGTTCGTAGGCATCCATTACGGTCTCCCAGAGCTGTGCCTCCCACCAGAAATCGGTGTAGAGCCCCCCATCCGGTCCGTGGGCATGTTCGGAATGAATCAGATGATCGCTGTTCGTATAGAAGTATTTGGCGGAAGAATCATAGAATACCTGCACGAATGAGTTCATTGCAGCATCAGCATTGGATACGGTAAAAGCCTCTGCCGTACCTCCAGCACCTGGAGCAGGCACAGTCAGAGACAGGGACAATAGACAGAGAACAGCGGCCGTTCTTACTTTCTTCCAGATGAACATTTCCGGGTACCCCCTTCATTTGTACATTTCGTCCATAACCGTCAGTCGGCAATGGGCTAATGCTTAAAGCTTGGCTGCTCCCTCAAGCAGCATCAGACCGCTGAGCTGAACACTGAGCTGTACCGGCAACACGGGAACCTGCTCCCAGGAGGGTCCGCACAGCCCCAGCGTCCGGTCCAGCCCTTTCGCCCAGAGCATACGGGCATTGGCCCATATGACTTCACGGACCCGGTCATTTCCGGGGAAATGCTGCTCCAGCTGTACCAGATAACGGATCAGAATCCCCTTGAATAATCCGGTATCGTCAATGCCTTCATCAGGCAGCAGCATAGATTCAGCGTGGCATAAGCGGTCGATGCAGGCCTCAGCGGTCCGTCGGGCATCTGCGGCATAGCCGGAATCGCCGGTGACACGGCAGAGCTCGATCCCCGCTCCCATGAACACTCCCTGACAATAAGTGAATTCCCAGTCGTAATCTATCTGCCCATCCCCCTGGCGGTTGATTCCATCCCATACGAACCCGCTGTCAGGGTCAACCAGATTCGCCTGGTTCCAGCGGTAAATCCGGATCGCCCAGTTCAGATCCTCCTCCTGTCCAAGCAGCGAGTATAGGCGGGCGGCCAGAATAGCGGCCGGGGCATTCGCCGGCGTGTTCTTGTAATCGAGCTGATCCTTTTTCCAGGCCATCCCTCCCCCGCAGTGCTCATTCCAGGCCGTCTGAATATCAGCCCACAATTCAAGCACAGCACTCAGATATTCCGCTTCGCCGGTAGCCTGATAGGCCCGCAGCAGCGCAAGGGCAGTCCATTCCATATCATCATAATAATTATGCGTGAACGTCCCGCCGTTATAGGCGTGTAAGCTGCGGCTCAGACTACGGATGCGTTCGGCATATTTGGAATCCCCCGTCCGTTCATAAGCATCGGTCAGCGCATCAATGACATGAGCCTGCCACCAGTAGTAGAAATTGTCACCTGGCCGGCTGTATTCCTGCGGGTACCATTGGTCCATAATTCCGCTGTCCGCATTATAGTAGCGCCGCCAGAGGGAGTCTTGAAGCCAGTCCGCACGTGCTGCCCAGTTCTCTGCTAATGCTGTCCCGTTATAATGATCCATAAGCCAGCTCCTCCTATTTAAAATGAGGGTTGAGCATTCGGCTGCCTGGTCCCTGTAAGCACAGCCATCCGTTCCAGCAGCTTAATGCCGCTCAGCTGGGTGCTCAATTGAACAACGCCCGAAGGTGCCGTATTCCAATCGGGTCCGAAGAGAACCTGGTCTGCCGCCTTCCCTTGGCTCCACAGCATCTCTGCGTTGCTGCGCAGGAAGGCCGCAGCGACTCCGTCTTCCGGCTCGGCTAATGCCAGTTCTGCCGCATAGCGGACCAGAATGCCCTTGAAGAGACCGGCATCGCCGCCGCCTTCATCCGGAAGTATGCCGTCATGCGGGCCAGCCAGCTCCTTGACCGCTGCGGCGAAGGTGCGCCGCGCTTCCTCAAGATAGTCACGGTTCCCGGTAATCCGGTATAGCTCGATAGCCGCACCGATATACACACCTTGATTGTAGGTATATTTCCAATCCTTATCGATCCCGCCGTCACCGGTACGGTTCATCCCATCCCAGACGAAGCCCGTGTCCGGGTCCACCAGATGGGATTGCAGCCAGTCATACAGCGCATGCGCCCACTCCAGGTCCTGCGGATCTCCAAAAGCCTGATACAGACGGGTGGCTAGGATCGCAGCCGGGGCATTCGCCGGGGTGTTCTTGTAATCCAGCTGCGTTTTCTGCCAGGCAATGCCGCCCCCTGAATGGCTGTTCCAGCCGGTTCTGATATCCGTCCAGAGGATAAGGGCCGTCTCTTTGTATAACGCCTCTCCCGTTGCCTGATAAGCGCGGAGCCAGGCCAGGGCCATCCACTCCATGTCGTCGTACAGCTCATTGGGCCATACCCCGTCATTGCGGCGGAGCAGCCCCGCATGCAGAGCGGATAGCCGTTCACGGTACCCGGCGGCCCCGGTCCGCAGCAGACCGTCCACCAGTACATCCACGGCATGAGCCATCCACCAGTAATGAAAGACCGTATTACATGCTCCATCTGGACAAGGAGTCTCAATATCATACATTCCAATAGCTTCGTTCCAGAAGAATACCTCCAGCGCTTCCTGCGCCGAGTCCGCCCGTTCCGCCCATTGTTCAAGCTCCATTTGCTTCATATGGTCTCTCTCCCCGTATATGATTTGCCTCCGGCAGATCGCTCAGCCTTTGATGCCGCTGAAGGCAATCCCCTGTACAAAATAACGCTGCAGCGCTAGAAACAGCACCAGTATCGGCAGAATTGCCACCAGCGCCCCGGCCATCATCGGCCCATAGTCTGTCTGGAAATTATATGAAAAAGCCTGCAGGCCCATCTGAATCGTTGCCTTATCCGGATCATTCAGCACGATCATCGGCCACAGGAAGCTGTTCCAGCCGGCCTGGAAGGTGAAGATGCTCAAGGTAGCCAGCGCCGGACGGGTAAGCGGCAGATAAATCCGCCAAAAAATTTTAAATTCTCCGCAGCCCTCAATCCGTGCCATCTCCAGCATGTCACTGGGGAGCGTAAGAAAAAATTGCCGCATGAAGAACACCGCGAAGCTCCCGGAGGCCCCGGGAAGAATAATGCCCCAGAACGAGTTCATCAGCCCATTGCCGCCCCCGCCAAAAATATCATTGCCCCCGGCAAACGGAATATGGCGCATCACGTACACTGTCGGGATCATGGTCACAATGCCGGGAATCATCATTGCCGCCAGCAGCACGCGGAACACCGGCTTGTTCAGCCTGAATCTCAGCTTCGCAAAGGCATAGCCGCTAAGTGATCCAAAAAACAGGTTGGCCAGCACGCCCGACACGGCAAGCACGAGCGAATTCCAGAAGAATAACGCAAAAGGCACCGTTGAAAAGGCTTTGCGGTAATGCTCAAAGGTCAGATGCTTCGGAAACCACTGGATCGGCATCGCAAAAATCTCATCATCCGGCTTCAGCGAGGTTAGCAGACTCCAGTAGAACGGCAGAAACATAACAACTGCTATAAGGATACATACAATATAAAAAATGAGCTTGTAGAGGCCCTGCTTCAAGGCCGAACCGCCAGTAACACCCATCCTGTGAACCTCCTTTTCCTGGACAAGCTGCCCCTAAATGATCGACTCTTCCGCTTTGGAGACCCGCATATTAATCAGCGAGAAAATAAGAATGGCTACAGCAAGCACAAAGGCCTGCGCCGAGGCATAGCCCATTTGCAGCTGATTGAAGCCCTGCTGATAGATTAGATAAACCGGGGTCTTGGTCACATTGGCCGGACCGCCCTGTGTTAGCACAAAGGCCTGGTCAAACAGCTGCAGCGCACCAATAATCGCCATCGTGCTGACCAGGAAGGTCGTCGGCCGCAGCTGCGGCCAAGTGATGTAGCGGAAGCTGGCCCATTTGTTCGCCCCGTCCAGCCGTGCCGATTCATAGAGATAATCCGGGACACCCTGCAGACCGGCCAGATAAATAATCATGTTGGAGCCCACGGATTGCCAGAGGGTGAGCATCACAATGGACAGCATGGCCGTACTTGTCTCAGACAGCCAGGCAGGGCCGGTAATGCCCACATAGGACAGCAAGCCGTTCACCAGACCGAATTCCGGATGCAGCAGCCAGATCCATACGGTCGCCGCCGCTACCGCCGAGGTCAGCGTGGGCAAATAATAGAAGGTGCGGAACAGCTTAACCCCCCGCCATGCCCTGCTCAGCAGCATCGACAGCAGCAGGGAAATGATAATATTCAGCGGAACAAAAATAATGGAGTACAAGAACACATTCTTGAACGTCTTCCATAGCAGACTGTCGTCTATCAGACGGCGGTAGTTCTCCAGGCCTACCCAGTCATTCTGGCTAAGCACATCATAGTTGGTGAAGCTTAAATATAGAGCCATCACAACAGGTATGACTGTAAATACAGCGAACAGCAGCACTGTAGGCGTAATGAATACATAGGCCGTCCGGGCTTCGTGCTGTTCCACTTTTCTCATGGAAGCCATACAACTCCCCCTCTCATCATCCGGCAAGGTTCCCTGGCAGACTACTTAACAACCGCGTTATCCTCCAGCATTTTGTCTCCTTGCTCCTGAGCCTTCTTCAGGGTATCTTCAATGCTCAGCTTGTTCTGCTGGTTGAGCTGAAGATTAGGTGCAAGCGCATCGGTCTCCATCACAGAATATCCGGGATGCGCCGGACGGATTTTGGCGAATTCCAGCGTATCCAGAAACGGCTTCCACTGCGGGTCGTCCTGGAAAAACGGATCTTCCATCGAAGGCTTGAAGCCCGGAAGATTCAGGCTGGTCTTGGCCCACAGCAAGGCATTATCCTTGTTCGCTGTCCACCATTTAATGAATTCCCATGCTTCATCATGATGCTTGGAGCCTTCCGGAATAACGAGTCCGAAGCCGCCCATCACACTGCCCTTGTCGCCGTTCGGTCCGGCAGGAGGCGGTACAATGCCATAATCGAGATCTTTACCGTATTTGTTATAGGTACTGAGCATCCAGGGCCCGGAATAGAGCATGGCAACCTTGCCTGTAACGAAGGCATCCTGCCCTTCGCCAAGTCCCAGCTCAAAGCCAACCTTATACACCTTGTCTTTGTTCATCAGGCGGTCCCAGAATTCAAGCACCTGCTTGCCCTGCTCATTATTGAAATTGGTTTGTCCATCCTCTGTAAGCATCTGGCCGCCAGCCTGCTGGAGATACATATTGAACAAGCCAAGGTCACCCATGGAGAAGCCTGCCACCTCCAGCTTGTCGCCGTTCCACTTGGTCAGCTTGGCAGCAGCCTGCTCCAGTTCATCCCAGGTAGCCGGAGGCTGCAGCCCCGCTTCGTCCAGCAGCTTCTTATTGTAGAATAACGCCCGTGCATCAACGGTCAGCGGAAGCCCGTATAGCTTATTGTCATAGGAGAGCTCGGTCAATGACTCGCTATAGAAATCATCCTTGGAGATACCGTCACGCGTTAAGTACTCATCCACGGGATGCAGCACGTTCTTGGGAGCATACAGCGAGGTCCGCCAGCGGTCCCAGAACAGCACATCGGGAGCGCCGCCATTCGTAGCCGCAGTCAGGAATTTGGTGATCATATCCTGCTGCAGCACATATTTGACATGAATCTTGTCTTGTGATTTGTTGAAGGCATCCACCATGGTCTCGAACTGCTTCTGGCCTTCACCGCCCCAGTCGCCCCAGAACGTAAGCTCCGTCTTCTTTCCGCTGCTGCCGCTTCCGGCTTTGCCCTCATTCGCAGCGTTCTCTTGTCCCGAATTGCCGCTGCAGCCCGCCGCCAAGGCGGCGACCATCATCACCGAGAGTACCGTAACCAAACCTTTTTTCATTGCTTCATCCCCTTAATTTGTATTTGTCTGTTACAGGTTCCAGGGCTGCCAGCCTCTTTGCTCCACCAGTTAATCTTCCGCTAGCCCCCTGCTCGCTTTCAGTCGGAATGACCTCCTTTTTATTCAATGAAGCGCTTTCACAAATGAGTATATTGGTATTTAAATGATATGTCAATATGTATTTATAGATAATAATATACTAACATATGAAATGCACTGTAATTGCTAGACTGCAAGCTTCACCTCCGAACCGGAGACGGATCCATTTGAACGCACCAAAAAAACCCATTCGGCGGAATGGGTTTGCGGATTACAGCAGCTTGTTGTGACGGACAGGGCCGGTCGAATTCCCGGGAACCAGCTCAGCTTCAAGCATCACCTTATTGGGGACGGATTGGCCGTTCATAATACTGAGCACATTCTCCAGGGCAATCCGGCCCATCTCCTCTTCATTCTGCCGCATATGGGTGAAGGCATAGCCGCTGCCCAGATGTGTCGGCGGACTGTCAAAGCATATAATGGAGATATCCTCAGGTACACGCAGCCCCAGCCGTTCCACCGCAGTCTTCGCGAGCAGCGCGATATTGTATTCAATGGCAAATAACGCCGTGATTGAAGGATGGCTCTGCAGATGGGTTACAAGCCGCGAGAGGTCCCGTTCAATATTATCTGTATTAAAAGACTTTGGCAGCGTCGAGGTTAAATCACTGACCCACAGCTCCTTGTCCACCACGACTCCCCGCTGGGCATGGGCTTGAATGAAGCCCTCAATCCGGTCCTCCACGGCAGTGGTATCCACGGGAGGCGGAGACAGAAATGAAATATGACTATGCCCGAGGTCAAACAAATATTCCGTCGCATCAAGGGCTGCCTCCAGATTATTGGAGCTGATGGATGCCGCAGCCACTCCTTTGAGATGTCTGTCTACCAGCACGAGCGGAAACCGCCTGATGACCAGCTTCAGAATTTCCGCATTGAAATACTCGCCTTGGGCCGGAAAAATAATCAAACCGTCCACACCCAGTTTCAGCAGCTTCTGGATCGCCTGCTCCTCATTCTCCGGAATACCAAAGGTTCTCCGCAGCACCAGGAAGCAGTCACTGTCACGTGAAGCCTGCTCCATCCCGTAGATCAGCCCCGTCCCGTAGCTGTTGCCAAAGTCGGTGATGATCAGGCCGACTGTTTTGTCACCGGAGTGAATCTTCATGGCAGCAGGGGTTGTGATGTTCATCCCCGGGTCAGGCAGCCCAGTGGAAGCATCTGCTACGAACGAGCCGCGGCCGGGCTTGCGGACAATCAGCCGTTCGGCGGCAAGCATCTCAAGTGCTTTCTTGCTGGTTATACGGCTGACCTTATAGGTTTCTGCCAGCTCTTTCTCGGAAGGAACCCGTTCTCCGGGTTTATAAGCCTCTGTAAGGATGCTCTCCTTCACTTCATCAAAAATCTTCTCATACATCGGCTTGGAAGAGGTGGATTCAGTCATAACATTCTTGGTCCCCTGACATTCATTTTTCAGTATCATACATAATAATATATCATGATATATAAAAATTGTCGATCCAGGTCGCCAGAACTTATCTACCAATAACGCTGCCACTCTCCAAGCACCCGCATCAAGGCCTCACAGTAGAAGTAATCCCCCCAGAGGGTGCATTCGTCAATCCCCCAACCCCGTGGTTTGTTATAGACACCATGCAGCAGAATTCCGTTTGAATGAGGATGCTCCTTCGTTGTGTACCGCTCAGCAAGTACAGCCAGCATCTCCAGGGCAGCTTCTCTGTATTCGGCTGCACCCGGATCGTCAGCCGGTAATTGCCGGAACAGCTCCAGCAGCCCGCAGACAGTAATAGCAGCAGCCGAGCTGTCCTTCTCCTGGCCGTCGCCGTCCGTAAATATCAGATCCCAATACACAATGCCGTCTGCCGGAAGTTTTGCCAGGAAATAGTCGGCCAGCTGCCTGGAGGCATCAAGCAGCGATGAATCGCCCGTATGCGCGTAGGCAAGCGCGAAGCCGTATATGCCCCAGGCCTGCCCTCTCGCCCAGCAGGAATCATCGGCATATCCCTGATGAGTGTTGCCGTACAGCGGCTTACCCGTTTCCGCGTCCATATAATAGGTGTGATAGGAGGTATGGTCGGGGCGGACCAGATACCGGGCCGATTGCCGGGCGTGTCGGTGGGCTATGGATGCCAGGGCGCTGTCCCCAGTCTCTTCAGCAGCCCAGTGGAGCAGCGGAAGATTCAGCAGGCAGTCAATAATCATCCGGCCGCGCTGCGCCGGGTCATTCAGATCTCCCCAGGCCTGAATGATTCCAGCCTCGGGAAAGTAACGGTCCGCCAGCAGTCCGGCCGCTTCCAGCGCCATCTCCCGCGCCGCCGGATTGCCGGTAATCCGGTAGGCAGCAACCGCCGAGAGGCTGTACAGAAAACCCAGATCATGCGTATCCACCGCGATCCGCTCCTCCACCCGCCTCCGGAAGCTGTCCAACTGCTCTTCTGCCGCTTCCCGGTACCTGCTGTCTCCGGTCCATTCATACGCCAGCCAGACCATGCCGGTCCAGAAGCTGGCCGTCCAGTCCATATTCTCTATCGCAGGATAGACCAGACCTTGGCTGGCCGACGCCGGGAACAGCTCCGTATATACGGGCAGATTCTGCTCAATTTTACCTACCGCAAACTTCAGGGCCTGTTCGAAGAACAGCCGCTCATCCTCCTTGAGTTCACACAGTACTTTATGCATGGCCTTCCAGCCTCCTTTTTAAGCGGAGTGTAAGTCCGATTGTCTGCCGGCCGCCGGTCAGATTGAATCTGAGGAAGGCTAGCTTATCCTTAATCAGCTTAACTTCAGCACCGCCTGAACATGCGCTGACTTCATAGCCCGCCAGATCATCCCAGTACACTAACCCGAACGGAACAGCGCTGCTGCTCCCAATCTCATATTCAAGCTCAATCACCGTATCCGTCTTCAGGTACTTCGTCACGAATACCGGCGGAACAGCTTCTGTGAAATCATCGTTCATGTTCAGCTTGCCGATGTAATTGCGCAGCAGACGGGGCCTGCATTCTCCCTCCACGAAGGACAGCTGGCACTCTTTATCATAGTATAGAAAGGTTTCCGGCCAAGGGCCGAAGCCCACTCCGCCCAGAGTCATGGTGTATTCGTTAACCTCTGGCCGTACCGGATAATCATGGGTAAGCATATAAGATGGTGCCGTGTATTCATTCTGCTCTTTATACAGGCGTACAGCATGGGGTAAAGTCGTTAAGGTAATAGGATAGCTGGTAATATAGTTGAAAAAGAGATCCAGCATCCCTGCACATTCCTCGACATGGGAAGCCGGGAATACAGTGAACCGGTCTGTGAACTCCATCTCATGGCCTTCCTGCTGCTGGAGGAAAAACACCTGCCCGTTATGATCCGTATTGAACAAATATTCATCGAACAGATGCTTCCAGTAGTCGATATTCTCTCCCGTACACAGACCGGCGCGCAGCACATCGTTGGGATCCGTGGAATAGATGACTGGGCTGCCGGTATGGTAGGTGGCATGCAGGTCACGGGCGGTCCATTCACAGGCCACCACCTGGCCCCGGCCGGAATGCGGCACCTTGAAGCTCCCGCTGTTCACATACCAGGACCCCCAGGGAATGCCCTTAT
The DNA here is from genome assembly GCF_018207515.1 of Paenibacillus tritici. NCBI lineage: Bacteria > Bacillati > Bacillota > Bacilli > Caryophanales > Paenibacillaceae > Paenibacillus > Paenibacillus tritici. Next base: position 6,189,578 of record NZ_CP073365.1, read on the forward strand.
GGGTGATGCCATCCCACCAGAACTGCTCATAGCAATATCCCCACATGCCTTCAAAATCCAGTTCTTCCAGCACTTCAATCACTTCATTGTAAATCTTCCCCCTTGCGGCCACCTTGGTGGTGGCCCATGGGAAGGCCTCTTGCAGCAGCGACCAATCCTCTTCCAGCCGCCGCTTCAGCACCTCCTTAGAGGAGCCAGCCTCCTCTTCGAAAAAGGGGCATTGCAGGATGACATCATCGCCGTAGGTCGCATGCCATTCCCCGATCCGTTCCCGCAGGACCGGAATCGAGCCCCGGTTGACGATCCAGGTTACGGGAATCGCATATTTATGCGCAAGCTCCGCAGTCCGCTCAATCCCGTCAAGGGCGACACCCTTGCCCCAGTCTGCATCATAATGGGCAGCGTAGCTGACGAAGGTATAAATAAGTCGTTCCGGTTTCAACACAATCCCTCCAGATATTCATAGTTTGTTCCTGCCGGACCCTGCCCGGCGCGGCTTCTCCGCCGTTGCCCTAGTTATCTTCATACTCTCCCGGAAACCGGAGGGTTACGGCGGTAAGCTTGTAGGGCTCACTCTCCAGCTCCATCGCGGCCTTGTCCCCATAGTGCAGGCGCAGCCGGGTGTAGACATTCCGCAGAGCGTAGCCGCCATGCTCCTGCCTGCCTGCTTCGACAAGTCCGGCTTCCACCCTCTCCTTGTCGAAGCCTTCCCCGTTGTCCTCCACCTTACAGACGATGAAGGTCCCTTCCCGGTACACGCGGATGATGATCCGTCCGGTATGGCCTTCACTCCTGAATCCGTGGAGAATCGAGTTCTCCACCAGGGGCTGGAGCAGGATTTTTAGCAGCGGCTGCTCTTCCAGCCCTTCCTCCACTGTAATCTCATAGGTGAACAGCTCCTCGTAGCACTGCTGCTGCAGGCTTAAGTAACGGCTGACATGATCTACCTCCTTGGCTACGGTTGTCAGATCATGGCCGTTATTAAGCCCAAGCCGGAACAGTTGGGACAGGGAGACAATCATCTCCTTCACATCCTCCTGCTTGCGGGATTCTGATTTCCAGAGAATCGTATTCAAGGTGTTGTACAGAAAATGAGGATCAATCTGCGCCTGTAGCGCCTTGACCTCAGATACGCGCTTCTGCTTCTCCGCCTCAGTGACGTTCTGGATGAGCTGCTCAATTTTGACCAGCATGATGTTGAAGCGTTCGCCCACCTGTGCCACCTCATCCCTGTAATCGCTGGAGAAGCGCACGGAGAGATCATTGTCACCGGCTCGGGACATCAGACGCTGCAGCCGATAGAGAGGGCGGATCAGCAGGCCGGTCATCCACTTCGACAGAATCAGTGCCAGCGGAATGAGCGCGAGAACGATAACAAGGGTGGCCCACCACATGTAACGGATATCCTTCAGCAGCACAGCCTTGGGCTGGAAGTAGAAGATCATCCAATTATCGGGAAAGGTCACCTTGGCCCAATTGACCAGATATTCCTTCCCTTCGAACCTGTATTCAAAATGATTGCGCCCCGCGTTAACCTCGCTCTGGAAGGCCGCTTCCCGCATCGGGGCTACGAAGCGGGAATGCTCATCCATCACCGGATTACCCGCTGCGTCAATGACTGCAATGCTTCCGCTGTCGCCGACCACATTCGTCTCGGCATATTCCTTGATGGCAGACTCCCGCACATTGACGACCACCTGCACATCGGTTCCCCGGTAGGCCGAGATCGGCTCAATCAGCAGGCTGAGGACACGGCCGCTGTTCTCGAACAGCCCGTCACGGTGGGCCGGAACCCACAGCGGCAGCGTCTTCTCCTGCATAATCCGGCTTAGCGGAGTGTCCGCGAAATCCAGATTCGTCCGCTTCGCCCCGGTGACAGAATAGAATTCACCAATGGGCGTGGACACAAGCACCGAATCAATGGATGGCTCGATTAGCTGCATCTGGACCAGGGGCACCTGCAGCGCGTTGTTCAGCGCGAAATAAGAATAGTAGCTGGCCTCTGTTCCCGGCGAGGCGCGGAGAATATCCTCGAAGGGCGGACTCATCATAAAGGTCAGGACCGACAGCCGGACTTTGCGCAGCTTCTCCTCCAGCGCCTGGGCCGATTTGCCGATCATCATCTGGCTGAGCTCTGCCGTCTTGCGCTCCAGAAGCCGCGAAGCCAGGTATTGTGAGGAGACGCCTGTAACCCAGATCGCCAGAATCACGATGGACACTATGCCGATCCAGAGCCTGGTCTTGAAGGTGGAATTGTGCAGGAATGTCCGCAAAATCGGCTTTCTCATCCGTTGCCCTGTCTGGGCCCATAGGCCGCCCGGAATTCCGTGGGCGTCATGCCGGTCGTTTTCTTAAAGACATCGCTGAAATAGGAGCGCTCCTCATAGCCGAGGCTTTCGGCAATTTCGGCGATGGGCCGGTCACCGGCCAACAGCAGCTTGGCCTGCTCCATCTTCTCCTGGATGACGAAAGCGCCGACAGAGAGCCCGGTCACCTTCTTGAACAGGTTGGAGAAATAGCTGGTGCTCAGGTGAACATGGGCAGCATAGTCGCCGACCAGCAGATTGAGATGCAGATGCTCACGAATGTAGCGGATAGCCGCCTGAATCGCCTCTTGGGCGCTGAATTGCAGCCGGGACTGGACCTGCGCACAGCTCAGCTTGCACAGCTGCTTCAGCGATTCGCGCAGATCGCTCAGCACTGCGCGGGGCGAGGTCAATGCCTTCATTAACTCAGGCAACTCCGGACTCCCGGGCAGTTCAGGCACCGCATTGCGGATCAGAGCGGCAAGCTCTACACAGAGCGCCTTCGCACTGTCCGGCGAAGGCAGGGCTTCTGTCTTCCCGGCGGTTTCCAGCAGCATCAGCAGTAACTTCTCGGCCTGCCCGGCATTGCCGGAGCGCAGTGCATAGACCAGTTCCTTCTCCAGATCGGCATCAGGACGCGGAAGCACCTCGGGGCGCTGCGTGATATGCTCCCAGAAGAATACACTGTTGCCTCCGGTATAGAATGTGTAGGTTAGTGCCTCTACCGCCTGCTGATAGGCAACGGGAAGCTCATCCAGCTCCTGAACCGTCCGACTTACGCCTGCCGAGACCGTGCATTTGGAGTAACGCTCGGCGTTCTCCCGGCATTCCTCGGCGATTCCCAGTGCGCTGGCCCCGTCCCCTGTGTTGACAATGAGCACGAAGCGGTGAACCGATTCGCGGAACAGCGTTCCCTTGGCCATCCGGAGCACAGTCTCCTCTACGATGTTCTGCACGGCAAACCGCAGCAGCTCCGCATCATTGACCGGAATCTCCTCGCTCTTCTGTACGAAATGGTCTATCTCCAGCACCACGACGGCGAGCGGAGAGGACTGCATATCCATCTGCAGAAATTCCCAGCGCCTGCGCAGCGTCTCCGGTTGGGCCGAGAAGCGGACCAGCAGGCTGAGGTATTCCTGGCGCAATAACGGCATGCTCTCCCGCAGCTTCTGCTGCATGTCGCTCAGCTCCTCGCTGTGCTGCCGCTCTCTCTCCAGCTCCTCCGCAGCCTTCTTCACCACTTCGGCCAGCTGCCTCGGCGTGAAGGGCTTGAGGATATAATCGAAGGCGCCCAGACGAAGCGCTTCCTGCGCATGATCGAAATCGGAATAGCCGCTGATGAAGATAAATTTGGCATGCGGGAGCTGCGGCCGCAGCTCCCGCATCATCTCAATGCCGCTAAGCCTGGGCATACGGATATCCGTCACAATGATATCGGGCAGCTTCTTCTTAACGAGCGCCAGACCTCCCTCGCCGCTGGATGCCGTGCCCACGATGTCTATCCCCAGTTCGCTCCAGTCCATATCCCGGGAGATCCCGTTCACGACAGCGCGGATATCATCAATTACGACCATGGTATATGTCCGCTTGATCATAGGTGCCTCCTCCTTCAAAAGCCTCCTCCGGCCGGAGGAGGCGGAACTGATTATTGTTGTTCCAGATAACGCGCGTAAGCCGTATTATAGATTTCCAGTACTTCATCCAGCTTCAGCTGCTCCAGCTGCTGAACGAATGCGTCATAGCTGCCCTCCACTGCCTCTCCGCCCATGAACCACTTCTGCGAAGTTTCCATCACATAGGTTTCGATCGGCGGGAACAGCTCCTTAATCTTCTTGTCTTCATCCAGGGTGAAGCTCAGCTGCGGCACCTGGTACTCCGGGGCGAAGTAGTCATTGTCCACATACATTTTCACGCCTTCGAGAGCGATCTTATTCGTCCATTGCTCTTCGTAGGCGAAATCCTGATGTCCGCCGATCGTCAACTGGGCACCCGTGGTCTTGATCAGATAATCGACTACAGCAGGCTCATTCAATACCTTCTCGGTGAATACCGGCTTGCCGTCCACCACCGTGTACGTTTCGCCTTCGATTCCAAAGTTATGCAGACGGCGTCCTTCTTCAGTCCACCAGAAGTCCATATAGCGCAGTACAGCCGCCGGGTCCTTGGCATTCGCTGAAATCGCCCAGCCGGCATCGTTGCCCAGCGGATTGCGCTTGGTTACTTCAAATATCTTGCCGGAGATGCTGGCCGGAGGTGCGATAGGACGCAGCGAGAAATTAGGCAGAGTCGGCTGGAGCTTGTTGTTGTAATTGGCGGTGCTGGCGAACCAGTCATGCACAGAACCGCCGGTATCATTCGCAAAGAGAATATCACGTGCGGTATTGCCGCGGGTGAAGATCTCCTTATCAATCAGCCCTTCCTTGTACCACTTGGCTGTCTCGGTCACAGCCGTCTTATACTCCGGCTCGTTCGGCCCGTATACGATCTCGCTGTCCTTCAGCTTGAAGGACAGCGAGGCATCCCACAGAGGAAACAGGGAAGCGAAGCCGGAAGTGGCATTGCGGGAGAAGAAAGGCACCTCGTCCTTCTTGCCGTTTCCGTTAGGGTCCTGTTCACGGAACGCCTTCAGCACCTCGTAGTACTCCTGAACTGTTGCCGGAGCCTTCAGCCCCAGCTTGTCGAGCCAATCCTGACGGATATACCAGCCCTCCTGGGCTTCCCCGTCTGACACGAACGGCACGACATAAATCTTACCGTCTGAGGCAGTGATAGCACTCTTAACCGCCTTGTTCCCGTCCAGGAACGCCTTGAAGTTCGGAGCATTCTCGGCCAGCAAGTCATCCAGCGGCACAAGCGCGCCCTGAACAGCGATATTATTAAGTCCGGACAGCTGGTAAGCCACAATATCAGGCAGTTCACCCGAAGCGAGCAGCAGATTCCAGGCCTGGGCATCGTCGCCTCCGGTCGGAGCTACATTCTTCAGTGTGACGCCGGTAGCCTTGGCCGCTTCCTGAAAAATCGGCAAATCGCCGTTAATCTGAAGCGCCTGGCTATAATAATAGAAGTTAAGGTTTAGCGGTTCCACATTTGCTGCTGGTGAAGCAGAGGCGGCAGGCGAAGCGCCTGAATCATTCGCTGACGGGGATGGGGCTGCCCCCTCGTTGCCGCCTCCGCAGCCTGATACCAGGACGGCCATAAGCGCTGGTGCAAGCAGCAGGCTTTTCATCTTTTTCATGTACAATAATCCTCCCTTTTATCTAGTATATCTTATCCCTTTTCTATGCAAACAAGTACGCCTCCGGTCAAGGCTTCCCTGGCAGCACCGCTACTGGCTTCAGCCCTTGATGGAACCGATCATGACTCCGTGTACGAAATACTTCTGGATAAACGGATAGAAGAGCATCATCGGAAGAACGGCAACCACAATCGTGGCGTAGATGACCGTTTCTGCAATCAGATAGGAGCTGTCTGTGACCATCATGGAATCACTCGGCTTCATCTGTACCACCAGACGGTTCAGCAGCACCTGCAGCGGCACCTTGTCCTCACTGCGCAGCAGCACCATAGCCCAGAAGTATCCGTTCCAGCGCCCTACCGCATAGAAGAGCGTAACTGTCGCCAAGGCAGCCTTGGACAAGGGCAGCATAATCCGCAGCAGAATGGTGGCCTCGCTCGCCCCGTCAATGCGGGCTGCCTCCTCCAGCTCTTCGGGAACAGACTGGAAGAAGGTGCGCAGGATAATAACATTAAAGGTCGAAATAGCGAAGCCGAAGATGATTGCACTCCGCGTATCGAGCATGTCCAGGCTACGGAAATTCATATAGATAGGGATAATGCCGGCATTGAAGACAAGCGTGAAGGATATCATCAGATTGATCGCCTTCCGGCCTTTGAGCCTGCGCTTGGACAAGCTGTATGCACCGCAGATCGTAAGTACCATGCTGACCAGTGTACCTGCGACAGTGTAGAAGAGCGTATTGGCGTACCCGAGCCAAATGGTCGGCTCCCGGAAGACCGCCTTATAAGCGTCCAGTGTCGGCTCGACGGGGAACAGAATCACCCGGCCCGACACCACCGCATCCGGAGAACTGAAGGAAGCGGACAGCACATAGAGTACAGGGAACAGGACAATGATCATCAGAAGCGTCAGGAATACATAATTAAAGCGGTAAAAAATCTTTTCGCCGCGGCTTTCTGTCATGATTTCTTCACCTACCAGAGACCGTTGCCGGTGTATTTTTTGCTGAGCCGGTTAGAGATTACAATGAGGAGCAGGCCCACAACCGAGTTGAATAATCCGACTGCTGTAGCCATGTCGTAACGGCCGTTCAAGATCCCTTCCCTGTAGACATAGCTGTTAATGACGTCTGCCGTCTCGTAGGTTGCAGGCTGATAGAGCAGAATAATCGCCTCATAGCCGACCTCCAGCAGACTGCCGATCTTCAGAATCAGCATGATCATGATCGTAGGCAGAATTCCCGGCAGGGTCACATTAAGCATGCGCTTCCATTTATTAGCTCCGTCTACCACCGCCGCCTCATAGAGATCCGTATTGATGCCTGCCAGCGCTGCAATGTAGATAATGGCAGAGAAGCCCATTTCCTGCCAGATGCCCATCGAGATGAAGATGGTGCGGAAATACTCCGGCACGGCGAGGAAATAAATTTTCTCGAAGCCCAACTGCTCCAGCAGAAGGTTAACAATCCCGTTGCCGGGTGCGAGCAGATTGGTTACGATGCCGCACACAACGACAACGGAGATAAAGTGGGGCAGGTAAGTAATGGTCTGTACCATTTTTTTGAACATGGCGTTCTTCACATCATTAAGCAGCAATGCCAGCAGGATCGGCGCCGGAAATGCGAATAACAGGCTGTACAAGCTGATCAGTAGCGTATTCTTCAGCACCCGCAGGAAGTAATCGCTCTGCAGGAATGTTTCAAAGTGGCTGAAGCCTGCCCACGGACTGCCCGCGATGCCCTGAAAAACGCTGTAATCCTTGAAGGCAATCTGCAGCCCGTACATCGGCTTAAAGGCAAACAGGATATACCATAATACAAAAGGCACAAGGATCGCATACAGGAACCAGTCCCTGCGCAATGTCTTCCCCAGGCCCCCGGTCTTGACCGTTAATGCCGGCAAGCCGTTCTGACTCTCCTTAATCCGAAGTTTCATCACTTTTCTCTTCCTTCCTTGGCTGCCTGCTCGGCCGCCGCTGTCGTAACTTTATTATAAGTAGCGGCACTGCAAGCCATAAGGCAAAATCCGATTGTAAGGGACGGATATTCAACTGTAACCGGGTTCACCCGGATTGCACGAGTGATCCGAAGGCTTGTGTAAGCCACATTCTGCCCACAGCAAAAAACACCCGCAGCAGGAGAACTATCTCCAGTCTGCAGGTGTTCGGGTAGTATCGTTTCTGCCAAGATCAGGATAAGCTAGAAGCTGCGGCTGTCCTGAACATGAATATAGTTAATGCCTTGCGCAGTCAGCTTGGAGCCGCTTGTATTCACGACACGGACCGCTTTTTTGCCTTTGCCGCTGAGGGAGAAGCTGATATTATTAGCCAGCTTGTTCTCCACAATCTGTTCGAGCGCACTGTGGAATCCGCCAACCGTAATGCCCTCCAGGTTCTCCAGTACCGGTTCTTTGCCCTCTTCAATCGTCTTGAGAATTTGATAGATTAACGACTTGCTTCCGTCCATCCTGATTCGCCTCCTGCATCAATTGTGAGCGTTTACACAACACTAGCCTTACATGCGGACTTTTCCCTCTGTATATCTATTCTCTTATTCGACAACACAGAACTTTTACCTCTTTTTGGAATCCAATCTTCAATAAAAAGTCTCATCTATATGATTTCCGTACAAGCTGCTGACTCCAATCAGCCTGAACGTTCCATTCACTTTGGCATAGGTATAGTTCTGATTGGGTTCATCCTTATAGCGTACCTCCGCTTCATAATCGCCCGATTTGAAGCTGTAGACTCCCCGGATCTCCTGAATGACTGATGCGGGATAAGCTCTGGTATGAACCAGATACTCCCTGACTTCGCTTGCGATTTGGCTTCTTTTATAAGGCAACCCGGTTAGCGACACATAGATTCCCCCCGCAACTATAGCGAGTACTACGCCAGCAATGGTCATAGTCCGGTTCGTAAGCCTCAAGCGATAACCCCCATTCAGCATTTGGTTTGTTAAGGCGGATGTGAAAATAACATTATTTTACATCCGTCTTTCTATTTTAGCATACGGATTGTAGATCGACTACTATTGGCCCCCGTCCGGGGAATTCTGGTGCATTAATGCTCCTCATTTGCTCATTTGGGTAGCGTCCGGGGAATTCTGGTGTATTAATACCTCTCATTTGCTTATTTAGCCGCCGTCCGGGGATTTCTGGTGCATTAATACCTTTCATTTGCTCATTTAGCCCCCGTCCGGGGAATTCTGGTGTATTAATACCTCTCATTTGCTTATTTAGCCGCCGTCCGGGGAATTCAGGTGCACTAATGCTCTTCATTCGCTCATTTGGGCGGCGTCCGGGGAATTCAGGCGCACTAATGCTCTTCATTTGCTCATTTGGGCGGCATCCGGGGAATTCAGGTGCACTAATGCTCCTCATTTGCTCATTTGGGCCGCGTCCGGTGAATTCAGGTGCACTAATGCTCTTCATTTGCTCATTTGGGCCGCGTCCGGGGAATTCTTTCCCGAAAATTAAAAAAAGCACCCGCCAAGGTGCCTCTTGCTCTACCGCTACTTCCCCGTTCGTTCACCGCATAGCCGGTTCGTTGCCGGGTTCAACTTAGCGTCAGCCACGCCCAGCGGAACAGATAGCCCGCAATCCACAGCAGTGCTGCAATCACGATGAAGGCCACAGTGTATCCCCACCACCTTAGCGGCTTCTCCTTGTAGAATTTGAGAACCAGCAGCGAGGCAACAATCAGGGCTGCCGACGGGATGCCCAGTATTTGCAGCAATATCGCATTCAGTATATCTAAGATCCATACTTGGTCAGACCACTTGCTTAACAGCAGAATATAGAACAACAATGCCGCGATATTCACCCCGATCGCGCTGATCCAAAGTATTCTCACAGGCTTAACCACGGTCCCACCCCCATACTCTCTCTTATTACCCCCACACCGGGAGTTTGCAGCAGAGCAGGCACAATGACCGTAAATCGGCGCGAAGGCAATCCTTCCACACGTAAAAACGGCGGACCTTCCAGAGCAAACTGCTCCGGGAGGTCCGCCGCCTAAATTAAAAGCTCCGGTAATTCTCAGTCTGATGATTCTTAATAAGGGACTTTGAACATGTAACGGCGGTCTTCCAGCGGATGGTTGCGGGCCGCAGCCAGCTCAACCGCATAGACACGAAGGATAAAGTTGAGTGCAAGCGGAGCAAGGTATCCCTTCATCTCTTCGTCCACGCCGGTCCAGTCCAGTTCTTTGGCGTCAAGCACCAGGAACTTCTCCCCATGCTCCTTCAGGAATTTCAATGCCCGCTCTTCCATCGGACGGGTCTCGTCAAGTCCCATCAACAGAATGAATGGCATTTGCTTGTCCAGAATCTCGAACGGCCCATGGAAGAATTCGCCGGCATGAATCGCATGGGAATTGATCCATTGCATCTCCATTAAGATGCAGATTGCGAAGGAGTAGGCAATGCCGTAATTGGAGCCGCTTGCCATAGTGTAAATAACGGATTCATCTTTGTAGGCCGCAGCGAATTCTTTGCCCGGAGCCGTATAGTTGGTTTTGATCGACTTCATGACGGCATCGAGATGCGGCAGGCTCGCCAGCAGCTGCTCATACTTCTTGTTGCCTTCCTTAACGTACAGCAGGCCCATCGTCAGGCGATACAGAATCGCGTAGTTGGCGATCTCCGGATGCGGGTCAAGCTCGCCCGGAGGCGCCCAGCTGTAATTGACGATATAGTCGGACTCATCGGCCAGCGGCGCAGTCTCAACGTACATGAGGGAGACGGTCAGCGCGCCTTTGCTCTTGGCAAATTTCGCAGCTTCCGTTGTCTCCGGCGTCTTGCCTTTGTGGGAGCAGAGGATCACCAGTGAATTCTCGCCGAGCGTTGCCGGATTACGATAGATGAATTCATTGGAGTTGAACACCTCGGCTGAGATGGATTCCGATTCACGGTCAATGAAATATTTGCTCGGATACATCAGGGCGGAAGAACCCCCGCAGGCAACCAGGAATACCCGGTTGATCGTTCTTGCCTTATAAGCCTCTAGAATTTGGTTCACTTGATCTTGCGCAGTTTGCAATACGTTCGCTACACTCACAGTTTCGTCCTCCCAGCTTTAACTTGTTATATGTTGTCTTATATATACTTATACATTTGTTGGCGCAAAATGTCAATGCCTTTTTTCTCAAAATCCTCTGCTTCAGCCATGCCGGGGGCTGTCATCCAGAATCCTCTTCAACCCGATAGACCTGAAGCTGTAGGCACAACGCTCCTGTCTTCAGGTGTAAGACCACGGAAATCCGGCGGCACCCGTCTTGCGGCTCCGGTCTGAATAGCCGCCCCGATAATGGCGGCTCTTACGTCGGCAACCACCCGTTCGTTGAAGATACTCGGCACAATGTACTGCTCGTCCAGCTCAGAGGAGCCGACGACCCCGGCAATCGCCCGTGCAGCCGCGAGCTTCATCGTCTCATTAATCCCACTGGCCCGGCAGTCCAGCGCACCGCGGAATACCCCGGGGAACACCAGCACGTTATTGATCTGGTTCGGATAATCGCTTCGTCCTGTAGCGAAGATACGGGCATACGGCAGGGCCTCCTCCGGCGAGATCTCGGGCTCGGGATTGGCCATCGCGAACACGATCGGGTCCGCCGCCATGCTCTGGACGTCACTAGATACCAGTACTTTGCCGCTGGAGACACCGATAAACACATCCGCCCCTGCAATGACCTCAGAGAGTGCGCCGCCGCGCGAGCCGACCTGCGGCTGCATGCTTAACCACTGCCACATGGGCTGCTCGTAACAGCCTCCCCGCACGAGGGCGCCCTCGCGGTCCACCGGCGTCAGCTGGCGCACCCCGGCAGCGAGGAGCATTTTACAGATCGAGACTCCAGCCGCACCGATTCCATTCACGACGATCCGGACATCCTCCATCCGCTTGCCGACCACCTTCAGCGCATTAAGCAGCCCCGCCACTACGACAATAGCCGTGCCATGCTGATCATCATGGAACACCGGGATATCCAGCTCCTCCTGGAGACGGCGCTCGATCTCGAAGCAGCGCGGAGAGCTGATATCTTCGAGATTGATGCCCCCGAAGATCGGACTGATCGCCAGCACGGTGCGGATAATCTCCTCCGTGTCCTGCGAATCGAGACAGATCGGGAAGGCGTCAACATCAGCCAGCTGCTTGAACAGCATCGCTTTGCCCTCCATCACAGGCGCAGCTGCATAAGGACCGATGTTCCCGAGACCCAGTACAGCTGTGCCGTCCGTAATCACCGCAACCGTGTTGCGCTTTATCGTAAGCGAGTAGGCTTTCTTCGGGTCCTCGGCAATGGCCGAACACACTCTCGCAACCCCTGGCGTATAGACGCGCGACAAGTCATCGCGGTTCTTCACCTGCATTTTGGGCTGAACCGCGATTTTGCCCCCGAGATGAGCCAGGAAGGTCCGGTCCGACAGATGGATAACCGAGATGCCATTCATTGCCCGGATCGCGCCGATCAAGGCTTCACTGCCTTCCTGCCCGGCCTGGACCGTAATATCCCTTATAGAAGAACCGGCCCCGGAGCTGACCGCATCAACGGCTACGATGTCACCGCCGAACCGGCTGACCGTCTGGGCCACCTCGGCGAAGGAGGTCCGCTCATGATTGAATTCCATGCGAAGCATCAAGCTTTCATATCCCATCCGCGTCTCTCTCCTTCTGTCCTGAATTGAACTTAAGCGAACTTAGGTTGTGAAATTACGCAGCCGCTCAGCCTGCGACCGGCCCAGTAATGCGAAGCCCGCTGCCCCAATCACGCTGAGCACAGCTGCGCCGCCGAACAGAAGCCGGTAACCGCCTGCTTCGATGACATAGCCTCCGATATTGCTTGCCGTAATCCCGGCAATATTGGTGTAGACGATGATGAAGAGCGAATGCGCCGTTGTCTTCGTATGCGCCGGGCTTGTGTCGTAGGCATAATTAATGCCTGTCGCCAGGAACAGCGCATAGGTAATGCCCGACAGAACCTGATTCATCATCAGAATTCCGAAGGCCGGTTCCAGCGAGAGAATATACCAGCGCAGCGCCCCGGCCAGGGACACCAGCGACAGCGTGCGCACATAACCCAGCCTGCGGATAATGACGCCCGAGAAGAGGAAGACAGGGATCTCCGCGATCGAAGAGATCGTGTACAGGATGCCGAGCTTGCCGGAAGCCTCCCCTCCGAGGTGGCTGATATATACCGAAAAGAATGCATTGTTCAACTGCGGGCCGATCGCCGCAATGAACACCGGGATGAGGAACAGCAGAAACCGCCGTTCCTTCAGGAGCGGGAGCATTTCCCTGAACAGTCCGCCCCGCCCGGCCGGCTTCTCTTCATCATCCCGCTTCTGTGTGTATTCGGTATCCAGCAGGAAGCTGAGCGCACACATCAGCATCATCGCCGCGACATAGGCGGGAAACATCACCCACAGGCCGTATTTGTCATACAGGAGACCGAACAGTGTAACAGACAGCCCGAAGCTAACCGAGCCGACGACCCGGATCGAGCCATAGCTGAGCGTATTCTTCTTCGCGTGACGGACGGTTACAGCGTCCACAACCGGAAGCGTTGCCGAAGCGAACACCGCCAGCACGATCGAGATGCCGACATAAGCGGCATAATACTGACCGGCGAAGGAATACAGCAGCATCACCCAAGGAGTGATGCCCATGCTGACAATGAGGACCTGCTTGGCAATGCCGTAATAATCAATCAGCATCCCCCATACGGGCTGCATGAGGAAGCCGACCAGCGGGCCGATCGAGAAGATGAATCCGATCTGCTGTGCGCTGAGTCCGTTCTCCGCGAACCAATAGCTTAAGAACGGCAGATAGGACGCATAAGCGATATAGAAAAAATAGTTATACACATGCATCGAGTATTTCCTGATGCCTCTTGCCATAGGCGCCTCCCTCTGTATCCGTAACTAGCGGTAGGACCGTTCCAGACGTTTGGCCAGCATGGATAGCGGGAAACAAATGACGAAATAGACAGCCAGCACCAGCGTATACATCTGCGATGCGACAGATAACCCCTCCATCAGCTCCACACGTTCAATGACGAGTTGAACAGACTTGAGAAAATCCTGGTTGCCGATCAGCACCGACAACGAGGTGGATTGGATCAGATTGGACATCAGCCCGATGACCGAGGGCAGCATCCGGCGAACCGCCTGAGGCAGGATGACGTAACGCATCGTCTGGACTGTGCTTAGGCCAAGGGCGACGCTTGCTTCCGTCTGCGCCTTCGGAATCGACTGAATCGCACCCCGCACCGCAACGGATATATTCGCGCTGCTCCACAGGCTAAGCGCAATCATGGCGGAGATGTAGCTGTTTACATGGACTCCAAGCTCAGGCAGCAGGAAGAATACAAGGAACAGTGTAATGAGGATAGGCAATCCGCGGAACAGCTCCGCATAACCCCTCATGGTGAGCGACAGTGCCTTGTGATTCGACGTCTGCAGCACACCGGCCAGAATACCGAGAACGAGGGCGATACCCAGGCAGCTCAGGCTCAGCAAGAGGGTATTAATCAGCCCGTCGAGGAGAAAATTTAAGTTTTTGGATAATACCTCCATTGATGCCCCCGCCTTTCGTCGTCTTGGTCTTGTAATCCAGCTTGCGTTCGATGATCCGGAACAGATACGAGGTTCCCCAGATCAGGATCAGATAGATAACAGCGATTGTCGCCAGCATCTCATAGGTCTTGAAATCGTAGGCGATCCGGTCCATGGCCATGAACGTCAGCTCAGCAACTCCAATACTGGTCATATAAGCCGAGTTCTTGATCACCGAGACGGCGGTGTTGCTGAAGGCAGGGAAGCTGATACGGAAACCGAGCGGGATCATGATGAAGCGGACAATCTGCCATGTACTCATGCCAAGTGCCTGGCCGGACTCGATCATGGCGTGGGGAACGGCATCCGTGCCCCCGCGGAAATTCTCCGCCGCGAACGCGCCTCCCCAGAGAGAGAGCGCGATGATGCCGACAGCGACAGCCGATAATTTGATCCCTAATGCCGGAAGGACAAAATATAAATAGAATACATGCACAAGCAGCGGCGTATTACGGATCAGATCGACGTAGACCACTACAATCTGCGACAGCACGGGAATGCCAAGCGTCCGGATGACTGCACCGCTCATGCCGATGATGAGCGAGACGGCGATGCTTGTCACGCTGATCAGGACGGTCATTTTCAGACCCGTCAAGAGCAGCGGCAGCACATCCAGGATGTAACCGAAATCGAAACTCACGACCATGCACCTCCTCCTGGTGTAGACTACATGGCGTTCCGCAGGAACTGCCGGGTACGCTCTTCCTGCGGATTGCCGAATACCTGCTCTGGCGGGCCCTGCTCTACAATCACGCCCTGATCCATGAAGATGATCCGGTCTCCGACATCGCGGCCGAAGCCCATCTCATGGGTGACAATCAGCATCGTTGTGCCGCGGGCAGCCAGATCCTTCATTACATCCAGTACGTCGCGGACACGCTCAGGATCAAGCGCGGAGGTAACTTCGTCGAACAGCAGCACCTCAGGGTTCATCACGAGCGACCTGGCGATGGCCACCCGCTGCTGCTGACCGCCTGACAGCTGTGCCGGATAGCTGTCCTCCTTATCCAGCAATCCAACCTGATCGAGGAGTATCCGGGCCTGCGGCAGCACCTCGGTCTTCGAGCGGCCCTGGACCTTCACGGGAGCAAGCAGCAGATTCTCCATCACCGTCATATGCGGGAACAGGTTGTAGCTCTGGAAGACCATGCCGATACGCTGGCGGACCTTCTGTATCGCCTGGGGCGTATGCACGATCTTCTGATCGTCGATATACACCTCACCCCCGTTGATGGTTTCGAGCCCGTTGATACAGCGCAGCAGTGTGCTTTTGCCGGAGCCGCTCGGCCCGATGATGACGATAACCTCCTTCGCATAGACATCGATATCGACACCACGCAGGATTACATTCGTTCCATATTGCTTCTGCAGATTACGGATCGACAATTTCGGTTGACTGGTACTCATGCTGTTCCCTCCTCGGTTTGCCCGTAGCCGGTTACGGCCGCGGAATCATCTGCATCGGATCGAGATCGCCTGCCTGCGGCAAATATTCCTCAATCAGTGTCTTGAAATAATCTTCCTTGCGCATCTGCTCCAGTGCGCCGTTAACGAAATTCAGCATATCCGCCTCACCCTTCCGCACCCCAAGTGCCATTGGAGCAAAAGCGACCTGGTCGCCGATAATCGTATAATCCGTCGAAGTCTTCACGAATTCGGACATCAGCACCGCATCATGGAACATCGCATCCGCCCGTCCGTCCTTCAGCGCGCGGAACGCATCGGCATTGCTCTCTATCTTGATTTGTTTGGCTGTCGGCACATGCTCATCGAGGTAAGTCGAGCCTGTGGAGCCTTTAATCACAATCACGGTCTTGCCTGCCAGATCCGGGATCGCCTGGATGCCGCTGTCCTTCTTCACGACGGTCACAACGCCGCCGTCGAAGAAGTTCGTAGAGAAGTCAAGCTGCTGCTTGCGTTCTTCGGTCACCCCGAGCGTAGCGGCGATGAAGTCGATTTTGTTCGAGTCGAGATAAGGGATACGGTTTGTCGCGTTGACCGGCACGAATTCAACCGCATTCGCGTCCCCGAACGCATACTCGGCCATCTTCTTGACGACACCGATCTCGTAGCCGGCATTCTTCCCGTTCTCGTCCAGGTAACCGAGCGGCGGATAGTCGTTCTTCACGCCGACCACCAGCTTGCCGCGTTCCTTGACGGCTGCCGGAGGGGCAGGCACATCGGCGGAGGGTGCTGCCGCTGCTGCGTTGCCGGATGTTGCTGTTGCTGCTTCGCCTGTTTCCTTCGCCTGGTTTCCGCAGCCTGCTGCGAAGACCATCACCGCCATCGACACCATCAGCATCCATTTGCTCATTCCCGACTTGCCCATCAAGTTTCTCATTCTCCATCCTCGCTTTCATTCGCTCATAAGTTAGGTGTGCTTACTCCCCGATGACCTGGATATAGACCTTGCGGCTCTTCGGCCCGTCGAATTCCGCCAGATAGACATCCTGCGCATCGCCGGAGATCATCTGCCCGTCCTGCACGACGAACAGGCAGGAGTTGCCGGAGATCATTGATTTCAGATGTGACGGCGAGTTGCTGCCCGTTGCCCCGTACGAAGGGAGAAAGTGGGCATGGGCGTAAGGGAAATCCTTCGGCGCAAGCCGTTCGAGCAATTCTTCAATATCAGTCTCGACGCATTCCAGCCCTTCGTTGATCATAATGCCCGTTGTTGTATGGGCCGAGATGACGGCCGCGAGCCCGTTCTGCACTCCGCAGTCTGCAATGAACGAACGGATCTCCTCTGTAATCTTGATCATTTGGAATTCCGCTTCCGACCGGATGACGAGTGTCTTTAGTTTAACCATGGCCGTTCGTTCCCCCTTTCTCCAAGAAAGACCTGTGCATTGCCGCCAAGAATTTTCCCCAGCGTCTTCGGCCTGAAGTCCATCGCCTTAAGCGCCGGCAGCAGCCGTTTGGCTTTGAAGCGGGGGCTGTTCGTGCCGAACATGACCTTATCGTTCAAGTTACGCTCAATCCAGAGCGGGCCCATATTGGTCTTAAATACCTGCTTATAGAAATCCAGAGCATTATCCATGTGGAGCAGTGAAGTGTCGGTGAATACATTCGGATATTTCAGCAGCAGCATCACCGTCTCGTGCACCCACGGCCAGCCGAAGTGGGCCAGGCACATGCGCAGGTCCGGATACGCGATCACTACTTCCTCGAAGTTCAACGGGTGCGAATACTTCGCTGGCGCATCCGGCTCCCAGCTCATACCGGCATGGAACAGAATCGGTCGGTTGTACTGGAGGCACAGCTCATAGATTGGCTTCAAAATGTCGTCTTGCGGATAAAACTTCTGCTTGGACGGGTTCAGCTTCAGCCCCTGTAAGCCCAGCTCCCGGAAGGCATATTCCAGAACCTCCGCCGCATCGCTGCGGTGCGGATCGACGCTGGCGAAGCCGATGAACCGCTCGGGGGCAAGGTCAACGATGTGCTTGACGTCCTCATTGGTGACAATCCAGCCCCCGCTCTGCGTCGTCAGATCGAGAGGAAGCAGAATGGAGCGGTCAATTCCGTTATAGTCCATTTCCTGGAGTACAGATTCAAGAGGGCTGGGAGACTGTTTGAAGATGCCGAACTGCTCCTTGCGGTATTTCAGGATCTCTGTGTCTTCGCTGATTGCTTTGTAGAATATCGGGTGGGTATGAACATCAATGATCAACGGGTCCTTCCGCCTTTCCTCCGGCGTTGCTTCGCCGGTTAGTAGGGTTCAAACTTCGATACGACTTCAGCAGCCGTTCTTGCACCTTGCTTAAGAGATTCCTGGAGGGTCCAGCCGCTTAGCTGGCCGTACATGAAGCCTGCGCAGAATGAATCTCCCGCGCCTACCGTATTGACCACCTCAGCGGGTACAATGCCTTCCCGGTAGAACGTCTCTCCGTCATATGCCACACTGCCTTGCTCGCCCAGCGTTACAACGACAATGCGCGGCCCTTGGGCATGAGCCCACCGGATAAACGCTTCCATCTCATGGTCCTCCTGAAGATAAGAGAAGAAGGCATAATCGGTATGGGGCAGGATCGGTTCTGAAATATGGCGTGCCGTGCGTGTAGAGAAGTCATAGATAATCTGGACGCCCTGGCTGCGGAGACCGGCAAGATGGTGGTTAATCCGGCCTGACAGGTTCGTATGAATGGCCTGATGCTGAAGAATGAAAGCCAGATCGGCTTCGCTTAAGCCAAAATCACCCATGACCCCTTCGACCTTCTCCTTGTGGACTCTGTCGTTACCATTCAGATCCATGCGAAAGATAGCTGTACGCCCCTCTTCCCGGGTATGCATGTGAGATACATCAATCTGTTCTCTGCGAAGCTTGTCCAGCATAAGCGCTCCATAGGAATCATTGCCGACTACACTGACCATTGATGCGTCTGCACCTAACCGGCTCATATGAATAACGAAATCGACACTGTTCCCGGTGGGATACAACCGGTCTAAATTCTCGTATACGTCTATACAACAAAACCCAACACCTGCAACCTGCATATCGTCCCCCCAATCCTTAATAAGACAGCATAAGAGATAAGATTGTATATGTTGTCATATTATAATATATACCATCAAGAATTAAGCAAGTCAACGAAAAAATCAAATGTAAATGCTTTCTTTGTGTTATATATATGTTACATGTTGCGAATCCTCTTGAAAAAACGCGCAAAAAAAAGGTTCATGTGATTATTCATCACACAAAACCTTTGATTAAAGCCTATCTATTGGCTGATCCCCGCCTCTCTGCCTGATCCCGGCTTGGCAAGCTGCAGCAGACCCGTGACAGATTCAGACGGATGAATATGGCAGGTAGCCGGTGCTAGTCCTGGCCGCGTTTGCCTGTGTTGATGGTGAAAATGACCTTGCTCGCCACATAGATGGATTGCGAATAATGGAGCCGCCGGTCCTGGTTATCGTAGGTAATCTTGTCGAGCTGATAGAGCGGTGTTCCCCGGTCGCAATGGAACAGATTGCATTCAAATTCCGTTGCCAGAATGACTTCAAGGGTCTTCTCGGAGTACGTAGGCTCGATGTCGTAACGGTTCTTCATGATCTGATAGGTCGAAGGCGATTCGCCTATGAACTTCTCGAACTCCGGCATCAGGCCGAGGTGGAAATAGGAGACCTCGATGATAAAAGGCTGATTATCAATGAAGAGCAGCCGCTGCAGCTTCAGCACCGGATCACCGGGCTTGATGCGGAACGTCTCGGCCAGCTTCTCATCCGCCGGGATTACCCTATTCGATAGAATCTGGGCGCTCGGTGTCTTCCCCGAAGCCGTTGTCATGTCCGAGAAGCTGCCAACGGAGATCAGCTCCCGCTTCTCCTTCAACTCGCGTACATAGCTGCCCTTGCCTTGCTGGCTGTGCAGTACGCCTTCCTCCACCAGATCGGTGATCGCCCGGCGTACCGTAATCCGGCTTACCCCGTAGGTGCTGCCGATCTCAGCTTCAGGCGGCAGCTTCTGGCCCGGCTGGTAGACGCCCTTTTGAATGTCCTCTTTGATAATCTGCTTTAACTGCAGGTATAGCGGACTTTGACTGGATACATTTAATTTCATACCGCGACTCCTTTAACGTCCTAATCAAACCACGTTTATCATATCATATGTTGTCATATGTACTGTTCACTGTTTGTTATCATAGTACCATATTCTAAGATTCACAACAGGGCTTTATCATAATTTTGTGCACAACAATAAACAACCCGCACTTTGCAGGTTGTTTGTTGAATAATACTCTTCTATTATTGCAGGCCACTCCAGTTCTACAGGCTCCAGATCTCCCGGGCTCTGGCCTTCACATCCGCCAGCTCAGACGCCGACAGCGGGCAGTATTCACTGTTATCGTTGGAGGTATCGGCGTGCTGCACATAGGCGAGCTTGGAGTCCCGTTCAACAATCGTATAGAACCAGGTATTCTTCGGTACATTGTACACCTTGCCGATGTCCATGGGGATCAGCTCGATGCTGAACTTGCCGTCCTTGCGGTCCGCCACCAGCAGAATACTTCTGCCGTGAACCGGAATGAACTGTTCATCCGTCTCCAGATGGACCTCCAGCCGGTGAATCCCGTCGATGTCGTTATCCGGCTTCCAGTTCTTGATGCAGACGAGCCATTCCTTATTTTTATATACACATTCGATCCCTGTGCCCTCATATTCATATATATCAGCCTTCATCTAAGTACCCCCTGCTGCTCGAACCAGGCCAGCGAATTCCGCACCGCCTGCTCAGGGTCCAGCACATATCTCCGGTCAAGCAGCTCCAGACCCAGATATCCCTTGTATCCGCAGTCGCTCAGAGCCTGCAGCGCCTCACCCATCGGCAGCTTGCCTTCGCCGGGCACCAGATGTCCGCCGGGATTGCCGTCCACGAAATGCACGTACGTCATATTGTCACCAAGTTCGCGGATGAAGTCGTGAATGGTATCTTTTCCTGTCACCGCCATAACGTCTGTATCCGCCAGCCCCTTCAGGTTCGGACTGCCCACTTCCCGGATCATTTGGGCGATATGCCCTGCGGAGTTAAATACATGGGTAGAGTACGACGTAAATGCCTCCAGCGGTAAAATTACGCCTTCCTTCTCTGCGGTTCTGCAGATTTGTTCAAGCGATTCCCGGCACCAGTTCCACATGTCGGACTCCTCAGCGTCCAGATAAGCAAGGCCCGTAGTCACCAGCATCTGGTTGCAGTCCAATTGAACAGCCGTTTCGATATGCCGGCAAAAAAACTCCACGCTTGCCTTACGGTACACCGGGTCGGGATGGCTGATGCTAATCGGATATACGCTCTGCTCAGGAGTGAGACAGATGACCTTCAGCCCCCGGTCTTTGATGCTGTGCTTCAAGTCCCGCACATTCTGCGGCGTGTAGTAGTCCAGGTGGAAATGGGGGCCGGATGCCCACAGCTCAATATTTTTGAATCCCAGCCGGGCAGACGAGTCCAGGAAATAATTCAGCGAATACCGTTTGTAGTGAAAATTCGCAGTTGCGATCTGATCCAGTTGTATCATATTAGTTGAATCCTCCTTGTATGTTCTTCGGCTTCGGTTATCGTTCTTTCCTTACGTGAGGATGCTCCCCAGAAGCGTTGCCGTGACGACAGAAATCACGATATTAATCATTCCCGGCGCCATGAAGCTGTGATTCAGCACGTATTTGCCGATTTTGGTTGTCCCCGCCGTATCGAACGAGATCGCTGCAAGGCACTGGGCCGATACAGGCAGGAAGAAGTTGGCGTTCACAGCCATCCATGCCCCTACGATAATATAAGTCGGCAGATCAAGCGCAATGGCAATCGGGATCATGATCAGGGTGGTCGCGCCCTGGCTTGTCGTAAGCGCGGCAACGATGAACATAATTACCGCAAGCATCCAGGGCTGACTGTTCACAATGGACGCTACATGCTCCTGGATAAACTCTGTCTGCCCGCCGATAAACGTACTGCTCATCCAAGCCAGACCGAACGCGCACACCATGGCAAGCGCCCCCGCCCGGAAAATAGATCCGTTCAGAATCGTCTCAATGGCCGGCCGGCAGAAGATGATAATCAGGGAAGCACAGACGAGCATAACAATCTCAATCGTATGGGCCATGGACAACACGGTGGTCGTCCCGTCTGCCGTCCAGGAAGGACGCAGCTCAGGGAACAAGCCCAGAACAACAATGGACACAACTCCCAGCAGGAACAAGAGTACTGCGGCTTTCGCGCCTTTGGGCACTCCGCTGCTGTCCTTCTTCTCTTCCGGCGCAGCCTGCGCTGTCAGCCCCTCATCCATCAGCCCTTCGGCCAGCCTGCGCAGATATTCGGGATCGTCCGCCAGTTCTTTTCCCTTACGGATCGTTAGAAGCGCACTCACAATGACTCCCAGTAGGGTGGAAGGAATGGCAATGGTCAGGATCGTGCCAAGCTCGACCCCGAACGGTGCCATCAGACCCAGCATCGCGGCAGTCGCTGCCGATACCGGCGAACAGGTGATGGCTTGCTGTGACGCAATAATGCTGTTGGAGATCGGGCGCTCAGGCCGGATGCCGCTGTCGATGGCCAGCTTGTTGATGATCGGCAGCAGACTATACACTACATGCCCTGTCCCGGACAGGAAGGTGAATAACCAGGAAATAACCGGGGCGATGATGGTAACATTCTTAGGCGATTTATGCAGCATTTTCTCCGCAACCCGGACAAGGAAGTTCAGGCCGCCCGAAGACTGAAGCGCGGAAGCCGCCAGCACCACCGCCAAAATAATAAGCATGACATCCACCGGAGGCGAGGCGGGCTGCACCCGGAACAGAAATACGAAAATCGCTACACCTACACCGCCGAGCAGACCCATAAATACATCGCCGACTCTGGCACCAAAGAATATGAGTAAAAAAATGATCAAGAGTTCAAACCAGAACATAAAAAGTCCCCTTTTATAGTTTGTACTGACTTCACCGATCATTAGCCGCGTCTTCTGACTTCACAGGCGGCTTTCTTCAAATTGAATACGCTTACAACCATAGGACAGAAGTGGACCCCCACCGGCCGGTCAGACCAGTGGTGCCCCGAATCCAAAAGCTCCGTGAACCCGGCAGATTTGCGCTGCAAACTCCGCTCCCTTGCCCATACTTGCCTTAATATCCGCAAGGAACTTGTCCTTCGGGCCAAATTCGATGTGCCGGTCCTTGGCACTCCGGATCAGCTCCATGAGAAAAGCCGTAATATAAGAATCTCCTGCTCCCATCGTGTCTAGCGCATCCGTTGAAACGGCCTGCTGGTACACCCATTCATCATCGTACAGTGCATAGGAACCCTCTTCGCCTACCGTTCCAACTACTACCTTGACACCGAGCCGCTGCGCCTTGCGCATCTCCCGTTCCCGCTCCTCTGCCGTCAAATGGCTGCAGGACAGAAAGGCGATATCTATATCAGGGCACACCTGCTGCAGATAATCGTCGTTCCAGCGGACAGAGAAATCAAAGGAGATAGGTACGCCGCTCTCCCGCAGAACGGTTAAATCCTGCTCAATGTAACTGTTCAGACTCGTATGAATCACGGCAAACTGCTTCAGGTACTCCAGATCGCCGCCGGTGAACTCCCACGCCCGTTCCTTGGCGATCCCGCCTTTGTTGGACCCGAGGAATACGCGGTCCCCCTTCTCCAGCGTGACCCGAGCATACCCGTTCTCCCCTTCGTAGCTGCGGCTGCGGCTGCGGTCAATCCCGAGCTCATCAATGACCTGCTGAATGTACCGGGCGACCTCATCGTTGCCGAATTTCCCCAGATAGGCGGACTGGACACCGCACATGGCTGCGTAAGCAGAGAAGTTCAAGGCATTCCCGCCGGGATACATTGTCCCCTGATGGACATATTTATCGACTACATTGTCGCCGATGCCGATTACTTTAAAGGATTCAATAATTTGTTTCATCTCCCCTATCTTTCCTCTCTTGTATGATACATACTTTGCAAATTCACTCCATGCCGGCTTTTGTATTGGAATGTTATGAGGTTATATTAGCACAAAGCAATACATGGCGCAAGATAGGGCTTTCATTTTTATTTTTTCGCGGTCTTTCTGGCTTTAAAAGGTTGTGCAGTGTTAACAAATGGTCCAGATTGTTATACTATATAAATATAGTATTAAAACAATACAATACATTTCGCTCCAAGTCTGCCCTGGTTAGAC
Source organism: Paenibacillus tritici (assembly GCF_018207515.1). NCBI lineage: Bacteria > Bacillati > Bacillota > Bacilli > Caryophanales > Paenibacillaceae > Paenibacillus > Paenibacillus tritici. The sequence continues at coordinate 6,213,401 of NZ_CP073365.1, forward strand.
AAGCAATTTCTGGATAACTTCTGTAATCGATTTCACAAGTTGGAGGTAAATACATGCTTGACCCTTCCGAGTCATCGCCTTTATACAAACAGCTTCAAGAGAAAATATTAGACTCCATTCACAGCGGCTCCCTGCAGCCTGGAGATAAACTGCCCACTGAACTGGAACTCAGCGAAGCCAACCAGGTAAGCCGGGTGACGGTCCGCGCCGCGCTGGACTCACTCACCTCCGAAGGCTACCTGGTGCGCATACCGGGCAAAGGCACCTTCATCACCAAAGACCGGATCAAGAAGAACGTTGCCGAGACGATTGGCTTCAGCGATACCTGCAGACTGCAGAACAAGGTTCCGGGCGCCAAGGTGATCAAATGCGTGATTGAAGACGCCACCCTCTCCGATCAGGAGCATCTGGGACTGAAGTCCGGCGACAAAGTGATCAATATCGAGCGTATACGCTACGCCGACGGCGTGCCGATCTCCGTGGAGTATTCGCGGTTCCCTTCCTCTTATTCGTTTCTGCTGAATGAAGACTTGAACGATAAGTCGCTGTATGAAATCTTAAGAGCCAAATATAAGGTGTCATTCGGGCACGCCAGAAAATATATCGTGCTTGAGTACGCCACCTTCGACGTAGCCACCTACCTGAATATCGCGGAAGACCATCCGCTGCTCAGTATCAAGAGCACCGTATCCGGCACAGACGGCAACAAAATCCACCGTTCCAAACAGCTCATTCTGGGCGACAAGTTCGAGTTAATTGTGTAGTACCAACAAAAGACGGGTCCTCCCCCTACAGGGAGAAGACCCGTCTTTTTTGGTTACAGCTATGTTATTTACTGCCCTGTATGCTCAAAAGAAAATCTGGCTGTCCAGGTAGCGCCTGCATCTTTGGTAACGTAAAGTGTAGAGCTGTTCAGGTCTCTGGCTGCCAGCCAGCCCCGGTTATGATCGGTGAAGGAGATGACCCCCTCGAATCCGGGAACCGCCTTCTGATTACTCCAGGTCCGGCCGTTGTTCTTGGTAAGCCCAACGCCTACTTCCTCCGCTGCCGGCTGGTAACCTGCCAGGAATGCCGTCGTCTTGCCGATCAGCACCATATTGCCCGGGGTACCGGAAGCCGGTCCCTTCTTCACTGTGGCCGCGCCGCTTCCCGGAGCCGGACCTCCTCCCGCTGTCTCCTGGGCAATCACCCGGGTCCAGCTTACTCCGGCATTAGAGCTGCCGTAGAGGGAATAGGAAGTCTGCGACATTCCGTAATCGCCGTACAGTACAGCGTACACCTGACTTCCGTTCGCATAGAGTCGTCCGTAATTAGGAGAAGCGTATGGCACCTTCAGCATCTGCTTCCAATTGGCCCCGCCGTCTGCCGTCCGCATCACCTGATAGCCGCTGCCCGGCATGATAACTACCGCCCACCCGCTGTTCCGGCTGGTGAAATAGGCTCCGCGGGTATTGGCAGGTGTCTTGATTAGGCTCCAGCTCTCCCCGCCATCGTTCGTATAGTAAGTAGAGGCCCGGTTGTAGCCGAATCCCTTACTGCTGTCCAGAAACTCTACGGATTCAAAGGTCACAGCCTTGTTCGATAGTCTGGTCCAGGTGGAGCCTCCATCAGCGGTGCGGATCAGATAATTCGCCGGACCGTCATTGACCGCTGCAAGCGCCCAGCCATGAACATTATCCGGGAAGTCCATCTGCCGGAAATTCCACTGCCCTTCATAGATCTTCTGGAAGTGACAGCCTCCGTCCGAGGTTCCAATCAGGAACCCGTTCCCGGCTGCCCGGCCCGTATCTGCGCTAAGGAACTCTACATCCGAGAAGGCCAACGGCTGTGCTTCTGCCCCCTGGTGCGCCTTCTGCAGGTCCTTAAGCAGCCCATGGTCTCCGGTGCTACAGCCCTGCTGCGGCGTAGGGGCCGGTGCTGCTAACGCCTGAGCCGGAGAAGCTGACGCCCCCCAGCCGACTACAGAGATTAGACTTGCTGTAAGGAGCGTAGCGGTGATTTGCTGCAATCTGGTTGTCCAATTCATTGGTGACACCTCCTAGAATATATATACCCTCTGAGCAGAGCGTTACTCTGACAGTACATGAACATGTTACTCCATCTGAGGCCAACTATGTAGGTGTGAAAGGGGACAAAACTGTAACCTATTTCGCTAATTAGATTCCTTCCAGAATGGTTAATAATAAGTAACGAAGCTTACATGCACACCTCATTCAAGGAGGAAGTGAAGAGTATGATCAAACAAGATGTCCAGTATGCACTTCTCTCCAATCTGTGGCAGCGCGTGCACCTGATCAGCGGAGAAACCTACACCGGAGTATGCAAAATCGACCACTCCTCCGATGCACTGCATATTGAAACGAATAAAGGGAATTTCACCGTTCCTTATTGGACCATTAAGCGTTTTGTATAGAACGCACAAAAAGACCTCATCCCCCGCAACCGTGGAGCATGAGGCCTTTTATATGTGATTATATCACCGGATTGGATACGAGATCTCCACCGCGGCAATGCTTCAAGTAATTCAGCGCATGGACCTGGCCCGTCATCTCCAGTTCGCCCTGATAGACCGGGTCATGCCAGCCTTCAATATCAATCGTGCCCTGATAGCCGCCCTGCCGGAGGATGCTGATGATATCTGTCCAATTCGAATCCCCGAAGCCCGGCGTCCGGTCCCATACATAAGGCTTCGGTCCATGAATCCCGAATTCCTTAATAACATCCCAGGCAATAGTTGCATCCTTGCCATGCACATGGAAGATTTTATCCACCCACTTGCGCAGCTGCGGGATCGGGTCGATCAGCGCGGTCAACTGATGGGCAGGCTCCCATTCCAGCCCGAGATTGTCTGCCGTAACGGCGTTGAACATTTTCTCCCAAGCTGTAGGATTATGTGCGATATTCCAGTCGCCCTTCTGCCAGTCGCCGCCCATCGCACAGTTCTCAAAAGCAATCCGCAGACCCTTGTCTGCCGCCCGCTTCGACAACTCTCCGAAGACCTCGGCGAATCTCGGGAGTGATTCGTCAATGGACGAGCCCGGCAGCCGTCCGGTGAATCCGCCTATAAGGTCCGTGCCGAACAAGTGGGCATGTTCAATCAGCTGCTCCCAGCCGGCAAGGGTATCCCCGCTCTCAGGGTTGCCGCCAAGCGGATTACCATAGATCCCGACAGCAGAGATCACGAAGTGATGTTCAGCAGCCAGCTCGCGAATCCGGGCCGCCGCCTCCACCAGATCGGTATCGCCAACCGTCTGCCAGAAATTCAACTGGAAGGATTCGAAGCCGTGGTTCACAATCTGCGGAATCACCTGGAGGGCTTCACCGCCACGGACCAAAGTGCCTATTCTCAAAGATTCTTGCATCCTTAGGTTCATCTCCAATACGTTTATAGTCAGCGCCCTGCTGTTACCGGCCCTTGATCATCTTACAAGAACCCCGTTTGAGCAATACCGCATCATAGACAATATGCTGATGGGCTGAATGTTTGGTGATCAGATCGAACAGGACCCCCACACTCGACAGCGCCATTTCAGTTCCCGGCTGGCTGATCGTATCCAGCGCAGGGTGGTAATATTCTCCCATCTCAATGCCGTCGAAGCCGATAATGGAGATATCATCAGGAATAGACAGACCTGCGGTAAGCACAGCCTTGGCCGCACCGATGGCAATCGTATCGGAGGCAGCGAATATTGCGGTCACTGTTCTGTCGCGGTTAAGCAGTCTGCGTGCAGCATTGAAGCCCGAGCTTGGACTGTATTCACAATCCTCAACAAGCCCTGCGTTGTAAGACAAATGATGTTCTTCGAGTGCCATCTTGTAGCCGCTAAGCCGCCGGCTGCCGGTAGTGTCTTCCAGTAAAGGTGATTTAGCAAGAAAGCCGATGCTTTTGTGTCCGAGCGAAATGAGATAGGAGGTCGCCTTGTAGGCTTCCTTGGCTTCATCAATAGTTACACTGGAGAAGATAGCCGGATCTACTTCCTGTGAGGTGGTAATGGTCGTCAGTACAAACGGAACCGTCAGCTGCTTGAATTTCTCCTCGGAATGATTATAAGTACCGCCCATGAAAATAATCCCGCTCAGGTTCTTCTCCTTCACCAGCTGAATGGCCGCATTGATCTCATCGGTCCCGTCCTCTACCTGATGGATGAGAAACGGATACCCGCGAAGATTAACCTGCCGTTCAATTTCTTTGATCATAATGGCGAAGAACGGGTTGGTAATCCCTTTAACCATGAGTGCAATGTTCTTGGATTGTGTGGTTTTCAAGTTCCGCGCATTGGAATTGGGAATATAGTTGTATTCCTTGACGACATTCAGGACCTTCTCCCGGGTCGCACTGCTCACCAGACCCTTATTGTTGATCACTCTGGACACTGTTGAAATGCCCACACCGGATATCCTCGCGATATCCTTAATGTTTACGTCCACACTACTCCCCCATTTATAGGTAAGGGAGCTATTCATAATAGCTCCCCTGTAACCTATGTCATTCTTTTAGTTAACAGGTGTAAATTCTGCCAATTGTTTCTCTACTTCGGCAATGACCTTGTCAACTCCTGCTTTTTTGAGCTGATCGCGGTATTCTGCTACAGCTGTCTTTGGATCTTTGTTTGTTTTACCCAGCATGAGCTGAATACCAAGCTGTGCATTCACGTTCGAGATCGAAGCAATTTCGGTAGTTACATTAGCCGGATCGAAGCTGAAACCGTTGTATGGATCGTCGATCGCTTCTTTATCCCATGCAGCAAACAGATCTTTACGGACCGGGTTGTCAGTATCACTAGGAATCACGAACTTGTCATTTCTGAGGGACCAGGCCGAGAAGCCTCCGCCGTCTGTTTTTTCATTGAAGCCCTGCGGCTGTTTCTTCACGCCATCTTCAATCACGTAGTGCTTGCCTTCGATACCATATTGCATCAGGTTGTAGTAACTTGCATCGGTCATGAATTTCTCAATTACCATCAGTGAACGCTCTGGGTTTGAGGAGTTCGCACTGATTACTGTCGAGTTGTCTACACCCATCTTACGTTTGATTTTCTTGTTGGCTTCAGCAAAAGTATAGAAGGCTGTAGGAGAATTAGGCAGTGCCTTGATATCTCCGCCATACTGGCCGATCCAGTCCTGGGCATGAGTCAGATAACCCGCAGAGTTCGCGGCTCTGAAGTTGTCTTTGCTGCCGAGGGAAGCGGACAGAACGTCTTTACCCCAGTATCCCTTGTCGCCCCACTCACGCATTTTCACAGCCCAATCCTCGAATTCCTGGGTGAAGGCTGGATGGAATACTTTTTTGTAATCCTCCGGGCTCTTGGTAACCAGATTCAGTTCATTCAGCGAGATACCAGGTGCGTTCAGCCACATGTCTGTAGTATCTACGAGCATTCTGTACATGTTCTGAGCATCCTCAGCCTTACCGTTGATTGGAGGGAAGGATTCTTTGGCAACCACATTATCCATGTATTTAACCATATCATCAATCGACTTAATTTCAGTCATGCCGTATTTCTTCAGCAGGTCGGTACGGTAGGCATAACCGGCAGGCGTGTATTCACTGAACAGACTCGGTACGCCATAGATTTTGCCATCCACCTTAGTATTCTGCCAGGAGGATTCAGGAACCTCTGCCTTAAGCTTAGGAGCCACCTTGTCCAGCATATCGGTAATGTCCGTCAGCGCACCTTCAGTAGCCAGGGTGTAGTAGGACACAGGAGCACCAGGTGATGCATGTGACAGATCGAACGATTCGCCGGAAGCGAATAGCAGCGGATACTTGGTTGCTACGTCTCCCCAGTCAATATATTTGATTTCAAGCGTAGTATTCAGATCAGCCTTAAGCTTCTTGTTAATCTCAGCCAGAATCTCTTTATTGGTAACTCCTTCACTGCCCCACAGGTAGTACGTCAACTTCGCTTCCTTAGAAGTATCTGCTCCCCCTGTGCTTGTGGATGGAGCATTCGACCCTGCCGGAGTATTGCCATTTGCATTATTGTTCGATGAACACGCGGATAGCACTCCAGTAAGCATGAGGACAGCAGCTAGAGAAGAAGCAATCTTTTTACCTTTCATTCGGTAAGCCTCCCTTTTCTTTTCTATATTATGGATTGTGCATCTATAACAAACACCCTTCGATTGAAGCAGGCGTCCATTAACCCTTAACAGCACCGATGGTAAGACCGGTTACGAAGTAACGCTGAATGAATGGATACAGGAGAATGATCGGGCCTGTGGCCAGTACCGCTGTAGCCATCTTGATGGATTGAGTCGGCAGATCGGCTGTATTAATGACCGCCCCCGAGTTGATGAGACTGCCCATATTCGCCTGATTGATCATGCGCTGCAGGAAGTACTGGAGCGGGAATTTGCTCTGAGTGTCCATATATAGCATTCCGTTATACCACTCATTCCAGAAGCCCAGTGCCGAGAACAGTCCGATCGTTGCCAGTGACGGAACCGCCAGCGGCATGAAGATGCGCCAGTAGATGCGGAAATCGCCTGCGCCGTCAATCGTCGCTGATTCATACAGGGAATCCGGGATCGCCTTCATGAAGTTACGCATCAGGAAGATCGACCACGCCCCTACCACCGCCGGCAGGATCATAGCGAACAGGTTATCCTTGAGGTGCAGATGCTTAACCATCAGGATGTAAGTCGGAATCAATCCTCCGCTGAACAAGGTGGTGAAATAGATCAGGAAGGAGAAGAAGTTACGGTATTTGAAATCCTTGCGGTTCAGGACAAATCCGGCCATGGACATCATGAACAGCCCTAGCACCGTACCAACGACTGTGATAAAGATCGTTACCTGATAAGCATCCACCAGCTTGGAGGAGTTACTGAGCAACAATTCATAGGCCTTGAAAGAAATCTCATTCGGTATCAGCTTGTACCCCTCGCGGATAATCTCCTGCTCATTCATGAAGGAGGAGGAGATCATCAGCGCAAACGGAAACACACAGAACAGGGCAAAGATGGAGATGCAAATGTAGCTGATCACCTTAATGAAAATGCTGCCTGAATCCTGTTTAATAGTATTACTTGCCATGTTAACACCCCTGTTTCTTAACTTGTCTTAGAAGAGCGCGCTGTCCGGTTCAACCTTGCGAACAATAAAGTTAACAACAAGCACCAGGACCAGACCGAACAAGGATTGGTAAAAGCCTACGGCAGCGCCCATCGAGAAGTTGAATTGTCCAACGAGAGAACGGAAGACATACGTATCTATAATATCCGTCTGCGGATACAGCACGGAGTTTGTTCCAATCAAATTGTAGAATAGGTCGAAGGAGCCTTTGAGAATTCCGCCCATACCGAACAGGAGGAGCAGAATGAAGGTTGGCTTCAGAATCGGCAGAGTCATATAGCGGATACGCTGCCAGGTAGTGGCACCGTCCATATAGGCTGCTTCATAGAGATCATGGTTAATCCCAGTAATAGCTGCCAGATAGACAATCATACCGTAACCGGTACTTGCCCAGATCTTGAACGCAACAATGATGTACTTCCAGATTCCAGCGTCGGAGTAGAACTCAATCTTGTCTAAGCCCGTACTGGTAAGCATCGTATTGATAAACCCGGAGTTGAAATTGAACAGGTTATACGCGAACACGCCGACGATAACCATTGAGATAAAGTTTGGAAGCAGAATAACCGACTGGGAGATCTTCTTGAACCACTTGCCCGCAATCTCCGACAGCATGATGGCAAATACAATCTGGATGATGTTACCGAGTGCAAGGAACACCAGATTGTAGAGCAAAGTATTCTTGGTGATATTCCAGAGGTCTCCGTTCTGAATCAGGAACTCAAAATTCTTGAGTCCGATAAAGTCACTGCCAAAGATCCCTTTGTTGAGCTTGTAATCGACAAATGCAACGTAAGCGCCCGGCATTACCGCATAATGAAAGACTGCGAAATACACAATGACAGGCAACAGCATAAGATACAGCACTTTGTTCTTCAATAATTCCCGGACGATATTTCCGCCCGATTGTACAAATCTTGCCAATGAGCCCACCTCCTAAATGAACAATGCATTCCACTGCAATGATTAACCATTTTCGCTGATATAGAAACGTTTCCATTATTCCTTTGTGTTTCCCCTTGCTCAGAGCATACTCCTTCCTTGTATACGCTGTCAAACATTTTTTATTTTCAAATAACAAGTAATAAATTTACATTTAACTGAACATAATATATAAAAAGCCGGTTTTTTTATAGATAATTGACTTTTTTCCGTCAAAAGTCTAAACTCGAAATGAATCGCTTATGGAAACGTTTCTATTAGATTTTCCCACGGACATGTTAACCTTTTTTTGTGACATCTGATGATGAATTCCCCCATTCTGATCCATTTCATGTCCTAATCAAGCACTCGAAAGAGAGGGTACTAATGATATTCACACAACAAATGAACATGATTACCTTAACCCGGGATGACCTGTCGTATACATTCCTGCCCACAGGAGATGTTTTGGAGTTCACGCAGGCCTCCACTCTTATTAATCAGTTCCAAGGCAACCCGGCAGACGGCTCTGCTAATAATATCTATCTGCGTGTATATACGGAGCAAGGGATTAACAGCTATCCGCTGCTCGGTATCCGCTCCGGTTCCACACTGTCCCGCACAGATGACAAGCTGATTTTCACAGGTACTATAGAAGCCATCAGCTACCGCGTCACCTTCGCACCGGCCAAGGACGGCATCTGGTTCTGGCAGATTCACCTCTCCGGCAGCGGGGAGACCGTCGATGTGGTGTACGGACAGGATGTCGGAATCGCGGACAAAGGCGGAGTACTGGCTAACGAGCTGTATATGAGCCAATATCTGGACCACAGCATCTGGGAAGGCCCGTATGGCTATGCCGTATGCTCGCGCCAGAACCAGCCGCAGGGAGCAGACTTCCCTTATCTCCAGCAGGGTGTAGTCGGTAAGCAGGCAGTAGGCTATTCAACCGACGGTATGCAGTTCTTCGGTATTTCCTATAAAGGGACTTATGTGCCTGAGGCGTTAGCGGGCAATCTCCAGAACCGCAATTACCAATACGAGCTGGCCTATACCGCACTCCAGACCGAGAAGATGGTCCTGTCGGCTCCGGCTGAGTTCGCCTTCTACGGGCTATTCCGCTCCACTCATCCGTCTGCTGTTACAGCGCTTGAATTCCAGGCTGAGCTGCAGGCCGCTTATGATGAGATCGACTGGAGCGGTAAGGAAGCTGTACCAAGCAGGGATGTGCCTGTGCTAAGCACGGATATCGGCACCCCTTATGTTTCTGCGCAGTGGTCGCAGGCTGCTATTGACGCCGCCTACCCCACCCGCAAGCTTGAAGAAATTGAGAATGGCCAATTGCTCTCCTTCTTCACGGACGAGCATGTCCACGTTGTCCTGCAGCCCAAGGAGCTGCTGGTTGAACGTCCGCACGGCCATATCATCACTTCGCTGCTGGGCGACAAGCAGGTAGACAACAACCTGATCTCCTCCACCAACTATATGTACGGGATTTTCAACGGGCAGACCGTTGTGGGCAATACCTCTTTCCATAAAGGGCTCTCCACGCCGCGCGGCCTGCTGAACATTCAGCGGAACAGCGGTCAGCGGATCTATGTCCGTCTGGATGGAGTGTACCGGATTCTTACGCTGCCTGCGGCATATGAGATGGGCGTAAATTTTGCCAAATGGCATTATCAGATTGAGGACGATGTGTTGACCGTTACCGCTCTGGCCGCAGCAGGCCAGCCGGATGTCGCCCTTCAGGTACAGTCGGGCCTGGGCAAATCCTATGATTATCTGATCACGAACCAGCTGGTTATGGGCGAGCATGAATTCCGGCAGCCGGTAAGAGTAGAGTCCAAGGATGGCATCCTGCAGATTCTGCCTGATGAGGCGTCTGTTCACAAGCTTCCATATCCCGGCCTCCATTTCGATATCCAGCTCCCGGGAACCGCATATACGTACAGTGATGACCGGGTGTTCTATGCGGACAAACAGCCGCGCAACGGTACACTGCTGACAATTTCTGTTACACAGTCGGCCGGCTTCCAGCTAGTCTTGCAGGGCAGACTTACAACATCGGATGTGCTTCCGCTAGTGTCTCCTTACACTCAGGAGAAGGAGCAGGCTCTATTCCATGAGTTCTACTCAAAGTTCATATCCGGCTTCAAGCTGCAGATTGACGGCACAGAACAGTCGCGGATTGATATCCTGAACGAGACGGCATGGTGGTATACCCACAATGCGATGACCCACTTCATCATGCCGCATGGCCTTGAACAGCCGGGCGGAGCTGCCTGGGGCACACGCGATGTCTGCCAGGGACCGATGGAATATTTCCTGATGACCCAGCATTATGAGCTGGCCAGAAATGTACTGCTGAAGATCTATTCCCATCAGCTCTGGGAGAGTCGGGAATGGCCGCAATGGTTCATGTTCGACCAGCATCCGGTCCAGGCCCACGAATGGCATGGCGATGTTGTACTCTGGCCGCTTAAGTGCATCAGCGATTACATCATGGCTACCGGCGACTACTCGATTCTTCAGGAGGAGATCGGCTACCATCATCTGGAAGACGCTCAGCCAAGCCAGCAGACCGAAACCGTCCTTGCACATGTCAAGGCTGCGGTAGAGACTATCCGTGAACGCTTCGTGCCGGGCACAGCCCTGATCAACTATGCAGGCGGCGACTGGGATGATACCCTTCAGCCTGCGAATGAAGCGCTGAAGACCAAGCTGGTAAGCGCATGGACGGTAGCGCTCGCCTTCCAGGTGATCCGCAATCTGTCACAAGTGACATCTGCCGATCCTGAATTCTCCGCCAGCCTTGCTGCTATGGCGGAAGAGATGAAAGAATCATTCCGTACACTCCTGATCAAGGATGGAGTCATTGCCGGCTTCGCATACTTCCAGGAGGACGGCAGCATTGATTATATGCTTCACCCGCTGGATACAGAGACCGGCATTCATTACCGGTTACTGCCGATGACACGCAGCATTATTGCCGAGCTGGTCACTCCGGATCAGGCGGCAGAGAACCTGCGCCTGATCGACGAGCACCTGAACTGCCCGGATGGAGTACGCCTGATGGACCGTCCTGCCCGCTATGAGGGCGGCGTCAGCACCATCTTCCGCCGTGCCGAGCAGGCTGCCAGTGTCGGCCGTGAGATCAGCCTGCAATATGTACATGCCCATATCCGCTATATCGAAGCCTCCGCCAAGCTGGGCGAAGCGAAGCGGGCCTGGGACGGCCTGTTCCAGATCAACCCGATCAATATCCGGCAGAGCGTGCCGAATGCCCAGCTGCGCCAGAGCAACATGTACTTCAGCAGCTCGGACGGTGATTTCCCTGACCGCTACAGCTATCAGGAGAACTTCGACCAGCTGCGTGACGGAAGCGTAGAGGTTAAGGGCGGGTGGCGCCTGTATTCCAGCGGCCCCGGGATCTATCTGAACCAGCTCATCTCGGCAGTTCTGGGTATCCGCTTCAGTGAAGAAGAACTGGTTATTGACCCGGTACTCCCGGCAACACTTGACGGGCTGCGCTTCACTTATGAGTGCTTCGGCCGGATGATGACCTTCGTCTATCACATCGGCTCCGGACCGGCAAGCACGCCTGAAGTACACGCAGCAGGCGTTGCCGTTACCGGCCAGGTACTATCCAATCCATACCGTCCAGGTGCGGTAAGCATTACCAAGAATAACCTGCTTGCGCTGCCTGGCGATGAGCTGCATATCTATTTGACACAATAACTTTCAGTACGCTTACGAAGGAGTTAGCCATGACGAAACCGTTTATCCAAGATCTCGTGAACGATATGACACTAGACGAGAAGTTGGCCCAGCTGACCCAGCTTGGTCCATACTATTGGGGTCTGGATGATACCGTGGATCTGACGGGTCCATTCAAAGAACTTAATATCCAGCCGCAGGTGATCGAGAGCATCGGAAGCGTTCTGAACGGCATAGGTGCGCGGAATGTCATTGAGCTCCAGACCCGGCATCTGGAATCCAGCCGCTTGAAGATTCCCCTGCTCTTCATGGCAGACGTCATTCACGGCTACCGGACGATCCTGCCGATTCCCCTGGCGATGGGCTGCAGCTTCGATCTTGCGGCCATCGAGCGGTTCGCCGAAGTCGCCGCCCGGGAGAGTGCTGCCGCCGGTATCCACCTCACCTTCTCCCCCATGACCGACCTCGTGCGTGATCCGCGCTGGGGCCGGGTGATGGAGACCTCCGGTGAGGACCCTTACCTGAATGCCCGCGTGACCGAGAGCATGGTCCGCGGCTATCAGGGCACCGACCTGAAGGAGCCGGGGCGGATCGCCGCCTGTGTGAAGCACTTTGCCGGTTACGGGGCGCCTGAGGGCGGCCGCGAATACAACACGGTGGATATGTCCACCGGTGTACTCCGTGAATTCTATCTGCCTGCCTACAAGGCGGCAGTAGATGCCGGTGTCGCCATGGTCATGGCTGCGTTCAATACCATTGACCGCATTCCGGCCAGCGGCAACAGCAAGCTCCTCCGCGGCATTCTCCGCGAGGAGTGGGGCTTCAATGGCGTGACCATCGCCGACTTCAACTCGGTGAATGAGCTGGTTCCCCATGGCGCTGCGCAGGACGGCCGTGAAGCCGCCCAGAAGAGCCTGGCTGCGGGACTGGATATCGAGATGATGTCCACCCACTATCTGAACCATGGCGCCGCGCTGGTCGAGGAAGGGCTGCTCGACATCAGCCTGATCAACGAAGCGGTGACCCGGGTGCTGGAGCTTAAGGATGCGCTCGGCCTGTTCGAGAATCCGTTCAAGGATGCTGATCCGGTGGCAGACGAAGCCGATAAGCCAAGCCCTGAGCATCTGCAGGCTGCACGCGAACTGGGTGCAAGCTCGGTGGTGCTGCTGAAGAATGAAGGCGGAGTTCTGCCGCTGAAGCGCGGCATGAAGATCGGTCTCGCCGGTCCCTTCGCCACCTCGATCAATGTTCTTGGCGGCTGGGCCGGTACAGAGAAAGACCCGGCGGTCTCGCTCTACACCGGCATCACCGGCAAGATTCCGGCTGCGGACCTGCTCACAGCGATGACTGGAGAGCTTGGAAGTATGCTGGAAGGCGTCTTCGACGTTCCCGACGATACGGAGGCTGCCTATGAGCAGCTGAAGGATTGCGATGTGATTCTTGCCGCTGTCGGCGAGAATCAGCAGGATACCGGGGAAGGCGGCAGCAAGGCCAGTCTGCGGCTGTCCGCTAACCAGGAGAAGCTGATCCACCGTCTTAAGGAGACCGGCAAGCCGGTCATCACGATTGTGTTCAGCGGACGCCCGCTGGAGCTTGCACCGGTACTTGATGCAAGCGCCGCGCTGGTACAGGCTTGGTTCCTGGGCAGCGAGTCAGGGAATTCCATTGCAGATGTGCTGTTCGGCGACTATAACCCGTCCGGACGCCTCTCGATGAGCTTCCCATACTCTGTGGGCCAGGTTCCGGTGTACTACAACGCTTATCAGACGGGACGCCCTTATGATCCGCAGTATCCGAATGTGCGTTATGTGACCCGCTATCTGGATATTCCGAATGATCCGTTATTCTGCTTCGGCTACGGCCTCAGCTACTCCACCTTTGCCTACAGCGGGCTAACGGTTGAGACTGCGGCAGACGGCCGGGTGCTTGCCTCCATTGAGGTTGAGAATACCTCTGAGGTTACCGGCAAGGAGACCGTGCAGCTCTATATCCGCGATGTGACCGCCAGCGTGGTCCGCCCGTGCAAAGAGCTGAAGGGCTTCCGGCAGATTACGCTTGCCGCACATGAGAAGCAGACAGTATCGTTTGAAATCACCAGAGAGATGCTCATGTTCTACGGTCAGGATGACCAGCTCGTATTCGAGCCGGGAGACTTCGACATCATGCTGGGCGCAAGCTCCAGCAACCACAGCACACAGCGGATCTGGATCGGCTGATCCCTGAATAGCCCGACTTGAATGACACAACACAAAGCGCCAATCCTCTCACCTGAAGGTGAACAAGGATTGGCGCTATTTGGGTAACATGCTGAGTTATGATCCGGCCAGCAGCTCTATATCCAGCCGGGCAAAGGTATCCTTCCATTCCGTGGAGCAGCCGCTGTCAGTCAGGACCATAGAGATATGCTCGATCGGGGCAATCTGGGCAAAGGTTGTGACGCCGAACTTGGAATGGTCCGCTACCAGAATGGATTCTTCCGCCCGTTCCATCATCCTGCGGGAGATCAGGGCCTCCTCCAGATGGTAGTCGGTAATTCCCTCCGAGAGCGAAATCCCCCCGGCCGAGATGAAGGCCTTGTTCACCTTGAACTGGCCCAGCAGATCATGGGCGGTAATCCCCACTGCCGCCTGATACGCTATGTTCACCTCACCCCCGGCAAAAATAACCTTCCCCTGAAACTGCTCCAGCGCACAATTCAGCACCGGAACCGAGTTCGTAATGACCGTCACCTGTGAGCGGTCCTTGAGCTGGCGCATAATCTCAAGTGTGGTCGTCCCGTTATCCAGGATAACCGTCTCGCCGTCTTGAATAAGTGACGCTGCGAGCCTCCCGATCGCCTGCTTGTCCGCCAGATGCATCTGGGAGCGTCTCATGAAGGTCGGTTCATTATTCCCGGAGCGAATCCTCACAGCTCCCCCATACACCTTGCGCAGCCTTCCTTCCCTCTCCAGCCGGTCCAGATCGCGCCGGATGGTCTCTGTCGTAACACCGAACCGCTCCGCCAAAAAATGCACCTGCACCTTCCCCTCCAGCTCCAGCTGGGAGAGTATCGTGTGCTTCCGTTCCTCATAGGTTAGTGACATGCACGTTTCCTCCAGTCTTAGTGGCAAGTAATAATAAGTTCTAAGTAGCTATTAATAGTACTAATTAATCCCAGTAATAGAGACTACCAGTGCTAATCCACAGTACTAATGAATTCCAGTAACAGAGATTACCAGTGCTAATCCACAGTACTAATGAATTCCAGTAACAGCGCCTTCCTTTATGTTATGCACGCATGGTGCCTGCTTGAAAACAATGTGGTTTCTAGTGTGTTGATGTTGATTTCCTCAGTATATGGAGCAGAATCCCACTTGTCAATGCAGCCGATTTCGGTACAGATTTTTCTCAACACACAAATCTGCGCTACTCTCTGCCCCCACTAGCTCTGCTCTCTAGCCCCTTCTGCCCTCGCATAACTCTAGCACTCTAGCTATGGCACTCTAGCAACTCTAGCACCTCTAACGACCGACTCTCTAATATCTCCAGAACATACTTTATGCGGAGGAAGGAGTAGCGAATAAATGTACTTAGTACAGCTAAAAGTACGGTTAACCGGTGAATTCATGGCATAACTGTATTCTGTACAGCTAAATATAGTATCCGGTCATCCTTTAGGGAAAAGTAATTTATATAGTTGTACACTCTGCAGTTATAACGCTTAGCACGCAAAATTCGGCTGTTTTAGCTGCACGAAATACAACTAGTAGAGCATCAGATTTAAAAAGATGGATGGATCTCTATAATGCCTGAAGGAGCACAGGAGTGGAGGCCCCCCTTCAAGTTGTATTCCCAGATGAAGAGGGGAGTAGTTCATTAGGGCGTCTGGCAAGGCGTAACGGACTGAGACGCGCTTATTTCGAAGGAGAGTCACAACTTGGGCAAGTTGCGGACACCACGGCCCTTATTAACGAATATTCCACTCCTAAACGTTCTTTAGAGAGACGATAAGGTCCACTCGGTCCGTTAAACCGCAAAACGTGTTGTTTTCCGGGGAATAGGGTCTCTCAGGTCTGTTAGGAGCAAACTCGGCCGGGCGGGTGTAGTTCCGTGGTTCGGAACCTCCGGGAATCAACCCTATTCACAGAATTAAATCTGATACTCTACTAGAGCCTGCGAACTTCCTTATTCCATGCGAGAGTTTGGCTCGCCCGGCTTGGCTCGACTATAGTTCAGCTTCAATTCGAATATGGCTCAGCTTCAATTCCGATATGCTTAGCTTGTCACGGCGACGGCTCATCTGGGTGCAACTATGACATGGCTATGGCTGAACTATGGATCAGCCTTAGTTCAGCTCCCTCCTGCCTTGGTTCTGATCACTGCCATAGATCAGGGGCAATAGATTGCTATATCTTTTAGTATCTCTTAAACTCCCATTGCACTTTATACAGCAGAAGGAGATTTCACATAGAATCGAAGCATTTCTGTTGCAGAAAGTGCAATCAGCCCAGAAGCTGTAGCCTGGTGGAAGCACACGATTTTATAGATTGACAGATGGAAATTATCATTCTAAAATCAACATTAAACAACATAAAGAAAGATAAATCAACAATCGAAGTCAGACACTGCTGATTAGACACCACTACTAGTATATGGGCTACGGTTGGGTGTGATGTGGTTTGGTGTGCTGCGGTTTGATGTGATGTGGTCTGGTGGGCTGCGGTTTGGTGTGATGTGGTCTGGTGGGCTACGGTTAGTGTGATGCGGTCTGGTTGTTGTGGCGTATGGTGGTGTCCTGAACTTCATTCATGATTTGAATTCACAGAGAGGGGATTTACCCGCATGAAGCGTAAATTATCATTTCGGCAAGACGGCACCTTCACGATTGTACAGTTCACTGACCTGCACTGGATGGATGGACGGGCTGAGGATCAGCGTACCCGGGAGCTTATAGAGCGTGTGCTTAAGGAGGAGCAGCCGGATCTTGTGGTCTTCACAGGAGATCTTATCTATACCGGGCCTGTCTCTGAAGGTGAGACTCCCTGTACGGACCCCCGGCAGGCCTTTCGTAATGCGGTTGCTGCTGTAGATAAGAGCGGAGTCCCTTGGGCCTTCGTATTCGGCAATCACGACACCGAGAACGGAGTGACCTATAACGAGCTGATGGAGATCGCCCTGGAGCATCCCAACTGTGTGGCTGAAGCCGGTCCTGCCGAGCTTGCCGGTTCAAGCAATTACGTCCTTGAGATTGAGGGCAACGATCATAGCGCGGGGGCTATCCTCTATATGCTGGACACCGGCGCTTACTCCGGACTTAAGCAGATTCCCGGCTATAACTGGGTCCGGCAAAACCAGATTCGCTGGCTGACCGAACAGTCTGCGCGGCTGAATCCGGGGGAAGACAAGGGCCAGCCCAAGCGCCCTGCGCTGGCGTTCTTCCATATCCCGCTGCCCGAATATGCCGAGATGTGGGCCACCCAGGTCTGCTATGGACATAAGCATGAGCAGGTCTGCGCGCCGTTCCTGAACTCCGGGCTATTCACTGCCCTGGTGGAGATGGGCGATGTGGCGGGTACCTTCTGCGGTCATGACCATATCAACGATTTCACCGGCACACTGCATGGCATCCGCCTCAGCTACGGCCGGGCGACCGGCTACAATACCTACGGGCGGGAAGGCTTCATGCGGGGAGCGCGCGTCATCCGGTTAGAGCAGGACAATCCATCCTTTGATACCTGGCTCCGGCTTGAAGACGGCTCGCTGCTGTCCGAACAGCCCATTCATACACCTACCCCTGCTGCCGATCCACAACATTAATCATTACTTAAGGGGTTGAATATTCAATGCTGCTGCCAATTCTTTTGGTGCTGGCTTCCGGGATGTGTCACGCGGTATGGAGCATGTTCACCAAGAGAAGCCTGAATAAAAGCATTTTCCTGTGGTCGATCATGATGATCTCCACGGTTCTGCTGCTTCCTGTTCTGCTGGTTGAGCTGTGGAATCAGCCGCTGACTGCGGGCGCCTACGCCCTGCTGCTGCTCTCTGTAGCTCTACAGGCCTTATATTCATGGCTGTTATCCAAAACCTATGAGATGGGCGATTTGTCCCAGATCTACCCGGTGATGCGGGGGACGAGTACGCTGCTTATCCCGCTTATCGGTGTGCTTTTCCTGAATGAATCCCTGTCCATCTATGGCTGGGCCGGGATCTGCTGCATGCTTGGCGGCTTCGCCGTACTCAGCGGATTAGGCTCAAGAAGCCGTTCCTCGGCCGCCGCTGCTTCTAGCTCCAGTTCCGGTTCCGGCTACTACACACCAATGCTCATGGCGCTCTGTGTAGGATTATGCACCACCTGCTACGTGTTCGTCGATAAGCTGAACCTTCAGCACATGTCTCCGCTGGCGCTGCTTGAAGTGACCAATATCGGCTTCGTTGCCGGACTGACTCCTGCAGTGCTGAAATCGCGGAAGCTGCTGGAGGAATGGTGCCGTAACAAATTCACTATCCTGCTGGGAAGCGTGCTGAATCCGGGCTCTTATCTGCTGTTCCTCTTCGCGCTGCAGCAGGCGCCGCTCGCCCATATCAGCCCGCTGCGGGAGATCGGGACGATATTCGCCACCTTCCTGGGTGTTCTTCTGCTGAAGGAGCGGCAGGGCTTGCGGCGGATGGTGTGCTCGGTTGTAATATTTTGCGGCATTCTGCTGGTTGGCGTATGGGGATAGAATAGAAGTCGTTGCCTGATCCGGCAGGATAACTATCATAATATGTCGAATTGAAACGGTATGAAGAAGCTAACTGGGATGACGATTAATTTGATAAAAGCAACTGCACGCCTCAATCTGAAACATATTCTATTGCTGCTCCTATATCTGACCCTGCTGATCGGCGTGCGCTATCTGTGGGTTAACGCAAATACGGCATCTGAGCATCCTGAAGCACAGCAGGGGGTGCTTGATATGCGGGGCTGGGACTTCGGGGATTCTCCACCCATCCGGCTGGATGGGGAATGGGAGTTCTTCCCCGGCCAATTCCTGACCTCTGAGGATGCTGGCGGACAAGCCCCGGCGACCCGGAATTATGTCCAGGTCCCCGGCGACTGGAGCGGCGGCTTCCCGGAAGGGGAACAAACCTCCCTCGGCTACGGAACGTACAGGCTGCGTATTCTGGTAGACCCGTCACAGCCGGAACCTTACGGCTTCTGGATTCAGCGTATTCAAGCCTCTTCCAGCATTGATATTAACGAACAGAGGGAGGCAAGCTTCGGGAAGCTGGCTGTGAGCCGCGAGGACTATCTCCCCAAAGCGGTCTCCTACACAGCAGCCTACGATAACCCAGGACAGCAAGAGATTGTTCTTCTCGTCCGGGCAGCCAACTATGACCATCCGCTGGAAGGCGGGATCGTCAGATCGATCCGCTTCGGCTCCCAGGCAGCAGTGGATAGTGCACGCATGTATTCGATCGGCTTCCAGCTGGTTACCTTCGTGATCATGCTGCTGCACGCCTTGTATGCGGGGATATTGTTCTTTTTCAACCGCCGGCAAAAAGCGTTCCTGATCTTCTTCCTGCTGCTGCTGGCGGTAGCCGCTTCAATCGTCACCGATAATGACACGCTGCTGCTGCTCTGGCTTCCGGTGAACTATACCTGGGCGCTGAAGCTCAAAATGCTGGCTTATCCTGCGGTGTCCCTGTTCATGCTGCTGCTTACGCGCAGCTTCTCTGCCAATGAGCGTCCCGGCCGGCTGTTCAAGGGATACCTGCTCACCCTTCTACTCTATACCGCCTACGTCCTGCTCTTACCGGCACATGACGTAGTGTATGCAAGACCGTTCTTCTCCCTGCTGTATCTGCTTCCGGTGGCCGGAGTCGTCTATTATATCGGACGGATGGTCGTCCGGCAGGAGCAGGATGCGTTCTTCCTGCTGTTCGCCGCAGCCGCTATCGGCTCCAGTGTCATTGGCGGCGCCTTGGAATCGAATAGCCGGACAAGTATCCTATATTATCCTGTAGATGTGATTGCCTCCATTATCGGCTTCTCCGCTTACTGGTTCAAGCGGTATTTCCGCAACGCGGAGGAGAACCTGCTGCTCAACCGGCAGCTCAAGGAAAGCGACCAGAAGAAGGACCAGTTCCTGGCGAATACCTCGCATGAACTGCGGACACCGCTGCATGGCATCATCAGCATTGCCCAGACCGTAGCCAACAAGGAACGATCAGCCATAGACGAACAGAGCCATCAGGATCTGGAGCTGCTCATTACCATCAGCCGCAGAATGTCCCTGATGCTGAACGATCTGCTCGATGTGACCCGTCTGCAGGAGAAGCGGATCATCCTTCAGCGGGAGCCGCTGGCGATTGGATCGCTGGTGTCCGGGGTGCTGGGGATGTTCGAATTCATGATAGAAGGCAAACAGCTTCAGTTACGCAACGAGCTTCCCGCTTCATTGCCGCCTGTCTGGGGCGATGAGAAGCGGATTGTACAGATTCTCTATAATCTGCTGCACAACGCCATCAAATACACGCAAGCCGGAACCATCACCGTGTCCGCTGAAGTCGCAGGCAAGCAAGCGAGAATCAGCATAGCGGATACCGGAGCAGGTATCGAGAAGGAGACACAGGCGCGGATCTTCTCACCGTATGAGCAAGGCAGCAAAGGCATCATTGACGGGGGCGGCATCGGGCTCGGACTAAGCATCAGCAAGCAGCTGACCGAGCTTCACGGCGGGGAACTCACCGTTGACTCTGAACTGGGGAAGGGCTCGGTATTCACCTTCACCCTTCCGCTGGTGTCTTCTTCCGAGGCCCGGCAGGAACCGGAACACGACGCGGCTGGAAGGCAGCCGGACAGCCCGGATCTGAGAGGCCTGCTGCTTGAGGAGAGCCGGCTGTTATTACAGCAGTCTGATACCCGCCAGCCTGCTGCAACGGCGGACTTCTCCGTTCCACCGCAGATGCCGCCTGCCTCCCTGAGCGCCAAGACCCATATCCTGGCCGTCGATGATGATCCGGTTAATCTGAAGGTGCTCACCAGCATCCTCTCGGAAGAGCATCATCAGCTGGTCACCGCCACCAGCGCTCAGGAAGCGCTGGAGCTGCTCGGCACTGAGCCTTGGGATCTGCTGATCGCCGATGTGATGATGCCGTACATGTCAGGCTACGAATTAACCCGGATTGTCCGTCAGCGCTTCTCCATCTCGGAGCTGCCGATCCTGCTGCTCACGGCCCGCAATCAGCCGGCGGATATCTATACCGGGTTCTTGTCCGGGGCCAATGATTATGTCGCCAAGCCGGTAGATGCCCTAGAACTGAAATACAGGGTCCGCTCACTGACCGGACTGAAGCAGTCCATTAACCAGAGTCTGCGGATGGAGGCGGCTTACCTGCAGGCACAGATTCAGCCGCATTTCCTGTTCAATACACTGAACTCGCTGCTGGCGCTAAGCGAATTCGACCTGCCGAAGATGCGTGATCTCGGGGAGGCCTTCTCCTCCTATCTGAGAATCAGCTTCGATTATATGAACTCGCAGCAGCTGGTCGGATTGTCCCATGAGCTGGAGCTGGTGGAGTCTTATCTGTTCATTGAGAAGGCCCGGTTCGAAGAACGCCTGCAGATCGAATGGGATGTGGATCAGGGCATCGACCTGCTCCTTCCTCCGCTCACCCTTCAGCCGCTGGTAGAGAATGCAGTCAGACACGGCCTGCTGAGCCGCAAGGCCGGAGGCAAGCTGCAGATCCGCATTCACCGCCGCCATGGGCATACCTTCTTTGAAGTGGAGGATAACGGCAAAGGGATGGAAGAAGCGCAGGTCAGCAGGCTGCTGGATGACAGCGGACCGGGACTGCCTTCCCGCGGCATCGGGCTGCTGAACACCAACCGGCGTCTAATACAGCTATATGGCGAAGGCCTGGTCATTCACAGCCAGCCTGAAGTGGGCACCACCGTATCCTTCATGATCCCGGAGCGGAGGCGCGGCTAATTCCATAATTTCAACACAAATAACCCGCAGTTCCGGAGCCTTCCTCCGAAACTGCGGGTTGTGTTTGTGTACAGATACTCCAACCCTACTCCTTACTTGCCTCCGGCGTATAAACCACAGTCTTCTCAACCGTTACTACTTTTCCGAAGCTGTTGGTGACCTTGAATACGAACGTATTGCTGCCCTCAGCCAGCGTCACCGATTTATAGAAGCTTCCATAGCTGCTGATCAGTTCGTCGTTCAGATAGATCTTAGGACTGCTGTCGTTCGCATCCGTGGCTTTCCCGGTCAAGGTAAGCTGTTTCGTCTTGGTCGTCTCAGGAATGTAATCCAGAACCAGCACCGGCTCGCTTACATTGAACGTGATGGTCTTGGTTATAGGCTCCGAGCTTTTGCCCAAGCTATTAGTCGCTTTGAAGGTGAACGTATTCGCTCCTTCCTTGAGGGTTACTGTCTTGTTGAAGGAGCCATATTCACCTACGAGTTCGTCATTCATGTAGATCTTAGGAGAGCTGTCATTCTTGTCACTCGCCTTACCGCTTAAGGTAACCGTCTTGCCGCTGCTCGTCTCGGGGATCAGATCCAGCGTCAGCACGGGACTGTCCACAGCAAAGGTAATGGTCTTGGTGGCAACGGCCGAACTTTTACCCAGACTGTTAACAGCCTTGAAGGTGAACGTATTCACTCCTTCTTTGAGCGTTACTGTCTTGTTGAAGGAGCCGTAATCCCCTACTAGCTCGTCATTCATGTAAATCTTCGGGTAGCTGTCGTTCTTGTCAGTCGCTTTACCACTGAGGGTTACCGTCTTGCTACTGCTGGTCTCCGGGATCAGATCGAGCGTAAGCACAGGTCCGTCTACATTAAAGGTGATTACCTTGGTAATAACCACTGAGCTTTTGCCCAAGCTATTCGTAGCCTTGAAGTTAAAAGTATTCGCCCCTTCTTTCAGCGTAACCGTCTTGTTGAAGGAACCGTAACTGCCCACCAGCTCATCGTTCATATAGATCTTAGGATTGCTGTCATTCTTGTCAGTCACTTTGCCGCTTAAAGAGATCGTCTTGCTGCTGCTCGTCTCCGGGATCAGATCCAGCGTCAGCACAGGTCCGCCCAAGGTCACGACAATCTGCTTCTCGACCACTGCTTTTTTATCATATTTATTGACCGCAGTCACCACAATTTTGTTGAGGCCTTCCTTCAGAGTCAGGTCCGCACTGAATTCCCCATTGTAGGACACATAAGCTGTTTTATCATTAACTGTAACTTCCGGGTTCGTATCACCGCTGTCCTTCACTTTACCGGTAATCTTCGCCGTAAGCTGATTGGAGGTCTCTGGAGCCTGCACCGTCAGCTGTGGACCGGAGGTCTGGTAAGTAACCTGCTTCGTGACCGTGTTCGAGCGTCCATTCGGCAGAACCGCCTTGAATACAAATTCGTAGACCTTCTCTCCTCCATCCAGATCATACGCCTCTGCAAAAGAGCCATTCACATTCTCTACTTCTTCATCGTTGATATACACCTTGGCATCAGCATTCACTTTGCCCGTAAGCTTGACCGTTCTGTCCGCCACCTGTGCCGGAACCTGTACGTCCAGCTTCACATCCTGCGTTGCCGTAGTATACGAGGACTTCAACACACGATACAGCAAAGTTGCTACAGAAGCCCGGTTAATGGGACTGGTTGGTCCGAAGGTTCCGTCGGGGAAGCCCTGAATCAATTTATGATCTACAGCCACCGCCACTTCCTTGGCCAGTTGAGGAGTAACGTCCTCATAGTCACTGAATTTATAGTACAGAATACTGTCAGCATCCACCTTATCGGTCTCCAGACCCATAGCACGAACCAGCGCGACAGCCACATCTTCACGGGTAGCACTCGCCTGTGGATCGAAGAAGGGCTTGCCCTTCACTGGAAAATATCCCGTAAGATATTCCTTCGCCGCCTCAACATATTTGTAAGCCCACGAAGACGGGTTCACATCCGAGAACGTCTGCGTTCCATCCGACACCAAATCAAGTCCAAACGTCAGGGTAATCAGCTTGGCTAACTGTTCCCTGGTAATGGCTGCCTCAGGCTTGAAGGACCCATCCGGGTTCCCCGTAATAATGCCCTGATTCGCCATACTCTGTATAGCTTCATTGGCCCAATAGGTAGTCTTCACATCCACAAAAACATAAGATGACGTCTGCTGCACCACCGTTGCTGCACTAGCCACTCCCCCGCACAGCAGACTCAGCAGCATTACCCACGCCGCCAACACATTCCATCTTCTTGCCTTCACACTCATCGCCCCCAACCATAGTAAGCAGCCCGGCCGTCAACTCTTCCACTCCCATTCCAAGAGAGCAACCGCTAGACTCGCAGAATCCATTATACATCAATTGGTACAAAGGTAATAGTTCCTAAGACATAAACATTTTCCCATAAAAAAAGAGACCCACAGGTCTCTTCAACTCTCCGTATTCTCCGATTCCGAGCTTCTTACCAGCTGCCGCCGCTGCTTCCCCTTCTTCATCCACAGCCGGTCCCTGTCATCCCGGTAGAACCTGATCCCGATCCAGCGCAACGGGGTCCACATTTCCCTAAAATAATAATTAGGCATAGTACATATCTCCCAGACTATAAGTAGTTTTGCTCCTAATTATAGACCGGGATACCCAGTTTGTTTGTCGTATTGTGGAGGGGAAGGGTAGATAGCAATACTTTTTTTGTAAAATACTCTTACCTGCGGAACCAGCGTTTGATCTGCTCCAGCGAGTTCTTCGCTTCAAATCAAAAAAACGTTCCCGATATACCGGGAACGTCGTTTGCTCTGTATACTTGCTTGAAATCATATCATTACTGCCCGGTAAGCATCAACCACCACCATAGCCGTGCCCCATAGTTTGAATAAAAGTTGAGTGCTGATGTTTGCTACGGAGTCAATTGAATTATAGGTATGCTCCAATTCGAACTTTGTATTGTTGGTTCTCTTCTTCATCTGCTTGATTCCGATGCTGCCCAAACAGATCGACACATTTGATTACATTGCTCTCGTTATTGATTCTAGCAGATGATTCCAAGCTTTGCAGGATGAATCTAATTCCTTCTTTGCGCTTGTTATTTAAATAATAGGCTGCTAATTCAGCGAGGAATTGGGTGTATTGGTTGGTTATAATTTGTTTGTTATGAAGAATGCCATACTCTGCAAGATTTGTCCGGTAAGGAATATATGAAGCAAACCGCTCCAGAATGTAATCAACCTTCCAGTCATAGCGGTTAGCAGATAAGATAATATTGTATAATGCTGTAAATATCTCATCTGGCCGGTGGGAGATAAATTCAACATATTCAGAGAGAGCCTCGTATTGTCCTGCCATCACCCGATAAAGCAGTCTGTTTGCGAGTCCCCACTCATGGAATTGAGACACAGTACGCTTCACTTCTTCATCGTCTTCCTTTATCCAGTTTCCGTCCATATATAGGGATACCCAATCTAATGCCGATGAATAGTCTCCTAGTTGCTCACACACATTTGAACGGATAAGCTGTGCGTACAGGATATAGAAGTACAAGGGTTTCTCAGGTTTTCTCTCGTTACTCTCTCTACGGTTTGACTTCCGCTGGAGATTATAACGAATAGTTGCTAATTGCTGCATCTTCTTCGCGAGTTCATCCACCTTATGCCACCGATTCAATGAACCATAGACATGACCCAAGTGCTTCAATCCATCCAATTGATCCGCTTCATCCAGACGGTCCAGGTAACCTTCGAAGAGATACGCAGCCTGTAAATTCCGCGCCTGGTCATCACCAATGGCGATTCGAAACAGACGGTATTGGCACACCGCGAGTCTCTCGGAATTCTGATACTTCTCACTGACACTCACATTCTTATACAACAATTCAGCAGCTTGCCACAGCCCCTCTTGAAACAGGCCTTCAGCCACTTCGAACAGCATGGGGGCGTAGACCAGATTCTCTAGGAGATTCTGAACCACCTGTTCAACGCAATCCAGACGGCCCAGCTCAGCTGAACGTACAAGAAAAGGCCGCAGACGCCGCCAGGTGGGTGACGAGAAATAGAAACATTCATCCACGTATAAGCTGTAGAAATGATCCTCCGGCAGATCCATCGCGTTGGTGATTCGCTCCAGATGGTTCATAGCAATGGGCTGGTGACCACTAAGTATCCGGCTGAGCGTTCCTGAATTAATTCCGGATTGTCCCGAGAATTGATTAATAGGCATTCCCTTCTGCGACAAATACAACGCTAATAGATCGCGAATCATAGTTCTAGTAGTAGGGACCACGCAAACACCACCTAAACTGGAATCCAAATATAATTTGTTTTATAGATGTAATAATATGTCACATTATTCCAATAGTCAATAACGTAGAATGCCGCAGATTAGTATAATCCGTGAACTGCAGGCAACACGTTTGCCATAATGGCAAAAAAATAGAGACCCTAGTAGTCTCATAAGGTCTCTGTCATTTCTATTCCCAGTTTCCTTTTACCGGCGGAACCAGCGCTTAATCTGTTCAAGAGCACTTTTCGCTTCCGGCCCATTATAGCCTAAGGCATTCCCGATCATCTTCGTATATTCGTTAAAAATCGTCTCCCGGCTATACCGGTCACTCCACCAAGTCTTCGCGTTATAGCCTGAATCAGCACCAATATACGTCAATTCTATCCCCGAATTCTTATAGACATGATCGAAGATAAACTTCACCCGCCGCATATGAAAATCCGAAGAGACCACAATCGCCGACTTGAAGCCCTGCTGCTGCATGATCGGGAGCGTGAACTGCGCATTCTGGTAGGTACTCTGGGCAGCGTCCTCCGCCAGAATGGCATCCTCCGGGATGCCTAGGGACAGGGCCGTTTCGCGCATGTCACCGGCGGGGCCGGCCCCCTCCTTCGCGTTAGACAGCAGGAGCTGCGGCGCATAGCCCTGTTCAAACAGCTGAACCCCTTGCTCCACCCGTCCGCCCCCACCGCTGAGTACGATAATGGCGTCTGCTGGTCTGGGGGACTGGGATAGCGGGAGGAAACGTCCGGCACACAGGAACAACACGACCATTAACAGAACAGGCAAGTACAGAAAGAGGAATCTCTTTTTGCGCTTGCCCATTTTTACCTTGGTTAATTTACGGGTCATAAGCTACTTCCGGTACTCGCCGCTAAGAATTTGTTCCCACCACTCGGCATTGTCTGTATACCACTTAATCGTCTGGGCGATTCCTGTGTCAAAGGTATACGTCGGCTTCCAACCCAGCTTCTCCAGCTTAGTAGGATCAATAGCATACCGTTTATCATGTCCCAGCCGGTCGGTAACGAATTCAATCAAGTCCTCAGACTTACCCAAGGTATGAATAATAGTCTTCACGACTTCAAGATTGGTACGTTCATTATGACCGCCCACATTATAGACCTCACCATTAACCCCTTCATGCAAAACAAGGTCAATAGCTGCACAATGATCCCAGACATGCAGCCAATCCCGGATATTCCTGCCATCCCCATAGACAGGAACCTTCTGTTCGTTCAGAACCCTAGAGATGGTAAGCGGAATTAGCTTCTCAGGGAAGTGATACGGGCCATAATTATTAGAGCAGCGGGTGATATTCATCGGCAGGCCGAAGGTTTCATGATAAGCGCGAACCAACAGATCAGACGATGCTTTGCTGGCACTATAAGGACTATTGGGTTGGAGCGGCGTCTCTTCCGTGAAGAATACCGCAGGGTCCCAGTCCAGCTCACCATACACTTCATCCGTAGAGACATGAACGAATTTGGTTACTCCAATGGTCCGTGAAGCCTCCAGCAGTACCTGGGTTCCCATTACATTCGTCCGGACAAATACTGACGGATCAGTAATCGAGCGGTCCACATGACTCTCCGCTGCGAAATGCACCACATAATCAAAGCGTTCTTGTTCAAAAAGAGCCAGAATAGCTCCACGGTCAGCAATATCTGCCTGGATGAAGCGATAATTATCCCGCCCTGCAATCTCCTTGTGCTTAGTTAAATCACCCGCATAGGTCAACAGATCCAGGTTATAGACATAGTAATCGGAATACTTATCCATAATGTATTGCACAAAGTTCCCGCCAATGAAACCGGCACCACCGGTGATCAGCAATTTCTTCCTACTCATGAGCTACACCTCAGAATGATTCCATTGTAATAAAGGCTGAAAAGCGAAATTAGCGTTTAGGCATAAAAACGTAGAAATTACATAAATGAAGATATTTCGCTGTAAGTCCCACGTAAATACATTGAAAACGATGCAGAACTGTGAAGAGCAATCTTGAACTACTATCACTTCCACTGGACGAAAGCAGCAGTCAAAGGACGTCATAATCTGCGTTTAATCATATCATACGGTACTATTTCACACGCAATCGTCGATGTAACAAAAGCTGGTATTTTATTCAAATGTAATAGCAAAGTTTCTTATGATGAAAATACGAACCGCTAGTTTTTAAGTGATATAACATTTTATTACAATTTATAAACACCTTCAAAATGACAAACATTTTTGGTGTCCAGTATAAGCTTATCTTTTAAATCATGCATGTTATCCTTTATATGAGAGTGTGATACCATAATAACCAGAATATCTATTTCACTCAAAAATTTCCCGAAATCAATTTCTTGATTTTCTACAACTACTTTCTTTATCATAGGATCAAATACCTTTATGCCAAAAGCTAAGTGTTCATCCATTTTTTCTAGTAATTGAAGTGTAGGGCTTTCTCTTATATCATCAACATCTTCTTTATATGTTAGGCCATACAATCCAACTCTAGAGATATCTCTAATGCAATTATTCTTCATAATATCTCTTATTCTTTTTAATACATGCTGTGGCATAGAGTCATTAATTTTTCTTGCAGCTAAAATCAAATTAGTTAAGTCCGGGTAATCCCCCACTAAAAACCACGGATCTACTGAAATACAATGTCCTCCAACACCCGGACCAGGTTGTAAAATATTCACTCTCGGATGCATATTGGCAATCCTTATAATTTCATATACATCCATATCATCAGAGCCACAGATCTTTGTTAGTTCGTTCGCAAATGCAATGTTAATATCTCTAAATGTATTTTCTATCACCTTAGTCATTTCAGCAGTTCTTATATCTGTTAATACAATTTCACCTTTACAAAACACTTTATACAATTCTTTAACAATCATTCCAATTTCATTATTATCCGAACCAATAGTACGAGAGTTATTCTCTAATTCATATATCATATTCCCAGGAATAATTCTCTCTGGAGCGTGGACCAATTGAACATCCTCTCCAATAACAAGCCCATTTTTTTCTATGAGTGGACAAATAAATTTATTAATTGTACCTGGTGATACCGTTGATTCAATTACAATTATCGCACCTTTCGGACAAATTTCCATAATGCTTTTGAGGGCTGATAATACATATCTTGCATCAATCTTCTTACTTGTTTTATCATATGGAGTCGGAACAGCTACTATGTATATATCTGCAGGATGATAACTTGTAGAGAACTTAATTCCCTGTGAAACAGCTTTTTCGAATAGTTCTGTAAGTCCTTCCTCCTCAAATGTTACTTTCCCAAGCATAAGTTGAGCTATCAATTTTTCATCATAGTCAGTTCCGATTACCTCAACACAATTAGCAGCAAACATAAGTGCTGTTGGAAGTCCTATATAGCCCATACCTATAACATTTACTTTTACCCCTAACATTTGTACCTCTCCTTTTTTCTTCCGTTAAAATAATAACTTAGACTGATGTTATTCTAAGCCCATGTCGAACATTTTGAGTTAATAAACGCCCGTATCCAGACGAAACATAATCAAAGTCTTTACAAGTATAATCAAAAAAATGACTACTTTTATCTGTAATTACTATCATGTTTTTGTCCAGTTCAATTTTTCGGTAATGAAAAATATCATTAAAACATACCATTAACTCTATTGAATTATTTGATAATTGTAAGACTTCACCCTTAATATTAGTTCTCACATTAAAACAATCTACAAAATCATTAGTCTCAATACCATGATTAGGTATATTATGAGCTCTTACACTCCTAAACTGATTCCTTTTATTGATTAAGGGGGTATAAATATAGCTCCCTTGATCGCAGAAATAGCTCTTATTCTCAAAGTCCATTTCAAAATGTAAAAAATCATTATGAATATGTGCTGTGTGCATATCTTCTAAATCGGTCGGTGTACGTACAAATAATTTAAAATTATCCATTTCAAAAACAGCAATCCCAAAATGCGGAGAAAAATTCAATACCGAATTATTAAGAATAATATCTTCATACGGTAGAAAGATAGTTGTCGTTTTTTTATGTTTAAATTTACTTTGCAAACCTGTTACATCCACATTATGGTTATAATTATAACTTGAAAAATCATATACAGTTTGACAATCAGTAGAATTTTGATTAACAAGTGCATTCATAATGCTAAAATCGATGGGAGATTTCTTAGCATAATTATTCAAATCATTAAGATTAGTGATTGCAAAAATTGCTGCTGGAAGTGAATAATTATTCAATTCATTTTCAACAAACGGATCATTAACAATTCCATCCCTTTTTCTTCTTTCCCGCGAAATATTCTGTAACTCAATCTGCTGCTTTAAGTCTAATTTTAGTAATCTTCCACTATCATTATCTCCTATTTGAATCATGTCACCATTATCCCTTGTGACTAAAATCGCAAATTTAGCAATAGAGTTCATTTTTTTTAGTATTTCATTATCTAGTTCAATGTGATTTCTTAATAACAGAGCTATAGAATAAGATGAAATTTCACCGCTTAGTCGGTGATAGGCAGTAGAACATTCAAAATTGGAACCATCATCTAGAAATTGTTTTTGAAACTCTACTAAAAATTCTCTGGAAGCAAATTCCAACCACTTTTGAGTCTCTCTACTTCTAAAGTAAGTAGAAACAAATAATAATCCACACAAATTTGATAAATAATGATTCCCATTTACTTTCGTATTACTAATATTAATTTCTAAATTCCTTTTGATAAATTTACCATGTTTTAAAATATGTGTTTGAAGATATTTATTAAAATCTACATCCAATATTCCATATTCATCAATCTGCAAGAAGATATCATATGATATTAATATATTGACGATACGAATCGAGACATCCATGGTACATATCCAATTCACACCTTTTCCCAATGGGTTACTTTCACAAAAATCATAAATTTGATTTTTGAATTCTCTGATAATAGCTATTCGTTTCTCTTTCATTAATATTGCGATTATTGCTAACTGAGGAAGATGATACATTCTTGATAATTCCCAAGGCATTTTTAAATCTACACCCTGAGGGAGATTTTTTATAGATGTTGAAGTTTCTTCAGCATCAAATAAATAGCCTGATTTTAAATCTCTTTGCCAATCAATCAGAGAATAATTCTTATCAACGATCTCTCTTACTATTTTTTCGTATGGTCTTTTATTGTGAGTTTCATAAAGAATATTCTCTATTCCAGATACTTTTGCATTATAATTAGCCGATACCCACCCACTACCTAATATATTAAACTTATGTGAAATATATAGGTCACTAAATATGTCTAATTTTTTAGTATCTAAACTATCAATATTTATTTTTTTATAATCAATTAAACTTTCGAATTTGGGTATTTTATTTTTTATATAGTGCATGTTTTCATATTTATATAAAAAATAATTCATGTTCAACTTAACTAATGCCTTTTTTATTATAATTTTTTTAATTTCACTGTTAGAAGAGAAAAATTTATTCATTATTTTTTTAGTTGTTTTCATCTTGCAGGCACTCCTTTATCAAACAAGATAAAAAAAGTAACAGATACATTAATAAAGGTATGAGCAGTTATAGTACCAATAGCTGCACCATTTATCCCCCATATAGGTATTAAAATCCAAGTTAAAAGTATATCGATACCAAGCGCCAGGACTGCTAGAGCACAAAGTGTTTTATATTTTTTAGCAGCCATCATAATACTTGTATTTGAAGCAAACATATAACTAATACCTACTCCAATAGCCAAAATTTTAAAAGTACTAATAGATTTATCATATTGACTTCCGTTTAGTATAGGCATAAAGATATCACTAGCAAATATGATCATTAATGAAAAAGGAACCACAAAAATCCATGTCTTTTTCAACCAAGATAATGTAAAATCTCTTCTCTGTACAAAATTATCTATATATTCTTTTTTTGAGGTCCGTACTCTCAACACTGCTTTAATTGATGGCAATAATGTCAAAAGCAGTGAATAGTATTTAAATGCAATTCCGTAAATAGCAACATCATTAACACTCATTAAATGAGAGATCATTACAACATCAATTTGATTGATTATATTTAAAATAATTAAATAAATTATAATGCCAATACTGTCATGAAGCATGGATTTTAAATTATCAAGATCCATTAGAATCTGTTTAAATGTAACTCCCTTATAAATCGAGTAGATACCGAAAAAAAATGCAAGAATACCACAAACAACATAAATAATAAATACCAATTGACTATCAGCTTTACCAATAAAAAATAATAATATTAACAAAAACAATAAAAGAAAAACATTTCTCAAATTATTTGTAATACCTGATTTAACATACATCTCTCTAGATTGGAAATAGCCCTGATTCATATTAATTAAAGACAATATAAAACCATAAAAGCTTGCAAAAATAACGACAGTTGAGGACGTGTTATAAATCCCTGATAATATAGGAAAAAGTAGTATACTAAAAAAAGATAAAAATACTATTAAAATTGAAGAAACCATATGTAATCCAGTACTTGACTTTCCAGTCCTTGAATACTGTTCAGTTGAGTATCGAATAAATGAAAGAGAAATTCCTTCACCAAAAACACCACATATAAAACTAGAAAGTGCTGTAAATTGGACTAATTGCGCATATTCCGAAGAAGGCATCATTCGAATCAATAAAATTGTAATTATTATCATAAAAGCTTTAGATAAAATATCAAAAGCAAATACATTAAAAAAATCTTTAGGCATTTTATTGGTAATTTTTTTGATTAATATAGTACTCATGATTTCTCCTCACTACTAAACATTTAACTATAGTTCTCACAATTGAAATCTACTATTATTATTAACTAGAGACAACAGAATAAGAGCTAAAATGAAACCATAAACACTAACCACAACGAAAATAGTAGCACCAGTAATTGCGTAAATTAGAAATATTAAAATAGAAATATACGTCTTAACTTCTAATCCTGTAGTAACCTTATTTAGTAAAGAAAGCAAAAACCCATATGCTAACGGTATTATCAAAACTCCAAGGACACCATATGAATAAGCACTACCAAACATGCCCGTATTTGCACTTATTGCTGAATTATTAAAGTACACACTTCCAATTATATAAGGTACTCCCATGGTATATGGATAATCATTTACAAAACCAATCTTTTGAAAAACACTCACAAAAGGAACCACTGAAGGCATTTCTTTGAAGTATTCAAAATAACCATTACTTAGAATAGCAGGTAAATAGTACATTCTCTCTAAAAGCGTACTTACTAAAAAAGTAGTTTTATTAAACAAAGATTCAATAAAAATAAGGATGTTTAGTATAGTTAATAAGAGAGGTACTAATTCAATTATAAATTTTTTATAGAACAAATATGCTATTATAGAAGCCGGCAAAATAAATAATGCTGCCTTCTGGTTGTCAATGCTGTATAAAAGTAACTGAATGTAAATTAGTGCAATAAGAAACAACCAGTTCTTCTTTTGCCAAAAATATATTCCCGCGAAAGGTATAATAATATACATTGCATTGTTTCTGAAATAATCTACTAATGAACCTAAATTTTGACTCTTAGCAAAACTTCTTAATTCATATATTTTTGTTGAATCTAAAGTTAAATTTAACTTTAATCCATTAACTAAATAAGAAATAATAAATACGCCTAAACAAAAAAAGTAAACAATAATTAACCAGACAAAATACTTGGATTTATCATTTAATTTTAAATTGTTCTTAAACAATCTAGTACTTTCATTTCCACAAAAAAAGTAGACTGATATAAGAAAAACCATCCAGAAAGCTGTGAAATTATATAAAAATTCATATTCAAGATTTGCTAGACCAAACAAAGAAATTGTTGGCACAAAACTAATAGCAAATAATCCTAATGTCAAAATTTCTGAAGCTTTATTAGTTGTTTTTAATATACCCTTATTTACAAAAATAGTCGCAATCAAAAAAATTATCCAAGATACTCCATACTTAAATTCATTTATTTCTAAGTTGAAAATTCCTCTTGATAGTAATACACTTTTTTCGTGATATTCATTTAGAACTGTCACATACAGAAAATCTAATGAAAGTCTATATAAAAACATATTTAGAGTAAAGTATTTTACTAGCTTCCCTTCTCTTTTTAACTTTTTCATTACCTAATCCTCATTTCCCTCTACCAATTCAATAAATTGTTGACATACATTTTTTATATCATAATTTTCAAGGGGGATTTTCAAAGCAGTTGAGT
Source organism: Paenibacillus tritici (assembly GCF_018207515.1). Taxonomy (NCBI): domain Bacteria; kingdom Bacillati; phylum Bacillota; class Bacilli; order Caryophanales; family Paenibacillaceae; genus Paenibacillus; species Paenibacillus tritici. Next base: position 6,247,613 of record NZ_CP073365.1, read on the forward strand.
AATCTCCTTTAAAAAAAGAAATTAGATTATCTATTGATATCTCACCCTGTTTTATAGATAAAATAGGTCTCTTGGTAAGTGCATAATCAATAAGTTTAGATGGAACCTGATTCGAAGTGCTGTTCTCCAAGTTTATTAAAAAATCCATACCACTTAGTTTCGTAATACATTCCTCTCTTGAAATTAAACTATTAATTTCAAGTTTATCTCCAAGAATATTTTTGTAAGGTAACAAGACATCTGTATAAACTGCTCCGTGAGTCATAGTATACATTACAAAAACAAAATCAATATCTATTTTTGATAATGCATCTAACAACTTTTCTGGATTACGTATTTCTTTATAGAATATCCCGGCATACGCAAATGTAATTCTTTTGTTCTTTTTATATTCCTCTAATTTGACATTTTCAAAGTTAAAACCTTGTGGAATAACCTTTATTTTATTTTTATCAGTATAATTTTCAAAATAATATAAAGCCGTTTCAGTTGGAATTGTTATATAATTCACTGAAGAACATGCAAATTTCTGTAAGACTTTAAAATAAAAAGCTACCTTAGTATCATCACTTTTAAAGAAAGGATCGCTCCAATCAGAAATACTTATGCATTTAGTGTTCTTTATTTTTTTCACTTTAAGTGCTGTTATAAAATTTATATAAAAGGGTAGTCCTATTGATATTATCGAATCATATTTTTCAACATTTATACTTTTATACACAAAATAACCAGATGTAATAAAAAACCTATCGCCAAGAAAATAATTAAAAATATCTTTTAACTTTGATAGCATGGGATTATTTGAGAGCTTAGCTGAACTACTATTACTAACATCTTCTTTATCAAATTCATTTTGCTTATAATCCTCGTGATGAATAAATTGCTTATAGTCTCCTACAACAAGATCAACTAAAAATCCTCTATCTCTAAATTCATCCACTAATTCTTTTGCCCGAAAAGCTCTTGGAACATTCCTAGGATAATACCAATGAGTAACAATTAATATTTTCTTCATGTTCTCCCCCTAAAAACAAATAACATTAAATAATATTTAAATAACAATCAACCAATTTTTTCGACTCTACATAAATATCAAATCCAGCATCTGCAATCTTTTTACGATCAATATATCTATTTTCAATTGTATTGCTTATTGCAGTATCAGCCCATTTTTCAGCACTTAATTCCAGACTCAAAAAGTCAATATTCTCTGTGATCTGAGCATCTTTTGGAACAGCATCAGATGTAATACATCTTAACCCGGACATTTGCGCTTCGATTAATACAATTCCTAAACCTTCAAACAAAGATGGCAAAATAAACACATCAATTCCCTGTAAAATCTCATTAATATTATGAATTTGTCCTAAGAAAATAACAGTATTTTGAGGTAGTTTTCTTCGCACTTTTTCTTTAATTTTCTCCTCAAGCGGTCCTATCCCCACCAGTAAAAGTATAGCATTATTATTTTTCTTATGAATTTCGTAAAAAATATCTATTAAAAAATCATGATTTTTCTGATTATTAAAACGACCAACATGTCCTACCACAAACTTATTATTTAATTCCATCTTTTCTCGAATACATTTACGTTTTTCTACATCATAACTAAATTTCTGGAAATCGATTGCATTGTTAATAATTTGTACTTTTCCATTCATAGATTTTTTTTTCCCGTAATAGAATTCTCCTGCATCTTTGGAACAGGCGAAAAACTCATCAACATTACTTTTTAAAGGAAGGCATAAAACTCTATTTCGAAGTGCATTGATCCATTTGTCGGAATATTTGGTTGTATGACAATGAGAGATAATATGTGTAAAACCATATTTACGAGCTACTGGACATACTATCATATTTAAGTAAACCTCATGCAAATGCATTATCCTGTAACATCCATTATTCTGCTTAAAAAATAATAGTAAGCTTTGTAAGGATGCTCGTGAGAATCCCGGCTTTTGAACTTTATAAACTCCCCCCCCAAGACTTCGTATCTCTTCAGCATAACTATTATCTTCATCTACCCAAAACAAGAAATCAAATTGTATTTCTTCTCTATTTATATTCCGATAGTAGCTCATTAAAAAACTCATAACACCGCTGTTAATACCAATAGTTGAAACAACATGAAGAATTCTCTCCATTTTCAGGCCCTCTACTCCTTTTATTTGATTTTTTTATATTTACGAATACCTCTAACAATGTACCAACACATGTAGTAACTAGAATAAATTACATTCAAACCTATATAGCGATAGGTTCTATAAGCCATAATCAACGATTTCAACTTATTCCCTGACTTTGAGGTGCTTGTAATTCTGTAAATTAATAAAGGCTCATTAACTCCATAAGCGAAAGGAATTGTTTTTAAGATTCGTAACCATGCACCATAATCCTCATGTGTATTATCATTATCCATACTAAACATCTCCATATACCTCTTCTTAATAAGTACGGAAGAACATGAGATGACATTTTGTTTAAGTAACTGTTTGTAGTTCACTGTATTTGGCACTTCAAAAATCGATTTATATGGATTACTTAATTCATCGATAAAAGAAGAACCTGTAAAAACAAATTCTGCATTATTAATAGCTATACAAGCTAATTGTTTTTCTAGTTTGTTTTTTTCCCAACAATCATCACTATCAATAAAAGCAATCCATTCTCCATTTGCTAAAGAAACTCCTCTACTTCTTGTGGCAGCAACACCTATATTTCTTTTATTAAAGACCGTCTTAATCCGACTGTCACTTTTACACATTTTTTTCATTATTCCCACTGTTTTGTCATTAGAACAATCATCAATGATAATTAGTTCAAAATGACAGTAGGTTTGTGCTATTACAGAATTGATAGCTTGAGTTATATATTTCTCACAATTATATGCTGGCATAATTATACTTACTAAAAGCTGCACTTTCATTTGCCTCTTTCCGTTAAATAAATAGTTTTTTTGAAGTCTTTTATACTATATTCAAAGATATCAATAGGTTCATATATTAAATTTCCAAACATCTTATTAATTGTCTTGATTTTATTTTTAAAAATTTTTATAAAAAGGTTAAAGAATTTTGTTAATTTCACTTTTTTTCTATTGGCCTCAGCTATTAATCTCACCATTTCACTAGTACTAACATACTCTGCATTTTGCGGAAGGAAGATACCTGAAGCATTAACCTTTACTAAATAAAAGATAAACTCTGAAAGATTATCAATATAAATCATACTTCTTTTATTATCGAAATTAGGAAATGTAGGTAATTTAACAGCCAGTTTTGCTAATTTCGTATAATTCCCTGTACAATCTGCCCCATATACCATTGGAGGCCTCACAATTGCAATCTTGAAATCTGCCGTTTCAAGTTTTTTCAATCCTTCTTCTGCTTGATATTTTGATATCCCATAATAACTTTTAGGCTTGGGGATAGAATCAGAGGTTATTATTCCATCTTCAATTCCATAAACACTCATTGAACTCAAAAAAACAAATTGTTTTACCCCTTGTTTTTTAGCCTTTTCTGCAATACTAATTGTTAAATCACAATTAACAACATTATATAGTTCTGCATTCCGAGCACTCTCCTTCATATGAGCAATACCCGCAACATGCAGCACCACATCATAAACTGAGAAGTCATGCTCTTTCCATGCTTCTCCTCTCACTGACAACTCTTCAACATCGTATTGCTCGGGCCATTGCTTTACCCAGCTCATGAAGCTTGTGCCTACGTAACTCCCCTTGCCTGTAATAAGAATTCTTTTCTTCTCCATTTATAGCGAAGCTCCTTTGGTGTTGGGGGGTGCTTCTGTGCTCACTGCGCCTTCTCTAACCCCATCAGATTTCAGAACACTGAGGATCGTCATGCAAAATACTTTAAAATCAAATCTACCAGAGATTCTCCGTGTGTATTCTCCGTCCAATCTTGCCTTTTCTTCATTCGGTAGTTCATCCCGTCCATTAACCTGCGCCCATCCCGTAAGCCCAGGCTTAATATCATTCGCCCCATACTTATCCCGCTCCGCAATCAAATCATACTGATTCCACAGCGCAGGGCGAGGGCCGACTATGCTCATGTCACCTTTAAGAATATTTATAATCTGAGGAAGCTCGTCCAGGCTTGTCTTCCTGAGGAATTTGCCTACTTTGGTAATGAAGAAATCAGGATCTTGCAGCAAATGTGTAGGCATATCACTTGGTGTATCTGTACGCATCGTTCTGAACTTGAGAATATAGAATTCTTTCTTGTTCCTGCCTAACCGCTTTTGACGAAATAGGACCGGACCTTTAGATGTAGACTTGATTACCAACGCGATAATCAAGAAAAAAGGCCATAACAGGAGCATTCCAATTAGAGCCAGTATGAAATCTAGAATTTGTTTGATGATAATATAAGGCTTCATTCGCTCACCTTGTCCTTAAGATGCTATGGTTTACAGCTACGGTTGAATGGAACGCATCCTACAACTGTAAACCATATTTTTGATATTGAGGCTGTTTCAATACTATTATTTCCCCATACCCTCAGCAATAGCTCTTCCCTTATCTAGCTCAGCCTCAAACGCTGATCTATACTGAGCAATTATAGCTGTACTATAACCATTACTGTTTAGTTTTTGTTCAGCGTCAGCGATTATACTGTTAAATGAGGCTGTAAAAGAGTCTAGCTGCTGTTTCCCTTTGGCCTTGATACTTTGCTTGGTTGCAGCATCTGTAGCGCTCACGTATTCAAAGGCAATTCCAAACAATGTAGATGCACTCTGCGACTGTAGCGCACTCAGCTTCGCTTCCGTCTCACCAGTAATACTCTCATAAGACACTTTACCTGTTCCTGCCCCACCCGCTCCTGAACCGCCTGCTGCTCCACCTGGTTCAGTGGTTGCCGCCGGTGCCGGGGCTGGTGTTGGTGCAGGACTGGCAGATGGACTCGATCCATTGTTAGTTGGTTTCACAGTAGGCGTAGTTGGGTTCTCTTCATAATTCTTAGAGCTCGCAGTGATGGTCATCGTCTTCGGATTCCAGCTAATGGAATTTCCTACAGATTCCGATAAGAATCTTAGGGGCACATAGATGGAACCGTTTAGCAGATAACTGGATTGGCCTTTGGGCAAGGCTTTGTTGCTCCCGTTAAATACATAACTTGCATTCACGTTGTTCAGAGCCAAATTCTTCGCTGCAAAGGAAGGACTGGAGGCAGCATTCATTAAGTATTCCTTAATGACTACCCGCTCAGAGCTGCTTGGCTCCGCTACGGTTACCTTAAGGTTCTTGGCATCCCAGCTTACACTCTTCTGCAGGGCATAGGACATGAACCGCAATGGGACATAGGTCGTGTTGTTGTACATGAACACATATTGTCCTGCCGGCGGCTGCAGTGCTACACCATCGAAGAGCATGGTTACATCGGCATTCTGCACTTTGATCGGATTCGCTGTCTTAACAGCTGCAGTTGTTGCATTTGTTGCAACGGCTACCTGGGTAGCTGCTGAAGCGGATATAGGGGCAGAAGCCGTTAATGGCGAGCAGCCCATTAATGTCACTGTAAGAAGTGCTGCTGCTGGAATTTTCACCTTGAACATGGGTTATTCACTTCCTTTTTCTTGAGCTTTGAGTTGTTCTTCTTCGGCGATGATCTGATCCCGTGTCTTGCCTTGACTGACGCCGTACTTCTTGGCTACTTGTGCGAGTTCGTTATATTGTTCCTCGGTGACCTTACCGAGAATGATACTGCGGGCTTCCCGCTTCTCTTCATTCGTGAGTCCGCCTGAGGCTAACTCTTGCAAACGCTTGATATCTGAGACGCTTAGTTGTCCAGCCACTATGGCTGCAACATTCGCTTTATCTTTCATCGACACATTGGCCTGAACTTCTTTTGCCTTATCTGGTGAAATATGAGCTAACCCATCCACACCTTCTGGTGTCGGAGCAGGAGTGCTTGCAGGCTTGACTGTATGGGCAGGCTTGCCGGTGCTGGCAGTCGCTTGCGCTCCATTAGTTCCATCTAGCTTATTGACAGGGGTACTATCCGGTGTAGCTGCCGTTGCCGGATCAACTGAAGCGGCTGGCTCCGCAGACGGATCACTGTCGGCTACCACAGGGTCAACTACCTGTCCCTGAGGAACGTTGGCAGTATCCTCCGCATTCACATCGAATCCGTCGGCCATGGAATTCATCAGCTTGTCGACCGCATAATTGGCAGCGAACAATCCGCCGACGCCTAGTACCACAATGACGGACAGCGTCCAGATCAATACTTTTTTCCATCTTTTCAATTCAGGTACCTCCGAATCTCTAATTAGCTAATGGCTGCCTGGATGACCGGCTGCATCGGCACGATCTGATTAATGGCTTCACGGATGGATTCTGCATCTTCGGTAACTACCCGCTCTAACCGTTTGAACTCAAGCTCCATTTGGCTCTGGGTGAAGACATTGGGTCTGCCTATGAAAATCCGGTCATGCTGGGTGGAGCTAAGGTTCTCTTCATCTGTCAGCAGTTCTTCATACAGCTTCTCGCCTTCCCGGATCCCCGAGAAGGTAATATTGATATCCTTATAAGGTTCATAACCGGACAGTGTGATCAAGTCCTCGGCAAGCGTCAGGATCTTAACCGGCGCCCCCATATCGAGGACAAATACCTCTCCGCCGCCAGCGAAGGAACCGGACTGGATCACCAGTTGGACGGCTTCGGGAATGGTCATGAAGTAGCGGACCATCTCCGGATGCGTTACAGTGACTGGTCCACCGGCCGCAATCTGCTGCTTGAATGCAGGAATCACACTGCCCCGGCTGCCCAGTACGTTACCGAACCGTACCGCAGAGAACTTGGTAGGACTGGTTACATTGAGACTCTGAACATACATCTCGGCAATACGTTTGGTTGCCCCCATCACACTGGTAGGGTTAACGGCCTTGTCCGAAGAGATCATCACGAAGCGTTCTGCGCCGTATTTGTCTGCACAGTCGGCTACATTGCGTGTTCCGAAGACATTATTCTTAATCGCCTCGGAAGGGTTACGCTCCATCAGGGGAACGTGCTTATGTGCTGCCGCATGAAAGACTACCTGCGGTTTGTGGCTCTGGAATACATCCATCAGCCTTACCCGGTCCTGAACATCGGCAATCACAGTCACGATCTCCAGATACGGGAAGCTCTTGCGCAGCTCCATCTCTATGGTATAGATGCTGTTCTCCCCGTGTCCAAGGATCAGCAGCTTGTCCGGTGCAAAGGGAGCGATCTGGCGGCATAACTCTGATCCGATAGAACCGCCCGCTCCTGTAATGAGCACGGTCTTGTTATGAACATAACCCAGGATACTGTTCATGTCCGCTACAATCGGTTCACGGCCGAGCAGATCCTCTACGCTGACATCCCGCAGCTTCTTGACGGAGATCTTGCCTGCAATGAGATCATTCAGGGCCGGGATAATCTTCAGCTTCGCGCCTGTGGCTTTGGACAGATTAATAATCTCGGATATCTCTGTTCTGGAGACGGAAGGCATGGCAATAATGATCTCATGAATCTCTTGTTCCTTCACGATCCGCGGTATGTCGTAGCGGTTGCCCAGCACCGGAACGCCCATGATGGACATGTGATACTTATCTGCGCTGTCATCGACGAACCCGACCAGCCGGGTATGCGCGAAGGAAGGTCCCATCATCTCTCTGGCAATCAGAATTCCGCAATCTCCGGCTCCCACAATAAGTGTATGAATCTCCGTATGCTTATTGTTGCTCCGGTCATTACGGAAGACTCGCCAGAAGAATCGGGCGCCCCCGACCAGGAGCAGGATGGTCTCCATGGACCGTACTTCTATACTGAACGGCACACGCTGGGGCAGAATTACAAACGCGGCAGCATATGCTATTACGGAGCCTACTATAATCGCCTTAAGCACGGATATAATCTCGCCGATACTGGCATATTGCCACATTCTGCGGTACAGCCCGAAATATACCAGGCTTCCTCCGATAGCCACGGTTGAGATCATCCCGAAGACTATCATCTGCACTATGTATTCCGGCGGAATAGAATTATAGAACCGGAACAGGTAAGACGTTATGATACTGAACCATATGATCGCAATATCTATCATGAATAATACTAATACTCTGGTTTTTGCTGTCATTTTCAGTGCCTCCAAAAACAACAATTTTCAATTTAAAACTCAATTGCCATAATAATAATAGTAGTAGCCTTCACTGGCTTTACGCTTCACATTGTTGAGTACCACACCCAGCATCTTCGCACCTACCCGGTCCAGACTGGCCTTCGCCTTGGCGGCGATATCCCGCTTCACCTTGCCATAGCTGACAACCATAATTACGCCATCGCTCTTGGAGGCAACAATCTGCGCATCTGTAACTGCGAGCAGTGGCGGTGTATCAATCAGGATCACATCATATAGCTGGCGAAGCTCCTGCAGCACCGCACTCATCCGGTTGGAGGCCATCATCTCAGCCGGGTTCGGCGGAATGGGGCCGGATGTCATCAGCGACAGATTGTTCACTCCCGATTCTTGAACTACTTCGGACAGATCTGCTTGCTGGGAGAGCAGTGAGGACAATCCATACCGGTTACTGAGTGAAAAAGTCTTATGCGCTGTAGGCTTGCGCAAGTCTCCGTCGATTAGCAGCACCTTCTTATCCGCTTGCGCATACGCAGCGGCCAGGTTAGCGGTAACCGTTGACTTGCCTTCCTCCGGTCCGGAAGAAGTGACCATAATGATCTGAATCTGTTCATCTACAGAGGAGAAATCAATGTTCGTGCGCAGTGCCCGAAAAGCCTCAGATACAGGCGAACGCGGGTTGGTCACGGTGATCAGATGGCGTTGTTTATTTGGCTGCTGTGACATGTTCGAGTTCTCCCGCCTTTCTGCTCTGTGTCTGTGCCTGCTGCTGCTCTGTGGTCTTCATTTCTTCCTGGCCCAGCCGGGTAATCATCGCAATGGTTGGCAGTCCAAGGTATTTTTTGATATCATCTTCGGTCTTCAGCGTATCATCCAGATACTCCAGCAAGAAGGCAATTCCAAGGCCGATCATGAGGGATACGATAAAAGCGATAGCGAGGTTCATCACCACATTAGGTTCTACCGGTCCCGGTTCAACTGGCGGATTCAGCTTGGCTTCATTGAGGATGGATACATTCTGCACATTGAACAGGGAAGGAATCTCCTGCTTGAACACAAGGGATATGGCATTCACGATCTCTGCGGCTCTCTGGTACGAATTATCTCGAACGACAAGTGTCATCACCTGCGTATTATTTACCGAACTCACATTAACCTTCTTGAGCATCTCCTCCGCAGTAATACCAAACTGAGGGTAGTTCTTGGCCACAACGTCGAGGATAGCCGGTGTCTTGATAATTTCCTTGTACGTATTGATAAGCTGAATGTTGGTATTGATCTGATTCAGATCCAGCTGTCCTACCGAAGCTTGCGTAGGCGTCTGATTCACAATAATCTTCGTTGAAGCTTCATAGACCGGATTCTTGATATATAAGCTGTAGATCCCGGCAAGAATACAGGCCACGATAACAATGCTGACAATCATCCACAGTCTCTTCCTGACAATCTGGAAATAATCGCGCAGATCCAATTCTTGTGCTGACAAGTGCATTTCCCTCCAAGCTGTAAATTCTTATATTTCCCAAGTTATCGTGTGCAACATATAAATTATTCTATTTCAAAAAAGTGCCCCCTCTCTAACGGACGAGAGGAGGCTCTCCATAATACTATTTACTTACTTGAAGTTGATGGTACGGTAGATAATTACTGCAGCTTCAGCACGTGTAGCTGTGTTATTAGGGCTAAACTTGCCGGCGTTGCCGATAACCAGGTTATTGCTGGCAGCGAAGGCTACTCCGTCTTTCAGGGAAGCAGCGATCTTGCCTGCATCGGAGAACTGGCTCAGTGCGCTAACACTTGTAGTTGTTGCAGGATTGATCGACTTCACCGCACGGGAGATCATCGTCGCCATTTCTGCACGGGTAATCGTTGCATTCGGATCGAACTTCGCTGCACTGCGTCCGGTGATGATTCCCTTCTCAGCAGCAACCGCTACGTAAGGAGCATACCAGGCTGTGGAGCTTACATCGCCGAAGCTCTGCTTCGCGGAGTTGTTCTCCAGGTTCAGTGCGCGAATCAGCATTTTGGCGAATTCTGCACGGGTCACATTACTCTTCGGAGCAAAGTTGCCGTTGCCTACGCCTTCAATAGCACCCTTAGCTGCTACAACCGAGATCTGTCTTCCAGCCCAGGCTTGAACACTTGCAACATCCTTGAAGCTTACTTTGTTCTCCAGTACAGCATAAGAGGAGAAGGTATCACGCGGTTCTACGATATGCTCACCGTCTAGAACACCACCCTGGAATTGCAGTGCACCGTATACAACCTTCGCAACGGACAGCAGCTCTTTGTCAAGACCTTCTGTATTCTTAAGCGGCAGCTTAATGATGATTGGCTGCTTGAAGGTTGTTGTTGCAACGCCGCCTACAGTCAGATCAAATTCATATACGCTGGATGCCAGCTTCAGGCTGGAGATCGAGCTTACGGTTGTATCCGCTACGGTGGAAGCAGTCAGTGTAATAGCTTCACTGAATTGTCCTACCGGAATGGTTACTGTCAAGCCGTTGAAGGTAATGGCAATGTTGGCAATGCCTTTAGCCTTGGCTGCTTCGATGATTGCTTTGGACAATGGTACTTCTACCGTTGCAGCATTCACCGTACCCAGGTTCAGCGTAAGCGTAAGACCTGTCTTACCGGCATTGGCAGCAACCAGTGCATCGAACGCCTTCAATACATCAGCATCTACCAGCTTCAGGGTTGCTTTGTTGCCAACAATCGTTACCAGCTTGGATACATCATACAGGCCTGGTGTCGCAGTAGGGTTGGTAACCGGAGTTGTTACTGTGCCGTTACCGCCGCTAGGGTTGCTAGGTCCAGGGTTTTCAGGGTTAGGAGTTACAGGCTCGTTAATGTAAGCTCTCACATAAGCTAGAGCAAGAGCCTTCACTGCTGGCGCGGCTGTTGGAATTGTATCCTTCAGGTTCTTGAGACTGAGCTTAATATCTCCAGGAGTAATGTTAAGGTTGTACACTACCTGGCTAACGGTCAGACCGCCTTCAACTGTGTGGTGATTCAGAACCTTAGTAACGGCTTCATCCAGCAATGTATTCAGAGCCTCATCAGTGCTGGAAGCATTAGCGATCAGGTTCAACAACTCATTTGTGGACTTATTGCTGATCATTGCACGAAGTTCAGCTTCAACGCCTTTGTCGCCGAACAGGAATTCATTGAAATCGTCAGCTGTAAGATTCTTTACGCCAGCCTTATCTGCAATCTTCTTCAGCAAGTCCACATTCTTCACATCATAGCGGATAGCCTTGATTGCGGTGTAATCCTTGTCATACACATCATAGACTACACTGGATACGCTCTTGAAAGCTTCATGGGCAGTTGCAAGATCATCAGCTTCTAAGGCAAGCTTGGAAAGTACTGGTTGGAAAATCTGTTCGAAAATTTCAGCGCTGATATTGCCTGCTTCCTTCTCATAAGCAAGAAGTGCTTGTCTCTCAGTCTCTGTAAGCTGAGCATAAATCTTCTCAACCTTCGCCTTCACACCTGCATTAGTTACTGCTGCTGCGGAAGCTGTACTCACTCCAAAATGTTCAGCCAGCCCCTTGCTGCTGAACGGGAATCCGGCAACGGATGCCGCTGCCATACTTACTGCTAGTGTAGATACTGCCATTTTTTTCTTCAAACTCACTTGTCATCCACCTCTTAATATGTATTTGTATTAATAATAGTGCAAGAATCCAGTAATAACCATTCTACCATTAAAGGATAGGAAGGTCACCCCTTACGAGAGAAAATTCCGAACAATCTATGACGTTTGTTGTAAGATTGAACAGGATTAGCTCGAATAGCCTCCTCATTTTTAATGATTTTGCGCGAATTTTGTTGAAAAAAGTCGAATGACTCACTGCCTAATTCCCGCTTCACCACACCATAGGCTTCGCTTAATCCAAAGGGACGGTGCAGTTGGTCATGCGCATCGGATGCAATAATATGCACGGCCTGCCGTCTGCACAGCTCGAGTGACAGCTTCTGAAGCTTGCTCCCGAAGGTACCGGCTACGCTCTGCGCTGTCAATTGTCCTAACGCGCCAAGCTCGATTAACCGCACCAGTCTGGAAGGGTCCTCGGCAACCTCTGCGTTGCGCTCCGGATGGGCGATGACTGGAACATAACCTTGAATGATCAGTTCATGGCAGGTCTCCTCCATACTGCGGGGCACCCGCGAGGAGGGCATCTCCAGCAGAATGTACCGGGACCCGGCCAGACTCAGCAGTTCTCCCTGCTCCAGGTCATCCAGCAGATCTCCGTAGATACGGATCTCCTGGCCCGGCAGCACGAGCAGCGGATTGCCTGCCTCCTGGAGCTTCGCGTTCAGCACCCGCACTGACTCCTCAATCTCTCTCGCCGGATTCATATAGACTCCGTTCGCATGGTGGGGGGTAGCTACTACAGTCGAAATCCCATCATTATGGGCGTCTTGCGCCATGGCGAGAGCGGCGTCATAATCGGTGGCTCCGTCATCCATGAAGGGTAGAATATGGCTATGGATATCTATCATATGTTGTTTATCGGTCCTTTCGTAGAGGATATGTATAGTTTTCGCAAAAAAATACAACCATTTCGCTAGGAAATGATTGCTAATTTTTAAAATAATTATCTTCAAGCTTCCAATCGGAACAGCCGGTGAGCCGCCTCTGCAAGCCTCTCATCTACTTCCCGGATCACTGCTTCCTGCTGACAACGGTTGCGGGTATCGAGCAGATTATTAATCTCTTGACGGATCTGCGCGATCTCGCGTTCTACCGTCTGCAGCTTAAAAACAGATGCCATCTCCGCCAAGGAATATTTATGCTGATAGATCAGCTTGGTACCGCCGGGCCTCACTTCCGAGATCCGGCGTACCGAGCCTCCCTCATAGTAATACATCATCGTTAGATCCTTATAAATGCGGTTTACGGTTCCTGTGCCTTTGTACGTGAAGAATAACTTGCGGACTGCATTAATCAGATGAGGATTCACTACCCTGCAGGACAAGGAACCAATATAGACGCCGCCTCTGCGTTCAAAAGACAGATGGACCTCCTCGCCCCCGGCCTCCTCCAGCACAATCTCCTGTTCCCCCGCGCCAAGTACCTTCACGCGGTGACTGATATAGCTGGTGTCGGCTGTAAGCAAAAACTGGTTCAGCTGAAATTCGGTCATTTGCATCGTTGCATTCACATATTCCATAGCCAGACGCTGAGCCATAAACATCCCTCAATTCTTAATGACAAACCCTTAAGTCTCAGAAGACTCTTCGTGCTGCGGTTCATCCCCGGAATCCCGATCATCCGGTTCTGCCGGAAGCTCTTCTTCGGTGGATAGAGTATGTCTATCTATAAGTTCCCATAATTCGTCTTTGCCAAGTCCAATCTCTGATGAATAAGCAATGAAGCTATCCCCCGGCAGCACACCGAGCTCCTGCTTCATCACCTTGATATGCTTCGGCCAGCGGGTCTTCGGAATTTTGTCCGCCTTGGTTGCCACTACACAGAGCGGCAGATCGTAGTGCTTCAGCCAGTCAAACATCATTTTGTCATTGGCAGTCGGCGGGTGGCGCAGATCTACGACAAGCAGAACCATCTTCAGCGTCTCGCGCTCCGCCATATACTTCTCAACCATCTTGCCCCAGGAGGCGCGCTGCGTCTTCGAGACCTTGGCATAGCCATAACCCGGGAAGTCAACGAAATACATGCTCTCATTCACCCGGTAATAGTTCATATGCTGGGTCTTCCCCGGTGTAGAACTGGTGCGGGCAAGGTTCTTGCGGTTAATCATCCGGTTGATCAGAGAAGACTTTCCTACATTGGAGCGCCCTGCCAGAGCAATCTCCGGCAAGGCATCCACTGGATACTGATCAGGACCTACGGCACTGATCACAAATTCGGCGTTATTAACTTTCATAAGACTTCCTTTCTAATGCACACTACTGGGCGCTTCAATGCTTATTTCTGTATCTGACTCTGTGTCCCTGCCCTCAACCTGATCCACCAGCGCGTGCTTCAGTACCTGATCCATATGGGATACCGGCACGAACTCCACATCATTACGCACACTCTCAGGAATATCCTTGAGGTCACGTTCGTTGTCCTTCGGCATGAGAATCTTCTTATAGCCTGCACGGTGGGCTGCCAGCGACTTCTCCTTAAGCCCCCCGATCGGCAATACGCGTCCGCGCAGCGTAATCTCGCCCGTCATCGCTACATGCTTGGAGACATAACGTTTGGTGAGCGCCGAGATCAGCGCTGTGGCAATGGTAATCCCTGCGGACGGTCCGTCCTTGGGAATCGCCCCTTCGGGAATATGAATGTGAATATCGTTCTTCTCGTGGAAGTCCGGTGCGAGCCCCAGCTCCTCCGCCTTCGAGCGGGTGTAGCTGAAGGCGGCCTGCGCCGATTCCTTCATCACATCGCCCAGTTGTCCGGTCAGCGTAAGCTTGCCGGTGCCCTGGACAACAGTCACTTCAATCAGCAGCGTATCGCCGCCAACCTCGGTCCAGGCCAGCCCGGTAACGGTGCCGATCTGATCCTCCAGCTCTGCCATTCCATAGCGGAACTTGGAGGCTCCGAGATAATCCTTGATCTCTTCCGGAAGGATGCTCACGCGTTCCTTCTCTTCCGAGACAATCTGCTTCGCAGCCTTACGGCAGAGGGCCGCAATCTGCTGCTCCAGATTCCGCACCCCGGATTCGCGGGTGTACTCGCGGACAATCTTCAGCAGCGTGTCATCTCCGATGGAGAGCTGCTCCTCCTCCAGACCGTGGCTCTTGCGCTGCTTCGGCAGCAGATAACGGCTGGCAATCTGCAGCTTCTCTAGCTCCGTATACCCCGGAATGAACAGCATCTCCATACGGTCCAATAGCGGACGCGGAATGTTGTGCACGGCATTCGCCGTAGTGACGAACATGACGTTCGACAGATCGAACGGCAGCTCTACGAAGTGATCGCTGAACGTATTGTTCTGTTCAGGGTCCAGCACCTCCAGCAGGGCCGCCGACGGATCGCCGCGGAAGTCCGCTGCCATCTTGTCGATCTCATCCAGCAGGAAGACCGGATTGACGCTGCCGGCTGTCTTCATCCCCTGGATAATCCGTCCCGGCATCGCACCGACATACGTACGGCGGTGGCCCCGGATCTCGGCTTCATCCCGCACGCCGCCCAGCGAGATGCGGACGAACTTGCGGTTCAGGGAGCGGGCAATGGAGCGGGCGAGTGAGGTTTTGCCGACGCCCGGAGGACCTACCAGACACAGAATCGGTCCCTTCAGACCTTTGACCAGCTTCTGTACAGCCAGGTATTCCAGCACACGTTCCTTCGGCTTCTCCAGACCATAGTGGTCGGCATCCAGCACCTCTTCGGCCTTGCGGATATCCAGATCATCTTCCGTGGCTTCGCTCCAGGGCAGACTCAGCAGCCAATCCACATAGTTGCGGATCACACTGCCTTCGGCCGAGCTTGCCGGCATTTTCTCCAGACGGTCGATTTCCTTCTCAATCTTCTCCTGCACCCGTTCCGGCAGGTTCTTCTCTTCCATCTGGGCGCGCAGCTCGTCGGCTTCACCGGCCCGGCCTTCCTTCTCGCCAAGCTCCTTCTGGATCGCTTTCATCTGTTCACGCAGGTAATATTCCTTCTGGGTCTTCTCCATCTGCTTCTTCACGCGCTGGCTGATCTTGCGTTCCAGCTCCAGCACTTCACGCTCATTATTGAGAATATCGAGCAGCTTCTCCAGACGTTTGCTGACGTCAATGGTCTCCAGAATCTCCTGTTTGTCCTTAATCTTCAGCGCCAGATGACTGGTGATGACATCTGCCAGCCGCCCAGGCTCCTCAATATCGGAGACCGCAGCGAGCGTCTCTGGCGTTACTTTCTTGGATAAGGTGATGTAGTGTTCGAACTGGCTCAGGACGCTGCGCATCAGGGCATCGCTCTCCTGGTCCACATCCTCCTGCTCCGGCAGCTCACGCGCCATCACCTCATAATACTCCTCGTTATCCGTATAATGAATAATCTCGGCACGCTCTACGCCTTCCACCAGCACACGGATCGTGCCGTTGGGAAGCTTCAGCATCTGCCGCACATTCGCAACTGTACCGACGCGGAAAATATCCTCTTGCCCCGGCTCCTCAATATTCACTTCCGACTGGGAGCAGAGGAGAATCAGGTTATCTTCAACCATAGCTTTTTCTAATGCCCGGACGGACTTCTCACGGCCTACATCCAGATGCAGAACCATACTGGGATATACAAGAAGACCTCTAAGCGGTAATAAAGGAAAACGACGACCTTTGGATTTGCTTTGTATCATCGCTTTCGCACCTCCCATGGTTCATAAGTAGTGTCATATGCATTCATTCTAACAAAAGCGGCATCAAAACACCAACAACCCTTGAATGCTGCTGGTGTTATGGGCATAGTCGCCCATTAGTATTCGCTGAACTTCAGTGCACTATGCCGTTTCCCGGTCTCCGGGAATGAATTAACGGATAACAAGCAGAAACGACTTCGCCGTCCTCTTAAAGGACGGCGTTCGTTTCAGCGAGAAATAAGTTATCGTGTGCAACATATAAATTCTTCTATTTAAACAAAGAACGCCCCCATGGACGTTCTCCAAAATGATGCACACTGTTCTGATAATTATATCATTTCTTATGACCGAATGTCAGACCTTCAGCAAGCAAGTGGAAAAACGTATCTTAATTTACCCGTTCCTGAGGGATGGACGGAAGCAAGTGGAAAAACAGCATCTAATATTGTGGGTTTTAGCAACTGGGGAGGAAACGGGTGAATTTAAGTGCTGTTTGTCCAACTGCTGTTGTGCCAAGGAGCATTCGTCCATCAGTAAGTGGAGAATATCCAACTACCTCCGGTCCTCACAACATCCGGGCTTATTCCGTTCGTCCTCACATCTCAGCGAGAAATAGAAGGATAAGTTACAGCAAAAAGAAGCCCCCGCAGAGATTCCGGAGGGGCTTCCCTTCATGTAAACAATGTTCAGCCGTCCGCTAGCCCGGCAGACTCTCCCCCGAAGCATCCGCCTTCAGCAGCGAAGGCGATGAAGAGAACGTCTCGCCGGACACAGCAGGCATTCTAACGTCCGCCGTGTCCGCGCCGAACAGATGGCGGAAGACTTCTTCGACGGTGTCCACCGGAATGACCCGGAGTGCTCCCAGGTCGGCGAACAGCGACTGCCAATTCTCCTTAGGGATCAGCACAGTGGTTGCTCCGGCCTGGAAGGCAGCCTCCACCTTGGCGACCACGCCGCCGACCGGCTTCACCCGGCCGTGGATGCCGATCTCCCCGGTAATGGCTACCGTGTTATCTACCGGCAGCTGCCGGATGGCGGAGACGATAGCCACCGCCATGGCAACCCCGGCGGACGGACCGTCAATCGGAGTTCCGCCGGGGAAGTTGATATGCAGATCATACCGGTCCGGCTCCAGCTTCATGGTGCGCAGGACGGTCAGCACATTCTCTATCGAACCTCTGGCCATGCTCTTGCGCCGGACCGTCCGCGAGCCTCCCCGGGTCTCTTCTTCATCGACCACGCCGGTGATATTGAGTCTGCCCGGCCCGTTAACAGCAGGCGCGGCTGAGACTTCGATCTCAAGCAGGGTACCCATACCCGGCCCATAGACCGCAAGCCCGTTCACCAGCCCGATCTGCGGTGCGGAAGGAATCTTGCGCTCCGTCCGCAGCGGCAGCTGGCTGCTGCTGGCAACCCACTCCACTTCGGCAGCGCTCAGGGTATCCCGGCCTTCGGTCAGCGCCAGACCCGCGGCCAGCTGAATCATATTCACCGCCTCGCGGCCGTTCGTGGCATATTGCTGCACGACCTCTACCGCTTCCGGGCTTGGCTTCAGTCCGATCTTCTGGACGGCATCCCGTCCGATGACCGCAATCTCCTCCGGCAGCAGCGGACGGAAATAAATCTCCATGCAGCGCGAACGCAGCGCAGGCGAGAGCTCGTCCGGCGACCGTGTAGTGGCTCCGACCAGCCGGAAATCGGCAGGCAGGCCATTCTGAAAAATATCATGGATATACGCAGGCGTATTGTTATCCTCAGAATTGTAATAGGCGCTCTCGAGCAGCACCTTGCGGTCCTCCAGCACCTTCAGCAGCTTATTCATCTGAATCGGATGCAGCTCGCCGATCTCATCGAGGAACAGAATGCCGCCATGCGCCTTGGTTACTGCTCCCGGCTTCGGCTGCGGAACCCCGGCCACCCCCATGGCCCCCGCACCCTGATAGATCGGATCATGCACAGAGCCGATCAGCGGATCGGCAATCCCGCGCTCATCAAAGCGCGCCGTAGTGGCATCAATCTCTGTGAACTTGGCATCGCGCTTGAACGGGGAGAGCGCGTTCTTCTTCGCCTCCTCCATGACGACACGCGCAGCGGCCGTCTTGCCCACACCGGGCGGTCCGTAGATGATGACATGCTGCGGATTGCTACTACAAAGCGCGGCCTTCAGAGCGCGCAGCCCGTCCTTCTGTCCGACGATATCGTCGATGGAGGCCGGACGCGTCTTCTCCGAGAGCGGCTTGGTCAGTGAGATCATCCGCATTTTGCGCAGCTTATCCAGCTCCTTGCGTGATTCCCGGTCCACCGCTGTCTTATTGGTCTTCTGTCCCCGCAGCAGATTCCAAAAATAAACGCCGATGACCAGCGCGAAAAAAAGCTGCACGACCATCAGCAATATACTTAGTTCCATAGGTCACCCTCCTGTATCCTTCCGACTATCTATCCTGTATTCAACTACTACTAGGTAGTATAGCCGTTTCACTCATTAGTAAACGCCTGCGCCAAAAAAACAGAGCCAGCGCCGGCCTCACGCCCCCTCTATTGCATACGATTCTCACAATCGGAAAGACTATACGGAACAACAGGAGGCGAATGCACATGACACCACTTGAACAGACACCATCGCCGCAAGAGAACCTGCCGGAATCTCTGTCCTCCATGATTGAGGGAATACAAGCCCGCATGGGCAAAAGTGCAGATATCATCTACCGGTTCATCTCTCTGGGCCCGTTGTCCGCTGTCATTATATTTATTGAAGGACTGTCGGAGCCGCAGGAGTTGATCAAGGCCATCCATAAGGATGCCAATCTGTTCCATGAAATAGACGAGTTCCATCCGCAGACCTGCCTTAAGCTGCTGCAGGAACGGACACTTACCCTCGGCAAGGTGGGGGAGATCTGCAACTATACAGAAGCCGAGAATGAACTTCTGTCCGGCAACACCATTGTCTTCATTGAAGGAAGCAGGGTGGCGCTGTCTGCCGGAACAGAAGCGCTGAAGCAGCGTGGGGTGGAAGATGCCGTATCTCAATCCGTGGTGCGGGGACCGCGTGAAGGCTTCACGGAATCCCTGCGGGAGAACACCGCTCTGATCCGCCGGAGAATCCATAACCCGAAGCTGCGCATTGAAGAGCGGAGGCTCGGTGAGCAGACACATACCAATATAGCTGTGATGTATATCGAAGGCAATGCCGACCCCATCGTCTTGCAGGAGCTGCGCAACCGGCTGGATAAGGCCAGACTGGACAGCGTGCTGGAGAGCAATTACATCGAGGAGGTCATTCAGGATAAGCACTACAGTCCTTTTCCTACCGTCTATAATACAGAGCGTCCCGATGTTACAGCTTCGGCACTGCTGGAAGGGCGGATCGCTATTCTCACCGAAGGCACTCCGTTCGTACTCGTAGTTCCTGCGCTGCTGGTCCAGTTCTTCCAGTCCAGCGAGGATTATTATCAGCGGAGCGACTTTGCCAGTCTGGTGCGGCTGCTCCGGTACTTCTGCTTCGCGGTTGCGCTGCTGACTCCTTCCTTCTATATCGCGATCACTACTTTTCATCAGGAGATGATTCCGACCACTCTGCTGATCAGTCTGATCGGACAGCGCGAGGGCATTCCCTTTCCGGCTTTCCTTGAAGCGTTCATCATGGAGATTACGTTCGAGGTTCTCCGTGAGGCCGGTATCCGGCTGCCCAAGTCGATTGGCCAGTCCGTATCCATCGTCGGAACGCTGGTTATTGGCCAGGCTGCCGTCGATGCCGGACTGGTCTCAGCCGCCATGGTCATCGTAGTGTCCATCACAGCCATTGCCAATTTCGCACTGCCTGCCTTCAATGTCGGAATCTCTGTGCGGATGCTGCGGTTTGTGCTGATGGCGATTGCCGCTTCCTTCGGCCTATACGGGATGATTATTGCGATGATTATGCTGGGTCTGCATCTGTGCAGCCTGGACTCGGTGGGCGTTCCTTACATGACCTCCTTGGCACCTATGCGCTGGCAGAGCCAGAAGGATACCTTCATCCGCGTCTCTCGGCGCGGGATGAAGAAGTATTTCGGACGCAATTAGGGGAAAGCCGTGAATCCATAATGAAAGGAATGCTGCCTGATGCGTGGAAGACGCATACTTACGCTCCTCTTGCTTCTAAGTCTCCTGCCGCTAACCGGATGCTGGAGCCGCAAGGAACTGAATGATCTCGCCCTGGTCATGGCGCTCGGTATTGATCTGGACCCGGAAGGCTATGCGGTCACGGTTCAGGTTATGAATCCCAGCGAGGCCGGCAACCAGAAGGGTGCCTCCTCCGGGAGCCTCCCTGTCGCCACTTACAAGTCGGTAGGCAAGACTGTCCCCGATGCACTTCAGCGGATGCTTAGCTTAACCCCCCGCATGTTATACCTGTCTCATATCCGCGTGCTTGTGTTCGGGGAAGCGCTGGCCCGCAGCGGGGTCAGCAATGCGCTGGACTATATCTCACGCGACAATCAGCTTCGGACCGACTTTTATCTGCTCGTAGCCAAGAATGCCAAAGCTTCAACCGTCTTGGAGGTTATCACCCCCTTCGAGCATATTCCGGCGAACTCCCTGTATTCCTCGATCCTGGTCTCCCATAAGAAATGGGCAGCCACCGGGAAGGTCACCCTACAGCAATTCATTACCGAGCTTGAACGCGGCGGCTCTAATCCGATCATGTCAGGGGTACAGTTACAAGGAGAGGCGGCGGACGCAGAGACGACCGAGAATGTACGGAGCATCAGTCCGAAGGCACTGATCGAGCACGCCGGAATTGCTGTATTCAAAAAAGACAAGCTGGTCGGATGGCTGGGTGAGCCGCTCAGTAAGACTGTCAATTATACGCTGAACAACGTGGATTCCACGGCCGGTAATGTTCCTGACCCGAATGGCGGCACTGCAGGATTCATTGTTACCCGTGCAGACACCTCCATGAAGATCAGACTGAATGAACAGGACAAACCGGAATTCACTGTGCGGCTGGATATAGAAGCCAATCTGACTACTGTGGAGGGCACACTGGATCTGAACAAGCCGTCCAGCATCGTGGGCATTGAGAAGAATCTGGAGAAGCGCTTCGATGACCGGTTCTCCAGTGATATCCGTATGATCCAGCAGCGGTACAATTCGGATATCTTCGGCTTCGGGGAAGCGCTGCACCGGCAGTACCCCCATCTGTGGAAGGAGTACCGCGAGCATTGGGAGGACAGCTTCAAGACGGTTAAAGTCCAAGTTCAGTCCCACGTGGTGATCCGGCGCATCGGCTCGGTCATCCAGCCGCTGCGAAGGGAGCTTGAGGAGAAATGAACTGGAGTCTGCTGCTGCTGTGCTTCCTGCTGTTTATCTTAATCGTGCAAAATCCGGCTATCCGCAGGCTCCGATCGGGCCGGGACGCCGCCGCTTACTACGGGATCTGGACGCTGACTGTTCTGGCCGTTCTCGCAGAGCAGGCCAAGCTGCCACAGTTCAGGCCGCTCGACTGGGTCCGCAGCATTATGGAGCTGCTGAGCTGAATACTTTTGTGCGTACAGGAGGTGTGAATTAGAGGTGAAGAGCTATACCGGTATTTCCCCAAGGCAGTTCTACATCATGACATTCGGTTTAACTATCGGCACCTCCATTCTGGTTATCCCAAGCGGACTTGCGCATACCGCCAGAGAAGATGCCTGGATCGCCTCGCTCGCAAGCCTAATGATCAACCTGGTCATGGTGGTGCTGTATCTGTTCATTGCCCGGCTTCACCCTGGCAGACATCTCTTTGAGATCCATGAGGCTGCCTTAGGAAAGTGGCCCGGTAAAATAATCTCCCTGCTGTATCTGTTCTATTTCCTCATCCTCACCGGTACGCTGCTGGGTGACCTCGGATTCTTCATGTCCAGTGAGATTATGCCGGAGACGCCGATTGAGGCCATACAGATTGCCTTCCTGTTCGCTGCGGTTATGAGTGCCAGTATGGGGATTATCGTACTCGGCAGATTAGGGGAGCTGCTCTTTCCGTGGGTATTGTGTCTATTCCTGATCCTTGTCCTGACCCTGATCCCCCAGATCGAATGGAATCATATTAAGCCTGTTCTGGAGGGGGGCATCCGTCCTGTCATCCAGGCCGGCGGTCAGGCGGCGATGTTCCAGGAGCTTATCGTAATGATGACATTCCTGCCTCTGGTCCATAAGCGGTCAAGCGGGGAGAAGGCTTTCCTCTGGGGTACGTTTACAGGGGGTGCCGCGCTGCTCCTGATCGTGCTGCTCAGCATCCTTATTCTCGGCATTGAACAGACGGAGAACAGTACCTTCCCTGCCTTCGCCTTGGCCAAAACCATCAATATCGGGAACATCCTGCAGCGCGTCGAGGGCATACTGATTACCATTTGGGTATTGACCTTTTTCATCAAAATCTCGCTGCTCTTCCTCTCCATTCTGAAAGGAATTCAAACCGTCTTCCAGCTCAAGGCTCCCGGACACCTAATCTATCCGCTGGCGGTACTGTTCCTTATCATCGCTTGGAGCACCTATATCAATACCGTCTATGTCAACAGCATTATCGGAACGGTATGGGGGAAGTTCTCCCTGCTGTTTCTGCTGCTGATCCCTTTCCTGGTCTATGTAATAAGCCTGCTTAAGAAGGTCCTCAGGTGAAGCCTATAACATCTAATATTTATAAAAAGCGCCCGGCCGCAGACCGCCTGATCGTATCAGGGCCGCTGCAGCGGGCGCTACATGTATATACCATAGTTCTAGAATGAGTTCAGTTAATGGCTGCTCTCCGGGTTACCGGCAACTACTGCCGGAGCCAGTCCGGCATGCTTGCGTCCGGGAATCTCACCCGTCTCCTCAAAGTGGGCGACAATGATGTCAATCTCCTTCTTCAGCTCGGAGACCAGCTCCGCCTCAGGCACCTTGCGGATCATCTGGCCGTAACGGAACAACAGCCCTTCTCCGCGCGCACCGGCGATGCCGATATCCGCTTCTCTGGCTTCACCCGGACCATTCACCGCACAGCCGAGTACGGATACCTTAATCGGCACCTTCAGCTTGGAGATATACTCTTCCACTTCGTTGGCAATCGAGAAAAGATCAATATCCAGGCGTCCGCAGGTCGGGCAGGAGATCAGCGTAGCGGCGTTCGAGATCAGACCGAAGGTCTTCAGCAGCTCACGGGCCACCTTCACTTCTTCTACCGGATCAGCACTCAGCGAGATACGAACCGTGCTGCCGATGCCCATAGAGAGGAGCGCGCCGATCCCGGCCGAACTCTTCACCGTTCCGGCGAACAAGGTGCCGGATTCAGTAATGCCCAGATGCAGCGGATAAGGAATGACCTCCGCTGCCTTGCGGTATGCCTCAATCGCCATCGGCACATCGGAGGCCTTCAGCGACACGATGATATCATGGAAATCCAGCTCTTCCAGAATGCCGATATGATACAAGGCACTCTCAACCATAGCGTCCGGAGTAGGATAACCGTATTTCTCCAGCAGGTGATTCTCCAGCGAACCGGCGTTCACGCCGATACGGATAGGAATCCCCTTCTCCTTACATGCCTTAACTACAGCCTCAACCTTGTCACGGCGTCCGATATTGCCGGGATTAATCCGCACCTTGTCGATGCCGTTCTCAATCGCCAGCAGGGCCAGCTTGTAATTGAAATGAATATCCGCTACGAGCGGGATATGAATCTGTTTCTTAATTTCCTTAATCGCGGCCGCCGCTTCTTCATTGTTGACCGTGACGCGCACGAGCTGGCAGCCGGCTTCCTCCAGCCGCAGAATCTCGGCTACGGTTGCTTCCACATCGGCAGTTTTGGTCGTACACATGCTTTGGATTGCAACCTCGTTGTTTCCCCCGATAATAACCCCGCCAACATTGACGGGTCGGGTCTGGTGTCTCAAGAACATGATTGTCTCCCCCATAACGATCAAAGCTCCACCCTCTCCGCCCCCGCAGGTCATGCGGGGTGTGCGGGAGAAAGTGGAGACCCTGAGCTGTATTGTTAAGCCGTGTCAGGCCAAATAGCTGAAGCCTGGCTTACGCGCTTTCTTCTTTTTTCTTATCCTTCTTGAGACTAAGCTCCGGAAGGGACTTCTCCTGAACTACCTGCTCAGTAATGACACAATCCTTAATGTCATCACGTGAAGGAACCTCATACATCACATCGAGCATGATGCTCTCAATGATAGCACGTAGTCCACGGGCACCGGTATTGCGCTTGATCGCTTCCTTGGCAATCGCCTCAAGGGCAAGCGGTTCAAACTTCAGGGCTACATTATCCATCTCCAGCAGCTTCACATACTGCTTCACGAGCGCATTCTTAGGCTCGGAGAGAATACGTACCAGGGTGCCCTCATCAAGCGGCTCCAAGGTCGAGATCACCGGCAGACGGCCGACGAACTCGGGAATGAGGCCGAACTTGAGCAGATCCTCAGGCAATACCATGGACAGGTATTCACCGGCCTTGAGATCCTTCTGTCCTTCAGCCGCAGCGTTGAAGCCGATGACTTTTTTGCCGATACGGCGTTTGATCATTTGCTCCAGGCCGTCAAAAGCACCGCCTACGATGAACAAAATGTTCGTGGTATCGATCTGGATGAATTCCTGATGAGGATGCTTGCGTCCGCCTTGCGGTGGAACCGAAGCAACCGTACCTTCCAGAATCTTCAGCAGCGCCTGCTGTACCCCTTCACCGGAAACGTCACGGGTAATCGACGGATTCTCGGATTTACGGGCTACTTTGTCAATTTCATCTATATAGATAATACCGCGTTCAGCCTTCTCCACATCGTAATCAGCCGCTTGAATCAGCTTCAGGAGAATATTCTCAACGTCTTCACCCACATAACCCGCTTCCGTAAGGGAAGTAGCATCTGCTATGGCAAAAGGTACGTTGATGATCTTCGCCATCGTCTGCGCCAGCAAGGTCTTACCGGAGCCTGTAGGTCCGAGCAGCAGGATGTTACTCTTCGTCAGCTCGACATCTTCAATCTTGCTCTGGCTGTTCACACGCTTGTAGTGATTGTATACCGCTACGGAGAGCGATTTCTTCGCCTGCTCCTGGCCGATGACGTATTGATCGAGAATATCACGGATTTCCTTAGGTTTCGGAATATCCTTCATATCCAGCTCTTCTTCGTGGCCCAGCTCCTCTTCCACAATCTCCGTGCACAGCTCGATGCATTCGTCACATATATAAACGCCAGGTCCTGCTACAAGCTTACGGACCTGCTCTTGTGATTTGCCGCAAAAGGAACATTTCAATTGCCCTTTTTCATCATTAAATTTAAACATCTTACCACCCCTTTAAGATATGATCGGTGAAGAGAGTACCTGGTCAATGAGCCCGTATTCCTTCGCTTCTTCCGCGCTCATGAAGTTATCGCGGTCTGTATCCCGTTCGATTTTGTCAAGGGGCTGACCTGTGCGCTCTACATAAATCTGATTCAGCTTCTGCTTCGTCTTGAGAATCCAGTCTGTATGAATCCAGATGTCGGATGCCTGCCCCTGAACGCCGCCGAGCGGCTGATGAATCATGACTTCGCTGTTGGTCAATGCATATCTCTTGCCAGGCGCTCCAGCCGTCAGGAGCAATGATCCCATACTGGCTGCCATCCCCACACAAATCGTAGAAACATCCGGTTTGATATATTGCATCGTATCATATATACCCATGCCGGCTGTAACAGAACCACCGGGCGAGTTGAGGTACAAGTGAATGTCTTTTTCGGGGTCATCTGCTGCCAGGAACAGCAACTGCGCAATAACCAGATTGGCGACATCATCGTCAATCGCACTGCTCAGGAAGATGATGCGATCCTTGAGCAATCTGGAATAGATATCGTATGAGCGTTCTCCCCGGCTTGTCGTTTCCACAACCATTGGTACCAGACTCATGCCACCAACCTCTTTTCTCTATACAGATTAGTCTTTCCGTTTCAGAAATATTTTAACACGTTCGAAGCGGGATGTCATTTATTCACTGTGCCAGCAAACCGCATTGCTCATGTGCCTGCCATTATAACGCAATTCCACGGACAATGCCAATTCCTCATTCGTGATATGTACTTGCAAACGACTGCCCCGATAAAAATAAGGCACGTAACAAAAACTTACGTGCCTTATCAGATCTCTATGGAGGCTACTGGATAGCCGTTCTAGGTAAAGATTAGCAGCTTACTCAGCGCTTGCTTCTGCTGCTTCTTCTGCCGGTGCCGCTGGAGCTTCAACTTCTACGCTGTTGCTAACGAGGAACTCGATAGTCTTGCGCAGGGAGATCTCATCATTGAGGCTGCTCAGGGAGCCATTGGCTGCCAGAATGCTGCGGATTTCTTCAGGAGTACGCTTGTAAGCTTCAGCCATAGTAGCCAGCTCTTGCGTAACTTCTTCTTCAGAAACTTCGATCTTCTCTTCCTTGGCAATCACTTCAAGAACAAGGTTGTTACGGACGCGCTTCTCAGCATCACCCTTCATTTGTTCCTGCAGATCTTCGCGGGTCTGGCCGGAGAAGCTCAGGAACATATCCATGTTCATGCCCTGCTGGCGGAGACGGGTATCGAAATCACGAACCATGTTCTCCACTTCGCTGGCGATCATAGCCTCAGGAATTTCAACTTCAGCATTAGCAGCGGCTGCATCAACTACTGCCGTTTCACGAACGCCTTTGAGTTCTTCCTGCTTGCGGGATTCAAGCTGTGCCTTCAGGTCTGCCTTGTATTCTTCCAGCGTGTCGAATTCACTTACATCTTTAGCGAATTCATCATCCAGTGCAGGAAGCTGTTTGCGTTTGATTTCGTGCAGCTTCACTTTGAATACGGCAACTTTGCCGGCAAGCTCAGCAACGTGGTAAGTCTCAGGGAAAGTCACTTCAACATCCTTGAAGTCTCCTGTGGACATGCCCACTACCTGCTCTTCAAATCCTGGAATGAAGGAATTACTGCCCAGCTCCAGGGAATGACGCTCAGCCTGTCCGCCTTCGAATTGAACGCCGTCCACGGAACCGTCGAAGTCAATTACAGTGATGTCGCCGTTAACTGCTGCTTCATCTTCGATAACCACAAGCTCAGCATGACGCTCCTGCAGACGTTTCAGTTCAGCGTCCAGCTCTTCGTCAGTGACTTCTGCCTTCTGTACAGGAACTTCCAGACCTTTGTACTCGCCCAGCTTCACTTCCGGCTTAACCGTGATCTTCGCCTTGAAGATGAACGGCTGGCCCTTGGCGAATTGCTCGATGTCCACTTCAGGACGGTCTACAGGGAAGATATCGGTTTGTTCAACCGCTTCACCGTAAGCTTCAGGAAGAAGAATGTCGATGGCATCCTGGTACAGGCTCTCTACGCCAAAACGGGATTCAAAAATCGGCCGCGGCACTTTACCTTTACGGAATCCAGGTACGTTTGCTTTCTTAACCACTTTATTAAAAGCTTTGTCGAGTGCTGCAGCTACGCGGTCTGCTTCTACTTCGACTTCAAGAACTCCAAGGTTCTTCTCTATCTTTTCCCAAGTTGCTTTCATAATATACTTTTCCCTCCAAAAATAGGTTGCATGTTTACTTAAATAGTCCAACATTTCACGCACAGAATAACCATTATATTATATACAACATTACGTTATTTATCAAGTAGAGAACTCTTTACAAATCCCCTGAGCGAACGGTAGGCTCCTTCAAATTGGAAGCGCATGCTGTCGGTAATTCCATACAGGCCCCGTGTTTCCTCTTCATTCCGGTTCCCGTTCAGGCTCTCCGACACCATCTGGTGCAGCGCTCCCGCCCAAATATCAAGCTGCGAATCTTCCCCGTCCAGCAGCTTGCGGTAATCCGCAGTCCCGTATATCGACATGATGAACTGCCCCCATAGCTCCTGGGCAAAATAATACAGCGTCGGCTCGTGCACCTCCGCCTGCTCCGCCACACGCTCCAGCACCTGGCCGATCTGCGCCGGGAATTCATCATTCTGCAGCGGCACAGTCTCAATCTCCACCTCAGCGGCTTCGTGGCCGCGGCTCAGCCTGACCGCTCCCTGTGCCCCCCGGCGGCGCAGCGTCTGCAGCGTGCGGAACTGGAGCAGCGGATGCACCTCGGCCCTCTGCAGCCAGCCGGTCAGCGCTTCATCTACCCCGGCTCCCTCCAGATAGGAGAGCTGCTCCAGCGCCAGCACGGTCGCTTCGGACAGCGGTTCGTTCATTACCCGCTTCAGCAGCTTATCCGGGTAGTCCGCATCCTCCTCCAGCTTGGCTCTGGCAAGAATCCGGGCCATATCCTCTTCCCCCAGATCCATCTCCTCTGCCGCGGGAGCCTCGTTCGCGTCACCGCCTTCCGCAGCATGGGGGAAGGCGGCCACCAGCCAATCCAGCAGCGACTGCCACTCCTCGTAGTGCCGCTCTTCCTGTCCCTGGCACTGCAGCAAGAAACGCAGCAGCTCCATCGCTTCCCCGTAACGTTCACTCTCCAGCATGACCGTGAGCTGAATCTGATAATAATCCAGTGTCTTCGGAAACAGCACGATATTCTCTTTGGCCGGGGAATTGAATTGATTCATGAGGGCACCTCCTTTTCTCCATACATTTGTCGTCCGAACCTTAATCAATTGTAGATTATAGCATATCCCCGTGCGGTTTCAAAAAAACAAGTTGAAAAAGTTAACTATGTATGATAACATAATTTTTGCTTGCTTTTCAGTCAGTTCACATGTCCCGGTAGCTCAGTTGGATAGAGCATGCGCCTTCTAAGCGCACGGTCGGGGGTTCGAATCCCTTCCGGGACGTCATAGAAACAGCCTTCCTCCGGGAAGGCTGTTTTGTCGTCCGGAGGATGAGAACCCTTGGCGCCAGCCAGGGGCGTTGGAGCATAAGCTTCGATAGGATTACTTCGCAATCAGCCGTATTTTGGCTGCATCCCTTCCGAGACGTCATAGAAACAGCCTTCCTCCGGGAAGGCTGTTTTGTCGTCCGGAGGATGAGAACCCTTGGCGCCAGCCAAGGGCGTTGGAGCATATGCTTCGTTAGCACTACTTCGCAATCAGCCGTATTATGGCTGCATCCCTTCCGGGACGTCATAGAAACAGCCTTCCTTCGGGAAGGCTGTTTTGTCGTCCGGAGGATGAGAACCCTTGGCGCCAGCCAGGGGCGCCCAAGCATAAGCTACGATAGGATTACTTCGCAATCAGCCGTACTTTGGCTGCATCCCTTCCGCCTTAACAGTTGGAAAAACGTATCTTAAATTGGACGGTTTGCAGCATTTGGCGGAATTAAATGGATAAACGTCATTTAATTTCATGCTTTTCCTCAACTCTGATTGATTGGCAGCCGAATAAGTGCTGTTTTTCCAACTGTTTCCTGAAAGTAGCTCTTCCGCTCATCAGCAAGTGTCAAATATCCAACTAATTCCGGCTAAAGACCGCCGCAGGCCATGCCGACTCAGATGATGCCGTTAAGTAACCTCTTCCAGCCCCCGTTTACGCTCCAAAAGTACAATACAACGTCTCCTGAGTCCGTAACGGACAGAACAGGCAGAGCTGGTGTCTTTTTCGCCAAGTAACGTCCTCTGTGTCAGCATAACTCTCCAGCTAACCCCGAAGCCTGCCTATAATTTGTTAACCCCTAAGGATGAGGCAGCAGCGGTGCCGGTGCGTTAGAGGTGATCAGCGGTAAGGCTGGTGCGGTGGAGGTGATCACCTGCGTCTTTGCCCTGTGCCCTGCTCCAAAAGATTATATTTGTTAACATCCCAAGGGATGAGGCAGCGGCGGGCTGGTGCGGTAGGGCTGGTTCGGTAGAGGTTATGACCTGTGCCCGTACCTGGGCCTGTGTCTGTGTCTGTGCCTGCACCTGCACCTGCGTCTGCCCCCTACGAACAGCTCATGGTAGTCAGCTTACGCACCAAGCACCTTTATGCTTCTTCCTGCTTAAGCACCACAGCACTTCTTATGCTTCTTCCCGCTTCCGCAAGGACAAGGATCGTTGCGGCCTACTTTGGCCGGGGCTGTGTACGTTTTGTCCGTTCCGTTCAGTCTGTTATACGTTCCTATAGGGGCTTTGGCTCTAAACATCCGGTCCATTTCTTTCTTATGCTTGGCCATACGCGCCTCTTCCGCATCAAGCTTCTTCTTCCACTGCGGCAGTGACGGGTGGGCCATATCAGCAATTACACAGTAAGCATAGATGGACTCTGTGAGATTCAAGTACCCATCGTCATAGCCGTCCTCTATCATCGCCTCAACTAGCGGAAAACCTTGGCTTGACCCCAATTGGCAAAGATCATCAGCCAGCTTAGTCGCATTGGTAATATCACGTTCTTCCGGCAGTAAGGCAAGCAGTGCCTCCTCGGAGTCAGGCAGCTTAATTCTTCCCAATACATCAGCGGCAAACAGCCGGAAGAATTCCTCTGTAGCAGAGATATATTGCTCGGTTAACGTCTTGATTACGCTGGCTGTGCCTATTTGAACCAGCGCGACAACAGAAGTGGACGGAAGCAAATCATCATCTGCACCCAAAAAACTGCACAGCACTGGGATAGCCGCCTCCAGCTTCATCTGCCCTGCCAGTTGGATGAGATAGTGGACTTCGTAGCTTGGAGAATCCGGGTCGTTATCGCGCAGCTTCTCCAGCACAGTATCAGCGCCCAGACACTGTCTAAGCGACAGCTCATTCACTAGCTCATCCCCGTACACATTATCGAACTTATCCCAGTATTTTCCTGCGCTCTGCTCAAGAAACAAGTTGAATTCGTCCAGCAGCTCCTGATCTGTCATCTCTGCGAGGCGAATCTTCTGATCCACCTTATTTTTCCATTCCGGAATTTCCTGAACGGACTCCATGAACGGGGACAATAGCTGAAGATCACAATTCGTCAAAATCCCCAGCACCTGAAATCTTGTATTATAGTGGGTGGAAGGAGAATGGTACCAATTCAGCAGCTCGCGGATGGTCTCCTCGGTCTGCGGGAACTTATAGGCATGGAACAGGTGAACCTCTTGGGGATCCTTGCATTGCTTCAGTTTTTGTAAGACAAGCGGCATCAGCGTAGTATCGTGCTCATACAAGAAGCTGTCGGCAAAATATTTCAAAGCGGTATTGCTCACGGCTGGCTCCGGATGGAGGATAAAGCTTTTTACTTGCTCAGTATTGAACATTGGAAGGCCCCTCTCTTATGGTGTTGCTTATTCATTCTTCGGCCAGCTCAGGCGTGACAGCCCCAAGTCTTAAGAATACATCCAATGGATTGACAAAGCCCTTTTCCCAAACAAGGGTATTGACGGTATGGTGTACCTTCTTGCGCAGCTCCTGCCTATTCATTCACGCCACTCTCCTCAAGCCTGCAACCCGGACACTGCTCGGGATAGTGAATCCCGTCCGCCCTGTAACAGCTCAGATCAAGTTCATCGAACACAAACAGACCGTCGCATTGCTGACACACGAGTATAAGGGGATCACGCGAACGTATAATCAATGATTGCGCACGTTCCCGCAGCAGCTCCTGCCACTCCCTCTCCCCCAGCCGTTCACGCTCATTCAGGCTTGCTATTACCTGCCCGATCTCAGCCTGTACCTTCTTGAACTCTATGGGCTGCCATTGCTGTAAAAAAGGGATGTACTTCCTGTCGCCGGAACCTAGAATTTTGAACAGAAACAGAAAGATCATGCCCCGGTTAAGCTCCTTCAAATAGTCCATGCTGACCGGCGTAATCCCGTTATCCAGCCACTGATCCCATTCCCGCAGAAACTCTTCCGCACGCCGTTCTCTTTCCAGAGTCCAGCCATGAGGAGTGAATTCGATCATCGGAAGCTTACCGTACAGTTCGGTCTTCAGGTAACCGTTATGGATCAGCGTATCTACTTTCTCCATAATCTGTTCCAGCGTAAGCTCCCTGTAAAAACCATAGGAGGGATTGCGGTCCAGGCCACGCTCAAGCAGCCTCTTCTCCTTGGAGCCCTTCAGGATCTTGGCTAACTGCGTACGTCCGCCTAAGGTAATGATGTCATCGGCTGCCCGCAGAATCGCCTGCAGCTCCGGAACTGGCAGTGCAATATTTACTTGCTGCTTGGGCGAACCCTTCCGTTTCGGCTCATTGCGGCTTGTCCTCCGAATGTCCAAATGGTCCTGCCTCCTTATTGATTAATAGCCGGTACCCCTGGCTTGCAATAATTTCTATGTCAGATTATAGCATATCCATGCCGGAAAATAGAGCTGGAGGAGATTGAAGTGAGCCGCACCGGCCCGGCAGCGGCTATTCAATTACGCCAAACAGGCTGCCCCGCCGTGGATCATCCACAGTAAGGCAGCCTGTTATATAAACACAGCTTCTATCAAAGCACAGTTCTATCTAAGTCTCAGCGTCCCCGGCGGCGGTTGCCCAGCCACAGCGGGAAGCGGAAAATAAAGTTGATCAGCAGGACAACAAACACCAGCACCGCAGCGGATTTGTCGGCGATCTGCCGCGCATCCTCGACAATCGCCTCGGATTGCACGTACCACAGATGAACAGCCAGCGTCTCGCCCGGTGAGAACAGGTTGAAATCCCACATCTCGCCGGAGGTGCTGAGTCCGGCGGTCAGGATAATGACCGCCGACTCCCCGAAGGCGCGTCCGGCCACCAGGCAGACGCCGGTGACGATGGCCGGCAGGGCTACCGGCACGACCACCTTGCGGATGACATGGAACTTCGTCATGCCGAGGGCATAGCCGGCTTCACGGATCTCGCCGGGAACCGCACGCACCGCTTCCTCGGTGACGCGGGCGAGCATCGGCAGGTTCAGCAGCGCCAGGCTGACTCCCCCGCCGAGGATCGTGAGGCCGACGCCGAAGTACTCGGCGAAGATCGCGAGTCCCAGGAGGCCGAACACGATAGACGGCACCGAGGACAGGGATTCCACGCAGATGCGCAGCGCACCCGTGAAGGCATTATCCGGCGCATACTCCGCCATATAGATTCCTGCACCGATCCCGACGGGAACCGAGATCAGTAGGGAGATGAACAGGATGTAGAAGGAGTTGAAGAGGACAGGACCAATCCCGCCGCCGGGATCAATCTCTTCCGGCTGCTTGATCAGGAAGTCCGGCCTGAGCGCCGGCAAGCCTTTGCTAAGGATCGTGAAGAGCAGCCAGAAGATCAGCAGCATGACCAGAGCGCCCAAGGTATAGAAGCCTATAGTCGCCAGCTTATTGCGCCGCTGGGCTCTTGCCGAATGACGTGTGCGGGTGAATCCGTTCATCAGGCATCCCTCCGTTTGCGGCCCAGGAGCCGGATGATCAGGATCAGCACAAATGAAATGAGCAGCAGCAGGAATGCCATCATATGCAGAGCATAGTTCCAGGTAGAATCGAATTCGACGTTGGAAATCTGCATAACGATATTGCTGGTCAGTACGGAGGTTGGCGCGAACAGGCTCTTCGCCAGCTGCGGCGTATTGCCGATGACCATAACCACCGCCATGGTCTCACCGACTGCACGGGTCATGCCCAGAATCACGGCCGAGATAATTCCCCGGCTGGCTGCCGGGAGAACGACACGCATAATGACCTGCAGACGGGTCGAGCCGAGCGCATAAGCAGCGTCCCGGTATTTGCGCGGAACAGAGACGATCGCATCATCGCTGATCCGGCATATCGTCGGCAGCACCATCAGTGCGAGCACAAGGGCAGCGGCGAGCAGCCCGTCTCCCAGACCTTCCCCGCTGACTCTGCGCAGGAAGGGAAGGAGGACGGTCAGGCCCAGATAGCCATATACTATAGAAGGAATACCGACCAGCAGATCCAGTACCGGACGGATGAAGCTCTTCAGCCATTTCGGCGCAATCTCCGCGCAGAGTACGGCCATTGCTACCGATACAGGCACAGCAATAATCAGGGTCAGCGCTGTAAGCGACAATGTATTTACAATGAAGGCCGCGGCGCCGAACGCCTCCTCTTCGGGCGTCCAGTTGAACGAGAAGAAGAAGTCCTGCGGTGAGATGCGGGCGAAGAGCAGCAGCGCCGTTTGGCCGATGAATACAATAACTAGTCCAAGCACGAGACACAGCGCAAGGATGCTGAACAAGAAATAATAACGGGATATGCTGTTGCCAAGCAAATGTCTTCGGTGTCTTTTGGTGTTACGTTTAACTTCCTCTAGCCTTGCCTGTGTCTGTGCCGTCTGTGCTGTCAGGCCATGCACCGGTGCGCCCATACTTTCCCTCCTGTAAGAGGCCAACCCCGTATAACCGGAGCTGGCCGCTGTTGCCTATCCATCTATGGTCTTGCGTGCTGCTGAAGCTTAGTTCTGCATGGCAGAGATCGGAATGAACTTCAGCTTTTTGAGCGAACCCTGCTGGAATTTCTTGCTCTGCACATATTCAATGAATTCTTTGGTCGCGCCGGTTGGCTGTCCATTCGTCATATAGTAGCCATATGCCCAGATCTTGTACGAGCCGTTGATCACATTATCTGTAGTAGCTTCGACACCGTTGAACTTCACGGCTTTGATATCGCCGCCGGTTACATAGACAAGGTCGATGTATCCGATAGCATTCGGAGTAGTGCCTACCGCTGTTTTCATGTCGCCGCTGGAGCCGGTTTCCTTGTAGTTCTTCTCTTTTTTGACGATATCTCCGCCACCCAGAGCCTTGGCCTGATAGTTGACACGGGTACCGGAACCGAAGGCACGGGTGATCACTACGATATTTCCATCCGCTCCGCCGACTTCTTTCCAGTTGGTGATTTTGCCGGAATAGATTCCTTTAAGCTGCTCTGTGGTCAGGTTGTCTACGCCGACGTTCTTATTGACGATGGTTGCAAAAGGAATAACTGCGACCTTATTCGCCACCTGCCCGTCAAAAGCCTTGAAGCCCGGAACATCAATGCTGGCATCCCAGTCACAGGCTCCGATATCGGCAATCCCTTTCTTCACGGCCTGGGGCCCGGTCACGGAGCCTTTGCCGGAAGCCGCGATCTTCACTTTCGGGTGAAGCTTCTGGAATTCTTTGGCGGCCTGTAAGGTCAGCGGAAGCAGGGCCGTAGATCCGTTAACGGTGATTTTACCCTTAAGGCTGTCTGCTGCTGAAGCTACCCCTGCAAAAGATGCGGTAAGTGCGATAACTGCGGTGAGCGCTGTAACTGTTAATTTTCGAAAAACCTTCATGTCTGAATTCTCCTCCCGGCGACCTGCGCCGATATATGTTGTATTAATTAACGGCTTCTGGTGAACTGGACAGCTCCAGAGCTTTGCCGTTCTGAATCACTAGCACTTTACCATCGCTGACAATGGCCAGCTTGCTGCCGTCGCCCGATACAGACACTTCCGATACATCATCCGCTGTACGGTATAATTCAACCGGAGCGGCGTTGCCGGCAATGGAGTAGATCACTGTGCTGCCGTCTGCTGTAGTGCCGGAAACAATCAGGCCGGTGGTGACACCCTTGGACCAGTTAGCTTCTGCACTGAGGGCGATGTCTGAGGTGGTGCCGTCTGCGGCAATCTGCTTCAAGGTATTAGCGGCATTGCCGTCTGGATCAGCACTCAGGTACACTACGCTGCCGCCTGCAAGAATCTCAGGATACAGCTTGTTGTCGAGTGCCGTAGTCAGAGCTGCCGGCTTGGCGCCTTTGGTGGTGAGATCCAGCTTGTACAGCTGTTCTCCCGCCTTGCTGTAGTCTACGGTAAGCGAAGCTTCTGTGCTGTCAGCGTCATTCTTGGCAACGCCTGTCACATTGACAATGTACACGGCACTTTTGCCGTCGGCCGATACACGAAGCTCCGATTTGTTCTCGACTTTATCTTCAAGCAGAGACTTGACCTCTCCGGTCTCCACTGAAATTTGTGCCAGCTTCTCCTGCTTGTCGCCCTGGACGAAATAGATCGTCTTGCCGTCGCCGGACCATACGAGATCCGTCTTCACGCTGGTATCTTTGCCAAGGGAGCTGATTACGCCGGTGGACAGGTTGATCAGCTTCAACTGGCCGGTCTCATCGTTAAATGCGCCCCACTGCTGATCGGCAGACACCGCATAATCCACTGCACCTTCGCTGGTAGTAAACAGATCATAATTACCCGGGGTCTGGGTGAATTTATAGAGCAGCGTAGATTCAGCGTCGCTCTGGCTGGCGATCAGGCCGCCGTCCGCACTCCAGTGCAGGGTATCGAATGAACCCGCCGGCCGGGCGAAGCTCAGGATAGTGCGGGCATCGGCCTGCAGTTCGCCGCCAAGTGCCGTAACCAGCTTCGTTAGCTCCACGTAGATTTTACGGTCATGCATTACAGGCGCAACTGTAAATTCCAGGGTCTCTCCGTCTACCTGATAGCTTCTCACACCTGCCTGGATCTGTACGTTATGTAGTCCTTTGCTGTCATTCAGCTGGAATCCGCTGCTTCCCCGCACAAGTCCGGCGCCCTGCTCTGCGGCTACCTGGCTTAAGGAGTAGAGCTTATACCCGCCGCTGTTGATGGTGCTGAGTGCAACCTGCGTACCGTTGATGCTCCAGGTCGTGCTGCTCTCCTCAGCTGCGGCTGTCTTCACGGCTGCGGCACTCACATGGCTGCTTGTGGCCAGAACGCTAACGGCTCCCCCTGTTACGAGAAGTGCTGAAGCCAGGGCCGCACCGATCCATTTACGATTTGTCAATTAGATTCACCCTTTTCCTATAGGTAACTGCTACTGTTATTTTCGTCTACGAGTGTCAATTCTGTTGCGCAGGAATGTTATGGAAATATTAACTGTAC
Organism: Paenibacillus tritici; assembly: GCF_018207515.1. Classification (NCBI taxonomy): domain Bacteria; kingdom Bacillati; phylum Bacillota; class Bacilli; order Caryophanales; family Paenibacillaceae; genus Paenibacillus; species Paenibacillus tritici. The sequence goes on from NZ_CP073365.1 coordinate 6,284,712, forward strand.
AAATAAAAATAAAAGACCCGCCCGGGAAAAGTATCCCGGGCCGGTCTATTGTCAAACCTGTGTTAATTCTCGATCCATGTCACGATAATCTCGTTCCCGCCGCTCTGCGATTCCGAGCTGCTCCCAATAATGGAATAGGAATAGGCCCCCTTCACTTTGCCGTTAATGAGAATGTTGCGGCTGTCCACAATCTCCGTCCCGCGTTCCAGCGCCTTCTCTCTTACATACTTCTGATAGGCAGTGCCAAGCGCGGCCATACTCTCATTCGTCTGATAGATCAGCATGGACGATTTCTTGCCCTCTGCCAGATCGCCTTGTGTAAAAGTAATCCCCGCACCTTCGGGAATCGGCAGATCCTCAGGCAGATACTGCTGTGCCTCTGTGTTCTCTTCGGCCAAGGTATGAAAACGTCCGCCGCCGGCCTCCTTGCCTGAATCGGAGCAGCCGCTCAGTCCGGCCGCAGCCAGCAGCACTCCCAGAGTCAGGAGCAGCTTAGGTCCTGCCATGATTCCACCGCCTTTAGGGAATGGGGTTCCAAGATGCCGGATATCTTAAATGTCCCCTTTATTACCCGGATATAGGGTGGGGGTAAACGGACAATCTATAGAATTCAAAATAATTTTGCAGGCCAAAGAAAGAGATTTACTTTTGAACGGGATATCATTAGTATAATGAGTGAGCGCTCACTCATTGCTGTGAGAATGGAGGAATTAGGCATGAATCAGGTGAAGCCTGTGATTAAGGTTACCGGTGTGGACCGGTCTTTTGGTAATAAAAGGGTACTTAAGAATATTACGCTCCAGGTGGATGAGGCAGAGACCTTCGGGATTCTGGGACCTTCCGGCTCCGGCAAAACTACGCTGATCAAGCTGCTCACGGGCATTGACGAGGTGACCTCCGGTGAGGTTCAGCTCCTCGGTGTTAGGATGCCGAAGCTGAAGATGCTTCAACAAATCGGGTATATGGCCCAGGCGGATGCCTTGTATACGGAGCTGAGCGCCAAGGAGAATCTGGAATTCTTCGCCTCTCTCTATGGACTGAAGGGCGGCAACCGCACACGCCGGATCAGAGATGTCATGGAGCTGGTGAACCTGCAGGAGCATCTGCGCAAAAGGGTGGATCAATACTCCGGAGGCATGAAGCGCCGTCTGTCCCTGGCGATCGCCCTGCTGCATGAGCCGCCGCTGCTCCTGCTGGATGAGCCTACCGTGGGCATTGATCCGGTGCTGCGCAGGTCCATCTGGCAGGAGCTGAAGGCGCTGAACCGCAAGGGAACGACGATTGTGCTGACCACACATGTGATGGATGAGGCGGAGAAATGTGACCGGCTGGCGATGATCCGGGATGGCGTTCTGCTGGCTGTGGATACTCCGGCCGGACTGCTTCAGGCTACCGGCTCCGCCACCATCGAGGAAGCCTTCCTCTACTATGGAGGGGTGCGCCAATGAGAATCCGTGCGATTACCCAGAGAATTCTGCAGCAGTTCATCCATGATAAAAGAACCATGGCCCTGATGTTCATCGCTCCCCTGCTGGTGCTTAGCCTGATGAGCCTGGTGTTTAGCAGCCCTGCCTATGAGCCTAAGATCGGTGTGTCCGCCGATACGGCGGTGTTCCGCACAGCCCTGGAAGCCCAGCAGGCGGAGGTTACCGGATATGGCGATGTAGAATCCGGCAATGCCGCCCTGAAGGCGGGCGACATTGATGCGTTCATTACAATGAAGGGAAGCACTCCCTCCGTTGTCCTCGAAGGCAGCAACCCTGCGGCGAACCGCGCCGTAATCATGGCGCTGCAGGAAGCTGCGCAGAGTCTCCAGCCTGTGGCATCCGGCAGCGGGTCACACATGCCGCAGATCAGCTACCTCTACGGCTCCCAGGATATGAAGACGATTGACCGCTTCGGCCCGATTATGATTGGGGTATTTGTCTTCTTCTTCGTCTTCCTGATCGCAGGTGTCTCCTTCCTGCGCGAGCGGACAACAGGAACACTGGAACGTCTGCTCTCCACCCCGCTGAAGCGCTGGGAGATTGTAACCGGTTATGTCTGCGGCTTCGGCATCTTTACTATCTTCCAGGCCCTGCTGATCTCCTGGTTCTCGATCCAGGTGCTGGGGATTATGATGAACGGCAGCTTCGGCTATGTCCTCCTGATGACCCTGCTATTGTCGATGTCGGCGCTGACGCTCGGTACACTGCTCTCCGCCTTTGCCGCCAATGAGCTGCAGATGATCCAGTTCATCCCCCTGGTCATTGTGCCGCAGATCTTCCTGAGCGGGTTATTTCCGCTGGATACCCTTCCGCTCTGGCTGCAGCGCATCGGACTCGCAACTCCCATCTACTATGGCTCGGAGGCATTGATGGATATCATGCTGCGCGGCCAAGGCTGGGAAGATATCGCACGGGATGTCTTCATGCTGATCGGCTTCTCCCTGCTGTTCATGCTGCTCAATGTGCTGGCTCTGCGCAAGCACCGCAGAATGTAAAGTGTGAACGGGCTATGTTACACTAGGAGGAATTGCAAGAGTCTGGAGGTTCTATCATGGAGAAAGACCATGCTGCCGGGCAGCTGGAGGAGGAGCAGTGGGTCCAGGAGCTGCTGGCTCTCAGCGAACAGGAGCAAGTAACACCCAAGCAGCTGTCCATTCTGCGGGCGGCCATTGATGTTTTTGCAGAGAAGGGGTTCTCGGCAGCCGCCACCAGCGAGATCGCCCAGAAGGCAGGCGTGGCGGAAGGAACGATCTTCCGTTATTACAAAACCAAAAAGGATCTGCTGCTGGCCATCGTTGTCCCGACGATGAGCCGGATGATTGCTCCGTTTGTCCTGCGCAATTTCAGCGGGGTACTGGATGTCCCCTTTGAGAGCTACGAGGCTTTCCTGAGGGCCTTCATGGTCAACCGGCTGGATTTCGTCCGCAGGAATCTGAAGATCGTCAAAATTCTGATCCAGGAGATCCCCTTCCAGCCCGCGCTGAAGGAGCAGCTGGTCCAGAATATTTTCGAGCAGGTGCTGGCGCGTGTAACTGCAATCACGGAACACTTCAAGCAGCAGGGCGAGATTATTGATGCCCCAACCCCTGCGATCATCCGCTTCACCATCTCGGCCATTATCGGCTATCTGCTGGTCCGCCTGCTGCTGATGCCGGACCATGACTGGAACGACGAGGAAGAGATTGAACAGACGCTCCGCTTCATTCTGCACGGCATTGGCGGAGTGGGATGATTCACCTGCAAGGCCTAACCCGGAGGACAGCATCTATGGCTGCTCTTCCGGGTTTTTCAGCATACCGGTATAAGCAAGATAAGAGATATGGGGACGAGGAGATCATACTGGTATTTTCTCCTTTTGAAGGCGTACGCCTGTTCTGTTATTATGGGTATTACAGCTATTACAGAACGGGGCAGCTTAGTCACAAGGAATAGAAGGAAGTGATCATACGATGGGTTATCAGGTACCGGAACGGGTTATCAAGCTGCTGTGCGGCAGCGCTGCTTACGACCAGGGAGTGGCTTATTATCATGCCCGTAAGGTGGAGCTTGTCTATACGGAGCATAATCATGAAGAAGAGTATTCCAAATACCGCGCTGAGGTGCATGGACTGGAGAGCCATGAGGTCGCGCTGATCATAGACAGTGACGGGGATGTGCAGGGGGAATGCTCCTGCCCGGCCTATTCTCACGGCGGACCCTTCTGCAAGCATATTGCGGCAGCGCTGGTTGCTGTTCTCTACGCCGGCCGTGCCGCTGAAGCTGAACCGGCTGCGGATGCAGACGGCGGGGACGCGGAGGAGCCTTATACCGGGGAGACCGGCAGGCTGCTAACGCCCCGCAGCGCCGGCCCTTCCGGGGATGGGCGCAGGGGACCGGGCGGAGACAGGCAGCTGGTGAGCAGCATGCTCGGGATGTTCACCGGCGTCCGGCAGCGTCCAAGCGGTGCCGGAACTTATGTGGATCTGCGGACACCGCTGCAGGTAGAGTTCATCTGCAAGTCCTTCTCCTACAGCTACAGCAGCACGATGCTTGGGATCGAACTGAAGGTAGGCCCGAAGCGCCTCTACATCGTGCCGAGGATCAGAGTCTTTCTGGAGCATGTTCACCGTGGCGAGCCGTTTGAATTCACCAGGCATTTCACGTATGATCCCGACCAGCACAGCTTCTCCAAGGAGGATAATGCGGTCCTGCAGAAGCTGATTGACATGATGCTGAACGAAAAAATCTACCACAACACCCTTAATCCCTATGCTCCCCATGGCAGCCACCCGGGAAATGAGCGGCTGCTGCCTGTTGCTCCGTTTTTCTGGGAGAGCCTGTTCCCTGCACTGGAGGCGGCTCCCGCCGTACGTCTACAGCACGGACAGCATCTGCACGACACCTTGTCTCTCTCGGATGAGCCTCTGCCCCTGAGCTTTCAGTTCGACCAGGCGCAGGAGGAAGGATACCGGCTGGACGTTCAGGGGCTTGAGCAGCTTACGGTTCTTGAGAATTACGGGCTGGTCTTATCCGAAGGCAAGCTGCTTAAGCTGCCTGCACAGGAATGCGGGCGTCTCTCCGAGCTCAAACGGATGCTGAACAACAACCGGCGGGACGCCATTACGATTGCGCCTGAGCAGATGGAGCCGTTCATGGAGGCGGTCATTCCGGGACTCAAAAAATTAGGCCGGGTGAGCATTGCCGATGCCATTGCCGGCCGCATTGTCCAGGCACAGCTTCATGCGAGACTCTACCTGGACCGGGTGCGGGACCGGCTGCTTGCCGGGCTTGAATTCCAGTATGGCGGAATCGTCATCAACCCGCTGGAAGAGAAGGCCCATGAGCGGAGCAGCGAGGTCATTCTGATGCGGGACGGGGAGGCGGAACGGCGGATTCTGGACCTGATGGCCCATGAGTCCTTCGCGCGGACGGAGAGCGGCTATATCATGCGGGATGAGGACGGGGAATTCGACTTCCTCCACCATACTATCCCGCTGCTGGAGCCGCTGCTTCAGGTCTACGCCACCACTGCGGTCAAGGGACGAGTCCTGACTGATCATGCTGCGCCCAAGGTCAGCCTGAGCTGGAATGAGAAGACCGACTGGCTGGACTTCAAGTTCGCCATGGAGGGTATCGCGGAGAAGGACATTACACTGGTGCTGAAAGCCCTTCAGGAGAAGCGTAAATATTACCGGCTGCCGGACGGTGCCCTGCTCCCGCTGGATACTGCGGAATTCCAAGAAATCATCGCTTTGATGAATGAGCTTGGCCTCCGCGGCAGTGATATTCACAGCACAGAGCTCTCCTTGCCGCTGGTCCGCGCCCTTCATCTCCAGACGGGTAACGTCCAAGGAGAGAATATCCAGATCGGCCGCTCCTTCCGGCGGCTGCTGGCCAATATGTCGAGTCCCGAGAATCTGGACTTCCCGGTGCCGGAGAGTCTGGCCCCCGTGCTTCGGGATTACCAGCAGTACGGCTTCCAGTGGATGAAGACGCTGGCTCATTACCGCTTCGGCGGGATTCTGGCAGACGATATGGGCCTGGGCAAAACGCTCCAGAGCATCGCCTTCCTGCTCTCCGAGCTGGCGGATATCCGGCAGAGCGGCATACCTGCGCTTATTGTAGCGCCGGCCTCCCTGCTCTATAACTGGCAGAACGAGCTGAAGCGCTTCGCCCCGGAGATACAGGCCGTCATCGCTGACGGCAACGCCGGTGAGCGCAGCCGTACCCTGCGGAATGCCGCGGGGCACGATGTCATTATCACCTCGTATCCGCTGCTGCGCAGAGATGTGGAAGAGTATGCCAAGCGGTCCTTCCATACCCTCATTCTGGATGAAGCGCAGATGATCAAGAACCACGAGACTATGACTGCCCAGGCGGTCAAGCTGCTTCAGGCCCGCTACCGGTTTGCGCTGACCGGAACACCGGTGGAGAATGCGCTGGAGGACCTGTGGTCGATCTTCGGCGTAGTCTTCCCCGGGCTGTTCCCCGGCAAGAAGGCCTTCCATGACCTCCCCCGGGAGACGGTGGCCCGGCGCGCCCGCCCTTTCCTTCTCCGCCGCCTCAAAAGCGATGTGCTGAAGGAGCTGCCGGATAAGATCGAGTCCCTGCAGGCCTCGGAGCTGCTGCCCGAGCAGAAAAAGCTCTATGTGGCCTATCTGGCCAGACTGCGCAAAGAAGCGCTCAAGCATCTGGACAGCGATAGCTTCGGCAATGGGCGGATCAAGGTCCTTGCCGGACTTACCCGGTTGCGCCAGCTATGCTGCCATCCCGCCCTGTTCGTGGACGGGTACACAGGAGGCTCCGGCAAATTCGAGCAGCTGCTGGAGATTATCGGCGAATGCCGCAGCTCCGGCAAACGGATGCTCATCTTCTCGCAGTTCACGCAAATGCTCGGCATGATCAGTCGTGAAATGGCTCTGCTGGGGATTCCGCATTTCTACCTGGACGGGCAAACCCCGGCCTCTCAGCGTGTAGAGCTGTGCAGCCGCTTCAATGAAGGCGAACGCGACCTGTTCCTGATCTCGCTGAAGGCGGGCGGCACCGGTCTCAATCTGACCGGTGCCGATACCGTCATTCTCTATGATCTGTGGTGGAACCCTGCTGTTGAGCAGCAGGCGGCTGACCGGGCCCACCGGATCGGGCAGAAAAAAGTCGTCCAGGTGATCCGCCTGGTGGCCCAGGGAACGGTAGAAGATAAAATGTACGAGCTGCAGCAAAAGAAGAAAAACCTGATAGACGAAGTCATTCAGCCGGGGCAGGAGGCTCTGTCCAGCCTGAGCGAGCATGACATCCGTGAGATCCTCTCGCTCTGACCTGCCGGTCTATGGCATGCTGTTACTCATGCCAACGCAGCCTGGGGCTGGTGTATTGCTGCTTGTTGCATTGCTTGCTGCTTGCTGCTTGCTGCTGTACCACTCTGCCATTCTGCTGTATTTTGTACAACAGAACACCTCCAAACTCGTTGAGAAATTGAATCTATTGTACTTCGTACACTAGAATTTCGGGTCAGCGCTGTTTTTGAGTAGAAATCCGGGAATCAAATTTATGAAGTGCAATAGAATGCTTTTCTGAGCGGAAAAGTACGGTTTCTATTGCACTAAGTGCAATCACCTCAAATAGCTAAGGTGTGTTGCGACAGGTTGGTAGAGGCGTGGCTCTGAGATTCTGGGAATGATGTGGCTGGGAATGATGTGGCTGGGAATGTTGTGACTGGAAACGCTGAGGTAGCGAGAAGCTGACACATTGGGCGCAGCAGCACTCCCTATTATCCGCTGGAGGCAGCCTGTCCCGATTGGATGCTTCCAGCAAGTCCGGTATAATCCAAGGTCGACTTATAACTTACTCAAGAGGTGCTTGTTCATGAGCTTTATTCTGGCGCATGGAGACTCAGCCCCTGACTTGCGCCCTGGTATAACGCCAGAGCAGGGACTCTCCTAAGCGATCACGCTTGGAAGAGTCCCTGTTCTTTATATCCTATGGCATTACCAGTCTAATCTTCCGGGTTTAGTTGCTCATGCGAAACCACACGATGAGCATTCACCAGCTGGCCGGTTGATGTTTTGCCCCAGACTGAAATCTCAACGTCCTCTACATCTGCATCTCCAACCGTAAAAATAAATTCATAGCCATCCAGATCGGCAAAATAATTCCGGGTCACCACTTCATTCGGATTAACATTAATAGTCTCACTGACATACAGCGTTCTTGTCGCTCCCAGTACATAACCCTGAATAGTGACAGCGGAGCCTCCCGGCGCATTCCGTTTCAATATTCTTACCGTAACAGTCTGCGTAGGCCTGACTCCGGAAACGGCATTATTTTCAATAGGTCCTGTTGACAAAATTGCCATCCTGTCTCATCCTTCCTGTTGTAATTGGTATTGCTGCCTGTGATACTCCACTTCCGGCAATGATTAATTATTACTTGCACAATCTATTCATATTCGGGCAATGGCATAACGGTGTGGACATAGGTCTGAACCTATTCACCAATATCTGCAGAGACGCATATCTTTTACTAAGGAATACCGCCTATACTGCGCTTCCCATACGAACGCCGAACGGAAGAAGGGAGTCCCATGCCCCCTCCTGGAAAAGGAAAGAAGCCCGCCGCCAAAAAAACTGCGTCCAGCTCCAACACTCAAACGCCGAAAGGGCTTGAATTTGCCGTAGCCGCACTTCTGTTGACCGGCAAGCTGAAAGTTGACTCCATCCAGATGTACACGGACGCCTCCATGTTCGTCAGTCTGGTGGGCAAATATAAAACCTTAAGTGATCTGAGCAATGACAATGTCGATAAGCTGGTCAGCTTCCTCGATAACAACAGCAGCCTTACGCTGAACGAGATCATGACCGCTTTGAAAAAGAAAGCCGACAACTCCTGAACACCTAAACGGAAGTGAAAGTGAGGCACGGGGATATAGACAGTTTTGACGGAGAGGGGTTTGCCGGAGGAATCCTGCTGATTATTGTAATTATGCTGCTGATTTATGGCTCAACGGACATCAAGAATCTGACAGGAGCGCCCAATGATGAGTAATAATAGCCGGAGATCGGCCAGCTGCATCACAATCTGCTATTGCTTTCTGTCAGAAATTCGCTATACTGATAAAAATCCATATTGAATCGATGATCAGGAGAGTAATCGCCCTCAAATCTAGTCCCCAGCGAGCCGGGAAAGTGGAAGCCGGTACAGATTCGGACGATGAAGCGCACCTGTGAGATGGACTTCTGAACCCTAAGAGTAGGAAGCCCCGGCTGAGGACCGTTAACCTGTAAGGTGGCTGAACTGTGAGGTTTAGCAACGAGAGTGGTACCGCGAGCGCATAAGCCTCGTCTCTTTTGAGACGAAGGCTTTTTTTGTCGTCCAATTACATGAATGATCAGGAGGTCTTGTCCATGCCAATGCTAAGTGAGCTTATTCAAGAGAGTCTGAAGCAGTGTATTCACCAAATATCCGTAAGCCTGGGAACTCCCGCCGTCTCTCAGGTGACTGTTGAGCTGGAACAGCCTGCGAATGCGGAGCATGGGGACTATTCCAGTAATATAGCCATGCAATTGGCCCGTACCCTGCGCAAAGCTCCGAACGCCATAGCCGAAATGATCGTCAGTGAGCTCCAAGCCTCAGGCTCCGTAAACGGACTGCTGATGCGAATCGAGGTGGCCGCGCCGGGGTTTATTAACATGTATATGGATTGGCAGGCTTGGGCGCAGACCAGGGATACCTTTGCGCTGCCCCGGAACACCGGCGGGAAGGTGATTGTCGAGCATACGTCTGTGAACCCCAATAAAAGTATGCACATCGGGCATCTAAGAAACTCCTGTATCGGAGATGCACTGGTTCGAATGCTGAGACATACCGGCTATTCCGTCGAGGTGCATAACTACGTGGATGATCTCGGCAATCAGCTCGCTGATACGGTAGTCGGTCTGCTGAATATCCCGCTTGCGGGAGAACATGTGCGCTTCGGCGATTACTGCTGGGATATTTATGCCGAGATCAACAAGGCATACGCGCAGAAGCCGGAGACCGTACAGAAGCGGACCGAGATTCTTCATGCGCTGGAAGAGGGGCACGGCAACACGGCGTGGATTGGCAATCTTGTCGCCGGGCAGATTGTAAAAGAGCATGTGGAGGAGATGCGGAATTTCGGTATAGAGTACGATCTGCTTGTATGGGAGAGCCATATTCTGAAGGAAGGCTTCTGGTCTTCCGCGTTTGACCTTTTGTCGCAGACCGAGGTGTTCGTTCAGGAGCATGAAGGCAAGCTGGCCGGCTGCTGGATTCTGAAGCAACCTGCCGGAGATCATGCTATGCCGGATACGGGAGAAGAACATCAGAAGGATAAAGTACTGGTACGCTCGAACGGGATTTTGACCTATACAGCCAAGGATATCGCTTATCATCTGTGGAAATTCGGTCTCTTGGGCAAGGATTTGAGCTACAGTGAATTTAACAGCGGGTTGTGGACGACTGGCATGACCGGCCAGACCCTTCCGTTTGGACAGGCGGACAAGGTTGTGAATGTTATTGATTACAGACAGGAGTATCCGCAGGCGATGGTGAAGCAGGCCCTCAAGGCACTCGGATTCACCAGACAGGCCGACTCACTGCATCATGTAAGCTATGGGGTAGTCTCGCTTAGTCCAGCTTCTGCAGCAGGGCTCGGCATTGATACCTCCGGCGGCAAAAGCTCCTATGCCATGTCCGGCCGCCATGGAATCGGCATCAAGGTTACCGAGCTGGTCCGGCTCATGGAGGATATGATTGAATCCACCCGTGCGGATAAAAATGGCCTGTCCAGCCGTCTGATCGCCACCGCCGCCATCCGTTACTACCTGCTGCGCTTCAATCTGGGCACAGAAATTGTGTTTGATTTCAAGCAGGCGATGGAAATCTCCGGCAACACCGGTGTCTACCTGATGTATGCCTATGCCCGTGCGCAGCGTGTGCTCAGCAAGGGCGGCGCTGCGGCGGAAGGCAATAGCACCGGTGCAGTTAGCGGCAGCGGGACCGGTGCAGTTAGTGGCAGCGGGACCGGTGCGGTTAGTGGTAGCGGGGGTGACGCGGTTAGTGAAAAAATCAAGCTGCCGCTCTTTCCGCCGCAGCTCGAAGCCGCCGAGCTTGCCTTGCTGAGGCAGCTCAGCCTGTGGCAGGACACACTCTATACAGCCAGTCAGGAGCTTACGCCGAATACGATCTGCAACTATGCCCATGGCCTGGCCTCGCTGTTCAACCATTTCTACTCCTCCTGCCCGATCCTCAAAGGCGGGGAGGCCAGTATCGCTTTCCGCCTCTGGCTGACCCGCTGCTTCACCGGCACTCTGGGCGAGGCGCTGGATGTACTCGGTCTGCCCAAGCCGGACCGGATGTAAGCCTGGGGCTTCTCATCCTCCGAACGCAGAAACAGCCCTCCCGAAGGAAGGCTGTTTCTTGACGTCCCGGAAGGGATGCAGCCCATTCGGGCTGATTGCGAAGTAGTGCTATCGTAGCTTATGCTCCAACGTCCCCGGCTGGCGCCTTGGGTTCTCATCCTCCAGACGCAGAAATAGCCCTCCCGAAGGAAGGCTGTTTCTTGACGTCCCGGAAGGGATACAGCCAAAGTACGGCTGATTGCGGAGTAATCCTATCGAAGCTATGCTCCAACGTCCCCGGCTGGCGCCTTGGGTTCTCATCCTCCAGACGCAGAAACAGCCCTCCCGAAGGAAGGCTGTTTCTTGACGTCCCGGAAGGGATACAGCCAAAGTACGGCTGATTGCGAAGTAGTGCTATCGAAGCTTAGGCTCCAACGTCCCCGGCTGACGCCTTGGGTTCTCATCCTCCGAACGCAGAAACAGCCTTCCCGAAGGAAGGCTGTTTCTTGACGTCCCGGAAGGGATACAGCCCATTCGGGCTGATTGCGAAGTAATCCTATCGTAGCTTATGCTCCAACGTCCCCGGCTGGCGCCTTGGGTTCTCATCCTCCGAACGCAGAAACAGCCTTCCCGAAGGAAGGCTGTTTCTTGACGTCCCGGAAGGGATTCGAACCCCTGACCGTGCGCTTAGAAGGCGCATGCTCTATCCAGCTGAGCTACCGGGACATATAAAGAATATTGTACGAATTGAATCCTTTGTATTCATATGTATTAGTGCAACGTTATTCATTATACCTGATTCAGCCAAATTATCAAGACCAAACTCTTCCAAAAAAAATAAAGCTCTCCATGCCTCAGCACGAAAAGCCTCTTCTTCTAGGGTTCAGCCTATAAATCAGTGTAGGAGATGGAGCTAGGACAGCTGCCGGAAATGCTCACCCAGCTGTTTTTTCAGCTCGCCGAAGATCAGCAGTTCGCGCTGGAACTTGGAACGTTCATCCTCCGGGCTCATCACCGTGCTGCCGGTGAAGCCGCTGACCGTAACATCCTCGAAGGCATCATGCATATTGTTGTCGAACCAGTCGGTGGCCGTATCCGCATCATTCGTCAGAATACGGACAATTTCGTAGCCCTCCTCGCGCTGGTCCTCAACAATATACACCAACAGCGGGGAATCGCCCACAGCTCCAGGCAATACGCCAACCTCTGCGCATGGCGCACCGTCGTAGTCAGTCATTCTGCGGATTTTGGCGTCTTTAATGTAATACACTTGTCATCATCCCTCCTGGCAAATTTCCCTCTTCCTAGTGTTCGGATAAGGACATACATTTTATCCCTTCAATCGGCATATATCTGTATTACTTGGCAAAAAAGAAAGGACAGACAACAATCGCACAAAAGAGAGGATGAACCAGACATGTGCGGAATAACCGGATTTGTCCAGTGGCGCGGTGATCTTACAGGGCACTCGCAACTGCTTGTCAGAATGACGGAAACTCTAGCGAACCGCGGACCGGATGCAGCCGGAACCTGGATTTCAGGCCCCATCGCCTTTGGACACCGCAGACTCAGCGTCATTGACCCCGAGAACGGTGCCCAGCCGATGATTGCCCGCCATGACGATAAGCTGTACGCAATAGTATATAACGGTGAGCTATATAACGCCCCTGAGCTGAAAAAAGAGCTGAAGCAGCGCGGCCACCATTTTGTCACAGAATGTGATACGGAGGTTCTGCTGCATGCCTATATCGAATGGGGGCCGGACTGCACGGAGAAGCTTAATGGCATCTTCGCTTTTGCCGTCTGGGACAGCTTGCGCGATCAGGTATTTCTGGCCCGCGACCGGCTGGGCGTGAAGCCTTTGTTCTACAGCCAGGTGGACGATGTCTTCGTATTCGGCTCCGAGCCCAAGGCGCTGCTGCAGCATCCCAAGGTCCAGCCGAAGGTCGGACCGGAAGGTCTTGCCGAAGTCTTCATTATCGGTCCGGCCCGGACACCGGGACAGGGTGTATACAAAGATATATTCGAGCTTCGCCCCGGTCATGCCATGATTTATAGCCGCAGCGGAATCCGCACCTATGCTTATTGGAAGCTGGAGAGCGTTCAGCACACGGATAACGTAGATGAAACGGCAGCACGGGTGCGTGAATTACTTCAGGATACGCTTGAACGCCAGCTGGTCTCCGATGTTCCGGTCTGCTCTCTGCTCTCCGGCGGGCTGGACTCCAGTGCCTTGACTGCACTTGCCGTAGATTATTACAAACGGACCGGCCAGGGCCGGGTCGATACCTTCTCTGTGGATTATGTAGACAACGATAAGCATTTCAAAAGCCATGCCTTTCAGCCCGGAGCCGACGGCCCCTGGATTCAGCGGATGATTGACGAGCTGGACACGAACCATCACTTTATCGCCTTTGACACCCCGGAATTGGTAACGGCACTCGATAACGCCCTCTACTCCCGCGATCTGCCGGGGATGACCGACGTTGATTCCTCACTGTATTTGTTCTGCCAGGAGATCAAAAAGAAAGCGACCGTAGCGATATCAGGCGAAGCCGCAGACGAAATCTTCGGCGGCTACCCCTGGTTCCACCGGGAGGAGATGTTAACATCCGGCACCTTCCCCTGGTCGGTAGCTCCCGCAATGCGTGCGAGTCTATTGTCGCCAGAAATCAGGGACTGGATACATCCGCTGGAATATTTGGGTGACCGCTACAGCGATGCTGTGGCCGAGGTACCGAAGCTTGACGGCGAGACCGGCAAACAGGCGCAGATGCGAGTGATGTCCTATCTCAACATAACCCGCTTCATGCCTACACTGCTGGACCGCAAGGACCGGATGAGCATGGGGGTGGGTCTGGAGGTTCGTGTCCCTTATTGCGACCACCGGCTGGTGCAATATGTTTTTAACATTCCCTGGGAGATTAAGACTGTAGGCAACCGTGAAAAAGGGATTCTGCGTAAAGCGCTTGAGGGTGTATTACCGGACGATGTGCTCTACCGCAAAAAAAGCCCGTACCCCAAAACGCACAACCCCGCTTATCTGAATAAGGTGCGTTCGCAGGTACTGAGCATTCTGGATGATTCTTCATCCCCTATTCTGCCGCTGATCGATCCGGCCAAAATCCGTGAAATCGCCGCATCCCCGGAATCCTCCAGCAACCTGCCTTGGTTCGGCCAGCTGATGTCCGGCCCGCAGTTATTTGCTTATCTGGCCCAGGTGGACCTGTGGCTGCGGACATACAATGTCTCCATCGGCTGAGGCTGCACAAGAAGTAAATATGCCCGCCAAGAACGTATAGCTTACGTTCAGGCGGGCCATATTTTTTTACCTCCGCTCCATGACCTCCATGACAAAACGGCTTAATGCCTGCGACGACAATCCATGCTTCCTGGAAGATCTCTAGTTAATTCCACAGGTGCACCTCCCAATTGATTCTATATGTACTTATCATAAAAGCCTGGGCAGCGTATGTCGATGAGCTTTGACTTCAAGTCGTTAGGAGCTTTGTTCCCGAACACAAAGAACAGACCACCAGTAAGGGGTCTGCTTTTTGTGTTAACGGCCTACGCCTCCACCTACAGATTGATCTGAGAGAAAAACCAATAAAAAGATGAAAGTATGGAGGGGGATTTTGGAACTGTAGGAGCGTTAGCGACCGCCTGAAAGCTTTCCGTAGGAAAGCTCGCTTCGGAAGCATCAGCAGTCACCGGATTTCCACCGCGAACAGCGGTATTAATCAAGAAATCTGGGGACAACAGCGGCCGGAAGTCCAAAATTCACCGCAGCTACGACCAACATCAATTTTATCCAAAAAATCTCCGTTCAATCTATCCCACCTTAGAAATTGAAATTATCCGGGTCCGGGCCGAAGCGGTGGTTCTGATTCAGGTTTCCGATAGCCTTAACGTCGTCGTCGCTGAGCGTGAAGTCGAAGAAACCGGCATTCTCCACAATGCGCTCCGCATGGACGGACTTCGGAATCGTGATGACACCCTGCTGGAGATCCCAGCGCAGGACGATCTGCGCCACGGTCTTGCCGTAACGTTCCGCCAGTTCCTTAAGCAGCGGCACATCCAGGTTCCCCTGCATCAGCGGGCTCCAGGCTTCCAGCTGGATGTCATGCTCCTGTGCATATTTGAGCAGTTCGCGCTGGGTCAGCAGCGGGTGGAATTCGACCTGGTCCACCACAGGCACCACTCCGCTGTCTTCAATAATATCCTGAAGATGATGGGGCTGGAAGTTGCTTACGCCGATGGATTTGACCAGCCCTTCCTTTTGCAGATGGATCAGCGCTTTCCAGGTCTCTTTATATTTGCCGGCAACCGGCCAGTGGATCAGATACAAATCAACCTGCTCAAGGCCTAGCTTCTTCCGGCTGACTTCAAAAGCCTTCAGGGTCGATTCGTAGCCTTGATCAGGATTGCGGACCTTCGTGGTAATAAACAGCTCTTCCCGGGGTACTCCGCATTCACGGATCGCTTGTCCAACGCCCTCTTCATTGTTATAGCCGGCGGCCGTATCAATACTGCGGTAACCAGTCTCCACCGCAGCCTTGACTGCACGGATCACTTCATCGCCATCCTTGGTCTGCCATACGCCAAGACCCAGCCACGGCATGGTCACTCCGTCGTTCAAGGTAGGCCCGCCTGTAAATGGTGCGTTCAATTGACTCATATGTTTACCCTCCAAGCCTATTTAGTTTTCATCAAGCATCCTTAACCTTAAAAACGCCTTCATAATCATCCAAAATCAGAATCAGTATACCAGATCGGGAAGAACACTCCAAAAGTGACAAAAGCATGTCCTGAAAGAGTATGCCCGCTGGGCAGAACAAAATCACCCTGCGGGCGGATAATGTAAGAACCTCTACATTCCAGACCACTCGTATGGCTATCTCCCCCCTGCCCATCTGCCCATTCCCAGGGCATCCGGCCTACGAACCTTCGCATCCGCACATTGTATTCGGTTTTCCACATACATCCGATCCACACTTACTCGCACCCGCACATTGTATTCGGTTTTTCACATACATTTGGTCTACGCGTATTCGCACCAGCACTTGTATTCGGTTTTCCGCATACATTCTAGGCTCCTCATTTACTTTTGCGGCCTCCGGATCATTCAAAGAGCACTTCTCCCCACGCTATGTACCCTTATCTACAACAGACGGATATTATAATTCCCTCTACAATTACAATAAAAAATAGAGCACAGCCAATTTACCGGCTGTACTCTATTCTCATACTCCGTTATTTCTTGTCGATCAGCTTGAAATCATCGAAATGGAATTCCGGAGACACGATGCAGGAGACCAGCGCCGGCTCTTCACCGAGCGGACGGGCTGCCTGCCACACTCCAGCAGGAATAACTACCTGCGGCTGCTGGCCTGCGGCAATGTCCAGACCCAGAATCACTTCCGTCACGTTCTCCGGCTGTTCACCGCTGCCGCCCAGACTAAGCACAATCGGGCTGCCCGAATGATACAGCCAGATCTCGGAGGACAGCACGGTGTGCCAATCCGAGGTCTCGCCTTCATGAAGCAGGAAATAAATCGAGGAAGCTGAAGCACGCGGCCCCGAATAACTTCCGCCCAGCGTCTCCTGGGGAATCTCGAAGGATGAATTCCAAAGTCTCTTGTACCATCCGCCTTCAACGTGAGGCTGCAGCCCCAGCGCTTCTACGAGCGGGGAAATCTTTTTTTGCGTCACAATATCTTCTCCTTACAGTTTATTTACCTTCTTTGCTCGCCTTGAACACTTCGGCAATCGCACCCAGACTGCCAAGCGTTTCAACCGCACTGGTTGGCAGGAATACTTTGTTTGCCGGTCCTTTGGAGATTTCAGTCAATGCTTCAAAGGACTGATAAGCCAGCACTCTTTCATCCAAACCTGCACTGGCGATCAGGGCAATCCGCATCTTCTCGGCTTGAGCGACCGCTTCGATCGCCTTCGCCTGGCCGAGGGCTTCCAACTCCTGCGCCTGACCGAGACCTTCCGCCTGACGGATACGCGCTTCCTTATCCCCTTCGGCCTTCAGGATCTTACTCTGCTTATCCCCTTCAGCCCGGAGAATCATATCCTGCTTGGCTGCTTCCGCCTCCAAGACAATCGCGCGCTTGCTGCGTTCTGCCTTCATCTGTTTGTCCATGGCTTCCTGAATATCAAGCGGCGGCTTGATGTCGATAACTTCGACACGCTCGATCCTCACGCCCCACTTCTCTGTTGCCTCATCCAAGGCAAGACGGATGTCGGAGGAGATTTTTTCACGGCCGGACAAGGTTTCATCCAGCTCCAGCTTACCGATAATCTGCCGCATGGTGGCTGTGGAGATATTTCGCACACCATAGACATAATCGGAAATTCCGTATGTTGCTTCTTCAGGTCCAACTACCTGGTAGAAAATAATCGTGTCGATCTGTACCTGTACGTTATCCTTCGTGATCACTGTCTGCGGCGGTACATTCGCCTGTTGAATCCGCAGGTCATGGTAGACCCGCACCTGATCAATAACCGGAATCAGAATATTCAGACCCGGCGTCAGCAGGCGGTTGAATTTACCGAGACGCTCCACAACTCCGACTCTTTGCTGCGGGACAATTTTGATAGTCAGTGCGATAAATACTACAACAACAACAATAATAATCCCGATAATAGCCATTTCCATCAGTACATATCCCCCCATCGTTCTACTTCAATAATTGTGGTGCCTCTTCTTACGACTATAACCTGTTGCCCCTTGCCCAGCGCCATCGTTGACGTTGCACTCCAAGTATCGCCGCCTACCTTGACCTGCCCGTAACGGCCCGGCTCAATCGGTTCAACGACCAGCCCCTGCCTGCCGACAATATCGGTACCGGTATCCTTGAAGCCCCGGGAGTTGCGCAATCTCTTCGCCAGGGGTTTGGTGAAAACCGTCAGGATCAAAGCTAACAATGAACCGGCCACCACTTGCAGCAGCAATGCATCCGGGAGCAGCAACGCGACCAGACCGGCAGCCAAAGCCCCAAGACTAAGCCATAATAAATAGAATGTAAACGTAAACATCTCTACAACAAATAAGGCACCAGCGGCAATCAACCAAAATACCCAAACAACCATCGGTGAACCCACCACCTTCCGCTATATACTACTATAACGAAATAAACGGCATCACGTTTCACAAATTTTTGAATCCGGGACAGCCGCAAGTCTCTTCATTATATTTCAGCCTGTGGAAGCTTATGTACACCCCCACAAAGAGAATGAAGACAGCCAACTTGTATTAAACATAAATATGTCCAAACGAAGCACAAAAAACTCATAATGGCGCGAAGCTCCACACAAACGGGTGAATGAAGCATGAAAATGTACAGCCCATGCAACTTGTAAGGCAGCCTCAGCATTCTCCATTCACCTACTTTTGGCGGCATGCGGAATAATGAGGTGCACTTATGCTCCTTATTGGCTCAGTTGACCCGCGTCCGGTGAATTCAGGTGCACTTATGCTCCTCATTGGTTCATTTATCCAAGGACGGCATCAGTTTCAGTGAGAAAGCTAAGGAAGGTTTATTACACGAAGCATATAAATTCTTATCTTTCCAAAAAAAACGGTACCAGCTACAAGCTGGCACCGTCTCTTCTAATTATAGTCAGGCTGCTGCCCCTTTCGCCCTCAGTTCAGCTTCCAGAGCGCAGGAGTGACAGCAGGCTCCCAACCGGCCAGCGAGGTATGCGCCTGGAGGCAGGTGTACGATTGCCCGCTGTAAGTTACGTTGTTGCCAGCACTATAAGCGGTTCCCGCTGCCCAGGCTGCGGCGCCCGGGGTAGCCGAAGGCGTTGTCGTCGCTACAGGCGTGGACGTTGGCACCAGGGTCGGCGTAGCAGACGGGCTAACTGTCGGGGATGGCGTTGCAGAAGGCTGCGGCGTAGCGTTACCGCAGGTGCCTATCACTCTCCACACCCCGAAGGCACCGCTGAGATCCGGCCGATCCCCTTGCGTCCACCACTGGGCTTGATAGATCAGTCCGCCGTAAGATACCTGCTGGCCCTGCGTGTAGACGGCAGCCGAACTCCATGCAGCCGCCGTGCATTGACCCGGAGTAGCTGTTGGCGATGGCGTTACAGTCGGCGTAGCCGATGGCTTGACGGTCGCGGTCGGCACAGGCGTTGCTGTTGGCGTAGCCGACGGCTTAACCGTTGGCGATGGCGTCGCGGTTGGCTTGACCGTTGCGGTCGGCACCGGTGTTGCTGTTGGGGTCACTACTCCGCCGCCCAGCTCTGCACTGAGCTTGGTCTGCAACGTTTTGTTGCGGTCCCCGCTGGTCTCCCAGAACATCGCCCCGGCCAGACCTTTGGATTTCAAATAAGAGGCTTTGTAACCGATGGATTCGGCATCATCATAGCTGATGAACGTCTGGTTTGAAGAGTTATAGAGATACGGAACTTTGGAGGTATTGTTCCAGTAGCGGGTATAGCCGTTTTTATTGATGTAATTGGCTTCCAGATCACTAAAATCGTAGTTCCCCTTCTCCCACGTTCCTGTTGAGGAGATCCCGGCGGACACCTGATATTGGCCGTTGCCTGCACCCGGGGCACCGCCCCAGCCCCGTCCGTAGAACGGCATGCCGAGCACCAGCTTGTTAGCCGGTACGCCTGCACTCAAATAGCTGGTAACCGCCTTGTCGATATTGTAATTCGCCGGCTCGGTCAGTCCCGAGGAAGCGGCTGCCGGGTCATAATACAGCGGCGCATTATGGCCCGTTGTGGGGTTCCAGCTGCCGTTGAAGTCATAGGTCATAATGTTGATCCAGTCCACCACAGCAGCGATTCCGCTGAGATTATTGTTCTGGATGTATGTGGGTCCTGCACCGGAAGCGATGGTCAGGAGATAGGTTTTGCCGTCAGCAGCCCCGGCCGCATTCAGCTTTTCCCGGATCTTCTGGAGCAGCAGGATATAATTCTGCTTATCCTCTGCACGGTAGCTGTTGCCCGCGAGTCCCCCGCTGACCGGATATTCCCAGTCCAGATCGACACCGTCCATCTTGTATTTGCGGATGAAATCAACGGAGGAATTAGCGAACACCTCGCGGGTTGCCGCAGTAGCGGCCACATCCGAGAAGCGGTTCGACCATGTCCAGCCCCCGACGGAGATCATCGTTTTGAGGTTAGGATTCTTCTCCTTCAGCTTCCAGAGCTGCTTCAGATTCCCCTTGATCGGGTCATCCCATTTGTCATCGCCGAAGCTTTTCTGGGCATCGATCCAAGGATCGCCCAGCACAACCGTACCGTTCGGAACGCTGATCGTCTGTCCCTGCTCATTCTGGCATGACCACGTAACCGGATTCGGCCCGGTGGGGTCAGGGTTACCATGAATCCCATTCCAGCAAATGTCGGCAAAGGCGTAGTTGATGACATTCATTTTGGCAGGATCAATATCCGTTACATTATACGCCCGCCCATAAGCGGCCCATGAAGCATAATAGCCGACAATCTTGTAGTCTGCGGCGGCATTAGCGGTTCTGCTGTTGGCACCAAGAGCCGAAAAAAGGGTAAGAATAAGGACTGCCGCCAAACCAAGCACAAAGGGTTTGCGGATCTTTTTTTTGATAAAGGCCATTTCGTGATTACCTCCCCGGTTCTATGCGTAACCTGTAAGCCTGCTTCATAGACATACTTGCGTTCTGTCATCCAAGGACATCAAGTGACCGTTCTTCCCTAGCCGCGAATGCGAAAGCTCCAGTGCTCACCTCCCGGACCTCACTTAAACTTCACCCGGCGAAACTATTAAATTCCTGTCAGTCTGACTGATAGAGTAGAGTAACACAGCTCAAAAAGGCGCAGTTCAGCCGCATACGGAGCGCTCGCTCCGCTGCAATCGTCTGTATTTCTTCCAGGGTAAGTTACTTGCGGCTGTAGTTGTTAGTGGGAGGATGCAGGATATGCGAAGGGGTGAAGTCAACCTTATTGTCATACAAAGTCTGCGGATATGCTAGGGATAAATTTCCATAATTAGGGGGGATTATTATCTAAAAAAATAGAAGCAACCCCAAAGCATACGCTGCTTAAGGGTTACTTCTATATGGGATTACATCTTCTATTGACCGCCGTTCTGCGCAGCGGCAAGCTTCTCTGTCAGCAGGCGCAGCGCCATGCCCCGGTGGCTGATGGCCTGCTTCTCTTCCAGCGTCAGCTCAGCCATCGTCTTCTCATTCTGCGGGAGATAGAACAGCGGGTCATAACCGAAACCGCCGCCGCCCGCAGGCTCCGAGGTAATCCAGCCTTCAACCGTGCCTTCAGCCGTCCACTCCCGGCCATCGGCCGGATCGTACAGGGACAGGGCACAGACGAACCGGGCGGGGCTAAGCAGCGGCTGACCGGTGTCCTCCCCCTGCTTCAGCCGCTCCAGCTCGCTCATCAGCTTCAGATTATTCGCCTCATCATCCGCATCCTCGCCGGCGTAACGGGCCGAATACACTCCCGGACTTCCGTCCAGCGCCTCTACACACAGACCGGAATCGTCTGCAAGCACTGGCAGTCCAAGTGCGTCCCCTACGGCGCGGGATTTCTTGAAGGCATTCTCGGCAAAAGTTGCCCCGTCCTCTACTACATCCGGCAGAGCCGGGTAATCGTACATGCTTTTGACGGTGAGTCCCAGAGGGGCAAAGGCATGCTGGAACTCCCGCACCTTGCCTTTGTTCTTCGTCGCGACAATCAGAATTCCGCTGCCGGACTTCATCTTACACCTCTTGGCCGGTCTGGCCGGAAGGGATTTTGAGCGCGATGGCGCCAAGGACTTCTTTTTGCACAGCGATCAGCTCATAGATCCCCTTCTCGCCAAGGCCCAGCAGCTGGTCCAGCTCCTGGCGGGTAAACGGCCGGTCTTCGCCCGTGCCCTGGACTTCGACAAAGGCGCCGCCGCCCGTCATGACCACGTTCATATCCACCTTCGCCTTGGAGTCCTCTTCATAGTTCAGATCGAGCAGCGTTTTGTCGCCGACCACACCCACGCTGATCGCAGCCAGGTAGTCCGTAATCGGGAAGACGGTCACCTTATTCTGGAGGGCAAGCTTATTCATCGCAAAAGCCATAGCTACAAAAGCACCTGTGATCGAAGCCGTCCGCGTTCCCCCGTCAGCCTGAATGACATCGCAGTCCAGCGTGATACTGCGTTCGCCGAGCGCCTGCAGGTTCACTACCGAACGCAGAGCCCGTCCGATCAGACGCTGAATCTCCATGGTCCGTCCGGTCAGCTTGCCGCGTGCCGCTTCACGCTGGTTACGGGTCTGGGTCGCCCGGGGAAGCATCGAATATTCGGCGGTCACCCAGCCCTTGCCCTGTCCCTTCAGAAACGGAGGAACCTTCTCTTCTACGGTTGCCGTACAGATGACTTTGGTATCTCCCATCTCAATAATGACGGAGCCTTCTGCATATTTGTTGGTTTGGGTCGTTATTGTCAATGGCCGGAGCTGGTCTTCGTTGCGTCCGTTTGATCTCATCTTTTCTGCCTCCTACATCGTATAGCGCGAAGTTGTGTGCGTGTATCCATCCTCATCTTATACGCAGATTATACGCAGAAACGGGTGCCGTCCTCTATGGAAGAGAACGGCACCGCTGCTTCTGCCCCGTTATGCGGATGAATAATAGTTTATTCTATCAAAGAGTAGGCACAAAAGCATCTTTTTAAAAAGCTACGGAATGATTTACAACGGCAGCTCGTTTACATATTCCGGTGCGGAAACCGGCTGGCCGTAGTCAATGTTGTTCGTTCCCGTAACGTTGTCTTTGCCGTTCAGGCGGATCTGTACCAGTGAATCATCTGTATTCTGGGCAACCGTCAGCACAACCGACTCCAGCATTTCCTCCGGGATGCTTGTGCTGCCGTCGAACATATCATCGGTCAGCGATACGGTAACTACCCCGTTCTGTCCTGCCTCGACGGAATCGACCACCGTTCCCTCTGTCATCACCATCTCCAGGCCGTTCTCGGCCTGCGGTCCGGCGATCAGCTCACTCAGCGCAGCCTTCACCGTATCCCCGCCTGCGGGTACAAAGCGGGTAACCGGAACATAATACTGGTGACCGCCATCCGGTGAAGCTGCGGCGAAATAGACCGTCACTGCGCTGGAATTCATCATCAGTGCATTATGCTTCGGCAGGTTAATGCCCATTGTACGGGTCAGCGGCCGGTCTAGCGGTGTACCCTGCAGCGGCATTTCGGTAAGCTTTTTGCCATCGACCCAGAGCTGTACCCCTTTGATATCCTCCTGCCCGGTCAGTGTCCAGGTAAGCGCCTCAAGGATTTTGCGTTCATCGGAAGGATTGTAGTCATTAAATGCGGAGTTGAATTCAACAATGGCTACATTGTCCTGGCCGATAGACACACTGTTCACCTTCGTCCCTGCCGGCAGTATACCCTGGAAGCCTTCAGGCAATGCAGCGGCGTAGGCGCCCTTGCTCACCAGCGCAGTAAGCGAATCCTTCAGCATGGCCGTATCTTTACCTTTGGGAAAAGACAGGGACACCGGGGCCAGCAGGCCGTTCTGATCTTCCAGATATACAGTGGTCCGCTCTCCTGCCGCAGCGGAACCTCCTGGTTCCTTAACTTCGGCTGCCGAGAGATTGCCCTCTTCCGAGAAGACAGGAGCGAATACCCCGGTATCCAGAGTGTCTTCGCCGCTTACTTGCAGCATTTGTGCTTCCACGGCGGCCGGAGGCGGGTCTACAGCAGCCGATTCCGAACCGAACAGACTGCAGCCGGAGAGCATGAGCGGAACGGCCAGCAGGCAAGCCGCGGAAGCCCCGCGGATGTGTTTCACAGGTTTCATCAATCTTCATTACCCCTTTCAACGCTAAGATCAGTTTGTACTGCTATGTATACGAGCCCTGTGTCCAAAAAATAACAACAGCTTATCCTAAATTACAGAAGTTCTGCCGGAACCCCCGCTTGGGGGCGGACACTGCCGGATTCATACAGGTTCGGCCTGCTTGCGGGATACAATACCGGACGTTTCTGGACATCGGTCTGCTGCTTGCGTACAATTTAGTACATACCTACTAATACAACCCACTCACGAATGGAGGACTTCTCATGACTGATGCCAAAATTCCTTACAGCCTCAACAGCAAGGCCGTTGCCGAAGCCACCCGGTTCTGGCTGCAGAAGCGCGGGGTCACCCTGCAGGAGATTGCCGAGCTTGTCATGCTGCTGCAGAAGAAATACTATCCGAACCTGACCATGGAAGAATGTATTCATAACGTGGAGATGGTACTCAGCAAGCGTGAAGTGCAGAATGCGGTACTGACCGGCATCCAGCTGGATGTGCTCGCCGAAGAAGGCAAGCTGTTTGCGCCGTTGCAGGATATGATTGAGAATGATGAAGGGTTATACGGGGTGGATGAGATTCTCGCCTTCTCCATCGTGAATGTATATGGCAGCATCGGCTTCACCAACTACGGTTATGTGGACAAGCTGAAGCCGGGCGTGCTGGAACGGCTGAATGACAAAACCACCGGCCAGATCCACACTTATCTGGATGATATCGTCGGTGCAGTGGCTGCAGCAGCCAGCAGCCGTATTGCCCACCGCAAGCAGGCGGAACGCGAGCAGGAGCTGGGCCTGCCGCATGCGCCGGAGGATGCCGAAGAGGCCGCGCGGCGCAGTTCTTTGGAGAACACCGAGCCGGAGTAAGAGGAGAGTTAGACTATCTAATTTTGGAAAGGTGCGAGTATGCATGACTTATTCGTTCGTAGTAGAGCCTGTGGCCGTCCAGGAATTCGAGAGTGAGGATGAGCGGATTGAGCGGTGTAAGGAATGGAATCTGTTGTCTGGAACCGCCACGCGGGTCAAAACCTATATGTACAAGCGTCAGGCCCTGACGCTGCCTTGTGAAATTGTGGGGTTTGTGGATAATCAGACCGTTGTGATCCAGTTCGAGAATAAACAGCAGCACTGTATCCACCCTGCTTACCTCAAAGAAATGCAGACAGCAGGCTTCGGACAACGGTCTGCGGCAGCGGATGCAAGAGCCGAGGATCTATCCGAAGAGGTTTCAGTAGCAGATACGATGGAGGATCAGGTTATTGAAGCCGCTGGCGGGGAGGCTCCGTCTTTTGCCGAAAGTGCGGAGGGCGAGGGCTCATCTGAGAGCGTGACTTCTAACGAGAAACCGGCTCCTAAGCCTAAGCAGCCCAAGCCAGCCACCTCCAAAAAGAAGGCTGCGCTGCAGCTGCCTGAAGACAAGCTCAAGGTTACAGCGGTGGTAAAAGAGTTCACAACCGTCCCCAACCACTTCTCGGATAATGATGATGAAGTTATCATCTATGAAGGAGTAACCGTAGAAGGACATGATCTCGCCATTGAAGAGGTCTGGTCAAGCCATAGCGCTACGCTGAAGAAGCTGGAGCTTAAGGAGGGCGACACCGTCTCTTTTGAAGCAAAGATTGTCGCCAAGAAGCTCACCCAGCATCCGGTCAAATACAAAATCAACAATCCGTCCAAAATGAAGGTCATCCAGCCGGATTCGTAGAGAATCCCCGGAACACATGGATGGAGCCCCTGCCCCGGTAGGGCAGCAGGCTGCTGGACAATCCTTAGCGCGATAATCTGTCTATTGTGCACTGTCCAGCTGCCGGGGCGCCATCTGGTTGCGTTCCATCAGGACAAGGATGTCTTCGATCAGCTCCTTGGCAGGATAAGGCATCGAATGTGTGATCCACCACTCCATGACTCCAACAACGGCCGATGCCAGAAATTGCTGCAGCATCTCCTTGTTCATCCCCCGGTTCAGGCCGGTCATATCAATTTGCTCACTCAGACCCTGCAGCAGAATTGTATGCAGACGGGTTCTGAAGGCAGAAATACCATTGTTGTTAAGCAGTGTGGTGAAGACAAAGGCATGCCGCTCCAGATATTCAGCCGTCCGCAGCAGCGGACCGGAGGAGACCAGATGAGTGTTCCCCCCAATGTTCATGCAGCTATTACACAGCTCCGTCATCTCCTGTTCAATACACTGATTCAGCAGATCATATTTGTCCACAAAATGCAGATAAATCGTTCCCCGGCTGACATTAGCCCGCTCCGCAATTTCATTAACCGTAATCTGTTCAAAATTCTTCTCCGCCATCAGACTGATAAATGCCTTGAATATAGCATCCCGCGTCTTCCCGATTCGTCTGTCCATACGTATCTCCTTCCTCTTCCTCTTCTTTTCTATGACTTGGGTCTATTGCAATGTCAAACCATTATATTTAACAGTTGTACATAAATCAACAGATGTTCTGTTTATTAGCCCCCTTTGCCCGCTTTTGGCAGATTCAGAGGGATTTATACCTTTGGTTTCCTTATGTTGCCCGCTTCCGGCTGAATCAGAGGGATTTATACCTTTGGTTTCCTCATGCCGCCTGCTTCCGGCGGATTCAGAGGGATTTATACCTTTGGTTTCCTCATGTCGCCTGCTTTCGGCGGAATCAGTGGGATTTATACCTCTGGTTTCCTCATGTCGCCCGCTTTCGGCGGATTCAGAGGGATTTATACCTTTGGTTTCCTCATGTCGCCTGCTTTCTGCCGAGTCAGAGGGATTTATACCTTTGGTTTCCTCATGTCGCCCGCTTTCGGCGGATTCAGAGGGATTTATACCTTTGGTTTCCTCATGCCGCCTGCTTCTGGCAGAGTGGGGTGCACTTTTGCTCTTTATTCCCGCCTGACGCCCGCTTTCGGCGGATTCAGGTGCATTAGTGCTCTTCATTGACGCCCGACACCCGCTTGCGGCGGATTCAGGTGCATTAATGCTCTTCGTTGACGCCTGACGCCCGCTTGCGGCGGATTCAGGTGCATTAATGCTCTTCGTTGACGCCTGACGCCCGCTTGCGGGGGATTCAGGTGCACTAATGCTCTCCATTAACGTCTGCCACGCGCTAGCAGCGGATTTAGGTGCACTAATGCTCTTCGTTGACGCCTGACGCCCGCTTGCGGGGGATTCAGGTGCACTAATACTCTTCGTTGACGCCCGACGCCCGCTTTCGGCAATTCAGGTGCATTAATGCTCTTCGTTGACGCCTGACGCCCGCTTTCGGCGGATTCAGGTGCATTAATGCTCTCCATTGACGTCTGCCACGCGCTTGCGGCTGATTCATGTGCATTAATGCTTCTAGTCCTGCTTGGCGGTCACCTTTAAAATGTTCAGCATAAAAAAGCGATGATACCGACAACTGGAACTCCAGTATATCAGTACCATCGCTTCATCTGCCCGAAACTCTGCCTGATGGTCTTCCCCAGTTAAGGGTTACATGCTGCACCTAACCGGTAGCGGTTAGCTGGCACTCCTCACTAACTCGGCTTATTCCAATACAGCCGAGAACAACAGTCCGGAGCCCGCCTCCGTCTCGGCCGCCCGCCCCCGGCGCACCAGCTCGGCCAGATGGGCCAGCGCCTCGCTCATGGCGAACCGCATCTGATGCGCGGTCGCGATCCGGCTGCGGAACAGCCCCTCACAGACGGCGAACCCGCTCAGCGGTCCGCCTGCAAGCAGCGCGGCTGTGGCATCCAGCCGCTCCTCATGATGCCGGAGCAGGCTGTCCGCCCGCGCCGTGAACCCCGGGAACGGTTCCCGGTGGCCCGGGAACGCCAGCTCCACCCGCAGGCTGCGCAACTCCTGCAGCCCTTGCAGGAACGTTAGCAGCGGCTGCGGATCGCTGCCCGGCTGCAGGCCGACATTGGGCGATATCTGCGGCAGCACCGCATCGCCGCAGAGAATCTGCCCGCTGCCGCCATGGTAGAACGACACATGCCCCGGCGCATGCCCGCCGGTGATGATGGGCTGCCATTTACGGCTGCCCATCACAAACGGCTCCGCGGCATTGATGTAGGTGACCTCCGGCTGCGGGGTCACCTCAGGCAGGAAGCCCTCCAGATGCTCGCGGATGCCTGTGATCCACTCCTCCGGCATGCCATGCCGCCGGAAAAAGACCGGCAGCGCCTCATTCAGAATCGCTTCATCGCCCCAGGCGAGACCGGCTTCGGCATGAGCCCGCTCGGTCATCCATACCCGCGCTCCGCTGCGGGACTGCATCCAGCCCGCAAGGCCATAATGGTCGGGATGATGATGGGTAACCACGATATCCCGCACCTGTGTCCATGTAATATTCATGGCCTCCAGCACCCCCTGCCAGGCAAGCTCAGCAGCCAGTGTATGAGGACCGGGATCAATGACCGTTACCCTGCCGTCCTGGTCCGGCAGAAGGTAACTGTTGACCTGGCGCAACGGCAGCCCCATCGGTACGGATACCCGGAGAACTCCACCCTCCCAGGATTGAATATTCTCCATGTTCAAGCTTCCTTCCTCTCCTCTAAGCCTTCTCTCCCGCGCCATTAGGGTCTCACTCCCGTGAAGATCATCCGGGACGAGGATTCTGCGTCATAATCCCCTTCGTCATAGCTGCCATGGACAGTCTCCAGCTGCAGTCCGGCAGCGGCAATCATGCTGCGGAAATCCTCCAGCGTATAGAGCTTCACCCGTTCCCGGCACCTCCGGGAAGGGCCGCCTCCGTTCTTCGGGGTCAGCTGGATATCCTTCTTCACATACCCTTCCTCGATCCGGCGGGATTCGTCGATCAGAGTATCCCCGTCCTCACGGACAGAATGGGGAACAAGATGGCGGATAACATAGGCCGGATTCAGAAAATCAATAATAAACCGGCCCCCCGGCTTCAGCATCCGGAAGATCTCCTTCAGCACCCTGATCTGTTCCTCATCCTCTTCAAAATACCCGAAGGAAGTAAACAGATTAACCACAGCGTCGAATCCGCCTGCAAGCGGAAGACAGCGCATATCGGAGCGCAGCCAGGTTACCTTCTCCGCACCATCCTGCGAACGCGCCTCACGCAGCAGCACCTCCGACAGGTCAACACCGGTTACCTCATACCCCGCCTGGGATAGAGCCAGCGAATGGCGGCCCATGCCGCAGCAGAGATCCAGCACCTTGGCCCCCCGGGGCAGGCGAAGCCACTGAATCATACTCTCCACCTCATGGCGCGCACCGCTGAAGTCCCTGTGTCTGTATACGATCAGATAGTCCTCGCCAAAACATGTTTCATACCACTCACTCATCTCTCTATAACTCCCTCCACAGCTTATTTCACAGTACGGTCCTCGTGTCTTTCTGGTTCTAATAACGCTTATTGTACCGTCTTTCCCTATAGAAACATAGCCGAGTCACAGACATGCAACATTTTAGCTAACACAAACAGCAGTCCCGGGAGACTACACCGGGACTGCTGGACTGCTCATCGTAATAGGGCCGGGGGCCACATTCCCCCCCTTATGAACTAGTGCTTATGTGCTGGAGGTAGACGCGCGCTTCATAAGGACGAAGCTTCAGCTGGCGCAGATCCTCCTCTTTGACGGGCGGATAATTAGAGATCAGCAGCTCCATCTTCCCGGCGGGCTGGAATTCCTCCGGCAGCTCAAATACAGGCTCTTGCTCGTAGAAATTGAGGATCACCAGCAGCCGCTGATCCTCCAGCGTCCGGGTGTAGGCATAAATCTCGGGATGCTCCTCCAGCAGCAATCCGTATTCACCGTAGACGATGACCTGATGTTTTTTACGCAGCTGGATCAGTTTCTTATAATAATGGAAGATGGAGTCAGGGTCCTTAACACTGCTCGCCGCATTGATCTCCCGGGAATTCGAGTTCACTCTGATCCAAGGGACCCCTGTCGTGAATCCGGCCTCATCACTGTCATCCCATTGCATAGGCGTACGTGCGTTGTCGCGGCTTTTGATGTGGATTGCAGCCATGATGTCGGCTTCCGGAATGCCGTTCTTTCGCTTTTCCTCATAATAATTCAGTGTCTCCACATCCCGGTAATCATCAATCGACTCGAAGGCTACATTGGTCATTCCCAGCTCCTCACCCTGATAAATATAAGGCGTGCCTTCGAGCATGTGAATGAAGGTGGCGAGCATTTTGGCCGACGGAATGCGGTAGAACAGGTCATTGCCGAACCGCGACACCGAGCGCGGCTGGTCATGGTTGCACAGATAGTTGGCGTTCCAGCCCCGGTTATGCAGCACGGTCTGCCAATCGCTGATGATCCTCTTGAGATCCGTCAGCTTCCAGGGCACCACATCCCATTTCCCGCTGCCCGGCGAGGCGGCATCCAGATTCATATGCTCGAACTGAAAGGTCATATTGAGCTCGCGGCGTCCGTCACCGACATAATCCAGCGCCTGTTCCGGCCCGAGCCCCGAGGTCTCCCCCACCGTCATAATATCGTAGTAATAGAGCACCTTATCATGCAGGTTCTGCAGCAGGGTATGCACATGCTCCAGGTTCGAGAACATGTCATAGGCGCGGACGGTTGGCGTTCCGCCGGGGTTCAGCGCATCCGGGTAACCCTCCGCCTTCACAATATGGGCAATCGCATCAAAACGGAAGCCGTCCACTCCCTTCTTCAGCCACCACTCCACCATCTCATGCAGCTTGTCGATGACTGCAGGATTCTCCCAGTTAAGATCCGGCTGGAACCGGGAATACAAATGCAGGTAATATTCATCCGTACGGGGATCAAGCTCCCAGACCGAGCCGCTGAAGTAGGATTCCCAGTTGTTCGGCGGACCGCCGTTTTTACCTTGTCGCCATATATAATAGTCACGCTTGGGATTGTCCTTCGAGCTTCTGGATTCCACGAACCACGGATGCTCATGCGAGGTATGATTCAGCACCAGGTCCATCATCAGCTTCATCCCGCGGGAATGCATCTCGCGCAGCAGCAGGTCGAAATCATCCATCGTGCCGAATTCCTTCATAATGTCGCAATAATCGCTGATATCATAGCCATTGTCATGGTTCGGGGATTTATAAATCGGGCAGACCCATATCACATCTACCCCGAGGTCCTGCAAGTAATCAAGCTTCGATAATATTCCGCGCAAATCTCCAATTCCGTCACCGTTAGCGTCCATGAAGCTGATCGGATAGATCTGGTAGACAACACTCTCTTTCCACCATTTAGGGTTCACTTCAGATACCTCCGCTTCTCTCGATTCCTGTTGCATAAGACACATTAATATATTTTAACCAGAACCACCGCCTTCAACCAACCTGCGTATTCACAAGCCTGACCGAACTTTGCCGCACAAAACAAAAGACGGACACCCTGATCGGGTACCCGTCTTCTGCCGGGACGTATCCGGCCCAATCAGTGGAATTATTCTGGTCAAAAGAGTCACTAAGCCAGCTGCTTAATGACAATCGAAGCATTGACATTGGCTTGTGTTCCTCCAGCCAGCGTCTGCAGGGTGACTGCAGCAGCCGAGCTGTGATTCCGAAGCGTCAGCACATCGCCTGACGATAATGCGATGATCGCCTGGCCGGTATTCTGCTGGGTGCCTGCACCCGACCCATAGACCGTTCCCGGAACCTGTGCCCCGTTCACGAATAAGGCAAACTGGTTGGGCTCCACACCCGAGACCGAGAAATTAACCTCATAGATCCCGGCATTGGTCACCGAAATTGTAGTTGTACCAGGGGCATGTGTAATTCCGGGAGTAAGCAGCCCATTTGTATCAAAAGACACATCTGCCTCAATCGGCACTACCTGCGCACCGAGGTTATATACATAACCGAACTGGGCGATTCCGCCAGCCGCCCCTGTGGCACCCGTCGCTCCCGTTGCCCCGGCTGGACCGGCAACCCCTGTTGCACCCGTTGCTCCCGCCGGGCCGATGGCTCCCGCCGCTCCCGCTGGCCCCGCCGGGCCAATGGCTCCTGCCGCTCCCGCTGGCCCCGCCGGGCCAATGGCTCCTGCCGCTCCCGCTGGGCCTGCCGGGCCTGCCGGGCCGATCCCGCCCAGCGCTCCGGCCGCGCCTAATGCTCCCGCCGCTCCCGCTGGCCCCGCCGGGCCGATGGCTCCTGCCGCTCCCGCTGGGCCTGCCGGGCCCGCCGGACCGATCCCGCCGAGCGCTCCCGCCGCGCCTAATGCTCCCGCGGCGCCCGCAGCTCCGAGCGCACCTTGGGTACCGGCGGCGCCCAGCCCCCCGACGGCTCCGGCCGCGCCGAGCAGCCCGGCTGCTCCCGCTGCTCCACGGGCACCTGCTGCACCTGCGGCACCTGCGGCGCCAAGTGCGCCGGCCGCGCCGATGGCCCCCAGTGCCCCTGCGGTTCCCTGTTCGCCCAGAGCTCCGGCT
Source organism: Paenibacillus tritici (assembly GCF_018207515.1). Taxonomy (NCBI): domain Bacteria; kingdom Bacillati; phylum Bacillota; class Bacilli; order Caryophanales; family Paenibacillaceae; genus Paenibacillus; species Paenibacillus tritici. The sequence continues at coordinate 6,316,701 of NZ_CP073365.1, forward strand.
GCTCCCGCAGCTCCGAGCGCACCTGCTGCACCTGCGGCTCCCGCCGCTCCCAGTGCTTCAACAGCGCCTGCCGCGCTTAAGGCTCCGGCCGCGCCCGCTGCCCCCAGCGCACCTAATGGAATATTGACGCGGACAATTTGCTGCTTGACGATAATTTTCTTGCAGCCGCATTGGTTGTCCTTCCGTTTTCTCACAGGACGCTTCGCTTTTGGCAGCGGGCATTCTGCGATCTCATCTTTACAGATCCGCTTCTTTCTCTTATGTTTGGTAAGACCCATGCTCAACACCTCCTACAGACTTTATGTATCCTACTCCGTTAACCCATAAAGGGCATGGACATTCACCCTGTAGGCAGGAATTTATTTTTATTAAAAGCGGGTATTTGTGCAGGAGGGACAAGCTGAATTCACCCTGAGCGCCCCAAAGTCAAACTTTTGCCCTCTCACCCCCCGTCCACATAAAACATATACTATTGCCGGACAATCCAGTATCGCTCCAAAAAAGCCGCGCCAGTACTCCACATGGAGAACCGCCGCAGCTTAAAGATCAGCCTATAAAATTACCGTTCAGCCTACAACAGGCTAACTGCCCAAGCGGAATCCATCCTTCTATACCGCATTCTGTGCGCGCTGCTGCTCTTCCATCAGCCATTGCACCAGCATATATTCCGGTACCGTGCCTTTGCGGGCATCCGCGTAATCGCGGACCTTCTCCAGCAGGCGGCCAGCCGTCTCGGCATCAACCTCAAGTCCCTGCCGCTCCAGCACATGCGTCACACCGCCGCTGCCGGAATGCTTGCCGAGCACGAAGCGGTGCGCCCGGCCCACCTCCGCCGGATCGAAGGACTGGTATGTGGACTTCTCCTTCATCAGCCCGTCCACATGAATCCCGGATTCGTGGGTGAAGGCAAGCTCCCCCACAATCGGCTTCGCATCGCCGACATGGCGGCCGGAGGCAGCGATCACCTTGTCGGCCAAGCCTTGGAACAGGTCCAGCCGGACCGCACATTCCCCTCCGTACAAATAACGCCAGGCCATGGCTACTTCCTCCATGGCCGCATTGCCGGTCCGTTCGCCGATTCCGGCCACTGTCGTGCTGGCCCACACCGCTCCGGCAGCGATGCCGCTGAGCGTGTTGGCACAGGCCAGCCCAAAATCATTGTGGCAGTGCACCTCCAGCTCCACATCACCAGGCACTGCACCCAGCAGCAGGTGTACCCTGTCTGCGATCTGCCCCGGATGATGGGCCGAGACGGTATCGGCATAACGGAACCTGCGGATACCTTCCTTATACAACGTATTGACCAGTTCAATGAGGAAATCCATCTCTGCCCTGGAGGAATCCTCCAGGCCTACCGACACTGTCAGGTCTTGCTTCAGCCCGTATTCTACAGTACGCAGGAGCTTGTTCAGACCTTCCCGGGGTGTGAGCCCCAGCTTCCCCTGCAATTGAATCTCCGATACCGGAATGGAGATATGACTCCAGTTCACTCCGGTAGCCTTTGCCTTGTCAATATCCCCCGGGACCGAGCGGTTCCAGGTCATCAGCTTCATGGGTAATCCCAGTTCAGCGACAGCGGCAATATCCTCCTGCTCCCGCTTGCCCATGGCAGGGATTCCTACCTCCGCCTGCTCAACTCCGCACTCCGACAGCAACTTTGCGATTTCCAGCTTTTCCGCCCTCGTGAATGAAACTCCAGCCGCCTGTTCACCATCCCTCAGTGTCGTGTCACATAGCTTGAGACTTTTCACGGTTTACCTCCTTCTCCGCAGCAAGCGCAATTCGGATTACGGGTAATATGGACGCTGTTACAGGCGAAGTCGAGTGAGCTGAAGCGATGCATTACGCCCGCATAAGTTGTCCCTACCCCTGTAATCCATTTTACGGCCTCCAGCGCTGCCAGACAACCTGCAATCCGGGAAGCAGCACCCAGAACAGGCAATCCGAACGGCTCACTTCTTTGAAACTACTTCGCAGGATAACTCGCTTAGGAAGCATTCGTGTTAGATTATCATCTTTCCTTTTACAGGCCAGTCATTTCTATTGATATTTCTTCTCACAAAAACATTGACAATGTCTCTTAACTCGGATATGATACTTTTAGCCAGAAGCGAAATACCTTATAATTTCATATAATCCCGTAAAGGGGAGTAGCTGTTAGATAAAATCGTCAATACGAGAATGTGAGGATGTTCTCCGGTTTTATCGGCAATAAATTATTGTTAGCGAGACCTTTACCAATCAGGTTACCTTTATTCCAAAGGCTAATCTGTTTGGTAAAGGTCTTTTTTATATAATTTTGGTTACAATATGGGTATCATGGGTATTTTTCAACAAAGCAGCTAAACCATTTGAGGAGGAAACAGCAATGGATTGGGGATTATTATTAGAATACGGATGGGTATTGCTCGTTCTCGTAGCACTGGAAGGGCTGCTTGCCGCAGATAACGCACTTGTACTGGCAATCATGGTCAAACATCTTCCTGATGAGGAACGTAAGAAGGCGCTGTTCTACGGATTGGCCGGGGCCTTTGTGTTCCGGTTCGGATCGCTGTTCGTCATCTCCTATCTGGTGGATATCTGGCAGGTACAAGCCATCGGTGCGCTTTATCTATTATTTATCGCGGGGAATCATATCTTCCGAAAAGTGTTATTCGCTAAGCCGGTCACGGAAGAAGCCGCTGAAAGCGGAAGCCCCGGAGCTGTTAATAAGAAGAAAGCCAGCTTCTGGTTCACTGTATTTAAGGTGGAAGTTGCCGATATCGCCTTTGCGGTAGACTCCATCCTCGCAGCCGTAGCCCTTGCCGTTGCCCTTCCGCCAAGCGGAATCGGCCACATCGGCGGCCTCGACGGCGGACAGTTCCTCGTGATCTTTGCGGGCGGATTCATCGGACTGGTCATTATGCGGTTCGCTGCTTCCTTCTTCGTTAAGCTGCTTCATACCCGTCCGGGCCTTGAGGTTGCCGCATTCTTCATCGTTGGCTGGGTAGGCGTTAAGCTTGCCGTCATTACTCTGGCCCACCCTTCCCTGGGAGTATTGTCCGAAGACTTCGCGCACAGCACCTGGTGGAAATTAACCTTCTATGTGGTTCTGATTATTATTGCTGCTACAGGCTGGTTCCTGAGCAGTGTCAAGACTGAAGAGAATGTCGGCGAGAACCCTGTCAAGGAAGTCGATAAGCAGCTCGGTAAATAATCTCAATTAGAAAGAAAAGCTGGTCCATAAAATAAAAAGAAATCGCCCCCTTGAGATGGATGATGAATTTTCCATCTTTCCAAAAGGGCGATTTCTTTTTTGAGTTTTTGGAACTTAAGTTTATCGCATCCAGCTTAAACAGCGGAGAGAACGGAACGACCCGCGGAGAAGCGATAGCGGTCGCCTTGGTCTCCGGATTTTTACCGATTAGGGAAATAAATAAAATCTGGAAACCACAGCGATTGTAACAATGTTCCGATCGCAGAGCGTCCACCCAAGTGCTCAAGTTGATCCTGCTTAATATGTATAGCTATCTCCGCCACTTCATAAATCTGTAATCCAGCACATCCACCAGCAGGAACAGCACAAACCCCACCAGACTGAACAGCATAATTCCGGCATACATCTCCGGGTAATCCAGCCGCAGCCAGGCATCCATGATGAAGAAGCCCATGCCGTGCTCCGTACCGTAGATCTCGGTGAAGAAGAGAACTGAAATGGCTGTACCCAGCGAAATGCGAATTGTACTGAGGATCACCGACAAAGCGCCGGGAAGCGTCACATTCCAGAATTTCTGCATCGTGCTGGCACCGATACTTGTCAGGACATCATAGGTACTCTCAGGGATGGCCTTCACGCCATCACGCACTGAGATAATGACCTGGAACAGCAGAATCAGCATAATCATCAGCACCTTGGAGGTCTCCCCCAGTCCGAAGAAGAGCATAACCACCGGCAGCAGTGCGATCTTGGGAATCGGATAAGTCAGATAGACGACCGGGTCCAGCAGCCTGTTCCAGAATGGAGAGCGGCCCATCAGCAGACCGGCAAGCAGACCAAGCAGCAGAGCCAGCAGCACCCCTTCAGTGATCCGCATCAGACTGTAGCCGACATTCAGAGCCACCTCACGGGCCCCCAGCTCAAACATCGCCTTATAGACCGCGCCGGGACTCGGCAGAATGGAATGATTCATCAGCAGGTAAGCAACATACCAGATGACATTCATCCCGGCAAAAACGAACAGCAGGCGCAGCAGGTGAAGCATATGCCGTTGTTTCACCATTTCTCCATCATTACCTTTCGGATTCTCTTGCTCTGCTCGAAGTACTCGTTGCTCTCCCGTTTATCCGTATGCTTCATTGCGAATATAGCAGAGTTGTCAAGAATCTCCGGCGGCTCCTGTTGCCCGGGCAGCATGATGATAATCTTCTGTCCCAGGAGAATGGCCTCTTCCACATCATGGGTGACGAACAGCGTGGTTGCCGGATGGGCCTGCCAATTGTCGATAAAAATCTGCTGGAGCCCTTCCCGCGTAATCGCATCAAGCGCCGAGAACGGCTCATCAAGCAGCAGGATGGTCGGCAGAATGGCGAAGGCACGGGCAATGGCTACACGCTGCTGCTGTCCTCCGCTCAGCGAGAGCGGAAACCGGCCGGCCAGTCCGGCTATCCCCATAGACTCAAGCCAATGCAAGATTTGCCCGTCCTGCTCCCGCTTATTGGGGCTCAAGCCGCCAGGACGGGCGATTCGCATCGCAATCCGGATGTTGTCACGGACCGTCTTCCAGGGCAGCAGACCGTAATTCTGCGGCACCAGTCCAATCAGCGTCTCCTTGTCATGGACAGAGCTGCCGTTGAAAAGAAGCTCCCCCTCATAACCCGGCAGCAATCCGGCAATCGCCCGCAGCAGTGTGGATTTGCCGCTGCCCGAAGGGCCAATTACCGTATAAATCCCGTGCTCCGGCAGGGTCAGGTTCATTCTCCCCAGCGCCAGCTGCCCGTTCCGGTAGGCAACATGCAGGTTCTGAATGCGGAGTCCGCTATTTTTTGAACTGGACATCGGAGATCACTTCTTCAGCCGATAGCTCTTTGGTCAGCAGACCCTTTTCACGGGCCCAGACAAATGCAGCCTCCACTTCCTTCACATCCACCTGGTTCGCAGGCAGATACTCCGGCACCTTAATCTCATTCTTCAGCGTGTCAGGATAACCTACTTCCTTAATAATCAGGTCGATATATTCGGACTGGTCATGCGTTTTCATATAATTCACAGCTTCATCGTAAGCGGCGTACATATCGCGGATACCTTGTCCCTTGGCCTCAATCGCACTCTGCGGAAAAGCCAGCACAAACGGATTGATTCCGGCACTATGGGTAGAGCTGAGGACGCGCAGACCGGCAGAGCTACCCATGGTTACAAAAGGCTCCGGCAAAACAGCCGCATCGGCCTTATTATTCTTCAGCAGCTCCAGCCGGGTCGGAATCTGCGGCACTTCAGTTACGGTAATATCGTCTTCCGTCAGACCTGCCTGCTTCAGCATCATCGCCACGGTATACTGGGTCGAGGTATTCTTGGACAGAATCACGGTCTTCCCCTTCAGATCCTTGACCTCTTTCACTTCGTCGTTTCCGGTCAGCAGATCAAATTCGCCTGTGGTGGTGCTGGTGATTTTGACATCGAGTCCCGCTTCATTATAGATCGAGATAGCTACCAGATCCGCACTGAGGCCATCCACTTTACCGGCTTGAAAAGCTACATCACGGTCCTTGGCACTCTTGAAGGTCTGGATATCCAGATTCACATGATGCTGTTTATCGAAGCCTTGCTCATGGGCAATAATAAAAGGTATGGCATCAATGGAAGGCAGCAGCCCAAGCGATATTGTAACGGCCTCAGCAGGTGCTGCAGCATTTCCGGAATTTGCTTGTTTGGCATTGCCTGCATTATTCGGGCTGCCGCAGCCGGCAGCGACCACACTGACAGCAGCAGTCAGCACGAACAGCTTCATAAGGTGTTTCCAGTTTTTAGTCTTCATGAATCTTGATTCCCCCATCTCTTATCGGTTACGCTTCTTGGTGTCGCTTCACTTGCACTTCCAGGAACAGGATCAGAAGAACCATGCGCATTTATTCACATGCAGGCATAGAAGTAGAAACGTCGAAGCCGCCCTTTCGGGATGGCGCCCGTTCTCTGCACACCTATTCAACTCATACGCTCCGGGAAGTCTAAGTAATGCCATATTACACCCATTGTCCTATTTTGTATATTTATAAATTGAAATATCAGTGCCGGATAGTGTAGAACCCCGTATGATTTTGTCCCCTTATGTCCAATATTTTCTTGGAAATCTTTTTACAGCAGCGGCCCGTTCAAGCCCGTATATGCTATAATTACCTAAGCTAATTCCACCAGCATTCACTCTTTATTGTCAGTTCTATTCCCACCCTATTGAAGGAGCTGTGTCTATGAGCGATATAATTCTCCAGCAGATTCTTGCGGAGCTGCAAGGAATGAAGTCAGACCTAACGGATGTGAAGTCAGAAATAACAATTTTAAAGTCAGAACTATCAGATGTGAAGTCCGATGTAAAAAGCATCCAGTCGGAGCTTGTTACAATCAAGGCAGATATTGAGAGCATAAAAGAAGATACGAGGCTTATACCGCTTATTCAACAGGCGGTGTCCGAGGTCAATGCTGAAGTCGTTGCCAACCGGGAGACGCTGGAGCGGATTGACCGAACCTTAAGAGGACATGACGCAACGCTGGATGTGCTGGCCCGGCGTTCTATAGATCAGGAAGCAGAATTGAAACGTTTAGCCTCCTCTGCGTAATTTTTCCCCAAGCGACCGCCCTATCCGGCTGTCGCTTTTTTGTTGAACCGCTACAGTCTCCTCCACGAGGACATTGTTCTCTTCATTAAACACAAACCCTTTTATAACAACATTTTTATTTATTTATTTGTCTTTTTCAGAGAGACATCCATTGGATTTCCACTTCTTTTGTGGTATGATGAAAACGTAAACAAAGGTAATAACTGTTGAATATATCCACCGTATTTCATTGCCAAGGAGGATGAATGCAATGCTGGCAGGAATTAAGGAACTGAAGAATTGGGTAACCGGTATGTGGCAGCCTGGGATGGCTTCGGGAGAAGAGGATTACCGGAGAATGGAATACAGCGCACACCGCCATCTGCACACACCGCCAACGCCGAGCCCGCTGACTTATGAACAGGAGTCGCGCATCAAGACTGTCAAATTTCACTAACTTACAGTTAGATGTATATATAGAACACCCTTCACCTATCAGGTTAAGGCCGCTAAGGAACGGGAGTATCCCGGTTCAGGCGGCCTTTTATTTGCTGCACTATATTATCTTGCCAACCACTGCAGGATCGTCTGTGCCGCTTCCAGATAGCGCTGTCCTACGAGCAGGCCGGTATGGGTGGTGCTCCAAAGACCTGCATAGGCTGCGCGGAAATACGCTGCATTGGCTCTGCCCCGGCGTTCATCCTCATCACTGTTAACCGCATGGATCACCAGACAAGGGCAAGTAATGGACGCGCTGTCTACGGATACCCCTGCTGCACCGAAGTGATAAGAAAAAGTTCGAAACGCCTTGGCGGACTCCATCGTCAGGTATTTGCGCTGAAACGCTATGTCTTCTGCCGTCTCATCCAGGCTGGTCTCCTCTTCGCGGACCGGAGCGGCTACTACGTTATCCGGTACTACCCTGAAGATATCCGTATAAGGCACCTTATCATGAACCTCCCTGCATAGACTTGAATCAATCAGTACAAGCCCGGGCAGTCCGGCCGTCTCCGCCACCTTCTGGCTAAGAATTCCGCCCATGCTGAACCCGATCAGAGCAGGAGTAACTCCGCATTCAGCCTGTACCACCTGCACCACCTCATGGATATCCTCCAGATAATCTTCAAAGGTAATTTGCGTCATATCCAGCACCCGGCTCCGGTAATGACTTCTCAGATTCATCACATAACAGGTCCAGCCTTCGCGGATGAAGTGGGGAAGGTACTTGCTCCACATCCAGCTTCCGGTATACGCACCGTGCACAAACAGCAGGGGTGCCTTATCTTCCTGTTCCTGGCTTTCCCGAGCCTCCTCTCCCTTGTATATCTCTAGATACAGATCATGCTCACCGACATATCTCACTGTATGCGGCGGTAATTCATCAGTGTAGTCTCTCATCGTAATGTCCTTTCCATAATTAGTTTGATATCAAACTATCATGCAAATTTTTTAGAAATTATGATTGATTTTCATCAAAATCGTCAGCAAAATCGCCTGCTCCTCTTCCGTGATATCGCGGTAGAACTGCTTCAGCATGGCAGAAGAGACCGATTCAAATACAGGCTCCAGCTCCTTCCCCTTCCCGGTTAGAGTGACGTATACGTACCGGGTGTCCTCCTGATCCCTCTCCTTCATAACCAGTCCCAGCCGGACCAGCTTATCCACAAGTGCTGTAACCGTAGATTTGTCCTTATGAATATGTGCCGAGATCTCGGCCATGGTAAGTCTGTGCTTAGACAGCAGCGCATAAAGAATATCCCCGTGTGAGGTAGCAATGCCGTTTACTCCCTGCTTCGCCATCTCTTGTACGATGAACCGGTTAACCTTCTCGCGGATCTTGGATATAAGTGAAATAGCATCTCTGGTTTCCATAAAGGGATTATAGTTTGATATCAAACTATTGTCAATAGTTTAGTATATCAGTTCTGCTCCTCTTCGGGGTCCTTATCAAGCAGCATGACTTCCTCGCCCCCCTGCTGCCGGATCGCAATATTGGTTCTGCCCCAGGAGCACATCAGGTCAATGATCTCATTGGCTGTAATTCCATACTCTGTGATACAGTATTCCACTTTGGGCGGCATCTGATTGTAGACCTCCCGGCTGACGATTCCATCCCTTTCAAGCTCGCGGAGCTGCTGGATCAGAACCTTTTGCGAGATACCCGGAATCCTGCGCTGCAATTCGCTGGTCCGTTGGGCCCCGGACATCAGTATACAAATGATTAACGACTTCCATTTCCCCCCGATAATCTCCAGCGTTGCCTCTATCCCTAAATGATATTGTTTCATACCCGGCACCCCACCCGCTTCAAAATGAATAGTACTGATCTAATCATGCCACATCCCTGCGCAAAGTCCAATGCACACCTTGAGGTAACCTTGTTACTTCATTGTGTGTATTTACATTTTCGCAGGCTTACAAAATAATATAAGCATCTGCATAAAGCAAATATACGCAAGGATAGGTGATAAATGATGACAGCCCTCGTGATACTGGCACATCCTGATATTGAGGCTTCAAGAGTGAATAAAAGATGGAAGCAGGAGCTGCTGCAGCATCCGGAGCAGGTTACGGTCCATGAGCTGTACAAGCAGTATCCGGACCTCCGCATTGACGTTCAGCAAGAGCAGCGTTTACTGGAAGCACATAACCTTATTATTTTTCAATTCCCCTTGTATTGGTACAGCTACCCGCCTTTATTAAAAAAGTGGATGGATGACGTCTTCACTCACGGATGGGCTTACGGTTCAAACGGGAACAAGCTGAAGGGAAAGAAGCTGGGGTTAGCCCTGTCCATTGGTGATAAGCAAGAAAACTACCTGCCCGCCGGCTCTGTTTCTTTTACCGTAGATGAAGTTATAACCCCGTTCAAAGCCAGTGCAATCCATGTCGGCGCCACCGCCCTGCCCTATTTCGCCGTCTTCGGCGCTTCCTTCCAGGCCAGTGATGAAGCCATTAACCAGAGCGCTGCGGACTATGTTCAATATATTATTCAGTCAGAAGGCTGCTAATTGTCATCGCTGAACACAAGCACACGGCAGCTATTCGCGCTTCTTCCCGACCGCACCAAGATAGATTACAAATTCCTCATCGCCGTCAAGTTCCAGGACCTCATCAATCAGCTTCTGATCATAGATTCCGATGGCACAAGCCCCGGCGCCGATGGATTCACTGGCCAGATACAGGTTCTGGCAGACATGGCCGACATCAATAAGAATTTTTTTGTGCGCTGAAATATCGTATTTCCATTCGGAACGGTAGGGCGTGGTACTCCAGGCGAACAACACCGAAGCCTTCTTGGCGAAGTTAGGCACGAAGGGCTGATCCAGAGTAATCGCGTCAATCTTCTGTTCCAGCTGGTCTAATTCAAACATGAACAACAGCTTGTGCTCCACAGGAAGGTATCTGTAGATGCCCTGCGGAATGCCTTCTACACGCATAATCAGCAGATAGGTTTCAAAGGTGTGCGTCGCCCCGCTACAAGGTACCGTCCGCAGGGTAAGCCCGTTCTTGCTCATGCCCGTAATTCCCTGGGTCGCCCATAACAAATAGGATAACTCCTCTAGACTTAACGCATCAGCCGAATAGAACCTTGTGCTTCTTCTTTGTGCGATACAATCATAAATACTGTTCTGGCTCACAGGGTCCCGGCTGACCTTAGGCAAATCAATAATCCGCGACCCCGCATCAAAAGGCTTGACAATCGGCGGCTGCTCAAGCCCTTTGATCTTATCTGTCTTAATTGTTTTGAATTCATGGAAATTAGATTTCAGTAATTGTCTTTGCTGCTCATATCTTGTCATCACAGATCCTCCCGGATTCCCTTAATCCCTATAATTTATCACTCCGAACAAAATAGTTTGTGATTTGAATCACTTCTGAAGGCAGTTTCTCACCACACTCACTTCCGTTATCCTAAAGCATCTATGCTATACTAAAAATATGATAAACTAAACGAGGTGAAGCCGATGAAATGGGGAGAAATTACTAAGTTGTACCCTAGTCGCTTTGTACTGGTGGAAGCAATCAAGGCAAGTTCCAACAACCGTGTGCGGTATTTGGAGGATATGGCGGTCATTCAGGACTACAACAATTCGCAAGAAGCGTGGAGCGGCTATAAAAAGCTGCATAAGCTTCATCCAAACCGAGAGTTGTATGTATTTCATACGAGCAGAACTGATGTTGAGGTTGTTGAGGAATTGTTCTCAGGAGTGAGGCAACGGATATGAAGCTACAATTACAGCATGGCTTGCCTATCGTTTCTCTGACTGTAGCTCAATATGACAAATGGATTGTTTTGCAAAATGTTCTATTTGATACAGGTTGTGCGGCAACGGTTTTTGATTCCGATGCATTAGCTGCGATAGGTATCGACATTGATTTTATCAATGGGCGGGCCAAACGGATGTATGGAGTTGGGGGAACGAGTGAAATTTGCTATGAGCAGCAGATTCACGACTTTACCATTGAACATATTGCTTTGAATGATTTTCCGATTCAGCTCGGTTCGATTCAAGAGCCTTATGGCTTCGAAGGAATTGTTGGTATTGATTTTATGATGAGAGCCAAATGCAAAGTGGATTTTGAGACAATGACTATTGAGTTTGAGAAACAGACTAAATGATGCCCTCCTCCAAGGAATGCAGTCGTTTGGTCTATTTATTTACCATGATCTCCAACAAAAAACCTCCCTCTCCCCCGAAGGGGAAAAGAAGGCTTAAACGCATCACCTCTGAAGCACGGCAGCTATATTTTCAGCTCCCCAAGCTTGATCAGCTCGACAACCGCTTGCGAACGGCCTTTTACGTTTAATTTTTGCATTACATTGGAAATGTGATTGCGGACGGTTTTTTCGCTAATGAATAACAGTCCTGCAATATCCCGTGTAGTTTTGTCTTGCACAAGAAGCTCGAATACTTCGCGTTCACGATGCGTCAACAGGAATTTACTATGATGTTCGTTCCCCTTCAATGGTGTCACCCCTCCTTGCTCTGGGTTTGTTTGGTATAACAAGGTAAAGGGATACAGTCAAACCATACTATGTGGTGGGGCAGTTAATGGTGCTGTCGCAGGATTAAATTGGGCGGAGGCAAAAAACAACAAGCGTTACCGGTCCGTCACGCCCTCGCGGTCACGCCGGTTTCTCCGGTAAGGATTGTTGCACCCCTAGTGTATTTTATGAAATGGATTCCATAGCAAGCTTTTTATAGGCCAAAATGCGAATAAGTTCTATGGTAAAATAAAACCATTCCATGTCTTACTCAGGGGGCAGCGTACGCAATGGCTAATATTAAAGAAATCGCCCGGATGGCCGGAGTTTCTGTAACGACCGTCTCCCGGGTGCTGAATAATCATCCGTACGTCAGCAAGGACAAAAGAGCCGCCGTACTGGATACGATTGAGCAATTGAACTATACCCGCAATATGAACGCCGTTCATCTGATTACCGGACGTACCGGCGCTGTGGCGGTGATTCTTCCTTATATTAGCGCTTTTTATTTCTCAATTATTATGAACGGTATTGCCCGCGAGGCGCTGCTCTCGCAATGCCGGCTGATTCTGTGCCAGAGCAATTATTCGGTGGAAGAAGAAATCAAAGTGCTGGAGATGCTGCGCAATAAAGAGATTGACGGTGTCGTTATTGTATCTACTGCACTGAAGCCGGAGATCATCGAGGAGTACACGGCCTACGGTCCGGTTGTCACCTGCCAGGACAGCGGGCAACGCCGCTATTCTTCTGTGTATATTGAGCATTATGCGGCTTTTCGGCAGGGGCTGCAGTATTTGACAGACAAGGGCTGCCGCACGATCGGTTATTGCGAGGGGCGGCAGAATGGCAGCAGCGCGGTTATCCGGCAGACGGCTTACCGCGATTTCATCGCCGAGCATAAGCTGGCATTTCAAGAGGAATGGATGATCTATGACTGTATTACGGAAGAAGACGGCGCCGCCGTGGCACAGTCACTGCTGGAGATGCCTGAACGGCCGGAAGCCATGATTATCACCGGAGATCATGTGGCAGCCGGACTAATCATTGAAGCGCGCAGAGCCGGACTCAGCATCCCTGGAGACCTCGCGGTGATGGGCTTCGATAACCAGCCGATCGGGCGGCTGCTGGAGATTACCACCATAGACAATCATCTGTATGAGATGGGGGCCGCCGCCTTCCGCATCATTCATGAACAGATCAGCTCGGGCAGCGCTGAGCCGACCTACCGCAAGCTCGATTACCGGATTATTGAGCGGTCCACAGTATAGAGTGGGATGAATCGTTCGAGCTAAGGGAAGTCAATTATGCGGTTGAACGAATCGAAGTTTTGAGACAATGAATTATGTAAAAGCAAAGGAACATTTCAGGAGTTGCAGTGGATTGCTGTGTTGTCTTTGACCCTCGCCCGGCAGTAATGTGAGTTCCTTAAGATTCCCTCCGCCTGGACAGGCATAATGTTGCACATATTACAATTCCGGTTCGTGGGTAACCTGCTATCCGGGAGGAATGTTTGTACGGACTACGTCTTCCGCCTGTCGGGAGGCGTTTTGCGTTGTTCTATGGGTGCACGTTCGTAGGAGTATGATAATTATCACATTTATATTGACAGGTTAGATACGGAGAATTATGATAAATCCATTATTGATAATGATTATCAGTTTCATAACAAAAGGAGTGTCCAGCCGAATGAAGATAGGTTATGCAGTGCCTGCGGGTTTGCTTGCAGCTTCGCTCTTGTTTGCCGGATGTGCGAGCAATGATAACAGTAATAATGGCAAGAACAGCAATAACTCCGGGAAAAATGCTGCAGCACAGACTGGCGGCGGGGCAACCCCTTCCCCCGCAGTAACTGCAGCTTCAACTACGGCGGCGGATTTTACTACTGCCATTAACGAATACCGGAAATATGTCATAGAGCAATGCGACGAGTTCGTCAAGCAGACCGAAGGCTTCACGGATGCCGTCAAGGCAGGCAAGCTGGAAGAGGCCAAGGCGCTGTATGCTCCGGCCCGTATGTACTATGAACGGATCGAACCTATCGCCGAAGCGCTCGGGGATCTGGACCCGAATATTGATGCCCGTGAGAATGATGTGGAGGCGGCGCAGTGGCGCGGCTTCCATAAGATTGAGCAGGCACTCTGGCAGAACAAGACAACGGATGGTATGAAGGATGTTGCGGACCGTCTGCTGAAGGACGCGCAGCTGCTGCGCGCCAAGGTTGAAACCGCCGAGATTGATGCCAACCTGCTCGTTACGGGAGCCGTTGAGCTGCTGAACGAAGTCTCCTCCTCCAAGGTAACGGGGGAAGAGGAACGTTATTCCCACACGGATTTGTATGATTTTGTCGCTAATGTGGAGGGTGCCCAGAAGATCTATGAGCTGCTGAAGCCTGAGCTGGCCAAAAAAGATCCTGCCCTGGAGCAAACCATCGGCGAACGGTTCACGGCCTTGATGAATGAGCTGGCTCCGTTCAAATCGGGTGACGGCTATGTCTCTTACGAAACACTCCAAGCAGATGAGGTCCGCCGGTTAAGCCAGAATCTCGACGCCCTGGCAGAACCACTATCCAACATGGGAACTATTCTGGGAGTGTGACTTATATGAACAAGAAGGACAAGAAGGCCGGGAATGACGCTGAAGCAGGGAGCGGGCTTCCTGAGACCGATGCTAAGCTATTGGATAAAAAATTCAGCCGCCGCGATATGCTGCGGCTCACCGGCGCCTCGGGCCTTGGCCTGCTGCTCGGCGGTAGCGGTGTGGGCGGCATAATGGCTGCGCGCCAAGCTTCAGGACCGGCTGTCCCCGCCATCGCCCCTGTGCAGGCTGCCGCCGCGGATACAATTCCTTTCTACGGAATTCATCAGGCAGGCATTATTACACCTGCGCAGAATTTCCTCTGCTTCGCCTCATTTGATCTGACAACCACTAAGGTCAGCGATGTCCGAAAACTGTTGGAAGCCTGGACTACCGCCGCCGCAGCCCTTACTGCAGGCACGCTGATCGGCAGCATGAATGACAACCCCAATCTCCCGCCCACCGACACCGGTGAAGCCGATGGTCTTACCCCTTCCAAATGCACGCTTACGTTCGGGGCGGGGCCTGCATTATTTGACGGACGGTTCGGACTGGCCGGTAAACGGCCCGTCTCCTTCACCGATCTCCCGGCATTCACGGGAGACAGCCTGGAGCCGCAGTGGTGCGGCGGCGATCTCTGTGTGCAGGCCTGCGCCGATGATCTGCAGGTGGCCTTCCATGCCATCCGCAATCTGGCCCGCATCGCCCGGGGAACGGCCGTACTGCGCTGGACGCAGGAAGGCTTCCAGCGCAGCGGCAGCGCCGACCCGTCAGGCGGCACGCCCCGTAATCTGCTCGGCTTCAAGGACGGTACAGGAAATCCGGATGTCACAAGTGACGCCGAGATGCGGAAGATCGTCTGGAGCGGCAGCACCGATGGCCCGGCCTGGATGAACGGCGGCACGTATCTTGCGCTGCGCCGGGTGCGTTTTCGCATCGAGGTCTGGGACCGCTCTTCCCTGAGCGATCAGGAGGCAACCTTCGGGCGTCACCGGCAGAGCGGCGCCCCGATTGGAGCGCGGGATGAATTCGCCAAGCTGAATCTGGAAGCAGCCGATGCCAGCGGCAGGCCGGTTATCCCGCCGGATTCCCATTCAGCTCTCGCCCATGGGGACGGTTCGGTCCAAATGCTGCGCCGTTCCTACTCCTATTCCAGCGGCATGGATCTCAAGACCGGACAGCTTGATGCCGGGCTGGTCTTCATCAGCTTCCAGAAGGACCTGATGAAGCAGTTCGTGAGCATTCAGCAGCGCCTCTCCCGGAATGACCGGCTGAATGAATACATGGTTCATACCGGCAGCGCCGTATTCGCCTGCTTCCCCGGTGTCCGGGAAGGCGGATATATCGGGGAGACGCTGCTGGGTTGACGGCAGACGGAACGCTGTGCGGAAGCTGCATGACTAATTGAACATGCAGCGTGGCCCGCAACAACAAAGACGAATGTTGTGGAATCCAAAGCTGTGTCGAGCTGGTGCTGGAGTGATGGATAACGGCAGATGTTTTCCAGCTAACCAGCTAAATACTAGTACATTAGTGCGGCTGAGGTTGTTATGAGCAGTAAGAAGCGGAGGGGAAATTGGAACGGCAGGAGCCGAAGCAACCGCCTGAGGCTCACCCGCAAGAGCTGCTGCTGATTCCTACGTTCTACCTATGCAGAGGATGGATAAGAGTATGTTTATTCTTGAAGGGAATGATCCCGATGACCACAAGGTTTAAAATCAATCCATGGCGGCAGATCAGAGCAGCACTGCTGCTGCTCTGCCTGCTTCTGCTGCTGCCCGGCACGCCGGCTTCTGCATCAGGCGCACCGCTGGATGAGCTGCTGCCGCCTGTAGGCAGCGCGCTGGTCGAGGCCGGCCAGAGCCGCTGGGATGCGGCGGCGGCCGATGTTGAATCATTCGCGGCGCTGTGGCGCAGCGCGAATGAAGGTACGCCGGACCCGGCACTCGCCGGTCCGGCAGCAGAGGTGGACGCCGCGCTGGCAGCCGCGGCAGAGGCCCTGGCGGACGGCGGCGGCGCACCCGCCAAGTCCGCACTGTCCACGCTCGCCCGGAGCGTGGACGCCTATGTCACCGCCGCCGCAGGCGAGGGCGGCGGTGACACGGGCGCCGCCGGACGCGCAGCGGCGGCGAAGCTGCTGCCCGCGGCGCAGCGCACGCGGGATGCGGCGCGCAGCGCCGACTGGGCGGCGGCGGCGGAAGCCTACCGCGCCGTCGTGAACGGCTGGACGCCGGCGGAACGCGGCATCCGGGCGGACAATCCCGCCGTCTACGGCTTGCTGGAGACGAAGATGAGCCTGCTGCGCATTGCGCTGCAGGCGGAGCCGGTCCGCGGGGAGGCCGCGCTGGCGGAATCCGGGGCGCTGGTTACGCTGCTGTCCGACTACAGTGAAGGCCGGGCTGTCGATATGGGGGGGACGCCAGCAGAGCCGGCTTCCATTCAGGGACTGATCAGCTACCTGAAAAAAGCCGCAGCCGCTGCCAAAGCCGGTGACAGCGCATCAGCCGCAGCCGTGATGGAGCAGTTCATCACGGCCTGGCCTTCGGCAGAAGGAAAAGTGCAGCTTGCCTCCCCCAAGGTCTATGCCAGTATTGAGAATGAGAGCACCGCCGCTTCCGGCTATCTGCTCTCCAGTCCTCCGAAGCTGGCCGAGGCACTGAAGCTCATGAATACGATGCTCGCTGAGCTCACGCCGCTGGCGGGGGAACGGACGTATACCGCATGGGATGCGGCATTGATTCTGCTGCGTGAGGGGCTGGAGGCGATTCTTGTCCTCGCCGCTCTCCTTGCCTATCTGCGCCGGGAAGCTGAACCGGCTGCCCGCCGCTGGGTCTGGTCCGGTGCAGCCGCAGGGCTGGCCGGAAGCATCGGCCTCGCTGTATTGTTAACTTATACCCTCTCGCAGGCCGCCTCCGGCGGAGCACGTGAGCTGATTGAGGGCATCACCGGGCTGGTCGCCGTGGTCATGATGCTCACCGTCGGCCGCTGGCTGCACAGCAAATCCAGTGCGGCTGCATGGAATAAATATGTAGACCGCCAGATGCAGGGCGCCTTGGCCAAAGGCAATCTATGGTACCTGTTCTTCATCGCCGCGCTTGCCATCCTGCGCGAAGGTGCGGAAACCACTATTTTCTACGCAGGTATGGCACCGGCTATCGCTACCTCCCAATTGCTGCTCGGGATAGGCGGCGCGCTGGTAGTCCTGATCATTCTGGGCTATGCCATGATTGCACTCAGTGCCCGATTGCCGGTTGCCGCCTTCTTCCGCACCGCAACGGTGCTGATCTACTATCTGGTGTTCCGCTTCCTCGGCGAGAGCATCCACGCGCTGCAGATCGCCGGCAAGCTGCCGGCACATACCGGGAGCAGCCTGCCTTCCATCGGCTGGCTCGGCATGTATCCGACCTGGGAGACCACGGTTCCACAGCTGCTGATTCTCGTCTTCATCCTTTGGGAGCTGCTGCGCGGCAGACGTACAGCCAGCAGAACACGAACCGCAAGCCGGATCACCAAATAAACACATCCATTGTAACAGCTGCAACCTGTGCGGGTAAGCTCAACGCGCAGGTTGCAGCTTCTTATATTACTGGCAGCTCCATTGCCTCCTAAGCACCACATTCCCTCCCTAGCACCTACCTCCCCTGCTCTGCCTCCCACCCTTCCTCCGCTCTCTGTTATTCCTCTGCAATCCCTCTCCCCTTTGCCGTCTACCAACCACCGCACTTTTCCTCGCTACTATCTCTGCAACCGTTTTTTAACTAACCATGCTCTTTTCAGAAAGATCAACAAGTGGATAAACGTCATCTAATAATGAAAGAAATCCGGCACGAAAGGAAGCAGTTGGAAAAACATCACTTAATTTTTGTCATACCAGCTAATATGGGGGATATAGTCAGAATTAAGTAGCACAAATCCAATTAATTTCTACAGAACGCAGAAAATGAACTAATTAAATGACAAAAATCCAACTAATCTTCTGCAACAGCAGCTTCAACGCTGATCCGCACACACTCTTCCACAATAGCTCTCCCGGTATGCCCACCCGCACTCTTCCGCAACAGTGCTCCAGCAGGCCCGCCACCTTGCTCCACAGCAGCCGTGGTGGATAAGGTTGTCGACAAAAGAGGAACCTGTAAGGCATTCATCCTTTCTTGCCTTCGGCGTGTGGCCGAACACCACCTTGACGGGACCCCGCCCTGCAAGATTCAGCTTACCTGTTCTGCCTGGCTCCATACCAGCTTCATCACCGATCCGCACACACTCTTCCTCAACAGCGCTCCCGCTAGCCCCGTCCCCACTCCTCCACAGCGGCTTCAACGCTGCTCTCCAACCCTCCCTCTTCCGCCCCAACTCCCCTCCAAGACCCTCCATACACCCTTTAATCAAACTTCCTATTGCAACCGTCTGCAATTTGTTTTATTCTAGTTATGAAAATAATTTTCTTTTTTATTAATTATATTATGTAAAATAATTTCACAAACATCCTCTCGCCCCCAGCTATGCAGGCCCATTCAATAAATACAGAAAAATTAGAGAAAGCTACATGAATCTATAGAAAAGAAGGTGAGTGCTTGTCCCCCATTCTGCATGCCCTGGAGCATGGCAAGCCCAAGCTGTCGCAAATGGAACGCAAGCTGGCAGAACGTATCCTGGCTTCGCCTGGAGAAATTGTCCATATGGGCATCACGGAGCTGGCGGAGGAATGCGGCATCAGCACGGCAACGATTACGCGGTTCTGTAAATCGCTGCACTTCAAAGGTTATCCCGACTTCAAGGTCAAGCTGGCGGCGGAGCTTGCGCATAGCGACGGCTCACCGCAGGATGGCAGCTCCTCCTATCAGGACATTGTGGCCGGTAACCCGCTTCAATTCATCGTAGAGGCGATGCAGGCCAATCATCTCGCCTCGATACGGGACACCACCTCGCTGCTGGATCTCGGACGGCTGCAGGACGTTATTGATCTGCTGTGCCGGGCGCGGCGGGTCGATCTGTACGGGATGGCGACCTCCTCCATCGTGGCCCAGGATTTCTATCAGAAGCTGATCCGCATCGGCGTGAACTGCACCGCTTTTGCCGATTCCCATATGCAGATTACTTCCGCTTCTTCGCTCTCTTCCGGCGATGTGGCCTTCGCTGTGTCTTATTCAGGGGAGACTCCGGAGACAGTAGATGCCTTAACCTGTGCTGCCGCAAGCGGTGCTTCCACAGTGTCGTTAACCTCGTACGGAAGCAGCACACTGGCCACACTGGCCGATATTCCGCTGTTCTCCTCCTCTCTGGAGCAGGGCATGCGGCGCGGCGATATGGCTTCACGGATCGCACAGCTGCATATTATTGATATTTTGTTCACCGGCATGGTCAGTACCCGGTTTGGAGATTTCATCCCCAAGCTGGAGCAATCTTATCTGAACGTCCAACATTACCGTCATAAACGGGGAGGCCAATCTTAATGAATATTTTGAAATTTCAGCATGAACATGATTTTGCAGCCACAGGAGCTAACCTTATTGCCAGCCTGCTGCAAAGTAATCCCAGAGCGGTTCTGGGTCTGGCTACCGGAAGCTCTCCGGTAGGTGTATACGAGAAGCTTGTGGAGATGCACCGCAAGGGCATCGTCAGCTTCGCCAAAGCCTCATCCTACAATCTGGATGAATATGTCGGCCTGCCTGTGGATCATCCGCAGAGCTACCGCAGCTTCATGAATGAGCATCTGTTCAATCACATTGATATTGACCCGGCCCGTACCCATGTCCCGAACGGGAATGCCCCGGATCTGGATGCCGAATGCCTTGCGTATGATAAGCTGCTTGAAGATAACGGCCCGGTAGATCTGCAGATCCTGGGGATTGGCAGCAACGGCCATATCGGCTTCAATGAGCCGGATGCCAGCCTCAGCAGCGGGACACATGTGGTAGACCTGCTGGAAGAGACGCTGGAAGCCAACGCCCGCTTCTTCGACCGTGTCGAGGATGTTCCGCGGCAGGCGGTAACGATGGGCATCGGCGGCATTCTCAAAGCGAAGCAGATTGTGCTGCTGGTGCGCGGCGAAGAGAAGGCGGAAGCGGTCAAAAATGCGCTGGAGGGTCCAATCACGACCCAGTGCCCCGCCTCGCTGCTGCAGAGCCATCCAAATGTAGTGGTCCTGCTAGATGAAGGAGCGGCAAAATGGCTGAAATAAACCATACTGCCGGGGAACTGTTCTACGGCAAAGTGCTCACTCCTGCCGGAGTGATTGAGAAGGGCGTACTTGCCGTATCGGAAGGCTTGATCCAATACGCCGGGGAAGCGGCTTGGCTGCCCATAGCTTATGCAGGCTGGCGGACGGCCACCCAGGAGCCGGAAGGTCTGCTGATTCCCGGATTCGTTGATGTGCACGTACATGGCGGGGCCGGCCACGACTTCATGTACAGTGATGAAGCCGCTCTTGATACGATCACACAGTTCCACGCTTCACACGGGACTACCTCTATGCTGGCTACGACAATGACGGC
Organism: Paenibacillus tritici; assembly: GCF_018207515.1. Lineage (NCBI taxonomy): Bacteria > Bacillati > Bacillota > Bacilli > Caryophanales > Paenibacillaceae > Paenibacillus > Paenibacillus tritici. Next base: position 6,337,542 of record NZ_CP073365.1, read on the forward strand.
TGCCAAGGCGGAGATTGATCAAGTGCTGTCTGAGGTGAATGCTTACCGTGCCCGCGAAGGCGGTATGCCTTATGCAAGGCTGGTAGGCGTGCATCTGGAGGGACCGTTCATCAGCGTAAGATGGCCTGGCGCGCAGAATCCCGAGCATATTGTTCCGGCTAACCTGACCTGGCTGGAGGAGTGGGAAGCCCGGTATCCGGGAATGATCCGCCAGGTTACGCTGGCCCCCGAGCGTGAAGTAGCCCTTGAAGCCATCCAGTGGCTGCGCCAGCATGGCATTACGGCAGCTCTTGGTCACACGGATGCCTCATTCGAGCAGGTCATTGCTGCGGCAGATGCCGGGCTGAATCAGGCGGTTCACATGTTCAACGCCATGACGCCGCTGCATCACCGCAAGCCTGGAGCCGCCGGTGCAGTCCTGTTCGATCCCCGGATTCGCGCCGAGGTGATTGCCGACGGCATCCATGTTCATCCGGCAGCCATCAGTATTATCACCCGGCTCAAGAACAACAACAATCTGCTGCTGATCACAGACGCCATGTCAGCGACCGGACTTCGTGACGGAGAATACGCCATCGGCGATCTGCCTGTCATTGTCAAGGACGGCATAGCTACGCTGAAAGAGCATCCCGAGGCTCTGGCCGGCAGCACACTGACGATGATAAGGGGCTTCCGTTACCTGGTTCAGGAGATCGGCCTCAGCCTGCTGGAGGCCTCATTGGCGGCCAGCTATAATCCAGCGTTGTCGCTTGGTATGCAGCGTTCTATCGGGTCACTCGAGGCTGGCAAACGCGGTGATATCCTGCAGCTGGACAATGACCTTAATCTGCGCGGCGTATGGATCGGCGGACGCAAGCTGGAGGATGAAATCCAGTAAGCGGCGCTATGGTCTGCTTCTGTGGTCCAGTATGTTATGTATAGTAAGCCAAGAAGCCACGGTCCCTCTTTGCAGGGAGCTGTGGCTTCTTGGCTATTTTGCTGTCCTCACATTTGTTTGTATTGCTTTATGTGTCCATCCATATGCCCGTCAACTGAATAAGCCTCATATTCCTCTGGAATACTAGCGTTATTCAAGGCATAAGGGCTGCTTATTCTCCGCTGCGCGCAGGGAAAATACGTTCGGCCATAATCCGGAACTCATTGGCGAAGCCTTTGAGCGGATGTCCGGCACGGAATTCCCGGGCATAATAATCGGCCCGTTCCACAAAATCCGGGTTCGCTGAGACATAGACGTTATTAACGTAAGTGTTTCCTTTTTGTACCTCTGCGGCAATCTTGTCCTTAACTTCCCCGGTAAGCGTGTCTTTATCGGCCGCAGTCCCATTACCAGGCGTTACGCTGCGTGTTCCGATATTGCCGCCCAGGCTCTCGTCAATGTCGCGCTTCATGTGCCGTCCATCGACCATGTTGCTGCGGGACATAATGCCGTTATTGCCGTTCCCCAGATAATCTCCGGGAGTTGCCGTCCCCGTACCGCCAACGGTCCCAGTGCCCGTCAGATTCTGCGGAATTCCAGCCATCGAACCGCCTGTACCCGTCATCCCGGGAACCCCTGCAGCCGTTCCTCTTCCGGTCCCCATATCGCGGGTATTCCTCGTGTGCACACCACCTGAAGCATTCTCCAGTATTACGGCTACATAAGCACTTCTGCCTACCATGATTACGTTAGCCGAACGGACTTCCGGCATGGCCGCTACACGGTCAGCCAATTCCTTGCTCATCTCCATGCTGCCGAAGTCATTGTCACGCATTCCGTTCTGTACAGAGTTCACGTGGATACGCCCGTCTGCCCCCCGTACATTTTTGGTCTGCATATTACCGTTGTCACTTGCAGAGTTATTGGCACCGCAACCGGTAATACTGATGGCACCAACCAGCAGGGCCGCAGAAACCGACAAACCGAATTTCGATCGCAACATTCATTCATCCCCCATCACAGAATAATTAAGTGCGGCGTAACAACCTTAGCATGGCTCCTGCTCTGCCAAGCTATCCTGAGCAGGATTTGGCAACCCTGCCCCAATTAGTCACGCGCGGGAGAAATCCGGCGTATCTTATAAACAGCAGACTGTGTTTCTCCGCAGGGTTAATGTCAGGAGGGGTGAACTTGAAGGTTTTATTTACGTTCTATGTGCCGAGCGGCGGGGTGGAGACTCTGAACAGGCTGCGGTGTGAGACGCTTCAGAAGAACGGCATCGAATGCCATGTGCTCTATCTCATGCCGGGGTTCGGAAGTCACAATTCGGTAAGCTTCCCGGTGTTCATAGCTCCGCAGGATGAGGATATCAAGGCTGTACTGGATACCCATCATTATGACGCCATTATTGTAACTTCTGATTATATACTGATGGAACGCCTGCGCCGGCTGGGGTATGGCGGCATCCTGATCTACGAGTCACAGGGGCTTGGAACAAGAGACGAGGCCAGGAATCTGATTATAGAATCCGTCCCTTACCTGCAAGCCTTCTGCAATGCCGTGCTGCTTCCTCCGACAGATCATTTACTCGAGCTATTCATCGAAATCTGCCCTTGGCTGCAGCGTTATGTCATTCCGAACCTTGTGGATGTACACACCTTCCGGCATATCCCCGGTGAGAAGCCTGTTGATCCGGTTATTGCCTGGGTCGGGCGGCTGGAACCCAACAAAAACTGGAGTGAATATCTGAAGATTGCCCATGCGCTCCGCAAGCATAAGTCTAATCTTCATCTCTGGATGTTCCATGATCCGGCTCTGGCCTCAGAGGAGCAGAAGGAGAGATTCAATGAAGAACTGTATGCACTTGGACTGGATGACCGCCTGATTGTGTTCACGAATATACCGAATCAGACTATGCCTTTATATTATTCATCCATTGCAGGTTCCGGGGGCTTCCTGCTGTCGAGTTCAGTCACAGAAGGGTTTGGATATGCGGTAGCTGAGGCCGTCTGCTGCTCCTGTCCTGTGCTCAGTACCGATTCGGACGGTGTCCGCTCCTTCATCACCCATAATATAACGGGCAAATTTTACCCCATCGGCAATGTGGAGGCCGCTGTTAACGAAGGTCTGGAGCTGATGGATAACATTCCGCTGCGTGAAGCCATATGCTATCAGGGCCGTCAGCATATGGTCACACATTTTGGATTCGATCAATACGCCCATTCCTTCCGGGAGATGATGAACTCCTTCGCAATCTTTTAACTTATGTATACAAAAGAACCCTTAACCCGATCAGCTAACCGGGGTAGAGGGTTCTTTGTGATTGCTGTGATCCTCATCTTGCGCCTTGTTTGGATACAATATCAAACAGCTCTGTCTGGAAAATCTGCATGCTCCGCTCCCAGGTAAAGCGCTGAGAATCCAGCTCTCCCCTGGCGGCCAGACGACAGCGAAGCTCTTTGTCATCAATAAGAGTCACGATATCCGCAGCCAGACGGTTCTCATGACGGTACGACATCAGGCAGTTATGTCCATGTGCGCAGTATTCAAGGTTCCCCCCTGAATATACTGTAACCAGAGCCGCACCGCAGCGCATGGCTTCAAGCCCCGGCAAGGAGCCGGCGTCATTGGTACTGGAGCTGACAAAAATATCGCTCTCATTATAATGATAAGCCAGCTCCACATCATTCCCGGGTGTCCGAAGCTGATAGCTTCGGGTGCTTAACAGCTCCTGCAGACTCTCTGAGGCAGCGTATTCGGCAGGAGGAACAATGATGTAGATTATAACTTCAGGATGAAGACGCTTGACCCTATCCAGCTGCTCAATCAGGTATTCCTGTTCGCGGTGGCCTGAGAATCCGCCCTCCGGCCGCCGCATGATTGCCGAGATGATAAGCGGTCTGTCTGCCCTGTCGCGCAAATGCGTATTATTGAAATCGGGGTTGACTCCCACCGGAACAATTCTGCCCTTAATGCCGTGATTCATTCTAATGATCTCCTGCTGCCAGCGTGATAGTACAAGCAGATTACGGGTGATGCTATAGGAGGAGAACGACAGATTATTATCCGGCAAAAAGGTTGGCTCATAACATAAGGCCAGCCGGATATGCAGCCCTTTCCCCTGCTGGCTGGCCCGCTCTGCAACCGGCACGGTTGTATAGTAATTGGAGATGATCACATCCCCGTAGGGGAAATCTTCCTCCGACAGCACCGGCCTGGGGGCAGTGATGATCGGGCATTTCATCTCATATTCCACCACACCGTTGCTGGGAATAAGTACAACAACCTTATGGCCCATTATAGCCAGACGGTTAGCCAGCTCGGTCAGCATGCGCTGCGCACCGCCTCTGGATAACGTCAGCGCCGGAAAGGTCAGTCTCATGTGCTTCTCTCCTTTCTCAGCAGCCGGGTCAGATTGCCCCTATGCATGGACTGCACCTGTGCAATTTCCCGGCGCTGCGCTTCGCTGTGCAAGACAGAGCCCATCTCGTTATGCACGCGGTAATCAAGCAAAGGCTCGTCAATATAAGACCATTCAAAATGCGGCAGAATCCGCAGCCACAGGTCATAATCCTGGGTATACAAGAGACTTTCATTAAACAGTCCGATCCTGGAGAAGATCTCCATATCACACAGAACCGTACTGCCGTTAACCGGACAGCTTGACATCATGGTCTGAATGAAAGCCTGCCTGGTGAAGGCCGGCATCCGGATGATACCGGAGAACCGTTCCCCGAGCGCATTGATATAATAATAAGCCGTATGATTGAAGAAGGTTCCAGAGCTGCGGATGGTCTCCATTTGCCGTCTGATTTTATCGGGATGGAACAGGTCGTCCGCGCTTAACCAGGCAAAATAAGCCCCGCTGGACACCTGGATTCCTCTATTGAGTGCCGAGGCGGTTCCGCCGTTTGGTTTGCGGATATACACCATTTGGTTCTTATATGCTTCCAGCTTCTCCATATAGAGCGTAGAACCGTCATCGACAACAATCAGCTCAATATCCGTATAGCTCTGCGCCAGCACGCTTTCGACCGCCAAATTCACGTAGGGACAATTATAGAACGGAATCACCACCGAGACCTTGGTCTTATGCTCCATGCGCCGGCCTCCTCACTGAGTTCATTTATACTGTCTTGCAGGCAAGCAGAGCATCCAGCGGCGCATGATTCTCGCCGAATGCTTCCCGGAATGAGGGATTCTCGGCATGGTGGAAGCCCTTCAGCACAGTTACAGCATAGCCCAGCTTCAGGAAATCCTCGGGCTCCCAGCCGCTCCAGTGCTTCTGGTAATACTCCCCGTGCAGATTGAAATGGTCCTTTCCTTCCTGCGGGAAGAATCCCCGCGGTGTAAATACAACCACCCGGTTTGCAGCGATAATCTCTGCCTTGCGGAGCAGCTCCATGCCCTCACTCATCGAGAAATGCTCCAGGGAATCAATCAGTGTGACCGCAGAGAAGGTTCCCGGCAGAAACAGCTTATCAATGTGTCCGGCATCGGCATGAACCGGAATGATATGGGGGGACTTGTATTGGCGGTGTAGCAGATAGGGCCGATGGATATCCAGCCCCAGCACCACAGCGGCTTCATACCGCTCCAGCAACGCACCGGTACCGCTGCCGATATCCAGAATACTCTCGGAGAATTTCAGCTGCTCCAGCAGGACCGGCAGGAAGTCTTTCACTTCTATTTCCCGGTACATAGACTCTCCCTCCTAAGCATTAAGCGGCTTGTATATAGGCTATACCTGGCTTTCATGGGCAGCTAGCCGCCCATGGAAGCAATCAAGCCGCTTAGCGGGGCGTGATAACGGGCACTGGTGGCCGCAGCTTCCGCCATGATAACATCATAGTACTTAAGCGTGCCCATACCGTCATGCCGGCGGTAGGCAGTCAAGGACTGGTTCAGCATCACCGGTGCGTAACCGTTCAGAATGGCCCGGTACCACAGATCATAATCATGGGTATACGGAAGGGCTTCATCAAACAACCCGATGGCGCCGAATATCTCCCGCTTGAACATCACCGTACATCCGTTGATAGGGTTGCCGTGCAGGAAGCAGCGCAAATAGTCAAGCTGGTTATGAAACACAGCCGCCGCATTCAGCTCAACAACCTGCGAGTTTCCATTAATGAAGTTGAAATTAGTGTAGGTGATCAGCAAACGGTTCTGTTCCATGAACAGAACCTGGTTATTGATCTTGTCATGGTAGAACATATCATCCGAGCTGAGCCAGACAACATAATCTCCCGAAGCATGGGCAATCCCGTGATTGAGCGCGGAAGCAGTGCCACCGTTGGCTTTGCCCAGATAGTGGATATGGGGCAGGTAAGGGATTATCCGCTCTGTATGCATCGTTGAACCGTCATCCACCACGATAATCTCATAAGGCCGCCAGGATTGAGCCAGGGCGCTTTGCAGCGCCTGCTCAATATAAGGACAATTATAAAAAGGAATCACTACGGATACTCTGGGCTTCATAACAACCTTCCTTCCTCACCGGCCCTTGTATAGCCGATAATATCCGCCAGTGACCGGTCAAGCCCAATCTCCGGCTTCCAGCCGGGAATGGCAGCATAGTCTTCCGGTTCCACAGGCGGCACCTCTTTACCAGCAGATTCAAACGGAGGCTTCACCGGAACGGCAGATGCCGGGGAGTCCTTCCCCCGGCTGTGCTGCTCCTGATCCGGTCCCCAGTCCATCATAACCGGAGCTGCAGCATGAGCCAGCAGCTTCGCGGCAATATCCCCAAGCTCCCGCTGGGCTCCGGAGTCGATACGGTAGACCTTACCCGTCTCTCCCGAATCCAGAATGAAGCCATAAGCCCGAACCGCATCCCGCACATCCAGGAAGTCACGCAGCGTATGGCGCGAGGAGAGCCTGAATGCTGCAGGAGGCGCCTCTCCGGCTGACGCAGCTTCTTCACTGCGCACAATATGGCGTGCCAGGAGGGAACAGAAGCCGGTCGATGGACCGGGACCGATCAGATTCGAGGGCTCCGCCATCAGCACAGGCTGCTTGAAAAGTGTTCCCCAGGCCAGCGATACCAGCTCCTCCAGCGTCTTGCTAAGGCTGTAGGGATGAGGCGGTTCTTCCGTACCCGGTCTGTACTTAAGCCGGGAGCCGGCCACCAGGATACGGCTGGCCGGCTGGAATCGCAGCGCCTCAAGCAAGTATAGGGTAGCCATTACATTGGTCTCCATATAGAGCAGCGGGTCACGCCAGGACTCCGGGACCGAATTCTTCCCTGCCAGGTGCAATACCAGGTCCGGCTTAACTGCTTCAATCATTGCTGCCACAGCCTTGCGGTCCCCAAGATCGCAGACATACCGCCGAACCCCCGCCGGAAAAATACCCGATTCCGCTGTCTTGGAGCGTACTACAGCTGTCACCTCTGCTCCTCCGGCAGCAAAATAAGCCACGGCATGACGGCCGGTAAATCCGGCAGCTCCGGTAATCAGCAGTCTCCGCCCCTTCATATCGGCAGCTCTGAGCGGGTCGGTATCTCTGAGCGGGCCGGTATCTCTGAGCTGGCAGGTATCTCTGAGCTGTACATAAAATCGGCCAGCTCCCTAAGCATCTGGGGATAGGAAGGCAGCTTTATAGTCACATCGCTTCTGGTACTGACCAGCGTCCGGTCCTGAACCGGATTCTGCTGCGGAAAGATCTCGACATCCTCCTTATGAAATGCAGCCTGCATCATCTGCAGCAGCTCATATTTGCTTACCGGCTGCGGATGGGCCAGATGTATCAGCCCCGAGAGATCGGAGCCAAGCAAGGAATCGACGGCTCTCGCCAGTTCCAGTGTGGTGACTCCATTCCACATCACATGTTCATACCCGGCCACCCGGCCCTTCTGGGCCAGGAACCATTCCATCAGTCCGATCCCGCCGGAGCGGATCTCGGGCCCGATGATTGAGGTGCGGATTGTCAGATGTCCGGGGTCCCGCACTTCTCCAAGACTCTTGGTAAGCGCATAGACCGATGTGCCGTCAGCAGGGTCATCCTCCGTGTAGCTTCCGCGCGTTCCTTCGAATACACAATCAGAGCTGATGTGAATGAGCCGGGCACGGATCTGGTCTGCCACCCGCCGCAGACGATGGGGCAGGAATCCGTTGACATGATACGCACCGATCCGGTCACGTTCGGCAAATTGATTGAGTACCCCCATTGCATTAATGATGCAATGGGGGGAGACGATTTCGACCAGCTTCTCTACGCCGGCAATGTCATCGGCATCTATATACAACCCTCCAAGATCGTTCTTATCCCGGGTTGTGTGGAAGATGTGATGCTTGCCCTGGCGGCGGAAGTATTCCGCCAGCATGTGACCCGCCATACCATTTCCGCCGAGGATAAGGAGTTTCACTGGAGGAACCCTCCCCGCACCAGGATATCCCTGATTTCCGACTGCTGCATCAGGTTATCCTCCGAGCTGAAGCTATTGAAGGACACATGGGGGAAATGGCGGTAATGCTCTTTCAGCTCCGGCATATCCAGGGTTGGCAGAATAACCAGATACTGTTCATCATAGACCACCGTAGTCAGACTCTCGAAGTCACTCATGAGAATCTCGTGGATTTTCTCACCCGGCCGGATGCCTGCCTCGATCATGGTGACATCTCTTCGGCCGGAAGCCTCGATCAGCACCTCGGCCAAATCCACGATCCGGCAGGTCGGCATGGTCATGACGAAGATCTCGCCGCCGAGACTGACCTCGGAAGCCTTGAACAGCAGAGTAATGGCGTCGCGCAGCGTGAAGAAGAACCGGGTCATATTCATGTCCGTGATCCGCACCTGTCCCTTGTCCTGGATCTGCTTCATGAACAGATGGACGACACTGCCGTTCGTTCCCAGCACATTGCCGCCGCGCACCGTGACAAAGCGGGTCCCCGAACCGATCAGGTTGGCGTATACGAACAGCTTCTCACCGATGGCTTTGGTCATGCCGTAGAAGTTCGACGGATTGGCAGCTTTGTCGGTGGAGATGTAGATCGCTTTTTCCACATTATTGGCAATTGCCGCTTCAATCACATTCTGCGTGCCGACTACATTGGTCTTCAGCGCCTCGTACGGCTGGTCTTCGCAGACTGGAACATGCTTGAGCGCCGCCAGGTGGAACACATAATCCACACCGCGGCATGCCGCTACCAGGGCATCCTTGTCACGGATATCGCCGATGATGAAGCTGAGGCGCTTATCTTCAAATTCACGGCTCATGGCTACCTGTGCAGACTCGCTGCGGGAGAATACGATGATTTCTTTGGGATGCTGCGGCAGCAGTTGCCGGATAAGCTCATGCCCCCAGGAACCGGTACCGCCTGTAACCAGAATCCGTTTATTATTGAACATGCAGGTTCCCTCCAAGCAGAAATTTAACTACTTTGACCGAGACACCTTGGGCAAGATACCCTTCCGGCGCCTCCCAATCGGGCTTAAGCGACGTCATCAGCACGGTACAGCGCAGAATACTGTTCTGTTCTACCCCGGACACTACATTACTTCCGCAATCAACGGTCTCCGGACGTTCTGTGGTCCGGCGGATCGTCACCGTAGGCACCCCCATCAGGCAGCACTCCTCCTGAACGGTACCGCTGTCCGTAATGGCGCATAGGGCATAACGTTCCAAATGGACGAAATCAAAAAATCCGAAAGGCTCATGAAACTCCACCAGCGGGTTCATCGTCAGCGGGAACTGCTCCGTAAGCTTGGAGCGTGTACGGGGATGAATGCTGCAGATCAGGCGGAGTCCCAAGTGTTCCGCCACCAGGTTCAGGCCAGACATAATCTGGAGCAGCGACTGCGGATCATCGACATTCTCGGCCCGGTGGGCCGTCACCAGCAGATAGCGGCCTGCTTCAAGCTTCAGCCGGGACAAAATGTTGCTGGACGCGATTTGCTCCTCATAATGTGTAATGACCTCATGGATGGGATTGCCGGTTAACACGATACGCTGGCTGGGGAACCCTTCGCTGAGCAGATGTCTTTTACTCTGCTGGGTATAGGGCATATTTATGGTCGAGACGGCATCTATGACACGGCGGTTTTTCTCCTCCGGCACTTTCAGATCGTAACAGCGGTTGCCTGCTTCCATGTGCACCACAGGAATGCCCATCCGCTCGGCAAGAATGGCACACAGCGCACTGTTGGTGTCGCCCAGCAGCAGAATACGGTCCGGCTTCTCCTGAAGCAGGATACTCTCCAGGCTTCCGAACATGGCGGCCAGCTGGCCCCCGAGTCCGGCCTGCTTATCCTGGAGCACATAGTCCGGTGCACGGAGCCCCAGCTCGGCGAAGAATACCCCGCTGAGGCTGGCTGTGAAATTCTGACCCGTATGCACCAGTACATGCCGCTCCGCATACCGGTCAAGCAGCGGAATGATAACACTGAGGCGGATGATCTCGGGCCGTGTGCCCAAAATCGTCATGATCTTCATGGGTTCACTCCCCTTTGATTATGACCTGCCCTTATGGTAGGGCAGGCGGTTCTGTCCGAGCTGGCGGCCGGACCGGCGCGTCGGCGGTGAAGGAGCGGCCCGCCGAAAGCGGCGGATTCAGAGGGATTTATACCTCTGATTCGCGCGGTTCCGGCGGAGGCGGCAGATTCAGAGGGATTTATACCTCTGATTGGCGCGGTTCCGGCGGAGGCGGCGGGTTCAGAGGGATTTATACCTCTGATTAGCACGGTTCCGGCGGGGGCGGCGGGTTCAGAGGGATTTATACCTCTGATTCGCGCGGTTCCGGCGGGAGCAGCGGGTTCAGAGGGATTTATACCTCTGAATCGTGCGGTTCCGGCGGAGGCGGCGGGTTCAGAGGGATTTATACCTCTGATTGGCGCGGTTCCGGCGGAGGCGGCGGGTTCAGAGGGATTTATACCTCTGATTAGCACGGTTCCGGCGGAGGCGGCGGGTTCAGAGGGATTTATACCTCTGATTAGCACGGTTCCGGCGGGGGCGGCGGGTTCAGAGGGATTTATACCTCTGATTCGCGCGGTTCCGGCGGGAGCAGCGGGTTCAGAGGGATTTATACCTCTGATTCGTGCGGTTCCGGCGGGGGCTGGCGCAGCGCCGGCAAAACGCCGGTCCGCGGCATCCCCCGCGGACCTCAGCCCGCCTTGCGCCGCCGCTTGCTCCGGCGGCCCGCTGCCTGGCCCGCGCGGCGCTTCTTGCCGCCGCCGCTGGCCCTCCGGCGCGCGGAGCCTGCCGCGCGCTTCTTACGGCCCGTGCGCGCACCGGCACGGGCACGGGAAGCGGCGCGGCGCAGCCTGCCGCGCCGGAGCTTCGCGGCCCGCAGCCGTGCGGCGCGGCGCCCGGGCCGTTCCCGCGGCGGCTCTGCCGCGGGGGGGCCTCCGCCCGCAGGCGCGGCGGGCGGACCTCCTGGCCCGCCGATGATCTGCGGCGGGTTCAGGCAGAAGCGGAGATGCCATCTCTCCGCTAAGCCCTGCAGGCGGGCGCGGTAAGCCGCCGGGCCGTAGACGGCCTCGATGCGTTCCCGCGCCTGGCTGCCGATGCCGGCCGCCAGGGCCTGATCGGCCAGCAGAGCGTTCACCCGCTCTGCCAGCGCTCCGATGTCTCCTGCGGGTACGAGCAGATCACCGCAGCCAGCAGCGTCCAGAATCTCCCGCAGGCCGCCGGAATCATACGCGACCACCGGCTTGCTGAAGGCGTAGCCCTCCAGCGCCGTCATGCCGAAGCCTTCACGGATCAGGCTGGGCACGACCAGCAGATCCATAGCGCAATAGGCAGCCGGGAGACATTCCTCGTACCCGACAAATCGGAACCGCGAGGTCAGACCCTCCAGCTTCACCTTGCGGACACAGCGCTCATAGTAGCTTTTATCCCCGGGAGTCCCCACTACAAGGTAGCGGGCAGCCGGATGCTGCTGATGAACCAGTACGGCCATCTTAACGAAATGCTCCAGGCCTTTCTCCTTATTAATGAAGGAAGAGACGTAACCGATCAGCGGTTCGCCCGGAGCGATCTTCAGCTCACTCCGCCGTTCTCCCCTCAGCTTGCTCCAGGCTCCGAACATCATTTCTGCGTCATCCCAGGAGGGAGGAAGCTGGGCCACCTTACCCTCACGGATATCCTCCGGGAAACAAGCTGCCGCCGTCTGCGAAATGGCCAGGATCTCATCGCTGTTGCTCTGGATCAGTTCTACGCTGATCGGGGTGAACTCGTTGTCTGTAATGGTCTCTGAGATCTTCCATATTACTGGTATACCAAGTGATTTCGCGGCCAATGGCGGCAAGGCATGCACACAGGTACTGGTAATTACAAAAGACGGACAGACCTCCGCAAGCCAGGCACACAGCTCATGATACTCCCGGCCCTCCTGTAGCTTGCGGATATCTGCCGGGAGACCTGCGTACGGGGTATACACTCCATAGACCAGTGGAATAGGCATCAGCCGGACATGGAGTCCATAGCTCCGGGCCAGGCGGGTGAGCTTCCCCTCCTGCGGAGCTACAAGGATACAATTGAAGTAAGGTGACAGCTCCCGGCTGAAGAACAATAGCAGCTTCTCCGCACCCGTTATACTGCGTGTATTGGAAACATGGGAAAAGAGGACGATTGTAGCTTTGTCGGCCATGGTGTCTCGGCGCTCCCCTGCGAGGGGCTGTGGAGCAGCCATTCACCTCCCTAAAAGTTTTACGAAGCTTAGCATCAGAGCATTTACATCGCAGTAAAACTCACTTCGGAAGCATAAACTTAAGTTTTACGAAGCTTAGCATCAAGGCATTTACATCGCAGTAAAACTCACTTCGGCATTTGCGTACAGGCTAACATCACTGCCCGGTACTCCAGTATATTGAGGGGGCACAGATGCCGGCACGACACCTGTCCCCTGTGATACGCACATTTTTGGAACAGCCTAACAGGACATTCCCCGCCGCATTACCCGTAAATAACACTAAGCAGCTGATTCAGGCGTTTGGTGTACGTGTGATCCTTCAGCGTCCGTTCAAAAGCGCGCAGCGCCATGTCCCGGCGTTCCTCTTCATGAGTCAGGTAATACTGGATTTTGTCCATCAGCTCCCGGGGGCTGGAGAAGGTATCTACTTCTTCCCCGACCTTGTAGAATGAACCCAGATCACCCCGGGCATCGCTGAGCTGGAGCGTACCGCTGGCAGCAATTTCGAATGTGCGCGGATTCGGCGATAGGGCCGGAATATACAGTGTGTTATTGTTGACGACCTCGTCAATGTGCGAACGGTGGAGGTTGATGACAATTTTCGAGCCGCTGTAAGTGACGGCCGTCTCCTGCGGAGACATCCACTTGCCAATCTCAATCCGGTCGCCATAGAGCGGGGCTTCAGGCAACCGGTCCCACCAGATTCCGTTAATGACCGTGTTATAGCTCATCAGCTCCGGCATAATTTCACGGAAGAAATTAATCCGGTTCCAGTAAGCCGACCCGATGAAGCTGACATCACGGCAGACCGGCGATCTTCCGGTTGTCGGACGGTAATGTTCACGGTGCGCGGCAAAGGGAAGATAATGAACCTCCGTGCAGCCAAGACCGCGGTAGAACTCCACGCAATTAAGCTCCAGGGTGAATACATAGTCATAGTGGGCAACGATTTTCATCGTAAAATCGGTGTAATACGGATCATCCGTGAGCCATATCGCAGTCTTGATGCCCCGGCCGCGCAGAACGGACACCTGCTCCAGCGGCAAATCCAGACCATCCAGCACCAGCACCAGATCAGGACACTGGGCGGAAGCCAGCTCCACCAGATTCTGGCGTACATCGGTAATGGTCACATGAGCCGTTAATCTTTGCAGTGCGCAGAGCACCGCATCATCCAGCGGAGAATACGGATACCCTTTACCCGAAGCCACATACATCACATGGAGATTGCGTACCGGATACGGTTCCTCCGGACGTCCGTCCAGCATCGCCAGACGGCCCCGCAGATAACCTTCATCGTATCCGCTCCTGAAGCCGGTCAGGCGGCCCCGCAGCTTCTCCTCCTCGGCAGGGGTCCTCGGCAGCGGCGGTGTTGGCATGATAAATTGATTATTCATGAGTATTCGCTCCTTTTGATTCATATTGAAATTCACCCTCTTGAAGTAAGAACACCCAGTAAGTGAGGCAGACGCGAAGTAAAGGTATGACGGCGAAGGGTAGTCTGTAATCCCCGCAGCGCATACATACGGCGCTCCTTCTCGTGCTTCAGGTAATAGTCAATTTTGCGCTTCAGCTCATCGGCAGAAGCAAAGGTCTCCAGATCACGGCCCGGCGTATAATGGCTCTCCAGATCCTCACGGACATCCGTCAGCTGCATCGTTCCGCAAGCACTGATCTCGTAGGTCCTGGGGTTAATCGAGAGGGAGGGAAGCTGGAACGTATTCCGGTTGTCCTGCCCTCCCTCCCAGGGACGGTGGATATTGATGACCAGCTTGGCGCCGCTGTAATAATTGGCTGTCTCTTCCGGAGGAATGAAGCCGTCTTTGATGAAGGAAGACAGCTCCTCGAAGTTGTTCAGCCGCTCCCAGAATCCCCCGGCAATCAGTACCTTCTTCCCCCGCAGAAACGGAGTGAGTTCATCGAACAGCTTCGTCCGGTTGCGGAAGGCATTGCCGATAAACACCACATCATAGTGATACTGCGGTCCGGTATGGCGCGGATAGAACATCTGGGGATTGACGCACAGCGGAAGGTAATGCACAGACGCCGTACCCAGTGAACGGTAGAACTCCACACAGCCCAGTTCATGCGTAAACACATAATCATAGTGCCGGCAGATCACCGAAGTGTCCTCGGTAAAATACGGATCATCCACAAACCAGATCGCTGCCGGAATACCCAGCTTCCTGATTTCCGTAATTTGTTCCAGATGATTCGCCGGAAACACATGCAGCCCGTTCATCACCAGCACCGCTCCCGGCGATTCGCGCGATGCTACCTCCAGCATGGTGTCCGGAGGACAGATGATCAGTTCGCTTACCAGCAGCCGCAGCGCTGCTGCCACTCCCGCGTCGATCGCCTGAAATCCCTGGGGAACATACATCAGCTTAAATGGCTGGCATGCTCCCACTTCCGGAGTATTCAGGCGCTTCACGGCTTCGCACAAGCCGAGCTGGTATCCTTCCAGATATCCCTCCCGGTAATCCTGAGGATGCTCGCCTCTCTTTTTTGTTTTCACGGCCTTCACCCTGCCCCGTTATATTCTCAAGACAGTAGTACTATATGCGGAGTCAGCATCCGCCTCATGGACATCTGTCTGTATCGCTGCGAAATTGGCATATGCCCCGGGGCATTCGCCTGCTTGGCCCGAACACTTGCCGAATCCATCCACTTTCTTCCCCAAAGTGAGGCTACACTCCGAAGCTCATCCAAGTACTTTGCGGGGACCCCATAAATCATTTACAATCGGAGGGACAAGCCTTTGCGGGAGAAGATTCTACTAAGGAGGAATTGAGAAATGAGTTCAATCTATGGTCCGATGCTGTATCTCCGTCATGTGGAGCTGCTGCGCGCACTGGTCCCTTCCTTCGGGAGCTATCCGTTTAATCTGCCGGTGGTGCGTGCTTTGGAACGGCTTGCTTTTCAGAAACAGGTTACTTTTCTGGTAGGGGAGAACGGAAGCGGAAAGTCTACCTTGCTGGAGGGAATTGCTGCGGCCTGGGGGTTCAATCCGGAAGGGGGGACGCTGAATTTCTCGTTTAATACCCGTGCCTCGCATTCCAATCTCTATGAATATTTGCGGATTGCCAAAGGGGTGAAGCGGCCGAAGGACGGCTTTTTCCTGCGTGCGGAGAGTTACTACAATGTGGCTTCTTATATCGATGAGCTGGATGAGGAGCCGGGCATGGGGAACCGGATTAAAGACTCCTATGGAGGGAGCTCGCTGCATGAGCAGTCTCATGGAGAATCCTTCTTCTCGACGTTCGTCCACCGTTTCGGCGGACAGGGGATCTATATTCTGGACGAGCCGGAGGCGGCCTTGTCTCCCTTACGTCAAATGTCGCTGCTGGCGCGGATGTATGAGCTGGCTGAGCAGAACTCCCAGTTCATCATCGCTACCCACTCGCCGATTCTGATGTCCTATCCGGGTGCGGAGATTCTCCTGCTGGAGGGAGAACACATTACACCTGTTGCGCTGGAAGACACGGACCATTACGCGGTTACCCGCGCCTTCATGACCGACCGGCAGAAGATGCTCCGTGAGCTGCTGGGCGATGAGTTCGATCCCGTATAAAAAAAGACACCCCGCGGTGTTAACCGTCAAAGTGTCTCTTGTATTGGCATAGCTGCTCAGTAATTCTCTAATAAAGCTGGTCATCCTTCTCTGTATGACAATCACTGTATTCATTCAGAAGCGCATCCAGCTTCACCGATTGGCGGAGCACCCGGACATCCTGCATCCCGTACTCCAAGGCCAGTTTGTTCAGTTCCTGTCTTGCCTGTTCAATCTTATCCTTATATTCGTCATTACCCATAGCGGCCCCCTTATAGGATGAGGCTGTATCAAGCCATTTCCACTCTTTTACTAAAGTTCCAAACACATTGTATTCTATAATCCGCAACGGGTCAATTAACGCTTTGCCCGGGCAGCAGATTTCAGAACTACGGTCAGCTTGTGCAGGATCCAGCCAAACATGGCCACCGCCATCATATCGAAGCAGACATTGAACAGGAACAGGTGCTTGCCGATATCCGCCCGCCCGTCACCGAGGATCGGTACCAGGAACGAGAACAGCCCGATCAGCCCCAGCAGCATCATCAATTCTCCGGCAATCCGCCCGGCAATCTCTCTGCTGCGGAAGTACTGGAACAGTACTCCGCCATAATACACCAGATAGAACACGACCAGGAACCCAAGGGAATGAGGCAGATGCTTGTTCTTGAGCTCGCTCCATCCGCTGTACATACCCGCTACCGCGCCTGGAGGCTTGCCCTCGCTTTTCTCATAGCTTCCTAGATAATAGGGGCGGATGGACATGCTGTTCTCAGCAGCATACTGCATATTATCTATTAATCTGCCAGGATGCTTCATATAAAAGAAAAGTACGTCCTTATGCGACACACGGTCATAGAAATCCGGCGTAAGCGAAGGATCATCCTGTTTGATCACCGTATCTGTCTGGAAATAATTCGTTCCCGCCAGTACCTCCAGCCGCTCCGGCAATCCCAGATCTTGCAGATCTCCGCGCACATCCGGCGATTCATTCAGAATTCCAAAAAACACGGTCTGGTACAAATTGATATGCTTAAGCTCCTTCGGCGCCGCCACATACATGACTACGGATACCAGCGCCGTGGCCACCCCAAGGCTAAGCGCAAGCTTACGCCAACTGCCTGTCCCGTTCAGGGTCCGCAGACGCAGGAAGATCAGCGCAAAGGCGAGACCGACCGGTGCATTCTGGATTTTGGAGCAGATCAGGAACAGCACGGCAATGAAGAACAGCGTCAGCCCTTTGGGTGTTGGCCGTTCTTGCCCTGTAAGTCTCAGTCCCAAGGCGAACGTAAGCAGCATGAAGACCATGGATACCGGTTCGCCATACAGTGAATTGAAATAAGCCAGATATCCGATATCGTAGAATACAAACAGCATTGCCGCACCGAGAAGCAGTCCTGTGGTATAGGAGGCCTTCGCCCCCAGCTTAACAATCATCCACGTGGCAGCCAGCAGCAGCAGCGCATATACAGCGCCCAGTATACGAATATCGAAATAACTGCCATGGACCAGCCCCGCAAGCAGTCTTGGGATCAGCACGACAAGAATCTGCGAGGACGGATAGAAGCCGCTGAACAGATTGTCATAGGAGAAGCTGGAATGACTGAAGCTGAAAAAGCGGTCGGCATAGCTCTCCGCAGCCTCATAATAGTTCAGTCCGATCGTATTCATCATCCGCAGGAAATCGCCGTTGTCGGCCACTCCGATGAAAGGCTTCATGAACAGCAGGTAGATGATCAGTACACCGCCTGCCAGGGTAATGAGATATTCTGATTTTAATAGTCTTTTCATAAGTTCTCCTAACGCTGCGGAAGCAGCTTCACATATTCATCCGAGTAGCCCATCAGCTTCAGAATATAGTCATAATCGCTCTGATACTTATTGAAATCCGCCACCGGCTCATGCGTATCCAGCGAGATGGCTTCTCCGTCCTCGAAGCTTTTGCCAGGCACGAACATGACTTCATTGTTGAAAAAGGAGCCTGTCGGCAAATAATACCGCATGCCTACCACATTCTGGTCAATATTCAGCAGATCATGCCCGAATGCCGTGAACCCTTCGTCCTTCAGCGATACCCCCAGCAGATTAGCCACGGTAGGAAGCACATCCAGCTGTCCGCCGGTCTGCTCCACAACCTGTCCCTGCTTCATGCCGGGCGCATGAATAATGAGCGGAATGTTGAACCGGCTAATCCGGTTATCATACTTGATTCCTAGCGCCCCCTCCACCTGCTCCTCCGGGACATCCTTCGGCTGCAGGCCGAAATGGTCGCCGTACAGCACAAGCACCGTATCCTCCCACATGCCCTGCCGCTTCAATCCGTCAATCAGCGTACCTATCGCATAATCCGTATAATTCACCGCAGTCAGATAATCGCCCAGCATCGTATCCTGGAGCTTGTCCGGCATCTGAATTCTCCGGAAGCTGTCCGGCACCTTGAACGGATGATGGCTGGAGGCGGTCACGAGCTGCGCATAAAAAGGCGTCCCCTTCTTCTCCAGCTGGGCCAGCTTCTCCACAGCGGTAGCATACAGCTGCTCATCGGAAGCACCGAAGGAATTGAACTGGTCATTCTTAAAGTAACCTTTATCATAATACCCGTTGAAGCCAAGCGCCGGATACAGCTCATTGCGGTTCCAGAAGCCCACCTTGTTCACATGAAAAGTGTAAGCCTCATAGCCCTTATCCCGTAGCAGACGCGGCAGGCTGGGCAGCTCACGGTCTCCGAAGCCTGTTGACATCGCCAGGGTGGCAATCGGATAAACCGAGGTGTTGCTTATGAATTCCGCATCCGAGGTATTGCCCGGGCCGACCTGCTGGAAGACATGCGGGAAATAGAAGCCCTCATCAGCCAGACCGTTCATCACCGGTGTCAGCTCTTGCCCGTCCAGCGACTGATGCAGCGGGAAATTTTGAAATGCCTCCAGTTGGATGACGATCACATTTTTACCCTTTTGCGATCCAAAATGTTCCGGCAGTCCGCCTGCAATATCCTTGTATGGATAAGTAGCCTCCAGTGCCTGCACCTTGGCTATGGTTTCAGCAATATCACCGGTCCCGATCAGGCCGCTATCCTCTTGGGCTTTGATCGCCGCGACCACCTCATAATTCAGGAATCCGGCGCTTTCCGCCTGAACCAGCTCGTTGGTGATTCCCCGGGCAGAATCTATGGAATAAGCCGACAGCGAACCGCCGCCGATAATAGCCACCAGCAGCACCACCAGATAGACTCTCCGGGCTCTGCGTGAAGGCTGACTGCCAGGCTGCTGCTGTACGGGACCCTTCTTCCATCTGCGGAAGAGCAAATAGCTAATCATAATCATCAGATCGGCCAAAAACAGATAATCAATCATTTCAATCGTGGATTCCACGCTTTCTTTGACCTGGAATACCTGATGCAGCTCATAGAGCGCCAGATAGGTCGGCACCGAGCCGAAGTGGTTGAAGTACACACTGGCCCCGAACAGCAGTAGTGACAATAGGCCGTTGAAGCTCCAGAAGACAGCCTTTTTCATCCTCCCGGGCGTAATGACGGCCAGCACTCCCAGAATCAGCAGCACCGGCGCGATATCCGCAGCAATCCATTCCCAGGCAATCCGGTCAAAGAACAGCCCTCTCAGCAGCAGCAGCTTCAGCCAGATCAGTCCCGCTACTATATAGAAATGAAACTGCACGGACGCAGGTTTCTTATCGTTCATCATCATCCGATCTCCTCATGCTCTCTTTATTGAAGGTCTGTGTAAACTCTATTGCATTTCTCTGTAAAAGTTCAGATTTCTCTAGTATAACAATACTTGAAATAGTTATCAAAACTGGGTCCTGCCCCAAGTGAATAAGGGTGCTTCCGCGCAGCCGCGTTATTTTGTGAATCTGCTAATTTAAAATCCTGACTATAATACAACATTCCCCTGTTTATTTCGGCTCCATTTCAAAACTGTTGCCCAAAAGTCAGCAATCCTCTCCTCCAAGAGGGTTAGCGGGGACAATTGTTGCAATTTGTGCAACAAGCCTTACGGACACATGGCATCTTGGAATTCAAGCTGCAAAAAGTACAATATCTCCACTGACGTAGCGTGTATAAACAAAAAATCAATAAAAAAACAGAGGACCGGAGTCCCCTGCGTAGTATATAGCTTGACCGGATAGTCGCCCACTCCAACCGATCCTAATTCGGTGAATATTTAGATCTCCAGCCGCCAGGTTACGGATTCTCCAACAGCCTAATTTTAATAAACAGAAGTGCCACCCGTTACCCCAGCGGGGTGTTCACCAGCAGTCTTTTAATGGAACGGTTGGCTTCATGAAGCACGACTTCCTTATCGACGGTCTTCAAGAGGCCCTTAAGCATGAGAAGCTCACCATCCACAATGGTCGTCTCCACATCGGCACGGGTGGCGGAGTAGACGATCCGCGAGACCGGGTCCACATCATAGGAAGGAAACGTGTGAAAATTGCAGAGGTTGAGAATCGCCAGATCCGCTTTTTTGCCGACTTCGATGCTGCCGATCTGATCTTCCATGCCTACCGCCTTCGCTCCGCCGATCGTTGCCATCCGGAATACGCTCCGGGCATCCATCGTAGTCGGGCCATGCAGCGGTTTCTGGATGACTGCCGCCAGGCGCATCTCGTTGAACATATCCAGGTTATTATTGCAGGGGGCACCATCTGCGCCAAGACTGAGGTGAATATGATCCTGCAGCATCCCCGGAGTATCGGCGATGCCGGAAGCCAGCTTGAGATTAGAACCCGGGCAGTGACTGACATGAACACCACGGTCCCGCAGAATCCGCTTCTCTTCCGCATCGAGCCAGACGCAATGGGCCAGAATCAGACGCTCGTTAGCCAGCCCCAGGTGATCCAGATAGACCACATTGCGCATACCGGTCATCGCCTGGACAATCTCAATCTCGCCCAGGTTCTCGGAAGCATGAGTGTGTACTTTGACCCCGTAACGCGCCGAGAGATTACGCACCTCCTTCAGCAGCGGCTCCGTGCAGGAAATGACAAACCGCGGGGAGAACGCATACTGAATCCGCCCGTTCCCGTATCCGTTCCACTTCTCCAGCAGATCCACGCTCTCCTGAAGGGACACCGCCGTCTCCTCCTGGAGGGCCGCCGGGACGTCCGGGTTCTTCTGATCCATCATCACCTTACCCGACAAAGCGCGGATACCGCTCTTCGCAATCGCCTGAAAAGCATAATCCGTATGGTGTACCGTCTCCATATCCACGATGGTCGTTGTTCCGCTTGTAATTAACTCACCAATGCCGAGCATGGCGGAATAATACAGCGACTCTTCATCATGCGCCGCCTCCAGCGGCCAGATCCGCTTGCGCAGCCAGTCCATCAGCTCGAGGTCATCGCCTTTGCCGCGGAACAGCGTCTGGCACAGATGAATATGGGTCTGCACGAAACCGGGGATAACCGTCCGGTTCCTCGCATCCAGCACCGTCTCCTCCCCCTGCACCTCAAGGCCGCTGCCGATCTCCACAATGAGGTTATCCCGGATACGGATATCCCCGTGTATAATGTCCTCCTCCTTATTCATCGTTATGATCTCTGCTTGCTTGATCAGGATGTTCGCCATGGTCTTCTCCCCCTAGTCTGGTTGATATCCGGCTGACGGGTAACACAAAAAGGCCACAAAAATATGCCTCAGCATATTTTCGTAGCCAGAAATTTACGGTTCCCGGTAGAGACCCTTAAACCAATTATTAAGGATATACGAAAAGGACTATTCAGTTGCTTATGAATAATCCCATCATAAAGTAAAGACAGATTATATGTCAACATAAGTTATTAAAGTTAACACATTAACTTTTTTATTATGAAAAAAGGTTTAAATCGTAACTAATAGGTCTTTAACTCGCTAAATATGTAATGTTACATAACACAACCAACATTAATTCTCGGCATTCTCCGTGAGGACCTTCTCAAATACAGGAAAAGCAGCGGTACGGCCGGGAAAATGAATCTCGCCTCTTAGGGAGTACCCCAAGGAAGGATATAGCTTAAGGACCCTGTGATTCTTCGCATAAGTGTCCAGCCGGATACTGGTGTACCCGCCACTTCGGGCGAACTCTTCGGCAAAAGCAATGAGCTGCCGGGCGATCCCCTTCCCCTGAAACTCAGGATGAACCGCCAGCCGGTGCATGATCAGATGCGGCCCCTGTGCCTGTGTCCATTCAATGCTCTTATACTGCTCCGCCTGATTCTCATCCAGCACAAGAATGCCGGCAATAGCTTCACGGTCTAGACAGACAAACAAGGTACCCTTATGGATATCCTCACTGATGACTTCACGGTTAGGGTAGCTCTCATTCCATTGATCGCTTCCTCCGGCCTGCATAACTTGTACACATTTAGAAATCAGATTCATAATCTCCCCGATCTCCCCGCTGCGCGCTCTCCGTATCTCATTTCCAATCATATACACTCCCCGCTTTCCTGTCCGGATGGTGAACCCGATAAAGATTCTGGTAAGAAGTCTACCATATCCGGGCGGAAATTCCGATACTCCGCTGTATGCCAAAGTGTCCCATGAGCTATAGAGGCGGCACAATAGGCGCCAGCCTCTATAACTGTTGTTCTAGGCCACCGCTGTGCCTGCGGCTCTGTCAGCCCAGCTCCAGCTTATGCCCGTCCTCGAAGCCCTTGGCGAAACCGGCGTCGAACCCCACGTTGTATGCTTCGGTGTAGCCCTGCTGAAAGGCGTCTCCCGGCGGCATTTCCGGAGGGACGCCCAGATCCGGGGGGAGCGGAACCACCTGCGGAACCAGAGGTGTCTCTACTCCCGGTATGACCTGAAGGGCACGAGCCCTGCGGAGCCGTCTGCGGAGCCTTCTTTTCTTGCGCAGCAGCAGTGAGTTCCTCCCTGTCTTGCGGAGCAGACCTCTGCGCGTTTTGCGCCCAAGGCTCTTGCGTAACCGTGCCTTCCGTGATAACAGCGGTCTGCGTTTGCGAACCTTGCTTGTGGAACGAAGCTTGCCCTGTTTCTTTCTCTTCATTCTTCTACGCCTCCTGTACTTCATCTACTCCTGGCGGTCCCCTCCCGAGCAAACCTTGCTCAGCCAGGGTGCGGCAGGTACTCCTTCTTTGGGCTCATGCAGCGAAATACCGGATATCATCCGGCACATCGAGCTCTGGTACCCACTAAGAATCCTGATGTTGTCGCTTAGCTTGCGGGCCGTCAGCTCCGATTGCCCCGTCACTTCGGCAATGCTCTCCAGGATGGCCGCGAGCGCTGCCTGGCTACGGGCGATCGAGCGGATCATCTCCAGCTTGACGGCATGTTCGGAGAGAAGCCCGCCGCTCATTTGCTGTCTTCTCCGAAGCTGAAGCCATCTCCGCCATCTCCGCCGAAGCCGCCGCCCTCATCTTCACCGCTGCCCAGCACTGCTTTCAGATTACTGTACAGCCCGTTCTCCAGCTTCGTCAGTCCCTCTACCATTTCCACGATGACCTCATGAATGGAGATGGATTCCTTCAACTGGTCTTCGTGGGAGTCGAATGCTCTAGCGTGGATATGGTGATGGGTCCACTGCTTCACTTTTTCTGCTTCCACCGCTTTGGCCTCAAGAATCATCGCGATGTTCCACTGGATGGCAGCGGTCGACTCCAGCATTTGCAGATATGCCTTTTCTCTGCTCATCCTCCGCCTCCTTGCTCAAGTTACACGACGTTACTCCTACTCTTCTTCCTGACCGTTTAATTCCTTAATTACCCTGCCAACACCCTCAGCCATGGCCTCTTCAAGATCAGCAAGTGCATTCAAGTAAGCAATGATGTTTTTGTTGACTTGACCTGAGCTTTCCACCAGCCCACTGAATCCGCCGAAATCAGGGTCCGCATCCGGCAGATCGTGAACTATTTGCGACATACGGACGGCTACGTGGCGTTCGGCGTCGAGAATCCGTGCCATTTGTTCGTGCGTATGGGCCATGTGCTGCAGGACTTTTGTAATTTTACTCTGCACCTTCATGTCTCCTTTGCTCAAACGCCCTGCTACAGCATATGCGGCATCAGCCTTGGCGGTGCCGGAGAAGCACCGTAAGTTGTAGAGGGATATCTGCGTCAGGGCAGTTGAAGTTCACAGCTTGCCGTGCGAGATTCGCTTCGGGTATAGCGGGACAAATCCCGCGCTGGAGGATATTGACAACAGGCTGAGCCGCAGACTATGCTTGGCTGAAATAAGAGGTTTGAATCCGGAGCTATGTATGCGGATCAGAAGGGGAGGTTATAGATGACACATACAGACAACCGCCTGATGCTGCGGCCCCTGAATGCTGCCGAGCTGGCGTTAGCCTTGGAGGACTATGCGGAGCTGGAGCTTGCGCTGGGCTTGAGAGTTACCCCGGCTGCCACTCTGCTGGATGACGAAGAGATGCGTTATGCTATGCGGGTGAGGTATGCTAAGGTGCTGCAGGATGAGCAGAACTATCCATGGCTAACCCAGTGGGCCGTTATTCACCGGGAGGAGCAGCAGATTATCGGCTTCCTCATTCTCAAGGGCCTCCCGAATGAACAAGGGGAGGTTATTGTAGGCTATGTCATTGATGAGAGATATAGGGGCCAGGGCTACGCTTCAGAAGCGCTGAAGCAGATCACCGCCTGGATCTTCAGCCACCCCGGTACACGCTGGGTCATCGCGGATACTGAGAAGGATAACTTCGCCTCGCACCGTGTCCTCCAGCATCTGGACGCTGAGCCGTACCGGGAGACAGAAGACTTATTCTGGTGGAGAATCGCCCGCCCGGACAAGAGTTGACGACGGGAGGCAGAGTTGACGGCGAGAAGAAGAGTGGATTCAGGATTCAGGTGTACTATTGCTCCTCCTTCGCGCTCCACAGCCACTTTCGGCGGATTCAGGTGCACTATTGCTCCTCCTTTGCGATTCCCAGCTACTTTCGGCAGATTCAGGTGCATTATTGCTCCTCCTTTGCGATTCCCAGCAACTTTCGGCGGATTCAGGTGCACTATTGCTCCTCCTTCGCGCTCATGTAGCCAACTTTCAGCTACATTTGTGGGATTTATCCCCTTGATTTTCCCGTTCAGCCAACTTCCAGCCTCATCTGTGGGATTTATCCCTTTGATTCCTCCGTACAGCCAACTTTCACCCTCATTTGTGGGATTTATCCCTTTGATTCCACCATACTGCCAACTTCCAGCCTCATCTGTGGGATTTATCCCCTTGATTTCTAGTTTCAATGTGAGAGGCGAAGCATGTCCATCCATCTTAACCAAAAAAAGCCGCCCCTCAGGGCAGCGTATCTCTCAGTTTCTCTCCGGCTTCGCGCAGAGACTGGAAGGTTCCCGCGTCACTCCACCAGCCCTTTAGCACATCATAGCTCAGCTTGCGCTCTGCGGCATAGATGTTGTTCACATCGGTGATCTCCAGCTCCCCCCTTCTCGAAGGGGATATGCGGCGGATAATATCGAACACAGCTTCATCGTACATATAGATGCCTGTAACACAGAATTTCGTCTTCGGCTGCTCCGGCTTCTCTTCGATATAAGCAATCAGGGAAGCATCTGCGCTGTCAAACACCGGAACTCCGTACCTCCGCGCATCATCGACAGGCTTCAGGAGCACCTTGGCCGTTCCCTCCGGCTGCTGCAGATAACGCTCCACATAAGGCTTCAGATTATCCATAAACAAATTATCACCCAGCAGCACAACGAACCGTTCACCTGGCAAAATAAAACCTTCCGCCAGCTCCAGCGCTTCCGCAATACCTCCTGCAGCCTCCTGGATTTTGTACGTCAGGGATACGCCAAATTCCGCGCCGCTGCCCAAAAAGTCAGTATACTGTCCTGCGGACTGCTTGCTGATAACCAGGAGAATATCGGTTATTCCCCCCTGGCGCAGCCGTTCAATACCGTAGCACACCATAGGGTATTTGCCGACCGGAAGCAAATGTTTGTTCATAAGCCGGGTCAACGGGTATAGCCTTGTTCCTGTTCCGCCCGCCAGTATGACTCCTTTCACTTACTTTCCTCCTCTTTATCTACGTCTTTAGCCTTTGGCCGGGGTGCCTCAGATGAACTGCGACGGGTCCACTTGCCATTTCTCCATAAAAAGTCTGCGGTTGCGTTCCACAAGCTCCTGCAGCGAGGCCGAATAGACCTCCTTGAAGCTGGCGCTGCCTTCATGATGAACCAGACAATCTCCGGCGATCAGCAGCCGGTATCCCTGCAGCCGTGCACGGTAGCAGTAATCATCATCCTCATAATGCCCCGGCGAAAATCGTTCATCGAGCAGGCCAATCTCGTCCATGAGTTGTCTTTTGAACAAAAAGCATAGACCTACAAGCCTTCTGGTCTCCAGCCACTTTGCCGCATCCGGAAGATTCGCCCTGACCGCCTCTGCATGAAACCCTGAAATATCCGTATAGCTGGTCTTCACCTGCTGCCGGCCGCTGGCATAATTCGTCACCGGTCCGACAATTCCAATATCGGGGGCACTGTACAAGGCATTCTTCAGATTATCCAGCCAGCCCTGCGACACAATGACGTCATTGTTCAGCAGCAGCAGCTCATCTCCCGCAGCCAGCTGCAGCCCGGCATTACAGGCCAGAGGGAAGCCGCGGTTCTCCGGAAAAGAGATGAACTTCAATCCGCTGGCGCGGCAGTAGGCTTCTGTACCGTCGTCCGAGGCATTGTCCACTACAATAATCTCATACGCAGACCCGGTGTACGCTATGATTGATTCTACACAAGTGCGGAGCAGGCCGAGCCTGTTATACGTAGGAATAATAATACTGGTCAGTGTCATAAGGCGTTCCTCCAGGCTGCGATCTGGCGGCGGTGCTCCAGCAGGCTCTCTACAGACAGCTGCCCGCGGGTCCGCTGCTGGGCAATCACCCAGACCAGGGCTTCGGCATGATCGCCGGCAATCAGCTGCTCCATGGCATTACCGGCTCCCGTGTTGCCCTGGCGCAGCCGGTTATGCTTGATCACATTAACCATCCCGGCCTTCTCCACCCGCAGCCCGCCCATAATGGAGAGTGCCAGCGCTTTGGGCGGAACCATCAGCTCACGATACCCAATCTGCTCCAGAGCCCGGCGGGACAACGCATGTGGCACAGCCGTCATCGAACTGGCTCCAAGATCACTGCGCCCGAGAACTTGATTCAGGTACAGCTTGCAGCGGGTAACCGCATCGCTTAGCCCAAAGGGAGGCAGCAGGGGGTCAAGATCATTGAGCGCCACATCCACACCCCGGCCTGCCGCCTCCACGAAGGAGAATAGCTGCCCGGCAGGAATCACCATATCGCCATCCAGAAAAAGCAGAAGGTCTCCCCGACTAAGCTTGGCGCCAACCGAACGCCCCACATCATGTCCGGCCGATTCCGGAATGTATATGACCGTCGCCTGACGGCACAGCCGGGTACGCTGAAAGCTGCGGTCACTGCAGCCGTTCAGCACCACGATAATCTCCTGCGGCTTCAGCCGCATCACCTGCTCCAGCAGCTTCGGCAGAGTCTGCTCCTCGTTCCTTGCGGAGATAATAACCGACAACGAACCCTGACCTGCCGGAAATGGCAGAGCTGCCTGACCGGAAGCAGACTTCCGCTGCCGCTTGGACCTGGAGAGTCCCCGCGCCGCTGCAGCAGGTCTGCTGCGGCGCCGGGCTGACCGCTTAGCCGCCGGTCCCCGGACTGCACGGCGCCTTGCTGCGCGGCCTTTAGAGCTGCCGCTTCCGGCCGCAGGTCGTCCGGATGAAGTATGGCCGCTGACGGATACTTCCCGCTGTTCCATCATCTCACTATCTCCCTTCGCCGGGTGCCGTCACCGAAGCCCGCCCGGCCGCCCCTGCGTTCCAGCACCATTGCCACGGCATCGAGGTGATCCGTAAGGATGACCTGCTGCAGAGGATCATTGCCGCTCATTTTACGGCGGGCGGCGTTCATCTTGCCTACAGGCACATTATGCACCGCTGTCACAAGCAGACCGTCCAGCACCGCCTGCGCATGCGCGAGCGGCGGTCTGGACAAGAGGCCGCTGCCCAGGACGTTCAGCGTCCTGCGGTTAATGGCATGGGGGACGGCTGTCAATGAGCAGCCCTTCAGATCAGGTCTTCCGAGCAGAAGATTCAGCGCATGCTTGGATAACACTACCGGATGCGGAAATCTGCTGCGCACCGGGCCCGAATAATCATTCAGCGCTATATCTGCCCCGCTGCTGACCGCCGTCACGAAAGGACGCAGCTGCGAGGCGGGAATTACCAGATCCCCATCCGTAAACAGCAGAATCTCTCCCTTGGCTGCTGCAGCGCCTACACTTCGCCCCACATCATGCCCGAGCGGCTGCTCATACATGATTACATTCGCTCCGGAGGAGCGCGCAATGTCTGCTGTCCGATCCGCAGAACCGTTAACAATTACAATAACCTCACAGCGGGAATGAACGCCTCTGGCTCCGGCTATCACCGCGGCAATCGTCGTCGCCTCATTCATAGCCGGGATAATGACGGATACATAAGGCTCCGGATGATTCACCGCAGGCGGCGGCACAGCAGGCCGTACCGGCACGATCATCGTCCGCCGTGTTCGCGCTGCCCGCCGCCCCGGGCGGCGGGCAGATGTTCTTTTACGTTTCATACTCATCCACCTTCCTTCAGAGGGCTGCTCCCGGGCTGAGGGTTACACCATAGTCTATGTATTCCGCCACACCCGGTAACGGCAAGTGTCTCCCTGGACTTAGATAATTGGACAAATGCCGCTATGCGCCTCCGACCGGCAATAAGCCGGCAAGTGAACGTTTGCAGGAGCAGCAGAGCCGTATTCGTCCATCAGCAAGCAAGTGGATAAATGCAGCTTAATTTCCCGATATCTAAGGAGAGTACTGAAGCAAGCGGAAAAACAGCATTTAATACTAGCGATTTTGCCGCTTTGGAGGATTTGTCATGATTTAAGTGTTGTTTGTCCACCTGTTGTTGCAGGAGCGTCTATTCGTCCATCAGCAAGTGTACAAAATCCAACTGCTGTCTTGTACTAACATCATTCGGATCTATAATTTCCAGCACATAAAAAGAGCGCAGCCACTGGCTGCGCCCCATGTACATCCTATCCTGTATCTATCAGTCAAACACGCGCTGTTCCACAGAAGGTTTGACCAGCGGAGTCCCAAGCGCGATCCAGGACAGCACTCCGTAGAAATGCTGTGTCTCGCGCAGCCGCACCACTTCAATAGTAGCTTCTCCGCCTGTTCTGTTCTTCAGCGAGGCATGAAAATACGGTTGATTGGCCATGGCAACCAGCACATAGCCGGTATGGCCGAAGCCCTCATCAAAAGAAACCGTCACCTCCACACTCTGGGCATCCCCATTGAACATGAACGCCGTCATACCGAACTGCTGCAGTACCTCCCTGTTCCCTGTACTTTGCACGGGACGGAAGGACAGATGCTCCGGATGAACCGATCCGGGAGCCAGGTGGTCTCCGTTCACTGCACCCTGAACAATGTGATAGCCCTGTACACTGTCTTCTTCAAGATGCCGGGACTGGACCGCAAAGGGGGCGATTTTGGCAGCATCCACCGCTTCATTCTGCAGCTCCGAATTTCCAACTGCCCCTTCAGCCAGATGTCTGGTTCCGATGCTGTCCAGAGCCAGCTTCTCCCCGGTAATACTGCCGTCCGGCAGCAGCTTGGGGCTCAAAGCGTTATCGGCCAGATGCTCCCGGCTGATGCTGCCGCTTCGGATATGACGCCCGTCAATGGCATCCGGGGCCACATGTCCGCCATAGACGCTGCCCGGGGCCAGATGGTTAGAGCCCACTGCACCTTCCGCGAGCTTGCTGCCGTCCACACTGCCTTCTCTGAGCAGTTCAGAAGTCAACACATCTCCGGCCAGATGCTCCCGCTTGATGCTGCCTGCCCGCAGATGGCTGCTGTCCACGGCTTCAGGAGCCAGATGATCTCCGTTCACTGCACCCTGAACAATGTGATAGCCCTGCACGCTGTCTTCTTCAAGATGCCGGGACTGGACCGCAAAGGGGGCGATTTTGGCAGCATCCACCGCTTCGTCCTGCAGCTCCGAATTCCCTACAGCTCCTTCAGCCAGTTGTCTGGTTCCGATGCTGTCCAGAGCCAGCTTCTCCCCGGTAATACTGCCGTCCGGCAGCAGCTTGGGGGTCAAAGCGTTATCGGCCAGATGCTCCCGGCTGATGCTGCCGCTTCGGATATGACGCCCGTCAATGGCATCCGGGGCCACATGTCCGCCATAGACGCTGCCCGGGGCCAGATGGTTAGAGCCCACTGCACCTTCCGCGAGCTTGCTGCCGTCCACACTGCCTTCTCTGAGCAGTTCGGAAGTCAACACATCTCCGGCCAGATGCTCCCGCTTGATGCTGCCTGCCCGCAGATGGCTGCTGTCCACGGCTTCAGGAGCCAGATGATCTCCGTTCACTGCACCCTGAACAATGTGATAGCTCTGCACGCTGTCTTCTTCAAGATGCCGGGACTGGATCGCAAAGGAAGTGATTTTGGCAGCATCCACCGCTTCGTCCTGCAGCTCCGAATTCCCTACAGCTCCTTCAGCCAGTTGCCTGGTTCCCACCGCGCCTGGCGCCAGCCTGCTGCCGTCCACACTGCCCTCTTCCAGCAGCTCTGAGGTCAGCACATCCCCGGCCAGATGCTCCCGCTTGATGCTGCCGGTCCGCAGATGGCAGCTATCTACTGCTTCAGGAGCCAGATGGCCTCCATAGACGCTGCCGGAAGCCAGATGGACAGACCCTACAGAGCCGGCCGCCAGCTTACTTCCTTTAATACTGCCGTCCGGCAGCAGCTCGGCACTGCGGACTTCGTTCGCCAGATGCTCAAGCTTAATCGCACCGTGTTCCACATGCCGTTCCTGAATGGCTCCGTCTGCGAGATGCCCCGCGTCTACGCTCTGCGGATGCAGATGCTGCGATTGCACTGCCCCTTCAGCCAGCTTGCTGCCTTCGATGCTGCCGTCCGGCAGCAGCTCGGCACTGCGAACCTCGTTCGCCAGATGCTCAAGCTTAATCGCACCGCGTCCCACATGCCGTTCCCCGATAGCCCGGTCTGCGAGATGCACCGCCTCTACGCTCTGCGGATGCAGATGCGGTGACTGCACTGCCCCTTCGGCCAGCTTATTGCCTTCAATGCTGCCATCCGGCAGCAGTTCCGCACTAATCGTCTCGGAAGCCAGATGGCTTAACTGGATGCTGCCGGTGCGGATATGACGGCTGTCTACGGCATCCGCTGCCAGATGTCCTCCATATATACTGCCCTGCGCCAGATGGAAAGAGCCCACTGCCCCTGCCCCCAGCTTGCTCCCGCCAATACTGCCGTCCGGCAACAGCTCCGCACTCCGCGTTTCCTCTGCCAGATGCGCAAGCTTGATTAACCCTGGACGCAGATGCCGTTCCTGCACGATACCGTCTACCAGATGTTCTCCATAAATACTCTCTTGCTGCAGATTCAGTGAACCCACCGCACCGGCTGCCAGCTTCCCGCTGTCTATACTGCCGTCAGGCAGCAGATCCGTGGTCAGTGTATCCTTGGCCAGATGATCAAGCTGGATGCTGCCGGTGCGGATATGACGGCTGTCTACGGCACCTTCTGCCAGGTGCCCGCTATACACACTACCCGCTGCAAGGTGGAAGGCACCTACTGCACCTGCTCCCAGCTTGCTTCCGGCGATGCTGCCATCCGGCAGAAGGTCGGCACTGCGCGTCTCCGGTGCCAGATGGGCAAGAGTGATCTCACCTGCACGGATATGGCGGCCTTCCACCGCTTCCTGCGTCAGATGAACGGACTGCACGCTGTCTTCAGCCAAATGAACCGAACCTACAGCCGCCGCTGCCAGCTTTTCTGCCCCAATACTGCCGTCCGGCAAGATCCGGGCACTGCGGGCCTCTTCCGCCAGATGCGCCAGGCCGATGCCGCCATCTACGATATGCCGCCCTTCCACGGCTGCTTCAGCCAAATGGCTTCCGTCCACGCTTCCGGGTGTGAGATGACGGGAGGCCACCGACCCTTCGGCCAGCTTGGCGCTGCCGATGCTGCCATCCTGAATCTGAATGGATGAGACAGAGCTAGGAATGATATGTCCGTTGCCGATCGACATGGGCCGGATCTGTGCACCGCCCACACTTCCAGGTGCGAGATGTCTGCCTTGTACAGACAGGTCACCGAGAGAATCCGGGCCGACAGCACCTGCTGACAGATGCTCACTCTGTACGGCAGAAGCCGCCAGCTTCGCAGCACTCACACTCCCGTCGGCCAGCTTGATTGCAGTAACGGACAGGTCGCCTAATTTATCCGTCGAGACACTCTCCGGCGATAACTTCAATGAAGTCACGGCATGGTCGGCCAAATGATGCGGCTGCACAATAGCAGCAGCGAGATGCGCCTCCCTCACTGCACCGGAAGACAGCTTATCTTCCGTAACCGCACCGGATTGCAGCGCGGACGAAGCTACGCTGTGGTCCCCCAGATGCCGGCGTTCAATCGCGCCGGATGCCAGATGTTCAGCTGCTACCGCCTCTTCCTGCAGCACCCGTCCACTGATACTGCCGTCCGCCAGATGCTTCTCCTCTACAGCGCAGACCGCGATATGCTCGCCGCTTACCGCCTCTCTTGCGATCACATTTCCGCCGACTGCGCCTGTAGCCAGCTTAGCGGATATGATACTGCCGTCGGCCAGCTTGGTTGAGGTAATGCTCTGGGGACTAAGATGCTCCCCTGTAACGGATTCATACCCCAGTTGTTCTTCGGTTACTGCCCCTTTAGCCAGGTGGCCGGTCAGCACGGAATGCTCCTGCAGCTGGACAGATCCAACGGATTCTGCAGCCAGATGGGAATGGTCTACAGCATCGCGTTGCAGATGAGCCGAAGTGATGGCCTGCAGGGCAATCTGCGGACTGCGCACAGCGGATTTCGCAATATGGCGTGTTGTTACCGCTTCATCCGCCAGTTTATGGGCCAGAATGCTCTGATCCGCAATTTTGGAAGAAGTGACCGCCTGCTCAATCAGCTGAGTAGTGCCCACTGCCCCCTCCGCCAGCTTCACGAAGGAAATACTGCGGTCTGCCAGATGGCGGCTGCCAATCTCTCCTTCGGCAATATGCTCCGCCGTAATGCTCTCCGGGTTGATATGCTGGCTGCGGATGGCCTTCGCCGCGATCTGCCGTGACCCGGCTGCTCCATCCGAGAGGTGCCCGCTCTCAATGATTCCGGGCTGAAGCTGTTCTTTGCCGATGAGGCGTGTCGCCAATTGTTCCCGTCCAATGGCACCCGGTGCCAGATGTTTGGCGGTAATTACGCCTTCACCCACATGCCGGCTCTCGATCACAGCATCGCCCAGCTTCACACCGCTGATCTCACCGTCAGCGATTTTGTCGGCGGACACGGCTTCATCGGCCAGCTTAGAGCGGTCAATGCTGCCGTTGGCGAGGTGACGGCTGACAACGCTGCTGCTGAGGATTTTCTCCCCGGTAACGGCACCATCATCCAGCAGCTCCGCCGTGATGATACACCCGCTGAGATGCCGGCTGCTGATCGCAGCGTCGGCAATATGCTCTCCGCCAATAATCCGGTCTGCCAGCTTCTCCGGACCGATGCTGCCGTCCTTCAGCTTCTCGCCGCCGATGGAATGATCAAGCAGCTTCCCCCCGCTGACACTGCTTTCCGCCAGATGCTCACCGGTAACCGACTCCGGCGCGATCTTCGGGGAGGTAACCGCGCGATCCGCAAGATTGATATTCTGCACAGCGTAGTCCTGCAGCCAGGGAGT
Organism: Paenibacillus tritici; assembly: GCF_018207515.1. Classification (NCBI taxonomy): domain Bacteria; kingdom Bacillati; phylum Bacillota; class Bacilli; order Caryophanales; family Paenibacillaceae; genus Paenibacillus; species Paenibacillus tritici. The sequence goes on from NZ_CP073365.1 coordinate 6,371,408, forward strand.
ACCGATGATGCCATGCTTCAGCTTAGACCCGTCGATAGTCCGCGGGGCAATTTTGGGACCGGTGACTGCGGCATCGGACAGATCATCGGTATATACGGGCTTCAGGCGTTCTTTTTCCACGGGAACATATGCAGGCACTTCAGGCAGAGAATCAGTGTCTTCATACTGGTACTCCTCTTCCGCCGCCGCTTCCTGACTCCCCTCCCGTGCATGCAAAGTCTGCTGAAGCGGTTCCGTCACTTCCAGCGTCTCCACCGCGCTCACCTGCAGCTCCCATTCCTCTGCGTCCAATACTTCCACCTCAGCAGCTTCTCTGCTTTCCTTCATTCTGGGACTGCTGCTCAACATGCTAAGTTCAGTCTTGTTGGGATCATCTACATAGTAGAGCGGTCTTTTTGAACTGCGTTGCCGATTTCGTTTGGAGCCCTTCACAAGCAGTCTCCTCCTTCCATCTGTTGTTTCTTCTAGGCATCATATGCAGCTACATGGGCGGATGACACCATTCCTTCCGTTAGGAACACATTCTTATCCTTCCAAAAAAGGGCATCTGCCGCCGCGCATCCGTCCAACCCTTACAGGCACGTACATACATACAATGACAGGAGACAAGTGGAAACGAATACCGTCCTTTTATAAGGACGGTATTCGTTTCAGCGAGAAATATAAGGATAAGTTATCGTGTGCAAGTTATAAATTCTTATATTTCAAAAAAACAGCCGGGAAACTACTTCAAGATAACAGGAGGAACGAACATGGGGCAAAAGCTCGTTGGAATACTGCTAAATGCCGCTATGCACGGGGGCGTTCCCCGGTTAAAAACCGGACAGGAATCTCTGGCAAACTACGAAGAGGCCGCCGCCGCATACGGATTAACCCCTTGCTTTTTGAAGCTGTCCGACATAGATACACAGTCCGGCTTCAGCAGTGTATATATGAAGACAAATTCACAAGGATATCGCAGACATATCATCCCGACGCCAGAGGTCATCCATAACCGGGCCATTTACGATCAGCGCAGCAGCGGCGTCGAACGGCTGCTCCGGCAGGGCATTCATGTATACAACACCTGCAACCGTTACGGCAAGGATCAGATTCACGGACTGCTGGAGCAGAACCGGGAACTGCAGGCCGTGCTGCCGGTCACATCAGCCGGGATATCCGGCCTGAAGGAGATGATGGGCAGCTATACGGATCTGATCCTCAAGCCTTGCCGGGGAAGCGTTGGTAACGGCGTTATGCGTCTCACCCGGAGCGGAGGGGAGCGGTGGATCTGGAGCTACTCTCTTACCGGTTCTAAACGCTCCATCCGCACACCGGTTAACCCGGGTGCTCTTCCCCGGGCGCTCCGCGCACGGCTCTCTTCCGTGCCCTACCTGGTCCAGGAGCGGATTCCGCTGGCCGAGATCAACGGACGCCCGTTCGACCTGCGCGTCACCGTACAGCGGGGCTGGGGCGGAGCGTGGCAGGTCACCGGAATGTTCGCCAAGCTGGCCGCACCCGGCGGCTTTGTCTCTAACATTGCCAGAGGGGGCGAAGCCCTGAAGGCATCATCCGCACTGGAGAAGGCGTTCTCCGGGGAGGAGGCTGCCAGAATCCGCATGTCTGTGCTCTCCCTGAGTCTCTCCATCGCCCGTGAGCTGGAGCAGAGTCTCCCGGGTCTCGCAGATATCGGGCTGGACATCGGGGTCACGAAGCACGGACACCTGTTCTTCATTGAATGCAACGGGCGCGACCAGCGTTACGGCTTCCGCAAAGCCGGACTTAGCGGAGTCTGGAAAGACAGCTACCGCCAGCCTATGGGCTATGCCAGATATCTGCATGAAGCGGCTATAAGAATTAACTCTTATTGATTTGTCTCCTATTCTATGTCAATATAATGCAGAGCGGGTGGAGTCCCTTGGCACGGGACCTTACTGCTGCATGATGGAAGGGAGATGGGCATGGTTAAACAATTGCTGCGGCTGATGACCGAGCTATCCTCGCACAGATGGCTTTCCAGGTTGATGGGGGCTTTTTCCCATAGCAGACTCAGCCGCCTTATGATTCCGGTATTTATACGTTCCTATCAAATTCCTGCCTCCGAGGCAGAGAAGACGGCCGGGGAATACCGCACACTGAATGAATTCTTCAGCCGCCGCCTGAAGCCCGGCATGCGGCCGGTTGCCGGCGGTGACCATGCCGTGGCCAGTCCGGTGGACGCCATGATTACGGCAATGGGCGACATTAACTGCGGAACGATAATGAATGTGAAGGGGCAGGATTATACGCTGGAGGATTTGCTTAATCACTCGCCACACCTCGAACTGTACAAAAAAGGCTACTATTTCGTCCTCTACCTAAGCCCTACCGATTATCACCGGATTCACTCCCCGTTAACCGGACAGCTGAGGGAGAGCGATTATATCCGCGGACGGGCTTACCCCGTGAATGAATTCGGCATGCGACATATGAAGAGTGTCCTGAGCCGCAACGAACGGCTGATTACTTATATAGCCGGCAGCTATGGCGAGACCGCCGTGGTCAAGGTAGGCGCAATGAATGTGAGCAGTATCCGCTACACCGATGAATCCGCCCGTGAATGGCAGCGGGGCGACGACCTGGCCTATTTCGAATTCGGCTCTACGGTAGTCCTGCTGATGGAGAGCGGCACCTTCACCCCGCGTCCAGGACTTACCGTGGACACCAAGGTGAAGATGGGCGAGCTGCTGGGTGAGATGCGGCGGGCTACTTAGCTTCCGGGCTGCATCCTGCCCGAAGAGCGCAGCGTAAGACGTAAGCGGCATGACTGTGCCGTTCTCTTACAGGACGGACCCTGCCAGCGAGAAATATATTTGAAAACAAACCCCGCCCAAGGAACACGACAACGTGTCCTTGGGCGGGGTTTGTTTGGACTTCAGGAGATCCTTCACAGAGAATTGGAGGATTTGCGTTTGCGTTTGCCTTGCCTTTTACCGGATAAAGGTGTTCCTTACCCGTCAGACGCCAAAAAGGGAGTATCCCTCAGCCATGAGATGGCTGGAATACTCCCTTCATTATTATTGTTTCAGGAGACATCATGGATATCTCCAGCTCTACTGTCTTCAGTTACTCCGTAACCTTGCTCTGATTAGCCACCTCGCGGGCTTTTTCCTGGACCTCTTCCGGGACGCCGAGATAGAAGCGGCTAATCGGCTTCACATCGTCGTCGAGCTTATAGACCAGCGGGACGCCGGTTGGGATGTTGAGATCCAGCAGGGCGGTCTCATCAATGTCCTCCATGTATTTGATCAAGGCCCGCAGCGTATTGCCATGGGCGGAGATCAGGACCCGCTCCTTCTTGCGGATCAGCGGCACAATGCGGTTGGCCCAGAAATCGCCGACTCGGTGCACGGTATCCTCCAGGCTCTCCCCGCGCGGGATATCTCCCGGACGGACTTCCTTATAGCGGATATCATTTCTGGCATACCGCGGATCATCCGGCTCCAGCATCGGGGGCCGGACCGAGAGGCTGCGCCGCCAGATATGGAGCTGCTCCTCACCGTATTTCAAGGCGGTTTCACTTTTGCTGAGGCCCTGCAGCGCCCCGTAATGGCGCTCATTCAGCTTCCAGGATTTCTGCACGGGAATCCACAGCAGGTCCATCTCATCCAGCACATAGTTCAGCGTCTTGATCGAACGCTTCAGCACCGAAGCGAAGGCAAGGTCAAACGTATACCCGGCATCCTTCAGCAGGGCCCCCGCTTTCCTGGCCTCTTCCACACCCTTCTCCGTCAGATCGGGATCACTCCAGCCCGTGAACAGATTCTGCCGGTTGTATTCACTCTCTCCATGCCGTATCAGGACGATTTCGTACATAAGTATTCTCCCTCTCCTGTCTTTTGTGTTCATACTTATATTCTGTCACAGACGGATGCCCGCTTCAACTTTTGATGAACCCGATGACGCGGCATTTAGGCGCCCGGGTCAGCGGATTTCCGACGGGCTTTTGCCGGTGTGCTGCTTGAACTGGCGGCTGAAAAAGAAGATATCGCGGTAACCCAGCGCATCCGCCACCTCGGTTACATTCATGCCGGCATACAGCAGCAGATGCTGCGCCCGTTCAATTCTCGCACGGATCACATAGGACTGGACCGAGGAGCCGGTGATCTCTTTGAACTTGATCGAGAAGTAGCGCGGCGACAGCCCCGCCCGGGCGGCCAGATCCTCTACCCGGTGCGCAGCACCCGGATGCTGGCTGACATAGTTGGCGACCTCATGGATCACCTCAGCCAGCTGGTTGCTGACATGGCGTTCAACCGGCACTACCTGATCCTGCCGCAGCAGATGAATCATCAACTGCTTCAGAATCAGGCGGCCTTCCTCCTCCGCGGCATAGGTCTGCACCAGGAACAGGCGGACATAACGGGCCAGCAGATGCTCGAATTCCACCGTCTCCGTCAGCTCATGGTACGGTGCCGGAATCTCGGTTACCTCCTCGGTAACATCGAAATGAATATATGTAAGCACAAGCGGCTTTTGCGGATTGTGTGTCGCACTGGTGTGGTCCCCCGGACGGAACAGGAAGCAGCTTCCCTTCCCCACCTGATAAGGCACCCCGCTGCGCACAACGGTCCCCTCTCCGCTCCAGACATAGAACAAATCATAATTTTGCAGCGGCTTCTCTCTTTTTTGCCACTTCCAGCCCGGTTCACAGACAATCTTCGCCAGGGCCGGGAGGATGACAAAAGAGGATGGCGATGCATGCAGCATATGGTTCCCTCCTAAACGTATAGCGTAAGCTTACTTTTCATAATACCTTGTCCGGTTCCCTTTTGTACATCTTCACGGCTTCAGGCCGTTCCCGAACCTGTCACAGAAAGTCTTGCCCGGCGCGTGATGCCAATGTCCGGCTGAAGAGGAGGCGCTTGCCTGATTCCAAAAGTATTTGTGAAAACGCAGCATTCCTCAGTGACGGCTGCAATCCACGGTGTTATAATGTTAGGCAATGTTAGCGTATATATCCCAGAAGAATACCGGAAGGATGAAACTGATGAATCCACTGGCTGGACAATTGAATGACAGCATCAAGGCAGGCAATGAACATGTGTACGATATGCTCTCTAGTCTCGGTAAAGCAATCTATTTCCCCAAAGAGGGGATCCTGAGCCAATCCGCAGAAGCCACGGCTCATGCCAAGAAGTATAACGCCACCATCGGAATCGCTACCGAGAACGGGTTGCCGATGCACCTTGGTGTGATCCAGGATAAACTCTCCGCCTACAGTCCCAAAGACCTCTACGGCTACGCGCCTCCAGCAGGCAAGCCGGAGCTTCGTTCCGTATGGCGGGAGAAGATGCTGCGTGAGAATCCGTCGCTTGAAGGCAAGTCCTTCAGCAATCCTGTCGTAACGAATGCGCTGACCCACGGGCTTAGCATCGTTGCCGATCTGTTCGCTGAGCAAGGGGATGCCGTCATCTATCCGGACAAAAACTGGGAGAACTACGAGCTGACCTTCGGCATCCGCCGCCTGACCGAGACCGTTAATTATCCGCTGTTCACCGAGGATATGAACTTCAATAGTGAAGGTCTGCTCGATGCGCTGCTGTCCCAGAAGGACCGCGGCAAAGCCATCGTCCTGCTTAACTTCCCGAACAATCCGACCGGATATACACCGGGCATTAAGGAAGGCGAAGCCATCGTTGCCGCTATTCTGCGTGCCGCCGAAGAAGGCATCAATGTGGTCGTGGTCAGCGATGACGCTTATTTCGGACTCTTTTTCGAGGATTCGCTCAAGGAATCCCTGTTCGGCAAGCTGGCGAATCTGCATCCGCGCGTGCTGGCGGTCAAGATTGACGGAGCCACCAAGGAAGAATTCGTCTGGGGCTTCCGTGTCGGCTTCATCACCTACGCTTCAGAGAACAAGGAGCTGCTGGCAGCCCTGGAGCAAAAAACACTGGGCATCATCCGGGCCACCATCTCCAGCGGAGCACATCCATCGCAGACCTTTGTCCTGGACGCGCTGAAGGCGCCGGAATTCGCCGCACAAAAGGAAGAGAAGTTCCAGATCATGAAAGGCCGGGCCAACAAAGTGAAGGCGCTGCTGGACAGCGGCAAATACGGCGGCGACGTATGGACGTATTATCCGTTCAACTCCGGGTACTTCATGTGCCTGAAGCTGCTCACCGTGCCGGCTGAAGCCTTACGGCTCCACCTGATCCACCATTACGGCCTGGGCACCATCGCCCTCGGTGAAACGGATCTGCGCATTGCCTTCTCCTGCATCGAAGAGGAGCAGCTTGAGGATCTGTTCGATCTGGTCTATGCGGGCATCCGTGATTTGGAGAAAGCCTGATCACTAAGCTTTGACATAGGCAAGTAAGTAGCCCCGGAAACCCGGGGCTACTTTTTTTCGCCTGCCCCTATGGCATTGGCCTATACACGTTCATCCCTCCGCACATACAATACGGTGTGTACTCAAGTACAACAACAAACAATCGAAAGGGGAATGAACATGAGCGAAGAAGTTAGAGGCGGATACGGATACGGACACGGTGCATTCACAAGCACAGGCGCAATTCTGGTTCTCTTTATCCTGCTGGTTATCATCAGCCGTTCACTCTTTGTCTAAACCGGGAATCACTCCCTGGAGAGAGCCTTGCGCTCTCTCCACTCCGTGTTACCGCATTCCCCGCTCCATAACAATGGCCTCACACTCTGCGGTAGCGGAGAATGAGGCCATTTGTCATGTGTATAGCATTAGGCACATAGGTGCATAGGTGCATACAGTAAGTTCTATAAGTCATCCTCATCCACGCGCGCTTCCTTGCGGGTGGACGAGACTCTGAACAGATACGCCAGCAGGAACCCGCAGGCGTAGGTTCCCAGGGCCGGCAGCGGCCGGTCCCCCAATTCAAGCAGGAGGGGAAGACCGGTCAGCAGGGCCAGGACCAGATGGGCCCGGAAGACAAACTGGATCGTCCCCTTCCCCTTGCTGCCTTCCGGCAGCGGGTACACGGTCAGCCAGAACGATTCACTGTGCAGCTTGCGCAGCGCTGTCAGCTGAATGCCCATCAGAAAAAGGAAAAATACATAAATGCCGCTGCCAAGGTAGCTGCCTCGTGTCATCCAGACCAGGAACAGATCGAGCACCGCAATCCGCAGGACGATGCCGAAGATGTCGCCGCGGGCGAAGCTTTTGGTCAACAGGAAGCGGTAGGCCGAATTCCGCTGCCAGGTGATGCCGCTCCCCCACTTGCTCAGATAGCGCCGGGCATAGACCCGCTGCTCGCGGCCGGGAACATCGACGAACCAGCCAAGAACCATCAGCGCCCGGGTCCCCTGATTCTTCTCCATGGTAATCAGGCGTTCCCACGGAACGGAATGCCGGCCGGGAACGGACAATGCTGCCGCGTAGGCTGCGGCCAGAATCACGATGAAGATCAGTGCGCGGATGGACGGCTGCCATACCCAGGCGGCAACCATCAGGGTGCCTACTGCCCAGCGCAGCAGATTGTAGCCGGTGGCTGCCGGACGCGAGAGCATAGCCGTCTCCCGCCATAACCCGTAGCTGGACAGCAGCTTCACCAGGATCAGCACCAGAAGCGTAGCCAGCAGCCCCTTAGGCGACTCCTCCGTGCGTATGTACAGCGGCCATAACGTAATGAGTATAAAGGCCAGGCGCAGGATCTTCCACACATTGCCGCTGACCCAGGAAGGGGCGAAATACTCCCTCATCCGGTGACCCTGCGGCAGCAGGAAGATCGTGTCCGGGGTCTGCAGATACGTCCGGAAGCTGCTGTGCACCGCCGCAGGGATCAGCAGAAGAAGCATAATCCAGCGGATGGGTATGCCTGCCGGAATATCGCGCAGCAGTGCAGTATACCAGGCGGAGAACATAATCAGTACCAGCAGGAACACCATCGCTACACCGCTCTGAATAATATAACCCACATAGGGAATCAAGCTACCTGTGAACCGGCTGCGCCGCTGCCGGCGCAGCTCCTTCAAATCCATATCATTTCCCTCCCTGAACCAGCTCGTAGAACAGCTGCTCCAAATTCAAGCCCTGCAGTCCGGCCTTCGCAGTCATCTCGGCAAGCGTTCCCTCTGCGATCACCATTCCGCGATGCAGCACAATGAACCGGTCACAATAGTTCTCGATGGTGGAGAGAATATGCGAGCTGAGCAGAATCGACGCCCCGGACTTCTTCAGATCCAGCATGAAGTCCAGCAGCGAGCGGATACCCAGCGGATCGAGGCCGAGGAAGGGTTCGTCGATGACATACAGGGCCGGGCGCGCTACGAACGCGCACATAATCATAACCTTCTGCTTCATGCCCTTGGATAGATGGGAGGACAGAGTATCCATCTTGTCCTCCATATTGAAGAGTGCGGCCAGCTGGCTGGTGCGTGATTCATAATCATTGCGTTCAACACCATAGGCCCGGGCAGTGAATTCTACATGCTCACGGACCGTCAATTCCTCATAGAGCAAAGGGGATTCCGGCACAAAGGACAGCGCGCTGTGGTAGCTCTCGGGATCGCTGCCCCGGGTCTTCCCCTGTACAGTAATCTCACCCTTATGCGGGGACATCAGCCCCAGGATATGCTTCATCGTGGTGCTTTTGCCCGCACCGTTCAGTCCGATTAACCCGACCATCTCACCTGGCTGCACCTGCAGGCCGATATCATGAAGCACCGGCTTATTCAGGCTGTAGCCTCCGCTTAAGCCCGTAATTTGCAATACGGGAGCTGTATTCATTGACCGTCACCTCTCGGGGTTTTGTTCTTGAGCCACTTCGGGGCTCCCTTATTCTTGCGGTTCTTGTCGCGCTCTGCCTGGCTGCGCGCCTTGCCCGCGGGCCCCGCCGCGCTGCGCGTGCTTGCGGCAATCCCCGGCCGGTGCTGCTCACGCCGCACCGTGCCCTCACCGCTGGCAGCCGCTGGTCCCGGCTGCCCTGCCGGCGCTGCGCCGCCGCTCCCTCCGGCTGCTGTTCCAGCAGCCTCGCTGCGCACCTGCGGCTTGCCGGTGCGCGGGGCTTCGCCGCCGCGCGGTAGAGCCCCCTCGCGGCGGGCGTTTCCGCCCCCGCCGCTGCGCAGTTCACTGCGCTCGCTGTCCGCCAGCGCCTTGCCGAAGGCCATCGCCCGCTCGTCCAGCTGGATATCCAGCTCGCGGGCGAATTTGCGCATGATGAACGTCTGCTGCTCCGTAACAATCGTTACGGACATCCCGCGTTTGCCCATGCGCCCCGTCCGTCCGGCACGGTGGACATAGTGCTCGGAGTCAAAGGCCGGATCGAAGCTGACGACCAGCGTCAGATTCTCAATGTCAAGACCTCTGGCCGCCACGTCACTGGCGACCAGCACCTTGAACTTGCCGCCCTTGAAGCGGGCCAGCACATTGCTGCGCGTCACCTTGTCCGCATCGCCATAGAGCGCGGCGGCCGGAAGTCCAAGGTGGTTCAGCTTGGCCGTCACCTCGGCGATGTCGTCGGTGGCGTTCACGAACACAAGCGCACGCTCCGGCTTGTAGTGGCGGATCACCCGGCGAAGCATATCGAGCTTGTTCCGCTCCTCGGCGACTACATAGTGATGTTCAAGACTCGCCGCGGTCATCATGCCGGGATCAATACCCACCTCGGCAGGATTCTTCATCTCCCGGTTCGCCAGCAGCCGGGTCTCCGGTCCGATCGTTGCAGACAGCATGACCAGCTGCCGGGTACGCAGCGCACTGCTGACAATCTTCGTCACTTCACCGGCGCCGCTAAGCTGGAACATCTGATCGGCCTCATCGAGTATAATCGTGGTTACCTCATGCATCTTCAGCTTGCGCAGCCCGATCAGCTCCCGCACGCGTCCCGGTGTACCTACCACCAGGTGGGGATGCTCCCGCAGCTTGTCAATCTGGCGCTTGATCGCCGCCCCGCCGATCAGCCCTATCGCCCGGATGCCCCGGTGTTCCCCGTAGCGCTCCGCTTCGCGGAGGATCTGCATCGCCAGCTCCTGGGTCGGTGCCAGCACAATTTTTTGCACCGATTTCTGGTCCGGGTTAATCCCTTGCAGCAGCGGCAGCAGATAAGCCAGCGTTTTGCCTGTTCCTGTCTGGGAAGCGGCCAGAACATCTCTTCCTTCCAGCAGAAGCGGAATCGTCTGCTCCTGTACGGGGGATGGTTCGGTAATGCCGAATTCAGACAACCGGGCAGCAAGATCTTCCTGAATGCCGATAGCTGCAAAAGAAGCTTTATTCATAATAGGTATTCATCCTTTTCACTTAAGATAATATGTTCATTATATGCCAAAAAGGCCTCTCCACCAAATGGAAGGCCATAAATCTAAGTCCAAGCCGTATTTATCAAGGGGGACATCTTCCTGTATGCAAAAGGGGACAAGCACTTTGCTTCCTGGCCGGTCATCATTTCCGGTTCATAACATTGTAGGTCAGCTTGTCCGCCAGCCGTGGAATCAGGCCATAGAGACGGATGCCGAAGCCAGCCAGACCGGGGAGGTCGATTTCCTCTTTGCCCTTCTCCATCAGCTTCACGATCTTCGCAGACACATGCTGCGGAGTCATCATGATCCGGCTTACACTTTTCTCATAATTGCCGGAAGGGTCGGCGGTCTTGAAGAATTCGGTGGCAATCGGTCCGGGGTTCACGGCCGAGACAATAATTCCGCTCTTGCGCAGCTCCTGACGGAGCGCATTGGTGAAGCCGAGAACCGCATGTTTGGTGGCGGTATAAGCAACCGCGCGGGCTGTGCCGATTTTGCCGGCCATCGAAGCCACATTCACAATCTGGCCGCTGCCGCGCTCCAGCATATGAGGTACTACCGCCTTGGTGCAGCGGACAATCCCCATATAGTTCACATCCATCATGGCGTCGAATTCGCCCGGCTCCATCTCCGTAAAAGCGGCGAACTTGCCGTAACCGGCATTATTGAGCAGAATATCAATTCTGCCGAACTGCTCCAGGATCTCCCCGAAGGTGCGTTCAACGGCCGCCTCATCGGTCACATCGCAGACGAACAGTCCATGTGCGCCCGGAATTCCCGCCGCGATCTCCTGCAGCTTGTCCTTCGAACGGGCCAGCAGAACCGGGACCGCCCCGCGCTGGCTGAGCATCTGTGCCGTAAGCGCGCCAATCCCGCTGGATGCTCCTGTAATGACCACAATTTTACCTTGTAATGCCATGGAATATATTCAACTCCCGATTATCCGCCTAAGAGATCATTACCTGAATATCAAGCTCTCCGATGCCCTCCATCACAAGAGGGATACTCAGCGCTCTGCGCGGCAGTATGGACATGCTCTCCGACTTCATCAGCTTCGGCGGGGTAATGTCTACAGACACCCCTTGGTTGGAGAGAATAGTACTGGCATTGCCGCTGATCATATTGCCAAGCTCGGATATGGCACTCTGCCCCATCTCATCCATTTCCGTAATTACATAACCGCCCATCATGGCCGACACCATCTTAAGCGCTACCGGTTCGGCAATCCCGAAGATAATATTCCCGCTGAGCTGACCTGTCATTCCCACTTGAATCCATATATGATTATCGATCAGTTCAATATCCTTAATCCCCAGCATACCGGTGGACGGCGAGACTTGGATCACCTGTTCAATTACAATGCGCGCAGACTCTAAAAACGGATTAATTACTTCTGCTTTCATGAAAGTGCTGTCCCCCCTCAACCAGTCTTTAGTCATATACCAAAAGTCCTAAGCAATAAAATTTATTATACTTCATATATCGGTATTATTCACCAAAAATTAATGGTCTTGTCGAATGATTTCTGAAGATAGTTTGGGCGGCAACATTGCCCTCCCGGGAGGAATCTCCTATAATTTAAACAATAAACGTAAAACCTGCGGCGTCAAACCCTCCGAGTGCAGCACTCACAGCAACTATATTTTCCGTTCACCGTGTCAGAATTTGCAGCTAGCCGACTCTAATTCTAAGAAGCAGACATGTGCGCATACGTCCTCTGGAAAGCTAGGGCTTTCCCTGTTTGTACAAATATACGGCGGCACCATCCGGTAGCCATAAGGGGGCAAGTCCATGAATATCAGCCAGCTCGAAACACTGATTACCATCTCCAAAACGATGAGCTTCCGCAAGGCGGGTGAACTGCTCAACCTTACCCAGCCCGCCGTCTCGGCGCAGATCAAAAGCCTGGAGGAAGAATTCAAAACCCAGCTTGTTGACCGGAACCAGCCGGTAACGCTGACGGACAGAGGCAAGGTCTTCCTTGCCCACGCAGAGCAGATTGTAGGTATCGTAGATGAGCTTAAGCAGCGCCTTGCCGATCTCGATGAGAATCCCCAGGGGCATATTATTCTCGGTACGACCACCTCCATCGCTATCCAGATTCTCCCCCGGGTGCTGTCCTATTTCCAAGATCAGTTCCCGCATATCAAAACATCGATCTCATCCATGTCCTCCTCCCAAATCTACCAGCATGTCGAAAACGGGATTGTCGATGTCGGCATCGGCTATCTGATCGGCCGCAACCCGGGGATGACTACTTCAGTCCTGTATTATGATACTTTTGAACTGGTTGTCTCCCCCCGCCATCCGCTGGCCCAGGTCAAATCGGCCGGGATTGAGGCACTGGGGAGAATACCGCTTATCCTGCTCTCGCCGGACACGGTCGGACGTAAATTCGTCGATGAGGTGCTGGCGAAGCACGGCATTCAGCCGCTCGTGATCATGGAGCTGACCAGCAGCGAGGAAGTGAAGCGGATGGTTGAGCTTGACCTGGGCGCGGCGGTCATCTCCAAGCAGTCTGTCATGGCCGAGGTTAGACTTGGCACACTCCGCATCGTTCCGATCATTGAGCTGGAGGTGACCCATCCCGTAGGTGTCATTACCAAATCCGGCAAGTATGTCAATTCTGCGATGAGACAATTCCTGAGCGATCTTAAGGGGATGCCCGAGACCCAGTTCATCGGCTCAGAGTAACCTTTACCCATTCTGCCATATTGGCCTAAGGAGATGTTCCCTGTATGAATTTCGACCTGCACACCCACCATTTCCGCTGCGGTCATGCGGACGGCAATATCAGAGACTACATTGAAGCCGGAATAGCAGCGGGGCTGGATGTCATCGGTATTTCCGACCATTCGCCTTACTTCGGAAGCCCGGACGAGCAGGCTTTTCCGCGTATCGCCATGGCCAAGTCCGAGCTGGCCCGTTATGTCCAGGAAGTTCTGTCGCTGCAACAAGAGTACGAAGGCCGCATAGATGTCCTGCTTGGCATGGAGTCGGATTATTTCCCGGAGCATGCGGAGCTGTACCGCAAGACCTTCGCCGCATATCCGTTCGATTATGTAATCGGCTCAGTGCATCACGTAGAAGAAGTCAGCATCTTCAACAAAAGCCGCTGGAAGGGGCTTGGCACGGAGCAGCAGCTTGCAGCCAAAGCGGAGTACTACCGGCTCATAGCGGAATCTGCGCGCAGCGGCATGTTCCAGGTTCTCGGTCATATTGATGCCATGAAAGGGAATTATCCCCCCTTCTCCGAGATTGCCGCTCCGCAGGAGATTGACGAAGCCTTGCGCATCATCGGCGAATGCGGGCCGGCCATTGAGATCAACACCTCCGGCGGCACCAAGCTATGCGGCGGCTGGTATCCCTCCGATGAGATTCTGGAGCGGGCCCTGCATTTCGGCGTCGAGGTCACCTTCGGCTCTGATGCCCATAAGCCTTCCCGTGTGGCCGATCAGCGTAATCAGGTCGCTGCCAGGCTGAAGGAGATCGGATTTCAGTACTGGGTCTATTACAAGCAGCGCGGGAAGATCAAGGTTGCGCTGTAATCGTGTAACGCCAAAAAACCGTTCCGCAAGAAACTTGCGAAGCGGTTTTTTTGTTATTCAGCTACGCCCATCCCACCCGAATTCGAGCTATCCCGCTTCAATTGTACGCGAAGGATTACTCCTTCTTCAGATTACTGCAGGTGAAGCCCTGCTGCTTCAGCGTATGCTGCGCATCCCCGTACTGCGGATTCAAGGCATAGAAGCGGGCAATCGTACTGCTCCAGTCCCTTTCCGTCAGCCCCTGCGCCTTCAGCGACGCACGGTGGGCCGCATTATATTCTTCAATCAGGCCCTTCTGATCGGGATTATAGACTTCTTCATGATATACAGCCGCGATAGGCAGGCGTGGTTTCTTCGGCTGCTCTTCCGCCGGATAGCCGACGCAGAGACCGACGACCGGGAATACATATTCGGGTAATTGCAGCAGCTCAATGACTCCTGCTGTGTTGCGGCGTACGCCGCCGATGGGGATAATCCCCAGGCCCAGCGATTCGGCGGCAGCCACTGCGTTCGACAGGGCAATGCCTACATCGGTGGCGCCTACCAGCAGGGCATCGACATCCCGGACCGTTTCGAACGGCTGATCTTCAAGCTCCGCCGCAAGCCGGGCCCGGTGAAAGTCCATACAGAACACCAGGAATACCGGCGCGCCTGCCACATGCTTCTGGTTGCCGCTCAGTACCGAGAGCTGCTGCTTCCGTTCTTCGCTGCGTACGGCAATAATGGATACCTGCTGGCCGTTCACCCAGGAGGGGGCGGCCTGGGCGGCCTCAATTATGGTCTTCAGCTTCCAGGGCTCCACCGCTTGCCCTGTAAATTGCCGGAAAGAGCGGTGGTTCATAAGTAGTCTAATCACATCGTTCAAGAGTTCAGATCCTCCCTGCTTACATCATGTTATCTCTATCATCATAGCCTAATCCCCCTGGCGGCCGCCAGCAGAACAAACGGCTGTCCCGCGTCCAAGAGGCAAAAACGCAAAAAAATGGACCCGAATCATCGGGTCCCAACAGCAGTTATATTTTCAAAAGGGGGTCATGTACTTAGTTTAACCGCTCTCTGTTAGAGTTTGATAACGGCATTATTTCATTTGTATGACAATGTGAATACTTTCATTACATCGCCCGAGCCGTCGGCCATCGGGAGAATCCGCTCCAGCGTCAGGCCGTTCTTCAGCATGACCCGGGCCGACCGGAGATTATCCCCGCGGCAGCGCCCCTCGATCTGCTTCAGTCCGAGTTCCCGGAAGCTGTAGTCCAGCAGCAGCCCCAGTGCCTCTGTCGCATAGCCGTGCCCCCACCATGACGGACCCAGCATATAACCCAGCAGCGCCTTCCCCTCATGCCGGTTCCAGTTCTGCAGAGAGACCGACCCGATCAGCTCCGGCTGTCCTTTGATATAGATTCCTGCATGCAGGGCATGGGGATCATAGCCGTGAAGCATCCGGTTCACCAGCTTATCCAGTACCCCCTGCTGTGAA
Source organism: Paenibacillus tritici (assembly GCF_018207515.1). NCBI lineage: Bacteria > Bacillati > Bacillota > Bacilli > Caryophanales > Paenibacillaceae > Paenibacillus > Paenibacillus tritici. The sequence goes on from NZ_CP073365.1 coordinate 6,386,660, forward strand.
GACGATCCATGGCGTAGCTGAATATGCGGCTGAACCTCAGGGTGGGAGAGCAGCGATCTCAGCCGCACTCCGTCGCCGGACGCCATATTCTTCACTTCGACCGCCGGTCCTTGCAGCGCCATCCGCATAATCATCTCATATGTGCTCATGAACTTCTCCCTCTTCTGATCTCGGGTAGACTTCCCTTCAAGACAGCCCGGCTACCCCCGGCGCAGGGTCAGAACGGTCAGCTCCGGGCGGCACAGGAAGCGGAGCGGCATCAACGTCTCACCGAAACCTCTGTTCACATACACCGGCATCGCCTTATTCCCTGTATAATACAGGCCGTCTATGTATTTCTGTGATCCGTAAGGCGTGAAGGGCGCTCCTATCAGCGGCAGACGGATCTGGCCGCCGTGGCTGTGTCCCGAGAGCTGAAGGTGAAAAGGGTACGCTTCCGCAACCTCGGCGTAATCCGGCTCATGCATCAGCAGCACCGTGAATGTCCCGTCCGGAATCCCCTTGATCGCTGCTTCCGGGTCCGGCTGGCCATGCAGCATGTCATCCAGTCCGGCTACGGCCATCACAGCTCCGCCTTGCTTGATCAGATAGGACTGGTTACGTAATACGCGGAAGCCGGCTTCCGTCAGCAGACGGGTCAGCAGCTCCGTATTCTTGTAATCATGATTCCCGAGGATGGCATACTTCCCCAGCGGGGCTTCAAGCTCAGCGAGAACCGGGACCGAGTCGGTCAGATCCTCGGCATAGCTGTCTACGATATCTCCGGTGAAGCAGATCAGATCCGGCTTCTCTTCCTTGATGTGCTTGACCAGCCGGGCCAAATCGCGGGCATCCTTGTTGAAGCCCAGATGCACATCGCTGAACTGAACCAGCCGGGTCCCGGCAAAAGCGGAAGGCAGCTCCTTCAGAGGCAGCTCCTTGCGGGTAATCTCTAACCAGTTCGGCTCTCCTTGCCAGGCATAGCCGCCGGCAAGCAGACCGGCGCCAACCACCGCTCCCGCCCCACGGGCCAGGAACTGCCGCCGGGTCATCTTCCGGCCTCCCCGGCCTTCCGGCTTCCGGGGGCCAGGTTCGCCGCTGCCCTTAACAGCGGGAACAGAACTGCCGGGAGAGCCCCCGAACGATTGTTTGCTCATAGGGAGATTCTCCTTTCTATCCTTGCAATCTATGCGGTTAATATCACTAATGATTTCCTTACGGACCGTGCGGGTCCATCTCCTCCTGCTTCTCCGATACCGCTTCATCCACCTTGTCATCAATATCCACTTCTATCGCTGCCTCAACCTCTTCTTCCGTACCGGGTCCAAGGATTTTGCGGAACAAGCCCAGCATGGACAGCGCATAGGCGACGGTAATGAAGCTGAAGCAGATCTGCATGACTACAACAAGCCTTGAGGTGTTGTCTATGGGAGCTATATCCCCGTAACCCACGGTTGTAAAGGTTGCTACGCTGAAGTAGAGAAAGGTAATCAACTGGCTAAGCAGATCCTGCCCCAATCCCTCCCCCTGGAAGGAGGACTGTCCAAACAGCTTATAGACGGATGTATATACGACTGTAAAAAAAAGAATGCAGGTAAACGCAGCAATGCTGATGCGGATCAGGGTCTGCTGGAGCCTGACTTCCTTGCTGTTGGAATCCTTGATCTCATGAAAAATAAACAGAATGTAGAACAGGACCGAGGCCAGAACAAACAGCAGAATCAGCCCGCGCAGTCCCCGGTCTCCAGGCACAATAGTGCCCAGTTCGATCAGGTTCAGCAGATCCTCGACCGAGATCAGCGCATAGATCAGGATGGGAGCCAGCAGGACTCCCCTGCTCATCCAGCTCAGCTTCATCCGGGTGAACCACAGTACCAGCATAACTATGACAACCAAATTGAAAGTCCATACCCACCAACCCATGGCCTTTACGCTCCTGTTCTATGGTCCCGGACCCGCCTTACCTCTGCTGTCTCTCCGATGGCTGGCTGGCTCCGGTCTTCACCTGGGAATCCTCTTCCGCTCCGCTAATGACAGTAATCCGGCATTCCTCCTCCGGAGCGTTCCGGTAGGCCTCGGCAATCCCTTTGTCCTCAATCGCCTTCCGGCTGACCCGCCGCTGCTTGAAGCTGACTTCGATCTCCTTCGTGAACGGGAACGGAGTCAGGGTCAGTGTGGTGCTGTCCTGCCACTCAGCCTCAATGGCACGGCCGGAGGTGAAGCTGAACTCCTCGCTGCCCGAGAAGCCGTCTACGAACCAAGGGTGCTTCTCGGATTCAATGCTGCCCGGCTTGCTAAGTGCCAGGAACAGCGACAGGTCATCGCAGAACTGCAGCAGTCTGGCGTCATAGTATAACTCGCCTTCTTCAAGCGGCTTGCTCTGCTCCAGTCCGCGGTGAATACGTGCCCTGCGGTCCGCCTCATCCTGCAGATATTGCGTCAGCTCCGGGCATTCCTCACCCGACACCTCAATCAGCCTTTCAAAATGCGAACTGCACAGCAGCGCCCCGTAAGGCGTCTGTGCTTCAATCTCATCAATTCCCCGTCTGTAGAAGGTCAGCTTCGGCACAACCGGGAAATCGAGGAAGCTATACGGCAATCCCTCCGCATCGTTCCAGAACGGTGTCTCATCCAGGTCGATCCAGCCCCGGTCATGATTACTTACCGCCCACAGCACCTCGGCCCGGCGGCCTTCCGCCGGCGTGTGCTCTTCCTTGAACCATTTCGCGAATTCCCCGGCCAGCAGCCCGTGCTCATGCTGCTTCGTCATTATCAAGACTCCGTCCTGTTCACGGCAAATCACAGTCATTCCTCCCCGTTGTCTAAGTCCCAGAATGCTTTTCTCAGCTATGTAGATTATAACATATCCACCCATATTTATTGGAACCTGCCATACGTATGGCTATTCTATGCATTAACAGGCTCTTCATTACAGGCTGTCTAAAAATGTACCCTGTTTGATCCCCCCCAGAAACACCGGGCACGCTGCCAGTCCTTTCCTCAGCTCTTCAAGCGGTGACATCTCCTCATCCCCGGCATAGCCAAACAGGCCATTTCGGGATTCACTCCCGGATGGCCTGTTGCAGGGTTGCCTATGAATAATAGTCTAAGTTATCTGTCCCCGGTCCTGCGGGTTATACACCCAGCCAGCGCTTGAACATATGCTTCGTAGTCTGCTTGTTGATCTCGGCAATGGAAGTAGTGAGCGGAATGCCCTTAGGGCAGGCGCGTACACAGTTCTGCGAGTTGCCGCAGCCGTCGATACCGCCGTCATCCATCAGCGCATCCAGGCGCTCTTCGGCATTCATCTCGCCCGTTGGATGCGCGTTGAACAGCCGCACCTGCGAGATAGCCGCAGGCCCGATGAAGTCGGTCTTCTCGTTGACGTTCGGGCAGGCCTCCAGGCAGACGCCGCAGGTCATACATTTGGACAACTCATAAGCCCACTGGCGCTTCTTCTCCGGCATACGCGGTCCCGGACCCAGATCATAGGTGCCGTCAATCGGAATCCAGGCCTTGACCCGCTTCAGGGCATTGAACATCCGGCTGCGGTCAATCACCAGGTCGCGGACGACCGGGAAGGTCTTCATCGGCTCGATGCGGACCGGCTGCTCCAGGTTGTCAATCAGTGCGGCACACGCCTGACGGGGTTTGCCGTTGATCACCATCGAGCAGGCGCCGCATACTTCCTCCAGACAGTTGGATTCCCAGCATACGGGAACCGTATTGTCACCCTTCGCGTTCACCGGATTACGCTGGATCTCCATAAGTGCGCTGATCACATTCATCCCCGGACGGTAGGCAAGCTCAAATTCCTCCGTATAGGGGTTCGTTTCCGGTTCGTCCTGGCGGGTAATAATAAATTTCACATTTTTGGGAGCTGCTGCAGTTTCCGCCATGTCAGTTACCTCCTAAAAGTTTGGATTGCTTATCCTTCTTAACCATCGGCATCATTGCATAAATGGTCGGGTTTCGAGATTGGAATAGATTGAAATCTATTCTATTGTATTTCATACAACCAACTCAGGTATTTTCAGCCTGAAATTGAATTCTGCTGCATTTTGTACAATTGTTTTTTGCAATTTGACCCTATTTGGGTCCTATTGCAATATTCTATTGCACAGAATACATTAGTTTGCTTTTTAAGCGGTTAATCGGACGATTCTACTGTACAAAATACAATCGCACAGTATATTCCTATGCTACGCTCAAAGCTCCAATTAGTCCTTCGAGTAATCCCGCACGCGCGGAGGAATCAGCGATACATCCACTTCCTCGTAAGAGATCTGCGGGCCGTCGGCAGTCCAGGCTGCCTTAGTGGTCTTCAGGAATTCTTCATCGTTGCGCGTCGGGAACTCCGGCTTGTAATGCGCTCCCCGGCTCTCGTTGCGCAGCAGGGCTCCAAGCGTCATCGCCTCCGACAGCTCCAGCATGTTCCATAGCTGGCGGGTAAAGGCCACGCCCTGGTTGCTCCAGCGCGAAGTGTCGCTCATATTGATATTTTTGTAGCGTTCCTTCAGCTCTTTGATTTTGCCGATGGTTGCTTCAAGCTTCTTGTTCTCACGCACCACGGTCATGTTGGCCGTCATCCATTCGCCAAGCTCCTTGTGGATTACATAAGCATTCTCCGTACCTGTCATCCCCAGCAGAGACTCATATTTATCCGTCTGCGTCTTGTGGAAGCTGTCGAATACCATGGAGGAGATATCCTGAACCGACTTCTTGAGGCCCTTGATATATTCCACCGCCTTGGGTCCCGATACCATGCCGCCATAAATGGCCGACACCAGCGAGTTCGCGCCGAGGCGGTTCGCCCCGTGGTATTGATATTCACATTCCCCTGCGGCGAAGAGGCCGGGGATATTCGTCATCTGATTATAGTCAACCCACATGCCGCCCATGGAATAATGCACAGCAGGAAAGATTTTCATCGGAATTTTGCGGGGATCGTCTCCCATGAACTTCTCATAGATCTCGATAATCCCGCCCAGCTTCACATCCAGCTCCTTGGGGTCCTTATGGGACAGATCGAGGTACACCATGTTCTCGCCGTTAATGCCCAGTCCCTGATCCACGCAGACATTGAAGATCTCACGTGTAGCAATATCGCGCGGCACCAGGTTGCCGTAAGAAGGATATTTCTCTTCAAGGAAATACCATGGCTTGCCGTCCTTGTAAGTCCAGATACGCCCGCCTTCGCCGCGCGCCGATTCCGACATCAGCCGCAGCTTGTCATCCCCGGGAATGGCCGTCGGGTGGATCTGGATGAATTCCCCGTTCGCATAATGCACACCCTGCTGATACACAGCACTTGCAGCGGTTCCGGTGTTGATGACGGAATTCGTTGTTTTGCCGAAAATAATCCCCGGGCCGCCGCTGGCCAGAATGACCGCATCCGCCGGGAAGGTCTGAATCTCCATCGTCTTCAGATTCTGGGCGCTGATGCCGCGGCATACCCGCTCGTCATCCAGGATCACGGAGAGGAACTCCCAGTTCTCGCTTTTGGTGACCAGGCCTTCGGCTTCCCAGCGGCGCACCTGCTCATCCAGCGCATACAGCAATTGCTGGCCGGTGGTTGCACCGGCGAACGCGGTGCGGTGGCGCTTCGTCCCGCCGAAGCGGCGGAAGTCGAGCAGCCCCTCCGGGGTGCGGTTGAACATAACTCCCATCCGGTCCATCAGGTGAATAATGCCCGGTGCGGCTTCGCACATCGCCTTGACCGGAGGCTGATTCGCCAGGAAGTCACCGCCGTAGACGGTGTCGTCGAAATGCTCCCAGGGCGAGTCTCCCTCGCCCTTTGTATTAACAGCGCCATTAATGCCGCCTTGGGCACAGACCGAGTGGGATCTTTTGACAGGGACCAGTGAGAATAGATGTACATGCGCGCCGGATTCAGCGGCCTTAATGGTAGCCATCAGGCCGGCCAGACCGCCGCCCACGATGATGATATCGGCTGATGCCATGATTGTTCCCTCCTAAAAGTTTTGCGGAAGATCCGCTTCTTAGAGATAGCTATGCAGCAAAACTCGCTTCGGAAGCATAGGCTTAAGTGGTGTCAGCATAAGTTAATCGCATCCACACACCTGTATATTCTAAATGAAACTGCGCAATGACTGCATCGCCGCAGCGGTGGCCTGGAATTCATCGTTACGGAACGTTACCAGTGACAGTACGAACATGAAGGTAACGAGAACAAAAATGCCTAGGCAAAGAACGGATGATACTCTCTGGGAACGCGGGCCAACCGTAATTCCCCAGCTGATCAGGAACGACCATAGTCCGTTGGAGAAATGGAAGCAGGCGGCTACGATACCGACGATATAGAGCGTCATCAGCAGCGGCTGGGTCACAATGTTATGCATGACACCGCCAAGCTCATCATGCTCCACCTTGCCGAGCGCTACCTGGACACGGGTGTCCCACAGATGCCAGACAATGAAGATGAAGGTGACCACTCCACTGATCCGCTGCAGCGTATATCTCCAGTTTCTCTCGAGATTGTAGCGGTTCAGGTTCGGCTTCGACTGGTAGGCGATGTACAGGCCGTACACCCCGTGGTACAGCAGCGGCAGCCAGATGCCGAACAATTCCAGGAAGAAGACCAGCGGCAGGCTGTTCAGCCATAGCACACTGTCTGTGAAACCGGAAGCGCCACCCTCTACTGCTGCGAAGTTCGTCAGCATGTGCTCAAGGAAAAAGGCCCCAAGCGGGATAACGCCGAGCAAGGAATGAATCTTTCTGGAATAAAATCCTCTCATGCAAAGTGTCCCCTTTCCATATAAAACAGCGTTTTCACAAGTAGTCTTTGTAAAGAGCATACACTGCCGGGAGTACAGTTGAAACAGGGAAGCGGCAGGCTTGATTCAGCGGCAAATAGTCTGTTTGCACCACTATCCATTTGTTTTCCCGGACTTTGCTCTATTATTCACAATATGTGAATATCTTGTGTCACTTTTCATGTTACTCTTTTTTCGCTTATAAGGGAATTGCAATCTAATTATTAATCGTTATACAATAAACGCATAAGAATATTTTTTATGTGATAATAATTCTCATTTAGATTCGACATATACGTACAATCCAGGGTTGCCATCCTGTTCGGCAGGAGAACTGCGGTTCACCGGCTATGCTTTTTATCACAGTCTGAACACAAAGGAGCGCTATCCAATGTATGATGATCTAGATGCTTTTGCTGCGGTAGTGGAGCACTCCAGCCTGAACCGGGCCTCCCGCCAGCTCAATCTCTCCCAGCCGGCCCTCTCCCGCAAAATCTCCAAGCTGGAGGAACGGCTCGGTGTCGCCCTGTTCAACCGCTTCGGCAAGCGGCTGGAGCTCACAGAGGTTGGGCGCCTCACCTACACCTATGCGCTGGAGCAGCGGCAGCAGCGTTCCAAATTCCTCGAAGCCTTATCTATATTCAAGGAAGGCGAGCCGCAACTGGTGACCCTCGGCGCCAGCCTGACTACCCTGCAGACCACACTGCCTCCGCTGGTGAAAGCCTATACGGAGCAGTATCCGGCAGCCGAGCTGAAGCTGATCACCGGGAAGACGCATGAGATGGTCACCGCAGTCAGCGAAGGCAAATGCGATGTGGCCATCATTGCCTCCCAGGTACAGGAGCCGGGCCTGCGCTGCATCCCGCTCTTCGAGGACCAGCTCCGGCTGGTCGTCTCCGAGCATCATCCGCTGACTCTGACCCAGCGGCTCACCATGGAGCATCTCTCCCGGCTGCCGATGATCCTCTTCTCCAAGGGCACCTGGTACCGCCGGACCACCGACGATCTGTTCCAGCGATGCGGGGTTGATCCCGATGTACGGATGGAGATCGACTCCTTCGAGGCCATCGTCCGTCTGCTGCCGACCATCAAGGCTGCGGCCCTGCTGCCGAATTCGTATCTGCGCCCGGAGCTGCTGAATGGCGGGGGGCTGGTCTCCCTGCACATCAAGGAGCTGGAGCAGACGCAGCGGACCACTTGTCTGGTCTACCAAGGCAGCGGCGGACTCAGCACGGCAGCGCGCTGCCTGGTGCAGGTCACGGAGGATGTCTTCCTGAACAGCCGCGAGTAAGCCGCGATGAAAAGAGAAATCACCCGGCAAGTTCCGTAACACTACGGATCGACCTGCCGGGTGAGGATATTGCCGGGTAATTATTTTGCTATACTAAGCCAGGCTTACACCGAATTAACGGAATTTGCCTGCATCAATTGCTGCCTGCTTCTCATCGAGAATCTCCTGGTAGCCTGCCTCCAGGTACGTCTTCTTGGCAGCTTCATACGTAGCATCGAATTCAGCTTCCGGAGCGAGCACCACCTTCACATACAGCTCCTGGAACAGCGTGTTCAGATCCGCCTTATATTCGTTCACCTTCTCCAGCACCACATTGAACAGGGCATCCGGTGTGCGGAATTCGGCCACCTCGTCATAGTACTTCACCAGATCATCAGCCAGTGTCTCGTAGCCGGCCGGTGCCCAGTTCCGCAGGTTGGCCGTGCGGGTCTTGGCCGCATCCGGGTACTGGGCGATTTCGGTTACAAGGCCCCAGTAGTCCTTGTTATTGTTCTGTGCCAGAACGGCTTCGCCTTTGTAGTCCGGATTCTTCAGCGCGATGCCGTCTGCGTCGAGCGTATAGTTCTCCCCTTCGATCCCGTTCTGGAATTTGAACAGGTTCTCCGGCTGGCTGAGCCATTCAAGATACATCCAGACTGCAGCCCGTTCTTCCGGCGTAGATTCATAGTTAATCCCCATGATGAAGCCGAATGGCCAGTAGGCGCGCCCTTGAGGCTTATTGCCTTCAGGAACACCTGCATAAGGAGGCACTACAGCAAACTCGGCATCCGGGTTGTTCTGCAGCGTAGCTGCAAAGACATCCGTGTTATTGGCGAGGTAGAACGCAAAGTTGCCTGTTTTGCCCGCTACGAATTCCGCTTTGGTCTTAGGCTCATCGTTGCGCAGGTAGAATTCCTTATCGAGCAGTCCGTTATTGTACTGATAGTTGAGGTTACGCAGGTAAGCCTCCGTATCCTTCGTAGTCAGATCGGCCACGCTAAGATCGGAATACAGCGCACGGTATTTGGCGTCCACCGGCCATTCCCGGAACGGATAGTTGAAGTTGAAGAAGTTCTGCAGCAGAGTACCGGCGGTCACACCGAGTCCGGCTTCTTTCCATTTGACCAGCATCTCATTGTACTTCTCAAGCGAGGTCAAATCCTCAACCTTCATGCCTACCTTCTCCACCCAGTCCTTGCGGATAATGTTGACAAAGTTGTCGGCCTCAGGGCGTGCCGCGAAGAAGAAGGTTTTCTGGTCATCGACGGAACCATACTGTTCAATCGTCTCGCCCATGTTCTTCCAGTAGGTCGGCGCATAATTTTGAATCTCGGCATAGTCTAGCGGCTGCATCACATCCTCACCATAGTAAGTAAGCGCTTGCGGCATATCGTAGTGGAAAATGATATCCGGAGCTTTGTGCGAAGCCAGCAGCTGCTCGTAATCCGTCACTTCCTTGGCGCGGGTAATCGGCACATAGTTAACCTCTATATTGTATTTGTCGCCGAATTCCGCCTGCACCCAGCGGGTATAGTAGTTATCGGACACATTCCAGCCTTCATAGGCGCGCTCGTATACCGGAATATCTAGCGAGACTTTTTGCCCGAAGCCCTTGGAATGATCAGGATAGGCGCCTTCGGCCTGGTTCGTCGCTGCGGCTGTCCCGGCCGGTGTACTGCTGGATTCTGCAGCCTTCTTGGTGTTGTTCCCCCCCGAGCATCCGGCCAGCAGGCCGGCCGCCATGACTGACGCCATCATTAATGAATATACGCTTCTTGTATTCATCTTAGGTTCCCCCCATTTATTATTGTCGGATTCCACAAGATCAGCTATATATCAGAGCGCCGGATTACTCCTTAACGGCCCCGAGCATAACCCCTTGAACGAAATATTTCTGGACGAACGGATACACGCAGAGAATCGGTAAGGTAGCAAATACAACCACGGATGCCTTCAGGACTTCGGGATTGCTGAGCTGCACCTGGCTGGCCTCGAGCTGGAAGCTTTCACTCGCCTGAATGACCAGATAATACAGCTTGAGCTGCAGCGGCCGGAGGGAGATTTCATGCTTGATATAGAACAGTGCGTCCTGATAAGCATTCCAGCGCCCAACGGCGTAGAAGAGCGCAAGTGTAGCCATGATCGGCTTGGACAAGGGCAGTACAATACTGAACAGGATGCGGAAATGTCCGGCACCGTCAATCCGCGCAGACTCTTCCAGACTTACGGGAATCCCGCTGGTCAGCGAGGTCTTCATAATCAGCAGATTGAAGGCGCTGAAGGAGAGCGGCAGAACCAGTGACCAGATCGTATCCATCAGTCCCAGATTATTGATGTTCATATAGTCGGGAATGATGCCTCCGCTGAAGTACATGGTGAACAGGAAAATGAAGGTGATCACCCTGCGGCCCTTGAACTGCGCCCTGGACAGCGGATAGGCGGCACAGATCGTCAGAATCATGCCCAGAATCGTGAACAGCACGGTAACAATGATCGTGATATACAAGGAACGGAGGATGCTGGCATCCGCGAAGATTTTACGGTACGCTTCGATCGTGAAGCCCTGCGGCCACAGGAACACCTTGTTGGCAATGACAAAGGAGTCCGAGCTGAGCGATTTCGATACCACATGAATAAACGGCAGCAGACAGATTAACGAAATAATGACGATGACGAGGCGGATCAGCGATTCCCAGATATCTATACGTGCTTTATGGGGAGCGGCAGAGCCTCCGGCTATTGCTTTCATGGCTCCTCTCCTTTCTACAAAATCCCATCCTCGCCAAGCTTCTTGGCCACGCGGTCAGCGGAGATGACCAGTATAATGCCGATCACGGACTGGAATAATCCGATGGCGGTTGCCCGGCTGAAATTGCCGCTCTCGATCCCCCAGCGGTATACCAGAACCGGTATCGTGGTGGTGAACTCCGTGGTCGCCTTATTCTGCAGCGCGTATATGCGCTCGAAGGAGCCGTCCATTACTTTTCCCAGCGCCATAATCAGCAGGGTTACAATCGTCGCCCGGATGGAGGGAAGCGTAATGCTCCATACCTTTCTCCAGCGGCCTGCCCCGTCCACCGTAGCTGCTTCATACATCTCCGGGTTAATCCCGCTCATCGCCGCCAGATAGATAATCGTGCCCCAGCCCATACTCTGCCACACCCCGATGACCAGATAGCTGATCAGCCAGTTGGTGTCCTGCTGCAGGAACGGAATCCGGGTGCCGCCCATGAGCTCTATCAGATTGTTAACAACGCCGCCGCCCTCACTGAGAAGCTGGTAAGCGATGGCTCCGATAATGACCCAGGACAGGAAATGGGGCAAATACAGCACCGTCTGATTGATGCGTTTGAACCGGATGCTTTTGATCTCATTCAGCAGCAGCGCCAGCACGATGGGCATCGTGAAGCTGAAGCAGAGGTCCAGCACATTAAGCAGCAGTGTGTTGCGGACGGCCCGGATGAAATCAGGCTTGGCGAAAAGATCCTGGAAGACCTGCATCCCGGCCCATTCACTGCCCCAGAAGCCTCTGGCGATCTTGTAGTCCTTGAAGGCGATAACAAGCCCGGTCATCGGCAAATATTTGAATACGATTACAAAAGCCAGCGGAAGCATCACGAGCAGATAAAGCTGCCAATCCCGCTGTAAGTAATAGCCGAATCCCTGTTTCCTTCTTAATAAAGGACTGTGATTTGTTGGTGAAGCGCTTGCAGCTTTCAACCTATTCACCCCCTCTTTGAATTCTTCTTGAATTGGCTTTTGATTGGCTTGCATTAGCTTGCATTGGCTTGCGTGGGCTTACATCGGCTTGCCTTAGCTTGCATTAGCTTGCATTGGCTTGCATTGGCTTGCGTGGGCTTACATCGGCTTGCCTTGGCTTGCCGGCCTCTGGCTTCCGGCCCGATTCCTATGCTATCCCCTTTGCCCGGGCTTGAATATCATGAGTAATGATGATCACCCGTCAAAAATGATTGAAGCCCGGCCCCCAAGGCCTCCACAGCAGCGCCATAATCAAATCTGATAGGTATTCCCAAAATTAATAAAGCGTTTTCATTTTATGGTTAGAACGTAACCTGAACTACCGGGACAACCTCCCGCTCTAATGGACGATCAATGGGTCCGCTTCCTTTCGCAGTGGCCTATTGTATTCGGTTTTCTGTGAAAATACTTCTGGCACAACCTGCGATAAACGCACGACCTTCCAATTGTGTTCGGTTTTCCGATTACATTCGGCCTACGCGGCGCTCACAGTCCAATTGTGTTCGGTTTTCCGATTACATTTGGCCTACGCGGCGCGTCCAGTCCAATTGTGTTCGGTTTTCCGATTACATTCGCCCTACGCGGCACGTCCAGTCCAATTGTGTTCGGTTTTCCGTTAAAATTTGTTAAATAAATGAACAGATTACGTTCTGTTTTTAGGCGCGCTGCTCATTTTCATGCTGGAGTTGTGCCTTGAAAGACATGTTTGTTTTCGCATACAATGGGTCCGGTTCTCTTCGCGGTGGCCCATTGTATTCGGTTGGCTGAACGTTTGGGTTGTAATTCATATTTGTATTAGAGGAGTTCTGTCCTTCTAGCGAACGGTGCTACATCAAACAAAGGCTCCTATGAACTCTTGCTCTTCGCCGATTTGTAGCCGCTTGGCGGCATTCCTTCATACTTACGGAAGAAGCGGTTGAAGCTCTGAACATTATAATAACCGACCTCTGCGGCAATCTGCTTGATCGTCAGTTCGGAATCCCGCAGCAGCTCCTTGGCCTTCTCGATCCGCAGCTGATTCACGAAATCAATCATGCTGCTTCCGGTTTGCTCGTAGACAATTTTGCGCATATAGGAGTAGCTGATGCCAATCTGCTTGGCCATATCCTCGAAGACAATCTCTTCCCGGTAATGCTGCTTCAGATATTCGGTAATCCGCTGCGCATAATTGGTCTCAGGGGTGCTGTGGTCCAGACTCTGTACAATCTCACAGTAAAAATCATACAGGTACTCCTCCAGCTCATCCAGAGTATCCATGGCAGCGAGCATTGAGTATACATTGCCCCTGCCCATAATCATCCGTCCGGTCCCGAGATGGTTCTCCCGGAGATGCTTGAGGGTCGCCCCCATCAGCTGATAATAGATGAACATTATATTATCGTAGGAAATATTGTCCTCTGCGGAGATCCGGCTGCGGATATTCTGAAGTTCTTTGTAGATTCCGGCCAGCTCACCGGCATCCAGGAAGTTGAGAATCCGCCGCTCGCTGCTCTCGGAATCCAGATACTTGCGGCTGTTCTCCTCTTCGTCATGCCAGTACATAATGGCTCCGGCCCCGTTGATCATCCGGCGCTTGATCACTTCCATCGCTTCAAACAGCCGCAGGGTCACCCTCTCGGGACCATCCGCCAGTTCGCTTACTCCAACCGTTACCGAATGCTCCAGCAGTTCGAGTGACTGGTCCCGGACTTCTTCGAGCGCCTGATGCACAAGACGGCCGTGCTCATCCCCCTCCTCCAAGGCATAATTCAGTACGATCACCATACAGCCTTCATTGTGGTAGACGCTGCGGGCGACCATTCCATCCGGGAACAGGCTCTCATACCTGGCACCCAGCAGATACCGGTGATAGCTGCGAGTCTCCACATTGGTATTGCCCACATACCTTCTGTACTGGTCGATGGCGATAACCACCACCCTATAACACGGATGCGGAAAAACCTCCATGATCCGCGGCGGAAGCTCACCGCGCAGAAGACGGTGTACAGCCAGACTGCGGGTATCCTGCTCACGCTCCTGAAGCAGCTGGAACAGGCTCTCCTCCTCCTCCTGCATCCGCTTGAACGCCAGCTTCAGGAAGGCCAGCTCATTCTTGTTCACGACGCCCAGATCGCTCTTAGAGCGTATCATCTGTACCAGCTGCCTCAGCGGCCTGGACAGCCAGGTCGCCAGGAAGACGGCAAGCAGCGTCCCGAGTACGATGATCGCTCCGGTAAGCAGAATGATATTCCCCTGCATCTCCCTTGATTTGCTCATCAGCTCATCCATGGAGCTCCAGCTGACATTCCACCATCCGGACAAGGACGAGCGGTTCCAGGCGTATACCATCCGGTTGCCGTCCAGCTCGCGGAACGTGTAGCCTTCACTGGATTCCTGATTCAGGATCTCCTGCAGGAAGGGCAGCTTGCGGCCGTCAGAGAGCAGCAGGGACCGGTCATTGAAGGAGATCACTTTGCCGTCAGCGTCCAGCAGCAGATCGTTGCTGTTGCCGGCCTCAGCGGCATGCAGATATTTGCCGATCTGGCTCTCCTTCATATTGACGACAATAGTTCCGCTTGTGGTGGTAGAGAGACGGTTGAGCGGGTACACATACGATACAACATGCTCACCCGACGCCAGCTTACGGGGAACCCACACCCCGCTGATCCCCCGGCGTCCTTCAAGCGCTTCTGTGATCCATCCGATGGATTCATAACGCGCCAGTGTCGTGATGCTGTTGTCCGTGGAGAAGACATAATCCGAATCCTTCAGGTAAAAAAAGGAGGAGTACACACCGTCTACCCGGCGGTTCAAATTCAGCAGCTCCTTGGTCACCGACAGCGCCAGGCTGACATTGTTGTAGTTGGCGTTAATCTCATCGTACGTCTCGAAGCTGCGGATGCGGTCAAAAATATTCGTCGCCGCCAGACGCGATGTATCCTGGGCCAGATTGGCAAGCGCATTCTCATTTAATCTGCGGTTGGCATTGAGCCCGGCCAGTGTGGATTCCCCGATGGCCGCTTCGGAGTTCTGTATAATCTGTGACCCGCTGTACCAGGTCAGGATCGCTGTCGGAATAGCCATAATGCAGAATAGAATTAAGGCCAGCTGCAGGAACATCGGTGTCTTTTTCATCACATATCCCCCTAAGGATTTCTCTGTACCTAGCTTGGAGCTGTCTTATGTATGTCGGACCCGTCTTTTGCCGCTGTCTCCGCTGCTGGAGTTATATGTTAACGCTTACAATCCAGAGTTTCCAACCCTTCCGTTATTGCTTTTACGCTCCCTGCTCCCCATACGGCTGCCTCAGTAATTCAATATTTTTATTTTATCATTTCAGGATACATTTTACATATGTGTGTAGGAAATTTTTTCAAAGCGGGAAATTCATCGCACTCAGCGCAGCAGCCGGCTGGCTGGTGTACCGCCGCACCGATGTGCGGATGTAGAGAGCTCCCGGACAAACCAAAAACGCCCGGAGGCATGTCAGCCGGACGTTTTTGGTGTTCCTTTTATATAGATAGTCAGCTCTACTCCGCATTCACCGCTTCGTCCTCGAATTCCTCGATGCTGTGATTGGAGCCGATCACCACCATGATATCCCCCTGATGCACATAATCATGCGCGGTCGGGGCAACAATGATGCCGTCCTCGCGGTTCAGGGCAATGATGCTGCAGCCGTATTTGGCGCGGGTGTTCAGCTCGGAGAGGCTTTTGCCGTTCATGCAGGCGGGGACCGTCAGCTCAACGACCTTGTAATCCTTGGAGATCTCGATATAATCCAGCAGATTCGGCGTCACGAGCTGATGCGCCACACGGACACCCATATCACGCTCGGGAAAAATCACCCGGTCCACGCCCAGCTTCGACAGCGCGCGGCCATGCAGAATGGAGATCGCTTTGCCGACCACCTGCTTGACGCCAAGCTCCTTAAGCAAGATCGCGGCCAGAATACTCCGCTCCATATTATCACCGATCGCCACAATACCGCAGTCGAAATTACGCACCCCGAGGGAACGCATAATCCCTTCATCCGTAGCATCCGCCATTACGGCATGGGTCAGCCGCCCGCTCATTTCCTCCACCCGCTCTTCCTGGTGGTCAATACCAAGCACCTCATAGCCCATGGACATCAGCTCCAGCGCCAGGCTTGAACCGAAGCGGCCCAGGCCGATTACAACAAACTGCTGTGGTTTCATGATTCACTTCCCCTTATCCAATTATCATTTTGCCTTCCGGATATTTATACAAAGGTTTACCCTGTTTGGGACCCAGCGCATAAGCCAGCGTCAGAAGCCCAAGCCGTCCTGCGAACATGGTCAGGCAGATCAGGATTTTGCCGACCTGCGTAAGCTCAGGTGTCAGCCCCAGGCTTAGTCCAACATTGGCAAAGGCCGAGGTCGTCTCGAACAGAATCATCAGGAAAGGGAGACCCTCCGTGGTCGAGAGCATCATGGATACCGTGACGATCAGCAGCAGAGCCAGCAGGGTAATCGTCAGCGCCTTGAACACGCGCTCCTGAGCCAGCCGGTAACGGAAGAGCACGATGTCTTCCCGGCCGCGCAGCATGGAGATTACAGCTCCGATCATCAGCGTGAAGGTCGTCGTCTTGATACCGCCGCCGGTTGAGCCCGGCGAAGCCCCGATGAACATCAGCAGCAGAATGAAGAACTGCGACGCCTGACGCAAGCCCGTAATATCCAGCGTGTTCGCTCCTGCTGTACGCGGTGCTACAGATTGGAACAGGGATGCCCATAGCTTGCTCCCCAGATTCAGCGGTCCCAGAGTCGCCGTATTGGTGAACTCGAAGATGAAGATGACGGCCATGCCTGTAAGGATCAGTCCGGCAGTCATTGACAGCACAACCTTGCTGTGCAGAGACAACCGGCGTTTACGGCGGAACTCGGCCAGATCGGAGATCACAATGAAGCCTATTCCCCCGGAAGTAATCAGCAGCATGACCACCAGATTGATTACAGGGTCACCGACATAGCTGATTAAGCTGTTGTCATGCCCGCCGAACAGATCGAATCCGGCGTTATTAAACATGGATACCGCATGGAATATACCATAATAGATCGCCCGGCCCGGCGGCATATCTACTGCCCAGCGAATAGACAAGAGGACTGCTCCCGCCGCTTCAATCACCAGGGAATAGAGCAATACCTTACGGATCAGCCGTACAATCCCTTCCATCGAGCTCTGGTTCATGGCTTCCTGAAGAATCAGCCGGTCGCGCAGTGAGATTCTGCGCCCGAATACTAAGGCAAACAGCGTGGCCATCGTCATGAAGCCAAGCCCGCCGATCTGTATCAGTACCAGAATGACCGCTTGTCCGAATCCGGTGAGATGGGTTCCGGTATCCACTACAGCCAGCCCGGTCACACATGCGGCGGAGGTGGCGGTAAACAGCGCATCCATGAAGCCAAGCGGCTGACCCGGTACGCTTGATACAGGAAGCATCAGCAGCAGCGTCCCGATGAGGATGACCGCAGCGAAGCTTAGCACCAGGATTTGCGGAGGAGCAAGCTTCAGGAACCGGAAGCCGGTGATTTTGGGAAACGGTGAAGCCAAACTCCTCATCCTTTCAGGTGTTATTATATGGGTAATCAGATCATTGAAGAATGAATGAGAATCAGGGCAAGCATACAAATTATATACGTTATTGCCTAACTTCACAAAGACTCATTTTCACAAATGGAAACAGCAGTACTGCTAAAGGGACTTCCCGGCAGCCGGCGTCGTCACGTGAATTCGCTGATTTAAAAATCCTGCCTATATTACAACATTCCCCTGTTTATTTCGGCTCAAATTCTAAATTGTTGCACAAAAGGATGCATTCTCTCTCCTTCAAGCGGGTTAGCCGGGGCCATTGTTGCAATCTGTGCAACAAGCCTCATGAACGCATGGCACCTTGGGCTTCATGTTGCACAAAGTACAATATTCCCACCGATGCAGCGTGTATTTAACCAGGTTGAACCGGCTGCACCGTCCTTCACAAGGACGGCAGCCGGTTCAGCGGAAAAGATAAGGAATATGTATTGAGCGGAGCGTATAAATACACTTATCTTTTAAAAATAACCTGCCTTCAAGCATAAGCCTGTACTTCTTCACGTAAAAGAATAATACGGCAATTTTTTGTAACTGCCCGGCAAGTAATACTATAATGAATGAATAAGAGCATTTCATTTCAAGGAGGCGTTTCATGAATCCCGTCGGCCAGCCCCTAGAGCAGCGGCCCCTTACTACCAAACTTATCCTTGCTGGAATTCTCGGACTGATCGTATTTGTCATGTTCCAGATCGCTCCCCAGCTCCTCTCCAGCCCGGGCGGGGATACAGCCATCCTCAGCAAAAGCGAAGTCCGGGAGAAAGCTGCCGCATTCGCAGCCAAGCAGCTCGGATACGAACCCGGAAGCCAGGATGAATGGGTCATCCTGTATAAGACAGACTCCTCTTTCTACGGATACATGTCCCGGGAGAAGCTGCTCACAGATTATTCCAAGAACAAGCTGGACCAGCGGTACCCGTTCGATGTTTACCATGCCGTACTCTACACGTCCGGGGAACCGGCGGCCCGCCTGGCTGTCGATCTCAATATGTACACCGGTGAGGTTGCAGCTTTTGCCGTTGGCGCCGATGCCGATGCTGCAGCCGGGCTTGATTACGGAGAGAGACCGGCAGCTTCGGCAATCAAACGTCCAGGTACTATAACCTCTGCAAGCAGCGAACCGGATCTGAGTCTCGAGAGAAAAGAAAGCCTCGCCCGCCCCTGGCTGCAGTTATGGGGGGCCAACCCCGCCAAGCTGAAGATTGAGGCTAACGCTGAAGGCTACGGGCTTGTCTATTCAGACAGCTCGGTCAAAGTAGGCGAATCCCGGCTGAACTATCAATTCAATTATCTGGACGGTGAGGTCTCTTATTTCCGCGCCGGATTCTCTGCTCCCGCCTGGCATGATACCTACGTGGCCGGACAAACCTCGCTCGCCAAGAAGCTCACCTTGTTCGGGTACGGTCTGCCTACAGTGCTTCTGGGTATTCTGGCGCTGATCTACAGTATTCTGCGCAGGAAGCACACTTCCTGGAAGCGCGGCGTCTTCCTGAGCTCGGTTCATTTCCTGATCATGATGGTCAGCAGCTATAATGTGCTGTCCGAATCCGGCAGCGGCAGTGCCGAAGCCAGAATTACGGCTGTTGTTATGTTCATCATCTACGTACTGTATAGTCTGCTGATGTCATTGATGCTCTACTTCTCCCTGGTCGGAGGCGACGGCCTGTGGCGTTCCGAGGAGAAGCTTAATCCCTGGCCCCATGCCAAAGAGCCGGGCTACGGCCGATATGTACTGAACAGTATCCGTGCCGGTTATGTCTGGGCCTTCGTGCTGCTCGGTGTACAGACGGTTATGTTCATTATTCTCTCCTACACTATGGATAACTGGTCCACCACCGACGCCAGCCAGTCACCCTACAACATGAAATATGCCTGGCTGCTGCCTATCGTCGCCTGGCTTGCCGGACTCTCTGAAGAGGCAGTCTACCGGCTGTTCGGTATCCGCATGCTGAAGAAGCTTGTCAAGAACACCTTCATCGCCGCACTGATTACCACCCTGATCTGGGCGCTGGGGCATACCCTCTACCCGATCTATCCGGTAAGCTCACGGCCGATTGAGCTGACTGTGGTTGGGCTGCTGTTCAGCTATATTTTCCTGCGTTACGGGTTCATCACCGTGATGTTCAGCCATGTCGTGTTCGACAGCATCCTGATGGGGGCGACCCTGATCTTCATGCAGGATAAGGTTAATATAGGCGCCGGCATTGTCACGATTATTCTGCCGTTCATTGTCGGTTATCTTGTGTACCGCTTCAATCCTCCGCGGGGGCAGGCGCCGGCGGAACCGGTTAAGCCTATATAGCAGGAGCTGGCCTAAGCAGGTGCCACACTTACGGCTTAGGCTGGAACAAAAATTGCGAGTACTTTCGGCGGATTGGGAGGGATTTATCCCTCTCATCCTCGCGTGCTGCCCACTTTCGGCGGATTCAGAGGGATTTATCCCTCTCATCCTCGCGTGCTGCCCACTTTCGGCGGATTCAGAGGGATTTATCCCTCTCATCCTCGCGTGCAGCCCACTTTCGACGGATTCAGAGGGATTTATCCCTCTCATCCTCACGTGAAGGCCACTTTCGGCGGATTCAGAGGGATTTATCCCTCTCATTCTCGCGTGCTGCCCACTTTCGACGGATTCAGAGGGATTTATCCCTCTCATACTCACGTGAAGGCCACTTTCGGCGGATTCAGAGGGATTTATCCCTCTCATCCTCGCGTGCTGCCCACTTTCGGCGGATTCAGAGGGATTTATCCCTCTCATCCTCGCGTGCTGCCCACTTTGGGCTTATTCGAGTGTACTTTTGCTCCTCATTCCTGCTGGAACCAAACAGCCACGGCAACGCCTCCTTATACCAGGAAGGCGCAGCCGTGGCTGTTTGTAAACTTTTTATTCTATTATAAGGACGGCTCCTCGTCCTTGAGTGCCTCCAGAATCTGACCGGCCAGCTTCTCGCCGATGGACAGCACCTTGAAATCCTCGACGGAAGCTTCCTTAATCTTCTTCAGCGAACCGAAATGCTTGAGCAGCAGCTTCCGGCGTTTATCCCCGATCCCCGGAATCGAATCCAGCTTCGAGGTGACCATCGACTTGCCGCGCTGCTCCCGGTGGAACGTAATAGCGAACCGGTGAACCTCATCCTGGATACGCTGCAGGAGATAGAACTCCTGGCTGTCTCTGGCGAGCGAGACCGGCTCGGCAGCGTCGCCAACCAGCAGTTGGGCCGTTCTATGCTTGTCATCCTTGACCAGCCCGCAGACCGGAATGAACAGTCCCAGCTCATTCTGCAAAATATCAATCGCTGAAGAGATCTGGCCTTTGCCCCCGTCCACTACGATCAGGTCAGGCTGCGGCAGATTCTCCTTCAGCACCCGTTCATAACGCCGCCGGATGACCTCGCGCATCGTCTCATAATCATCCGGCCCCTGAACGGTGCGGACCTTATATTTGCGGTATTCCTTGCGGGCAGGCTTCCCGTCGATGAAGACCACCATAGCCGAGACCGGATTGGCCCCCTGGATATTCGAGTTATCAAAAGCTTCAATCCGGTTAAGCGACGCAAGCCCCAGGCTCTGTCCCAGACTGCTGGCCGCCCCCGAGGTGCGCTCCTCATCCCGCTCAATCAGGCGGAACTTCTCATTCAGCGCCACCCGGCTGTTCTGGCAGGCCATGCCAACCATTTGCTTCTTGAGCCCGCGCTGCGGCACCAGCACCTTGATGCCCAGCCATTCCTGCAGGGCTGCTGCCCCTCCGGCCGCATCCACGGTCCCTTCAGCAGCCGCTTCCTGCTCCAGTTCCGCCTGCTCCTGTGCCGCTTCCGCCGCTGCGCCCGGCCCTGCTGCCCCGGACAGATCAGCCGCAAGCCCCTCACCAGCGGCCGCCCCGCGGGATAACTCTCCGGCCTCCGACTCGTCCTCTGCGCCCAAGGCTGCCATCAGCGCCTGTCCACTCGGCATTCCCCCCGCCTCCGGTCCGCCGCTTCCCTGACCAGCGGCGCTGCCTGCTTCCGGCTGGAGCATCCCGGCACTTGCCATATCCGGCAGGAGAATCTCCTGCGGAAGGGCAGGATTGTCGCTGTAATACTGCGTCACATAGGACATGAAGTCACTGTACGCTTCCCCGTAGAACGGAAAAGCTGACGAGTGGCGCTGAATCATTTTACCCTGCCGCATGTACAGGATCTGCACACACATCCAGCCCTTATCCACCGCATAACCGAAGACGTCACGGTCCTTGGTATCGGCCGTATTGATCTTCTGCTTCTCCATCACGGCGTCAATGTGCATAATCTGGTCGCGCAGCTCCTTGGCCCGCTCGAAATACAGCTCCTCGGCAGCCTCCTGCATCTTCTTCTGCAGATCCTTCTTCACCGCGTCATGTCCCCCGCCGAGGAAGGATGAGATATTCTGGATGATCTCCTCGTACGCAGACTTCGGCACTTCCTTCTCGCACGGCGCCAGGCATTGACCCATGTGATAGTACAGGCAGACCTCCTTCGGCATTACCCCGCATTTGCGCAGCGGATACATCCGGTCCAGCAGCTTCTTCGTCTGCTGGGCCGCGTAGCTGTTCGGATACGGGCCGAAATATTTAGCTTTATCTTTCAGCACCCGGCGGGTAACCTCCAGGCGCGGATGGGCTTCGTTGGTTATTTTGAGATAAGGAAAGGTCTTGTCATCCTTCAGCAGCACGTTGTAGCGCGGCATATGCTTCTTGATCAGATTACACTCCAGAATGAGTGCTTCCATATTGCTCGACGTCACGATATATTCGAAATCCACAATATTGGCGACAAGCCGCTGCGTCTTCCCGTTATGGCTGCCGGTAAAATAAGAACGCACGCGGTTCTTCAGCACCTTGGCCTTGCCCACATATATAATCGTACCCTCTTGATTCTTCATCAGATAGCAGCCGGGCAGATCGGGCAGCAGCGCAAGCTTGTTGCGGATATTATCCATATAATCCATAAGTTCTCCCCCACCTGTTACTACAGCGTTATAAGGTAAGTGTAGAATAGAATGTACTACAGATTCAAGCCTAAATATAGAACATCCGTTTGTATTGGACACACAAAGCGCCTTCGGTAGACCGAAGGCGCTTTGTGTGAAGGGGCCGTAGGCCCCGGTTACAGCAGGTTATAATCAATTATTGATGTTTGGCTACGATATTCTTAAGGGAGTCCTTGGAGTTCAGTCCTACGACTTTGTCCACAGGCTGACCGTCTTTGAAGAAGATCAGAGTAGGAATACTCATTACTCCAAAACGGGAAGCTGTCTCAGGATTCTCATCAACATTCAATTTAGCGATCTTCACATCGTCTCCTAGCTCGGTGGACAATTCCTCGAGAATAGGGGCAAGCATTTTGCAAGGGCCGCACCAAGGTGCCCAGAAATCTACTACTACAGTACCTTGACCTTCCACTTCGTTCACGAAGGATTGGTCAGACACGTTCACGATAGCCATGATATTGTTCCTCCTCAAAAAGTTTTGTTGAGCTTAAGCTGTACGAAATAACTTCCGCTTCTCTAGCCTGAGCCAAGTCTGCCGAAATTACTCCGAGAATATAGCGGGATAAAATGCTTCATGTAATATGATAACCAGATTATCATTTACCGACACATCCCCAGTATAACATAAATACAATGCATTTGTTATATATTTCAGAAAATTATATTGTATAAAATTAATTCGTGCATCTTATTGTAGCGCGGATCTTCTCTTTACATCTTCCTGGCAAGTTCGTATACTTGAAGAAAACGCATTAATTGTCAATGACTTCTCTCACACATGTATAACTGTACCCCACTTTATGCAGTCATGCAACAGCAAGGAGGAAGAAGCGATGGACGTCAATGTCAACGCACAGGTCCGTGACCCGCGGGAGCATATTAACGAGGAGCCCCGCAACGATCTTGGTGATCTGCTGGTCGGTTTCTTCGGAATGACCGGCTTCATGACCGTGGTATTCTTCGGAATGGTCATCATCAAGTTTTTGTCCGAGTAGTCAGGTTAGAAGGCTGGAAGTCCGGCTGTTTCGCTCTGTTCCGAGCGGGATGCCGGATTTTTTTTGCGTTCCAGGAAGAAGCGCCCGAAATAACATAAATTCACAATTTTATAAAAAGAAAACACATTTTTGTTTCCACGGAGCCATGTTACTCTTTATGCGAAAGCGCTTTTATATAATCCATTAAGGAGGCAAGAAGGATGAAAAAGCTATTGGGCATGGCTGTAGCAGGGGTATTGGCATCTGCGCTCTATTCCCCGGTATCATTTGCCGACAACCCTGTGGTACAAACCATCTATACGGCGGACCCGGCTCCGCTGGTATACAACGACACAGTATACCTGTACACCGGACATGACGAAGACAACTCGACCTACTATACGATGAATGATTGGAGGGTCTACTCTTCCAAGGACATGGCGAACTGGACAGATCACGGGTCGCCGTTATCCTACAAGGCTTTCAGCTGGGCAAGCGGAGAAGCATGGGCAAGCCAGGTGATAGAGCGCAACGGTAAATTTTATTTCTATGTGACGGTTAAAAGCACTTCGCTCGGGCGCCCCGCCATCGGAGTCGCCGTTGCAAACAGTCCCACCGGCCCGTTCGTCGACGCCATCGGCAAACCGCTGGTATCCAGCAGCTGGGGCGACATTGACCCGTCGGTCTATATAGACAGTGACGGCCAGGCCTATCTCTATTGGGGGAATCCGGCACTGAAATATGTGAAGCTCAACCCGGATATGATCTCTTATAACCAGAGTACCGGAATTGTCCAGGTGCCTATGACCACAGCGGGCTTCGGTGTACGGAGCGGCAATGCCGACAGACCGACTCTGTACGAAGAAGGACCCTGGTTCTACAAACGCGGCAGCTTATACTATATGGTCTATGGAGCAAGCGGAATTCCCGAGAATATCGCCTATTCTACCAGTTCTTCTCCTACAGGCCCGTGGACGTACAGAGGAATCATTATGCCTACACAGGGCGGAAGCTTCACGAATCACCCCGGCATCATAGATTTCAAAGGGCGCTCCTATTTCTTTTATCATAATGGCGCACTGCCTGGAGGAGGGGGCTTCACCCGGTCGGTCGCTGTCGAACAATTCAACTACAACGCCGACGGCAGCTTCCCGGCCATCAACATGACAACCGCCGGGCCGCAGGCCCTAGCGAATCTTAATCCCTATGTCAGAACACAGGCCGAGACGGGCGCGTGGGCATCCGGGGTAGAGACCGAGACCACCTCTGACACGGACGGCGGGATGAATGTAGGCTTCATAGATCACGGGGATTTCATCAAAATTAAAAATGTGAACTTCGGCGCTGGAGCCGCAGCCTTCGAGGCGAGAGTGGCTTCGGCAGGCAGCGGCGGTACTATCGAGCTGCGGCTGGACAGCCCCACAGGAACACTGATCGGCACCTGCGCGGTCCAGAATACAGGAGGCTGGCAAAGCTGGAAGACCACAACCTGCGCAGTGAGCGGCGCAAACGGGACTCACGACCTCTACCTGAAATTCACGGGCGGCAGCGGGTACCTGTTCAATATCAATTGGTGGAAATTCAGCGCCAGCTGAAATAGAAACGGAGTAGGATCAATGTGAGCACTTGTGTGGACGCTCCGCGAACGGCCCGTTGTTCCAATCGCTGTGGTCTCCAGATTTTATTTATATTCCTAAGTGGTAAAAATCCGGAGACCAAGGCGACCGCTGCCGCTTTTCCACAATCAGTCCGTCCGCTCCGCTGTTTAAATGGAAAAAGTTTCTTCAAACCTTTCTAAAATCACCTTATTCATCGTGATGCTGCCGTTAAACGGCTGGGTGACATCATTTTACGCTGCCTATCCCTGCGGTGGCTGCGACAGCCAAAAACAAAAAAACAGCGATTCTCCAATAACAGGAGTCGCTGTTTATTTAATGTTTGAAGCTTTTGAGAAATTTCTACTAACCTCTGGCTCTGCCCCGCTGATTCTCCCCATGCAGGGGAATAACCTCCACAAACGGGGCGATCCGGTCCATCAGCCGCTGGCCTTTATAAGCCTCTTCGCCATCCTTGCTGGTGATGCTGAGATGCTTCTCCAGCCCGTCCAGCGGATAATTCGAGGTGTAGAAGGTGGGTTTGCGGTTCATCCGGTAGTTCAGGATCGCTCCCAGCACATGGTCACGGGCCCAGGGATTCAGGTTCTCCGCGCCAATGTCGTCAAATATAAGCAGATCGCAATTCTTCATCGTATCAACCATTTCCTTGAGCTTCTGGTTATCCATCATGATCAGCTTCAATTCCTCAATGAAATCGGGCATATACACGATCACACCGCTATAGCCTGAGATCGCAAGCTCATGGAGCAGGTAGCACATCAGGAAAGTTTTGCCCGTCCCGAAGCTGCCCTGCAGATAGATTCCGCGTGAAGTCAGACCCTCCGCCCGCACTGCTGCAATATAGTCAAATATCTTATTCACGGCTGAGGCCCGCCGGGGGTCCTTGCCCATTATATCCATCTCATCATATCCGCCGTTCAGCACCCGCTCGTCCACATAGAAGCTGCGAATCCGCTTGCGGATATTATCCTGGTTATCCTGTGCGATCTTAAGCTTGCACGGGGTTTTGCGTTCATATAGATCCGTTACACCGTTCACCGTCTCCACCGTAAGCTTGCTGTAGTGTCCCTGGAAGTCATTAGGACAATTCGCAAGGCCAGGACAGTTCTTACAGTGCCGGTCCTCCTCGACATACTGGTACAGACGGCTTAAGTGCAGCCGCAGCCGGGACTCGTCCAGCTCGGGATGCTCAGCCTGGAGCTCCTTGACCAGGGGATGATTCAGCAGGGTCTGCTCCAGGTCACGGGAGCGCTGGCGCAGAGCAGGGTTGTTCATCGAACGCAGCACTTCGCCCATGGACTCCATCGCTGCACCTCACTTTCTTCAGGGCGTTCTCAGAACGCCTTTTTTCTTACTGGCCTTGATCTCGGCCGCTTTCTTCATCATCGCCGCGAATTCCTCTTCCGATACCGTTCCGGCACTGCCGTCATCAAGCACAATCGGGATCTCCTGCTTGCCGGAACGCCCGCCGTTCTTCGTATACGAACGCTGCCGGGTTCCCGGGGCGCCTGTGCCGGACGAGGCGGAAGCCGCCCCTTTGCCCTTCACTTTGGACTGGTCGCGGATATAACGCACGGCCTTCTCGTAAGTATTCACCTGCTTCACCAGCATATTGGAGGCAATCGCCTCCACGAAGTTGCGGTTCATCCGCTGATCGCCGCCCGAAGCCACCATCGTCATCAGGTAATGGATCAGCACGTTGATCACTTCACCGTTCAGCTTATAGTTCAGATCAATCTTCTCGAAGATATCCATTAGCTGGCCCGGAACCGCCCCGGGGAAGAACGTCTGCAACAGGCGTGTATAAGGCTCGTTGCGCAGCATCATATTATATTGGTGAATGTCACATTTGGACAGAAATTGCGGAGGCACTTCTACATAAAATTCCATTTCGACCGATTGTTCCACCGGCGCGCCGGAAGGATCACTCTCGTCAACGGCAGAACGCAGCGATACCACCTTGGCCGCGGCGATCTCTCTTTTCTCCTGGCGCTTCAGATCCTGGCGGAAATGCTGGCTCGCCTTGTATTGCAATGTATCCAGAATCACCTCTCCGTCCGGCGTGAAGACATCGTCCTCATCCAGCAGACGGCAGACATCCTGCGGGCCAAGCTCGTATTTGTGGGCCACATAATTAATCACGCCCATCTGATTATGGTCAAACCGCAGCTTCTCCACATGGGCACGGTTAACCGATTCGCGCGGAAAGCGCAGAATAATGTCGCTGTAGGCTATATCCGGCTCACCCGCCAGCGTTATGCCAGGCTGACGCACGGAGGCCACCTCGGCCAATGCCTGCTCCAGCTCATAATCAATCACATGAGTATTCAGCTCAAAAATATCGTAGAAGGGCAGCGATATATTCTCTTTACCGACCGAACGCCGGCTCCATTCCTCCGGTTCCCGGTTCCAGAACTGCTCACGCAGCGACAATACGGCAAATTTGCCGATCTTATCCCGGAGCAGCAGCGTCAAATGCTGGGTCGCAAAAAAATCAGCCGGTGACAGCGGCGGCATTAGTTCATACTCATACATATAATCATCGTTCTCCGCGGCATAAATCCGGGAGGTCTGCAGCAGTCCCACCGCTTCCAGACGGGAAGCCTGGTCTACCAGGTATTTCCGGCCCTTCTCGTTGGGTTCAACGCCCAGGGTCATAAAGAGCCTGCGCTGCTGCTCCACACCGGAATAACCGATCGACTCCGCCGGAATATGCTCGAACAGCAATCTGTACAGGCTGATGGCGAACGCGCCTACCATCGGCTGATAGACTGAACCAAGCATACGTCCGTCCAGATGACTTAGACCGAATTCGCGGGAAACGCAGTACCGATGATGTTCGGTGAAATGATGCAGGTTGCTCATACGCATCTGCGGATACCTCCCCCTCTTCTATACGAATTCATATAGATTTCTATTCTATCACAAAACACCCGGCCGGAAATGTAAAAAAAGACCCAAAAAAACGGCTTCTCCCCGAAATTGCAGGAAATCAGCCGTTTCTTGTCTGTCCGTCCGCGGGACGGGCCTTAGAACATTTTGTATCCGCCGAGCCGCAGCTTCTGAATGGTCCAGCCGCTCAGTACCGCCCCGGCAAGGCCGGCGATACCGGTAAGATAATCAACGATATGGAAGGTGGAGAGATGCTCCCCTAGCGACATAGCGCTCCGGTCCCAGATGGAATAGACCACCACGGGAAGAATAACAATAACGAACAGGTAGGCGGGAAACCAGGTGGTCTTCATTAGCATATTAAGAATGAAGCCAATGCCGAACATCATCACAAAGAATAAAACGGCCAGAACAAACACCGGAATAAATCCCATCGTACCGCCATCCCCTCTCTCTATAAAGAACCGCACACCAAACCTTATATAATAGTAAGTTTACTAGAAAAAATGTAGCGAAGCAATGAACATTATCGTGCAGAAGGCCGCAATGGGCGTGAATCGGGGCATCAGCGTTTGCTCTTGCCCGTTCGCATGCGCTACAATGCAAATAGCAATGGGTAACGAAAAATATGTTTATACATATTAAACGTATGCTTACGGAGCAGATTTTACGCGCAGGAATTCTGACGGAGCTTAAGCTTCGTACAACTTTTAAGGAGTGAACACTATGAACGAAGCCGCTTTGACCCTGGAAGGCTGGTACGCCCTGCATGACTTCCGCTCACTGGACTGGACAACCTGGACAGCAGCCGATGACGAAGAACGGGCAGTTGCCCTGGAAGAGCTGCATGCCTTCATGCAGGAATGGGGACCCGTGGAGGAAGCCAAGGAAGGCAGCTCTGCTGTATATTCCATCGTTGGCCAGAAGGCTGATTTCGTGATGATGTTTCTGCGGGAGAGTCTGGAAGCACTGAATGCACTGGAGACCGCTTTTAACAAAATTGCCTTTGCCCAATATACGACCAAAGCCTATTCCTATGTAAGTATTGTCGAACTCAGCAACTATGCTGCAGGAGGAAGTGCGGGAGACGGCAGCGATCCGATGCTGAATCCGCATGTGGCCGCCCGGCTGAAGCCTATTCTGCCGCAAGCGAAGCATATCTGCTTCTATCCGATGAATAAGAAGCGTGAGCTTGCCGACAACTGGTATATGCTCGATATGGACAAACGCCGTGAATTAATGCATTCGCATGGCCTGATCGGCCGCGGCTACGCCGGCAAGGTGAAGCAGATCATCACCGGCTCCGTGGGATTCGATGACTGGGAATGGGGCGTGACACTGTTCGCTGAAGACGCGCTGCAATTCAAGAAGCTGGTCTACGAGATGCGCTTCGATGAAGTGAGTGCCCGCTACGGCGAGTTCGGCCCCTTCTATGTCGGCAATCTGCTGACCGAGGAATCGTTCGAAGAGCTGCTGAAGCTGTAAAAAAATAGACCGCCCCCTCAGCAGAGGTGTGCGGTCTATTTCTTGACTACTTTTCCGAAAGCCGCCGCCCTTAAAAGCGGCTATTGCATAAGAGAGCCGTATTGCAAGCACGGCTCTCTTTGCATTGTACGTCTTAACTAACTCCACTTAGACCGAAGGTTCTTTATCGTCCTCTTCGGCGTCCTCTTCGGCGTCTTCTTTCTCTTCCCCGTCCCGCAGGCTCTCCAGATATTCAGCCGTCGCCCGGTCACGGGCGCGGCCCTTATCCTTCAGGCGCTCTATGGCCGGGAGGATCAGCAGGTCAATCTCCTTCTGAATAGGGTAGGCCAGATCATACCGAGTCTGATCCTCAAGATAAGAACCCACCTCAATCAGAGCGTTATAGCGGTCCAGCTCCTCACGCGTCAATAGTCCGCGAACTTGTACGCTGCAGTGGCGCATCTTAGAGGAATCTTCCTTTTTTGAGTACCAGCGGGATGCCGCCGATGATTAACAGATAGCGCATATCCACTACCTTCTTCAATTGCGCTGCGGTCCAGCCCTTATAGGTCTTGTCGCCTACTACAGCAATCCCCTGGCCCTTGCCCAGCGAAGCTACGGTCCCCTTGTTGCTGAAGGCGAATTTCTTCGGCTGCTGGCTGCGGATGGCCGCAACGAGATTATGCGCACAGCACTCTCCCTGCTGCATTGCAATCTGTGCGGTCGGCGGGTAAGGACGTCCTTCCGGATTAATCATGAGCGAGCCATCGCCAATAATGAAGATGTTCTCATGTCCCGGAGCGCGCAGATATTCATCCACCTTCACCCGGCCGCGCATAGCTTCGAATCCGGCAGCTTCGATCAGACGGTTGCCGCGGATGCCGCCGGTCCATACGATAGTGGAGGCCTTGATCTCTTCACCAGTCGCAAGAATTACTCCGCCGGGCAGACATTCCTTAATCGCTACGCCCATCTTGAAGGTGACACCCTTCTTGGTAAGCACTGTCATCGCATGCTCCACAAGCTCCGGCGCGAAGCCAGGCAGCGCCGTAGGCGCAGCTTCTATATTGTAGATATTAACCATGCTTGGATCGACATCGAATTCTTTGCACAGCGCAGGAATCCGGTCAGCCAGCTCCGCTACAAACTCAATACCGCTGAAGCCCGCGCCGCCAATCACAAAGTTGATATGCTCCTGTGCATTATTCTCATTCTTGTATTTGGCGAACTGATACTGGATATGCTCACGGATCAGCCGCACAGAGTTGATGCTGCGGATGGTGAGCGCATATTTGTCTAGTCCCGGAATCCCGAATGTTTCAGGCTCGCCGCCAAGTGCAATCACGAGATAATCATACGACAGCGTTCCATCTTCCAGAATAACCTTTTTCTGCTGGGTACGGATTTCCTGTACCGAAGATTTGACCAGATCAATCTTGAACTCATCGATTAATTTGGAGATCGACACGCGCGTATGCTCGATGCTGTCCGTGCCCGCTGCAGGCATATGCAGATGGGTCGTGAAATAGTGATACTCATGGCGGTTTACCAGGGTTACATCTGCTTCATTATAGTTCAAAGCTTTCTGCAGCCGCTGGGCGGTCAAGATCCCTCCATATCCCGCGCCTAGAATAACGATTTTGGGAATACTGCTCATGTTCCGGCTCCTTCCAACAGGTAAATCTGTCTATGTGTTATTTTTTGGTAAAAAATCAGGTTTCTTTTGTGAATTTATACACTTAAATTCAGAAGAATTTCCAATAAAACTTAAAGGATTTCTAAAATAACCATATCCATTGTAAACCTTAGTATCGTTTTAATCAAATATAATCATACAAGAAAATGTCACACTTTTTCAGTGAAATCAAAGCCTTTGCAGGCAGGTGCGACTATGTTTATAATGAGTAGGTACGCAAGTATGGCATTTTGAAACTATCAACTCGGAGGTGCAGTATTTCATGACATTAGAGCAAACCGTTCCTATGAGCGATATGCTGATTATAGGCGGGGGACCAGCCGGTATGTTTGCCGCTTTTTACGGTGGTATGCGCCAGGCTTCGGTAACCCTTATTGAAAGTATGCCCCAGCTCGGAGGGCAGCTTGCTGCGCTGTATCCCGAGAAATATATTTATGATGTAGCCGGCTTCCCTAAGGTGACTGCACAAGAGCTGGTCGATAACCTTACCCGTCAGATGGAGCTGTTCCAGTCGGATATCCGTCTGGAGGAGAAGGTGGTATCTGTTGTGAAACAGGAGGAACGCCATTTCATCGTCACCACCGATAAAGCGGAATATCATACCAAAGCTATCATCATCACCGCAGGCGTAGGCGCATTTGAACCGCGGCGTCTGGAAGTCCCTGATGCACAGCGCTTCGAGAAAGCCAACCTGCATTATTTCGTCAGCGATCTGAATGCTTATAAAGATAAGAAGGTGCTGATCAGCGGCGGCGGCGATTCTGCTGTGGACTGGGCGCTTATGCTGGAGCCCATCGCCGAGCAGGTAACACTGATTCACAGACGGGATAAATTCCGCGCGCATGAGCATAGTGTAGAGAATCTGATGAACTCCAAGGTGAACGTTATTACGCCTTCCGAGATCACCGGGCTGCACGGCGAAGAATTCATTACCAAGGTAACCTTGTCCCATATCAAGACCAAAGAAACCCAGGAGATCGAAGTGGACAGCGTCATTGTCAATTTCGGCTTCGTGTCCTCCCTGGGGCCGATTGCCCAGTGGGGAATCGAGATCGAAGGCAACTCCATTGTGGTGGACTCCCGCATGGAGACCAGTATCCCGGGCATCTTCGCCGCCGGCGATATCACCACCTATCCGGGCAAGCTGAAGCTGATTGCCGTAGGCTTCGGAGAAGCCCCTACTGCCATCAATAACGCCAAGGTGTATATTGATCCGGAAGCGAAGCTGTCTCCCGGACACAGCAGCAATCTTAAGCTCTAGAATTTATCGCTGATTGATAATAAAAGGGTATCCTTTCAGGTTGATTCCACCTCAACTTGAAAAGATACCCTATTTGTTGGTGCTTGCGGTTTAATTAATTCCAATGCTGCAGAGATATGCTCTGATCTTTAATGAAGAACCGCATGGACTGGAGAGTGTAAGTTCCGTTTGCGAATTTCAGCGAGAAGCAGGGCGATGAAATCATGCTCTAAATGCAGCTCTATAGCTCTGTGATAGGAGTCCAGCAGCATCTCATCCGACAATTCAACCATAACGTTCACCTACCTTTCCTTTATTTGGATCTGAATCTATCATAGCAAACTATCATTTTTCGAACAAGCGTTCTCATTATCCACAAGCTGCTGTGGAGATCCTGTGCATAATATGTTAGTAAGGGTTATAAAGTCAGGAAGTGCACAGTGGACTATGGGGATAACAGTTATACACAGGACAGAAACCTGACATCGGCACCAAAAAAATTTTTAGAATGTTCATAATTGGCTGGGATATTTCATGTTGATATTACCTCGGAAAACGCACAACTAAACGCAATATTAGCCTATTAATATATTTATCGTCAAATATAAAAATTTTATTAATCATTTGGGTCTTGTATTTACTTCCAAAATCCAGATTTTCCCCCGTTGATCTACGGCATAATCAAAGCCCAGTTCACCGATCCCGGGAAAGTGCCGCTCCAGCAGCTCCGTACAGATCAGAGTCAGCCTGCGCATTTCTGCCTTCTTGGAAGAAGTACCTACACGCGGCAGTGATCTTCTCAGACCCTGGCGGCAGCTCAGCATCGTCCCCCCTTTACAGAGATTCGTCACGAACAGCCCCGGCCGGGCTACTCTCCCTACCATAGAGCGGAACTCCCAGTGATCGCCGTTCTTCACTACCTTGACCCGGTAATCTATCGGGCGTCCGGAGATCCGCGCCAGGGAAATTCCCTGCTGGATTAAATACTTCCGCTTCACCTTGAATCTGTCCAGCGCCTGCCGCATGGAAGTGAAATCACCATATACACGCGTATTATGCATATACGTGAAGCCATACCCTCTATGATCACGGAACACCTTGATGACTCCATAACCTCCGCCGCCGACAACCGGCTTAATGACAACATTGCCGTAACTCCCAAGCATCGCGGACAATCCGGCAGCACTATATTCCCGCGTTCTCGGAATGTAACCGGCAACCCGTGAATCGCTAAGCAGCGCCGCCGTCTTCAGCAGCTTGCTTGCCAGTTCTCTCCCCGCCATTGTTTGCCCTCTCCTTTCGCATTCCCAGCCTACCCTATAGCTTACTCACCAAAGGCCTTGCCCTCCTGTATGATTGTCCGTGGTGAAGCAGGCCACAGCAAAAAAGGGCATATGGCTGCGGGGCCTTATGTCCCTGATACATTTGACCAGAAGCAGCGGCCACAACCGCTACGGATACAATAGACTGGAAAATCATTAAAATTCATTGTATTATTGCCTGAAGGGAGGGTTTCCTAATGGCAGAGTTTTTTGAAATCCTATATTGGTTTGCGATGATTGGCATGTCTGTAGTACTGGCAGGAACGACGATACTCGTCTGTGCGCTCGGCTTCAAATTCATCAAAGACCGCCGCAGAGTGCTCGGCGCCGGCTGCATCGCCTTTTCCCTGGGGGCTGCCGCCCTGATCCTGTTCATGGTTAATCTCAAGTTTATAATTCCCGCCTGAGGCACACTCCCGGCAGTCCTGGTATAACAGCTCCGCAGGACTAACCGTCCTTGTCATGGCTGCCTTGGAGTGCGTTCCCGCTAATAGATTTGCTTACATACTGTATTCTATGAAACTGCGAAGAGTTGGCCTGTGTATATGGACAGCTTCATTCGCTGAACAGGTTCCGGCCCATTCCTCACTTTTTCTCTCCTTTCCCCTCCTTCAGGACACTCCAATCTTTGAAATTTCCGTTCATACAACAACTTTTTCACTTAATATCCGTAATATGTATGTACAATAATTTGGAAGTCCCAATATATTGAAAAAGGAGATTCTATTGTGTCAAAACCTGTATACGGAAAACAAGCGGCTTCTGTCAAAGCTACGGAGAAGCTTTCAGGGGCAGCTTGGGCGCTTTGCGCTGCGTTCCTCCTGTTCCTCGGCTGGTCCGCTTTTCAGGTCGGATTATTCAACGGAATGAGAGCGGAATTCGAGAAGCCCATTTATGTAGCGGCATTGCTGAGCGGGCTGCTCCTTCTGGCCTGTGCGATCCTGTATTTCAAAGCCTTCAAGCTGGAGGGACAGCGTGATCTGCTCACCGTAGCCGCCCTTCTGCTTCCCCTGACCTACGCTCTGTCGCTGCTTGGGGCTGCTTCACATTATATGGCGATGAATATGCTGTTCACCCAATTTACCTATGCCGCTATTTTCATTACCAGTATGTATCTGCTCCGGCAGAAGCGGCTGAATTACACCATCCAGTTAGGTGTACTCACCATCGCTTACCTGATTGTAGGCTTCGGTCTATTGAACTGGCTCGGGAGCTGGAAGCTTGCCGGCAGTCTGGTGGGCTGGTTCTCAGCCACTGTGGTGGGAGACAGGTACGGAGACGCAGTAATGACCGACTCGAACGGGCTTCGCCTGACTTCCATTTTCCAGTATGCCAATACATATGCGGCATTCCTGATGGCTTTTCTGTTCGTGGCCGTATTCGCGCTGATCCGCAGCCGAAAGTGGACGGGGCAGCTAACGCACGGCTTCATGCTGGTTCCCATCATCGTCTCGCTGCTGCTCACCTTATCCCGCGGCGGACTGGTCCTGCTGCCGGTGGTATTCATTCTCCTGCTGCTCTTCCTAAAGCCGGTGCAGCAGATTCTCTGGACCCTGCATCTCGCTATTGCCGGCGTGTTATCCCTGCTGATTACGAATCCGGTCACCAGCCTGGGGCTGGAGCTGAACTTGGCATTCACCTCTTCGGCAGCCCTGAAGGGCTGGGGCTACCTGCTGGGGGCATCGGCCTGTGCAGGCGCGCTCTCCCTCGTTGTCCAGCGTTACTTGGCGCCTTGGCTAAGCCGTAAGCTGGGCAGCACGGAATCACGCCGCTGGAGCGGAGTGTGGCTCCCGCTGGTGTCTGTGGCTGGCGTCGCGGCGATCGCCTTCTTATTCATCGGCACCAGTGCGCGCAATGTGCTGCCGGCGAATATCGGGACACGGCTGGAGAATATCAACTTCAGGCAGCACAGTGTGCTTGAACGTTTTACCTTTTACAAAGATGCTATGAAAGTAGTCAAGGATTATCCGGTATTCGGAACGGGAGGCGGGGGCTGGGCATCGCTCTATGAGCATTATCAGAACAACCCTTACCTGAGCCGCCAGGTCCATAACTTTTTCCTGCAATATCTGATCGAAGTGGGAATCTTCGGGTTCCTTGTGTTCATGGGCTTTATCCTGTTTATTTTCAGCAAATATATCAAAGGGTACGTGAAGCGGGAGAACGACGACTACAATAACGGGTTCTTCTACCTCATCATTGCCCTCTCTATTCTTGTCCACAGCCTGCTGGATTTCAACTTAAGTTATGCGTTCATGGGTATGATGGTATTCCTGTCGCTGGGGGGCATGGCTGTTGCTATGGAGAGCAAGCCGCTCCGGCTTCAGTGGAACAAGCTCTGGGTTAGAGCGGGTTATTTCGGACTGCTGGGAATCGGCACCGGATATCTGCTGTTCCTGTCTCTCGGGTACATCAGTTCAAGCTCTGAAGCTTATGCAGCCAAGAAGCTGCTCAAAGTGAGCCAGTCCTATGAGGAGATCAAGGCTCCTTTGGTAAAAGCACTCAAAACCCGTCCGAATCACCCGGAATCCGCCACTTATCTGTCTCTGCTGGATCAAAAGGTGTTCACGCAGAACCATAACGAACAGTTCCTGGACGAAGCCCATACGGTAGTCACCCGCGCACTTGAGGATGAGCCGTATAACAAAGAGCTGCTGACCCAGCTCGCAGGCTACTATGACCTGAAGGGCCAGAGTGATGAGGCCTATCATGTCTATCTGGACAACGCGGACAAGTTCATGTGGGACATTAACTGGTACGACCAATTAATCAGCCGTGCTTCCCTCCTTGGATTACAGGCCTACGCCAAGCACGATGAAGCAGGGCAACAGAAGTATTTCGATTCGGCACTGATTGTCTATAAGCATGTAACGGATGGTATAGCGCATCTGAAGAGTCTTCCTCCCGAGCAGCTTCAGGGCCGCGAATTCTTCGTGATCTCAGCGATGGCCCTAAATGCAGGCCGGATCCAGCGCATGTCAGGAGATGAGGAAGCAGCACTGGCAACGATCAAGCAGGGCTTCATCAACGGATATGAGGACCTGACGGACGCCGGAAGCCTGTGGACTACAGAATGGTACAGCGGCGTCATCAGCCGGTCCCAGGAGCTGGGAGCCGCAGCTTTGAAGCGGGCACAGGAGGCCTATTCCCTGGGGAATAATGATCTGGGGGACCAGGAGACACTGGGTAAGAGCCGGTATTTCAAAACCGGGCTGGACGCGTATGCCCACGCGGCTGCAGACCGGGATGCGCAGCAGCAGGGAGCCAAGGTGACGGCAGATATGCTGCTGAACACCGGTAAGATCCAGTATATGTCGCAGGACATGCAGGCCGCCGGGGCAACACTGAAGCAAGGCCTCAACGAGGATTATAACAACCCGGTCAACCGCGAGACTGCCCGCTGGTATCTGGCTGTTCAGCAGCGAACGCAGAGCGCCCAGGACCAGGCTGTCTATCAGAAGCTGATTGCTGCGGATCCGGAGGAAGCGGCGAAGATTAATGAATTAGCGGGTATGCCGCTTTAGCCACACATATCATAGATAGCACTTGTAAATTTTTCGATTTGGGAATAGCCGTGACTCCAGAGAATGTTTGGCCCTCCGGCCGCTGTTGCCCCCAGATTTCTTATATTTGAACCGCTATGAGCGGTGGAAATCCGGTGGCAAAGGCGGACGCTAACGCTCCTACAGTTCCAAAATTCTCCTCCGCCACTTTTCCCTATCTTTATATTTTCAAGTTTACTGTGGACTGGTGAACAGCAAAAGGGCTGTCCCTAAAGTAGATATTCTACTGACAAGTCAGATAAAAAAGCAGCGATTCCCGTTATAGGAGAATCGCTGCTTTTTCTTTTTTGTGTTTGTTGAACAAGGGTTTTCGTATCCCGCTTAAACAGCGGAGAGGACGGAACGAATGTGGAAAAGCGGCAGCGTTCGCGTTGGTCTCCGGATTTTCTCCGCGACCCAAACATCGGTCCGTTCATGCAGCGTCCACCCAAGTGCTCACGTTGATCCTGCTCAAAAACAAAGTGCTGCCCAAGTAGCCATATCATTTTGGGACAGCCCATTTTTCCGGTATGCTGAAGCCGCCGTCAGCGGTGCAGTGCCTGATACTCCTCCTTCAGAATGGAATATTGATAAGAGTCCATCCATTTTCCTTTATGATACATATGGCCTCTAAGATGCCCTTCATAGATCATTCCAAGCTTTTGCATCACTCTGGCCGAACCGATATTCTCCGGGCGGCAGGTTGCGTAGATCCGGTGAAGCCCAAGCTCTTGGAAGCCCCATTCCAGCAGCGCCGCGGAAGCCTCACTGGCATAGCCTTGTCCCCAATAGGACGGGTTAAAGCAATAGCCAATCTCCCCCTGTCCTGCTCCGCTGATGTGTAAACCGCAGCCGCCCGCCAGCTTATTGGACTCCTTGAGAACCACCGCATATTCGAACCCTTGACGCGGCTCCTCCTGCTGTAAATCCAGCATATGGCGGATATATTCGCGGGTATCCTCCAGTGAATTGGGTCCCCAGATCATATACTTAGCTACAGCAGGGTCGGATGCATATTCATGCACCTGCCGGACATCCCCAGGCACGAATTCCCGGATCAACAGGCGTTTGGTCTCCAGTTGCATGGCTCAGTCACATCCTTACATTTATATATTGAACAACCCTCTGCCAATCACATTAGCCGTAACCGGCGTCTTCCCGATCTCCCGCGACCATACAGACAACTGGCCGATATGATGTATCTCATGGGCAATCAGATGACGCATAACTTCGCCATAACTGTGGGGTTCACGTTCCCCCTCATCCGTAACATCAATCATAATGCGGTCTTCCAGACTGTCATTCCAGCCATACACAAATGGAGCAAGCTCCTCGTGACAGCGGGCAGAGAACTCCTCTACCATCTGCAAGCTCGCCACTTCACCGAACTCGGGGATTTCAATAGGCTTCTCCTGTATGCCGCCGCAGATCCAGCCATATTCAACTGCTACAATGTGATACAGCGTTGGAAGGATGTAACCTATGCCACCCGTGCGTAATTTCATCAGTTCTTCCCCGTCCACCGTCCGGCACCAGTCGAACCAGTCCTTGCGCACCTGCCAGTTATACTCAAATAGCTTTTGCATAACACTGCCTCCTTTTAAGGTAATGGCTGCTATTTCCCTGCTATCCATGATTCGCGATATTTACCTGTACTCCTGCCTGTGAAGTTCAACTTCCTTCCCATAGACCGAACAGACCTGCCACCGCACACTGCGGCAACAGGCCTGTTCATTACTCTGACCACGCATCTATTCAAACACATATTCCCCTTCACCCACACGCAGGGTCTGTCCCTTAAGCTGGGGCGAATCGGTCCGCAGCACGACCTGGGTGAACTGGTTCTCCGTGCCCTGCACGAAGTTGAAGGTCTGGTGGTCTCCCGCCTTAAGACTGTAGCTGTCGTCCACAGGTCCTGTAACGGGCAGGCCGAACAGCTCACTCCAATGCCTGGCGGCAGCGGCAGGATCGGAGACATGGAACACCGCGCTCACGATATCAACAGTCCCCGCAGGATGGGGCTGGTTGATTCCGGCTGCATTCAGACTGTCCAGCCGCTCCTCATCGGTCTCGCTCCACTGAATAATGAACGGATAGACCAGTCCCTGGAAGTCACCGTCAATCGTCATCATCCGCCACTCGATTAATCTGCCTTTGTTATCGAGACGCTTACCGTCTATGATGGGAGATAATAACAAACCTGCTCTTGTCAGACTATCCTCAACGGCTTCGATGTCATCTGTCCGCAGGACCACTCTGCTTAACACCTCATGCTCCGGCAGGACGGTAACGGCATCCCGTACGACGACATTATGTTCGGTCGCCCGCGCAAGCTCCAGGTTCTCGATGCCGAGGAACTCCAGATAGGTTAGCCCAAAGTAACTTAAGGCGTTATAGGTCCCCCAAGCCTTATGCGATCCGCCCCGGAAGGCCGCCAACCCATGCTCAGAGAATAGCTGCACCGGCTGATCCAGATCGTTCACATAGTGCACCAGGTGATCCCATTTCAGCACTGCCATTAGTTCTTCACTCCCAGCTCCGTAGTCCGCTTCACCGCTGCCAGCACACTACGCTGGAGACCCGCCGCGAAATCACTGTTGTTCAGCTCGTATAAGCCGTGCATACCGACTCCACCAGGCGAATTGTTGATATCCAGCAGCTGTCTTGGATGCAGTCCGGTCTGCTGGAGCATCGCCACCGCTCCCAGCATATTCTCCAGCGCTACCTTCCAGGCCTGTTCCCGCGGCAGTCCGGCAAGGACTCCGGCATCCGTGAACGACTCAATGAAATAATAGATATAATTCGGTCCGGCTACACCGAAGCCGGTGAAGATATCAATATAGCTCTCCTCCAGATATTGCACCTTGCCGAAGCCGAGCAGGAAGCCCTCCACCTGCTCGCGGGAGGCCGCTGCACCCAGAGCGACACCGCTATATCCATAGCCTGTATCGGTTAATGTATTCGGAATCACGCGGACAATCGGACGCTCCGCTCCGAAATAATCTCCGAGCTGGGCAATCGTTACTCCTGCCACAATGGATATAATGGCGGCGGCAGGTGAAGCGGATTGCCGGACCCGGGCTCCAAGCGCGCTCAGATCATCCTGCGGACGAACCGCAATGACAATCAGATCAGCGGCCTGGAGGCCTTGCTCCTGTGTACTCTCCGTGTCTACACTATATTTGGCCTGTAACAGCTGAAGCCGTCCTTCGTTAATATCCGATACACTGATTTGACTGGCAGACAGTGTTCCGCCTGCGAGGCAGGCCCGGATGATCGCTTCAGCCATTTGCCCGCCGCCTATGAAATGAATCTTGCTCTGTATCACTTCCGCTCACTCCCTGATTAATTATTTGCCCAGGCTTCCGGCAGAATGAACCCGGCATATTTCTCTTGTCCCGTGATGTATTCCTCGAACTCCTTGGATTCATACGCAGACTTCAGATCTTTGGCCCAAGGGGTCTCAGCATCCTTTTGGTTCACCGATACGATGATTCTATGCTGCATAGGCGTGTTCTCAATCTTAAGGGCGTCTGTAATCTTCCGGTCTGGAGCATTGGCAATGTAGTTCCCGTTAACCACACCATAATCCACATCCTGCAGCGAGACCAGAATCTGCGCCGGGTCCAGCACCTTAAGTTCAATCTTGAACTTGTCCGGCTCGACACTGTTCACATTGAAGTCCGCTACACCGGCACCCTCTTTGATTTTGACCCAGCCCAGTTCCTCCAGGATACGCAGTGCCCGCTCCTGATTGACCGGATCATTCGGAACCGCTACAGTAGTGCCGTCCTTCACATCGTCAAGCGTGGTATGATTTACGGAATATAGACCTTGCGGCGCACCCGGAACATACGCAATCCCTACCATATCTGCTCCGATTTCTTCATTGATAGCTTCCATGTAGGCTGTACTCTGGAAGATACTCGCGTCAATCGAGCCTTCCTTCATCGCCGGGTTAACCTGCATATTCTGGGAGAAGGTTTTGATATCTACAGTATAGCCTTTTCCCTCCAGAATGGGCAGAATCGACTGGCGGAACTGCTCTTCATACGTGCCCACACCGAATCCGACTGTAATTTCTTTCTTGTCCCCGGAGCTTGCCGCTTCCTTATTGTTGCCGCAAGCCGCCAGCACCGCCATTGCACTAATCAGCATTACTATCCATATTTTTTTCATAACCATCATCTCCTATTTGAGTACTGTGTTTTTGAAATGCACTAATGCCTCGTCTGTAACTGTCAGCGGAATAGCACAATTGGGCGACAGAATAAACGGCTGATTCTTCATCCTTGCCAGTGCTTCCTTGGCCTGCTGTTCAATCTGCGGCACGTTATTTCCTGCAAACAGCCCATGGTCCACTCCGCCTACCTTCGTGGCCTTGAGCTCTGCTTCGAGTCCGGGATTTCCTTCGGCTATCGTATCCCAGCTGATCCCGTCAATACGGTAATCATTGAATCGCTCAGGCTGGGCATAGGCACCGCAGGTATGTAAAATATTCTTGCCATAGCTGGCAGCCTCCAGCACTATGGAATCATAAGGTCTCGACAGCTCATCGAACATCGCCTCATCGAATAGTCCGGGATGTGCTGTGCCTGTCACCGCATAGAACAAACCATCTGATCCCGCCTGGCGCAGCTCCTGCACATAATCCGCCAGGGTTAAGGCAATGACATGCAGCGCATGATGCGCAGCGGCCCGGTGCTCCTTGAACAGCGAGTCCAGCGTCACCGGCTGCTCAATCCCGAATACGGTCTTGGTAACATAAGCAGAACGCCCCACGAGGAACAGTAGTACCGTCAGCGGTGAGAATACCGTCTGGATCAGGGGTGTATCCGGCAAGCCCCGGCGGATCTTGCGGACGGCCTCCAGATGCTCCAGCAGCGAAGCGGTCCCGCCTGCCTTCTTCACTTCCAGGTCCCAGAGATTCCTGGCTTCCGGAATAACCGTAGTCAGCTGTCTCGGAAATACCGTCTGATAATCGGCGAAGTCGTACTGATTCCCCCAGGCTTCCGCCAGATAGGTCGCTCTCGGGTTGATCTTCACCCAGTCCCAATCATATGTCTCCGTAAAAGAAATCGTTGACTGTGCCAAATCCTCTGCATTCTGCTCCTTGTCAATAAAGTGTCGCCATCCGCTGATGATCGGGCGATCCGCAAGTTCTCCGGATAATATCGCCTGAAAACGATCCTGCTTGCTCCATACACTCATCTGCCGTTCCTCTTTTCTATAG
The DNA here is from genome assembly GCF_018207515.1 of Paenibacillus tritici. NCBI lineage: Bacteria > Bacillati > Bacillota > Bacilli > Caryophanales > Paenibacillaceae > Paenibacillus > Paenibacillus tritici. The sequence goes on from NZ_CP073365.1 coordinate 6,429,013, forward strand.
GTGATAGTCTAATAGCGGCGAATTTTACGGGCCAAGGTGTTGCCTAAGGATTGAATGCCCTGCACCAGAATAATGAGAATAATGACGGTAGCAACCATGACCACCTTGTCGAAACGCTGATAGCCATAGACAATGGCCAAATCACCGACCCCGCCGCCGCCTACGGTTCCTGCCATCGCAGTTGCCCCGATTAACCCGATCGTCGCAGTGGTCAGGGAGAGAATCAGCGAGCCTATCGCTTCCGGCAGCAGGAAATACCATATGACCTGTAACGGAGTAGCGCCCATGGCTTCAGCAGCCTCCAGAATGCCCGGATTCACTTCCAGCAGGGAGTTCTCTACCAGCCGCGCAATATAAGGTGCAATGTAGATAATAAGCGGAACAATTGCTGCACTCGTCCCAATTGAAGTATGAACAATTGCTCTTGTTACCGGAATAATAGCAACCAGTAATATAATGAACGGAAGCGAACGGATGATGTTGATCACCGGATTAAGCACGGTATAGAGCCCTTTGTTCTCCAGCACCCCGCCTGGACGGGTAATAACAAGGAGGATGCCCAGCGGAACGCCCAGCAGCGAACCTACGAATAGCGATACGCCCACCATCTGAATCGTCTCGATAATAGCCTTAAGAAATTGCTCACTTGTGATTGATGTCGAGAACATAGGATTTCACCTCCTCTATCCGCACCTCATGTGTGGTCATATAATCCAGAGCCGCTTCAATCTGGGACGGGTCCCCCTGCAATTGAACGATAATCGTACCCAGGGTTGTCTCTTGAATCTCCGTCGTATTCGCAAACAGAATATTCACCTTGACTCCATAGGAGCGGATAATCTCATACAGAACAGGCTCCGAGGCGCTCTCTCCGGCAAAATTCAGTTTATAGAGCTGGCTTCCATGCTCTGCCTTGAGTGTTCTACGGACGCTTGTGGTCATGCTGTTCTGAATGACAGTCTTCACGAAATTCTGCGTAGTCTCATGCTTGGGCTGGCCGAACACATCCAGTACGCTCCCCTGCTCGATAATCCGTCCCTCTTCCATAACGGCTACCTTGTTGCAGATCTCCTGAATCACCGACATCTCATGCGTGATAATCATTACCGTAATGTTGTATTCCGCATTGATTCGTTTGAGCAGCTGCAGAATGGACCGGGTAGTCTGCGGATCGAGTGCAGATGTGGCTTCGTCGCACAATAGAATGGAGGGGTTCGAGGCAAGCGCCCTGGCAATCCCTACCCGCTGCTTCTGCCCGCCTGACAGCTCACTCGGATAACTTCCGGCCTTGTCACTTAATCCGACAAATTCAAGCAGCTCCTGAACCCGCTTGCGGATCTCAGCTTTGTTCTTTTTCAGCAGCACGAGCGGGATCGCCACATTGTCGAACACCTTTTTCGATTCCAGCAGGTTAAAATGCTGAAAAATCATGCCGATGTTTTTCTTGGCTGCCCGCAGCTCTTTGTCGCTGTACGCGCCCAGATCATGCCCGTCTACCAGCACCTGTCCCTCCGAGGGACGTTCCAGGTAATTGACCAGGCGGATTAACGTGCTTTTTCCGGCACCGCTGTAGCCGATGACACCGAAGATATCGCCTTTCTCCACCTTCAGGCTGATTCCCTTCAGAGCTTCAATCTTCACCTCTTTGCGGGTGAAGGTCTTGTACACATCCCGTAATTCAATCATGGTTGTTCCCCTCAATCATCTGGTAAATTTAGGATTCAGGATTCAAGCTTGTGTCTGCAGCCTCGCAAGCGCTTGTTCTGCAAGTGTAGCGAAATACTTGGCAGCGGGCAGGATGGCCGCCTCATCCACATCAAATCGGGGATGATGCAGCGGATGGTTCGGGCCGGCTCCAATATTCACAAAAGCCCCCGGTATCTGCTGTAAATAATATGCGAAATCCTCTCCGCCCATCTGCGGCGGAATATCATGTACCTCATAGCCTGCATGTGCAGCGACCTCTTTGGTGAAGTCAGCCCATTCCTCATGATTAATGGTTGCCGGCGGGCCGGGATACCAATGAAGCTTCGCCTCCGCCCCTGCTGCTGCGGCAATGCCTTCAATGATCCGGGTCATTTGGGCTGGAATGCTGCTGCGGATATCCTCATTGTAGGTGCGTACCGTTCCTTCAAGCTCCACCTTCTCCGGGAGCACATTCCAGGTGAAACCTCCGTTGATTCGGGTCACACTTAACACCACCGGCTCCAGCGTATTATTTTGCCGGCTGACTACGGTTTGCAGCATGGTAATGATCTGCGCGGCAGTGACTATGGTGTCCACCCCTTTTTCGGGAGTAGCTGCGTGAGCCCCTATACCTTTTACCGTAATCTCAAAGCGGTCTACACCAGCCGTCAAGGCTCCCGTTCTGGTACCGAATGCTCCGGCCCGCAGCTCCGGTGAATTATGTATACCGAATATGGCTTCAACCCCGTTCAGTCCGCCGGATGCCAGCACACCCTCTGCACCGTGTCCCGTCTCTTCCGCCGGCTGGAACAATATTCTGACCTTGCCCGGCAGCTCCTCCTCGCGCTGCTTCAGCAGGATGGCGGCCCCCAGGATGACGGCGGTGTGGAAGTCATGGCCACAGGCGTGCATTTTTCCGGGAATCTCTGAGGCATACGGCAGTCCTGTCTGCTCCTCAATCGGCAGTGCATCAATATCACAGCGGATCGCTACAATGCTCCCGCTCCCTTGTCCAATCTCCGCAATAAGTCCGGTCTCCAAGGGAAGGTCCAGGATCGCTATCCCCTCTTCGGTCAGCCATCTGCGCAGCTTCTCAGTCGTTCTGAACTCTTCATAGCTAAGCTCCGGTTCGCGGTGCAGGTTCCTCCGTACTTCCGTTAGCCGTGCTGCCAAAGCCTCTTCCCTCTCCTGCTGTGGTTCCATAAGTCTGCTCCCCCTCCGTTACGTTTGTTCAATTCCCCGAATCCGCTCGAGTGCAGTAGACAGACTGCTTAGGATATGCTCCCGCATGGCTTGTTCTGCGCCGTCCTCATCTCTGGCTACAATCCTCTGCAGAATGGCCAGATGTTCTTCATCCGCCTGTGTATTCCAGTCCCCGTGCAGAGAGACATAACGGCAATACCGGAGGGAACGGTCTCTTAATTGATTCAGCACCTTCTCAAAGGTCTTCAGCGTACTTATCTCCGATAAGTAATCATGGAATTCAAAACCATAGGATACTACATCCTGCTTGTCCCCCATCTGAAAAGAGTGCTTCAGTTGCTCCAGAATCAGCGTTAACCGCTGAATATCCCGGGCCGTAGCATTTCTGGCTGCGCTTCTGGCCATATGGCCTTCAAGCATGCTGCGGATCTGGAAGATCTCTTCCACCTCTGTAATCGTTAACGGAGCTACACGCAGCCTGCCGTTAGGCTGGCGCACCAGGAAATCCTCATTCTCCAGCCGCTGGATGGCCTCTCTTAACGGAGTACGGCTGACGCCGAGGAGTGCTGCCAGATTCTCTTCATTGACCGCTTGATCCGGCTCCAGCTCGCTGTCTATTATTTTTTGCTTGAGTGCATAGTAAGTATTATCCTTCGACAATCTTCTTGAGCGCATTTCCATACCGTTGATTGCTCCTCGCCATTCGTTTGCGGGTCGCCCGAATATTTGTATAATTGTATACAATTTAAATTTAAGCTGAAAGATGAAAGTTTCTTGTGGAAATCTTTCTCGTGAATCAAGCTTTTTTCATACTATAATCCCATTATTCCCACTAGTCAAGTATGTTTTATAAGGGAATTGAATTTTGACACCAAACTGACTTTTTAAAAGGCTTTCATGCGTCCTTTCGGCAAAAAAGCGCAGGCTTCACGAATAATACTTCGTAAAGGCTGCGCTTATCTCAGTCATTCCGTATAGGGTTTTTTTTCATTTTACATAATCCCAATTACGATTTCATCCTCTGACTCCGCCTTCTTAAAAGAGTGGTTATAGGGTCCGAACCTAAATTGTAGTTCTGAAATATCGTCAGGTAAGGGCGGGGTTACTACATATTTATAAGAGGCATGATCAGAACTGCTTGCACCACTTGTCATTCTGGAATCGTATTGTTCGTTAATGAATAGTTCATAGTGGGTATGCTGATGAGAATTGGGTACATTGTCCGGTTGCTCGTCCCAATCTATATTAAGGACCAGAACACTTGCATTGCTATATTGTCTTAAGGAAGTTAGGGTATAGAAACGCCCGTCTTTCTCAACAGCTCTCAGGATTTCAATATGTTTTCTAAATCCTGAGGGTTCAACCCTGGGTTTAAATTGTTTCTCATTCATCATAGTCGTAAATAACGCTTTCAAGAAGTCTTCATAGAGTTCAAACGTCTCTGACCATTCAGAAATATACTCAAACGGAGGATAACCCGGATTATCATCCGAGGCGTCCTTCCTCTGCTGGATCAAAGAACAAATTTCTTTATCAATATCGACGATTCGTTCATCATAATGCTCTGTGGGGCGTTCAAAGGGTAACAGTCTCATTCTTGCCCTCCTCATAGTGTAAGCATAAACATCTCTATTGAATTTTAACATATATTGGTTTGATCAACAAAAAACCTCCTAAGCCGTATAGTTTGCACCATACACCATCAGGAGGTTACGAAAGCCGCAATCCGCGTTAATTAAATCAACTATTTACATCAACGGAGACATTCCTATCATCTCATCGTTTAGCAAGGCTCCGCCGCCGGATTCCCTGCCTCTTCCTTCGTACGGAAAGATGATCCGCAACCACAGGTTGCCGAGGCATTCGGGTTGTTGATGGTGAAGCCTCCGGTCATGCCGGATTCCTCGAAGTCGATCTCCAGGCCGTTGAGGTAACGGAGATCGTCTTTGCTGACGACTACCTTCAGACCTTCAACGTCCATGTATACGTCCTGCTCGCTCTCGCTGTCATCGAAGCCCATAGCGTAGGAGAAGCCGCTGCAGCCCCCGGCGGTTACGCCCAGGCGGAGGAACATATTAGGCACTTCCTGCTCAGCCAGCATCGTCTTCAATTGGCCTGCTGCTGTTTCACTTATGTTAATCATAATGATAACCTCCCGAGAATGAATTAGTTTGTTTATCAATCAGCCTTCCGGCTTCAAGTTAAGAACGGAGTGGCGAAGCTTATTATGAATATGATGTAAATCATTTGCTGCGCCTCATAAATTCAGTATACTCCACTATTCTTCTGCCCTCAAGTCGCAAACTCTCCGCTGATATGCAATTTATACCGGAAGTCCTGCGGTTTCTGGCGGTTGCTCCCCCTCAAGTAGAGGTTTATAATAAGAAAAGCGATAAACGAGTGTATTTTCAAAAAAATTCGGAAATTTGTCACGGGGTTGCAGCAAACCTCTATTTGTAATGCCGGCTGCCCTGCCGGCCATTCTACGATACACAATTATGCGATGCAACTGCTTCGCCAACCTTCAGGAGGAAATTATATGTCTACCCTTATAACACCCCACACGGATGCCCGGATGGCGAACATCATTGAGAAGGTTCGCGGCGGAGAACGATTGAATTTGGAAGACGGCGTTTATTTATATGAGAGCAACGATTTATTGACGATTGGGCAACTGGCCAATGAAGTTAATCAGCGAAAAAACGGGAATAAAGTCTATTTTATTGAGAATATGAGCCTCTATTTCACCAACGTCTGCGAATCCCGCTGTGCATTCTGCAATTTCCGCAAGGATGAAGGCGAAGAAGGGGCTTATACCCTTTCCGGTCAGGAAATGGTGCAATATGTCGAGCAGCATATTCATCCCGGCGTGCGCGAGTTCCATATTGTCGGCGGTCATAATGATAATGTGCCCTTCCAGTACTATGTTGATTCGCTTTCGGCCTTGAACGAGCGCTTCCCGGAGGTCACCCTCAAGGCTTACACTGCGGCAGAAATCGACTTCTTCACTCGCATCAGCGGACTCAGTATCCGTGAAGTGCTGGAGCAGCTGCGCGCCGCCGGATTGAAGACCCTTACCGGTGGGGGAGCAGAGATCTTGTCCGACCAGTACCGCAAAAAAATGCGCGTAGATAAGGCCAACGTCGAGGAGTATCTCGAAGTGCACCGGACGGCTCATCATCTCGGCATGAAGACACACACCACCATGCTGTACGGGTCCATTGAGTCCCGCGAGGACCGCATCCGTCATATGCTGCAAATTCGTGATCTGCAGGACGAAACCGGCGGATTCATGGTCTTCATTCCGCTGTCCATGCAGCCCAAGAACAAGAATGCCGGCATTATGCGCCGCAACTCTGCTTACGAGGACTTGAAGACCATTGCGGTCAGCCGGCTGATGCTGGATAATTTCGACCATATCAAGGCCTACTTCATTAATATCGGGGCCCAGTTGACCCAGGTAGCCCTTAGCTTCGGAGCCTCTGACGTACACGGCACGATCCTTAAGGAACGGATCAGCCATGCTGCCGGTGCACTGACACCCGAGGGTCTGACCCGGGAAGAGCTGATCTGGCTCGTGAAGGGCGCCGGACGGATTCCGGTAGAGCGGGATACCTTCTACAACGAGATCAAAGTATACGAATAAACGAATATCAGCACTGTCATTCGCAGAACTGCCTTGTCTATTTTTGTATCCGAAAGGAAGATCAGTTCGCATGAGAACGTTACTTGTCCTGGGCGGCGGCTACGGCGGTCTTGCCCTCATTCAGCAATTGCTTAATAACCATCTCCCGCATGATGTGGAGATCGTCCTGGTAGACCGGATGCCCTATCAGGGGATCAAGACCGAATATTATGCACTGGCCGCAGGTACCGTCACGGATTATCATCTGCGGATTCAATTTCCGGTTCACCCCCGCCTGACCGTACGTTACGGGGAAGTGGGCTCCATTCATTTGGACAGCCGGATGATCTTCCTCGACTCCGGGGAGCCGATATCCTATGATATTCTGGCGATTGCCCTCGGTTGTACGGATAATTTCCACAACATACCTGGCGCCCAAGAGTATGCTTGCAGTATTCAGAGCTTCGCAGGAACCCGGGAAACCTACCGCCGGCTGAACGATGTGAAGCCTTATGGAACGGTCAACATTGTGGGCGGAGGATTAAGCGGTGTAGAGATTGCTTCAGAGCTAAGGGAGAGCCGGCCCGACCTGAACATCTCCATTATGGACCGGGGAGAACGCATATTGTCTTCTTTCCCGGCCAAGCTGTCTGCCTATGTGGAGGAGTGGTTCAATGAGCATCAGGTGGAGACGATGGGCCGGGTATCCGTCTCACATGTAGAAAAGGATGCCATCTTCAATGGCACCCAGGCGATTCCTGCTGATGTAACGGTATGGACTGCCGGAATTCAGCCTGTGCAGGTCGTGCAGCAGCTTGAACTTCCCAAAGACCGCGGAGGACGGCTTATTGTCGGGAAATATTATAATATAGCCGATTATCCGGAGGTCTATGTGATCGGGGACTGTGCCAGCCTGCCCTTCGCACCCAGTGCACAGGCAGCGGGCGCCCAAGGAGAACAGGTGGGACAGATTATTCAGGCGTTATGGCGCAATGAAACGCCGAAGCTGCATAAGATCAGGCTCAAGGGAACCCTTGGGTCACTGGGTAAAAACGCAGGCTTCGGCCTGATGGGCCGCCGCTCCGTCATGGGCCGCGTTCCGCGCCTGCTGAAGAGCGGCGTCCTGTGGATGTCCAAGCGCCATTTCGGTTAGGTATTCGGTTAGGTATTCGGTTAGGTACATGGCGGGTCCTGGTACAATCCCGGCTTAATCAATCTCAAGGTTGTCCCAGGCCTCTGCTTCCTGAATAGCGGCTTCAATGGCATCTTCCAATGCGGCAGGGGAATCGGCTTCAATAATCTCCCCGTCCACCATAACGAACGGCTGCATGTAACATTCGCCGCAGTTATTCAGACAGCCATATTCCACCACATCATATTCGGGGTTTTGTTCCAGCTTAAGCTTGAGTGCTTCCGTGCCATGTCCGATGTTGCTGGCACAAAATTCTATAATTGGTCTCATGATGATCTCCCTATTCTGCACTAACCATTTTATTTTTTAAGTTTTTGTACTATAATAAACATACGAAAGGAGTGATTGAGAAATGAGTGAGAACGTACAAAGCGCAACCATGTATGATGAAGTACTGGAAGTGCTCGATAAACTTCGTCCGTTCCTGCAGCGCGATGGCGGTGACGTGGAACTGATTGATGTTGAAGACGGCATCGTCAAGTTGAAACTTATGGGTGCATGCGGCAGTTGCCCAAGCTCCACGATCACGCTTAAAGCCGGGATCGAACGCGCCCTCGTTGAAGAAGTAGAAGGCGTGGAAGAAGTTATTCAAGTATTCTAATCCCGTTTCATAAACCGTCCCGGCCTTCCGATGAAGGCCGGGATTTTTTTATTATATTAAATTTTACATTTCGGATCAACCTTAATTCATAGCGGATGGAACTAATTCCAGCATATGGACTGCCTGTCTCTGCAAAAAAAACCAGAGATGCCGGCAGCCATTTCCGGCCGCCCGGACATCTCCGGTCATCAGTCTTCGTTATATTGCCTTAGTCTCAAGCTTAGAATGCCGGGATAATGGCACCTTCGTATTTCTCTTCGATGAAGGCTTTGGCTTCTGCAGAGTTCAGGGCTGCTGCCAGCTTCTTGATCGCATCGGAATCCTTATTGTCAGGACGGGCTACCAGCAGGTTGGCATACGGAGAATCCCCGCCTTCGATGAACAAAGCATCCTTTGTTGGAACCAGACCGGCATCCAGAGCAAAGTTCGTATTAATCAGCGCCAGATCTACTTCCTCCAACTGACGTGGCAGCATGGCAGCATCCAGCTCAATGATATCCAGCTTCTTAGGGTTCTCAGTGATATCTGCTTTGGTGGAAGCAATGTTAGTGTCGTCCTTCAAGGTGATCAGGCCATTCTTGGCCAGCAGAATCAGTGCGCGTCCTCCGTTAGTAGCATCATTCGGGATCGCTACCTTGGCACCTTCAGCCAATTCGTCGATGGATTTGATCTTCTTGGAATAGGCGCCGAAGGGTTCAACATGAACTGCGGTTACAGATACAAGATCCGTGCCGTTCTTGGTATTCTGATCATCCAGATAAGGCTTGTGCTGGAAGAAGTTCGCATCGAGCTGCTTCTCGGCAAGTTGTGTATTAGGAAGAATATAATCTGTGAATTCTTTGATTTCGAGCTTAATGCCTTGGGCTTCAAGCAGCGGGGCAATCGCTTTGAGGATTTCCGCATGCGGTACAGGAGAAGCTCCAATGACCAGGGTTACCGGGTCCGCAGCAGGCGCAGTAGTGGGTTCAGCCGCTGCCGCTTCTGTCGGTGCGGTTGTTGCCGGAGCATTGTTCGCAGTTTTATTGTTTCCGCAGGCTGCAATCACCAATATCAAGGTCAAGCTGAAGAATGTAAGCAGTACTTTTTTCATCTGTAAATCCCCCTCTAATCAGTATGGTTTGTATGAATAAGGCTCTATATGGATGTACCTTATTTCCGTGTAAAATGTCTAACCAGCCGGTCACCGGCCATTTGCAGCAGCTGCACCAGAATCACCATCAGAGCTACCGCGATAATCATGACTTCCTTCTCATAACGATAGTAGCCGTAGCGGATGGCCAGGTCACCCAGACCGCCGCCGCCGATCATCCCCGACATTGCAGTATAGGAGACTAGCGTAACTATGGTGATGGTAACTCCGGCAAGCAGGCCTGGACGAGCCTCGGGCAGCAGTACACGCATAACAATCTGGCCCGTGGAGGCTCCCATACCCTGCGCCGCTTCAATGATTCCCCGGTCCACCTCACGCAGCGCCGTTTCAACCAGCCTCGCGAAGAAGGGAGCCGCGCCGATCACCAGTGCCGGAATCGTTCCAAGTACACCTATGGAGGTGCCCATAATGGATTTGCTTAATGGAATCAGCGCCACCATCAGAATGATAAACGGAACAGACCGCAGGATATTCACAATGAATGATAATGCCGAGTAAACAGCCCTGATAATAACGTTATTTGATTTGCCCCATAAATATAACACAATTCCGAGTGGTAAACCAAGGATTATTGTAAATATTCCTGAAATAGCGATCATTTTAAGCGTGGCAATCGTCGCATCAAGCATTTCATCCCAATTGATACCGCTAAAATCTAATCCGCCCATTACAAAATCACCTCCACATCAAGGCCCTGGGCCGTAAGCTCAGTAATCGTGACTTGAACAGCATCGGCAGGTCCTTCGAACCTGACGATTAACTGCCCGTAAGGAACGTCCTTGATCGTCGAAATGGTTCCGTGGAGAATGGCGAAATGAACACCGGTTCCCTGCACCACTTGGGAGAGTGTGGACTCATATGTCTTATGTCCGAGAAAAGTAATTTTGACCGCCTGTGTGTACCCTGTATGCACCGCGTCAATCGCTTCCCTGAGCGGTCCTTCCGACTGAGTTTCACTGCGGATGAACTCTTTCGTAACCTCATGCTTCGGTTTCAGAAATACCTGAGCCACTTCGCCCTGTTCCACAATTCCGCCGCCATGGATAACCGCAACGCGGTCGCAGATGCTCTGAATAACATGCATCTCATGGGTGATCAGCACGATGGTCAGATTGAACTTGGTATTGATATCCATAAGCAGACGCAGAATGGAGTCTGTTGTCTGCGGATCAAGCGCCGAGGTCGCTTCATCGCATAACAGAACGTCAGGATCACTTGCCAGCGCCCGGGCTATACCGACACGCTGCTTCTGGCCCCCTGATAACTCAGCCGGATACTTGTTCCAATGCTCTTCCAGCCCCACGAGGAACAGCAGTTCTTTCACCTTGCGCTCTATCTCAGCTCCCTCCGTTCCGGCCAGCCGCAGCGGAAAAGCGATATTATTATACACCGTTGCCGAGGAGAGGAGATTGAAGTGCTGAAAGATCATTCCGATCTTACGCCGCTGCACCTGCAGCTGGTGCTTGCGGAGTGCCGTCAGCTCCACACCGTCTACCCAGACCTCGCCCTGAGTCGGGCGTTCCAGCAGATTAATGCAGCGGATCAGCGTGCTTTTGCCCGCCCCGGAGTGGCCGATCACCCCGAAGATCTCCCCCTTCTTAATCGACAGGCTCAGCGCAGAGAGTGCTGTCGCTTGCTTGCTCCCTTTACCGTATACTTTGGTCAAATTCTTCAACTCTATCAATCGTCCCGTCCTCCTTCTTACTATCCTGATCTTATAACCAAAAAAGCCCCCTACGATCCATGCAGATCGCAAGAGGCCTGTGTGTATAATGACAATGCCTTCTCATCTGCCAAATACCACACATCTGGCGGCATTGTAGGAATTAGCACCATGACATTTGGATGCAGCCCTTACGCTGGATTCAAACCGGTTGCCGGGCTTCATCGGGCCTATCCCTCCGCCGCTCTCGATAAGATAAAAAGTATGAAATTTATATATTCCGTTTCATGTCAGAAGTGAATGTATGCCTAAGTATATTCAGTTTCCGGTTTTTTGTCAAAGGTAAGTTTTTACGAATCAGCTTGTCCGGATTTCAGGCTGGGAGCGGCTTTGTTCTTGTGCCATTGCTCATTACCATACCTGAATGCGGCAGCCAGGGATTTGCATACCATCTCCAGGCTCTGCTTCAAATCCTCCAGATGACTGTCGAGATCCTCCAGGCGAATCTTGTCATGCAGCCCCTGATGACGCTGCCAGAGATCGTCGGTCATCTCCGCATTCATGTAATGGATCTCGGCATTGCGCCGTTTGCGCAGATTCTCTACCGGTTCACGGTAGGAATTCTTGATTCGCTCCAGCTCATCCGCCAGCGGGTTATGCGCCCTAAGCAGCTGAAATTGCCGCAGTACCGTGAAATAAGAGAAGTGTGTCTTAACCTTGCCCGTATCCAGATGGTACAGACTATTCAGTACCGTCCCCAGCTTGTCGAGTAGCGAGAAGACACGGATGAAGCCATTTTTATAAAAATACACATATCTGGCGTACTCCCCCTGCTCCATGGACGACATGTCATCCATATAACCGGCAACCACTGACTTCCGGTAAAAGGCAGCAGCGAACCAGCTCTGCTCCAGCTCGTCCAGGGAAGAGATCAGACCGCGTGTCCATATTTCCAGCTTACGGAATTCATGGTCCCGGTCTTCATGGGCAATCATCTCCTTGCGCAGCATGGAGGCAGCCTTCGCCATGTGTTCCATGGCTTCAGCCAGCACCCCGCTGTTCTCGCGCGGAGGCTCTCCCAGCAATATCCGCAGCATATTCGGCCTCCTTAACGTTTTGCGGAAGATCCGCTTCTTCGATTAATACTTGTGAGCAATCCTATGCCTGAGGGAAATAACGGTGCCAGTTGCGGTCCACCCGTTCTGCAATATCCTCCCGCGTAGCCAACTCCTCCGGGTATCCCGGCTTCATTCTGGCATCTATAATGAGCGGCAGCGAATAGCTGAAGCCACCGCGCTGCACCTGGGCCGCCGAATAGATATCGTCGGCCGGATTGAAACGGGTGAATACCGTCCATAAGAATGAGGTCTGCGTGCGGACCGCTTCTTCCGCATGATCCACCAGAACAATCAGCGGCCAGGCGGTCTCCTGTTCCTTGAAGTAAGACACCAGTCTGTCCGGCAGCTCCGGGTCCTCTTCATAGGATGCACCGGAAACGGCTAAACATCCTCCGCAATAAGGCACAGCGGCGGTGATTGATGGAAGTTGGCCCTCTGTGTACGTCCTTGGGAGCTGGCGGACCGGGCTTCCGATGCCGGCCATCACAGCTTTGCTGCCATGATTCAGCTTGCGTCCGGTGTAATCCAGCGTATCCATCGAGGTATTGGCGAAGATCGTTAAGTCCGTCTGCGGGTTGAACCGCTCCAGCACTGTTTCCAGCAGCTTGGGGAAATCGGTAAGTTCCACCGGCACATTCGTCAAAAGCAGGAATTTGGTTAAAGAGAGCTGGCCTTCCCCCAGGATACGAAAAGCAGACACCATATACTCCCGCGGGTAACTTTCCCTGACCACTGCTGCAGTCAGCGAATGCGAGCCGGATTCCGAATAAGACCACAACGCTTTTACGGAAGGGATCAGCAGAGGATAGGCCGGAGACAGCAGCCGCTGTAAATAATCCTTCAGATAATAATCCTCCTGGCGCGGCTTGCCGGTAATCGTCGCCGGATAGATGGCATCCTTGCGGTGCCACATCCGCTGGACATGCATAACCGGGAAATCATGCTGCATCGAATAATAACCAAAGGGGCTGCCATACGGCCCTTCCGCTCTCCGCTCCAGCGGGGATACCCGTCCACGGATCGAGAATTCCGCCTCGGCTGGAATCCTGTGCCCTCCGAGTGGGTCCTGTACCATAGGGAGCTTGCCGCCCAGCATGAACGATGCCAGCAGCAGCTCGGGAATCCGTTCCGAGACCGGAGCCACGGCGGCAGCAATCAGGGCAGGCGGTCCGCCGATGAAGACCGACACGGGCAGGGTCTCCCCGAGAAGCTCTGCCTGCGAATGATGGAATCCGCCTCCCTTATGAATCTGCCAGTGGATGCCGGTGGTGCTGTCATCGTATATCTGAATCCGGTACATTCCGAGATTATGATCTTTGGGGTTGGTTATATTCTCTGTGTAGACCAGAGGAAGTGTAATGAATGACCCGCCATCCTTTGGCCAGGCTGTAATCCGGGGCAGCTCCTTCAGCGGATCATTGCTGCGGCAGACCCCGAGTACCGGGGCTTCGCCTTGCGGTATATTTTTGGTGCCTGCCCTCAGCAGTTCAAGCAGCACCGTCTTCTCCCGCCACAGGCCTGCTGCTGAAGGCGGAATCAGAATCTCCATTGCTGATGTCAGTGACTTCAGCAGTTGCTCCGGCCGGGTCCCGAAGGCCTTGTTCACCCTCCGGACCGTACCGAACAGATTCGTAGCCACCGGAAACGGCGTTCCTTGCACATTCGTGAACAGCAGGGCCGGTCCTTCCTCCTGTACCACCCGGCGGTGAATTTCGGCAAGCTCCAGATGCGGATCAACCGGAGTCTCAATCACTGCGAGATCCTTATCTCTACGGAGCTGCTCAATCCATTGTCGTAAATTACTGTATCGCACTATAGCGTTCCTCCTCAAACAGGACCTTATGCTGACCTGTCCCCCGTTGCCGTGTGATTACCGTTTGCTGCCTCCCCCGCTTAACTGCCAGACCCGGACGCTCATGTAGCACAACACCCCAAAAAGCCCGGAGATCAGCACGATATGGGACAACGCAGCAAATATGTACAGCCTTTCATTATATAACGTATAGACAACAGCCGCTCCGCTGAATACCTGCATCAGGCATAGCAGAACTGCCGACACCCCCAGAGCCCGCAGCTCAGGAATATCTTTATGCTTCCAGAAGGCCAGATGGCCAAGGACAGCCGTAAGGATGAACAGAAGCGCCGCCGCCATCCGGTGCACAAATACGATCCCCACTCCGCCGCTCATCTCCGGAATCCATTCCCCGTTGCACAGCGGCCAGCCCGAGCACCCGCCCTGAGAGCTGGTGTGGCTTACGTAGGCCCCGATATAGACAACGATATAAGAATATACTGCAGTAACCCATGTTAAGTTGCGGAAGCCCTTGCGGACTACAGGTTGTTCCGTACGGCTATCTCCGCCCAAGCCGAAAGCCTGTCTGGTCCCGAGCGCCAGCATCAGCGAACTGGCAAAAGCAATCAGCGAAAAGCCCATATGCAGGGCCATTACTGGAGCAGACTGTGATTTCACAACTGCAAGCGCTCCCATTCCACCTTGAACGATAACGAACAGGAGGGTCAGCCGGGCATAAGCAAGCAAATCCCTGCGGTGCCGGGCGTAACGCCAAAAGGCAAACATGGAAGCCAGAGACAGGAGGCCTGCCAATCCGCTGAACAAACGGTGGGTATATTCAATTAAAGAGCCTATCGTATAGGCAGGAATCAGCCTTCCGTGGCACAGCGGCCACTGATTTCCGCACTCCAGTCCCGAACCGGTCTTGGACACCACTACACCGCCAAACAATGCCATAAACATAATGAGACAGGTCATATAGCTGAGCCATTTCAATTGATGTGTCGTCAATGTTATCACCCGCATTTTATAGGAATGAGTTAGGAGTACATACAGCTAAATAAAATTAAATTATATATTTAGAAAAAAAGCACCGCTTCTGCTCGGGTAGGGCGAAAGCGGTGCTGCTTCATTACTTGTGAATACTGAGATAAACTTCCAGCGACGTATCCAGGAATTTCTCAATGTCCTCCCGGGACTTCCGGAGCTTATTCACAAATCTGACCAGTTCCCGTCCATCGGTGTACGCGACAAAGCTTGGAATGCCCAGTATATTCTGCTCCTGGCTGACATCGCCTACGGCATCGACATCCACTTCTACCAGGGTAAGGCGGTCTGTATATTGTTTCTCCACATCCGGCATGAACGGATCAATGAATTTGCAATCCACGCACCAATCTGCCTTGAATACCGCCACTGTCAGGCGCGGAGACTGAATTGCCACCTGGAACTGGGCAGGCGAGCTGATTTTGTCCATCTATTGACCATTCCTTTCTAATAAAAAGGTTGTACTCGTCCTTTCTCCTTAAGTGAAGCAAAATGTACGGAATAAGTCAAATAAAAAAGACAAAATAAGACAATCATCACAGCATTATTCGCCGGCACGTACACGGGCAGGCTGTAATTTCATCAAAGGCCCCAGCAGCTTGCGCAGCGGACGGGGATAACCTGCAATCTCCTGGCTGCTGAGTACACCCAGAATAATCAAGAGAACCAGGTATACAATGACTACTGCCGCTCCAACCACCAGACAAGTGATCAGGAAGGCCAGACGGGCCGGCATCAGATGAGTCATTAATATTCCCGCTTCATTCAGGCCATAACCGATGCCTGCCGAAGCCAGGACAGCAATGGAGAAGCCTCCCCAGCGTTTGCCGAGAATGGCAAAAGGTACGATTTTTTTGAGCATCCGCAGGTTAAGCAGTGTAATGACAATGAAGCACAGGGCTGTGGAGCCGATAATGCCATAGATGCCGAACCACTGGCTGAACAGGAAGTTTGAGCCGAACTTTACCAGGATACCGACCAGCACGTAGTACATGGAAATCCGCGATTTGCCCATTCCGAGCAGGATCGAGTTGGTGGTCATCATCGTAATCTGGAAAATAGTGCCCAGCGTCAGCATCGCCACAATCCCGCTGCCGTCCATTGTTTTGAACAGCAGTCCATTCACAGAATAAGCAGCCACGACCAGGGAGAGTACAACCGGGGTACCGGTCAGAATGGAAACACGCATTGCCAGTGTGACCTGACGCTGCAGGTGCTGCTCATCTTTACGTGCGTAGGCGGCAGAAATGATCGGAATCAGCGACGCACTAAGGGCAATCGACAATACCGGAGGAATACCGGCTACACTCTGTGCCCGGCTGCCGAAGATCCCCAGCGTCCAGGTAGCCTCCTTCAAGCCGATTTGTCCGCTAAGCAGCGGCACAATAAAGGAAGTATCAATAAAGTTCACCACAGGCACTGTAACGGAGGATAATACAATCGGTATGGACAGTTTGAAAATATCCTTGTAAATCTTCAGAAGAGGCAGACGAGCTTCATTGGATTCATAAAGCGCGATCTTCTCCTCGCTGTTGCGCAGCTTCCTTGCATAATACAGCATCACGCCGAAGGCTCCGATACTGCCGAGCACACTGCCGAAGGAGGCACCCGCTGCCATCCAGGTGTTGCTGTATCCCTGGCGCAGCAGAATGAACGCAAGCAGAATGGCCGTTGATACCCGGGCAATCTGCTCGACAATCTGTGAGATGCCCCCGGCCATCATATTGTTACGCCCCTGGAAATAACCGCGCATCATCGCGATTGCGGGGAACAACAGCAGCGCCGGAGCAATCGCCCGGATGGCCAGTGTACTCTCGGGAACCTTACTGGATTCCGCGTAATAAGGAGCGGCTATGTAGAGTATTACACTCATAAGCACACCTACCACAGCAGCAAAAATCAGGGCTGCCCGGTACACCTGCTGCGCTTCATGCGGGCGGTTCAGCGCGTAGCGCTCGGACACCATTTTACTGAGCGTGCTGGGAATTCCCGCTGTTGCCAGCGGCAGCAGCAGCAGATACACGGTGTTGGCTTGTGTAAAAGCCGCATTGCCGACTTCATTAAACAGATGCTCCAGCGGCACCCGCTGGGCAAGCCCAAGGACGCGGGCTACAAGCGCGGCTGCGGCCAGAATAAGCGTGCCTTTGACAAAGGATTCTTTCTTGGTGGACAAGCTGTTTCGCCTTCTTCACAATAAATTTAATACCGTCCGATCCAGATAAAGAAGAGGACGACCATAACAATCTGCAGAATAATCTTGACTACGGTGCTGCTGAACAGCCCTAGCAGGGCCCCGAAGCTGACCTTGACAGCCTTGCCTGCCTTCTCGCCTGCAATCAGTTCACCAATGAAGGCACCGAGGAACGGGCCGATCAGCAGGCCAAACGCCGGAATCACAAACGGGCCGGCAATCAAACCGATGGTGCTGCCGATAACAGAGGCGCGGGACCCGCCGAACTTCTTGACGCCCCAGGCCCCGACCACGTAATCGGCAACGAACAGAACTACAACAATCAGTGTCTGGGCGATCCAGAACCATGGACCGAAGGAGCCGAAGGAAAAGAACCAGCCGTATACAAAGAAAGCCAGGTAAATCGCCAGCGCCCCCGGCAGGATTGGATATACCGCCCCAGCCAGGCCGATGGCAAACAATGCAATGATCAGAATCCAACCCAGAATCGTCAATTCCTTCAACTCCTTAAGTTTGGATAGCTATATTTAAAGTACAAAAGGTGCAGGTCGTAACTGCGGTGAATTTTGGCTTCCGGCCGCTGTTGTCACCAGATTTCTTGATTTATACCGCTGTTCGCGGTGGAAATCCGGTGACAAAGGCGGTCGCTGACGCTCCTACAGCTCAAACTTCCCCTCCGTTACTCCCCACCATTTGTT
Organism: Paenibacillus tritici; assembly: GCF_018207515.1. Lineage (NCBI taxonomy): Bacteria > Bacillati > Bacillota > Bacilli > Caryophanales > Paenibacillaceae > Paenibacillus > Paenibacillus tritici. The sequence continues at coordinate 6,446,979 of NZ_CP073365.1, forward strand.
GTCTTTCAGATAAAGCTATAAAAATTTGATGAAACTCATTAACACAGCTACGCCTGCTTAGAAATCCTGCCGGCTGAGGTCCCGGCTTCCGCCAGAATATACTTCTGGATCACTTCCGCGATGCCGTCTTCGTTGTTCGTAGCCACCACCGCATCCGCTTCCTGCTTGACGACTTCCTGGGCATTGCCCATCGCCACACCGAAGCCTGCCTGCTGAATGGCCGCCAGATCGTTGAGGCTGTCGCCCACGGCAACGACCTGGGACATATCAATACCAAGCAGCTTGCATACTTCAAGTATGCCTGTAGCCTTGTTGACACCCATCGGATTAATCTCCAGGTTGAACGGTGAGGAGTTGGTAATCTCCAGTCCGCCCAGCTCCTGCAGCCGCATAAGCAGCTTATGACGGATATCGTTATCCTCTGTGGAATAACCGAATTTCAACCATTCCCTGCTGTCAATGTCCCCGTCCCAGCTATCCCGGTTGTATACCTCATCTACAGAATAAGCCCAGAACCAGATATCGAACTCCTCAGCAATCTTATGCATCTGCTTGACCAGCTCCACATCCATCAGAGACCGGCGGTACAGCTCATGAGGTGCGCGCCAGACTTCACTCCCGTTCACCATAATCATCGGAGTCTTCAAGCCTAGCTGATCCGCATAAGGCATCGCACTGCGCGAAGAACGCCCGGTAGACAGACAGACATGTACACCGGCATCCATCGCTTTTTTAATCCATTCCACCGTCAGTGGGGTAATCTTCTGTTCATCATTCAGTAGGGTTCCATCCATATCCAAAGCAAGCAGGCGGTATTTGGCAGTCATATGCCACCCCTCCATTCTTGTATTATGCTCTCCATTCACGGGAGCAATTGTTTATTGTATTATATCAGTTGTTTGTTGCTGCAGTATTATCTGCACCTGCGGCGTTTTCTGGCTTCAGGCTTTTCTTGGGCACGCCATCCAGTCCGTATTCCCAGTCATAGGCATCGAATATTTTACGGGCGACCGGTGCGGCACTGTTGGAGCCGAATCCGCCTTCCGGGATCACCACCGCAACCGCCAGCTTAGGATTATTACGCGGAGCAAAGGCAATAAATACCCCGTTATCGCGTATTTGTCCTTTACCCACCTGCTGCGAGGTCCCCGTCTTGCGGGCGAAATCATAAGGGAAATCATCAAAACTGCTAACCTTACTCTTCATTCCGCTAATAACTTCTCTCCAATAAGCCTTGTCAAAATCCACTTTATTCAATACTTCACGTTCGAAGGATTTCACAACATTATTGGAGGAATCGGTGATTTTGCTGACTAATTGCGGCTTAATCCGTTCTCCTTGATTCGCAATCGTAGATGTGTATTGTGCAAGTTGAAGGGCGGTGTAACTTCCCTGTTGTCCAAAAGATGCATAGACAAGTGCAGACTGGACACTGCCTCTTTCCGCTTCTTTAAAATAGTTCAGGAAACCTTTGTATTCATTGGGTAATCCTACTCCTGTTGCTACACCAAGGCCAAATTCCTTCATATATCTATCCCAGACATTCACACCCTCAGCCCGGTACTTTTCGTACAATTTCTTGCCCACCTTGTCAATCATAAATACGTTGGAGGATTTCTCAATCGCATCTGCGGGTGAGTTGAAATATCCGTAAGCATGCCCGCCCGAATTCTTAACCGTAGTTTCATGTCCCGCTTTCCCGAATTTCGTGCTCCCTGTGTCTGAGTAGGAAGAACGTGTGGTGATAAAACCTTCCTGAAGCCCAATCAACACAGTTAGCGGTTTGATCGTGGAGCCGAGGAAAACGGATGAACTGAACTCATGTCCCGAGATACCTGAAGAGAAGGGGGTAATCGTCCCGTTCTGGTAATTGGTCATGATCTTGTTCCAGACTTCTGCATCCAGTTTTGGTGATGTCCAGACGTTGGTGTCATAGTCAGGCATACTAGCCATAGCTACAATATTCCCGGTATCCACCTCCATCGCTACGGCATAACCCGTTACGGCATCGGGGTGAGTTCTACCCTGAACGGTATTCGAATGGAGCCAGCGGATCTGCTCCATAATAGCCTGTTCCGTCTTAAGCTGAATATTTTTATTGATTGTGGTCCAGATATCGTTCCCCTTTTCAGGAGGAACCACTTTTTCCACTTTTTCGGCCATATTTTGCGGATTCACTGAAATGACCTGATAGCCGTTCTTACCACGCAGTTCGCGTTGATACTGAAGCTCCAGACCGTCAAAACCGACGAATTCATCATCTTTATAGTTGAGGCCGGGATCTGCGTCGAGCTTCTTCATAGCATTCTGAATATTCTTATAGATGTTCAGGGTGTTTGATGATCTGAAGGGCTTAATATACCCGACCGTCTGTACGGCAACGGTATCCTTGTCATAGTGGCGCACGCCTTCTTCCACAATCTCCAGCCCCGGGAATTCGCTCTTGTGTTCCATGAAGTAGGCAATTTCCTTAGCGGTCAGACCGGTTTTGATCTTGCGGGCCATATAACCCGAGGATTTCTTGAAATATAAATCAAGTGAGCTAATCACTTCATTAACCGTCAGCTTCTCACCGTTCGGATCGCCATATTCGCCGAATTTCGCTACCAGGCGATTCGCCAGTGCATAAGCATTGGCTCTGGACTCCGGCTTCAGGGCACTGATGCCTGTCTCCTTGTCCACCGCCTTCGCTGTATATTCCTGGGTGAGCGTAACATAGAGCGATTGCACAGAGCTGGAATACGCTAACTTCTCCCCCTCCGCTGCCAGGATCGATCCCCGGATAGAGGCTAGCGGCACGCTTTTGGTATCCCGGCTGGTCTCTACCTCGGTCAGCATGGGTCCTTCAACAAATTGAATAACGGCCAGACGGATAATAATTACACAAAAAATGACAAACGTGCTGAAGAAAAACACGTTAAGCCGCAGGCCAAGCGAGCTCTTGCTGTTTTTCTCGTCCGGGGGGGAGGCCTGCTTTCGGAAAACACCCACAGTTTTTCACTCCTCTACATCATAAAATAACCTGTTAGTCCACCGTTGACTCGGGTACATTCTTCTTGGGGACTCCATCCAGTCCATATTCAAAATCATAGGCATCAAAAATCCGGCGTGCTACCGGTGCTGCACTGTTCGAACCAAAACCGCCTTCCGGAATGAGCACGGCGACCGCAAGCTTAGGATGCTCACGCGGAGCATAGGCAATGAATACCCCGTTGTCGCGTATGGCCCCGAAGGCTTCCATCTCAGAGGTTCCCGTCTTGCGGGCGAAGTCATACGGAAATCCGTCAAAGGCCGATACCTTCGTATTCATCCCCCGCTTGATCTCCTTCCAGTACGAAGGGTCAAACGAGATGCTATCCAGTACTTCCCGTCCAAATTGCTTAACGGTATGGCCTTCAGGATCGGTTATCCTGCTGACGAGCTGCGGCTTGATCCGCACGCCTTCGTTGGCAAGTGTGGCCGTGTACTGGGCCAGCTGGAGAGCCGTGTATTTCCCCTTCTGCCCGAAGGAAGCATAGACCATCGCCGCCTGGACAGTCTGCCCCTTACTCTTGTAATCGGCAACACCGTCGCTCTCTCCGGGCAGTCCACTCTGTGTGGACACCCCGAGACCGAAGGCCTTCATGTACTTATCCCACACTTCGATGGCTTCTCCCTGATACTTCTTATACAGCGCATTGCCGACCCATTCAACCATAAAAGCATTGGAGGACTCCTGGATGGCCTTCGCCGGATCAAGCGGTCCCAGCACGTGGCCGGAGGAATTCTTCACCGATGAGCTGTTATCTTTGCCGAAATATGCGATCCCTTTATCTATATAAGTATCTCCGGTTGTGAATAAACCTTCTTGCAGACCAATCAACACACTTAACGGCTTAATTGTTGAACCCAGTAAGATCAATGACTGCAGACCATGGCCGGAGACACCGGAGGTGTTCTGGGTAATCGTTCCGTTCTGGTAATTATCCTTGATCTTATCGTACACTTCCGTCGGCAGCTTATCGGCATTCCAGACATTCGTATCGTAGTCCGGCATACTGGCCATAGCCACTATGTTGCCTGTATCGACTTCCATCGCCACGGCATACCCCGTGAGGGCATCCTTATGAAGCTTTCCCTGTACCGGATTACGATGCAGCCAGCTGATCTGATCCATGATCGCCTGCTCTGTCTTAAGCTGAATGTTCTTGTTGATCGTCATCCAGATATCGTTGCCCTTGACAGGAGGAACTGAAGCGATCACTTCCTCAGCCATATTCTGCGCGTTCACCGAAAGGGTCTGATATCCGTTCTTGCCCCTAAGCTCCCGCTGGTACTGCTGTTCCAGGCCATATATCCCGACAAATTCATCTTCCCTGTAACTGAGTCCGGGGTCCGCGTCCATTTGTTTCATGGCATTACGGATATTCTTGTATACATTATAATCCTCTGTAGCACGGAACGGCTTCATATAACCTACGGTCTGAACGGCCACCGTGTCCTTGTCGTAATGGCGGATGCTCTCCTCCACAACAGACATCCCGGGATAATTCTGCTTGTTCTCCATAAGACGGGCGACTTCCTTCATCGTAAGCCCGGCCTTGATCTTACGCGGGACATAACCCAGCGACTTCTTATAGTCAAGGTCCAGCAGAGCCAGGAGATCCTCCCGGCCAAGCTTCTTGGCAGCAGGATCTCCATACTGTTCAAAAACAGAGACGAGCTGCGTCACCAGCGAATCTATATTCGCCTTAGCCTCAGCCGTGAGTTCATAAAGGCCGGTATTCTTATTCTTGACCTTCGCTGTGTATTCTTTGGTTAATGTAACATATAACGACTGTACCGGTGTGGAATGAGCGATGCTCTCGCCTCCAGCCGCTCGAATGGTTCCCCGGATGGCCGCAAGCGGAACATCCTTGGTCTCACGGCTGGCCTCCACTTCGCTTAGACTGGAACCCTCAACAAACTGCAGTCCGGCAAGACGGATAAGAATCAATACAAAAATAAAAAAAGTGCCGAAGAAAAACAGATTTATGCGTAAGCTCAGGTAGTTGCGGGGTACTCCATTATCCGGGCCGGAACCCGGCTTACCGAACCATCTCACAGCCAAGTCCTCTCCTTGTATGGTATGCAGAGCCGATTATTCGTGAACACGGGCAAGACCTCTTCCTGCCCGCTGTTTATTGTACCATAGATGCAAGAGCCACCGCTTCCTTCTCACAGGATGTTCTCCTTGATATGCGTAGAATCGAAATCCTTGGAATTGAACCAGTTGCCGCTGCTGGCCCAGGTAGAGTCAAGCGGTATCCAGGCCTTGCTGCTGCTGATGTAGACCTCATTCCAGGCATGGGGACCATAGCCGCCTTGACCGTCATACCCTCTGCCGGTGACGACACGCACCTGAAGCCCTTGGGAACGGGCCATCATAGCATAGAGGCGCGCGTAATCAATGCACACCCCAAGCCGGGTATCCATCGTATCCTGCGGGGTCTGCTCATGCCAGATCCGTCTCTGCTCATAATTCTCTGCCTTATCGTAGTCATAGGCAATACGTGAGCCGATCCAGTCATACAGCAGCTTGGCCTTCTCCTCATCCCCGCTGGCTTGTCCGGCAATATCTGCGGCTGCACCGGCAATATCCGCCGAGATCTCATGGTCAATCACTTCATATTTGCGCCGGAGAATATCGCTCATCTCCGCGGCTACCGCTTTGGTCAGCACCGGAAGCTTCCCTCTGACCTGTTCACCGGCCAGCGGCTCGAAGACCGCTTCCGCACTCTGGCTGTAGATCGGTGAAGACTGCACATAGCGGCTGAAGCTGCTGTCCGGGTTCAGGGCCACCCCGATATACAGAACAAAGACCAGCACCATAGCGCGGGTAAGCCCTGCTGCGGTACCCAGTAAGGCTCCGCTTAACCGGCTGGCACCCGTAATCTTCCCGGACGTCCGCCCAGACAAGCGCGGCAGACGGATGGGCAGCAGCAGGAACAGCAGACCCAGCAGCAGCCGAATCAGGCTGTAGCACAGTAAGAGCAGCAGCAGAAACCGTACGACCGGCGAATTCGCCAGGACGGAGGCGCCTGTGTAATACAACTGCTGCCACTGGCTTAGCTTGGCATCCGGCGGGGTAAGGCTTGATGCCCAGTTCCCGGCAGCAGGCGAGAGATACACCGCTGCCGGAATCGCCATAACCAGAGATGCTGCTGCCAGCAGTCCTGACCCCAGCAGTCCGAACAGCCCTCCGGCTGCCCTCCGGAAGCCCCGGCCCCAGCCCTGCAATGCAGAGAACAGTACAACCAGCAGCAGAACGATGGAGATGATATTAGCTTCACTAAGACTATCTATCCAGCTATTCAGCATATCACTCCTCCTTCCGGTCCTGGGGGTATCGCTTGATTCCCTGCACTGTTATTTACCTGCCTGCTTCCGGGCTTCGTCGATGAAGGTTTTGGTCGTATCCGTAACACTCCACTTTCCAAGGCTGACTCCACGGAAGACCACTTCTACCTTGTCCTCTGCAGCGGAGCCTTTCACCTCCAGATTAGGAGTAGTGATGGTGAAGGTACCGTCACCGCCGGAGGTATATACAGCCTCCTGCGCCTCTTTTAACATAACCTCTTGCGCTTCCTTCTTCAGAGTACTGACCGTCCCGTCCGCCACTTGGTTAACGGCATTACCAATCTGGTCCATGGTTACTCCGCTATAGATGAAGAGCCCTACAACAATAATGACAACAATTGCCCATTTCAGCATAGTCTTAACGATGTTAACAACTGCGAACAGCAGGACAAGCGCAATAACGATAACAAGCCAATTCTCTCTGATAAATTGTGACCATACTTCCGGATTCATCAATTTCACAACACCCCAATCGCAAATTTCGCCACTTCAGGACTCCGTCCCGTCAGACATTTCATTAATATTAATTATTATACATCAATGACCCTTATAATTCATGGTTGCCGGAATACAGAACCGCATACAGGGGTTGTCAAGAAATTGGTATAAGCCCCCTCAGCCGCACGTAAAGTACAAGTAGGCTGTGTCTTCTGATGGACTTATCCATAATACAGCAACTGGCCACCAATCTGGAGGTGTAATCCGTGAAAACTGCAATGTGGCTGTATCTCTTCATGTTCCTGGCCTTCTTCGATTTACATGCCCAGTATCCTATTCTGACGCCCTTTGCCATGTCCCTGGGAGCGGGACCGGCCTTCATCGGCTGGATGATGGGGATGTATTCCCTGACCCACCTCCCGGGCAATCTGCTGGCCGGTGTGCTTGTTGACCGCAACGGCAGCCGCCGCTACATCGTGTTTGCCCTTACCGTAGCGGGTGTTATTCTGCTGCTGCAGGCCCATGCGCAGCTGCCCTGGCACCTGCTCCTGCTGCGCGCAGCAAGCGGGTTCGCACTGGCGTTCCTCTCCCCTGCCTGCATGACCCTGCTGGCTTCGCTCTCGTCTGACCCTGCGACCCAGGGCAAATACATGTCAGGCAACGGGATTATTCACACGCTGGCCTCTGTAGTCTCACCTGCCGCCGGAGCATTCATCGTGGCCAAAGCCGGCTACTCCGGCACCTTCAGCACCCTGGGCTGGCTCTTGATCTTCACCGGCGTGATGGCGTTCTTCAGCGTGCCGAAGCATAATCCGTCGCTGGCTCTGCAGAAGCCGGTGCTGCCGCTTCAGGAGAAGCTGGCCGGAGCTCCCGCCAGTCCACCTGTATCCAGGCGGTACTATCTGCTGCCCTTCTTCGTCTCCTGCTCCCAGGGAGTGCTATTCTTCGAGCTTCCCCTGTCACAAGGCAAAGACGGGATTGTATCCACAGGCATTCTGCTCTCCCTGCTCAGCCTGGGTGCACTTGTGACTCTCTGCCTGTTCTTCCTGAACCGCGTCTCACCGGGCATCCGTATTGCAACCGCCCTGCTCGGAATGGCTCTCTGCTTCTTCTGCCTGGCCGCCTTCCGCAGCATTCCCGCCGGAATCGTTCTATTCCTGCTTGGAGCAGCCAAAGGGGTGTTATTCCCGGCTATGGCCTCCCTCTTCATCAGCCTGGGCGGGGCAGGCCGGCTGGGCCGCACCTTCTCGATGCAATCCATCGCCATGTCGCTGGGGGCCTTCGCCGGACCTGTGGCTGCCGGACAGCTCAGGGACCAAGTCTCCCCTTACTTCATCGCGTTCGTTCTGCTGATGACAGCCGTTCTGCTGCTGCCTCCGGGCAGAGCCGGCAAACTGCCCTCCTATGCTTCCGGCTGGAACGGCCATGCTGCCTGAATTTGCCCGTATTCGCCAGCAATCACCCGCATTTGTCCTGCCGGGTGATGGTTTGCTGTATATCTATTTATAACGACATTTCCCGGGGAATGAATACATATTGCACACCAAGCTGTTAAAAAAAGCGCAGCTTAGGTACAATATCGTCATAACAACTATGATCCGGGGGCTGATTGTATATGTCCATTACCATTATTGTCGAAGGCAAGAACGACCGCAGCCGCCTAAGACGGCTGCTTGGACCGGAGGTCGACATTCTGTGCACCTTCGGAACACTGAACACCCTTAAGCTGGAGACCCTGCGGAATACGATCCGGGACGGGGAGGTCTATCTGTATATGGATAATGACAGCTCGGGCAAAAAAATCCGGGGTGTTCTGCGTGACGTTTTCCCCGATGCCGTTCATATGTATACCCGAAAGGGTTATGCCGGGGTTGAAGGAACTCCTGACGAGTACAATATTACCCAGCTGGAGAAGGCCGGACTTGAGGAATTCATTATCTATCCCCAGCCGTATCCGCAGGGGATGGAATAAACCCAAAACGAGGGTGTCCCGGGCAGAAGATTCACTGCCTGCGGACACCCTCGTTTCTTTTCTTTCATTAGTTTTCCCGGCTATTCGCGGGCCAGCTTCTTGACCGTCCGGGCCAAAAACTCCGGTGTTACATTCTCCGTATCCCCTGCATCATACAAGCCCCGGAGATTGTTATTCCGGTCTACGAGACCAATAAGGTTAGCGTGGGCAAAGTCATCCTTGCTTGTGCCATAGATCATCACCTTGAAGGATTCCGCTGCCAGCTTGCGTACCTGCTCCTGATCGCCCCGCAGGAAATACCACCCGTTGTAATCCGCATGGAACTTATCAGCGAAGGCCTTGATCGCTTCCCTTGTGTCATTCTTCGGATCGAAGGAAATCGAGACAAACTCGACGTCCTTGCCGAAGCTTCCATCCTTAACCAACAGATCCTGCGTCTGTGACAGCATGAAGGTGGTGATCGGACATACATCCGGACACACGGTGAAGAAGAAATAGACCAGCCTTGCCTTGCCTTCCGTATCCGCCAGACTAACCTGCTTCCCGTCTACATTCTCCAGAGAGAAGTCCTGCACCTGACCGATGACCGGCAGCTTCTTACCTCCGAAATCAAAAGACTGGACTGCCAGATAGACCGCCATTATCACTGCGAGCAGCAGCAACAGCCAAGTCCATTTGTAACGTTTCAAGGTCTGCACAGGACGCCCTCCCCCTCTACTAAGAATGCTTACACGTGAATGGTATTCAGCACCAGGGCAATCAGACTTAACGTCAGATAATTAATGGAGAAGAGGAAGCTTTTCTTCGCCCAGACCTCATCATCCTTGGCCTTGAATCCGATCAGTGTTAAGTAGAGCCAGCCCACTGACAATCCCAGCGATACAATCAGATAATATATACCAGCATAATCATAGGCATACATCAGCACCGGAACCGGGAGCAGCAGCGCAACATAAGGAATCATCTGGAATTTGGTGCGGCGTGTCCCCTTCACAACGGGAAGGAGCGGAAATCCTGCTGCTCTGTACTCCTCTTTGCGGCGGATGCCAAGTGCCCAGAAATGGGGAGGCTGCCACAGAAACAGCATCGCGAACAGCAGCCAGGCCCCGAGGTCCACGGTTCCCGTAACGGCCACATAACCAATTACAGGAGGCATGGCCCCGGAGATTGCACCAACCGAGGTGCTCCAGGTGGATGTTCTTTTGAGCCAAAGGGTATACACTACAACATATACGAACATGCCGACAATGCCGAACAATCCGGCCAGCATACCGCAGAAGGCGAACAGTACGACCAGCCCGGCAATGCCGAGACCGATCCCGTAGATAAGTACGGTTCGAGGCTTCAGCCTTCCTGTAGGCAGCCCCCGTTCACGGGTCCGTTCCATCTTCATATCCAAGTCGCGGTCAAAATAATTATTGAACACACAGGCCGATGCCATTACCAGCATGGTGCCGAGCAACGTCAGAATCAGACGGCCATACTGTACATCCCAGCCTGACGCCACCCAGTACCCTGCGAACGCAGCGATTAGATTGGAGCGGATAATACCCGGTTTCGTAACGGTAACAAAGTCACGCCAGCTTGCACCTTCCGGCGGAGACTTGGCAGACATTGATGCGGAATCAGAAGAAGCTTGATATCTCAATTGATTGTCCACGTATGGGGTTCCTCCTTCTAGGGAACTTCTAACATCCCGCTATTAACTTTATCATAGCAAACTGGGAAAGACTTTGACAATCATTGACCATGATGTTCATTAATTCGACAATTACGTGACAATATTTATTTTCCCGCCCTTAAATAACTGGACGCGAAAATGGGTAGTTATTAATAGAGAACTTCCGTACAAAGGAGATCTGACTAATGGATACCGCTACACATTTTGTTATGGGACTTGGACTTGCCGGTCTGTCCTTCGTCGATCCTGTCGTCGCTTCCAATGGAACCCTTGCCGGAGCGGTGATGGTAGCTACTGTACTGGCTTCTCAGGCCCCTGATGCCGATACCGCACTGCGTCTGAAGGACAATGCGGTGTATATCCGCAATCACAGGGGAATCACTCACTCCCTGCCCTTTTTACTGCTGTGGCCGGCTCTGATCACACTGGTCATTGGGCCGTTGTTCGGATTAACGGATCTCCATACACTGAGCCATGTCGCGCTCTGGAGCTTCATCGGCGTTGCCGTTCATGTATTCTCTGACCTGTTCAACACCTACGGAACCCAGGCCGCACGCCCGTTCACCGAGAAATGGATAGCCTGGAACATTATCCATATCTTCGATCCGTTTATCTTCGGCAGCCATACAGCGGCAATTATTCTGTGGATCAGCGGAATCGTACCTCCCGCTCCTCTGTTCATTACGTTGTATGCCTGCACTGTCCTATACTACATTTGGCGGACACTGGTTCATGCTCGCATTACACGCAACATCAAGAATAAAGATGTTCACCACCTTGCAGGCGACCGTTATTATGTGATCCCCACCATTTCACCTACCCGGTGGAATGTCGTCAAAGCCAAGCCGGAAGGCAGCTATAATATCGGGCTGCTGAACAACGGACGGCTGGAATGGTTCAAGCATGCGGTGTGCTCCACTCACCCCGCCGTTGAGCATTCCAAATCCCATCCGGACATTCAGGCCTTTCTGTACTTCACCTCGTACGCCGTTGCCGAGGTTGAGGAGCTGCCCTCTGGTTATATTGTACGCTGGGGTGATGTTCGTTATTTACACCGCAAGCAATTCCCGTTCGTTGCTGTACTTGTAATGGACCAAGAGTATAAACCGCTGAACACCTATGTCGGCTGGCTCAGCAGTGAGAAGCTTGACGAACGTTTCGCCATTGATCCGGGAACAGTTAAGCTGTAGGAGTTTTTTTGAAGACAGATGGCATCTGCCGGAGCTTATGCCATCTGTTTAATTACATTAACCCTAAAATACATAAACTACCTGCTCCGGTAAAGAAGATGAGTCAGCCTTGCTGTGTAGTCAGAGGCCAAGCTCAGATGTTGTAAATATTGCAACACTGAATCGTGATACTGGGCTAGTTGTATGGAATGTTGCATGAATTGCAGGAATTTCTTCGCTCAGCTGCTTGGAGGAGGAAGACTGCTGCCTTTTGTGCAACATTTTTTGATTAGCGGCGATTTATTAATGGGAATGTTGCAATTTGTACAGGATTATCTAGCTCATCTGATATATTATAGGCTATATTTACCGTGGAGCCATTCCCTTGACGCCCCCTTGACGCCCGGGTCGGCATAAGGCACAATCACAATAAAGCGGTTACAGCGCATTACATTCAAACTAATAATCCCGAAGTGCAGGAAGCACTCCGGGATTCACCTAACGCTATTGCAAGCAGAAAGGAAGGCTGGAACTTATGGGTAAAGGTCTGTCACTGTGGTTCGCCTGCTCTTCAATTCTCCTACTTACGGCGGCTTCCATCACCATCAGCTATAACATTTGGCTCGCGCTTCTGATCGGCGCTCTGTGCGTGCTTAACATCGGCTGGGGCTTCATCGTCAAAGCCAGGCTGAGACGCAAGGCGGAGAGCAAGCTGTCCTCTCCTTAACGGGAGGGCAGGAAGCCCATCCGCTCCTTCACGCCTTCCAGCGTGCGTGCGGCGTTCATGCGTGCACTTTCGGCTCCCTGAGCCAGAATATCGCTCAGCATTCCTGAGCTGCGGATGTCCTGGTATCTTTGCTGGATCGGCTCAAGCAGGGCGACAACCACTTCGCCTAGCTCTTTTTTGAAGCCGCCGTACATTTGGCCTTCATACTTGTCGGCAATCTGCTGCAGGCTCATCCCCGAGCATTCGGCATAGATGCTCATCAGGTTGCTGATCTCCGGCTTATTCGCCGGGTCGAACACAACCTCGCGTCCGGAATCCGTTGTCGCCCGGCTGATCTTCTTGCGGATGACGTCCGGCGGGTCCAAGAGGTTGATTCTGCTGCCGGCATTGGGATCGCTTTTGCTCATCTTCTTGGTTCCGTCATCCAGGGACATGATCCGTGCCCCGACTTCCGGGATGTAGGGCTCAGGGATGGTGAAGAAGTCACCGAACCGGTGATTGAAGCGTCCCGCGAGATCCCGGGTCAGCTCCAGATGCTGCTTCTGATCTTCGCCCACAGGCACCAGATCAGCGTTGTAGACCAGAATATCAGCGGCCATCAGCGACGGATAGACGAACAAGCCCGCGCCTACCGATTCTTTGCCTGCCGATTTATCCTTGAACTGTGTCATCCGCTCCAGCTCACCCATAGCAGTCAGCGTAGTCAGAATCCATCCCAGCTCAGCGTGCTGAGGCACATGGGACTGCATATAGACATGGGCGATGGACGGGTCAATCCCTGCGGCCAGATACAGCGCAGCCACCGATTCCGATTGCTCACGAAGCGCTGCAGGGTCCTGGGCCACCGTAATGGCGTGCAGATCGACCACCATGAAGTAACATTCATATTCCTTTTGAAGCTTGACGAAATTCTTGATCGCCCCGATATAATTCCCGAGTGTGAGTGAGCCGCTGGGCTGAATTCCTGATAATACTTTTTTAGCCATCGTCTTATCCTCCATCATGATTAATTTCCGCTTGCGCAGAACGCAAAAAGGCCCCACATCCGCAAGGGACGTGAGACCGTGGTACCACCCTTATTCGCTGCTTGGTATATCCCCCCGGATACAGGCAAACAGCCTTGGCTTCCGTTAACGGGGAAGAGCCGGCCGGTCTACTTAAGGCTAATGCAGCCTGTTCGATCGCGGCGCTCAAGGGTCCATTCAGTCAGAGGTGCACCGCCGGTTCACATCAGCCACCGGCTTTCTGGAGGTACAGTCTATGCTTACTTGTCCCTGTCATCACATTGCCTGTTATTCATTGATGCCTCCATCATAGAGCCAGCCGGAGAAGTTGTCAAATCCCTAACCACCGCCGGATAAATCTGGTATGATAAAGATATTCGTGTGTGCAATCTGATTACAGCTTATCAAAGGAGCATATCTCTTATGAAACAGGTTACCAAAGGGCAGTGGAACGGTTATGATACGTATATTTTGCATAGCTGCGAACTGGAAGTCACGCTTCTGCCCAGGCTGGGTAATAACGTAATTTCATTATGGGACCGCAAAGAGGAGCGGCAAATCCTCCGCCAGCCGGATGAGAGCGATCTAACTTCATATCTGCAGAAACCTTATCACTTCGGCATGCCTCTCCTGGTGCCCCCCGGACGTATACGCGGCGGGAACTTCCAGTTCGGCGGCACAAGCTACCAGTTCGACAGGAACGCGGGAGAGCATCATATTCATGGTCTTCACCGCACGCAGGCCTGGTGTGTCAGTGATATCGAAGAGGACGAAGAAGGCTGTGCGGTAACAACCGAATTCATAACCACGGATGATCCGGAATGGATCAGGCAATTCCCCGAGCCGCTGAAGTTCGAGATGACCTTCCGGCTGCAGGATGACCGGCTGGAGCAGACCCTGAAGGTCACTCATCTGGGCACCCGGCGTATTCCTTTTGGCGCAGGCTATCATACCTGGTTCATGCTTGACGGAACTCCCGGCCGCTGGAATGTGACCCTGCCTGCGGAGGCCGTTTACGAGCTGAGTGAGGATCTCCTGCCCAGCGGACAGTTATTGCCGCTTGGCGGACTGGAGAGCCTGCATACCCGCCTGAACCTTCAAGGCGCGAATCTTGATACCGTTCTGCGTGTCGCTGAGCAGCAGCCTGCTGAGGCTGTACTGATGCGTGAGGATGGTTACGGGCTGCGTTATTCCGCCGACCGCCATTTCTTTCATCACTGGGTTCTGTATACCAAAGGCGAAGCAGACCAGTTCCTCTGCATCGAACCGCTCACCTGGCTTCCGGATGCGCCCAATCTCCCGCAGGACGATTCCTTTACCGGACTGATCACGCTTGAACCCGGCCAGACCCTTGTTCTTGGCAGCACGCTGCAGATGATTTATCCGGGCTGATAAATTTCATATAATTACCATCCTATAAACCTTCAAAATTCGTGCATGAATTCTTCTCCTAGCGCTCATACTATCTTCACAACGGGCGAAGGAGGTGAACATACATGGGTCAAGCAGGTCAACAAAGTCGTGGTAGCCGTTCTAACAACCTGGTGGTTCCACAAGCGAATGCAGCGCTGCAGCAGTTGAAATACGAAGCAGCACAGGAGCTTGGAGTAACTATCCCGGCTGACGGGTATTATGGGAACTATACTTCCCGCGAAACTGGTTCTTTGGGAGGATATATCACCAAACGTCTGGTGCAACTGGCAGAGCAACAACTGTCCGGTCGTTCGTAGTATTAGCTAGCCTTATCTTAAAGATCCGGCTAAGCCGTGAGGCATAGACCGAGCAGCTTCACAGCCCTCCCGCGTTTCTCGTCGAAGCGCAGGGGGGCTTTTATCTGTGTCCAGGAGAATCTATATTGAATTCAGCCAAAGGATTGGTCGGAGACATCACCTTGGCTGCTGCTGCGCGGATAACGGATCATCAGGTTCGCCATATTGTAATTGGACTCCAGCGTTGCATCAACCACCACCATTCCCTGGCGGACAGCGAATTCGTAGCTAATCTCTCCATGAGTCCACCGTTTCTTGTACTTCAGGCTCTCCAGAGCCATGACCCGGAATGAGGACTGCTGGCCGGAAGTCAGACCTTCCTGCTCTGCGGCGAAGCTGCCGCTGCGTCCGGCAAGCGGATTATGGCGGACTCCAAACTTACCGATGATATTATTTCTGATCTGTACAAATACGGTACCTGAATTCAGTCCTGACAATTCCTCCTGCAGCTCGTGAAACACCAGATCGATCTGTCTTGCAAGCGATAATTGTTCCGTCCTCACATACATTTCCTCCTAAAAGTCTTGTGGGTGATGCAGCCTCATGGCTCTGCCTCACACAATACTTGCTTCGTAAGCAGTTGTTTGAATTTTGTGGGCCTAGCAGCGCTTATATAAGGCTTTAGGCTCATTATAGGTCACTAATCTAACACGTACAACATTATTCAACATAATTGGGTTATAATCCCTACAATTGCGCAATTTTCTTATTAGTATTGGCATATTCCCAACTTTCGTCGTCTTTTTTCGACAAATACACCATATAAAAAGACCCCGAAACCGGGGTCTTTGCGCATTCATACCATATTCAAAAATCAACATTTTACTGCAAAAAACCAATCTGCCTCATTTTCGACAAATTTCTAGCTGCGTTGTTGAGTCATTTCCAGGAATTCGTTAATATCCGCTACAATCAAATCCGCAGCCCCCTGCCAGAAATCCGGCTTGGACAGATCGACGCCCAGATGCTTCGACACCAGATTCTCCAGGGTCATCACTCCGGTATCCTGCAGTAGGCTGTCGTATTTATCCGCAAAGGAGGCCCCTTCCTGCAAAGCAAGCCGGTATAGACCGGTACTGAACATATATCCGACTGTATACGGGAAATTATAGAACGGAACATCCGTAATATAGAAATGAAGCTTTGAAGCCCAGAAATGCGGATGGTATTCAGAGAGGACCCCGCAGAAGGCTTCCTTCTGGGCTTCCTCCATCAGGGCGGACAATTCCTCGCTGCTTACAAGACCTGCCTTGCGTTTCTCGTAGAAGCGGGTCTCAAACAGGAAGCGGGCATGAATATTCATGAAGAACGCCACACTGTTCTGGATCTTCGCTTCAAGCAGCGCCAGCTTCTCTTCACTGTCACCAGCAGACTTCACCTGCGCATCCGACACAATAACCTCAGCGAAGGTAGAGGCCGTCTCAGCCACGTTCATCGCATAATTCTGATTGAACAGCGGCTGATCCTCCAGCAGGAACGAATGATAGGCATGACCCAGCTCATGGGCAAGTGTCGATACATTGGACGGGGTGCCGCTGTAAGTCATGAATATGCGGGATTCCTTGCTCTCCGGGAACGAGACGCAGAAGCCTCCCGGACGCTTCGCGGCACGGTCTTCGACCTCAATCCAATCCTTGTCGAAGGCACGCTCGGCGAAATCCGCCAGCTTGGGACTGAATTTGCGGAACTGGGTAACAATGTCGTCTGCCGCCTGTTCATAAGGGATTTTGCCGGAAGACTTACCGACAGGCGCATCCACATCGACCCAGGCGAGCGATTCCAGACCGAGAATTTCCGCTTTGCGCTTCAGGTAGGACACCAGTGCCGGTTTGCTCTTCGTAATAACCTCCCACATCACATCGAGGGTCTCACGCGACATACGGTTGATACCGAGCGGCTCCTTCAGCACATCCTCCCAGCCGCGGCCTTTATACAGCTTCAGACGGAAGCCGGCCAGATGGTTCAAGGTATCCGCACAATAGTCGGCAGCGCCGCCCCAGGCCTCTTCCCATTTGCGGAACATGGTGCTGCGGACCTCCGGGTTCTCATCAGCCAGCTTGTTGAAGGCTTGCCCGGCTGATAACAGCTTCAGACCCTCCCCATCTTCAAAAGGAATCTGAATCCCGCCGACGATTGTCTCATAATGTTCACTCCAGCCATGATAGCCGTCCACGGCAAGCTCAAGTGCAAGGCTCTCCAGCTCCGGGCTCATCTTCTCCCTAGCCAGATCCCGGCTCTCGCTGAGTACGAAGCTCAGCGGGGCAATCTCCGGCCGGGCCATCCACTCTGTCCATACCGCATCCGGTGTCTGACGCAGCACGTTATCGAATGCGGAGCTGATGCCCTCATATCCGGCGCGCAGGCCTGTCACCTTGGACGACAGTCTTACCGCTCCCTTGTCGAGCTGGTTCTGGGCTCCCAGACAGCCTGTGAATTCCGCAGCCTGTGTAAGGCGCCCGGCGCAGCTCTGCAGCAGCTCGATTACACTGTCCAGCGCTTTCGTTGCGGCAAGTTCAGCCGGTGCAGTTGCGGCGGCCACCTGTCCGCGCAGATTCTCAATATCGGAGGCCAAGCGGTCCAGGAAGCTTTCAAACTGCGGGGAGGCGGAGCCTCCGGGAAAGATGGATTCCAGCTCCCAGGTCAGTGATAATGGTTGTTTCATATCGGGCTCACCATTCCTTTGTTGTATTGTAGTTTTCTTTGTAATTGCGATACAGCCATGGTAAAGTGGATGATGATACTCCACTAATATGAAGGAGGGCATCCTTATGAAGCCATTGCAAATATCGCCGGAAACGGCCATCACGTTATCCAAACAACTCGGCGTTCCGCTGGAACACCTGATGCATATGCCCCAACATATACTGCTGCAAAAGATTGCCGAATTATCCAAGAAGTCCGGCAGCGCATCTGACGAAGGCAGCGAACCTGCACCCTCTGACGAGAAGGACAAGCAATGATTCCCTTCAGTCATACCTGGCCTTATGATATTATCCTTGGAGACATGTACGTACAATATTGCCCGTTCTGCGACCAGGAGAACATTCTTCTGCCGATGAGGCCCAAAGAGCTGCAGAACGTGCGAGAAGGCAAAAAAAAGCTGCTGGTCTTTCCCTGCTGCAGCGCCAGTCCCACGGTCGTCGATAACGACAACGATTACCTGCTGTTTGACCGGGCGGTCCGCTAATAGCAGGTACCGGACTGAGGCTCCCTCATCATCGGGCAGAGGCGTAGGAGGAATTCTCTTCTACGCCTTTTTCGTGTTTCCTTCGTTAAAGAGGCACTTGCTATAAGCACTCTCACTTCGCCGCTCTATGTACCTGACGGAAGCCCGTCCGGATCAACATCCTGCCCGCGCATCTGCTCCCGCAGAATGGCCCACTGTTCGCGTGAAGCCCGGATCATGGCTGCATCCGTAATTCTCTGGTCGTTGATTACCCGGGAGAACCACCTCACAGCAGCGGTGAAATTCCCGGTCCGGCGGTGCAATTCCCCAATCAGATACATCAGCCGCGCATCATTGCCGCCGGAGGTATCATTCTCAAACACCTTCACATACTCATCCAGCGAATAGCTCAGGAAACGCTGTTCCTGTACCGTATCCCCTTGATAACGGTATAGCCAGGCAATATGGTGAAGCAGGCTTGCTATAATACGTTCCTTGTCCTTAATGCTCTGCGCACAGATCAGGGCCAGCTTGTAGGTCTCCAGGGCTTCCTCCCAGCTGCGCTTCTCCCCGAAGTCCCGGGTCTGCCAGCGTCTGCCGACCTGTGTATCGAAGGATTTCTTCTGCCATTCGGCCAACTTGTCCGCCGAATTCTCCGTGGAGGCGAATCCGCATTTGGGACAGACCCGCACCACATAATAATCCGGATTCTCCGCCTTGTAATAGGAGCAGAAGTCCGCGTCGCGGCGGATGGCTTTTTTGAGACTGGGACGTACTCTTGAGGTCGAGAATTCATGTTCACAGTTGGAGCAGGTAACCTTAATTGAGTACAGGGGGATTAATTCCGGCACGGGTGCCCTCATCCTTTCACAAACAACACTTATTCATGGGGCGTATTGACAAAATGATGGGCGGGACCCGCCAGCCGGCTGAGGACAAAGGAGCGCAAGGATTCTTCCACACCGGTCTCTTCAAGTGCAGCCTTCATACAGTCCAGCCAATCCTCCGCACGTTCCGGCGTGATGGGGACATGCATATGTCTGGCTCTCATCATGGGGTGGCCGTGCTGCTCGGAGTACAGGGCAGGGCCGCCAAAAAATTGGCTCAAGAACTGATATTGCTTCTCCAGCACCGGAGTAATATCTTCAGGGAATAACGGGCCGAGCTGGGGATGAAGCTGCACCTTGGCGTAGAATACAGTCACCAGACGGTGTAGACCTTCAGCGCCTCCCAGGTTGTCAAACAGACTCTCATTCGGATTCACTTAGAGGTTCACCTTCTTCCTTATTAATCTAACAGGCAGCCTGCTTATCATTATACCAAAAAATACGCAGTACAGTTATCCCTGCCTTAAGACCTGTACCCGCAAGCCTAATCATAAGAATCCGGACAAAAAAAGGCGCCAAACCTGAGTTCAGCGCTCGTAAGTTATTCAGTATGTTCTAAATTCTTCATCACCAGGCGGGACAAGGGAGACCCGGATCACATATACAAAAGCACAAACGAGCACTCCGGCAACTACACTCATCACCATCACTCCATCCCTGAAAATCCATCTCAAAACGATGTGCATTAATTAAGTTTATAATACCATAATTCCAGCGAAAAAGCACCGCTAAATGTAACCGTTTTCTACGTTTTTTTGTGCTGTTTGTCCAGCTTTTGGCATACAACTAAGCATAGAATTGGAGGCGACAACCGATGACTCTGAAGAAATTATCCGGTCCGCTGCTCGGGATCGTGCTGGCGGGCTGTATGCTGCTGATGCTCGTTCATCCATCCAGTTCCCTGGATGCAGCCCTGCGCGGGCTGGCAGTCTGGTGGGATGTGCTGTTCCCCTCGCTGTTTCCGTTCTTCGTCATCTCAGAGATCATGCTGGGCTTCGGTATTGTCCATCTCTTCGGCGCTTTGCTTGATCCGCTCATGCGTCCGCTTTTCAATATACCCGGAAGCGGCGGCTTCGTGGCAGCGATGGGATATGTATCAGGATACCCTGTCGGCGCGAAATTAACCGCCAAGCTACGGGAGCAGGGGATGATCAGCAAGATTGAGGGCGAGCGGCTCGTGGCCTTCACGACCTCCTCTGACCCGATTTTCCTGCTGGGCGCTGTCTCTGTCGGGTTCTTTCATGACGCTTCCTTGGGGCTTGTGCTCGCCCTTTCACATTACGGGGGAGGACTCATTGTAGGCCTGCTGATGTCCTTTCATGGCCGGAGCAGGCCGGAAGAAGCCGGGTTGAACGTTGCCGTTGATGCTCCGGACAACTTACCTGCAGCTCCAGAAGGACAAGGCTCAGGAAGACTGCGGACTGCACTTAACGCGATGGCTGCGGCCCGCCGGAGTGACGGCAGAAATCTCGGAGAGCTGCTTAAGAGTGCTATCGTCTCTTCGCTTCAGCTTATTATCGTTGTCGGCGGCCTGGTTGTATTCTTCAATGTACTCATGGAGCTGCTCGCCCGCGCCGGAGTGATGTCCGCCCTGTTCAGCATGGCCGGGCGTCTGCTGTCTCTGGCCGGCTTCCCGCCAGAGCTGTCTGCCGCTCTGGTCAGCGGGGTATTCGAGGTGACTCTCGGCGCCAGGTCGGCGGGGGAAGCTGCCGGAGGCGTTCCGCTGCAGTTCAAGGCTGCGGCTGCGGCGTTCATCCTCTCCTGGGGCGGATTATCCGTTCATGCCCAGGTCGCCAGTATTCTGAACGGCACCGGACTGCGTTATCTCCCCTTCATGGCCGCCCGACTGGTCCATGCCCTGCTCTCAGCAGGTCTGCTTCTCCTGCTGTGGGAGCCTGTGGTTGGCACAGGGCTGGCCGGAGCATGGAGTACGCTTCCTGCTGCATCCGGGCTGGCCGCTCCAGAGTCCGCCCTGATCAGCAGCATCGGTCTGCTCTGCCTGCTGCTGGCTATCCTGCTCGCCCTATCTCTTCTGGTCCTGCTGGCGGGTAAGCTGCGGCGTCCGCATGTCCGCCGGTAATGTCCCTGCACCAGATCTCCCGCTGTAGCCTGCTGCGGATTCCCGGCTTTTCACGGCTCTCATATTGTGTTCCGGGTCAAGATTGATTATGATCGGTGTATGACTGAATTATACAAAGGAGCCTGTACATCTTGAGATATTATGTTCTGGACCGCGGAGATGAATTGTCCATCCAACTAGCGGAGCAATTTCACAAGCTGGCGCAAGGCCGGAATCTGGAGCTGGATGCCGAGTCCCCGGAAATTGTGATCTCGATTGGCGGCGACGGCACCATGCTGCATGCTTTTCATACGTTTATTGATCAGATCCCGAACCTGGCTTTTGTGGGCGTGCATACCGGCCATTTGGGCTTCTATGCGGACTGGCAGGCCGAAGAGCTGCCATCCTTGATTGATTATATGTGCGGAGAGGAAGGACCGCATAAACCGCGTATCGTACAGTACCCGCTGCTCGAACTGGAGATTCACAAGAAATCCGGTTCAAGCTCGCATATTGCCCTGAACGAATTCACCCTGAAAGGGGTTGACGGGACGGTTGTTATCCAGGTGGATATCAACGATGTCACCTTCGAAATGTTCCGCGGGGACGGCCTGTGTGTCTCTACACCTTCCGGCAGCACCGCCTATAACAAAAGTCTGGGAGGCGCCATGGTGCACCCCTCGATCGAAGCGCTGCAGATTGCCGAGATTGCATCCATTAACAACCGGGTATTCCGGACTATGGGCTCGCCCCTGCTGCTCCCGAAGCACCATCACTGCGATATCTTCTCGCGCAAGGATCAGCGCCTGCTGCTGACCATTGACCATAATAATATTCCCGTGGATGATCTGATCTCCGTACGTGCTCAGGTATCGGACAAAAAAATCAGCTTCGCCCGCTACCGTCCCTTCCCTTTCTGGAACCGTGTCCGGGAGGCCTTCCTGGTCTGAGCGCTCAACTTATATTATATAAAGCCGGAGATGCCCTGCTTCTCCGGCTTTATTTTGCCGACTGCCGGGAATCTGCTACTCTCCCGGAACATCCCGCAGAATGCATAGACAGAGGGAATTTTCAAATGGTATAATGAACCTATTTTACAAAGTTTTCTAATTGAAGGAGAGAATCTATTGAAGAAATTGTTATCCCTGCTGGGCATCAGCCTGCTGGCCCTTGTGCTGGCTGTTCCTGCTTTTGCCGCAGACAAACCTATTAAAGTCTATATTAACGGCAGCAATCTTACCTTCACCGCCGGAGCTCCTTATCTGAAGGATAATACTGTACTTGTGCCATTCCGTGGTATTTTTGAGAAGCTCGGGCTGAAGGTTCTGTGGGACTCCAAGACGGGGACCGTTACCGGCACCGGGACAGACCTGAGTATCAGCCTTAAGGTCGGCAGCAAACGGGCCAGCATTAATGGAACCGTCAAGCCGCTCACAGTGGCTCCAGTATCCAGCGCAGGTACCACTTACATACCTTTGCGCTTCATTGCAGAAGCCACCGGGGGCACAGCCGCCTGGGAGCCGGCCAGCCGGAGCGTGAAGATTACCGTTCCCCAGTCCTCATCCTCCAGCGAAAAGGATGTCACAGCACTCATTCAATTATCCAACAAGTATTATAATGAAGAGAAAGCGATCAGCTTCTATTCGCTTGTAGATGGAGAATCGGATAATACAGAAGCCGTAGCCAACATGACTTCCCAGTTCGAGCTGTATGATCTGAAGAATACGATCGAAAGCCTCAAAATCCTCAGTCTTTCAGGCAAGGAGGCTACAGTCTACACTGTAGAAAAATCCGTTAGAACCGGCGGCTACTATATGCCGGATGAGCGGTACGAATATTTGTATACGCTGATCCGCCAGGGCGGCTCCTGGAAAATCTCCTCCATGGAGCTGCAGGAATCCTCCGTGCTGCTTACCCGCGAACAAGGCATGAAGCCGGCTGTGGTTCCGCAGGGCGATGCTACCGGGATCAAGAACACGGTCAGCCAATATTACGAGAATATGAATGCCCATAATGTGGACGGAACTGCTGCCTTAATGACCTCTTACGGCGAGGAGCAGGACGCTTCCTACAAAGAAGAGCTGCGTGATTTTTTTGAGACCTACGCTCTTGGCTATTCGATGTCTTCCGCAAATATCTATTATTATGCTACTGCTGCCGATGAAGCCGCCGTCTATACAGAAGTGACTGTTACCGACGGCGAATCAAAGGAGACCTACACCCAATCTCTGATCCTGATTCTCTCCAAATCCGAGAGCGGTGCATGGACGATTGACACTTCTTATCACATTAGCTACGATACGGAATCCTAAATTCAAATTCCATCAAAAGGATGTATGAACTCATGAAATCAGCCAAAATTATCACCTCCGTCCTGAGCGGCTGTCTGGCTCTCTCTATTGCCTGGGCCCCTGCTGCTTCAGCCGCAGACGCTGCCGCCGCTGAGACGGTACAAGCCTCCAAGACGGATGTTATCAATGAAATTATGCAATATCTGGAGTATTACAATGTGGAGGGTGTGGACCAGGATACGCTGATCCGGGGTGCGATTGACGGTATGGTGAGTACACTGGATGACCCTTACAGCCAATACTTTAATAAGGAGGAGGCTGCTGCCTTCGGCCACCAGGTCGATCTGGAATATGTCGGTATCGGCGTCCGGCTCATGTACACTGCCAAAGAGCTGTACATTGAGGAAGTCATGAGCGGTTCCCCGGCAGAGGCAGCAGGACTGAAACGCGGTGACTCCATTCTCAAAATTAATGGGGTACGTGTAGCCGAGACGGCTGGCGATGAGCTGAGCGGCAAAGCCGGCACAAAGGTCTCCCTGCTGGTCCAAAGAAACGGGGCCAACAAATCCTACGTGGTTACCCGCAGCGAAATCGCCACAACCTCCGTGAGCAGTAAAATGCTCGGCTCCAAAATCGCCTATATCTCTATTAACGGCTTCACCCAAACTGCCGATGAAGAGTTCTCCGCAGCGCTGGACAAAGTACGTGCGGCGGGAATGAAATCGCTGGTGCTGGATCTGCGCGATAATACAGGCGGTTACATGGACAGCGCACAGAATATCGTCTCCAAGTTCATGGATGCCGGTATTATGATGTACACCTCCGATCAGACCGGTACCTTGAAGCCTGTGACGATTACGGACGGCAGCAAGATCGGGGTTCCGGTTGTGGTATTGACCAATGAATATACCGCCAGCGCCTCCGAAGCCTTGACCGGTGCTCTTCGTGACAATAAGCTGGCTACGATTGTAGGCACACGTTCTTACGGAAAGGCACGGATTCAGAGCCTGATCCCTATGTCCGGCGGCGGCGAGCTGAAGCTGACCACCATGAAGTACCTGACTCCTAACAAGGAGGATTTCAACCATATCGGGCTTGCTCCGGATATTGAGGTCAAGGGCAAAACCGCCCAGTTGATTACCGCCCTGCAAATTGCCGGGATGAAAGAGATTACAGCCTCTGGAGACCACCATATTCTTGATATTAACGGGTCTGCTTTTGCCGGAAATGTCGGTCTGATCAAGCAGGGAGATCAAGTGTATGCTTCTTCCCGTGTATTGGCCGCTCTTGTTGAGAATGAAGTCTCCTGGGATGCTAAGAATAAAAAGGTGCTGCTGACCAACGGCGCCGGTACTGTGTCCGGGTTCACGCTGGCTTCCAAAGAGGCACTGTTCCAGGATGGAGAGACCTTCATTGAGCTTAGTGCATTCAAGAAAAGATTCCCTGCGTTGGTATGGAGCTATAATGCTGCCCAGAAACATTTGAAGTTATCGGTGAAATAGCAGATAATTGATGTAGTGAGACTATGGATTATTATTCAAAAAAGTCCCTTCAGCCATTTGGCCGAAGGGACTTTTTGGGTTGCTGCATGTTTGCAGCACTGCCTGGGAGTGCACCGATAACACCAGAAAAGCGCTGATAAATGCGCTGCTTACCCCTGGTTGTTATTGTTATTCTTGCTCTGGTTATCCTGTTTGGCTGAATGGTTCGGATTATCCTGTTTAGCCGGGTTGTTCTGGTTGTTTGGATTCTCCTGCTTGTTCGGTCTGTTCGATTTGTTCTCTCTATGCTCTCGGTTCTGCTTAGAGCTGTTGGAATTTCCCTGGCTGCCTTGCTGGCCCCTGCCCTGGAATTCTTTATGGTTCTTCTTGCCCTGGCCGTCTTTGTTCCGGTGATTCCGGCTCTGATGCTCACGCACCGGTCTGTCTTTGACCCCGTCCCGGCTGGAGCCGCCTGCGGTATCCCGGTCCCGGTTCCCAGCCTTTGTCTGCGGTTCCCGGTGTTCTTTCACACTCACTCCTGCTTCAGCATCCTCCTGCTCCAGATCTTCATCCGTCCCAGGCTCGGGAATCTCCTTAATCAGGATATCCTTGAAGGTTCCTTCCTGCGGAGCTTCCTTCAGCTTATGCAGCACAAAATACGCACAGCCAAAATTGCAGTATTCGTTAATATAATCCACCATGCCTGAGATAGCCGTGTCCCGGTTCACCTTGGGGTGATTATCCCGGTAAAAGCCTTTGAGGCGCAATTGGCTGTAACCCCAGTCACCGATAATATAATCGTAACGGTCCAGCACTTCGCTGTATCTTCCGCGGAATGCCTCCGGGTTCCAGCCGTCCTTATGATCGAGCATCAGCTCGTAACCTTTTCCACCTATAACGATCAAGCGTGTGTCGCCTGCCTTTCAATGAGGAATGGGGGCGGGCGTTGATAAGCCGTCATTCCGCGGGATTTTGAATTTCCGGCCGCTGTTGTTGTCTGATTTCCTCCATTTAACCGCTAAGCGGTTGAAATCAGACAACAAAGGCGGACGCTACCGCTCCTACAATTTCAAAATCCCTCTCCATGACTCCATCAACGCGGGGGTGTGAACCACCCCCAAGAGCCGCGTCGCTAATGCTCCTTGGCCCTTTCCACATTTTTAAAAACATTTTAAACATTAAAAACATAAAACATTAAAACCTTTTAAAAGATTAAAACTTAAACCCTAGAGCCTGTGACTCCGTCATCCGGGGAATTTGCAAAAGCAAATTCAACAATTACCCCTGCGATACAGAACGGGCCTCACGGGCCGCGGCAGCAGACTGAACCTGCTCATGGGCACGATAAGAGCTGCGCACCAACGGACCGGCCTCCACATGGCTGAAGCCCCGCTTCAGTCCCTCTTCCTTCAACAAAGCGAAATCCTCCGGCGGATAGTATTTCTCCACATTCAGATGCTTCGGAGAAGGCTGAAGATATTGTCCTAATGTCAATATATCACAATCCACCGCTCTAAGGTCATCCATCGCCTGCAGAATCTCTTCCCACTGCTCACCGACGCCAAGCATGATGCTCGATTTCGTTGGAATCTCCGGCTTCATCTCCTTGGCCCGGCGCAGCAGCTCCAGGGAACGGCGGTACTTGGCTCTGGCCCGGACACGGTCTGACATCCGCTCCACCGTCTCAATATTGTGGTTCAGGATATCCGGGTTACTATTCATCACGGTCTCCAGACTCTCGCGGTCTCCGAGGAAATCAGGAATCAGCACCTCGACACTGCACAGAGGAAGGCGCTTACGGATAGCGGCTACTGTTCCGGCGAAGATTGCTGCTCCCCCGTCCTTCAGATCATCGCGGGCCACACTGGTAACCACACAATGCTTCAGCTGCATGCCTTCAGCAGCCTCAGCCACCCGTTCCGGCTCCAGCAGGTCCAGCTCGGTAGGCAAGCCTGTATTGACCGCACAGAAGCGGCAGGCCCGTGTGCAAATGTCTCCCAGAATCATGAAGGTCGCCGTGCGGTTCGCCCAGCATTCATAAATATTCGGACAACGCGCTTCCTCACATACGGTATGTAACGTCTTGGATCGCATCATGCCCTTAATTTCCTGATAATCCTCACCGGTGGTTAACTTGATTTTGATCCAGTCTGGCTTGGGCTGTTTGGCTGTTCTATTAGTCAAAGTATGGAACCCCGCTTTCGATCTGAATGTCAGTTTCATCGTCAAAAGTTGCTGCCTCATATTATAGCATGTGGAATGAGCAATTGCCTGTTTTTGTGAACCTTGGGGAAGTCACGGATAAAAACAGTCCTTTTGCTTCAATCTAAAGAAAAGCACCCCAAAGGTGCCATTCCGCAAGAATAACTGTTACTAATTCGCCCAAACGCAGGAGGTTGAGATCATGCTGGCCTTATTCACGAACCATTACACCCGCAGAACCCTGTTGTGCATGTCTGCAGCCGCCTTGCTCTGGAGCGGCAGTCCTGCCGTACATGCCAATGCTGCCCGTTATCATACACTGCCTGAGCTGAAATCCGGCGGGCCTGCCGCCCCGGACAGCAAAGAGACCGCTGCCGCCGCCCGCAAAGAGCTCTTCGAACAGATGAGCGCGGCGACCGGGATTCCCTGGTTCAGGTTCGCTGCCATTGATCAGTATGAACGGTCTGTTGCCAAGAAGAAAACAAAATCGGATGCTGCGGAAACCGGTACTGCCGCCGCCAAGCCCCGGGTTACCGGAATTATCATTCCGGCGCCGGTATGGTCTGGGCCGCTGAATCCGGACCAGAATGACAAGCTCCAGGATTCAATCAGCTTCTTCGGCGGCTTGGGACGGGACGGATCGGGGGACGGCAAGGCCGATCCCGGCAATGATGCCGATGTGCTATACAGCATGGCCAGCCACCTGCTCAAGTACGGGGATTCCGCGAGTGACTTCAATATCGCAATCTGGGAATATTATCATAACGGACGGGCCGCTCAGCGTGTATCCCAATTCGCCAAGCTGTATGAGCACTTTGGACGGCTGGATCTGTCGGGCAGCGCTTTTCCGCTGCCGATAGGAACCAACTATTCCTACCGCAGCACCTGGGGGACCGGGCGGAGCTGGGGCGGCGCCCGTATCCACGAAGGTACCGATTTGTTCGCGCCGCATGGCCTGACTGTCCGCAGCACCTGCTTCGGAATCGTAGAGACCAAGGGCTGGAACCGGTATGGGGGATGGCGGATCGGTATCCGCGATATCGAGAACCGCTACCATTATTATGCCCATCTGATGGGCTATGAGAAGACCCTGAAGCGCGGGGATATTGTAGCTCCGGGGCAGACCATCGGGTGGGTGGGCAGCTCCGGCTACGGCAGCCCGGGCACACAGGGCAAATTCCCGCCGCATCTGCATTATGGCATCTACCGCGACCGCGGAATTACGGAGTGGGCATTCGACCCTTATCCGCTGCTCAAGCAATGGGAGAACCAGGAATACCGGCAGCTCCGAAAAAACAAAAAGAAGTAGACCTAATGCAGCATCATACAGCCAAAGGGCTCTATTTCGACCAGAATCCGGGTTGAACTGCGGATGTTGAGCCCGCTTAGCAGGTCGGTCAGCAGATTTTTGTCACATCGGTAATTGGGGAGCTCCAGATGGTAGCGGTTGGGGGAATTATTGATAATCATCCCCATTCTG
Organism: Paenibacillus tritici; assembly: GCF_018207515.1. Lineage (NCBI taxonomy): Bacteria > Bacillati > Bacillota > Bacilli > Caryophanales > Paenibacillaceae > Paenibacillus > Paenibacillus tritici. The sequence goes on from NZ_CP073365.1 coordinate 6,475,683, forward strand.
TCCTGTTCACTGCGCCGGATATAACCCAGAACATTGCGCGTTTCATCTGTGAACCAGGGACGGAATCCCCCTTTGCGCAATACTTCATGCTGTTGTCTCAGCGAGATCAGCCGTTTGTACCATTCCTGCAATCCGGTATCCTGTTCCGTCTCCTCCCAGAGCATCAGCCCCCGGCAATGCGGGTCTGTAGCCCCTTCCATGCCGACTTCATCCCCGTAATAGATCATGGGCAACCCCAGATAAGTCATCTGGAAAAAGACAGCCAGCCTCATCCGGCTCATGGCCGTAGCTTCCCGGTCCCAGCCCCGGCCTCCCTGCTTGCAGGCAGTCAGAAAACGCAAGGTGTCATGACTGCCCAGCAGCTGGAACATGGCCGAATTAGCCTGATCATTGTACAGGGCTTCCTGATGGAGCAGCTGCTCCATGAACCGGACCGGCCCCGCAGACTGCGCTGCAAAAAACTCCAGCACCGCATCCCGCAGCAGATAGTTCATTCCGCCGTCGAACTGGTCGCCCCGGAGCCAGGGCCCTGACGCATGCATAATCTCGCCGATCAGCAGCAGGTCGGGGAACTCCGCCTTCAGCTCCCGGCGGAATCTGCTCCAGAAGGCCGGGTTCACCTCGTTGGCCACATCCAGCCTCCAGCCGTCGATTCCGGCTTCCCGCACCCAATATTTGGCGACCTCCATCATATAATCCGCTACCTCAGGGTGATTCATATTAAGCTTCGGCATGCTCGCTTCCGCCTTGGCGAAGGTCTCATAGCCGGGAACCGGCGCCCCGCTTACCGGGTAGGAATGAATGTAGAACCAGTCCTTGTACGGCGACGCTTCTCCCCGTTCCAGTACATCCCTGAAGGCAAAAAAAGTATCGCCGGAGTGGTTGAACACAGCATCAAGCAGAACCTTCATCCCCAGCCTGTGAGCTGTCCCGACAAGCTCCTTCAGATCCTCCAGCGTACCGAAGCCAGGATCTACCTTGTAATAGTCCGAAGTATTATACTTATGTCCGGATGGCGATTCAAAGATAGGCGTCATATAAATAGCTGTAATGCCAAGCTGCTGCAGGTAGGGAAGCTTGTCTGTGATGCCTTGAAGGGTCCCCTGATGGTAGCTCTCGGGATAAATCTGATAGACCACCGCTTCTGAACTCCAGGCAGGCAGCGTGATGGCCTGAGGGCGGTGAATATAGGCATATTGAAATGCACCCGCCTGCTCCCTGTTCCCGGAGATCCCCCGCTCTCCATACCATACATACTCCCCTGCGGGATTTCCGATATAGAACAGGTATCTGCATTTTCCTGTCTCCGCCGGGATTATTGCTTCATGAATGTCATACGCTCCGGCACAGCCGATCCGCTCCATCTCTTGCGGAAGCTCGCAGCCGGGTGAATCATAACGGTCAGCGTGGATAACGGTGCAGGATAAGCCTTGTCCGCTCTGTACAAATAGTCTGAGCTTAAGCAAACGGGGTCCCACCGGGAAGGCGAAGGGGTCCTCTGCGGTGTGATACATAAATAACCGGGTAAGCATACTATAAGTCTCCTTTAATGCTGCATAGAGCAGCCTCAGCAACTGTGTTATTATGACAGGTAGAACGTACCAATACCTTTAGGACCGGGAGGGATAGCTATGAAAGTTACAATTAAGGATATTGCCCAGGCAGCGGGTGTCGCCAAATCCACCGTATCCAAGGTAATGAATGACTCTCCCAAAATATCGGAGGAAACGAAATCCCGGGTCAGAGAAATTATCAAACAGATGAACTATACCCCAAGCAGTATCGCTACTGGACTTGCCAGACAGAGCAGCAACACGATTGCGATCCTGATTGATATGTCCAAGGAAAGCGAATTCCTGAATCAGTTCTTCTATAATATTATCGGCGGGGTGGAGAGCGTCATCGGACCTCTGAAATATGAGCTGACCATTGCCAATATCCAGCATGACCATGCCGAGGGGCATTTCCTGCACAGACTGGTGCTGAATAAGCGGGTGGACGGAATTATTGCCAACACCTCGGTGCTGACTCCCGACTCCTGCGCTGAACTGAACCGGCTCCAGTTCCCCTATATATCCATCGGTGAGATCGCTGCTCCGGGGGTCTGGGTCGATTGTGACAATGAGCTGGGCGGGTTCATGCTGACAAGGCATCTGCTGGAGCAGGGATATCCGTCTGTTGCCTTTATCGGCGGGCAGAAGGATGAACCGCTCTTCCTCCGCCGCGCTGCCGGGTATAAGCGCGCACTCGGACAGGCAGGAATCGCTGTGCGCGGCGACTGGATCATCAATGGACGGGCTGTCGAGGAGGACGGCTACCAGGCGGCACTTCAGCTGCTGCAAAGCGCAGAACCGCCCGGCTCTATCGTCTGCATGAGTAACTTCTCCGCCTACGGTGTGCTGCAGGCTGCCCGGGAATTACAACTACCGATTCCGTCCGGGCTGGGTATTGCCACCTTCGATGAATATCCCTTATCCCCTTACACCACACCTCCGCTGACTTCCCTGGATATGGATACCTTCCAGTTGGGCGTGTCTGCAGGCCGCCTATTAATGGACAAGCTGAACAATAAGGCTGCTGCCGTGAGCGGACAATTGCTGGAGCCGGAGTTAATTCCCCGTTTATCCTCGCGGCGAAGCAGCATGACACAATAAATTGTCCATTCAGGAAACCGGTTTCCTTAAGTTGAAAGTACCATGCCCCCCGGCTAATGTCAACGTGAAATCATAGAATTAGCCGCAGACCGAAGAACCCTTTCCACCCGTGGAAGGGTTCTTCACCTTACCCGGAAGTGCCCGAGCTGCGGATAAACCGGAGAACCTCATCCATCATAGCGGGACTCTCCCCGCTGTGACAGACCATATGTCCGCTTCTCTCCATAATCAGCACCTGCTTACGCCCGGCAGGAATCGTCTGCTCCAGATAATTCGCACTTTTGAATTTGACCAGATGATCCCGTCTGCCCTGCACAATCAGCGTAGGCAGCTCCACCTGCGGGTAGACCTCAAAGCTCTCACGAACCAGGCGTTGGAACTCCCGGGTAGCTCGCATTGGAGTGGAGCCCAGGTTGCGGATGTACTTCCGCAGCATCTCCGGGCGGACCAGTGTCCTCAGAATCTCGGCCGGATTAAGCGGGAACACCGGAGTAGACAACAGTGTCAGTGACCCGATTCGGGAAGAATATTGTACGGACAGATGGGAAGCGATCAGCGCCCCGGTGGAGAATCCGATCAGATGCACTTTCCCGGAGCCTGCAAGCAGTTGGTTCAGCTCATCCTCGGCGCTTCGCTTCCACCCCCCGCGGCTTGAATGGAGCAGATCGCTGCGGCTGCCTCCATGTCCTTGTAAGGTAAACATTCTGGCCACATAACCGTTCGCCTCCAGAAACCGGGCAAGCGGAGAGATCTCATGTGTGCCTCCGGTGAAGCCATGTATAAACAAACAGCTATCCATGATTGTTCCTCGTTTCCTTTCTGCTATTTCATCCATTTATAGAAAAATAAACCTTAACGGCAATGAAGTCAAGGTTTACTCTCTGGTTACAGCTATGAATACTTCTCACTACTCAATTGTTAATTCACTATTCGCTTCAGCCACACCGTTCAAACTACTATTACTGGTCATGGCCGGAATCGCCTTGAGTCATTTCAACCTCACCGATACTTGTATACCAATATCCGTTATTTTCTGTAATCTTGATCCGGTACTCCGCATAGCTCCCGCTTTGTGAGACGTTGAACGTTTTGGCCTCTCTGATTGTCCAGCCTGTCACATTACTCTCCTGCGACAACACCACCCACCGGGTTCCATCGTACCCCTCGAAGGTCCATGATTTAGGGGAGGCGTTAATAGCTGTGTTCTCATTTCTCGGATAGATTTTATAGGAGATCACGTTCTTGGAGCTTGGGAATTTAAATGCAAGCCAGCCCTCTACAGTACCGTTGGAAATCCATGCCTGCTCCAGATCCAGATGATCGAAGGCTTTGTACGGTAAATAATCGGCACCAAAGTTACTGCTGGCACTGGCGGTACTGCCATCCGGCGACTTGTCTTCTAGCATGACAGGAATAATATTCTGGTCGTCCCACATATTAAAGATTTTATTCACAATTTTTTGGGTCTGATTTCCTTCTTTGTCATAGACATATGAAATCCGATACTTCTGATCATCCTGGAATACAGTGAACCACTGCAACCGGTTGGTTGCATCATACTGGTACTGCTTCCGGTCGAACAGGTAATCGAATTGTACCGTGCTGCTGGTTACACCATTTTTCACGGCAGCAGCCTTAACTCTTGTATCTTTTGAAATGGCTATAGGAGTTCCCGTATACGCTTGGCCTGTTGATAGGGTTGGTTCCCGGCCATCTAACGTATAGATAATTGAATCTGCTCCTGCCGAGCTTAATTGAACCTGAATCGAACCGCTCTTCTGCAGCCCCGGAGGAACGGAGGATTCAATAATTACAGGCTGTACCCAGCCCTTGGTCTTCACCTGCGGATAAGCCCACACATAGACTCCTGAGAATCTCATATTGATTCCATCATTAATAGCCTGGTCAATATTCTTCCAGATCGCATTGTTATTGGTTGAATCTGCACCTGATAGATAATGAATTTGCCCGGGACCATATCCCAGCTTCCGTTGCGCCACTGTCAGCGCCTGTCTATGCTTCTCCATGTTATTGGCGATCAGATAGTCGTAGTCTTCGATCATGAAGAAATCGAGGTTTGGCGACTTCCACTGCTCTATAGGGAAATTCACAATACCCATCATTTTCGGAGCCAATTCAGGATCCACTACAGTAGGAATGAACAACAGAACCGTAAACTGGCCTTGTGGATATACTGCTTTCAAGGTATCCCTGAGGAGAAGGGAGAACTTCCCGTTCTGTTCGCTAAGCCAGCTTAGCATCTCTTCATGACCGCTGATAGAGTCGTAAGCCGATTTGAATTGATGCATTGGCTTGCCGAACTTCTGTTGGTATAAATATTTGGTAGAATCATCATAGAAAGTCGGCGGACTACCCGGCAGGCTATCCATATACCACCACCATGGCTCACCAAGCTGGATAATCGGGGGCATCCCACTGTCTGTATGTATTTTGGATAAGCCCAATATATATTTTTTGTAATAGCTTTGAACTGCTGTATTGGAGAAGCTCAATAGCTTGGGTGCAGGAGACCATAATGTTTCGGCACCTTTCCCATCCCATGTCCTCTGCCACCAGGATGCTGGCGCATCAACATTCTCCATAGAAATTGACGAGATTACTTTGGTTTGACGGGCAGACAAAAATTTCACATAACTGGTATACCAGCTCTTGAAGGCCTCATTAAAAGGATGGTCCGTAATCAGCTCCATCCCGGTTGTTCCGTTATAGACCTTATCGTAGAAATGCGAAGCCCCCACATAGAAATCAACGGTATTCCCAAAGCCTAGTCTGGCATAATCACCCGCAATCCGTTCAGGTGTAAGGTTGTAGGTATCATCATATCCGTCACTGATTCTGACTTTCCCTTCGGGCGCATAGGGTTTCTCATTCATCAAAAATGCATTTCCGTATACATTCCAATCTGAAAAATCAATTTTGAACGGTTTGGATTCAGTGAAGTAGCTTATCTCTGCATCGTTGTAATCATATTCCTGCGGTACAAAAGCCCATTCCAGGCGCTTGATACTAGTGACCGGGACTTTAACCCAATCCGGATTCGGAATCCAGGATACCTCTCCTGCACGATCCTTCCCCTGTACAAAGGGCACCCATCCTGCATACAGATTGTTAAAGTCAAGGCGGATTGCCCCCTCTGTTCCGCTTGCTGTCCCCTCCTCCCGGCCAACTGGAAAAGAGTAGTCAATATTCAGTGAATCGCTGACCTCCTTCTCCCAGCCCTCCATAGGACGGTCGGTCACATAGTTCCATAGCCGTATATAATATGCCTTATCATCTGTTGTTACAACGGTCAGGGTTGGTGATGGCACTCCATTTAGCGGAGTGGCATCGCCGCTTATCGTATAGTTGTACTCCAATACCAAGTCTGAAAAGTCTCCATCCGTTGGATATTTCAGTGTAGGATGGCTGTGCACATCTTCAGTTTCCCAATACATTACATTAAAGTCTTTGCTTGTGCGGAAATTTCCCACCGTAGAGAAATGGTGTTCATCCTCCGTAACGGTTGCGGACATCATATCAAAGTTAAAATTATTGACCAGATACTTCGGTTTTAACTTATAAGCTCTTTCTTCTCCTTGTGCCAAAGAAGTGTGACTTCCTGCATTTATACCTATAAACAAGACTATAGTAAAAGAAAACCAGCGTATGATAGACTTCATTGAGCTCCTCCAGAGATGGTTTCTTTCTGCTTGTGCTGAACTTTTGTGGTGTACAGGTTATAGACCTTGGCAAATTGAGCTTTGGCCTCTTCCGCCTCGGGATTACTCTGCCAAACCAGAGTGGCCAGTTCTAAGGCAAGCTCAGGTTGTTCATTACCAATCAATAATGAAATTAATTGCTGGTTATGTTCCATGTTCTTACTGGAATATTGATGTATGAAGCTGGTTAGTTCCGCTTCTTCCCTGGTACCGGAAATGGCTTCATTTAACGCCTTTATAAGCTCTGGTGAGAGTACAACGGACTCAGATATGGCAGACATGGCAACCACTTCACTTGGCGTATTCCAGGATGCCATCTGTTCCGAATAGCTTTTATTGCTGCCCCCAATATCGTCTTCTTCCACAGCATTACCGTTTGCCTCTATTCGTTCCTTGCTGTCGGAATTATTCAGTCCATAGTAACCGGTTATACTAATTGCCAGAACCAGAACGACTAGGAGTGCTGCCTTTAACCTTGCGTTCATGTACCTACCCCATTCTTTTTGGTGTCAAGTCTGTAGGAATCGATTCAAAATTTAATTAATTATCAGATGCGACATTCATTATAGTTTAAATCGAGTAGGTTTGAGAATAGGGATTAAGAGTCGTTTTTTGTCGAAAATCGTCTAATTTCGCTTTGTTATGTGAACATTCATTCTTAATTTTCTGACAATCACAAAAGAGGCCTCAGCATAAGCCAAGGCCTCCTTTAGTGTACCGGAACAAGCTCACCACCCGTCAGTCATAACGACCGGCTGGATTCCGCCGTCGGCGAAGTCCATTCTGTCGATGCATAACATGCGGTGGCCCGGCTCCGGATCTCCGATGGTTCTCCGGTGATAGACGATCAGCCATTCATCCCGTTCCGGAAGATGCAGGTATCCGTGATGGCCGGGACCTTCCGCCACGGGCTCCTGCCTCTCCAGGATCGTTCCCTTGTTCCCGAACGGACCCAGCGGATTGTCACTTACGCCGTAAGCTACCCGGTAAGTCCCGTTCGTCCACCCGCCCATCGACCACATCAGATAATATAGGCCGTCCTTCTTGATCATACACGGCCCCTCTACATAACCGGGCGGGGTAACGGAACGGATCACTTGCCCGTCCGGCAAAGGGACCAAGCCCGTCATCTCCTCATTCATCCGGGCCACGTTGCAGTGCCCCCAGCCCCCGTAATACAGATAGATTGCACCATCATCGTCCTTGAACAGATGAGCGTCAATGGGCTGTGCGCCGTGAATAAACTTGCCGATCAGCGGCCGGTGGAGATACCCCCTGTATGGACCTTCGGGAGAATCCGCGACGGCAATCTCCAGCCCGCCGGCTTCGCCGTCCTTCTGGATATCGTTCGAGGCGAAGATCAGATAATGGCGGCCGTTATGCTCAATCTGGGTCGGTGCCCAGACCGCTCTCCAGATCCAGGGGAAATCATCCATTTCAATAATGCTCTCGTGGATCGTCCAATGGATTAAGTCCGCGGAACTGAAGACATCCAGATTCATCTGCCGGGTATATTCCGTGAAGGACCTGGTGGCATATATATAATGCCTGCCCTGATAGGTCCGTGCTTCGGGGTCTGCATACCAGCCCGGCACGATCGGGTTCGTAATTCCTCGCAAACAAACCCTCCTTTCTCTGTAATGACTTATTTAGAAGCGGTAGAGGCCGCTCTCTTCCCGTTCCCGGACCCAGACCTGCATGTAACCAGGCTCCCTGTTGTCCCAGGCATAGTAGGGAATGAACCGGAGCGGCCTGCCGTCTTCATCCTGGCTCTGCAGCACCGTAACCCCGCCCAGCAGCTCCGGCAGATGTTCCACCCGGAACTGCGCCCCGGCCGCAATGGAGAAGGTATCATAGGACCATCCGGGATGATCCGTCTGCTCCAGACAGTACACCACGGGTCCCCGCTGAACGGCAACTCTCCCTCTGTCCGCCTCCACTTCCGGCTTAGACCGCACAAGATTCACAGGCATATCCAGCTCAAGCACAACCGTATCTCCCGGCGACCAGTGCCGGTTCAGCACCAGATACCCCTGATCCGTCAAGGCTTCGGCTCCGCTGATGCTGACGCCGCTGGCCTCCAGCCGGTAGCCCCTGCACCATTCCGGCACACGCAGCCGGATACTGAAGTCGGCAGCGGCTGCTGGGTTAACCTCAAGCTCAATCCGGCCATTCCAGGGATACAGGGTTCTCAGCTTCAGCCCGACATCCAGTCCACTGCCCAGCACAAGCTTCGCCTCACTGTTTATATATTGATTGACCGCCAGGCCATCTTCAGTAATGGCATAGACGTATTGGCCCAGGGAAGGCAGGAAGCGTGCCAGATTGGTCGGACAGCAGGAGGTCTCGAACCAGGGCACACGATGATGCCCGCCCTGTGAGGCAAGCGGATTATCATAGAAATACTTATACCCCGACAGCGAGATTCCCGATAAGGCACCGTTGTATATCTCACGCTCCACCACATCGGCATATTTACTGTCCCCGAACGTCAGGTTCATCCGGTGATTCCAGAACACCATGGCAATGGCGGCGCAGGTCTCGCAGTATGCTGTCTCATTGGGCAGATCATAATCGAAGGTGAAGCCTTCATTATGCCTGGACGGGCCAATGCCGCCCGTAATATACATGTTGCGCTCTACCGTATGGCTCCAGACCCGGTGCAGAGCCTCCGCATAAGCGGAATCCCCTGAAGCATGGACAATATCCGCCATGGCCGTATACAGATACATCGCACGGACGGCATGGCCGGTCACCTGCTTAATCTCGCGGACGGGAACATCATCCTGACAATAGGCCGGTCCCCATTCCGGATTGTCCCAGATCGCGCCCACGCCATGCCCATGGCCGCGCTCCTCCAGCAGCCACAGCGCAAGCTTCCAGTAGCGCTCAGCCCTGGTCACGCGGTACAGCTTCACCAGCGCCAGCTCGATCTCCTGATGTCCTTCCACCCAGTGCCGCTTGCCGGGGCCGAAGACCCCGTCAACATGATCCGCCAGACGGCAGGCGACCTCCAGCAGCTCACGCTTGCCCGTCGCTTCATAGTAGGCAACCGCCGCTTCAATCAGGTGGCCGCCGTTGTACATCTCATGCTTCTCCATATCCGTCCATTTGCCCTCAGGATTCTCCAGTGTGAAGTAAGCACACAGGTAGCCGTCTTCTTCCTGCGCTGCGGCGATCAGCCCGATGATCCGGTCGGCCTCAGCCTCAAGCCGGGCATCCCGCTCCGACATCAGCGTATAGGCAATGCCTTCAAGCACCTTATAGACATCCGAGTCATTATAATATTTGCCTTCGTAATGCCCTTCCAGCAGGCCTCCGGCCTTGGCGAAGTTCTTGATGCGGCCGGTCTCCTCACATTTGGACAGACAGTCCGGCAGTGTGGTCTGCCGGAGCACCTTCAGGCGCGGCAGCCAGAACCGATCATTGATTGTAACTCCCGTAAAAGACACACCCTGCCAGACATGCAGCTTCGTTTGGTGCTCTGCCATTTCCGTTCTCGCCTCCTTTATCCTTTCAATCCCGTTAAGGTAATGCCCTCCAGAAAGTAACGCTGACCGGCCAGAAACACAATGACGCAGGGCAGAACGACGGTGGCCGAAGCCGCCATCAGCAGGTCCCACTGCGCGGTGTAGGTACCCTGGAACATTTGCAGGCCCAGAGCAAGGGTGAAGAGACTGTCGCTTTTCAGGTAAATCAGCGGCCCCATGAAGTCGTTCCAGGAAGCCAGGAAGCTGAATAAGGCAACCACGATAATCGCGGAACGGCTTAAGGGGAAGATGATCCGGGTATAGATTTGCCAGTAGTTGGCCCCGTCCACAAAGGCCGCTTCATCGAAATCACGCGGGATGGTCAGATAGAATTGCCGGAGCAGGAAGATATTGAAGATTCCGCCACCGAAATAGGCTGGCACAATCAGCGGATACAGCGTATCGTAGAAGCCCAGCACCTGCCAGCCAAGAAAACTCGGGATCATCGTGACCGCCGCCGGCAGCATCATGCTGGTCATCAGAATGGCGAATACTGTGTCCCTGCCCTTCCACTGAATCCGTGAGAACCCGAACGCTCCGATGCTGCTGGTAATTACGGTCCCCACAAGCACGGTGACCACAATAATCAGCGTGTTCTTGAAGAACACATCGAACGGCAGCACCGTAAGCGCCTTATGGAAGTTGCTCCACTGAAACGGCTTCGGTATCCACTCGGGGGGCATGGTGAAGATCTGCGATAAATTCATCAGCGAGCTGCGGATCAGCCAGACAAATGGAATGATAAACATGCCGGAGATCAGGATAAGCGCTCCGTAGCCTGCGGTAAGTGACAGCTTCGATGGTCTCAAGCCCGGTCCCCCCCTTCGTAATACACCCACGACTTCGAGGTTCTGAAGACGATGAAGGTGAAGAACAGAATGATGATGAACAAGATCCAGGCCAGCGCGGACGCATACCCCATCTCGGCATCCCGGAAGCCCGTTCTCCACAAATAGAATACATAGAACAGACTTCGGTTGTTGGGTCCGCCCTGAGTCAGAATATAGGCTTCGTTGAAGACCTGGAAGGAGCCGATAATCGTCATGATCGTATTGAAAAAGATCGTGGGGGTGACCATCGGAATCGTCACGTGGCTCAGCTTGCGCAGCCAGCCCCCTCCGTCCACCTCAATCGCCTCGTAATACTGCCGGGGGATGCCGGAGAGTCCGGCAAGGAAAATAATCACCGTGCTGCCGATGCCCCACAGTGTGGTCAGTACCACCGACGGAATGACGCTGCCTTCCCCGTACAGCCAGTCACTGGTCGGCAGATGCAGCCGGCTGAGCAGCGAATTAATGAGGCCCAGATCGGGGTTGAGCAGCCACATCCAGATCATGGCCGAAGCCACCGCCGGAACAATGCTCGGAAGATAAATAATCGTACGGAAGATAGCTCTTCCTTTTACATTGAGATTCAGCAGCAGCGCGATCCCGAAGGAGATGAGTATCACCGCAGGCACACGCAGCAGGACGAAATAGAAGGTGATCCCGAGCGATTTGTAGAACAGCTCATCCTCTCCTGAGAACAGCCGCATATAATTATCCACACCGACAAAAGCAGTCTGCTCCTTGAATACATTATAGTCGGTCAGGCTGAGCACCAGGCTTGCGATCATCGGACCCAGCGTAAAAATGGCAAATCCAAGTATGGCGGGGGCCGTGAACAGCAGCCCGTAGAACATTCCCTTTCGCATACCGGCCTCCAGTCTCGAAATTTCGGCAAAAAGAACGGCGAACGAGGATTCGGACGCCGCTCCCTGCTGCTAGTTTCGCAGTTGGTTATTCCTTAATATCACGGCGTCCCTTAATCTGGGCCTGGACCTTTGCGGCAATCGAGTCCATCGCTTCCTGGGCGGTCTGCTGGCCGAGCCATACCTTATCCAGGGCGGGATTGACCAGATCCATAATATTGTTGAAGTTCTTCACATATCCGGTCGGCGTCTGGTGGCCTTTGGTCAGAATTACATCCACGATGGCTTCTTTATAGCCGGAAGGTCTGGCATCCAGATTCTCCGTCCATTTGGCGAGCAGCGCCGGATCGGTGTACCACTCCTTGGGAGATGGCATCCAGGTTCCGGATGTAAGCATGTCAATGGAGGCTTCGGGATCGAGCAGCGCCTTCAGCAGCTCCCAGGTCTCCTGGGGATGCTTGGTGGATTTGAAGATGGAGAACATGCCGCAGACTACGGTGGTAACCGGCTCCTTCATTACAGGCATGACTCCGACATTGAAGTTGAACTTCGACTTGGCGAGGCCTGCGCTTGCCCATTGCCCGTCCACAGTCATCGCCACCTTCTTGGTCTGAAGGGCTACATTCGTTGCCGGAATATTCTTGGACTGCACGGGTGAAGGGGATACGTGATGCACATTCATCAGATCGGAGATCTTCTGAAGGGCCTCCACCGCCTCCGGCTGGTTCAGCCCGAAGGTTTTGCCGTCCGCCGAGATGAAATCTCCGCCATTGGAATAGATAAAGTTGCTGTACACTCCCCACCAGGTGGAGACATTGGCTCCGTATTGTTTGATTTTCTTGGGATCAAAGCCCTCCTGGTCCGCTGTTTTGCCATTCGTGTCTACCGTCAGCTTCTTCGCCACCTCGACAAATTCATCCCAGGTCCAGGCATCGGCCACATTCGACGGGGGAGGTTCAATGCCGGCTTCCTTGAAGATATCCTCATTGTAGAACAGGCCGAAGGATTCCGGTCCCGGTCCGATCCCGATTACATTGCCCGGCTCCAGGGAGTAGATAATATTGGGAACCAGCGTATCCGGACTGATGTCGGCATCCGTATCGAGAAATTCCTGGAGATTGTAGAATTTGCCTTGCTCCGCCATCGGAAAGGCGATTGTGCCTGATTCCATCATGGCGATGTCCGGCACATCATTACCGGCGACCATTGTCGTCAGCTTGGTATCATAATCAGCGGCAATGTGCTGAAGCTCAACTTTGACATTAGGATACTTGGCCTCGAATTTCTGAATGGCTGTTTTGTAAGGAGCCACTTCCTCCGGTGATCCCCAGACGGTCATCCGCAGCGTAATCTTCTCCTTCGATCCGGAATTCCCGGAAGATGCGGACGTATCGGGGCCTGTTGTATTGGGTTTCGAGCATGAAGACAGCACAGCGGCAAGCATCAGAACCAGCGCCAATATAAGGAAGACCGATTTTCTTGGTTGCAACATATTCCGAGCCCCTCTCGATTTCTAAGTTCCACGGGTGGTTCATAGCTGCAGTCTATGATGGCTTTATTATAAAAGATTAGATAGCGCTTACATAACCCTAATCTCTTTGGATTGGTGGACTGTGATTGGGCTTACAGGGGCAGCGTAATGATCACCCTTGTGCCTTGCCCGGGAGCGGAGACCATGGATATTCCGTAGGCGCCGCCATAGGTGATCTGAATGCGGTCAATCGTATTCTTGATGCCCACGGAAGAGGACCGCTCGTGCAGAATCGCTTGTACAGCTTCCTGGCTCATGCCGCGGCCGTTGTCGGCCACCTCATAATACCGGGTACCTCCGTTAATCCAGCCGCGAATCGCGATGAGGCCGCCCGAATCGGTCTGCTCGAAGCCGTGCAGAATCGCGTTCTCCACGAACGGCTGGAACAGCAGTCTAGGCACATCGTATTCAAAAAGACGCGGGTCCATATCCACCTCTACGGTGAACTTGTCCTCGAAGCGGATCGACATAATATAGAAATAGTTATTCATCCAGCTCATTTCCTCTGACAACGGAACGGCGTCCCAGGTCTTGCGGGAGGTATAATGCAGCATATTGGACAGGCAGACTAGCATCCTGCTTAGCTCCTGCTGATCATTCTCAATCGCCATCCAGTTCATCACATTCAGGGTATTGTACAGGAAATGCGGATGCATCTGCATGTTCAGCGCCTGAATCTCGGCCTCCTTCTCCTTCAGCTTGATCTCGTAGTTCTCCGTCACGAGCAGATGAATCCGGTCATTCATGCGGTTGAAGCGCTGCGTCAAAATGCCGAACTCGTCATTGCCGACCACCTCGACGCGGGTCTGGAAATCGCCTTCGCCCACCGATCTCATCGCGCTTAACAGCCGCTTGATGGGCCTGGTAATTTTGCCGGCAATGAAAAAAGCGAACATCAGCGCTACGATTCCCATCACCACCGCCAGCACCGTAATAGAAGTCCGGATCACCGGCACCAGGCTGCTCACCAGGCCCGCTTCAGGAATCCAGACCACAGACATCCATCCGGTCACCTCCGAACGGTCGAAGCAGACAATTACCGCTTCGCCGTTCAGCGTCATACGCCGCGCCCCGCTGTTCTCCCGCTGCAGTTCATCCAGCCATGCCTCCTTGTGTGTCTGCGCAACGGCCCCCGGATCACTGCTGGCCACCACCTTATCTTGCGGATCAAGCACCATGTAGTGCGAGTTGCCCGGAATGCTGTCCGCATACAGGGATTTAAGCACCTCGGATTTGAAGCTTATGGCAAGTACGGGGCGTTCCACCCCCGCAGCCATTTTCTCCAGCTTCGTGTTGCTGAGATAGGTGAAATCAAGCACACGCGTGGCTGAGAACAAATAACGATACTCCAGATTTCCGTTCTGCAGATAGGGCTGATTGAACATGGACACGAAATCAAAGGTAGGAATCCACACCAGCTTTCCCCCCGCCTGCCGGGCGATCCCGTAGATGTCCGATTGAGTCGGGTCTCCTTGCGGGAGCGATTGTCCGAAGGTGAAGTAGGAGGTCCAGAGCTGGTAGGCGTAAATATCCTGGTTCTGGGAGAAATACTTGCTAAGCACTGCCGTCACCTGACGGTCCGCTGCGAACAGATCCGTCTGATTCGCGGGGTCGAGCTGGCTGAAAATGCGGAACAGATCCTTATCGAGAAATAGGGACATGCTGTTCTGGTCCACAATCCGCAGCTTCGTGTCCATGACTTCATTATTCTTTCTGACAATCTCATACACATTGTTCTGCGCCTGCTCCGTGATAATCTTCAGGCTGGTCCGGTAGAACAATGCCCCGAGTACGAGCAGGGGAATCGCAATCAGCAGAATGTAGCTTGCCAGCAGCCGGTAACGGAAGGTGATTTTCATATCTCACGTTTCCTTTGCGAGCGTACGTGCTGATAGGCTTTGGGAGACAGGCCGTGAACCTTCTTGAAAACGCGGCAAAAATATTTCGTGTCCTGAAATCCGCATTCCAGGGAAATTTCATATATTCTGAGCTGCTCCCCGGCAAGCAGTTCCTTGGCCCGCTTCATCCGGGCTGCCGTCACATGCTCGGAGAAGGTCTTGCCCGTCTTGCTCTTGATCAGTGTACTGAAATAGGAGGGGTTGAAATGGAACAGCTCGGCTGTCCGCTCCAGCGTTATATTCTCTTTCGTATGGTGTTCTATCCAGTCCAGGCATTCGGCGATAACCGCCTCCCCCTTATCCTGTCTGGATAAGGCGAGGGCCAGATGCACTTCCCGGAGCGCATGGTTCAGCAGGTCGATCAATTCCCCGTACGAGCGGCATGAATGGATGAGCAGTGTGGCCGTATCGGTCAGGATCTGCCCGGCCCTTTTGCCCAGAAGATCCTGATGGTCGCTGCGGATCTGCAGCAGCATCAGCGATGCTTGCTCCTTCAGCCGCATGGGGCTGGCCTGTCCGCCCTCCGCAAGCTGGCAGACAGCCTCAAGGCAGGCTTCCTGAACAAGAGCGGCATCCTCCATGAACAAAGCCTCGTACACTCTGCCCCAATCGGGGGCCACCGCCCCGGCAGCGGAACCCAGCTCATCCGCGAACAGCAGCCCTTGCCGGAAATCGTAGAAGTTATAGCTGTTGGCCGTTCTGGCAGCCAGATAAGACCGCGGCGCTTCAGCCAACAGAGATTGGCATTCCGGTCCGATCCCGTGGGCAAGCTGTCCTGCACTTGCCCATTCGGCCGCCAGGGAACGGGAGATGGACCGGGCCTGCTCCCTATTCTCCGGGGTAAGCCGTTCCAGTGTAACCAAGGTAACAGCTGCCAGAAGCCCCTCCTCCAGCATTCCGCCGAGCGGAACTGTTATGGCGTCCCCCCACTTGCACCAGGCCTGCTCCAGCGCACGGACGAACAAGCTGCTGTCCGGCCCGCCGCCGCTGTCCCGGCCGTATTTCAGCTCCGAATACACAGCGGCCCCGCTCCCCTGAAGCCATTCATAACGCTCCAGCTCCTCCAGCTCCTCCAAGGCTGCACCGCCATTCAGCCAGGACAGCATCAGCCGGCTCAGATAAGCGGAAGAGGCCAGCTTCAGCCGGTGCTGCCGCTCCTCCTCTTCCCGGTACTGCTCCTTTTCCTCTGTCAGCAGAAGGTCAATCCGGCTTAAGACATCCGCGATTTTGTCCGTCTCCACCGGCTTCAGCAGGTAATCATAAGCACCATGACGAACCGCCTTCTGCGCATACTCGAACAGATTGTAAGCGGATACCATTACAACCCTGGTTCGCACGCCCTCTACCTTCAGCCGTTCCAGAAATTCAAGCCCGTCCATGCCAGGCATACGGATATCCGTCAATATGGCTTCCGGCCGCTGGGATTTCACCAGCTCCATAGCCGCCAAGCCGTCCTTCGCCGTCACCACCTGATCCTCCGGCCGAAGGCGCCCAATCAGATGAACCATCCCTCTGAGATGCCTGGGCTCATCATCTACGATCAATATTCTCACTGTACTCAGCCCCCCGACATTAAGTTTGCGGTGCAGATCAGCCTCAGCTTTGCCCTAATTATAAAAGTCATTCCGGCTTAATCATAGTGCACTAATATTGGATTGGTGGATTATCATTGGGGCCGGGTGAAGTACGCTATGCCACGCAAAAAGAAGAACCACCTGTTCAGGAGGTTCTGGGGTTCTGGGCCTTTCTCATTATCACATCAATGGCCCGGCGGCCCGCATATTGCTGTACCTGTACCTGTCCCTGTCCCTGTTTCTGCACCTCTCCCTGTCCCTGCACCTCTCCCTGTCCCTCCAAGGTACAGCAGTTGGATTTCCTCCACTTAATCATTCCGGTTGGCTTGCTTTACGGAAATTAAGTGGATTTATGGCACTTACTTCTGCCTATATCCCCGCTGTCAGCGTATCCGGCTGAAATTAAGTGCCCTTTTTCCAACTAAGTCACCGGAATCAGAGATTCTGCCAACAGCAGATGGAGTTTTTCCACTTAATGTTTTACCAACCTCAATCCTGCATCCCTACCCTGTATCCTGCACCCTCTATCCCCTGCATCCTGCATCCTCTACTCTCCATCCTCCATCCTCTACTCTCAACCTCTCCATCCTCTAACCTATATCCCCCATCCCATCCCATCACCTCAACCCTTAACCCTCCATCCCCCTAATCACCACTGCCTGAATTAGCTCCGGCACTCCCGGCATTACCGGCATTCCCCGTATTCCCGCCGCTCCCGGCATTTGCCCCCGGCGCAGAGTTGCCGCTACTGTCCGGCGAGTTATTCCCACCGTTGTTCGCATTTCCGCCCGGCCCGCTTCCGCCCGCTGGCGTGCTATCCTTGCCGGTACTGCTATGCTCTGTATTCAGCGAAGGTGCCGGAATGGCGATTCCCGGTGCGCTGCTACCGTTCTCGCCGACAGGCTGGCCCTGATTATCGTAGTAATACATCGGAACATCGCCGACAACCATCAGGTAGGACACCGGGATTTCTGTATCTACCACCTGCGGCTCCATATCGAATGGAATCACGACTGCAACCTCGGTCACAATATGGATAAAGACTTCTACCAGAATCATATTGATTCCGGCGTTTTGCTGCCGTGTGTTCAGCTCTACCTTAACGGCGCCCTGAGGCTCGATCTTGATCGGAATATCAGGACCATAGGAGGCAATCAGCGGACTGCCGAGCGCCTGGCCGAGCGGAATATATTCTGTCTGGTTATGCAGCTCCTGCAGCGTGGACTGGATGACCTCGGCAGCCTGGGAGGTAATCCGCATATGCTCCTTGTAATTGAGCATGAACCCGGAGATCTTGCCGTTCTTATCGGTCTTCCAGTCGATCAGCGCCTCCGCATTCCCGCCGTCCGCAACCTGAGAGGTAATCGCCTTGTTAATGGATTCTGTGGCGATCTGCTTCACCCGGATCTGTGCCAGATGGAGAATCGGCGGCTTCAGATGCTGCTCCACATATCGCAGTCCCTGAAGCACCGCCAGAATCAGCAGCAGGCTCACAATGATCCAGAACCGGCCCCGTCTGCGCGGCTTCCGCCCCCTGCCTTCGCCGGGTTCCGGCCTCTTCCCGCCCCTGCTGCGGAACAGGCTGAACCCGCCCCCGGTCCGGCTGGCCTTGCGCCAGACCCGCTGGCCCGGAGCGCCCGGTCCCGTGCCGGACGCAGCCGCTTCGTTACGGCCCGCCCGGCCTCCGGATCTGGAGGGCTTCGCCACGAAGCCCCCGCTCCGGCCCCGCGCCGCCGGTCGCGGCCCCGATCTTGACGGCTTCGCCTCGAATCTGGTCCCCGGACCCGGCAGCCTGAACCCGGCCTTGGACGGCTTGGCCTTGAAGGCCGAACGGCGTCCGGCCGGTCCCCTCAGCCCGCCCCAGCTGAAGCCCGGCAGACGCAGACCGCCGAAGAATGGTATGCCTGCGCTGCGCTTCCCCCATTTTCTGATTCTGCCCATGCCCTGCAGTCCCTCCCGACATTTCTGCGGTCAAGCCGCTCTCTTGTACTAATAGGCTATTCAGGGCAGACGCAAAAAAGAAGAACATCCCTGCGGCAGATCACCGCAGATACATTCTTCATAGGCAAGTGGAAACGGCAATGCTGTCCTTGTAAAGGACGTAGCGTTCAAGCAGACACAACTTCGCCGTCCTAACCCTAATGCCCCGCCCGCTTGCGCTTATCCTCCTGCAAATGCCCCCAATGCAGCCGGACAAAGATAGCAAGGAGAATCAGCATAAACACCGCATACCACGTAAGGAACCCGTTCCATTCCTCCCGGGGGACAATCAGCGAGGAGCTGATCGTGCCGAACAGCCAGATATAAGACAGATTGCCAAGCACCGTTCCCCAGACAAAAGCCGCCGGCTTAATAGGAGATACTGCCGACATCAGGTTGATGATATTGCTGGGCACAATCGGAATCGTACGCAGCAGCACCAGGGTCCAGATGCCGTAACGGTCCAGATAGACCTGCCATTTCTCATACTTCTGGAGCTTGTAGCCCCATTTCCGGTCAAACCAGTCAAAGAGATAACGCCGGAAGAGAAAATAGACAAATACCGCACCAATATTGCAGGCCAGCCAACTGACAGCCATCCCGCCTATCACTTCAAATACAGAGACATGGAGCACAATCAGAATCGCCAAGGGGAAAAATCCGAACAAGCTTTGCAGCAGGGCGAGCGGGAAGGTAGCGAAAACAATGTAAGGGCCGCTGAGTCCGAGACTCTGCAGCAGCCAGTCGATCCAGGCATTGATGGTCTCAGTCATGGAGCGCTCTCCTTTCCCGACTTCTTGCAGGGAATCCTTTCAGCCAGAAACATAAAGAACCGCCCGTTCATTAACGTATTCGTTAATTTTCAAGAAAAACACCCCTCTCGGGGTGTTCGTTGAATAAGTCTGCTTATGACATACTAAGATAAAGTACTGTGGGTAGCCTACAAGTTACAGAATTGTTGCTTATGTTCTTGTATCATAGCACACATCGATCTCCGCTGCCAGATCACATTGAACACACCAGCTTTCCTTTAAGAAGAAATACCGGTAATCCATTCATTCACTTTGGCCTCATTGTTCTCTACCCATTCCTTGGCCGCATCCTCCGGCGATTGTCCGCCCTGGATCTTGACCATAACCTGAGCCATATCCTCTGCCGTCCACTTGAACTGGCTTAAGAACAAATGCACATCAGGCATATCTTCCTTGAGGCCCTTACGGACCATCGTATGAATCTGCTCGGCACCGCCGTATACATTCTTCGGGTCATCCAGGTATTTCAGGTCCATATTGGCGAACATCCAGTGCGGAGTCCAGCCGGTTACCACTATAGGTTCATTCTTGTCAAAAGCCTTCTGCAGCTCCTGCGCCATCGCCGCCGAGGAACTCTCCAGCAGCGTATATTCGCTTAAGCCGTAGGCTTCAAGCGCAGACTCCGTAGCCGTCATAATTCCGGCACCCGGCTCAATCCCGATAATCCGCTTATCCAGCGTGGCCGCAACCTCCGCATTGTTCAGATCTTCAATGGAGTTAATCTCCATATAAGCCGGAACGGCAAGGCCGGTCTTCGTTCCATCCAGATTCACACCGGCATCCTCAATATCCTTGCCGTATTTCTCCAGATAGGAGGCATGGGTGCCCGGCAGCCAGGCGGCTACCATCGCATCCGCACTTCCGTCGGCAATCCCGGCCCACATCGGCCCGGCATCGACCTGGAGCATTTCCACCTTAACATTAAGCTTCGATTCAAGCACTTCCTTGACTACGTTAGTACTGGCGATCTCGGAATCCCAGGCTACATAAGCCAGCTTCACCGTACTGCCGTCCTTGGACGAGCAGCCGGCTAGCAGAACAACTGCCATCAGCAGCAGCACCAAGATTAACGGACGGCGCTTCATTGATTTCATTGTATTCATATTTATAATACACTCCTATCCTTGTGGTTTGGATTTGAACAGCTTCTGGGTCAGACGGTCCAGCAGTATGGCAATAATAACAATGGCGATCCCCGCCTCGAAGCCCGCGCCGGTCTTGGCCTGCGATACCGCACGGTATACATAGGCTCCGACCCCCTGGGCTCCAATCATGGACGAGATAACGACCATCGACAGGGACAGCATGATCGTCTGATTAATACCGGCCATAATGGTCGGCAGTGCGATCGGCAGCTGCAGCTTGAACAGCTTCTGGCTTGCGGTTGAACCGAAGGCATCCGCAGCTTCCACCAGCTCCGGCGACACCTGACGGATGCCCAGGTTGGTTAAGCGGATCGTTGGCGGAATCGCAAATATAATAGAAGCAATGACGCCGGGAACAACCCCCAGCGAGAAGAATGAGACAGCCGGAAGCAGATAGACGAACGCAGGCATCGTCTGCATGAAGTCTAGGATAGGGGTGGCAATGTTCTGGAAGGTCTTGCTCTGCGCACAGAATACTCCCAGCGGAACCCCGATAACTACAGCCAATAAGGAGGCTGTCAGCACAAGGGCCAGCGACTGCATCGACGGGCCCCATAACCCCAGATTATCTATCAGCAAAAGCCCGAGCACTGCAAACAGCGCCATCCGCCATTTGCCAATCCAGTAGGCCAGAGCAGCGATAAGAAGGGTCAACACAATCGCGGGCAGGAAATTCAGCGCCGCATCAATCCCGCTCACCATTCCCCCGATCACAGCATGAATGAAATCAAATATAGGGCCGAAGTAGGTCGTGAGCCAATCTTCGATCCATTCTACGCCCTTTCCGAGCGGTATCTTGGGTATATTCATGAACCTAATCCTCCTTCAGGAACCGCGTTACCGGCCAGGGCAGATAGCACAGCCCCTTTGATAACAATGCCCTTCAGCTTCTCGCCTTCCCCTACTACAGCAACGGGCAGATGTGTCTCCGACATCAGCTCGAACAGATCATTCAGCAGCGTATCCGGCTGAACACGGGGAATATCACGCAGCATCACATCGAGTATGCTGCGGTTCTCCTTCAACGCCTGCGAGGCATTATCCGCAGTCAGCAGACCTTGCAGCCGCATCTCATTATCCGCAACATACAGGCTGGATACGCCGCTGTCCCGCATAAGCTGCAGGGCAACCCGGGGTCCGCGTTCCGGGCGGATCATCTCCGGCTGGCGCATCACATGAGAAGCAGTCAGGACCTTGGACAGATCCACATCCTCCACGAAACGCTCCACATATTTGTTCGCAGGCTGGATCAGAATTTCTTCCGGCGATCCGATCTGGACAATGACCCCGTCCTTCATCAGGGCAATTCGGTCCCCGATCCGCAGCGCCTCATCCAGATCATGCGTGATGAATACAATCGTCTTCTTCACTCTGGACTGCAGCTCCAGCAGCTCCTGCTGCATATCCTTGCGGATCAGCGGATCAAGCGCACTGAACGCTTCATCCATCAGCAGGATGTCAGGATCATTGGCCAGACCGCGCGCCAGGCCGACACGCTGCTGCATGCCCCCGCTAAGCTGATCCGGACGGTGATTCTCCCAGCCTTTTAGGCCCACCAGCTCAAGAGCCTCCATGGCAAGACGGGTTCTCTTACTTTTCTCCACCCCTTGAACTTCCAGTCCATATTCAGCGTTGGCCAGCACACTGCGGTGCGGGAACAGCGCGAACTTTTGAAAGACCATGCCGATGTTCTTCCGCCGGAATTCTCTTAGCTGCTCCGGGTTCATCTTGACAACATCCTTACCCTTGAACAGCACCTGCCCCCCGGTGGGCTCAATCAGCCGGTTCAATAGACGGACGAGCGTGGATTTACCACTGCCCGACAATCCCATAATGACAAATATTTCTCCTTCTTCAATGCTGAATTCGGCTTTGTTCACTCCAACCGTCAGCTTGGCCTCCTTGGCGATTCTCTCTTTGGACCAGCCTTGCTCCAGTAATGGAAGCGCCCGTGCTGCATCATGACCGAATACTTTGGTTAACTGTTTCACCTCTATAATTGCCATGGTGACCTCCTTCTCCCCTTTTACTTTCGGGTTAATGCTACTGACCTAGTGTAACGGACTTACGAAAAGAGAAGCAAAGCGCATATTCGGTTAAAATTTAGTGTACAGTTTTAACTTTACAAACTTTACGTATAGAATACTCTGTTTAACGCCATATTCCGTTATTGATGAATTCTTTACTTCTTGCCAAGGATTTGATTACAATACACTGGAGAGGTTTCTAGCCTGTCAGCCTATTCCTCAGGAGGGACATCATGAACGATTTAGAGGGGCTTCTGCCCGAGCAAATAGAGAAAATCAGCAAGGCCCGTGAACGAGTGATCGATTCTATCGGCAAAAACATGGATTTATACGGAATCACCTTGTCCATCGGGCATTTATACGGTTACATGTACTTCAAGGAGGGCCCGGTCACACTGGATGAACTGAGCAGTAACATGGGCATGAGCAAGACCTCAATGAGTACTGGAGTGCGTACCCTGCTGGATTTGAAGATGATCGACAAAGTCTGGGGCAAGGGCACCCGCAAGGATCTGTTCGAGGTGGTCCCCGACTGGCATCAGAACTTCAGCGACTACTTCTCCATTAAATGGAGAAAAGCGGTTGAAGGAAATATGACCGCACTTAACAAATCACTGGCCGAGATCCGGCAGATGAAAACCGACTATGCGGACGAGCCTGACACTACCCGCCTGCTCCAGACCGACGAGATCAAAATTGAGGAAGCCATCAAATATTACCGCTGGCTGCTGAAGTTGATTGAAGCGCTTGAAACCGGTAAGATCTTTGAATTAATCCCTAAAGAATAATATCAGCTATATGTGCCCATCCTATTCCACAGCCAAGCGGAAAAAGCTATGCCGTCCTCTAACTGGACGGTACGGTTCAGCATTGGACCAACAACAAAAAGCAGCGATTCTCCTATAACGGAATCGCTGCTTTTTTAAAATTGTACCCTTACAGATTCTCCACCAGGCTGACGTCATCCATGTAAATATGATTGCCTGCTGCGATGGCAGCATTGGTCTCCGGGCTGTTGCCTTCGATCTGACCCAGCAGGAATACCAGATGCGCTCCGGCATCCGTTCCACCGTTCATGGTGAAGGTGTAGCTGAAGTGCTGCATTTCGCCCGTTAATGCAGCCGGGGTTGCCGGCAGATATTTCGTGTAATCCCCGCCGAAGTGCTCCACCGCCACCTCAACCAGCCGGTTCACATCTGAGCGGGCATTGAAGCTCAAGGTGTAGCTCTTGCCCTGCACCAGCTTCAGATCTCTGTAATCAACCTGGGCGGCGTAGTTCGCTGATCCGGTATAGTTCAGCAGGACTTCCAGTTCCCCGTCCCTGGCTGCGGCTGATCCGGGCCCTTCGAAGTATTGCGTCCAGCCCTTCAGGCCTTGACCGGCATCGAAGGTTCCGTTCTCCAGCGTGCCGCTGACCGGTTCAATGACCGGACCGCCTGTAACCTCCCGGACCGCAATATCGTCCAGAGAGATCGTATGCGCTGTGCTGTTGGCCGTTCCGTCTTCGCCCAGCGTTTTGCCGATCAGATAGTTCAGCTTCAACAGATTGTTATTGGTAACCGTGAACTGCGCACTGTAAGTCGCCCAGGTTGCCGTGACCTCGAACTTCGCTTGGGCTGGCTGGGCAGAGGTGCCGCCATACTCCACAATCATCTGCCGCGGAACCGTAGATTTGGCTTTGAAGCTCAGTTCATAGGTTGTGCCTGCTTCAAGCCGGATATTCTCCTGATAGAGCTGCGTATGCCAGACTTCTGAACCGGCAGCGTTAATCTGCACCTCCGCTACACCGCCAGCCACTTGGAAGGACGACATTCCCTTGTCCGGGGACCAGATTGACCAGCCTGCATCGCCTGCGCCGAATGAACCGTTGAACACCAGATTATCGCCGCTTGCCAGAATGTACTGGACCACCGGTGCAGCAACATATC
This sequence comes from Paenibacillus tritici, assembly GCF_018207515.1. Lineage (NCBI taxonomy): Bacteria > Bacillati > Bacillota > Bacilli > Caryophanales > Paenibacillaceae > Paenibacillus > Paenibacillus tritici. The sequence continues at coordinate 6,500,171 of NZ_CP073365.1, forward strand.
CGTCGGCTTCTACGGAGATCATATAGCGGTCCTCTGCCGGGAATACCGCCGCATCCAGCCGAATGCTACCGGATTGAACCGCGTACAGCTCCTTCCCGAGCGTTGTTCCGTTTACCTTCACTGTCTTAATTTTGCTTGACCAATCCTCTTTCTCGGCAAAAGTAAGCTCGACCGGCTGCAGCGCCCGGTTATTGGTGCTGTCCGCAACCAGTTCCTGCGGCTTGGCCGGAGCATCCTTAACCTCGAATTTCACATTGTCGATCATAATATCATGAGCCTGCGCAATGCTTACACCCTCCACTTTGCCGAGCAGGAACTTCAGCGACAAGGTATCCTTGGTCAGTTGCGTAAATTCCATTACGTAATGCTTCTTTTCCGGTGACAGCTTCACAATCTCGCCATGCGATGGGGAATTTTGTCCATTCTCTGCCCTTACGCTAATCTCACGGGCTACACTGGAACTGGCATCGAATTCGATGATATATTTCGATCCGGCCGCGGCCTTCAGGCCATTCTGGAACAGCATGACCGAATAGGCCTCGTTGCCGGTATTCGTAATGTGGAACCTCGCGGCCCCGTCTCCTGCCGCTGAACTGCTCTGTCCGCCCTTCTCGAAGAGCAGCTGATCCCAGCCATTAAAGCCATTGCTGAAATCGCCGTTCTTAAGCGGAAAGTAGTCGATATCGGGATCGTAATAGAAGCTTGTGCGCAGCAGCAGGAACTGATCCAGCACCACGGTTCCGGCGTCGCCGCCAAGCCGCAGCACGAATTGGCCCAGATGATCCGTTACTCCCGCGAGATCAGTGAACACAGCTTCCGCCTGCTGCTTGCCTGCAGTAAGCTGCACCGGCTGTGAAGCATATACCGAACCGTCATGGCCCCGCAGTTCAATTGTGGCCGTCCGTGCGGAGGAGCTGTCCGCCTCGAAGGTCAGCTTGTAATCATGCCCCTGCACCAGGAAAATCCCCTTCTGCAGCAGGGTAACATCAGCCTCCGCGCCTCCGTTTCCTGCAATCCCCAGCTCCAGCCGGCCGTCCTTAACCACCGGGCTGACCTCAGCACCTCCCGTACCTTCGACATGCCAATAACTGCGTCCGTTCACTTCTCCCAGATCGAAGCTGCCATTGTAGAGATGGTTGCCGCTGCCGAGCGGCGTTTTGGCGCTGTCATGATCGAAGGGAATCTGATCAATCTCTTCTAGTCTTGCATTGCCGAGCCATACCGGGGAAGCATTAGTGCCCATGTTGAACTCGACCCGAGCCGCATTATCCGAGTTCTCCTTCATCTGGAACATCGTCTCGAAATGCTGAATGTCCGGTGTCAGCTCCGCCTTGAACGCCGGAGAATACGATGGGAATCCCAGCGTTGCGCCGCCGGTCAGCCGGGCTGTGAACTCCCGGGCCGTATCTGTCTTCGCGTCGAAGCTCAGCTTGTAGAATCTGCCCTTCGCCAGAGAGACAATGGCCTGCGGCTGAATGGAGTAGGTATTGCCTCCGGGCTTGCTGATGTTCACCTGAAGGAAATTCTTCCCGCCGAGCTGCTCAACGGACAGAGCCGCATCCGCTCCTTCATCCTTATACAGTACCCAATGTGCTGTATTCGGGATGCCCATTCCGGCATCACCCTCCACTTGTTCAGTGAAGCTGCTGTTATGAATGAAGTTGCCGTCTGCAAGCGGCAGCTTAGCCCCCTCCAGATACGGCTCCTTCTCCCACTGGACAGGAACCGGTTGCTTGTAGTCGCGTCCCGTCAGCTCGTATATTCGTACATAGTCAATCTCCATGGAACTCGGAAATAACGTATCCTCCGTAGGATTACCGTCGAAGTTGCCGCCGACCGCCAGATTCATCAGCAGGTGGAACTTCTGGTTGAACGGTGCCGGATAAGCATTCATGGCCGGCTGGCCGCTGCTCTTGCTGTACCAGTCATTCTTCGTGGAGTATAATACGCCATCCACGTACCAGCGGATTTCTCCAGGCTCCCACTCAATAGAATAGGTGTGGAACTCTTCAATCGTGGAGCCGCCCGGCAGCACATATTCCTTGCCGGAATAGACATTATCCGGCCACTGGGAACCATAGTGGATGGTGCCGGCAACCACATTCGGACGGCTGCCCCAGCCTTCCATAATATCAATCTCCCCGGAGGCTGCCCAATTGCCGTAGGCATAATTCTCCGGCAGCATCCAGATTGCCGGCCACAGCCCCTTGCCTGTCGGTGCCTTCGCCCGGATCTCGAATTTGCCGTACATTTTGCTGTATAGTCCGTTAGTCTTAATTCTTGTGGAAGTATATTCCTTGCCGCCTACCGCTTCTTTGCGCGCGGTGATGATCAGCTTCCCGCCCTGTTCCTGCACATTCTTCGCATCATTGGTGTAATACTCCAGCTCATTGTTGCCCCAGCCCGGATTCCCGACAGCGGTGCCATCACCGAGATCATAGGTCCACTTGGCCGGATCAATGACATTGTCATCGAATTCGTCATTCCACACGAGGCTCCATGGATCTGTGGTTGGCGCCGGGGTTGCTTCCGGCGTCGGCTCTGGCGTAACCACTGGTGCAGGCGTCCGTGTCGGCTCCGGCGTAGCTGTGACAGCCGGTGTAGCCGTGGCCGTCTCACCGCCGCCTCCGGCAGCAGGTGCCCCGCTGGCCTGCGGTGCAGCCGGATTCAGGTTCGTGCTGCTCCCCTGCTTGAGGACGAAGCCGCCGACAGTAACACCATCCGCCTGGTTCAGCACAGTGCCGAAGCTGCCGCTGCCCCGGATTGCCAGGCCTTTGGCACCGGCCCGGATGAGCAGCTCGGCCACCTGTGCTTTGTCCTGCAGCACAATTGTGCCGGGAGCGCCCCAGATCAGCTTGGCGAGCTTGCCGGAGAAATTCAGCGTAAGGCTCCCTCCGGCCGGATCTGCGGTGGATACCACTCCATAATTCCCTTTAAGGGCGACCGTCTTCTCCCCCGCCGGAAGTATAACATCGGTGAATCCCTCTCCGGTCAGGCTGCTTTCTTCAAGGCTGGCACCGGAGTTCAGGTATACGGTTCCCGTCACGGTGGTCCCGCTGGCAACGATGCGGATGGTGCCCCGGGGCTTCGCAACCTGAACAGCGCCGAGGCTGCTGTTCAATAAGGTCACGCTATGTTCACCGCCGCCGCGGATATAGGTTGTGCCTTTTACCTGCACACCTTCAATCCGGATATCGCCTTCTCCGATACCCTCGGTAAGATACAGATTCCCTTCAATAACGCTGTCCTTGAGCGTAGCTCCTTCATGGTTCAGCACCACATTTCCGTGTACCGTTCCCGGCTTCACTTCCCCGCCGGAGGAATACAGCTCCTGCACCAGTGTGTCTGCCAGCTTGGCCAGCTCGGCGCGGGTAATACTCCCGCCCGGCTTGAACAATCCGCCAGGGTAACCCTGGATGTATCCGGCTGCCGAGAAGGCATCCGCTGCAGATTTGACCTCGCTGTCCGCTCCGGCCAGATCGCTGTATAAGGCCCCGGTATGGTTGACAGTCTCCAGCCGGAAGATCTTCTGCAGCGCCACAACCGCCTCCCCGCGCTTCAGCTTGGCTGCGGGCTGGATATGATGATCCGCTCCCGCGCTTAGATATCCCGCCGCTACCGCCTTGGAGATATCGTTCTTGTACCACGCTCCCGCAGGCACATCAGCCGGGAGCGAAGCAGCCATCTCCGTGTAGCCGAATATACGGTTGACGATTGCCGTGAATTCTGCCCGGGTCACCTGCTGATCCGGCCGGAAGCTGCCGTCCCCGTAGCCGGAGATCACCCCGCTGCGGCTCCAGCGCTGCACGGCATGTGCCGCCCAGCTATCTGTCTTCACATCAGTAAACGCTTTCAATTTATCGCTGGCCAAGCTTCCGTTCTGTATAGCAGCGGCGCTCTCCGTGGCTGCTGCATACCCACTCTTGGACGGCAAGGCGCCTGCCGTTCCGCCTCCCAGCGGCGACAAGAGTCCAGTAACGATTACAGCAGCTGCTAACAACGCTGATATATTCTTTTGCATAGGGTAAATGCCTCCTCTAGATTCAGTCTTGTCCTTCCCGTAATCACACGGTCAGGCCTTGCTCAGCTGCAATAATCGAAATCGGTTTCGGTCATACGCGTACTTGTCCCCTGGCTGCAATTAACCTTTGACTTGTTTCGGTAAGTTGAATAGACTCTAGGAAGCGGGGGTGGCAACAGCCATGCAAATGAATATCAAAAAAATTGCCGAAATGGCCGGGGTCTCTGTATCCACTGTCTCAAAAATTATGAACAATTACAGCGATGTCTCCGAAAAAACGAAGCGAAGAGTGCTCGATATTATCGAACAAACCGGATATACGCCCTCAAGCTCCGCCAAGACGCTGGCGACCAAGAAGTCGAACCTGATCGGGGTTATTTTTGCCGGTGAGCTGAATGTGGAATTTACCCATCCTTTTTTCGTAGAAGTGCTGAATTCCTTCAAGAAACAGATGGGCGTACTGGGTTACGATCTGATCTTCTTCTCGAATGAGAAGTTCATTAACAGCGGCGATTACTATTCGCGTTGCCTGCATTTCCATGTGGACGGCTGTGTCATTATCTCCGGTCAACAGATGGAGCCTGCGATCCAGGAGCTGGACCGGAGCCATATCCCCTGTATCGGCGTTGATCTGGAGCTGACCGGCAAGAAATCAGGGTATGTCATGTCGGACAATTACCAGATTGCCTCCAAAGTGGTGGAGCATTTCTACCTGCTCGGTCACCGGGAGCTTGGATTCATAGGCAGCACAGCAGATTCGGACATCTCCAACCGCCGTGAAGCGGGATATGTCAGCGCCATTGCCGGGTTCGGCCTGGTCATGAATCCGCAGTGGTTCGTACACGGTGACGATTTCTTCGAACCCAGCGGCTATGCGGCGATGAGCTCGTTAATTCATTCGGGAGATTTGCCAAAAGCAATCTTCACCGCCTCCGACCTCCTCGCCCTCGGCGCAGTCCGCGCCTTGAAGGAGCAGGGTCTGCGTGTTCCCGAGGATGTGGCCATCATCGGCTGTGACGATATCGAGGCCTGCCAGTATACCAGTCCTACACTGACTACCATCCGCCAGAACAAGGAACGGCTGGGTGTGCTTGCGGCCCATATGCTGTTCGATCTCATCAACAATCAGTCTGAAGGCGGCTCCTTTGTCGTCGAACCGGCTCTGATCGTCCGCGAATCCTGCGGTAGCGGGCTGAGCCGGTGAACCGCAGTCTCCTCCGGGTACAGATTACACTACCTCCCCTCTGTTTCTTTGTTCTGCTTGCTTGCCTGAATCCTTCTGAAACCGCTTTCGATTATATAATCTCTCATTTGATAGGATGGTTCAAGGCACCATTTTTCTGATTAGGGGGACCATATTTCGGCTTGGTCCCCATTATTTGTGTTTAATTTAAAAAGCTGTTGGAGCAGACACCTGAGGGTCCAGCGATAGTCTGACCAATTGACCCGCATGGGCAAGGCCTGCTCCGAAGCCGTACAGTAATACCCGCTGGCCGCTGCGTACCTTACCTTCGCGGATACCCAGGTCAAGGGCAAGCGGAATACTGGCCGCTGAGGTATTGCCGAAATATTCAAGACTATATAACGCCTGCTCAAAAGGATAGCGGAGCCGTTCACAGATCGGTTCAATCATCCGCAGATTGGCGCTGTGCGGGATGAACCAGTCTACTTCTGCGAGGTCTGCCCCTGCGTTCTCCAGCACCTGCTGTACCCCCTGCGGAACTGTACGGACCGCCCATTTGAAGACCTCCCGTCCGTTCTGTACCAGCTTGCCAGTACCTGCGAGTTCTAATCCGTTCACCTTGTCCGCCAGCCCCGTGCGGTAGACATGCTGCGCCCCGCTCCCGTCACTGCCGAGATGGAATCCCAAAAAATCATCCTGGCCGCTCCCGCTCTCCACCAGCACCGCTCCTGCTCCATCACCGAACAGAATGCAGGTGCTGCGGTCGGTGTAATCGGTTATTTTAGACAACGCATCGGCACCTATAACCAGCACTTTATGATGGAGTCCCGAGGACACCAGCGCATGGGCCGTATGCAGTGCATAGACGAATCCGGCACAGGCGGCACTCAGATCTATCGCCCCTGAAGTCAGCGGAATGCCCAGACGATGCTGCACAATGGACGCCACAGAGGGGAACGTGAAATCAGGCGTGCTGGTAGCCACGAGAATCATGTCCACATCGCCTACGCTTTTACCGTAACGCTGCATCAGATCCTGCACGGCGGCTGTACATAGATCACTGGTGTGTTCATCGCTGCCGCTGATTCTGCGCTCCCGGATACCCGTCCGCTGCACAATCCATTCGTCATTGGTATCGACCATCTGCTCCAGATCATGATTCGTCAGTCTCCGGGCCGGCACATAAGTTCCAATCGCTGTAATTCTTGCACCCTTCATCTTCATTTTAGGTTCACCTCATATTTAAATTTAGTTTAGTATCTACTATTAGTACTTGGTACTAATTATAACTCTGCTCCGGTTATTTTGCAAAAATGTTTTCTCGCAAGCGTCAAGTGTTTGCGGAGGCAGTAGGGAATGGTGTAACCCATCGCATACTAAGAGTTTGCCGTGCCCGATTAAAGTACATGTCGTCTACTTAATTGCACTCCATACACCTAAATCATCTGAAATTCCACCTATGATACGTTTAGTTGTATTTCGTACACCTAAAATTCCGTCTCTACCGGGTTTCTTCCTATTCGGGCAGATTTAGTTGTACAAATTACAGTTAGAAGAGGAAATTCTTCCTTTTCACAGTTTTTAAATGTACAGAATACAACTATCCCTTTGTTTGATTTTTTGCAATCGTAGTATAGAATATCTCTTACATAGTCTGCCAAAAAGGGGATGCCTATGAACAGGTTAGGAAAGTTATTATTAGCACTTATTCTTATAGTGGTAATCACTGGGTGTAGTAAATTCAGTTCTATGCCGTTACCTGAGATGGTTGCTACTTTGGAGACCGGGGAGACGGTTCCTGTGGAGATTAGTACATATAGTTGGGGTGCCAAAGAATTATATGGTGGCCCATGGGAAGCTATGGAGGACAAAGATCCCGCGATCATTCCGGACGGATCTACAATTACTATACAATTCGACTCTACACCTGATTCCATACTAATAAGAGAACACTTTAGTAAATACAAGTTCAAAGATATAACCGAATCTAACCAATTTCATGTCCCGGATAGTAAAGGCACCTACATTTATGGAGTAATGGCTACTTGGAAGAAGGGTTCTGCGATTTATGCCTTGAAGATTCAAGTTGAATAGAGCAAACTTCTATTTAACCTTAAAAGCCCGGTCCCCTAACAGGACCAGGCTCTTTCACTTACAAATTCTATTCGCACGCCCCAAGGAACGACTCCCCCTCATCTCACCAGATCTCACAGGTCTCTCCTGATCTGACCGGCCCCAGGCTTTTATCGTTCCGCCAACTCCCCACCAAGCCGCTCCACTAGCTTCTCCGGCTTGGCGGTGTTCCGCGAACGGCAGTTCAGAAGCTCCACTGCTTCTCCATTCTCGATGTAAAAGGCCGGGCCGTCGTGGTTCTCAATGCTGACCTGCTGAAACTGCACATCGCGGACATTGCCGAGATAGAAGCCCCGGCGCTGCATATCCTCCATGCCGCTCATCATATCGGGATGGCCGGGCACCGCATGTTCCGCCATGGAAATATCAATATTGGTGAAGCTGATCTCCGAGATCACCTGCTCGGCCAGCCCGTACAGGAACCCAGCCGCTGCATGGACATTGCGGGCCGTAATATTGGCATAATGAATCCGCCGGAACTGCGGCGTCTCCGCTGTCACCGGATACGGATTCTTGTCCCAGACGTATTTCTCCTCACCCCGGGGTCCGCAGAAATAATAGAGATTCAGCGTAAAGGGGCAGATCACATCCTCCATCACAATGTTGCTGATACGGATATCCTCAATAATCCCGCCCCGTCCCCGCCGGGACTTCATGCGGATGCCGCGGTCCGTCTGCTTGAACACACAGTTGCTGATCGTCACATTGCGGATATCGCCGCTCATCTCACTGCCCAGCACCACCGCTCCGTGGCCGTGGACCATAACACAGTTCGTAATCGTCATATTCTCGCAGGGAATCCGTTCCTTGGTATCCTCGGTGCCTGCCTTGATGGCAATACAGTCATCGCCGACATCGATATGGCAGTTGCTGATACGCACATCGCGGCAGGATTCGGGATTGATTCCATCGGTATTCGGGGAATCTGCAGGATTCAGAATCGACAGATTATCGATCATCACATTGCTGCAATTGATCGGATTCACCGTCCAGCTTGGGGAATTCATCAGCGTCAGATCGCGGAGGGTGACCCGGCTGCAATCATCAAAGCCAATTAGTCTCGGGCGCGGATACTCCAACTCTTCCGGGCGGCTGCGGTGCTTGTCCCACCAGGGTTCCCCATTCCCGTCAATGGTTCCGCTACCAGTAATAGAGACATTAGTCAGGCCCGCTCCATAGATACAGGGCATATGGACTTCCTGCTTCACCCCTTCCCACCGTGATTCCACAGCGGGATAATCGGCCGGATCGGTACTGAAGGACAATACCGCACCAGGACTGAGATGCAGCTCAATGTTGCTGCGTAGCCTAACCGCGCCTGTCAGGAAAGTACCAGCCGGAATATATACCGTCCCGCCACCAGCCCCGTGCGCTGCTGCAATCGCATCCGCAATCGCCTGCGTTACCGGTACCACGCTGTCCAGCTGCGCTCCGTAGTCCACTATGTTATACACGGTCCGCCTCCTCTTCTAATCCGCTGCCGGTCCAGACAGCTTCCTGCTCTATTACGCCTATGCCTGAACTAGCAGCTCCTAACCCCACTCAGCGTAGCCGGATACAAATCCTGCATCTCCACGCAAGCCATAACCAGCGCCCCCACCCCATGCAGATCGTTGCTGACCTTCGGGCGGGTGACATAGCTCTGGTAATCTCCCGCTGAAGTTCCGATGCAGATATCCGGCAGAATCAGCCGGTCCTGCTCATCCCACTGCAGCACCTGAATTAAGCCTTCATAGCCTTTGCGTGCTGCAGTTGCGGCTTCTTCCACCACGGAAGAGGGCAGGATACCCAGCTTCACCGCCCGGGCAATCGTGTAGACGAACAGGCAGGAGCCGGAGGTCTCCAGCCAGTTATCCGGCTCCGCTCCCTTATCGACTACCTGATACCACAGACCGCTCTGCGGGTCCTGATAGCGGATCAGCGCCTGCACGAATCCGCTCAGCTCGGCAGCCAGCTCCACCCGCCCCCGATCTTGCTCCGGCAACTCATCCATAAACTGCGAGAGCGCCAGCCCGTACCAGCCGAGCGAACGGCTCCAGAACTCCGGCGAGCAGCCGGTATCCGGGTTCGCCCAGGGCATTCTGCGGCTCTCATCCCAGGCATGGTAGAGAAGTCCCGTGGCCTCGTCCTTCATATATTTGCGCATCAGCCGCTCCTGATGCAGTACCTCGCTGCGCAGGCCCTCTTCTCCATAGGCATTCGCATACTTCAGCGAGAATACCCCGGCCATATATAGTCCGTCAAGCCACATCTGATTCGCATATTTATCCTTATGCCAGTACCCGCCTTCGGAGGTCCGGTTCAGCGTCAGCAGCAGATGGCGGAGCTTGGCCGCTGCTTCCCGGTACTTCGGCTTCCCGGTCCGTTCATGCAGCTTGAACAGCAGCAGCCCTGCTTGTACGGCATCCAGCTCATCCCGGGCAAAATCCAAATTGCCGTATTCATCCACCAGATCATCCACATACTGCTGGATATATTCGATGTAGCGGTCTTCCCGGACCACCTCCCACAGCAGCTCCATTCCGCACAGGAATACCCCTTGGTGGTAATGCCAGCGGTGTGCAGGCGGGAGCTCTCCCGCCTGATACGTATCCATCAATGAATCACAGGCCTTTTGCGCCCATTCTATCGGTGTTTGCGGCAGACTGCCAATCATCGTTATTCCCCTTTCAATCATTCAGAATATCCGGTCCTCCCTTAGCATCAGCGATTTCCCCGTCAGCATCAGCCCTTCATCGAGCCCAACATCGCACCCTTGGCAAAATGCTTTTGCAGGAACGGATACACCATCAGAATCGGCAGCGTAGCCACCACGATAACAGCCATCTTGATCGTCTGATCCGGCGGCGGCACCGTGCCATCGAGCGTTGCACTGTGATCCATCCCGCTGGCCAGCACGACAATCTGCCGCAGCAGGACCTGAATCGGCCATTTAGCGCTGTTATCCAGATAGAGAATGGCGCTCATATAAGTGTTCCAGTACGTCACGGCGTAGAACAGGGAGATCGTGGAAATCGCCGGCAGCGACAGGGGCAGTACGATTTTGAACAGAATCCCGAAGTCATTGCAGCCGTCAATCTTGGCCGATTCCTCCAGTCCTTCAGGAATGTTCTGAAAAAAATTCTTCAATATAATCATATTAAACGCACTGATCGCGGACGGAAGAATAAGCGCCGCATACGAGTCGATCAGTCCCAGCTCCTTCACCACCAGGAACGTCGGAATCATTCCGCCGTGGAACAGCATCGTGAACACCACCAGAAAGTTGAAGACCCGGCGGCCGTCCAGATCCCTGCGGGAGAGCCCGTAAGCCATCAGCGCCGTGACGAACATACTGAACAGAGTTCCTATCAGCGTTACCCCGATGGATACGCCGAGCGCCCTGAAAATCGTATTCGTTGAGAAAATAAATTTATAAGCCTCAAAGCTCCATACCTTGGGAATCAGCACAAACTTGTTGGCGGCCAGCTCTGCACTGGTAGTGAAGGAGCCTGCGACTACATGGACGAACGGAAGCACTGTTACCAGCGCGATGAGTGCAAGCAGCGTAAAGTTGACGGCAGAGAATATTCTGCCGCTGATCGTGCGGTCTTCTACCATTTCAATTCCTCCTGCGGCATATTAATAAACGCCTTCTTCTCCTATTTTCTTGGAAATCTTGTTGACGGTCATGACCATGATCAGACCCACGATCGACTTGAAGAAGCCAATGGCGGTACTGTAGCTGAACTGCCCTTGCCGCAGTCCGGCGGTGTAGACATACGTATCAATAATTTCCGCCACCTCACGGTTCATGGAATTGAGCAGCAGATAGACATGCTCGAAGCCCAGATCGAGGACGGAACCGATTTTCAGAATAAACAGAGTAATGATCACTCCCCGGATGGCCGGAAGGGTAATATGCCAGACTTGTCTGAGCCGTCCGGCTCCGTCCATGCGCGAAGCTTCATACAGCCCGGGATCAATCGCAGCGATGGATGCCAGATAGATAATCGTCCCCCAGCCCGCTTCCCGCCAGATCACCTGAAGGATATACATCGGCCGGAACCAGCCGGGGCTGAGCAGGAAATTGATTTTGGAGAATCCGAAGTAGGCCAGCAGCTCGTTGATAATCCCCCCGTCCATCGTCACCATGACGAAGGAGATCGAGACGACGATGACCCAGGACATGAAATGCGGCAGATAGACCAGGGTCTGGAAGAATCTTTTGAAGAAGGTGCCTCTCAGTTCATTAAGCATCAGGGCCAGAATAATCGGAATCGGAAAATAAATCAGGATATTCATCCCGAACAGAATCAGCGTATTCGCCAGAATGTTCAGAAAATCAGGTTCGGTGAACAGGCGGCTGAAATGCTTCATTCCAACCCACTCGCTCCCGGTAATCCCTTGGTAGGGCTTGTAGTCCTGGAAGGAAATAATCAGCCCGTACATCGGGAAATATTTGAAGACAATGAAATACAGCACGCCGGGGATCAGCATCACATAGAGTAATTTGTTTCTCCACAGCCGCTTCTTCAGCTCACTGCTGCTCTTATATTGCTTCGGCTTCGGTTCGGGAACTGCGCGGGGCGGGGCGGTAACTTCCTGCATGATTCTCTTCCTTTCTCTGTAAATTCTTCTATAGTGGAGAAAAAAGCTGCCGGAGCGCTAACCCGAGGCAGCCCACTTCCTGTTCAGCTCACAGCCAAAGCTGCTGCGCTCTGTTTATTTGGTGTACGCGGCATTATATTCTTCGATGATGTTCGCCCCGCCCCGGCTTTTCCAGTTCTCGACTTCCTTCTCGAATCCGGACTTATCGAGCTGACCGTACATGTATTTATAAGTGGCATCCGTAATAATCTGCTGAAGCTCAACACCCTTAGACGTATAGGTTGCCGAATCCAGTGCTGCTGTAGGATCTGCTACCCCTACCTTCACATTCTCCAGCACCAGCTCTTCCGCATGAATCCGGCCCGGCAGCACGTTCAGACTCTGATACATACCGTTCGTTTCGTATTCGCCGATGACGCTGTCCTTGAAGCCTTTGACTTCACGTTCAATCAGCTCTTTATTGTCTGTAGCCTTGGCCTTGCCGTCCACTACGGTGTAATGGGTGCCTTCAATGCCCCAGTACATCAGGTTGGACACTTCAGGGGTCATCATATAGTCGAAGAACTTCAGAATTTGCTTCAGCTCCGCTTCATCCTTCACCGCAGATTTCGGGAACAGCACTACGTTGTTATAACCGGGAATCATCCACTGGGCGAACTTGCCTTCAGGTCCGGCCACCATACTGTGGGTATCCAGCACGGCATCCGGCACGTTCTTGATCAGGTCCTTGTTCAGGGAATCAATATCCTGCATCGAGCCGCCGATATAGAGGCCCGCCTTGCCGCTGACGAACGTATTCACCGCATCCGTCTTACTGGTTGCTGCGAAGTCCTGGTTCATGTATCCGCCTTCACGCAGCTTCCGGAAAAAATCCATCGTGTCGATGTATTGCGGGAAGGTGAATTCCGGTGCCAGCTGGCCGTCCTTCTCCGCCCAGTTGTTCGGCGTGCCGAACCAGGAAGAGACCGTTTTGAATGCGCCATACACCAGCTCATTGCGGTCCACCAGTCCGATGGTATCCTTCACGCCGTTGCCGTCCGGGTCCTGCTCGGTGAAGGCTTTGGCCATGGCGAACAATTCCTCGGTATTGGCCGGTGCGGCCAGTCCCAGCTTATCCGCCCAGTCCTTGCGGTAGATAATCCCCTGGCGGGCCAGCGGACGCCCGATGTACAGGGTATAGAGCTTGCCGTCCACCTTCGTGTTATTCAGGATCTCCGGCTTCAGCTTGTTCAGGTTCGGGAATTCGCTGAGGAGCGGCCCGATCTCCCAGAACTGCCCGTCCTTAATCGCTTCCTTCATCTGCAGGAAGGTCGTCTGATTCTTCAGATAGGTCACCTGCGGCAGAGAGCCTGTGGCGAACGAGGAGTTCAGCTTCTCTTCATACGTATCTGCCGGGAAAAACTGATAGGTCAGCTTCGTATTCGTTATTTTCTCCACTTCCGTCTTGATCGTGTCAGGCGGAGTATCTGTCGTGTTCAGCGGTAGCATAATCTTGATCTCTGTCGGCTTCTCCGGCTCTGCGGCCGGCTCCGTGGTTGCGGCTGTGTTGGTCCCCGTGCTGGCGCCCGGGTCTTTCGTAGCTGCCGCCTCTTTGTTGTTACCGCCGCAAGCGGACAACATGCTGAGTGTCAGCAGCGAGCTTAGGAGCAGGGTGAAGGATTTTTTCGTCATTCCTTTGTGACCTCCGTTTAACTTGTATTGGTTACAAGCCTCACAATACAGGGCACGAAGGATTACGAATACAATCATTTCCTCATAAAAGCGCGCTGGGCGTAGGGGTGTGGGTTAATGATTATCGTGTGATGGGGGGAGGGGGATATGCATTGGAAGCTAACCCCTTGGGGAGCGGCGGGGGGCGGGACTGCGTGAGCTTTGAACTTTCGGCCGCTGTTGTCTCCTGATGTTGTTGATTATATTGCTTGCAGCAGATAACACCGGAGACAAAGGCGGACGCTATCGCTCCTACAGTTCCAAATCTCCCTCCGTCCCTTTCTGCCGCTCCAGGGGTGGGCCTTTCAATGCATATCCTTGAAAGGGGAGGCAAAAGGCTACCCCGCCCCTTCGCGCGGCGGGGCCGGGATGGGGGAGAACCGGGATGTGGCGTGTGGAACTCTTCCAAATATACGCATTCGAAGAAGCACAGCCGTAAAAATTCTCCCGCATATGTTGATGACGCTCTAATAGCAGAACTGGAGACAGCACTAGGCTATTCTGGACGGTGTTACTATTGCTGGCATTCACTTCCTGTCGTAATCTAGATAGCGGGAGGTGGAATTGTGTTAATACATATCCGAAGCGGAGAGACATACCCTATTTCATTCCATATTTTGCAGCCTCATGATATCATGGATCAGATGTATGATTGGGAAGACAACTTCGACTGGTCAGTATATTTCGGGCAGCATGGCATTACAGTGTATAAGATGGTTATACATGGTGATGATGTAATACAAGGAGCTATAGCTCTTGAGCGTAGGGAAGATCATGTGTGGGTTCATCTGATTGAGAGTATTCCTAGAGCGCGCAAAGAGTTCGATTTAATTGGTGAACACCTAATGGCTTTCGCTTGCAAATGTAGCATGGAGATTGGCTTTGAAGGTGCAGTTGCTTTTCAGTCAAAGTTGAAAGCGCCACTTATTCAATATTACATGGATGTCATTGGTGCAAGAAGGATCACTTCTAATGTTATGCTTATTGATGAATCTGTCGCGGAACGCTTGGTTATGCTATACTTATGCTAAGAGGTGATTGTCATGAAGAAGAAAATAAGTCTTGATGATGCCGCTCGTCGATTTGCAGGCGGTCATTACGTTGAGCAAACGATGCCTGGCGCCGATCCCGAGCGCGACAAATTAATTAGTGATGCAATAGCTAAATTAAAGCAGGGTCAATCTGCTGCCAAGGTTCGTCAATAGGGCGGACCTTTTTGTTGAAGAATAATGAAACAAGTACAATCGGCTACGCCTCTGCAACGTAAATCCCATTGTTTTGACAAGCTGGATGGCAAAGGTACCTACGCCGCCCGCTCCTCATCAACCTCAAGCATTCAATGAAGTTCCGAGCCTTATGCAAGTTTACTTTGCTTGGCTATACACAAGTGTAACAGGAGTTACCAGTCCATTTGATACGACTAATGTTGACCTTGATAAAAAGATCCATCCGCTCATCATTTCTGGAATTACCCATCATTTAATTGGTTATATTCATCTATTTCTTAGACAACTACAACGTTACGATAGAATAAAACATATTCGTGAATTGCTTGGCAAAGGACATGCGAAAACAAGTTTGAATGGATTAGCAGGATGGATGACGGAGAAGTTTTCCTCAGAAAATTATTTGATGATACCCTAGATGCCTCTTCCTCAAGTGTTGCCAAGAATATTTCAAAACTTAAAGAGTTAGGTGTTATTAAGTCAGGAGAAGATCGCGGAGAATATATCGTCTGTATAGTGGATTAGTCATGCTTAAGCCCCACCGCTGTAGCAAGTGGTAGGGCTTTTATTTGGATCATCGGATTATGTCCATCAAAGATTGTCAAGGAATAACTCAGCCTTCCCCGTGAGTGTATAAGGATATCCCTGGGGAATTCGGTATGGTTGGACCGGCAATAATAGGCACTAGAATGATACTAAGAACAGTAAGAAGCACGACTACTTTTTTCTTCATAATTTACCCCTCCTGAAAGTTGAGTTCCAATTCAGAATTAACCACAATAGCTTAAGAATCATTAGCCATCAAGTATCTAAATGTAGCTTAACCCTCTCCGTGATTAAATAAGGATAAAATAGGGGAGTTCGGTGCTTCCACCACTACAATAATCGGTGACAAGATGATGCTAAAAACCGTTAGAAGTACAACTACTTTTTTCTTCATAACATACCCCTCCTAATAGTTGAGTTTGATACTGATCCTGAATTTCTTGATTCGCAACATTTCTAAACCTTTCAAATAGAGTCACACATTCAAGTACATTCCTTTCATTATTTAAGTGTTGGAAATTTATTATAGTTTTTAACAATAAATCAAAACCTTTAGTGTACTCCTCTTTATATAAATAATAATAAGCGAGTTCATAGATTAAATTAGCTTGACGATCCATAGCAAGGTTTCGCGAATACCTACTTTTAATAAGCTCAATTAATATTTCTTCTACTTCTTGCTGATAAAACTCTAGCGTCCTATCAATATTAAGTTGATTTTTATTAGCTGCTCTCAAAATATATAACAAACCAATAACTAGTTCATTTCTATGTTTATCAATATAGGCGACATAAGATTCCAATACTGTGGTATCCCCACTCAGTAACTTTGTAATATAAATATTTGCTTTTGACCATTCATGAAACAAGTTCTTCCAGTGTTCTACAGCATCGCCCTGCTCTCTTACCCAGCTTAAATCAGCATACGCATCTTTGTATCCCAATGCCCCCTCATAATCCCCCAGCTCATCACAAACGTTCCCCCGCAGCAAGTCACTGTATGCAATATAAAAGAACAAAGGCCTTATAGGAAGTTTGCCGGATTCGGCCGATTTCAGGTCAGAATGGTATTTCAGGTCGTATTGGATTCTGGCCTTGTGACCCATTGTAGAAGCAAATTCATCGACCTTGTCCCAGCGCTGTAGCGAACGGTATGTATTGGCAAGCTCTTTGAGTGCGTGCAGTTGGTCCACTTCATCCAGTCGCTCGACAAAAGGCTCGAACCGGTTAGCCGCCCACAAATTTCTGTCCTGATCATCACTGAGCGATATGGTGAACAGCCTGAACTGGCATAACGCCAGCCGTTCCGAATGCTGGTAGCGTTCGGCTTCGGCGACAATCTCATAGATCATGGCGGCGGCCTTCATTTTACCGGCAGTCAACATCTCTTCGGCAATATCAAACAGCAAGGGCGCATACATCAAATTGTCCAGAATATGGCGGGCAATCCGCTGCATGCTATCCAGCTTATTCAGATCTGCACAGCGGAGCAGCAGCGGACCAATTCTGCGCCCGTCAGAAGAACCGCCGATAATGTAATTATCAATATACAGGTCGTAGAAGAATCCCTCCTCCTGCCCCATAGCCTGCGTGATCCGGTCAAGCTGCTGCATCGCAATCGGCCGGTACCCATGAAGTATATTACTAAGTGTGCCGGAATGAAGCTGGGAACGCTTGGCGAATTGAGTGATCGTCAGAGCCTTTTGCCTCAAATACTCCTCCAGTTCTCCTAATATCGTGGTTGTTGTTGCCTCCAAGTCCTAACCACCTCTCTCATTCAAATTTGGCAGTAAATAGAATTTTATCCCTTTTGTTATACAAAATATACCAGTGGTCGATTCAATTATCAAGCTTTATTTATGTATTTTTCCTAAACTTTTAAAATTTGGCATTACAGTTGCCACTTTCGCCATCCAAGGCATCTTTTAACTTATTCAGGTGCGGAAATAGGAGCTGGACGCTTCGAATTTCCACGGGTAGACGGCGGCTCGCTGTTCTGCAATAAGTGAATCGGGCGGGCGTGGGTCTGCCGGAGAAGGCAGGACTGAATCCATTGGGTGATGGTGATGCATAGAGTCAAGGTAGCTTACGTGCATTGCTGAGCGCGGCGGATGATCTAAATGGAATTTGTACATCTAATTTTACAACATTAGCACATTTACAGAGAATAATTGGATAAACAACACTTAATCGCTCCGATTTCTGCTAAATCCAAAAGGTTCGGTGAATTAGATGTACTTTTTCCAACTGCTTACCCCCAGCACTACGTTACCGTAGAATTAAGTGCCTTTTTTCCAACTCCTGCTTGCCCTGCCCTCCCCCTCAAAGCAGGACATCAATGCAAAAAGCCCCACCGCTTCGCGGCAGGGCCTTTCAGATAATAACGGGTTCCATATTTTATCCTCATAATCCAGCAAGTTATAAATAACCCTTATCTTACCACAATTTAGAAGTTATACGCGACATAGCGGCTTATCTCTGAGCTAGTTGTAACCCCGGCTCTATACATCTGTCCCTCACTCCTCCAGACTCCTCGCCTTAGCCTCCGCCTCCGAGTACTCCTGAATAATCAGGCTGCCCCCGCTGATCCGCCATTTCTCGACCTCCCCGGCGAAGCCGGCGGCGTCGATGTTGCCCAGAATATAATTGTAGGTCGCATCCACGATAATGGCGGACAGCTCGGCGTTCTTCTCATCATAGGTTGGGGAGGTTAGACGTACCGCTGGGTCATCGACCAGGAATTGCTCGTTATCCCGGCTGAGCTGGTCGGCAAGGGCTGTAAGCTGCTCTTTCCGGGCGACCTCCTTGATATGCGGGTTGCCCACATCGGCGATCATCAGGGAATTGAGCGGATTGACCTCATACACCCGTAACTGCGAGGTCTCCTCGGGAAGAATTACCTTGCCCTCTCCATCCAGCCTGTAATGCCAGCCCTCGAAGCCGTATGCCATCAGATTGGCCACATCCTCATCCATCGTGCGGTCGAAGAATCCGAGGACCTGCTTCAGCTCCTGCTCGGTGGCAATGGCTTTGCGGGAAAAGAGATATAAGCCGTTGTACTTGGGAATGGACCATACCCTGTACCCTTGCGGCCCTTTAATCCGGTTAATGAGCGTCAGCTCCGCTCTGGGGTTGATTGCCTTGGCCTCAATGGAGAGCCGCTGCACATCTGTCATACTCCCGATAAAAATCCCCGCTCTCCCGTGGATGAACTTATCCCGCTGCACCTCTTTGCTGGTCAGGGCGAAATCCTGGTTGATGATCTGCTCCTTATATAGCTTGCGCATGAAATTCATCGTGTCCATATATTCAGGGGTCGCAAATTCCGGGATGAACCGGCCGTTCTCGATCTTCCAGTTATTCGGCGTGCCGAAATAGGAGCTTAACGTCTTAAATACCCCGTACACCAGATCGTTGCGGTCCACCAGTCCGAGGGTGTCTGCCCGGCCGTTGCCGTCCGGATCACTATAAGTGAACTGCTTCATCACCTCGTACAGCTCCTCCAGCGTTCCCGGCGGACTGAGGTGCAGCTTCTCCAGCCAGTCCTTACGGATAATAATGCCCTGCCGGGAGGCAGGCCTTTCTGTATACAGTCCATAGATCCCCCCGTCCACCGTGGTCTGTCTGAGAATCGCCGCATTCAGCCGTCTGAGATTCGGGAATTCCTCCAGGTAGGGGCCAATCTCCCAAAAAGCGCCGGAACGGATCATATTCTTAACCGGATTATAATCGGTGAATTTCACGAACGTCACTTTACCCAGAGACCCGGTGGTCAGCGCTGTATTCATTTTGTCGGTGTAGACCCCCTCCGGCACCCAGGTCATATCCAGCTGGGTCCCGGTTAATCGCTCAATCTCGGCGATCAGCTCCCCCGAAGGCGTCTGCGGAAAATGCAGCGGAGCCAGAATCGAGATCGGCGCAGGGGCACCCGCTGGATCGGAACGCTCAGACTCATCCCCGCTGCAAGCGCTTAATATAATGAACGATAAAAATAATATGAAGTACCCTGCAAGAGTCCCCTTCCTGCGCGCCAATCCTTTGAACATTCCATAACCTCCTGAATTTGAAATATTCATATCATTTCAGCCCTGTTGTATTGAATAATTCAGCGTATGTATGAATGAATAGAGATAATGATTATTGCGGCACCAGATGATTATTGTTATTATCCTTCGTGATGCATACACTTAAGACAGTGATTTCCATATTTCATGCAAAGGTGCTGAACGCTGTTGAAACATCTTAGCTTTCTCAGTAAATTAACCATGTTCGCGTTTGCTATCAGCATCCTGCCGGTGCTGTTCATTGGCTCCTTCTCTTATTTCACATCCTCCAGCGAAATTCAAAAAAATGTTAACGAAAGCAAAAAGGAGCTTATTTTACAAATTACCTCAAATGTAGAGCATAAGCTGAATACTGTCAACCAGACATTGAACCAGGTCGTGAATTCATCAGTGCTGAAAAAGGCGCTTAACAACCCGCTGAATGAAACCGATTTCATTTTATATAACGATATCCGTAATGAGATCCGCAATATGCAGTCGTTCGATACCCGGCTGGAGGATGTCATTCTGCTTAATCAGCGGCAGAACTGGATGATTAAGAATTCCGGGCTCTACCGGTTGAATGAATACCAGAATTACGAGCAGCTCACGAACCTGATGAACGTGGAAGGCAGTTCCTCCTGGGTGCTGAACCCCTCCTCCCTGTTCTATAGCGAAGAGAGCATTAATGTGACCGGCTGCAACTACAGCATCAGCCTGATCAAGAAGCTGCCGACCACCAAGCTGCAGAAATATGGACTGGCTCTGGCGAATATTCCGGCCTGCAGTCTCCAGGACTTCATCAACCCTGATATGCAGCCGCTGGACAGTATTATGGTATTGGATAAAAGCGGGCGGATTCTGCTGCATTCTGACCGCAATTTGATTGGAGAGCCTGCCGAGGCTGGCGGATTCACGGGCTTCCAGCGGATTGCCACTGCAGCCGAGCCGTCCGGACAATTCAAGACCCAGATGAATGAAGCGGAATATTCCATAACCTATATGCGTTCCCAGCTTAACGGCTGGATCTATCTGTCGGTGACTTCAATTGAGAGTCTGACCCGCGAATCCGGCAAAATCGGCACCTATACGGTATTCGTCTGCACGTTCATGCTGCTGCTGTCTGTGCTGCTGGCCTGGCTGGGCTCCCGGCGCATGTACACGCCAATCGAGCGGCTGCTCACTCAGATCGGACTGCGCCGGCCCGGTCTGCGGGCGGGACGTACGGATGAATTCCAGCTCATCGGCGAGCAGGTGCATTCCCTGTTCCAATCCAAGTCACAACTGGAGAAGGAGGTCAGCCAGCATATCGGGCAGGTGCGGACCTTCTTCCTTATTCAGGCCTTCGGGGGCAATCTTCGGAGACGGGAGCTGATGGAGGAGCTGGAGCAATACGGGTACCGCAAGCAAGTCGAGGAGTGGAAGACGATGGCTGTCATTACACTGAGCATCGACTTCTCGGAAGAGAGCAGCTATGAGAAAAAAGATCTCAATCTGCTGTTATTCGCGGCGCATAATATGACGCAGGAACTGGTCTCTGCGGATCACAGGCTAACCCCCGTGATGATGGGTCATGCCCTGGCTGTCTTAATCGGCAGTCACGATGAGGACACGGAAGCTTTTCACCGGATGCTCTATGCCTTGACGGAGAAGCTCCAGCAGGAGATTAATCATGTCTTGAAGCTGCAGGTCAGCATCGGGCTTAGCCTGCCGTTCCATTCTTTTGACAAAATGTCCATTGCCTACAGGGAAAGCCTGGAAGCGCTGAAGCACCGGATTACCCTGGGCAAAGGCATCATCATCCAGTACGAGAATATCAACTCCGGCAAACACTATCTCAATCTGAACTACCCGACCCATACCGAAAATGACCTGATGGATGCCATCAAGCTGGCGGACAGTGATAAGGCGAAGGAGCTGCTGCATAAGCTGTTCAAATGTGTGTTCGCGCTGGGGCTCTCGCCGCAGGAATATCAAATTCCGCTCACCCGGCTGCTGAACAACACACTTATTATGATGCAGGAATCGGGGATCACTCTGAATCAGATCTATCATGCAAGCGGATCATTGTTCGAGGAGCTGACGGATCTGCATATTGTCGCAGAGATTGAAGACTGGTTCTGGACGATAGTGATCCAGCCGGTTATCGCGATTTTTCACAGCAGGCAGAATGCCCAGTACCATAATATCTCCGAGAAGCTGATCGACATCGTCCAGCATGAGTATGATCAGGATCTGACGCTGGAGGAATGCGCTTCCCGGCTGCATTATAACGCCAACTATATCAGCAGTGTGTTCCGCAAGGAGACCCAGTATTACTTCAGTGACTACCTCACCATGTACCGGTTCAAAATGGCCAAGAAATGGCTGGAGGAGACCGACATGCCGGTGAAGGATATCGCCTCCCGCTTAAGATACAATAATTCGCAGAATTTCATCCGTTCCTTCCGCAAGCAGGAGGGAATGACCCCCGGCCAGTACCGGGACAGCTTCCACTCGAAGCCTAGAGCTGTCCAGGAGGATGATTAAGCGCGGTTGCCTCAGGCGGAGCCTTGGGCTTGCGCAGCTTTCTTTTTCTGATATATAAGGTAAGCAGTACGGCCACAATTAGCACTATACCGCCCACAGTAATGGCAATATTCTTGATATCCGGCACATATACTACAAGCCGCAGCGGCTCGGAATCAGCAAGTGAAACAGGCCAGGTTAAGGTATTGCCGTCCTGCTCCGCCGCATTATTAGGCCCGTACAGGTTATAGGGGATTGTTAATTTGAAATCAACGGAGAAGCTACCCATCAGCAGCCGGACCAGGGACTTCGGCACACTTATGCTGCCAAGGCCGTCAATAATTTCATCTGAATAGGCGTTCAGCTTAGGCTGGGCTACCACATCATATTTGGTATACAGCCACCGGTCACTCTGTCCGACCTCAGCGTCCACAATATCAAAGCCGCTGCTGCTGTTCTTCAGCTCCTCCATCGAGGCATACGATTTATGAAACTGATATTCCGTGGATTTGCCGCTTGCCGTCTTATTCAGCTCAATGCCTGCGGCGGCGAGCCGGGTGCTCAGAAGCTCCTCCACTTTGCCGCTGACCAGCTTCTCTGCCCGAGCATCCAGCAGCAGACTGAAGGCCAGATCCAGTGAGCCATCCTTCTTCACGGTCATATGGGCCGTTCCTTGCGCGCAGCCCGTGAGCAGCAGCATAAGCATGATCATAGTTAGTACAATCTTACCTGTGAATCCGTTCAAAGTCCGTTCCTTCAACCCTATTCCCTCCATCCGCTGCCTGCTTGTCCAATTGGTACTATCTCGAATTCAGCTTACCACAATTTCAGCTTTCATTGAATATTACCGCAGAAGCCCCCCGCCACCGGATGACCGGAGAGCGGAGGGCTTCTGCGCAACATTTTGTTATTTTTTCAAATGATAAGGAACGGTAGTGATAATGACATTTCTGCGGTACAGCAGATGTGCACGGATCAGAAGACTGGACTGGTTATGCAGGATATTATGCCAGCCCTTCTTCGGAATGAATTGCGGCACAATGACGGTCACCTGATAATTCGATTCGCTGGCCTTGCGCTGAACCGTATCAATGAACTTGGTCAGGGGATGGATAATGCTGCGGTATGGCGAATATAGCGTGACCAGCCGCACCTCGGGATGGAATTTCTTCCATTTCTCTTCAAAAATAGCGTCATCCTCCCGCTCGAACGGGATGTGTACCGCGATTATCTGCTGGGCCCCCAGAGACTGGGCATACCGCAGCGAATTCTCCACCACATGCGTAATTCCCGCTACCGGCAGAATAATGATATTCCCTTCAATCGCAAGCGGCGGCTCGCCGCAGGTCGTGATCCGCAGCTGGTCGGCAACCGATTCATAATGCTTATGGATGCGGTAAAAGAACAGGATAATCAGCGGCAGGAAGACCAGCACCGGCCAGATTTGCGCGAATTTGGTCAGGAAGAACATGATGGTGACGATGAAGCTGATGAGCGCCCCGGTCGTGTTGATTATCAGCTTGGGCAGCCAGCCTTCCGGCCTCTGCCGGATCCACTTGACCATCATACCGGTCTGCGAGAGCGTGAATGGAATGAATACCCCTACCGCATACAGCGGGATGAGATGCTCGGTCCGGCCCTCGAAGGCAATGATCAGAATAATCGACAGAATGCCAAGGCTGAGAATCCCGTTAGAGTAACCCAACCGGTCCCCGCGCACGGTGAACATCCGGGGAATGAATTTGTCCTTGGCCAGATTCACAGCGAGCAGCGGAAATGCAGAATATCCGGTATTCGCTGCCAGAACCAGAATTAGGGCGGTAGTCCCCTGAACGAAGTAATACATGAAGTTCCGGCCGAAGACCTGCTCGGCAATATCGGAGACAACCGTAACTTCTTCCCGCGGGGCAATGCCGTAATAATAAGCCAGGAACACAATCCCTGAGAATAACAGCGCCAGCAGGATACCCATCGCCGCCAGTGTCTTCGCTGCATTGTTCGGTGCCGGAGCCTTGAAGTTGGGAATAGCGTTCGAGATAGCCTCCACCCCTGTCAGCGCCGAGCTCCCTGAGGAGAATGCCCGGAGCAGCAGGAACAAGCTGACCCCGGCCACAGGCGTACCAAGAGAAGTATGAAGCTCAGCCGGCACATTCCCGCTCACAATATTGAACAGGCCAAGCCCGATCATAATGAACAGCGCCAAGACGAACAGATAGACCGGATACGCCAGGTAAGAGGCCGATTCTGTAACCCCGCGCAAATTCAGGGTTGTGATCAGAAGCACGAAGATAATGGCAATGGGCACGTTATACGGATGAAGACTTGGAAAAGCTGAAGTAATGGCATCCGTTCCGGCAGATACACTTACCGCTACGGTCAATATATAGTCGACGAGCAATGAACCGCCGGCCACCAGTCCCGGATATTTGCCCAGATTCTCCTTCGATACCACATAGGCGCCACCGCCTTGGGGATAGGCAAAGATAATCTGCCGGTAGGACAGAATCAGGGCCAGCAGCAGCACGAGCACCCCTACAGCGATAGGAATCGAATACCAGAAGGCCGCTGTACTGATGGTAATCAGCACCAGCAGAATCTGTTCCGGCCCGTAAGCAACCGAAGACAAGGCATCCGAGGACAGAATGGCAAGGGCTTTGGTTTTGTTCAGCTTCTGTTCGCCCAGCTGATCTGACTTGAGCGGCCGTCCAATCAGGAATCTTTTTACGGAAGACATCATCTTCACCCGACTTTTTTTAATGTTATATTACCCATGGCATGCAATAATAATCTGAACTTATAACTGGAAGGCACGCCTATATTTGCTGTGTGTTCGATACTACAGTAATCCTTTTATGACCGTCTGTATAGATGCAGATATCCTAGACAAACTGCAAATATTTAAGAATAAATGGATACTGCCGAAAGACACAGCAAACAGGACGAAGCAGGCTTTCTGCTTCGTCCTGTTTGCTTATTTCAGCTTTTTTTGCTATATTCAGCCAAATTCAGGCTTAGATAATACACTGACCGCCACTGTCTCAGAGCCAAACCTGTGTAAGCAGCTTACGCAGTATCTCTACCTGCTCCTTGCCGATCCGGGCCGTGATCTCGGCTTCAATCGTCTGTTTGATCTCCAGCATACTCCGGCAGGCCTCTGCTCCCTTCAGAGTTAGCAAGATAGGCTTGTCCCGGCTGTTCCCTTCCTTGGCCGCAGTGTCTACGTAACCCTCGGCCAGCAGATTGTTGATCGTCTTTTGTGTTCCCTGGCGGGATATGCCGATCAGCCTGCTGACCTCCGAGATGGACAACGTGCCGTGCAGCTCCAGCATCGCCAGAATATGCGTCTCCGTCTTATTCAGCGGCTCCCCGCTCATCTCGTTCACCTTGTCCCGCAGCACCTTATGCTTCTCGCTGATTAAATCGACCAGGTTCAACCCGGAGATATACTCATTCATCTGCAAGCCTCCTTCTAGAAATAGTTCATACCCCTACACCACTATATAAGGTGGGATAAGCTCAACTTAAGTTTCCCACTGAAATCCTGCATAAAATACAATAACTACCTCCTAATATCGGGCGTTATCCGCAATTTGTTGTACAGAAGGCAGCATTCCTCCTCATACAAACAGCTTAGCAGAACAATTCCTGCATTTCATGCAACAACCCTTCCGAATCCGCCAGTATCTGCCCGTCCGTCATAATTCAAGGCTTGTTCCGGCCGCCTATTTTTGATGGGCTGAGGCCTGCTAACCTTAGTATGGTGCATTTTGGATATACACAAGAGGTGGGCAAGAATATTGTCAACTAGGTTGACAATAACCATTTCCACTGCTACTATAAATGAAGTTTAAAAAACTTACATTTAAGGGAGTTCGGAACATGGGCAGCAACAAAAAAGAAGCTTTAATTTTCACCAGCATGATGTGTTTTTGCATGGTCGTCTTCATGTCTTTTTATAATGTGATTATGGTTAATGGGGTGAGCAGCAGGCTGTTCGCGGATGTGGCTGCCGGCTTGCTCCCGGCCCTTGCCGTTGCCTTGTTCTGCGATATTGTGGTGGTCGGCAGAATCGCCAAAGGGCTGGCCTTCAAAATAGTGAAGTCCTCCGCGCCCAAGATCCGAAAAGTCCTGACGATCTCGTGCTTCATGGTATGCGGGATGGTCATTCTCATGTCTCTATACGGCACACTAGCACACTACGGATTCGGAGACAACTTCTTCCGTCATTACTTCTCCGTCCTGGGACTTAATTTCATCTGTGCCCTTCCGCTGCAGCTGATCGTTGTCGGTCCGCTGACCCGCTTCCTGTTCAGCCGGATGTTTCCGGTGCAGACTGCCGCCCCGAGCCTCTGAGACTGGCGGTGACTGTCTGCACCAAGGTCGGGGCCATCGCAGCGCGCTGCCTGCGCCGGAAGAGCCGACTCGTCCTGTACAAGGCTGACCGAGAGCTTATAGGATTTCATTTGTACCAAGATGCCTCACAGCCGCTCGTGATACACACGGCTGTGGGGCATCTTTTTTGCTTTGGCGCTGAGAAGCCAATCATTCCCTGCTGTTTTGATCACAGACACCTTGGCCTAGTCGTAATATGATAAGCACATTATCATACGACTGAAGGAGCAGCTTTTGCATGAAAACGAAACAAGAATTCGATAATCTCCTGGCTTTTGCCAAGGATTTAATCAACGAGAATCTCGGCTTTTATTATGATATCAATTATGGCTACTTCCAGCCTGAGACCCACCCCATTGTGGACTTCATACGTCTTATAGGCAGACGGGTTCAGAGCCAGCTCATGCTGATGCCCGTGCTCCATGGGGAGATTGACCAGGTGGAGCGGATATTCTCGGACAACCTGTTCTTTGACGAATGGGCCGAGGTTACGCTGGACGGAAAGAGCTTCCACTTCCTGATGAGACAGATTGACAACAGCAGCCGGATTATTGACCTCGCACGTGACCTGGTCTTTCCCTCCCCCTGGATTCCCCGGAAGCTGCGCGATAGTCTGATCCGCATAGGGGAAGGCACCTTGAACGGAAGCTGGCGGCAGGATATTGGTCATGAAGTCACCCTCTGGCTCCCCCTCGGCATCTCCTTCGTAGAAGGCTCGGGACATCATTCCATAACCTCAGGTATCGCCAAGGGTGAAGGAGAGCTTTACCCTACCTCGGTGTATGACATCAGCCTCATCTATGATCATGTGTACACCGATGGCAAATACTACTACCGGACGCATGACCATTCCATCATCTCCGAGGTTCACTTCGTAGAGTGTGCAGCCATCTTTGAAATCGGCCGGATCATGGCGGCGCAGAAGATTATTTTCTGACGCTCCTGCGGGGGAGGTCAACTTGAAGGAGGGCTATGCCAAGTGCCGTAAATGCTGCTTGGCATGGCCCTTTGTCTGTTTTACGAGGCGCCCCGCTTCGCGCGCGGATTCAGAGGGATTTATCCCTTTCATTTGCTGCTCCCGCCCACTTTCGGCGGATTCAGAGGGATTTATCCCTCTCGTTTGCTCCTCCCGCCCACTTTCGGCGGATTCAGAGGGATTTATCCCTCTCGTTTGCTCCTCCCGCCCACTTTCGGCGGATTCAGAGGGATTTATCCCTCTCGTTTGCTCCTCCCGCCCACTTCTGGCGGATTCAGAGGGATTTATCCCTCTCGTTTGCTCCTCCCGCCCACTTTCGGCGGATTCAGAGGGATTTATCCCTCTCGTTTGCTCCTCCCGCCCACTTTCGGCGGATTCAGAGGGATTTATCCCTCTCGTTTGCTCGTCCCGCCCACTTCCGGCGGATTCAGGTGCACTTTTGCTCTTCCTTCCCTCGTCCCGCCGACTTCCTGGCGATTCAGGTGCACTTCTGCTCCTCCTTCCCTCATCCCGCCGACTTCTGGCGGATTCAGGTGCACTTCTGCTCCTCCTTTCCTCATCCCGCCCACTTCCGGCGGATTCAGGTGCACTTTTGCTCCTCCTTCCCTCGTCCCGCCGACTTCTGGCGGATTCAGGAGCACTTCTGCTCCTCCTTCCCTCGTCCCGCCGACTTCCTGGCGGATTCCAGGTGCACTTTTGCCCCTCCTTCCCTCGTCTCGCCGACTTCCAGCGGAGACAACACAAACTTCCTTTCAGCATGAGCAACTCAAAAAAGCCGCGAACCCGCCCAAATCGGACGGTTCACGGCTTATTCAAGTAGTTGCTCTCTGTACGAGCTGGAATTCAAGCTCCTGCTGCCCGGGCTCTGCTCCCCCCAGCTTACCGAGAATCAAATAGAGCGCATTCTGCGCCTGCGCGGCAATCGGATTATCAATCGAGGTGATCCCCAGCGTATGGGCCAGCTCCGTATTGTCGAATCCGACAATCGCCAGCTCCTCCGGCACCTTGACCTTAAGCCTGCGGGCCTCGCTCAGTATACCTGCCGCCACCATATCATTGGCGCAGAGGATGGCGTTTGGATGCTCTCCTGGACTCAGCAGCAGCCCCCGGACCAGCTCTTCGCCCTGGCGGATAGAATGGATGCCCGTCTGCGACCATTTCGGGTTCACCTCCAGATGATATTTGCGGGCAGCATCCTGGTACGCCTGTATCCGCCCGGAGGTATTCATACTGGTCGGCCTGCCCCAAGCATTGGCAATCCGCGTATACCCCCGTCCGATCACATGCTCAAGTCCCAGCATGTACCCGTCATATTGATTCATGGCAACACTCTGAATCTCCGGAAGCTGCATCCGCTGCCAGGAGACAATCGGTCCGTATTTGCAGTAGGAGCCAAGGAGCGCCTGATCGTTGACGCAGGTGCTGATCACCAGCGCATCAACTCTTTTGCGCCGCATATCCTCGAAGGCTTGCAGCTCTTTGGCCGGATCGCCCCCGGAGGTATAGATAATCGTCTGATATCCGTGCTGGCTGGCGGTCTCCACGAAGCTGTTCAGAAAAGGCAGCATCACCTCGTTGATCCCCTCCGTAACCATCCCGATCTGCATCGTCTGTCCTCTGGATAAGGAAATGGCATTGCCGTTCGGCACGTAGTCCAGCTCTTCCATAATCTTCAGGATGCTCTCCCGCGTCGCCTGACTTACATGGGGAGAACGATTCAGTACTCTTGATACCGTAGCCTTGGAGAATCCCGACAATTTGGCGATTTGATCCAGATTCGACATGATGGCACTCCTTACATATATTCTCATCTTTTAAATAATACTTGACATGTAACGCGTTACAACATTTAGCATGGAATTATGGGACATATTAATAGCTTACCATATCTGACCATAACTATAAAAAGGCGGGATAATCCATGAGTACTCCATTTCCTGAAGGCTTCCTGTGGGGCGGCGCAGTAGCTGCCAATCAATTGGAAGGCGCATATAACGAGGACGGCAAAGGCCTGTCCACCCAAGACGTAGCTCCGCAAGGAATCAAGGGTCCGATCACCGAGGTGCCTACCGAGGATAATATGAAGCTGGTCGGGATCGACTTTTACCACCGGTACAAAGAAGATGTTAAGCTTTTTGCCGAAATGGGCTTCAAGGTCTTCCGTACCTCCATCGCCTGGTCACGGATCTTCCCGAACGGTGATGAGCTGGAGCCGAATGAGCAAGGCCTGCAATTCTATGATGACCTGTTCGATGAATGTCACAAATACGGCATTGAGCCGCTGGTGACCCTCTCCCACTACGAGACTCCGCTGCACTTGTCGAAGCAGTATGACGGCTGGGTCAACCGCAAATTAGTTGGTTTCTACGAACGGTATGCCAGAACGGTATTCACCCGCTACAAGGATAAAGTGAAGTATTGGCTGACCTTCAACGAGATCAACTCGATTCTGCACGAACCCTTCATGAGCGGCGGAATTTACACACCGAAGGACAAGCTGAGCAAGCAGGATCTGTATCAGGCGATTCATCACGAGCTGGTAGCAAGTGCTACTGCGGTCAAAATCGGACATGAGATCAACCCGCAGGCCCAGATCGGCTGTATGATCCTCAGTATGCCAACCTATCCGCTGACACCTAACCCGGACGATGTGATTGCGGCGATGAAATCGGAGCATATGAACTATTTCTTCGGAGATGTTCATGCGAGAGGCGTGTATCCCGGCTATATGAAACGTTACTTCAGAGAGCACGGCATTGAGATTCACATGGAGCCTGGAGATGCTGAGATACTTAAGCACACCGTAGATTTCATTTCATTCAGCTACTATGTGAGCATCTGTGAGACCGGAGACAGCAGCAAACGCACCCAGGAAGGCAACCTGATCGGCGGCGCACCCAATCCCTACCTGAAGGCTTCCGAATGGGGCTGGCAGATTGACCCGCAGGGTCTGCGTTACGTGCTGAATATGTTCTATGACCGTTACCAGAAGCCGTTGTTCATTGTCGAGAACGGACTCGGGGCCAAGGACGAGCTGGTCACCGGCGAAGACGGCGTGCCGACCGTTAATGACGACTACCGGATTGAGTACCTGAATGACCATCTGGTGCAGGTGGGCGAAGCCATCGAGGACGGCGTTGAAGTCATGGGCTACACCTCTTGGGGTTGTATTGACCTGGTCAGTGCATCAACCGCAGAGCTAAGTAAACGCTATGGCTTCATCTATGTAGACCGCCACGACGACAATACAGGAACACTCGAGCGCTACCGCAAGAAATCCTTCCACTGGTACAAGGATGTTATTGCCACCAACGGACAGAGCCTGCAGCACAAAGGTAACTAAATAGACGTTCTACATTTAAACAGTACAGGGTTGTCCCCAAAAAGCCATGAGCAGGCGGATGGGGGCAGCCTTTTTATGATTAAAAATATTATGGAGATAACAGGCACAGCGTTTCCAACGGTCCCTTCCTGTCTCCACCCCTCCAGGAGATAACTAAAAATATATATGTTAGAGGATAGTCATAACAAGTAGCAGAAGGACCGAAGGGGAAATTTGGAACTGTAGGAGCGGTAGCGGCCGGAAGTCCAAATGTTCACCGCAGTGACGTCTTAGCTTCTTGTTAGCCCCATAACCTCAGCGCCGATAGACATTCAGATAGCTCCTTTACCATTTTGCAACTAATTGCCAGAAAGGTTGGGATATACTAGCCACAGATGAATCATAAGGAGCGTAACTCTGATGAACAAATATACATTCGGCCTGAGCGGCCTTCTATTCTTAAGCCTGGTCACCTCCGGCTGCGGTACCATGAAGACGCCCAGCGATCTGCTGCAAGCCCCGTCACAGGGTAATGCCGACGGCAACCTTACCGGTATTGTAAAATCCTTTCTGCCCGCTAGTGCGCGCTTAACTGTACCTGTGCACTCCGAATCCGGCAGCGCCATTCAATTGCAGGACCTGAACAACGACGGGCAGGATGAACTGCTGGCCTTCTACAAAACAGACAAAACCGATTACGAGATCAACACTCTGCTCCTCTCGCAGCAAGACGGCAAATGGCAGAAGCTCGCCACCCTCACCGGGGTCGGAAGCGAGCTGGATTACGTATCCTTCACGGATGTTACCGCTGATGGGGCAGCGGATCTGCTGCTCGGTTACAGCGGAGGCGAAGGACTAAGCAAAGAACTGTCTGTCCACAGCCTGAGCGGCGGCACGCTGGCAGAACTGCTCAAGCAGCCTTACGACCAGTTCGTCCTGGCTGATCTGTCCGGAGCGGGACAGACCGAGATTGCCGTGCTTCAGGGAATCTACACTACCGATACTCAGCCTGAGACTCATCTTAAGCTGCTGCAGCTTCAAGGCGGAACACTGAAGATTGTATCCGATCAAAAGCTTGACGGGAATGTGTTAGGGGCTGTGTTCGCCAAGGCGTCCCCTACCCGCAGCGCATTAATCATCGACGCCGCAGTTGGCGCGCACTCTTCCTATACTTCGCTGTTGACTTGGGAAAATGGCAAGTTTACTGATATACTGGCAACAGAAGATTATCAGCGTGCTGCGCTCGCCTCCAGTAAGGATCTGGTACTGGCCCCGCCGGCGTCCCCGCCTGATGCGCTGCTAGGCAGCAACAGCATTGCGATTAAGGACTACATGCAGACCAGCTCGGATATTAACGGCGATGGAATTATGGAGATCGCCTTCCTTGTCCCGCCCCCAGGTACGGAAGGTTTCCCTCCGCTGGCTACTCCATTCATCAGCAAATATTATCAATGGGATGGACAATCCGGCCTGAAATTCGTACAGGAGCAGTTTGACCGCTGGGGCTTCAACTTCCGGATTCCCCGGTCCTGGGCTGCCCGGACGCTGCTGGAGGTTCCTGGAGAGTCTCCGGCTCCCTGGGAGAATGTCCTCTTCAGCTACAAGAATACCGGATCTGCTGCGAAGACTCCGCTGCTGGAGCTTCGTCTGCTGACGAAGAAGGCCTGGATTGCGGCAGAGGCCAAGCTGAAGACTGAGAATAGAGAATATAAGATGCTGTATGAACTGGCCAATACCAATGATGATAGGGAGCCGACAGTGTTCGTTGCTGTATTGCCTGCTGCGGATGCAGCAGGCAAGCTACAGGGGCCTGAGCTACAGGAGTATAATCAGCTTAAGCTGACACTGGATGAGGTCGTGCAGCTGGCGGGAACACCGCAGCAACCCCGGCTATAATGAAGGAGGCTGTTCATGAAAGTACTGATACTGGAAGATGAGAAGCCTATCCGTGATATGCTGTCTGTGAATCTTAAGCGCGCAGGCTTCGAAGTAGCTGAGGCTTCTACTGGCGAGGAGGCGCTGAGAACTGCCAAGGAGCGGATGGATTTTGACATCGCCATTCTGGACCTGATGCTCCCCGGACTCAGCGGCTTCGAGGTGTGCACCCGTCTTCGCGGACAGTTCCCCCGGCTTGGAATCATTATGCTCACCGCCAAAAGTCAGGAAATCGACAAGGTCATGGGCCTGGAATCCGGTGCAGACGATTACGTGGTCAAGCCCTTCAGTCCGGTTGAGCTGATCGCACGGGTGCGCTCGCTGTACCGCCGGATGTATCCGGGAGAGACGCTTCCGCACGAGAACCGTATCGAGCTTCCGCCTTTTACCCTTATGCTGGATGAACGTAAATTACTGAAGGACGGGCAGGATATCCCGCTGACCCCTACGGAATTCATGATCGTCAAGCTGCTGATGGAGCAGCCGAACAAAGCGATGAACCGGGACGAGATTCTGACGGCTGTGTGGGGGCAGTACTTCATGGGCGACCTTAAGATTGTAGATGTGAATATCAGCCGAATCCGCCAAAAAATCGGGCAGGAGCCCTCCGGGCCGCAGTTCCTCGAAACGTTGTGGGGATTCGGATACATATGGAGGGGCTAAATTTGCTGAAGGGAATCAGGTCCAGGCTTATCGTCTATATTACCCTTATGCTGCTCCTGATCGTCCTGCTGCTGGAGGGGGTTTTCATTGCTGCCGTCCACTCCTACTATCTGGGCAGCGCGATGGAAACGTTGAATTCCCGGGCCGCCACTTCCGCGACCTTTTTCAACAAGTATCTGGAGGGCTATAGCTTAAGTGAACGGGCGAGATATATCCTGGAGAATCTGTCTCCTGAGGAGAGCAGTAAGGTGGAGGTGCTGAATCCGGCGGGGAGTGTGATCATTAATTCGTTCGGCTTCTCAAGCACAGAGAGAGTGAGTACACCGGATGTCAGAGCAGCCCTGATCAACGGCAAAGGAAGCTTCCAGAGCATTAAGCCGGTACAAGGAGAACGGATCATTGCCGTATCTATCGCACTGAGGGACTCCGGGAACACGATTGGCGTGCTGCGCTACTCTGTTTCGGCAGAGCCGCTATATCATGTTATTCTGACAATCGCACTGAATGCCGCTCTCATCGGGCTGCTCGTCATTGCCTTCGGCTTCATTCTCAGTCTCATTATCGCCAAACGGATTGTAGGTCCGATTCAACAACTGACCGGGGTCGCCAAGGAGATGGCCACCGGTAATTTTGCCGTACGTGCCACCAAACGGTATGACGATGAGGTCGGCACACTCGCGGTGACGCTGAATTATATGTCACAGGAGATTCTCAAGAGTGAGAAGCTCAAATATGATTTCATCTCTTCCGTTACCCATGAGCTGCGGACCCCGCTGACTTCGATCAAAGGCTGGGGGGAAACACTGCTGGTCGGGGATTTGTCGGATAAGCAAGAGACCTTGCAGGGTCTTGAGGTCATGACCGGGGAGACGGACAGGCTGATTGGCCTGGTGGAGGATCTGCTGGACTTCTCCAAATTCCAGGCCGGAGAGATTCGGATTGTGCGCCAGCCGTATGATCTCAGGGGTCTACTGGAGGATTTGCTGCTGCAGTTCAGATACAGGGGGCAGACGAAGCAGATCCGCCTCTATGCCGACCTTCCCGATCAGCCCCTGCCGGTGGACGGTGATTTCAACCGTTTGAAGCAGGTTTTTGTCAACTTGTTGGATAATGCCTTCAAATTCACTCCTGCCGAGGGGGAGATCCGCCTTAAGGCAGTGGTGGACGGAGAGCTGATAAGCGTCACCGTCACCGACAACGGCGAAGGCATTGAGGCCGCAGACCTGGCACAGCTTGGCACCAAATTCTTCAAAGGACGATCCCGCCAGTCGGGAAGCGGCCTGGGCCTGGCCATCTGCAAAGAAATCATCGAGCTGCATGACGGACGTCTGCGGATTGAGAGTGAATTCACCAAGGGCACCTCTGTAATTGTAGAGCTTCCCCGCTTCCAAGTAGAGCAGCATGAGGCTCCGCAAATGCCACTCTAATGTTGTGCCTCCGCTACTTCAATGGCAGGGAACGTCTCAATGGAGACGTTCCCTGCCACGGCTCTGGAGATCATACAGGACTCTTCCGCCTTATACGCCAGCCGCTCTGCCATCTTGAGCTCCACCGCTGAGGCACCCGCCTGAAGCACAATACGCGGGGTATGCACGATTTTTTCATAAGTGAATACATTATTCGTCACATCTACTATCGCTTCAGAGGCTAGTGTCAGCTCCTGCGGTACAATATCCGAACGTTCCAGCATCGCTGCCAGGGTGATCAAATAACAGGTCGCTGCCGCGCCGAGCAGCATCTCATCAGGGTTCGTGCCGGTTCCCGGCCCTCCCATCTCCTGCGGAATCGATATGACCGTTTGCAGCCCGCCAGCATCAATATGCCCTTCATCGTTCCGCCCGCCATTCCATACAGCCTTCAGGTGAAAAGGATGCTTCATCTCATTCCCTCCTTCCTCTCTTGTTCAGATTCGTCCAATCCGTCTTGTCTCCAGCCGTTGATCTGCCTGTCTATATACATGGTAGATCATCTCCGTCAAATTCACCATACCAAGCGACCGCTCTTCAAGCACCTGGTAGGTATTGGAGCCCATATCACAGTTCATCCGTACTCCGTCAAAATAAATCCGTTCAACCGGCGTATGCCCGTGAATCACCGGCCTGCCGCCTGTTAAGCTAAGCAGCGGTTCATGCGGCTGCCGGTAGAACTCATATTCCGTCATCCATAGAATCTCCCGGCTCTGCTGCTCCAGAGGCTCTTCCGGATACAGCCCGGCATGGGTGTACACATATTCTTCATCCTCGAAATAGAGCGGCAAGGAGTAAGCCCATTCCATAAGCGCCTGCTGCTCCTCCTGACCGGGACAAGTCCGGGCAAAGCTCCCCAGCGTATCATTCCCGCCATGGCTCAGCCAGAGCTTATCGCCGTGCTTGATATAATCGCCCATCATTTCCTCATGATTGCCGATAAGCGCGTGAACCTGACCGGGGTGCCTTTCCGTAAGTTGCTTGATATGTTTGACTACACCTGCCGAGTCCTTTCCCCGGTTAATCATATCGCCCCCAACAACAAGCTGATCCTGTTTCCAATCAACCTCAGCCTTACTTAGCAGGAGCTCCAGCCCCTTTGTATCACCATGAATATCTGTTATGAAGAATTTGCGCATGAAATCCCCTTCCCGCTATTGCCATTTAATCTCTTCAAAAAGACCGGGCTGCGGATCAGTCTGACTCAGAGATACCCCTTCGTTCCCTCTTCCACTTCCGCCCAGGTATTTAGCGAGCAGCTCCTCTACCTGTGCCAGAGTGGCCGGCTTCGCGGAATCCTGCAGTTCGTATCCCAACTGGCCGTTAGGTTCAATCGTAGCTGTTTTGACGTCGCTCAGCCTGGAGATTCCTTGCCCCCGCAGACTCATCTCCAGCTCATCTACCGTTAATCTCAACTTCCTCAGATTGTTGATATCAGGCTTACCCTCTTCAAGAACAATGACTGAGGGTCCTTTGATCAGCTTCTCAAAAGTACTCCACCGGACCTGCAACCATTCCACCCCTATCAATACGGCAATGAAGACCGCAGCAGCCACAATCGTAATCAAGATGTTATGATCCGCTATCGGCTGTACAATAATTGTACCGATTGAGATCATAGCGATTGTCGTCGGAATGGTCATTTGCGAGATAGATTTCCGTCCGGCGAGCCGCAGCACCAGCATTCCGACAAGGATGAGCACCAGCGCCTTCCATATTTCACTCCAGATTTCATGCATAGGGCTGTCTCCTTTGGGAATTTTTCTTCGAGCTATTTTTTGCCAGTTAGGAGATTAATATTCATGGTACAGAGTGCTTGGCGGCTGACTGCTGGCATCAGAGAAGGGGGGCCCTGCAAATACCGGCATGAATCCCTAAGCTGTTATAATGCTGTTTGATGTTAATTATTGCATGTCCGCTGATGACGCGCGAGACCTTCTCTTCAATTGGACCGGCATCCACCTGTTCCTTCTGAAGCAACCGGCTGACTGCCTTCCTGATTTCCTGCGGATATATATTTCCGGCAACACTTGAGAGGCCGTTGCATCTGCCCGTGTTGAAATGCTCCACAACATTCACATCCCCGGCAGCAAACATGATGAACTCATCCGGATAAGTGACCGGCAGATGCCGCTGTAAATCGCCTGTTTCTTTATAGCCAACAATATTCGGATAGCGGCTGATTAACGTATATAGAGACTCCGGGGTCAGGTCGAATCCGGTCCGTCCAGGATTATTATAGAGGGCGACCGGCTTGGTTGTATGGCTTAGCAGCTCTTCCACATAAGTAATCGCCTGCTGCTGCGTGGGCCGGATGTACGGCGGGAATCCAATCAGAATCACATCTATCACCGATGTCTCCAGCGCCTGGACCAGAGTCACAGCGTCGCGGGTTCTTATGGCAGAGACCCCGAATATAAGCTCTATCCCCTGGAAACGCTGCTGATCGAAATACCGGATAATCTCTAGTCTCTCCCCAATACTCATCGAATGCTGCTCGCCCGTGCTTCCTGAGAGAAGCAGCGATTCTATACCGTTTTGCTTCTGGTAAGCAACGATGCCTTCGAATCCCTCCACATGAAGACTCTCATCCCCATGAAAAGGAGTAGGGATCGCTACATTTAGTCTTTTCATATTACATCCCTTTCTATCGGCATCGGCATCGCTCCACCCCTTCTTCAACAAATACCCGCCGCATATTTTTTCTATCTCCAATGTAACAAAAAATCCTGATGAATCAAGAAATACTTGATCATCAGGACGGATTCAGTCATATAACAATACAGCTTCCGGCTTATTTAGCCTTACCGGCAGGCTCATAGATCAGACAGCGCAGCTGCTTACCCGGATAGCGGAATTCCGCATTATATTTGCTTCCATCTTCCAGTAATACATCCACCGCTACCATCCCGCGTTTGTTGTTCACCTCGGTGTCCGTCAGATAAGCTTTGACTATCTTTCGTTTCTCTCCCTGCTTGTCCTTCACAATCCGGGTAGCTTCCTTTATCCAGCTGTCATCCTTCTTCATGGCAGTCGCTGCTGCCGCGTCGATAGGGGTTCTTTTTATAATAGAGTTAAAAGCTGTCGTATCTACCACCACCCCGGTGTCAGGGTCGATCTGTACACTATACTGCCAGTATTCCTGACCTTGTCCAAGCAGGGTAAGCGACTTATATGGTGCAGAGTGAACCGACCAAAATGAGGGTATGCCATAACCCGGTTCAACCAGCATAACATTTGTTTTCAGCTTGGAGACATCAGCATCGAACAGCTTACGTACACTTTCAGCCGCCTGTGCCACTACTTCATCCTTGCTGAATTTCTCCGGTACGGCAACGGCCGGAGCAGTTATATTACGTTTGGATGACAGAAGATTAACCCGGTAGTACCAGTCAATCATTTGCAACAGCTCTTCATCCGTCCAGGTACGCTCAGGTTGATAATACGTATTGGTCTTTATATCGAAATACACTTCTCCCTGCCCCGCCTGTAGCGGCAATGGCTTCTGTGGCCGCACACCATCATACACATACTGATCCTCCAGCACCCGTCTACGGTTGATCTCCGCATCGGTCATTTCCCGGCCTGAAGTGCGGGGATCGCCTGGCAGCTCCATATAGTCGTAGATTTGCTGGATTTCTGCCTCTGTCATCTGCTTCAGCAGCAGATCATCATTCACGGTAGATACCGGCGCCGGTGCCTCCACCTTCAGGACAGGAACGGTGCTTCCTGCCGGACTTACCTTAGCATGGACCTGAGTTGCCGTATTGTTCTTCGCGACAACTGCGGAGTTCGCCAGGCTGGGGACGAGGAATGCGCTGAATGCGAACATACCGCCAGAGCATAAGACGACAGCCATAGTAACAGACCACTTCTTCTTGTTCAATTGTATTACCTCCATCGGGATTTAGGATATTAACTCTATCCATAGCTTAATCCCGGGATATTATAGAGTAGGAGGGCAGTTGTTAGGAAGTTGTAAAAAGATACGGATGCTCGTCCCCTGCCCGGAGACCGATTGCAGCTCAACCCTGGCCTGATGCGCTTCGGCAATCTGACGGCATAGAGAGAGACCGAGACCCGCATTGCCATAAGCCCGCGAGCGTGACGGATCTGCGCGGTAGAACGGCTCAAATGCACGCCTTCTCTGTTCTTCCGTCATCCCGCTTCCGCTGTCCTGAACTTCAAGCACCCCTTCCCCGTCCTGCGGATAGGCCAGCAAGCGGATTGTGCTGCCTGGCTGAGACGCAGGAATGGCATTCTCGATCAGATTTACCAGAAAAGAGGCCAGAAGATCTGCATCTCCCCATACAGCGGGAATGGAGCTGTCCAAGTGCAGCAATAATCCGTTATCGGTTACCCTCTGCTGTTCGGTCTGCGCCGCTGTTTCAAACAGAGTAGCAACGTCCACCTCTGCCAGCAATAGCGGCTGATGCCGCAGAACGGACAAATCAAGCAGCTTGAAAGCCAGATTCTTCAGCCGCATAGTCTCGCTTAAGATATATTGGCCGGCCTTGATCTGATCCTCCTGGCCGATATTGGCCGAGGTCAGCAGCTCCGCGAATCCCTGCATACTGGTCAGCGGTGTCCGCAGCTCATGGGCCAGATTATCGACCATCCGCTGTCTATCCTCTGCCATGCCTGCAAGATCGCTCATCCGCTGCTCTATCACAGCCGCCATCTTGTTAAAGTTGAAGGCCAGCTCCCCGAATTCATCCCTGCTGTTCAGCTCCACACGGTTCGAATAATCACCTTCGGCAATCGTTTTGGTCGTCTCGGACAACAGCTTCAGCGGCTTGGTCAGCTGCCGGATCAGAAGATAGAGCAGCACCAGCAGGAGGGGACCGACAATCCAGTTAATCATCACGAAAAAATGGTTAAGCTCCTCCTGCTGGGCATACAGCCCGCTGATATCACGCTTGTACGCCAGCTCCAGATGCTCATAAGGAGCAGGGAACGGCATCGCTAACGTCAAGATATGTTCTTCCTGCGCTGCACGCACCTCTTCCTGACCGGAGCTCCCCCCGTCCTGAACGGGATAGAGCAGCAGTCCATTCTCCCGTAGCTCCAGTTCTATGCCCTGTTTGCGGTAGTACTGACCATAAGATTTAGCTACGCTGACCAACAGTGCCGGGTTCAGGGACACGCCTCTGACCTGAATCGAATCCAGATTCTCATATATATTGTTTGTGATCAGCAGCTGCTCGCTGGCCGCGCGTTCGCTCTCACTGTCCATGTTCAGCTGCCAGCTCTTTTTCATCACCATCACTACACTTACATCAAGAGCTGCTATAAACAGCACCAGTACAGCAAGAAGAATCTTATGCCAGAACTTCATAACTAGACCTGAACTTCCAGCCGGTAGCCCAGCTTGAATACCGTCTTAATCCGTTCTTCCCAGCCCAGTTTTTTGCGCAGCTGACGGATATGTACATCTACAGTGCGGGTATCACCGGCAAAATCATAACCCCAAGCCAGTTCAAGCAGCTTCTCTCTGGAAAGAGCGATATTACGGTTGCGGATCAGCACTTCGAGCAGCTCAAACTCCCTGGCCGTCAGATCCACCGGAAGCTGATCCACCCGGACCTGGCGCTCCGGCAAGCGGACCTCAACCTCGCCACAGATAAAGACAGCCCCCGCCTGTTCATTCCTGCGAAGCACGACATTGATGCGGGCCAGCAGCTCCAGAATCTCAAAGGGCTTGATAATATAATCATCCGCACCCAGCTCGAATCCTCTGATCCGGTCAGAGAGTGCATTCCGGGCCGTAATCAGAATGACCGGAATCTGCAAAGGGGCAATCTGCTGCATCACCCCGAATCCATCCAGACCGGGAAGCATCACATCGAGCAGAACCAGATCCGCCCGCTCCTTCTCCAGCATTCCCGCAACCTCTGATCCCGTATATGCCTTGGAGTAGGTGTGTCCTACCAGCTTAAGATTCATAGTAATCAAATCATTAATCGGCTGTTCATCCTCAACAACAAGTATATGAGCCATCTGCTTAAATATCCTCCTCCGCCCTGCGGCAGCAGCGTATGCCGTCCATTATTAACCTAATCTTCATCATACCAGATTACAGAGCATCCATAACCTGTTAGCTCGACTTAAATGTTACACACCCACCCGCAAAAAAATCCTGACGAATCAAGAACTGCTTGATCCTCAGGACGGCACATTAATTACTCACTGTCAGTCTTAGCCTGGTATTACCCTGCATGACTCCACCGGGAAATCAAATTATATCTCTACTAATACCCTAATCCCTGCATGTTATAGAGTAGAGTGGCAGTTGTTATGAAGTTGTAAAAAGAAACAGGAGCTTTCCCTTCACTAAGGGCAAAACAGAAGTGGAATTGGGAGAGAGACCTGGACTGACTGGATTGACACTGGAACCGAAACGGCATGTACAGCAAGCAAAAGAAAAAAGGTATCGTTTGAGTGGTCTGTCCTATTCCACAAGGAAAGGCTTTCGTAATGCCTTGAAGAAAACAAAAAAGCCATTGTCGATGACTCAACAATGGCTTCATGTGCTTGGCAACGTCCTACTCTCCCAGGACCCTTCGGTCCAAGTACCATCGGCGCTGGAGGGCTTAACGGTCGTGTTCGGGATGGGTACGCGTGGAACCCCTCCGCTATCGCCACCAAACGGGCATTTACAGCGTAAATGCTTCAGGATTTGATTCCTGAAAACTGAATCCGAAACGAATCTGCGTATTAGTGTATTTGGATAAGCCCTCGACCGATTAGTATTGGTCAGCTCCATGCATTGCTGCACTTCCACCTCCAACCTATCTACCTCGTCGTCTTCAAGGGGTCTTACTAATTGGGAAATCTCATCTTGAGGGGGGCTTCACGCTTAGATGCTTTCAGCGCTTATCCCGTCCGTACGTAGCTACTCAGCCATGCTCCTGGCGGAACAACTGATGCACCAGCGGTACGTCCATCCCGGTCCTCTCGTACTAAGGACAGCTCCTCTCAAATTTCCTGCGCCCACGACAGATAGGGACCGAACTGTCTCACGACGTTCTGAACCCAGCTCGCGTACCGCTTTAATGGGCGAACAGCCCAACCCTTGGGACCTACTTCAGCCCCAGGATGCGATGAGCCGACATCGAGGTGCCAAACCTCCCCGTCGATGTGGACTCTTGGGGGAGATAAGCCTGTTATCCCCAGGGTAGCTTTTATCCGTTGAGCGATGGCCCTTCCATGCGGTACCACCGGATCACTAAGTCCGACTTTCGTCCCTGCTCGACTTGTAGGTCTCGCAGTCAAGCTCCCTTATGCCTTTGCACTCTGCGAATGATTTCCAACCATTCTGAGGGAACCTTTGAACGCCTCCGTTACTCTTTAGGAGGCGACCGCCCCAGTCAAACTGCCCGCCTGACACGGTCCCCGTACCCGATGAGGGCACCAGGTTAGAACCTAGATACGATCAGGGTGGTATCCCAACGGCGCCTCCGCAGAAGCTTGCGCTCCTGCCTCACCGGCTCCCACCTATCCTGTACAGATCGTACCCAAATTCAATATCAAGCTGCAGTAAAGCTCCATGGGGTCTTTCCGTCTTGTCGCGGGTAACCTGCATCTTCACAGGTATTAAAATTTCACCGGATCTCTCGTTGAGACAGCGCCCAAGTCGTTACGCCATTCGTGCGGGTCAGAATTTACCTGACAAGGAATTTCGCTACCTTAGGACCGTTATAGTTACGGCCGCCGTTTACTGGGGCTTCGGTTCACAGCTTCGGGTTGCCCCTAACCACTCCCCTTAACCTTCCAGCACCGGGCAGGCGTCAGCCCGTATACTTCGCCTTACGGCTTCGCACAGACCTGTGTTTTTGCTAAACAGTCGCTTGGGCCTTTTCACTGCGGCCCCCTCGGGCTATTCACCCTACCGAGGCACCTCTTCTCCCGAAGTTACGAGGTCATTTTGCCGAGTTCCTTAACGAGAGTTCTTCCGCGCGCCTTAGAATTCTCTTCTCGCCTACCTGTGTCGGTTTGCGGTACGGGCACCTTCTCCTGGCTAGAGGCTTTTCTTGGCAGTGTGAGATCATGACCTTCGCTACTATAATTTTCGCTCCCCATCACAGCCCAGCCTTCACGATGTGCGGATTTGCCTACACATCAGCCTCACTGCTTAGACGGACATCCATCAGTCCGCGTCACTACCCTCCTGCGTCACCCCATCGCTCATAGCGGATTACGGTGGTACAGTAATTTCAAACTGTTGTCCTTCGACTACGCCTGTCGGCCTCGCCTTAGGTCCCGACTTACCCTGAGCGGACGAGCCTTCCTCAGGAAACCTTGGGCTTTCGGCGGATCAGATTCTCACTGATCTTTTCGTTACTCATACCGGCATTCTCACTTGTATGCTGTCCAGCGCTCCTTACGGTACACCTTCAACCCACATACAACGCTCCCCTACCCCAGATGCAAAGCATCTAGCCATAGCTTCGGTGGTGTGTTTAGCCCCGTTACATTTTCGGCGCAGAGTCACTCGACCAGTGAGCTATTACGCACTCTTTCAATGGTGGCTGCTTCTAAGCCAACATCCTGGTTGTCTGTGCAACTCCACATCCTTTCCCACTTAACACACACTTGGGGACCTTAGCTGATGGTCTGGGCTGTTTCCCTTTTGACAATGGATCTTAGCACTCACTGTCTGACTCCCGGCAAGAAGTTAATGGCATTCGGAGTTTGACTGAGCTTGGTAACCCTTGCGGGCCCCGCACCCAATCAGTGCTCTACCTCCACCACTCCATTCACCGAGGCTAGCCCTAAAGCTATTTCGGGGAGAACCAGCTATCTCCGAGTTCGATTGGAATTTCTCCGCTACCCCCACCTCATCCCCGCATTTTTCAACATGCGTGGGTTCGGGCCTCCAGTGCGTGTTACCGCACCTTCACCCTGGACAGGGGTAGATCACACGGTTTCGGGTCTACGTCCACATACTCAGTCGCCCTATTCAGACTCGCTTTCGCTGCGGCTCCGGCTTCTCACCTTAACCTTGCATGTTAAACGTAACTCGCCGGTTCATTCTACAA
Organism: Paenibacillus tritici; assembly: GCF_018207515.1. NCBI lineage: Bacteria > Bacillati > Bacillota > Bacilli > Caryophanales > Paenibacillaceae > Paenibacillus > Paenibacillus tritici. The sequence continues at coordinate 6,543,926 of NZ_CP073365.1, forward strand.
AAGGCACGCCATCACCCATAAAAAGGGCTCTGACTTTTTGTAAGCACACGGTTTCAGGTTCTATTTCACTCCCCTTCCGGGGTGCTTTTCACCTTTCCCTCACGGTACTGTTTCACTATCGGTCGCCAGGTAGTATTTAGCCTTAGCAGATGGTCCTGCTGGATTCATACGGGGTTTCACGTGCCCCGCACTACTCGGGATCCGTCTCGGAGAGAATACAGTTTAGGCTACAGGGCTTTTACCTCTATCGCAGGCCTTTCCAGACCTCTTCGCCTACCATATTCCTTTGTAACTCCATGTGAGACGTCCCACAACCCCAAGGGGCAAGCCCCTTGGTTTAGGCTGTTCCGCGTTCGCTCGCCGCTACTGACGGAATCACTATTGTTTTCTCTTCCTCAGGGTACTTAGATGTTTCAGTTCCCCTGGTCTGCCTCTGCGTATCCTATGTATTCAGATACGAGTAACTGCGAATTACCACAGCTGGGTTTCCCCATTCGGACACCCCCGGATCAAAGCTTGCTTACAGCTCCCCGAGGCAGTTTCGTTGTTCGCCACGTCCTTCGTCGGCTCCTGGCGCCTAGGCATCCTCCGTGTGCTCTTATTAGCTTAACCAACGCTCCGGTGTTTCGCTTGTTTGCTCATCTTGTTTTGAATGCTGTTCATGGATTGCTCCATTCACCAACACATTCAAAGCCAAAGGTCGCTGCACAATCGAAAACCTTCGCTTTCAGCTTCACTAAAAACTTCAAAACTTGTTTACACAAGTTCAGCTTAAAGGAATGTTCTAAAACGCAAATTCGTTTCGGTATCCAGTTTTCAAGGATCAAGGTAAAGATGAGAGCTTCAACTCTCAAAACTGACCAACGAGTGAGTAACAGGCCTAAACCCGAGTTTTGGAAGCTAAGCTTCCGATTTGAATGTCTCCATTGCAGGAAACGATTCTCCATAGAAAGGAGGTGATCCAGCCGCACCTTCCGATACGGCTACCTTGTTACGACTTCACCCCAATCATCTACCCCACCTTCGGCGGCTGGCTCCCTTGCGGGTTACCCCACCGACTTCGGGTGTTGTAAACTCTCGTGGTGTGACGGGCGGTGTGTACAAGACCCGGGAACGTATTCACCGCGGCATGCTGATCCGCGATTACTAGCAATTCCGACTTCATGCAGGCGAGTTGCAGCCTGCAATCCGAACTGAGACCGGCTTTGCTGGGATTGGCTCCACCTCGCGGTTTCGCTTCCCGTTGTACCGGCCATTGTAGTACGTGTGTAGCCCAGGTCATAAGGGGCATGATGATTTGACGTCATCCCCACCTTCCTCCGGTTTGTCACCGGCAGTCACTCTAGAGTGCCCAGCTCAACCTGCTGGCAACTAAAGTCAAGGGTTGCGCTCGTTGCGGGACTTAACCCAACATCTCACGACACGAGCTGACGACAACCATGCACCACCTGTCTCCGATGCTCCGAAGAGGGGCACTATCTCTAATGCTTTCATCGGGATGTCAAGACCTGGTAAGGTTCTTCGCGTTGCTTCGAATTAAACCACATACTCCACTGCTTGTGCGGGTCCCCGTCAATTCCTTTGAGTTTCAGTCTTGCGACCGTACTCCCCAGGCGGAGTGCTTACTGTGTTAACTTCGGCACCAAGGGTATCGAAACCCCTAACACCTAGCACTCATCGTTTACGGCGTGGACTACCAGGGTATCTAATCCTGTTTGCTCCCCACGCTTTCGCGCCTCAGCGTCAGTTACAGCCCAGAAAGTCGCCTTCGCCACTGGTGTTCCTCCACATATCTACGCATTTCACCGCTACACGTGGAATTCCACTTTCCTCTTCTGTACTCAAGTTACCCAGTTTCCAGTGCGACCTCAGGTTGAGCCCAAGGTTTAAACACCAGACTTAAATAACCGCCTGCGCGCGCTTTACGCCCAATAATTCCGGACAACGCTTGCCCCCTACGTATTACCGCGGCTGCTGGCACGTAGTTAGCCGGGGCTTTCTTCTCAGGTACCGTCACTCCGATAGCAGTTACTCTACCGGACGTTCTTCCCTGGCAACAGAGCTTTACGATCCGAAAACCTTCATCACTCACGCGGCATTGCTCCGTCAGGCTTGCGCCCATTGCGGAAGATTCCCTACTGCTGCCTCCCGTAGGAGTCTGGGCCGTGTCTCAGTCCCAGTGTGGCCGTTCACCCTCTCAGGTCGGCTACGCATCGTCGCCTTGGTGAGCCGTTACCCCACCAACTAGCTAATGCGCCGCAGGCCCATCCCCAAGTGGCAGATTGCTCCGCCTTTCATTCTCTCTTCAGGAGAGGAAAGAAATTATCCGGTATTAGCTACCGTTTCCGGTAGTTATCCCAGTCTTGAGGGCAGGTTGCCTACGTGTTACTCACCCGTCCGCCGCTAAGTTCAAAAGGAAGCAAGCTTCCTTTTGAACTCCGCTCGACTTGCATGTATTAGGCATGCCGCCAGCGTTCGTCCTGAGCCAGGATCAAACTCTCCAATTAGTATTGAAAAGAGCGATTGCTCATTTTGAAACATCTGACGAGAATTTACATTCTCACGATGAGATTTCTAAAGCGTACAAGACGCTGTGAAATTCATCATTTTTGGAATTCACTTTCGTGATTTCCCACTCACTCGTTGTTCAGTTTTCAAAGATCAAGCTCGTTGTTGGTGTCGATTAGCTCGTCATCAGCAACTTTTATAATATATCATGATATTTAGGAACATGCAACTATTATTTTACTAATCGCTCAAACTTCTTTATTAGCTCTCTCCGCACAATTGTATTTGTTTGCCCTGTCTTTAAGCAGAAACAGGCAGGTTTCCGAGGAGATTACGCAAGAAACGTTTGTAAAAGCAGTGAAAAATATCAACCAGTTCAAGGGTAACTGCAAGCTCAGCGTCTTGTTGTGTCAAATCGCCAAAAACACCTATTTCACTTATATGGGCAACAAAAGCACTACGAACCGGGCGATCCCCAGAAAAAAACACAAGAGAACAGTTTCTCGATTGAACAAAAGCTGATTCTGATCTGGAAGCAAGGCATGGAACTGCCCCCCGGCCACCGCTAATGTCAAGGCTCAGTTTATCAATTGAAAGAAGTATTAAAATACTCTTCTGAACACCACTTTATTTGTGCTGCTCTACATTTCTCATGAAGGTTGATTAACTGATTCAATACGAATATCCGTTGCACATTATCTTGGGCAATATAATACTGCCTCTTGTAATAATTGATTTCCTGCTGATAGGGACTTGGGGGCTTTCTGTTTTTTTCATAGATTGAAAGTAACTGGACATGAAGTTCAAACACTTCATCATAGGACAAACTAATCCCTCCGTTGGACGATAGAGTCCGAATATACTTTTTAACATTATCTGCGCGGAAAATAAAAAGTATACGTAGAGGGGGTTAACTAAAGGAATTAGTAATTCTTGATCGAATAAAAGTTATATATGCAGTCTAAGGTAGTCATTTGTAAATATAAGGAGGTAAGACGATGACAAAAAGTAAACTGCTAAGAATGGATAATGTTAGCATCGTTGTAGAATCTCTTGATGATGCAATTTCTTTCTTCGAGGAGATTGGTTTAAAGCTTGAGGGAAGAGCTACTGTGGAAGGGGAATGGGCTGGTCGGGTAACCGGGCTAGGCTCACAGACTGTAGAGATTGCTATGATGGTTACCCCAGACGGCCATAGTCGGATTGAACTCTCGCGGTTTCTAACCCCACCTACGATATCAGATCATCGAGCAGCTCCAGTGAATGCCCTCGGTTATCTACGTGTCATGTTCACTGTTGATGACATTGACGAATTGCTATCCAGACTCACTAAGCATGGTGCTCAGCTCGTTGGTGAAGTGGTTCAGTACGAGAATTCGTATCGGCTCTGCTACATTCGCGGAAATGAAGGACTTCTAATCGGTTTGGCGGAACAACTCAGTAACAAATAATTGGTCATTATCTTTTTTCTCATCAGCAGGTTCTGTATTAAATCAAAAAAGTCCTGATCAATTAAGTGTTCCTTGATTATCAGGACTTAAATGCTCTTGGCTACACCTTATCCCTTCCCAATCCCCCGCTGCCGCATCCCCTCAAACAACAAAATCGTTGCCGCCATAGCCGCATTCAGCGATTCAGCGCGGCCGGCCATCGGGATGAGGATGCTCTTGTCGACCAGGGCTGCCGTCTCCGGTGAGATGCCCCGGCCTTCGCTGCCGATCAGCAGCCACTGGCTGCCGTGAAAATCATGGGTGTAGCAGGAATCTTCACCTGTCAGCGAAGTGCTGACCAGCAGCGCACCACGCTCCCGTGCCTGTGGCAGAATCGTGCCAAGCTCTCCCTCCACTACCGGTAGATGGAACATGGAGCCCATCGTGGAGCGGATGGTCTTCGGGTTGAAGAGATCGGCGCAGCCTTGGCCGAGGATCACACCGTCCGCACCTGCCGCATCGGCGCTGCGGATAATCGTCCCTACATTGCCGGGGTCCTGGACCCCGTCAAGTACCACAACCAGGCTGTCCGGCTTCGCCAGAATGGCCTCTACGCCCTGCTGCTCCTTGCGGACCACCGCAAACACCGGCTGCGGCGTATTCGTGCTGCTGCACTTCGCAATCACCGCCGCCGATACACCGATCACCTCCATACCCTGAACAGCCTGCAGCAGGGGCTTCAGCTCAGACGGCATTCCTTTATCAAGGTCGAAGGCCAGGCATTCCACAGCCGCTTCGGCCTGCAGCGCCTCATGCACCAGATGAATGCCCTCCACAATATATTTGCCGGATCTGTCGCGGTGTTTCTTCTCCTGCAGCCCGGCCCATTCCTTCACCCGCGTATTTTGCGGCGACATAATTTCCATGAGGTCCTACCTTTCTGTTCGTTACAGATTCCTATTGATAAGCCATTTCCAGCTTGGTCAGGTTGTCCTTCCGTCCGACAATAACCAGAACGTCGCCTTCAGTCAGGCGGTCCTCTGCTCTCGGGGAAATATTCATTTCCTCGCCCCGGCGGATAGCCATCACATTGCAGCCGTATTTGGCGCGTATGTTAAGCTCCTGCAGATTCTTCCCCAGCATCGGCCCGGAGACTCTCATATCCAGAATGCTGTAGTCCGGGGACAGCTCTATATAATCGAGGATGTTCGGTGAAGCAAGATGGTGCGCTACCCGCATCCCCATATCCCGTTCAGGATAAATGACCTTGTCCGCTCCAATTTTACCCAGTACCTTGCCGTGTAGCTCACTCTTGGCTTTGGCCAGTATTGCCGGCACTCCCAGATCCTTCAGAATCAGCGTGGTTAGAATGCTGGCCTGAATATCTTCGCCAATGGCAACCACCACTACATCGAAGTTACGGATGCCAAGCGCACGCAGGGCCTCCTCATCGGTGGAATCCGCAGATACGGCATGAGTCACAATATTGGAGATTTCCTGGGTACGCTGCTCATCCGCATCAATTGCCAGCACCTCAAAGCCCATCCCGCTGAGCGCCTTGGCTACACTGGAACCGAAGCGTCCCATTCCGATGACGGCATATTGTTTTTTGGCCATTGCCCTTGTACCTCCCGTCCGCATTTCGCATTTCACACAGTATAGCATAAGCCATTATAAACTTGAATTATCAGCGCTGCCGCAGGGCACCTTATAATAAGTGCTAACCACAAATTCAAGGAGGCCGATTATGCCAGTTACGCTTGATTTACGCCAGGCCATCGTTCACAAAGTGCACGGTCAGTCCGAAGAAGGTCTGCGGGAGGTCATTGAGAACTCCGTGGACGGGCCGGAAGCCGCGCTTCCCGGACTGGGTGTTGTCTTTGAAATGATCTGGAAGGATCTCGATCCTGCCAAGCAGGACCGCGTCCTCTCCATGCTGCACCGGCATCTTGACAAGCTAACCCCAGGGTCCATCACCTCGTAAGTGAGGGGCATTCCGCCAAAAACCTCCGCTGCCACCATGCTGCTTGCACATGTTGGGCGGAGGTTTTTTGATAGCCAGCCGTGGAACAAGCTCTTCCGCTTATTCTACTTCAGCAGTACAAATCAAGGCGCAGTTTCGAGGAATTTCGCCGTCGGATTCTTCTCCATGGCCGTACGCATAGCGTATTCGTTTTCGAACAGCACCACGTAGTTCCCCTTCTTATCCGTAACGAGTGTAGAGTTGATCCGGAACTTGCTTGCATCCGGCTTATTCTCATCATCCACGATCCAGCGTGCGAACTGGTAGCTCATACGCTGCAGCTGTACATCTACGCCGTATTCACCCTTCATCCGGTACTCGAATACCTCGAATTGCAGCTGTCCGACAACCCCCAGGAGGATGTCATCGAAATTCACAGTGCGGAACACCTGAATCATGCCCTCTTCGGTCAGCTGGTCAATCCCCTTCTGGAACTGCTTTGACTTCAGCGCATTCTTAATGGTTACTTTGGAGAAAATCTCCGGCGAGAAGGTTGGCAGCTCATCGAATTCGATATCCCCCGCCTGACTCAGCGTGTCGCCAATCCGGAAAATCCCCGGATCAAACAGACCGATAATATCTCCCGGATACGCCTCTTCGACGATATCCCGGTCCTGGGCCAGGAACTGCTGCGGCTGGGACAGCTTGATGTCTTTGCCGGCGCGCACATGCTTCACGCTCATCCCACGCTCGAACTTGCCCGACACGATACGAAGGAAGGCAATACGGTCGCGGTGTGCGGGATTCATGTTAGCCTGGATTTTGAACACATAGCCGGTGAACTTCTCATTCGTTGGTTCCACTGCACCCGCGGTACTGCGGCGTGGTTCAGGCTTCGGTGCCAGCTCCAGGAAGTTGTCGAGGAACGTCTGCACCCCGAAGTTATTGATCGCACTGCCGAAGAATACCGGAGTAATCTCCCCGCGAAGTACTTTCTCATAGTCAAAAGGATCGCCCGCTACGTCCAGCAGTTCCAAATCCGCGCATAGCTGATCATGCAGGTACTCTCCGGCCATCTCGCGGATGATCGGGTCGCGGTAGCTCTCTACCTTTTGCACCCTGATGACAGAGTGGTCGTCGCCCTGGAACAATTCCACCTGATTCTTCATCCGGTCATATACACCGCATAGCTCCCGGCCCATACCAATCGGCCAGTTCATCGGTACAGAACGGATACCCAGTACATTCTCCAGCTCCTCCATCAGGTCGAACGGGCTGCGGCCTTCACGGTCCAGCTTGTTGATGAAGGTAAAAATCGGAATTCCGCGTTTGGCACATACCTGGAACAGCTTAATTGTCTGAGTCTCCACACCCTTGGCTACGTCAATCAGCATGACTGCGCTGTCGGCGGCTGTTAATGTCCGGTAGGTATCTTCACTGAAATCCTGGTGACCCGGGGTATCCAGAATGTTCACCCGGTGGTCCAGGTAATCAAACTGCATTACGGAGGAGGTAACGGAGATCCCGCGCTGCTTCTCAATTTCCATCCAGTCACTCGTTGCGTGCTTGCTTGCCTTACGGGCTTTGACGGTACCTGCCAGACGAATGGCGCCCCCGAAGAGCAGCAGCTTCTCGGTCAGGGTTGTTTTACCCGCATCCGGGTGGGAAATAATCGCAAAGGTTCTGCGTTTGTCTACCTCATTCTGAAGCTTGTGATCCGTTGCCTTGTTCATTGCACATATCCCTTCATATATAAATTCATGCTTCTGCTCCAATTGCCGGATTCCATCAAATCGGACTGCTACTCATAGGTTCAGATCCTTTCAGCAGGGATTCATCTTACATTTCCTTATCGTACCGTTTATAGGATCATCTATAGCGCTAGGCTTAGAAATCTTTATTGTGAAAGCATCCTTCTCAGTATAGCAAAATCCGGCGAACATTATCTACAAAAAAGCGCTCCAAGTCAAATATCTTGTAATATTGTACAAAAGATCCCCCTGCAGCAATATGCAAGGGGATCTTCATCGGTACTCTATTCAGGATCTAGCGGTTAACCTGCCAGACCACATTGTCTTCGTCCTGGCCGTTGACCGGCCACCAGTGGAAGCCTTCTCCGGCAAGCAGCTGGTCCGCTTCAACCGGACCCCAGGAGCCGGCAGGATAGGAAGCCAGATCATTGCTCTCTTCCTTCCACGCCTTGGCGATCCGGTCCACGAAGGACCAGGCCGAGGAGACTTCATCCCAGCGGGTGAAGTAGGTGGAGTCGCCGCGCGCAGCATCATGCAGCAGACGCTCATAAGCTTCCGGCGAGTTAATGCCGATCATGCAGCTCTGGCAGAAATCCATGGCCAGCGGCTGAATCTCGGATTCCGAGCCCGGCTTCTTCGCGTTGATCTTCACGTAGATGCCTTCCATCGGATTGACCCGGATAACGAGCAGATTGGGCTCCAGATTATGCTTTTGACCCAGATAAACGTTAGTCGGCATTCCTTTGAACTCTACAACCACTTCCGTGGTCTTTACAGGCAGACGTTTGCCGGTACGGATATAGAACGGAACACCGGCCCAGCGGAAGTTATCAACGAATACGCGGGCCGCGAAATACGTCTCTGTATTGGATTCCGGGTCTACTTTGTCTTCCTGGCGGTAAGCCGGAAGTGTCTTGCCCTTATAGAGACCCTGTGTGTACTGGCCGCGAACTACATTCTCGCGTACTTCTTCAGCCGAAGCATACGGACGCAGCGAACGCAGTACCTTCACTTTCTCGTCACGGATATCTTCAGCCAGCAGACGGCTAGGAGGCTCCATAGCAATCATCGTCAGCAGCTGCAAAATATGGTTCTGGCCCATATCGCGCAGAGCACCCGCATGGTCGTAATACCCGCCGCGTTCTTCTACACCCACAGTTTCGCCGAGTGTGATCTGAATGTTGGCGATATGCTTGTTGTTCCACAGCGGCTCGAAGAAGGCATTGGCGAACCGGATGACTTCAATATTCTGAACCATTTCCTTGCCCAGGTAATGATCAATCCGGTAAATCTCCTCTTCCTTAAATACCTGGCGGATCTGCTCGTTCAGCTCCTCAGCGGATTCGAGATTATAGCCGAACGGCTTCTCGATAACCAGACGGTTCCAGCCTCTGGCCTGCAGCATACCGCCTGCCTTCAGGTTGAAGGAGACACTGCCGAACAGCTCCGGTGCGAGCGCCAGATAGAACATCCGGTTGCCCGGAATATTGAATTTCTCTTCGAGTACCTCCGTCTGCTCATTCAGCTCACGGAAGCCGTCGATATTGTTGATGTCGAGTGACTTGTATTCAAAATGCTGTACGAACTCGTTCCATTCCGCAGCATCTCCTGCCTGATAACGGCAGAACTCGCGGATAGATTCCTTCACATCTTCCCGGAATTCATCCTGGGTACGGGGACGCCGAGCCACGCCAATTACCGCAAAATCATGGGTCAGCTTGCCTTCACGGTACAAACTGTAAATCGCCGGGAAAAGCTTACGCCGGGCCAGATCTCCGGTTGCCCCGAAGATAAAGAATACAGCACCGGGTGTATGCAGTGCATCAAGGGTTTGATTTTCAGCCATGGCTCCTCATCTCTCTGTATGTAATATAGTTGACATTCATTCTCAGGCGCCTATATGAGACGATATACGTCTAAGGGCGTGATGTCATTTTATCATAATTGCACTGAGGATGCCATCACATTCCTGACAGTTTTTCTCGGGATTTCGCAATTTTCCATTACTCTTTCTTATGCTTTCATCGAATCCGGCTTATAATGTCTGTATTCTATCAGTACTCGACCGTGATCAGCGGCATTCCGATAGTCAGCCGGTTCCTGTCCTCATTGACGTTCTTATGCACTGCCAGCTGCAATGCCAAGCTGTGGCTTCCGCTGCTGACCGTACGCGAAAGGCCCGGCACACTGTAGGAACGGCTGGTTGTAGTTACGTCTGCGTAATTCTCTTCCGCATGAATACCGGGGAGCTGCTCGGCCAAGGTCTGCTCTGTAGCCAGGAGTGCAGCCTGCGAAGCGCCCTGCTCCTTGGCCGGTGCCTGGAGCGAAGCATTCCACTCTGCTGCGATCCCGGCCTGCAGCATGATCCGTCCGGCATCAGCCGCTGCGGCCGGCAGCTCCGGCGAGCCCAGAAGATCCGCCGTCTCCAAGGTGACAATAGAGTAGCTGCGTCCGCCGCCAAGCTCACTCCAGAACAGGGAGATCTGCGCATCTCCAGGGAGCCGCGCAGAGGAACGCCAGGTCAGGTGCCCGTCTTCATCCGTGCCGCTGAGTTCACCAAGCCCAAGCCGCGTAGCCAGGCTCTGCGCTGCAACTGCAGCTTCAGCCCGATCCCCGCCGCTGTATTCCCCCTGCCATTTCAATACGAGCCGAAGCGGAGCCCCTGGAGCAGAAGCCCGAGTGCCTAGTGTAGTCAGAAGAGCAAGGGATTCCTGAAGCTCTCCGGCAGCGTCCAGAATACCGGCAGGAGCAGGAACAGTTGTACTCTGTACGCCGTTTCTTCCTGCCGCTTCCCCGCTGCGGAACCCGCTCAGCAGCAGTGCCAGCATGCATATTCCCGCCAGTACCCGTATCACTTTGCTCTGTCCTTTATTCCCCACTTCGCATCTCCCTCTCAATCCGTTCTAGTAATCTACTAGACAGGATATCCAACTTGAGAGGAGGATATACTTACTGAGCTTTCTCCACGCAAAAACACTTTCAAGAGAACTGCCCCGGTCCTGCGGCGGGGTGGTTCTCTTGAAAGTGCTCATCTGCGTCCATAGACGGAAGCTTATTCCGCCAGTCCGTTCTTATATGCATAAATAGCCGCCTGGGTCCGGTCTTCGACACCCAGCTTGGCGAGAACATTCGTGACATGAAATTTCACGGTCTTGATTCCGATAATTAATTGATCGGCAATATCCTGATTGGATTTGCCCTGAGCTAACAGCTTCAATACTTCCATCTCGCGTTCGGTAAGCTCTTTGTAAGCCGGCGCTTCTCCTCTTGCATTGGAACGGAACCGGTTCATCATCTTGGAGGCCACCTGTGACTCCAGCACCGACTGGCCTCTTGCTGCCGCCCGGATCGCATCTGCGACTTCGCTTGCCCGCGAGGTTTTGAGCAGGTAACTGAACGCCCCGGCTTCAATAACCGGATACATCTTTTCATCATCCAGATAACTGGTCAGTACAATAACCTTACAGTCCGGGTACAGCTTCAGCAGCTGTCTTGTCGTCTCGATCCCGTCCATCCCGTCCATCACCAAATCCATCAGCACCACATCCGGTGTATATTCCTGGGCCAGCCGTATGCCCTCTTCGCCGCTTCCGGCTTCACCTACGACTTCAATTCCATCCTCAGTGCCAAGCACCGCTGCAAGTCCGATCCGGACCATCTCATGATCGTCTACAAGCAGGACCTTGATTGCTTCCGCTTCATCTATCTCCATGGTTACACCTGCCCTCCTATTCATTGACTACCGGTACGGTAATATCGATGCGCATTCCTTTGCCGGGGGCGGTGATGAACTGAATCGAGCCCCCGATCTCTGTGATCCGCTCCTGCATATTAGACAGCCCGTAGGATGTCTGCTTGCTGTCATCCATCTCGAAGCCGATTCCGTCATCGCGCAGCGTCAGCCGGACAGTATCGCCCCGGCGGTGCAGGCGGATCTCCATCTTCTCCGCTTTGGCATGGCGCAGCGTATTGGAGATCGCCTCCTGCACAATACGGAATAAATGATTCTCAACGCCCTTCAGCAGCTGCACTCCCTGATCCATCTCGAACACAATATCAATCGGAACCTTGATCTTCAGTTCCTTGATCAGCTCCTGCAGCCCTTCCTCCAGCCCCTTGCCTTCCAGGTATACCGGTCTCAGGTGCAGCAGGAGTGCCCGCATCTCCGACTGGGCTACAGCGGACATCTCTTCGATCAGCGCAATTTGCCGCTGTGCCTTATCGAAGTCCTTCTCCAGCGTCCGGCCTACAGCCGTTGCCGTCATAGAGATGGCGAACAGCTGCTGTGATACCGCGTCATGCAGCTCACGTGCCAACCGCTGCCGCTCCTCCATGATTGCTGTAACCCGCGCCTGCTCGGCAAGCTTCGCGTTATTGGTGGAGAGCCGCTGCAGCGTGTTCACCTGATTCTCCCACTTGCCGCTGATCCGCCCCAGTTGTTCCCCAAGCCGCCCCAGCTCATCGCTGCCGAGGTCCGGCATGGCCGGGTTAAGATTGCCCTTCTCCCAGGCTACCAGCGTTGCCCGCAACAATTCCAGCTTGCGCTTGCTGCGGAAGCCCTGATAGAAGCCATACCCGATGCCGAAGGCCATCGGCAGCAGAATCAGCGTCATTGCGGTTCTCAGACCTACCCGCCAGTTCTCAAACGGCTGTAATAATCCATATGTATACATAATATATGTAATAACGAGCAGCATGAACAAAGAGAACAGAGCCCCCTCGCCCATACTGCGCGTTACCATATTGCTATTTTTTTTACCCATGCGGGAGCCCTCCCTTCTCTCTGCCCTAACATACCCTTTAAGGTACCCGAATGTCCAGATCCCCCATCAGATAAGAAATGTTAAATTTCACTTTATGCTCACAGCTGTCGTAGTTGGGAGATCTCCAGTTCAGCCGGTTCAGCATCCCTGTATCACGGTTACTGCCGGACTCAATCGAGCCGAACAGCACGAACGCCTCAATCTCCACCCCATAATCCTCAGACAGCAGAATATCCACATCGCCAAAAATACCCTGGAACAGCATTATCGTCTCTTGCTCTTCCGCCATGGCCAGTGAAAGATCCACATCGGCCTCACCCAGCACATGCCAGGCGCTCAGGCTGCGCATGACCCAGGGCGAGAGATCCCAGTCGAATCGGGAAGAAAAGCTTTGCTTCTGCGTAAACCCCGCCTTGCGCTGCATTCGTTTGGATTTGACAAAGAACATCCCCAGCGAAATCAGGCAGATGCCAAGCACCAGCAGCAGATGGTCCAGCAGCAGCAGCACTGCGCCGATTCCCAGGAGCTTATAGCCTTGCTTCACCTTCCCCGACGTCGTCCGATGGATTCCCAGCAGCAGGAACAGGAGCGCGACAATGGAGAAGAAGCCGATCCATTTGCCAAATATCATCAAGCAGCCTACACCGATCAATCCAATGGCAATCAAACGGTTCCGTTTATCCATTTCGCACCTCCTTTAAGATTTTGCCGCATCCGCTACAAAAGCCATACCGGTATGGAGAATCCATACCGTATGGCTTTACCTTAATCAGCATATCATATCCGGCTGTTCTTTAGGAACAGGGATTATTGTTCTTTTTTGTTCAGGGGAGGGGCTGCCGGAGTGGAATTCAGCTTACTCTTCAAGGCTGCGAGCTGTTCTTCCACTTTCAGTTCCTTCTCGTGATCTACCGGCTTAGCATATGCGGTTGCCGAAGGGCTATACGGAGCGCGCATCACATCTGCTTCCGCTTCGAGCTGCATGATCTTTTCTTCCATACGGTGGAATCCAAGGGATGCACTTCCGCTCTCGATGGAATGTACGCTGCTGATCTGGGACATTTGCTTCTTGGCTTTGGCCATTTGGGCGCGGGACACCAGTTCATTCCGTTTGTTGCGCAGCTTGTAGAACTCATCCTTCATATCATGAAGCTGCTGCACCAGTTCCTTGGCCTGAACTTCAGCCTGTGCATGAAGCTCGCCGTATTCGGTAAACTTCTGATCGAAGTAGATCTTCTCCTCCAGTAGCTTACGGGTAACTTCTTCCTGCCCGTTCTTGAGTGCAAGCTCAGCCTGTGCTGCGCGTTGTCCGGATACCTTAGCGGCTTCGTCCACACGCTGTTTCATCCGGCGTTCATTAGCCATTTGCTTCGCTACCGTTACTTCAGCCTCATGGATCTCAGCCTCCATATCGCGCAGGTATTGATTAAGCATCACAATCGGGTCCTCTACCTTATCCAACATATCATTTACCGACGCTTTAGTCATATCTTTAATCCGTTTGAATACTCCCATGATTTACACTTCTCCCTTCTCGTATTTAGACAGTTTTTGTTTGAGCTCTTCCACTTCTTTTTGCAGGGCCTTCTTCTCAATATCCTTCATCATGGCATCCAGACCGGAATCTGGAGCCGCGTGAGTGCTGGCCTTGTCATAACCGGGATTGTAGCCCGGCTGCCCGCCATATGGGCCATATCCTTGAGGACCTTGGTGGGGTCCCTGTGGTCCTTGTGGTCCGCGGTGATACTCAGGTCCACCGGCGTAAGGGCCACCGTATGGGCCGCCCGGCGCACCAGGTCCGGGACCGAACGGGTTATACTGGGTAGGTTCTTTGGGAATTACCATTGCTGCGATAAGATATACCAGGATTGTGGCTCCTCCGCTAAATGGAATACTGACCACCAGCAGAATTCTGAACAGTGTAGAGTCGATGCCGAGAGTCTCGGACAATCCACCTGCCAGCCCTGTCATTACTTTGTCTCTTGTTGAACGATACAATCGGGTCATACTACTACTCCTTTCTGCCATCATTGTTCAGCTTCTCCTTTAGACGGGCCATTTCTCTTTCGAGCACGGTTGCCACTGTCTCTCCAGCCTGCACCGCATATTCCTGTCCCATCCGGCGCAGGTCGCTCAGGCTTTTGGCTTCAAGCTCCCAGTCGGTCATCTTGTCTTCCAGACGGCCGAACATCTTGGGAACATCCCCGCCGCCGCCGTAAGCACCGGCTCTTTGATTCATGCGCTGCTGAAGCCGCAGGGACTCCATCCGTGCTGCATAGAACTGGCGTTTGCTGTATACCGTCTGATACTCGATTTTGAGTTCATTCAGCTGGGTTTCAAGCTCAAAAAGTGATTGCTGGCTGGTTTCCAGCAGCCCGCTGTATTGCTCCAGCTTTTCTTCGTGGATAATCTTCTCCTGCAGTGCCAGCTTGGCCAGATGGTCTTCGCCTGCCTTGAGTGCGAGGAGCGCCTGCTCTTCACGTTTGTTCCTCATGGCGGTTGCCTGATTCACCTGCTGCTGCAATTGCTTCGTATGGGAAGCGTACTGCTGGTACAGCCGTTCAGCCTCCCCGATCTCTTCACGGGTTGAATGTAGAAATTGATCAATCAGCTTCACGGGATCTTGGCTCTGCTCCAGACGTTCATTCAAGTTGGCTACGGTGATATCCCTCATTCTGCGAAAAACACTCATGATTTCCTGCTCCCTCCCTGCCTTTTAATAAGTATGAAATGTAACAATTAGTATGTTCTGCTTTGTCTGCCCTTCAGCACCGAGATGCCCCATACTACCAGAGCCACACCAAGCAGTGGACCAATAATCCAGGAAAGCTTGGATATCAGGGTCATGATCCCGATGAACATTACCACCCAGCCGATAATCTTGCGTCCGCTCTTAATTCCGTAGTATCCGAGAACCACCAGTACTGCCGGGAACAAGATGCCGAAGATGCCGTGGATCAGATGAGGCAGAATCCCTAGCAGCATGACCGCTCCGATTATAATCAGCGCAATCGCAATTCCGTTACCTTTGTTTCTTTGCATTGTTTATCACCGCCTTTCGCTGATCTCTTTCTTATATCCTTATTCTAGGGCAATCCTCAGATTTTCAAAACAGACTGTGGACGGTTTTATGTACTGGACCTTAGTCGGGGATGCTTGCACGACTACAGGCGGCTGTTCCCAGGCTCTAAGTGTACTTACTGCTGCTGCCCTTGTATATCAAGAGCTGCTTGAGTATCCGCCCGCTGTGGCTTGCCGCGAAAAACAGTCACCAAAACCACAGCCCCGATAATGATGACAGCAGCGATCAGGGTGTTCAAGGTAAGCTGTTCTCCAACCAGCAGCCAGCCAAGCAGCACCGCCACTACCGGATTAACGAAGGCGTAAGTGGAGACGAGTGCAGCGTCAGCATTCTTAAGCAGCCAGATGTAGGCCGTGTAACCGACAATGGAGCCGAATGTGATCAGGTAGGCCAGAGCCAGATACGATCGCATAGAAATGCCGGAGATATTAAGTGTGGACCAGTCGCCGGTAAAATAAGAGAATATCACCAGCAGCGCGCCTCCTGTTAGCATCTGCGCCGCTGTCGCCATCAAGGGTGAACCCGGCATGGCCGCGCTTCGGGAGTACATCGACCCTACGGCCCAGCTGATGGAAGCTGCCAGCACGGTAATAATTCCGAACAGATCGGTAGCAGTGCCCATCTCCCCCTTCCCCGGCTGGAAGACCAGTACGGCGATGCCGAGCAGTCCAAGTACAATTCCGGCGATGACACCGGCAGTCGGACGTTTGCCGCCTCGGCCAAACCAGCCCATCAGCATCATCCAGACAGGAACGGCGGCCACGATTAATGAAGCGATGGATGAAGAGACTCTTTGCTCTGACCAGGCCACCACCCCGTTGCCCCCAAGCAGCAGCAATGCGCCAACAATAGCAGAGGACCGCCATTCACGCCCGGCTGGACGCTTCGCCCCGCTTAATCTTGCAATAATATACAGCACCACACCCGCCGCAAAAAAGCGGACACCTGCCATCAGAAAAGGCGGCATCGTCTCGATGGCAATCTTCATGCCGACATAGGTACCTCCCCAAAATAAGTAAACAAATAATAGCGCAATCCCTACTGCGTATACCGAATTGACTTTCGATTTCTGCTTCATGCAGCATTCTCCTTCTCTCTGTTGCTAAAATCTCATTATACTCTAAGAATCTCCTGTGTATCTCAATGTCAGCGGCTGCTCCTCATCAATTCCTATATTCGTTATATCTCCATCTTCAATGACGTTATTTATAAACAGCTTCCATTGGTTAGTTTGATTATTCTCTATCTCATCCACCTTAACTATTTGTCCTTTCTGATCCTTTTCAATTGTCATCCCCTGTTCAGCATGGTCTGAGATTGCCTGAAGTGCTTTCCACACTGTAGGGTGATCATCAATAACCTTAACCATCTGCAGAAATAGAACCTCATCTTCATTGTAAATAACCACATTAACTTTTGTTTCCAAAGTACCTTGCCCTGTGTACTTTACGCCATGATACTCAGGAGCAATACCTTCTCCCTTGTTCGTTCCGCATGCTGTTAAGGAAAGTGCAATCAAGATGAATACAATTAAGCAACCGTAGTAAGGTTTTGTAAAGTTCACTTTATACTGATGCACAGTTATAGTCCTCCTATAAAATTCAGTTATTTGCTTTCCCTCATTTATTCACTAAACCGGATTCGTTCCATTAGGCTCTCCTTGCTGAGGCGCCACTGCATATAGAAGGTAGTCACCACTTGAACTGTACAATAGGCGCATACCAGGGTCAGCATGGCTGCCATTGGCAATTGATACTGAACATAGCTGGCTGATTGCTTGAACATTCCCACGCCAAAGTATCCGGCAGGTATCCCCAATGAAAAGGTGATTAACAAGCTGAACAGAATGACAATGAAACCTTCACTGCCTAGCTGCATGGTTAGTTGACTCCGTGACATGCCAATGGCTTCAACTAAACTAATTTCCCGCTTCCTGGCATACATACTGGTCAAATTAGAATTAATTAAGTTAAATATACTGATAATCAGCAATGCTGAAGTAAGGCTATTAGCCGCCAACTGGAGTACTTTCTTCATTCCATTGAACTCCTGATAAGTCTCCTGGAACGAAGTGAATGTTATTCTTCGATCAGCAGTTGCAATGCCTTTTAAGTTCCGTTCCACTTCCCCTTGTTGTCCTTCATTAACTTGAACGCTAACCTGCTTGATACGCTGATCCAGATCCAATCGTTTAAACAGGTCCTGATGGGCAATAAGAACTCCTCCATCTGAAGAATTACCTTTATACGTAACATAGTTGGGCAATACACCAACAATAGTGAATACACGTTCTTTCTGTCCTTCGCCAAACTTTGCCAATCGTATTTTGTCTCCCACTTGGTACCCTCCATCTTCCGCGACCGCAATGAGATTATCGCCACTTCTCAGTTCTGTAAGCATAGAATCATCTTTCCCAAGCCTTTTGAGTGTACTTGTCATTAAGGCGTCATCGTAAGCATAGATATCCGTTCGAATATCCGGGTTTTTCATACTTGCCAAGTCCTTGAGATGAAGGTTTGCATCCTGCTTGTTATAAATTAATACATCATACATTTCGGTCAATACAGTTGTGACCCCAGGCATAGTCTTCACTTGCTGCATAACCTTATCGTTCAACAAATCGAGTTGTTCGTCAGAGTCAAGGTTAGCAGCACTTAGTTTATAGTCTCCAGGCACCATACTTCCAGCCATATTATCAATATTCATACTACTGAAGATACTCCCTGTGACCACAAAAATAAAACCCGTCAGCGTAATGGATATTACAGTTACCCAGGTACGTTTACGATATCGAATAAGCTGTGCCGACACCAGGGAGAACCCGCTAATTGAATTTTTCAATTTGCTCTTGGTGTCGAGGCTTCTCTTTCCCAGGGGTTCAGCCGGATTATAACGAATCGCTGCAATCTCTGTAAGGCTTCCTACTTTTCTAGCAGGCATATAAACAGATAGCATAACGAGAATCAGACCCATAACAAAAACAGCACAAGCAATATAAGGGGACAATTCAACATATAATGCGGAGTTTCCACTAGCCATATTTCCTAAGAAGGGAATGAATGCCGTGCTTCCCCCTCCCCCCAACAGAAGACCCATGGAGCTGCCCGCCAGTGAAATAATAAGCCCTTCTGTAAGTATCATGCTCCGTAGTTGCTTAGGAGTCATTCCTATCGCTTTCATCATCCCGAATAAACGGATCTGCTCGGATAGATATATATTGAAAATATTATAAATAACCATGGCTGCACTAATTAAAATTACAAATACAATTATGGCTGCTTTCAGAATAGATACAGGATTCTGCTCATATGCGCCGCTATAACGCTCATTGATTTGGATTTGATCTTCTTGTAACTTAGCTCCCTCACCAATTTTGTGTGCCGTTGATGTGGCATTGAAGTCCGAATTTAAAAGAGCAAATATAACAATATCCGGATCAGGACTATAACGCTGGGAGAGGGTTTTGGAAATAAACATTAGGCCGGCCCTAGCCGCCTTACGTACAGCTATATCATCAACAATGCCCACCAGCTTAAAACTTTTTGTTATATATTCCGTTTTCCCTGTACTCTTAATTTGTAAATCTAAGGGTATTACTTCTCCCAGCTTGGAGGGAAAACCCATTTCCTCTATGACCCACTTATCCAGTACCATTTCGTCGTCCGTTACCGGGGCTCTTCCTTCCCTTAATTGAATCAGCCCTGCATTAATTCCTTCCATATAACCTATAGCCATATTAATATTCAGTTTTTCAAATAAGCCGGATTTAACATTTTTACTGTTATAGGAAAGATAATGTTTTTGGATCTTGGGATTATTCACAATTTCTTCTTGCTGCTTCGGTGACAGATGCTCATATTGCACATGATAGGCACCTAGTTCATTAGTCGCTTCCCGTTTACTCCGCTGGTCATCGGAATAGAAATAAGTCAGCACTACAAAAATCAGGGCTACAGCTAAAGCAACTGTACCTACAGTCAATACTGTCCTGCTTTTGTGATGACGTAAATTTTTTAGGGATACCTGGTGAACCGAAATCCTATTTTTCATTGTTCTACCTCTGCTGCAATGGAACCGTCTACTACCCGAACCGTCCGGTCTGCAAGCTTCGCCACTTCGTCATTATGCGTTACAACAATCAAAGTCTGATTGTATTTCTCAACCGATAAACGCAGCAGATCCAACACGTTGTTACTGGAACGGCTATCCAGATTTCCTGTGGGTTCATCTGCGAGTACAATAGCCGGTCTGGCTGCCAAAGCGCGTGCGATTGCTACCCTTTGCTGCTGCCCGCCAGACAATACTGTGAGCAGACTGGTCCGTTTTTCATAGATCCCCAAAGTATTTAATATATCTTCAATATAGCTAACCTCTGCCTTCTTTCCATCCAGCCCGATGGGTAAAATGATGTTCTCCCACACATTAAGTGAGGGTACCAAATTAAAAGCCTGAAACACAAATCCGATCTGGCGGCGGCGAAATACGGCTAATGGACTCATTGGCATTGTATAAATAGAAGTCCCATTGATGATGACCTCACCGCTAGTAGGTGCATCTAAGCCGCCAATAATGTGCATTAATGTGCTTTTTCCAGCACCCGACTGCCCGACAATAGAAATAAACTCCCCTTTTGCCACAGCGAAATCCACATCATGAATAGCCTTCACTCGACTCTCTCCAGTGCCATAATATTTGCACAATTTCTTCCCTTGCAGAATCATATCGGCGCCTCCCTTTATATATGGATACAAAAATATCCTCCCCCAGGTTGTTCTCTAGGAAAGGATATCCAATAAATATCTATTTTTTATCAACTTTGGTGCAGCATTATCCAAACCTTCACACAGGCGCCGCCTGACTTATGGTTTGTTAGCTGAATACCGCCCCCCAGCTTCTCAGCCAGTACCTTGCAAATATTCAACCCCATGCCGTAATGGCTCTCCTCAGCTTCCGTCCTGCTAGTATAAAACGGAGTGGTAGCGAGCTTCAGATCCTGGCTTGAGAACCCTTTGCCATCATCACTGACTGTAATCGAAAAGAATCCCTCATCCATTTCAAATCGGACAGAAATCGTCTGACTCGCATAACGAAGGGAATTGGCAATCAAGTTTTCGTATATCCTGGTAACCATTCCTGTATCCAAATACAAAGATGGTTCAGATATATGATTTTCAAATGAAAGTTCCAGTGACTGTTCCCGTGCCAGACATTCAGCTAAACTGCTTAGTTGTTCCAAAAAAACGGAAACCTCTACTTTGGTCCATGCTACCGAGATATCGTCGAGTTTTTGGGCCTCGCCCATAATTTGCACATAGTTCTCCAGCCGTAATATATGTGTACTCATGGTTGATATCGTATCCAGCAGCTTCTCTTTGCTTATTTTATCTTCTGGCAGATATTTATTTAAAAAATCCGCGTAACCTCTTAGTACTGTCAGTGGTGTCCGCAAATCATGTGAAAAAGCTGCATTTAACTGTTTTCTATCCTCTATGGATCGCCACATCTGACGGTTATTATCCTCCAGCGCGGCTCTCATGCGCTCAAAAGACCCGCATAGCTGTCCCATCTCATCTTCACTAGCTTGCGGAATATGAAAGTTCAAGTCGTTGCCGGATATTTTTTGAGAAGCCTCGCGCAAAGTCCCAATCGGTTGTTTGAGCTTATTATGGTAAAACAACCAGGAGGCCGACAAGGTAGCCAGCCCAAAAAATATCAAAATAGACCAGGAGTCCAGAAAACTGCATAACTTAATAATTTGTTGGTCTTTATAAGAATAGTCCGTATTGAAGTCCTTCATATTATAGATAATTGCCGGGTTCTCGATATCCGCTGAGGTATAGGAGGCGTTATACTTCAGAAACATATTATTACGTATCTGGCCTACCCCAGTAATGGTAATCACACTAAGGAGTCCGGCAATAAGTACAAATATAAGCATATAGATCATAAATGTCACCCTGATGGATAAGTTACGAAAACCTTTTGTTAACCTACCCATTTATAGCCCACACCCCATACTGTTGAAATGTATACATGATCACTAACCTCAGTGAACTTAACCCGGATTCTTCTGATATGCTCTGCAACAACGGCGCTGTCTCCTTCATGCTCCAGGCCCCAGACCCTTTCAAAAATATGTTCCTTATCAAATACTTGACCGCTGTTTATGGATAATAATTCAATGATCCCAAATTCTTTTTTGGCAAAAGATATTGGGCATCCTTTGCAGTAAACCATTCTGGAAGAATAGTCTATCACTAAATCCTCTGAAAATTTGGTTTGTGTCTTAATGGATTGTCTCTGTTCACGGCGCAGATGTGCCTCCACCCTCGCTCCAAGCTCGTCAATGCTGAAGGGCTTCACGATATAATCATCACCACCGGCGCGAAAGCCATTGATTTTATCGGTCTCTTCTACTTTGGCGGTTAAGAATATAATAGGGCAGGATACATAATCCCGAATTCGAGTACATACTTCAAGACCGTTAATCTCCGGCATATTAATATCCAATAAAATAATGTCTGGACTATACGCTACCTTTTGTAAAGCCTCCGTTCCACTTCGTGCGGTTAAGACCTGATAACCATTGATCTCAAAATAATCTTGCAGCAGCTTAATAATATC
The DNA here is from genome assembly GCF_018207515.1 of Paenibacillus tritici. Lineage (NCBI taxonomy): Bacteria > Bacillati > Bacillota > Bacilli > Caryophanales > Paenibacillaceae > Paenibacillus > Paenibacillus tritici. The sequence continues at coordinate 6,566,047 of NZ_CP073365.1, forward strand.
CGCCTCATCATCAACGATCAGAATTTGCTTGGTCATAGCTTATATTCCGCCCCTCCCCCCGGCAACTCCCCGCCGAAGATCTCCCCTTCCGCAAGTCCTGACACGAAGCGCTGCAGCCAAACATAATATTCAGCCGCATGTTTCAGCTTCTCCAAATCCCGGAGGCAGGTCTGCCGCTCCTCTTCGGGAGTGTCCTCCGAGCGGGCCAGCGCCTCCAGCGCGGGCATCGCCGCCCCCATGGCTTCCTGCATGACATCAATCTCCCGCTGAAGCTTCAGCGTGAAGAAGTTGCGGAAGGCCTGGAAGAAGTCCGTCTCCGCAGCGTACAGCTCCTTCCGCTCACGCTTCTCCGGCAGCTTCGTTACCATCCGGGAGGCGATCAGGGAGCGGACACCGTAGCTCATGTTGCTTTTGCTCATATTCATTACCTGCTTCATTTCCTCCAGCGTCATCGGCTTGTCCTCAAAGAACATCACCCCGTACAGCTGTCCGAAGGAATAATTCGCTCCATATAAATCCATCGTCTGTGCTATGGCATCAATCATCGGGCCGAGCAGTTGCTCCCGGGGTGAACGATGCGGGTTGTCCCCGCCAAATGCGGCCTGCTTCATCAGGTGGCACCTCATTTTCGGATAGAATCGTTCCCTCTACATTACACAATACTGAAGCTTTAAGGCAGTCATTCTACAAATTTTACACAAATTCCGACCGGGCTTTACTCCCGCTTGACCATAGGTCTGCTTGTTGAGTGTACAATTTTTTTTGAACAGAGGAACTGGCCTCTGCATTATATCGCATCAAACAATGTGAATGGAATGGGGAATCCGGACGAAAATGACACGTTCAAAGTTTATCGGCGGCTTGAAGCCCGTGCTGTTCACCCTGCCGGCCATGGTCCCGTTCGCTGTGTTCTGGCTCGCACCGCTGCTGTATGTGCTGTATCTCAGCTTCACGGAATGGGATTTCATGAGCCCGGAGAAAACCTTTGTCGGCTTGCAGAATTATACCGATCTGCTCAGTAACCCGGCTTTTTACAAGGCGCTCAAAGTCACTGCGCTCTTCTGTATCGGCAGTGTGCTGCCAGTGATCCTGCTGGGACTTGGGCTCGCCCTCCTAATGAACCGCAAGCTGAAAGGCTCCGCCCTCTATCAGGTGCTGCTGTTCTCGCCCTGGGTGACGCCAACCGTAGCAGTCTCGATCGTCTGGTCCTGGATTTATCAGCCTGAAGCCGGGCTTGCGAATGCTGTACTAAATTTCTTCGGCCTGGAGTCTATCGGCTGGCTGCAAGACCCCAAATGGGCATTAACCGGTGTCCTGCTAGTGACCATCTGGAAATCGGTAGGCTGGGCGATGATCTTCTATCTGGTGGCGCTGCGGAATGTGCCCTCTGATCTGCTGGAAGCCGGAGAGCTGGATGGGGCAAGCCCGGTGCAAAAGTTCCTGCGGATCACGCTGCCGCTTATCTCGCCAACCACTCTCTTCCTGTTCGTGGTTCAACTGATCTCGGCGCTTCAGGCCTATGACCAGATCAATGTGCTGACCCAAGGCGGCCCGTCAGGCTCCACCCGTACGCTGCTGTATCTGTATTATCAGTCCGCCTTTGAATCGTTCCAGATCGGAGAAGCCTCATCTGTAGCGGTTGTCCTGGTCTTCCTCTGTATGCTGCTGTCTGTCTTCTCATTCAGCATCAGCAAGCGCACTACTCATTATCAATAGAAGCTTCATTATTCACAAGGAGGTCACACCGCTTTGCGTATGCTCTCATCTCTCGGCGGGCTGGCCCGCCAGATTTTGTTCGCCGCACTGGCTCTCTTGATGGCCTTTCCGTTCTACTGGATGGTCACCAGCGCCCTCAAAACCAATGATGAAATCTGGCGCTCCCCGCCCACTCTCTGGCCCGAGGTGCCTCTGTGGGGGAACTTCGCCGCTGCCTGGAACGAGGCGCCGTTCGCCAGATATATGGGTAACAGTATCTTCGTCGCTGTCTCCATTGTCATCCTGCAGATCATCAATTCCGGCATGATGGCTTATGCGCTGACGCATATGAAATTCCGCCTGAAGGGCGTTTTTGCCGGAGTGATTCTGTTCGGTTATATGGTTCCCGCTACGGCAGTCTACCTGCCGGGCTACCTGATCCTGTCCGAGCTTCATCTGCTGAACTCTTATGCAGGCCTGATTCTCTCCAACTCTGTGAGTATCTTCGCCATCTTTCTGATCCGGCAAGCCTTCCTCCAGGTCTCGCATGAGCTGGTGGAGGCCGGTGAAGTGGACGGTGCCTCGCATATGCGGATTCTATGGACCGTACTGGTGCCCGTCACCAGATCATCGTTCGCCGTGCTGGCGCTGATTACCTTCATTGACCAGTACAATAATTATTTCTGGCCGATGCTCATTACGAAGGACCCCAGCCTGCAGCTGGTCTCGGCCGGTCTGCGCAGCTTCTTCGTGGAAGGAGGTGCATACGGACTGAAATGGCCGCTCATCATGGCCGCCAGCGCCTTCACCATCGCCCCGTTGCTCCTGGTCTTCCTGCTGGCCCAAAGGACGATTATGCAAAGTGTCAACATGACCGCAGGCTCAAGCAAAGGCTGAAACCTAACTTAAACCCCAGAGGAGAATGATGATGAACGTATTCAAAAGGTTGTCTGCAGTATCCATGATCGCCGGTCTCTCCGTACTCACCGCTTGCGGCGGGAATGCTGCTTCGGGTGAGGTTACAGCAGCAGACGGCGCAGCAGCAGTCCCTGCTGCCAATGCCGCTCCGGCAGGAGGCGCACCGGTCACGATTGAATTCTGGTATGGGCTCGGCGGCAAGCTGGGTGAAAATATGGAAACGCTCATTCAGAAATTCAACGCCTCCCAGCAGGAGGTTATTGTCAAGGGGATCGTGCAGGGGGATTATACAGAGACCGAACAGAAGCTTCAGGCAGCGATTGCTGCCGGGCAGGTCCCGGCGGTGGTCCTCTCCTCCAATATCGCTTGGGCGCGTAAGGGTTATTACGCCCCGATGGATGAGCTGATTGCCGGGCAGCCGGACTTCAATAAAGAGGATTTCGTCCAGACCTTCCTGAACCAGGGCAAGGTGGACGGCAAGCAGTATTTCCTCCCGATGTATGGATCGACCCAGGTGATGTACTACCGTAAGGATGCTTTTGCGAAAAGCGGTATAGACGCCAGCCAGATTAAGACCTGGGAAGACCTCGCTGCGGCCGCGAAAAAGATGACCGTCTCCGAAGGCGGCAAAACCAGCTTCTACGGCTGGGAACCGATGTGGGGCCCCGGCAATATGACTGATGCCGCTCTCAGCAAAGGAGGCAGTATTCTTAGTGAGGACGGCACCAAGGTCACGATTGATTCCCCGGAGTGGATCGACACCTGGGAGTTCTTCCGCAAGTCGATTCATGACGACAAGATCATGCGTATCCACTCCGGCGGGCAAGGCTGGGAGTACTGGTACAAGACGATTGACGATGTGATGAAAGGCCAGGCGGCCGGATACACCGGCTCCAGCGGCGACCAGGGCGACCTTGATTTCAGCGTCGTCTCCGCTATGGAGCAACCGGGCTGGGCCGGAGCCGGCGAAGCCAAACCTGTCGCCGGGGCGAGTATGGCCGGTATTCCTGCCCAAGCCGGAGACGCCGAGAAGCAGGCAGCGATGAAATGGCTGGCCTACTTCACAAGCTCCGAGAATACCGCGTTCTGGTCCATCCACACCGGATATATTAGCGTCCGCCAGTCTGCGCTGGAAGATCCGGCATTCGTCACCTTCAGTGAGAGCAATCCGCAGATCAAAATTCCGCTGCAGCAGGCAGCTCACGCCTCGGCCCCCTTCCAGGACCCGACCGGCGGCAAAATTAATGATGCCCTGACCATCGCAGCGGATAAGGTGCAGATCGAGAATATCCCGGCAGCCGAGGCGCTGAAGGAAGCGCAGCAAACGGCGCAGGCGGCTCTGGATAAGCTGAAATAAACGAAAAAATCGTGAAAGGTAAAGGGGAATGCAGCATGACTGAGCTTATCACTCCGCAAGGGAACTATCCCGTATCCGCCATTCTGTTCGACAAGGACGGAACGCTGCTGCAGTTCATCTCCCTCTGGGGAAGCTGGGGCGAATGCTTCCTCACCCAGTTCAACCGTCAGCTTGAGCAGCGCGGCCTGAGGTTCCCCATGCAGCATCTGGCCTCCCTGCTGGGAACGGTTCATGATGCTGAGGGGAGGATTACAGATTATGACCGTAACGGCCCCCTCGCTATGGGTACGATGAGCGATCTGTATGCCATTCTGTCCTGGCAGGGTTATCTGCTCGGCCTATCCTGGGCGGAAGCGGTGGTGCTGGTGGATTCCTGCCGCCAGGCGGCAGATGCCATGCTGGAGCGGAGCCGTCCGGTCCGCCCTCTTTCCGGTCTGGTGCCTTTTCTGGAAGAGTGCGCTGCGCAGGGTATTCCGCTGGCTGTAGTGACTGCCGATGAAACGGCTGCGGCCGAGAGTCACCTCCGCTGGATGGGCATCCGTCAGTATTTCACCGCCGTGATCGGCACGGATCAGGTGGAGCGGGGCAAGCCCTTCCCCGACATGGCGCTGCTGGCCTGCCAGCGGCTCGGGGCATCTCCGGCTGAAGCCGCCGTCATCGGCGATACGAACGGAGATATGCGGATGGCTAAAGCGGCTGGTGCTGCTGTAGCCATTGGAATTGCCGGCGGGATGACCGCCGGACAGGCGGCTGGCGAAAACGGGCTGACTGATGCCGGTGGACCTGCTGACACTGCAGGAAACGTGCAGACGGCTAATGCACAGTCTGTCCGCAGTCTTTTGCCGGATGCAGATTGTGTGGTGTCGTCTTATGCGGAGCTTGGCGTTATGATTTGAAGAGCGGCTGACTCTCTTCCCTCTCCTATGGGGACCATCATTGTGGCCGGAATCATTACATTAAGGAGGAGTTTCTTACAGATGAAGACATCAGGCACACTAGGCGGACAAGATCCGCTGCTGACGTTCCAGATTATCACCGATACCCATGTCACCGCCGATCCGGAACACGAGTACAACCAGAACTTCGGGCAGGCATTGCAGGATTTGGCCTTACACGCACAGGGCAGCAGCGGCATCATGCATATTGGAGATATTACGAACAATGGCTTCCCGGAGGAGTATGAGGAGGTCCAGCGTATTCTTGAACAGCATCAGGCCTCACTGCCGCAGATTCGTTACACCCTGGGCAACCATGACGTCGGCCTCGGCCATTGGGATTCCCGTCTTGCGATGTATACTTCCCGCATGGGGATGCCAGGTCCTTATCATGATCACTGGATCTCAGGGTATCATTTCATCTTCCTGGGTACTGAGGAAGGGCTGCAGACGTTCTGCCATTTATCCGGCGGGCAGCTCCAGTGGCTGGACCGGAAGCTTGGGGAGAGCGCCCCGGACAACCCGGAGCTTGGCGGGCCAATGGAGCTGGATCTTGGTACAGTACCACTGCAGGATCGGCCTGTCTTCGTCTTCCTGCACCAGCCGCTGAAGGATACCGTAGCCGGTTCGCTGGAGTCTCAGGAGTGGTACGGAGTGACTCAGGATCAGGAACTGCGCTCTATTCTGTCGCGTTACCCGCAGGCCATGCTGTTCACCGGGCATACCCACTGGGAGCTAGAAGTCAGCAATACCATGTATCCCGGCAACGGACAGACAGCCACGATGTTCAATGCTGCTTCTGTAGCTTACCTCTGGACGGATAAGGATGAACATAAGAGCGGCAGCCAGGGCTTCTATGTAGAAGTTTATACCGATAAGGTGCTTGTCCGGGGACGGGATTTCACTACGGGCACCTGGATCGAATCCGCCCAGTATGAGGTGGCCTATCCCGTCAGCGCTTTCCTGTAATTTATGGCATCGCTGATCTGTCAGGCACTTCCTCCGCACCGAAAAGACGGCCTCTCTCATAGGAGAAGGCCGTCTTTCGGTTTACTTTTGTATAAGATTTAATTCGTGTATCTACTATTTAAAAGCAGGCAGCGCTATGTCCGCATAATTGTCCTCAAGGAACTTCTTCACTTCCGGGCCGCTGATCGCCTTGGCCAGCTTCTGGATCACTTCGGAATCCTTGTTGTCCTCACGGGCAACGAGTGTAATGGTGAATGCCGAATCCTCACGCTCGGTGATCAGCGCATCCTTCTTGGGAGTCAGACCCAGCGGACTGGCATAGGCCGGAGTCATGGCGACCAGATCGGCATCATCCAGCATCCGGGCCAGCATCAGCAGATCGACTTCCTCGAACTTATAGTTCTTGGGATTGCCGGTAATATCGGCCTGGGTAGCCTGAATCCCTACCCCTTCCTTCAGCGTAATCAAGCCGGCATCTGCGAACATTTGCAGGGAGCGCCCAATGTTGGAGGGATCATTCGCCATCACGAGGGTAGCCCCCTCAGGCAGATCAGCGATGGCCTTGAACTTTTTGGAGTATCCACCGTAGATGGCATCGTATACAGGCTGAACAGGCACCAGCTTTGCCCCTTTGCTGGCATTGAATTGCTCCATGTACGGGACATGCTGGAAGAAGTTCGCGTCCACCTCTTTGTTCGCCAGCGCCTCGTTCGGCTGCACATTATCGGACAGCACCACGATCTCCATATCCACGCCTTCTTCCTTCAGAACCGGCTTCACAAGTTCGAGGATATCCGTCATTGGCGGAATCAGCGAGGCTACTTTGATCTTCACAGGTCCGGTGCTGGTAGCTGCAGGTGTCTCCTCAGCTTCTTTGCTGTTACCGCAGCCCGCAAGCGCCAGTGTTAATACAAGCAGTGTTAGCGCAAAGGTGGTTACCATACTTTTTCCTGTTCTCTTCCCCGTTGCGGTCCTTACAGTCATCGCCTTCTTCATGATTTATCCCAAGCCCCCATTATTATATAGTTTGTTTAGCGCTTATCCAGCAGTCTGGCCACCGTGCTTCCTGTGAATTGGATGAGCTGCACCAGCACAATCATCACGAGTATGGCGTAGACCATCACTTCTGTCTCGAAGCGCTGGTATCCGTAACGGATGGCGAAATCGCCAACCCCGCCGCCGCCGACAACCCCCATGACGGTTGAAAAAGAAATGAAGCTGATCGTAGACGCAGTCAATCCCAGCACCAGTCCCGACCGGGCTTCTACATACAGAAACTTGAAGATAATCCCCGGCTTCGAGGCGCCCATCGACAATGCCGCCTCAATCGTTCCTCTGGGCACCTCCAGCAGAGACTGCTCCACCAGCCGTGAATAATAGGCAATGGCGACGATCGACAGCGGCACGGTTGCCGCCAGGGTGCCAATCGCAGTACCCACCACCAGCCGGGTGAACGGAATCAGTGCAACCACCAGCAGCAGGAACGGAAATGAACGGATTACATTGACCATGCTGTTCAGCACGAGAGACAGATTTCTGTTCTCATATAACTGGCCTTTGCGGCAAAAATACAGCAGGGTCCCCAGTGGAAGCCCCAGCAGCAGCGCAGCACCTATGGAGATTCCGACCATGACAAAGGTCTCTCCGATCGACTGCCACATCTGATCCTGGTATTTCAGCATGCTCTCAAACATAGGGTTCCCCCGTTCTGCCCGTAATCCGCTCCCGGAAGGAACCTGAATGCGTTCCAGGCGGAAGAAATCCGCCCTCCTCCCGGGAAAAGGAATCCACGATCCGTCCGCCCTCCATGACAGATACCTCTGAGCAGATGCTCCGCACTACGTCCAGCTCATGGGTAACGATGACTATGGTTACACCGAGCGAAGCATTGATATGGCGGAGCACGCCCAGAATATCCGCCGTGGTCCCCGGATCAAGCGCAGAGGTCGGCTCGTCGCACAGCAGCAGCTTCGGACTGTTCGCCAGCGCCCGGGCAATAGCCACCCGCTGGCGTTGCCCGCCGCTGAGCTGGGCCGGATATTGCCCGGCTTTGTCCGCAAGCCCGACAAATTGCAGACACTCCATAACCCGCTTCATCCGCCCGGCACGCGGCACTCCGGCAAGCTCCAGCGGAATGGCTACATTCCGGCTGACGGTGGCATTGCCTACCAGATTGAAATGCTGGAAGATCATGCCGATTCTCTGCCGCTGCTCGCGCAGCGTCTTGTCCGGCAGCTCCGTAAGCCGCTTGCCGTCTACAGTAACAGTCCCGGTGTCGGGCCGCTCCAGCAGATTTATCAGGCGCAGGAGCGTGGACTTGCCCGCGCCGCTTGCCCCGATAATACCGTGGATGGCACCGGCCTTCACTGCAAGCGATACCTGATCGACAGCCGTATAAGGACCGTCCTTCAGCATGAAGCTTTTACTAACCTGACTCAGCGAAAGAATACGAAGCCCTCCTCTACCCACTGCCAGACTTCCCGCTTATCCTCGGGGCCTATTGTACTATAATTATTTAAAATCTGTTTCATTAAAAATCTCTTTAAATAATAAGGTATTTCTTGTGCTGTGTCATTACTTTTTTCAAAAAGTTCTATAAAGACTGTTAAAAGCAGAAGGCATTATAAGGATGCTCGGAGCCGATTGGGATTATTCTACAGTCCAGGAGGAAACCAAACAGCGTTGTGCCTATGAAGCTTTCATCCAACCAAAAAGGGCGCCGCCCCTGATAGGACAGCACCCTTTTTAGTTAAAATATAAGCAATTCCCGGCCAAAACCCGGCTATAAGGCAAGCGTCTTATTCTTTGACACTGCCGACATTCAGGCCCACTACAAAGTACTTCTGCATGAACGGGTACACCAGCAGTATAGGTACGGAAGCCACAACCGTAATCGCTGCGCGGATCGACAGCGGCGTCACCATCGCCCTGGCTGAATCCTGATCCATCCCCACCCCGTTGGACACGTTAGGGTTACCGTTGGAGTTCATCGTTGAAGACAGCAGCTTCATCAGCTCATACTGCAGAGTACTCAGATGCTGCTTGGAAGAGGTGTAGATAAAAGCGTCAAACCAGGCATTCCAGGCTCCGACAGCCACGAACAGTGCAATGGTCGCCAGCACCGGCTTACAGAGCGGGAAGACTACCCGCATGAATATTTTGAAATCCCCGGCGCCGTCAATTCTGGCTGATTCCATCAGGCTCTCCGGTATAGTCCCGATATAAGTGCGGATAACGATCATATTGAAGGCGCTGATCATCGAAGGAATGATATAGACCCAGAAGCTGTTCAACAGATTAAGGTCCTTAATCAGGAAATAGTTCGGGATCAGACCGGCGCTGAAATACATCGTAAGCACGAAGACTACAGTAATAAACTTACGGAATACATACTCCCTGCGGCTTAAGGTATACGCCAGCATGGTGGTCAGAAAAATATTAAGTAACGTAGAAATCACTGTACGGGCTACTGAAACCAGGAATGCATCAAATATGGTTCCGGTAGCAAAGATCGCTTTGTAATTCTGAACGGTCCATTGTCTCGGCCATAAGTAGATGCCGCCGCGGATCGTATCATTTCCTTCGTTGAAAGATACAGCTATCGTATTGATGAATGGATATAAAGTCACAATCACCAGACAGACCATGAAGACCGTATTGAAGGAAGTGAACAGGAACGGTTCAAGTCTGCCGGTGCCCAGGTTCTTTTTCGCTGTAAAGCCTGCTCTATGCCCGGGGCTAATCTGCCGGTTATCCGCCATTATAACAACCTCTCTTCCCCAAGCCGCTTGGAAATCCCGTTAGCCATAAGCAGCAATGTTACGCTGACAACCGTTTTGAATATACCTCCAGCTGTTGCGAGTGAATAATTCCCTTGGGCAAGCCCGTATTTAAGCACGAAAATATCTATCGTTTCGGCCCAGTCTACTACAAGTCCGTTGCCAAGCAGGTACTGCACTTCAAAGCCTGCTTCCAGGACATGTCCTATGGACATAATCATCAGAATTACAATGGTTGCCTTGATGCCGGGCAGGGTTACATACATCATCTTCTTGTAACGGTTCGCACCGTCAATCTCAGCAGCTTCATACAGGGCAGGATCAATGGAAGCGATGGCCGCCAGATAAATAATGGTGTTCCAGCCCACTTCCTTCCACACATGCGAAGCCCCTACGATTCCCCAGAAATACTTGCCTTCACTGAGCCAAAGAATCGGCTCTTTAATCAGATGCAGCTTCATCAGTACGATATTTACAATCCCGTCATTGATGGACAGCGAAGTGGCCACGATGCCAGTAACAATAATCCACGATAAGAAATGGGGCAGATAGGAGATCGTCTGCACGGTTCTTTTCCAGAATACTTTCTTGATTTCATTGAGCAGCAGCGCCAGCACGATGGCGGTAACAAAGCCGAGAATCAGATTGATAACCCCCATGGCCAGCGTGTTGCGCAGTACACGAATGAAGTTATCATCGGTGAACAAAAACTTGAACTGCTTCAGTCCTACCCATTCCTGCTCGCCGAAGGACTTGGCCGGCTTGTAGTTCTGGAACGCCATGGTCCAGCCCCAAACGGGAACATAGGCAAAGAGAATAATGTAGAGCATCAAAGGCACAGACATCCAGATAAGCTGCCTCTGATTCTTAATCAAGCGCCAGGTAATCGGCTGCTTTTTTTTCTTCCTGTTCTTCTTCGGACGCCGGACGACAGTATCTATTTCTAGGGTCTCATCCATATTCGTTGTCTCCTACTCCATCATATTAAGGTAAGTGGAAGGCCAGTCTGGCCCTCCACCTTATGCCCTGTACCAGACCTTCCGTTATTTACTCCAGTTCTCAATTCTCCACTTAATCTGCTCATTGATCTTGTCTTCGTAAGCCTTCACATTGGCCTTCTCGATCTGTCCGGTATAATCGGCCCAGACGGAATCGAATTCAGCCGGCTTGGCAAGGATGGCTTTTGGCAGGAACTTGGTCTGGAGCTCATTCAGCTTGGTGCTGGCGATTTTGGCATCCGAGCCTTCAATCAGGTCGATGGACCAGGCAGGATAATAGACCGGGTTAGCAGGCGGTTCGCTGAAGAAGTCTACATAGGAGTTGAAGCCATAGGCATCAAGGACTTCCTTATCGAACGGCTTCAGACCCGCTTTGTATTCTTCAGGCTGTGCAGCAGCATCCGTTGAGTTGCCGTCGCTATAGCTTCCTTCTGTTTTGGGCAGATATTCAAACAGCGATTTGGCTTTATTGCCAAGCTGCCATGTAGCATCGGCTGCATTGTCACGCTGTTCCTGGGTTCTCATGAATCTGCCGTTCTCAACGATATAATCCTCGCCTTCCACACCCCATGAGAACAGCTTCTGCCAGTCTTCCTGGATCAGCGTGTCCAGCAGCTTGATAATCTTCACCGGATCTTTGGCATTAATGCTGATACCGAAGCCGTTGTTAAGGTTAAGCACCGCAAGATCACGGTAGTGGTCCTTGGTCGACTCTTCGTATACAAGCGGAAGACCTACATAAGTGCGTTCAATTTTATTTTGGGTCGTCAGTGAATCTTCAGCCGCGTTGAAGTTCCAGTGCTGGTCGAACATCCCCAGGACAGTGCCGCTGGACAGCTTTGCCATATACTGGTCGTAATTCTGTACGAAGGTTTCTTTGTCGATAATCCCTTTTTCATTCATCTCATTCAGCTTCTGATAGTACTTCTTGGCATAATCCTTGTTCGCAAAAACCTCTGCCACGCCGTCCTTCACGACTACGCCGCCATCATTCGGATGTCCGATCAGATGCTGCGGAGCGTTGAACAGACCCCAGTTCTTCCAGTCATAGTTCAGAATTTCAAACCCGATGGTCGGGCTGCCGTCAATTTTCGGATATTTGGCTTTATATTGCTCGATCAGGTCAAAGTATTGATCCAGAGTCTTCACCTTCGGATAATTGAATTCCTTAAGGACTGCTTTTTGAATCCAGAAGGCAGGTCCTGAATACCATGAACTGTTGACCTTACCGTTGTATACGCCGTAGTTAGGCAGGATATAGATATGCCCGTCGTTCGGGTCCTTCATCATGTTCCAGTAGTCTGCATAATGCGCTTTCAAATTCGGCGCATGCTCTTCAATCAGGTCTTCGAGCGGGATATAAGCTCCTGCTGCGGTAAGTTTGGTGCTCCCGGTCATAAGATCCGGATAATCCTGGCCGGCAATCATGACGCCCAGCTTCTGGTTAATGTCACCTGCTAAGAATTCCATATCGAAGCTGGCTCCGGTTTCTTCCTTGATCTTCTTGTAAATCTTGTTATCCGGTGTCGGCTGTTGCCCGGCTACACCGATAAATGCACTTACTTTAAATGGTTCAATCTTTCCTCCCGTGTTAGCTGAAGCAGATTCTGTGGATGCTGGCTCCTTAGCTTTGCCTGTAGTAGCAGCATTGTTGCCCCCGCAGCCTGACAGTGTGAAGCTAAGAGATAACAGAGCAATCAGGGAATACTTGTACGTAACTTTCAACTTGCCCCCCATAAAGCACCTCCATAGTGTATTTTCTTTAATTTGTAAGCACTTACACAAATGAATTATAGAGGTGAACCGTCTCTTAAAATACGACCGAACTAAAGGTATACCCCCGAAAAGTTTAGAACTTGGCATGGCGGTACTCATTCGGACCCATGTGCATCTCCTTCTCAAAGCGTTTCAGAAATTGCCCGTAGTTGGCATAACCCACACGTTCGGCAATCTCTGAGAGCTTCAGCTTGCTCTCGCGCAGCAGCACGGCCGCAGCCTGAATCCGCAGATGATGCAGCTGCTCATTGAAGGTCATCCCGTTCTTCTTAATCAGTAATTGCCCCAGGTATACCGGATGCAGGAAGAAGATCTCGGCCAGCTTCTGGATGCTCAGGCTCTCCTGGTAATGCTCCCCGATGTACTGGTTAATCTCCCGGACAATCCCATGCGACTTATAATTCTGCTCGCGCACCAACAGATCTATCGCCTTCTCCCCGCAGGACAATAAGCGGCTGAGCAGCCCGCTCAGCGGGGTCATCGTCTGCTGAATCTCTGAGACTTCAAGGCTGGAGGCTGGCCCGTGTCCTTCGCCTGCGGATTCCGCTCCGGGCGCGACTCCGAGTATCCGGTACATGAGATGGATAACGAATTTGCGCACCACCTCCGGCGCCACCAGCTGTTCCCGGAAGCTTCGCGCCGCCGCTTCGAGTGCCTTGCGGTAGCCGTCCGCGTCCAGGAGATTCACGCAATCCAGCAGGGCATCCATCAGTCCGATATGGTCATAATTATAGCTGAAGGAATTGCCCTGCACCCCGTTGTAAGCCAGAATACCCGCCCCTTCCGGTTCATAGAAGAAATGCAGCAAGGTCTCTTTGGCTCTATGATAGCTGTCCTCTATGCACAGCAAGGAGTTCTCTTGTGTTCCCACGGCGATATGAATGTTCGCTCTGCCATATTCCTGCAGCAGGATATCCAGCGCCTCCGTGATTCCGCCGTCCTCCCCCCTGCCTGTAGTCATTCCGTATACGATTCCGAGCAGCCCCGCCTCCAGATCCATGGTCACTGCTGCCTTACATCCGGCCAGCAGAGAGACTGCCTTGCAGCGCACCTCTGGATACAGCTCCGGGACCGTCTGGATCAGGCAGATATTCCAGGCCTCGCTCTCCCGGAAGCCGGGCAGCGTCTCCAGCAGATCCATAAGCTCCGGGTCTCCCTTCCTCCCGTACAATAGCCCTTTGATTAAGGCGGCCGCCTCTTCCCCGGAGGCTGTCTCATGAATCCTTCTGCGGTTCGCCTCCTGCTCCAGCTCCAGGCGGATCTCCCGCAGCTCCTCGGTCGCTTCCTCCGGGAAGACCGGCTTCAGAAGGTAGTGGTTAATCCCGTAGCTGATTGCTGTGCGGGCATATTCAAATTCACTGTAGCCGCTCAGAATGACGAACTTAATGGAATCCGTCTCCTCCTGACGCCATTCCCCAATCATCTCCAGGCCATTCATCAGCGGCATATGGATATCGGTAATGACCAGATCCGGCTGCAGCTGCTTCATCAGTTGCAGCCCCTCCCGGCCATTGCCGCAGGTTCCGCACAGCTCGAAGCCCAGCTCCTGCCAGTCAATCCACATCTCCATACCTTCAAGAGCGCTCGGCTCGTCATCAATCAATAATACTTTGTATTTCATGGTCTATACCTCTCTTTCCGGGGAATGAGTCGTCTCAAGCAGCCTCAGGGGAATGCCGAAGGTCACCACCGTTCCCTGACCCGGCGTGCTAGAGATCTCGAAGCGCACCTGATCCGCGTAATTCAGCTCCAGTCTGCGGTATACATTGCGTATACCGATGTTCGCTCCGGAGTAATCCTCCTTGCGCACGGCAAACATTAATTCCTTCAGCTTCTCGGGTTCCATGCCTTTACCGTTGTCAGATACCGTAATCTGCAGCCGATTGTCCAGAACGGCTGCAGCAACCTTGATTACCCCCAGCCCCTCAATGGTCTGCAGGCCGTGCTTGCAAGAATTCTCAACCAGCGGCTGCATACTCAGCTTCGGGATTTTATAATTCAGGGATTGCTCATCAATCTCGAACGTATAATCGAATTTATCCCGGAACCTGAATTTCTCAATCTTGAGATACATGTCGATGAATGCGATCTCCTCGCGCACCGACACCAGGTCTTCCTTCCAGCTCAGCAGTCTGCGCAGCAGCCTCGACAGGCTTTTCACAATATCGGTGACATCGTTATATTTGTTCTTGGTGCATACCACCAGAATCGCATTCAGCGTATTGAACAGAAAATGAGGGTTCATCTGGCTCTGCAGGAAGTTCAGCTCCGCCCTGACACGCTCCATCTCCAGGTTCTTGCTCTGGATCTCCAGCTTGTACACATCGTTGATCAGCGAATGGATTCTGGAGGTCATCCGGTTGAAGTTGCGGATCAGCCCGCCGATCTCATCCCGGCCCTCATCAATGGCGATCAGCTCGAACTTCTCATTCGTCACCTTCTGCATATGCCGGGACAGGCGCTTCACCCGGTAGTTGTAGGAGCGCAGCATCATGTATATGAATCCGCTGGTCAGCAGGGTAAGCGTTGTAGCCAGTCCCGCCGCATACAGCCGGATATCCAGGATCGCCTGGGAGATCCGCTCCCCCTGCGTAATCCCGACGATCCGCCAGCCCTTGAGATAGTTCGCCGTGCCTACGGCCATTACCCGCACATTCTCGCTATCATCCCGGCTGTCGCCCCATTGATCGAATACAGGATAGGGATCATTAGTAATATGCTGATAGCCACTGTCCGCTGACATCACAATCTTGTCCTCCCCATTGATCAGATAGAGGCTTAAGTAATCTCTTTCCCGGACAATAATGTCATAGATTTCGTTAAGGTCCAGATCAATCCGCAGCACCTTCTCATAGGTATTCAGACTTCGGTAATTATCCATCGTCTCGATCACACTCAGCGTAGGGGTGGAGGAGGCCAGATTCTTATTCTCCGTGGTGCGGTAAGCGGTAACATAGACCTGGGTGCTGGCCTTCTTCGCCTGCCGGTACCAGTCACTGAACCATACCTTATCGTTCATAACCTGATAATTCCCTCCAGACACAACCGTCTGGTTATTGGTGTATATGCTGATCCGTTCGAGCTGGTTGTTCACCGGCATATAACTGTTCATCCGGTCTCTCAGCTGTTCGTTGAACATGCTATAGAATTCGATAGAGTCCGTATACGTCCGGTCCAGCATCTCGTACAGGTTCTTATCCGCAGCCAGCGTGTAGCCGACAGACACCCCGCCTTCAATAAAATCATGAATATCCTTGCGCGCCCGCTCCATGGAGATCTCCAGATTCTGCTGCTCTCTCGATTTGATGAGATCCGTGATCCGGTCCAGGAACACCAGATTCAGCACCATGATCGGCAGGAGCACTCCCACAATGTAGATGAGATAGAACTTGTAGCTAAGCGGAATATCATTGATGATGGTGCCGAATTTCACCCTTCTTGTAGCCATCCCTCACACCCGGCTTTCTTAAGATTTCGGGGTCCCCGCACAGTATCTGAGTAACCTTCGACGGCAAAGCCGTTTCCACTTAGAGCTGCTTATTCTTATGGGCATTCTTGTACACCGAAGGGGATGAGCCCACTTTACCCTTGAACTTGTCGATGAAATAATCCGTATTGGAAAAGCCCACCTGCACCGCAATATCCGATATTTTGAGCTGGGTGCGCTTCAGCAGGCCCTTCGCCGCTTCGATCCGCTTCTCATTCAGATAATCGCTGAAGCTGCGCCCGGTCTCCTTGCGGAACAGCTGGCCCAGGTAAGCCGAATTCATATGAAACTGTCTGGCGAGATCCTGAAGCTGCAGCTTGCTGCGGAATTCAAGGTCCACATACTGGATCACGTTATAGATGGTGTTCCCTTCGTTGCCTGCCCGCAGCTCAGCCAGATAGAGCGCTGTCTCCTGGCAGAGCTTATCCACATACAGGCTTAGCTTGTAATAATCCGCAAGGCTGCCCAGATTGCCGTATTCCAGACGCATGGCGCTCATAATCGTATCGGGATCTCCCTGCATTTCAGCGATGCTCCGGCACAAGGTAATCTCCATATGGGCGACCTCTGCCCGGGCGGCGTCTATAGTCACCCGCTTCGCAGTCATGGCAGCAAAAGCATCCCTGACAGCAGCCCGGATCTGCTCAGGCCCCCCCTCCTTCACCTCATCCAGCACACGCGTAAAGTGTCCGCCTGCGAATTCGGGAGACAGGCGGGCGGTTCTCAAATCGTTGTAATAGAAAATCCCGCCCTGCTCCTTCCGGTATTTGAGGCCCCAGACCTCCAGGGTCTGGGCGTACAGCTCCTGGATGGAGCGCAGACCTGTCCTTCGGCCGCTGATCATTACAGCTACCGGCACCCCCAGCTTCTCCGACTGCACCCTCTGCACTTGGACGGCTGCCGCCTCAAGCGCCTCAGAGGATAGTCCGTCAGACCTTACAAGGAGTCCGGCCCTTCCCGCCGGGTCTTGAAATACATACCCGAGATCCTCAGGGAATCCTTCGGTATCTCCTTCGTTCAGGCCCACCGTGCCTGAAATGGCAGCAGCAAGAATGCACTGCAGCTCCGTATCAGGCTGAAGCCCAAGCAGACTGTAGGCGGCGCGCTCCAGTTCCTCATTCCATTCCCCCTGGAGGCAGCGGCTGATCAGATTATGCACCAGGAGGTTATGCTTCTTGCGCCCCTCTAATCTGGAAGCGGTTTCATTTTGAATAATAGCTCTGATCTTCCCCAGGAGCTCCTCAATCTCCTCCTCATCGACCGGCTTCAGCAGGTAGCCGTCCACCTTATGGCGCAGCGCAGTCCGGGCATAGTTGAAATCATCATACCCGCTCAGAATAACGAACCGGGGCGGCGGGTCCAGCACTTCCTTCACCGCTGCGATCAGCTCCAGGCCGCTCATCACCGGAAGATTAATATCCGTAAGCAGCATATCCGGCCTGTGCTCCCGGATCAGCCGGAGAGCATCCCCGGCGTTAAGCGCTTCGGCACATACCTCGAACCCGGATTTCTCCCAGTCCACCATCGTTCTAAGTCCTTCCAGAACCCAGGGTTCATCATCCACAATCATGACTTTTAGCATGAGCTCCGCTCCTATCTCCATAATCAAAATTTGGTAAGTTAATAATTACAAGTAATGCTAACATACAAGTTCAATCATGTGAATGTTAACTTAAAACTCAAGCTTGGTCGTCACTGCGGCGAACACTTGGACTTCCGGCCGCTGTTATATTTGGATTTCATGATGGGAACCACTCCTCCCGGGAGAAATCCAAATATACAGGCGGCCGCTACCGCTCCTACAATTCCAAATCTCCCCTCCGCTTCTTTTTGCTTTTTGACATTTCTAGTTGTGACATTGGTCTATATACAACCCACTTACCTTAACAACAGCACATTGTGTTCGGTTTAATACGAAAATAAAAGTATCGGAAAATGCGCCGCAGACTGGATTTTGACAAAAAAAGACCCACCGCCCCAAAATTACGTTTCGTTTTTTTTGAAAAAGGGGAGACTATTGGATAGGATTTAATTGCACGCTATATCCTAACTGCTGGATATATTGCACGTACCGATCCAACGGGTTTTTCTTGGACGTCTCATCGCCTAGTGAGACGTCTATTTCTTGGTATAACCTTTTCTCCCGCATCAGGGCATGGAGGATTCGAATCAACAAATGTGCGGTGGCGACGTTTGCTTTTTTATCTCCTCGTCTCTTACGTATTCGTCGAAAGAATTGGCCGATCCGGTTCGAGGAGCGAGAGTTCGCCCAAGCCGCCTGACACAAGGCCCCTTTCAGATGCTTGTTCCCTTGCATCGTTTTTGACTTTTTTCGCTTTCCAGCGCTTTCGTTGTTCCCTGGACACACCCCCGCCCATGATGCAAACTGCGCATCACTCGGGAACATTTCCGCGACATGCGGCCCCACTTCTGCAAAGATGGTCACGGCAGATGTCCGCTCAATTCCTGGAATGGAGTCAATTTGTTCAATCCTCTCCAGGTAGGGTTCTGCCTTCGCCTCGATTCGAGCTTCCAGTTCCGTGATCCGTTTCTCCAAATAGACCAAGTGGTCCCAGTGGTCTCGAATCATCTCCCGATGATGACGGCGCAACTTGCCATTGAGCGCGTCTAGCAACTGCGGAACTTTCTTTTTTAAACGGGTTTTGACCAGGTTTTTAACGGTCACTTCGTCTACGACCTCGCCGTCCATGATCTTCTGGAGCAGGCCCCGTCCTGAAACCCCATATAGATCGGACATAAAGGTGGTTAGCTTGATGTTGGCATCCTGCAGGATTTTGTGGATGCGGTTCTTCTCCGCCGTCACCGCCTGCACCATCTTACTCCGGTAACGGGTCAAATCTCGCAAATCCCGGATGTCCTGTTCTGGCACCATACTGCCTTCAATGAGCCCGCAACGGTGCAATTGCGCTAACCAGCGCGCATCTTGCATGTCACTTTTTCGACCCGGCATATTCTTTACCCGCTGGGCGTTGGCCAAGACAAGATCACAACTGCCCTCTAAGATGTTCCATACCGGTTTCCAAAACACGCCGGTACTCTCCATCACCACCTCAAGGCAGCCGTGTTCATTCAGCCAATCTTGCAGTCCTAACAATTCTCTGGTTGTCGTCCCAAAGGTTTTCATGTGACATTGCGGTTTTTGTTCGATCGGTCCTTTTAACACGCAGGCCACAACGGTTTCCTGGTGCACGTCCAGACCGGCGCAACACATACGTACAGCATCCATTCCAATCATCCTCCATCGTCAGCTTACAAATCATGCGCTCGAGTGAGTGTAATTTAATACACGTACTTTTTGGGGGTTACAATAGGCGATGCTCGAAAAGCGCAATAGAACGGTTTTTCGCACGGGGTGTATCCCAGTAACCGCGTCCGCCCTTTGATTTGTATATGTAGTGTTGACGACTACAGCATCTTTTAGAATGGATGCGACGGATGCCACCCACTTATTTTCATTCCTGGGGGTGACAAGGCCTCTGTCTTGTCATGCCTGTTTTTCGATTACATTTGGCTTACGTGGCGTACCCAGTCAATTGTGTTCGGTTTTTCGATTACATTTGGCTTACGCGGTGCACCCAGTCCAATTGTGTTCGGTTTTCGATTGCATTTGGCTTACGTGGCGTACCCAGTCCCATTGTGTTCGGTTTTCGATTACATTTGGCTTACGCGGTGCACCCAGTCCAATTGTGTTGGGTTTTTCGATTACATTTGGCTTACGTGGCGTACCCAGTCCAATTGTGTTCGGTTTTTCGATTACATTTGGCTTACGTGGCGTACCCCGTCCAATTGTGTTCGGTTTTTCGATTACATTTGGCTTACGTGGCGTACCCAATCCAATTGTGTTCGGTTTTTCGCATACCTTTTAGGCTCCTCACTCTAAATGCGTCTGAGCACTTATCCCCCAACTGTATATCATCCAGAACAAGTGAAGGTAATAACTTCCCAGACGACAAAAAAGCCGCCCAATCGCACCAGATGTTTTCTCCTGAAAACATCTGGTGCGAGGCGACTTAAAAAAGCGCTCAAATATAATTAATATCTGTATTAACCCTGTTGCTCTTTCCCATGCTCGGCCCGCAGCTTCAGGAACACCTGATAGCTCCGCTCCGCGACCTCAGAGATGGGAATCGGGTGGAAGCCCGGCAGATCCGCATACAGCAGGTCGTTCAGCGGTGCGGTCCAGCTGGCGGGAAGCCGGGCAGCGCCCAGCTTCGCTCCCATGATGGAGCCGACCGTGGCCCCGTTGCAGTCGGTATCCATCCCGGCTGATACCGAGGTGACCACCGCTTTCTCGAAGTCTTCGCCGCCGTATATCAGTGAAGCTGCCACGATCGCTGCGTTGTTGTTCGTATGCACCGGGTCATAATGGCTGAACTCGTTCCATAGTGTGCTGACCAGCTCCCGTTCACTGCGAGCCTGCTGTGCGATCTCCATGCCCCGCCGCACATCCCGGGTCAGCCTGCTGGTCTGCGGGATCTCGCTCAGCCCGATCTCCACAATCTCCTCATTGCCGAGGCCCGCGAACGCAGCAGAGATCATCGCGGCATTGAACATTTCGCCGTAGATTCCGTTCTTCACATGCGAGAAGGACGCATCCCGCCAGCCTAGCTCTGCCGCAAGCTCGGGGTGGCCGGCCACACCATAAGCCAGGCCGTCCGCACGGATGGCCGCACCGATCCATTCCCGGTACGGATTCAGATGCATCCGCACCCGCTCCTGCCGCAACGGCCAATCCTCCGGCTTCTCCCCATGCAGATGGGAGGTCTCCTGAGCAAAGTTCATATAAGCCTGGGTCTCCGCCGTACAGACCTGGGCGTAGGTCAGATGACCGTGCCACAGCTTGCCGATATCCCAGGAATCCCAGTCCAGCCCTTTTTGCTCCAGCAGCATCAGGCCAAGAACCGTATAACGGATATCGTCGTCACTCTCCATGTAGCTGATCTTCTCGCGTGTACTGGTGAAGGACCAGTCGCTTAAGCCCAGACCGTATTCCTCCCGGGCGGTGGAGAACTCGGGTGTATACCCTGTAATCGGCCAGGCATCCGCACCGCGGAACCACAGCTCGATGTTCTCCCAGCCGGTCCGGCCGTCCTTCCCGTACAGGTAGTCCCAATATTCCAGCGGCTTGCCCAGCGCACAGCCGACACTCCGGCCAAGCCAGGCTCCATAGAACCTGTCTCTCCACTGGTCCGGCGTCCAGTCCACCGCAAGCTTACGCGGACCTCCGGGGCGCAGCCGTCTGATCGACGCCAGATCTGAAGGCTCCTCGTAGGGAAAGTCCTCCGCCACGGGAAGGGCCATCAGCTCCCGGTAGACCTCCATCAGCTTCTGCTCATCATCGCCGGCAGCGGCCAGCTTCTCAACCAGATTGCCAGGCTGGCAGCCTTCCTCTATCCGCTGCTGCAGCTCGAACCGTACCGTCTCCTGCAGACGTTCCCAGCCTGCCATCTCCTACAATGCTCCCGCTGAAGATTCAAGCTCCCGGTCTAACCGGTCAAGTGAATCATACAGCAGCTTGATGAAGGCTTCACGGTCTACGCCGAGCAGCACCTCCGTATTGGCAGGCTGCTCAGGCTTCTTGCGCCGGTCGGCAACGGTCATTCCCCGGGTCAGCTTGCCCTCGGTCTCCACGGTAACATGCAGGTGCTCGGATTCAAACAGCTCCGGATGCAGCAGCCAGGCAATCGCGCACGGGTCATGCAGCGCATTGCCGACAAAGCCCATCTTTTTGCCATAGATCGAATAGAAATCCAGCAGCTCTCCGACCATTACGGATACGGGTCCACGCGTCTTCAGCTCCTGGATCTCCTCTTCGAATATAGCCGCTTTATCCGTCACATCCAGTCCGCTCATCACAATGGGAATCCCCGATTCAAAAACAATCCGCGCCGCCTCCGGGTCCACATAAATGTTGAATTCCGCCGTCCGGGTCACATTGCCGTAAGCCAGCCCGCCGCCCATCAGGGAGATCTTCTCGATTCTGTCCTTCACCTCAGGATAAGCGGTGATCAAGAGGGCGATATTTGTCAGCGGAGCTGTAGGCACCAGGGTAATCTTCTCTTCAGAAGACCGGATAATATCCAGCATGAATTCCACCGCTCCCTGTTCCACCGGCTTGAACTTGCTCGCCGGAAGCGCCGGGCCGTCCATGCCGGACTCCCCGTGGGCTTCCTCTCCAGTAACCAGCTTGCCGAGCAGCGGCTCTGCCGCTCCCTTGGCCACGGGAATATCAGCATTTACAAAGCTGAGGATCTTCAGTGCATTATCGGTGATTTTGTCCAGAATCTGGTTGCCGCCAACCGTGGTAATGCCCCGGATCTCCAGCTCTTCTGGATGGGCCAGCGCAAGCAGAATGGCAATCGCGTCATCATGCCCCGGATCGCAGTCAATTATGATAGGTGTTGGCATCGTCGTCGCTCCCTTAGATTAGTCATGTGAAAAGCTATATATAAGACGCACTTAAGTGTTGAACTTGAAGCTTCATCGTCACTGCGGTGAACATTTGGACTTCCTTAAAATATTTCGTTTATTTAGCCGTCGTCTTCAGCTTCCTGTTCTTCTTCCGCGTCTCTGAGACCGCGTAGATGATCAGACCGATCACCGTTGCCACATAAGGAAGCGTAGCAATCAGCTCAGCCGGAATCTTCAGCACCTGCAGAGCATTGGAGAGCGCATCAGCTGCCCCGAACAGCAAGGAGGTCAGCGCTGTACCTACAGTTGTACTCCGGCCCATGGACTCTGCAGCAATCGCGATCCAGCCCCGGCCGGCAATCATATCACGGGTGAACAGTGACAAATACCCCATCGACATATAAGCTCCGCCCAGACTGGCAAAGAAGCCGCTGAGCAGCAGCGCACTGTACTGGATACGCACCACACTGACTCCGACGGACTGGGCCGCATGGGGATTCTCACCCACCGAGCGGATACGCAGCCCCAGCGGCGTACGGTTCAGCAGATAATAGACCACAAGTACAGACAGGATAGAGAAATACGTCAGAATATGGTGTCCCGACAGAATCGGCCCCAGCACCGGAATATCCCTCAGGAGCGGAATCTCTATACTCGGCAGCACTTTACTCGCCAGGGAGGTGGATGAACCCTTGTCCCCGCTGAGCAGATACAGAATAAACACCGTTCCCCCTGAAGCGAACATATTGATCGCCACACCGCCGAGAATGATGTGGGTCTTGAATTTCAAGGTAAAGAAAGCCAGAATCCCGGCAATAAGCGTCCCCGATAATACTGCGCCCAGCAGCCCGACCCAGGCACTTTGCGTATACGCGCTCACAATGACCCCGGCCAGCGCCGAGACCAGCATAATCCCTTCCATCCCGATATTGATGATTCCTGCACGGTTCGAGATGAGCGCCCCCAGCGCTGCGAACAGAATCGGCGTAGTCACACGCAGTACAGAGAAGGCAAAATCCGTCGTCAGAATGACATTCAGCAGACTGTTCATGCTTCCTTCGCCTCCTTCAGCAGCATGCGGTTCTTCCAGAACTTAAGGAACTGCTCCGCAGAGATCAGCAGGATAATTACAGCCTGAATGATCGAGATCATCTCGGACGGCACATCGGACAGGCGCGCCATCATGTCGGCGCCTATACGGATATAGGCCAGGAAGAGCGCCGAGACAATGACAGAGAGCGGATTATTCTTGGCCAGCATGGCCACCAGCGCACCATCCATACCGTAGCCCGGCAAGGAGGTCCATTGAAACCGGCTGTACATCCCAAGCACTTCCACCGAGCCGCCCATACCGGCAATGAACCCGGCAATCAGATGGACCATAATGATGACCTTGGCGGTCTTCATGCCTGAATAACGGGCGAATTCCCGGTTGACCCCGGTCATACGCAGCTCATACCCCCACTTGGTCCGGTAGAGGAACAGGTGGGCTAGCACAATAAGCACCAGTACGATAATAAGTCCGGTATGAATCCGTGTACCTGTGAACAGTTTGCTCAGCTGTGCCGTCTTTTCGAATTTAAAAGATACATTGGCGAAGGCCTTGGCATCCCGCAGATGATAGTTCAGCAGGTACAGCCCCACCCCAAACAGAATATTATTGAACATCAGCGAAGTCACCAGTTCGTTGGCATTCCACTTCGCCTTGAGAATGCCGGGAATGGCTGAGAGCAGCGCTCCCACAATCGAGCCGGCGAGGATCGCCACCAGCGGATGCAGCCAGCTGTTCAGGCTAAGATGAATCGCCAGTACCGTGGTTACAACACCGGAGAAGTAGAAGATCCCTTCCGCCCCCAGGTTGAACATATTGGCCCGGAACAGCAGGGAGACGGCAAGACCGGTGAACATCAGCGGAATAGCCATCTCAATGACATTCCCGATATGCCCCTTCGTGGACAACGGCTCCCAGAGGAAGATGCCTATCGTCTTCACCGGGTGGTCACTGACCAGCGAGATGACCAGGAACGCGATAACCAGTGCAATGATAATGACTGCTGCCGTCCGGATTGCCTCGAAATATTTTACTCTAAACATGATTTACGGCCCTCCCGGTCTGCTCTTTGTCCTGCCGGTTGATCCCCAGCATATAGAGCCCCAGCTCTTCCTCACTGACAGCCGAAGGATGATCGAAATATGCCACGATCTGACCCTCATACATGACAAGAAGACTGTCGCTCAGCTCCAGAATTTCATTCAAATCCGCCGATACCAGCAGGGTGGCACAATTCCCCGAACGCAGCTCCAGCAGCTTCTGATGGATGAACTGGGCAGCCCCGATATCGACGCCCCGGGTCGGCTGCTCCGCGATCAGCAGCTGCGGATTCGTTGAGCATTCCCTGGCCACGACCACCTTCTGCATGTTGCCGCCGGACAGCATCCCAATCGGCTGCTGCGGGCCGGAGCAGCGCACTTTGAATTCCTCCACCAGGGCTGAGGCCAGCGCGGCGATTTTGGACCCGTGCAGAAAAGGCCCCTTATTCATATCCTTCCGGCGGTACCGCGTAGAGATCAGGTTATCAGCAATGCTGGCCTCTCCGGCCGAGCCTTGACGCATCCGGTCCTCAGGGATATAAGAGACTCCCAGGTTACGGATATCCAGAATATCCAGCTCGCGGATCTCCTCCCCCTTCACCCGTACCGATCCGCTGCCGGTAACACCGCGGAGACCGCCGGTCAGCGCTTCAATAAGCTGAGTCTGTCCGTTCCCCTCCACGCCGGCAATGCCGACGATCTGTCCTTCGCGGACCGAGAAGCTGATCTCCGAGAGCAGCGCTTTGCCCTGACTGTCGGATACATTCAGCCTGTCTACCGTAAGCACCGGCTTGCCATGAGGTATAGTGCTCTTGTCGTACTTCAGCACAACATCCCGGCCGACCATCAGCCGTGAGATTTCCTGCTCGGTCACTTCACGGGTCTCGAAGACCCCTTCGCTTCTGCCGCCGCGCATGATGGTGATCCGGTCACAGATCGCCTTGACCTCCTTCAGCTTGTGCGAGATGAACACAATCGTGTGCCCTTGCTCCTTCAGCTGCTGAAGCTCGCGGAACAGCTCCTCCGTCTCCTGCGGAGTCAGCACGGCTGTAGGCTCGTCAAGAATGAGGATTTTAGCCCCGCGCACCAGTGCCTTCAGAATCTCCACCTTCTGCTTCATGCCGACGCTTAAGTCCTCCACCTTGGCCTTGGCATTCACCGCGAGGTTATATTTACGCGCCGTGGCCTCCGTCAGACGTACAGCTTCACCAACATTGAAGCCCACCCCTTTGCGCGGCTCCATGCCCAGCACCATATTCTCGGCCACTGTAAAAGAAGGCACCAGCATGAAATGCTGATGGACCATACCGATGCCGCGGTCAATCGCGTCCTGCGGGGACTGCAGCTTCACCTGTTCCCCCCGGATGTAGAGCTCGCCTTCACTGGGCGACTCCATGCCGAACATAATCTTCATCAGAGTCGATTTACCGGCTCCGTTCTCACCCGCAATCGCATGGATCTCACCCTCACGCAGGGAGAATTCAACGTCCTTGTTGGCTACTACGCCGTTCGGATATACTTTGGTGATTCCCCGCATTTCCAGCAGAGCATTTGCCATGGGTCATCATCGCCTTTCAACTTGGGTGATCTGCAAAAATAGGCAGCGGAAGCCCTTCCTAAGAGAAGAGCCTCCATCTGCAGACTGCCTGTTTCCATTCAAGCCAAAATTCTATTCATGTCCTTAAGGTTTAACAGCATTACGGATCGCTTCGACTTCAGAGGTTTCCATGCCCATCGCATTATCCACCTTAATCTCCTTATTGATCAGCTTCTGCTTCACTTCTTCAATCTTGGTCTGCAGCTCTGCCGGGAACGCTTCCTTATAGATCTCATTCTCGGCAATGCCCACGCCGTCTTCGACGAAGCCAAGCACATCACGTTTGCCCATCTCCAGGGTCCCGTCCTGCAGCTTCTTCACTGCGCCAAGGATGGCGGAGTCGATTTTTTTGATCGCAGAGGTAACGATCAGGTTTGCTTTCACACTATCTGTATCCTTCAGCAGCATGGCCTGGTCAGAATCGACGCCAATCGCATATTTACTTTTTTCCTTCGCAGCATCGAAGATGCCCAGTCCCGTACCCCCGGCTACGTTGAAAATAATATCCACCCCGGAGTTGTACTGGATCAGCGACAATTCCTTGCCCTTGGCCGGGTTCACGAAATCTCCGGCATAGGATACCGCTACCTTCACCTCAGGATCAACATATTGTGCTCCCTGGATGTACCCCACCAGGAAAGCATTGATGCCGGGGATGTCCATTCCGCCCAGGAATCCGATTACGTTGTCCTTGTTGGCATTAGCCATATCGGACTGGGTAGCCAATGCCGCTGCCGCTCCGGCCAGGAACGATACCTCATTGGTCGAATAGGACATGTTGTACATATTTTCAGGTGCTTCTTCAATGTCAGTGTCGTAGTTGATGAATTTTTTATCCGGATTGGCTTCTGCGGTCGCATTGAACATTTCCGTAATTTCCGAGCCGCCCGAGATGACAACATCCCAATCCTCGGCAGCGATATCATTGAACGTCGGCTCCCATTTCGTCTTGTCCGCGCCCATTTCCACCACTTTGGTTTCCGCGCCAAGCTCGCTTTTCACTTTTTGCAGACCATTGTTCGCCGCATCAAAAAACGACTTGTCCCCCAGAGTCCCCGGAATCAGCAGCACAACCTTAAGCTTGTCCCCCGCAGCCGCGCCTCCGCCTTCCGCATTCGTACCTGGAGTGGCTGTATTTCCATTACCGGACTTGCTGTTTCCGCATGCAGTGACCAGTACCATAACCGCCAGCAGCAATAAAGTGAGCATTTTCTTGTTCATCTCTTAAGTTCACACCCCTGTTTGTAATGGATCAACCCTGTGAAGTAGCATAAAATCCCAGTTACACGTTTTGTTGGTCCCATCCAATCGGACACCATGAATAACTGAATGTTGAAATTCTGAAAATTAGCATTTTACTCTGAAAACCAAACATTTCATGTTACATTTCGTCAAAAAACCGTGAAATATCCGAACAAGATGGCCAGTCCAGTTGAGAATCTTCGGTTTTATTGATAAGATCATATCAAATGAAAACATAAATATTTATATATTTTCGGTCAACTTTTTGTACGATTCGGCTAAATGACCAGGAATGGAGGCTCATCATGGATCGTGTCCTATATATTGTAAATGCAGAGCACGAGGCAGGTACGTATATCCCCCCGCATCAGCATGAATGCTTTGAGCTTGTGTATTACATTCAGGGTCAGGGAACCTGCAGCATCGGTCAGCGCAGCTATCATTTCCGGCCCTCTACCTTTGCCCTGATTCCGGCGGGCTTCAAGCATGACGAGAATCACCAGCCCAGCCCGGAGGTGCTGTTCGTCGGTTTTCACTGCGGGAATCCGGTGATCAACTCGCTGTCCGGTGTTTTTGACGATGATAAGGAGCATACCGTCCTTCAGACCCTGCAGCGGATGAATGCAGAATTCAAGCGCAAGCGCGACGGGTTCACCGAGCTGCTGAATCTGCAGATGAGCGAAATTACCGTCTATCTGCAGCGGCTGCTGAGCGCCTCGGACTTCCATTCCCCGGCAGAGGATCAGATGCAGTATGTGCTGAATTATATGAACGAGCATTACCGTCACAAGCTTTCGGTAGCCTCCCTGGCAGAGATGTCCGGTTACAGCTACGATCGCTTCAGGCATCTGTTCAAGGAGAGATTTCAGCATTCGCCACACCGTTATCTTTTACTAAAACGCCTGGATTATGCCAAGTCCCTCCTGCTCCACAGCCAAATGCACATATCCGAGGTCTCTGCGGCGGCCGGATTCGTCAATGATGCCCAGTTCTGCAATATGTTCAAAAGAGAGATCGGCCTCTCCCCGCGCACCTTCCGTATTCAAAGCAGAGTCATGTAGCATAGATAGAGCCATCCCCCGCTCTGGTAGCTTTTGTACACCAATCTTGCATTTGTTCACTGCCCGGATGCCCGGTCTGTTCACTGATGTTATCTTGTTCCACTGTCCTGTTCATAGCTTGAAGCTTATAATCGTACTATGAACAATTCGGACGAAGACGGTACCTGCATGAACAGACAGTAAGTCAGGGGGCTACTTGAGATGAGACTGAACAAGATCGGCAACCAACGGGCACTATACAGCAGATTATTAATTAGCATTACGCTTTGCGTCTCCTTAACCTTCCTTGTCTCCACCATCATCTATTACAACTACTATATCGGCGTCGAGAAGAAGCAGACCTTCCAGTCGGATCTTGGCAACCTCACACAGACCAGCAGGGAAGTCGTCAACATGACCGATGCTGCGCAATCGCTTTCTTTTCAAATTTACCGTAACAGCACCATCTCCAAAATTGTGTTCTATGACAAGCCCGATATCTATGATGTCACAGCGGCCATGTCCGAGCTGGGCAACTACCTGAGCTCCATGCCATATATCGAATCTATTTATGTATATAATCCCAAGGGCGGGCAGCTGTATATCGCTTCCTCCCATGGCCAGAACGGTGTATTTACCGAGCAGGAGCTGGTGGACACCTCCATTCTGGATATCCTGAGCCATTATCAGAACTACAGAGCGTTCACTCCGATTCCCAGAGTATATTCCAATGGGGCACAGGAGAATGACCAGGTGCGTGCTTACACCTTCCTGTGTCTGGATGCCATCGGCTGGGACCGGGCCATTAATTCGGCGGTTATCGTCAATATTTCCGCCCCATGGATCAACAAAGAAATCGCCAGTCCCGCAGATTCAACCAGCTCCACTTACATTTTGGACGATCAGGGCGCCTTCCTGTCCAGCAACAGCCTGAAGCAGCAGGAACTCACTCCAGAAGAGGCCGGATTCATTGAACAGCGGATCAAAGGCAAAGAAGCCGGTTATTTCATCGCTCCCTTCGGAGGCGTGAACTCGCTGATCTCGTATACGGCACCGGATGACCTAAGCTGGCAATATGTACGGATTACACCCTATGAGATCATTACGCAGCAGACCAACACTATACGCAACACCACCCTGCTCATTGCAGCCCTTGTTCTGGTGGCCGGTATCGGTCTCTCCTGGATTATGTCCAGAAGCCTCTATCTGCCGATTGACCGGATTGTCAGCGAGATGAATATTCTCGAAACAGAGAAACGCGACAGCATGTTCATGATCCGGCAAAATACGCTGCGCGACCTGATTCTTGGCCTGAAGCCCCTGCAGTCCATGCAGCAGGTGGAGAAGCTGCGCCAGCTCGGGATTCACTTCACCTTCAATAATGATTACCGCCTGATTCTGCTCCGGATTGATCATTACCAGGCGTTCAGGGAAGCCCGTTCCTCCTATCTGCTGGCCTCGAAGTTTGCCATTATGAACATCGCTTCGGAGATTTGCGGCCAGACCTACCGCGTCGAGACTGTGGATATGAACGATGACGGCATCCTGGTGCTGCTGAATATAGTCGATCCCGTGGAATACACAGATACCGGCCTGATTGAGGCGCTGCTCCGGCAGATTCAGCAGGCCTGCTCCGATTATCTGAAGCTGAGCCTTACACTAACCTACAGTCATATTGAACGTAACGCCGCTCAGCTTCACCAGCTCTATAAGCAGGTCCGGGAAGCATCGAATCACCGCCTGTTCTATGGACATGGCTGTATTATTAAGGCCCAGGACATCTGTGCGCTGGAGTCCAGCACTTATCATTATCCCGCCGATAAAGAAAAGAAGCTGGCCGACGCGCTGCTGAGCGGTAAGCTGGATGACGCCGCCGAGCAGTTCAGCAGCATCATCCGGGAGACGGAAGCCTTCCCCTTCCAGACCGTACAGTTAACCGTATCCAGACTCAGCGTGACCGTCCGGGAGCTTGTGAATACCGTACAGACACGTAACCGCTTACAATACAATGGACTTCACGAGCTGCCCTGTTTGGAATCCGTTGAGACCCTTGCCGAGCTGGAGGAGGCCTTCTCTGCCCTCTTCCATACCTTGCAGGAGCAGCTCGCCGGTAAAAAAAACGCCAAGCAGCATGATCTGATCTGCCAGATTAACGCCAAGATCAACGAGGATTACATGAAGCCTCACCTTAGTCTCAACCAGATCGCCGATGAGCTGAATATGTCTCCCATATACGTCAGCCGCCTCTACAAGCAGCAGACCCTGAACAGCATCGTCGATGTCATTCTGGAGGTGCGGATGCGGGAGGTCTGCGTCCTGCTGGAGAACACCGACCTGCCCGTAACCGCGATTGCCGAGCGCTGCGGCTTCACCAGCAGCTCTTACCTGTACCGGATGTTCAAGCGCAGCTTCGGCACGACGCCTACGGATTACCGGCGGTTAAAGAGTGCGCGGATGAACTAAGGTTGCTTTGGTGGAACACCAAGCCACGCTTTTCCGCTTTGCCTTGCAGTTTGCGCTTTGGTGGAACACCAAGCCTGCTCTTCGCTTTGCCTTGCAGTTGCTGTGTGTGGAACACTAGCCCGTCTCCAGATACATGGAGACGGGCTTCTGCTCTCCCCTCCTGCCCCGGAGGCCTTAGGGCTGACGCGGCCTCCGCGGCTGTGGTCTCGTTGCGCCGAGCGCTTAAACAGCGGAGAAAACGGAATGAATGTGGAGAAGCGGAGCGTTCGCCTTTGTGTCCGGATTTTCACCGCTAAGGTAAAAATAATAAAAATCTGGACACAACAGCGATTGGAACATCATTCCGTTTTCGGAGCGTCCCCCCAAGCGCCAGCGCCAGCTCCCGCTCCAGCGCCACCACCTCCACCGCCCCCCAGCCAACCGCGCACACCAAAAAGCCCCGTAAGCTATTAGGCCTCCGGGGCACTCCTCTACTTGATATCCTTCTCCGCAACATAAGCTTCCCACTGCTTCGTCCACTCCGTCTGGATCTTCTCCAGGCCAGCCTGCTTGGCCTTCTGCATGAAGGTCTCCAGGCCCTTATCCACATCATCCACGAGTCCGGCCTCCAGAGGGAACAGGTACTGCTTCTCAACCTGCTCCAGCGCGGCCTTCTCCGCCTGATAGGAGGTGTAGTCTTCGGCGAAGCCCAGGAACAAATCCGGCTTCTGGATTTTGTCCAGCTCGTCGAAGATGGCCTTCACCCCGTCGAAGCCCTTATCGAACAGCATGAATTCCGGGTTTCTCCACGCCCAGCCGTTCATGCCCTCACGAGTGAAGCCATTCGATGTACTGGTGCCGACCAGCTTGTAATACCCATCCTCTACAGTGTAGTTCTTGCCTTCAATGCCGTATTGCGTCAGCTGGTTATACCGTTTGTCCAGAACCATCTTCTGATAGAAGGCCAGCGCTCTTTCCGGGTTTTTGCTGCTCTTGGGAATAGCGAACCCGTTATGAATCGGATGTACAGGTGTAGCATAACCGGTCGTTAAGCCGAAGGGAGAGTACGCCAGCTCCCAATCCGGATGGGTGGTGCTGATCTTCATCTTCATATCATTGAAGCGGTTAGGGTTATCGCCGAACATACTTGCCGCTTTACCTGAAGTAACAGGGTCCTGCATCGTATCCTTGATGTTCAGCACGTTCTTCGGAATGAAGCCTTTGTCTGCCCAGCGCTTCATCATTTTGAGCTCTTCTTTTTGCTCATCAGAACCCCAGTAGGAATATACCGTAGTTGGCGAATCATACTTCACACCCATGCCGTATGGCAGAGCGCCGACCATTTTATGCAGCTCCGTATAGATATAGTGCAGGTTATTGCCCACATCACTGTTCAGGGACATCGTCATCATATCCGGCTCATTTTTGGCGATGCCGTCCATATAGGCCTCATAGCTGGCCAAGTCCTTGGGCTCCGGAAGATTATATTTTTTGCGCAGATCTTCGCGGTAGACGAAGCCGTTCGTTACATATTCTTTGAAGGTGGCAGGAACCGTGTAGATTTTACCGTCCACCTTGACATCCTCCCACATCGGCGCAGGAACGAATTGTTGCAGCTCGGGAGCCGCCTTAGGGAGCAAATCATCCAGTGCCAGGAAGGCACCGCGC
The DNA here is from genome assembly GCF_018207515.1 of Paenibacillus tritici. NCBI lineage: Bacteria > Bacillati > Bacillota > Bacilli > Caryophanales > Paenibacillaceae > Paenibacillus > Paenibacillus tritici. Next base: position 6,598,473 of record NZ_CP073365.1, read on the forward strand.
TTCGCATAGGATTGATATTGAGTCCAGTCCGCGGTAAAAATCAGATCAATCGCCTGACCGGAGGACAGCAGCAGCTTATATTTCTGATCCCAATCTGTCCAGCTGGTGTAGTTGAACTTCACGGTAGCATTCAGCTCTTCCTGGGCCATCTTGTTGATCTCAGCCTGAATCGCCGGAAGATCCTTAGGAGCATCGCCGAGCATGTAGAATTGCAGCTCCACCTTCTTCGAGGTGTCGATACCGGTATCCGCTCCTGTGGCTTCAGCCCCCTGTGTTACGGCCGCAGTGCCGGGGTTGCCGTCCGTCCCGGCGCTGCCGGTGCTTCCATTACTGTTGCCCCCGCCGCATCCCGCCAGAAGCGATAGAGCGAGCACGCCTGTTGTAAGCGTTACCATTGTTTTTCTGCCTGCTTTCCTTCTCATGAATGAACCCTCCTAAAAGTTTTGTGAGCCTATGCTTCCCCTGGAATTCTCTCCGTGCAAAACTCTCTTCGGAAGCATCCGCTTTTGTTTTGTGAGCCTATACTTCCCCGCCCTGGCATGTAACTCTATGTTAGCCGAAATAACAGATATACGGTAAGGGTACATTCTGTCAGACGGTTCTAACCTTTTACAGCTCCGATCGTCAGCCCCTTCACGAAATAACGCTGTATGAACGGATACAGGAACAGAATCGGACCCGTAACTACAATAGCCATCGCCATCTTGGTAGATTCCGTAGGCAGATCACTGCCCAGGCTGACCCCGGTACCCGCGCCCATATTGGCGATGAAGGATGCCGAGTTAATTACATTGTACAAGTGGAATTGCAGCTGATACTTATGCGGATCATTGATGAACAGTGAGGAGGAGAACCAGTCATTCCAGTAAGCCAGAGCCAGGAACAGACCAACAGTAGCGATGCCGGGCATCGAGAGCTGCAGCACAATGCGCCAGTATATTTTGAAATCCCCCGCCCCGTCCATCTTGGCCGATTCGAACAGTTCCTCCGGAACAGCCGAACGGATGAAATTCTTCATCAGAATAATGAGGAACGGCGTCATCAGCCCCGGAAAGATCAGCGCCCCGTAAGAGTCCGTCAGATGCAGGTATTTGGTGATCATAATATACCAGGGCACCAGCCCCCCACCGAACAGGGTCGTGAAGTAAATATAGAAGGAGAAGGTATTGCGGTATTTGAAATCCTTACGGGCCAGCACATAACCAGCCATAGTCATAAAAAACAGCCCCAGCGTCGTCCCTATCACCGTAGTAAACAGCGTCACCCCATACGCCCGCAGAACTTCGTCGGGGAATGTGAATACCGTCTTGTAGCCCTCCAGCGAGAACTGCGCCGGTATGAAATGATAACCGTCCTTGATAATGGAATCATTGGCCGTCAGGGAGGCGGAAATAATCAGCAGGAACGGAATCAGACAGGCCAGCGAGCCCAGGATAATAACCGTGTAGGCCACTCCCTGCAACAGCCGGGTATAAAGATCGTCTTTGATAGTCATGCTCTTCTTCTCCTTCCGCGTCAGGTTCAGCACCTTCTAGAACAACGCGTAATCGTCATTTATTTTACGGATAATATAGTTGACCGTCATGATCAGGAAGAAGCCGAACAGCGATTGATACAGACCGGCCGCAGTAGCCATCCCGACATCGAAGGTCACCTTCAGCGAGCGAAACACATACGTATCCAGAATATCTGTTGTATTGTACAGCACCCCGTTATTGCCGATCAGCTGGTAAAAGAGGTCAAATTGACCCTTCATAATACTTCCCAGCGAGAACAGCAGCAGCATAACAAAGGTCGATTTCAGCATCGGCACCGTGATATACCAGATCCGCTGAAAGATATGCGCTCCGTCGATTTTGGCCGCTTCATAATATTCCTCGCTGATGCCCGTGATGGATGCCAGGTAGATCACCATGCTGTAGCCGAGATTTTTCCACAGATAAAAGAGAATAATCAGCAAAATCCAGATGACCGGATTATTGTATACATCTACAGGATTCGCCCCGAATTGCGACAGCAGCGTATTCAAGAAACCGTTATCATAATTGAACACGTTGTAGACAATAACACTCAGTATAACGAACGAAACGAAATACGGCAGGAACATCACCGATTGGGTCAGCTTCTTGAACCATTTCACCCGCAGTTCACTGAGCAGAATAGCACAGACAATCGCCAGCACGTTCCCCAGCAGGATGAAGGCCAGGTTGTAGCCGATCGTATTGAGCGTCAGCTTCACCAGCGTCCCGGATCTCCAGAGAAATTCAAAGTTCTTCAGCCCCACAAAGGGAGCGTTGAACAGCCCGGAATTGAAGTCAAATTGCGTGAACGCATAATACACCCCGACCATCGGAAAATACGAATTAACCAGGAAAAACAGCAGTGTGGGCAGCAGCATCAGGAACAGCACCCGGTTATGGACCAATTCATGCCAAAAGCCCTTCTTCCTTCCCTTACGGGTGCCGGACCCGATCTGCGGTGATAGCCCGCCCGTTCCCTTCAATGGAAGCTGGGTGACAAGCAGTATACCGGTCTTGCGTTTGCGGTGTCTCAAAGCCTTCACTCTCCTCCTATGCCTATATAAGTTGCCGCGGTACCGGTCCGAAGCCTCCGCCCTTGATGGCCCTTATGGCTTCGTCCAATGGATGACCCCAGTATAGAAGCTGCGGCCTGCGGCTGAATAGTGAAGCTTCCGGCTATTCCTGTATTTTATTGCCAACCGGGCTGTGCACATATCATACTTTTGTGCAGTAACTGCAGCTGAACGCAAATAAGCCCCGGAATGCGCTCTTGATCAGAGCAGCATCCGGGGGTAAAGATCTGTATAGGCCACAGAGAGGGCAGATTTGCGATTTAAACTTGCTTGAATTAAATTATAGGTGATATACTCGGGAAAATGTACTAATTCTCCAACCTAAACTTTCATTATCTAAACCATGCTTCAGGAGGCCATCCTAATGAATCCGCTTCTATTCCGTATCCCTCCCCTGCCGCATTACATTGCCAGCGGCTTCAATCACTGCCAGCCCGGCTATCAGCACCGGAGCCGCCAGCATATCAAGGTATTTGATCTGCTGGTAGTCCGGCAAGGCAGCTTATATATCGGCGAAGAGGATCAGCGGTTCGTCGTGAAGGAAGGCGATGCCTTAATTCTGCGCCCGGACTGCCACCACTTTGGAACCGGAGGCTGCAAGGAGGAGACCTCCTACTATTGGCTTCACTTCCAGACCTTCCATGACTCACCTCCATTATCCGTAGCCGGACCGGATTCCGGTAATCCCAACGAATCTGCAGGAGAGCTTCCTGCCTCATTCTTCAATATCAGCTCATTTCATCTGCTGTTATCGCAGTTTGTCACCCTGCTTCAGCCGGACAAGGTATATGAGGTATTGACCCGGCTGGAGCAACTGCAGGACACCGCTCACCTCGAAGCCGTCCGTTTCAGCCAGCAGATTCTCTTCCAGGATATTCTGCAGCACCTGGCCGCCTCTGTGAACCCGGAGCACCGCAGCTCCCAGTCTACTGTATGTGCCGAGCAGGCTGCTTCTTATCTCCGTGCCCACTACCGTGAAGAGATCACTACAGCCATGCTGGGAGACAGCCTTAACTTTCATCCGGTCTATATCGCCCGCTGTATGAACAAGGAATATGGCTGTTCGCCCATGGAGTATCTGCTCCGCTACCGGATCGGCCAGAGCAAGCTGCTGCTTATGCAGACCAGCTTCCCTATCGCCGGGATTGCCGAGGAGGTCGGCTTCAACCAGGCCTCTTATTTCAGCTCCAGCTTCATGAAGCTGGAAGGGTTATCGCCGCGGGAATACCGCCAGCGTTTCTCATGAGACAGGCCAGGAATCAGGAATTTGCTGCTTTTGCCTCATTCGCCAAGGAGGAGAAATAAGCGATTTTATGATCTATTTTCTGGGCAAAGCTCTGAAAGAACTGAATCTTCTCCTCTATATGCTGTTTATGCTCCTGCAGTAACCTGCATTGGTCGGACAACGCATCGCTGCCTTCCTTCGAAAGAGCAATGAATTGCTTAATATCGGCAATCGCCATTCCGGTATCCTTGAGACAGCAAATTAACGAAATCAGCTCCAGATCCTCATCATCGAAACACCGGTTGCCGTTAACATCCCTTGCCACAACCGGCAATACGCCCTCCCGTTCGTAGTAACGCAGCGTATATTGGCTCAGTCCACTTTTTTGTGCTATGGTTTTGATGCTGTATCCCATCAGTATAACTCCTTTCCGGGTAAAGCTTTGCTGGCTTCACTTATAAAATACCACTGATCCGTTTCTATGAAAAGGCTCTCTATAATTCTATTGACTTACACCTAACTCTAAGGTCTAAGCTGAAGACAGTACTTTCATTGAAGGAGTGAATAATTAATGGTAAAAAGAATTAACGTGGCTAATGGTGCACTTGAAGTGGCTGAGATTTCACTAGGCTGTATGCGGATTGCAGATTTATCGCCAAAAGAGGCCGAAGTACACATTCATAGCGCTCTTGAAGTTGGCATAGACTTTTTTGACCATGCTGACATTTATGCCGGCGGTAAAGCTGAAGAAGTGTTCGGCAACGTTCTGGCTGCCAATCCCGGCATGCGGGACCGGATGATGATTCAGGCCAAATGCGGTATCCGCAACGGCTTTTTCGACTTCTCCAAAGAGCATATTGTAACTTCGGTTGAGAACAGCCTGAAGCGGTTACAGACCGATTATGTCGATGTACTTCTCCTTCACCGCCCTGACACGCTGATGGAGCCGGAGGAAGTAGCGGAAGCCTTCGATGATCTGGAGCGCAGAGGTCTGGTCAAGCACTTTGGGGTGAGCAACCAGAACCCGCTGCAGATTGAATTGCTGAAGAAGAACGTTAAGCAGCCCCTGCTCTTCAATCAGCTTCAGCTCAGCATTATGGTTACCGGCATGATTGACTCCGGCTTCAATGTCAATATGACCAACGCCGGTTCTGTAGTCCATGACGGAGGCATCCTGGAATACAGCCGTCTGCATGACATGACCATCCAGCCTTGGTCCCCGTTCCAGCATGGATTCTTTGAAGGTGTATTCCTCGGCAACGAGAGATTCCCCAAGGTCAATGAAGTAATTGACCGTCTCGCTGCGGACAAGGGTGTAGCCGATACGGCTATCGCCATCGCCTGGCTGCTTCGTCATCCGGCCCGTATGCAGCCGATTGTCGGCACTACCAACACGGCCCGTCTGCTCGATATCGCCAAAGCCTCTGACATTACCCTCAGCCGCCAGGAATGGTACGAGATTTACCGCGCTGCCGGAAATGTGCTGCCATAACGAAGAAGCAAGGTTAGATTGGTTATACGCATTTAGGACTGGAGCTTCCAAGAAAACACCGCTGGCTTTAGACGAAAGAGGTCTAAAGTCTGGCGGTGTTTTCTTTAACTACTTCGCGATCGGACTTGCTTTTTTACCCATCTTATAAATTCCAATCCAGGCTAACATTAATAAGATCTGAGCCAGAACGACCAGCCACAATACTTCCGTGAAACCTCCTATCAGGCAAAATATTGTATTAACCAGTGGGAACCCCAAGAAAGTAAACATGATCGGAAAATCTTTTTTGGGAGTGATTGAATAAATAACCTTCCGGTCCCAGAACTTTAGGAAAGCTAATGCTAAAACTCCGATTGTAATTACAGAAAGTGCAATCAAATTCACCCATTGCATATTAGAGGTTCTTTCGAAGAACGGCCCCATATAGTTAAAAAAGTTAGATAAAGGTGAGAACATACAAGCCAATGACGCAATGGCCGCCAGAAACGGATAGATGTAACCAACGGATTTACTGTAGCCTTTCTTTTTATGCCACCATTCCCCAATTAGAATAAAGACTGTCCAATACCCCGCTATATAAATCCATCCTGTAAAATTCATCACAGGTTCCCCATAGATTTGAGGTTCACCGGCCAGCGGATAATAAGTCCATCTTGCAATGCTTCCTTCCATGGTCTGAAATACCTGTTTAACGGCCACCGGGTCCAATGAAAAGTCAAAGACCATAGCGCTTAATCCCGTAATAAATGGTTTCGTCCATGATGGTATATTTATAGACTTTAGAACACGCAAAGTGGAATAAATGATCAGGAACTCAATAATAGGGACAGTAATCGGTATATTAAATAACATTAAAATACTCCGCCCATATGCATAGAAACCTTCCCCAAGCGATGACGCAGTAATTTCAAAAACGGCTGCGTAAAAAAACACAAAACCTATAAATTGCAGTAGAACCGTTTTGGGATGGGTTTCCTTATCAAGGATATAGAAAACCATTAGAACAGCAGCAATTAAGACGATAATATCTTGAATAATCCATACAGGCACTACAGTTATATCACCCATTTTTTTCCTCCATTTAGTTTAATTTGAATCGAATGTTCAAATAAATTATAATATCACTGTGTTAGTAAAACAACAGGCTGTTCGTTTGACTTCTGTTCGTTATCATACAAATCACATTAGATTTGTTCATTTACTATTTAATTATTTTAAATTAGGAGGATAATATGTCAGACAAAAAAACAGATCACAGAGTGAGATATACAAAAATGGTTATAAAAGAAAGCTTGTTGAAGCTTTTGACAGAACAGTCTATCAATAAAATTACAGTAACCGACATTTGCAGAGAAGCAAATATTAATCGCAACACCTTTTATTCACACTATGCGAATCAGTTTGAGCTTCTTGCAATGATCGAAAATGATCTTTACGAAGAAATTAAGCAGCTTGGGATTAGTTCTTCAAACCCTCAAAAGCTATCTTATGAATTATGTAAATATATAAAAGCGAATAAAACGATATGTGAGGTTCTGTTCTCAGAGCATGGCGATAAAGAATTATTAGAAAGAATCCTTTATATCAGTCACGATTTAACCATTGAGCGATGGAAGCAGGAATTAAAATATTATGATCCACAATTGTTTGAGTCTTGGTACACGTTTGCCGCTCATGGCAGTATAGCCATTATAAAAAAGTGGGTGAGCAGCGGTCTGAAGGAAAGCCCCGGTAAAGTCGCAGCTTTTATTGATAAAGCCACAGAGGCAGTCTCCAAAGCATTTTATGCCGAAGAAATATAAATCATTTCATTCTATTCTTCAGCCGCCAGGAATGGTACGAGATTTACCGTGCTGCCGGAAACCTGCTGCCATAAGGCAAAGCATCTGTATGACAAAACCCGCACACCTCCTCTTTAGTATAGGGGGTGTGCGGGTTTTTTTATCGCTTGCAAAAAATTTTATATCATCATACGCTTTTCACAGACATCGATGTACTTATATTTCGAAGGAGAACAAGTGTGAATAACAGAATTGAAAATTTCGAGAATCTGATTAAAACAGACTATGGCAATATTGCTGGTATTGTAGTACTGATCGGCAGCGAAAAGGTATATGAAAGCTATTTTGACGGCTACACCGCTTACGATACAATCCATGTTGCATCCGTGACCAAGAGCATTGTTTCTGCACTTATCGGCATTGCCATAGATCAAGGCTTTATTAAAAGCATAGATCAGAATGTATTGGAATTTTTTCCGGATTACACGATCAAGCGCGGCGAAAAAACGATACAGGATATCACAATTAAAAATATGCTGACAATGACCGCACCGTATAAATACAAATCGGAGCCCTATACAAAGGTCTATACCAGCGGGGATTGGACCAAAGCTGCGATGGACTTGTTGGGTGGCAAAGACAATCCTGGAGAATTCAAGTATTCCACAATCGGCATACAGGTCCTGTCGGGAATCCTCACCCATGCAACAGGCCAATCTGTACTTCATTTTGCCACCGATCATCTGTTTGAACCGCTTGGCATTGAAGCACCCGCCAGTGCAATGATCCATTGCAAAGAAGATTATTTGGCTTTCCTCAAAAATAAACATGTAAGCGGTTGGATGATGGACCCTATAGGCACCCATACTGCCGGTTGGGGGCTTGCCTTAACCGCCATGGATATGGCAAAAATCGGCCAAATGTACTTAAATCAAGGATGCTGGAACGGCAGACAAATTCTATCCTCAACATGGATCAAAGACAGCACCCAAGAAAGCAGCCGATGGGGAGATTTACCGTACGGATATTTATGGTGGATTGTTAGCAATGAGGGACTAGGTTGTTATGCGGCTTTGGGCGACGGCGGAAATGTGATTTTCGTAAATCCCGCGAAGAAAATGGTAGTTGCGATTGCTTCCCGTTTCATGCCGCGTGCGAAGGACAGAATCGAATTAATTAGAACGTATATTTCACCGTTGTTTGAAAAGAATCAGTGAGGCAAAGCCTCGCAAGTTTTTTCGCAGAAGAGGAGTCAAAAACCCGCGAAAAGCCTTGTGAAATAAAGGTTTTTCGCGGGTTTTCATGTTTTTATCAACGATGATCACGCAACAGCTCGTACGTCACATACACCGGTCGTCCTGTTCGTGGTTCAAGCATAATTTCGGCATCAATGGCAAACACCTCACGCAGCGTCTGTACCGTCATTACGCGCTCTGGCGAGCCATGCTCCACCACTTGGCCCTCACGGATTGCCACCATGTAGTCGGAGAAGCGTGCTGCCAGATTCAGGTCATGCAGCACCATCACAATCGTCACCTGCTGACTTCGATTCAGTTCCAATAGCAGCTCCAGCACTTCAAGCTGATGCGCCAGGTCCAGATAGGTGGTCGGTTCATCCAGCAGGATCAGATCAGTCTGCTGGGCGAGCGCCATCGCAATCCATACGCGCTGACGCTGACCGCCAGATAGTGTATCCACCTCACGATGCTCAAACGCAGTAAGCTGTGTAACCGATAAGGCCCAGGTGACGACATGCTTATCCTCTTTGGAGAGCTTGCCGAAGCCCCGTTGATGAGGGAAACGCCCATAGGCGACTAATTGGCCAACCGTCAATCCGCTCGGTGCAGTCGGTGTCTGGGGCAGAATCGCCATCTGCTTGGCCACTTCCTTGGTGGTCAGCGTACCGATATCAGCTCCATTCAGATAGACCGCACCATTTTCCGTCTTGAGCAACCGGCCTACTGCCTTAAGTATGGTTGATTTACCGCATCCATTGGGACCAATAATCGAGGTAATCTGTCCGCGCGGAATCTGTAAATCCAGTTCTTGTACAATAAGCGTGTCATTATAGGCAATATCGAGTTGTTGCGCTGTAATACTATCCATGATGTCCTCCTAGTTAGCCTTCGCCAGCAGATACAGAAAGTACGGAACACTGATGACCGTAATGATGATTCCCGTCGGCACATCTCCTCCAAGGCTAACCGTGCGCGTAATCGTATCCGCAAGCACCACGATTAATCCCCCGGTCAGGCTGGCAGCCGGAACGAGCATTTTGTGATCGGGTCCGACCAGTTTTCTTGCCATGTGAGGAGCGATCAAGCCCACGAAGAAGAAGCTTCCGCCCACAGCCACACTGCCAGAGGATAAAGCAACAGCAGCGATCGACAACCCCAAGAACTGCCGCTTCACGGCAAGACCCAGCCCTTCTGCTGTCTGATTGCCCAGATGGAGAACATTCAGCATGCGAGACTTGTAGAAAATATAACCGAGCAAAATCAAAACCCATGGTGCCAGTATGGAAATATAACGCCAATCATCGCCCCATAAGCTCCCCGCCAGCCAGTTCAGCATAAAGTTCATCTGCGATTCTTGTAGCTTGAGGGTCAGGAAAGTAGTCAACGCCCCATAGCCGCTTCCGAGCGCAACCCCGGTTAAGATCAAGCCGATGGGCGAGATGTCCCGGCCACGGCGATACGACAATAAGAAGATCAAGCCCGCCGCGAGCAGTCCGCCAACAAAAGCCAGCAGTGGCAGAGCAACAAAGGAACTCCTTCCTGTCGATGCTATGAATACGACGAACAACAGGACAAACAAGCCCGATCCCGAACTAATCCCCAGTGTTCCCGGACTAGCCATATCATTGCGCAGTAAACTCTGCATCACGACCCCTGCCGCTCCCATTCCCAGACCTACCAAGATCGACAGTACAATTCGTGGCATTCGAAAATCAAACACAATCAGATTTTGCTTGTCGGTACCTTTTCCCAGGAGGACATTCAGCACTTCCAGCGGTGAAAGATTCATCTTGCCTGAATTCATGCTAATGACCGCAAACATAAAGATGAGCACCAGTAGCACTACATTGACGATGATTCCCCGTTGCACCGTATAACGCTGCCTGATCATTCCAATTCCCTCCTTTGCCTGCGAGCCAGGAAGAGGAAGTACGGCACCCCAATGATAGAAAATATAATACCAATCGGTGTTTCGAATGGCTTATTGATCAAGCGGCCAGCCAGATCGGCCGATACCGTCAACAACGCACCATATATCGCAGCTGCCGGAATAATGTACCGGTAGTCGACACCCACCATATATCGCACCATATGCGGTGTAATCAGACCCACAAAACCAATCGGGCCAACCACAACAACAGCCAGTCCGGTCAGCACGAGCACAACAATCGTCGATAACCCTTTGACCAGTCCACTGCGGATACCAAGTCCACTTGCCACCTCATCCCCCAAACTGAGCAGGGTAACAGAAGGAGATAACGCCAGAGCCAACATAACACCACCAACAAACAGCGGAGAGATGATCAGTAATTCCTCCCACTTGGCCCCCGCTGTACTTCCTGATGTCCAGAACGCCAATGCTCTCCCCAGATTGTAATTGATCGCTAAATACTGACTGAGCGCGCCAAACAGCATGGAAATGGACAAACCTGCCAGTACCAGCCGCTGGGGCGTCATCCCTCGCTTGCCTAGTGACGCAACGAAGTAAGTGATCCCGGTGGCGAGCGCCGCCCCCAGACAAGCCAACAGCATCATCTGCCCATAAGAATAACCCGGCATGAAGGCCAGGCAGCATGCAATTGCGAAGGCTGCCCCAGAGCTGATCCCCATCAGTCCGGAGTCGGCCAGCGGATTGCGTGTCGTTCCCTGCATGATCGCACCACAAACCGCAAGGCTGCATCCGACAATCAGATCGGCTACGGTACGCGGAAGACGCAGGGTCTGAATAATTTGATGCTCAGTGAGTGTTGGATCAAATCGGAAAATAGCCTCCCATGCAGTCGCTAACCTCATATCGGCGGCGCCGAAGCTAATCGACGCCGCCGATATGAGAACCGTTAACCCAAGCCCTATCACCATGTACATGGTGAATTTCATCGCCCCGCGGCGTTTTTGTTGAGGCTTGTTTGTCATTATATTTCCCAATCCCCTTATTTCGCTAATGCCAGCAATTGATTCACAATATGATCTATCAATGCACTGGAAGTCATTATATCCGTGGACCAGGATAGCGATGAACCCACCATTACGATCCGATTTTGTTGCACAGCCGGTAGCAATTTCCAGATTGCCTGATCAGCAGGAACTTCCGTATCTCCTAAAGCGATCAAGTAATCCCCCATGTAAGCAGGCAGAGCCTCCATAGAGACTTCTCCCCAATATTTATCTGCAGCAATGATATCAGATTGGACTTTGGGCGGTGCCTTCATTTGAAGTTCATTATAGATAAGCACACCCACTGCATGTTTGGCTCCAGCGACGGAGCTACTTTTATCACTGAATTCTCCTAGAGTCACTGTCTTGTCTGAAAGGCCTGCATTTGTAAAAGCCAGCTTCGCTTCTTCAATTTTGCTCGCATAAGCATTCAACACAGCCTCAGCCTCAGCCGGCTTATTCAAAATATCGCCCATAAAACGGATCCGCTCTTCTGTAGTCATATCACCATAAGGGACATAAATGGTTGGAGCAATTTTGGATAGATCATCATAATTCTCTTCGCCCCAGGCTAAGATGATCAAATCAGGCTCAAGACTCATCACATCTTCCGGCTCCATCTTTATTTTAATAGAATCTTTAATCTGATTAGAATATACAGCCTCTGTCTCCCCCCTTGTCGCTCTCGCAACACCTAGTGGAGTTACACCTAAAGCCACCACATCACCAACCAGATAATCGACTACAACACGCTGAGGGTTGCTAGGTACCTCAATATCACCTTTTACTGTGGATATCGTTCTGGTCTGCGAGGCTGCTTCGGAAGCTTTCGTCTCCGGTACTTCCGTTTGCTTCGTCTGTTGTGTCTCCGCGGGCGGATTCACCGTTCCCCTGTTATTCGCTGGCGTCCCCGACGTACATGCCGTCAACAACAGCATCAAGCTCATCGCCGCCGCAAAAAGCATTTCTTTACTTCTAACTTGTCCAAACATGCTTGATTCCCCATCTCTATAAGACTTGACCAGATTCGCCAGTTCCCTCTCATTGTAATGAAGATGAGAATCATTATCAATACCATCAACCTGCATAGATAGTGCGTTTATTTTCCGGTAATCACTCGGCGTCATTTTGTAATACTTCTTAAACATCCGAAACAGGTTCTTCTCATCCACAAAGCCGGTTCCTGCTGCGATTTCTTTAATGGTTGCTTCTGTATTCTTTAAGCCATGGCAGGCAGCTTCTATCCTCCGCTGAATGAGGTACTCCTGTAAGCTCATCCCTTCCTTCTTTTTGAAGAGCCGCGTCAATTGCCCGCCGCTAATTCCAAACATATCGGCAATTTCTTTAAACATAATCGGCTCTCTGTAATGTTTATCAAGATACACTTTCGTAGAACAAGATGGATCTGGCTGGAGATACCGGGTCTCACCCTCCTCAAAATCTCTGTACACCCCATGAATCAATTGATAGAGAAAACTTTTGGCCTGCAACTGATTCATCGCCTTGCCACCGTTCCAGGCATTCATCATCTGTTGGAACAAATCGAGGACTAAGATGGGGTTACTTGGCGTATAACCATACTGTTGAACAAATGGATTCACCTGATCCAGTAATTGCTGCAGATACCTTTTGAGAAAAAGAGGTGATTCTGCTTTATAAAACACCATAAAAGTCCTCACACTCTCTCCTGTAGGCGAAATGCTAAGCAGGCTCCCCTTCCCGCCGTGAACCAAACCGAAACGTTCTATACCAAATGCGGTTTCATTCAGTTGAATTTGCGCTTCTCCTCCACATGCATAGATAAACATGCTACTAGGCATTTTGTAATGTTCCAAGGGGTATTGGGATACTATATTCTGAACACGCACATCTATTAAAGTAATGATCGAACGTGCCCATATACGGGCCATCGTATCAATGGTCTCTGGTGTAACCATCTGGCTTACCTCTGCTTTTTCCTGCACCAACCCGCACTCCCTCATCTCACTTATTTCTAATTTATAAATCTAAATTATTTATTACTCTAATATATATCATCCCAATATTTTGATTTTGATTATCATTATCATTTATAATAGATCAAGTATATCATCATTTAGTGATCTTTGAATCCAAATTCCAAATTGATAATTCGGTGGCTCCTTGGCCGCCAGCTATATGGGCAAGAACGCAAAAAAAGTCCACCAGATAATGTATCTGATGGACTCTTAGCTTTAATATAATACCGGCGAGAGGACTCGAACCTCCACGGTTTCCCACTCGATTTTGAGTCGAGCGCGTCTGCCATTCCGCCACGCCGGCGTATTCATTGATTAGTTCAAAAAGAAAAATGGAGGTGCCACCCAGATTTGAACTGGGGATAAAGCTTTTGCAGAGCTTTGCCTTACCACTTGGCTATGGCACCAAAATAATGGAGCGGACGACGGGAATCGAACCCGCGACCCTCGCCTTGGCAAGGCGATGCTCTACCGCTGAGCCACGTCCGCATATAATGGCTGGGGATATAGGAATCGAACCTATGAATGACGGAGTCAAAGTCCGTTGCCTTACCGCTTGGCTAATCCCCAATAAGTTGTTGAATAAAAATGGGGCGACTGATGGGTCTCGAACCCACGAATGCCGGAACCACAATCCGGTGCGTTAACCCCTTCGCCACAGTCGCCATATTAAGCTTTTTGAATGATATACCTTATAATTCTTATAAAAGAAATGGGGCGACCGATGGGTCTCGAACCCACGAATGCCGGAACCACAATCCGGTGCGTTAACCCCTTCGCCACGGTCGCCATATTAAACTTTTATAGAAAATTACTTGGCAGGGGCAGCAGGAATTGAACCCACACCAACGGTTTTGGAGACCGTTGTTCTACCTTTAAACTATGCCCCTAAAAATGGTGGAGGCTGATGGATTCGAACCACCGAACACGTACGTGAGCAGATTTACAGTCTGATGCGTTTGGCCACTTCGCTAAGCCTCCACGGGATGGTGCCGGCGAGAGGACTTGAACCCCCAACCTACTGATTACAAGTCAGTTGCTCTACCAATTGAGCTACACCGGCATATTAAGTTGTGTATGGTGGCGCGGGAGGGAATCGAACCCCCGACACAAGGATTTTCAGTCCTTTGCTCTACCGACTGAGCTACCGAGCCATATAAGTTATTTCATAAAGATAAAGATGGCGGAACCGACGGGATACTCTTCACTTCGTTACGAGATTGCGAAGTATTCCTTACGAAGCCTATGCTTCAACGAACCCAGGGAATTCTCATCCCTTAAGCCATTAAAATGGCGGAACCGACGGGATTCGAACCCGCGATCTCCTGCGTGACAGGCAGGCATGTTAGGCCAACTACACCACGGTTCCAAAACAATTGCGGGGGCAGGATTTGAACCTGCGGCCTTCGGGTTATGAGCCCGACGAGCTACCGGGCTGCTCCACCCCGCGTCATTGGTAAAAATCTATTCAGTTAAATCATAGATGGTGGAGGCTGAGGGGTTCGAACCCCCGACCCTCTGCTTGTAAGGCAGATGCTCTCCCAGCTGAGCTAAGCCTCCATGTATCAGTTCCAAAAAAATGGTGACTCGTATGGGATTCGAACCCATGTTACCTCCGTGAAAGGGAGGTGTCTTAACCCCTTGACCAACGAGCCATGCTGTGTAAAAAGTATTGCTACGGAGAGAGAGGGATTCGAACCCTCGAGACGCTTGTGGCGCCTACACGATTTCCAATCGTGCTCCTTCGGCCAAACTCGGACACCTCTCCATATGGCTCCCCGAACAGGACTCGAACCTGTGACAACTCGATTAACAGTCGAGTGCTCTACCAACTGAGCTATCAGGGAATATACATATCAGGCTTGATCGCCTGAAAACTGAATCCGAAACGAATTTGTGTATTAGTGTATTTGGATAAGCCCTCGACCGATTAGTATTGGTCAGCTCCATGCATTGCTGCACTTCCACCTCCAACCTATCTACCTCGTCGTCTTCAAGGGGTCTTACATACTGGGAAATCTCATCTTGAGGGGGGCTTCACGCTTAGATGCTTTCAGCGCTTATCCCGTCCGTACGTAGCTACTCAGCCATGCTCCTGGCGGAACAACTGATGCACCAGCGGTACGTCCATCCCGGTCCTCTCGTACTAAGGACAGCTCCTCTCAAATTTCCTGCGCCCACGACAGATAGGGACCGAACTGTCTCACGACGTTCTGAACCCAGCTCGCGTACCGCTTTAATGGGCGAACAGCCCAACCCTTGGGACCTACTTCAGCCCCAGGATGCGATGAGCCGACATCGAGGTGCCAAACCTCCCCGTCGATGTGGACTCTTGGGGGAGATAAGCCTGTTATCCCCAGGGTAGCTTTTATCCGTTGAGCGATGGCCCTTCCATGCGGTACCACCGGATCACTAAGTCCGACTTTCGTCCCTGCTCGACTTGTAGGTCTCGCAGTCAAGCTCCCTTATGCCTTTGCACTCTGCGAATGATTTCCAACCATTCTGAGGGAACCTTTGAACGCCTCCGTTACTCTTTAGGAGGCGACCGCCCCAGTCAAACTGCCCGCCTGACACGGTCCCCGTACCCGATAAGGGCACTAGGTTAGAACCTAGATACGATCAGGGTGGTATCCCAACGGCGCCTCCGCAGAAGCTTGCGCTCCTGCCTCAACGGCTCCCACCTATCCTGTACAGATCGTACCCAAATTCAATATCAAGCTGCAGTAAAGCTCCATGGGGTCTTTCCGTCTTGTCGCGGGTAACCTGCATCTTCACAGGTATTAAAATTTCACCGGATCTCTCGTTGAGACAGCGCCCAAGTCGTTACGCCATTCGTGCGGGTCAGAATTTACCTGACAAGGAATTTCGCTACCTTAGGACCGTTATAGTTACGGCCGCCGTTTACTGGGGCTTCGGTTCACAGCTTCGGGTTGCCCCTAACCACTCCCCTTAACCTTCCAGCACCGGGCAGGCGTCAGCCCGTATACTTCGCCTTACGGCTTCGCACAGACCTGTGTTTTTGCTAAACAGTCGCTTGGGCCTTTTCACTGCGGCCCCCTCGGGCTATTCACCCTACCGAGGCACCTCTTCTCCCGAAGTTACGAGGTCATTTTGCCGAGTTCCTTAACGAGAGTTCTTCCGCGCGCCTTAGAATTCTCTTCTCGCCTACCTGTGTCGGTTTGCGGTACGGGCACCTTCTCCTGACTAGAGGCTTTTCTTGGCAGTGTGAGATCATGACCTTCGCTAC
Organism: Paenibacillus tritici; assembly: GCF_018207515.1. NCBI lineage: Bacteria > Bacillati > Bacillota > Bacilli > Caryophanales > Paenibacillaceae > Paenibacillus > Paenibacillus tritici. Next base: position 6,614,980 of record NZ_CP073365.1, read on the forward strand.
TATAATTTTCGCTCCCCATCACAGCCCAGCCTTCACGATGTGCGGATTTGCCTACACATCAGCCTCACTGCTTAGACGGACACATCCATCAGTCCGCGTCACTACCCTCCTGCGTCACCCCATCGCTCATAGCGGATTACGGTGGTACAGTAATTTCAAACTGTTGTCCTTCGACTACGCCTGTCGGCCTCGCCTTAGGTCCCGACTTACCCTGAGCGGACGAGCCTTCCTCAGGAAACCTTGGGCTTTCGGCGGATCAGATTCTCACTGATCTTTTCGTTACTCATACCGGCATTCTCACTTGTATGCGGTCCAGCGCTCCTTACGGTACACCTTCAACCCACATACAACGCTCCCCTACCCCAGATGCTAGTGCATCTAGCCATAGCTTCGGTGGTGTGTTTAGCCCCGTTACATTTTCGGCGCAGAGTCACTCGACCAGTGAGCTATTACGCACTCTTTCAATGGTGGCTGCTTCTAAGCCAACATCCTGGTTGTCTGTGCAACTCCACATCCTTTCCCACTTAACACACACTTGGGGACCTTAGCTGATGGTCTGGGCTGTTTCCCTTTTGACAATGGATCTTAGCACTCACTGTCTGACTCCCGGCAAGAAGTAAATGGCATTCGGAGTTTGACTGAGCTTGGTAACCCTTGCGGGCCCCGCACCCAATCAGTGCTCTACCTCCACCACTCCATTCACCGAGGCTAGCCCTAAAGCTATTTCGGGGAGAACCAGCTATCTCCGAGTTCGATTGGAATTTCTCCGCTACCCCCACCTCATCCCCGCATTTTTCAACATGCGTGGGTTCGGGCCTCCAGTGCGTGTTACCGCACCTTCACCCTGGACAGGGGTAGATCACACGGTTTCGGGTCTACGTCCACATACTCAATCGCCCTATTCAGACTCGCTTTCGCTGCGGCTCCGGCTTCTCACCTTAACCTTGCATGTTAAACGTAACTCGCCGGTTCATTCTACAAAAGGCACGCCATCACCCATAGAAAGGGCTCTGACTTTTTGTAAGCACACGGTTTCAGGTTCTATTTCACTCCCCTTCCGGGGTGCTTTTCACCTTTCCCTCACGGTACTGTTTCACTATCGGTCGCCAGGTAGTATTTAGCCTTAGCAGATGGTCCTGCTGGATTCATACGGGGTTTCACGTGCCCCGCACTACTCGGGATCCGTCTCGGAGAGAATATAGTTTAGGCTACAGGGCTTTTACCTCTATCGCGGGTCTTTCCAGACCTCTTCGCCTACCATATTCCTTTGTAACTCCATGTGAGACGTCCCACAACCCCAAGGGGCAAGCCCCTTGGTTTAGGCTGTTCCGCGTTCGCTCGCCGCTACTGACGGAATCACTATTGTTTTCTCTTCCTCAGGGTACTTAGATGTTTCAGTTCCCCTGGTCTGCCTCTACATTTCCTATGTATTCAGAAATGAGTAACTGCGAATTACCACAGCTGGGTTTCCCCATTCGGACACCCCCGGATCAAAGCTTGCTTACAGCTCCCCGAGGCAGTTTCGTTGTTCGCCACGTCCTTCGTCGGCTCCTGGCGCCTAGGCATCCTCCGTGTGCTCTTATTAGCTTAACCAACGCTCCGATGTTTGGCTGATTCGCTCATCTTGTTTTGAATGTTGTTCATGGATTGCTCCATTCACCAACACATTCAAAGCCAAAGGTCGCTTCATCATCCAAAATCTTCGCTTAGCATCACTATAATATTGAAACTTGTTTACACAAGTTCAGCTTAAAGGAATGTTCTAAAACGCAAATTCGTTTCGGTATCCAGTTTTCAAGGATCAAGGTAAAGATGAGAGCTTCAACTCTCAAAACTGACCAACGAGTGAGTAACAGGCCTAAACCTGAGTTGTGGAAGCTAAGCTTCCGATTTGAATGTTTCCATTGCAGGAAACGATTCTCCATAGAAAGGAGGTGATCCAGCCGCACCTTCCGATACGGCTACCTTGTTACGACTTCACCCCAATCATCTACCCCACCTTCGGCGGCTGGCTCCCTTGCGGGTTACCCCACCGACTTCGGGTGTTGTAAACTCTCGTGGTGTGACGGGCGGTGTGTACAAGACCCGGGAACGTATTCACCGCGGCATGCTGATCCGCGATTACTAGCAATTCCGACTTCATGCAGGCGAGTTGCAGCCTGCAATCCGAACTGAGACCGGCTTTGCTGGGATTGGCTCCACCTCGCGGTTTCGCTTCCCGTTGTACCGGCCATTGTAGTACGTGTGTAGCCCAGGTCATAAGGGGCATGATGATTTGACGTCATCCCCACCTTCCTCCGGTTTGTCACCGGCAGTCACTCTAGAGTGCCCAGCTCAACCTGCTGGCAACTAAAGTCAAGGGTTGCGCTCGTTGCGGGACTTAACCCAACATCTCACGACACGAGCTGACGACAACCATGCACCACCTGTCTCCGATGCTCCGAAGAGGGGCACTATCTCTAATGCTTTCATCGGGATGTCAAGACCTGGTAAGGTTCTTCGCGTTGCTTCGAATTAAACCACATACTCCACTGCTTGTGCGGGTCCCCGTCAATTCCTTTGAGTTTCAGTCTTGCGACCGTACTCCCCAGGCGGAGTGCTTACTGTGTTAACTTCGGCACCAAGGGTATCGAAACCCCTAACACCTAGCACTCATCGTTTACGGCGTGGACTACCAGGGTATCTAATCCTGTTTGCTCCCCACGCTTTCGCGCCTCAGCGTCAGTTACAGCCCAGAAAGTCGCCTTCGCCACTGGTGTTCCTCCACATATCTACGCATTTCACCGCTACACGTGGAATTCCACTTTCCTCTTCTGTACTCAAGTTACCCAGTTTCCAGTGCGACCTCAGGTTGAGCCCAAGGTTTAAACACCAGACTTAAATAACCGCCTGCGCGCGCTTTACGCCCAATAATTCCGGACAACGCTTGCCCCCTACGTATTACCGCGGCTGCTGGCACGTAGTTAGCCGGGGCTTTCTTCTCAGGTACCGTCACTCCGATAGCAGTTACTCTACCGGACGTTCTTCCCTGGCAACAGAGCTTTACGATCCGAAAACCTTCATCACTCACGCGGCATTGCTCCGTCAGGCTTGCGCCCATTGCGGAAGATTCCCTACTGCTGCCTCCCGTAGGAGTCTGGGCCGTGTCTCAGTCCCAGTGTGGCCGTTCACCCTCTCAGGTCGGCTACGCATCGTCGCCTTGGTGGGCCATTACCCCACCAACTAGCTAATGCGCCGCAGGCCCATCCCCAAGTGGCAGATTGCTCCGCCTTTCATTCTCTCTTCAGGAGAGGAAAGAAATTATCCGGTATTAGCTACCGTTTCCGGTAGTTATCCCAGTCTTGAGGGCAGGTTGCCTACGTGTTACTCACCCGTCCGCCGCTAAGTTAATCCGGAGCAAGCTCCTTCATAACTCCGCTCGACTTGCATGTATTAGGCATGCCGCCAGCGTTCGTCCTGAGCCAGGATCAAACTCTCCAAATTGGTATTTAGAAAGAGCGATTGCTCATTTTGAAACATCTGACGAGAATTTACATTCTCATTTTGGAAGTCACTTTCGTGATTTCCGATACTCACTCGTTGTTCAGTTTTCAAAGATCAAGCTCATCTCTCGTCGCCGTTTTTTGTCTCAGCAGCGACCTTTATAATATATCACAGCGCCCTCGTTTTAGTCAACCTTTTTTTTCGATTACTTTTTCCGGCTGATTTCCGACTGCATTGCTGCACATCGTTATGTCGGAGGGACGAGTTATAATTTAACATACGAACTACAACCTAGTCAACCCTAAATATTCCCTCCCCTTTTAACTCTCATGCAGAGCTGGACAAATAAAAAAAGAGAGTACATTCACTCTCTCCATTCTCCTGTTAATGCTCTCTGTGTAAAGGTGCTTCCACCAGTAGCTTCCCGTGTAATTAAAGGGTATACCGGATGGTATGTCCATCCCCTGCTTCAACTGCCCATGAGGCAATCTCACGAATCAAGGATCGGGATACAAGCTTGCGCAGCACAAGCGGCAGCTCTGCCTGAAGGGGACTGAGTCCTGAATGCTGCAGAAGTTCTTTAATACTCCATGCCTCCTTACGGCTGCCCAGAATATGAAGCAGCATGGCACAACAGTCAGCCATCTTGGACATGAGCGCAAATTCACAGGCAAGCAGTATCAGCTCAATTCTCTGGTCCAGGGTCTCTGTGCTGATTGTCAGTTCCTCGTATAGCTTATGGACTGGTGAGTTCATGCTTTTGACTTGTCCCCACACTGCCGGTTCCGGAAAATATCCTGCTTCACTCACTTCGATCCGTGCCCAATGATACAATGCCATAAGTACGCAATTATAAGCATCCATGGTACATCCCGCTTCAATGTAACGTTTAGACTTGATATACATATGTAAAAAACGGGAGAATTCCATAAATAACACCCGTTCTTTGAGCGGACCTTCAAACTGAATCAGCTGCTTCCGCATCTCTGCCAAAATCCCCTTAGGGTCCCAGATCACCTCTCCGGATATCAAGCTGGCAAGAAGCTCGTTATTATCCCCGGCCATCACAGCACGTTCAAGTGCAGACAGACCCACATGCACCGATTGCGTCCGCTTATCCCCAGCAATGGTATGGGTTATGACGCGTTCCGTCTCCTGTTCCTCATGCAGCATGAGAACCACCATATCAAAATCGTGCAGCAGTGCACTCTGAAACGTGGCATCCCCTCTTTGCCGCCAAGCAACGGCTCCCAGAACATTCTCCTCAAATGTCTCCCCACTTAATAGGGTCAAATTGGACAGTTCCATACTTCCCTCCATTAAATTTGGCGATTTAGCACCCAGTCAGTTATAATCTCTATAAATAATATTATTCTACATATTCATGCCAGTTCCTCCTGTACAACCGAACTATATTTCAGTTAGGAGATCATGCTCATGAAATTTAAATCGGCTAAAATCAATGCCTTTCGCACCTGGGGACTGCTGCTAACCATGCTGGGTATGGGACTTATGATCATGGGAACCGCAGGTATTGTATTCTGGGGCTCTGCCGGCAAGGTAGTCGCTGCCATCGGCCTTGTTATCGGACTAATCTCCATGATGGCCAGTCTGGCTATCTATTTCTGGGCCGGCATGCTCTCAACCAGTGCAGTTCAGGTGGAATGTCCGGAATGCCATAAGCAGACCAAAATGCTGGGCAAAACGGACCGCTGCATGTTCTGCCACACGATCCTCACCATGGACCCGGCACAAGCAACCATTACTGCCGAAGAACTGGAACTCCAGCAGCTCAAGCATTGAACCTATTCAAGCAGAGGTTACTGAAATCATGTGAATCTAATACATTCTTGTACTGCGCAAAAAGGTGCTGTCCACTTGGGACAGCACCTTTTTTAGAATAGAGTAACTTTATTTAATGATTGCCTTCAATGCTTCCCAAGCCTCCGGACTGGCGAAGCTCCGGTTCCAGGCAGCAACGCCGCCAAGCTTCAAGGATCTGGCAAGCTCAACCCTTGCTGTGAGTGAGGTTTTGTCCTCGATCCAGATTTTGCGGACAACCCCTTCTTCCTTATACTCCACGTAATTCTGTCCCGCTTCCTTATCGAATACCGGTGTCAGCTTCTTCTCGGCAAGGATTTCCTTGACGGCATTCATGCTAACAGCCTTGGAGCTAACCTTGGTCTTCCCCTTCACGGTGGCTTCGGTCCAGATACGCGTATAGAGCGGCACTCCCAGAATCAGCTTCTCTGCCGGCACTTCATCTTCTTCAATAATCCGGCTCATAGAACTCTTAACCCAGGGGAGCGAGGCAACAGAACCTGCGACCGGGCTGGCTGCCCAGTGTTCATCATAAGCCATTACGACCAGGAAGTCCGATACGGCACCAAGCGCCCGGCGGTCAAGGAACAGGGACCACATCTCGCTTTTGGATTTTGGCGTTACATCAATAGAAACAATCAGATTCCGGCTCTGGGCCATCGGCTTCAGTTCCCGCATGAACTGGGTAACATTCGGTCCATCCTTGGTGTACACATTCTCAAAATCAATATTAATACCATCCAGATTGTACAGGTCCGCATACTTTAGCATCTGCACAATAGTATTCATCCGTTTGTCATAAGTGGATAAGGCTTCAGTAGTCAAGTCGGGTTCAAAGCTGTTGCTCAGCAGTCCCCATACCTCCATCCCCTGATTATGCGCCCAATCCACATAGGAACGGTCAGCCTGGCTGCGCACATTACCGTTCACATCAATAATGCTGAACCAGGTAGGGCTAACTACGTTAACTCCCGGCAAATCAGCAAATTTGGCCGGATTCGGTTTGCGTTCGTACACGGCTTCCCAGAACATGTTAACAGGCTTGCCCTTCCAGCTGCGCTCAGCGCGTGTCGGCGCTGCGGGCTGTTTCTCTACTGTTGTGGTTCCGTCTGCGGTAATATCATCCGCTTGGACATAGCCTGCATAACCGTTGTCAAGCTGAGCATATACCCAGTCCTTAGTGTCTGTATTCCAGATCCTTACGACGGCTCCAGGAGCCATGTCCGCAAGAATGGGTGCATGTACGGAGGCTTCAGTGCGCAGAGCTTTGGTCTTCCCGCCTTCCTCACCTTTCACTTTGCCAAGCGGCACCGATTCCCCCGCAGTCATCAGCAGTACCGCACCGGTAGCCGTATCCTCGTTGATCTCGAAGCCGTACAAATTCTCCAGCGTGTCTACCGGAAGGTAGGTCACTTTATCCTTAACCTCAGGAGCAAGGCGAAGCTGCAGTGGTTCATTGTTCAGACTTGCTGCTGTTGATTCCTCCTGCATATACAGGAGACTGCTGTCCGTCGAGAGAATTACAGATTTGCTCTTGTCTTCATAACGGATAGAAGGGTCTACGTATTCCTGTAAAAAAGGCAGAGGTAACAGCATACTGTCCCCGGTACCTGAAGCGGAGTAACCCGTAAGCTGTCCTTTCACAAAAATCGGCTTGTCCAGCCCCTTCCAGTCAGGGTCCAGATGCTGGCGGTTCGGCAGTACATAATAAACAACCCAAAAGGCTGCAGCGGCTATAATGACAAGTCCCAGTAAGCGGCGAAAAAGACTTCCACGCTTTTTGACGCGTCCTTGTCTCTGTCTTCTGTCCAAAATAGGTCCTCCAAACAATATATTGAATTTTTAAATGCAGGCAACGCTTCTGTTAAGTATACGCCATGCGGGTCTTATTGGTTGCGCCAATCTCTTGGAAGGTTTGTCTTAATGTAACAAAAAAACGTGTAAAATCCGCATTCGGACTCTACACGCTTATAGATAAACTTGCCTTTCAGTGCCGCTTCTCGCCGCAGCATTTACACACACCATACAGTTCCATACGTAATCCATGAATCTTGAAGCCTGTGGCCAACTCGGCCTGATGCTCTACTTCATGGAGAGAGGAATAACTGAAATCCTCAATCTTGCCGCAATCCTGGCAGATGACATGATAATGATCAGACACATTGGCATCGAAACGGCTGGAATTGTCACCGTAGGTCAGCTCGCGGACCATACCCGCTTCCATGAACATCTTAAGATTGTTATACACAGTTGCCACACTCATACTTGGAAACTGAGGCTCAAGTGCTCGGTAAATATCGTCTGCCGTAGGATGATTCATCGCTTCCATCAGATACGTTAGAATCGCATGACGCTGAGGCGTAATACGGACACCGGTTGTCTTCAATTGCTCCAATGCATGCTGTACGCCACTACCCATCCGTGCCACCGCCTTTAATTAAACAACTTAATAATAATTCTAATGTAATTGTAAGACTGTGCTTTCAACGTTGTCAATGAGGTGATTACATTATATTTATTATTATATAATAAAAATTCCTTAATTCAATATTTGCTCACATTTAAATTGCTGTTTCCGTCCACCCGCAGCTTATATTCGCCGGTGCCAATTTGGCCGGAGAGGACTTTTTTGTCAATTACGAGCCCTGGCAGATCTGTAACGATATCACCGTAGCCGCTGGAGCCCTCCACCGTATAATTACCCGTAAGCGGCAGGAACAGCTCAATATCCCCCACGGCACTGTAAATATCCCAGTCCCCCCCGAAATCTCCGGAACGGATATTGATCCGGCCGTTCATTGATTCGGCATGCAGCTTGGCTCTCGCCCCTGACACCTCCACATTGCCGTTCTTCGTGGACACCTCCACCGTATCTCCGCTGTCATATGCCGTGATGTTGCCGACCGCCGTTGACAGCTTCAGAGCGCCTCTAACGTCCCAGGCCCCCATATCGCCGCCGCTTGTCCCCAGTTCAACATTGCCGAGGACGTCTCTGGCGCGTACGGCACCGTTCAGGGTTTTGCCTTTGACATTGCCGTAAATACGGTGCAGGATCAGTTCCCCGTTCCCGGTCTCCAGTGAAATGTCTGCAATGGCTTCAACATTCTGCAGTGTAATACCGCCGTTCATTGTTCGGACACTCAGGTCAAACCGGCGGTCTTCCGGCAGAGAAATATCGAGGTTGATTCGCGGCTGGCGTTTGCCGGATTCACCGTAGGCCTTGCTCTGGGGAGTGATCTTGATGGTGGTCCCCTCTGTCACTTCGACAAAGGACTGGTCCGCTATAGACTCGGCCAGGACCCCGTCCAGCTGGTCTACCCATACTGTCGCAGTAATCTCGATATCCTCGACAGCCGCCCGGTGAATGAGAATATCTCCGTTAATCGCATCTATACTGACTTTGGAAGTATTCAGCTCAACCGGGACGATCAGGGGGGCCTTCTCGTAGCTGCTTCCTTGCGCTTCTCCGTAATCGACTGCCGCCGCAGTCAGATTAAGACTCACCTTGTTCCACAGGTGCAGATAGTGCTCCTGCTCGGTCACGATGAATACACAGGCAGCCAGTATTACAGCAGAGAACAATCCCCGCACATCCATCCGGGCTCTGCCGGCCGTGACGCTCTGTTGCCGGCGGGAGAACACGTAGATCAGCAGATACTCTACTCCCCATAATACGGGTACAAGGGGCCACCATTTCAGCAACAGCATCATATGGTCTGTCCCGTTAAGCCAGTCAAGGAGGAGGAGAACTCCGACAGCAACCAGCGTGACTGATGCAGTATATCTGCCAATCCGCCGTTTCCTCCGTTCCTTGCTTAGACGCGCGGTAGAGTTCTTGGCGATCTCTCTTATGCCCATAAGCAGCCCCAGGACGATTAGCAGAGTTGCCACAGCAGCACCCGCAGAATTCTCAATGAATAATTGAAGCCAGGGCGGCCTCTGCTGGAAGAGAAACAGCAGCGCCCCGCCGACAAGCAGCATGAGCCCAAAGGAAATTCCCGGCTCGCTGATCCTCACCCGGCGCCTGGCTGTTGCCGCAGCATTCATAGCGTCCGGTTCTTCAAGGTCTTGCTCTTCAGGAAACCGCAGAATACGGTCTGCTGCCTGTAGCGCATCAAACACATTATAGAAGTACATTGCCGGGATCAGCAGCGCCAGCAGAATCAGCAGCGGTACATTGATTTGCATGCCTATAGACGAGAAATACAGCAGCGCCACAATATCCAGCAGCAGCAGAAAAATGAAAGAAATCCCCTTGCGGAGCAGCCCGAGATAGAGATGTCCCGTGCCGGGAAGTACAGCAGCCAGCAGGCCGGTTATAAATTTCCGTTTGCGGGGACGGCGCTTGGGACGGGGCGGTATATAAGGAGCTTTCCATTCTTCGTCAGCTTCAGCCTGCGGTAAGCCAGTCTCTCTCTCTTCATCCTGCACGGGACAATCCTCATGTTCCTGATAACCGGAATTCATCCTCGGTACTCCTCCTTTCTGAACGGTTCGTACTTGTCATTTCAGCCTGCCTGCCCGGTGGAATTCCACCAGCTCTACTCCCGGAGCCACCTCTTCAATTCCAACAGGAATGAACCCATGCTTGGTATAGAGCGTTACTGCCGGAAGATTCAGCTTCCCCGTAGACACAATAAACTGCTCTATCTCTGCGTAACGGGCGAAGATGAATTCCAGCAGCCTGCCCGCCACACCTTGGCGGAAATGATCAGGGCTAACCATCATCCGGGTAACCGTGAGCTTGCCGGGAGACTCTTCAATTACTGCAATAGCGCCCAGCAGCTCCTCCGTATCATCAAGGCAGCCATAGAAATCCTCTGTAACCCGGCTGAGCATGTCTCTGGTCTCCAGCAGCGGCGGAATGTCACGGAACCCGATCATCTCCGCCTCCAGGCGGTATGCCTTATGCTGAAGGCTCCATAGCTCATCCAGCGTGATCTCATCCTGCAGATTCAACTTCACTATTGTATCCATCCGTACAATCCCCTTATATACTGCACAGGGGCCTGCCGTTGCCGACAAGCCCTGTGCCCAAGATTCTATAATCTATTACCCAATCTAGCTGTTCAGCACTTCTGCAAGCAGTGTGTTCACAAGACCCGGGTTCGCTTTCCCTTTGCTTGCCTTCATAACCTGTCCTACCAGGAAGCCGATCGCTTGTTTCTTGCCGGCCTTGTAATCTTCGACAGATTGCGGATTAGCAGCGACTACTTCCTGTACGATTGTCTTAATCGCACCTTCATCACTGATCTGCACTAGACCCTTTTCTTCAACGATAACTGCAGGCAGCTTGCCGCTCTCCAGCATTTCTTTGAACACGGTTTTGGCAATTTTGCTGCTGATGGTTCCGCCTGCGATCAGGCCGATCATCTCGCCCAGTCCCTGCGGCGTAATCTTCACCTGGGATAATTCCAGATTATTGCTGTTCAAATATCCCAGCAGGTCTCCCATCATCCAGTTGGCGACAGCCTTGGCATCCTGTGTGTAAGCCAGACTGCCTTCAAAGAAGTCGGCAAGCGGCTTGGATGAGGTAAGCACTCCCGCATCATAGGCAGTCAGGCCAAATTCTTCGCTGTAACGGGCCTGCCGGGCATCTGGAAGCTCCGGAATGGTCGCACGGATCTGTTCCTTCCAGGAATCACTGATATGCAGCACGATAAGATCCGGGTCCGGGAAATAACGGTAGTCATGCGCTTCTTCCTTACCGCGCATAGACAAGGTCTTGCCCCCAGCTTCATCCCAGCGGCGGGTCTCCTGCACAACGATCCCGCCGTCATCCAGAATCTCTCCCTGACGGAACTGTTCGTACTCCAGCCCGCGGAGTACCCCGCGGAAGGAGTTCATATTCTTCAGCTCCGCCCGGATCCCGAATTCCTCCTGCCCTTCCGGCCGCAGGCTGATATTGGCGTCACAGCGCATCGAGCCTTCTTCCATCTTCACATCGGATACATCGCAATACTGCATGATGGCGCGGATCTTCTCCAGATAAGCACGCGCCTCCTCAGGCGAACGCAGATCAGGCTCAGAGACAATCTCAATAAGTGGGGTCCCCACCCGGTTGAAGTCAACCAGTGAAGCAAATCCTCCATCCACATGAGTCAGCTTGCCCGCATCTTCCTCCAGATGAAGACGGGTGATGCCGATCCGTTTGGTCTCTCCATTCACTTCAATATCAATCCAGCCGTTCAGGCCGATAGGCTGATCAAATTGCGAAATCTGGTAGGCCTTCGGGGAATCGGGGTAGAAATAGTTTTTGCGGTCGAATTTGCTGACATCGCCAATCGTACAGTTCAGAGCCATTGCGGCTTTCATGGCGTACTCTACAGCCTGCCGATTAAGAACCGGCAATACGCCGGGGTGGCCCAGACAGACCGGACAGGTATGGGTATTAGGCGGAGCGCCGAATTCTGTGGAGCAGCCGCAGAAGATTTTGGACTTGGTATGAAGCTCCACATGAACTTCAAGCCCGATGACCGTTTCATATTTAGACATAGATAATCTCATCCCTTAAAAGTTTTGTGGGCATATACTCAAATTATATAAGAAGCACTAAAGAAATAAACAAAAAGCAAAAGAAACGGAGGGGAAATTTGGAACTGTAGGAGCGGTAGCGACCGCCTTTGTCACCGGATTTCACCCGCGAACAGCGGTTCAAAATCAAGAAATCTGGGGACAACAGCGGCCGGAAGTCCAAATGTTCACCGCAGTGACGATGTAGCTTCAAGTTCAAATCTTAAGTGCATCTTAATATAAAAGCTACATTTGCGGACGGGCCTTGTGATGCTCTGTATGCTGTTCAAAGGCATGCGCAACGCGCAGTACCGTACTCTCGTCAAACTCCTTGCCGATAATCTGCAGGCCGACAGGCAGGCCTTCAGCGAAGCCGCAAGGGATGCTGATGGCAGGAATACCAGCCAGACTGACAGGAATGGTCAGAATATCATTCAGATACATGGTCAGCGGATCTTCGGTCTGTGAGCCCAGCTTAAAGGCTGTCGTAGGCGCAGTCGGGCCGATCACGACATCATATTTCTTGAACACTTCATCAAAATCCTGCTTAATCAAGGTGCGTACCTTCTGCGCCTTCAAATAATAAGCATCATAATATCCGGAGCTGAGCGCATAGGTGCCGAGCATAATCCGGCGTTTGACTTCAGGACCGAAGCCTTGACTGCGGGAGTTATGGTACAGATCCAGCAAACCTCCTCCGTCATCCACACGCGTCCCGTAACGGACACCGTCAAAACGGGCAAGGTTGGATGAAGCCTCGGAAGACGACAGGAGATAATAAGCGGCTACGGCATATTCTGTATGCGGAAGCGAAACCTCTTCCCACACGGCGCCGAGACTCTCCAGCACTTTAAGCGCTGACAGCACGGATTCACGGACCGATGCGTCTACGCCTTCGCCGATGTATTCCTTCGGCACAGCTATACGCAGACCGGAAATATCACCGGTGAGCGAACTCAGATAATCAGGTATGCTGACCTTGGCCGAGGTGGAATCCTGGGCATCATAACCTGCAATCGCCTGCAGTACATACGCTGAATCCTCAACGCTGCGGGTAATCGGACCGATCTGATCCAGGGAGGAGGCAAAAGCTACCAGACCGTAACGGGAGACCAGGCCATAGGTAGGTTTAAGACCGACCACTCCGCAGTAGGAAGCCGGCTGGCGGATCGAACCGCCGGTGTCGGAGCCGAGGGTGAAGAACACTTCTCCGGCCGCAACCGCCGCTGCCGAACCACCGCTCGACCCGCCGGGAACACGTTCCAGATCCCACGGATTACGCACCGCCCCGAAGCTGGAATTCTCATTGGACCCGCCCATGGCGAACTCGTCCATGTTCAGCTTACCCATGGTTACGGCATCGGCCTGGCGCAGCTTGGAGACTACGGTCGCATCATAAATCGGCTGGAAGTTATTAAGGAACTGGCTGGCACAGGTAGTGCGCAGACCTTTGGTCACAATATTATCCTTGATGCCGGCAGGCAATCCGAATAACAGACCACGCGCAGCTCCGGACGCCAGCTTGTCATCAAGCGCACGTGCCTGATCGCGGGCACCCTCTTCATTCAGTGTCAAAAAAGCATGAACCCTGCTGTCACGTTCCGCAATGACGGACAGGGATTCTTCAGTCAGTTCACGGACCGAGACCTCTTTACTGTGCAGCATGTTATGTACTTCAGGTAGTCGATATTGAAACAGGCTCAACTTGCTTCCTCCTCTCAGGGTATGGTTATTCCAGAACAGCGGGAACCTTGAAGTGTCCGTCTTCATGTTCCGGTGCGTTAAGCAGCGCTTCCTCTTGGGTCAGGCTCTCCTTCACCACATCGTCACGCATCACATTGCTGACTTGCAGCACATGGGTGGTCGGCTCTACATTCTCGGTATCCAGCTCATTCAATTTCTCGGCATATTGTAAAATAGCATTCATTTGTTCGGTGAAGGTAGCCTCTTCTTCCGGGCTTAATTGCAGTCGGGCCAGCTTGGCCACATGCTGCACATCTTTGACGGTGATGCTCATAATGAATATCCCTCCTGTTTAAAGGGCTAAAGCGCCCGGATAACGTTTTTAATTATAGGGTAGACGGCCTTACAATTCAATGCGCTTGTCGATGGAGGGAGATATATACAGCAAAAGACCCGCACCTGCTGATTGTGGCAGGAAGCGGGTCTTGAGTGCTTAAGCTTAATCCGGCTAATGATTCATCCGGTAATACAGGTCATTCCAGCGCAGCTCATTCTCAAGTGAAATCATGGTGCTGGAGGTGTCGATGACAAGGCACTCGACCCCTGCCATACGCGCCCAATCCCGGAGCTGTTCACTTGTTGTATGGAAGGAAAAGGCGAAGTGATGTGCACCCCCGGCCAGAATCCACGCTTCCGATGCACGGGTCAAGGACGGCTCCGGCTGCCAGAGGAGCCGCGCTACCGGCAGATGAGGCATTCTATGTTCATTCTGTACGGCATTCACTTCATTGACGATCAGGCGGAACCGGTCGCCCATATCCACCAGGGTAGCATTGATTCCCGTGCCGCTTGCGCCGTTAAATATTAGACGCGCCGGAGCTTCCTTGCCGCCGACAAACAAGGGATGCACTTCAATCCTTGGTCTGTCCGCAGCCAGGGAAGGGCAGATCTCCAGCATATGGGAACCCAGCACCATTTCATTGCCCTTTTGCAGATGATACGTATAATCCTCCATGAAAGAGGTCCCTTGATTACCGGCCATAATCTTCATCATCCGTACCAGCGCGGCCGTCTTCCAGTCTCCCTCACCGCCAAAGCCGTAGCCTGCCGCCATCAGCCGCTGAGCCGCCAGCCCCGGCAATTGCTTCAGTCCATGCAGGTCCTGGAAGCTGGTCACGAACGCTGTATATCCGCCCTCCTCCAAAAATTCGCTCAGCGCAATCTCCATCCGCGCCTGTTCACGAATGGCTTCCCGTTCAGCGCCATCGGTACGTCCCTGATCCGTAAAGTCGTATAATTCGGCGTATTCATCCATCAGCGCATACAGCTTGGCTTCGCTGACACTCCGAACCCGTTCAGCCAGATCGCCGGCCGGATAACCGTTGACCGTCCACCCCAGCTTGATTTGCGCCTCCACCTTATCGCCTTCCGTCACCGCGACATCACGCATATTATCGCCGAACCTGGCGATTCTCATCGTCTGGCTCCCGGTATAGCCCGCCGCCGTCTTCATCCACCCTCCGATTCTTGCCCGCACCTCTTCATCCTTCCAGTGGCCTGCAATAATCTTACGGGCCATGCGCAGGCGGGCGCCGATGAACCCGAACTCACGGTCGCCGTGCGCCGCCTGGTTCAAGTTCATAAACTCCATGTCGATACTGTCCCAGGGAATCTCGACATTGTATTGGGTATGGAGATGGAGCAGCGGCTTGCGCAGCTGGGTTAGCCCCGAGATCCACATTTTGGCCGGAGAGAAGGTGTGCATCCATGTGATCACCCCCGCGCAGGTCCCGCTGGAATTGGCTTCAAGGCACACTCGCAGAATCGCTTCCGGAGCCGTGACCGTTTCGCGGAACTCAATCGGATACGGAAGGCCTCCTTCACGGTTTAGCTCCTCGACCATTCTCCTGGAATTCTCCTCCACCTGCTCACGGACATCCTCTCCGTACAAACCTTGGCTCCCTGTGACAAACCAGAATACATAAGGCTTAGCCTGCAGCATATCAAATTCCTCCGTTTGTTCAACTCGTTTTGAATTTCAATTCAATTTCGTAATGAACGGCTTCTCCAGGCTCCAGCAGCTTCAAAGAATGCGCTCCGCGCTCTTCCGCTCTCCCCCGGGTCCAGCAATTGGACGGCTCGAGTCCCAGCACATGTTCGCCTGCTCCGGGCATTCTCCACTGCACCAGTCTGGGCAGCGTCCGCTGATCCCACTTCAGCTCTGCCGTCAGGCCTCCCGATGAAGAGGATAAGCCGGGTACAGGAAAAGAAGGGCTGCTGATTTGAGCGCAGATGTACGTTTGCCGTTCCAATGGCTCATGGTAGTACACTTGTTCCTTAAAACGAGGATCCGGCGCCTGCCATTCATGTATCCGTGATATCTCCATATCATCATCACGCGGAGCACAGCTGCTCTCCGGCAATACGATCCGGGTATCCTCCGCAAGCAGCGGAAACCCAAAGTTGAAATGATACAGCATCAGATGCGGGGCCGGTGTAAAGCCTGCATTCTCCACGCAATCGTTAAGCAGCAGACTGTTCTCTCCAAGCCTGCTTGTAATGGTGCGGGTCAAACGCAGCTTATGTCCAAAAATGGACGTCTCCTCTATGACTCCCCGCAGGCGTATCTCATATTCATTGCCTTGCCATTCCGCCTGATACGAAGCTTGGCGTGCAGGCGTATGATGGATCTGCCCATGCAATCCATATGCTCCGTATTCGTCCCGGCCGGCCGCACCTGCCTGTGACAATCCGCAAGTCATCAGCAACCCGCCGGAAGCCGTGTGCAGCCAGTGATTCCCCTCATCCCTGAAATAAGCGGCATGGGGATCGCCATTGGCGGCAGACCAGCTAACCGGAATGCCGCAAAATTCAGCCAAAGAGATATCCATTCCCTTGCCGGGATGCACCCAATAGGAGAGGCCAGAGCCGGTCCGCACACGGAACACTTCCTGACCGGCCTCCGGCCCTTCTCTCATTACAAAGGGCTGCACTCCCGCAAGCTGCTCTATTCTCCCAACTCTGGCTTCCAGCTCACGACGGGTCCATTCTCTGCCATAAAGTCTTGCCATACCACCATTCCTCCTGCACCCGGGAAGGAAAGCCTCAGGCTTGTCCGGCACTCCCGAAAATTCTCATCGTACGAACAATATCCTGCTGCACTGCTTCCATAGCCCATCTGGAAAGGTCATGATAATAGCTTTTGTGCTGCTGCGCGCTGTTGGCCGCCAATTTAGCCTGGAGGGTATTGGCCACTTCATGCGCCATATTGGAATAATAGTTAAGCTTGCGGATGCCGCACTGTATGGAGGTGATATAGGCAGCTTCATCCAGTCCAGACCCGCCATGCATCACCAGCGGCAGGCCGGTAAGCTCTTTGATGAGCTTCAACCGCTCAAAATCCAGAACCGGTTCTGTCAGATAGACACCGTGCGCGGTCCCGTAAGCAACGGCGAGCGCATCGACATCGGTATGTGCAATAAAGGTCTGTGCCTCTTGGGGATTGGTGTATACATCGTCCGGATCATATTCTTCGATCTCTTCCTCCGCTCCGCCGCCCTCCGGACGCAGAATCTTGCCAAGCTCGGCTTCTACGGAAACTCCGAGCGCCTTGGCGATTTTGCTGATCTCATTGGTCTGGCGGATATTCTCCTCCAACGGCAGATGCGCACCGTCGAACATCACCGACGAGAAGCCGAGTTGCATCGCCCGGATCAGAATTTCGTGATCCTGGCCGTGGTCCAGGTGTACTGCAACGGGAATCCGCGCTTGCCTCGCAGCCGCCAGTATAATGGGAGCGATCACCTCCAGCGGAACCAGCGGAATATGCACTTCCGCAAAGGACAGAATGACCGGTGAGCGCGCCTCCTCGGCCCCGGCAATGATTCCCCGGATCATCTCCAAATTAATCACATTGTACGCGCCGACGGCATAACGCTTGGCTTCGGCATCCTTCATTAACTCTTTCAGGGTCACTAATGGCATTCTTCAGCATCTCCTATGGGTTCGACATGACGTTATTCACTGCTCGATACAGCCGTTTATATTTGGCGTAATTCTCATCATAGTGCCTGCGGTTCTCCGGGCGGGGATAGAAGGTAGTGCCCACCTTCACCAAACGGCGGGCAGCTTCTGCATAGGAAGGGAACACTCCCAGCGCCACCCCGGCCAGAATAACCGCTCCTAGAATACCCGCCTCTTCGATATCAAGGGCGATGACGGCCCTGTTCATGATGTCCGCCTTGATTTGCAGCCATAAGGCGGACTTGGAACCGCCGCCGCAGGCTTTTAGTTCCCTGATACGCATACCCGCTTGCTCCAGACAATCCAGATTGAGCCTCATCTCATAGGTGACGCCCTCCATCAAGGCTCTGTACAGTTCACCCTTCGTGGTGTTGAAATTCAAGCCCGCGATGACCCCAACCGCAGCCGGATTCATGTAAGGTGTGCCTGAGCCGGCAAAATGCGGCAGTACCAAAATGTCTGTAGGACCTTCTCCGGCGCTCTCGCCCATAATCTCATAGACACTCCGGCCGGACTCATCTGCCGCACATTTCTCTTCATAACCGAACTGGTCCCTATACCACTTCAGCAGGGAGCCGCCGGTGAAATTAAACGCATAGGTGGTATAACTCCCCTGGATATAAGGAACCAGCGCCAGCTTGCTGAGCGCAAGTGCTTGGTCATCGACCTGCATGGTATGGAAGACCGGCGTGATGCACTCTACGGTGCCGATGCCATCTACGGCCGAGCCTTCTTCCGTGACTCCCGCGCCAATAGCAGCGCATACCTGGTCATGTCCGCCGAGCACCAGCTGTAGGTGGGCAGGCAGCCCCAGCGCCTCAGCCGCTGCGGGTGAAATCCGGCCGAGCCGTGATCCAAGCTCCAGCGCCTGGGGAAAGATCCCGCTCCTTAAGCCTGACGCCCGGATAATCTCCTCATCCCACTCAAGCCGGTGAACGTCAAAGGCCATCGTTCTGGATGCCAGCGAATAGTCGATCACGGGTCCTGCACCCAGCTTGTAGAGAATAAATGATCCAAACGGCAGAAAGGTATGAAGCCGCTCATAAATGTCAGGCCGCTCTTCCCGGTACCACATCAATTTGGAGAGGGTGTACATCGGATGGGGATGAAGACCCGTCTTGCCAATGATGTTCTCTTCTCCGATATGCTCCACCAAAACCTCCAGTTGCTCACTTCCCCGCTTGTCAATATACAGCAGGCTGTTTCCAAGCACGCCGCCCCCGCTGTCGAGCAGAACGGCAGCCTCCCCAAAGGAAGAAACGGACAGTCCGGCAAGCATGGCAGGCGGTCGGTCATACTTAATCATTGCGGAACTGATCACAGCTTGAACCGCTTCCCACACCCGCTGCGGACTCAGCTCATAACAGCCGCTTTCCGGCGATTCCATGGGATATTCCCTGTATGCCTGGGCCAGCACCTCACCCGTTGGAGCCATGATCAGACATTTCGTTCCTGTTGACCCGATATCTAGGCCTATGAGATCGACGGCCATGTCCCCGATTCAGCCCCTCTCCCCATCCGGGACGTATTTCATACCGGCTAACCTATAGCGCTCAGAGATTATGTCTTGTTGCTCTATGCTCAGACCGCCTTCTTGGGTCACCTTAATTGTGGCAAAAGGCA
This sequence comes from Paenibacillus tritici, assembly GCF_018207515.1. Classification (NCBI taxonomy): domain Bacteria; kingdom Bacillati; phylum Bacillota; class Bacilli; order Caryophanales; family Paenibacillaceae; genus Paenibacillus; species Paenibacillus tritici. The sequence continues at coordinate 6,634,126 of NZ_CP073365.1, forward strand.
GGCTCTCAGAAATCATGGAATAGCTGACTGCATCATCGCATAAAAGCGAGCATCCCCCTGCTTCCGCACCGTACAGAACAGGCTCTATATTAAAAACGGTGTCGTCCCGGACACATAGAACGGGCTCTGCCCAAGGAATTAGCGCGCCCTGTTTGATATACAGAGGAACTTCATCCTCAGCAACCTGGCGGGTGATCCATTGTCCGCCGTTCAGCCACTCTCCGCTCAATCGTTCGTACCAGCGGCCTTGAGGCAGGTAGAGCTTACGTGTGTCACCGTTACCATAGACAACAGGAGCAGCCATAAGATCCTCTCCAACCATGAACTGGTCGAAGCAATCCAGCACCTCAGAGTCACCCGGGTAATCCATCACTAAGGGACGTATAGGCGGTACCCCCTGCTGGCGATATCTGCCAAATGCGGCATACAGGTAAGGAATCAGACTCATTCGGATTTGCAGAAGATTTCTGCATTGCTGCGCCAGTTGCGGCCAATCCTCCAGCCATTCACCGGCATGGTTCTTGTCATGATCGAATTGCTTCCATGGCGGCGAAGGAATCATATAACAGTTAAGCACCGCCAGAGGCGAGAAAATCACAGCGCCAATCCGGCGCAGCAGCTCTTCCCTCGTTGCTGTCTGGCGGACCTCCGGCGACCAGAGCAGACCTGAGAAGGACGCTGTGGCCAGCCCCCGTACGAAGTCTTCATGGTCGTAGAGGTCGCTGTACAGTACATAGGGATAGGGCGCCGCGAGCGCATGGGAAGCGCGCACCTGTCCATAGGTCCGGCGATCCGCTGCCTTGAACGGGGCGAGCATCGTTTGCTGATAGAGCTGGCCGAACAAGCTGTGCATCTGCTCCCCGTCCGCCCCTCCCGGAAAACGGGCGAAATCGGGAAAACCCCAGTTGCCGATATAATCGCCGTTATCGCATTCATCCAGCTTGAAGCCTGACAACCCCGCCTCAATGAAGGGCTGATGGATGTCCGTGAAGGCTTTCCGGGCCTCAGCTTGGGTGAAATCCGGCACCAGACCGTCCCATACATAGCTGTCGGCCGAATAAGGCTTCAGCTCCGGGAAGACAGGACTATCAGGATGCACATAAGCATGTTCCCACAGATTTAGCCGGTACCCCATATCATTCAGATCCTGGATCAGCCTTGTTTCATCCGGAAATCTGTTGCTGTCCCACACATAAGTACAGGAGTAGGCGTTCGTCTGCCAGCCGGGCTCCAGACCAAACATGTCGCAGGGCATCTCATCTTCCCTGATTTGCCGGGCTAACTGCAGGACATCTTCCTGATCCGCATGCCAGTCGGCGCGGTACATCACACCCAATCCCCACATCGGAGGTAACGCCCCGCCGCCGCTGAACAGATTATAGCGGCTGACCGCGTCCTTCATATCCCCGCCGCAAAACACATAAATATCTACTCCTTGCGCCGCAGGGATATCCACCAGCATATTGCCGCTTCCCTTTTTCACTTCCCAGTGCCCCTTCTCGGTGCCTGCCGATTCGAAGCCTTCCAGATCCTGCCTGCTGCCAACTCTCTTGCACCCTCCGCTGAAAAAGGTCGCGTACCGGGCCGTATCCACCAGAATGGCATAACCGGCAGTACTTACATAAAAGGGAACCGGTGCATGGGAGTCACCCAGATCCGCCGACGGGTCGGAATTCGTACGTAGCTTCTTCTTGCTGCCGCTCTGTCTGAACGATTTAAGCTGTAAGCCCAAACCGTATACTTCCTCTTCCGGCTCCAAGGGAATCTCCAGCAATACGGAGCCCTGGCGCGGTTGAAAATGAATGTCCTCCCTTAGAAAGGGAAGCGGATGATCTTCAAGCGCATTCAGCGCTTCGAGACATGTGACAGGCTTCAATACCGATACCGGTGTAAATTCTTCGGGTGTTCCGAAGGTCAGCTTAAAGATTCCACTGGCAATTTTCTGCATAATCCATTTCTCCTACTGTAAATAGTTTTTGGAACTATCCCTTCACGCTTCCCAGGACGAGACCAGACACGAAATAACGCTGTAAAAAAGGGTAGACGCACAAGATGGGCAACGTGGCCAGAATGATCTGCGCGCTCTTGGTCGTGCGCGGTGAGATGCTGGCCAGGAGTGCGGCGTCCTCAGACCTCACATTGCTGAAATCGAAGCTGACAATAATAGAGCGTAAATAGGTGGCGAGCGGATAGTTCTCGGTCTGGTTCATGAAGATCATTCCGTCAAACCAGCTATTCCAATGCCCTACCATAGCCAGCAGCAGGATGGTCGCAAAAGCAGGCAACGACAGCGGGAAATATAACCGCCACAGGATGGTCCAGTGTCCGGCTCCATCTATGCGGAAGGACTCATCCAGTTCCCGGGGCAGTCCTCTGAAGAAATTGATCATCAGAACGATGTTGAAGACCGCCAGGGCTGTCGGCAGAACCAGTACCATCATGGTATCCAGCATGTGGAGGGATTTCACCTGCATGTACAGGGGGACGATGCCTCCACTGAACAGGATGGTGAACATGAAAAACCATACATAAAACGTCCGCATGCTGAAATCCCTGTTCTCCCTGGAAAGGGGATAAGCTGAAATGAAGGTAACCAGCATCTGCAGGGCGCTGCCCACAAGCACACGGATCACAGCCACGCCCAAGGATCTTAGAAATTCCGGACGGGTAGCGATAAATTTATAAGCGTCCAGTGAAAAGTCCGACGGAAAAAACCGCACCTTCCCCATCGCCACCGCCGAGGCGGAGCTGAAGGAAATGGCTAACGTATTGACAATCGGCGCAATGCAGAGGATTCCCAAGAGAATGAGAAACACTTTGTTGAATACTGCGAACACGGTGCTGCCGTTCAAACGGTATTTCACCCTTGCTCCCCCTTTCAAAAAATGCGGTAATCGGCAAACTTATAGGCCATATAATAGGAGACTGAAATAAGTACTCCGGATACCAGCGATTTAAACAGTCCTACAGCTGTTGCTACGCTGTACTGCGCCTGATTAAAGGCCAGCCGGTAGACCAGCGTATCCAGGATATCGCCGGAATCGACCACCAGCGGATTGAGCAGCATGAATACCTGTTCGAACCCGGCATTCAGCACATTGCCCAGACTGAGAGTAGCCAGAAGAATGATCGTAGGACGAATGCCGGGCAGCGTAACATGCCAGATCTGCCGCCAGCGGCTGGCTCCGTCAATCATGGCTGCCTCATATAAATCCGGATTGATGGAGGTTAGCGCAGCCATATAGATAATCGTATTGAAGCCAAAGTTCTTCCACACTTCAGTAGTGACCAGTACACCGGGGAACAGACGGTTGCTGGACAGGAAGCCCACCGGCTCTCCGCCAAAGGCCTGGATGAGGCTGTTAATCACCCCCTCCAGACTGAGGACATCCAGAATGATGCCGCCGAGCACCACCCAGGACAGGAAATAAGGCAGGTACATCGCAGTTTGCAGCACCCGTTTCAGCTTCTGGCCGTGCATTTCGTTCAGCAGCAGCGCAACAACGATAGGTACAATCAATGAAAATACAATTTTCAAAATCGAGATATAGATCGTGTTATACATGACTTGCCCGAAGCGGGGCATGGAAATAATATATTGGAAATTGTCCATCCCGACCCATGGACCCGCAAGCCAGCCCTTGAACACGCTAAAGTTCTGGAAGGCCATCACAATCCCCATCATCGGGATATAGCAGAATAGAACAGCCAGTATAATTCCCGGTATCAAAAACAAATGGTACGGTAATTCATGTCTGAAGCGGCTCTTCAGGTGCAAAGCTCTCACAATAGGCTACCCCTTTCATCACAAGCTGGCGTTGATCTCGTCCAGAATCTGCTGGCCGCCCAGCTTGTGCCACTCGGATACGAAGGTATCGAAGGCGTCAATAGGCTCCGCACCCATGATGATCTTCGTGAAAATTTCACGTTCATAATCGCCCAGGATGCCCATTTTGTTCAGCATCGTTTCCGTGGTGCCTCCATAAGCCTGGGGAATCAGATGATCCGTGCCATAGCCCTCCACAATCGCTTTGAAGGCTTTGACCTGGTGATATTCCATATAGCCGGTCCCCTTGCCGTCCAGATAAGCTACGCTCGGTTCGTATTTCCCCGTCTCGGTCAGAGCCTGATCCAGCTTGCTGGGATCGCGCTTCTCGATGGCTTCGATCAGGTATTCCAAAGATTTCACGGTAGCATCATCGGTCGTAAGGGTCCGGGCCAGGGACAAGTGCCCCTGTTCCACAATGGTCTGCCCTTTTTCGAAAGCAAAGAATTTCTTGACCTCGGGATCATTCCGGTTCGGACCGTAAGCCATCTCGTTGTAATCATTCAATAATTGGACGAGAATTTCGGGATGCTTATAGTCTTTGTTCACCGCATAGTAACTCACCACGGTTGTGCCTACATTGGCAAATACATCCTCGCCGTCGGCGCTTGGAGCCGCCAGTGGAGTCCAGACCATATCCGGCTGGCCCTCCAGGCCCGTACCGTACATGTATACGTTCCAGCAGCGTCCATAGCTGATGCCGTATTTGCCGCCGCTGACCTCCTCCGTTACCTTCGTCGTATCCTTCATGCCAAACTCAGGATCAATCAGGCCGGCCTGATACATTTCTCTGAGCTTAGCCAAGGCATTCTTCATTTCAGGCTGCACGCTGCCGTAGGTGATCTTGCCGTCATCTCCTTTGAGCCAGCTCTGCGGATAGGCATGGTAGCCGTTGAAGAATCCGGTGGTGGAGGTAATCCCGTCGAATAGCCAGTTGCTGAATGCCAGCCCGCCGGTGTCGTCGATGCCGTTGCCGTCCGGGTCCTTTTCTTTGAAGGCCTTGGCCACCGCTATCACATCGTCGATGGTCTTCGGCACAGGCAGGTTCAGCTTATCCAGCCAGTCCTGACGCACCCACAGCAGACTAGGTTCATAGATGACCGAGGTCGTGTAAGGCAAAGCCATGAGCTTGCCGTCAAAGGTAGCCGAATCCATCGCAAGGCCGCCGTCACCGGTGAGAATCTCCTTCGTCAAATCAGAAGCATGCTCTTCGAAAACATCGGTGAGATCCGCTGTCATACCGGCCTTCACCATGGTCTCCAGCTGATTGGTGGAGGCTTCGATGACGATATCCGGAATTGATCCCGAGGCAATGACGATGTTCAGCTTCTCATTGTATTCATTCTGCAGAGCTGTCCATTCGTGTATGACGTTCAGATTGAACTTGTCAGCATAATGCCGGTACCAGATGTTGTTCGCAAAATCATCCCCTGCGGGATATCCCCAGGTGGGCAGGGAATAACGGCCTACCCGCAGGTCAATGGGTTGCTTCGGATCGGCACTGGAGCTGGCAGTGTCTTTGGTATTGGTATTGGATGGTGAGCTGCAGGCTGTCAGGGCCAAAAGAACGGTACTAATAGATAAAGCGGCAATTTTTCTCATGATTTTGCTTCCCCCTCATATTCGGTTTCTGCATGATCTCTTTATTGCACAATCAGAGCCGGCTGGCCCCAGAAGGCCCTGTCATATCCGTAGTCGCCCAACGAATCAGTGATCAGGGTGATGATGACCGAAGTTCCGGCATATTCGGCCAGCGGGATACTGAACGGCGTCCAGGCCCCACCCGGCATGATATCCTGCGACCACTTTACCGTTCCGTTCACCGCTATGCGGAAGCCGGCGCCCTGGGAGTCCTCCGATCCGTCCTTAATGCCGGCGAATCCCTGCAGGACAGCCTGCGTGTCAGCGGGCAAATTCAAGGCATATTCAATATGCGTCTGCCCGTGCTGCGGCGGGTGGGCATCCAGCCCCTGCTTCTCAACGCCGAGTACAGAGCCGCTTCCCGGGAATCCGCCGAACGGAGACTGGGCTTGCCCTTCGCTTCCGTCCTCGAACACCAGGCTCGAATGATATGGAGCTCCGGGTAACGATAACGGCAGCTGCACAGGAGCAGACACGTTGTGAATCAGATACACCGTACCCGAGGCAGGTGCTGTAATTTCGTAGTGATTGTTACCTAGACTTACAGACGAGGCTGCTCCGTAGCTGGATTGCACCACAGTTAAGGGCAGCGGGCTGTTCACCTTGAAGTTTACACTGCGGTTGCCGCCGTAAGTTGCGACGGCTACTGTGGGCGCCACCCATACGGCAGAATCATTGTCCACCGTCACACCGGGATGCGTCTCCAGCCGGAGGGTCACTTCTTTGCCTGCTAATTCCGACAAATCCAGCTCCATGGCTGTGGGTGAGGCGCTTCTGCTGAACTGCTCTTCACTCAGCACCGTACGGTCCCCAGGCGCTTCTGCCTTATCCCAAGCGGATACCTTGAAGGTGACACCGTCACTGCTCGCAACATTCTGCTCGGAGCCCAGCTGCACACCGGCTTGAAAGCTCGCTGCCGCTGCTGCGGGCAGACTGATATCAAATTCCAGCCAGGTATGCCCGCCCTGCCACTGTCCTGCGTAAGGCGGATGGGCCAGGATCCGGTCGCCCCAGTGCTGCACAGTTCCTCCTCCGGGGAAGGAGTAGGAGAATCCGCCCGTGGTAGGGAACGGGGCAGCGGTTGTATGGACGGTACCGTCTCCCAGAACCTCTCCTGCTCTAACCGGTCCCTCGTAATTCAGCAGATCTATATCCCCGGACTGAAGCTTGTCGTCCATAACGATGGTGGTGTGGGTGGACCGGCTGGACAGCCGTTTTAGCGCCACATCCTCCGGCCACTCATAGACATGGAATCCCTCGGGATCTCGGACCTGGTTCAAATACAGATACGTTTTGTCCGGGTCCAGCCCGAACAGCTTCTGTTCGTCATAGAGCAGCCACCCCGGAATGCTTCCCGGCAACGGATAGGTCTCTGCCCCGTACAAATAACGCATGATGTCGGTGCCCCCGCCGGAAGGGTTCCCGTCGTAGGCGGTCAGCTTCTCGCCATAGGAATCGCGTACATATTTGGCACTGCCGCCGTTTGCTGTCCTGAAAGCAAACAGAGTGGGATCTGACATATTGCTGAAATCGGCTGTAGGCTGTGCGCTCTGGTACCAGCCCGCTTCATCCAGCAATTGTTCCATCAGCGGGGTAGGATTGGCGATCTGGCCCAGATTAGGTCTTGTGAGCATGGGAATGGCCCCGAGCCGGTTCTGAACGACCTTATGCCAGGCCATGAAATAATCCTCCGTGATCGGGTTCGCATGATCTGGATGACCGTAAATAGTCGTATACGGGGCAAAAATCGCTGAGCTGGCCGGAACCACCTGATTGATTTTGCTGTCATCCCATGTTCCGCTCGCGGAGAAGATGCCATAGGCATGGCGCTGCGCAAAGGACTCATACCGTGTCGTGATTTCGTTCAGGCTCTCCCCGCCCAAGGCGATATCCGGCAGCGCTTCTCTAAGCTCGCGGTGCAGGGCGATATTGCCTTGCATCATGTTGTTGCCGTCAATCAGGCCGTTGGCATCGTTATACATGAGCAGCGACTGGTCCAGGTGCAGCGCGTCCGGTCCGACCTCATTCACCAGAGCAGTCATCTTGTTAACGAAGAGTTCCCGCCATGCCTCCGCCGCCGGATTAATAACGGCAAATGAAATCTGTTCCGATCCTGCTGTATACTCCCAGCGCTTCCGCTCCAGCGTGAACGGATCCTTCACCTGATAGGGCTGCATCTGTGTATAATTCTCGTTGTTAAATGATGTTCCGAATATATTGACATACAGCATCACGCGGAATCCCAGCGCCTGGGCAGCGTCGATCCTGGCTGCGATATCCGGCTTAGGCTCATAATTGGGAAAATTCACATCATAGGGGTCCGCTCTCCAGCCGGGAACAACCAGCAGCGTCCGCTCCGCATCTACCCGCTGTGCAAGCTCCTCCAGCATCGGCTGGTCTTCCAGATCGGTCAGTACCGTGAATCCGATATCCTTGGCCCAATCCGGTGCCTTCGCGGAAGATTCAGCTAACCCGAAGGCGCCATCTGCCCACTCCCGGTACATCGCCGATCCTTTTGCCCAGTCACCGGCGTAGGCTTTAAGCCGCCAATCCGTGGAGACCGACTTGGTCGTTTGCTGAAACGGAGCGGGCGATTGCGTCTCTATTCCAACATAGAAGCTGCCGTTTTCATGCTTCACATGTAATGTTTTGAAGAAATCGGCATTGTCATCCGCATGAACCAGCAATCCGCCCTCTGCCCCCTGCACAAGAAACATCTGCGCCTCCCAGACATCGGGATAGGTGAACTGGGAGAAGCCATAGGCGGCGTCCGGTGATTCGGCAGTAAGCCGGATCCCGCCCAGTGCAGGAATAATCAGATCATACGTATCGGGGATAATGAATCCCCATTGCACGCCTGATATGCCTGGCTGCTCTGTCTGCGCATGCTGGCTGACGGTCAAGGAACCGTCATATTTACGGGCCACCGTCGTCTCCAGCTCAGCCAGCGAAGTGCCCGACCCCCAGGTATGTTCATAGGTGACATGCCCTCTCTTCGCTGAAACGGTGGAAGCTGCCGTATCATTCCACAGATTGTTCTGCGCCAGATGGCGGATACCGGTCAGCTTGCCTTCGTTGCCGCGGGCCAGATTTATCGTTCCATAGGTGAAGTCGATGGCGGCCGTGCCGGAATCAATCGTCACCTTCACATTAGCTGTATCTGCAAAACTAAGACCCGGCAGACTGCCACACCAAAGGATACACACCACACATACCATCACTGTTCTTCTGACAACATTGATCATTACCTATCCCCTCTCTTCATCCGGAATGGAATGGACCTACATTGCAAACTGCCTGAACATGAATTCCGCACTACCCTCACTCACGAATAGCCCCGTCCCTCCCTGCTGGAAATCATACAGCCGTGTGCTTAACGCAAGCTCCTCGTTCACATAGACTACGCATACCCGATCTTCCAGATATATGCTTAACGAGCAGGCGGTTCCGGGCAGCAATTGCAGCGGCCGCTCCATGCCGACGGCGTAGGGGACATCTCCCTTCCTCGGCCACTGGTCAACAACAATCCGGTTACGGCCCGGCTCCAGCCGGATCATATACCCCTGCCCGAAGTCCTGATCGGTCCGCAGTACAATGCCGCAGCCCCGGGTACCGGGAGCGAACGTTATCGTCGCCTCCAGCTTGCAGGCGCCGTCCGGTAATGGCCCCGCATAGGCACCGGCGAAGGAATCGGTTGCCGTAACAGCGGCCGTGCTGCCGCTGAACTTCCAGCGTCCGAGCACTTCGGTGAAGGATAAAGCGCTTTCCTGATTAAACGCAGCATTCAGGGTATCCGGCACTTTTACAAGCAGCGCACCATCCGTGCCCTGTACGACTTCATGCACAACCAGATGTCCGCCCCATTGCCAGGTGCCCCCGTCATGCTCGCCTTCCCGCGTCGGATTCCATCCGAATGCATAACGCCGCTCACCGTCAGTCCAGGTCTTGGCGGCATAAAATGCCCGGGTATCAAGTGCATCGTTCTCGGGCGCCAGCCAAGGCCCCTGCAGCGAGCGGCTCATCCGGTAATGCGTGACCGTACGGTCCGAGAATGTCGAGTACAGAAGGTACCACCAGTCCCCCATCCGGAACAGGTCCGGGCATTCGTGAGTCGTATACAAGTAGGGAGCCCAGAACGGATCGCGTACCTCCCAGCTGGTCAAATCCTTGGAGGCGCATAGGGCAACGCAGCCGCGGCGACCGGCGGGGCCCTTCTTCAACCGGGCGGCAAGGAGCATCCAATATTCCCCCGCCTCCTCGTTCCAGAACACAAACGGATCACGCCAGTCATGCTCCTCGTAGGCGTCCGTTGGTGCGTAGAAGGCATCCTCCGGCCGTTTTTCCCAATGTACAAAATCGCTGCTGACCGCATGCATCACTGCCTGCTGCGCCTTGCCCTCTGCCGGATAATGAAAATTGTTGCCGGTATAGAAAATATGATACAGTCCGTCTTTCTTCAGCACGCATCCCGTATAGATATACAGATCCTGCTCGGATACCTCGCCCCTCGGCAGAACCTCTCCGTATTCCTTGTAGTGAATGAAATCCCGGGTCCCCAGCAGAAACCAGGGCGTGCCTTCACCGTGTCCTTCCCTGTCGCGCCAATCTTTCAGATACAGCAGCTTGAACTCGCCGTCTTCATAGAACGGGATAACGTCGGCCAGCCAGCCGTCTTCAGGCTTGTAGAATAATTTGCTCATGCTGCTCGTTCACTCTCCTCCATACGGTTCATTAATTTCTTCCAGGATCGCTTTACCGCCAAGCCGGTTCCAATCCGTTACGAATCTATCGAATTCATCAATGGAAACCGCCCCCATAATAATTTTGGTGAAGGTTTCTTTCTCGAGTCTGTCCAGCATGGCCCACTTCTCGGTCATCGTAGGGGTCTGTCCGCCGAAGGCAGTCATCAGCAGCCGGTCGCCGCTATAGTGGTCCATGGTCGTCTCGAACCCGAAGTATTGATGGGCAACGGCCCAATTGTCCATATTCCCGGTTGTCAGGTAATCAAGGGTCGGCCCGTATTTGTCGGTTTCGGTGAGCGCATCCTTCAGCAGGCTTCCATCCTCGTTCCTGATGGCCTCGCGCAGTAACGACAACGACTCTGCCACATCCTCATTGGATACACCGGATTGGACAAAGGACAGCCTGGAGGTGTTGATCCGTCCGCCGGCTTCTTCCACAGTAATGAATTCGCCTTCGCCGCGTCTGGAGCCGTGAACTACCTCTTCGTGCAGGTTCAGCATTTTCACTACAGCCTCCGGGTGCTGATAGCCTTTGCGCACTACGACATATCCGCTGGCCGAGAAGCCTACGCTGGCCTTGGCCGGCACGCCATCCACTGAAGGTACTGCATACGGCTTCCACTCCATTCCGGGGTTTTGCCGTACCGCATCCAGGAATACATAGGGATTCCAGTTAGCGCCGAACGTCATGCCGAGCTTGTTCGCGGCGATATCCTCCACCACCTGGTCGCTGTCCTTGACACCGAATTCCCGGTCCAGCTGTCCGCTCCTGTACATCTCCTGAAGCTTGCCCAGCGCACGCTTCATCTCCGGCTGAATGGAACCGTACATTACTTGACCGTTCCCGTCCTTGATCCAGGTCTGCGGATAAGCGTGATACGCATTGAAGAATCCGGTAACCGAAGCAATGCCGCCATACAGGTAATTATTGATGGCCAGGCCAAAGGTATCCTGCCGGTTGTTGCCGTCGGGATCTTGCCCCGTAAATGCATCAGCAATCGCAAACACCTCCTCCAGCGTTTTGGGCTCAGGCAGACCCAATTTGTCCAGCCAGTCCGTACGCACCCACAGCAGATTGGCTTCGTAGATCGGAGCATTGACGATGGGAATGGCCAGCAGTTTGCCGTTGAACGTGGCGGAAGCCAAGGCCGCACCGCCGTCTCCCATCTGCAGTTTTTTGGTGCGGCCAGAAGCGTAACGCTCATAGACCGCCGTCAGATCTTCCAATTGATCCGCATCCGCCAGCTGTTTGAGCTGGCCTGCTGAGACGGAGAACATCTCCGGCAGACTGCCCAATGCGATCAGGACATTCAGCTTGCGGCTGTACTCGCCCGGCAGGGCGGTCCAATCGTGTTCAATTTCGATGCCCAGCAGGCTGCGGTATTCCCGGTACCAGATATTATCTTCAATGCTGTCACCGCCGGGATACGTCCAGGTCTGATCGACCGGACGAGCGATATGAAGCTGAATCGGCGGATCGTATTTTCCAAACGGGTAGACTTCATGTTCCGCAGAGTTCAGAATTCTGCCCGTTCCGGGACTGCTCGCGCTCAGCAGCAGCGACAGAACGATTCCGTAAGACGTCAAGACTGCCAATCTCTTTCCCTTCACTTCTTATCCCCCTTCAATCTTGGAGGAGCTTCGTGAAAGTTCGCCTTATTTAGCATTATTATAGGCTCGCTTCCCCTGGCCCCTCTACTCGCCGATTTTCACTTTTGATTATCCGATTTGGATAAGGTATGCCGCTCTCTGTATTCCTGGGGAGTAACGCCGGTCTCCTTCTTGAAAAAGCGGTAGAACGATTGCTCCGTCATAAAGCCGACCGCTTTCGAAATGTCCTGCACAATCAGACTGCCGCCCTCCAGCAGCTTCTGGGCTTCAGCCAACCGGGAGGAAGCCACGTAATCCGGCAACGACTGCCCCGTTAAACGCTTATACAACCGGGTCAAGTAATACGGATTGTAGCCGACGACATCACCGATCCGGGTCAGTGACAGATCGCCGGCCAAATGGTGCTCCACGTACAACCGGACGCGGGTAATCAAATCATGCTCGCGGTAGACCTGGTCATCCTGCTTTTGTTCAAACAGCTGCATGGCCAGCGCCGACAAATAATCTTCCGCGCTCTCCCAGGAAGGGTGGGCCTCATATCTTGTAAGCTTGTCCAAATCCATGGACTCTCCGATGACCTCATGCAGTTCCCAGCGGTTCATATAAGACAGCAACAAACACATGAGCGAATAGTAGATCTCCAGCTTCAGCCGGTTGTCGGTGCCGTGCGCAGGGGAGGCCAACGCTGCCAGCTTGCCGAATTCGAGAAAAAAATGCTCCTGCTGTCCGTTGTCCAAATAAGCTGCCATGGCTCCCAGCTTCCCCAATTGGCTGCTAATTTCATGATTGTGCAGCTCTGCCTGCTGCGCCTCCTCTCCGGCTTCCTTGCGCTGTTCGATCAGGACAAGCTCCTTGCCCATGCCGAGTCCCCGTCCCAGCAGCGCCTTCAGGGTGCTGAACTGCCGGGGCGCCTCCTCCCAGGGGCGAAATGCTGCACCCGCCGAGAACGACAGCCGCAGCTTCAGCAGCCGCTTGCAGCTCATGGCGATCGTCTCAAGCGTTCCATGGATGAACCGGAGCGCCCGCTCTCTGTCCTCCGGAGCATCTGCCATAGGCTGCAGCAGCCACAGCAGCTTGTTCTTCTCATAACGCAGACTGAGACAGCGCACGGAGGGGAGCCAATATTCTTCGGCAATATTCCGGATAGCGTACAGCATCAGCTCCCTGTCTGCTACACTAAGCTCGTCCCGCCAATCGTCCACACGCCCGATGGTGAGCAGCACGCCGCGGGCAGCATCCAGCGGGCATTCCAGCTCCTGGAATTTATGTGCAAGCTGGCTTACGCCCGGGCTATCCCCCTGCATCAGCTCCAGCAAATAATCGCCCAGCAGCAGCGGACGGACAAGCTGCAGCTGCCGGTGCGCGCGCTCGATCAGCTCCTCTGCTTCCACCGCCGCATATAGCTGCGCAGCGGCCTGCTCCACAGCGCGAAGAATCGCTTCCTCGCCTTCTGTCTTTAACAGATAGTCCACCCCGCCGCCGCGCATGACTTGCTGTATATAATCAAATTCGTTATATCCGCTCAAAAAAATAATTTTGCACCACGGCCAGTAACGTCTGATTTCCTGCTGCAGCTCCAGGCCGTCCATTCCCGGCATGCGGATATCGGACAATACAATATCGAACTTCATCTTCCCCAGCTGCTCCAGTGCCTCCGCAGCGGAATACGCACCGTATACCTCCAGCTCCAGCTTGTCCCAGTGCCCGAACAGATCAAGCAGGTTCCGTACAATCCACCGTTCATTATCGACAATCAGCAGTCTGATCATGGCTGTCTCCCTTCTTCCCGTCTTATCATCAGCAGCACCTTCAATCCGCCCAGTTCACTGCGTGATACTTCAATTCCGAACGCCGGACCATAGTTCAACTGGAGCCGGCGGTGCACATTGAGGATTCCTGTCGTCTCCATCGCTTCTTCAGCAAGAGCCAGCGTTCTGCGCAGCGCATTCAGCTGTTCTTCGTCCAGCGATTCTCCGTTGTCTTCCACCCCGATGACCAGCCGGTCCTCCCCTTCCTCCCGGAAGCTTACCCGCAGCATCCCTTCTGCCAGCTTGTTCTCCAGCCCGTGGGCATAAGCGTTCTCAATTAATGGCTGGACAATGAGCCTAGGCACCATGGAAGCCTCCCACCCCTGCGGTATGGGCTCCAGCTCGGCTGTGACCGTACCGGCGAAACGTATATTCTGAATCTCCACATAAGACCATGCGTGCTTCATCTCTGCAAGCAGACTGACCTGCTCCGCTCCACTACGTGTAATAAACTGAAAATAGCCGCTGAGGTGGTGAAGCATCCGCTCGGCTACTTCATGTTCCCTCATACGAACGAGACCCTGCAGAATGAAGAAGGTGTTGTAGAAAAAATGGGGGTTAATCTGCGATTGCAATTGCTTAAGCTCGGATTGCTGGGATCTGATCTGCTGCTCATACACCTCATGAATCAACTCCTGAATCCGCTCCAGCATATGGTTGAAGTGGTTATATACATAATTGAATTCATCCTGATTGCCGTGATAGAGCCTGACACTCAGATCACCCATCTCCACTCTCCGGAAGGAAGTAATCAGCCGCCTCATCGGCTTATGAATAAACCGGTATATCCAGTAAGAGAACACTACGGCGAGCAGCAAAGCAACCAGCGACTCTCCCCAAATCCAGTTGCGATGCTTGTTCAGCGGCTCCAGCACCGTCTCCGCAGGGACAAACACGGCCAAAGTTGTCCCCAGCAGCGGTGAATATTCACTGGCTCCAAAATAGTCAACGCCTGCCGACTCCAGCCGGTATTGGCCGGACTCGCCGCTGTCGTTGAGCAGCTCCCCGCGGAGAGCTTCCCCGAACGCAGCCAGCAGCGAGTCCTCCACACCGGAGGCAATCTGCCACTGGCCGCCGGTGTCCATCCATAGAGCTCCGCCGCCCTCCCCCTCGGCCATGCTGGAGAGTGAGCGGAGAATCTCCGGGCGTGACAGCTGAATTTCGATGGCCAGCACAGGCGGCCGGCCGGCGTACACCGCATCGGGGTAGACGCCGCTCATCAGCAGCTTCTCGCCCATGCCGAAGATCGGTGATTTCATGTGGGCTGGGTTCAGAATGCCCTCCAGTTCTTCAGGCGGCATCGCACTGTCGAAATTGTTGGCATTGATGCTTCGGTCCAGGGAAGGAATATACAGCTTAACGTTCTCCACGAACGGGCTGGAGCTTTTGAGCAAATATAATTTGCTCTTGGCGGATAACAAGGCGCGGGTCCGTTCATAATCGTTCAACTGGTTCGGAACCGTCGCCAGCAAGAGCAAATCATCGTCATTGACATACTCCAGCTTCAGCCGCGTCAGCCGGGTCAGCTCTGTCTCCAGCGAAGTCAGATAGAAGTGGACACGGCTGGCCATGGATTCCGAGATTTGCTTCTGGACAACCTCCTGTCCGGATTGATTCATGACCAGCCCCCACAGGTAGAGCGGAATAATGACAAGCAAGAAAGCCATAACAAGTTTGGGATAAATTGAAAGCGTTCTCATAAATCTGATCAACAGCATCTCTCTCCTTCCACAAGCCTCCCCTGTAGTCCCATCATACCTCTGCAGCAGGCCCTTAAACAATAATAAAGAGAGGCGGTTAGCCTCTCACATTTCAAGCAGAAATTGTATGGTTTTGTCCTCGAAGCCCGGCAGCCGTTCATGGATGAAATCGGGATAGATCTCCAGTTTCTTCTCGCAGCGGATTCGGTTGTAGGCGGCGAATTGTGTCGAAGGGGGACACACCGTATCCAGCAATCCCACACCCATCATCACCTTCCCGCTGATCCGGTCCGCCAGGTGTTGAACATCAATATAGCCGAGCCGTTCAAAAATCTCATCCTCCCGCAGGTGCTGGGGATCGCGGTGACGGAAAAACGTCCGCAGTTCCTCGTAGGCATCTCGGGCCAGGTCCATTTCCCATACCCGTTTATAATCACACAGGAACGGAACACTGGGTGCAGCCCGGTTGATCCGCGGCTCAAGCGCCGCACAAGCCAGCGCCAGCCCCCCTCCCTGCGATCCGCCGATTGCACCGACGCGGGCCGCATCCACTTCCGGCATGTCCATTACAATTCCGGCGAGCTGTGCCGCATCAAGATAGATCTGCCGGAACAGCAGCCGTTCGGGCGCATCATCCAGTCCGCGGATCAGGTGCCCTTTATGTGTGGTTCCTTTGACCCCGCCAACATCTTCGGACAGTCCTCCCTGGCCTCTGCAATCCAATGTGGCTATAGTAAAGCCCAAGGAAGCATAGATTAGCTTGTCGGCCCAGTCATCCGAGTGGTGGGCGTACCCATGGAACTGCACTACCGCCGGGTGCGGACCTGCAACATGCTTCGGCTTGACCAGCTTCGCATGGATACGCGCTCCGCCTGTCCCCGTGAAATACAAATGGAAGCATTCGGCGAACGGAACCTGAAATTCGCTTCTCACCAGTTCCACACGGGCATCCGTATTTCTCATCTCTTGCAGTGCTTGTTCCCAATAAGCCTCGAAGTTGGCCGGACGGGGATTACGTCCCTCATACGTTAATAATTGTTCTAACGGCATATCGACTAGCGGCATTAATAAGCACCTCCGTCTCTCTTGGTTTGTGTGTCCCATATCAAATACAGTACAATGTTGCCAGCAACGAAAGAAACAACCCGGAAGAAGAGGAGGCCGCACCATGAGCTTGTTGTTCAACCTGCCCGAAGTCAAGGAATTGCTGCGCAATTTCTATACATTGACCGGTATCCGCACCGTGATTTTCGACAATTCCTTCACTGAGCTGGCTGCCTATCCTACCCGTCATTCGACATATTGCCATATCATCCGCAGTGATCCGCGCGCGGAGGCCCAGTGCATCCTCTGTGACCAGGCAGCCTGCACCCAAGTGAAAAAGGAGAAAACCCTTTACACCTATCAGTGTCATGCCGGACTTACCGAAACGGTGGTTCCAATTCAAACGGACAATCAGGTCATCGGATATATTATGTTCGGCCAATTGCTGCAGACCGGGTCCCGTGATGAGTTATGGGAGAAGGTCTGTGAGAATATAAGCCCCTATAATGTGGATATGAATAAACTGTACAGCGCCTTCCAGCGCAAAAAATACATCTCCAAGGAAGTCATTGATGCTTACGCCAAAACCATGGAGATGAGCGCCAGCTACCTGTATCTATCCCGGATGCTGGTGCTGAAGGAGGATACGCTGGCACAAAAGATCGACGGTTATATTACAGAGCATATCCAGGAACCGCTGTCCGTTCCCGTTCTGTGCAAAGCATTCAGCATCAGCAAATCCCATCTCTACAAGCTCTCGGAGCAGAACTTTGGCATGGGCATCGCGGAATATATCCGTAGCCTCCGTATCCAAATGGCCAAAAGGCTGCTGGGTGACACCGACAGTCCGATTTACGAAATTGCGGAGCAGGTCGGCATTCCCGATTATAATTACTTTACCAAAGCCTTCAAAAAGGTCACCGGCACATTGCCCAGCGTCTACCGCAAAGAAAACACTTTACAAGGACGCACTCTGGGCCGATTCTGACGGCACCTGGTTGAAAGCGTATACAGCAGAGATGGCAGCTTCCGGCACCAGCCTCTTGTTATCACCCCCGGCCTCTAGCAGTTCTGCCTTGCTCTGTGCTGATCTTATCATCCCGTCCCTGGACCAAAATAGTAATAATCGTTTGAATTAATAGTCATTTTGTTCTCAAAGGTGTGTACTATAGACAGCGCGCTTGGCTTGTCAGGAAACAAAAAAAAGCCGGCATTCGCCGGCTCTTACTTAAATCCAGGCGCGAAGGTTCACCTGCTTGATGAAATCCGCCTGGGACAAACTCTCTTGGGATGCAGCCTCTATCTCTTCAACCTCAACTTCCTCGCCGTTCATCAGATGATGGAACAGCTTCTCATTGTACGTTGACAATGCATAATCTATCAGCGCTTCGTGCGTGGCTCTTTCAGCTTCTAGTACCAGCAATTGTTCTTCGGCCTCAATATCCTCTGCTGTAACATAGAAATTTCTATTGGCCTCGGGAACACGAATGACATAATCAAACGCATTATCCGGATTGCGGTCGTAAGCTATAAGGTAACCATAGTCTCCGATAGGAAGACTCTGCTCAAAAGCGTCCGCGACAATGACAATCTTCTCTCCTAAACGCAGCATCGTCCTACCTCCTGACTAAAATCTATAATTGGATTTTGCTTGTTTCCACAGTCTACTAAAAAAAGATAGAGCTGTCCAGCCGCAGGAGGTCAGGATAATGGATTGTTCACAGAAAACACTCTGAAAATTGTTGAAAATCCGCTATTCTCTTACAAAGTCTTCTAAACTGGAAATTCATTCCTTCCGGGAGCGGTTCGCCGCTGCCTTCTGCTTCCTTCGGTCTGGGCGGACCACAAACAGCAGGTAACAAACGGTGGGAGCCGGTGCGCCTGTAAGCCCCCATATTCCCCAGAGCCAGGCGGCCTTCCCCTTGCCTCTGTCCTGAGCATCGCGGAACAGCCAGGTTCCCTGCAGCAGCAGTACAGCCGCTAACAGCATCCAGAGCCAGACAGGTATTTCCTGTAATTCCTTCACGCTTAGGACTCCTTCCGCCGCCGCCGCCTTGCTCCCAGGCTGCCAAGCGCTGTCAGGAGAAAGAGCGCCTGCAGACTCCAATACAGCACCGGGGCTGAGCTTAGCGTAGCTATCACGATACCAAGCAGAACAAGAGCAAGCAGAAGGAACAGCAGCAGTTCCTTACGGCGGCGCCGGCGGCGCTCGACAGCTTCAGCGGCAATAAGCTGCTCCAGCTCCGGCAAAGACGGAATGGAGACATCGGCATATTGCATATCCAGATTCTCCAGCTCCGCTGACAGCTTATTCAGCAGTTCTTCATCACTGTTAAATCTCATCCTCATTCAGCTCCTTCCGCAGGTGGCCAAGTCCGGCTGCTACCCGTGATTTGACCGTTCCTGAAGGGATCTCCAGCATCTCTCCGATCTCATCATAACCATACCCGTAATAATGCTTCAGCAGTACAGCCATTCTCTGGGCAGAGGACAGACGCGACAAGGCGTCAAGCACATCACTCCATTCCAGATTGCGGCTCTCAAATCTCCAGCGGACTCTGCGGATGCCCTGTTCCTGTGCCTGCTCCTGCTGCCACTTCGCCTCACGCTTCCAGCGCCGCTTGCGGTCGATATACAGCCGGCTCGCAATCGTAATCAGCCATGAAGAAAAAGCAGACGAACCATTGTAAGTCCTGATCTTCTCCATACATCTGACCATCGTATCCTGGGCGATCTCTTCCGCAAGCAAAGGGTCCAAGGTCGCCTTAATCAGATACTTGTACAGGAAGGGATAGTGCTCCCGCAGCAGCACGGCCAGCGCAGCAGCATCCCCCTGCTGCGCCTGGCTGATCTTCTCCAGCATCCCGTCGCCCATAGCCCCTCCCCTGATTTCTTCTATCACAGCTGTAATACGTTTATGTAGTCGTTATCGTTCATTCACGGTCAGACTGATTCTGCAGCTCCCATAGCTTGCGTCTCCACGGCTGAATCTTGCCCTTGCCCCGGGGGAAATTCCAGAACAGGGTGTACTTATTATCACTCTTCCCTGCCGTATCATACACTTCATTCCGCTCCGCTACACACGGGTCCGCCGCTTCCCATTCTCCATAGTCCAGCTGGCAATGCATATCTTCCTTCATGATGTTTCCCCCTAATTTAATTAAAATATCTGTATAAGACGCACTAAGGTTCGAACTCGAAGCTTGGTCGTCGCTGCGGTGAACATTTGGACTTCCGGCCGCTGTTGTCCCCAGATTTCTTGATCTAACCCGCTTTTCGCGGTGGAAATCCGGTGACAAAGGCGGTCGCTACCGCTCCTACAGTTCCAAATTTCCCCTCCGCTTCTTTTTGCTTTTCGTTAATTTCTTTAGTGCTTCTTATAAACACAAAAAAGAACGCAAACCGGGATTAGTCCACAGCCTGCGTGCTTCGCGAGGTAAATGTTACATTTAATTAACCATATTGTAGCAACTCTGTATCCGCTTGTCCATCTCTATTTTATCGGTTTATGTCAAGATAAGCCTGAAGATGTCGTTACATAGCAAGTGCAAACTGTACGCTCCTCTCAAGGACGGTACAGTTTCAGAGAAATTCTTATACTTGGACGTAAGGGTTATGGAGCTTCTCATATCCGATAGAGGTGCGCGGGCCGTGTCCGGGATAGACTTTCACTTCTTCATCCAGCCGGTACAGCTTGCCGCGGATCGAATCGAACAGATCACGCTCTCTGCCACCGGGCAGATCGGTACGTCCGACTCCCATTTTGAACAATACATCGCCGGAAAATAAATCATTGCCGCACAGAAAGCTGACGCTTCCCGGAGAATGCCCGGGCGTATGCAGCACCCGGAAAGTCAGTCCGAGCAGCTTCAGCACCTGGCCTTCCGCCAGATCGTATTCTGCCGGATCTGTGCTGACAGGCGGGGTAGTATCAGGCCACATCAGCGAGCCGTTCAGCTTCGGGCTGCCCAGCCACTCGCTCTCCAGAGGATGTAGATATACCGGGCATTTCTTGATTTTGCGGACCTCATCCAGCCCGGCAATATGGTCGAAATGGGCATGGGTCAGCAGAATCGCCTCTATCTCCATACCTTCAGCAGCACGGAGAATTGCGGCCGGGTTCGCGCCCGGATCAATAATCACACCCTTAGCCGGATCTGCCCCTGTTAGAAGATAAGCGTTGGTCTGGAGTGCCCCCAGATTATAAGAACGAATATTCAGCATCGGCATTAGAATCCGGAGATCAGGCTGCGCAGCTCTTTGACAATAACTGCGTGTGATTCCGTTCCTTCTCCGTAGGCTTGCCCCATAGCTTTGCGCACTTCGGTAATTTTGCTGTCATAATCCGCGGCTTCACGATCCGGGTTCTCCCGTTTGAATTCTCTCATCAGTGACTGCACATGCTCGGGACGCGGTCCCCAATGGCCCAGCACATAGCCGCCGGTATCGGCAAAGATCACAACAGGCACGGAACGTCCGCCCATGGTCAGGAAGTTGTCCATCAGGTCCAGGTTCTCTTCCAGAATCAATACTTCAGTCTTCATGCCAGCCGTCTCCAAAATCCGGAATACAACAGGGACATTACGGACGACATCTCCGCACCAGTCGGCAGCCAGAATCAGCACACGCAGATCATCCCGGTGATTCAGGCTCTCGAAATATTCGCGGTCACTCTCGTCTTCCCAGTTGAACTTCTCATACCAGGATTCAAAGGCCTGCTGGTTCTTCGTCATGCCTTCCACGAACTGGCGCGGAGTCAGGCCTTGGCCAAATTTAGAGGCTACATTCTGCTTCATACTGCACTACCCTTCTTCTTGGATTTGTACCACTTGAACAGGAAATACAGAACAATGACCGCAATAGCGCCAAGAATAATCTCATGGGTATACTTGGCTGCGACCTCATCAATGGTCTCCCACTTGTCTCCGAGCGTGTACCCCAGATATACAAACAATGCGCTCCATGGAATCACTGCAAGTGTAGTCAAAAAAGTGAATTTACCCAGCGGCATGCGGGAGATCCCGGCTGGAACGGATATCGCATGGCGGACAACGGGAATAAAGCGGGCCGTAAAGATTACACCGGTCCCGTACTTTTGAAACCATTCTTCGGAGTGATCAATGTGTTTTTTGGAGATGAAAATATACTTCCCGTATTTCTCCAGCACAGGCCTGCCGCCATAACGGCCGATCCAATAGACAAAGATCTGGGCAATGACTCCCCCCACTGTACCAAATAGAACAGCGCCGAAATAATTAATATCGCCTTGGGAGACCAAATAACCGCCAAAAGCCAGCACAATCTCACTTGGAATGACTTCGATCATCAGGCCGATCATAATCCCAAAGTAACCCAGGGACTGAATCCATTCAAACAACTGCGAAATGATATCAGATATAAAATGCAACTGCAGCTCTCCTCCCGTGTATTGCGTAATCAGCCCGGTACTCTGCTGGCAGAATCCAAAGCCTCGTCCGCTCTATGTATCCAGCTTCTCCTAGCCTATTCTAGCATATGCAGGCTTACGACTTCTACTTATGGGAAATAGCATTAGAGCTTCACGGTACTTGAAGAGTGCTCGGCTGGTTTCTGGAATTGACGGGTACGGGCAAACGGGAACCCCACTCTGACACGGAGGGTGAATCATGATGAAGGATTTCAAATGGAAATGGCAGGACACGCTGATTGTAATCTTGCTGTCCGTGATCGGAAAGTTCATGCCGAAGATCAGGGACAACTACTTCACGGGTGTCCGTTACTCTTGGCTGATCTCACGGAGAATTAAGGCCTGAGGCCCTGCTCATAACTTCATCTCTAGTGAGTGCTGCAGGCTCCTTAACCGAAGGGATACTGCTTCGGCTTGCGGATAGATTACGAAGCTCCGGTCATTATGCTGCTGCCCTCTGCTGTACTCCTGGCTGGCAAGCAGCCTGTATTGCCGCAGCAGCTCCAGCCCGGCGGTTGCGCTGTCTGCCGCCCTGTGTCTGTCCCCTTCCGCGAAGCTCCGCTCGCCCAGATTAAGCATGCCCTTCAATGCCGCCAGACGTTTGGCGGCATTGAACTTATCCGCCTGCAAACTGCGGCGGACCCAGTACAGCGCCTCGCCCGGATCGCTGCCCTGCAAATACCGTGCGGCAAGCTCCCAGTGAAGGGCTGCATCTCCCGGGGAGAACTGCAAACTGTGCAGCAGCAGGTCAATCCCCTGCTCCTGGCCGAGCAGCCGTGATAAAGTGACAGCCGTCATCGGCTCTCTGGGATTCCACTTCAGCGATTGCTGTAACAGCGCTAGTTGTGACGCGGGATCATGTGCGCGGACAGCCTGCTTGTACAAAGCTTCTCCTCTTAGCGCTTGATAAGAAAAGCTGCTGAACATGAAGGCCAGACCGCAAAGAACTGTCATTCCTGCATAGGTCCATGACCGCTGCGGCAGCATTCGTTGCCGGGCAAGGGGTGTGCAGAGGTTATATGCATTCCGGTTGAGGGAACGGCCCTGGAATGAAACAGAAGCATCTGGAACTCCCGGTTCCATAACAGGCCGTTCAGCAGCAAACGTATCTGCGGGGTGGACGGGCTTACCTGTTGCTGTTGCTTCTGCAAGTGCCCGTGCAGGCAGCAGGAACAGCAGCAGCCAGAGCAGGCCATAACTCCAGTCGAAATCGACTGCGCTATGCAGGATTAGAACCAGCAGAGGCGGCAACAGGCGCGGGGATGCCTTGACTACCAGCCAGCCTGCCGCCAGCAGCAGCAGGAGGACAGCCGCAAGACCGGCGATCCCCAGATTCAGCAGGATATCGAGATAGCCGCTGTGCACCTGGCTGCCCACATAGGGGCGGGACTGGGCGGCGAGGTACGAATGCCGCCAGGTCTCACCCCCGCGCCCCAGCCAGGGCGCCTCCGCCGCGAGCTTCCAGGCATCGCGGTAGAACAGTGCGCGCGCGTCAGCCGTCGGTGACGAACCGGTAATCCGCGCGCGTACCAGCAGAAGGACGGCGCTGCCCGCCGCCGTCCAGGCCCCCGCCGCCAGCGCCAGCAGGGCGGCGCGGTGCTTGCCCGCCGCGCGGCTGACGCGGCGGTGCAGCCATAGGCCGGCCAGCCACGCGCCGGCCCAGAGCCCGGCCAGCAGCAGCAGGCCGGGCATTGGCTCTGCCGCCAGCCCGGAGCGGGCCAGCTGGCGGTAGAGCAGCGCCGCCGCTGCCGCGGGCGCGGCGCCGGTGATGAGAAGCGGCACGAATAGTTGCCGCTTCCAGAGAAGGGCTGCGGCACCGGCGGCAGCCGCAGCCAGCCATGCGCCGCGCGACTCGCTGAGCAGCAGCGCGGCGGCGTACGGGAACAGCGGCAGCAGGCGCGCCGCTGTCCGCATTAGCTCTGCGGACCGGCGCCGCGCGCGGTCCGCTCTGCCAGCTATAGCACTCTCACCCGCTCCCCTTACCGTTCCCCCCTTCGCTCCACCGCTGCCTATGTTCTCCTGCTCCACTCTGCTTACCGCTCCACGGGATGCTCCGTCCTCCCCCTCTGTGCCCTCTTCTCTGCGTACGGTTCCCGAAGGGCCCGTCAGCCTGAAGCCATACGCTGCAGCGAATAACCTTTCCAGCAGATACACAGCCATCACCGCGCCAAAGGCATTCGGATACTGGAGCAGCCCGGCCAGCCGGGCACCGGTAGCACTGACCTCCGGCGACTGGCTGTAGGCTACCGCATAGGGAATCGGCAGTCCTCCACATACCGCCAATAAGGCAGACAGGCTGATCACGAGGCCCAGCAGATGCCAGACCGCAGCAAGAAGAGCTCCTCCCCGGCGCGTTCCCGCCGCAAGTACAGCGAATAGAGCAAAGCTGGCGTAGAATCCCCAGCGCAGCAATTCATTCCATGTTCCCTGCGAGGATAGGGGGCCACGGAGAGCATGAACTGCATATAGAATACAGATGACCATGCAGCAGCCCGGCAACAACCATACAATCGCTTTTAACCTCCTAACTCTGCTCACGCTGCTACCCAACACTCGCCCGCTCCCGGACACTGCCTCAACTGCTGCCCGCGTCGTCGCGGCCCTCCCGGCACGATCTGTCACCAACCGCTCACTCCCGGCTAACCTCTCAGCTTCAGCTATTTCCCTCTTTACGGGACCTCCAGTATCTCCCTTCACGATCCCACCGGCCAGTGCCCGTACGGTCTCCCCCTTCCCTGCCAGCTTCCCCTTCAGCTTCAGCTTCCGCATTTCCCAGCTAGAGGCAGCATAGAGGACAAGCCCACCTAAGGTTAGAACTCCGCACAGCGCATACCATCCAGTCAGGAAGAGATACATTTCCCCTACAAAAAAGAATCCCCGCAGCATACAGGCCGCAGCCCCCGCTGCTATCAGCGCCAAACCGCAACCCAGCGTGACCGCCATTCCCCCGTATTGCCGAAACCGATTGATCTGCATTCCTAAATCTCCTATTCCTCTTGTTGCCTACAGTCTTCCCATATCTATCGCAATGCAAAAGAAAATGGCTACATAAAACACACTTAAGTCTATGATTGGGGAAATAAACGCTTAGGGGGAGATAAACGCATAAGGGAGAGATAACGCTTAAGAGAAGGGCTGGTAGTCAGGCGGGATTAGTCAATGGGACTAATTCAAAATGTTGCAAGTATTGCAGCTTTGATTCAGATATACCCGGGTGTCCAGATGGATTGTTGCACAAAATACAAGAATAGTTCCATAAACCGGCTTAGGAGAGTGGAAATGCTGCATTTTGTGCAACAACCCCAACCAGAGGACAGCGTAGTGAAGGAACTGCTGCATTTTGTGCAACAATCCCGATCAGGGGGCAGCGTAATGACGGAGATGCTGCATTTGAGGCTGATTTCAAATAAAATTTTAAATAGGATTTCAATTTGAGCATCACATTGAGCATTCACACAAAAAAACAGCCGCCCCCATAGGAAGCAGCCGTTCTGTCACACACTGAACTATTAAGCTGGTTAATTAAGCTCCGTCTTCCCCTCGGGCAGCAGATCAGAGCAGACGCGCTCCAGATAAGGCTTGGCACCAAGAAAATCGCGGAAAGCGGTATACTCGCGCCATTTGGCGGCGTTGTCGCCGCTATCGCTCCGCACGGCGCGAATCAGTATGTTCTTCGGCGTATGCTCCATGTCGATGAATTCCAGCAGCTGGCTGCGGTAGCCCATCAGGTCCAGCAGCTTGGCCCGAATTGCATCCGTAGCCAGGGCCGAGAACCGTTCCTTCAGGATGCCGTGTGACAGCAGAGGACTTAGTACATCACTCTGCACCTGCGCGAACAGCTCATGCTGGCAGCAGGGCACCGAGAGGATGACCGATGCGCCCCAGCGTACCGCTTTCTCCAGAGCGGCATCAGTTGCTGTATCACAGGCATGCAGAGTTACGACCATGTCGACCTGATCGAGTTCATTGTAGTCGGCGATGTCACCGACCAGGAACCGCAGACGGTCATAGCCCAGCTTGGCAGCGAGCGCACCGCAATGCTCAATGACGTCCGCCTTCAGGTCAAGACCGACAATATTCAGCTCCCGCTGCTCACGGACGGCCAGATAATGATACAGGGCAAAGGTCAAATAGGATTTGCCGCAGCCAAAATCAACAATCGTCAGCGGACGTCCTGTCGGCAGATCGCCGAGCACATCCTGGACCATCTCCAGGAACCGGTTGATCTGGCGGAACTTGTCATACTTCTTGGCCAGCACCTTGCCTTCGCTGTTCATAATGCCAAGCTCCACCAGAAACGGCACCGGCTCGCCCTCGTCCAGCACATACTGCTTCCGGCGGTTATGGGCCAGATCCGGAGCTTCCTGTTTGCTGGCTGATTTGGTCAGAATGGACACCTTGTATTTTTTGCTGATCAGCACCTGGTAGTCGGCACTGGCGGTACACAGCAGGCCTTGGCGGAAGGTCTCCCGCAGCAAAGACAGCATTTCTTCTGCGGCATTCTCTGCGGGAATGTTGCGGTGTTCCACCTTGGGGCCGATATAGTAGGCAAACTGATAATGCAGCTTCCCTTTTAACTCAACAGGTTTGATCTGTACTTTACTGTAGGCGGTCTCGCCCTTGCTGCGCAGCTGGCTTAAAGTAGCTGTAATCAGCGTACGGCCGGTAATCACTTGCTCGATCAATTCTTTCAAAGCTTCCACTGGGTACATCCCACTTTCGGGTTTATAAAATAGAGCACGGTGTCTCCTGAATATCGTTATATTATAGCACTAACCGTCAGCTTGCTCCATTCCTCCCCGCCCTGCTGCACTTCCTCCAGAGGAAGACCGCCCTCGGCTAACCGCTCCGGACTCAACAGCAGCAGCCGTCCGTACAGCTCCCTGCCCTCCTCTGCAACATTCTCCCCATGCTCCCAGAGCCGGTACAGACTGTTCTCTGCTTTGGCATACCGTCCCATGGATTCCTGGTAGGCCATCAGCAGCCGCTCTGTTTTGGCCGGCAGGCGGTACGGCTCCACTTCCTCCAGCAGCTCATTGATCTCTTCCGTCATATTTAGCAGCTCCCGGTCGGCACCATGCAGATCCGCATACAAAAACAGGTGGAGCGAGCGAATCGCCCTGAACAAGGCCTGATCCTGCTCCCCTTTGGCCGTGTAGATTCCGCCTTCCTCCTTCAGCAGCCGGGCTACCCCTTGCAGCTTATCCGCTTCCAGCACTCCGCCGAGACGAAACATATCAATAATATCCTCTACGGACAGCGAATTAAGCAGACGCGAATTCAGGCGAAAATGCCGCATCAGCAGCTCATCCACTTCCCACAGGGCTTCAGTAGTTTTTTTATCCTGCTTCAAGGTCAGCACCTTGGCTACCATTGCCGTCATATCCTCGATCATGCGCACGATATAATCTCTCCGGAACATGTTTGCTCACCCTTTCGCCTTTGAAATCATCTTAAACCATTCCACCTGCCTGCGCCACCTGTGCACAACCCCGTTTCTCAGCAGACACCTCTGTTCACTGCTGCTGATTGTTCTTGACATAAAATAGCAGCCTCAAATACAATACACATATCCGATCTGGAATACAGATCGTACTGTAAGACAGATCGAACTATAGGAGGAAACGTGATGCCACAACCTGCTGACCCCGGGCAAAGCCCTCCGGAAGCTGCTGCTTCAAGCAAGTCTCAACTGGAAGAAAACGTCCAGCCTTTGAAGGTAACCCCGGAACAGGATAAACTGCTGGAAAGTGCCTTGCGGATTAAGATCATGCATACGCTGTCGGGGGAACCCCTCACATCCAAACAGGTTGCCGGGAAGCTGAACAAGACACCGGGGAACATCCACTACCACATCATCAAGCTCTATGAAGGCGGGCTTCTGGAGCTTGTCCGCACCGAAACGGCGGGGGGCATCATTCAGAAATTCTACCGCTCTAAGGGAACTATGTTCCGCTCGGAGCAGCTTACCGGCTTTCACTTCAGCCAAGAAGACCAGGTGGAGCATTTCATCACCAGACTCACCCTTTCCCCCCGGGAGCTTGCGAAATTCCATCAGGAGATGATGGAGCTGATCACCGCCTGGGAATTTAAAGTTACTGCCGGCGACGAATATGGCGTGGAAATCGTGATGGGCCGTCTGCAGTCTGCAGAGCCTGCTACTGAGCCGGATACAGATTCGGAGGTACAGAAGTAGATGAATACCGCCGCCCCTTCCGGGCAGGAAAAGCACAATCCGCTGCAGGGTTTCGCTGCTCCTTTTGTCCGCTCGCGCGCCTTCCCTTATCTGTGGCTGGGACATTTAATTTCATTCCTCGGCAGCTCAGTGACGATGGTCATTCTGCCCGTTCTCGTCTATTCCCTGACCGGATCAACTACCACGATGGGTCTGGTCATGGCCGCTTACATGCTGCCGAATGTGATCATGCTTCCGGTATCCGGACATATCGTGGACCGTTACGACCGTGTGCGGATTATGATGCTGGCGGATATTGCCCGTTTTGCCGTAATGATGATAACAGCAGTCTTAGCCCTGACCGGAATACTCAGCATTCCGCTGCTCTGTATCCTGGTAGCCTTCTACGGTCTGCTCGATGGTCTATTCCAGCCTGCCTATGCTGCAGTCCGGGCCACAGTATTCACTCCCGACATCCGCGTGGCTGCGAATTCGCTGACCCAAATCACTACCCAGTCCGTACGCCTGATCGGCCCCGCCCTGGGCGGTCTGCTGATCACTCACCTGTCCGCAGGTGTCGGGTTCGGCCTGGATGCCTTCACTTATCTGATCTCCCTGATCTGCCTTGTCTACCTGCGCAAAGTGCTGATCGCCCAATTACAGACCAGACCCGCCGCAGATGCCGCGGCCTCTGTTCTGCCGGATACTGAAGCCCAGGATACTCCTAACTGGAAAGAGGATTTCATCGAGGGAATCTCTGTTCTGCGCAGCCACCCCTGGCTGTGGATTACGATTCTGGCCTTCTGCTTCATCAACATCTGCTACGCGGGAATCAGCACCGTCCTGCTTCCCTGGCTCTTCAAGGTCCATCACGGCTGGCCTCCTTATGTCTACGGGCTTGCCGTTACTTTCTCCGGGGTAGGCGCAATTATTGCAGGCTTGCTGTTCGGACTGCGGCCCAAATGGAACAACCGCGGCATTATGGCATACAGCGGTGCTATGCTGGGTGGTGTGGCTCTGCTGCTCATGCCGTTCGCGGGTACTCCTGCTGCAGCCATCGGTTTCTTTGCCCTTGAAGGCTTCGGGCTGATGATCTTCGGCCTGATCTGGGAGATCAGCCTGCAGGAGCTGGTCCCGAAGGAAGCCTTCGGACGGGTAGCCAGCCTGGATCTATTCGGCTCCTTCGCCCTGCTGCCGGCCGGTTACATCTTTGTCGGCTGGCTGGCCGACCTGATTGGCGGGGTTCCGACGATCCTTATTTTCTCCACTCTGGGACTGACCTGTGTCGCTCTCGTGCTCTGTGTTCCGGCTATACGTAAATTTCAATAAAACCGCCATGCGGCCGTGCGGTCAACACAAAGAGACAGCACCCGCCCGATGGCGGAAGTGCTGCCTCTTTCTGCTTATATGAATTACTTCTGCACAGGGGCGTGCACGAAATCCTTAATAATCTGTGCCAGTTGCTCCGGCGCTTCATACATACTCATATGGCCTACACCCGGCAGTGTCGCCTTGGTGATATTCCGGTTATCCGAGGTGAAGGTCCGCTCTGGCGTTACCTTGGAATCCTCTGCTCCGGCTACCAGCAGCACAGGCAGCGCTGTTGCCGAGATCACATCACGCCGGTCCGGGCGCTCGCGCATAGCCATGGCGGCGCCTGCCGCGCCCTGCGGCGGGGTCTTATAGCCGATCTCCTTGGCCCGTTCCAGCAGCTGCGGCGCTGCTCCGGAAGCGAAGAGTCCGGGCACCAGCTGATCTACAAAAGCAAAGATCCCTTCGTTCTGGATCATGCTGACACTCTTCAGCCGGTTCTCCTTGGCTTCCTCACTGTCCGGATAGCCGGAGGAATGAATCAGCCCGAAGCCCTTCAGTCTGGAAGCATGACGCTGGGCAAACGACAGGGTAATATAGCCTCCCAGAGAATGCCCTAACAGATAGCATTCAGGAATCTCCAAGGCGTTCAGCAGCGACAGCACATCATCGGCCATCTGCTCGATGGTATAGGCCCCGAGCGGAGCATCCGAGGCCCCATGCCCTCGCAGATCAGGGGCAATGACCCGGTAATTGGCGGTTAAGCCTGGAATAACCTTCTCCCAGTATTCAGCACTCCCGCAGAATCCGTGCAGCAGCACTATTACTTCACCCTTGCCTTGATCACTGTAGCAAATGTTGCTTCCTTCGCATCGAACATTTTCCATGGCTGCTTCCCCCTCTTTTCTTATGTAGTCGTCTATATTAATAAGCTAGAACAGCACATTTGAAACGCTCTCAATCCGTAAGTCCGAAACCCTGGGCTGCAGCTTGGGCAATCTGGTCAGCCATAAGTATCACCCGGTAGAGCGGAGTGGTCTGCAGGGTCCTGTATGGACGGGGACTGTTCACATCAACGATGGCTGCCAGGCTGTAATTCCCTACTGCCGGCAACAGCAACCCGACAGATTGTGCCGGACGCAGCGGCTGAGCTGCCGCAAAATAACAGCCCAGTGCCGCAGGCGGTCCCAGACACGCATCTACAGCGATAATAATCTGCCCTTCCGGGATTTCCGTTATCCGCTGTACCAGATTATCCGCATCACAGGGCGATGGCAGCGTTCCGGTTACATTCGGAAATCCGTATTCCAGCAGACGGCTTCCCGTCAAGGGTCCCAGAGCATCCCCTGTAGAGCGGTCCGTTCCGATACAGAGAAAGGTCAACTGCTCTGCGGAATACAATTCTGCGATCTCCCGAAAGAAGGAAGCCAGCCCAACGGCATCCATTTTACGTCTTTTTCTGCTCTCCTCTTCCCTAATGGCCAAGACCTTCTCCCCTCCTTAACCTGCCTGGATTGTTTCCCTATAATTTAACATGTTTGCGGGATGCGGACAAAAAAATGGTCTTTTGCGGGTCAACCATGTTAAAATACTGGAACTATGACTAAGGGAGGACGGTGATACCCAATGGATTTGTCGAAACCAAGCCAAGAGAACGTGGAATATATGATCGAAGGCATTAAAAACAAGCTAAAAATGGCCAGTGCCGCTGCGATGCAGGCCTCAGCTTTTTCGGTGGAGCAATACGAGGATATTCAGGATGTGTATGAGGTTGCCATGGGCAGCGACAGGCTCAGTATCTCACAGGTGGAGGCACTGGTCTCGGAGCTCGGACGTTTACGTAAAAAATAGAATAGAGCTGCCCGTACAAGTAGAACCGGCTACGGCATCTTTCACAAGAACGGTATCCGCTT
Organism: Paenibacillus tritici; assembly: GCF_018207515.1. Classification (NCBI taxonomy): domain Bacteria; kingdom Bacillati; phylum Bacillota; class Bacilli; order Caryophanales; family Paenibacillaceae; genus Paenibacillus; species Paenibacillus tritici. Next base: position 6,665,343 of record NZ_CP073365.1, read on the forward strand.
CTGCAAGAAATGAATCCTTATCTTTTAAAAAAGCCCTTCTCTCCACCTGTCCGCAAGCGGACGGTGAAGAAGAAGGGCTTTTGTGTGCTGTACCTGCTCTGCTTCAGGACTGCTCTGCTCCCGGTATTTACGGAAGATCAATCAGGATGAATTCCGCATCGCCTTCGCTGCTTATGCCTTTAAGGGTCAGCTCACAGCTCTTGCGGATCCGCGCCGCATCCCCTTGCTGAAGCTGGAATACACCATCCGAGCACGCGATCTCCAGGTTCCCGGAGATCACATACAGGTGGGTGCGCCGCTCCTCCTGCTGCGGATAACGCAGCTCCCGGTTCTTCTGCAAAAGGGACAAATAGATGTTAACATCCTCGCCCAATTGAAGCGCACCTTGCGTTCCTTCCCCCGAGGCGACAGGCAGCAGGTGGTTGAGCTTAAGCTCTGGCGGGAAGAAGCGGGCATCCCACTTCGGCGTCTTTCCGGGACGGTCGGGCAGGAGCCAGATCTGCAGGAACCGGGCATTCGTGTGGGCCGACGGATTCGTCTCTGAATGGTTAATCCCTGTTCCTGCACTCATCATCTGTACACTGCCCGCCTGCAGATCTGCATGATTCCCCAGATCATCCTGATGCTTCAACACACCGGAAATCACATAGGTGATAATCTCCAGATCATGATGCGGGTGCTCATGCATTCCTTGCTCCGGCTTCAATTCATTGTCGTTATGAGCCAGCAGTGCGCCGAAATGGGCATTGCTGGGATCATCGTAATCGGCGAAGGAGAAGCTGAATTCACTGTGTATCCATTCTCTATTCGAAGTATGACGCTCGGCTGCTGTAACTACTTTAATCATGATTTTGCACCTCCATAGATGTTGGAAACCTATCCATATCCTTAATGTGGAATGAGTGCTCGTTAATATGAGATGTGTGTAGACGCTTTAATTAACTATCTCTTACCCCCTTCTTTTCTTCATCAATCAACTTTGTAAAGTCTCGAATTCTCTTAAATATGTATAGAAAAGACCCGTTTTGACCTGGATGCTCCCATATCCTCCGGCAATCTTTCCCAAGCTACTCCACTGTTTCAGCTCATAGCCCAACGTTTATATACGAAGTAAGATACTTCAGGCCAACCTGAATGTGAATGACAATTCTAATGAGGAGTGATTGATAATGAATACAGCAGAGAAAGAATATCCGGTTGAGAGCGGCGGCACATTTCTTAAAGGGATTTTCATCGGGGGGCTGCTTGGAGCAGCGGCTGCATTGTTATTCGCACCGAAGCCTGGACGGGAAATGCGCAGTGATCTGTCCGATAAGCTGACCGTTGCCACGGATAAGACCAGAGAAGTGGCCGGAGCTGTAACTGACAAGACTAAGAGTTTGGCTACAACCGTCAGTGAAAAAGCTACCGATCTGGCTGGCACTGTCTCCGCCAAGGCCTCCGACATCTTCACTACAGTAAGTGACAGCAAACAACAAATTGCAGCCACTCTGTCGGAAACAGGCAAAAAGATCGGCGAAACCGTAAGCGACGCTTCAAAGGATATATCAGGTCATGTCAAAGATGCTTCTGAAGATGTGTCTGTTGAAGCTAAGGATGCCTCCAAAGAGGTAGCCGACAAGGCGAAGGATGCTTCCAAAGAAGTAGCTGATGAGGCTAAGGACGCTAAAGAGGACGTTAAGTCAGCTTACAAAACCTCCTATTAAGCTCTGGGGTATCCGGCTGAATAGATAGCAAGAGAGCGGCCAGATCTTCCATAGCTGGCTGCTCTCTATTTATGTATGCCACCGTTGATGCAGTCTTATATTCTAATACAGCCTGTCTCAGGCTACAGAAAGCAGGTACGCCTTATGGGAGAAGCGGACAACAGAACCAAAGCTTATGAAGTTGATGAGCATCCCTTCGAGCTGCGGCATGAGGTCAAACGCTTGAATGCGAGGCTCGACAAGATCGCGGATTCGCTTGAGAAATCCGAATTCAAGGACATCCTTGAGAATTATACGGACCCCAAGAAGCGGATCATTACCAATCTGATGGCCGGGATCTCCAGAGGCCTCGGGCTGTCCCTGGGTACGTTTGTGATCCTCGGTCTGCTTGGCTATATTCTCAGTTTGTTTCTCGATGTGCCGGTTATCGGGGAATATCTTGCAGAAATCAAAAAGTATATTGATACCAACAGCTGATGCCATTTCCCGCGCATCCCTCCTGCAGCCTACTCCTACCGAATAGACTGTAGGAGGGATGTTGCTGTTTGTGCTGCCTTGGAACCAAAATAGGGCAAGCTCACTCCCGGTAGGGAATGAGCTTGCCCTGATTATATAATGGCATTGAACCTTAATAGGATGAATTAGCCATGATCTGCTTCAGCTTCTCGGTGGCGCGCTTCTGAATGCGCGAGACACTCATCTGCGAGACACCAAGCTTCTGGGCGATCGCCCGCTGGGATTGCCCGTCTTGGAAGGCCAGCAGCAGCACCTGCTGCTCCTGCTCCTTCAGCTGTCCCAGAGCCTGCTGGAGATCCATACGCTTCTCCACAGTCTCATAGTCATTGGCGTCTGAGCTGATCAATTCACCGAGCGTAGCTCCGCTCTCTTCCTGGGAGAGCGGTGAATCCAAGGAGACATAATGATAACATTCTCGGCCTGCCAGTACTTCCACCGTTTCTTCCACGGTCAGATCCAAGTAATGGGCGATCTCTTCAACCGCCGGAGAACGTTCGAGCCGAATGGTCAGTTCGTCAATGGCCTGCTGAACGAGTGCACCTTTTTCCTTAATCCGCCGCGGAACCTGTATGTACCAGGACTTATCACGCAGGAAGTTTTTCATATGTCCAATCATGCTTTTCATCGCGTAAGGCTCGAAGGGAATTCCTAAGCTGATGTCGTATTGCTGCAGCAGTCGGATCAGCGCCATTTGGCCCACCTGATACAGATCTTCATAGAGATCCGGACGGTTACGGGCAATTTTGCCGGCAGCCATCTTCACCATGGGTTCATATTTGCGGATGAGCACTGTTGCAATTTCGTTGTCTTTCGTCTGCTGGTATTCCCAGATCAGGCTTACTGCTTCATTCATGGACTCTGGGGGAGTCACTTTGTCACTCATACTTTCTCCTCGCTGAAATTGAGCCGTTTAGTCAGGGTAACGACCGTTCCTTTCCCTGCTTCACTAACGACGCTAACGTCATCCATCAGCGCCTGCATTAGATAGAATCCGAGTCCGCCTACCTGAACATCATTCAGCTCCTTGTCATGAAGCGTCAGACGTTCCCCGGACGCATCCAAACCGTCAAAGCTCTCCCCCTCATCTTTGACAGTAATGGATAAGACACTTGATCCTACCTCAAAGATTACATCAACCACACCGTCTGCCTGCCCGTAAGCATACAGCACGGAGTTATTACAGGCTTCCGAGACCGCTACCTTCATATCTTCAATGTCCTCATAAGTGAAACCCATCTTGGAGGCAATGCCATATAAATTAAGTCTGACGATATCGACATATTCTGCACTGGCGGGTAACTGAAGAACTACTCTTTGTACGTCATCACTCATTCTTAGTTCGATCCTTTCCTAGTGGGAATTCTCTTGGGGGGCAAAAAATTTGGAAATACCGGTCATATCAAACAGCTTCTGTATTTGCGGAGGAACTTCATCCACGGTAAATTTAACGTCCATTCCGTGTCTAGCTTTGAGGATCGACAACAAAATCCCGATACCAGTGCTGTCAATGTATCTCAGATCCTTAAGATTGATTACAAGGTCAAGCCCCGTATCGCCCACCAGAGGTTCCATGACCAAACGGAAATCAGGAGCCACAGATAAATCAAGCTCACCAATCAGATAAACGGTGCATACGGTGCCTACTGTTTCGGTTTTTGCGTGGAACTTTTCACTTTTATGTGTATTCATAGACAACTCTCCTGATAAATGTTTTCTTTACCAATAACCCTAATAGTATACTGTTGAAACAAGAAAAGGACTTCTCCGGCCATGGGAATTACTGGGTCAGGCATTAAAAAGCGAGGTATTCCGCTGGGTAGCAGGGTTATCCTGGCCTGAATATCTTGAGATAATTTGTTTGATGCTGCTCAGCTTGAGCGGCTTGCTGATATAGCCGTCCATCCCGGCAGCGCTGCAGCGGTTCTGGATGCCTTCCATGACATTGGCGGTCATCGCTATAATCACCGTCTTGTCAGGCGAGCCGCCAGTGTTCTCCCGGATTAGGGAAGTGGCTTCAAGCCCATCCATCACCGGCATCTGCAAATCCATGAAGATGAAATCATACGGTGATTGACGGGCCAGCTCTACGGCCTGGCGCCCATCCTCGGCAACATCGGCATGATACCCGAGCTTATCCAGCATACTTACCATCAGCCGCTGGTTAATCGGATGGTCATCCACCACAAGCACTCTGCTCCGGCATTCCTCATCCGGCTCCTTCGCTGTACTGTTCTCTTCCCGGCAGCTGCTCTCCAATTCATCCTCAGGCATAGTGGCCTGTATGGTGAATACAAAGGTAGCCCCCTTCTCTTCCATCGACTCCACACGGATATCTCCGCCCATCATGCCAACCAGAGATTTGCAGATGGCGAGACCCAGTCCCGTTCCCCCGTATTTGCGGGTCATGGATGAATCAAGCTGGGAGAAGGGCTGGAACAGCCGGTCACATTTCTCCGGTGAGATTCCAATGCCTGTATCCTTCACGGTAAATTCTACTACCAGTTTATTATCAGCGGTAGGCAGACTGGACGCAACTAAATATACGCCGCCATGGTTGGTAAATTTCACCGCATTGGCTACCAGATTGATTAATACCTGACGCAGACGGGCCATATCTCCATAGATAAGACGGGGCAGCTTCTGGTCGATGAAATAAGCCAGCTCCAGATTTTTTTTGCCGGCTTCGGCGGAAAACAGGCTGAATACCTCCTGAATGGTGGTGTGCAGCTCGAATAACTGTTCTTCCATTTCCATTTTGCCCGATTCCATCTTGGTGAAATCAAGGATATCATTAATCACCGTAATCAGGGTGTCCGCACTTTTACGGATAATTTCCGTATATTCCTTTTGCTCAGGAGCAAGCTCCGTCTCCATCAGAAGATCAATCATGCCCACTACCCCGTTCATCGGTGTACGGATCTCATGACTCATCATGGCAAGGAATTCGGTTTTGGCGTTGGCGGCAATCTCCGCCTCTTCCTTAGCCTTGACCAGCTCCCCGTTGATTCGTTCAAGCTCCTGTGTCTTTTGCTGGAGGAGCATCGCTTGAAGCTGCTGCTTCTTGCTGGTCAGATACAAATTAACAAAGCCTTCGATCTTGGACTTCAGAATCTGCGGGATAAAGGGTTTGACCATATAATCAATGGCACCGGCAGAATAACCTGCGAACAGATGCTCCGCCTCCTTGCTGTTGGCAGAGATAAAAATGATCGGAATATCCTTGGTTTTCTCTCTGGCTTTGATTAATTTGGCGGTTTCGATACCGTCCATACCCGGCATCTGAACGTCCAGAACGATCACGGCGAACTCATATTTCAATAAGCACCGCAGTGCTTCTTCACCAGAATTGGCTTTGACAAGCTTATAATGCTGACTCTCCAGCACTGCTTCCAGTGCCAGCAAATTCTCGGGACGGTCATCAACCAGCAGTATATGAATCGGTTCCTGAACCCCCATAGGCCCCTCCTTACCCGCTACTTATTCTTGCGGTATATTTTTTCTACCCTGTCCAGAGGCTCATAGCTGTCACTGTACCGTGTGAAATGAATGGATTCCTTGGAACCCAGGACCAGCACTCCGAACCGGCTGAGGCTCTCATGGAACAACCCATGCACATGATCGCGGAGCTCATCGTTGAAGTAGATCATTACATTGCGGCAAAAAATAACGTTAAATTCATTAAATGAAGTGTCTGTAGCCAGGTTATGCTCGGCAAATATAATGTTCTTGCGCAAGTATGGCTGCAGAATCACTGAATTATACTTCGCTGTATAATATTCCGAGAAAGCACGCGTGCCGCCTGCCTCAAGGTAATTCTTCGTGTATTGCTTCATCTTGCCGATCTCGTACACGCCTTCTTTGGCCTGCTGCAGAGAACGGGCGTTCATATCCGTCGCATAGATCCTCGCCTTGTCGTACAGACCTTCCTCATGCAGCATGATAGCCATGGAGTATACCTCTTCGCCTGTGGAACAGCCCGCATGCCAGATCCTGATATACGGATAGGTCCGCAAGAGCGGGATCACCTTCTGGCGGAACGTCAGGAACAGTCCGGGATCACGGAACATTTCCGTCACCGGAATCGAGAGGCTATACACAAACCGTTCGAAGCAGGCGCGGTCATGCAGCACTTTCTCCTGCAGCGCGGATATGGTGGGCACATTCTCAGCATGAACATGATGCCAGATACGCCGTTTCAGGGAAGGCAGCGCATAATTTCTGAAGTCATACCCATATAGACGGTGCACTCCGTCAAGAAGCAGTTCCATTTCAATCTGCTCAAGCTCCTGTTTGCTTCCCGGCGGAGTACTCTGCTCCTCATATCCGTGTTCCATAGCTGTCATGGTTATCAATGCTCCCTTGCCTGATGCTTTTTTGAGGACTAGGTCTTAATGGTACTGTATAGCTATTACCCCGAAATCACACTTACGAATACAACCAGACCCGCATTAACGAAAGAAGCTGATCCGTACTGATCGGTTTCTTCATATAATCGGAGGCTCCGGCCTCAATACACTTCGCCCGGTCCTCCTTCATCGCCTTGGCCGTAAGGGCTATAATCGGCAATTTCTGGTACTGCGGCATCTGCCGGATACGGCGCATGGCTTCATACCCGTCCATCTCCGGCATCATCATATCCATCAGCACCAGATCGAAATCATTCCGCTCGACAAGCATATCAATGGCCTCCCGGCCATTCTCGGCAAACTTCACTTCCATCTGGTATCCCTCAAGCACACTGGAGAGGGCAAAGACATTGCGGATATCGTCATCGACCAGCAGAATCTTCTTGCCGTCGAACAGTTCCTCTTTATTGTGCAGCTTTTGCAGAATTTTACGCTTATCTTCCGGTAAATTAGCCTCAACCCGGTGCAGGAACAGCGTGGTCTCATCCAGCAGGCGCTCCGGCGAGCGGACATCCTTAATAATAATCGACTCTGCATATTTGCGGAGTTGTGTTTCTTCTTTGCTGTCCAGATCCTTACCGGTATAAATAATAATCGGCAGATCATTCAGCTCTTCATCATCACGGATCTGATCCAGCAGCTCGAAGCCGGTCATATCGCCCAGCATGAGGTCAAGGACCATACAGTCATACCTTTGCTTCCGCAGCTCGCTTAGAGCCTCATGGCCCGTTGAAACGGCGGTAATGGCAACATCATCATGTCCGATAAGCTCCATAATGGAACGGCGCTGAATGTCGTCGTCCTCTACGATCAGCAGATGCTTCAAGGTGCTTGCCGTATAATTCTCAATCTGCGAGAATGCCCGGTCCAGCGCTTCGCGGGAAGAAGGCTTTCTTAGATAGGCCATCGCCCCCATCATCAGCCCCTGCTTGATCTCGTCATTCACAGAAATCACATGCACAGGGATATGGCGGGTGTGGGAAGCGCTCTTCAGTTCTCTGAGGATCGACCAGCCGTCGATGACCGGCAGCTGAATGTCGAGAATAATCGCGTCCGGGAGATAGGTCTTGGCCATTTGCAGGCCTATATCTCCCTGCAGGGCCACCAGTGCTTTGAAGCCGCGCCCGCGGGCCATACCCAGCAGTATTTTGGCAAAGCTCTCATCATCTTCGATAATTAGCAGCACCTTATCGCCGCTCTCCAGTGACTCACGGTCATCTTCAACAATCACAGGGACCGGAGGTGTTGGTGCGATATCTCCGGACACCTCCCATGGCAACGCCTCCCTGTACTGCTCAAGCGCCGCTGCCTCTCCGGCAGGCGCAGCTTCTATGGCTCCCGGCAGCAGGCTGAAGTTCCCCTTGATTGGCAGGTACAAGGTGAATTGGCTGCCTTGCCCTTCCCTAGACTCCAGTCCGATAGCCCCGCCCATCAGACGGGCTAATTCGCGGCTGATCGACAACCCAAGCCCGGTGCCGCCATATTTGCGGCTGGTCGTTCCGTCAACCTGCTGGAAGGCCTCGAAGACAATATCGGTCTTGTCGGACGGAATACCAATTCCGCTGTCTTTGACTGATATCGCAATATAATCATATTCATGAGGCAGGTAAGAGGGCAGATATTTGCCCTCCGCACGGCTGACAGAGAATTCCACATAACCTTCGCTGGTGAACTTGAAGGCGTTGGACAACAGATTGCGCAGGATCTGCTTCAGCCTGTGTGCGTCGGTATACACACTGTCCGGCAGCGGCTCTTCGAACGAGAGGCGCAGAGACAGTCCCTTTTGGCTGGCCAGCGGAGCGAAATTCTGCTTCACGAAGGTTTTCAGCTCTGTCAGCGGAATTTCCTCTTGATTCAGCTCCATCTTGCCGGCATCCACCTTGGACAGATCGAGGATCTCATCAATCATCTTGAGCAGATCCGCACCCGACATGTAGATGGTATGGGCGAACTCCACCTGCTTGTCACTGAGGTTGCCTTCTTTATTCTCCGTGAGGAGCTGTGAAAGAATCAACAGGCTGTTAAGCGGGGTCCGCAGCTCATGGGACATGTTGGCGAGGAACTCGGATTTGTATTTGCTGGTCACCGCAAGCTGCATCGCCTGCTTCTCAAGCTGGACGCGGGCATGTTCAATCTCATCCTTCTTCTCTTCAACCTCCTGCACCTGGTCCTGCAGGGCACGGGTCTTGGAGACCAGCTCTGTGTTGTAGTGCTCGAGTTCTCCCTGCTGCCGCTGCAGCAGCTCCTCGGAACGCTTCAGGGCATCTGTCTGCTCCTCCAGATTCTCATTGGAACGGCGCAGTTCCTCCTGCTGGGTCTGCAGCTCCTCCGACTGGCACTGTAATTCTTCGGTGAGGGCCTGCGATTCCCGCAGCAATTCTTCAACCACAAGCCTGCGGCTGATATTGTTCAGAATGATCCCCAGATTATTCGACAGCTGATTCAGCAGTTCATTCTGCAGCACCGAGAACGGGGTGAAGGAAGCGAATTCGACCACACCCAGCAGCTCATCCTCGAATAACAGCGGATGGATGGAAATATAGCCCGGATGCGATTCCCCGAACCCCGAGGACACGGAAATGTAGTTATCCGGCGCCTCGGTCAGCTTAATCGGCAGCTTATCCAAAGCGGCCTGGCCGACCAGCCCCTGCCCGATCTCGAAGCTCTCCTTCGGATGAACGCCTTCCTCACCGGCATAGAATGCACTGCTGACCAGCAGGTTCGGGTTGTCCTGACTCTTCAGATAAAGGGCACCATACTGGGCTCCCAGCACAGGAGTGAATTCACTGATAAAGGTCTGGGAGACCTGATCCAGCGAGCTGACACCGCGCAGCAGCTCCGTGACCCGGGCTATATTGGCATTCAGCCAGGCCTGATCGCTCTGGGCCTGGGCGTAGGACCGCTCGAGCTGCTGCTTCTGCTCGATATCTTCGGCCATCCGCTGGAACACCCGGGCTACGTCACCAATCTCATCCTTGGACTTCACCTTGATCCGGCGGATGGCCCGCATTTTGCCGTTGCCGAAGCTCGTAATCATCATGGAGACAACGCTAAGGCCGCGCGTGATACTTGGGATTACCCACAGAATCACACCCAGCCCGAGCAGCAGTCCCAGCACCATAATGAGGGTTACCATTTGAATCGATCTTTCGGAAGCACTCTGGGCATTGGCAGTCTCTTCTGTCATGCGGAAGGCATTGTAATCTGACAGGACATTCAGGCTGTTCAGCACCTCGTCCTGAATATCCTGTCCTTCTGTGTTGCGGTAGGAATTAGCATTCTGAAAGAACCCGGCGCTCAGCAGCTCCAGGACCTTATCCTGATATTTCAGATAAGCGGAATAGGAGTTCTCGATGCGTGATAACATCTGCAGCTCCTCCGCAGTCTTCAATGAGCTCTTAATGTTCGCCAGATGCTCATCAGCCTTGAGAACCTTACTCTCAATTTGGTCCTTCTGGGATTCCACCGACACCGTGTCTGCGTTAAGCATCGAGGTCGTCAAGATCCGGGCCATATCATTCACTTCGCCGCGAAGCCCCGAGGAGGCGCGTCCCTTGGTATATCTCTCCTGGTAGCTGTCAAGCTGGCCGCTCATATAATGCAGCCTGTCATAGCCGATCATGGTAAGGGCCAGCATAATGGCCAGCATCGCACTGAACCCGATTAGCAGTTTCGCCTTAATCTTCATTGCCTATCTGTTCCTTTCTTCATAGAGATCCATACCAGACATTTATCATCATCACGGTCCGAATTGACAGGTTCGCTCAGGAAGGCAGCGCGCATAACCTCTTCCTGCCAGTCATGAGTGGCATTCAGATGCCCGATCATGAACTTCAGCTGGTCCTCCTGCTCTCCCTCCACCATCTCCAGGAGACCATCCGTAAACAGCACCAAATGGCCTTCCTCTTCATAGCTCAGGCTCTGCTGCTGGATATCAATCCGGTCAAACAGCCCAACAGGGTGGCAGTTGCTCTCCAGCAGAACGGGCGTCTTAGCCTCTCCTTCAAAGAACAGTGCCGGCGGATGCCCGGCATTCACATAGTTAATCCGCTTCATCCGGGTATCAATCACCAGATAGATGGCCGTGAAATAATACTGGACCAGCTGCTTCTCAATATATAGCTGGTTAAAGCGCCTGTTGAGCTCCTGAATTACCTTCTCGGGTTCAACATAGGTAGTCACGGTATCCTTCAGGACGGAGGCCAGGAACATGCAAAATAAAGAGGAAGAAATGCCGTGCCCCATCATATCCAGCAGAATAACAGCATAACGCCCTTCCCCGAGCGGATACCAGGCATACAGATCCCCGGCCAGCTCGAAGGAAGGCTGATAAATGGCATGTACCTCCAGGGTGTCCTCGGTAAGCGGCAGACTAAGCACTGCATTCTGTACCAGGGCTGCCAGCTTCAATTCATCCTGGATACGCTGATCCCGCTCCTTATGCCAATCCTTCTCGCGCTTGAGCCGCAGCGCCAGGCGGATACGGGCCATCAGCTCGACCTTGTTAATCGGTTTGGTAACATAATCGACCGCTCCGGCATCCAGCGCCTCTGCAAGCTTCTTCGAGTCTCCTACGGCAGTAACCATAATGATAGGAATATCCTTGAGATGCTCGTATTGCTGCACCACACGGCAGGCTTCAATTCCATCCATCTCGGGCATCATCATATCAAGCAGAATCAGATCCACATCGGACGGCCTTGGCGGCTCTGCCCCAGCCTCTGTACTGACACCCAGCAGTTTTAACATATCTTTAGCGGACGAAGCCGTTATAAAGTTTCGGTAATCTTCTTTTTTGAGGATTTCACGGATAATGATTACATTGGTAGGATTGTCATCTACGATTAGAATTCTCAAGTCTTCCTCACCTCACCTAATTAATATATCTATCATACGATATTTAAACGGCCTGTTACCAACTCACTAGATATTGGAACAAATCAGGTCCCGTCTTCAACAAAGTAACCTCCAGCCCCACTATCATCTAGTGGGACTGGAGGTTACGCTATTGGACTATAGAGCTCACACAAGCTGAGCGGAAATTACTGCGGGTTTCTTTTGGCAATAACCAGAACCTTGCCTGAATCAAGCTCTTTCTCATAAAATGCCGCCTCTGCACTGCTGAAGCCCAGCGACGTAATCTTGGAACGCAGCGCATCGCCGCGGGAACGGAAGAGGTTCGCGATCGCGCCAAATAACCCTTCTTCAGTTAACCCGACCTCATTGACATCAGCAGCATCCACGATACGGCCTTCGCGGTCTTCATCGTGACTGATCACATAAAGATCATCTTTGGTGTAGCCGCTGCTCTGCAGCCGTTTCACTTCTTCTATGGCCTGAACACCATTCTCCAGCAGCTTGGCATAGGCCTGTGTACCGGTTGAATCCATGAAATCACTCTCCTTGATCTTATAATTAAGAGGGCAAAGCAGTTGAAAGATGACTGAGCATTCATTAACCGGATCTGCCCTTCTTGAAACAGCCTTAGAAGGAATTCCCGTCAAACAAATCAAGCCCGTTCCATTCCCCACTATCCATATTGCGGTAGATTTTGAGCGCGGCTGTTCCTCTTATATAAACATCGCCGTCCTCGGCTTCAAAATCGGGAGCCCCCAGTATGTCCTGCACATTCATCGTCTGCGGGTTCAACTGCCGGTCATTGAGCTTCAGACCATATTGCTCAGCCTGGGAGGGTGAAGCATGTACATAGAGGACAACGCCGCCGCAGACTCCCGCTGAGACGTCGGCATATTGATACTCCAGGCAATCGGCCCAGGGATCGGGAGCAATCTGCAGCGGAGTACCTTTGGTCCGCAGCAGCGAATCTTCCGGCATATATAAGCTGATGCCGGACAAGGAATCGAAGCTGCTTATGTAGGAATCGGTACTGAGGTTATGCCCGAAGGCAAATGTGACCGGGAGCTGTACGGAAGTATAAGGTTCGGCAGGGATAGTCTCATCTTGCGGCGGTGCAGATATGAAGGGAGACAGCAGACTTAGCAAGAGAATAACCATTTTCATGTGTGTTCCCGCCTTTCATAAGCTGAAGTTGCCCTCGGCATGAGCCCTGCCGTATCTCATTACAATAGATTAAGGACGGAATTTCTGCCAGATTGCTGCTGCAGCATCCACGCTTTTGAGCGCTGTTGCTATTTTGCCCTTGGACTTGCTTGCGTTCACTGCCTCATAGGATTGAACGGTTCTCTCTTCGGCTGGCGTTAGCGGCGCTTCGGCAATGGATACCGATTTCGCCTTGTCCTTCAGCTCACGCGATTTACGGAATTTCTCAATGACAGTTACAGATACCTGCTTCACGGTCAATGTCAGCTCATTCATCACATCGCCCAGATTCTTCACAGAATCAACGATCGGGTCAATCTTCTGAATTTTGCTCTGGACATCGGCCGTGATGTCATTGGCGTGTCTGACGGTTGTTTTCACTTCATACGTCAGCTCATCAATAGTCTTCTGAACTTCCTGCAGAGTCTGACTGACCTTGTCGAGGGATTCCTTCGCTGACTTCAAGGTTTTGATTAAGAAGAATACGAGTACTGCGAATGCTACAGCAACAAGTGCTACGCTAAGTTCAATGATCATTTCCATAACCCCTTCCAAAATGTCTAAATTGTCGGTGTGCTCTGCCTGATACTGCATAGTTACCCTTACCGAATTCGGCCGAAACAAAGGGTCAAGCCCCTGGAATCCTCCTTTCGCTCTGCCTGTTTCAAATGGATAAGCATCGTTTAAACAATGACTACATCAACACACAGAAAGGATGACATCTCATGCTAAGATGGTCAATAATTCTGCTGGTAGTTGCGCTGATTGCCGGTATCTTCGGATTCTTCAATATTGTGGCGGCGGCTGTCGGGATCGCCAAGGTATTGTTCTACATCTTCCTGATCCTCTTTGTGGTTTCGCTCTTCATGGGGCGCAGGGGACGTTCAATGTAAACAACCTTCTTAATGAAAAGAACCCTACCGTTTGCTGACTGTAACCAGGTAGTATCGTCAGGCCCGGAGGCTTCCGCCTGGAAGCCTCCGGGCCTGCTGCTGTTCAAATCTGTTGTTATAGCGCTGTTAGAAGCTGTTCATCCCGGCAGAACACAAAGAAAAAATAAATTTATTTCTAACAATGGTTCATTCGATGCAATTTATGTTTACATCCTTATTAGCACAGTGCAAACATAGAAAATCACACCAACAACAATACCAGGAGGAATCATCAATGAAAAAATTAGCCAGTTTAACAGTAGCAATGGGTCTTATGGCTTCCATAGCAGCTACAGCTTCCGCCGCCGAGGTGACAACAGGTACAACAGACACTACTAAAACCACTTCTTCTGATGCAGTAACTACTGTAACAGGAGCCACTTACCTGAACCCGGCTGACCCGGTAATTACACCAGCAGATGTCAAACCTGCGACTCCTCAGATCATTCTAACAAAAATCACAGCATTCCACCTTACTATGGGAAGCATGGCAACTCCTGCTGGCTGGCTGAGTGCACAGACAGTCGATACTACAGGTGTGATTATGAAAGACGCTATGGGTAACGAATGGAGAGAAGTATATACTTGGCTGGGCAAAGCTTGGATCAAGGTTCCTTCCTCCGCTTATATCATCACTCCATAAGCTACTTACACATATGAGTCATAGCTGCTCATTCGCTGCAGCTATGACTCAACGGATATATCATACCATAAGGCCCGTGGACGTTAGTCCAAACGGCCTTTTTTTTGTGTTCATATTCATAGAAAAAGGGTTATCCCTTCAGTAGAATCTTCTACTGAAGGGATAACCCCGCAAAACACCCGCACTCGTTCACCCGTCACAAACTTGTACTGCCTGTCGCTTCTTCCTGCCCTAGCTATATAATTAGCGGATGACCGAGCCTCCGTAAAGGAAACGATTCATCCATGAAGCGCTTAATTTGTCTACCCTTACGCCGCCGGAGCTTACAGAGTAGGTGTGTAACAGCTGTCCGTCACCCAAATACATGGCTACATGCGTAATTCTTGCCGCAGACTTGTCAATCCCCGTGTATGCAGAGGACGAACTCCCTTTATAATCCATGAAGAACATTAAATCGCCGCGCTTCAGGCCTGCAATATCCGTTACGGCTGTGTTATTCTGCTTCACCCAATCCCCCTGCTGCCGGGAATCGGCAGGCAGCTTCAAATTCGCTGCATCCATAAAGATCTGGCGGATGAAATCAGAGCAGTCGAAGGTCCTGGTATCATTCCGGCTGGAGCCGAATTCATACGGTGTCCCCAAGTAACCCATACCCGCTGAGATTACACGCTCAATTGCAGCAGTCTGGTCCCCCCCGGCCGTTGGTACAGGCACAGGCGCAAGCGTAGGTACCGGCGTCGGTGTTGGCACTGGTGCCGGTGTTGGAACCGGCACAGGTGCAGGAGCAGGCGTTGAGATACCCGCCGCAGCAATGTACTGCTTGTCCGAGCTCGTATAACCGACCAGACCCGCGGCGGTTCTTATTTTGTACCAATAGCTGTTCGTAGCTTCAAGGATGGTAACCTGGTCATTCTTATATAAGTATCCCATAATCGTGCCGCTTGAGGAAGGGGTCTCCCGAAGACGGACTGTGGCCTGGATAACTGCGGTCTGAGATGCAGGGGCGGAAGCCGTAACCACACGGATGTAGGAATCTCCCGAGCTGGTATAACCGGTGGTCCCCTCTGCTGTTCTTACTTTGTACCAATAGCTGCCTGCGGCCTCCAGAATAACAACCTGGTCACCTTTACTCAGATATTTCAGGACCTTGCCATCGGTAGAAGGATCTGTACGCAGCCGGACGGAGGTTTGAATGATGCCTGTCTGTCCGGCAGACGCCGCCAAAGACGTAATAGAAGAATCCGATGCAGCCAAAGCCTGCTCCGGACTGAACACTCCCAAGGATAATGCCAGTGATGCAGAAACCCATAATGATGCTGTAAATTTCTTAGGTGATACGATCATAGCGTTCCCCCGCTTAGCGTATTAAGAAATTCAACAACGGCGCGCGCTACGTTTGTTGCTTTCTGCCCTCATTATAGGCTTACCCGGGATTTGGAACATGCTCCAAATTTCACAAAAAACCTTTCCATCTTATGGTAACATGCAGGTCTATAGTCTCGATTTCTCCTTGGATTTGGTGGAAATTACAGCTAACTAGGAGAAATTAAGGAATGGCTTAGTCCTTGGGTTCGACATGAACCTGCACATGCATGATGTTATGCAGCTTGCTCATCCGCTCTTCAATGGAGTCACTAATCTCATGTCCCTCCATAACTGTCATCCGGGCATCCACCTCCACCACCACATCCACCAGCACATGATTGCCGTGTACCCGGGCTTTCAGATCCTTGATGCCCTCCACTCCCGGTGTCCGGGCAATCGTACTTCTCAGATCCAGCAGCTTATCTTCATCGAATCCGTCGGTCAGGCGGTACGTGGAATCACGGAAAATATCCCAGGCCGTCTTGGAGATCAGCAATCCGACCCCGATCGCAGCAACCGAATCAATCCACGGCAGTCCAAATTGCGCACCTGCAATCCCTATCGCCGCCCCCACACTAACAATGGCATCCGAGAAATTATCCTTGGCTGCAGCCATCAGCGCATGATTATTGATCCGCTTCGCCAGACGCTTGTTATATATATATACCCCCATCATCGCCACGGCACACACCAGCGCAACTCCAGCCGACCAGAGCTGGGGTACAGCCTTGCTGCCTTCAAACAAAGAGCGCACCGCTTCCACGATAACCTGGATGCCGACCAGCGCCATAATAAAAGAAGCCATCAGCGCGGCAACCGTCTCGGCCCGGAAATGCCCGTAGGTATGATCGGAATCCGGCGGCTTCCGCGAGATGCGCAGACCGATCAGCACGGCAAGCGAGGCCACGATATCGGTTAAATTGTTGAAGCCGTCTGCCAGGAGTGCACTGGAAGCGAATAAGTAGCCGCAGACCAGCTTGAAGGCAGACAGAACCAGATAAGCAGCAATACTGACCATCGCACCCTTTTCACCCTTGCGTATATCCTCATAAATATCGGTCATTTTCTGCCGTCCCCTCCCCATCCTTTGCCGCATAAGTTACAGGAAAACTTTCTTTGAGTTATTCTTGCCCTTGTAGCAGCATTTAAAAACAATTAGAATAAGGAATAAGGACTTGCTGCCTAAGGGGGTAACATAATGAGCGAGAACAATGAGAAACCAAAAATTAATTTGGCCGATGCGATCCGCCAGAAGCTGGAGCAGAAGAAACAACATGCTTCGGGTAAACCGGGGTCAACATTCCAGGCCGGCTCCGCGAAACCGTTGAAAAGCCAGAACAACAAGAAGCCTAATAATCAGCGGCGCAGGACTGGCGGTTCCTAAAACCTGTATATTTGAACATAAACGGCTGCGTTATCCCTTCGGGGACGACGCAGCCGTTTGCTTATGCCTTCATTGCCGTTCATTCTATCTATCTCTGGTTCTTATACCTCTACCGGATACATCCGGGTACGCATTTCCTTGATCTCCGGGTTCTCCAGATACTCGTCATAACTCATCGTACGGTCAATGATTCCAGCCGGTGTAATCTCGATGATACGGTTGGCAATCGTCTGAATGAACTGATGGTCATGGGAGGTGAACAGAATGGTGCCGTCAAAGTCGATCAAACCGTTATTGAGCGCGGTGATCGACTCCAGATCCAAGTGGTTGGTCGGCTCGTCGAAGACAAGCACGTTCGCCCCGTTCAGCATCATCTTGGCCAGCATACAACGGACCTTCTCGCCCCCGGACAATACACTCGCCTTCTTCAGTGCTTCTTCACCGGCAAACAGCATCCGGCCCAGGAATCCGCGCAGGAAGGTTTCGTCCTGATCCTTGGAATACTGGCGCAGCCATTCGACCAGGTTCATATTCACACCATCGAAGTAGCGGGAGTTATCCTTAGGGAAATAAGCCTGGGTGGTTGTAACTCCCCAGGTATACTCACCGGCATCGGCTTCCTGCTCTCCCATAATCACATCGAACAGCAGAGATTTGGGCTGGGAATACGGGCCGACAAAAGCGATCTTATCGCCTTTGTTCACTACAAAGCTGACTTCATCCAGTACCTTCTCGCCGTCCACCGACTTGGTCAGACTGCTGATCGTAAGCAGCTGCTTGCCGGCTTCACGCTCAGGCTTGAAGTTCAGGAACGGATATTTACGGTTGGATGGACGGATATCGTCCAGAGTAATCTTCTCAAGCTGCTTCTTACGGGAAGTGGCCTGCTTCGATTTGGAAGCATTGGCGGAGAAGCGCTGAATGAAGGCTTGCAGCTCCTTCATCTTCTCTTCCTTCTTCTTGTTCGAGTCGCGCTGCAGAGCCTGGGCCAGCTGGCTGGACTCATACCAGAAGTCGTAGTTGCCGACGTACATCTGGATTTTGCCGAAATCAATATCCGCAATATGCGTACAGACCTTGTTCAGGAAGTGACGGTCATGGGATACCACGATAACGGTGCCTTCGTAGTCCATAAGGAAATTCTCCAGCCAGCCGATGGATTCGAGATCCAAATGGTTGGTAGGCTCATCGAGCAGCAGGTTGTTCGGACGTCCGAACAGGGCTTGCGCAAGCAGTACCCGGACCTTCTCGTTGCCGCTGAGTTCGGCCATTTTTTTGTCATGCATTTCACGCATAATACCCAGTCCGATCAGCATGGCTGCTGCGTCCGGCTCGGCGTCCCAGCCGTTCAGCTCAGCGAATTCGCCTTCCAGCTCACCGGCACGAAGTCCGTCGGCTTCGGTGAAGTCGCTTTTTGCGTACAGGGCGTCCTTTTCCTTCATAATTTCATACAGGCGGGTATGGCCCATGATTACCGTTTCCAGTACCTGGAATTCATCATACTCGAAATGGTTCTGTTTGAGTACGGCTAGACGTTCACCGGGTGTGATATGCACATCGCCGATGTTCGCTTCGATCTCTCCGGACAGAATTTTCAAAAAGGTCGATTTGCCGGCGCCGTTCGCGCCAATCAGACCATAGCAGTTGCCGGGTGTGAATTTTATGTTTACATCCTCAAATAGTGCGCGTTTTCCGTAGCGGAGTGTTATACCGCTTGTGCTAATCATTAAGCATTACCATCCTTTTCACTTAGGTTCCGGCTCATTATAGCATAAAATCAAGGCAAATGGCCCGTAATTGTAGCCCTTTAAGGGGCATCTTTGCCCTTTTCCAGGCAAATATCTTATCAAGTGGAAACAACTTTGCCGTCCTTTTAAGGAAGGCACTGTTTCAGCGAGAAATAGAAGGATAAGTTATCGTGTGAAACATATAATTTCTTATATTTTTAAGTAGAAGGGTTATGCGGGACTTCTCCCGGTCAGCCGCCGGCAGTTATTGTCCAGGCGGGCGCTCTTCGGGATGCACCACCAGGGTCTCCCCATAACCTAATGTACGGATACGTTCCTCGCTGATCCCCTGCTGCACCCTCGCCTGCTCCATCCGGTCCAGCGCTTCCCGGGCGGTGTCATCAGCCAGCCTGAACGTTCCGAAATGCATGGGAATCATAAGCTCTGCGCCTACATCTATGAATGCCTGCACCGCTTCCTCGGGATTCACATGCTGCGAGTTCATGAACCATTCCGGTTCATAGGCCCCGATCGGCATCAGTGCGACATGCAGCTTGAAGCGGCTGCCGATCTCCTTGAAGCCCGGGAAGAAGCCGCTGTCCCCGGCAAAATACAGGTTCGGCGGAAGCTTGCGCTGTCCCTTGCCTTCTTCGCCCTCCGGATGCTTCTGCGGATCTGCCGGCTGAAGCACATAACCGCCCCAGTGAGAGGAATTGGTATCAAAGGGCGTCCGCCGGGTCCAGTGCTGGGTCGGGACGAATGTCAGTTTGACGGCACCGAGCGTAAGCTCCTGCCACCACTGCATCTCCAGGCAGTCCGGGAACCCTTTGCGGACCATTTTGCGCTTCAGTCCTTCCGGGACCACAAGGGTCGTCGTTCCTGCCCGGTACAACTGGCGGATGGAAGCGATGTGCAGGTGGTCATAATGGGAATGGGAGATCAGAATCAGATCAATGGGCGGAATCTCGCCAATGGGTATCCCCGGCAGACCGATCCGCTTCTCAAACCCCAGCCTCCGCGCCCAGATCGGATCGGTGATGATATTAAGACCTTCATATTGCAGAAAAAAAGTGGAGTGCCCGATCCACGTGATCGTTGTCTCCAGCCGGTTCCCGGCCAGATATTCCAGCCGCGGCGGATGATTCGGCACTTTATAGGTATAATCCTTCTTCTTCCGGCGGCGTTCCTCACGCCATTGGCGGAATTCCTTAAGCGTTTTATCGGTGCTGACATTGTCGATGTTGTTGTAACGTATTCTTGCCATAGTGGAACCACTCCTTAATTCACTTAACTTAACTATAGAGTTCCGCAATGTCATTTGCAAAAATCCCGAGGGGGTGCAGGCGCGTACCGATGTGTAATGCTACTACTTACAAATGTTACCCATTTCGCTCAGGAGGAAACGTATGCGGGAAACGAAAGCAGATTTATTATTTAGAATCCTGCCCATAATACAACATTCTCTTCCTGATCTTGGATCAAACCTTAGATTGATGCACGAAAAGCAGCATTGTTACACCTTCAATCGGCATAGCAGCGGAAAATGTTGTATTTCGTACAGGAAAGCTCCCGGATACCGAGATATCGGAAAGGTAAAGTTGCCATACGTGCAACAACAGTTCAAGCAGTCACCGGATTTCCACCGCTTAATGTGGTTCAAAATCAAGAAATTTGGGGCTGGGCAGCAGCCGGAGGTCCAAATGTTCACAGCAGTGACGATGAAGGTTCAAGTTTAAAGCTTAAGAGCGTCATATTTAAATATTTTAAATTTTAGCGGCTTCCAGCCCCTGCCCCTTTGTATTCACCTGCTCAAATGATGTAAAATGCGGGTAATGCGAACGGTATCTATGCTATTCATAAAAAGGAGCTGACGTATGAAGATTACATTTATTGAACCGACTCCGAGTCCAAATACAATGAAGCTTCATCTGGACGAGAGCCTTACGCCCGGCATCCGCCGGACTTATACCCCGGAAACCCTGCGCTCCGCCCCTTCCTGGGCGCAGGATATGCTGAACATTCCGGGTGTCACCAGTATTTATCATGCCGCCGACTTCGCCGCACTGGAGCGCAAGGGCAGTGCAGACTGGGCGGCGATTCTGCGCGAGGTGCAGAGCCGCTTCGGCGCGGATGGCCTAAGCGCGGAATACAGTCTCGGCGATGAGAATGACGGCGCCCACTTCGGGGAGGCCCAGGTATTCGTACAGATGTTCCGCGGCATCCCGATCCAGATCCGCGTGAAGACCGGCGCGAAGGAAGAGCGCATCGCCTTGTCCAGCCGCTTCACCCAGGCGGTGACCGATGTGGCCAGCGCCGTGATGATCAAGGAGCGCAAGCTCACCGATTACGGCGTACGCTACGGCGAGCCGCCGGAGATTGCCCGCGAGGTCGAGCAGGAGCTGGAGGCGGCGTATCCGCAGGAACGCCTCGACTCCCTCGTGCAGCAGGCCATCGCGCACGGGGCAGCCGGCGAGTTCGTCGAGCAGCGGCACAAGAAAGAGCAGGCCGAGCTGCTGCGGGACCTGCAGGACGAGGATTGGCGCGTGCGCTACGCCGCGCTGGAGGATCTGGCGCCGGGCGAGGAGCTCCTGCCGGAGCTGCGTACGGCGCTGCACGACCCCAAGCTGCAAATCCGCAGATTGGCTGTCGTGTACCTGGGCGACATCCGCACGCCCGGGGCGATGGAGCTGCTCTATGAGGCGATGCAGGATCGCGCCCCGGCTGTGCGGCGCACGGCCGGGGACACGCTCTCCGACATCGGCGACCCGGCGGCGACGCCGGTGATGACAGCGTCGCTGACGGACGCCAGCAAGCTGGTGCGCTGGCGGGCGGCACGCTTCCTGTATGAGGTCGGGACAGCCGAAGCGCAGGAAGCCCTTGCCCTTGTGGCGGAAGACCCTGAATTCGAGGTGGGGCTGCAGGCCAAGATGGCACTGGAGCGGATTCTGTCCGGCGAGGAAGCGGCGGGCACCGTCTGGCAGCAGATGTCGGAGCGCAGACGGACCTGAGCTAAGCCTGGTGTATTTTGTCATTGCCTGGATAGCCGGATTGCATTATACTGATTCCTGTTGTTCATATCGTTCAAAGATAGCCTCATCATACCTAGGATGAGGTAGAGGTCGCGGATAGGAAGAGTAAGCGCGTGGAGATGCCTAAGAGCCATCGGTGATACGTGCCCAAAGGAATATCCGCCGAAATCGTCACTGCAGCTCTTAGTGTAGCAGTAACGATTGGGGCCGTTAGCCGAAAGGCGCGGAACTGTCACTGTGCGTATTGCCTGTCAGGAGACTGCGGGAAACGCACGGTGTTGCGCTATCTTAACAGGGAGTATGATGCGGAGCCTATATTCAGGAAACCGCAGCTCATTCTGCGGTTTTTTTGCGTGCAGCTTGCCGGTTGGAAGATACTGGCCGATGCAGGCAGCGGCGCTCCCCGCTGTGAACAGAACCATCAATCTAAAGGGAGTGTCCTATTCATGCAGCAACAATCCAATTCTCCAGGCCTGCGTAAATCCTTCAAAGCAAGACATCTGACTATGATCGCCCTCGGCGGCTCGATCGGAACCGGACTGTTCCTGGCCAGCGGCGGCGCGATTGCTTCCTCGGGGCCGGGCGGAGCCCTGCTCGCCTATACCGCAGTCGGCATTATGGTCTATTTCCTGATGACCAGCCTCGGGGAGCTGGCGACCTATTTACCGGATTCCGGTTCCTTCAGCACGTATGGAACGCGGTTCGTCAGCCCCGCCTTCGGCTTCGCCATCGGCTGGAACTTCTGGTACAACTGGGCGGTTACCATTGCCGCCGAGCTGTCGGCAGCCACCGTCATTATTAAGTACTGGTTCCCGGACAGCCCCTCCATGCTCTGGAGTCTGCTGTTCCTGCTGCTCATGTTCGGCCTGAACTTCCTCTCCGCGCGCGGTTACGGCGAATCGGAATACTGGTTTGCCATTATCAAGATTATTACCGTTGTGGTCTTCCTCATCGTCGGAGTCCTTATGATCTTCGGAATTATGGGCGGCAAAGCGGTGGGATTCAGCAACTTCCAGCTGGGAGGCAGCTCGTTCCACGGGGGATTCTTCGCGTTCGTCGGGGTCTTCATGGCCGCAGGCTTCTCCTTCCAGGGCACGGAGCTGGTCGGTGTCGCAGCCGGCGAGAGCGAGAACCCGCGCAAGAATGTGCCGATAGCGATCCGCCAGGTGTTCTGGCGCATCCTGATCTTCTATATCTTCGCTATTCTCGTCATCGGCATGATCATCCCTTATACGAATCCCGATCTGCTCCGCGGCGGAATTGATGATATCGGCGTCAGCCCGTTCACCATCGTCTTCAACAAAGCAGGGCTGGCGATCGCCGCTTCCGTCATGAATGCGGTCATTCTCAGCTCCGTGCTGTCTGCCGGCAACTCCGGAATGTATGCCTCCACCCGCGTCCTGTACGCCATGGCTAAGGATGGAATGGCTCCGCGTGCCCTCGGCAAGCTGAACCGCAGAGGAGTTCCTGTAGGCGCGCTGCTCGTGACTACTGCTGTCGGCATGCTGGCCTTCCTCGCCTCCTTCTTCGGGGATGGCGCGGTATACAATTGGCTGCTGAACGCTTCCGGGATGTGCGGCTTCATCAACTGGCTGGGGATTGCCGTCTGCCATTACCGCTTCCGCCGTGCCTTTGTGAAGCAGGGACATTCGCTCGATGAGCTGCCCTACCGGGCCAGATGGTTCCCTTTCGGTCCGTTGTTTGCCTTCGCGCTGTGTATGGTGGCTGTATTCGGCCAGAACATGGGCGCCTTCACCGGCTCAAGCATCGACTGGTATGGCATTCTGGTCTCCTATATCAGTGTTCCTCTGTTCCTGCTGATCTGGCTCGGCTACGGCTGGTTCCGCAAGAGCAGCATTATCCCGCTGGATAAGTGCGACCTGAGTACACACGCAGACTAGTAGATCATGAGATTTTAACTAGTAAAACCGCTTTTGGAAAAGCGCTGGCTGAAGGGTTGTCGGGCAAGGGTGGGGAGTTGCGTAAGGCTTAATTGTACTTCGTACAACTAAATCGTCTGATTTCAAACCAATTATTCGTTTAGATGTATTTGGTACATTTAAAAATCCATTTTCCTCTGGTTCTCACCCTTCGGGCTGATTTAGTTGTACAGACTACAGGTATACGATGCTCGTATGCCTTTTCGCTGTTTTTAAGTGTACATTCTACAGTTATTGTTGAATTGGACCTTACTCCCAAGGGAGTACGCCCTAATCATCGGTTAGGGAGACCGTAAGGAGCACACTCATCATGCTGCCGGTTGAAGTGGTCTAACGGTTTGCAATAAAAAGACCGGCTGTGCCCCCTTCACGGAGGCTCAACCGGTCTTTTTGCACGCTATGGGATGTATTACAGTTGGGTTGCTTATTACGCCCAGGTGGTGATCGTATCGACCGGGAGGCGGTAGGACGGATAACCCTCTTTGGCGGCTTTGCCGATCGAGATCAGCATGACCGGCTGGAACCGTTCTTTATCCAGGCCAAAAGCTTCGGCAATGTGTTCCTTATCATATCCGGCCATCGGGTTGGTATCGTAACCGTGGGCACGGGCTACAAGCATTAGCTGCATGGAAACAAGCCCCGAATCAATCAGATTCACATCCCTGAGTTCGGATGCGGCAAGGTTCGCATAATAAGGCTTAATCTGCTGGAGCTGCATAGTCATGACGTCACGCGGCATGTACCCAAGCTCCACGGCTTTGCCGAAAATTTCCTCTATATACTCACTGTTGCTGGCATCATAAAACACGGCAATCACTGCCGAGGAGGTAAGCGCCTGGGTCTGGTTGAAGGAAGCCAGCGGTGCGAGCTTTGCTTTGCCTTCCGCGCTGTCAATGACAAGGAAACGCCACGGCTGCATGTTAATGGCAGAGGGGGCACGGGAAGCTTCCTCCAGCATCTCTGTCATTTCCTCCCGGCTGATTTTCACTTCAGGATCATAGACCTTAACGGAACGGCGCTCCAGGACGATTTCATTGAAATCGTTGGATTTATGGAATTTACGGGTGATTGTGCTCATGTGAATTTCTCTCCCTTGTATACTTGCTGGAATAGTGCTGATAATCGTATCATCACTACAAGAATTCTAAACTATGAAGTATACTTTATAGCAATAGGGACAAACGGAGGGATTCACATTGAAGATTAGTGAAGTAGCCAAAATAGTTGACTTACCCATATCCACCATCCGTTACTATGAGAAAATGGGCATTATTACAGATGAATATATCCTGCGGGAAGAGAACAACTACCGCAATTATGATGTAGGGATTATTCACCATCTGGGTGTGATCAAGAACTGTTTAGCTGTAGGCTTTTCGATTAATGATATCAAATCCATGATCACCGCAAACGGGATATCCAAAGAAGAGCAAACCCGCATTTTAAAAGATAAAATATCTGAGATTGAAGCTGCTCAAAAAAATCTGGAGAATTCCAAGCAATACCTTTATGACCTTCTTGAGCTGGAGATAACGTGCGAGGACGGGTTCGGAAAGGCTTCGCATGTCGCATGTCCCCCAGCCCAACGCAGCGAGAGACATCCCTAATTGCTGCTTCCCTAATGTATTTTTTATTTGTGGGGCATCCTATCCTGTATTCACAACCTAAGGAGGCACCTATGAAAAAACATTGGATGATTCCCCTGCTGATGCTAATACTCGTCATAAGCTGGCCGTTAAGCCGTGGCTCGGCCGCTCCTGACTATGCCCGTTGGGGAACCCTTGCCGTGAAAGAGGCGCAGCAGAAATACAACGCCGAGATTGTTGATTATAAGCATATTGGCCGCACCCAAATCAAACCTAAGCTGGCCGAAGAGAAATTCAAACTGCTGGTCCGCAGCAAAGCTGGACGAGAATTCGGAGTCATCGTCATGATCCGCTTCAACCCGTCCACCGACAAGCTTCAGAGTATTCAATTCCTGGAGACCAGGAGCTGAAGACTCCGCTCCGCTTATTTCCAGGCCACATATACCTTGAGATCCCCTGTATTCTCAAACGGCGAACTGTTGAAGGCCAGGTTATCCAGCCCCAGCTCATAGAGCACCTGGAGATCGCGCCTCAGCAGTTTGTCGCTCCCACGGTAGCGGAACAGCACCGATTGCTGTCCGGCTTCCGCCGCCTGCCGGGCAAGCTCCTTGAGCTGTGCCGCCGAAGAGATCACCTGATCCTCCTCATACAGCCGGTAACCCAGAACCTCCTGAAGCTGCTTGTATCCTTCCGTGCCCTGCCCTCCGCTGCTGACCAGCTGGGACAGCGTCTTCGCATAGCTGGTGGCAGCCGCCGGGTAAGACTTGGTCCAGCTGTGGTCAAGACGCATCTGGGCATCTGTCCTCATATAATACACCGTACTGATTCCGCCCTCCGGACTTGGGTCCGGGTCATCCCAGGTGGTATCCAGGTGGTACCATAGCCCGTTCAACTGCACGAGATTCCAGGCGTGCGACTGGGTCACACCGCCTGCAGCCCTTGCCGTCCCCTCCACAATCCTGTTCGGAATTCCCGCCCCCAGCAGCAGCTTGTAAGTCAAAAGGGTATAGCCCTGACATACCGCACTGCCTGTCGTAAGCCCCTCATAAGCGGTATATTTACGATGCGAGGTGTCATATTCCAGATTCAGCACGACCCAGTCGTGGATCGCTTGTATCCGCTGGTGATTGTTCATCCCCGGCGTAATGATCTGCTGCAGAATAACCTTCACCTGCTTGTTGACATACGCCGTCTGCTGCAGCGTCTCCCGGTACTCCACCTGAACCGTCACTTGAACAGACCGCGTGCTTCCGCGGTAAGAGAAGGCATAGCTGTCAATAATATAATAGAGGTACAGCTCGCTCCCCATCGCCTGATTAATCGCCTTCTCTATCTCACTCTTCAGCTTGGCAGTCTTCCCCTGATACGTGAAGGTAATGGTCTCTCTGCGGTTGCTCATCGCTCCGGCCAGCTTCTGCGTCATTCCTTCGTAGGAATGCACCACCGCCGAATCCGGCGCAGCATAGGCATACTCATATCCCCAGTAAGTCGCAGGCGGTATGGCTGCAAAAACGAGCATGATTCCAACCACAGTCTTCATCAGCGATCTATGTCTCTTCCCCATATTGTCCGAGTGCCTCCTGCAATCTATATAATGAATCATATGATTATCCATCCTCATAAATGTACCATAAAGGGCACACGGTAAAATACCCCCACAAAGCGGGGCTTTGGCCTCGAAGGTTACTCAGGTACTTTGCGGGGATCCCTAAATCTTATAAATTCTATAATGGTAAAAAGCCGCCGCTTCCCGGCTGATCTCCAGGAAGCGGCGGCATATGCTGCCTTCAATACAAGTCTGCGCTTACACCTCAGACCGTTACGAGATAAACCCCGCCAGCCGTAACATCAATCGCACCCTTAAGCGCCTGGGCGCTGCCGTCCGCAAGCTGCAGCGTCAGTCCATGCGTATAGCTCAGGTGCAGCCTTCCGTCCACCCCCGCCGTGATCCGTGCGGATACCAGGATTCCATCCTGCCATTCCATGTCAACCTCATAACCGCCGCGTGCCTTCAGGCCGCGGATTCGGCCGTTCCTCCAGGCTCCGGGCAGCGCCGGAAGCAGCGTAAGCCCGCCCAGATGACTCTGAAGCAGCATCTCTGCGATCCCGGCAGTCACACCGAAATTACCGTCAATCTGAAACGGCGGATGCGCGTCGAACAGATTGGGATACACGGAGCGGGTTAACAGCGTGCGGACAAAACCATAGGCCGACTCTCCGTCGGCAAGCCGGGCATAGAGGTTAATCAGCCAGGCACAGCTCCAGCCGGTATGTCCTCCGCCGGAGGCGATCCGCTTCTCCAGCGAGTACCGGCTGGCCTCCAGCAGCTCCGGGGTGTCCCGTCCGTTAATCCGGTTACCCGGATACAGACTGTACAGATGGGAGACATGACGGTGTCCCGGCTCCGATTCGGTGAACTCATAGATCCATTCCTGCAGCCGTCCATCACTGCCAATCTTCAGCGGAGACAGGCGGGTTAGCGTCTGCTCCAGCTCTTCCTGAAACGCAGCGTCCACACCCAGAATATGCGCAGCCTGGAGGCAATGCTGCATTAACTCAGCGATCAGGCTCATATCCATAGCCGACCCCATAGATACACTGCAGGCTCTGCCGTCCCCGGTTACGAACCGGTTCTCCGGCGAAGTGGACGGACTGGTGACAAGCATTCCCTCCGGCCCTTCCACCAGCCAGTCCAGGCTGAAGAGCGCTGCTCCCTTCATTAGCGGGTAAGCGGTCTCTTCCAGATAAGCAATATCCGGGGTGAATTCGTAATGCTCCCACAGATGGCGGGATAACCATACCCCGCCCATGGGCCAGAATGCCCAGCTGGCATCTCCGCCGGACGGGGTGGACGATCTCCACAGATCCACATTGTGATGCGCTACCCAGCCTCGTGCCCCATAGTGAATGGCAGCCGTTCTGGCTCCGGTCACGCTAAGCTCCCTGATCAGCTCAATCAGCGGCTCATGGCATTCACTGAGATTGCAGACCTCCGCCAGCCAATAGTTCATCTGTGTATTAATGTTGGTTGTATAATTGCTGTTCCAGGGCGGCTGAACATGCGGATTCCAGATCCCCTGCAAATTGGCTGCCTGTGTTCCGGGCCGCGAGCTGCCCATCAGCAGATAGCGGCCGTATTGGAACAGCAGCGCTTCCAGCGCCGGGTCCTCCCCTCCGTTCCTGTAAGCGGCCAGGCGTTCATCGGTTGGCTGCTTATCCGCGTCATGTCCGCCCAGATCCAGCTCCATCCGGCGGAATATAGCCCGGTGATCTGCGGCATGGCGTCCATACAGCTCCTCATAAGTCATACCGGCAGCAGAAGTTATTCTGCCTGCACACAGCTCGGCAGGGCTTGCTATAACTGCTGAATCCTGAGCCGCCGCCCCTGCTCTCCTATGGCTTGCTCTGGACCGCACCTCCTCATAGTCTGTGCCGGCTGCAAGCAGCAGCAGCACACGGTCTGCGCCGGTTATCACCAGCTTATCACCCGAATAATCAACGCTCCCTCCGGTCACCTGTGCCTGAAGATGCAGCTCAAATGCCACTCCGAGACCCTCCTCATAGAGGACCGCCAGCGGATGATCCTGGTGATAATTGTCGGCAATATGTGACGGGCAACGCCCCTGCAATACAAGCCCATTCCCTTGGCCTCGGCTGACCCGATGCTTAAGCGGGCTATCCAGAGCAAGCTCAAGATCAATGCCCCCGGATTGATCGCTTACAAGCTGAACGACCCCCACCTGATCTGGAGCGCTGATGAATACTTCACGGGTGAATGACCCCTGTTCCGTCCTATAGGTGACCCGGGTTATTCCGCTGTCCAGATCAAGCTCTCTTTCATAGGCCGTGTAGTTCTCTGCACCCGGCTGTGTAAGAATCAGGTCCCCGAGCGGCATATAAGCCTGGGCATTGACACCAAGCATATGGGCATTCACCATATCCTCCGCTTCGCCGTATTGACCGGCGGACAGCAGCTCCCTTGTCTTCTTCAGATAGCGCAACGCTTCATAGTTATTGGTATCCCGGGGAAATCCGGACCATAAGGTATCTTCATTCAGTTGAATCCGCTCCCTGGCGGTGCCGCCGAAGACCATAGCTCCCATATGCCCGTTCCCGAGCGGCAGCGCCTCTTCCCAGACAGCTGCGGGCTGGCGGTATCTAAGCTTCCACGGGCACGGGTACGCCTGCTCATTCTCCATGTTCTCCTCGCTCCTCATGATCTTAATGGAGTACAGCAAAAGGCCCTGACCAAAGTCGGGCCTTTTGCTGTATGGATCATTTCACATCCAATGATTGCTTACAGACTTTTACCTGTCCACAGGGATACTCTCTTTTTCACGAGCTCTGTGAATTCTTTTTCCATCTCCTGAGCGCCTGCTTTGTCCAGCTCGGCCAGGAAGGCGTCATACACTTTATCGAAGTCAGCCGGCTTGGAAAGGATAGCTTCAGGAATACGTTTGCGGATGATATCCTGCGTCTTGCTGAAGGTTACCTGATATTTGCCGTCAGTTGGAACAGGCATGTTGTATAGAGCGCCCGTTTCTTTGACCGGGAATTCATCTTCTTTCGGGAACAGATCTTTCCAGGTTGTAGCCTTATATCCGGCAAGGGATTCCTTCTCAGCTGCCGAGTAAGAAGCGACAATCTGATCCGGGAAGCTTGTAGTGTAGTAGTTGCCTGTGGGATCCTTCACACCATCACCATAACGTGCACCAAAGATCAGGTACTGGCCGATCCCTGTTTCCTTCTGGGTGTTCGCGGTATCATTGGCTAATCCGTCGCGGACTTCAGGATTCACTTCACGTTTACCGTCAGTTACAGTGTAATGTTTGCCTTCAATCCCCCAGGTTCTCAGAACCTGGCCTTCATCGGAAGACATCCAGTCCAGCCATTTGATAATACGGACCGGATCTTTGGCTGCCGTAGTAATGGCAAGACCATAGCCGTCGATACCAGTCTGCATGAAGGAGTGATCCTTATACTCATCAGACAAAGTCACCGGGAAGTGTGCATAAGTGTATTCATCTTTACCGGCTGCTTTCAGTGCATTCTCACCATCGGAGTATTCCCATTCCTGGGAGATCAGACCGAGTACACGGCCGCTGGCTACTTTAGCTTTGTATTGGTCATCTTTTTGGACAAAAGTATCTTTATCCAGCAGGCCTTGGGCATACATGCCGTTCAACCAGCGGAAGTATTCTTTCTCTTCGGGACGTTTGTAGTGAAGTTTGGCCTCGAAGGTCTCAGGATCAACATAGTATTCACCATCATCCGGCGCACCTGTTGCGATGAAGGCCGGGTTAGTCACTGTGATCATGATCTTCCAGTCATCCGCGTTCAGGGTAAGCGGAATGGTAGGCTGACCGTCAGTTTCCGGATGCAGCGCCACATAATCCTTCAGCACCTTCTCATAATCTGCCAGGGTCTTCACCTCAGGATAGCCAAGCTCCTTCAGCACACGGTGCTGAATCTCAAAGCCGCCTGTAGCGTCGAAGGACTGCTGGCCGACACCCATATTCGTAGGAATCTGATAGATGGCCTGGTCATCGAGGGAGTATTTCAGACGGTTCATGTTCTCGCCGTAGACTTTCTTAAGGTTCGGAGCATGTTTATCAATCAGTTCGGTCATATCGACAATCAGCCCGGCGTCCACCAGTTTACTCAGACTTCCCTTGGCGAAAATCAGATCAGGCACGTCGCCGCTGGCAGCCATCATGGCGATTTTTTGGTCGCCGCCGCCGCTGCCTACGTCAAATTCAGCTTCAAGGGTGACTCCGGTCTTTTCAGTAATGGCTTTACCTACGTCATCCTGCATCTTGTTCCAGTTCGGGCTGGCATCCGCACCGAAGAAGGAAATGGTGAACGGTGAAGTATCTAATGCGGTATCATCAGCAGAATTCGTGGCTTCGGGTGTATTTCCTGTGTTGTTAGGTGTCGTGTTGTTGGCAGCATTATTGCTATTTCCTCCACAACCGGCGATTAGCATCGAGCTGGCCAGCAGGAGTGTAAAAATCGTTTTGGTGCTCTTGCGATTCATTGTGTATCCCCCTTGTATATTAATTAACTTGCATTTATGCATATCAGGTTAGACCTGAATATACCATTGTGAACGCTTGCAAAACCACCATAAATATAAATTACCACATATTAACACTTCGCGTGAGCGGGAGGGCTGCCTGGCCCTGCACAGAACCCGGCAGTTTCTCCTTATCACTCTATGGCTTAGCTGAGGCTTACGCCTTAACGGCTCCCAGCGTCATCCCGCCGACAAAATACTTTTGCAGGAACGGATATACCACCAGAATCGGTACGGTTACAACAATGGTAATGGCCATCTTGATCGACTCCGGCGAGATCTGCGCCATCTGCCGGGCCATATCGTTCGCATTGACCATGCCGCTGCCCTGGTTGGTAGACGACAAGACCTTCATAAGCTCGAACTGCAGGGTCGTCAAATGCGGCTTGTTGCCGTTGTACAGATATGTGGTGAACCATTCATTCCATTGTCCTACCGCCAGGAACAGTGCGATCGTTGCCAGCACCGGCTTACAGAGCGGCAAGATGATTTTATAGAAAATCATAAAGTCATTGGCCCCGTCCAGCTTGGCGGATTCCTGCAGGGCAAAGGGCAGCCCGTCCATAAAGGAGCGGATAATGAAGACGTTGAAGGCGGAAACCATGCCTGGCAGAATATAGATCCAGAATGTTCCAATCAGATTCAAGTCCTTCATCAGAATGTACATCGGCACCATACCGCCGGAGAAATACATCGTCAGGGCCAGGAACACCGAGACAAACTTTCTGGCTCTGAATTCCGGACGGCTGAGCGTAAAGGCCAGCATCGACGCGCTGATCAGACCCAGCAGTGTACCTGAGAGGGTACGCAGAATAGAGATTTTGAAGCCTTGAATCAGGCCGGTATAGCTGAAGATCCGCTGGTAGTTCTCCAGGGTCCATTCCCGCGGGAAGATATAGATGCCGCCCCGGACGGTGTCTGTAGATTCATTGAAGGAAATCGCCAGCACGTTCAGAAAGGGATATAATGTCACAATCATAATCAATCCCAGCGCGATGTAGAGAAAGACATCGAATACACGTTCACCTTTTGACATTTGAAACGCTTTGCCACCCATTGATAATCCCCTCCTTACATAATGCTTTCTTTGGCGAATTTCTTCATTAGACCGTTAGCAGTGAACAACAGGATCACACTGACTACCGAGGTGAACATACTTATTGCCGTACCGTAAGAGAATCGCGAGATTTGAATCCCGTATTTAAGCGCATACAAATCCAGCACTTCCGAATAATCGGTTACGAGGTTGTTCTGAAGCTGGAACTGTTTCTCGAAGCCGATACCGACCAGATGGCCGATGTTCATAATGAGCAGGACCATTACAGTGGTACGGATACCCGGCAGCGTGATATTGAACATCTGCTTGACTCTGCCTGCGCCATCCACTTTTGCCGCTTCATACAGCTCTTTATCAATCCCTGTAATCGCTGCCAAATAGATGATTGCATTCCAGCCCGTTTCCTTCCAGATGTCGGCTGCAGTTAAGACTCCCCAGAAATATTTACCTTTGGACATGAACTGGATCGGCTCATCAATAACATTCATCCAGAGCAGCAGATCGTTCACAATCCCGCCGTCGATCGCGAGTGTCTTGTAGACAATCCCGCCTACCACAACCCAGGAGACAAAGTGAGGCAGGTAAGAGATCGTCTGAACCGTTCTCTTGAAGATGTTCCCGCGCAGCTCATTGAGCATCACCGCGAACAGGATGGGAACCACGAAGCCGAATATCAGTCCAAGCATACTCATGGCCAGTGTATTTCTTAATACAAGATAGAAGCGTTCATCCTGGAACAGCTCTTTGAAGTTATCCAGTCCGACCCATTTCTGTTCACTGAACGACTTGACCGGCTTATAATTCTGGAAGGCCATAAGCCATCCCCATATAGGCACATAGCTGAAAATAAATACCCAGATTACGAATGGAAGGGACATCAGGTATAAGTACTTTTGCTGCACTACGCTTTTCCAAAAGCCACTATTCCGTTTCGCAGGTGGGCGGGGGGTTACGCTTTCATTTGCTGTAACACCGTTTTCAGTGAGCGCTTTCACGATCATTATTCCCCCTTCGCTTTGATAGCTATATCTTATCTCAGCTCCGGGGGGAGAAATACCCAACAGATTTCACGTAAAAACCTATAGAAATTAGACATTCTAACGGCAAGCAGGCTACTTAAGACTTCAATTTGCTGTCCGTAGGGATCGAAAAGGTAATCCGGGTCCCCTCGCCTTCCCGGCTGGAGATTCTCAGCCCATGCTCCGCTCCGTAATACAAGGTCAGTCTCTGCTGCACATTGCGCAGACCAATCCGCCCCTGCTCCTCTTCCTCCGCTTTGGTGATTACCTCCATAATCTCAGACAGCCGTCCTTCCTTCATACCGATGCCGTCATCCATCACTACTACCTGAACCTCCTTGTTCTCGTCCAGGGTAATAGCGATGTTGACATGGACAGTGCCTTCCTTATTCTCCAGACCATGCACCACGGAGTTCTCTACCAGCGGCTGGATGATCAGCGGCGGGATCATAACTTCAGCGGCGGCGGGATCGAACTCAATCTCATACTCCAGCCTGTCCTCATACCGGAACTTCTGAATCTCCAGATAAGAGCGGATCATCTCTATCTCCTCCTTGATTGGCGCTCTTTCCCTGCCGACTTCAAGGTTCTTGCGCATCAGCTTGCCCAGCAGCCTGACAATGTTGGCGATTTCCTTCTCTCCCCGGAGATGGGCATTCATACGGATGGACTCCAGCGCATTGAACAGAAAATGCGGATGAATCTGGCTGGCCATCATCTTAAGCTTGATCTCCCGCTGGGCGATCTCCAGCGTACTGTTCTTCTCATTGCTCTCAATAACCTGATTAATCAGCTGGTTGATGCTGGCTACCATGTAATTGAACTGGCGCGACAGCTGGCCGATCTCATCCGTCCCGTCGATCCGCGAGACGACGTTCAGGTTACCCAGCGCTACCTGGTTGAGCTGCCGGCTCAGCCGCAGCAGACGGTTGGAAGTCAGCAGCGAGATGGTGTATACCAGCACAAGAGCCACAAGCAGCACTCCGCCGACAATGAACAGGCCAAGCTGGCTCACTTTATTGGCATCACTCAGAATGCTTTTCGTCTCAAATACCGAAATAATCTTCAGCTTGCTGATACTCAGCGCAGGGGTCATCTCATCAATAATGACGTAGGAATCCTGGTCCTTCACCTCCGCAGTGAACACACCTTTAGACTTCGACTGCACATCCATTCCCAGGTCAAAAGCATCCACCGTGCTGCCCACAAGCTGCGGATTCTTAGCCGCCACGATATACCCCTGCTCATCAATGATGATCGTGTCAAACGGCTCCTGATAGAGCATCTGATTCAGTTCATCCTGCACCACCTGCACCATTAATACTCCGGATTTGTTGTATTCAGGGTAAGGCACCTGGCGGACAAGGCTAAGCTTGTTGATGGTTCCTTTGGGACTGTTGATATAAGGCTCCTTGTCAGGGATATACATCCAGTAGATCTGACTGCTCTGCGTCGCCTTTTTATACCAGCTTCTCGCTTGGACCTCCGGCGTTAACGGCGCTATGGACATATCATCTACCAGCGTCGGGTTATCAATGAAAAAACGGATATTGGAGATCTCCCGGTACCGCAGCACATATTCCTTGAAATCCGTGTAGTTCAGATAAGCCTTGGTCAGCTCCAGAATACTGGGGTAATTCGTATTCACCAGCTGCTCCAGCTCTTCGTTGAAGTAGAGCAGGTTGGAGATATCCGTAGGGACCCGCAGCTTGCTGGATAACTGGCTTTTGATTTTCTCCACATTGTTGGTGGCCTGGTCAATCGCTCTGGTTAAAGCCCCGTCACGAAAATAATTGGTCAGAGTAAAGCCCACAATCAGCACAGGAATCATAACGACGATAATATAGAAAAAAATCAGCTTGTATTTCAGCTTCATATTGTTGACCATCCGCACCAGACGTTTGATAATAATCTCCCCTTTCCGATACACAAACAGGCTGCCCCCCTAGTCTTCTGCAAGATGGGGAGCAACCTGTATATCATAAGCTTCACGTTTCACCTTCTGCAAGCTTATCGCTTGTCTAATTCTCCTTGCGGAACGCACTTGGAGAGACTCCGACATATTTGCGGAATTTGGCATTGAAGTAATCGGCATTCATATACCCGACCTGCTCTGCCACTTCATAGACCTTCATGCCTTGGGTCAGGAGCTGCTTGGCCTTCTCGATCCGGACTTTATCCAGATACGTATTGAAATGCTCACCCACCTGATTCTTGAACATTTTGCCCAGATAGGCACTGTTGTAATTGAAAATCTCCGAAAGTGTGCCCAGCTTCAGGTTCTCCTTATATCGGCGCTGGATCAGATCGGTAATCCGCTTAATCTCATCTCCGCGCCCGCTCCCACTGCCCGTCAGCCTGGAGATCTGCTCCAAATAGCCTGATACCAGCCGCTCCACATCATGCAGATACCCGCTGCTGTAGACCTCGCTCATAGGCGAGGCCTGCCCGGCAATCAGCGGGCGGATCTCGGGATTCGCCGCCTCCAGGCGGGCCATCGTACTGCTGACAATCCGCAGCAGATTGTCCTTGATATAGGTCTCGTCCCGCCGGGTATGCACCAGCTGGCGGATAATCTGCCGGGTAAGCTCTCTGGCTACCTCACTGCTTCCCGCTTCCACAGCCAGCAGAAGCTGTACCTCGATATCACGCTCAGGGTCCTGCTCTTCCTCCAGGGCTCCCGGCCTGCTTACAGGCTCCTCCCATTGGTCCGGCATTCCGCTGAGCAGCGTATGCTTCTGCCCGAAGAAGGCATCCTCCAGCCGTGCGCTTGCAGCCGCTAAGGACTGGGAGGCCTCTTCCGGCCTGTCTGCAATCCCGCCGGCTGCTGCGATGAACTCCAGCCCCTCCTTGGATACAAGGTGATGCAGCTCCTGCCAGAGCCCGGCCCGGGCGCGTTCATCCCGGAGCGGCTCCTTCAGCAGAAGTCCCATATACGGGGGAAGAGTGAAGAATAAGCCGCGCTCCTCCTGGTCCTGCCAATGGCGCTCCAGCAGTCTTTTCACCTGCTCTTCCCGGAGATCCTCGCCTTTGTTAAGCCCTTTCAATTCCAGCAGAACCACTTCGCAGTTGCGGTCCGCGAGGCCCAGCTCAGCCACCGCTTCAGCCGGCTCCTTCGACTGCAGCAGCTCCCGCACCCGCACCTCGGTCGTCCTTGCCGGCTCCAGCGCCTGCCAGTCATTCATCCGTTCCTCCAGGCTGATCTTCTCCCGCAGCTCCTGCAGATAGCTGATCAATTCCTCCTCATCCACCGGTTTGAGCAAATACCCGTCAATATGGTAGGAGATGGCCTGCTTCGCATATTCGAAATCAGCATAACCGCTGAGAATCAGCACATGGCAGCCCGGACTCTCCTTCCGCAGCTCCGAGATCAGTTCCAGCCCGGTCATCCCGGGCATACGGATATCTGCAATCACAAGTCCAGGGGCCAGCTCATGGAATCTGTCCAGAGCTTCATAGCCGTTAGCGGCTGTCGCTACCACAGTATACCCCTGTTCCTCCCAGGGGATCAGTGTCCGCATTCCTTCTCTTAGCTTGGGCTCATCATCCACAATCAGTACTTTGATCAATTGCGCTCCTCCCTTCAAGGCGTTATTAACATTTGCTTTTATATAAGCGTACTTAATAAGCGTACTTAGTCTTAAACTTGAAGCTCCGTCGTCACTGCGGTGAAATTCGGACTTCCGGCCGCTGCCCGCCCCCAGATTTCTTGATTTGGAACCGCTGTTCGCAGGTGAAATCCGGTGACTGCTGATGCTTCCGAAGCAAGCTTTCCTGCGGAAAGCTTTCAGGCGTTCGCTGCTGCTCCTACAGTTCCAAATTCCCCCTCCGCTTCTTTTGCTTTTCTTTTATTTAGATATTATACCCTATGAAAACAAGCTGCCACCCTATACAGGATGGCAGATATTCCATGCTAATATTTTATTTACGATACTGAGCCAGCTTCTCATTCAGTTCACGGGTCTGGCTGTATACATCCTGGTACACAGCGAAGATACCATCGTAGATTGCAGCCTGCTCTGCATTAGGCGTGTAGGTTTCAGCCGGACGGATGAAGGCTTCCGCACACGCGCCCAGTGACTCAAACCAGCCTGCACCGTAAGCCGCCAGCATAGCCGCGCCCATCGCCGGACCCTGCTCACTCTCCAGCTTGATAATGGAGGCGCCGAAGATATCGGCCTGCATCTGCAGCCAGGCTTCGTTCTTAGCACCGCCGCCAATTGCGACAACCTCGGTAATCTCTTTGCCGGATTCACGAACAATCTCAATGGATTCACGGAGCGAGAACGTAATGCCTTCCAGCACAGCCCGGGTAAAGTGTGACAGGGTATGGCCGGAATCCATGCCGATGAAGCTGCCGCGGATATTCGCATCCGGGTGCGGTGTACGTTCTCCGCTGATGTACGGTGTGAACAGGAGGCCGCTGCTTCCAGCCGGAATAGCGTTAACGCCTTGCAGCAATTCGTCGAAGCTCTTCTCGGCTGCAAAAGTCTCCTTGAACCAGGTCAGGCTGTGCCCTGCCGCCAGGGTGACACCCATGATATAGAAGGCATCCTTCTCACTGTGATTGAAGAAATGGACTTTGCCTTCAAGGTTAAGATCCTTGTTGCTCTCGTAGGACAGCACCACACCGGAGGTTCCAATGCTGCACATCGTCCGGCCTTCACCCAGAATGCCGGCACCCAGCGCGCCGCAGGCATTGTCCGCACCACCGGCGAACACCTTGGTGGAAGCAAGCAGGCCGGAAGCTTCAGCAATCTCCGGCAGCAGGGTTCCGGTCTGCTCGAAGGATTCCACGAGTCTCGGACAGAGGGAGAGCGGCAGATTGAACGCTTCAGCAATCTCTGCGCTCCACTGCTTACCGCCTACGTCGAGCAGCAGGGTTCCGGCGGCGTCAGAGTAGTCCATGGCGTAGTCGCCCGTCAGGTGATACCGCACATAATCCTTCGGCAGCAGGAACAACTCAGCCTTCGCCAATACCTCTGGCTCATTCTCCTGTACCCAGAGAATTTTCGGAAGCGTGAAGCCTTCCAGCGCGCGGTTTCTGGCGATCTCGATTAGCTTGCTGCCAAGCTTCTTCTCAATCTTCCGGCACTCGGCCGTAGTACGCGTATCATTCCACAGAATCGCCGGACGCAGTGCCTTGCCTTCGCCGTCTACGAGTACAAGCCCGTGCATCTGGCCCGAGAAGCTGATGCCATCAATCTGTGAAGGCTCGGCACCCGATACTTCCATCAGACGCTTCAGGCTGGCGATGGTTCCCTTCACCCAATCCTCCGGGTTCTGCTCACTCCAGTTCGGCTGGGGTCTGCTGAGCGGATAGGCCTCCGAATGCTCGAAAGCTACTTTGCCCTGGGGATCTACTAATACAGTCTTTACCGCGCTGGTTCCCAGATCGACACCGATTACATATTTCATAGTTATCCTCCTAAAAGTTATATGAAGCATTACTTCTCTTGAAACATCTCCGCAATATAACTCGCTTCGTAAGCATAATCTTAAGTTTTGCGAGCTTCTGCTTCCTGTATTCACTTCAAGCAAAACTCGCTTCGTAAGCATCTAATTAATTATATGAAGCATTAACCCTATTACCGAAGCCTGTGCATAGCTGGTACGTAAGCCGTCTGAAAGAAGTACCCTCCACCCGGAGATACGGCGGCTGCCATTGTATTTCCTGCAATAGATTCCCCCTAAATCGGCCGAAAATCGCAAACTGTTGCACTTCGTACATTAGAATTCCTTGAAAAGGCTCCAGTGAACGTTATCCGCAAGAATCTGTTGTACCAAATGCAGCAGAATGGCATTTCCCAGCGAGAGCAGAGCATTCTATTGCACAAAATACATTCGCACAGCCATTCTCCGTCATTCTCTGCCATCCACATCTATTCTCCAGCAATAAAAGGGGGCTGCCGAAGAATGCTCTCTTCAGCAACCCCCGTTGCGTTTATCCTGTGATGAATCTGCGGCAGCTGCCGCAAATCCGGTGCAGTCTTACTCTACAGTCAGGATGTACTGGTTAAGTGTTGCTCTCAGCAATTCCTGGCGTCCGGACTTGTTCGGACGCGGGCTCTCATTGTTCAGCGCATAATCAGCAAGCGAAGCAAGTGTCGCTTTGCCGGATACGATGTCAGCGCCAATGCCTTCATTGAAGCTGCTGTAACGCTCAGCAATGAAGTTCTCGAATACGCCGTCTTCCAGCAGCTTCGCAGCTACCTTCAGGCCCTTAGCGTAGATGTCCATACCGGAGATATGTGCCAGGAACAGATCCTCAGGCTCGAAGGAAGGACGGCGTACTTTGGAGTCGAAGTTGATTCCGCCTTTGCCCAGACCATCGTTCTTCAGTACTTCATACAGAGTAAGGGTAGAATCGTAGATGCTTGCAGGGAATTCATCGGTATCCCAGCCGAGCAATGGATCGCCCTGGTTCGCATCAAGCGATCCCAGCATGCCGTTGATACGGGCTACATGCAGCTCATGCTCGAAAGTATGGCCGGCCAGTGTAGCATGGTTAGCTTCAAGGTTCAGCTTGAAGTGCTTATCCAGGTTGTACTTCTGCAGGAATGCGATACAGGTTGCTGCATCGAAGTCATATTGGTGTTTGGTAGGCTCCTTCGGCTTAGGCTCGATCAGGAACTGGCCTTCGAAGCCGATTTCCTTAGCATAATCAACAGCCATGCTGAACAGACGGGCAATGTTGTCTTGCTCAAGGCTCATATTAGTATTGAGCAGGGTTTCGTAGCCTTCACGGCCGCCCCAGAATACATAGTTGTCAGCGCCCAGACGTTTACCCACTTCCAGACCCTTCTTCACCTGTGCAGCAGCATGTGCGTATACGTCAGCGTTGCAAGTGGAGCCTGCACCGTGCATGTAGCGCGGGTTGGTGAACATATTGGCTGTGTTCCACAGCAGTTTTTTGCCGGAAGCCTTCATGCCTTGTTCAAGGATATCTACGATGGTGTCGATGTTGCTGTAGAATTCACGCAGGGACGCGCCTTCTGGAGCGATGTCCACATCGTGGAAGCAGTAGTACTGCAGATCCATCTTCTCCATGAACTCGAATGCTGCTTCTGCACGGGCCTTGGCTTTGTCAAGTGTGCTCAGTCTGTCCCAAGCGCGGACTGCTGTCTCAGCGCCGAACGGATCGGAACCGCCAGCGGTTAATGTATGCCAGTATGCCATTGCAAATTTCAGGTGTTCTTCCATAGTTTTGCCGGCTACGATTTCTTTGGGATTGTAGAATTTGAATGCGTAAGGGTTAGTGGAACGGCTTCCCTCGTAAGAGATCTTGCTCACTGTTTCAAAATAAGCCATTTGTAAAATCCTCCTCGATATTATGCTTCGCCCGCAAGCGTTTACAGCAACATCTTAACACATCTTTTTGACTTTGTATATTGGTTAAACAAAGTTTTTTAAACTTTTATTTTGACCTGTACCGCTGAGCGTAAAATGCCCCCGGACAGTTCCGTCTATACAGAAAACTGTAATTTCCTTACACCGTCCGCAGGTTAATCTAGTTGCATTTTTGCGCTCTTCATTCTAGACTAAGTGGCATACCTGCGCTGCGGATTACGGCTGCAAGACTACATCGATACCCGTATGCGCGTAACCCCGAAACCTCTCGGTTCTATCCTGAAACAACGGCTTTCCCCTTGTTATACGCCGCCGCTCAGCAGACCGGATAATCTTATATTTCAAAAAAGGAAGTGTGCTTCTTGAAAGTTACCGGTGATCAGGCGCTGGTCAAAAAAATAAACAAGTCGATTATTCTACATACCATCCGAATGCAATCCCCTCTCTCCCGGGCCAAGGTGTCCGAGATTACGGGCCTTAATAAAGCTACCGTCTCCAATCTGGTGGCCGAGCTATGCGGACAGGAGCTGGTGACCGAAGCCGGCCCCGGGGAATCCAGCGGCGGACGCAAGCCGCTGATGCTGCATTTCAACGAGATGGCCGGCAGTGTCATCGGAATCGAGCTGCGCGTGAAGCAGCTGAAGGCTGTACTCTGTAACCTTGGAGGCGGCATTCTTCATGAACGGGATTGTGTACTGGAAACCCACGACTTTCCTTATGTACTGGGGCAGATGCAACAGATGATCTCGGAGCTGATCGCCATTGCCCCCTCTTCTGCTTACGGACTTGTCGGCATTGGCGTAGGCGTACCGGGAATGGTCGATGAGCAGGGCGTCGTCCTGTTCGCACCCAACCTGGGCTGGGAAATGGTGGACCTGCGTTCGATCTTGGAAAGCGCCTTCTCCGTGCCCGTCACCATTGATAATGAAGCCAACGCCGGGGCCCAGGGAGAGCTGAACTTCGGCGCGGCGCGCGATGTGCGCCATCTGCTGTATATCAGTGCGGGCTCGGGGATCGGGTCCGGTATCATTATTGGAGGAGAACTGTATAAGGGGGCTCGGGGATACGCAGGGGAGACCGGACATATGACGATCGAGGCGGAAGGCAAGCCCTGCAGCTGCGGCAGCCGGGGCTGCTGGGAGCTATACGCCTCCGAGAAAACCTATGATAACCCCGGACTCTCCCTGCCCGCCCGCACGACGACCGGACTCGTCCGGTATGCGCTGGAGGGACAGCCGGATACCCTGCGCCACTTCGACTCCATCGGCGAGTATCTGGGGATCGGAGTTACCAATCTGATTAACAGCTTCAACCCGGAGCTGATCGTCATCGGGGGCGCCCTGTCCGAAGCGGAGCCGTGGCTTGGCGAACCGCTGCGCCGGGTAGTCGCTGAGCGTACACTGCCCTATCACAAGCAGCAGCTTGAGATCACCTTCTCCAAGCTCGGGAGCCGGGGAACTATGATTGGAGCAGGCTTTGCTGCCGTCATGCACTTTCTGGGCAATATCCGGGTAACCCTCTAGACTCATTCGCAAACGGGTGCCGTCCTTTTTTAGGATGGCACCCGTTTCTGCTAAGCTCTTACATTTCGGATAAGCTCTTATATTTCGTAAAATCGCCGCATTTTCAGCAATATTTTCTGCTCTAAAAGGGATAGCTTTCCTATATAATAAGGATACTTGTGTGACATTTATCACCATCCCCTTTTTCTGAAATGGAGAGAGAATCCATGACCTATGTTGATACGTCCGATATTTCGGCAAAGATGTTCATCGGTGTACTGCTGCTGCTGCTCATCATTGCTCCGCTCATCAGCCTCGGTGTCCTGCGCCTGTTCCAGTCGCGGAAGAAATCGGGACTTCTCCTTATTGCCAGCGGCATTGCCGTGTATGCTGTATTTCAGATTATCATGTCCTTGTCTTAGCGCCAGCATCATTGAAAAGCCGCCTCCCAAGGGAAGCGGCTCATTTACAATATTATTCCCGGCTATTTATTCAGCAGCAGCCAAAGCCTTGTCGAACTTGGTTTTGTTCATGCCAACGATCTTGACGTCGCCGATTACCGTAATAGGAACGGCTCTCATGCCCATATCCCATACCTGCTGGGCATAATCCTCATTCTGCTCGATATTGCGTTCTTCGTAGGCTACCCCTTTATCGCTCAGGAAGCTCTTCACCTGACGGCAATGCGGGCAATTCGTCGATGTATACACAATTACATTCTCCATAGTATGATTTCCTCCTCGTATATAAGTATTAGACTCTGAGAACTATTGTAGCACCGGAAGACTTGCTTTTCCAAATGCCTGCTTACATAATAACCGCGCTGTGCTCCAGACTCTCAATATATTTCTCCGCATCCATAGCTGCCATACAGCCGCTGCCCGCAGCCGTAATTGCTTGTCTGTAACGGGTATCCTGCACATCTCCGCAAGCAAATACGCCGGGAATGTTCGTCTCCGAGGTGCCGGGATTCGATACGATGTAGCCGTTCGCATCCGTAGTAATCTGTCCGCCAAGGAAGGCCGTATTGGGATGATGACCGACAGCCACGAATACCCCGCTGGCTTCAATGAACTCTTCTTCGCCGGTCTCATTGTTGATCACCTTCAGGCCTGTTACACCTTTGTCGCCGGCAATCACTTCCACAGGGGTACGGTTCAGTCCCCAGGTCACTTTGGCATTATCGCGGACACGGTCCTGCATAATCTTGGAGGCCCGCAGCTCTTCACGGCGGTGCACCAGGGTTACCTTGGAGGCAAAACGTGTCAGGAAGCCCGCTTCTTCAAGCGCGGAATCGCCGCCGCCGACCACCACGATCTCTTTGCCGCGGAAGAAAAATCCGTCACAGGTAGCACAAGTGCTGACCCCGCGTCCGATATTATCCTGCTCCCCGGGAATCCCGAGATACTTGGCTGTAGCACCTGTGGAAATAATCAGTGTATCTGTAATCAGCGTCCCCATGCCTTCCACGTTCAGCTTGAACGGACGGTCGCCGAGCTCCACGCTGTTCACCCAGCCGGTAACGAACTGTGCGCCGAAGCGTTCAGCCTGCTTGCGCATATTGTCCATGAGATCCGGGCCCAGAATGCCCTCCGGGAATCCCGGAAAGTTCTCGATCTCTGTTGTAGTCGTAAGCTGTCCGCCTGGCTGCGGACCTTCGATAACGAGCGGGTTCAGGTTCGCCCGGGCCAAATATATAGCAGCTGTCAATCCGGCCGGTCCAGTACCGACAATAATTGATTTGTACATGATGATATCCCCCTTGAGATGGACGGCAAAGTCGGCCATTCCTTATTTAAAATTATTATAATGTAGTATTTATTATGATCACCTCAAGGATAATTGTCAATATGCCAGACACGCTGTAAACGTTCCTATTTTGTGAACAATTCAATTTTAAGCAATTAAATATAGGCTTGGATAGATCATCTGCTGCTTCAGCCTGATTCAGCGCAAAAGACGCAGGCCGTTCAGGATGACAAGAATCGTACTTCCCTCATGCCCCACGACCCCGAACGGCAATGCAATCCCCTGAACAAAGTTGCCGATCATCAAGGCTGCAATCACCGTCACGGCAAAAATCATATTCTGCTTCACAATCCGCTGCGTCCGGCGCGCCAGCGCTATGGTCCCGGCAATCTCTTCAATATTGTCATTCATCAGCACCACATCGGCAATCTCCAGTGCGGCTCCGCTGCCCTTCATCCCCATGCCCATCCCAACGGTTGCTGTAGCCAGCGCAGGTGCATCATTCACCCCGTCGCCTACCATAATGACATGGCCGTATTGTTCACGAAGCGCCTTGATATGCGACACCTTATCTTCAGGTAAAAGTCCGGCGAATACGAGATCAACGCCGCTTTTTCCGGCAATCACCTGTGCTGTGGCCTCGCGGTCACCGGTAAGCATCGCTACCTTGATCCCAAGCTCCTGCAGTTTACGCACGGCATTCTCCGCCTGGGGACGCACGGTGTCCTGCAGCGCAATCATTCCGG
This sequence comes from Paenibacillus tritici, assembly GCF_018207515.1. Lineage (NCBI taxonomy): Bacteria > Bacillati > Bacillota > Bacilli > Caryophanales > Paenibacillaceae > Paenibacillus > Paenibacillus tritici. Next base: position 6,710,136 of record NZ_CP073365.1, read on the forward strand.
CGATGGTGTCACCGTCAAGAATGAGCGATACGGTTTTGCCCTCCTGCTCCAGCCTGCTGCGCAGGGTGCTCCAATCGTCCGGGCCTGCCACAGCAGCCGTATCCTCCGCTTGATCCAGCAGATTCGACTTGCCAATCCGCCAGAGCCGGCCGTCTATGACACCCTCAATTCCCCAGCCGGTGACCGACTTGCTCTCTTCAATATCCCGCAGCTCTATCCGTTCCGCTTCAGCCAGCGCGACAATGGCCTCTGCCAGCGGATGCCCCGACAGCTTCTCGATAGAGGCGCTGACAGACAGCAGCTCTTCCCGCACATAACCTTCTCCGGCAATGAAATCCGTAACCTGCGGGACGCCTTCAGTCAGGGTACCGGTTTTGTCAAAAGCGACTACAGAAGTCCGTGCCATATTCTCCAGATGAACCCCGCCCTTGAAGAGGATACCTTTGCGGGCACTCTTGGAGATGGCCGACAGCATGGCGGGCATAATTGAGGATACAAGCGCACACGGAGAAGCCACGACCAGGAAAACCATTGCTTTGTAGAACGTATTACTCCAGCTCCAGTCCAGCAGAAACGGCGGCAAAGCGATCAGCAGGACGGTTGCAGCCACCACAACGCGGGCATATACAGATTCGAGCCGTTTGATGAAACGCTGTGAATCCGGCACTTCATTCCCGGCTTCCTCAACCATGCGGATGATCTTGGCGAACAGCGTATTCTCAGCAGTCTTCGTCACTTCTATATAGAGGGGGCCTTCCCCGTTGACCGTACCGGCGAACACTTCACTCCCGGCAGTCTTGTCTACGGGCAGCGATTCCCCCGTGATGGATGCCTGATTGACGGAGGATTCCCCGCGGCATACCTTGCCGTCTGCGGGAACGAGCTCACCGGGGCGGACCAGCAGCAGGTCTCCGATGGCGAGCTGATCAATGGTTACCTCACTCATGGCCCCCTGCTCGATGCGAACGGCAGTGGCAGGCTTGAGTGCCAGCAGAGCGGAGATATCCTTCTTGCTGCGCTCCATGGTGTAGCTCTCCAGCGCCCCGCTGAGGGCAAAGATGAAGATCAGCATCGCGCCTTCATTCCAGTACCCGATTGAGGCGGCACCGAGCGCAGCGGCAATCATCAGCAGATTGACATCCAGGTCACGCTCCTTGACCAGGGTCTCTACGCCTTCCTTGGCCTTCATCCAGCCGCCCAGGGTATAAGAGATCACGTAGAGAATGACGGACAAGACCTCCGACCAGCCGCTGGCAGCCCAGGCTGCCAGCATGATCAGCCCGCTTCCGAGTGCGGCCTGCATCTCGGAGTTGCTAATCATGGCCAGCGGATCGAAGCGGCGAGGCTCCGGCGTCCGGGGCTGCTGCGCACCTCCTTGGCGCGCGATGGATTTGGGTATTCGTTTCGAGGTTGCTTGCATCATAAATCACCTTCCTGATTGGTTTGAGTTAAGCGTCACACTTGAGAATGAGAGCCATTATTAGTGCCCCTAAAATGACACATGCTGCCCCGGCTCCGCCGGGACAGCATGTTAACTGAGAATGATAATCATTGTTGCAATAGCGCAACTATATTTCCTCAATGCAACTTATAGCTATACTATACCACGACCGGCGCAAAAGTAAACCCGGGAACAAGCCTGATTTTTGCGGAGGTGAAAAGCTTGTTAAAACTCATACCTCCAGATCCTCCGCATAATCTATGTATAGCTATCATTCCAAATTGCATCTCACAGAAACGGGGGAAACCTATGCAGCGGCCTTTTGACTATAAGGAATATTGGGAGCAAACGTATCAATCAGGCGAGACATCGGGTAGGGGCTCGTATGGCGTACTGGCTGAATTCAAAGCCGAGGTGGTCAACGGCCTGATTCAACGCGAGAATATTGCCAGCATCATTGAGTTTGGTTGCGGGGACGGCAATCAGTTACAGTATATGAACTACAGCAAGTATCTGGGAGTAGATGTGGCAGCGACCGCGGTGCGGCTCTGTGCCTCCAAGTATGCGGAGGATTCCTCCAAAAGCTTCATGCAGTATACGCCGGGCCTGTGGATTAACCGTGGCTTCCTGCAAGCCGATCTCACCGTATGCCTTGATGTGCTGTACCATATTACGGATGAAACTGATTTTCGCTCAACACTCTACGACATCCTGCACTCTTCAAAAGAGTGGGTGATTCTGTATACCCGGTTGAAAGAAGACGCGAATCCCCTGCTGAGTACGATCCAGGACCGTAATCTGTTTCATTATTTGTCCGGTTATCCCCAGTTCAAGGTGCAAGAGATCATTCCGCAGCGGTATCCTGATCAGTCCTCGGCGGACTTTGTTATCCTGAGGCGCACTCCTTCTCTCCGAACCTGATACAGGACATGAGTAAACAACAAATATCCCGTCACAGTTCTGCTCCATGCAGACGGCTGGCGGGATATTTGTCTAAGCTTGCTCTTATCTATTGCGCGGCACTAAAGTATGACCTCCACCTTCACCGAACTTCTGTCCGGATAAGCGGGGATGACTGTTCCTTCCAGCAGCTCACCATCCACACGGATTTCCTTGACGCCTGAGCAGACACGGCTGTCGTTCTTCACGGTAATCTCATACAGGCAGCCGCGGAATCTCCGGGCAACCGAGAAGCCTTCCCACGAGGACGGAATGCACGGGTTAACCGATAATCCGGCCAGCACAGGCTTAATGCCCATAATATACTGTGTAGCAGCTACATACATCCATGCCGCAGTCCCGGTCAGCCAGGATACATTCGCCAGGCCGAATCTGTCGGACTCCGGCCCGAACAGGTTCGAGGCATAGACATACGGTTCTGCTTTATAGCGCTGTATCCCCGCCTGCTCCATCGCTATGTTCGGAATCAGCTGACGGTAATATTTGTAGGCCTGGTCCCCTCTTCCCAGCATACATTCAGCAATGATCGCCCAGGTATTGGCATGGCAGAACACAGCACCGTTCTCTCCGGTTCCCTTATTGTAGTTCGTCAGGGGGTCTGCGGGATCAGGGAAGTTCGTAATGGACGGATGCAGCTTCTTAATGCCCAGCTCCGTATCCAGAATATCGCGCACACTATCCATGGCCTGCAGCCCTTTGTCAGACTCGGCCATCCCCGACAGGGTCGCCCAGGTCTGGGCATTGAGCCAAATCTGGGCTTCATCATGCTCAGCGGTGCCCAGATAACGCCCGTCATCCATGACCGCCCGCCGGAACCATTGCCCGTCCCAGCCCAGCGTGTTCACGAGCCGCTTCTGTTCCTCATACAGCCTTGCGTAGTCTGCTGTATGCTCAGGATGCCCGGCTGCCGCGGCCAGATCCTTCATCCGCAGCAGCACCGTTCCGAACTGCATCGCTGTCCAGATGCTCTCTCCTCTGCCTTCCCGGCATACCCGGAAGAGCTGGTCATTCCAGTCCGAGCGCAGCATCAGCGGGAAGCCGTTCGGCCCCAGCCTGGAGACGGTGAAGTCGATAGCCCGCTTCAAATGATCATACAGCGGGGCTTCACCCCCGTCATAGAAGGGTAGGCTCTCCTGCAGAAATCCGGCGTCCCCGGTCTCTGCGAGAATGTCCCATACAGCCAGCGCCGTCCACAGGTGATCATCCGAATGGATACTGGTGACCGGGTCCCACCCTTCATTCGGGAAAAAGTAATGATTCACATGCCCGTCCTGATATTGCTGTCCCAGGAGCAGCCGGACTTTATCCTTGGCCGCTTCCGGATCATACGGAACAACAGCCAGGATATCCTGGGCGGTATCCCGGTAGCCTACGCCCCGGAAGGTGCCGGTGGCATAGAACGAAATATTGCGCGAGAAAAGAAAGTTCCGCTGCGACTGGTACGGATTCCAGGTATTAAGCATCCGCTGCGCATCCCGGTCCGGAAGCTCACAGTTCCATGCGCCCAGATAGCTGTCCCAGTTCTCCTTAAGCGCCGCGAAGGAACGGGTAACGAAGTCCGCCTCCCGCGAATGGTCGATGGCCTGCTCAATCTCAGCCTCTGTCATTGCCGTTCCGAGGAAAAAGTTCACGGTACGGGTCTCGCCGGGCGCAAGCCTTACCTGGACCTGCAAGGCTCCGCAGGGGTCTCCCCCCAGAATACTTGAGCCAGTACAGCCCCCCTTCTCTATAGCTGCCGGATTGGATTCACTGCGGTAGCTGCCGATGAACTCTTCACGGTCCCCGTCATAGCCGGCCAGCGGCGCATCCGACATCATGTAGACGAGCGGTGTCTCATCCGGCTTGGGCTGATTTTCTACTCCATATTTATAGATAAGGGCTTCTTTGTCATGATACTGCACGGACACCTGATGTTTGTTGTAGCATTGCCATTGCAGCTCGCGCATGAATTCCATCATGCCAAACTCGGCATAGGCATACACGTTCAGCTCTTTGGCCTCTGTACTATGGTTGGTCAGTGTCAGATTCCAGATCAGCGAGTTCTCGTAAGGTCCGACAAAATAGACGGTCTTCGCCGATACTTCATCCTGTGCCGCTTCAAAGCGGGTATAGCCCATACCGTGGCTGCTCCGCCATTCCTGCGGCTTCTGGAAGGCCGGCTCATAAGTCGGACACCAGTAGCTGCCTGTTCCGGCATCCTGGAGGTAAATATAAGGGCCGGAGCGGTCAGTCGGCAGGTGAAAGAACCGGTAGCGTGTAATCCGCCAGATCTGCGGGGACTTATAAAAAGCCAACCCTCCGCCCGCTTGAGACAGCATGGTATGGAAGGTGCCGTTGGATAAATAGTTCAGCCACGGGGTAGGCATATCATGGCGCTTGAATTCTACTTCCTTCGCGTCGTCGCGGAAGGTGAAATACTGGTCCAGCTCTGCAGCGCGGGCAAGCGGACTCCCCACTGGCGCTGACCCGGCAGCCTGGTTACTCTGCACACGGCCGGAATGGCCTGCCGGATTCATGGTTCCCGGTTGCTCTGTCATTGGTCTGGCTCCTCTCTATTTAGCCTTGCTCATTGCTCACTTGGGCTCAACCTCATCCATCGTCAGGCGGAACTCCAGATCATTCATATACGTACCGTCCTTGTTCAGGAAAACCATGCCAAAAGCGATATCCTCCCGGCCTCCCCGGACGATGGCAATCAGGCGGTTGATCCCGCTTGTCAGCGTAATCTCCTGTTCCGGTTCGGCCACGAACCGGCCGTTCATGTAGATCTCATAATCACAGGCCGAGTTCACCCGCAGTCTACCAGTCCTTCCCCCGCCCGGATTCAAGCTGTCTGCGTCTGCCGTCTCCGGCAAGTGCACAAAGCAGCTCAGGAACAGGGGGCGGCCTTCCGGCGCAGGGATCAGCAGGGTTCCGTCTTCGCGCCGTTCTTTTTTCTTCATCCAGCCGTACAGGCCTTCGCCCAGATTGTTCAGAGAGAACGCCGGATCGGTATAGTAGTCCTTCATCGCCTGATAGTCGGTATACGGCGGACAGAACAGCGTCATTGCGGCTTCCACCGCCCACTCTGCATCTCCTTTGTCCTGGAGGAGCAGCTCATCTGTGAAGACGGCTCCGAGGTTGCCAAGGAGGCGGGTGTATAGCCTCAGGCTTTTGTCGCTGCCCGGGTCTGCCAACAGCTGCGAGCAGATAATGGCTCCCTCTCCGGCCGCCTGCCGGATCACAAAGGCTCCGGGGGCGGTGGCCTTGCGGCGGTTCAGCTCAACCAGAGCCAGCCTGCTGTATTCCGCCGTATGCTGCCCGGCGAAGTAATCCTTCCAGGCTGTGCCCTCGACGCTGGTGCACAGCACCTCAGCGCCTTGCACCTCCAGCCTGTGGCTGGCCAGCTCCCGGTTGACCACATCCCGGGGCGAGAGATGCACCTTGTCAAAGCCGAACAGGTCGACAGGGCTGATCCCGCAGACGGCGGCGTGCGTATAGTCCGCCGCCAGATGATAGGTCCCGTGCGGCGCAATATGCACGGGACGGTCCAGCAGCCGGGCCAGTGCCTCCTGCCCGCCGGGCACAGCCGGCAGCACCAGCACTGTGCTGCCGGCCAGGGCTGCCTGGCGCACGGCTTCCGCCGCGCCCGGCCCATGCAGCAGTCCGGCCTCCACGACGAGGAGGCCGGGGTTCAGGCTGGACAAGCCTGCGGCGCTGTCCAGCCTCTGGCCCTTCAGGCGGAGCTTGCCGAGCAAGGCTTCCGCCGCACTGCCGCTGCGGACCCATACCGCAGCGGACCTTGCCGCAGCGGGCGTCAGCGCTGCGGCGGGCGTGGCTGCGGTGGCGGGTCCTGCGGACCGCGGCGCAGCCGGGAGAGGGGCCGCGTGGACCGCGCGGCCCGCATACTGCAGCAGGCTGCGCAGCAGCAGGCAGGCCTGGGGAATCCGGTGGAGATGGTCCATAATCTCCAGCTGATTCGCCAGGAACATGCCCGTACCGCAGCTGCGGTACTCCAGCAGCGGCGACCACAGATCGCCGCCGTCTCCGAAATCACCCGCGCTACATTCCAGCAGCAGGGTGAAATCGCCGGTTACCGGCTTCTCGAATGCTGCCCGGATGATCGGCAGCGGTCCTTCCTCGCGCAGCTCCTCATGCCAATACATCAGGTCCTCCGCTTCCAGACCTTGAAGCACCGGATGCCCATAGTCGCCTGCATGGGCACGGATGAATTCCCTGCGTACCAGCGGAAGCCTGCCGGGGGAGAGGTGAAGCTGTTCCAGCAGCAGCAATCTGCCTCCCCGCTGCACAAATCCTCTCAGCTTCCGGTCCAGCGCCCCGTCCTTATCCTCCATGCGGCTGCCGACAATCAGCAAGGTCCCCCCGGCAAGCTGTTCTACCGCATCTGGTTCTGCCCGGACCAGCTCAGGCACCAGCGCGTGAATCGCCTGGTAATCCCGGTCAGAGCCTATATAAGCAGCGGGAAGTGCTACCTCTACCGGCTTGGTCTTATAACTACCGGACAGCAGACGGTAGCTTAGATTAAGCTCATGCATCAGCTCGCCGCCATGGAACAACCGGGCAGACAGCACGGCTTCTCCTTCACCTGCCAGTGCTTTTACTACTGCTGGTGCTTTTACTCCAGCTCCTACTTCTACTTCCGTCCCTTCTCCTACTCCAGCCCCTGCCTCCTCCCCTACACCTACACCTACTCCTATTCTTTCGCCATTAACCGGGTCCGGCATCCATTCCAGCCGGATCGTCCGGTGGGCAGCAGGCTCGTGGAGGAAACGGAAGGTCTGGCTATGAACCATACGCCCGGCTTGCCGGACTGTGCATTCGATCGTTACTTCCTGTTCCGCCAGCGTGTCGTTATAGACATCGAAGCTGCGCCGGATCAGGGAGTCATCGAAGAAGCAGCGGTTATATTCGGCGGCTATCAGCGTTACCGGCTTGAAGGCTGCGGCCATAATGGCCCAAGAAGGATTAGGCCTGAAGGCCGGATATTCCTCCGGCAGCAGCCCGTTGTTCAGCGAGAGCGAATAAGCCGGAATCACGGTGGGCTTAGGGCCTGGCGTAGTCAGGTCGGCAGGCGGCAGCTTGATCTCCTGCTCCGGCATCGCCCGCATGAAATAATGGGCAAAGTTAAAGGTAGAGATCCCGGAGACACCCTGCCGCCGCGCATATTCTACGAACAGCCGCTCTTTTTCAGCCAAGCCGACAGCACTGGCATCTGAGTCGCGGTATGCGTCCAGTCCGATATACATGCTGCTGTTCTGCGGACAGATATACCACCAGCCGCCATGCTCGCCAAAGGTCAGCGGAACCTCCCGGTCCCACTGCGCAATCGTGCCGTCAATGTTGTAATGGCGGCTCTCCACCTCTGTCTCTTGCTTGGTGACCAGCCGGTTATCCCCTTCCACCATAATCGGGCGGGTGGAATCAAGAGCCCTCATCAGCTCCATCAGACCCGGGATATGCTGTTTGTAGGTATCCCGGCCGTCCACCCAGCGCATCTCGTTCTGCACGCTCCACAGTATGACGGATGGATGGTTTTTGTCCCGCTGAACCAGCCGCTGCACATGCGCCCGGCAATTGCCGATGAAATCGGGATGTGCCGCATCCATAGTTTTGCCGGACCCGTAGATAGCCGTCTCATCGACAATCAGCATTCCTTCCTCATCGGCAATCCGCAGATAATCGGACGGGTACGGCTCAGCGTGCAGCCGGATGCTGTTAATACCCGCCTGTCTGCACAGGCGGTACCAATTGCGGATGTAATCCTCCGTCTGCTGCATCGCCCCCTGAAAATGCCAGGAATCCCCCCGCAGATTAACGGGAATTCCGTTCAGCATGAACTTCGGGCCTTCGCACCAGAACTCCCGGAAGCCGAAGATATCGGTCCGGCGGTCGAGAACCTCCCCCGCTGACTGTAGCGTAAGCTCCAGCTCATATAGGAAGGGGGTATCGGGGCTCCACAGCCGGGCATTCTGCCACGGCAGGGTAAACCTGGCTCCCTTCCATTCCCGGCTGCTGGTGTTCAGGCATAATTGCCGTCCTTCTCCTGCCTGCGCAGGCAAGGCTTCCGCTTCGGCCTCCGCCTCAAGTACCGGCAGCGGCTGAGTCCCCGGCGCAGGCGGGAACCCGGAGTTCCGCTCCCTGACTCTCAGGAACACCTGCAGCGATTCGGCTGGGGGACCGCCTTCTGCACTGCCTATAAGGGCATCCACTTCCAGCATGCCTTGCCGGACAGAGGTACGGATCGTAAGATCCTCCAGAGACACCTGCGGGTAGCCTTCGAGGAAGACATCCTGCCAGATTCCTCTGGCGATTCTGCCGAACCAGGAGCCGGCCAGTCCGGTGATTTTCTCCTCGCCGGAGGGAAGCACCATCTGGTCGAAGCTCCCGCAGACCACATGCAGGTGCTGCTCCCGGCCGGGTTTGATCAGCGGGGTGATATCCAGCCGCAGCGGCAGATACCCGTCCTCCCAGACGGCAATCCGCTCGCGGTCCAGGTACACCGCCGCTTTTTGCATAATTCCGTCCAACCGCAGCACAACCCGCTGTTCCAGCATCGCCTCCGGCACCTGAAACATGCGGTGAAGCACACCGGCCTCCGCCGCGTTCCATTCCTCCGGGTACCCGTATACAGCAAACGGCGTGTAATCATAGTCAGCGACTTCCCCGAACTTGCTCCCGGATGGTGTGGGATAGCTGTACCGCCAGCTCGATGGAACCTGTATTTTGCGGGCCTCGTACTGAAGTCTCTCCGGGAGAGCGCGGCTGCGCGGCTGGTCATAGAGCGGCATGAAATCCCACTCACCGTTCAGGCATATGGATGTACGTAACATGTTCATTCTCCTTTTCCTCTGTGGGGAAGCGGGATGCTTAGGACAAGCGTAAGTTTTTTCCAAATGGCTTGGTCTCGCGGCATATTCCCCCACTTATTGAAATGCGGTTCCATAACCTCGCCCCAATGCTCCGGCCGGAGATTCGTGGTGAGCTTGCCGGCATAGGGTGCAGCTTCAACAGTCGCGGGCAGCTCGGAATAAAAGAACAGCAGGTTCTCGTGAAGGCCGATGATTCCGTATTTGTCACCGTCTCCCGGGCGCTCCTCCTGATATTGATAATGGTAATAGATATAGCTTGAGACCTGCTCCGGCTTCAGCGCCGCCAACCTCCCATAGGGAATCCCCGCCCCCTGGTTGCGCTTCCAATGCTGCGCGGAGACCGGCTGCTGATAATGAAAAATATCCATCATTGGCACCCACAACCTGGGATGTTCTCCTCCCGGCCAGCTCTTGAGAATCTCCCCTGCCTCGGGGAACAACTGCTCCGGCTCCATCCGCTGACCGCTGCATTCATAATACAGAAACGACTGCCTGCCGCCCTGAAAAACACTGAGCCCGGAAACGCCCAGCCCGTCCATCCGTCCATTCAGCAACCCGTCCTGTGCGCTCCAAAAAGCTGACGGATCAACGCCCTCCCTGCACTCGGCCCGATATAAACAGCGCTGCATAATTCCCCTCCAACCTATGTCATCTACCTCTTTAGATTAACGCATCCGGCCGGCCGGTTCCTTGACGATCATGCCCTTCTTTAGCATAATAGCGACATGACGAAAGCTGCCTATTTGTGTAGGGGAAATGGGACGGGAGTTGGACGGTAGCCGGGACGGGGGACGGACAGGAATCGGGGCGGGCACTGGGATGGTATAGTTGGGACGGGGACGGTAGGTGGGGCGGTAATCGGCCTTACAGTTATTGCAACGTAGCAAGCCCGCCGATACTCCAGGAAGAGATTTAAGCTCGTGGAGTAGGAAAATGAAGAGTATAAATACACTTCATTCGGACGCTGACGGGGATTCTCAAGAAATGAAGGGTATAAGTACACCTCATTCGCTCCCTGGCGGGGATTCTCCCGGAATGAAAGGTATAAATACACCTCATTCGGACGCTGACGGGGATTCTCGGGAATTGAAGGGTATAAGTACACTTCATTCGAGCGCTGACGGGGATTCTTAGGGAATGAGAGGTATAAATACACTTCATTCGGGCGCTGGCGAGGATTTTCCTGGAATGAAGGGTATAAGTACACCTCATTCGCTCCCTGGCAGGGATTCTACGGAATTGAAAGGTATAAATACACCTCATTCGACCGTTGGTGGGGATTTTCCGGGAATGAGAGGTATAAGTACACTTCATTCCCTCGTTAGCGTGAATATTCAAGAAATGTGGGGGATTGCGCCTCCTTGAATCTTGAATAAGGACGACGAAGCTTCCGAGAGGAAAAAAAGAACAAGACGGCCAGGGAATCCCGGCCGTCTTGTCTAGGTGACTACTTTATCTCTTTCCTCCGAATGTTACCTCTGTTTCTTCTACCTCGCAAATACCTCTTACCTCGAGTACCTCTATTACCTAAGTTACCTAAGTACCTCTCATACATCCTTACCACCATAATCCTACCTACTTTTCCCTCCTAATTTCCCCTACCTTCCTACCTTCCCCACACCCTTATTTACTTATTTACTCACTCACACACTCATTTACTCAATTGCCCCCGGGCGGGGGGCCGCTCCGCGCTTTGCGGTATTCCCCCGGCGTCATGCCTTCGAGCTTCTTGAAGACGCGGATGAAGGACATCGGGTACAGATAGCCCACCCGTTCGGCGATATTCTGTATGGGCTCAGAGGTCTCGGTCAGCAGGCGTTTGGCTTCGTCCATCCGCAGCCGGGCCAGATAATCGACGAAGTTCTCGCCGATTTCCTCCTTGAAGATCCGGCTGAGTGATTTGGTATTCATCGCGAAGCTGTCGGCGGCATGGGTCAGGGAGAAATCGGGATCGGCGTAATGCCGGGCGATATATTCACGCACTTTGTTGGCCAGCGTATACTGCTCCCGGTTCATCCGCAGGCCATGCAGGGCCTCCTCCATCTCACCCAAGGAAGCCAGCAGCTCCCCGTGCAGCTCCTCGATCCATTCAAAGGATTCCGGGGACTGCGGAATGCCGCGCAGCCGCCCGCTGTTCCAGATTGCCTGCATCTCCGGCGGCAGCTCCTGCATCTCCCGGGAGATGCCCGTCTCCAGCAGCTGCAGCAGGCGGACGATATCCTCCTTGGAGTAATTGCCGCCGGCCAGCAGCCCGAAGATCCGCTCCATCAGCGGCCGCCACTCGGCGTTCCCGAGCCGGTACAGCTGGGGAACGGTACCGATAGCCTGCACCAGCACATCCATTCCCTCCGCCGGAGGCTGCGGTCTGCCTTCCGCCGTTGCAGCGTAGACGCGGTCGGGACCGCCGGTGATTTTGCGCTCCAGTGCGGCCGCAGCCTTGCGGTACGCATCCGATAAGCCGACGAGACCCGGTACTGGTCCGCTGAGGCCGAACGTTGCCGTGAATTTGAGATGCTGCTTCACCCAGGAGCGGGCACTTTCGGCGATGAGCTGCGGCTTCTCTGCATCGTCAGCCGTTGCTCCGGCGGCAGAACGCCGGAACAGCAGCCCAAGACGACCCGGTCCAATCCACTCCGTCCACAGGGCTTCCCCCTCCTTGTCGGCGATCTCCTGAATCACACTGCGGAGCGTGAATTTGAATAAGGCCTGATCACGGGCAGAGTACTCTGCAGCAAAAGCCTCATAGAAATCAATCTCGGCAATGCCCACAACTGCGCCCGCAAATTCACCGGCCATGCCAATCCGCTCCGACTCCCGGTTCCATATTTCCGCAGACACCTGCCCGCTGTTCTCCAGCAGCTCCTTGAATAGCTGATTCCGCCTGTGCAGGATGCCTTCTGCCTGCTGCTTCTCATAGCTGTTGGTCTGCTCAATCAGACTCTCCAGCGCATGGCCGATGAAAGAGAATTCATCCTCCTTGCTCTGCGGCTTCCAGCCGAGCGAACGGTCCTCTCCGAACCTGTAAATCCGGCTCATGACCTGCTCAATCGGCCGGTAATTCCGGTGGCTGATGTACGTCATGGCCGCAATGCCGCCAACGATAGCCGCAAAGCCCAGAATCGCCCAGACATTGGAGAAGGCCGACAGCAGCGAGAAGGCTTCAGCGCGAGCCATCCCCACCTTGATCGTCCAGCCGGTATAAGCGGACACGCGGCTCACCGCTTGGTTCTTAGCACTCTGCGGATCAGAGCAGCTTGCCGCACCTGCAAAAGCCCGCCCCCCGGCATCCTTCAGGCAGATCTCCGTATTGGCCATGTTCATATCCTGAATCAGCGCCTGCAGGGACTGCTTCCGTACGTTAATGACAATCAGTCCCTGCTCACCTGAGAAATAAGGGACCTGCTCCACCAGTGAAATGACCGACTTCGGCTGATCCTCACCGGAGAAAAGCTGCAAATCACGGATTCCGCTCCAGACAGGGCCGCCCGAATTCTTCATGGCAGACTCAATAAAGCTGCGGTCCCCGAAATCCGGCAGACGGGAGGAGAAATGCTGCATTAGCACTTTGCCGTCAGCCGCACGGTATAAATACACCGAGTCGATCATCGGCAGCGGGGACATGAAATCCAGCAGCACCTCCGTCACCCCGTAATCCTGATAGGGGTCAAGCTGCCCGGGGCGGTCGAAATAACTGCTCACCTGATCATCCAGCAGCAGGCTTTTGATCGTCGTCGTCTCCAGATTGCGCAGGGTGGTATCCACGATCTGCAGCACATTCTCTGCGTATACGCCGTTTGCCTTGGCCGTCTGTCTCTCCATCGCTTCATTCAAGGTCAGGAAGAACAGGATAATCAGGCAGAATACTACCGCAAACAGGATGGGCAGATAGGAAAGAATCAGTCGGTACAGCCATTTCTTATGCATCGGTGTCATCCCCTGTAAGTCCAGATGTTGGCTATCGCTTGAGTGATATTGACTACGGGGCCGGATTCATAAGTGTAGTCTGTTCAGTACCCCAGCTCTGTGCTTGCATTGCGCGAGATCAGCCCGAAGTACCCCGCTTCTCCAATCGCCCCTGCGGCGGTGTCCAAATAGTTAAAGATCTGCACCCCGTCAACCTTCAGGATCAGGCGCACACCCCCGGATTCTTGAAAAGCGCCAAGCTGAACGCGGCTCTGCTCCCCGAAGGTGATGGCGGTATTCGGAATGGCCGGCCCGCCCAGGCTGGTCAGGCCGTCAATTGTGCCATAAATCACGGTCCGCACCCCTTCGTTGAAGCGGTGCAGCTCAATACCCGATGTCCCTATAACGACCAGGTACATACTACCTGTACTATAGCTCAGCTCCTTGCTCTGGTTGTTAAGCATCGGGGCATACCAGTTGGACGAGGCCGCGCTGTCATTGATCTTCATATTGAAATCCAGCAGCTCATTCTGGTACTTGCGGTTCTGGTAAATGATATGGCCTCCGGGAGCGCGCAGGGTCAGTGTGTCTGCTCCGGTCTCCTTCAGCCCGTTGGCGGTGGCCGATACATACCAGCCGTCCGGGTCCTGCAATTCCGCCATCAGGGTATGGTCGTAGGTGCTGGTCTCATTCCATACCTTAACCTCATATTGCCCCTGCGTCACCGTGCCCAGATAACCAGCCGAGAGCGTCAGCGTGGCTGTTCCGGTCTGATGCGCCGTTAACAGGCCGTTACTGCTGACACTAACAATGGAAGGGTCACTGCTGGTATAAGTGACCTCCTCCAGCTCCTCGCGGTTGCCGAACAGCGTCTCACCATACGGCTCCAGCTGCATATCCGCACCTTCATGGACATACGCCACATTGCCGTCATGTCCTTCCAGACGGACAGCGGCCAAGGTGTCTCCCACGAATACATCCGCTTGGAGTGTCCGCAGAATGGAGCCGTTAAGGATGCTTACGATAAGCTTCGTCCGCCCCTGGCTGAGTCCGGTCACCTCGCCCCCGCTACTGACCGAAGCCACGGCAGGATCAAGGATACTGTAATAGAAGCTGCTGGTTGCCTGGCCCAGCGGTCTGTCTTTGCCGTCCATGGCCTGAATGGACACCTGCTCACTTCCTCCGGCTGCCAGCTTGACCAGTGCCAGTCTCCAGCGGCTGACCTGTCCTTCCGCTGCCCCGGCATATTCCGGCTGGAGCCCGGCCTGGTCAATGATCGTCATAGCCGCCTGAGGCCACTCTGCATCCGGCTGGACCGTATTGTTCTCGAACAGGACCTTGCGCCCGTTGTTGGTATACCCGTCGGTGGTGGTATAGTTGTTCACGAAATCCACATCATGGATCGTCGGCACATACGCCATCGCCCAGCGGAGTGGTGAATGCCACAGCGGCGTATCCTTCAGGTCGATCACATTATGCTCAAATTTCCAGTAGGCGGAGCCTTCATCCGTATATAAGGCGGAGTTCCCGTCCATCTGGTTGCGGATGTAATTGCCGGTGACCAGATTTTTCTCAGCCGCTGTGGCTCCGGTAGGTCCAAGACTGTAGATGGCTCCCCCGTCACGCAAGCCCATTCCCATGAGATCATAGATCAGGTTATTCTGAATCTTCACGTTCCGGGTAGCGGCATCGAACAGCTTATCCCAGCCATAGCCGATATGCGTTCCGCTGTAGGGCAGATTGTACATTTCATTATGGCTGATGTCCATATCTACCGGATACCCCGCAGATACGGCGGATGCCGATTTGTAGTCGATGCCAATATCATGAATCACATTGTTCAGCACATCATTATTCTTCATCAGCAGCCTGTGGTCTGCCGGATGGTAGATATTCCGGTCCGCAGAATTCGGCTGCCCCACGTTCAGCGCACTGCCTGAGATATCGTAGAAGCGGTTGCCTTCCATTAAGCTGTTCTGAACGCCGTTCTGCATCCGCACCGCTGTAATGCCGAGCTTGGTGAACTCATTATTGCGGAAATTCACGGTATTAGCCAGCTCCAGCATCACTGCGGCATCGGTCAGCTCATCAGGGATGGACGGATAACGCAGATGGTTATTCTGCGAATCAGAATGTCCTGCTGCCGTACCCGGGCGGTTCCAGGTGGTATACATAAACTTCAGGCCTTCAAAATTCAGATTGCGCACCGGCTCATCAGCCGATATCCCGTACACGGTAGCAAGCTGCTCCAGCACCGGAACTACAACTTCAGCCGTGGATAGATCCTCCCAGGCGCGGGGTTTGTAGTACAACATACCTTCTACCCGGTTGTAGTACCATTCTCCAGGCTCATCCAGCAGCTCAAAAGCATTCTCGTAATACACGGGTACCGTTGCCGAAGTTAATCCCCGGTTGAAGACTGCGCTCCGGCCCGGCTCCTGGAGGCCGATCTGCGCTTTGCCGCCGGATGAAGCTATAGACTCCACCTTGATCCGGGAATTCGTCCACAGCTCGTTGAATACCATTTCCATATCGGTAATATTGCCCCACCCGGCCAGCTCTGTATTATCGGAGGTATAGCCGGTTGCCGTCTTCACCGGATTCACGAGCCCTGCGGCGCTCCGCGCCCGGACCGCGCGGATGCCGTCCACGAACAGCTGGCGTGTCATAAGGCCGGTACCGGCATTCGCCCGGTAGATGCCCTTGGCGCTGTCAAACACCATCCAGCCAGTGACGGACCGTCCGCCGCTGATGGAAGCCTGCTCCCCGGGGTAGCTGCGGTAAGTGACAAAATACCCGTTCGTCCCTGAATCCTCCGGTGTGAATTCCAGCGGCTCTGTCAGAGTATAGGTCCCTTCCCGCAGATTGACGATGATATCAGAGTCCATATCCTCATTCAGCAGGCGGACCGCTTCCTGAGCCCGGGCAACCGTCCGGAAGGGTGCAGCCTCCGTGCCGTTATTGCTGTCGTCCCCGCCAGGGGAGACATACAGCTCTTGGCCGGTTGTACGCCCAGTCACCGTAACGGAAGTCTCAGCGCGCACGCTACCGGTCTCATCCGTGACGAACACGGTCGTTGTTCCGGCGCTTACACCCGTCAGCTCTCCGTAGCTGTCAATCACGGCAATGCTCTCATCCTCCGTTCCCCACTGGATACCAGTATCCGTATTGTCCTCTGGCGTTAACGAGGCCTGTAACAGCACACGGGAGCCTGCGGGCACCGTCCGCTCCAGCGGAGCCAGCACGATGGCAGTGATCGGATCTTCATACACGGCTACCGTAGCTGTTACCGCCGGAAGCCCCTCATTCGGCTGTGCCGTCACCGTAGTAGCTCCCTGACTGATGCCTGTCACAAGACCGTTGCCATCCACTGTTGCCACCTCTGCATTGCCTGTAGACCAGACAGCGCTCTGATCCGTAGCATCCGCAGGGGTGAACTGGAGCGGCAAGGGCAGCTTGGCGCCTCTGCGCAGCTCATAAGCCGCCTGGGAGAAGGCTGCACTTACCGCCTGCTTGTATCCGCTTACAACAAAATTGTCAAAGCCTATCTTGCCTATGCTATCCTTGTAAAACCCTGTGTAGAAGGAGGTTAACGCGCCTCCCTCCGCCATCGGCTCCTTCGTCAGCAGACGGCTGCCGTCAATGGACAGATCGAAGGTATGGCTGCTGCTGTCGAGGGCCAGGCGTACCTCGTACCATACGCCTGCCGAGATCGGCAGCACGGAGGTCCAGGAGCCGGCGCCTTTTTTCATATAGCTGATCGCGCCATTGTTAATGGCGAACTTCGCCAGCGGAACAGCGCCGCTCTGCGGGGTGGGCAGGTAGATCACAGCTCCCGTCTGCTCTGCCCGGAACGAATAACTTAACATGCTTCTGTACGTAACATCGGTAACGGATCTGCTTATATTGTAGCTGCTTGCTGTTTTGGCTGCCTGATGAAGCTCCAGCAGCTTGCCGGCATAACCTTCCCAGGCCTGCACAGCCACGCTCACCCCCTGCGGCGGCGTCTTTATCGTCCATCCGGCCGGCTTCGCACCGGGACTATAAGATTCAAAGGTCTCCTCCAGCTTATAATTACTATCCGCCCGGGCCACAGAACCAAGGTCTGCCGGGAGCAGACCCATTAACAGAGCCATAATGATAGCGCATACAAAATATGGTTTCCGACTTGATTTTCTCATAATAGCCACCTTTCCGTATGGAAGCAAGAATGATAGTTGTATTGTGTACATTTAAAAACAGTGAACAGGAAGGTTTGCCGCTCCTAACTGTATTCTGTGCAACTAAATCTGGCCCGAATGGGTGAGAAACCGGGTACAGGCGGCAGTATAATTGCACGAAATACAGCTAAACTGCGATTCGGCGGTATATCGGACAATTTAGTTGTACAGAGTGCAATTAAGCATACCACTTGCCCCATAATCGGGACACGGCAAACCTTCAAGCATGCGATTGGTTATAGCGCCATGCATGTAACAACAGTGAACAGGAATGCTCACCGCTTGAACTGCGTGGTTACGGTGCGTATGGATCAACGGTAAGCTGAACCGGAGGCTGATTGCCTGCCGCCAGCACAATGTTCCGCACCCGGGCCCAAGGCTCCCGCGGCACCTCACGGTCTTCTCTCTCGGAGTCCTCGATCTGCACCGTATCCAGCAGCCTGCGGACATCGCCCGCTTCGGCAGCTTCGTCCAGACAGATCACCGCCCAGCCCGCTTCCAGGCGGGGCAACGCCAGAACGGTGCTGTCCCCGGAATAGAGGACCTGGCGGAGCCTGATCCTCCCTTCCTCCCGCACCACCGTGACAGGCAGTCCGGCGCGCGTCTCCGCCCCGGCGCCAATCCCCCTCAGCGCTGTGACCGCCACTGCACAGCCCGGATAATGCAGCACCAGCCATTCCCGGTCTCCGGCTGTATTCATTACACGCGCTATCTCTCCGTCATAGCGGTGGATAACCCATTCATCTGCAAGCTCCGCTGCCCGGTTATGCAGCCGGGTCATGCTGCGGACCACCAGCAGGGCATTCCCCTGCTGGGCCGAACGTGTCTCCACCTCCGGGTACAGCGGCTCCGCAAACAGTGCAGGCATTAGATAGGCCGTGCGGTAATCCTCCGCCGGATGTGTGCGCACGGCTGCGGAATCATCCACGTACCAGCGGAGATAGGACACCTGCTGGTCCCTTACGCTGAAGCTGACCGGGAAGCTCTGCCAGCCCAGCCCCCAGGCGGGATGCTGGTAGCTTCCGGGCATGACCGGGAAGCGGTTGATGCTGCCCAGGCGGGTATGCCGTCCGATCCAGGTATAAGAACGGGCGGCATCGAAGATCCGCTCCTCAAGAACCCTAGGCACCGGCTGCGCAGACGGAAAGTCTTTTCCTTGAAGGAAATCTTCCTCGAACAGGAGCAGCGTCGCCGCATCATTAAGCGAGAATGTCTGCTCTGCCAGACGGCCCAGCCCTGTCACCCCCGCAATCGGCCACAGCAGACTCAGCCGCTTCGTCTCTCCCCGGAAGTTATAGCTGCGGATAGACGGAACCAGCTCCTCCCCGTCATGGAAGACAAGAATGTTCTTCAGTGTCTCCATCCGTTCTGACAGCCGTCCGGCCAGCTCCCGGTCATGCTGCTGAAGTACAGAACCGGCAATCCTCAGCGCGTTCATCATCACCCCTTGATAGACCAGGCTGATGTTCTCCCCCCAGCCCCAGCCCCGGCGGACCGTATATTCTTCCCATCTGCGGAAGTATCCGGTTGCGGTCTCCAGATACGCAGGCTCCTCCAGGAAGTGGGCGATGGCCAGCAGCATCGCGCCGTCGCTCATCGTCTTGTTCGGGTAGAACAGCTCCGGTGCCCGGCACTCCTTAGAGAACCAGGCCGCCGCATGGCTGAACATCCGCCGGATCACCTCTAGGTGACTTGCCGGCAATACACCGGGAGCACAGAGGCGTACAACGACAAGCGGCATGAGGATGAAGAATGCCGCATTGGAATCCTGAATCACGCTCTCCTCCCGGTACCAGAGGAACCCTCCGTAATCCTGGTGCTCGGGGTCAGTAAACTGCAGCCCGGCAATGGCTTCAAGCATCTCCAGCCCGGCCTGTTCATCCAGCCGGCCCAGCAATGTGCCGTAAGCATAATACCCCGCCGAGAACCGGGCTTCGTGGCAGTACGGCAGCTTGGAGACCTGCCGGGTATGACCCGGCCAGTCGTAGCGGACCAGCCCCTCCTCGACTACAATATCCTCCGAGGCAGCCGCATAGCTCTGCTCCAGAATCTCTCTGACCTGATTATTCAACTCCGCCCGCCCCCTATGCTGGAATTCACCAATTACTCAGCCGCGCTCAGCTGCTTGCCCATCTCATAAATATCCTTCAGCATGATAGCATCCGCTTTATTGTCCTGATACCAGGTTGCATAGAACTCATCGACCTTGGTTCCGCCGGCCTTCTCCCAGACTCTCTTGGCTTCCTCAATGAACTGGTCCACCGAAGCCGGATCGGGGCTGACGATGGCCTGCATGGCCCGGTCAAGGATCGTCTTATTCGCATTGGTGTTGATCTGGGTCAGATCCTGCGGCAGCAGCGGCAGGAAGGCTTTTTGCGTAATGCCGACAATCGGGCGGTCCGGGTTCATGTACAGCTTCTCGGCCATTTCATAGATTGCGATGAAATCCTGTTCAGCCGGTGTAGGGTTCACCTTGTTCTTCAGCCCGTAATTCTTGCCGATCAGCGGAGTGAGCATCCCCATATCACGGTTGTACTCCAGCTCCTTCTTGTTTTTCTCCGGATCAATCACCTCAGCCCGGCCGTCGGCGGTTTTGTTGTAATGCACGCCTTCAATACCGTTCTGAATCGTGGTGGTGTATTTCTCTGTAACCATGAAATCAATCATCTTCATCACGGATTCCGGGTCTTTGGCCGCTGCATTCACCATGCCGGTCATCTGGATCGGAGAGGTCAGCGTCGGGCTGAACTGGCCGAATGCTGTCGTCGGCAAGGCAATCGGAATCACCTCGGCCTCAGGGGAGTTCTTCTTCAGCGTCTCATAAGTACTGACATCGGCACCGTTGCCGCCGTAAATCCCCAGCTTGCCGGAGATCCAGTCCTGCTTCTGCTTCTCGCCGTTCTTATCCGTGACGAAATCCTTATCCACCACACCCGCTGCATACAGCTCCTTCTGGAAGGAGATTGCCGCCTTGATCCGGTCCCAGTCATGTACAACCTTGTCATTCTCCAGTACCCAAGGATATTGGTCTTCGCCGAACAGCGTAAATCCGGTGCCGAACATGTTGTTCAGAATAATTCCGGCTACAAAGCTGAGTCCGGTTCCCTGCGTATCCGCTTTGCCGTTGCCGTCCGGGTCCTGCTCAGTGAACGCTTTTGCCACCTTCAGCAGCTCCTCCGGGGTAGTGGGAACCTCTAAGTTCAACTTTTTGAGCCAGTCATTGCGGATAAACAGGTAATGCTGCGGGCCGAACTGGATCGGACGCCCCACCGTGTACAGCTTGCCGTCCGCCATCGTGCCTGCCTTGCGCAGCGCCGGATACTTCTCCAGCATCGCCTTATATTCCGTACTGCTGCCCGCAATCAGGTCATCCAGCGGAAGGAGCTGCTTCTGGTTGTAGAGCTGCCCCTGGTAAGCGGTATCAAATTCAAAGATCAGGTCAGGGGCAGACTTCGACGCGAACAGCACATTGAACTTTTGCAGGGATTCAAAACGCGGAACCGTAACGTATTTGACGTTCACCGGCCCGTTCTCATTGACCCATTTCGTCCAGCGGTTATCGCTCATCGTCCCCTCTTCAGCCGGTACCGTGCCGCGGTCATACAAAGAGACGGTGATGGACCCGCGTTTCCCGGAGGCTCCTTCCTTGTTCGACTCTCCGCCCGGGGAAGCAGCATGATTGCCGCCGCAGCCTGTGACAGCGATAACGAGCATCAGGGTGGCTGCTCCGGCAGCGGTTTTTTGGCTAAGCCATAGTGGTTTGGACATATGAATGTGACCCTCCTAGAATGATGTTCTTGTAGTTACGGATATGAGCAGCAAGGATCAGCCTTTGATGGCCCCGATGGTTACGCCTTTGACAAAATACCGCTGCAGCAGCGGATACACAACCAGCATCGGAATGACCATCACCATAATCCCGGCGGCCTTGATGCCCTCCGGTGTAATATTGACGGCCTCCTGCGAGTTCATCGTATTCAGCTCCTGCAGGACAGACTGGCTCTTAACCATCTGCTGGATGAGCACCGTCAGATTGATTTTCTCCGGACTGTTCATATAGATCATTACATTGAAGAACGAATTCCAGTAATACACGCCGTAAAAGAGTCCGATCGTCGCCAGCACAGGCAGGGACAACGGCAGAATAATTCCTGCCAGCAGCCGCCATTCGCCGGAGCCGTCAATTCTGGCCGCTTCCACCAGCTCCTCCGGTATGTTCTCGAAAAAAGACCGCATGATCATCATATTATAAGTGCTGACCAGAGCGGGCAGCCATAGTGCCGCGTAGGAATCCACCAGCCCGAGACTGCTGACCACAAGATAGGTCGGGATGAGGCCGCCTGTGAACAGCATCGTGAACACAATCGCCAGGGTCAGCGTGCGTCTTCCGTAGAAGTCACGGCGGGACAAGGGATAGGCGGCGAAGATCGTGAACAGCATGCTGGCCGCCACACCGACCAGAGTAATCAGGAGACTGTTGCCAAAAGCACGCACCACCGGCGTTCCCTCGAACAGCATGGTATACGAGCTGATGGTGAACTCCACCGGCCATAACGTGACAAAACCGGAGAGTACGGCATCCTTGCCGCTGAGGGACAGGGAGGCCAGATGGAGCAGCGGCAGCAGACACAGAATGCCTGCGAGCGTCAGCAGCAGATAATTGAAGCCGTAGAATACCTTTTCACCTTTTGTACTTTGCATAGTGTCCTCCTGTTACCACAAGCCTTTATTGAAGCGCCGGGCAATGGCGTTGGAGATCAGCACCAGAGTCAGCGCTACGAGGGAATCGAACATGCCCAGTGCAGCGGTCAGGCTGAACTGCCCTCCCTGTAGTCCTATCGCGTAGATGTACGTACTTATAACCTCCGAGATCCCCGATACAATCGAGTTCTGCAGCACGTATACATGGTCGAACCCTACCTCCATCACCCGTCCCATGGCGAGAATCAGCATGATGACGATGGTCGGACTGATCCCGGGCAAAGTGATGTTGCGGATCTGCTTCCATTTGCCCGCCCCGTCCATACTCGCCGCTTCATAGAGGCTGGGGTCAATGGACGTCAGTGCAGCCAGATAGATAATCGCATTGAAGCCCGCATCCTTCCAGATGCCCGAGCCGAGGAAGATGGATACCCAGGACCACTCCTCGAAGAGGAACGGAAACGGCTTGCCAAACAGCTTCTCCACCAGCACATTGGCGACCCCGGTCTGGGCAAAGATCGTCACCACCAGCCCTCCGACAATGACCCAGGAGAAGAAATACGGCAGGTACACTAACGTCTGAACGGATTTTTTGAAATATTTGTTACGGACTTCATTCAGCATAATCGCCAGGGCAATCGGGAACGGAAAGCTGACCAGCACTGACAATATACTAAGCACAAGCGTATTGCGGATAATCTCCACCGATTGTGCCTGGGTGAACAGATTGGTGAAATTGTCCATGCCGACCCACTGGCTGCCCCATACCCCCTCATAGAAGGTATAATTTTTGAAGGCAATGACCAGTCCCAGCATGGGCGTGTATTTGAAAATGATATAGAACGCGATAACCGGAACGAACATGACCCACAGCGGTAAATTGTTCTTGAACCGGCGGGTCTGCCAGAAGCGTTTACGTCTGCTGCCCGTCTGCCGGGGAGTGTCCATCCGCAGCACCGCTTCGCTGGCTGAATTCGCTTTCATCTCGGTGCCTCCTTTCGCTTGCCTGCCTTGCTTGTGATACCTGTTACTATTGATCTGAAATGGCCGTTTCATGTCCTCACCATAGCCGCTCCGGCCGGTTAGAGCAATATTCAGTTTACCTGTTAATCGCCGCAGAACCCTTATGCAGCCTGGGGTTAGAGGATTCTGCCCAGCTCCCGGGCCAGATTCTCCCCCATCCGGATATGTCCGTCATCCCCTGGATGAATCAGATCACAGGACAACCCGCTAAGGTCATCCAGCACCCGGTCTCCTTCAATCAGGTGCAGCTTGGGGTGGGACAGACGCTCTACATGGCTGCGCAGAATTTCGTTGAACCGGCTGTCCTTCTCCGCAATCCCGCTGCCGGGGAACATGGCAAAGTTGGGGTAGATCGTAATGACCGCCACCGGCTTCTCCGGATGCCCGCTTACCAGCCGGTCCAGCAGATAGCCGGTCCGCTCACGAAATTCATCCGCCGACAGGTGATCCCGCATATTTACGCCCAGCTCCAAGGTCATGAACGACCAGTCCTGCTGCGCCGCCAGATAATTGCTCATCTCCCGTTCACAGTGGCAGGAGCCGCTCATGCCCAGATTCAGCACATCGGCAGCCAGCCTTCTTGCCGCTTGGCCGATGTACGGCAGGCTGCTGTCCTCACCATAGGTGATGGAGGAGCCGTAAGCGATCCAGCGCTTCAGCGGGGTCTCCCCCTTCTGAGGCGGGCGGAGCGGATGGCCGAAGGTCTCGATGCCGCTGACCACGCAGGCATACCGTCCGAAGCAGATCCGCCATACCTCCGGCGCAAAGCCTGTGCCCATCAGCCGCTTGCGGTCAGCCATCGCCAGCCGCGGCGGCTCGCTTAACTGGAGCGTGCGGATCGTCCCCGCCTGAAGCTCATGCCTGGAATGGAACAGCCCGCCCTTGAACACGGTCACACAGCCATCCGTCTCCGGCAAAGACAGGGTTACCCGGATATTCGGGGCCGCTGTGACGAAACGAAGCTCGCAGCCGCCCGCTTCCCCGGCGATGAACCGGCCCCGCTCATTCAGATGCTCCCTGACGCTGCGGGGAACACGGCGCAGGTACACGCCATTCCCTGCAGCCGGCTCCAGCTCAGCGACGTTATGGAAGGTAATCCGGTCCAGGTCCGGCAGACCCTTGGTGCTGGTGGAATTGATGCTGGCGGAATTATACATGCTTCATCGCCTCCACCAGCAGCAGGAGGGTCATGGATTGCCCGTAGGGCATCGGGCAGACGGGGATCTCCCGGTAGTCCTGAAGCGTAGCGCCCATGCCCGTCCCGTAAGATACTCCCTGTACGATCCCTTCTTCGTCAATCTGCCCCAGCACATAGTGAAGAGCTGCCATGGCAGGCTGGCGGCAGCTCTCATCCAGCAGCCCCTGCCGCACCGCCTTCAACATGCCGTAAGCAAAAGCGGCGGTAGCCGAGGTCTCCAGATAGGAGCTGCTGTCGTCCAGCAGGGTATGCCACGCGCCCTCCGGCGCCTGGAGCTCCTTCAGCTTGCGCACCTGCCGCTCCAGTGAAGAGAGCAGGAAGCTGCTCACGCCCGGCGGCAGCTCCACCATCTCCAGATAATCCACCAGCCCCGCCGTATACCAGGAGTTGCCGCGCGCCCACAAGGCCCGGGCAAAGTGATGGCCCCCCTCGAAGGTCCATCCGTGGAAGAATAGTCCTGTGACAGGATCGGTAAGGTACTTGAGATGGACGAGAAACTGGCGGATACTCTCCTGGATGCACTCCTCCTCCTTCAGTACAATCCCCATCCGGGCTACGAACAGCACCGTCATATACAGGGTGTCGTCCCAGAGCTGCCCGGGATTCGGGCTGCCGGTAACCTCATGCTGAATGCCCGCTTCCTCTGTGCGGGGCATCTCATTCAGCACATAATCCAGCCATTCCCGGCACAGCTTCAGATAATCCGCGCGTCCGGTCTCCTCCGCCAGATAGCTCAAGGTCAGCATCGGGCACATCGTATTGACGTTTTTCACCGGAATACCCCCGTCAAGCTTGCTGTCGAACCAGCCGGTCAGGTAGTGCAGAATCTCCTGTTCCCCGGTTTCCCGGTAATAGCTGTATAAGGCAAATAATCCAACCCCCTGCGGCCATTCCCAGTTGTCCATCGAGATGATGCCAATGGGCGCCGTTTCCTGAATGGAGCCTCTCATATCCTTCATCCGCTCAATGACGCGGCCGATATGCCCTTCGAGTGCTGTTCGTGACACGGTCTTCATCATGTTCCCCCTTGTGAATGTCCTAACCAGGGCCTGTTGCTGCGCAGATACCCTGTTCGCCACCTCAGTGTAGTCAAGCGGCGCAATGCCGTCCATTAACAAGAATCTTGCTAATCGCTCTCTATTCTGGCATTGTTCTTGGTGGAGCCGTATTCAGTTGGAGGAGTACATGAGTAGAAGGAGTACATGCTCACGAACACTTTCTATATAGATTGGACCTGTAAATTTAATAATGGGAGAAGTGACTTAGAGGAGGCCGCAGACTGGCAGCGCCCGGAAGAGCAAGGCCTCTGCGGAGTCAGGAACAAATCCCGCATTATAAATTTCCAGTTCAATCTACATAAAGAGAAATCAGGGAGGGTAACAGGTAATGAGAATCAAGTTTGATCTTTTCCCCGGCGGTGTTGCTAAAGCGCTCACATTAAGCTGGGATGATGGAAGAATCCACGACAGACGTCTTGTGGAGATCCTTAACCGGCATGGGCTGAAGGGCTCCTTCCATTTGAATTCGGGGTTCTTCGGCAATGAAGGCTATATCACGGAAGACGAAGTGGCTGCGCTCTATGAGGGGCATGAGATTTCAGCACATACCAGCACTCATCCTTTCCTCTCCATGACTCCGCGTGAGGGCATCGCCGAAGAGATTCTGAAGGACCGCAGACATCTGGAGGCGATAGCGGGCTATCCCGTAAGGGGCATGTCCTATCCGTTCGGCAACTACAGTGATCAGGTGCTGAGCGTGCTTCCGGCGCTGGGGATTGAGTATTCACGCACAGTGAAGTCGCATGGCAGCTTCAGCCTGCCGGACAATCTGCTGGCTTGGCATCCTACCTGCCACCACAAGGAAATGCTGGACCTGGGCAAGAAGTTCCTGGAGGAGCAGCCCCGGTTCCCGCATATGCAGCTGCTGTATGTCTGGGGACACAGCTATGAATTCAACGACGATGACAACTGGGAGGAGCTGGAGCAGTTCGCCGCTATGATGGGCGGCCATGCAGAGATCTGGTATGCCACCAATATCGAGATCGTGGACTACCTGTCCGCTGTGCAAGGACTGCGCTTCTCGGCTTCGCAGGAGATGGTCTATAATCCGTCGGCAGTGGAGGTATGGATCTCCGTAGAGGGCGAAGCCTGCCGGATTCCCGGAGGGGCAACGGTACGGTTGGGTTAGAGAATGCTGGATTAGGGGACTGTTGGATTAGGAGGCTTGCTGGTCACGAAGGAGATTTGGTGCAGGATTTTGGCAACAGCAGCCAGTTAGTCTGAGGGCCTTAAGCAGGCATAATAAAACCCGATTCCGCCGCAGCCTGGATGGCTGGTCACGAAGAAGAAATGTTGTACTAATTGCAGCTTTGATTACCTACTCCCGGGCGTTTGAGTGGAATGTTGCACAAAATGCAGGAATTGGCTCGCTCCTCGGTTTGGGGGATGAGAAATGCTGCATTTCTTACAACAATCCTGAGTTAGAGCCGACTTAACGCGGGGAATGTTGTATTTAGTGCAGGATTTCGCTAGCAGCAGCCAGTTAGTCTGAAGGCCATAAGCAGGCACAATAAAACCCGATTCCGCCGCAGCCTAGATGGCTGGTGGAATCGGGTTATTGTTATAGTATAGGCGCGATGGGATCAGGGACAGCAGCCATCCTCTCCGGCAGCTACTGCCATCCTCCGGCGGCAGCGTCGGTATTGTCCTGCCGGGCGATCCAGGTCAGGCAGGCCGCCCGGAGCAGCGCTTCAGTCCGCAGGGCTGCGCTGCAAAAGATCCCGCTCATGCCGATCTCATACAGATCAGCCAGCGCGTACGCCGCCGGTGCCCCCGCGGCGAGCACTGCCGCCGCCGGCCGTGCCCGGCGCACGGCGGCCAGCACCTCAGCCGCCGCCGTGGCGAAGCCCTCGGCGGCGTTCTCCTCCGGCGCGGCTTCGCCGGCCGCGCCGTCCAGCACCAGGAAATCGGCGATGCGCGCGATTTCCCCCGCGGCAGCGCGCTCCACATCGGGGGCGAGAAGCGCCCCGATGCGGCACGCTGCCGCGTAAGCGTGGCCGAGGGTCTGCTCGGCCACGCCCTCGATGAATTCGCGCTGCGCCGCGAATTCGGCTCTGCTGGCGGGGTACGGCGCCAGCAGGTCTACGCGGCTGTCGCTGCCCAGCCGCTGGCTCTCCGCGACGGCGGCGAACAGCGCGTCAAGCTGCGCATCCTGCAGCGCGGCCAGCCTGGCCGGGGAGGCGGCGAGCTCCGGCGTATAGGGCAGAGCGACTGCGGCCCAGACGCCGTCCGCCGACTCCAGGAGGACGCCGGCGGCGGCCCGCAGCCGGTGATAGATCCGCTGCAGGATACGCTCAGCCTGCCCGTCTTCTGTGCATGACATCCAGCTCGAATAGAGCGCAGCAAGCTCCGGCTCCAGCAGCCATTCTTCTGCACGGATCAGACAAGGCCCGGCCGGGTAGATCCCCGGCTCCTCCCGGGGAGTTGAGCGTTCGCCCCTGCCATCGCGCAGCACCAAAAAAGGCTGGCGTTCCCCCGGACGGCGGAAATAAGTCCGGCTCATGTTCCCGTTACTCTTACGCTGATCCCTCTCGGCAAGAAATTCCGCGGCGGCGGAAGCTACAGATGCGGACTGGCTCATCTCCATGCCAATGGTCCGGTCGCCGGTACTATACTTGAACAGGCGCTCCTCTTGGTTTGGATCATCATTCTGCTGGCGTTCACCCTTCATCATCGCACCCACCTTTTTAACTTTGGATTACTGCCGCTGCGCTCCCCCGGAGGAGATGCTACCAGCATTTTACGAGGCTTCAATCTATAAATACTGGCAAAGGAGCTGAAATATGCAAACGGTATCAAATGAATATTACGGGTAACTGACAGCTACCTTGGTATTTACTTGTATGCAGTTAGTTGCTCAGTTTTGTCCGGTCAATGCACTTTCTGCAATAGATTCCGTAATATTCTGCGTTAAAATCCGTTCTGATGTATTCCATACAATAGATATTCTGCATACGGCCAAAAAACAGCGAGTCCCCTCAATTCTGATGTACGAACTGCAACAGATTCCATTTCGCGCCTGATTTAGAGTGTATCTGCTGTACGAAATACAATAGAACACCAACAGTCTAAGACCAACAATCCTAAACCAACAAACATAGACTACCTATGCGAAGCCTGAGGGCTTTATTTTGCAAAAAAGATACCTTTGTTGCTCGCCTGAGGGCTTTATTTTGCAAAAAAGATACCTTTGTTGCTCGCCTGCGGACTTAGTGGCCGTTATGGAGTCATGTGGAGTTGAAAATGGTGCAGAATGGGTTAGTTAAAAGCGCCAGAGTGCGAACGGCTGGCGGGAAGAGCACCTGGCTGAATGAACAACTCTCCAGTCCGCATGGATCACTGCAGTAGGGATAATGTGTGATTATGGGCGCAAACTTGGCGGCTTATGTGGATTTCTATGTATAAAGCGGAAACGGCTTTGCTGTCCTTTTAGGGACGGCACCGTTTCCGCGAGAAATAGAAGGAAGAATTATGGTGTGAAACCTATAAATGCTTATATTCAGCAAAAAACCACCGTATCATGCAGCAAAACTCTGCATAACACAGTGGCCGGTAATTTCACATCCTATGCTGCCAGAAGCAGGCTTCCGTGATGTGGTCGGTAATTTTTTCTCATCCTATGCTGTCAGGAGCTAGGTTTCCGGGATATGAGCTTAGCGGCATAGCCCGCTTCTGCTCTTCCCCTTAAGACTGCTGGCTGGCAGCGATTGCCTGCTCCAGATCATAGAGGATATCGTCAATGGATTCCGTACCGATGGACAAGCGCAGCAGTTCCGGATTAACACCGGCTGTCGCCTGCTCCTCCTCCGACAGCTGCTGGTGGGTCGTGCTGGCCGGATGGATGATCAGCGACTTGGAGTCACCGACGTTAGCCAGATGGGAGAACAGCTTCACATTCTCGATCAGCTTCACCCCTGCTGCTGCCCCGCCTTTGATGCCGAAGGTCAGGATTGCCCCTTGGCCCTTAGGCAGATATTTCTGCGCCAGCTCATAGGATGGATGACTCTGCAGTCCGGCATAACTTACCCACTCCACAGAATCATGCGCCTCCAGGTACTGGGCGACCTTGAGTGCATTCTGGCTATGGCGCTCCATACGCAAATGCAGCGTTTCGAGTCCCTGTAGCAGCATCCAGGAGTTGAACGGGGAGATGGCCGCGCCGAGGTCGCGAAGCAGTTGTACCCGTGCTTTGATGATATAGGCGATAGGGCCTACAGCTTCAGTGTAGACTACCCCGTGGTAGCTCGGGTCCGGTTCGGTAAGTCCGGGGAACCTTCCGCTGGCCTTCCAGTCGAACTTGCCGCCGTCCACAATGATCCCGCCGATGGAAGTGCCGTGGCCGCCGATGAATTTGGTTGCCGAATGCACTACAATGTCCGCACCATGTTCAATCGGACGCAGCAGATACGGGCTTGGGAAGGTATTATCCACAATCAGCGGAATTCCATGCTCATGGGCGATAGCCGCCACTGCTTCGATATCCAGTACATTCCCTTGCGGGTTGCCAATGGTCTCGGCGTACAGCGCTTTGGTCTTGTCCGTAATCGCTGCACGGAAGTTCTCCGGATTATCGGAATCCACAAACTTCACCTGAATCCCCAGCTTGGGCAACGTTGTAGAGAACAGATTATAAGTTCCGCCGTACAGACTTGCGGAGGATACAACCTCATCCCCAGCTCCGGCAATATTCAGAATAGAGAAGGAAATGGCCGCCATTCCGGAAGCCGTAGCCAGTGCCCCGGCCCCGCCCTCCAGCGCGGCAAGACGCTGCTCAAACACATCGGTGGTCGGATTCATCAGCCGGGTATAGATGTTGCCGAACTCCTTGAGCGCGAACAGATTAGCAGCATGCTCCGCATCCCGGAAACCGTAGGATGAAGTCTGATACAGCGGCACGGCACGGGCTAAAGTAGTTGGGTCAATCTCCTGGCCTGCATGAACGGCTAGGGTCTCAAATGACAGCTTGCGCTCTTCTGACATGGGTATTTCCTCCTCTAAAATCAATAATGGCAAACGTTAACAATAAAGAATTGTACCTATTCTCTCACAAACCATGTCATTTGAAAAGATAAAATTCTTATTAATTCACTGTGTTTTATTAAGTATAGTGAAGGCAAAAACCCCGCTGCAAGCAGCGGGGCTAAGTGCGAGGATATCCCTCTAACCTCTCTTGTGGTTGGTACATCTGTCCAAAGAAACCACAGCTTCAGGTGTCGTAGTTGACCAGATAATGATGAAGCTCTGTGTTATAGCAGCCGATGCTGTGTTCAATCAGCCTGCCTTCCCCGTCGTAGGAGTTGCGCAGGCGCACCAGTACATGCGTGCCCGGCGGCAGCGCCAGCAGCAGGCAAACTTCGGGAGGTGCCTGCTCTACGAAGAACCGGTCCTTGAAGTTCTCCAGTACAATGTTCTTCTCCTCCAGGGAGTCATACAGCGACTGAATGTCTGCACCTATCTCCGCCGTACCTCCACCGGGCAGGGCAGCAGCAGTCAAGAAATGGGTCAGATGAATATAAGGCTGTCCATCCAGTATATATAGCCGCTCAATCCGCTGGCAATACGGCCCGTAACGGCTGTATTCCTCCGTCCCGGGAACATTGGTAACCAGCTTGGAGTCCAGCAGTTTTTTTTCCAGCTTATGCCCCGCTTCTACCAGCAGCTCTGTGAACCGTTTGCCCTTGGAGAGCTTCTGGTAGGAGGTATTACGCATCACAATCGTGCCGACACCGCTTTTCTTCTGCACGTAACCTTCCTGCGACAGCTCCTGAACCGCGCCGCGGACCGTCATTTTGCTGACGCCGAATTCTCTCTCCAGCTGCGGCTCGGAGGGGATAATGCTCCCCAGGGGGTATACCCCGTGCAGAATCCGGTCTTTGAGGATCTTTTGGATCTGCTGATATAAGGGACCTTGCTTGCGTTTCAGAGACACGCTCTCATTCACTACCTTTCAACATCTAAGCTACGGTCTGACAACGCCCGGAGTACCTCGCTCTCGGTGAACAGCGCTGTATCGCCCGGGATGGTGTGGGCCAGCATTGCCGCTGCCGCTGCCATGTCTACCGTCTGCTGCTGCGGGTACTGCTGCAATTCACCATGGATGATGGCGCTGGCGAATGCATCTCCGGCACCGATCCGGTCATAGACCGGGAAGGTCAGCTTACGCGAGAACCGGAACGTTCCCTGATGATAAATATACCCTGTCAGGGAATGCGTATTATCAGCGTTGATCTCACGGTGGGTGCCCGCTGCCGTCCTGATTCCGAAGCGCTCCGCCACTGCGGGAATCGCTTGCTTCAACTGTGTTATTCTATCATATTCTCCGGCCACGGCACCAAGAATGTACTGGGCATCCTTCTCGTTCATCAGCACCAGATCCGCCAGACCAAGCAGCTCCTCCACATGCGGGCGGGCCTTGGCATAGCCATCCTCGCCCCATAACGCCGGACGGTAATTGCAGTCAAAAACCACCATGCCCCCGGCACTCTTCACCTCCGCAGCAAGCCGCTTCATCTGCTGGCGCACCCCATCATTCATAGCCAGCGTAATGCCGCATAAATGAACGACATCCACACCGGAGGCCAGCGCCGCCATATCATAATTCTCTGCATCTGCGGTATTGAAGCTGCTGCCCAGCCGGTCTGTATACGTGACTCTTCCGGGGCGGGCGCCGAATCCATTCTCCAGAAAATACATCCCCAGCTGCTTACCGCCCCGGCGGATCAGCGAGGTATCCACCCCAAGCTTGCGCAGATAAGCCATCGCCGCTTCACCCACCGGAGTCTCCGGCAAAGTGGTGATCAGCGCACCGTTATGGCCGTATCTGGAGAGCGCCGCCGTTACATTCACACCGCTGCCGGAAAAAGAGTACTCCAGCCTGCTGCCCTGGGCCAGCGTCTCGTAGCCCGGAACCTGCAGCCGCATCATCACTTCGCCAAAGGCAGCAACTCTAGGCATAGCGGTCCACCAGCAGCTTCATGATACCAAGCAGTGTACGGACATCCTGCACGTTCGTGCTGCCCGTCTCCGGGTCTATAATTGAGGAATAGACATGCGGGATCACCTGCGGCACGCCTGCCTGAAGCGCAATCTCCAGAATAGGCCCGAAGTTATCCAGGTCGATTCCGCCCGTTGGCTCCAGCGCAAACCCGGCCTCGCCGCAGGCCTTAACCACCGCACGGTACTCCTCCTCCAGCTTCAGCCCCTGCATCGGATAATATTTGAGCGCATTCCCGCCCATGTCACGAACCAGGGCAATGGCGGCCTGCACCGGCACAATTGCTTGCTGCCCCATTCCCGCACTTATGGGACCAGTCGATATATTGACATAACCCGGCTGTCCGCAGGGAGAGACCAGGCTGTTAATCCAGCTATCCTTCACTCCCAGGTTGGCACGGGTGGCTCCCACTGCCGGAAAAACCTGGTTGATATGGCTTCCCGCATAGCTGGAAGCAATCTCTGCCACAACCGCCGCCTGGCGGTTATCTCCCGCTCCTAGTCCGATGGATACGGCATCCTCGATAGACCGGCCATATTCGGTCATGGCTGCGGCGGCTTCCCCGGCGGTGGCATAGTTTTTGGAGAGTACGCCTACCAGAACATGCCCTTCCGCAGCCTCATAGATATCCTTGGCGTTCCCGATACTGCCGGCCAGTACATTAAGTGCCGCTCTATTCTTATAGAACCGCTGCTGAATATTGCTCATTCTTGTATGCCTCCTAAGATTTCATTGATTCTGCTGACGATCACCTGAAGATCATCCCCTTGCAGCGGCCTTGGATCAATATCGAAAAAGCCCTGCTTCACGCCATAGTCCCGGGTATACACGGCAATCTCACCTTCACGCAGCAGGTCATTGACCTCCCTTGCGTCCATTCCCGCAGCAGCGGCTTCAATCTGGATACGTCCGCGATAAATGGCCCGGCCCGCTTCATCCTGTACGATGCGGACTGTAACTCCAGGAAGTCTGCCGAGCGGCTGAAGCGCCTCCAGCGCCTGCTTCTCCCGTTCACTGTTGTCAGCCTTGTGCTGATATTCGTCCAAGGCCTGGAGCAGTCCGAAGGTGGTCTCCTTGCCGACCTTCATGCTGCGGCCAATCCCGTGCAGCTGAACCTTCAGCCACTCGATGTATTTCTTCCTGCCCGCTACAATACCCGAGGTTGGACCTTCCACAGCCTTCGAGCCGCTGTAAATGGCCAGATCGGAATAGCGGACATATTTGTGCAGATCCTCTTCCGCTGCCGCATCCACAATCAGCGGCACCCCTCTCTTCTGTGCAACCTCCCAAGCCTCTTCCACAGAGATCATATTCTTCTGGACGGCATGATGGGATTTGACATAGAGAATCGCTGCTGTATGTTCACCGATGGCCTGTTCAATATGCTCTTTCCGGCCTTCGTTCGCGTATCCGGCTTCGACCACCCGGCCGCCGCCGAGGAATACCATCGTCTCAACCGGCGCTCCATACTGCACATTATGGCCCTTCAGCATAACAACCTCATTCTTCAGCACCGGCTCCTGGTGCAGGCGCAGGCTGAGCCGCGGATCCCCGGCGGTCACGACGGCTGCTACCGACAGCGCAATGCCGCTGGAAGCAGAGTTCACGACAACCGCCGCTTCGCAGCCCAGCAGACGGGCAATATAGTCCCCGGATTTGTCCACCAGATCGGCAATCTCTACGTATTGCTGCCCGCCCTGCTTCATCGCCTCCATGACCGAATCCGTTGGGGAGGAGACGCCCAGGATGCTCATTCTTCCGCTGGCATTAATCACACGCTTCAATCCATATTTAGCCTGTAATGAGTGATCCATTGATAAAAACTCCTTTAGCTTCAATATAATGGTGCGTCGTCCGGACATCGCCTTCCGAATCTGTGAGCGGCTTCTCGCCTGATTCCAGGGCGAACAAGGTCAGGTTCGCCTGCTGCCCGGCCCTGATCTGCCCAAGCTCCGGCTTGCCGAGCCAAGCTGCTGCGCTGCCGGTGACCGCCCGGATGACCTCTTCCAGACTGTAGCCGAGATACAGGAATTTCGTCAGCACATCCGACATACTGTACACCGGACCGTTCAGACGGTTGCCCCGGTAGATATCTGTGCTGATTGTATTCAGCGCAATGCCTGCCGCCTTCGCCTGCTCAGCCACCCGGAAGGAGAAGCTTGCCGTGCCATGTCCGACATCCAGATGAACGCCCCGGGCCACTGCATCCAGCAGGCCTAGCAGCGGTGTGCCGTCCGCCTGGAACAGATTATTGGATTTGCCGTTGAGATAGTGGGTGATCACATCGCCCGGCCGCAGCAGCTCCAGCACTTCAGCGATAGCCGGCGGAGCGGAGCCGATATGGACCATGAGCGGAAGCTTCGTGTCTTCCGACAATGCACGTGCCAGCTTAAGCGGCTCGATGCCGGAGCTTTTGACGACACTCTGGCTGATGCGGGCCTTCAGGCCGACAATAAATTCAGGATACGCAGCTGCCGCCGCAAGCGCCCTGGTCCGGTCAATCCACTCCAGCTGTGACAGCTCGTCGGTCCGTTCAAGCCCGATTCTCGATATATTCAGCAGAGCGAACACCCGTGTGGCCGCCCTCAGACTCCTGGCATAGAAATCTCCGATCCGGTCTGCCCCGCAGCTCCCGGCATCCACCAGAGTGGTCACGCCCTGCTTCACCCCAATCTCGTCGATCTCATCGCCATAGGGATCAAGCTCCGGCACAGCATGCACATGCAGATCAATCCATCCGCTGGAACCATATAATCCGGAGCAGTCCAGTCCGTCCCTGCCTTCAGCCTGGCCTGGCGGTGTAATCGCGGTGATGATCC
The DNA here is from genome assembly GCF_018207515.1 of Paenibacillus tritici. Lineage (NCBI taxonomy): Bacteria > Bacillati > Bacillota > Bacilli > Caryophanales > Paenibacillaceae > Paenibacillus > Paenibacillus tritici. The sequence goes on from NZ_CP073365.1 coordinate 6,745,322, forward strand.
CGTCCTGAATGGAAATATCCACTACCCGGCCGTCCACAAGCTGCAAATTGCGCAGCACATTCTCTGTGCCCACTTATCCCATCTCCTTCGTCAATCCATGCGATTTAAAAGAAATACAAAAAAATGATTAATGACATGAACCCTTAACATCCTTATATTTAATAAGCAGAAACGAGTTTGCCGTCCTTTAAGTTCTTATTGTCCACTCCAAAGATTATAATGTTATAATGTTTATAGTAGCACAAGTGTGATCCAGAAGAGAACTGCGATTTACGATCAACGATTGCTCATCCCAATCATTCTAATCCGAATATCTTAATACTGGAGGGACTGCTTCATGGCAAATCCGGCACTCAAGCCATCCTTGCTGAGCCGGTTCCGGCTGAGCTGGAACCATTTCAAATCAAGGCTGCTGCTGAAATATGCATTTTCCTATATCCTCATGTTCCTTATCCCGCTGACCGGTGTTACCATCTTCGTCTATGAAAACGCCGTCAAAGGCCTGCGGGTCGAAATTGAACAATCCAATGTCAATCAGCTTAATCAGGTGAAGAGCACCATAGACGACCGTATGAATGAGCTTCAGGAAGTCGCGGGCAGAATCGCCTATGACAAGCATCTGACCCCCTATATGGTCCGGCATCCCTACTACAGCCTGGAGGCCATTCAGGCGCTGGCGAATTACAAGGCCAGCAGCAGCATTGCCGAGGATCTGTTCCTCTATTTCCATGGTGATTCCAATATCTATTCTTACCGCGGTCTGGCGGATCTTCATGTTACCTTCGATACCCTTTATCAGTTCGAGCACTGGACGACCGGGGACCTTCGGCGGGACTTGAATGAGACCCGGCAGCCGCTGGTGCGCCCTGCTGAGAATGTGACTGTCAATTCCCGTGTCGAGCCGATGCTCGCCATGCTCGTCCCCGTGAAACCGAATGACCCCTTCCCTTACGGGACAGTCGTCTATCTGATGAAGGAATCCAATCTGACCGGAGTCATGGACTCCATTCTGAGCGATTTCTCGGGGAGCAGCTATATCTTCGGCCCCTCCGGCGAGGTGCTGACTGCGAACAGCCATGGCGTCAGCCTCCCCGGGGACGAGCTTAAAACGATATCCGTCCTGGAACCGGGCATTCACAATCTGGAGCTGGACGGGGAACAATACTCCGTTGTGTCCGTCAAGTCGGAAGAGAATGGCTGGACCTATGTAACCACCATGCCAAGCTTCCAGTTCTTCAGCCGTGTCGCCCAGGTCCAGACTCTGATCCTGATCGTCTTCTGCATCACGGTCATTACCGGCATCGCCGCCGCCCTGCTGCTGGCCAAACGGCAATACCATCCGATCCGGGATCTGATGGAATTCGCCAAGCTGAAGGGCAGCGGCAATGAGGCCTCCAAGCTCCGCAACGAATGGGAGTCAATCCGCCAGACGCTGCATGATTACAGTGCCAGAATTGATCTTCAGGAGCCCTTTGTCCGCAACCAGTGTATGCTGCTCCTGCTCAAGCACGGCAAGCCGGATGATCCCGAGATTGAACAGATGATCCTGAGCGCAGGCTTCCGGCATCCGCAGGAGCAGGGCCTGTATTTCTCGGCAATCCTGTCCTGGGATGATGCGGCTCCGGGCGGGCAGTCCTGGCAGGAACGCCATCTGCTGCAGGAGATGCTCAGCAATATCTGCCTGCCCGGTCCGGATGCACAGATCTTCGGGATTGAATTCTCGGTCAAAGACCAGTTTGCCCTGATTATTTCACTCCCCGGCGAAGGGGCGCTGCCGGTTCAGGGCCGGATGGAGCAGGTTATTGAAGCCATTCAAGCGGTGATCCGCGAACACTCGCAGCTCTCTCTGAGTATCGGTGTCGGCACGGCCTACAGAGACTTGGCCCGGCTTAACCAATCCTTCATTGAAGCAGCCGCAGCCCTGGAGCACCGGATGATCCGGCGCAGCGGCCAGGTCACCTACTTCGAGCAGCTGGCAGAGCTGAACCCGGCCGCTGGCGAGAGCTTCTGGATTCCCCGCAAATCCATGCTGAAGCTGGAGCAGAGTCTGAAGCAGGGCAACGAATCGGTTGCGGCCCAGATGATCGCCGACACGATTGATACGATCAAGGATGAGCCGCTGCAGGTCCATCTGCTGCGCTGCATCTGCTTCGATCTGCTGAACGCTTTTCTGCGCACCGCCTCCGAGCTTGGTATGGATGAGGTGTTCACCAATGTGCCGGAGCTGACCTCCTTCGAGACACTGGAGGAGCTGGAGAGCCGGCTGCTCTCGCTGGCTGCTGCCATTTGCGCGCAGGTTGAGCGGAACACGGAAACCAGCGAGTCCTCTCTCATGGACGACATTCTGGCTTACGTGGACCAGCAGTTCGCCGACTACACCCTCAGCCTGGAGCATGTGGCACTGAAGTTTGCCATTTCAACCTCTTATTTAAGCCGGAGCTTCAAGGAGAAGACCGGCAGCAATTTCTCCCAATATATCTGGCAGCGGCGGGTGGATGAGGTGATCCGGCTGCTGGAGAACACCAGTGCCCCGCTCAAGGAAATTATCGAGCAGGTCGGTTATCTCGATGCGCCGAACTTCATTCGCAAGTTCAAAAAAGAAACCGGTCTGACGCCTGGGCAATACCGCAAGGAACATGCCTTGAAGGGGACCGCTGCGAAAAGACCGGTATAAGGCGGGCGGAGCTTCCGTCCGACCTGTCTGAATAGGCTAAGCTTAAGGATTGTGGCATACAGCCAATCCTTCAAACTGTGAATAGTTGGACTTCCGGGCAGAGCTTCCTTCAACCTTGTGAACAGCGGACTTCCGGGCAGGGCATCTTTTAACCCTCTGAATAGCGGACTTCCGGGCAGCGGCTGTTGCGCTGGAATTCCCTGGTGTCATCCACTTTTCGGGGCAGGAATCTGGTAACTTTGTATAAAATCCTGCCTGAAATGCAACATTGCCCTCATCCTATCCACCCGAACCCGGAATTGTTGCACAAAAGGCAGGATTGTGCCTACCGTAGGCATTTTAACTAGCGTATTCTTGTATTCTGTGCAACAATCCGCCCGTACACCTGACTATCTATGAAGCAAAGCTGCAAAACGTGCAACATTTAGGTCTGCAAAGCCTATGATGTCTATGCCGCTTATGAAGAGTTCCATTCTGCCGGGAACGAGTCAAACGCCGCTTCGCGCCAGCACATTGTGTTCGGTTTTCCGCATACATTGGCCCACACACCGCCGCGCTGGGCGAATTGTGTTCGGTTTTCCGCATACATTGCCCCACACACCGCCGCGCTGGCGAATTGTGTTCGGTTTTCCGCATACATTGCCCCACACACCGCCGCGCTGGCGAATTGTGTTCGGTTTTCCGTGTACATTACCTTCGCGCCAGCACATTGTGTTCGGTTTTTCGCGTACATCTGGCCCAATGACTTCACTCTTCTAGTCCTTCAGGTCTCATCGCGCCCATTCCACTTTTTTAAATCTGACGCTGAACAGTTATTCCGCTTCCTTAAGAATATGCTCTACCAGCTCATCCAGCGGCACGGTGGCAAGCGCAATCGCTGTGTCCGTTACCCCGTAATAGATATAGAGCAGCCCGTCTTTGACTACATTACCTGTCGGGAAAATAACATTCGGAATCTGGAACCCGAATTTCTCGTAATAGGTCTCCGGCTCCATAATGAAATTATGGGTCCGGGCAATGATTTTCTCCGGCTGCTCCAGATCCAGCAGCATGGCCCCCACACGGTAGACAATCTCCTCATCTACGCCGTGATAGAGCACCAGCCAGCCCTTGTCTGTGCGGATGGGAGGCGTGGAGCCTCCGATCTTGCGTGATTCCCAGGAGAGGTTCCCGGCGGTGGCAAGCAGCTTGGGCTCCTCCCAATTCACCAGATCCTCGGAATACGTAATCCACATGGCCGCCTTCTCTGTTCCGTAGGCTTCGCCCACATATTCCTCGGGACGGCGGAGGAGTACAAATTTGCCGTTTATTTTCTCAGGAAAAAGAATGTTGTCCCGGTCATTGATGTCCAGCGGTGTCGTGTCCGCAACAAACTCCCAGTCCAGCAGATTGTCCGACTTCAGGATGGAGGAACGGGTCAGCCAGTGGCCCTCCTCTTCTCCCCATCCATCCGGGTAGGTTGGAATAGAACGCTCAGGGACGCCTGCCCCGGTAGGGTAATAACTCATGGCACAGGGGCGCAGGGCGTAATTCAGGTAGAAGGTTCCGTCGATTTTGACAATCCGCGGGTCCTGCACACTGCCGTATGGGAATCCCAGCATATCGGGCGTGACAATCGGCTCATCCTTCACATGAGTGAAGTTCACGCCGTCCTCGCTCTCCAGCAGACCCAGATAGTTCTTGCACGGGGTCAGGGAGCCGGCGGTGCGCTCGATCATATAGAATTTGCCGTTATCAATGATAACTGCAGGGTTGAAGACGGTAACCTTGCGCCATTCATAGCCGCCCGGGACGACAATCGGATTATTGGGATGTCTTGTGATTTGCATGTCTATTCCTCCTGCGAATGATGTTCGTGATATATAGGAAGCACTTAAGTTTTGCACTTGAAGCTTCATCGTCACTGCGGTGAACATTTGGACTTCCGGCCGCTGTTGTCACCAGATTTCTTGATTTTGAACCGCTACTCGCGGGTGAAATCCGGTGACAGCTTATGCTTACGAGGTAGCTTTCCTTCGGAAAGCTTTCGGGCGGTCGCTACCGCTCCTACAGTTCCAAATTTCCCCTTCGCTTCTTTTGCTTTTTGTTAATTTTTTTCGTGCTTCTTATACAGTTTGAGCGTCTGGACCTCATAGGGCCGGAAGGAGAGCGGGATCACGCCGCCGGAAACTTCAGCAGAGCCTGTACTGCTCTCCAGCAGATTGACCCGGCAGGCGCGGATCTCCTTGTCCTTCCAATCCAGCGCAGCCGTCTCTCTGCTGCCTGCGGACTCATATAGGCGGACAATAATTCCGCTGCCGTCCTCTGCCTGCTTGATCGTATCGAGCATTACGTGACTGCTCTGGAAGTCAAGCCAGGAATGGGTGCCGGGATAACGGCCGGAATGCGAGGCTTCGCTGACTGCCAGCAGAGGCTCATTCAGCGCTGCCGCCTCCCGCACCACACCGGCTTGCCGCCAATCTCCGCTGTGCGGATACAGGGAATAGGTGAATTCATGCTCCCCCTGGTCCGCATAGCGGTCAGGCCAGCGAGGGGAGCGCAGCAGCGACAGGCGCAGCACCCCGTCATGAATGTCATAGCCGTATTTGCAGTCGTTCAGCAGGCTGACACCATAGCCGCCTTCGGACAGATCCGCCCAGCGGTGTCCGCAGACCTCGAATTGCGCCTGCTCCCAGCTGGTGTTGCGGTGGGTCGGACGCTCCAGCGCCCCGAAGGGAATCTCATACGTCGCCTTCGCGGCCACAATGTCCACCGGAAAAGCGACCTTCAGCAGCTTATGCTTCTCCCTCCAGCTGACCCGGGTCCGGAAGTCTACCCTGCGGCTGTGCCGGGGCAGCACGATCTCCTGCTCAATCAGGGATTCGCCCAGCTGCCAGCGGAATTTCAGCACCGTCTGCACAGGGCCGCTTGTGACCACCTGCCGGTCCAGCAGCTTCGCCTTGCCCGCAGGCTGCTGCTCATAACGCGGGTCCAGATCCCAGGCATCCCACAGCGGCGGGGTGTCATGATAGAACTGCAGCTGATTACCGGTCTGGCCGGGCTGAAGCAGCTCGCGTCCGGCGCTTTTGTCAACCCAGCGGCTGATTTCACCGTCTTCGTTAAAGGCAAGAATGTAATGGTCCGTCTCCCATAACTCCGGGAAACCGCCTCCGGCGGCAGGAGCTGCCTGCGGCTCAGGCCACACTACGGCTCGTTCCGCAGCCTCTGCCTCCTGCCCATACCGCTCGCCGACAGCATACGCCTGCCGATCAGGGCGTACGCCCGCAGCCTCAGCCTCCCGCAGCCAGAAGGTGCGGCAGCCGAAGGCAGGCACCTTGCGCACCCGGATGGCCAGCGTATAGCTGTCTCCGTCTCCAGCCGTACTCCAGCATTCGCTCTCCAGCAGGCCCTCTTCATCGAAGGCCTGAAGCGTGGTCAGACTGGAGTCTCCCTCCAGCCGGATCAGCTCTGTCCGCTCCCAGCCCAGGCTGTTGAAGACTACATAAGGGCGGCCCGCACCTGTAGTATTCACTTCGCCGGCCAAGGCACGGAGTGAGGTGTCCAGCACCTTCCGGCCCAGACGAAAAATCTCCGCGTATTCCTCCCGCGAGGTGATGTACACCTCGGGAATGGAAGTGCCGGGAATGATGTCATGGAACTGGTTCAGCAGCAGCAGCTTCCAGCCTTCAGCCAGCTCCTCCTGAGCCTTCAGCCACAGCTCTGTCTCCGACTGTGCAGGCTCCGGCTGTACAAGCCCCGACTGAGCAAGCTCCAACTGCACAGGCTCTGGCTGCGCAAACCCCGGAAGCCCCATAAGCCCGCTCGTCTGCGCGAGTACGCTCCAGATCTCCGCTTGCCGGTATAAGACCTCCGCCTTGCGGTTGCTGCGCTTATTGAAGGCATGGGTCGTGAAGGTGCCCCGGTGAAGCTCCAGATAGAGATCGCCATGCCATGCCGGAAGCTCCGGCTGGCGTGAGCCGATCTCCGAGAAGAAGGCTTCTGCCGTAGAGAAGCAGCTAACCGGCTGGCCCGGCGCGAGATCGGTGCGGGCTACATATTCCAGCATCTCGTGAGTGACTCCGCCTCCGCCGTCTCCGTGGCCGTAGAGCAGCATAAGTTCATCGTGCTCTTCCTTCTGGGCGTAGGCCTGCCAATGCTCCTGCACATCCTTCGGGTGAGTATGCTCATTCACTCCATGGTTCTGATAAGCCACGATCTTCGTCCCGTCAATGCCGACCCAGTGGAACAGCGTATGCGGGAAGGGGTTGGTATCATTCCAGCCGAGCTTCGTTGTCATGAAATAATCAATTCCCGCCTGCTTCAAGAGCTGCGGCAGAGACGCGCAATAGCCGAACGTATCCGGCAGCCATTCAATCGTGGACCGCTTGCCGAACTCATCCATATAGAACCCCTGGCCGTACAGCATCTGCCGTACCAGCGATTCCCCGCCGGGAATGTTCAGATCCGGCTCTACCCACATGCCGCCGACCAGCTCCCACCGGCCCTCGGCAATCCGCTGCTTGATCCGCTCGTATAGCTGCGGATAATGCGCCTTGGCGAAGGCATACAGCTGGGGCTGGCTCTGGGAGTACCGGAACTCCGGGTACTTATCCATCAAGGCACAGACCGTGGAGAAGGTCCGGCTGACCTTGCGTACCGTCTCGCGGACCGGCCACAGCCAGGCTATATCAATATGCGACTGGCCCACCATGTGCATCGTCCCCGGATGCAGTCCCTCAGACCGTTCTGCCGCCGCTTCTGCCCGCAGCTGCTGTTCAGCCGCAGTGACGGCATCGCCGTCCAGGAGCAGCTCCTCCTTCAGATAGAGCGTGTCCATCACCCGCTCCAGTGCCTTCAGGCTGCGGATACGGCGCATATCTCCCTCCGGCAGCAGCAGGGCCGCTTCATGCACGATCTTCACCATATGCAGGAGGCTGTATACCGCCGGATTCACACGCACCAGCGTGATTTCTACTCCCGTAAGCGGCGGCTTGATCACCGCCTGGCGGTTCAGCGGGTCCTCCGGCTCAGGCACCGGATCATACAGCTCGATGTCCAGCTGAAGGACTTCTCCCGCTATGCCGGGCGGCAGCGGAATGAACCAGTGATTACTGTCCAGGCCATGATAGGGCGCTCCGCCCAGCTTCAGCAGGCCTTCCCCGCGTCCCAGATAGAGCAGCGCCGGCTCTTCCGGCCCCCACTCTCCCGGAACTGAGATCTCCCGCTGAAGGAAATACGTGGTTCCATAACCGCCATCCAGCCGTGCAATCCCGTAATTCAGGTGAAGCTCCTCTTCATGCTCATAACAGCCGGGAGAGAGATAACGGGACTTGCGCATACTCCACTCCGCAAGCTCTATCTTCTCTGCCCACTGCCGCTTGGCGAGCCAGCCGATGAACCGGTTCATACGCTTCATGGCTTAGCCCTCCTCCCTGACTTCAAGCGGCGCCGTCAAATACTCTGCGGAGTGCGGACCTATCATCACCGCGAACGCTCCCGGCTCCACAATCCGCGTCAGATCCGCAGATACATACTCCAGCTCTTCCCGGCCGACGCTGAACGTCACCGTCTGCGTGTCTCCCGGCTGAAGGCTGATTTTGCGGAAGCCCTTGAGCTGCTTCTCGGGACGGGTAATGGAAGAGGCCAGATCGGAAATATACAGCTGAACCACCTCGCTGCCCGCCCGGTCACCCCTATTAGTCACATCCACGGAGACAAGCACCTGTCCATCCGCCGTAATAACGGGGGGTTCTACCTTCAGATTGCTGTACGAGAATTCGCTGTAGCTGAGGCCGTAGCCAAACGGATACTGCGCCTGGAAGTCCGTCTCCAGATACCGCTTGCCGCGCGTCCGCCGCTTGTAGTAATAGACCGGAAGCTGGCCGACATGCTTCGGAATGCTGATCGTCAGCCGCCCGGAAGGGTTCACCCCGCCGAACAGAATATCGGCAACCGCATGTCCGCCTTCCTGCCCAGGGTACCAGGCCTCCAAGATAGCGTCGGCATGCTCCACAATCCACGGCTCGGCAATCGGACGGCCGTTGATGTAGACCACAATCAGCGGCTTGCCCAGCTTATGAATCTCCTGCGCCAGCTCAAGCTGCACGCCCGTCAGATTCAGCGTAGCCCGGTCGATACCCTCGCCGCATTCCATATCGCTCCAGGAATGCTCAGTCACAACGGAAGCTCCAGTGAGCAGATCAATCGTTCCTTCCCCGAAGTCTCTGGCACTTGAGCCGCCAATCGCCAGCACAACGGCATCCGCTTCGGCTGCACAAGCGAGCGCATGGGCGAAGCCTTCCCGCGAATCACCTTTGATCCGGCAGCCGGGTGCATACAGCACATTGTCCGCACTGCCGCCCAGCGCCTGCCGGATTCCCTCCAGCACCGTGACAATGGCGCCCTTGGGCTGCGGCGAGGTGTAGTCACCAAGCTGGTTATACGGTGCATCCGCATTGGGTCCAATCACCGCGAGCTTCGGAATCTGCTTGCTCAGCGGCAGGGTTCCGTGCTCATTCTTCAGCATAATAATGCTCTCACCGGCTATCCGCCGCGCCAGCTCCCGGTGCTCCGGCTTCCCTATTGTCTGCTCAGCCTGCTGGGGATCGGCATAGGGACGGTCGAACAGTCCCAGCTTGAACTTCAGCTCCAGAATCCTGGCGGCTGCGCGGTCCAGGTCGGACTCCTGCAGCCGTCCATGCTCGATAGCAGCCGCGATATGTTGCTCGAACATCTCGCCTGACATCTCCATGTCGATACCGGCCAATAGCGCCTGCGCGACCGCCGCCTCCCCGCTATCTGCGGTGTTATGACCATTCGTCAGCATCCCCAGCGCTCCGCAATCCGTGATCACGAAGCCCTCGAAGCCCCACTGCTCCCGCAATACATCCTGCAAAAGATAACGGTTCGTCGTGCACGGTACGCCATCAATCTCATTGTATGCCGTCATAATGGACAGCGCTCCGGCCTCCACCGCCTTACGGAAAGGCAGCAGATCCACCTCATGCAGCTCGCGGAGTCCCATATGCACAGGCGCAGAGTTCCGCCCGCCTTCCGAGCTGCCATAAGCGGCGAAGTGCTTCAGCGTAGCCAGCACGGAATCCTCTGCGTCCAGTCGTTCGCCCTGCAAGCCTTTTACCGCCTCTACGCCCATCGTGGCAATCAGGAACGGATCTTCGCCGAAGGTCTCCTCCGTCCGCCCCCAGCGCGGATCACGCACCACATCCAGGACCGGCGAGTAGGTTGCCGCACCACCCTGGCTGCGGGTCTCCAGGGCAACTGCGCGGCACATCTCCCGGTACAGCTCCGGATTCCACATGCTGCCCAGCGCGAGCGGAACCGGAAATACAGTGGCGCCTATCGCCATGTGTCCGTGCGAGCATTCTTCCCCGAACAGAATAGGAATACCGAGCCGGCTCTCCTTCATGGCATAGGCCTGAATGGCATTGACTGCCTCCGCCCCCTGCTTCGGGGACAGGCCGGTCTCCAGCGTGACGCCGGTCCAGGGGTCTGCACGCAGCGTCCCATAGAGGGAGCCGACGCCTCCGGCGGCCACCTGGCGCTTGAAGGCTTCCGTCATACCGGTCGTTCCGTCCGGGTGCTTCTCATAACACTGCCAGCCGAAAGGCTGGACTAATTGTCCAGCCTTCTCCCCAAGGGTCATGCGCTGCAGCAGGTCCTGTACCCGATCCGCCACAGGCCGCGTTTTATCCTTATAGATCATTTTTACAGCACCTTTCTGCACTTAGACATTCATGCCGCTCTAGTTACTTTTCCAGCGGTCATAGGCAGCCTGGTTAATCTCGGCCACACGCTCTCCGCCCATCTTCTTGACTGTCGCCACATAATTGTCCCAGCCCGTAAGCGGCTCGGCACCGGTGATGAACTTCGCTTCCATCTGCTTCACATACGTGCTGAGGTCCGAATTCAGACTGCTGATCTCGGTCTGCTCCTCCACCGTGAGGAACAGGGCCGGGAACGGAATCCGCGCGCCTTTATCCAGCAGCTTCTGCTTGGTCTCCTGCTCGACCCAGAGGTCAAAGTCCGTCTTCAGCCCCTTGTTGATATCATCCATGGACAGGGTTGGCGCAGGAATACCGTAGTTCGGCGTCAAGGTAGCCCGGAAATCTTCCATTTCCTTGCCGTCCGGTACAGGCAGGTATTGCTTCACGCGGTTGTCTTTATCGGTGTACTCCCAGAGCGTTCCCTCTGGCCCTTTGTTGAAGAACATGGCGCCTTCATAGGAATAGAGATAATCGACCCAGCGCAGCGAGGCTTCCGGTGCCGGATTGCTGTTCGTGATGGCGAATGCGCCGGTTGTAATCCCTCTGTTCTTGGCAATCGCCGGAGCGGCGACCGATTCACTGCGTACCGGGGCGAACATCGGATCTGCTGTGGACGGCTCCCCGCCCTTAGTCATATAAGCGTGCCAGTCGGAGAAAAGAGCGACGCGGTTATTATTCGCCTTGGCCTTCTTCTGCTCCGCCGTCTGCGAGAAGCTCTCATGATCCAGCAGCTCCTCGGACCACAGGCGGTTCATATAGGTCAAATACTCCTTATAGCCTTCTTCCAGCGGGGTATAATGCACCTTATCCGCATCGTCTACATAGATTTCTTCTTCATAGATGCCGAAAGCGCCCAGCAGCCAGGTGCGGATATCGCGCAGATTCGCAGCGGTGGTGGTCACCGAGGAGATCGGAATTTCATCGGCTTGGCCGTTGCCGTTCGGGTCTTCCTCCTTCACCCGCTTCAGGTAGGTGTATAGCTCCTCCGTCGTTTCCGGCAGCTTGTCGATATTCAGCGCCTTCAGGAAGTCGCCGTTATACCACATCGGATTGCGGTACCAGTGCTGGCTCATTTCCACAACCGGCAGGGAGTAGATATGACCGTCCGGGGCTGTAATCGACTTGCGGACATCCGGGTTCTCCTCCAGCAGCGCCTTGAAGTTCGGGGCGTATTCCTCGATCAGATCCTCCAGAGGGATCAGTATCCCCTGTTCGCCGTAATTCATCTGCTCGGCAGTTGTCAGACCGGCCGCATAGAAGATATCCGGGTAATCGCCGCTGGCGAACACCAGATTCTTTTTAGTTTCGAAGCTGTCCTTCGGCGCGTTTTTGAATTCCATCGTAATCCCGGTCTTCTCCTTCATCTGCTGAAGCACCGGCATGTTCTCCCAGTTCTGAATCCCCACATCCGGCGCCATCATGCTCAGGGTAACGGGCTCACTCACAATCGGGAAGCCCTCCTTGTTCACCGTGGCCTCTCCGGTACTCTTATCCGCCGTGCCTTCATTTGCGTTGCCGCAGCCTGCCAGCAGAGTAAGGATGAGCGCCGAAGACAACAGAAGCTTCCATGGTTTACGTGTGGTCTGCATTTGATGATTCCTCCCTTATATTCATTACATTCTAACCGTTTAGCCTTTCACAGAGCCAATCATGACCCCTTGGACAAAATAACGCTGCAGGAACGGGTAGACCGCCACAATAGGCAGTGTCGAGACGACGATGACTCCATATTTGACCAGCGATGCCGTTTCTGCCTTATTATTCATGGCCATAGCCACCTCGCCGTTAATCGCAGCACCTGTGGTCTCCGCCGACATTTCCTGAAGGACCAGGATCTGGCGCAGCACCATCTGCAGCGGATACTTGGCTTCATCATTCAAGTAGATCAGGGACGGGAAATAGCTGTTCCAATGGCCTACCCCGTAGAACAGGGCCATCACGGCTATAATCGGTGCGGACAGCGGAAGAATAATGCGGATGAACAGCTTCAGATTCGTACAGCCGTCAATATGCGCCGCTTCCTGCAGCTCCTTGGGAATGGTGCTCTGAAAAAAGGTGCGGGCAACCACGATATTCCAGACGGAAGCCGCCACAGGCAGAATCAAAGCCCCCATGCTGTTGATCAGGCCAAGGTTCTTGACCAGCAGATACGTCGGCACAAGTCCGCCGCTGAAGAACATCGTGAACAGGATGAGGCCCATGAACAGCTGGCGTCCGACAAAATCAGACCGGCTGAGCGCATATGCAGCAGGCAGTGTCACAGCGAGATTAAGCAGCGTGCCCGCCGCCGTGTAGATGATGGTATTGAGATACCCGTTCCATATCTTCGGGTTCTCAAAAACAAGCTTGTAGCCGTCCAGCGTCACATTCTTCGGAAACAGCCACATGGCTCCCGAATTAACATCCTGCGGTGAACTGATGGAGGCGCTGAGGATATAGATCAGCGGATAGAGTACAACTACCAGCGCAAGGCACAGATAAATGTAGGTGCTGATCAGAAACAGCTTATCTCCCTTGGATTCTTTCATGGCAGTAACCAAAGACTTCAACTCCTTTCTACCAGAGGCTGTTCTCACTGGTGCGTTTGGCAATCCGGTTAACGGTAACCAGCAGAATTACGTTGACCACCGAGTTGAACAATCCGACAGCCGTCGAGAAGCTGTATTGGGCGTTCACCAGACCGGCGCGGTATACATAGGTGGATATGACATCGGAGGCTTCCATATTGAGCGAATTCTGCAGCAGCAGGATTTTCTCGAAGCCAAGGCCTAGAATATTACCCATATTCAGGATCAGCATGATCGTGATCGTGGGTATGATGGTCGGCAGGTTGATATGCAGCACCCGTTTGATCCGGCTTGCTCCATCCACTATGGCCGCCTCATGCAGCTGGGGATCTACGCCTGACAGAGCCGCGAGATAGATAATCGTTCCCCACCCGGTGCTCTGCCAGACGCCCGAGAAGACATACACGGTCTTGAACCAGGCCGGATCGGTCAGGAACTGCGCGGGCTGGAAGCCCAGGAATTCGATGACCCGGACAATCATTCCGCTGGAGGGCGACAGGAAGGTGATGATCATCCCCGCCATGACTACTACTGAAATGAAATGCGGTGCGTAGGTGACGGTCTGGACTGATTTTTTGAACGGACCGTTGCGGACTTCATTGAAGGCCAGTGCCAGAATGATCGGCAGCGGAAACCCGATGGCCAGTTCATAGAAGCTGATGCTGAACGTGTTCCACAGCAGATCCCAGAAGAAATAGGAATTGAAGAACCGTTCAAAATGGTCAAAGCCTACCCACTCGCTGCCCGTAATTCCTTTGGAGGGTACGAAATTCTTGAAGGCAATCTGAATACCGTACATCGGACCATAATGAAATACGAGGAAATACAATAATGCGGGAAGCATGAACAGATAGAGCTCCCAATTTTGCCAGATTCTTTTGCCCAGGGACTTGTTCCCCTTCATTCTCCCACTCCTCTCTATGTTAGTTTTCATTACACAAAATCCTGTATCCGCTTCGCATTCTTGTGAAGGCCCTTCCTGCTAACGCTTACAACCCAAATTGTAGTGAAACTTAGCTGACATCGTAAATATGTAGGTTGTGCATTGTCATGTTAAAGGCGTGTAAAACCGCGCTGCTGCGGGACTTCCAGCCTTATTAGCCTGTATGGACGAATGCTGTACGGCTGCCGGAAATGTGTGAATTATGAACCTCCCCGCACGCTGCAAAAGTTACATATTGTGATCACCGGGCAGGTATGCAAACATTTGCTACGAATGCCAACGCTACAACACCCGACTGATGATATAGGAGGTTTCTGTCATGACCCGTACAACCGCACACCTCATCTCCCACACTCATTGGGACCGTGAATGGTACATGCCTTACGAGCGACATCATGTCCTGCTGGCGAAGCTGATGAATGAACTTCTGGATACGCTGGAAAAGGATGAGCGCTACCGTTATTTCCACCTGGACGGACAGACCATTATTATTGAAGATTATCTCCAGATTCATCCTGAGCGGAGAGAGCAGCTGGAGCAGTTCATCCGGGATGGCCGCATTATCATCGGACCCTGGTATGTGCTCCAGGATGAATTCCTGACCAGCTCCGAAGCCAACGTCCGCAATCTGCTGATCGGCCATCAGGATGCGGCGAAATACGGCGTCATCTCCAAGCTGGGTTATTTCCCGGATTCCTTCGGCAATATGGGCCAGGCCCCGCAGCTGCTCCGGCAGGCTGACATTGAGACTGCGGTGTTCGGCCGCGGTGTGAAGCCGACGGGCTTCGATAATATGGTGGGCGAGCTGAACAGCACCAGCTATGAATCGCCTTATTCGGAGATGTACTGGGAATCCCCCGACGGCTCCAGCGTCCTTGGACTACTCTTCGCGAACTGGTACAGCAACGGCAACGAAGTGCCGGTGGATGCAGGCGAAGCCAAGGTCTTCTGGGAACGGAAAATCGCCGATGCCGGCAAATATGCCTCCACCCCGGAGCTGCTGTTCATGAACGGCTGTGACCATCAGCCGGTACAGCGAGATCTGGCCGATGCGCTGGAGACCGCCCGGGAGCTGTACCCGGACATGGATTTCGTCCATTCCAGCTTCGAGCAGTATTTGAAGGCGCTGGGTCCTTCGCTGCCCGAGGATCTCGTCACTGTACACGGCGAGCTGCGCAGCCAGCACACGGACGGCTGGGGAACGCTGGTCAATACCGCTTCCGCACGTGTCTATCTGAAGCAGATGAACCAGCGCGGGCAGACCCTGCTGGAGAAGGGCGCCGAGCCGCTGGCAACACTGGCTTATCTGGTCAGCGGCCAGGCTTATCCCCATGCCCTGCTGACCTACGCCTGGAAGACGCTGATGCAGAATCACCCGCATGACAGCATCTGCGGGTGCAGCGTGGATGAGGTTCACCGCGAGATGATTACACGCTTCGAGAAGAGCAGACAGGTTGGCGAGGCTATTGTGGAGGAGAGCCTGAAGGCAATCTGTGGTCAGATCGGAACCAAGAACGTTGAGGCTTGGGGAGAATTAGCCATTCCCGTAACCGTCTTCAATACCACCGGCTGGGAACGCAGCGGGACGGTTAGCGTGGAGGTGGCGGTTGCCAAACGATACTTCAAGGAAGGCCCTAATCCTGCGGCGATTGCCGATGCGCTGGATCAGCTACCGCTTGAGCTTGCTCGCGGGCGGCTGCTGGATGTTGACGGACGGGCCATCGCCTGCAAGGCAGAGGATCTCGGCACCCGGTTCGGCTATGAGCTGCCGGACGACCAGTTCCGCAAGCCTTATATGGCGCGGATGGTCCGGCTGACCTTCGAAGCCCCGCAGGTGCCGCCGCTTGGTTACAGCACCTTCGCCTGGGCAGAGTCGCCGGGCGGCGCATCCGCTGAAGCGGCCGGGGCTCCTGCTGAGGGTCCGCTTAAGCTGCTCGAGCGCGGGATGGAGAATGACTTCCTGGTCATCCAGATCCGGGAGAACGGCTCTTATGATGTAACCGATAAGCGGACCGGCAGAGTCTTCGCAGGACTCGGTGTCTATGAGAACTGCGGTGATATCGGCAATGAATATGTGTTCCGCCAGCCGGAAGATGATATTACCCTGACAACCAGGGGACTTGATGCCCGCGTTACCCTAGCCGAGCAAGAGCCTTACCGCATCACCTATGAAATCGTGCATGAATGGGCCATTCCGGCTTCCGCCGATGCTTCGTTTGAGGAGGAGAAGCGCCGGATGGTTCCGTTCCGGCAGCGTAAGGCCGGGCGCTCCGCTGAGCAGGTACCGCTGCGGATCGTGACCCGGATTAGCCTGGAGGCTAACGGGACCGGCATTCAGGTCTCTGCCTCGTTCAATAATCAGGCCAAGGACCACCGGCTGCGTGTTCTTGTCCCTACGGCTCTTGCGGCCTCCACTCTTCTGGCTGATTCCATCTTCGAAGCCGCTGAGCGCGGGATTGAGCCGGTAGCGGACTGGATCAATCCAAGCAATGCCC
The DNA here is from genome assembly GCF_018207515.1 of Paenibacillus tritici. Taxonomy (NCBI): domain Bacteria; kingdom Bacillati; phylum Bacillota; class Bacilli; order Caryophanales; family Paenibacillaceae; genus Paenibacillus; species Paenibacillus tritici. The sequence continues at coordinate 6,761,764 of NZ_CP073365.1, forward strand.
AGCACCAGCAGGCTTATGTCAGCGTGTCAGACGGCAGCGCCGGACTGCTGGTAGCCAACCAAGGGCTGAATGAATATGAGGTGCTGCGAGACGGCAGCAATACCATTGCTGTCACCCTGCTGCGCAGCGTGTCGGAGCTGGGAGACTGGGGCGTATTCCCTACACCGGAAGCCCAGTGCCTCGGTGAGCAGACCGTGGAATTCGCGGTCCGTCCTTATGCCGGAGATGCCGGCTGGCCGGAAGTCTTCGCCTGGGCCTACCAGTATCAGGTGCCCTGGTTCACTGTCCAGACGGGCCGGCAGCAAGGCCCTCTGCCTGCTCAGTATCAGCCGCTGGAGTGGCAAGGCCGCACCCTGGCGCTCTCGGCCTTCAAAATATCAGAAGCCCATGAAGATATTATTCTGCGGTGGTACAATCTGGCAGGCGCGCCGCAGGACCTCGCGCTTACGCCGCATTTTTCCGTAGAGGCTGTACATGCCAGTGATATCCTGGAACGGCGGAAACACAGGGAAGCTCTAGATGAAGGAAGACTCCGCAGCTCCATCGGCAAAGCCCAAATTGTCACCTATGCCCTGCAAATAGCACAACCCTAAATCCACTATGTCTGAGGAGGAATTACACTATGAACCTGCCCGCTTCCATTGCCACCTATCTGAATGAGGCCGATGAACGGCTCGCGCACCACCCGAAACTCCGGCAGTTGTTCCGCAACTGCTTCCCGCATACACTGGAGACAACCACGAAGCTGCTGGAAGACGGCACTACCTTCGTGTTCACCGGCGATATCCCGGCCATGTGGCTGCGTGATTCTACGGAGCAGGTGCGCCACTATATTCCTTTTGCCAAAAACGACCCTGAACTGCAGCGGATTCTCCGCGGCCTGATCGCCCGGCAGATGTTCTATGTCAATATTGATCCATACACGAATGCCTTCAACGAAACGGCCAGCGACAAGCATTACCGGGATACCGACGACTGCAATCTGAACCCGTGGATGTGGGAGCGCAAATATGAGCTGGACTCCCTGTGCTTCGTCGTTCAACTGGCTTATATGTACTGGAAGGAAGCGGAGCAGAGTGATATCTTCGATGCCGCCTGTTATCAGGCGCTGACCTCCATCGTGAACACGATCGAGACCGAGCAGCATCACGGGGAGAAATCTCCATACCATTTCATCCGGCAGACGCTTCAGGATACAGAAACTTTGCACAATAACGGACGCGGGATGCCAGTCAACTACACCGGTATGAGCTGGTCCGGCTTCCGTCCAAGCGATGACAGCTGTGAATTCGGCTACAATATTCCCTCCAATATGTTCGCGGTAGTTATTCTGGGATATATCCGCGAGATGGCAAGCGAGGTCTATGGGGATGAACGGCTGGCGGCGCGGGCGGCGAAGCTGCGTAAGGAGATCGACTTCGGCATCCGCACCTACGGCATCGTGAACCATCCGAAATACGGCAGAATTTACGCCTACGAGACGGACGGCTACGGCAATTATTCCCTGATGGACGATGCCGGTACGCCGGGACTAATGTCCATTCCTTATATTGGTTATGTGGGCGTAGAGGATGAGATTTATCAGAACACCCGCCGGTTCGCCCTCAGCTTCGACAATCCGTTCTACTTCGAGGGCAAGCACGCCAAGGGCATCGGCAGTCCGCATACGCCGGGCGGTTATGTGTGGCATATGGCGCTGTCCATGCAGGCGCTGACGGCAGATAACGATGAGGAGATCAAGGAGCTGATCGACATGCTGATCCGGACCGACGCCGATACCGGGTACATGCACGAGGGCTTCCACCCGGATGACCCCGCCGATTTCTCGCGCGAGTGGTTCGCCTGGTCCAATAGCCTGTTTGCCACGCTAATCGGCAAAGCGATGGATAAAGGGCTGGTCTAGTCCAGGGAAGCCTATTCAGCTCATTTTCCAGACAACTCATATAATTTACTGATACAAAAACGGCTACGGCCTCCTTGATTTCAAGGGGCCGTAGCCGTTTTTTTGATAAAGCTGGCAATTTAGCCCGTGTCCGGCGGGTTGAAGTGCATTAATACCCTTCATTCTCACATTTGGCCCGCGTCCAGCGGATTGAGGTGCATTAATACCCTTCATTCTCACATTTAGCCCGCGTCTGGCGGATTGAGGTGCATTAATACCCTTCATTCTCACATTTAGCCCGCATCTGGCGGATTGAGGTGCACTAATACCCTTCATTTCCACTTTTAGCCCGCGTGCGCGGAATTCAGGTGTACTAATACCCTTCATTCTCACATTTGGCCCGCATCCGGCGGATTGAGGTGTACTAATACCCTTCATTTTCACTTTTGGCCCCCGTCCGGCGATATCAGGTGCATTAATACCCCTCATTTCCACTTTTAGCCCGCGTCCAGGGGATTGAGGTGTACTAATACCCTTCATTTCCACTTTTAGCTCACGTCCGGCGAATTGAGGTGCATTAATACCCTTCATTCTCATATTTAGCCAGCTTCTGGCGAATTCAAAGGGATTTATCCCTTTGGTTTCCACATTTAGCCCACTTTCGGCGAATTCAAAGGGATTTATCCCTTTGGTTTCCACACTTAGCCAACTTCCGGCGAATTCAGAGGGATTTATCCCCCTGAATCTCCACTCAGCCCACCTCCAGCAGCCCATCCTCATCCTTAGCTTACCCACGCCAGACAGTTCCCCTATTCCCTCTATCCAAACAAACGGCTGCGGCCTCCTTGAACTCAAGGAAGCCGCAGCCGTCTACAGGTTAGCCAATCTTCTATTTAGTAGCCGCTCTGGCTCTGTTCGCCTTTGGCAATCGCCACACCACCGCTTGTCCCGATCCGGCTTGCACCTGCGCCGATCATTACGAGGGCATCTTCCGCGCTGCGGACACCGCCGGAGGCCTTCACGCCAATCTCAGGGCCAACAGTCGCCCGCATCAGCGCGATATCTTCCTTGGTTGCCCCGCCGGTTGAGAATCCGGTTGAGGTCTTCACGAAGTCTGCTCCCGCTTCTACAGCAAGCTTGCAGGCGCGGATCTTCTCTTCTTCGGTCAGCAGGCAGGCTTCAATGATGACCTTGGTCAGCGCCTTGCCGCGTGCGGCTTCGACTACTGCAACCATATCGCGCTTCACCAATTCATCATTTCCGTCTTTCAGTGCGCCGATGTTGATGACCATGTCCACTTCACCGGCACCGTTCGCAATCGCATCAGCCGTTTCAAAAGCCTTGACCTCCGGTGTCGATGCTCCCAGCGGGAACCCGATTACCGTACACACCTTCACTTCCGGAGTATCCTTCAGCACGGCATGGGCCGTGGCTACCCAGGCGGGGTTCACGCAGACAGAGGCGAATTTGTACGCCTTGGCTTCCTCTGCCAGCTTGATAATATCGTCTTTACGGGCATCCGCCTTCAGCAGCGTATGATCAATAATCCCGGATATTGTAGTCTCACTCATTGTTCTATTCCTCCATGTAATCGGTATTAGATGTTCACATACCTTGTAATCATACCAATAGTCGGATACTTTTGAAAGCTGGAGGCCAACATCTGTTCAATAACGATACCGGGGGACATGACAGATCAGGCAGCCGAAGGAGGTACCTCTGACTCAGACCTTCACCTGCCGGATGGCTTCCCGTAAGCTGCCCGTATTCGCGCTGATGGTCATCGAAGCCTCGTAGACTTCTTTGATCTTTTCCAATTGCAGGCCGGTCAGCTCACGGATCTGCCGTGTCTGCTCCGAGACATCTCCGGCAATATCAGCCATACTGCCTACAGTGGCTGCTACCTCCTCCGAACCTGCGGATAGCTGCTCTGCGGTCGCCGACACATCAATAATCTGTCCGGCCACCTCACGAAAAGCGGCTGAAGCCTCCAGCAGAGAAGCCTCCGCTTCGGCGGATATCCGCACCCCTTCCTCCACTTCACCGGATGCTTGCGTCATTTGCGCACTGATGTTGGCCGAAGCCTTGCTGATATGAATCAGCAGGTCGGCAACCCGCTCCACGGAGACAGCGGAGCCTTCCGCCAGCTTGCGTACTTCACCGGCTACGACCGTGAAGCCTCTGCCATGCTCCCCCGCACGCGCTGCCTCAATAGAGGCGTTCAGGGCAAGCAGCTTCGTCTGGTCCGCGAACTGCTTTATCGCCGCCAGCGCGCCTTCAATCTCCCCGGCATAACCTTGCAGCAGCAGCACGATATCCAGGGTATCCCCAGTGGAGACGGAGATCGACTTCATCTGCTGATTCGTATGGTTCATGGCAGTCTGGGACGACTGGACAATATCCAGCGCCTTGAGCGCGAATTCCGAAACCGTAGCCGAAGCCTCCGAGATGCGCGTGATCCCCTGTGCCATCTCATCCATCGCCACAGCGCTGCTCTGCGCCCCTTCGGTCTGTGAATGCGCACCGGCGTAGATGTCGCTTATTCTGCCGTTGACAGCCTCACTCATCTTCAGCACATCGTCGGCGTTCCGGGCGAAGGTCTCGGAGGAACCGTAGAGACTGTCAGACGCAGTAGACACATTGGATACCATCCCCCGCACTCTCGTATTCAGATCTCCTGACATCTGAAGCATCGCCTGATAGGCTGTTCCAATCTCGTCCCTGGAGGTAACCGGACGGGTATGCAGTATCCGGCCTGCCTCAGCCAGGTCGCCTCTGGCCATGGTCTCCGCACTCTTCGTGATCGTCCCCAGCGGACGCAAAGACCTGGATACGAACCAGGCCAGGACTGCCAAGGCAGCCAACGATAAGGCCAGAATAATGCTATAGAGCGGCAGACTTTGCATCAGGACATCACGGGTCAGCGTACTGAGGACAGCCACATCGGTATCAATGCCCAGCGCTCCAATCAGTGCCCCGCCAGCATCTGTCATAGGCACAAAGGCCGAGATATAATCCCCATATTCAGGGTTTCGGATCAGCGGCGTGCTGGCCTTCTCTCCGGCAAGCACTGCCTCAACGGCAGCAGCCGGCATATCCGTACTTTCGTTGATCTGTGAAGCCAGCGGGTCCCCCTCCGGTCTGCCGTCAATCATCAGCATCGGCTGACGCGCTTCATCAATTCGCACAAAATATACATAACGGGCACCCATCGACTTCCGGAACTGATCCAATTCATTGCGGAGTGACCAATACAGGTCCGTCTCCTGCGGATCGGCCAGGAACTCGCGGTAGCGTCCGGCATCAATCTGTGTAACATAATGGCTGGCAATACTCATGTTGTAGCTGCTGATCGTCCCTTTGACTGCTGACCCGGTGTTCCCCCATTGAATGGCGACATTCCCTGCCGTAATACATAGAATCACTGCGGTCATAACACATAGGATACGGGCAATCAGTCTTGTCCGGATAAAAGAAAACATAGAGGCCTTCCCTTTCGCGCATTACAATTGCGTTATTAAAGTAGGGCCATCTCCGAAATGCAATGACAAATGTCCCTCTACCGGAAAATTTCGACAAACTTTTCAAAAATCCTTTTTCCTGCTTCAAGATACTTTAGGACTGCACCGATTCAGCGGGAAACAGAAGACTGGTGGATGGAGCGAACCTTAGACATCCTTATCTCGTTAAAAAAGGCTGCTTCCGGAGCATACAACGCTCCAAAAGCAGCCTTTCCTCTTAGCTTTATGATTTATCCATGGCCGCCGGAGGGCGACAATCCGACCCGCTGTACCAGCCGGGCGCTTTCTTCATTTAAGCCGGTTATCGTTACTTTTTTGCCCAGCGCAGCGTACTTGTCCATCGACCTCGCAATCGCCCCCACCGCTGACTGATCCCATACATGGGAACGGCTGAAGTCGATAACGACCTGCTCCGGGTCACTCTCATACATGAATTCATTCACGAAATGACTGGTTGTCCCGAAGAATAGCTGACCCGATACTTTATAAGTAGTTACAGAGGCCGTAGTATGAACGCTCAGCTGTATGGAAGCTATCTTCCAGGCAAAAGACAAGGCGCTCAGCAGGACACCGAACAATACGCCGATCGACAGGTTATCGGTAGCCACTACCGTTACCACCGTGACGACCATGACCAGGGCGTCGCTTAACGGAATTCTCCGCAAGGAGGTCAGGGACTTCCATTCAAAGGTGCTGATGCAGACCATAATCATTACACCGACCAGTGCGCCCATCGGAATCTGCTTGACCACATTGCCCAGAACAAGTATCAGGAACAAGAGAAACAGCCCGGATACAAAAGTTGACAAGCGCGTCCGTCCGCCCGATTTCATATTGACCATCGACTGGCCGATCATCGCACAGCCTGCCATACCCCCGAAGAAGCCCGTCACGATGTTGGCAAGACCCTGACCCTTCGCTTCCCGGTTCTTGTCGCTGCCTGTGCCGGTGATATCATCAATCAGCGTGGCCGTCATCAGGGATTCCAGTAATCCGACTACAGCGAGCGACAGCGAATACGGCAGAATAATCATCAGCGTATCCAGCGTGAACGGAAGATTCGGCAGATGGAACACCGGCAGCGCTGAAGTAATTGTCCCCATATCACCCACGGTTCTTACATCCAGATCAAGCACAATGCTGAGTACCGAGACTGCAACAATGGCGACCAGCGCCGAAGGCACAGCCTTGGTGATCCGCGGAACCGTATAGATAATGACCAGGGTAAGGGCCACCAGTGCGTACATAATCCAGCCCTGTCCTTCAAAATGCACCAGCTGAGCCATAAAGATCAGGATCGCAAGCGCGTTGACAAAACCGGTCATGACCGGCTGCGGCAGAAAGGTGATGAATCTGCCCAGCTTCAGCATCCCCATTACAATCTGAAGGATGCCCGCCAGCACCGTCGCTGCGAACAGGTACTCAATGCCGTGCGAGAGCACGAGGCTGCCGACCAGCAGCGCCATCGCTCCTGTCGCTGCCGAGATCATGCCCGGTCTTCCGCCGGCGAAGGCTGTGACAATAGCGATACAGAACGAGGCGTACAATCCAACCATAGGGCTTACACCGGCGAGGATGGAGAAAGCAATCGCTTCAGGAATTAAGGCAATAGCCACGGTCATGCCCGATAGAACATCACTCCGTGTGTTGGAGAACCAACCGTTGTTGTATGAGACAGATTGCTTCAAATTTTCAGTTCCTCCTGTGTTTTGTGATAAGGTGATAGGCTTTGCCATAAAGCCCCGGTCCGGTGCACCGCCAATGCTATTTATTGTACCTGACCCGCCTTACACTCCACAAAAGTGAATCTTATTCTTGTAAGCGCTAATTCCTTTTATTTTCTCCCGGATACTGCTATTATCGCCCGAATTCTAGATATTGAAATTAACGGTATAATCCCGAAGCCTTCACTTCATTGAAGAAGGTGTTGAACTCCTCAATGTTAAGCTGCTGAGCCGCATCGGACAATGCCGTGGCCGGATCAGGATGCACCTCCACCATAATACCGTCAGCTCCGGCGGCAAGCGCAGCCTTGGCACAAGGAATCAGAATATCCTTGCGTCCCGTCGAATGGGTCACATCGACCAGCACCGGCAGATGGCATTCCTGCTTGAGAATCGGCACCGCCGAGATATCCAGCGTATTGCGCGTCGACTTCTCATAAGTACGGATGCCGCGTTCAATCAGCATAATCTCCATATTGCCGCGGGACATAATATATTCTGCCGCATGAACGAATTCATCCAGCGTCGCGGATAATCCGCGCTTCAGCAATACCGGCTTATTCACTTCCCCTACGGCCTTGAGCAGCTCGAAGTTATGCATATTCCGTGCGCCGACCTGTATGACATCCACATAATCCATTGCTTCATCAATATGGCGGGGGTCCACAATCTCACTGATGGTCAGCAGCCCGTATTCGTCCGCCGCTTCACGCAGAATTCTCAGTCCGTCCATCCCCAGCCCCTGGAAGTCATAAGGTGAGGTACGGGGCTTGAAGGCTCCGCCGCGCATGACCTTCACGCCCGCCTTCTGCAAGGCCGCAGCAACCGTACGGGTCTGCAGCTCACTCTCCACGGAGCAGGGCCCTGCCACCATCAGTGAGGATAAGCCGCCGACGGTAACATTCCCTGGAAGAACGATAACGGTGTCCTCCGCATGATTTTTACGCGCTACCAGCAGGGATTTCTTATGCTCTGTACTCTGCAGGTCAAGTGAAGCAGAGAAAATCTGCTTGAACAAAGTGCGGATGGTTCCGCTGGTGAACGGCCCCTTATTGCTCGCTACCAGCTTCTCCAGCATAGCCTTCTCCCGTTCAGGATCGAACTTCGGCACACCCTGCTTCTCTTTGAGCACTCCAATCTCCTGAACGATTCCGGCACGCTCCGAGATCAGCTCCAGCAATTGACTGTTAATCTCATCCAATCTTCCTCTTAGACCATCCAATTCCACATTACTCATTCCGGGCACTCCCTTTGTATAGTTAATAGTTAAGTCTGTGAATCAACGCAAAAAGACCCCCCGCCGCAAGGGACGAGGAGCCGTGGTACCACCCTTATTTAGAGCTGAATCCTGCTGACGCATCAGCACCCGGGTAGGGAGTAAATTTCCCGGCCCTGAATCAACTCTGTCTTACATCCGTTAACGCAGGAAGCGGGCCGTCCTACTCAGTCCTGCTGCAGCAGGAACCTTCAGGGGCCGACTCGGAAGTGAACTTCGGCACTAAACGTCGCATGAGGGTGCTCTCAGTCTCCGGCACACCTTCCCTGTTAAGCTCCGCTATGAAGTGCTTACTCTCTTCGTCATTGTCATTACATGGTATATCGGTGCGTCTTATGCACCGGTTTCTGCTATCTTAATCAAAAAGGCTTCCACATGCAAGACTTCACAGCGCTGCCTTACAGCTTTAACACAGCATTGTGATTAAATTGTGAATAGAGAACATGCCCCGCTGCTCAGAAAAAGGTATGGATCACAGTCATAATAGCTTCGCTTCTCAGCGGCTTGCTGATGTACTCATCCATTCCTGCTTCAAGACATAACTCCCGGTCGCCTTTAAGCGCGTTGGCGGTCACTGCGATGATTACGGGCTGCAAGTCTGCGGGCTGCTCTGCCCGGATTCTTGCCGTTGCCTCCAGGCCGTTCATGCCTGGCATCTGCACATCCATGAAGATCAGATCATAGCTGCGCCGGCCGGTCATCTCTATGGCCTGACGCCCATCTTCGGCAACATCTACGGCGAACCCCTGCTTTTCCAGGATTTTGCGCAGCACAATCTGATTGATCACGTTGTCTTCAGCTACCAGAATCCGTAACGGGCGGCCCAATACCCCCTGCTCGAGCAGGTCTCCACCCGGCCCTTCAGCCGGAAGCGCCTGTACTTCGGTCCGGAGTACCACGGTGAACACAAAGGTTGCCCCCTGCTCAGCCGTGGGGTCCAGATATATTCTGCCGCCCATCCGCTCCACCAGCTGCTTGCTGATCGCCAGCCCCAGACCGGTTCCTTCAGCCTTGCGGCCCATGAACTGATCCGTCTGGTAGAACGGCTCGAACAAGCGGCCGCGGGCAGCTTCCGGAATACCGCTCCCCGTATCGGCCACAGTGAATTGCAGTGTTACGCCTGCCGGACTTCCGGCAATACGCTGCACGCCCACTTTAATTCCGCCCGTACTGGTGAATTTCACTGCATTGCCGACCAGATTAAGCAGAACCTGCTTCAGCCGTTCCCCATCTCCGATCAGCTGCTGCGGCACATCCGGCCCCACCTCTACCCCGATATCCAGACCTTTACGCTCCGCCTTCAGCTTCAGCAGCTCAAGAGCGGAATCCATGCAGTGCTGCAGGATGAACGGCTCATCCTGCAGTGTGATTTTGCCTGCCTCAATCTTGGAGAGATCGAGAATATCGTTAATGATATTCAGCAGGGATTCCCCGCTCTGGCGGATAATCTCCAGGAACTCCCTCTGCTGTGAGTCCGGCTCACTCATCTCCAGCAGCAGGTCGGTCATCCCGATCACCCCGTTCATCGGGGTGCGGATTTCGTGGCTCATCATGGCCAGGAATTCACTTTTGGCACGGTTGGTATGCTCTGCCGTTTCTTTGGCAATCAGCAGCTTCTTCTGCTCGGTAATATCCTTGACGATAATATAAAAGCCAACGGTAGAATTGTTGATAATAATCGGGGCAAGGGTTGTCAGAACCTCTACGGAATGCCCGTCCTTATGCCAGATCAGGTTGATGTCCTGTTCCATGGTCCGGCTCTTGTGACCCAGGCCGATTACATTCTGAAGGTGATGTTCGCCAACGATCCGGCCGACACTCATGCCCACCAGTTCGGGTATGGTATAACCTGTCAGGCGTACCGCCTGTTCATTCCCGTTGATGATATGACCCTCCAGGTCCAGAGAGATGATGGCGTCATGATTATACTTCTTCAGCGACGTATAACGTTCGACAGACTCCTGCAGCTTCTGCTCCATAATCTTGCGCTGGGTCACATCGCGGCCTACCGCAAGCACGCCCCGCTCCCCGCCATATTCGACCATTCTCATTGTGAACTCGATCCAGAGATATTCCCCTGAGGCATGAAGAATCCGCAACTGGACGCTAGGAGATTCAGCGACCTGCTGCTCACTCATGAATTCCATATCCTCAGGGTGAACCAGTCTGCTGATATCACGGCCGACCAGCTCCTGCGGCTTGTACCCGAGCACATCCTCAACCGAAGGGGAGCAATACTGGCAGAAGGAGCCCGGCGAAGCATAATACACAATGTCCCTGATATTCTCTGCAATCAGCCGGTACAACCCGTCTGGAGGCTCAGAGCGTTCCTTCCGGGGTTCCCGGAGCGGCAAGCCCGCCAGATGAATAAGGTAATACAGCCCTGCTCCCGTTGAGGGCTCGTTAACCCTGGCAACATGCAGCAGCACCGGAACCGCAGTGCCGTCCGCATGGCGCATATTCAGTTCCGCTTCCCAAAAAGGGGCTTCTCCCGCGCTCAAAGTACCCATTCTATGCTTATGTAACTGCTGGGAATCTTCATACACAAACTCTGCGAAGGGATGTCCCAGCAGCTCTTCTTCGGTATATCCGAGCAGAAGGGTAACTGCCGGGTTCACATTTGTCCATACTTCAGAAATGGAGAGAAAGGCTGCTCCGGCAGTTCCAGTTTTAAATGCCTGTTCCAATGGAGAAGAAGCCTGCGCATGCTGTCCTAGCATAAAATCCACCGCCCGTTTGTGGAGTAATAAATGCAATTCTTTTATATTAAATCCGTAATATAAATATCTTGCATAATCAGGCGAAAGTCAAATCATGTTGTCGAAATATAGACTGCCCCATATTGAGTTAAGTTATCGTGTGAATCCTGTACTTTTTATTAATGAATACAATAGCCTGTGAACCGGCCGCCAGACAGAGTTCTCCCCAGTTCTCCACCTTTGATTATTTCTTTGTTATCTTCAGCCGATCTTCTATCATTCTTCGCTGCAAAGCAGTCTTTTCACGGTCTCGGTGAACGCTTTGACCTGAAATGGCTTGGTAATATATGCGGCAAAGCCCTTCTTCCGGGCCTTCTCAATATCCGATTTTTGAGCGAACGCGCTGGTCGCCAGTACCGGAATATGACTAGTCGCCGTATCCTGCTGCAATATTTCCAGAGCTTCATATCCGTTGAGTCCGGGAAGCCCTATATCCAGGATGATCAGATCCGGCAGAGCTTCCCGGGCCATGCTTAAACCGAGTTCTGCCGTCTCAGCCTTCAGCAGCAATACGGAGGGCAGGTTTCTTTTGAAGATATGGTACACCAAAGCCATGTTGAGCTGATTATCTTCCACGTATAGTACTGTCCACTTGTACTCCTCCATCCAGCATATCCTCCTAAAAAATCTCAGCACCACCAATACCTGCTGCGGACAGGCAGAAAATAAAAAAGCCGAAGAAAGGGACCATTCCCCCTTCTTCGGCTCATGTTCGGCTCATTTGCATGTCCGACTCATTTCCGCCATATATATGGTTAGACTTTAGTGAAAAGTATAGGCTATCACACTGGTATCTTTATCGAGATCCCAGTCCACATAAATATCCGACAGCTCCTTGCCAAGCATCGGGGCAATGGAAGTCTCCTCCAAATATCGCTTCTCCATCTTGCGTTTGGTGGTCTTAAGCGTATTCTCATAGCCGAGGTCAATCAATTCCTTCTCCAAAGGGATCAGAATGCCCTCGCGCTTAATAATCAGAATCCGGGGGCCCAGCCACCAGGAATCCGTATATACTGGTTCCTTCTGGACCTTCCGGCTCACTTCGTTAATCTGGGAATGGACTTCTTCGCGTCCGGCATAATCATCAATGGGTATATCGTCATTCTTGATCAGTGCGACGATCATCCCCGATGCGTTATGTATGCCCCAATCATAAAAAAGCTCGCCGACCTCAATAGCCATGTTCTCCTTCAGGTAAGCTGCAAGCTCGGGAAGCAGGGACTTCATCAGAAGCTCCCGTGTATAACGAAATGCCTGTTCTTCTTCCTTATTTAACAAAAACCTCTCCACAGGCCCGATGAAATTACGGATATGCAGGGCAATACACTGCTTCCCGATGGAGGCATGTATGGATTCAGGCCCTTTCCCGAAGCGTTCGCGCAGTAGTCTTCCTGTGTAACTGGATAGTTGGCTAGTAAGTTCTGTAATGCTCATTCAATTTCCTCCAGCATAATATTCTAGTGTCTGTGGTACGTATGGGGAGACGCTCCGCCTGCTGAAGAAACGGTTCGTTCAATTTAGTATAATCTCAACCGCCGAGTTCGTATATACCCATTATTCCAAAGTTACCGCTACATTATAATTACAAGCGGAAACGGCTTTGCCGTCCTTTTAGGGACGGCACCGTTTCAGCGAGAAATAGAAGGATGAATTATGGTGTGAAACATATCAACCCTTATCATTTAAAAAGACGCCCCATTGCCGGAAATGGCATTGGAGCGCCTTCGGATGCCTGGATCACCTGCTCTTTAGCGGAGCTGCCAATCGCTGATATTGAAATCCTGCTTGGCCAGCTTCTCTTCCACGAGGAAATTCTTGGTCCCTTCCAGCAGCTTCGTCCCTTCCTCGGTGAAGGCCGTATCCTTAATATCACTGATCGGATTCACCTGCTTCGCAAGCTCGGGGGTGGTATCCCCGATCTCCGCCAGGAATTCATAATATTCCTCTTCATGCTGCTTCAGATCAGCGAATGCCTTCTCCCGTGCCGCATTCCAGACCTTGGGGAAATCCGGGAATTTCGCAAGATACTCCTCCGACACTACCGTAGCACTGCTTCCGAGCAGATCCGGGTGGGCCGAAGCATCATCCAGATGGGTGTACCCCTGCTCGATCTGTTTAAGCGCCGCTACACCGTTATTGGTGGTCGCGTCCACATCTCCACGGGCAAGTGCCGCAGTCGCATCCGGAATCAGCATGTGAACCAGCTTATAGCCGGTTACACCCTCCTGCTTCAGCAGGTCGGCCACGTAGCGGTGCATGAACGACCCTTTCTGGATTGCAATGGTCTTGCCCTTCAGATCCTGCACGGTCTTCGGTCCGTCCTTCTTGCCGATCAGATACCCGACCGTATGCGCTGAAGTCTGGGCGATTAACCGGGTCTTGGCGCCTGACGCGTACGCGATTATCGCCGGGGTATCCCCGAGACTGCCGAAATCAAGTCTGCCGCTGATTAAGGATTCTGTCTGATCCGGCCCGTTCGGGAAGCCGGTCAGCTTCACTTCGGTAATTCCGTATTTCTTCAGCTCCTCCTGAATAATGCCTTTGTATAATCCCCAGCCTTCCGCACCGCCGGGCACATTCAGCTTATTGGAGCCGATGTAGCCGAAATTCAGCACAGCCGGAGCCTGGCTTCCCGTTCCGCTGCCCGCCGCTTCGGCGGTATCCGAGCCAGCACTGCTGCCTGCCGGGCCGCTGCCCCCAGAACCTGCCTGATTGCCGCAAGCCTGCAGGACCAGCATCATCATTACCACCCCTGCAATCAGTGCGAGGCGCCTTCTTTTGCTCCCTCTCCCTGCGTTCTCTCTGTAGCTTCTGTTCATCGCTCTCTTCATTGTTCTTATTCTCCCCTCTGTCTCTCACCGGATGCTGTAACGCCGCGCAACATCAGAACCCTGCTCTGGCCGCCAGCTTAACCATGAACTCATGACTGGCTACAGGCTGTCTGCCCTTGCCCCAGCCCACCTTCTCACGGTAACCGCCAAGCAGCTCCTGCTCCTCCAGCTCCGCCTCAGTGATTCCGGTAAGCTGTTCGGAATCCGGAGCGACATACAGGGCATCCACCGGGCAATACAGCTCACACATGAAGCAGGTCTGGCAGTCGCTCTGCCGGGCGATAACAGGGATTCCATCCTCTACCCGGTCGAAGACATTGGTCGGGCAGACGGATACACATTGATTGCAGGCTACACATCTGTCAGCGCTGATGATTTCAATCACAACAGAACACTCTCCTTCGCTACTTCTTCTGTCTTGACCCAGACCTGGTCCAGTCCGCCGCTGATCAGGCGGTGATGCTGAGCGTCGTCGCTTCCCTGAAAGTCCTCCCGTTTGTGCATGCCCCGGGTTTCAGTGCGGGCCAGGGCTGAGTTATACATCCAGCGTGCCGTTGCCGTCATCGCCTGGGCTTCACGCGCCTTCACACCTTCCGGGGTAAGCCGGATTTCCCGGCCGCGCTGCTCTGTCCATAGTCCGTCCAGACGCCCCAGGGAGGAAGTCAGCCCCTGTTCCGTACGGAACAGATTAATGTCATACGGTTTGACTTCGGCTTGTACAGCCTCCACATATTCCGCAGTTCTGGCCGCTGCGCCCGCCTTCACTTCCCCGTGAACCAGCGGGGAAGAAGACAACCCTACAGGGGCACGGTGGTATGAATGGCGGCCAAGCCTTGCTGCATAGGCGGCTGCACCTTCTCCGGCGAAGGAGCCGGAGGACATTGCCCAGGCCGCATTATGGCTTCCCCCGCCGGTAAATCCGCCGCAGATCAGCTCGCGGGTGGCCGCATCCCCTGCCGCGTACAGGCCGGGAACCCCTGTACCGCAGCTCTCATCGGTTATCCGGATGCCACCCGTCCCCCGGACGGTCCCTTCCAGCCGCAGCGTGACCGGAAACACATCCTTGAAGGGATTAATCCCCCGCCGGTCGAACGGCAGGAAGAAATTCGTCTGCGCCGTCCGCAGCAAGGGCTGCAGCTCCGCGTCAGCCCCGTCAAGCTTCGCAAATACCTGGCGTCCGGCCAGCAGATTCCTGGCGATGACAGAGCGGCCCCTCTTGGAGCCCGCCCCCAGGGCGACACTGCCATCCTCATAGTAGAAGCTGGCATAGCTGTAATAAGCCGTCTTCGTCACGGAAGAGAAGGTCGGGCAGATTGCATAGGCATTGGAGAATTCCATGCCCGACAGGCTGGCCCCCGCCTCAGCGGCGAATAAGTACCCGTCGCCTGTCAGCACATTGCAGCCCAGCGCCTTGCTGAGGAAGGCGCAGCCCCCGGTAGCAATGACCACCGCTCCGGCCTGCACACTCCAGGCTTCCCCGCTCTGGGTCCGCACTCCGGCAGCCCCGGCTACCCCGTGTTCATCGGCAAGCAGCTCCAGCACCGGGCTGTGGTCCAGTATGGTCACCCCTGCCTTCTTAACCAGCTTGCGCATCAGGCGCATATATTCAGGACCTTGCAGGCCCCGGCGGTATGGAATGCCCGCCTCATCTACCGGGAACGGATAGCCGCTAACGCCCAGTCTGTTCATATTCTCATAGGTACGGTCCAGCACCCGGTCCATCCAGCGGTGTTCCGCCAGTTTACCGCCCATGGCGTAGCGGCTGGCCTTCGCTGCCTCACGCAGCTCAGCCTCCGGCTTCACATACCAGACTCCGGTGCCTGACGGGGCCGTTGCGCCGCTGGAGCCGCAGTAGCCCTTATCAGCCAGAATCACCTTCGCTCCCTTAGCTGCGGCTGTAAGTGCCGCCCATGTTCCTGCCGGACCTCCGCCGATTACCAGTACATCCGCCGTCCATTTCAATCCTTCCTTCAGTGCCGGTTGGTTCATGTTCTTGCCCCCTTGGTTGGTGTGTGGATTAGCGCTTCATCAGCCTTGATAGCTGTCACGCCAGTACAGGAATCTGCGCTCGATAACTCGGAATAGAGAATCAATCAGCTTGCCGACCACGGCGAATATAATAATGCCTACAAAAACAACCTCCGTATTGGAATTCTGCTTCGCTTCATTAATCAGGAATCCAACCCCTGACTGCGAGCCGATCAGCTCCGCCACTACCAGGCCGATCCAAGCCACAGCCATCGACAGGCGCAGTCCCAGCAGAATGCCGGGCAGCGCAGCTGGCAGGATCAGCCGCCGCAGCTTCTGCAGCGGGCTGAACCCCAGCACCCGGGCTACTTCAAACAGCTTGTTATCGACTCCCCGGATACCCAGAAATGTATTAATATAGAGCGGGAAGAAGGAGCCGCTCATAATAATAACGACCTTCGAAATCTCCCCGAAGCCGAACCACAGAATAATCAGCGGGGCAATCGCCAGATGGGGAACCAGCCGCAGAATCTGAACGCTCGGGTCCAGCAGATAGGCCGCGCTGCGGAACAGGCCGGTCAGTGCCCCCAGCAGCAGGCCGAGTATCCCTCCAATCAGGAACCCGGTCCCCGCCCGGCCGATACTGACGCCCAGATGCTGGATCAGCTCCCCGCTCACGGCCAGCTCCGCCAATGCCACGAGAATCGTGAGCGGTGCCGGCAGAAATTCCGGCGAGATCCAGCCCGCACTCCCGGCAAGCTGCCATACGGCAATGACTGCTACAGGAATTGCTGCCCCTGCCCCCCAGTCGTGCACAAGAGATTTCCAGAACACAGACGTTAATCTTCTCCTGTTGTTATGCGTAGTCAATGAAGCAGTTCCGCTATAATCACGGGCTTCCCTTACACCCTTGGCTGTCTTAATTATGGCTTCTATCCCTTCACTCATGGTGCTCTTCCCCTCCTACCCTTGATAGCTGTCCTGCCACCGCAGCAGACGCCGTTCCACCAGCCGGACCATCGTGTCCGTAAGCAGTCCGGCAGCGGCAAATACAATAATCCCAACGAACACTACAGGCGTATCGGCAAACTGGCGGGCATCCGACATCATGTAGCCGATTCCCGAAGTGGAGGCGATCAGCTCTGCGACCACCAGTCCCAGCCAGGCCAGCCCCAGCGACAAGCGTACGCCGAGCATGATGCTGGGCACTGCCGCCGGCAGCACCAGCCGCAGAATCTGCTGTCTTCTGCTGAAGCCCAGCACACGGGCTACTTCAAACAGCTTGTTATCCGTCCCGCGTATACCCATGAAGGTATGGATATAGAGCGGGAAAAAGGCACTTTTGGCAATCAGCAGCACCTTGGATTCTTCCCCGATGCCGAACCAGAGAATGAATAGCGGCACTACGGCCAGGCTGGGGATCATCCGGATCATCTGCAGCGACGGATTCAGCAGCTTCTCCGAGCGGCGGAACAATCCGACCACAATGCCTAGCAGCAGGCCAAGCCCGCCGCCAAGCAGGAATCCCGAAAGTGTCCGCAAGGCACTGACCCGCAGATTGATCCACAGCTCCCCGCTGGATGCCAGTGTAATGAAGGACTGTGCAATCGTATAGGGTGCGGGGAACAGCATTGCCGAGATCATTCCGTAATGACTCAGCATCTGCCACAGGATCAATACGCCCCCCGGCAGCAGCAGTCCCAGCCCGGCAATGGCAACTTTCCCGGGACCTTCCGGCCTTCTGATCCTTCCAGCTCTACCGGCTCTTCCGGCACTTCCGGCACTTCCGGCACTTCCGGCACTTCCGGCATTCCCTGACGCTACAGCCTGTTCAGCCATGATCGTTCCTCCCTCCGTAGTCATATATTCGCATCGTTTAAGTCGGATATTAGTCAGCATTTACTCTTGCTTCAGATCCCCGCCCCATCCTTCAGCTCCAGCTCATCCACCTTCTCGAAGTAGTTCAGCACCTTTAGCCTCAGCTCCTGAAAGGAGGTTGTGGTTTTTTTGCGCGGATACGGCAGGTCTATCGGTACAATCCTGCGAATCTTGCCGGGACGGGGCTCCAGAATCACCACCCGGTTCCCCAGAAACACCGCTTCATCAATATCATGTGTCACAAAAATCATCGTAGTCCGGTTCCGCCGCCAAATGTCGAGCAGCACCGTCTGCATATGCGCCCGGGTAAAAGCATCCAGTGCGCCAAAGGGCTCGTCAAGCAGCAGAACCTTGGGACTGCGCAGCAGCGCACGGGCAATCGCTACCCGCTGGGCCATCCCTCCCGACAGCTCACGGGGGTAAGCGGTCTCGAAGCCGCCAAGCTTCACCAGCTCAATCAGCTCATCCACCTGTTGCCGGATATCAGGCCTGCCCAGCGGCAGATCCGAGGCGATATTCTTCTCCACCGTAAGCCAGGGAAACAAGCGGTGCTCCTGAAAAATAAACCCCTTATCTATTCCCGGCCCGCCTATAGCCTCCCCCTCCAAGGTAACACTGCCGGTGTAGCCGGTATCCAGACCGGCAATGATGCGCAGCAGGGTGCTTTTGCCGCAGCCGCTGGGGCCGATCACCGTGATGAATTCTCCCTCCTCCACCTCCAGCTCCACATCCTCCAGCGCCTGCACCTGTCCGCCTGCGGTATCGAAGCGTTTATTCAGTTGTCTGATCGACAATAATGCCTCTCCCATCTCTGCTCCTCCTTCTGGCTGTATACAAAAAAAACAGAGGACCTCGCGCAGTAATCACGCTGGCACCTCTGTCTGTACAGTCGGCAATATTCAATTCAAAGTAAGCCAATTGGAATTCGTAAATTTAAAATATCACCCATTCTCCCATCTGTCAATAAAAATACACAATTTCCGCCCGGATTAATTCGTTTTAATACTGACTTTCTGCTGAAAGTATGAATTATCTTTTTCAGGAAACATTGCAAACTTCCACTCATATACTTACATTTTGTAAGTAATTATGCTATACTGGGCTATATCCTTTCACTAACGGACATGCTTACTGTTATAACGCTATTCAATATTCTGGATTATAAGGAGTCTGTACCATGAACAACCAAGGGAATGCTCAAGCGAACGAAGCAACCGTACCGGAGTTTGAATTCGGTATTTATACACTGGGAGATATCGTAACCGACTGCCATACGGGCCAGCGGATCAGTCCCCGCCAGCGCCTGAATGAAGTGATTGCAGCCGCCAAGCTGGCCGATGAAGCCGGGCTGGATGTATTCGGCGTCGGGGAGCATCACCGGCTGGATTTCGTTATCTCCTCGGTGCCGGTTGTCCTGGCGGCCATTGCCCAGGTCACCCGGCGGATTAAGCTTACCAGTGCCACGACCGTGCTAAGCACCATTGATCCGGTCCGTGTCTTCGAGGATTTCGCCACCTTGGACCTGCTGTCGGACGGGCGGGCCGAGATCATCGCCGGGCGCGGCGCTTTCCTGGAGTCGTTCCCGCTCTTCGGCTACGAGCTGGAGGACTACAAGCAGCTGTTCAGCGAGAATCTGGATCTGCTGCTCACGCTGAACCAGCATGAGGTCATGAACTGGCAGGGCAAGTTCCGCTCCCCGCTGCATAACGCCGAGATTGCTCCGCGTCCGCTCCAGCAGCAGCTTCCGCTCTGGGTCGGCATCGGCGGTTCGGCCGAAAGCGCCAAGAAGGCCGGGGCACTTGGCATTGGCATGGCGATCGCTATTCTGAGCGGCAGCCCGGAGCCTTTTCAGAACCTGGCCGGTACCTACCGCCGCTCCGGCGCAGCCGCCGGCCACGCGCCCGAGGACCTGAAGATCGCCATCACCAGCCACGGTTACATAGCGAAGACCTCACAGCAGGCACTGGATGACTATTACCCTTATTACTACAGCTACCGCAATGCGATCAGCCCGAAGCCCGGTCAGGAATACCGGGTCTCCCGCAGTGAATTCGGCCGGTTCACTTCGCCGGACAATACGCTGGCAGTAGGCAGCCCGCAGCAGATTATTGAGAAAATCCTCTATCAGCACGAGCTGTTCGGCCATCACCGCTTCATGACCCAGCTGGATATCGGCGGCCTCCCTTACGCCAAGGTCGCCGCAGCTATTGAGCTGCTCGCCACCGAGGTCGCGCCGGTCGTCCGGCGCGAGCTTGCGAAGAAGCCGGGCGGAATCTCCTCGGCGCAATAAATCAAGACTCGAAAAGATGCCGCCCGGTTATAGGGCGGCATCTTTTTGTGCGAAGTTGTACCGGACACACCCCTCTCCCGGTACATCGCCTGGAATAGCTTCTGTCTCAGATAATACCCGGCAGATGCTTCCGGCATACCTGCTACTGCAAGGCCTCTTAGCTGTCTCGAACTCCAGCTACCGGCGGTTATTCAGGTAGTTAATCATGATTAGCAAGTGGATAAACGTATCTTAATTTGGATGTTTCGGAGCGTCTGAGGATATTAGTTGGAGAAACGTATCTTAATTTCACGCCTTTCCTCTGCTCTGACTGAATTGCGGCTGATTAAGTGCTATTTTTCCAACTGCTGTCCGCTAAAGGCTCCTCTATTCATGAGCAAGTGGAGAAAATCCAATTATTTCCCCCGCCAACAAACAGACGCCTCAGCTGCCCGCATGCTACATAACAAGCCCTACCGACCCTAGCTCATCCTGTTTCTCCAGCTCCTGAAGCTGCTTCTTCAGAGTTACGCCCGTCACAGGTCATACTAAATAAGGGGTAAGCTCCGCTTACCCCAAAACATATAAATTCTTATCCGACAAAAAAAGCCCCCGGCGCTGCCGGGGACCTGCTTAATATTCATAAATTAGATTAGCGATTATTATGCGAAAGATGGCTTGTTATTGTCAACCTTGCCGCTGACCAGCTTCTTATACTCGTCATCTCCGCCCTCCAGGGAAGGTGCGAGATACACGTTGAGAGGCGAGGGTGTCAGCTTGGGGCCGGATTTGCGTCTGGAACGGCCTTTGCCTCCCGCGCTGTTGCCGTCACCGCTTGCAGACCGGCGGACAGTACTGGATATACTAACTGCATTCTTCATATTCTTCATCCTGTTAGTCCCCTCCTACTAAATAATTGACGGTACGGAACAAATCCCGGTTATAGGCAACGACTGCTGTAAGATCCTCTGCCGATAATCCCTGAATGCCTGAGAAATGCACCGACAGAACATGGTTCTTACCTAAAGGATAGCATAGGATATATACCTCCGCAACTTCCGTACGCTGTAAAAAGGTCCATTCCTTGGCCAGAAAAGCATCCAGCACTCCCGGCTTTCTGCCTTCGTCATCCGAGGCCGAGAACGGATAAATATGCCCGCGTCCCACATTGCCGCCTACCTGCTTCAGCCCTTCCCCCGCTTCCGCCCGCCACATGGCGGCTCCGATCACCCGGCAATCCTCCGGGGGCACGAAGGAATTCCTGACAGCTTCGCTAAGTGCCTGATATTTCTCGGCAGCCTGGGGAGTCGTTACATTATTATTATATTGCCAAAAGAAGTGAAGGATACTTTCTTTTCGCCTAAGCTCTGATCTAAGCTGCAGCAGCTCCACAGCCGGATCATGATACATCCCCTGGCCCTGAATACTGTCGATGATCTTGCCGCAGCTGACATCCACTGCCGCTGTAGCATTCTCATGCTGCCACTCGTATTCCAGCGGTGTCAGTCCGGACAGATCCGACAGCAGATGGTACTCCTCGACATTCTCCCCCGGAATCAGATCACTGCGGGCGGGCACCTGGTCCGGCAGCAGGCAGAAGACCCGGCCCCGCCGGAGTCTCGCCCAGAACAGCCCCATTTCAAACTGGGTGTTGTCCCGGGTGACATAATAATATTTACCCCTAATCCGCGCCACATCATCCGGTGAGAACACGAATACGGCAAAATCGCTGATATCCAGATTCCGCTCCAGCGCTTCCATCGTGTATTCATTAGGCCGGAACGCAGCAGCATACCAAGGATGAACCTCGGCGGTCCGCTTCAGCTGTTCATGAATAGCTCTGGCATAGCGGATCGATTCTCTGGAGGAACCAATGAATAATTTAGGTCTGATCACGGCGGCACTCCTTTGTCTGTTTCCCCAATATGTAATAATTATACAGACATTTCCCGCCAAGGAATAGGGTTAACAATTATATTAGTCAGCTCAGGAGCAATCGTTTAAATGGCGGTGTTATCAGAATACAGGGACAAAACTTCTCTTTAATTTTAAATTTTCTGTATTCTCCGGCCGATGAAACGGGTAATAGAATGTTATCTCTCCGGGAAATGAGGCTTTATTTGTCATGAGAAAAAAAATACATACCGCAGTACTGGCAGCCTGCTTATTGACTTCATCCCTGCTGCCTGTTCTTCCGTCTTCCCCAGCTTATGCTGCATCCGGCTACACGGCCAAAGTATACGCCAACTCTCTGAACGTACGCAGTGAACCTGCTGCCAGTGCAACCATAACAGGTACTCTGGCGGGCGGAGCCCTGGTTACCGTCACTGAAGATCAGCATGGCTGGCTTAAGGTCCGGGCCGGTTCTGTCTCTGGGTGGGTAGCCGGTTATTATCTGAAACGCACCAGCGGAAGCTCCTCGGCCAGCACTTCCGGTTCCGCCAGCGCCAAAGCACCCGTCAGGACCTCTGCCGTCTCCAGCGGAACGGCTGTTGTAACCGCCTCTTCCCTCCGCATGCGTGGAGGAGCGGGAACCGGATATGAGGTCGTAGGCTCCCTGCAATCCGGCAACAAGGTGACCATTCTGTCCCGGCAGGGGGAATGGACCCGGGTCCGCGCAGCCGGAGGAACGGTCGGCTGGGTAGCGTCCCAATATCTGTCGGGCGGAACCGCCCGTAACCTAAACACAGCGGCTTCTAATACCCAGAAGGTGAGTGTCGTACGCAAATCCGGCAGCATCCGCGGCAAGCTGATTATTGTCGATCCCGGCCATGGCGGGTTGGACCCCGGCATGCTCGGCACGACCTACAACACGATGGAGAAGGATCTGACGCTGCAGACCTCCCTGTATCTGCGGGATTATCTGAGCGCCAAGGGAGCGAGGGTGGAGATGACCCGCACCCGGGGCGACCAGAAGCCCTCCTTCTCCCGGCGGGTGCAGCTCGGGCAGCAGCTCGGCGCGGACGCTTTTGTCAGCATCCATTATAATTCCTCCCCGAAGAATGTCTCCGGCACGCTGACCTTCTTCTATTCGGAGCAGAATGATATACGGCTGGCCCGGGCAATTGAGACCCGGCTTGGCCAGGGAATCGGCCTGCGCAGCAATGGTCTCTCCTTCGGGAACTACCATATTCTGCGGGAGAATCCGCTTCCATCCACCTTGGTAGAACTAGGGTTCCTCAGCAACCCGTACGACGAGTCGATTGTACGCAAAGCCGCTTATCAGCGGAAGGCGGCCCAGGCTGTCGCCGACGGGGTGGCAGATTATTTCAACAATTAGAGAAGGCATCATTCATCTTATACACTGATTATAAACTGATCTCGCGGATGTTAAGCTCCGTTCTTTTACTGAGGTCAATGTATTCATCATCAATGCGGATCAGCGGAGTCTCGATGTCATGCGGGTTCAAATAGACAATCTCACCGACCCGGCCATCGGTTAAGACCACCTCGCGGCCAACGGTCCGCTTCACAATATTCTCCAGGAACACCGAAACAATATGCGGGTCCAGCGCGCCGAAGCTGCCTCTTCGCATCTGATCGACAATCTTATGAAACGGCGTCGGCTCATGATAAGGGCGCTTGCTGGACATCGCATGAAAAATATCGGCAACGGCGACAATCTTGCTGTAAGGATCAATCTGCCCATCCTTCAGCCCCAGCGGGTATCCCATACCGTCATTCCTCTCATGATGCTGCAGCGCCGCCAGGGCAATACGCGAATTGGCCCCGGTGGTCTCTTTGAGGATTTCGTAGCCGTATACCGTATGCTTCTTAACCTGGCTGAATTCCTCGTCCGTCAGTTTGCCTGGCTTGTTCAGCAGCTCTGAGGGAATCTTCAGCTTACCGATGTCATGCAGAGTGGCAGCCAGGGAGAGCACCGACAGCTCGGCTTCGCTCATCTCCAGCCATCTGCCGATCAGGGTAGCCAGGACCCCAACTCCGATATTGTGCTGATATGTATAATCATCTTTGCCCTGAACCGAATGGAACAGCGCAAAGATATCCGGGTTACGGGAGATGTCCTGGATCACAGGAATCACATCCTTGCGGATATCCGCCAGCGGGATTTTGCGGGAGATTCTATAGGATTCAAAGAGTTCCTTCGAACTGTTCACTACTCCGTTTACCATCTTCTGATAGGAGGGCGCCTGGTCAGCCTCATCTGCAAAGATAATATCATTCACATCTATTTTTTGTTTGCGGATGAGCTCCAAATGTTCAGCATTCAATCTGCTTTTCGCGGGAATTACGGTAACTCCGTAGGTATTGATCAGATCATTCTTAATCGTTCTTCCCAGTAAATTGTTCATACTATCCAGCCCTCCCATATAACCGCAGGCTATGAATTAATTGCCCCTATAGCTATTATCGGTATTAGGCCGGAAAATGTTGAAAGGCAGGTATGAAGCTGATGCTCCAGGCTCAGGTTTCTTCTTCATGCTTGCGGTACTCTCTGGGAGAGACTCCGGCGGTTTTTTTGAAGACACGGCTGAAGTACTTCTCATCCTCATAGCCCACCAGCTCCGCGATCTGCGACAGCCGCAGATTCGTATTCTGCAGCAGCGTCTTCGCCTTATCCACTCGTAGACTGGTCAGATAATCCGACAGATTCTCTCCGGTAATCTGCTTGAACTTGCGTGATACATTCTCCCTGCTGATGAAAAAGCGTTCCGCAATATGCTGAAGTGTCATCTCCTGCGCATAATTCTGGTTCAGATATTCCCGGATCTCCTGCACAAGTCTGCTGTCCGGGGTCTGAGAGTTGCCCTTGAACAACCGGCGCAGCAGCGATTTCAGCCCGCCTTGCCAGTTCTCTACCGAGAACAGCCCCTCTGCATCATAACAGGGCTCCAGGCTAATCTCCTCCTCCGGCCGCCAGCGCTTCAGAACCGTAAGTATCTCCGCCTGCTGCTGCAGGAGGCCGCTCTCCGTAAGCAGCGGCAGCCCCGCCAGATGCCCGGCCCACTCTTCCACCACCCGCTCCATCCGCCCCAGATCACCGGACAATACGGCGATTCTAAGCTTGTCCAGCCGCTCCTCCAGGGCGTAGTCTTCTACAGGTCTACTCCGGTCTGCCCGCTCTCTAAAAGGATGGATACGCCCTTCCCGCTGCAGGAGGTTCCGCTCCTCCAGCGCCTGCCCTGCCTGTTTGAACGCATGCTGCAGCCCCTCCGGCAAAGGGTTCAGCGGACTAAGTCCGATATCTACCTGAACGCCAAAGGCCTGGCGGATGGCTTCGTTCATACGGTTAA
Organism: Paenibacillus tritici; assembly: GCF_018207515.1. NCBI lineage: Bacteria > Bacillati > Bacillota > Bacilli > Caryophanales > Paenibacillaceae > Paenibacillus > Paenibacillus tritici. Next base: position 6,787,127 of record NZ_CP073365.1, read on the forward strand.
GTACGGTCTCCGCCTGCATTACAGCACTCCACAGCAGAACTACAAGCTCGCCTCCGCCCTGCCAGCTGCGGAAGGCGTAACCGCTCTGGTCCGCCGCCATCACTTCATTGCAGACGTTGGCCAGCACGAAGGCGGTCAACGCCACATCGCCGTGAAATCTCTGCAGCAGGCGGCAGTCCGCGCCTTGCAGCGAGATTACAGCAATTCGGCAGTCGTGTGCCCCAATCGGCATCCCCAGCTCCTCGCAGAGCGGCAGCTTCAGCTCATGGAAGGAGGCCTGGCCACCCACAAGATCGGATAACATCTTGTCCCAGTAGAGCGGACGCAGAGCGTTCAGCTGCATATTCTGGCGCTGCCGCCGCTTCCGCTCCGCCTCTTCCTCCATCCACAGCCGGAAGGCATGCTCCGCCGAGGCAATCAGCTGCTTGCTGTTCAGCGGCTTCAGCAGATAATCGGTCCCGCCGTACACAATGGCCGGCTTCACGTAATTGAAATCCTGATACCCGCTGATCACAATCGTCTTCGTATTCGGATAATGGCGGTGCAGCCATTCCAGCAGCTCCGCCCCGTCCATCAGCGGCATCCGCATATCGGTGAAGACGATGGCCGGCTGGTGTTCCCGCATCACCAGAGTCGCTTCCTGTCCGTTGGTCGCCTCATAAATAGCGGAGATATTATAGCTGTCCCACGGAACAAAATAACGGATGGCCTCCCGCACATGCTTCTCATCATCCACAATCAGCACCTTCATCTCTGCTGCCCCTTTCGCGCTTATGTCTGCCCGTCCAGCGGAATCCTCAGGGTTACCGTAACCCCTTGGCCCTCTTCATTATTCACGATCTGCATCTCCGCCCCGCTGCCGAATTGCAGCCGCAGGCGGGCCAGCACATTATACAGGCCGATCTCCTCATTCCCGGATTGGCCGCTGCTTGTGAGTCCGGCTGTAATCTCCGCAAGCCGCTCCGGGAGAATGCCTTTGCCGTTATCCTTGACAGCAAGCACCAGACCCATCTGCCCTTCCAGCGTGCAGTCTATCCGGATCACACCTTCGCGGATTCCGTCCGCGAAGGCGTGCTTGAAGATATTCTCTACAATCGGCTGTAAGATCATCTTCGGCAGAATAAGCTCCAGAGTCTCAGGTTCCGCCTCGATCTCCAGCCGCAGATTCTCTTCGCCGAACCGCTCTGTCTGCAGAATCACATAATTCTGCACATGCTCGATTTCATCACGCAGCGGTACCTGCGTCCGCTCCGTATTCATGGAATAACGCATCATGCTGCCCAGGGAATAGATGAGATCATACACCTTCGGCGCATTATAGCGCAAGGACAGGCTGGCAATAGATTGCAGCGCATTGTATAGAAAGTGAGGATTCACCTGGGCCTGGAGTGCCTTCAGCTCTGTCGTCTTGTTCGCCAGCTCCAGCCGGTATTCCTTCACGATCAGGTCATTGATCGTGCGGGTCATGCCGGTGATTTTACGGGTCAGGAGACCGAACTCATCCTCCCGCTCGGCCACCATATGCGCATCCAGCTGGCCGATCTGCACCTTCTGCGTGAAGTGGATCAGCTTCTTGATCGGCCGGGTGAAGCCGATGGAGATCAGCACGGCACTGATGCCCCCGATCAGGAGGAACAGCAGCCCAATGCCCATGTTGAACCGGGTGATAACCCTTGCATCCCCATAGAGATCTTCATAGGGCACCAGCTTGATAATGCTCCCGCTGAACAGCGGGTCCTTAATCCGCTTGTACATCACAATCCCCTGGAAGCCGTCCTTCTTCCAAGTGAAATGGCCGCTGTCACTGTCTGCGGGAAGACGGCTCCAGCCGGTCTCTACCTGCTTCCCGACCCATCCCGGATCGGATGCGAACAAGGCCTGTCCCTCCGCATTCAACACATACAGACGTTCCGTGTCCGAGTTGTACATCGACTCCACGATCCCCTCCAGCTCACCGAGAGTATAGTCGATCGACAAATCTGCCAGCACGCTGTCACTGGGGGTACGGTAGATTGGGAAATGGGCGGTAAACACGGGAACAGTGCCGGGCTTCAGATTGGGGAAGCCGGACTTCACGCCGTATTGATGATCCATATGCGTGACTTCAAGGTACGGCCGGTACGTGCCTTCAGGATCTTCTGCACCGGCATTCTCCCCGTTCTCCCGGCGGAACCATCCTCCATGCAGAAGATTGGACTGCCTGGCAGCCCTCACATACAGGTGGATCTGAAAAGTGTTCCGGTCCGAGAGGAACAGGTTGTACAGCTGGGTGGAGATCACTGCACGGGTATCCGGCAGTACTGTGCCTGCGGGCACCTGCTCATTGCTTTTGGCGGTAAGCAGGGTGGTGTAGAAGGAGCCGGGAACATTAATCCCGCTGTATAGGGACATTGCCTGCTGGTTCATGCCGCTGAAATAACTGCTGAGATTCGCTTCTCCCAGGGTCAGCAGCTTCGTGTTCTGCTTCACAGACTGCTCCGTAACCGACTGCTTCGTGTAGAGATAGGAGAAGGTAACGGAGATACCTGACGGAATCACTGACGCGAGCAGCACTAAGGCCATCAGCCGTGTCCGGATGCTGTTTTTGAACATGGTAGTCCCTCTTCCCTGCAATATAATCCACTTTTCTGAGCATCAAATTGAGTGTTGGCGGTGGCCCTCGCTTTTTATAATCAAGCTGTGAACCCGTAGTAAACTTACACAAAGGAGATTCCCTATGAGAAAAACTCTGCGCATGCAACGTGGCTGGGGACAGCAAATCGTATTTCTCGGCCCCTGTCTGCTCTTCTTCCTGACCATTGTGGTCACCCCGTTCTTCCTTGGCTTCTACTATTCTTCCACCGACTGGAACGGGCTCGATCTGGACAAAGCAGTCTGGACAGGCTCGGCTAACTGGAGACGGATTTTTACGAATGACGATAAGTTCTGGGAGTCCCTGGTCTTCACCCTCCGCTTCACCGTGGTCTCGGTTGTAGCTGCCAATGTTCTGGCGCTGCTGCTTGCCTTCATTCTGATGACGACGCTGAAGACCAAGAAGCTGCTCCGCACCGTATTTTTCATGCCCAATGTAATCGGCGGCATCCTGCTCGGCTACATCTGGCAGTTCATCTTCACCAAGGGCTTCGCCACGATCGGCGAGCTTACCGGAATCTCGTTCTTCCAGCTGCCTTGGCTGGGGACTCCCGGCACAGGATTCTGGGGTCTGGTCATCGTGTTCGTCTGGCAGACTGCCGGATACATGATGGTCATCTATATCGCGGCGCTGGCCGGTATTCCGAAGGATCTGATCGAAGCGGCCAAAATTGACGGCGCCCGTGCCCCGCAGCTGTTCAAGAGCGTCTATGTCCCGCTGATTATGCCGGCGATCACGATCTGCCTGTTCCTGACGACCTCCAATGCGTTCAAGATGTTCGACCTTAACCTGTCGCTGACCAAAGGCGGGCCGGGCACCTCGACCCAGTCCCTGGCTTATAACATTTATGCGGAGGCGCTGATCAACAACCGTTATGGACTCGGCACGGCCAAAGCACTGCTCTTCTTCGCCGCCGTTTCCCTGATCACGGTCACACAGGTCTGGCTTACCAAAAGAAAAGAGGTGTCCGCCTAATGAACAGCAGCAGATACCGTCCCAGAAACTTCGTTCTCGAAATTGCCGCCATTCTGCTGGCTATTGTGTTCCTGTCGCCTTTTTACCTCGTCTTAAGCAATTCTGTGAAGGGGCTGAAGGACATCCTGACCGACGCCGCTTCCTGGCCGCAGGTGTTCCACTGGGATAATTATTCCAAGGTCTGGAAGGCGATCGACTTCCCGCAGGCTTTCCTGAATTCTCTGCAAATCACGATCCTGAGCGTCATCTTCATTGTCCTGTTCAGCTCGATGGCCGCCTATCAGATTGTGCGTAAGCCTACGCGCTTCAATTCCTTCGTGTTCCTGCTGCTGGTCTCGGCGATGATCATTCCGTTCCAGTCGCTGATGCTGCAATTGGTCCGGGTGACCAGTATTCTGGAGCTTCGCGGAGAATTGTACGGTATTGTGGCCTGTTATCTCGGCTTCGGGATGCCGCTGTCCGTCTTCCTGTTCCACGGATTCATCAAGACCGTGCCTCTGGAGCTGGAGGAAGCGGCTCGGGTGGACGGCTCCAATCCGTACGGCGTCTTCTTCCGGATTGTGTTCCCGCTGCTGATGCCGATTATTGTAACGGTCATCATCCTGAATACCCTGTGGATCTGGAATGACTACCTGCTGCCCGTACTTGTTATCGGGGGAAACAAGGACCTGACTACCCTTCCGGTAGCTGTAACCAAGTTCTTCGGACAATATACCAAGAAGTGGGACCTGGCCCTCGCGGGTCTCGTTATGGCAATCACGCCAATCCTCTTGTTCTTCCTGTCGCTCCAGCGGTATATTGTTGAAGGCGTAACTTCAGGCTCTATTAAGGGATGATCCCGTTTCATAACATGGAAAGACCGCCACTACAGGATGTTGCAAGGGTCGCCCCTTGCAACAATATCCACCTTTTCGAGCAAAATATGAAGTGTAAGTCCACTCTCATTTGCCTTACGATCTAGTTGCAGGAACCACAGACCAGGGAGGTTATTCTATGACAAGAAAGTTCGCGTTCATTATGGCAACCGTTTGCACCCTCATTATCGCAGGTTGCGGGAACAGCGGCAATACGAATTCCGCAGGCAATGGAAACGCTGATAAGGCTCCTAACGCGTCAACCGAAACGACAGCACCGGATGCAGGCAAAGCCCCTGCCAAGGATGTTACGATCAAGATGTTCCAGTTCAAGGTGGAAATTGCCGAGCAGCTGAATGCACTCGCCGAAGAATATGAGAAAGAGACCGGAGTGAAGGTCGAAGTAGAAACGCATGGCGGCGGTGAAGATTACGGTGCGCTGCTCAAAGCCGAGATTGCTTCCGGCTCTGAGCCTGAAATTTTCAATAACGGAGGTTATATTGCCCTCGCCCCTTATATGGACCGTGCCACCGATCTGAGCAATGAGCCTTGGGTCAAGGACCTGATCCCCACAGCCAAAACACCGGCAACGGTGGACGGCAAGCTCTATGGTATGCCTATGAACGTAGAAGGCTACGGGCTGATCTACAACAAGGATCTGTTCGCCAAAGCCGGTATTACGGAAGAACCTAAGACCCTCCCGCAGCTAAAGGACGCCGTAGCCAAGCTAAAGACCGCCGGTATTACTCCGTTCGAAGCCACCAATGAATGGTGGTCGATGGGGATTCACTTGGTCAACGTAGGGATGGCGCATCAGCCTGATCCGAAGCAGTTCATCGACGATGTGAAGGCGGGTAAACAGACGATCAAAGGCAACGCAGTGTTCAAGCAGTGGCTTGATCTCGTGGATGTCATCTTCGACAATGCCCAGGACAATAAGATGACTACCGATTATGCCACCCAGGTGGCTGAATTCGCCTCCGGGAAGGCCGCAATGATGCTGCAGGGCAACTGGACGCAAGGCGATATCGACAAAATCGATCCTGCGCTGAACCTGGGCCTTCTCCCGCTTCCGATCAGCGGTGAAGAAGGCACCATCCTGGTAGGCGTGCCAAACAACTATATCGTGAACAGTAAGTCCGCCCATCCGGAAGAAGCCAAAGCCTTCCTGAACTGGCTGGTAAGTTCGGAAACCGGCCAGAAGTATCTGACCAAGGAGTTCAAGTTCATCCCGGCTGAAACCAACATCACCACTGACGCGGCCGACATCGGGCAGGTTGCCGTTGCCGTGCAGGAGAAATCCGCTACCGCTCTCGGCTGGAACTGGGATATGTTCCCTGACGGAGTCACTCAGGGCTTCGGCGCCGCGATGCAGGAATACCTGGGCGGCCAGCTGAGCCATGATCAGCTCCTGGAGAAGCTGGATAAAGCGGTGCAGGATATTGTGAAGCAATAGGAGTTAGTTGTTTCGTTTGAAATTCAGGGGTGTCTTCAACGGCCATAATTGGCTGGGAGGCTCCCTGTTTGTTTATTGAGTGTAGGGGCTGCGTTACATCGACGCTCGGTGAGCACGCTACGCAAACGGAACGTTGTTCCAATCGCTGTTGTGTCCAGATTTTTTTATTTTTTACCTTAGCGGTGAAAATCCGGACACAAAGGCGAACGCTCCGCTTTTCCACAATCCTTCCGTCCGCTCCGCTGATTGAGAGGGGGAGTAACGAAAATATACACCTAAACCTACATCTAAACCTACATCTACACCTATATCTAACCTACCCCCACCTGATCCTGATTCAGCCTCAGGTGGGGGTGCACTTTTGCTCCTCCTTCTCGCCTGCCGCCCAGTTTCGGCGCATTCAGGTGCACTTTTGCTCCTCCTTCTCGCCTGCCGCCCACTTCCAGCGCATTCAGGTGCACTATTGCTCCTCCTTCACGCTCGCTGTCCACTTTCGGCGCATTCAGGTGCACTTTTGCTCCTCCTTCTCGCTCGCTGTCCACTTCCGGCAGATTCAGGTGCACTATTGCTCCTCCTTCTCGCTCGCCGCCCACTTCCAGCGCATTCAGGTGCACTTTTGCTCCTCCTTCACGCTCGATGTCCACTTTCGGCGCATTCAGGTGCACTTTTGCTCCTCCTTCACACTCGCTGCCCGCTTCCGGCGGATTCAGAGGGATTTATCCCTCTGGCTTGCTCTATCCGCCTACCTTCGGCGGATTCAGAGGGATTTATCCCTCTGACTTGCTCGATCCGCCCGCTTCCGGCGGATTCAGAGGGATTTATCCCTCTGAGTTGCACGCTCCGCCTACTTTCGGCGGATTCAGCTACTACACAGAAATGATTAGTTAGTTTAAGAACAGCGCCCACACCCCACGCAACGTTCGCTCACTCTCCATCCAACCTACCGCCCAATCTACCATCTACCATCTACCATCTACCATCTACCATCTACCATCTACCCTCTACCATCTAACCTACCGCCACCCTAAGAAATAGAGGGCTATCCCCATCAGCCTTTTTTCATGGCCAATATCGGGACAGCCCCCCAAGTGGAACAGGGATTAGGCTCTTCTATTCATAGCAGCGAACTTCATATACAGCCGCCGAAGGGTCGCCGTTGGTAGCTTCAATCACAATCCGCAGCTTCTGGGTCCGAATGGAGCCGGGCAGCTTGTGGCGTACATGGCGCTGGTAATTATTCACGGCATGAATGACATCGTTCCACGCTCCGCCCGTCCAGGACTGGATACGGTAATCCTTGACACACTGCGGATCATGGTAAAACGGGCCATAGGCATGATACTCCCGGAACAAATGACCGGCAAAGGTAATCTCTACTGTACCTATTTCTTGTTCGCTCTCCCAAGTTAGCTGAATCCACTGCGGCAACGGCTGCACGGGGTCGGAGCGCCAGAGGTTGGTGTACCGGTAAGGCCGGTTGACCCCGCTGACAATATTGCCTGCCCCGAACGGCTGCTGCGGCGGAGCGATACGGTAGCTCATCGTCATGCCCTTCTCGAAGCGCCGCATTCTGCCGCCGCCCATCTCGAAGGCGCTGATATGGCCGGGGATAATCGCGCCCGCCGCATGCCAGATAACCTGGGGATTCGCGGCCAGATCCAGCCGGACATACCTGCCCGGCTTCAGCCCCTCTGCGGCTCCGGCCGGGCTGGCCCATTCGATCCAGTGCCTTCCCCCCGGGGGAACGGTCAGTGTACAGGAGGCCAGCCGACCCTCCTCCGGCTCCGAGCGGTAATCCCAGATATGGTCCACCTGGAGCAGCACCGCGTCCACCTCCTGGGGCTGATCCGTGAGGTTGCTCAGGCAGACCGCCAGGCTGTCGAGCTGCGGAGAGGACACTGCGATCCACTGGCCGCGTCTTCTGAGCAGCCGTTCATCCTCCCCGCTCCAATCCTTGCGGTCATTCCATTCGCTCAGCTTCGGCAGGGAAGTCCCGGTCTCCGGCCCAGCGCCGTAGACCAGCACCTCGCTGCTGGCCGTGACCGCAGCCTGCCGGGCCAGATCACCCGCATCGCGGTTCTCCACATTCGGCAGGAAGCAGCCGTCGCGCAGCAGCGTCTGCTGCAATTCCTGCATCGCATCAGTGGTAACCGCCTTGATGCCTATTCCTGTCCTCAAGGCAATGGCCGCCGCTGTTCCCGCAGCCTGGCCCATCAGTGCGCATGTGGCCATGACGCGCACAGTCCCCAGCGCGGCATGCGTCACGCTGACATTGCGGCCGGCCATCATCAGATTATCCACATCCCGGGCCAGCATGATCCGGAAGGGGATGCCATACGGGCCGCAGTAGCTTTTGATTGCATATTCTGAAGTCTCGTTATAGCCCTCTGAGCTGGCATGTTCACTGGTGGCGGCCAGCAGGCCGCCCGGAGTGTGCAGATCCAGGAACCAGCCGCCGTAGGCGATCTCGTCCTCGAACACCTTGCGGTTCACCGGATCATGCTCGGTCATGAAATATTCGCCCATAATCCGCCGGCTCTCCCGCTTGCCCGGCACCTGCCCGATCCAGTCCAGCGCGTAGTTCGCTGCAAGCTCCTTCGTCTTGGGATCACGGTTCTTGATCCAGTCCCAGATGCCCAGCGTATGCTTGGTCAGCTCATGCCGGATATCCTCGGCCTCTGTAATCGTATGCCAGGGCACTCCGATCTCGATCCACCAGTATCCGCTGCGGACATCGTAGGGTATCCGCCCCTGGTCATAGAAATAAGCCGCATCCTCATATGAAGTCGCCCAAGCCGGAGCGGTAAAAGGAACCGGCCGCCCCATATCCTTGGCCTTGAAATGAATCGAGTTCCCCATCGTGTCCCCGCTCGCCAGCCCGGGCGCATGAGGCTCATTGAACTCCTCCCGCCCTTCTGTGCCCATTCTCCACTCACAGCCTGCGAGATCGGCAATCACGCCATCGCCGGTACAATCAATGAACAGATCAGCCGCGATCTCTATATTCGTCTCTGCATTGGCGACCCGCGCCAGGATAGATTGAATCGCCCTGTCCTCCTTCATCACTACCTCATGAACCGAGGTATTCAGATGAAAGGACAGATTCGGTGTATTCACGGCCATATCGTACATCGTCATATCCCAGACACTGTTCGTCCAGCCGTTCTCGGTAATCTCCTCATGATTGCGCGCCCGTTCTTCAATAAACAGCTCGGAGATAATCCCGGTCTCCTTCGCATACGTATGAAAGGCCGCTGCCCCGTGCAGCGTCACCCGGATCTCTGACGAACTGTTGCCCCCGAACACCGGCCGGTCCTGGATCAGGCAGGTCCGTGCCCCGTGCCGGGCGGCGGCAACGGCTGCACAGAATCCGGCCATCCCTCCGCCGATTACTACGAACTCATACTGCTCCTTAGTGTGAATCATAACGTCATCCCCTCCGTGTCTGTAATTACAGCTCTTTAGCTCTCCAGCTCTCCAACTCTCCAGCTCTCCAACTCTCCAGCTCTCCAACTCTCCAGCTCTCCAGCTCTCCGGCTCTCCAACTCTCCAACCCTCCAGCTCTCCAGCTCTCCAGCTCTCCGGCTCTCCGGCTCTCCAGCTCCTCAGCTCTCCAGACTCTCTACCTCTTCACCCCTCAACCCTTAAGCCCCGTACTGGCAATCCCCTCCACGAACCAGCGCTGAAAAATGGTAACCACAAGCACCAGCGGTGCCAAGGCCGACACGGAAGCCGCCATAATGAGCGGATAATCCGTACCGTTCTCATCCGTGAAGGTAGTCAGGCCAAGCGGGATGGTGAACAAATCGCGGTCCCGCAGCAGGATCAGCGGGTTCTCATATTCATTCCAGTGCCAGGTGAACGTCAGGATCAGCAGGGTGACCAGCGCCGGCTTGGTCAGCGGAAGGCAGATTTGCCAGAACATTCGCCAGTATCCGACTCCGTCTACCTTAGCCGCCTCCAGCAGCTCACCAGGCAGCGTACTGAAGAATTGCCGCATGATGAAGGTGCCCAGCACGGTGAACATCCCCGGCAGAATAATCGCCAGATGGGTATTGACCAGGCCCAGGCTGTCGAATAAGATAAACCGCGGGACAAAGAACACCTGGGCGGGAATAATCATGGTTGCCAGATAGAGCAGGAAGATAGTCTCCTTGCCGCGGAACCGCAGCTTGGCGAAGGCATAACCGGCCATGGAGCTGGTAATCAGCGAGCCGAGCACCTGGAAGAAGGTAATCTTGACCGAGTTCTTGTAATACACGCTGAACGAGACGGCCCCGTTCCAGACCTTCTCATAATTCGCGGTGTTCAGCGTATCCGGAATCCATTCGATCGGATAGCGGAACAGCTCCGAGGTGTTCTTGAAGGATGCCGAGAGCATCCAGAGGAACGGCAGCAGCATCAGTATTCCGATCAGAAGGAATACCGCTGTCATTGATATTTTGGCGGCCAACTTGTAAGCACTGCGCTTGTACAACTACCTCACCCTTCCTCCTAGAATTGATCCTGCCAGCTTCGCTGAGAACGCCACTGCACCAGCGTCACGACGAATATGAAGAGGAACAGCAGCCAGGACACCGTAGCCCCGTAGCTCATATTCCGCAGCTCAAAGGCCTGCTCATAGATATACAGCGCAAGCACGCTGGAGGACCGCATCGGCCCGCCGTTCGTCATCACCTGCACCGAGGCAAATACCTGGAAGGATGAAATAATCAGCGTAACCGCTGTCAAAAAAGTAGTCGGCTTCAGCATCGGCACAGTAATGTGCAGAAAGCTTTTCAGCCCGCTGGCCCCGTCAATCTCTGACGCTTCGTACAAATCCTTGGAAATCCCCTGAATACCGGCCATATACAGAATCATCGCATAGCCGATATACGTCCAGATGGTCATGAGGATGATGCCCGCCAGCGACCAGTCCGGACTGGACAGCCAGCCCGGCGGATGGTCTACACCCAGCGCCTTCAGCACCGAGTTAACCGGTCCCTGTGAAGGATTGTAGAGGACTCTCCAGACCACAGAAATAGCTACAATGCTGCTCATATAAGGCAGAAAAATCATGGTACGGATCGCAGTCTTCAAATATACGAACCTGTTCAATATCACGGCCAGCAGCAGGCCAAGCCCCAGCGCCACCGGTACACTGGTCAAGGAGAAGACCACGTTATGCAGCAGGGATCTCCAGACTATAGGGTCTTCCCCAAGCTTGACGATGTTGCCGAGACCGGCAAAGCTGAAGCCGCTCATCCCCTTCAGATAGTCCCAGTCCGTGAAGATAAGGACGAAGCTGAACACCATAGGGAAGAGGATGAAGGCGGCGAAGCCCAGCAGATTCGGAAGGATAAACAGGTAACCGGCCACATTCTCCCTCGTTTTGTCTCTCATATACTCAACTCCTTATATCCGTATTATAGAGGCGGTACGCTGCTCCCTGAATGTCTTAAACTGTGCTTAAACCGTGATATTCTGTGGTGTTCACTGCTGCTGATTCAGCGGGAAATTCTTAGGTTTGCAAAAAAAACCGCTCCCGGAAATTCCGGGAACGGCCATGTATCGTATTCATCTGTCTCAGGAGCTGCAGCCAGAACTACTTCGCAGCAGCAATCGCTTCGTCGGCCCGTTGCTTGATCGTCTCTACCGTAGTGTCCAGATCCTGGGCATCCATGAAGTACTTCTCGGCTTCTTCCATGAAGGCTTTACGCATTTCGGTCAGACCCGCAGTCTGGGTGATCTCGGTGTTCGTATATTCTGTATTCAGCAGCTTCACGAAGGAGTCCTTATCGAAATACTGGGCCTTGTCGCCCATAACCGCTTCCGCCACCTGCGCAACATCGGCCTTCTTGCTGGAAGGAATACGCCCGCCGGGAAGCATCTCGGTATTCCCTTCGGTCAGGAACCAGCTCAGGAACTTCATGGCTGCCTCTTTGTTCGGACTCTTGGCATTGATCGAGGTCATATCGTTCAGCTTGGTGTTGTTGATGTTGCCCCCTGCCGTCCACTGCGGCATCGGCGCGAAGGCAATCTGGTACTCGCGGTTCGGGTAGGCGGTGTCATCCTTAATGTAACGGACAAAGTAAGCGGAGGTATAGGTAGAAGCCGTTCGTCCGTTCAGCAGTTCATCCTGCGGCTGGGCCTTATTGGCCACCCCTTCCGCATACGGCATCACCTTCTTGCCGTCAATCAGCTTCTTCTGCAGCTCAAGTCCTTTGCGAAAAGCTTCATGCCCGAAGTTAGATGTGCCGTCTGCGGCATAATAGGCATCCTTCGGCTGGGCTGAATTCAGCACATCGAAGGCAATCGGCTCCCAGGTGGGCGTGAAGAACGCCCCGTACTGCCCCTCCTTCGTCAGCTTGCCGGCCAGAGCCGCATAGTCATCCCAGGTCCAGCCCGGCTCCGGGATGCTCTCTCCGATGGCATCCAGCGAAGCCTTGTTGAAGGCGACGAACTTCACATCCCTGGAGCCTGGAAGGTTATAGATGGTGCCGTCCACCTTCGTAATGTTCTCTGAGCCGATGATTCCCTCCAGGTCAAACCCGCTGGACTTAATCAGGTCCTCCAGCGGCTCTACCATCCCGGCCTTGATGCGGCGTTCCAGATGGGCATCGGCGTAATTGACAAACAAATCAGGAGCATCCGTGTTCGACAGCAGAGCCGTCTCCAGCTTCACATTGCCCGGATCATCATTGACGAACCGGACATATTCAACCTTGATATCCGTGTTCTCAGCGTTCCAGCGGTCCGCTACCGCCTTGGGACCATTCTCTTCAGGTACGCCGCCCCACCACTTCAGTGTAACCGTTTTCGATTCCCCGGAGGCCTTGGCGCTCTGCTGCGGCGCCTTGTCCGGGCCCCCGGCCGTATTCCCGTTATTGCCTCCGCAGCCGCTTAACAGGACACTTGTCAGCAGGACAGAGGACAGACTTAAGGTTAATCCACGCTTCATTATGATTTCCCCTTTCGCTAATTGAACAGTAACACAACTTAGTTATATCAGAGCGCTGCTCAATAACGAACGGCTTATTCTTTGGTCTTAGAGGGATTTTCCAAGCTGCCCTGCTTGCGGCCGGTCATCGTTTTGCGGTATTCCAGCGGAAATAATCCCTCTATTTTTTTGAAATACTTACTGAAATGATTGGAATCGGCGTAGCCGACCATCTCGGCTATTTCATATATTTTGTACGTGGGATTGCGCAGCAGCTCCCGCGCCTTTTGCATCCGGATCTGGGTCAGATAATCCACAATCTTCACCCCGGTCTCCTTCTTGAACATCACACTGAGATAATTCTCGGCGAACCCCGTCCGTCTGGCCAGATCGGCCACTTTCAAGGACGAAGCATACTCCTCCTCCATGATGGTGATCATCTGCTTCACCTCATCGCGGTATACCGGCTGGCTATTCTGCCCTGTCAGCGCGATAGCTTCGGGCAGCCAACCCAGGAACCAGTGGCCGATCTCCCGCAGCGTCTCCGCGTTGCGGATCACATCGAAGGGATACTTCCCCTGATGCTCAGGCATGACGTACAGAATATGATCGGACGGTCCCATATGCTGGCAGACCAGATGCAGCCACTGCAGCCACTGCTCTCTGACCCAGGCGGTTCCCATCCCTTCCTCCTCCTGCAGCCGGGCAATCCAGCGCCGCAATTCCTCCAGAATAACCGCCTGCTCCCCCGTGTCCAGCAAGCTGCTCCAGTGCCCGCTCTTCAGAATACTCACCTTGGGCTGAACCTCATCCGCCTCAGCCAGCGGGTACAGGATCGGGCAGTCTTCATGAAAAAAACGCCGGGCCAGTGCCTGATCCGCCTGCCGGAAGCCTTCATTTAACTGATAAGGGCTGCAGTAGTCCCCGGACACGCCGAAGCTCACCTTCACCTTGGCAAAGGTGCTGCCCGCCACCATAAGCTCCTCCAGCATCCCCTCCGAATAAGCGCCGGCCAGAATCACCAGCTTGCGGTTATGCATGTCTACGAGCTGGCACTTGTCATATTTCTTCAATATTTCCGCAAAAATATTACTGACGGTATAGAACAGCAGCTGCTCACTTTGAAAGCGGTTCTCCTCCAGGACCTGCCGGTAATGATCGACACCCGCCACAATCACCCGGCAGCCCTCCGTGACAAAAGGCGGCAGGTTCCCGTCTCGCTGCAAATGGTCCACCTCTAGCTTCGATCTCTGCTTCACCAGTAAATCAAGCAGCGTCAGCTCGGCGGATTTCCGCTCCAGAGCTTTTATTTTATAATCCAGCTTATCCTTCTCTGTACGCTCCTGCTCTTCATTGTGGAAGAACTGCTGAAGCCGCTTGCACTTGTCAAGCAGCTCCTCCGGCGTATAAGCCAGCTTCAGCGTATAGTCAGCAGCCCCCAGCCGCAGCGCCTTCTGCACATATTCAAAGTCATTATGGTTGGATAAAATGATAAACTTAATCGCCGGCCACTTCACCCGGACATGATTCATGAGATCCAGACCGTTCATCTCCGGCATCCGGATATCGGACAAAATGATCTGGCAGGTCCCGCGGTTCAGCAGCTCCAGGGCCTCCACCCCGTTCGCGGCTTCCCCGATGATCTCGAAACCGTGCGCCTCCCAGGGAATCAGCGTCTTGAGCGCCACCCGGACCAGAATTTCATCATCCACAATTAATAGGCGTGTTGTCATCCTTCCAGCTCCTTCCGATAAGGAATCCGCACCGTCACCTGTAGTCCGCCCGCCTCCGGCCGGGACAGGAGGATGCCGCATTGCTGCCCGAAATGGATTTTGATTCTTCTGTCCACATTCAGCAGCCCGATGCCGCTGGTCTTCACATGATCCTGCTGCAGTTGATTGGCAATCATCCGCAGGGTTTCCTCCGAGACCCCTTTTCCGTTATCCCTGATGTGAATAAGGATGTATTGACCGGAGCATTCCGCCTCGATGCGGATATGCAGCGGCAGCTTCGACCCATGGATAATGCTGTTCTCCACCAGCGGCTGGAGCGTGAATTTCAGCACCGTGCAATCCAGCAGGGCCTCCGGGACCTCAACAGAGACCGTAACATCATCGTGATACCGGATTTTTTGCAGAGACATGTACAGCTCCAGATACTCCAGCTCCTGACCCAGCGTGACGAACAGCGTATTTTGCTTCATGGAGAACTCCATCAGCTTCCCGAGCGCCGTAATCATATCGCTGACATTGCGGTTGGTACCCGAGAGCATAGCCATCAGCTTGATGGAATTGAGCGTATTGAACAGGAAGTGGGGGTTAATCTGGGCCTGGAGCGCCTGGAAATGCGCCTCCTCCTTCTGCCGTTGCTCCTCCGCCACATGATGGATCAGCTCTTCGAGCTGCCCGACCATTTTATTGAAATGGCTGCCGAGCAGGGCGATCTCATCCTTGCCGCGCACCTCCACCTTGGTACTGAAGTTGCCGCTGCCCACCCTGCTCATCGAGCGCACCAGGGCATAGAGCGGCTTGGTCAGCCGCAGCAGAATGTAGATCACGATAATGATCCCCACGCCGAAGAACAACAGGAACAGTGCGATGGACTTCGTCCGGGAGTTATCCAGCTGAGCCGAGAAATCCCCCATCCGCTGCAGGGAGACAATGGACAGGCCTACCTGCGGCACGGACGCTGCATTCATTAGATAGGTCTCCTTACCCAGCGTCAGCTTCCTCATCACAGAACCGCTATGCCTGGAGTCTTCCGCCTGCTCCGGCGTCAGCGAATACTGCTCCTTGCCGTAGATGTCGTACAGGGTTCCCCCTTTATCCAGAACAAGCAGCTGCGTATTGTCAGGCAGCCCTTTGGAGGGAATGCCATAGAACTGGCTTACGGGTATGGCCACCATAACCAGTCCCCAGTTACGGATGGACGATTCGAAGGCGAAGGAACGCGACAGTAGGATGAACTCCTTATCGGGGGCATTCTCGGTATACCCCAGATTGGCTGGCAGCCGGTAGACTCTTTCCCAATAGGGATAGCCCTTCAGCTCCATCCCCGCTATGAACCAGGGTTCGCGGATGATCGTGCCGGTTGCCCCGCGGTTGAAATTGTTGAGGGTCGTCACCACACTGCCTTCAGCATCGACCAGTCCGATGAAGGCGCTGTTACCCAGCAGGATATCCTTCAGGTACCCCATCTTCTTCTGAATTTGAAAAATAGCTCCCATCGCCTCGGCATTCCCGTAATCCCAATTGAAGGTATTCGAGCCGAAGGACTGGGCCATATCGGCCTCCAGCAGATACGTCGCCTGTATCATCCGTTTGGCTGTATCATTAATCGTCATCGCCGCCTGCTCCACCAGGCTCTGATTGGCGGCATAGACCTCCTGCTCCACCACTCTGACCGATGTTGTGAAATAGTCATACAGCACGATCAGTGTCGGCAGGGCAATTACGATGAGTACGGTAGCAATCAGCTTGCTGCGGATGGAACGCAATCCTCTCCAGCTTCCGGTTATGGCGGCTTCCTCCCCTGGCACTGCGACCTGTGTTCCGAAATATCTTAAACACATTAATTATAGCAAAGGATAGGCTGGGCTATGAATGGGATATACTGTTTAAAAACAGGGGAATTCTTCTGTCCCTGCAGCAAAAAAGCAGCGATCCTCCCATCGGGAGAACCACTGCTCACAGCTCACACAAACATCTCTACAATCAAGAACAAATTCAGCGATACCACCAGAGCGGAGATGATCCAGCCCAGAGTGGTGGTGATCCGGTGATTCACCAGGCCCTTCATGATCTTGCGGTCGCTGGTGAAGATCACGAGCGGGATCAGGGCGAAGGCAATCCCGAAGGAGAGAACGACCTGGCTCATCACGAGTGCGGTGGTCGCATTAATGCCGAAGGCGATAATCGTCAGCGGTGGGATAATCGTAATCGCCCGCCGGAGGTAGAGATTGATTTTTTTATTAATGAAGCCTTGCATCACCACATCACCGGCCATCGTACCGACCGACGAGCTTGACAGACCTGCGATCAGGAGGCCGAGGCCGAAGGAGATTGCCGTAACGGGTCCTGCCAGATTGCGGAACTGCTCGAAGGCGATATCCAGATCCTCAACAACAAGACCGTTCTTGAAGAACAGCGCCGCTGCCACGATCACCATGGCCATATTCACCGCACCGGCAATCAGCATTGCAATCAGGATATCAATGAACTCCAGCCGGAAAATCTGTTTCTTCTCCCGCTCATCTGCCCCCACAACCCGGCTCTGGGTCAGCGAGGAATGCAGATAGATCGCATGGGGCATAACCGTTGCGCCGAGAATCCCGGCCGCCAGCAGGATGCTGTCCACACCTTCAAATCTGGGGGTAAACATCCCTGTAACAATGCTGCCCGCATCCGGCTTCGCCATAATGACCTGGAACGCAAAGGCCAGCACAACAATCATTACCATGCCGGCTATCCCGGCCTCAAGGGTACGGTAACCACGCCGCTGAAGCTCCAGAATCGCGAACGACCCTACTGCGGTAATCAGTGCAGCCGGCAGCATCGGTATACCGAACAGCAAGTACAGTCCGAGGGCTGCCCCGATAAATTCTGCCAGATCGGTAGCGATAATGACCAGCTCACTCTGTATCCATAAGAAGACCGACACGCCCTTCGGGAATTTCTCCCGCGCGACCTCCGGCAGATTCTTACCGGTAGCAATACCAAGCTTGGCGGATAAGGATTGAATAAGAACGGCCATCAGATTCGAAGCAAAGATAACCCATAGCAAGAGATACCCGTATTTCGAGCCTGCTGTAATATTAGTGGCGAAATTGCCGGGGTCCAGGTACGCTACGGAAGCGATAAAAGCCGGGCCCAGGAACGGAAGCAGCCGCTTCAGTCCTTTGACATCTCCATCAAGCACCGACTGTGCCGAATGTTTATTGGTATGGCTTTTTAGTATTGTGGATGATTCTACTGCTGTATTCTGCTCCATCATTTCTGTCCCTCCTCTTGCCCGGAAAAAGTTGTCTATACACACGAAAGTTTCCCTGGTGCAACATTTGATCTGAGTTTATTATAATCCGCTGTGTGAGAAATGTAAATGTATTTTCATTGGTTTTTTTCATACGAAATGTCACGATGATTACAGACAGCTATGCTATCCGCCGGCCGCTGCATCTTATATTATGTGCACGCCCCTGGAAAGTGATGCTCCAGCCCATATGTTATTACCCATTCTGAGACTTATGATTTACAGGAGCACATGGGTGGACGCATGGGCGGGCACTTGAGTGGACGCTCCGCGGATGGACCGTTGTTTTAGCGGTATCCCATTAAAACATTCAAATAAAAGTAACACCTATACCGGGCGTACCACGCAAAACAGCGATCCTCCATGAATAGAAGAATCGCCGTTTGGTTAATTTCAGTTATCCAGAATTTAATCCAGAATTTAAAAATTCAGCAGCAGCCGGGTTAGTTCCACACTTCTGGATCCGGAATTTGCAACATCTTGCCGTTTATTTCCCCGCTTTGCCTTTCCAGGTATCCTTGAGCGGAACGATCCGGTTGAACACCAGCTTCTGCTCACTGCTGCGCTTGCTGTCGATACAAAAATACCCGTGGCGCAGAAATTGGAATTTGTCCCCGGGCTGCGGTGTATTTTCGAAAGGCTCCAGCAGGCAATCCTTAAGCAGAGTCACAGAATGGGGATTGATATATTGCTCCCAGGTCTCCCCCTCCTCCTTCGGACCGTTGTTATCGTTGAGCAGCTGCTCATACAGGTATACCTCACACTTGAGCGCATGGGCGGCAGAGACCCATTGAACCGTTCCTTTGACCTTCCGGCCGCTTAGAGGACCGCCGCTCTTGGTATCCGGGTCATAGGTGCACCGCAGCTCCATGATCTCTCCCGTCGCCTCGTCCTTAATGACCTCATTGCAGCGGATAATATATGCGCCCTTCAGCCGTACCTCACCGCCCAAGACAAGTCTGCGGAAGCCCTTGGCAGGTACCTCCATGAAGTCCTCCCGCTCGATATAGAGGGTGCCGGAGAACGGAACATCTCTTGTCCCCAGCTCAGCATTTTCGCTATTGTTATCCATCTTAAGCCATTCAGAGGTCCCGGCTTCAATATTCGTGAGCACAACCTTCAGCGGATTCAGCACAGCCATGATCGCAGGAACCTTGGCCTTAAGATCCTGTCTGACGCAGTGCTCCAGCAGTGAGTAATCGACCATCGCCGTATTACGGACCATTCCGATCTCCTGTACGAAATCCTTGATGCTCTCCGGTGTAAACCCGCGTCTGCGCAGACCACGGAGCGTCGGCAGACGCGGATCATCCCAGCCGTCCACGTAGTTCCCGTCTACCAGTGCCCGGAGATAACGTTTGCTTGTGACCACTCCTGTAAGATTCACCCGGCCGAATTCCCTTTGCCTCGGCGCCTCCGGGATATCCAGCTCATTCAGCACCCATTCATACAGCGGCCGGTGATCCTTGAATTCAATGGAGCATAACGAATGGGTCACCCCTTCTAGCGCATCCTGAATCGGGTGGGCGAAATCATACATCGGGTAGATACACCAGGCATTGCCCGTACGGTAATGCTCTGCGTGAATGATCCGGTACAGCACCGGGTCGCGCAGATTGATGTTCGGCGAGGCCATGTCGATCCGGGCCCGCAGCACTTTGGCGCCATTAGGATATTCGCCGTTACGCATCGCTCTGAACAGCCGCAGATTCTCTTCCGGCGAGCGGTCCCGGTAAGGACTATCTGTCCCCGGCTCGGTTAATGTCCCCCGGTAGGCCGTCATCTCCTCCGCCTTCAGGTCACAGACATATGCCTTCCCCTTCTGAATGAGCACTTCCGCGCTGCGGCAGATTTCCTCTGAATAATCAGAACCGTAATAGACATGCTCTCCCGGGCTGCAGCCCAGCCATTCGATGTCTTGGGTGATGGCCTTCACGTATTCCATATCCTCCTTCAGCGGGTTGGTATCATCGAAGCGCAGATGGAATCTGCCGCCGTTCTTACGTGCAATCTCATAGTTCGTGTGTATAGCAAAAGCACTTCCGATATGCAGATAGCCATTGGGCTCCGGCGGAAACCTTGTGCAGATCTCCCTGCTGAAGACCCCTTCCTCTATATCTTCCCTGATTAGCCTGTCCATATAATTCTCCGGCACGGCGGATTCATTCTCATTAACATTAACGTCAGTCATTCGATCTCCTCCTGTATATGGGTGATACCTGCCCTTACGGGACCACAAAAAAGAACCTCACCTCCAAGACTGTAGTCTTGGGGACGAGATTCTCGCGGTACCACCCCAGGTTCATTAATATGTCGCCATATTAATCTCATCAAGTACGGCGCCGCCGGCAAGGCAGGGCTTATACTCTAGCTCTGTAACAGGAGCACCTGTCGCACCATCCCCGGCTGCTGCCGGTTCCGATACACCGCTCAGAGGCTTGTTTCTACTCAGCCTTCCCTGCTCCTTCACACCAGCCGGAGCTCTCTGTGAGGGAAGAACTGAATATACTCTTCTCGTCATCGCGTTTGCAAATTGTTGGATACAGAATATCAAATCTCACACAAACTGTAAAGTCTAATAACGGCCGGCTGCCCTTATAGCCTGCCGGTTACGCTTCTTCCGGCCCCTGGCTCAGCGCCGCCAAAAGCTCCAGTGCTTCCTCATGCTCCGGCTCAATTAGCAGCGATCTGCGCGTGTAATCCAGCGCCGCTTCGTCATCCTCCTGCTCGTAGCTGCAGATCGCCAGGCAGTACAGCACGGTAATTACCGGCTCCTCCTCACTTGACGCAAGCGAATGCTCCAGGAAGCGGCGGGATTCCCCGTACTGCTCCATCTCGAACAGCAGCAGGCCGCAGTCCAGCGCCAGATCATACTTTTGCGGCATCGGGTAGAAGCCCTTCCACATCCGCTCAATGCCCCGTTGAAGGTCCAGCAGCTCTTCATCGCTGGCATCGGGCAGCAGCGCGGAGATGCGCTCCGCACTCTGGATGAACAGCTCGGCGTCATAGCCGCCCAGCCGCCAGAAGGCCAGAATCTGCTGCATCCCGATCGTATCGTAATTCTTGTCAATCCACACCTTCAGGCTGAAGAAGTCATCCGGCCCGAACCGCTCCACGAACCGCCGGTAGGCCAGACGTGTATGAGGATGCAGCATCGGCTCCTCCAGCATCAGGATGCAGCCCACATTCAGATTCTTATAATGATGCTGCGTGAACTGGGGCAGTGCGCCCTTCCGTTCAAAATAATGCACCAGCGCATGATAATTCGCCGTGAGCGAGATGCTGCCGTGGTGAATCAGCTTCGGCGGCTCGGCAAACTCCCAGTTCTCCAGCCGGTGGTCTCCCTTATCGGCAGTCAGCAGCAGGAAGCTTCCCCGGGAGAGTGCCCCCAGACGCTCCATGCAGGACAAGGCCGCAGCCGGAAACAGCACATGTGAATCCTCCAGCTTGTCCAGATAGAACGAAATCACTTCATGGTACTTGTATGAAGGGTCCTCATAGCCTTCGGCCCGCTTGTAATGATATTCCGGCACCAGATCCCGCAGTACTTCGGACGTGCTCATCGAGCCGGACTGCTCGGGATATTTCAACGAAACCTCACATTCATAAATCTTGCCTTCATCAATATAGAGCAGCTCCTGCTGAATACTATCGAAGAAGTAGTTGGCGATCACCATCAGCGGCTGCCCGAGCTCCCCGGGCTTAATCACTATTCCGCTCTGCGTCAGGGACAGCTCTGTATCCTGCACCGCATCAAAGCGGGCGAAATCAAGAATCCCCTGCTCCACAAAAGGCTTCAGACCTTCATGCTTCTGCCAGCCCTCAATGTTCTTCCAGGGCAAATCACTCATCACGTAACGGAACGGCGGCAGCAGCACCCCCGCATACTGGATCAGCTCACATAACTGCTGCAGCACATGGAACGCCAGACGTCCCACTCCTGCCCCCAGCTCCAGAACAATCACCGGTTCTGCAGTATATCCCTTCTCTGCCCGGTCCTGGAGAAATCCGAAGATCATCTCCGCATAAGCAGTCCCAATCATCGGATTGCTTGTAATATACTGCGGAACCTGGTCATTGGCCCAGGCCTGCAAACCGAGCTGTTCATAATAGGCACGCTGCAGTTCCCATATTGGCGCTTCACTGAAGCGGTAACGTTCTTGTCCCTCTAATGTCATTGGTTCTAACCCTGCTCTCTGATTATCGTACGGAAATTTGTCCGGTAGTCAAATATTATCACATTTCCGCATATATTTTCTTGAAATGCTGTGCGTTCCACCTGAATCCCCTGTCTATCTCCGACTGGTTCGCTCATACTCCGCCGGAGGTGCTGTCTGCGAACTTCGGCGTAATGTTGTACATTCTGCAACCTCATCATCTGACTATCCTGAGGCTCAAGACAATTGTTGCATGAATGGCAGGAATCCCCCTGCTTGGCGGTGTGGACGAGGAGGAATCCTGGCTTTTGTACAACAATCGTGGCTTAGGAGTCCGTATCCGGCGAGAATTGTTGCATTTTTTGCAGCTCCAATGGTCTAGTCCAGTCCAGGACAAAAAAAGCGGTCAGACTCACCGTCTGCACCGCTTGTTCTGCTTATCCTATTTCTAGTACTTAAGTTAGAGCAGCTTCAGCTCCAGATACAAGCCCAGCAAGGTGATGAATAGCGTCGGAATCGTCAGGATCACGCCTATTTTGAAATAGGTGCCCCAGGAGATCTTCACACCCTTGCCCGACAGCACATGCAGCCACAACAGCGTAGCCAGTGAACCGATCGGTGTAATCTTCGGACCCAGATCCGAACCGATGACATTGGCATAGATCAGAGCTTCCTTCACGATCCCGGCGGCATGTGCGGTATCAATCGCCAGCGCCCCGATCAGCACCGTCGGCAGATTATTCATCACCGAGGAGAGGAGCGCCGCAAGGAAGCCCATTCCCATCGTGGCTGCAAACAACCCGTGCTCCGCAATTCCGCTGATCATCTCAGCAAGCACATCCGTCAGTCCCGCATTACGCAGGCCATATACCACTACATACATGCCAATGGAGAAAAAGACAATCGCCCAAGGCGCGCCCTTGACCACTTCCATGGTCTTCACGTATGGACTTCTGCGGGCCATCAGCAGGAAACAGAGCGCAATCACTCCTGCTACCACAGACACCGGAATGTCCAGGAATTCACTGACGAAATAGCCGGAGACCAAAAGCGCCAATACGCCCCAGGATAACCGGAACATCCGTTGATCCTTAATCGCTTCCTCCGGAAGCTTCATCCCGGCGGTGTCATACGCTTTCGGTATGCTGCGGCGGAAGTACAGATATAAGACCAGAATACTGGCTCCCAGTGAGAATAAGGTAGGCATCCACATATGTCCTGCGTACTGCATGAACGTGATGCCGAAGAAATCGGCGGAGACAATATTGACCAGGTTGCTGACGATCAGCGGCAGCGAGGTGGTGTCGGCGATGAAGCCGCTGGCGATAATGAAGGGAAATACTTTTCGCTCGTCAAAATTCAGCGCCCGGACCATCGCCAGCACAATCGGCGTCAGGATCAGCGCTGCCCCGTCATTGGCGAACAATGTCGCCACAACAGCGCCCAGCAAGATCACATAGATGAACATCAGCGTCCCATTGCCGCGCGCCGCCGCTGCCATATGCAGGGCCGCCCACTCGAAGAATCCAATTTTATCAAGGATTAAGGAAATCAGAATAATAGCTACAAAGGCCAGCGTGGCATTCCACACAATCAACGTCACATCACGGACATCCCCGAAGCTGACCACACCTGCCGCAAGCGCCAGGATCGCCCCGCCGCAAGCGGACCAGCCAATGGATAAATTCCGCGGCTGCCAGATCACAAAAATCAAAGTAACAACAAAAATCAGGCAGGCGGTAACAATCACCATCCAGCCCCCCGTTCGATCTGCAGCATTCCCCGATGCACTCCTTAAAATAAATATAGTATAAGCCAATTCATATATACTAAAGCAGCCCCTTCTGAAGTACAAGAAAAAATTGCTGGGAGGTTAGCAGGGCATTATTTATATACTTAAGTACTAAGCGCCTGAAGGGATACATAGGCTGGATTAAGGGGAACGAAGCAGCTTCTTGGGAGAGGAGATGCAGGTCCGGAAGAGCCATCCTTGTGTTTGGGATTGGAGGTTCGGACTACCATGAGTACAGATCAGCTCATTGCACTGCTCGTTCTTGTTATTATGATTGTACAGCTTGCCGTCAAGAAGGATAAATCCTGAAGACAGCAGCCAGAGAGACCGGGGGCATCCCGGTCTTATTGCCGTAAGGAGCAGCGTTGGGCGCAGGCCCAAGGGACAAGATAACCGCAGTCCAATTGTGTTCGGTTTTCTGTGAAAATAGGTCTGGCACTGCGATAAACGTACGGCCTACGCGGCGCGTCCAGTCCAGTTGTGTTATGTTTTTCGTTTACATTCGGCTTACGCAACCCACCCGGTCTTATTGTGTTCGGTTTTCCGTTTACATTCGGCCTACGTGGCGCTCCCAGTCCAGTTGTGTTCGGTTTTTCGATTACATTCGGCCTACGCGGCGCTCCCAGTCCAATTGTGTTCGGTTTAATACGAAAATAAAAGTATCGGAAAATGCGCCGCAGACTGGATTTTGACAAAAAAAGACCCACCGCCCCAAAAACGTTTCGTTTTTTTTGAAAAAGGGAAGACTATTGGATAGGATTTAATTGCACGCAATACCCTAACTGCTGGATATATTTCACGTACCGATCCAACGGGTTTTTCTTGGACGTCTCATCGCCTAGTGAGACGTCTATTTCTTGGTATAACCTTTTCTCCCGCATCAGGGCATGGAGGATTCGAATCAACAAATGTGCGGTGGCGACGTTTGCTTTTTTATCTCCTCGTCTCTTACGTATTCGTCGAAAGAATTGGCCGATCCGGTTCGAGGAGCGAGAGTTCGCCCAAGCCGCCTGACACAAGGCCCCTTTCAGATGCTTGTTCCCTTGCATCGTTTTTGACTTTTTTCGCTTTCCAGCGCTTTCGTTGTTCCCTGGACACACCCCCGCCCATGAAGCAAACTGCGCATCACTCGGGAACATTTCCGCGACATGCGGCCCCACTTCTGCAAAGATGGTCACGGCAGATGTCCGCTCAATTCCTGGAATGGAGTCAATTTGTTCAATCCTCTCCAGGTAGGGTTCTGCCTTCGCCTCGATTCGAGCTTCCAGTTCCGTGATCCGTTTCTCCAAATAGACCAAGTGGTCCCAGTGGTCTCGAATCATCTCCCGATGATGACGGCGCAACTTGCCATTGAGCGCGTCTAGCAACTGCGGAACTTTCTTTTTTAAACGGGTTTTGACCAGGTTTTTAACGGTCACTTCGTCTACGACCTCGCCGTCCATGATCTTCTGGAGCAGGCCCCGTCCCGAAACCCCATATAGATCGGACATAAAGGTGGTTAGCTTGATGTTGGCATCCTGCAGGATTTTGTGAATGCGGTTTTTCTCCGCCGTCACCGCCTGCACCATCTTACTCCGGTAACGGGTCAAATCTCGCAAATCCCGGATGTCCTGTTCTGGCACCATACTGCCTTCAATGAGCCCGCAACGGTGCAATTGCGCTAACCAGCGCGCATCTTGCATGTCACTTTTTCGACCCGGCATATTCTTTACCCGCTGGGCGTTGGCCAAGACAAGATCACAACTGCCCTCTAAGATGTTCCATACCGGTTTCCAAAACACGCCGGTACTCTCCATCACCACTTCAAGGCAGCCGTGTTCATTCAGCCAATCTTGTAGGCCTAGCAATTCTTTGGTTGTCGTCCCAAAGGTTTTCAGGTGAGATTGTGGTTTCTGTTCGATCGGTCCTTTCAACACGCAGGCCACAACGGTTTCCTGGTGCACGTCTAGACCCGCGCAACACATACGTACAGCATCCATTCCAACCATCCTCCATCGTCAGCTTACAAATCATGCGCTCGAGTGAGTGTAATTTAATACACGTACTTTTTGGGGGGTTACAATAGGCGATGCTCGAAAAGCGCAATAGAACGGTTTTTCGCACGGGGTGTATCCCAGTAACCGCGTCCGCCCTTTGATTTGTATATGTAGTGTTGACGACTACAGCATCTTTTAGAATGGATGCGACGGATGCCACCCACTTATTTTCATTCCTGGGGGTGACAAGGCCTCTGCCTTGTCATGCCTGTTTTTCGATTACATTGGGCCTACGCGGCGCTTCCAGTCCAGTTGTGTTCGGTTTTTCGATTACATTTGGCCTACGCAGCGCACCCAGTCCAATTGTGTTCGGATCCAACGGGTTTTTCTTGGACGTCTCATCGCCTAGTGAGACGTCTATTTCTTGGTATAACCTTTTCTCCCGCATCAGGGCATGGAGGATTCGAATCAACAAATGTGCGGTGGCGACGTTTGCTTTTTTATCTCCTCGTCTCTTACGTATTCGTCGAAAGAATTGGCCGATCCGGTTCGAGGAGCGAGAGTTCGCCCAAGCCGCCTGACACAAGGCCCCTTTCAGATGCTTGTTCCCTTGCATCGTTTTTGACTTTTTTCGCTTTCCAGCGCTTTCGTTGTTCCCTGGACACACCCCCGCCCATGAAGCAAACTGCGCATCACTCGGGAACATTTCCGCGACATGCGGCCCCACTTCTGCAAAGATGGTCACGGCAGATGTCCGCTCAATTCCTGGAATGGAGTCAATTTGTTCAATCCTCTCCAGGTAGGGTTCTGCCTTCGCCTCGATTCGAGCTTCCAGTTCCGTGATCCGTTTCTCCAAATAGACCAAGTGGTCCCAGTGGTCTCGAATCATCTCCCGATGATGACGGCGCAACTTGCCATTGAGCGCGTCTAGCAACTGCGGAACTTTCTTTTTTAAACGGGTTTTGACCAGGTTTTTAACGGTCACTTCGTCTACGACCTCGCCGTCCATGATCTTCTGGAGCAGGCCCCGTCCCGAAACCCCATATAGATCGGACATAAAGGTGGTTAGCTTGATGTTGGCATCCTGCAGGATTTTGTGAATGCGGTTTTTCTCCGCCGTCACCGCCTGCACCATCTTACTCCGGTAACGGGTCAAATCTCGCAAATCCCGGATGTCCTGTTCTGGCACCATACTGCCTTCAATGAGCCCGCAACGGTGCAATTGCGCTAACCAGCGCGCATCTTGCATGTCACTTTTTCGACCCGGCATATTCTTTACCCGCTGGGCGTTGGCCAAGACAAGATCACAACTGCCCTCTAAGATGTTCCATACCGGTTTCCAAAACACGCCGGTACTCTCCATCACCACTTCAAGGCAGCCGTGTTCATTCAGCCAATCTTGTAGGCCTAGCAATTCTTTGGTTGTCGTCCCAAAGGTTTTCAGGTGAGATTGTGGTTTCTGTTCGATCGGTCCTTTCAACACGCAGGCCACAACGGTTTCCTGGTGCACGTCTAGACCCGCGCAACACATACGTACAGCATCCATTCCAACCATCCTCCATCGTCAGCTTACAAATCATGCGCTCGAGTGAGTGTAATTTAATACACGTACTTTTTGGGGGGTTACAATAGGCGATGCTCGAAAAGCGCAATAGAACGGTTTTTCGCACGGGGTGTATCCCAGTAACCGCGTCCGCCCTTTGATTTGTATATGTAGTGTTGACGACTACAGCATCTTTTAGAATGGATGCGACGGATGCCACCCACTTATTTTCATTCCTGGGGGTGACAAGGCCTCTGCCTTGTCATGCCTGTTTTTCGATTACATTGGGCCTACGCGGCGCTTCCAGTCCAGTTGTGTTCGGTTTTTCGATTACATTTGGCCTACGCAGCGCACCCAGTCCAATTGTGTTCGGATCCAACGGGTTTTTCTTGGACGTCTCATCGCCTAGTGAGACGTCTATTTCTTGGTATAACCTTTTCTCCCGCATCAGGGCATGGAGGATTCGAATCAACAAATGTGCGGTGGCGACGTTTGCTTTTTTATCTCCTCGTCTCTTACGTATTCGTCGAAAGAATTGGCCGATCCGGTTCGAGGAGCGAGAGTTCGCCCAAGCCGCCTGACACAAGGCCCCTTTCAGATGCTTGTTCCCTTGCATCGTTTTTGACTTTTTTCGCTTTCCAGCGCTTTCGTTGTTCCCTGGACACACCCCCGCCCATGAAGCAAACTGCGCATCACTCGGGAACATTTCCGCGACATGCGGCCCCACTTCTGCAAAGATGGTCACGGCAGATGTCCGCTCAATTCCTGGAATGGAGTCAATTTGTTCAATCCTCTCCAGGTAGGGTTCTGCCTTCGCCTCGATTCGAGCTTCCAGTTCCGTGATCCGTTTCTCCAAATAGACCAAGTGGTCCCAGTGGTCTCGAATCATCTCCCGATGATGACGGCGCAACTTGCCATTGAGCGCGTCTAGCAACTGCGGAACTTTCTTTTTTAAACGGGTTTTGACCAGGTTTTTAACGGTCACTTCGTCTACGACCTCGCCGTCCATGATCTTCTGGAGCAGGCCCCGTCCCGAAACCCCATATAGATCGGACATAAAGGTGGTTAGCTTGATGTTGGCATCCTGCAGGATTTTGTGAATGCGGTTTTTCTCCGCCGTCACCGCCTGCACCATCTTACTCCGGTAACGGGTCAAATCTCGCAAATCCCGGATGTCCTGTTCTGGCACCATACTGCCTTCAATGAGCCCGCAACGGTGCAATTGCGCTAACCAGCGCGCATCTTGCATGTCACTTTTTCGACCCGGCATATTCTTTACCCGCTGGGCGTTGGCCAAGACAAGATCACAACTGCCCTCTAAGATGTTCCATACCGGTTTCCAAAACACGCCGGTACTCTCCATCACCACTTCAAGGCAGCCGTGTTCATTCAGCCAATCTTGTAGGCCTAGCAATTCTTTGGTTGTCGTCCCAAAGGTTTTCAGGTGAGATTGTGGTTTCTGTTCGATCGGTCCTTTCAACACGCAGGCCACAACGGTTTCCTGGTGCACGTCTAGACCCGCGCAACACATACGTACAGCATCCATTCCAACCATCCTCCATCGTCAGCTTACAAATCATGCGCTCGAGTGAGTGTAATTTAATACACGTACTTTTTGGGGGGTACAATAGGCGATGCTCGAAAAGCGCAATAGAACGGTTTTTCGCACGGGGTGTATCCCAGTAACCGCGTCCGCCCTTTGATTTGTATATGTAGTGTTGACGACTACAGCATCTTTTAGAATGGATGCGACGGATGCCACCCACTTATTTTCATTCCTGGGGGTGACAAGGCCTCTGTCTTGTCATGCCTGTTTTTCGATTACATTCGGCTTACGCTACCCACCCGGTCCAATTGTGTTCGGTCTTCCGCTAAAATTTGTTAAATAGATGAACAGACGACGTTCTGTTTTTAGGCGCACTGCTCATTTTCATGCTGGAGTTGTGCCTTGAAAGACATGTTTGTTTTCGTAGGTTTTCTGCGTACATGGGTCGATCTGCTAATTAAGGAGTCTTCCTTATACAATAATATAAATCACTTAATTCACTTACTAAAGTTGAGAAACATTATAAAGTATAGTAGAATGATTACATGAAGAAAGGGGCGGACAGATATGGCCGAGGATAAATCACGAATGGAAATTGGAATCAGCACGTTTTTGGAGACTACACCCGATCCGGTGACAGGGCAGACCATCAGCCATGCCGAACGGCTGCGGGAAGCTGTAGAAGAAATTGTGCTCGCCGACCAGGTGGGCCTGGACGTATATGGCATTGGTGAACATCACCGGGCCGACTATGCAGGCAGCGCTCCGGCTGTAGTGCTGGCCGCAGCGGCAGCTACAACCAAGCGGATCAGACTGACCAGTGCAGTCAGCGTATTGTCTTCGGATGACCCGGTTCGGGTGTATCAGGATTTCGCTACGCTGGACGGCCTCTCGAACGGCCGGGCAGAGATTATGGCCGGACGCGGTTCCTTCATTGAATCGTTCCCGCTGTTCGGTTACAGCCTGGAGGATTATGATGAATTATTCGAGGAGAATCTGGAGCTGCTGCTGGCGATCCGGGCTTCCGAGAAGGTTACCTGGCGCGGCGGGCATCGTCCGGCGATTCATAATCTTCCGGTCTATCCCCGTGCGGTGCAACAGCCCCTTCCCGTCTGGGTTGCCAGCGGCGGCAATCCCGAATCTGCTGTGCGGGCCGGAACACTGGGCCTGCCCATCGCCTTCGCCATCATCGGCGGTATGCCGGAGCGGTTCGCTCCGCTCGTCGAATTGTACAAGGAAGCCGCTGTACGTGCAGGGCATAATCCCGACAAGCTGCAGATTGCCACGCACTCCCACGGCTTCGTAGGAGAGACTACCGAACAGGCGGCTGCCTTGTTCTATCCATCCACCCAAGCCCAGATGAATGTCATCGGACGCGAACGGGGCTGGGGCGGAACGTATAACCGTGCAGCCTTTGACGATGCCCGGAGTCTGCGCGGTGCCCTCTATGTCGGTGACGCTGAATTCGTGGCCGAGAAGATCATACTGCTGCGCAAGAACCTTGGCGTGACCCGCTTCTTCCTGCATGTGAATGTCGGCACCATGCCGCACCGCGAGGTACTGCGTGCCATTGAGCTGCTGGGCACCAAGGTGGCCCCGCTCGTGCATGAAGAATTAGCCCGTATTGAAGGCAAGTAACATTCACTTAAAAAACACTTCAGGTGCCCAAGGGCCCTTGAAGTGTTTTTTTGTTAAGACTGGACTAACGCTTCTATCACCGGATAAGAGATCAGACTCCGGTCTCTGTAGGTTGCCGGGATCACATCACTGTGTGAGCTAAGAATGCCATTTTGCAGCAGAACAGCCTTGAACCCTCTTTCCGCAGCCCCGTTATAGGTGAACAGGACGCAATGCTCCGCAGCATATCCGGAGAGTATCAGCAGGTCGATATTCTGCTCCCGCACAATCTGTTCCAGATCCGTCTTCCAGAATGCATTCGAGTACTCCTTCTTCACTCTGAAATCTGTCTCCTGCACCTCAATTCCGGGAATGATGTTGAACTTCGCTTCCTCTGAAGGCTCCATGCCTTCGATGTCCTGGATATGAATTACGGCATGATCCCTTGAGCGCAGCAGCCCGGCGACATAATTAATATACTCACAGGCTTTGTCAATCACCTGCTGCTCCACCTTGCCCAGATGAGCCTCCTGCAGATCAATAATTAATAATCCGATTCTCATTCTATTCCTCCTATAAAGTAATCATTCAACCGCTTTTTCAAATCCACTCTTGTATATGTGGTTTCATACGCTGTACCGTCTTCATTATAAAATATAGCTGTTTTCAGGTAAGGCTCTGTAACCGCTGCATACCCGAGTCTGGTGATCAGCTGTATCATCCGTGGATTCTTCTGTGGATCAACACTGACAAAGAGTTCCGAATAGCCCAATGTCCGGGCCATATTCTCCTGATAACGAATCAGAGCCGAGCCTACACCCTTTCCCCGGCAGGCTTCTTTAACATAGAGATCACTCAGTTTGGGAATCCGGTTCCCGCTCAGCTTCAGAACCACGAACCCTGCAATCCTCCCGTCCATCTCAGCGACTATGAAGCATCCTTCCCTTTGGTGATCCTGATCCAGATACTTGCGGAATAAGCCCTCATGATTTCTGATTGAACATAGACCATCCAGGTCCCTATTGCTGGCGGCTCTTATGCTGTAATTCATCTCTGCCTCCATTATCTTAGATTATATAACAAGAATTGTAGCATTAATCCGTCCTATGTAGCACAAAAAAACTGCAGTAGAATGATCCACCGGAATGGACCCGTCTCTGCAGTATGTTTGGTCTTCACAGCT
Organism: Paenibacillus tritici; assembly: GCF_018207515.1. Lineage (NCBI taxonomy): Bacteria > Bacillati > Bacillota > Bacilli > Caryophanales > Paenibacillaceae > Paenibacillus > Paenibacillus tritici. The sequence goes on from NZ_CP073365.1 coordinate 6,818,805, forward strand.
ATCCTGAATCCGATCCGTTTACTCTGTTACTCTTTGACTCCGCCCAGTGCTACACCCGCGATAATATACCGGGACAGCAGGAAGTAGACCACGAACAGCGGCAACGCTGTCAGCGCCAGCCCCATATAGATCGAGCCGAATTCCGTCTTGTAAATGTCCCCGCGCAGCAAGCTTACCATGATAGGCATCGTATACTTCTCCTTCTGTGTAAGCAGGATCAGCGGCATGAACAGGTTGTTCCAGTTGGCCACAAAAGCGAAAATCGCTTGAGTTGCAATCGCCGGCATCATCAGCGGCATAATAATCCGGTTGAAGGTGCGGAACTCGCCGGACCCGTCTACACGGGCTGCCTCTACGATCTCAATGGATAATGTAGCGAGCAGGTATTGACGCATGAAGAACACCACAGCAGGCGCTGCAATCGCAGGCAAGATCAGCGGAAGGAAGTTATTGGTCCAGTGCAGCTTATACATGAACTGATAGAAGCCGATGGCACTGGCCTGGGAAGGAATCATCATCACGCACATAATGAAGGTGAAGAACGCACCCCGCAGCTTCCAGCTGTAGGTTACCAGTCCGTAAGCGGCCAGGGATGAGAAGTAGACCGTACAGAGAGTAGCCGAGCTGGCAATGATGAAGGAGTTCATGAAGCCTTGCAGCGGATCAAAGCTCTTGTCGAGCAGCACCTTCAGATTGCTCATCATGTGGCTCGAAGGGAGCAGCGAGAGCCCGCTCTGAATCTCCGGTGTAGAGCGCGTAGCGTTGACGAACATGATCCAGAACGGCAGAATGCTGAGTACCGCCAAAGCGATGCAAACCACATAGATAATCGTCTTGTTAATGGATTGGGTGACTTTCCCGCTTTCCCGATTCTTCTGCATGGCTTACACCTCCCTAGCAGCCGTCTTGGCAGCATTTCTGTGTGTTTGTTTTTGGATTTTTTTCATTTTGGCTGCATCGCGGTCACGCATGACGTAGAATAGCAAGCCGGACAGTACGGCAGATATCAGGAACATAATCATACTCGCGGCTGCAGCACGGTTATACATGTAACTGCCCTTGAACGCCTGCCCGTAGATGAACATGGACGTAGTAAGCGTAGAGTCATCCGGTCCGCCCGCAAGGAATAATTGCGGAATATCGAACATGGTCAGACCGCCTACCATCGAGGTGATCAGGGTGAACAGCAATATAGTACGCAGACTCGGCAGCGTGATCCGGAAGAAGGTCTGGAATCCGTTCGCCCCGTCAATGGCAGCCGATTCGAACAGCGCCGGATTAATTCCCATAACCCCTGCGATCAGGACGATCATGGTGTTCCCGTACCACATCCAGAACTGGATGAAAGACACGATGCCGCGCGCTGTCGTCTTATCCTGCAGGAAGAAGACCGGGCCGTCGGTCCATCCCAGCATCTGAAACAAGCTGTTGACCGGTCCCATCGGATAGGCGAACAAAGTACTGAACAATACGGCGATGGTACTCGCGGTAATGATATTCGGCATATAGAGCAGAACCTTGAACAATCCTTGCCCTTTTATGTTAAGACGCCGGTTGGTGAACCATGCGGTCAGCAAGAGCGCAAGCAGCATCTGTGGAACGAAGTTCGTAATCCAGAGCAGTCCGGTGTTTATCAGGGACTTGCGGAAGGATACATTATCGAAGAGAAGATCCTTGAAATTCTGAAACGGGTTATCGAGGATATGTATAGGCTTGGGAATGAGCCCCTTCATATCCGTGAATCCAATCACTGCCGTATACAGAATGGGATACAGTGAGAAGATTAGAAAGGCAAGAATAAAGGGAAATGTAAAGATATAACCGAATTTCGCATAGCTGACATCCTTGCGGCGCATGCTCTCACCTCTTTAGTTGATTATAGGGGCGGGAAAAATCCCCCCGCCCCTCCGAATTCTTCTTATGCTTATTCGCTTTCAATACCCAGCTGGTCTTTGACTTGCGACTTGAAGGTTTCGATTGCTTTTTCTTTGGTCTTATTGCCTGCAGTGTACTCGCGTACCTGTTCGCGCCAGGCTTTGTTGATCGTTTCGTCGAATTGGGTCAGGTTCTTACCTGAAGCATTGGCGTTGGCCGGAACGAAGACGTCGAACATGTTCTGTCCGCCCAGCAATGGAACTTCACCATTGGATTTGGACATCACCACAGAGGAAGCTACGCTATCCTTCGTGCCTTGTTCGCCCGTTTTCATCGTACCGTTAGCCCAGTAATACTGGAGTCCCGTTTCCGAGCTGTCGAGTGTAACCCACTTCACGAAATCTGCAACCGCTTGTTTCTTCGCATCATCCTTGGTTACTTCGGCATTGGCCAAGAGCCAGGTGCCGCCCCAGAAGAAGCCTGTAGTCGGTTCCGTAACAGCCCAGTCGCCGTTTGTATCCTTCACTTGGCCGTTCATCACGTAGTTGATGAGCCAGGCCGGACCGAAGAATCCGAAGATCGGTTGAGCGCCTGCACCGGACATATCTGCATACCATGCTTCTGTCCAGTCGGTTGTATCGTTATGATAGCCGTTGTCTTTCAGCTTTTTGGAGAGATCCAGGAATTCTTCACGCTTCGGATCAATGTGCAGCTTGCCGTCTACAATCCAGCCCTTGTCCGAGCTGTTCTCAATCGGGTGCCAGATGTCGCCGTCGCCGGATACGATACCATATCCTTTAGCCTTCAGCTTCTTCGCTGCGTCGAAGAATTTATCCCAGCCTGGTCCAACCTCTGTTTTGATTTTGGCCGGATCATCGGTTCCGAAGACATCCTTCGCAATGGAGCGGCGATAGATGAAGGCACCGCCTGTGGCCTGGTAACCGAGACCTTTCAGGTGGCCGTCAGTGGTACTGCCGATATCTACAGAATACTGGGCGATGCCCGCATCTTTTACCATTTGATCATCAAGTCCAAGGTCTGCATAATTGGCAGCATAAGTGGACGCATCACCTTGCGTGTATTTAAGTACGAATGCGGACTCCGCTGCGTAAATATCCGGGGCATCCTTCCCGCCGCCTGCCAGCGCCTGGTCAAGTGCCGGCTGATATGCGCCATCTGTCGTTGCGATTACCGTTGTTTTGAATTCCACATTCGCATCAGGATGCGCTTCCATATACTTCTTGGTCATGTTCGGAATTTCGTCGGTGAAGCTCCAGAGATTGATGGTTACCTTCTCACCAGATCCGGCTGCTGGAGCTTTGGTAGCCTCTGCGGCAGTTGTAGCTGCTGGAGCTGTCGTTGCTTCTGTACCGGACGAGCTGGAATTGGAATTCCCGCCGCCGCATCCTGCCAGAGCAGATGACATCACGAGCACTGTTGAGAGCCCCGCTAAAACACGCTTCATACTTTTCATACTTTGCCTCCCCTTTTATATTCATCCTCGGTTTTATGTAACCGCCTTCATATTATAGTGCTAGTCTCTCTCCGGCATAAGGAACCCCTCATTGGGAAAAATACCACTATTTATGGGTTTTGCTCTAAAAAGGCACAAAAAAGACGCCAAGGGCATCGGGCCTTAGCGTCTTTGTAATCTTTGACCTTTATTTCTTCCTCTTCATTCTCGCTTCTCCGAAATCCTGATCATAGTGCAATATTTCCTTCATTACATGGCTCCAAATCCAAACTTGTTGCAGAAAAGGCAGTATTTCTCCCCCTTCATATGGCTCAATCGGGACAATTCCTGCATTTGATGCAACATTTCTCAGTCATACTTAGTGCCGAGAAATCAAAGCTGCACAATGTGCAACATTATGGATCAATGCATCCCAAATCCAGCTCCAGATAAAGGATTATCTCATTTTATTTTATATACAAATCACCCATTAGGGTATAACTAATTAGCAGCCGAAGCTGAGAATGCTGAAACTTGTCATCATTCCTAACGTAGATTTGAACCATACAGACTAAGAAACACTGGAGAGGAGCTTGTATCTGATGGAGTATTACCGCCACAGTGTGTCAGACACCCTGAAAGAAGTCCACAGTTCCACGAGCGGGCTTACGTCTGCTGAAGTAGACAACCGGCTCGCCAAGGAAGGCTATAATGAGCTGAAAGGTAAACCGAAAGACCCGCTCTGGAAGCTGTTTCTGGAGAATTTCAAAGATCCTATGGTAGTTGTCCTGCTTATCGCGGCAACGGTTCAGATTGTGATGGGGCATCTTATGGAGTCCATCATCATCTTTGTAGTGCTGATTCTGAATGCAATCATCAGCGTGGTTCAGACGCGCAAGGCGGAGAGCTCACTGGACGCGCTGCGCAAGATGTCCGCCCCCGAAGCCAAGGTTATCCGGGACGGGGCGCTGCGGTCTATTCCGGCGAGGGAGCTTGTCCGGGGCGACATTGTCTTCCTGGAGGCAGGCGATTACGTGCCTGCGGATGGACGGATTATCGAATCCGGAAGTCTGCGGATCGACGAAGGCATGCTGACCGGCGAGTCCGAAGCCGTGGACAAGCATATCGAGCCGATCGCAGAGGAGGCTCCGCTTGGGGACCGGCGCAACATGGCCTTCAGCGGCTCGCTGGTCGTCTATGGCCGGGGAACGCTGGTCATCACAGGAACGGCGCTCGGCACCGAGCTTGGGAAGATTGCCGGTCTGATTGAGAGTGCGGAAGCGAAGCAGACGCCCCTTCAGCGCAAGCTGGAGAGCTTCGGGAAGAAGCTGGGCATCGCTGTCCTGCTGCTGTCTGTCCTCATCTTCTCTATTCAGGCTGCGCGCGTCTGGCTCTCGAATGACGCGGTTGATACCACCGAAGCGATTCTGAATGCCCTGATGTTCGCCGTGGCTGTAGCCGTCGCCGCGATCCCGGAGGCCTTGTCCTCCATCGTAACGATTGTTCTCTCCGTGGGCACGAACAAGATGGCCCGGCAGCATGCCATTATCCGCAAGCTTCCCGCAGTGGAAGCCCTGGGCTCAACCAGCGTAATCTGTACCGACAAGACCGGGACGCTGACCCAGAATAAAATGACGGTTGTCGATTATTTCCTGCCTGGAGGACCGGAGGAGCAGTTCAAGCTGAAGGCCGATGACTGGTCGGAAGAAGCACGCAGACTGCTGCATATTGCCGTGCTCTGCAACGACTCCAACATCAACGAGGAAGGCAAGGAGCTGGGCGATCCCACCGAGGTCGCTCTGATTGCCTTCAGCAACAGCAAGGACCGGGATTACCGTGAGATCCGTGACAACTTCCCGCGCGAAGCCGAGCTGCCGTTCGACTCAGAGCGCAAGCTGATGACGACGCTGCATACCTTCGAGGGGCAGAAAGCCCTGCTGACCAAAGGCGGCCCCGATGTCCTGTTCAGCAGATGTACCCATGTACTGCTGAGCGGCCAGGAGGTTCCGCTGACACCGGAGGTGCTGGAGCGCTTCACCGAAGCCAACGAACAGTTCTCCAGCCGGGCCTTGCGGGTGCTGGCTTACGCTTATAAGACGGTGCCGAATACAGTCACTGAGGTGGGCCTTGCAGATGAACAGAATCTGGTGCTGGTCGGCCTGTCGGCGATGATCGACCCGCCGCGCGAGGCTGTATACGGCTCCATTGCCGAGTCCAACAAAGCCGGTATCCGCACGATTATGATTACCGGAGACCACAAGACTACGGCCCAGGCTATCGGCCGCGATATCGGACTGATGGCAGAGCATGAGATTGCAGTCACCGGCCAGGAGCTGGATGCCATGTCCGAGGAGGAGCTGGACAGCAGGCTGGAGCAGATCGGTGTCTATGCCCGTGTCTCCCCTGAGAACAAGATCAGAATCGTCCGTGCCTGGCAGCGTAAAGGCAAAATCACCGCCATGACCGGCGACGGCGTCAATGATGCACCGGCCCTGAAGCAGGCCGATATCGGTGTAGCTATGGGCAGCGGAACCGATGTAGCCAAGGATTCGGCGGCCATGATCCTGACCGATGATAACTTCGTATCCATCGTTAATGCGGTTGCTGTCGGCCGGACGGTGTTCGATAATATCAAGAAGGCCATAGCCTATCTGTTCGCCGGCAATCTGGGGGCGATCATCGCCATCCTGTTCGCCCTGATCTTCGACTGGATTAATCCGTTCACCGCGATTCAGCTGTTATTCATTAACCTGGCGAATGATTCCCTGCCCGCTATTGCCCTGGGTATGGAGAAGGCCGAGCCGGATGTAATGAGCCGCAAGCCGCGGGATATCAGCGAAGGCATCTTCGCGGGCGGCATGATGCAGGCGGTCATTACCCGTGGCCTGCTGATCGGGATTGCCGTCATCATCTCCCAGTATATCGGGCTGCAGCATTCCGAGGAGATGGGCATTGCGATGGCCTTCACCACGCTGATTCTGGCGCGTACCCTGCAGACCTTCGCCGCCCGCTCCAACAGTCAGACCTCTGTGGAAGCCGGCTTCTTCAGCAACAAATATGTAATCGGCGCGGTCATGATCTGCTTTGCCTTTTATGGCATTGCTGTGCTGCCGGGAGTCAGAGATATTTTCTCGATCCCCGCTTCCTTCGGGATGAACCACTGGCTGACCGCAACCGGACTCGCCTTGGGCGCTGTCATTGTGATGGAGCTGGCGAAGCTGGTCCGCCGTATGCTGCCTGCGAAGCAGGCTGCTTAAGCTGGGCTGAGTCGACGAACCGTAATAACAGCAAAAAGCCTGCACGCCCGGTATGGGGGTGCAGGCTTTTTTATAATCCATCACTTCTTCAAATGATAAGGCACCGTAGTGACAATGACATCGCTGCGGAACAGCAGACGGGCGCGTATCAGCAGACTCGATTGATTATGAAGGATATTATGCCAGCCTTTCTTCGGAATGAACTGCGGAATAATTACCGTTACCCTATGGTTCAGCTCTGCGGCCTTCCAGTTCACCTTATCAATGAATTTGGTCAAGGGCTGTATGATGCTTCTGTAAGGAGTATATAGGGTGACCAACCTTACGTCCGGCTGCCACTTTCTCCACTTCTCCTCGAACACCGCTTCATCTTCCCGCTCGAAGGGCACATAGACGGCAATAATCTGCTGCGGAGACAGCGACTTGGCATATTCCAGGGAATTCATCACGACATGCGTGATTCCGGCCACCGGCACGATAATCACATTGCCTTCAATCTTGATCGTCTCCTCACAGGTAGTAATTCTAAGCTGATCCGCAATAGCCTCATAATGCTTATGGATCCGGTGGAACACCAGGAGCAGAATCGGCAGAAAGACAAATACCGGCCATACCTGCGTAAACTTGGTCATGAAGAACATCATCGTTACAACGAAGCTGATCAGAGCGCCAACCGTGTTGATGATGAACTTTGGCACCCAGCCCGCAGGTTTTTCCCGGAGCCATTTCACCATCATTCCGCTCTGCGATAACGTGAAGGGAATGAACACACCTACAGCATATAAAGGAATCAGCTGCTCCGTTTTCCCCTCAAAGACATAAATCAGAAGCATGGACAGCACGCCCAATATGATAATACCGTTGGAGTAACCCAGCCGGTCCCCCCGCATGGTGAACATTCGCGGAATGAATTTATCCTTGGCAAGGTTCACGGCCAGCAATGGAAAGGCGGAATAACCGGTATTGGCAGCCAGGATCAGGATTAATGCAGTCGTTCCCTGGATAAAATAGTACATCGCATTCCGGCCAAAGGTTTGCTCGGCAATTTGCGAGACAACAGTGACGTCAGCGCGGGGAGCAATCCCGTAATAATAGGCTAACACCACAATGCCTGAGAACATCACAGCCAATAAAACTCCCATGGCGATTAAGGTTTTGGAGGCGTTGGACGCTTCCGGGCTTTTGAAATTCGGTATGGCATTGGAGATCGCTTCTACACCCGTTAACGCAGAGCTCCCGGAAGAAAAGGCGCGCAATAATAGAAACAGGCTAATCCCCGCTACCGGAGTACCCAGTGAGGTATGCAGTTCCGCCGGAACGTTACCTGACAAAATGTTGTACAGACCTGTACCAATCAGGATGAATAAGGCCAGGACGAATAAATAGACCGGATAAGCGAGGACGGAGGCAGATTCCGTGACCCCTCTTAAGTTCAGAATCGTGATCAGAAGCACAAACACTATGGCAATCACCACTTTATGCTCATGCAGGCTTGGAAACGCTGATGTGATGGCATCCGTACCCGCCGAAATACTTACAGCCACCGTTAAAATATAGTCAACCAGCAGCGACCCCCCGGCTATTAACCCCGGATACTTGCCCAGGTTCTCCTTGGACACCACATAGGCGCCCCCGCCGTGGGAATAAGCAAAAATAATCTGCCGGTAGGACAGAATGAGCGCGGTCAGCAGGATCAACACACCCAGCGCAATCGGGATCGAATACCAGAAGGCGGCTGCCCCAATCGTAACCAGAACAATCAGGATCTGCTCCGGCCCGTAGGCAACGGATGACAGCGCATCTGAAGACAGTATAGCCAGCGCTTTCTTTTTATTTAACTTTTGCTCTCCCAATTCACTGGACTTTAAGGGCCTGCCAATTAAAAATCGTTTTAAAAATGAAATCACTTTGGTTTCACCACTCGCTTGTTATTTGTAGGATCTTGGTTGAACCCCGTCTGCACCTGTTCCCCTGACACAACAAAAAGACCACGGAAGACTATTCCGTGATCTTCAACATATCATGTCCGGCATTAATATAGCGTTAAGAATTACGCCAAGACATTAAGATTGCATTAAGATCATTCGCAGGCCGGAGCATTACCGGACTCCATGCTCCGGCCTACTGACAAGTCACGATGTCTCTGCACGCAGATTAAATCCCTTCACCAAGAGCCAGAGCGGAAGAACAATTTCAAATATTGCCCCTGGAATGTACAGGATGCTTCCGGTGTCATGACCGCTGATAGCCAGACAACTGCTTGTTAACAACCCTGCATACCCGATGAAACCGATAACGGACAACCATCGCGGAACCAGCTCTGAACGGTAGAGAACATAACACAATAACAAGCTGCCTAAGCTCAGCACGATCATAGCCAGTTGAAATAGCATGAAATGAGCTTCTACCGCTAAATCCGCTATACTCTGGAGGTGAGAATGACCTGAGGCTTCCGCCGATGCGTAATCTTCACTCAATGTGATGAGTACGATTGGAGCGATTAAACTGATCATTAGAAGCGCAGACTCGAGGATCCGGGAGCTTAAGTACCCTGTTGCAAACGCCTCATTATATTTTTTCAAAACAGGATAGAGCAGCATCGCAATCCCCACAACCGCTATAGCGTTGATCCATTCCAGCAATAATCCGGCGGTTACTCTTGTTCTGTCTACAAATATACCTGCGAGAAATTCAGGCTCCTGAAGTATGGGATTCAGCAACCCGCTCCCTATCATGTAAGCCCCCGTTGACACCAGAAAGAGTACCCCTGCCACCCTTGCATTCCTATTCATCCTTATCTCCCCTTAACTCGTGTTACAAGGATTATAGCTAAGGGGCTTTATAGCCAGTAGACACTTTAGTGTGGTTTAAGCGGGTCCGGAAGCAAGTTCAGCTCATGGGCACGTGCGATCGCTTCCGTGCGTCTTTGTACTTGAAGTTTCTCAAAAATCCTGCGATTATGTCCTTTGACAGTGTCCACGGCTAAGAAGAGTTTCCCGCCGATGTCCCGGTTGGAAAGTCCCTTGGCGATAAGTGCCAGCACCTCAAGCTCTCGCTTGCTGAGCGGCTCGATCAGGTTGCCTTCCTGGCCGGGTCTGCGCTCCCTCTGTACACGCTGCAGACCCGCCTGTGCTTCTTGAAGAGCCGGGAGGGGCAGATCACCGGCTAGCCGAAGAGCCTCTCCGTAACATTCTCCTGCCAGACCGGGCCGATTGTCCGCTTCCTCCATTTGACCCAGGCCGATCAGAGACAGAACAGCCATCGGTTTATGGCCCATCATATGGCTGTACGAAATGACCGCGTCATAGGCCTTCCGGGCTCCGGCATGGTCTCCCCGCCGTTGGCAAGCCACGCCCAGCATCCAAGCAGCCGACGTCCTAACTGCAAGATTATCCTGACGGAGATATTCTAACGCACGGCTTGACTGGGTAACCACTTGTTCTATCTCCTGGCTTGTATCTGCCCAAGCCTCCCTTGCAGGAGCAATCAGCCCGATAAGATCATCGGTCTTATCCTCCTGCTCTGTCATTTGCATGGACGCTTCGGCTGCCAGCAATTTGGGGTTGGCACCCCCAGGCTTTACTGCCATCATCAACGCGGCTACGGCAGCCCGGGTTGCGGCAATAAGTCCGATCAGATCTCTGATACGGGCGTCCTGCCGGACCCCCTCCAGCGCCGCTTCCGCTGCCCGCAGCTTGGGTTCGACATGTGTCGGCTTGCCGGTTATCAGCATCACCGAACCATATATCACGAGCAACGCAGGTCTTGCCTCCAGCTCCGCAGCAGGCAACGACTCCAACCATTTCAGCGCAATATCTGCTGACCCGCGAAGATGCAGCGGCTTCCCGTCACCTTCAAGCAGCCGTGCAGCATGCTCAATATCAGCCGATTGTACGGCATGACGAAACGCTTCGACCTCGAAGCCCTGGTTTTCATACCATGCACTTGCCCGTTTATTCATTTCCGCAATACTGCTGTTGTCGTGACTATCCTGCAACCGTCTCTGCAATGATTCGGCAAACAAGTGATGATAGCGATACCACTGTCTTTCATGGTCCAAAGGGACAACAAATAAGTTCTGGCGTTCAAGATCAAGTAACTGCTGCCTTCCCGACATCGCCGGACTAAGCAGAATGGCCTCGCAAAGAGAACCGCACAGGCGGTCAAGGATCGAGGTCCTTAGCAAAAAGCTCTGAACAGCTTCCGGTTGCCGCTGCAGAACTTCTTCTACCAAATAGTCCAGTACGAAATGATGGCTGCCAGCGATAGACTGTAGGAACCGTCCGGTACCATGATCTCCCTGTATAGAGAGCGCTGCCAGCTGCAAGCCGGCTATCCAGCCTTCGGTGCGTGATCCCAATTCGTCTATTTCGTCCGTGGGCAGGTTAAGCCCCATGATTCCGTTTAGAAATCCTTCGACTTCTGTGGCAGTAAACACCAGATCAGATGCACGTAACTCTGTTAACTGGTCTTGAACCCGTAACCGGGCTAATGGAATAAGTGGTTCCTCGCGAGTAATCATCACCAGGTGGATATGCAAGGGAAGATGGTCCAGCAGGAAGGAGACTAACTTGTCGACAGACTTCGATTTCACTAGGTGATAATCGTCAAGGATGAGTATACAAGGAGCCATGGCGGCGGTATCCTTAAGAAGCGCTGCCAGTACCGGCTCCATGGGCGGCGGCTCGGGAGACTGAAGCACAGCAAGCACACCTTCACCTGTCTTCGGGGCAAGAGTTTGCAGGGATGAGATAAGGCAGATCAGGAACCGCGCAGGCTCACCATCTCCTTCCTCTAGCGACAGCCATGCGCAAGGCCGCCCGCAATTGGCGATCCAATCACTAATCAATGTTGTTTTCCCATAACCGGCGGGTGCAGAGATAAGGGTCAATTTACGATGCAAGCCATCTCGAAGCTTGTTAATCAAACGTTCACGGGGAACCGTTTTGGGCCGAAGCGGCGGGATATTGTATTTGGTATTTAGGATAGGTGTAGGCATAACCACATCTTACCACCCGCCCTTTCCCTCATCCATACTTGATATGGTTTATAACAAGATTAATCATTTACAACGTGAATATTAGTTGAATCCTGACACTTCACTCTCCAGCTCCTCGATTTCACTTAAAAAGTTCTGCAGACTTGATTTTCGGTTGCAGAATAGATATTTTTCTTCATTTTGCTCAATGTAAGATCTGTTTAATCCGGTTTTAGCCTGCTCCCGAAATCCTCTTTGAAGAGCTTCACAATCTATTCCAGGATTGGAGGCGTCCAGCTCCATAATCTCTAGGAGGGTTTTCTTCTTTTTGTCCTGTAGTATAAGTTCAACGGCATCCTTCGGGTATATTCTGTGGACCAACAGGGTTCGCAGGGACTTCAAGCCACTGTACCCTCCTGTAGACAGTCGAATTAATTCTTCCTGAATCTGAGAGATCAGATTGGTATTCCAGTGATCAATAATGCCTTCAAAGATCCACCCGATCCATTCCTCATCATCACTATGCTGGTTAAACACATCTTGGATATAAGGAATAACCGGGTCACCGATCTCCCGCAAAAAATCAGCAATCAGACCAGCCCCCGGCCAATTGATATCCTGAATCCAGACCAGCAGTCCCGGCAATATACGCTCTATACGGGGATAGCCCAACTTAATAATGACCTCAGCCGCCCCGTCCCAATGCCCTTTCGTAAGCGACTGCAACAATAAATGGAGTTCATCCTCGTGAATATCCTGCAGCTGCTTCATGGCATTCGCTTTTTCTGCTACAGGTGTGTCCCAGTCTAACCTTTGAATTAGTGTATTTATATTCTCCAAGGGATATCGCCTCCTCTGCCTCTGTTATTATTTCGCCTCTTCCTCCCATCTCCCTTCCCTGTAGATATACTGGCGGCTCACACCCTCCTGATCCCGTACAATAAGAATAATAGCAGAGCCTACATTCTTCTCCTCTATTACCTCATAATAAGCTTCACGATCGGAAGGCGGCACTCTATATGCTTGTTTGAGCCCGTCCTTACCAGTATTGCTTACGACGATCTTCCCCTCCCTCCCAAAAAAACCGTTTCCGTGTAACACCATATCTCCGCCCAGCACCGTAACGATTCCTCTGATGGTTCGTTGTGAATCTATTACATCAAACCCCATCTTCCAAAAATCCGTAATACCCTCCACCAGATAATCCCCTAACGGGTACACCTGTACGACTGCCGCTGGAGTTAGCTTGAACTTATGGGGAACGGTCTGCTCAATTTGTACAAGCATTGCAAGCTTAAGACCCAGGTAGCCGACAATACACACAGCGAGAAGGGTATGGAATCTCCGTATTCTTTCAGATACCATCGGAAGCAGAGATAGGATCACACCCACCAGCATGGGCACCCATAGCGTAGGGTCTCCCAGATAAATCAGCGGCAAGGTATAAGCTTGCTTGGATAGCGGATACACCAAATGCACCCCATGTCCCAGAGAGTCCACAAGAATATGCCCGAGTACACTCCCTGCGAAGCATATATACAATTGAGCGTACGTGTGCCTTTTTAGAAACACCCTTAATAAATACACTACTGGAACCATGACAAGTCCCATGACTACGATGGAGTGCGACCATGGAGAAATATCACGGGTTCCTAGAAGGTCGGGCAGAATCCCCAACAAGGAGGTCATGCCCAGTATGATTATCTTCTCCTTCAAAGAAATCTCTTTGCCCATAAGGACCCATGAAGCGATGAAACCTCCTGTCAGCAGATGTGTAATCATGTGCATAGCCAGAATAATGGACATCTCGAACCTCCCCGCTTCTTCTGTACTCTCCACTAATAAACAAATGAAGCGGGTAAAAGGTTCATTTTACTGGACAACAGCCAGAAGCTTCGCCCACCCGCCAACAGCAACTTCTCCGCAGAAACAACGTCCATATATATGGAAGTCCTAACCATTCAAGGATAACCATATAACAATTGAACTTTATCAGGAGGTTTAGATATGCGCTATATAGCGGGAATTGTGCTGGCAGCCGCTTTGCTTACAGGGTGTCAAAATGAAGAGGCCGCCGCACCACCATCAGCCACACCTGTATCCTCAGCGGAATCAAGCGTGGAGGAGCCTTTTCTATATATCGAGCAACTGAATGTCATAGGCGGTTCCGGTCAATTGGTTCAAGTGAAGTCCAACAGTGATATTAACCAAGCTTCGCTGGAGCAAGCACTGAAAAACAGTCTGCAGACCAGCGATCCACAGATAGAGTTCCGCTATACGCTGGAATGGGAGTCTCCACGTTTCGTTCAGATTCGTCTGCATATGGATGAGAACAGCACCTATTCAGGAACATTCAATCTGGATGAGACCACAACCACAGGTGGACAGACCTATGCCAGCGCAGAGCAGCCCTTCCGCAATACCGTCATTGTCAGCTCCCGGAGCGATCAAGGCAGCATTCTGTTCAGAGGCATCGTCTCCGGCACCCAGCGTGTGGTTCCAGGCTGGAAGACAGGCTGGGTCAAGACCATCCACAACCAGGAATCCGCGGTTCCCTCTTTTCTATTCTATGGACAAGAAGAGCATCATCTGGTTCAGGCTATGACGGGACATACGCTGGACCTTCCGTCGTTCTCTCTGGAGAAGGGTTCTTACGGCAACGACTATGGATATCATGAGATGTATTCTGACCGCTTCTATCCCGGCTTCACTTATATGGTGTCGGGCAATAAAACGCTGTACCGTGTAGACTTGAAGGACTTCACCCGCAAGCAGCTCCATACGTTCAACAAGCCGGTCTACGGAATGTCCTCATCGCCGGACGGTACCCGCATCGCTGTATTAACCGCCCATGACGATTACATCGGTCCGGGAGCGGACTTGCTGGTTCTGGATGAGAAGGGAAATACGCTGTTGTCGCGGGAGAACGCGGTTTACCTCTCCCACAGTGACGGCTTCCTGTTCGTATATCCGCTGACCTGGGAGGATGATTCGATCCTGCTGCTTCCCGCAGACAGCGGAGAGGATAACCCGCTCGGGACAATCCGTTACGATATCGGAAGCGGGACCTCTTCGGTTATGCAGGATGAACGAATTACGGATCAGGTGACAAAAGATATCTGGGAGCATGAGCGCTGGGAGAAGGATTACTCCCTGTTATCGGGGCTCCATTGGTCGCCGGACGGCAGGTCCGCGGCATATACATCCGGGACTGGCGCCATTCAGGTCTACGATAAGCAAGAGCGATCCTTCGAGTTCGTGGCTGCAGGTACTCTGCTGGGATGGATGCCGGACGGCACGCTGGCGTGGGCGGATGTCGGGGGTCATGCTTATACGTTTTGAGTCTATGGGACGGGAATAGGGCCACTGTTTTGTTTGAATTCTTCCAAATTTATATCAGAGCAAAGACAACCGCCGATCTCTTCTGAGCGGTTGTCTTTGCTAACACTCCTATTTTCTACCATTCCTTTTAAGAAGCATGGAAATTCCAACAATACAAAGCAACGTTACTCCAGCAAAAATTGGCATGGATGAGGCCAATAATAGAACTACAATTCCGAATAACAGAACTCGAATCACCTTAATTACAAGTACCATACGTCAACTCCTATTTAATTGTATCCACAGATTTGCATGGCGTCTGAAATCTTGCATTGCCCTCTAACACATCCGCTAAGAATGTTTTGGATGCCTTCAACTTCTCTTCTAACTCCTGGATATATTGAATTTTCCCCTTCACCAAAGCATTCTTTTCTACATAGGAATTCTCGTTCTCGTTGATAAGCAGAATTATTTCCTGAATAGTGAAATTTACACTGAGCAAGATTTTTATATCCTCCAGAAAAGCAATCACATCTTCGTGATATACGCGATAATTATTGTCATCCCTTGATATATACTGCTCCGGAATCAGCTGTTTGCGTTCATAGAATCGCAAGGTGGATACTGGCAGCCCCGTCAGCCTGGACACTTCACTCGCTTTCATAACCCATTCCCTTCTGAACACCGTAATAATTAGATTTGCTGTAAACCACGGTTTATAGTTCATAATGACAATAGGATAACCACTGGCACCAACAATGTCAAAAAAACGGGTTACCTCAAAAGGAGAGATTACATGCTGGAGCATATCCAAAACAACGATTTTGTGAGTATTATTACGGGCCGCCGTTCCGTCCGCCATTATGATGAGCAGGTCAAGATTACTACAGAAGAAATGCAAGACATCATTAATGAAGCAAGCTTAGCGCCTTCTTCTGCCAATATCCAGCCATGGCGTGTTATCGTGGTTCATACCCCTGAAGGGAAAGACAAACTTCGTCCTCTTGTACAATTCAATACACAACAAAATGATTCCTCAGCCGCTATGCTTATTATTCTGGGTGATACGCAGAGTGAACAGTATGTAGAAGAGATTTATAATATGGCTGTGGAGCAGGGCAAAATGCCGCAGGAGGTGCGGGATAAGCAGGTCTCACAAATTCTCGGTATGTTCCCACTACTCCCCCGGGATATGAAGATAGAGATCGCCAAAGTCGATGCCAGTTTATTTGCGATGCAACTGATGCTGGTAGCCCGTGCACACGGGTATGACACCAATCCTATGGCAGGTTTTGAGCGGGATAAGGTAGTTAGCGCCTTTGATCTGGACGACGAACGTTATGTCCCTGTCATGATCCTGTCCATCGGCAAAGCCAAGCAAGAAGGCCATGAATCGGTGCGCTTACCTAGTGATAAAATCACCTTTTGGCGCTGACCTTCATTCCATTCCAAGGATCTAGCGTCACCTCGCAGACATCGGTCTGTACAGTCAGTGTATGCGGGAACGCTTCCTGATCTGACATGAACCAGACCCGGCCTTCCTTAACCACAATAAGCAATCCCTGCTCGTCACCGGCAGCAGCAAATGAGCTATTGTAATCCTGCCATGGTAAAATCCCTGCATGGGACAGCTCAAGTAATGCATTGTCGACATCAGGCACAGGCAGACCGATTTCACTTACGCACAGCAGACTCGCCTGAGAAAATAACTGATCCGTTGAATTGTTCAAATGATGCCGTGCAATCAGCTCAACCAGATTGCCGGCCGGATCATGGAAATATATCGACTCGGCGTTCCATGCTTTGAAGTATACCACTTGCTTGCCTTGATCCGGGATTATAGCGGCCTTCGGGGTGATCCACCGCACCGCCTCGCCGATTTGGTTCTCCGGTATATTAAAGGCAAAATGATAAAAAGGTTGGGCGCTCTGTCCAGACTCTGTAAAGGATAGGCTGGACTCCCCAACCTTCACACTAAATGAAGTCGAATTTTCTGTAATTAATGCTAACCCGAGAGAATCCACGTAAAACTCCTTCAATTCTGCAATGGACTGAGCCAGCATCTCTACTTCTCTTATCATTCAAGGCACCTCGCATCTCAACCAATTTTTTGAATATGTACTAACTACTTTAGTTACAGGTTACCTTAACCTGAAATCGAGTCAAAACGTAGGCGCAGGTCTTTTCCATAATGAAATCTGGCCTGCCGATGTAATTGGTCCAGCTCAATCTCAAAAACATTCAGACGGCTATGGACATTCCGTCCTGACAAATATTTGCCCGTAAAAAAAGCAGCGGCAGAACAAGACTTGATAAGTAAAGTCTTATTCTGCCGCTGTAGTTGTTGAACTATCTTTTCCCGTTAGCTGCCACTCCATTAATCAGCTTCTCAAGACTTCCCCTGTCCAGAAAAGGTGCGAGGCTTATGATCCGGTCCGCATCGAGGGTGCCTTCTGTAACCCGGTCTACCAGGCGGCTTAACGTATCTCTGCTAATAAAGGGGGCCAACCCTTGAACGGTATCCCAGCTTACGCTGCCCTCTTCTGCCAGTTGTACCAACCGGTCTATATGTTCTCTTCCAAGAAACGGGGCAATTTCAACAAGATTGTGGAACTCCAAGGAACCCTCATTCCATTTATCTACCAGTCGGTTTAAGGTGTCGCCGCTGACGAACGGAGCGAGTCCTGTAATGATGTCCCACTCCATTTCGTCTTCTTCAGCCTGACTAACCAGTTCATCCAATGTACCCGCTCCAAGGAACGGAGCCAGCCGCATGATGAAGTCCAACTTAAGCACGCTGCTGTCTAATCGTTCTGTAACCTTATGCAGAGAGCTTGCTTTTAGTAACGGTGCTACTTCTAGCAGATCTTCCACCTCCACCTCACCGGTATTAACCCTCTCTGCCACTTGGTCCGGTCTGTTCTCGGAGATCTCCTCAACGATTGTTCCCAGGTGCTGGTGCTCCCGATGTTCTGCGTGGTCTCCTGAATTTAAAATGTCATCAACCGTCTTGCCAAATAACCTCGCAAACCGCGGAAGCGTTCCGATATCCGGTAGCGATTCGCCGCGCTCCCATTTCGATACCGCCTGATGACTTACATTCAGTTGATCGGCAAGTTCCAATTGGGTCAGATCCTGGTCTTTGCGAAGCTTCGAAATATAAGCTCCAATCTTACGCAAGTCGAGCATTGGTATACCTCCAAGTCGTACAAAATGTACAGTGCGCACTGTCAAAAACAGCATAGCATTTTCGCAAACGCAATCCTATCAAGCGGTGGTTGAATGATCACTTGCGCAATATTCAACTGCCGGTAGAATGGCTTCTGCAGATGATTACCGGTTGATATTTTGCATAATTGCGCTGTAAAGAAAATCTGCTAAATCCTCATTGCCATATTGATTAAAGTAGCTTTTGAAGCGTGCATCGAATTTGTAGGTATGGGCAATGCAAGCCAGTAACTCTGCATCGCAGGTCATGAATTGCATTAGATTTCCTTTCCACTCTTCGATTAATTGCTGCACTTCATCGGAGGAAGGATCCTGATGGATACAAGACGCAATTTTTTTATATATTTCCTCAGTATCGGAAAAACGTTTCTCTTTTTCATCTGCTGATAGTTTTTCCATATTTTCAATATACACTTTATACGCCTCTGTTTCGCCATAAATGAACTTTGCCTCATTAGCATACTGTTCTTTCAATGGCAAAACGGAAGAATGGTTAAAAATGTGCAAATTACTAATATCATTCCCCGAAACGTATTCATCGAGAGCAGTCATGATGTTGTCCAGTCTTTGTTTTCTCAATAATAAAGTTTGTCTCTGCTTCTTTAATATTTGTTTCTGTTCTTGCCTGGTCAGCTTTAAAATGTCCGCAATTTCTTTCAAGGAAAAATCCAATTCCTTTAAGAATAAAATGGTTTGAAGTTTTTCCAAACTGCTTCGATCATATAGGCGATATCCTTTTTCCGTCAGATGTGTCGGTTTAAATAGATCGATTCTATCGTAATAGTGCAAGGTACGAGCTGTAATGCCTGTTATCTGAACAATATCTTTAACCGCTAATAATGGTTTCTTCATCCCAAAATCCCTTTACTTCGTCTAGTATTTGAGCAGCAGGCGTGATTGTTGCCTCAAAGATCGTTCTTCCTGTTTTTCTGAGGTAATACTGGATTAAATAATATCCGCAAGCGTAGCCGGCGCTGTAAGGCATATTGACCGGTTTGAAGCTCTGAAGTTCTGCGATCTCGTCACCGTAAAGATAAGGGGCAAATTGATCAAACCCCGTTAATTGCAATTGCTCTCTTAGCACGGGCTTAATGCGCCTGTTAAGTGTTTCTGCATTTGTTTTCGTTATCCAAGGGCCAAGCAACTCTTCTCCAAACATGAGCGTAGCAAAGTTCTCAGCTAATCCTTCACTTACAATAAGCTCGCCCAAATTAACGGTGTGATCCCATTGAATAAATTGATATCGCACATTATGATTGCATTCGTGCGCCAGCGAAGCCTTCATTCGAGGAAGCGTGTACTCATTTGGCAAGAGTGTGCCCCAGATAAACCCGGGAATGCCCCCGAAGCCGCTATATCCTTCATTTATTAATAAGGCACGGCTTTCCGGATTTCCTAGTTGAATGGTAAACAAATATTCGGATACAGGGAGATTTATTTCATGTTCTATAAATAGATGGAGGCTTTTCTTCACAGCATGCTCACACTCTAACCAAAAAGAATCCGATGAAATCAACTCGATCTCTGATGAAATCTGCCCGGTAATCTGATCAGGGGATCGATGCATTATACTATTGAACGTAACAACGTCAAAACCATTCGCTTCTTCAGCTCTAAAAGGCATTTGTTGAATTTGCCATTGTTTCATAAAGGGAGCCATCATTTCGTTTCTGAATAATTCAAGCTTTTCCTCGGGCGAAGCTTGGGCAACTTTTTGATAAATTCGGTCTGAACGCAATGTTCTTATGTTCATATCTCTCACTCCAAGTAGTTGATAGTGAGAATTATGCACTATGACCTAACGTCATAGTCAAGCACTTTGAATCGAATAAGGAAAATTAGGTACAGGGTACTCCAACACATACCTTTCTTTTGACACCAGCGAGACTGGTTAGATTACAATGAAGTACTTTAGTTACTTCAAAGTGCGTACTTCTCAAGTGTTGATATTTGTTACAAACTAACGTTGAACAAATCACTGCACTTAAGGAGTTGAGACACGATGATGAATGAATCTACTGAAAGACGTAAAGTCGCTCTGGTCATTGGCGCAAATGGTGTGATCGGTCGCAACCTAATCCATCACCTTATTATTTTACCCGACTGGGACGTTATTGGCGTTTCGCGTCGAGGTGGAGAATCTACCGATCGTGTACGTTATGTGGCGGCCGATTTACTCAATATAAATGAAACCCGTGAACAATTGAAAGGGCTAACTGAGGTAACCCACATCTTCTATGCTGCGTATCAAGACCGGCCAACTTGGGCCGAACTCGTTCCACCCAACCTGGCTATGTTAGTGAACGTTGTAGAAGTTATGGAACCGATAGCGCCGGGATTGAAGCATGTCAGTCTGATGCAGGGATACAAAGTATACGGTGCACATCTCGGTCCTTTCAAGACACCTGCACGTGAGACTGACGCGAATCATATGCCTCCAGAATTCAACATTGCCCAGCAAGACTTTTTAGAACAAAGACAATTAGGGAAATCCTGGACTTGGTCAGCCCTTCGTCCTTCAGTCGTGTGCGGATTCGCACTCGGGAACCCGATGAACCTTGCCATGGTCATTGGCATATACGCTTCTATGTCAAAGGAACTTGGGCTTCCTCTACGGTTCCCGGGAAAGCCGGGGGCTTATGATAGCCTCCTGGAGATGACGGATGCTGGACTACTCGCCAAAGCAACTGTATGGGCAGCGACAGAAGAGAACTGTGCGAATCAGGCATTTAACATTACAAACGGAGATTTGTTTCGCTGGAATGAACTTTGGCCCAAAATTGCCCGTTACTTTGAGTTGGAGACAGCACCTCCATTGCCCATGTCACTGGATATGATCATGGCTGATAAGGAGGAACTATGGGACACCATGGTTAAAAAGCATGGTCTTGCAACACATTCCTATAAAGCTGTCTCGTCTTGGCAGTTTGGAGATTTTGTGTTTTCCTGGAACTACGATTTCTTTTCCGACGGATCAAAGGCCCGCCGATTAGGCTTTCATGAATACGTGGACACGGAAGTGATGTTTAAAGATATCTTTGACGATTTCCGGAAACGCAAAGTCATTCCTTAACAGACGATGGAAAACTAACAAGCTGACCTTCCATAAGGTCAGCTTGTTAGTTTTCAGGTTCAGATTCACTTGGCGGGTTATCCAGAACAACTGCATTCTCCCCGTAGGTTCGCTCAATATAAGTTTCGCCCCATCTACACATCAGGTGAAGAATCTCTTTTAGACTACTCCCATACTCCGTTAACTCATATTCAACCTTTGGAGGAACCTGATTATAGGAAGTACGTAGAACGATCCCTGCCACTTCAAGCTCCCGAAGTTGTTCCGTTAATACCTTTTGAGTGATTTTTGGTATCAGCGTTTTGAATTCATTATTCCGTTTCTTCCCAAAGGTTAAATGAAAAAGAATAGCAGGTTTCCACTTTCCTCCAATCACTTCAAGCGTGGCTTCCACAGAAGTATTATATATTTTAACCGGATCTGCCCGTTTCACTGTACATTCCTCTTTTCTGGACTGGAGGTGGCATCTTAATCTGAATTTGACATCATCCATGCCAGAAATTCTCCAAACGAATCGGCTACCTTGTCAACCTCTTCAA
This sequence comes from Paenibacillus tritici, assembly GCF_018207515.1. Lineage (NCBI taxonomy): Bacteria > Bacillati > Bacillota > Bacilli > Caryophanales > Paenibacillaceae > Paenibacillus > Paenibacillus tritici. The sequence goes on from NZ_CP073365.1 coordinate 6,840,529, forward strand.
ATTCAGGCTCACATCCACGGACAATAGCCCCACCGTCGGTTGTTAAGTCAATGGCATAGAAGGAATATCCATCCTCCACAGACATTACGATCGGCAAGTGATGATCCCACCAGGCCGTTATCTCTGAGCGCCAAATAGAATCACCCTCTGCGGCCTCCAGACTAAGCATTTCAAATTCATTCCATTGGAATGCGGCCTCCGTGCTATTGTTGAACTCCGCCTCACAAATAAACCAGGTTTGCTCATCCGGTGCAACGCACTTTTCAACTACATTTAGAAATTCGGAATATTCATCTGGAAGTCCTTTATATCTTGAAGTAATGCCACTATTTAAATGTAGCTGAGAACCGGATTTACTCATTATGTCCCAGCCCTTTTCCCCAGCCCAAGTCATAAATTCCCTAAGGTGAGTTTTTCCTTTTCCATTATTCCCTTCCAAATTCCACACCTGCCCATCAGCTTAAGAAATAGAAATTCTAACCCTACTATACCATTTTCTTTACTGAGGGTGATAATCAGAGAATCCTGATATTAGAACTCTAGACGCCTTATTCACGCTATCCACCTTCCAAATACCGTTCGTGAATATAAGAGTGACCGTCCGATCTTCAGCATATTGATCTTCTCCTGTAAGACCATTCGCCAGTATTACAGATTGCGAAAGTGTGGCCGAATTCTTGCTAGTATAAACAGGTGAAGTGACAGGCATTTCATAAGTACCTGCTGTGTTCAAACCTTTGTTCTGAACAATAGACTTAATTAACCTATCCGTGAAATAGGGTTGGAGGGTTGAATTTACATTTTTAATGGAAGATATATTGGATGCTTGGTTTAATTTATCCGATAGTAGTTTCAAGCGTGAGTCAGTAATTTTGCTTTTCTCCGGAATTTGAATAGACGGGGTCTTCATATTGACAACAAGTCCCTTGTTGCCTAACGTCACTTTTGCTTGTTTAGACAGTTGGTTCCATACTACAGTTGCTCCTAACGACTGACTAACAAAACGTAGAGGGACATACGTTGTTCCTTGGATGACCTGTGTGGCAGTATCCAAATCCACATATTCCCGGGACGGTGTGTCCGGAGTTTCACTCGATGGAGCAGCTTCAATAATGACACGTTTGAAATTTGCGGCAAGCCATAGGGTTGAATCCCCATTTTTGATTTTAACAACTTTGTCCGTTTGAAACCATTCCAGACTTGCACCAAGATTCTCGGAGACTGCGCGTAAGGGAACTAGTACTCGACCATTGTTTATTTGGCCATTGTTAATCGTAGTAGATGTAGAAGCCTCTGATGCATAACCAGATTCTGTTGTTAAAGGCAGCAAAAAAAGTGCTGATGAAAGCAAAGAAATCGTCCATTTTTTCATCATCATATATCCTCCTTATTACGCGCTTCGTCTATTTGCCCCACCAAGAATAGCAGGTTAAGGTGCTTCCTTATAATCAATTAGCTTAAGATAATATCAGAATGATTTAGTATAATTCTCCTTCATCCCCTTGTACTTTCGCATTAAGTTCCTTAGCAATCTCCTTCATCTTATCCATTACATCATCAACTTTCCATATAAAAAAATCACCGTTTATTGATATTTGAATTGGACCAGATATTGAAAATGTATTAGAATACTCAAAATCATTTTTAGCCGAAAATAAAACCTTTAACTCATCAAGTGAAATGGGACTTTCCGTGCTCTCTGTCCAATGATCTGCTCTCGTAATTATGAATATCATAGCTCATAAACTTATACTCCTTTGGATTAAATTTCTCTCATACTTACTAAGTGTCGAACGATTCAGCGATTTCATGTACGTTACCAAATGGATCAACGAAAGCAGCATATCGCCCCTCAGTAGGTTTCTCATGCAAAAATTGAATACCCTTTTCCTTCATTTCTTTATAAGTTTGCTCAACAGATACGACCTCAAACACCAAAACTGTTCTAGCTTCGTTTGAATAATCCCCAATTTCTTTGGTCTTTTCACACTTAAAAGCTATAAGCTGACAGCCGTCAAGGGCAAATATAAGCTTATTTTCTTGCTCTAACAGAGTTTGCAAACCCAGCAATTCAGAATAAAACCATTTCGCCTTTGTCATGTCATTAACGAAAATCATTATATGTCCTAGTTTCATAAGGCTATGCTGCTCCTTCACTTTTTTGAATTTTTTATGGTTCATGCAGATTCTTTACTTATACTTATTTGAAGTATTCGCTAATTGATTAACATATCCTTCCCATTAGCTTAGTGAAGCGTCCATCCTCTGATATTCATTTTTTCGAGTAATTTCCCAGCAAAAAAGCCGCCCTAAATTATTAGGACGGCTTATGTTGATTAATTTAATCGTTGAATACTTTTTCAAAACAATACTATAATGAATTTTTTTAAATCAGAACAATACTTTAATGTAATCAATCAAGACTTCCTTTACTGATTCCACCCTTACTCCACAGTAACGCTCTTAGCCAGGTTTCTTGGTTTATCCACATCATGACCCAAGGCCAGCGAAGCGTAGTAAGCCAGCAACTGCAGGGATACTACAGACAGGGCTGCGGTCAGCAACGGCAGGGTTTGAGGAATCACGAATACCTGGTCAACGGAGCGGAGCAGGTCGTCTTTGTGTTCTTCATGTGTGACGGCCAGGACATGAGCGCCGCGGGCTTTCACTTCTTTGATGTTGCTGACGGTCTTCTCCAGTACGGATTCCTGGGTAGCCAGGGCAATGACAGGAACGCCTTCTTCGATCAGCGCCAGTGTACCATGCTTCAGTTCACCCGCAGCATAGGCTTCGGAGTGAATGTAGGAGATCTCTTTGAGCTTCAGAGAGCCTTCTTGAGCTACTGCGTAATCTACGCCACGACCGATGAAGAAGAGATGCTTGTGCACGGCGATTTGCTCGGCATAGGCTTTGAGCACATCTTTTTGCGCCAGAATCACTTCTACCTGCTCCGGCAGAGACTGCATAGCCGCCAGAATCTTGGCAACCTCAGGCTCAGACTGGGTGCCGCGCACTTCAGCCAGATACAGACCCAGTAAAGTGAACGCAATCAGCTGGGAGGTGTACGCTTTGGTAGAGGCTACGGCGATTTCCGGTCCGGCCAGCGTTACCAGTACACTGTTCGCTTCCCGAGCAATAGAGCTGCCTACTACGTTAGTGATCGCCAGCACATGAGCTCCGTTGGCCTGACCTTCACGAAGAGCGGCCAAGGTATCGGCAGTTTCACCGGATTGGCTGACTACGATAACCAGTGTTTCTGGAGTCACGATTGGCGCACGGTAGCGGTATTCGGAAGCAATGTCATTCTCTACCGGAATCCGCACCAGGGACTCAATCAGGTTACGTCCAACAAGGCCGGCATTATAAGCAGTACCACAAGCAACGATCTGGATGTTGCGGATGTTCTTGATCTGTTCTTCCGTCAGGTTAAGCTCCGGCAGAATGACCTTGTTGCCTTCAGCATTCATACGTCCGCGCATGGTATCGCGGTAAGCCTTTGGCTGCTCGTGAATTTCCTTCAGCATGAAGTGCTCATAACCGCCTTTTTCTGCGGTTACCGCATCCCAATCGACAGTAATCATTTCCCGAGAAATAAAGTTGCCTTCAATCGTCATTAATTCGACAGCATCCCGTGTCAATACAGCCATTTCGCCGTCGTTCAAAATATATACGTTGCGGGTATATTCCAGCAGTGCAGGAATATCGGACCCAATAAAGTTCTCGCCTTCTCCAAGACCGATAATCAGCGGGCTGGCTTGACGTACAGCTACCAGTTTATCCGGTTCAAATTCAGTCAGCACACCCAGTGCGAACGCTCCGCGCATGTAAGTGATCGCTTTTTGTACAGCCTTAACGATATCCCCATTATATTCACGGGCAATCAGGTGGGAGATTACTTCTGTATCCGTTTCGGAAGTAAAGATGGCTCCTCCGGCAATCAGCTCTTCCTTCAGGTCCAGATAGTTCTCAACAATCCCGTTATGAACAACCGAGAATTTGTGAGTGTTATCTGTGTGCGGATGAGAGTTCTCATCGGATGGCTTGCCGTGTGTAGCCCAGCGGGTATGGCCAATGCCAGCGCTGCCTGTCAGCGGAGTCGCGTCCAGACGGGATTCAAGATTCGCCATACGTCCCTGTGCCTTCACAATCTGCAGACCTTCCGTGGTGAATACGGCAATACCTGCGGAATCATACCCGCGATACTCCAGCTTTTTCAAACCCTCTACCAAGATCCCCTGCGAATTCTGATTCCCAATATATCCCACAATACCACACATTATATTTTCCTCCGTCCAATTTATCGTAATTAGGGGCGCATGAGGAAAGAAACGTGCCGTGCGGCATGTTTTGAAGAAAAGCAAATATGATGTTGTCCATGATACGCAACACAATAACCTGTCACTTACAGTCTTCTCTTCTGCCGCAGCAGAACCATCTGCGTTTCCTGCATGTACGCTTGCCCATGATTTGTAATTCTCCATTTGCACCCACAGAAGCGTTGTGTGCAAGGTCGCCCTCGCATTTTCCGCTTCCATTTACGGCTCTGGTGCATCACCGGGAGGTCCCCGCCGAACATTTCGAACACCTCCACCTCGTCAGCTTACATCTGCCGTGATCCGTTCAGACCGTGCTGCCCTATTCGGCAGACTCCGTTCTTCCCTTCTCGCCCGCGCAAGATCAAGCTCTGGCGCTTGTATTGCATGAACCTTACTATCCCCGCTTTCCTTCTGGAATGACACTTAATCTATTATATGCACCTGATACCATTTTGGCAACGGCACAGTGAAGAAAACCTTTCTTAACCATTTCACAACAGCTTACAAAGCCGCGCCCACTCTAATCATTCAGCCGGTGAACCCTCCTCTATAACGGTTCACCGGCTGTCTGTGCAAGCGATATGGAGAAGGAGTGATTACACCAGCTCGCGCTGAACCACTTCCACAATCTGTCCTACAAAAAGATCAAGCTCGGCCTTATCCGGCCCTTCCGCCATCACACGGATCAGCGGCTCGGTTCCCGAAGGACGCACCAGAACACGCCCATTGTCGCCCAGCTTGCCTTCTACTTCTATGATCGCGGCCTCAATCGCCGGATTGTTCGGGTAATTGGTTTTGTCCTGCACGCGCACGTTCACCAGCACCTGCGGATATTTGGTCATCATGGACTTCAGCGTACTAAGCTTCTTGCCCGAAGATTTCATGGTATTCACCAGTTGAATAGCCGTCAGAATCCCGTCGCCTGTTGTATTATAATCCAGGAAAATCACATGACCGGACTGCTCCCCGCCCAGATTATAGCCGCCGCGGCGCATTTCTTCCATGACATAACGGTCACCGACAGCAGTCTTCGCCGTATTCAGCGACAGCTTCTCTGTAGCCTTGTAGAATCCGATATTGCTCATTACAGTGGATACAATAGTACCGTCCTTCAGCTTCCCTGCACGGTTCATCGCATCTCCGCAAATGCAGAGAATGAAGTCGCCGTCCACCTCGTCGCCCTTCTCATCAATCGCAATCAGGCGGTCGGCATCCCCGTCAAAAGCAAGTCCCAGATCCGCACCATGCCGCAGCACTTCTGCACGCAAGGTCTCCGGATGTGTTGAGCCGAATCCGTCATTAATATTCAGCCCGTCCGGCTCAGCCCCGATGCAGATGACTTCTGCGCCCAGTTCTCTGAACAGCCGGGGTGCCAGCTCATACGCTGCGCCATGTGCACAGTCCAGTACAACCTTCATGCCTTTGAAGCTCTGGTCGATGGTGGTCTTCAGATAGTCCAGGTACAGATACTTCGCTTCATCATCTGTCCGGAGCGTGCCAAGACCTGACCCTACGGGACGCGGCAGTTCATCCTGCTCCGCATCCATCAGCTCTTCAATCCGCAGCTCCGTCTCGTCAGTCAGCTTGAAGCCGTCTCCGCCAAAGAACTTAATCCCGTTATCCTCCACCGGATTATGCGAAGCAGAGATCATCACTCCGGCATCCGCCTGAAGCAATCTTGTAATATAAGCAACAGCCGGTGTAGATACTACACCCAGACGGATTACATCCGCACCAATAGACAATAACCCGGCAATCAATGCCGATTCCAGCATCGGACCGGAGATCCGAGTGTCCATGCCGATTACGACTTTAGGCTTTTCCACATTTCCCGCCAGCACATATCCGCCGCAGCGTCCAATACTGTAGGCCAATTCTGCTGTTAATTCACGGTTAGCCACCCCGCGTACGCCATCTGTTCCGAAATACTTACCCATCTTTTTTTCTCCTTTTGAATACGCTGCTTCAGCTTAATAAATTATAGTATGAACGATTTGTTAATCCGTGCCCGGGCAAGCTACGTTCCGCCCGTACTGCCGGCATTATTGCCGCCCGCTGGCGGGGTAACTTCATTCTCCGGCGGAGTAGGCGTGGGAGACGGGGTCTCCTCCACGATGTCGCCGGTATGGACTGGTGTAGGCTCTACAATCGTCTCCTCACCGGTAACAGGCTCCGCGCTGGGCTCCGGACTAGGAGCGGGCGTACTGCTGTCAGCCCCCACAGTAGCCTCTGGTGTTGCAGGAGCCAATAGCTCAATCTTCGCTATAAGCTGCGAAGGGGTATTCTGCAGCGTGATGAACCTTGGAAGCGATACCTGTAGCGTGACATCGTGAATACCTGCCGTAAGCCCCCCGACATCTGCAACCACGCTGATACTATCCTGGTCAAGCTGGTCGAGCAACGCAGGCGCACCTGAGATCGTCAGATCAATAGAGGTGCTTACAGGGTCTAATATAAGGGCTGTCAGCCCGTTGCTAACGCCCTCCAGCTTAATAGGCATAGCAGAGAGCGTCCGCTGGGTAATCTCCGCTGCAGAGACGGATACATTCATTACAGCAGGTTCAATCTTGCCGGTTCCCTCGGGCGGCTTCAGCTCCAGCTTCATTTGCTCTGTGCCTGCATTCTTAACCGTGCTTAAATCAAGTACGGCTTCATAAGAGGACAAGGTCTTCAGCGACTCTGCGCTGCCGTATACCGTTACCATATCCTGCTCGGGCGTCACCCTGGACAGAACTAATGAACCGGGCAGACTGCCGGTAAAGCTGATGTCCAGCGGCAGAGTTTTGGACGGAAGGGTAATAGGTACTTCTACCGCTGCTGTGGACGGTTCAATCACCGCATCCTCAAGCTCGTTCCCCTTGTTATCCAGCGCGTAGAGCCTCAGCTTCTTCTCGCTAAAAGCCTCATTCTCCCCATCCAGCTCAATCTTCCCCTGCACCTTCGCTACCCGTCCAAGATCACTTGCCGGAAGAGTAACCTCCACAGAGGCCGGGTCGATCACCGGAGTCCCTACTTCATAGCCTGACGCCGGCTCCCCTGTAATATTCAGCGAGACGGGAAAAGATTTGGTCGTCCGCAGCTCGATATGCACATTCACCTGATTCGGGACCATATCGTCCAGGGTTACACCGCTCGGCGTCGAATACATCAGCGGAAGCGTATTATCGCCGGGCTTCACATCCTTAAGATCCAGCCATACCCGGTATGCGTCGGAGAACTTGTAGGTAAGATCTGACCTTTTCCCTCTTACCTCCATCCTGACGCTATCTACATCCTTGGTTAATACATAGTTATCACTGTCGAAGCCTTCAATCTCCACTTTGACATTCTCAATCGTCTTCGATTCGGTGTTTACGGTAGTCTGATACGTCGGTGCTGTATCTACATGCACAATGGTCCACAGGATAATCCCCAGGGCAAGGGCAAGGATTTTGTTGAAGTTGTTATTCTTCATCCATTTATCCATTATTCTTGTTCCCCCTCCATTTCCAGAAAGCGGAACTCTTTTCTTTGAGCGTTGAGCTCAGCTCTTGGTGCAGCTTCGAGATCAGCGACTCTTCCTTGATATCCCGGACAATTTGTCCATTGATGGCAAGGGAGATCAGGCCGGTCTCCTCGGAGACGACGACAGATACTGAATCCGCCACTTCACTGATGCCGATGGCAGCCCGGTGTCTTGTCCCCAGCTCCTTGCTGATGAACGGATTCTCTGACAAAGGCAAGTAACAGGCAGCCGCAGCGATCTGATTCCCCTGCATGATGAGCGCCCCGTCATGCAGCGGTGTATTGGGGATGAAGATATTGATCAGCAGCTCTGAACTTACATCCGACCGCATCGCTATCCCGGATTCCGTATACTCATTAAGCCCCGTGGCCCGTTCAAATACGATTAATGCCCCGATTTTGCGCACAGCCAAATAATTCACAGCCTTAATAACTTCGCCGATTAATTTGCTGATCTCCTCATCATTCTCCGCCGTACGCCCGAAGAACCTGCCCCTTCCGAGCTGTTCCAGCCCCCGCCGCAGCTCCGGCTGAAAAATAATAAAGATCGCAAGTATCCCGAACGTAAACACCTGGTTCATCAGCCATCTCAGGGTATATAGATCCAGCAGAGTACTGCCGCCCCAGATGACGACTAGGACCATAATCCCCTTCAGGAGCTGGACTGCCCGCGTTCCGCGTACCATATTGAGCACTTTATAGATAATATAGCTAACAATTAATATATCGATTATATCTTTAATGGATTCTTTCCATGTAAGGTCGGTAAAGTAGCTCATGGCCGACAACCCCCGTCATTTCAAATTAGCTGGGTTTATGTAAATAGTATGTTAACTTAACACCTAATCTTATTCTAGGTTATAACGTTCAGCCTCCGGTTGCAAGTTTCACGGCCGGGAAATTGAAGAACCTTTATTTCAGGCAACAAAAAAGCGCCATCTTTCCGGAAAAAGAGGCGCAAATGAGTTTTCTGCTACAAGCGACCAACATTTAGCTATCGGTAGGCAACTTCAGAGAACATGTTTGTCACTTTATACCAGATCCAGCTTACTGCTTGGTCTATGCTTTTGACTTGCCCGGAAATATGGGCGGTTGAAGCCTGATACAGCGAGCCGTCGATGACCGTTACATTACCGTTGACTTCCCCGTACACTTGAGTTTTGCCGTTCTCCACCGTCAGATCACCGGAGATAATTTTGCCGGAAGGCACGATTACCGTATCCCCTTGGATAACAACCTGATCGAGGTCTGTCCCCCGGACCACAAGCTGTCTATCCTGGTTCCAGAAGGTCACCGAGCTCATCAGCATCACGAGAATGAACACAGAGGCCGCCGTCAACGCCGGATGTCTCTTGATCCAGGTGATAAAAGCTCTTTCCTTCTTCGGTTTCGGTAATGAATCCATAATCCGGCCTACAAGATCCTCCGAGGCTACGGGCGTCTGATGCATCAGGGAAAACATCAGCATATCGGTCTGTTCCAGTTCTTTGAACTTCGCACGGCACTCTGTACAGGATAGAAGATGCTCCTTCAATTCCCTCTGCTGCAGTTCGGGCAAGTCGTCATCCAGGTAGTCGTGCATCATAGAGACGGCCAGTTTGCATTCCATAGGAGCCAATCCTTTCATTAATGCTTATTTAATTATTCAGGCATAGGAACAGGACGCATAAGACTTGCTTAACTTACATACGTCACGGCCCTGCAGGAGTTTCATAAAAAATAATCTATTTTTACATTTTGGGGCCTAATTTTTTACGTAAAAACTCACGTCCGCGGTGCACCCGGGTCTTGATCGTCGTTACGGGCATATCCAGCACATCACTGATCTCCTGAAGCGACAAATCCTGCAAATACCGCAAAATCATCACCGACCTGTACTTCACGGGCAGGCTGTCGATGGCTTCATAGATGAGTCTCTGTGTCTCCGAGAGCAACAGTTCCGTCTCCGGGGTCACATTGTCGCTCGGAATCATCGAATACCCGTCAATCCCCTCCTGGTCGTTCATCTCGGCATCCAGTGAATACGTCGGCCGCCGCTTGCGCAGACGGTCAATACAGAGATTCGTGCCAATCCGGTAGATCCATGTGGAGAACTTCTGCTTATCATCATACCTGTCCAAATTCCTGTAGACGCGCAAAAATGTCTCCTGAACCACATCTTCAGCCTCATGGCGGTTATTCAGCATACGGTAAGCCAAATGATATATTTTGTCTTTATATAGTTCCACAAGCTCGGCAAATGCCCTTTGGTCGCCCTTCAGGGCGAGCTTTGTCAGTCTGCCTTCGAGATTCTCCACCTGTTAACTCCCCCAGACTTGCCGCCCTTGGTATATCTTAAGTTGCGAAACCACGGTACAAGCATTTAAATCGTAATTCAAGTTCTGGTAAAAATCAAGGTTTGTATTGTTACCTTCTATATATATTGTGCTGGGAAAAGCGGACGGGGGCTGGCGGGGGCGGCCGGGTCTTTGACTCCAGGCCTCCTTTCCTTCACCCCACCTGCTTTAATCCTCATTCTATTTCTAAGCGGTTTTCCGCATACATTTGACCGATAACCCTCATGACCACCCAATGTATTCGGTTTTCCGCATACATTTGGCCCGTACGCCTTCATGACTTTCCAATGTATTCGGTTTTCCGCGTACATTGGCTCATATGCCTTCGTCACTGCCCATTGTGTTCGGTTTTCCGCATACATATAGCCCATGTGCCTTCGTGACCGCCAATTTCCTATAATAAAAAAACGCCCACCTCCGGTTAGGAAGTGGGCGGGACTTCTGAAGCGGCTTAGGGCCGGCTTCAAAGATTCAAGACCGAAAGATCAAGGCCTAAGATCAGAAAATCAATACCTTAAAGCGGCTTCGCCGGCTTTGAAAAACAAGGCCGGAGACCGAGTGCTTCAAGCAAAAGGCATCAGCCGGTATTCCGAAGACCGGCGGCAATACCATTGATCGTAAGCAGCACTTCACGCAGCAGCTCGGCATCATCGCCCTCCACATCGCGCAGGGCGCGAAGCTCGGCAAGGAGCTGAACCTGCAGGTAGCTGAGCGGATCAACGTAAGGATTACGCAGGCGGATCGACTCCTGAATGACTGGGACATTATCCAGAATATCCTGCTGGCCGGTAATTTTGAGAATCAGCTCGGAGGTCAGCTTGAACTCGGCTTCGATCTGGCCGAAGATCCGGTCGCGCGCCTCTTCATTTTTGCCCATACCGGCATATTCCTTGGCGATCACAAGATCGGCCTTGGAAATCGCCATCTGCAGCGTATCTATCAAGGTGGTGAAGAACGAGAAGTTGGCATACATATGCTGCATGATCTTCAGATTCTCTTCTTTCCCCTCATAGAAGCTCTGCAGTCCGGTTCCGGCAGCATACCAGGCAGGCAGCAGATAACGGCTCTGCGTCCAGGCGAACACCCATGGAATAGCACGCAGATCCTCGAAGCGTTCACTGTTCTTCCGCTTCGATGGGCGTGAACCGATATTCAGTTCCCCCACCTCCGGCAGCGGTGTAGATTCTTTGAAGAACGTAAGGAAATCCGGATCACGGAAGATCAGATCCTGATATTTGTTCAAAGAGACTTCAGAGATACGGGCAATAATCTCATCCCACTTCGCTTCATACAGATCCGTCTGCGGTGATCTGGCATGAATAGCCGCTGTGATGAGAGCAGACGTTGCCTGCTCCAGACTGCGGTAAGCAATGCCTTTCATCGAGTAACGGGAAGAGATAACCTCACCCTGCTCGGTAATCTTGATACCGCCGCCGATGGTTGAAGCCGGTTGCGCCAGGATGCTGCGGTTCAACGGCATACCGCCGCGGCCAAGCGCACCCCCGCGGCCATGGAAGAACTTCAGCTTAATGCCGAAATCATCGGCAGTCGCCGTAATCTGCTTCAGCGCCACACGCAGCTCCCAGTTCGCTGTAACCACACCGCCGTCTTTGTTACTGTCCGAATAGCCAAGCATAATCTCCTGCAGATCATTCATCGCACTGACGGCATCCCGGTAGATCGGCATACTGAGCAGTGTACGCATAATTTGCGGTGCATCATGCAGGTCGTCAATCGTCTCAAACAGCGGCACAGCCTGCAAAGTGCATACAACCGTACCGTCGTTGTCTTTGCGGAACAAGCCGACTTCCTTGGAGAAGACCATGACCTCAAGAATATCGCTTGCCGCTTCAGCCATACTGATCAGATAACTTGTGATACACTGCTGGCCGTATTCCTCCTGTGCCTGGTGGATCGTGCGGTATACCGCAAGGCATTCCTCTGTACCCTCACTATAAGACTGGTAAGGGGAAGTCAGCGGACGCGGGTCATTCAGCAGCTTCTCAAGCAGTTCAATCTTCTCCTGCTCTCCCAGCTTGGAGTAATCCGGTGTAACATTCATCTTCGCCAGAATCTCTGTCATCGCATTCTCATGCTCCTGGCTGTGCTGGCGGACATCCAGAGTTGCGGTATGGAAGCCGAACAGCTCCACCTGACGGATCAGCTTCTTAATGTAGGTGTCTGCTACATAATCGGCATAGTGATGCCGCAGGCTGCGGTCAATGACGTTCAGGTCCTCTATAAATTGTGCAGGGGATGAGTAGCGCTCAGGCGTGCCTTTTTTCTCATCGTCCAGTACGTTCTGTGTCTTGGAGATCATGTAGCTGAGCTTAATCCGGTAAGGCTCGTTATCATTGCGCCAGGCATCGACCCGGTTGAGATTGATAATATTACGGTCCTTCTCAATAGACTCGGTCAGCTCCGGCGTTACATTCACGATGCTTGTACTAAAACTCAGGTACTGCATCAGCTCGCGCATAATACGCTGGTATTCACGAATAGCCAGCTTGCGCTGCAGACGCAGGGTCTGCAAGGTTACGGTTGCCTTCACGGAAGGGTTGCCGTCGCGGTCCCCCCCAATCCAGGAACCGAAACGCAGATAGGTCGGTACATGCCAATTCTGGCCCGGATAATATTTGCTCAGACAGCGCTCAAGCTCCTGATAGACATCCGGCAGGACTTCAAAAATCGTCTCATGGAAATAATACATCCCATTGCGCACTTCATCCAGTACCGTAGGCTTGCGGTCACGCAGTTCATCCGTCTGCCACAAGGTGATAACCTCATTCAGCAGCTTCTCCCGAAGCTGTTCGCGTTCGCGGAAGGTCAGCGTCGGATTATCCAGCCCCATTACATCGTCGGAGATCCGTTTGTGGATATCGAGAATCGCCCGGCGCATAGCTTCTGTAGGGTGGGCGGTCATAACCAGCTCCAGAGACATGCCGCTCATGATCTCATGAACTTCCTCGTGGGAGAAATCCCGTTCGCGAAGCTCTTGAATCGCGCTCTCAATTGACCCGGGCTGTACCGTCTCCCCGGCAGAACGTTCGTAGTCGCGTTTGCGGCGAATCCGGTGGTTCTGCTCCGCTATATTCACCAGTTGGAAATAAATAGCAAAGGCTCTTATCACCTGATGACGGTTCTCCGGGTCCAGTGAGCTGATCAGCTCTTTAAATTCATTGTGCAGTTCAGGCAAAAACAGTGAGCGTAGCGACTTGCTGGTCTCCCGGATCTTCTCCACGATATCCAGCAGTTCGTTGCCGCCTTGGTGTACCAAGACTTCGCCCAGTATATTCCCCAGGAACCGTACGTCTCGCCGCAGCAGATTGTTGGAGTTGCTTTTGCTAACGGTAGTCGTAAGTTCGGTCATGCTGCTCCCCCCATCCTCTTCCGGATCAATGCTCTTAACATTGTCTATTTAAAAGCTTTCCTCATATCATACAATAAAACCGCCCGGAAATCTCCAACTTTATTGCGCGGTAAAGCGATGCAGTAATTACGATTATACACCAATTCGGCTATTTATACAGTCTAAAATAATTATGTAATTCTTCCTATTCTATTACCCGTTGAATTGAATTGCAAACGGCTATGCCGTCCTTGAAGGACGGCACCATTCTCTTCTATTTCATCGTGCGGCCTTCACGGTTATTAAGTGCCAATTCAAATAATCCTGTCGCAGACAGCCCGGCAAGCCCGCCTGCCCATAGGCGCAAGGCCATATCCAGCTCTGTAAAAGGATACGCAGCCGCTCCAATCCCCATCCCCATGCCAAGTCCGATAAACGGGATCATGTTGCGCGGCAGACAGGTATTCTTTTTGATCAATTGAACCAGGGCCAGGATGACCACAGCCAGCAGTGACGCAAAAGCTAACACATTATCAAACAACTCATTGTAAATCATACGCTCCCTCCTTTCTGATCTGCGGTGGTGATTTCCACCGTTTGTGTAGCGAAGTTGTAGACAACCCGGGCACCCAGCGCTTCTGCAACACTACGTACGGGAACATGGGTAACCCCGTTTGCCAGGCACCCGTCCGCGATCTTCTTTCCATTTACTTTTACAGCTACATTCATTTGGCCCTTCACCGCTTGCTCCTCCTTCTGCTTCATCCGTTGATACACCACCTCCACTGCCGCAGCAGCAGGCTTCTTACCTGTCCGGAGATCCGCCAGTCGTAATCCAAAGCTCATCTGAAAATGCGGGTAGTCCTTAAAGCTGGTCCAATCCCCGCCCCACTCAAATCCGATAGCCTTCGCCTGCTGCACCACTTCCAGCCAATCAGCGGTACCGTCATAGTCACCATCCCTGTTCATATCCCAGGACACACTTGATCCATTCGGAAGCAGCAGCGCAAAATCCACCGCCAGCCCATAATTGTGATAGCTGTAACCGCCGCGCGCATTCGTGACAACCGCTCCCGCCTTAGTCCGGCCCTGGGCATACAGTGCGTCCTGTTCGGCAATCGTCCGTAGTCCCTGAGTAATCAGGATGGGAACACCGCACGCATAACTTCGTTCAATCAGCGCAGTGGCGGCGGCGAGTACGGCGGGATGGAGTCCAGATAGGCGGGCAGCGGATTTATTTAGGACCTGTGTGAGAGTCAGCATGCCGATTCCTCCCCTTTCTGATTTGGGATAGTACCACGAACAGATCCTGACGTCTGGTGTAGATTAACAGGGTCAGAATCACCAGCCCTAATGTGGTGCCTGTCTGGGCAATAGCCCAGATTTTCGATTGCAGCGAGCCTAATATCGCCTCCGGGCCGGAGATGCTGCTGAATCGTATCCAGAGGGCAACCGCCATTTTAACGGTATACGCTCCCAGAAAAAAGAATGCTGCCAGCATAAACAGACTGACTACGCGCGCCCGGAATCTTCGGCGGAAATACAAAAAAAGCGCAGCCATCAGCAGCAGCGCACAGATAAGGGATATGGAATACGCTATTAACAACACAACATCAATGCTGTTCATCTTCTGCCCCCCGATCATAGATTAGGAACTCGGCGAACCCGTTGTTCCTGATTTCCTCCTGTATGTCCTGGGATACATTCTTGTACCTGCGGATAGAGAGTGCTACTCTAAGTCCCGCCTGTGTAAGCTTTCGCTCTTGATCCCGGTGCAGGGGCGATAGCCGTTTGATCCACTTACTCAGCACGTTATCCCCTCCTGTCTTCATCATGAGTACCATCCGGATGGCCGCCTGCTGAATGGTCGATTTTCAAGCGCTGCAGCACTTCGAGCGTCGGTGCCATGAAGTCAGACCGCTCTTTGTCGAGGATATTCTGCAGCCTGTCCCTGTCTTCCTCGGCACGCTCCAGCAGTTCACGCGGCACCAGATTCCCCTTCACAATTGACCGCAAAAGCACAAGCAGAATCATGAGCAGAATCAAAGCGATGAGATAGGCCAGCCCGTACTTATCCGCGAGCGGCAGCAGCTTCTCCAAATTTGCAACATCGTTGCTGTCCATTGCTTCACTCCCTTCTGTGTGATTAGTCATAGTGATGCCCCCGGCCAGGGCCGGAGGCACCAAAGTAATCCTGCAAAACATATAGAATCAAAAAAAACACCCTGGCGGGTGATCATAACCTGTTCCCCAAGCGGAATCGCTCAGAGTGTAATACACCATATGACAGCAGTTGTAAAAACGTATCTTAATTCAGTTACATAGAAGCGTTTGAAGGGATTAAATGGATAAACGTCACTTATTTTTGTTCCAACTCGCCCTTTAAGGGCTTTGCAGCTATAGCAAGTGCTGTTTTTCCAACTATTACTCGGAAAAGCCCCTCCTGCTTGACAGCAAGTGGAGAAAATCCAACTGTTGTTTTCGGCTTTCAATTCTCAACCCCACGCCATCGACTCTATTGATATGCGTCTGTAGTAGTAGTTAGTTACTCTTCAATTACAAGAAACTCCAATCCATTCTCCACCAGAATCTCCTTGACGGCAGGCTTCAGCGTAAAGGGAACCTCACTATAATTAGTCTTTCCCAGTGTAACGCGTTGCGCAAAAAACAAGGCCATTGCTCTCACCACCTTTCTATTAATACGCTTAAAACGTAAGGGAACCCGCCGGACGCTTAAGAATAAACTTGAGTTGCCATTTCGGCGATAATATCCTCGATGAAATCCGCACGCTCAGTAAGCGCACTATTCTGCGCCTTCAGCAGCAAGTTCTCCTGTTGCAGCTGCTCCATCTCCGTCAGCACCGGCGGCTTGTTAGCCTCAGCTTCCTGGTACGCTTCCCATGCTGTTTGCAGTTCAGCTTCTGTCGGCTGCGGCGCATCCAGCTTCCAGACCGCAATGAACGGTCCCCGTTCTACCAGATCGTAGTCTTCGCCTTCGACCAGTAGGTTGTAGTCGATGCCGTAGCGGTAGTGGACGCCCTCTTCGAGTTCCTCGCCGTTCTCAGGCGACTTGATCTCGTAGCGGATACGGCCTTTATCTTCGGCTCCCGGCCGCAGGACGGGTTCTGGGCCGTTGTCCCATACTTCAAAGTCTTTGTTCGATTCAGCTCCGGGAAACAAACATTTTATAGCAAATGACATATTCATTTTATCTCCTCCGATTCACGCAATTCGCACAATTTCAAGGTGCGTTGTATCCATACCGTTTACTATGATAACGGAATTTGCGTCCGTGTGTAGCTGTATTGCAATGGTGTTTCCGGCAGGCATATGCAGACACATATCCCCTCCTAAGAACAAATGTGACGTTACAGCAGTATTTTTATAGTCGGCAATCCACCGATTAACTCCATTTTGCAATACAGCAATTGAATAAGCACCTATTGGAGCGCTCTGCAATTGGACAGTTGCTTTTATTTTATACCAACCTGTTTGCGGGCTAGTAAATACGCCTGTAGTTGCATTGTATCCACCTTGTTGGTTGGTGCTAATACCGTATCTAAGTAAATTCCATGCACTCGCGGTTGTTGTTGTCGATGAAACCAAACTCCCCCCCCACACTATTGGTCTCATGTCCTGTGTATTATCTCCCCATGGATTAACGACACCGCCTAGAGTGTGTATTGTTCCGCCAAATACGGTGTCTGTTAGGTTCCCAACAGCAGTTAATGTAGAATTCTGTACAGTGATCTTACCGTTTACAGATGCTTGATACCCAATTTTACATCCTGTTCCTGCAATACCAGATGCAAAAATCTGCCCATTAACATGTGCATATACACCTACTAAACGGTTACTAGATAGGCACTCATTTAGGTATACAGATGAAGATTCAACAAAATAACCAACGGACGATGGACTGGATGATGAAACACTATCTCGGTAAAATAAAACCTGAGTAGATGCTTTCGTTGAAAAAGCTTCTCCGTCAGTTCTGAAACCATTAAACCCGTTAACCTCTACACGGCAAGAACAATTTATAATAGAAAATGAATGAACTGAACGGGAATTGCTGATTATAGAATCTCCGTTTATTTGAATAATAGATGAGCCGCTACGTCCTGCTATATTTACAACCTCGTTATAAGTGCCTGCCGCTACATTAACCACGGCTGCATGATTTACTACCTGAGGAATCATACTAATCGCTTTCCCAATCGTCCTAAAAGCCCCACCCGCCGTATTCCCCAGCCCGGTATTCCCATCATTCCCATCCGTCCGGACATAGTAGGTGAGGTCCGCCGTAGTCTGCTGCGGTGTAGTAGATAGATTCGCCTTGCCATTCCAGGCCGCCTTTTCTGTATCACTGACAAAGCGGTTGGCTGCATCCTGCACAATGATCGAAGGCAAGTGCGTGGAAGGATGTACATAATTATTAGCCCCCTGCGCCACACTATCCAGCTTCGACTTATCCGCTCCAGCCATCAGACCGGCAGCAGACGCAGTTGCAGTTGCCATAGATGCCTTGGCATTCCATGCGGTGCGTTCAGCCGCCGTGATGTGCTTGAATGTATCGGCGGCGTGGTCCTGCACAGCCTTGACGGCGGTGTCCAGGATATCCATGTTGCCGTTCAAATCTGTGATATCTACGATATCTGTGCCATCCGGCTTTTTCAGCCCCAGATTACCCGTTGTCTTCATCGCTCACACTCCTATTCATATACTCTTAGTTCGTTCCAGGTCTTGCTGTGCGCACCGTTCCAGGTGAGGGACTTCAAGGAGTCCCACCAGGTGTAGCTGTACACGAAGCTGTAGTCCAGATGGGCTGGCTTAATCTCTTCCATGATCTGAATCAGCCCTGCCATATTGGCCGGGATGCCCAGCGTGCCGACGAAGCGTACCTCGAAGCTGTATGCTTCGGGCACCTCCACCACCTCCACATCCCCGCCGGAAAAAGCGGACGCCGTCCGCCGGATCATCTCCGGTGTCGTCGTTCCGCTTCCCCGCAGCTTGGCCTTGATCATCTCCCGGCGGGTGGCGTAGGACTTGTTCGTATCCGGGGTCAGTCCCAGCATCCGCTCCCAGCGGGATAGGCTCCAGGTAGCCGACTCCAGCGTCTTCTGCGCGTCGCTGTCGGCCATGGCATAGGCGATTTCACCGCACTGTGCACCTGCGCTGGCCTGCAATTCCTCCATCTCAGGGATACCCTGATAATACTCCGGCAGGTATTTCATCAGGTCCGGGACATGAACCTCCGGTCCCTCCTCCGTCACACGATCTGCCGAATATCCCACAAGACCATATATACTGTCTCCATAAGCCACGGCTACACCCCCTTCAACTGATTCCAGGTTAGCGGACCCTTGGGCAAATAATCATGGGTATGCGCAGCCGCCGGATAAACCGAAGGCTTGCCGTCCACCCCGGACCAGGGAACCGTGTCCGCGGCCTGTGCATAATCGACCTTGCCGTTGTTATTCGTATCGTAGATGCTCTTCAGCATGTCGCCGCTGCTTTGGGCCGTTACCAGCAGCCTATTGCTGCTGCCGGTGCCGATGTACAGCTTGCCGGAATCGGTGCAATAGCCCAGCTCACCTGCCGCCAGCGTACCCAGTGCACTTTCCAGGCCGCGGCGGATTTGAATCAATGTTCTCAGTGCCATGGTCACCGCCTCCTAGAATGTCCCGCCATCAATACTGCCCACCGTCAGCCGGTTGCCGTTGCCCGCATCATATACAATGCTGCTTCCATCCACATTCGCGGCAACACCTGCTGCATCTACAGTAATCCCTTTGCCTGCTGTGACAGCAATCGCATCCGCACTTACCGTAATCCCGTTGCCCGCTCCGATATTCAGCGTCACCGCATCCGCTTGTCCGCCGCCGATGAGTCCGCTCCCTGCAGTTATAGTCTGTAGCGCCCCGCCCGTCCGCACCCAGGCGGTCCCGTTCCAGCTGTAGATTTTCTGCTCATCATCCACATAAGCCGTCCAGCCGACAGCCGGGACATAATAGGCCCATACTCCTGACTGGTACTCAGCGATCTGGCTGGTCTTGCCCGCCCATGCACCGGTTGCTCCAGCCGGGATGATATACCTGTCAGCTTCGGCCGGGCTGGCCGGCGGAGCACTCAGATTCTGATCCTTGACCGAAGCCTGCGGCTCAATATTATGCTTGGCCAGCTCGATCTCGTTTTTGATTTTTTGCGCCGACCACAGGTCCGTAAGGGCTGTCCCCGTATCATTGATCAGCCGGTGCCTCGCGGCATCGTCAATATGGGTTCTGATCTCCGCCGCTGTCTTCGTATTGGTGCCGTCCGACACTTTATTGGGATGTCCTGCTGTAATATCTGCTTTGAGCACCTTGGCATATGTGATACCGTCGGCGACATCGTCCACCGTTCCGGTCAGATCCGTTAATTTCTGCGCATTCACCCGGCGCCAGGCCGCCCCATCATCGAAATACAGATACCCGCTATTGCTTCCGCTGCTTACAGAATACAGACGGCCCGCAGAAGCGGCCGCAGGACGCGAAGCTTCCGGACCGGACAGCGCCCGGCCCACCATGGAATTGGAGGTACCGTCTCCGATATAGATCTCCTTCGTGTCTGTACAGAAGCCCATTTCCCCGGCCCTCAGCGCCCCGTAAGTGGTCAGCTCTGCCCGCGTACCCCGTTTAATCTGAATGGTCTGTGCCATTTCACACCTCTCTTCTAAAAGATCCGCCGTCAATCCGCCCGGCCTGTTTATAACGTTCCAGCTCAATCTGCGTGGCGGTCAGCCCCGTCTGCAATTGATTCACATCATCCGCCTCCACGGTATCGCCCGGTGTTTCGTAAGTGACGTACACTTCGGGCTCATCGGCATAGATCCTGATCATCCGCCGCCAAGGCGCCTCGTCCGGAAAAGATACCGAATAATTCCGCACCTCTGTCCCGCTATAACGTGAGCCTGTATACACCGAGAGGGTCTGATTATTAATGTTGTCGTGGGCCAGAAGCCCGCTGTATACACCGCCCGTAAGAAGAAGCTTCTCTTCTACAACATAATTTCCGCCATTCGCTTTTTGGTTCAGCTTGTCCTGAAAGACGTCAATCTGCTCCGGATATCCCATAGCTACACCTCCAGTACGACACTGCCGAAGAGCGGCACTTCAGTTTCATTGAGAGTCACATTCCCCGCACCGCCGTTCAGCTTCAGCCCGCTGTAATCCACAATGCCCTCCGTATCCAGCAGCAGGGACCCAACAACGGAATGACTGATGTAGGTGGCGGCAAAAGCCTTCTCCTTGCGGTATTTCTCCAAGATCGCCGTAAAAGCCTGAATAACCGGCTGCAGCGCATAACCTGCCGCCAGCGTAACCTTCGCAGTAACACTGATCGTTTTGCCTGTCGCCGATTCCACCGTTACTACGGCACCCACCGGTGCTTGGCCCTCGCCAAGACCCGGAGCAGGATCAATGTACTGTTGCACCTGGGAGACCAGCAGCGTAGAAGCAGGCTTATGCTCCGCATTCACAATGACCACTTTTACCGTTTTCGGTCCGGCCCACAGCGGAAAAACCCTCGCTCCCCCTACACCCTCTATGTCCTGTGCCCACTCCATGTAGTGATATTTATTGCCGCTCGTCGAAGGCCGTCTGGCCGAATCGAAATACCGCTGCCGCAGTGCTTCATCCGGCTCCGCATCCGTACCGGGAACAAGCATTGCCGTAATCTCTCCCCGGGCAAGCCCCGGGATATAATCAATGGGCAGCAGCGTGCCCGAGTACTGGTTCCCTTCGGCCCCGGCGGTCTCACTCTCGATCCGGTACGTTCCGGGAGCCAGCTTCTCCGCCGCACGATAATGAAGTAAGCCCAGGGAGAAGCGGCTGCCCAGAGGAATATCCAGCAGCTCCCCGCCGCCGGTATAGAACCTGGCACCCAGCTGCGCCTTTCCTGCGGCATGACGGGTAAT
Source organism: Paenibacillus tritici (assembly GCF_018207515.1). NCBI lineage: Bacteria > Bacillati > Bacillota > Bacilli > Caryophanales > Paenibacillaceae > Paenibacillus > Paenibacillus tritici. The sequence goes on from NZ_CP073365.1 coordinate 6,861,988, forward strand.
TCCTGTCCAGGCAATACTGCGTTCCAGATACTCACCGCCTGCAGTGTCCGGGAAATATAGATTATTGCTGACATCCAGCTCCATATACATCTGGGCCATCTCCGCCGCTGCGGGAGCAAGCGCATCATAAATGATGCTTCCCTCGCGCTTGTCCATCCCTTCCGGCACCCGGTCCAGCATACGTTCGAGCAGAGACTCATAAGTCTGATCCTCATACACCGGCAATCCCCTCCTTTCTCAGTTCAAAATCGCCGTAAAGCGTAACCGCTGTGCAGCTGAAGCTTACCGTATCCCCGTTAAACCTAATCTCCACATCCTCAAGCGCCTGAATCCGTTCATCCTGAAGCAGCGCATCACTGATCAGCCTGCGCAGCTCCGGACGGGCCAGCAGCCTGTCCTGACCCAGCACTAGATTCCACTCCGTTCCATAGTTTGAGCTATAGATCAAATGTTCAAATCGGCCCGTCTGCAGCACTTTGACCGCTGCCTGCTTCACCGCTTCAAGCCCATCGACCCGCCCTGTAATCCGTCCCTGCTCCCAGTTCATCCGGTACGTTAAGCTGGGGCCGCCCCCCGGTTCGGAAGTATTCTCTTCCAGAGAGGCCGTAACCGGGCCTGATCTGCCAATCGCCGGAATCATAAGTCCACCAGCCGATCCAGGACAATGTAGCTCTGTCCGCCTTGCATACGCACGAGCAGCACGCGGTCACCCGCCTCAAGCCCGCGGCGCAGCAGAATCTCCCGGCCCTCTACCACAGCACTACTCTCCATCACGGATTCAAGCACAACCAGTGCCGGTCCGCTCAGAATGAACCGCTGCTCTACCTGAATCTGCAGCGGCTGCGCCAGGATTACCGTCCCATAAGAAAAAGCCACCGGATTCGTATTGGATACGGCCCCGAGGCTTGCTTGTTTAATAATATCGAGCATGTTGTCTACACCACCTTAATGTCTAGGGACATCGTATGCTCCCCTCCTGAAATTTTGTGGCTGCACTGGTCAACCAGGAATACCTGCGTCTCGAATTCATCCAGCAGGACATAGATGAAGTTCCCGGCCCGCACCCGCATATCGCCGATGGCCTGGACAGAGAGGCTGAGCTTCTCGCGGTTATGCAGCTTCAGCAGATTGTCTGCCTTCTCCTGGATTTGCGCGGCATTCGCTTTATCGTCCGCCTTCTGGTACAGGTGAAGAATCCCCCAGCGTGCCACATTGTCCTTATCCGTAACCGGATAGAACTCCCGTTTGCCGGTTTCTTCATTGTCCCGGTAGAGCAGAATCGTATTGTACGTATCGTCGTCGATGCTTTTTTTCAGCGAATAATCATACAGGTAATGTCCTGCTCCAAGGACCACATTCAGCAGCATCGCCTGAGGTGCGCGCAAGGTCAGCTTCCCGAAATCATCATAAAAAGCCATAAGCTGTCCCATATACTGCAGCTCACTGCCCACCGCTCCCATAATAATATCGAGCAGCTTCTTGTTATCCTCAATCAGAGAGGGGATTGTGTACTTCGCCGGGTCCAGTGTACCCAGCCGTAGTCCGCGGTCCTTGGCTATGGTGCTGATGACCTCGCTTGCCGTAATATTCTGTAGTACATAACTGCCGTTGCCCAGCAGATAACGGATTTGATCATAAGCCGTCAGCTTCATCTCCTGATTCGCTCCCGTATCTATACTGAAGACGAACCCGTAGAACACATCTACCCCGTCTTTCCTGAACTGCACAATATCGCCGTTGCTGATGCGGAACTTGGCATGCTGATAGATACCGCTGTCCACCAGCGTCAGCTCCAGGGTGGCAGGCTTGCCGGTACGCGTAGTTTTCCAGGAGATATCAGTGGTAATCCCGGAGACATCCCAGATCTTGCCTTCTTTATTGATGACTATCAGTTCCATCGCCATGTCCTCCTACGACAGCTTAATCACTCTGCCGATTTTGAGCTTCTTCAGCTCGCTGTCCGGGATATTGTTAAGCTTTTGCAGAGTTTTGCTTTTGCTGCCGTCACCCAGGTGTTTTTGGGCAATCGACCAGAGGGTATCCCCGGCTTTGAGGGTATACGTGGACGGTGCGGTCTTCTCACTTGCCCGTTTCTGCTGCTTCTTCACCTCACCATTGCTGGCTACCTTCATGCCTAACGCCTGATAGAACACGTACTTTTTGAGACCGAGGGTATACTCAATATCGCCGGATGAACCCGCACTCAGCTTCCAGGAGAAGCTCTCGATGCTGACCGCCATATTGATGCCGATCTCCCCGTTTAACGTCTGCTGCTCCTGGGCACTCTCCTGCTTCAGCCCCGAGAAAACAAACCGGACCGGTCTGCGGCTCAGCATCCATTTGCGGATCAGCTCCACATATTCATAGGGCTTCAGCAGCCTGCCGGCATTCTCCCTGGAATACACCACGAACGGATAATACTGTGCCGGGAACATACTCTCAATGGTGATCTCCGTCAGCTTCGGATAGGCAATGACATTGATTTCGCCAAAATTCACGATCGTATAGCCCTTGCTGTCGCCATTCTCTTTGATCTCCAGGGTCTCAGGGTTAACCGGAAGCCGGATCACCTCTTCATAGTTGTTGAAGCTCAGATAGAACCCATACTCTTCCACGTTACGTATACACCCCCTGGGCTGTAGAGACAAATTCCTCTTTCAGCTTTTGCCCGATCTTCGTAATGATAGAATCAATGTCGCCGGAATTGTTAATGTTACCTGTTGTTACCTGCACTGTTGGAGTCAGCTCCACGAAATTCTGCACCGACTGGATCTCCGCCAGCTCCCGCAGCATATCCAGATCGTCGCTGGAGACATCGACCTTCTCATTAATGGAGCCTATTTCGCCTACTTTGTTGACGCTGTTGATGTTCGCTGCAGCGGCTTGAGCAGGATTCTTCGATTGATCATCTTCTTGCTTTGGCGGGTCCAGCTTGGTATTGAATTTTTTAGTAAGAGCCAATGTTTTGCCTGTGTATTCCTCCACACTCTTGGAGGTATCTACGAATTCCTTCTTCGGTGTATTGTATACATCCTTAGTGGATGTAGGTTCTACCAGAGTGCCTTGAACGTTCTTGATCATATCACTGAAGACATGCGGGTTCTCCGTATCAAGGAAGTTAGGCTTGAAATCAGCCAAGAATTCAAAGCCTGGAACTTTGCTTAACCACCCTGCCAACGTTTGAACTCCTTTAAGCACGAAGTTTATGCCCTCGGCTATGGCTTTGACGAACCCGCCTGCAAAGCTTTCAACACCTAATGCCATCTGATACATGAAGCCAAGGAAGTTCGTGGCCAGGTCATAGAACAGCTTCTGAACCGCATACGTCGGATCAATAAACAAGTTACGGAAGAAGTCTGCAAATGCAACGAAGTTATTGTACAGACCGATGACAAAGTTCTCAATCGTTGCCCTCAGCCAGCCAAAGGCTCCTCCAATAAAAGCTACTACCTCATCTACAGACACACCTGCCTGTTGAAGGATATAGATAAGCAGTGCTACAGCAGCAACGATTAAAAGGATCGGCCACATTCCTACAAGCCACGCGGCAGCAAGACTATATAACTGCACAATCATTGCAGCTATGAAGACAATGGCAATCGCCGCAAGGATTGGCCCTACAACATCCCAATTCTCCTGAAATGCTGTGAACATATACATGATGCCGTCAACCACTTCTCCAATCACCGTAGCAATCACCAAGAATGCATTCGCGATCAGATTTAGCGCCGTAGACATTCCTTCAGACTGAAACGCATTGTTCAAGGTATCCAGAATCGGACGCAGCGCAACGATCGCTTTTTGACCCATCATTTCCACTGCGTTATCCATATTCCCCTGCAGCTTATTCCATTTCCCCTTATCTTCATCCGTAGCGTTGGCAGTTATCGCTTTCGTTCCCAGAGACTTCACCTTATCGAATACACCCGCAAGGTCCAATGAACCCAGCGAGTCCATCGTTTTGGAGAGGAACCCCGGCTCGGCTGCTTTTTGTTCCTTCTCCTTCGCATTTTCCTTTTTCTTATTCAGCATATACCCTACAGCTTTTTCACCCACATAGGTGATTAGCTCGAATCCGCTGACGTCCAGCGCCTTCATTATTTTTTGGACTTTACCCATGAATCCGTTTTTGGCATTTCGGACGTCGCCGTCATCCGGACCGTCATTATCTGACCCTCCCCCAGAACGGCGGGACCTGGAAGAGTCACCTTCATCTGCCAGACGTCTGGCCGCTTCCTGAGCCTGCGTGAACCCTTCCATAAAAGACTTGTTTTTCTCTTCATACACCCGCTCCAATATCTGCTGCAGATCGCTGAGCGAGTGGCTGGCCCGGTTGAAATTCTGGTTCAGCCGGTCCCACTGTGCATTCACATTTTGCCATACCGTTAATGCCGTTACGGGAACCAACGCTGTGCTTGTAATTTCCATTCATTCACCCCCTTCATCTCTTCTTCCCCTTACTCCGGGCTCGCTCCCGTTTCTCCTTGTCCACACGCACAGCGATCATGGCATAGATTGCCGCGCGTTCGCGGACGGAGAGCTTCATCAGCTCATGCGGCAGAATGTGCAGCTCGTGGAGGGCGTAGTAGGCCAGATTAGCCTCACCGTCGCCCTCGTTGATTAGTTTTTTACGTCATCTACCAGCTCGTTCATATCTGTGGCGAAGCCGTTCAGGGCCTGCACCCGCTCACCCAGCGCCGCGAATTCACCGGGCAGCAGCATTTTGCGCAGCAGAGATTCCGCTCCCATTACCCCGTATGAACGCTGAAGCTCGGTATTCTTCAGGTCCGGGTGCACAATGCTTGCCGTCATCAGCTTGGCCATGTATTCATTGGGATCAATCTCCGTAGAGTACGTACCGTTCTTTCCTTTGATCTTGCGGGTGGCCGCTTTCCGGCATTCCTGGTTCTCTTCCTCATTCATACTGCGCAGCTTCCAGACCGCCGGATTGCCTTCCTTATCCTTGAACCGCAGTGAGACCGCGAACTCCTCTGTTGTATCACATGCCGCATTTTGCGCAAAAAACAAACTTAATTCACTCATGATGTTCCTCCCGGATTCTTATTGTGTATCGTTAGCGATGAGACCCGCCGCCCAATAACCCCACATCGTGGGGCATTGGCGAATTCAAGCTTATCTGTTATTGGCCAGAGCCTGCCGGAGCACTGAAGGACTGAGCCAGTTCCACATCCTCGAAGGTAAAAGCAACCTCTTCCTCCAGCGCATCCGACTCCGTATCGAGCGAAGCCATGATCACACTGTCTAGATTGACATCCTTCAGCATAATGCGCTGCGCCCCCACCGTAGAGGATGGATCTTCATTCGTCACGATAATGTTGAAGTACTGGTCAATCCCTGTCTTCATATAATCCAGCATCATCTGACGGAACCGGCTGGTCATGTAGAAAATCGTCATCGTACCGCTGCCCGACCAGCCGGTTGCCTTATGCTGCACCCCGCGGCGTCCCAGCGTCTTCACTTCCGCCTTCTGCTTCTCCACTGTAGCTTCGAGCGTCTTCACATAGAACATTTCTTCCGTCTGTCCGTTAATCATGGCATAGGCCCGGCCCTCCTGGCCGGATAGCGTATCGCTGGCTTTTAAGAATGTCATCTTAAACCACCTTCACTTTCATATATACTTTTTCTACGGAATCCACCGGCTTCACAGCTACCTCCAGCACAACGCTGTCACTGTCCGCTCCCGGGGTAACCACAATATCGCTCTGCGCGTTGAAATTCTCAATCGCCCCCAGATTCTGCAGGTCATTCATATAAGTGACACACTGCGTCCAGAACAACGCACGCCCGTCCTCATTATTCGGCAGCTTGCCAATGAAGTAGTTCTCAAAAATCCGCTTCAAATCACCCGCAATCCCATCCAGTACACGCAGCACACGGTTCTTCGAGAAGGCTTTGCCTTTGTCCGGGGAGAAGGAAGTAAAGGTGTTGATGTCCTGTTCAACCACAGCCCGGCCTCCGCTATAGGTGAAAAGCAGTTCCCCGTCTGTAAGCGCGGCTACCGTTTCGGAATGACTGAAGCGCACATCCGCATCAACGGCATCATCATAGGCCTGATACGTCAACGATTCATTCACAGCGGCGGCGGCAGTAGCACCGGCTACCCAGGCCACGGCATGCGTTTTATCCACCACAGTCCCGTCGCTCAGCACTACACCATTCGCCACACTGATGATGCCTTCTTGGTCAGCTGTAGCATAATCGGACAATACTGCCTGCACCTTCTTGCCTTCGGTAGAACGCAGACGCTTCACATAAGCGCTGTATAGGGACTTGAGCGTATTGTCCTGCGACACCAGACCCACGGTCTGGAAGTCCTGAACCTCAAGTGCCGACAGGAACGCACTATGCTCCGCATTAGTAACCGTACCGTTCGCCCCGCCAGCCAGCGGCATTCCTGCCGTTACCGTAAGGGAACCGGGCCCATTGGGTTTGAATTCCACATAGCTATTAGCAGCCAGCCCGTCAGCAGCGCTTACCGTTTGTTTGTCCACCTCAGCGCCATCGAGCAGCGTCCGCACATCGAACCGGGCATTGTCGTCAATGTTCTTCTCGATGATTACCTGAAGCGCATTGCCGCGTTCCCCGCCATACCTTGCCGTAGCCTGAACCCCGTTATTGGTCACGGCAGCCTTCACACCCTCATTCAGACGGTAGAGCAGCAGCGTACCTGCCCGTTTCAGCACTTCTCTTACAGGCAGCAGCTCAGCAGCCGTCAGATCATACCCAAGCTTTTGCCGGAAATTATCCTGAGCCGTAAGCTTCACAATCACTCCTGCGGGTCCCCAAGGCAGCGTAAGCGCCAAGGCCGCCGTACCGCGTTCCCCCATTTTACCTGCCACAATCCCGTTCGAGGCCACATTTACGTATACCCCCGGACGCACCTTGTTTTGTGTTGTCCATGTTCCTCCAGCCATTAGATAACCTCCTTATTTAGATACAGCCTCAATAATTGCTTAACGCCTTCCAATGTGTAGCATGCTTCCTCTTGCAGAACTACTTCCAGCACATCCTTTTCCCCCGGCGAAAAAAGGGCAGAACCCCTAATCTGCTTCTTCCCAAAAGCATCCGGCTCTCCTACGCTGCCTTTCAGCTCACTCGCCTTCATTCCCTTAGAACTCATTTCAGCCGCGCTCCTTCCGTGAAGTGCCCCATCAGCACTGCTTCTTCCTCCGGCTGCTTTTGCCTCTGGAGATAGAGCATGTAATCCACTGTGAACAGTGGCCCCTGTCCCTCTGATCCATTGATCCAGGACTGGCGCATCACTCGGAACTCAGGATTTCCGCCTTCTCTTGCCGCCAGCGCCTCACATAAGCCGTCTGCCATAGCCTCAGCCTCAAGCGGACTTCCCTGCTCATAGCGGATACCGAAGCGGTACACGGCCATGTACCTGTCTTCACGCTGCCGGTCATAGGTTGCTGAGATCAGCCCCAGCTTGAAGTAGGCCGTCTGTGGCTTCTCCCCCTCCACATAGACAGGAACACCCGGGAAGAACTGTACCAGCGCCACCGTGATGTTCTCCCGTAATTGTTGTACAGTCATGACTTCATTCCCCTTATGATTAGATGTGGTAATCCCTCCTGCCTTTCTTGAAATCACCAACGGATATAATTCAGCGAGAAGCATATCCGCCCTTTATCTGGCCATGACCGAAAGAACTTTCACCGCGTCTCGTATACCGGCCTCCAGTGGGCTGGATTATGTAGAGCATTCATGCTCCTGCGGTGTCCTTCTGCTTCATTTGCCATGTTATAATCATAGACCCCCTGCGACCTTGCAGAGACGCTTTTACAGAGGAGATAGAGATAACTTAGGGCGTTAAAAGGGATGGTAAAAGGAGGTTTGCGGCCCAAATCCGTTGACAAAGGCAGAGCCGCTATTTAAACAAAAAGGCCGCATCACCCTAACGGGTAATACGACCACTTGAAATGCCAATTACATCTCTCAAAAAGAACTCTGTCCCTTGACCACTCCGGCCGGGGACTTCTCCAGCGCAGCCAGAGATAACAGCTGCAGATCTGCAAGCGCCAGCGCCATCTTATAGAACGCCTTCGACCTTATTTTCACATACGTGTCCTTGCTCACCGGGGGATCGAACACATGATTATAGATCGTGTAATCGTAGCTCTCCTCTCTGCGCATGTATCTCTCCCGCACCAGCTGCTGCTCTCTCTGTGTAAGCCGCTCTACTACCGAGTCGATTACAGCGCAGTAAGCTCTTCTGGCTGCCGGCACATCCACATTATGGGCTGCTATGGCTGCTGTCTGATCGGTGACCGCATTCGTCGCTCCATGGAACCTTTCGGTGTATGAGTACGTAATTCCGGCCTCTTTAGCCTCGAAGGTTACAGTCTTAAATATCCGGTATTTCTCCAGCATATTCTCTATAGTGACCTGAGTCCGGCGGCGGTCAAGCTCGGGCAGCGAAGATAGGATCATCATTTGGACCACTCCTTTACGATTAAAAAAGATTTAAGAACTTTGTTGCGGACCTTTCCAGCCAAGTGTGGTAAAATTCTATTTGTTCGCATACTGTTCGCTTTTTTCAATAATATACCACTTATCTGCCAATTCAGTAAAACTCCATTTAAGCCCGTTTTGGAGCATAAACAAGCCTAAATCATCGTCATTCTTACCTTTTGGCAATAATGGACTCTTTATTGTTTACCTATTGGCATAAATAGCTTATATTAATAACAACAGCTATTTAGGTTATAAGGGATAAGGAGTGGTTAACGATGGCAGAGGAATTCGGCAACTATCTGAAACAGCTTCGGGAATCAAAGGGGCTGACCATTAATCAGCTGGCGGCTCTTGCCGGTATTAGTGGAGCACAAATTTCGCGGATCGAGAATGGATTGCGGGGTGTCCCTAAGCCGGCAACCCTGCGTAAGATTGCTGAAGCGACAGAGGTGTCTTACGAAGAGCTGATGGGCCACGCCGGTTATTTAACGGGAGCGGAAAGCAGTCCAGAGGGCTCCATACCTGTATGGGCCACAAGCAAGGATAAGCGGGACTTCCGCCAGATGCTGGAGGATGACGGTGAGCTGATGTTTGACGGAATCCCACTCAATAAGGAAGATAAGCAGCGGATCAAGGATGTGTTAACCGGCCTATTCTGGGAGGCGAAGCAGATGAATAAGAGAACCCAGCCCAAGCACAATCCAGGCAAGGAGTAATAACCAGGCAATCATACTACTATTAACATGCTGCGGGTGAAGAATATGGATGAGCTAATCAAGCGTCTGGTCAAAAAACACAATACCAACAGCCCATTCGAGCTGGCTGGGGCACTGGGTATTCACATCAGATTCATGAATCTGGGTGAAGGCACCAAGGGCTTATACTACCGTAAGTTAAGAAGAAGGTTCATTGTCATTCATAATCAGCTGCCTCTGGAGTGGCAACGTTTTGTGTGTGCGCATGAGCTGGCCCATGACCGCCTGCATAAAGGGGTCAACCGCTTCTTTATTGAGGAGAATTCCTATTTCTCCCCAGGTAAGCTGGAACGGCAGGCTAACCTATTCGCGGTGAAGCTGCTATCATTCGGCACCTCGATTGAGCAGGATGAATCTTTACAGAGCTATTATGCAAGGATTGGCATCCCGGCCGAGGTTGTCTTTTTTTTAGACGATTAAAGGAACATACGTTCCTTTAATCGCGCAACAAAAAACTCTTACCGCAGTAAGAGTTGATTGCCAGCCAATAGCTGTTCGATCGGGATGACACGATTTGAACATGCGACCCCCTGGTCCCAAACCAGGTGCTCTACCAAGCTGAGCTACATCCCGAAACTATGAAATTTAATATGGAGCGGGTGATGGGAATCGAACCCACGCTATCAGCTTGGAAGGCTGAAGTTCTACCATTGAACTACACCCGCAAAGGTGAAATATCGGGATGACACGATTTGAACATGCGACCCCCTGGTCCCAAACCAGGTGCTCTACCAAGCTGAGCTACATCCCGTTAATACAAGTGAAGCGATGATTCAATGAAGTATAAATGGCGCGCCCTGAGAGATACGGATGCTATGCATCCGATTGCGAAGTTGTGCTATCGAAGCTTATGCTCCAACGAACTCGTTCGAATCTGAAGGACACTTTGTTGAATCAATGAAGTAATAATGGCGCGCCCTGAGAGATTCGAACTCCCGGCCTTTTGATTCGTAGTCAAACGCTCTATCCAGCTGAGCTAAGGGCGCATACATAATGGAGCGGACGACGGGAATCGAACCCGCGACCCTCGCCTTGGCAAGGCGATGCTCTACCGCTGAGCCACGTCCGCAATAAGTGGTGCGCGTGAAGGGACTTGAACCCCCACGTCTTACGACGCCAGATCCTAAGTCTGGTGCGTCTGCCATTCCGCCACACGCGCATAAATCAATTACAAGTGAGCCATGAAGGACTCGAACCTTCGACACCCTGATTAAAAGTCAGGTGCTCTACCAACTGAGCTAATGGCTCGTATTTGGCAGGGGATATAGGATTCGAACCTATGATGACGGAGTCAGAGTCCGTTGCCTTACCACTTGGCGAATCCCCTATAATAGATACCTATATAATGCCCACAATCTTCCTCAAATATCAAGAACATTATGGTGGAGGCTGAGGGGTTCGAACCCCCGACCCTCTGCTTGTAAGGCAGATGCTCTCCCAGCTGAGCTAAGCCTCCATATGTATGGTGACCATTAAGGGTGAAACTCAGGGAATTCTCATCCCAATAAAAATGGTGACCCGTATGGGATTCGAACCCATGTTACCTCCGTGAAAGGGAGGTGTCTTAACCCCTTGACCAACGGGCCTTAGTAAATTTGTGGAGCTCTCAACCGGATTCGAACCGGTGACCTCTTCCTTACCATGGAAGCACTCTACCTGCTGAGCTATGAGAGCATGGCTCCCCGAACAGGACTCGAACCTGTGACAACTCGATTAACAGTCGAGTGCTCTACCAACTGAGCTATCAGGGAATATTGTCCGCTTGGCAACGTCCTACTCTCCCAGGACCCTTCGGTCCAAGTACCATCGGCGCTGGAGGGCTTAACGGTCGTGTTCGGGATGGGTACGCGTGGAACCCCTCCGCTATCGCCACCAAACGGGCATTTACAGCGTAAATGCTTCAGGATTTGATTCCTGAAAACTGAATCCGAAACGAATTTGTGTGTTAGTGTATTTGGATAAGCCCTCGACCGATTAGTATTGGTCAGCTCCATGCATTGCTGCACTTCCACCTCCAACCTATCTACCTCGTCGTCTTCAAGGGGTCTTACTAATTGGGAAATCTCATCTTGAGGGGGGCTTCACGCTTAGATGCTTTCAGCGCTTATCCCGTCCGTACGTAGCTACTCAGCCATGCTCCTGGCGGAACAACTGATGCACCAGCGGTACGTCCATCCCGGTCCTCTCGTACTAAGGACAGCTCCTCTCAAATTTCCTGCGCCCACGACAGATAGGGACCGAACTGTCTCACGACGTTCTGAACCCAGCTCGCGTACCGCTTTAATGGGCGAACAGCCCAACCCTTGGGACCTACTTCAGCCCCAGGATGCGATGAGCCGACATCGAGGTGCCAAACCTCCCCGTCGATGTGGACTCTTGGGGGAGATAAGCCTGTTATCCCCAGGGTAGCTTTTATCCGTTGAGCGATGGCCCTTCCATGCGGTACCACCGGATCACTAAGTCCGACTTTCGTCCCTGCTCGACTTGTAGGTCTCGCAGTCAAGCTCCCTTATGCCTTTGCACTCTGCGAATGATTTCCAACCATTCTGAGGGAACCTTTGAACGCCTCCGTTACTCTTTAGGAGGCGACCGCCCCAGTCAAACTGCCCGCCTGACACGGTCCCCGTACCCGATGAGGGCACCAGGTTAGAACCTAGATACGATCAGGGTGGTATCCCAACGGCGCCTCCGCAGAAGCTTGCGCTCCTGCCTCACCGGCTCCCACCTATCCTGTACAGATCGTACCCAAATTCAATATCAAGCTGCAGTAAAGCTCCATGGGGTCTTTCCGTCTTGTCGCGGGTAACCTGCATCTTCACAGGTATTAAAATTTCACCGGATCTCTCGTTGAGACAGCGCCCAAGTCGTTACGCCATTCGTGCGGGTCAGAATTTACCTGACAAGGAATTTCGCTACCTTAGGACCGTTATAGTTACGGCCGCCGTTTACTGGGGCTTCGGTTCACAGCTTCGGGTTGCCCCTAACCACTCCCCTTAACCTTCCAGCACCGGGCAGGCGTCAGCCCGTATACTTCGCCTTACGGCTTCGCACAGACCTGTGTTTTTGCTAAACAGTCGCTTGGGCCTTTTCACTGCGGCCCCCTCGGGCTATTCACCCTACCGAGGCACCTCTTCTCCCGAAGTTACGAGGTCATTTTGCCGAGTTCCTTAACGAGAGTTCTTCCGCGCGCCTTAGAATTCTCTTCTCGCCTACCTGTGTCGGTTTGCGGTACGGGCACCTTCTCCTGGCTAGAGGCTTTTCTTGGCAGTGTGAGATCATGACCTTCGCTACTATAATTTTCGCTCCCCATCACAGCCCAGCCTTAGTAATGTGCGGATTTGCCTACACATCAGCCTCACTGCTTAGACGGACATCCATCAGTCCGCGTCACTACCCTCCTGCGTCACCCCATCGCTCATAGCGGATTACGGTGGTACAGTAATTTCAAACTGTTGTCCTTCGACTACGCCTGTCGGCCTCGCCTTAGGTCCCGACTTACCCTGAGCGGACGAGCCTTCCTCAGGAAACCTTGGGCTTTCGGCGGATCAGATTCTCACTGATCTTTTCGTTACTCATACCGGCATTCTCACTTGTGTAGTGTCCAGCGCTCCTTACGGTACACCTTCAACCCCTACACAACGCTCCCCTACCCCAGATGCAAAGCATCTAGCCATAGCTTCGGTGGTGTGTTTAGCCCCGTTACATTTTCGGCGCAGAGTCACTCGACCAGTGAGCTATTACGCACTCTTTCAATGGTGGCTGCTTCTAAGCCAACATCCTGGTTGTCTGTGCAACTCCACATCCTTTCCCACTTAACACACACTTGGGGACCTTAGCTGATGGTCTGGGCTGTTTCCCTTTTGACAATGGATCTTAGCACTCACTGTCTGACTCCCGGCAAGAAGTAAATGGCATTCGGAGTTTGACTGAGCTTGGTAACCCTTGCGGGCCCCGCACCCAATCAGTGCTCTACCTCCACCACTCCATTCACCGAGGCTAGCCCTAAAGCTATTTCGGGGAGAACCAGCTATCTCCGAGTTCGATTGGAATTTCTCCGCTACCCCCACCTCATCCCCGCATTTTTCAACATGCGTGGGTTCGGGCCTCCAGTGCGTGTTACCGCACCTTCACCCTGGACAGGGGTAGATCACACGGTTTCGGGTCTACGTCCACATACTCAATCGCCCTATTCAGACTCGCTTTCGCTGCGGCTCCGGCTTCTCACCTTAACCTTGCATGTTAAACGTAACTCGCCGGTTCATTCTACAAAAGGCACGCCATCACCCATAAAAAGGGCTCTGACTTTTTGTAAGCACACGGTTTCAGGTTCTATTTCACTCCCCTTCCGGGGTGCTTTTCACCTTTCCCTCACGGTACTGTTTCACTATCGGTCGCCAGGTAGTATTTAGCCTTAGCAGATGGTCCTGCTGGATTCATACGGGGTTTCACGTGCCCCGCACTACTCGGGATCCGTCTCGGAGAGAACACCATTTCGGCTACAGGGCTTTTACCTCTATCGCGGGCCTTTCCAGACCTCTTCGCCTACCATATTCCTTTGTAACTCCATGTGAGACGTCCCACAACCCCAAGGGGCAAGCCCCTTGGTTTAGGCTGTTCCGCGTTCGCTCGCCGCTACTGACGGAATCACTATTGTTTTCTCTTCCTCAGGGTACTTAGATGTTTCAGTTCCCCTGGTCTGCCTCTGCATTTCCTATGTATTCAGAAATGAGTAACTGCGAATTACCACAGCTGGGTTTCCCCATTCGGACACCCCCGGATCAAAGCTTGCTTACAGCTCCCCGAGGCAGTTTCGTTGTTCGCCACGTCCTTCGTCGGCTCCTGGCGCCTAGGCATCCTCCGTGTGCTCTTATTAGCTTAACCAACGCTCCGATGTTTGGCTGATTTGCTCATCTTGTTTTGAATGCTGTTCATGGATTGCTCCATTCACCAACACATTCAAAGCCAAAGGTCGCTTCATCATCCAAAATCTTCGCTTAGCATCACTATAATATTGAAACTTGTTTACACAAGTTCAGCTTAAAGGAATGTTCTAAAACGCAAATTCGTTTCGGTATCCAGTTTTCAAGGATCAAGTTCTTGCATATACTTTTGTAAAGAAGTTTTGGTGGAGCCAAGCGGGATCGAACCGCTGACCTCCTGCTTGCAAGGCAGGCGCTCTCCCAGCTGAGCTATGGCCCCAAAATGGTATTCAATTAAAATGTTATATGGTGGGCCTTGGTGGACTCGAACCACCGACCTCACCCTTATCAGAGGTGCGCTCTAACCAACTGAGCTAAAAGCCCATATAACAGATAACATTGTGAATCAATCAATAAATTGATTGTTCGCTTGGCGGCGTCCTACTCTCCCAGGACCCTTCGGTCCAAGTACCATCGGCGCTGGAGGGCTTAACGGTCGTGTTCGGGATGGGTACGTGTGGAACCCCTCCGCTATCGCCACCAAACGCATACGAAAGAGACTTGCTCTTTCAAAACTGAACACGAGTGAGTGTTCGAACCCGAAGGTTCTATTGTGGAAGCTTAGCTTCCGATTTGAATGTCTCCATTGCAGGAAACGATTCTCCATAGAAAGGAGGTGATCCAGCCGCACCTTCCGATACGGCTACCTTGTTACGACTTCACCCCAATCATCTACCCCACCTTCGGCGGCTGGCTCCCTTGCGGGTTACTCCACCGACTTCGGGTGTTGTAAACTCTCGTGGTGTGACGGGCGGTGTGTACAAGACCCGGGAACGTATTCACCGCGGCATGCTGATCCGCGATTACTAGCAATTCCGACTTCATGCAGGCGAGTTGCAGCCTGCAATCCGAACTGAGACCGGCTTTGCTGGGATTGGCTCCACCTCGCGGTTTCGCTTCCCGTTGTACCGGCCATTGTAGTACGTGTGTAGCCCAGGTCATAAGGGGCATGATGATTTGACGTCATCCCCACCTTCCTCCGGTTTGTCACCGGCAGTCACTCTAGAGTGCCCAGCTCAACCTGCTGGCAACTAAAGTCAAGGGTTGCGCTCGTTGCGGGACTTAACCCAACATCTCACGACACGAGCTGACGACAACCATGCACCACCTGTCTCCGATGCTCCGAAGAGGGGCACTATCTCTAATGCTTTCATCGGGATGTCAAGACCTGGTAAGGTTCTTCGCGTTGCTTCGAATTAAACCACATACTCCACTGCTTGTGCGGGTCCCCGTCAATTCCTTTGAGTTTCAGTCTTGCGACCGTACTCCCCAGGCGGAGTGCTTACTGTGTTAACTTCGGCACCAAGGGTATCGAAACCCCTAACACCTAGCACTCATCGTTTACGGCGTGGACTACCAGGGTATCTAATCCTGTTTGCTCCCCACGCTTTCGCGCCTCAGCGTCAGTTACAGCCCAGAAAGTCGCCTTCGCCACTGGTGTTCCTCCACATATCTACGCATTTCACCGCTACACGTGGAATTCCACTTTCCTCTTCTGTACTCAAGTTACCCAGTTTCCAGTGCGACCTCAGGTTGAGCCCAAGGTTTAAACACCAGACTTAAATAACCGCCTGCGCGCGCTTTACGCCCAATAATTCCGGACAACGCTTGCCCCCTACGTATTACCGCGGCTGCTGGCACGTAGTTAGCCGGGGCTTTCTTCTCAGGTACCGTCACTCCGGCAGCAGTTACTCTACCGGACGTTCTTCCCTGGCAACAGAGCTTTACGATCCGAAAACCTTCATCACTCACGCGGCATTGCTCCGTCAGGCTTGCGCCCATTGCGGAAGATTCCCTACTGCTGCCTCCCGTAGGAGTCTGGGCCGTGTCTCAGTCCCAGTGTGGCCGTTCACCCTCTCAGGTCGGCTACGCATCGTCGCCTTGGTGAGCCATTACCCCACCAACTAGCTAATGCGCCGCAGGCCCATCCCCAAGTGGCAGATTGCTCCGCCTTTCATTCTCTCTTCAGGAGAGGAAAGAAATTATCCGGTATTAGCTACCGTTTCCGGTAGTTATCCCAGTCTTGAGGGCAGGTTGCCTACGTGTTACTCACCCGTCCGCCGCTAAGTTAATCCAGAGCAAGCTCCTTCATAACTCCGCTCGACTTGCATGTATTAGGCATGCCGCCAGCGTTCGTCCTGAGCCAGGATCAAACTCTCCAAATTGGTATTTAGAAAGAGCGATTGCTCATTTTGAAACATCTGACGAGAATTTACATTCTCTACGATGAGATTTCTAAAGCGTACAAGACGCTGTGAAATTCATCATTTTTGGAATTCACTTTCGTGATTCCCCACTCACTCGTTGTTCAGTTTTCAAAGATCAATGTCTCATTTTAGCTCTTCACCGCATCTCAGCGGCGACCTTCATAATATATCATAGTGTTTCGTTGTTTGGCAAGCTTTTTTTTGAAAAAGTTATTTTTCATTATTTCTTGCCTGCGGCTTCTCTTAAAACAATTAAAAGGAGCGCGAGATATAATGTATCATGTCGGCTCCCTTTTCGTCAAGCTATTCAATTCATTTTATTTATCCGGATTTCATCCCGCTCACAACTTAATGTTTGAACTGAGAAGAACGTCCACCCCAAGCATACTTAGACAACTCTTTCTGGGGAGCAAAACGCGCATACATCCGGAATACCGTTTTATATCGATTGGCAATAGCCTGTCTAATGTTCTGGTCTAATCGCTGGTCACTCATATCCAATAGCATTTCATCCAGTTCTTTGCGCAATACATAGTCCAGCTCCTTGCATTCCTTCTCATTGAATAACATTCCCAACATATGCTTGGCCTCCTTCATGAAATTCATAGTTATTCAAAATCATCAAATGCCTTATCATTTAACGCGAAGACTGCCATTTGATGTGGGAAGCTCATTATTGAAGTGCTTACACTAGATTAACCGGAGTACTGAATCTATAACCATAATCATAAGAAAATTCCAGTTATGGCCTCTCTTCATTCAACCTGGAAATAGACCCAAATGTTTCGGCTTTAATGTTATGCACAATTCCCAAGGATTTTATGATAAAAGCGAAAATGTTATTGTGCTCTCAATGATTGCTGCAACGAACAGGAGAATAACAATCCAGAAGGAAGCGGTCAAAGTCTGGCGCATAAAGGCCGGCCATACCACTGCCCTTCTCTCACTCCGTTTAATTGCCGCCAAGAGCGCAGACCACACCTTACTCCCGAACGCTATCCCAAAAGCGCAGGCAATGATGATTGCCGGAATCTCAATAATTCCATGCGGCAGCAGTCCTTTTACAATCAGCGTGAACATATCCTGTCCCTGTATCGCGGACAAATGAATCAGATAACCAATAACCGCACCGTTAATTAACAGGAATATGGCGGGCAGGAGGCCGAATAACGCCCCCAGAAATATAATGACTACGCTTTTGATGCTATTGTTCAGAAAGATGAAGACAAAAAAGCTCCACTGCGGGTTAGACGACTCCCTAAGGTCCCCGCTAATCTGACGGATTCCCTTCAATTGCTCATTCAGCAGCTCTTGAAGACTTCCCGTGCCGATCCAACCCATCACTCCTCCAGCTATGAATAGCAGGGTAGCCAGCAGCAGTGCTGCGCGAATCGTCCTTAGATCCTTAATAAATGTATTAAAAGATAACATGCTTACCTCCTGAATGGGACTACGTCTATTTTGTATTTCGTCTCGATTGATTCATATCTGAGGTCATAAGCGTCCTGTACGAGCATACATTTAGAACAAACAAGCATTTCGCATGGGAGAGGAGCGCGACTTTATGAATTCTTTTTATGTATTTAGCGGCAAAAAGATAAAACGGTTCCTTTACATCTTTGCTGCTGCGCTTCTTACCGCCGGCGTCGTGTATGTGGAAAGGGGCAACATCACCGTGTTCTCTGAAGCAGCCCCTTCCGCCATTTACAGTGTGCCGACGGAAAAGAAGCTGATTGCCTTAACCTTCGATATCAGCTGGGGAGAAAAAAGGCCCGAGCCGATTCTGAAGGTGCTGGAAGACAAAAAGGTGGATAAAGCGACATTCTTCCTGTCCTCCCCCTGGAGCAAGACACATCCTGAGATCGTTACCAGCATCAAAGACGCCGGATATGAGATCGGCAGCCATGGTCATAAGCATGTGAATTACAGCACGCTAAGCAATGAAGAAATCCGTACACAGATCAGCACTGCGCATACGGTTTTGACGGAGCTCACAGGTTCACAGCCTAATCTGATCAGAATGCCTAACGGCGATTTTGACAAAAGAGTACTGCAGGTTGCCACCGATCTGGGCTATAAAGTCATTCAATGGGACACGGACTCACTGGACTGGAAGAACATCGGTGTGGACAATATCGTAAACCGTGTAACGAGTAAGGCCCATCCCGGCGATATTGTGCTGCTGCATGCCAGCGACTCCTGCAAACAAACGCATGAAGCTCTGCCTCAGATTATTGATAAGCTTCGCAGCCAAGGGTATGAGTTCGTTACCGTATCTGAGCTGATCAGCCAAAGCAATGCAAGCGGCAAGGAAGTCCGCGATTCAGCCTGGCTCGATGATGGCCTGGAAGACGCAGCCGGAATGTAACAAACGCTTAAGGAATATTAGTGGCGCGGCGAGATGAGCTGGGAAATATCCGGAGTCGGAGTGTTCAGCTTCGGGTAACTCAGGTCAAGCCCCTCCAGTGTCTTAACCACAATCTTCAGCGCCAGATAGTTGCGGTACCACCGGTGATTCGCAGGAATCCAGTACCACGGGGCTTTGTCTATACTGCTCTCGCGGAAAACATCCTCATACGCCTGTTGATAATCGTCCCAGTATTCGCGTTCCTGCAGATCACTGGCATCGAATTTCCAATGCTTCGCCGGATCGTCAAGCCGCTCCTGGATTTTCTCGAGCTGCTTCTCCTTGGAGATATGCAAAAAGAGCTTAATTACCGTTGTCCCCTCCTCCGCCAGCATCTCCTCAAACTGGCGGATGTAGCGGAAACGCCGCTTGGCATCTTCTTTACTCAGACTGCCATGCACCCGGGGCACCAGCACATCCTCATAATGCGACCGGTTGAACGCCGCTATATAGCCTTTGGGCGGGGTCTTCATATGGACTCTCCACAGGAAATCGTGAGCTTCCTCCTCCAGTGACGGCTTCTTAAAGCTGGTAACGATGAAGCCTTGCGGATTGACGCCGGAGAAAATATGCTTAACTGTTCCGTCTTTTCCGCTTGAATCCATTCCTTGCAGGATCACCAGCAGAGAATGCTTCTTTTGGGCAAACAGGATATCCTGCAGCTTCACCAGCCGTTCTTTCAGCTTCTCGGTTTTGGCTTCTGCTTCTTCTTTGGATTTGAATTCACCCAGTTCATCCGGATCGAGGTCCTTCAGGCGTGTTTCATTTGTGTCTTTTATCATATAGCGCTTGATGTTCATATATTCCCTCCTCCACTCTGTTCTTTAAGATTAACCTCTTGGGCTTCATTTTAACCTCTTCACATCAGCAAAGCCAAAACCCCGCCTCCCTGGTTAGATCCAGAGGGGCGGGGTTTTGGCTTTATTCATAATTTCAGAGTGAGGCCGGTTTCAGAATACGGTGCAGCATCAGAATCTGGAAGGCATTACAGGCGATAAGCGGGACGAGAATAAATACGGTGGCGCTATCCACGCCAATGCGGAGGACGCCGATAATCTCCACTATTGTGATGGCTGTCATGAAGAAAAAGGTGGGGACCCAGGCCGATGCATTCGTGCTGCGTATTTTGAACCAGGATACCATAAGGGCTGTCAGCAGAATAGCCACGCCCAGCGTCAGATCTGAACCCACACTCCGGTCCCCGCTGACAAAGGTGCGGAGGAACATCAGCTCCAGCAGCGCAAGCACTGCAAGCACCAGTTGTATGTATCGCCAAGCCTTACGCGGAAATACGCCGATGCCCGTATAGTTGAGAATAAGATAAGCGAAGAATCCGAGCTGGGCATATACGCTAACAAGCGCTCCGTAGCCAAGAAGAATCAGGGCGTAGAGGAAAAAGTCGGCGGTGCTTTTAAATTGAATTCCGCCATTCACTATCTGCAGAGCAAGACCGGCAATCACGGCCCCGCCTGCACCGATCAAAAGCGTGGTCCAGAACAAATAAAACCATTTTCTTAAGCTCAGCGCCTTCACCTCCCCGTGTCAGATTTATTTTACCAAGGTTACCGTCAAAAAACCATTACACTTCAACATAAATGTACCTGCGGGCGGCATACTACAATCATTGATTCTAATAAAGGAGGGCAGCGCCAATGAAATGGAGGGCTCTATGGTCTGGAGGCTTGGCACTCGGCTTGGCGATCACGTTAACCGCCTGCGGAGGCGAACAGAGCAGTTCTTCTTCCGGTGGACAGGGCGGATATAAGGAAATGAAGACGATGGTTGTAGATATATTGAAGAGCGACGAAGGTAAAAAGGCTGTAGAGGAAGCCCTGTCTACCCCCAGCTCAGATGAGGGTGGCGGCGGCAGCGGCGGGATAAGCATGAAAATGATGCCTATGCAGACGACAGAGCAGATTAGGATTGCCGTTAAGGATACTCTCACAGCACCCGAGTATCAGAAGGAAATCGAAAAAATCATGACCGACCCGCAATTTGCCGGGGATTTCGCCAAAGCGATTAATAAAGAGAGCAAGGAACTGCATCTTCAATTGATCAAGGACCCCACTTATCAGAAGTCTGTTGGAGAAATCATGAAATCGCCCGAAATGATGAAAATGTTCCTCGATCTTACTAAGACTCCGGATTACCGCAAACAGTCCATGACCATTATGCAGGAGGCTATGCAAAATCCGCTGTTCCGTATGGAAGTCCTTACTCTGCTCAAAAGTGTGGTTCAGGATGAGCTGCAGCCCAAGGTTGAGAAAAAGGATGCAGGAAAAGGCGAAGGCGGCGGGGAGGAAAAAGAAGGCGGAGGAGAAAAGCAGGAAGGCGGAGACGATTCCGGTTCCGGATCTGGTTCGTAATTCAAATAAGGCCTTGCCCCAGGAATGGGGCAGGCCTTATTTTTGCATGCGCATCGCGGAATGTTACTTATTGCTCGTATTTGGCAATCAGCTTGTCTGCAATTTCTGCGAATAACATTCCGGTGGCTGTCTCCGCCTTATAGACCGACGGTGAGAAGTCCGGCTCGGAGATATGGTTATCCGGTGCACCCAGCGGCACCTGGGCCAGCAGCTCTGTATGCAGCGTTTCAGCCAGACGGGCTCCGCCGCCGCGTCCGAAGATATAATCCTTTTTGCCGCAGGAGGAGCATTCGTAATAAGCCATGTTCTCGATGACCCCAAGGATTTCATGCTCCGTCTGCAGAGCCATTGAGCCTGCTCTCGCAGCCACAAAGGCAGCCGTTGCATGAGGAGTAGTTACAATGATCTCTTTGCTGTGCGGCAGCATCTGATGTACATCGAGCGCCACATCCCCCGTACCCGGAGGCAGATCCAGCAGTAGATAATCAAGCTCGCCCCAACCCACATCGGCGAAGAACTGACGCAGCATTTTGCCCAGCATCGGCCCTCTCCAGATCACCGGACTATTCTCACGGATAAAGAAGCCCATGGACATGACCTTCACTCCAAAACGTTCTACCGGAATAATAGTTCCTTCATCGACGACCGGTCCCTCTTCAATCCCCATCATATCCGGGATACTGAAGCCGTAGATGTCAGCATCAATCAGGCCGACTTTTTTGCCTTTCCGGGCTAGTGCTACGGCAAGATTCACGGTGACCGTTGATTTCCCGACTCCCCCCTTACCGCTGGCAATAGCAATAAAGTTCACACCTGAGTTCTCATTGATCAGCTCATGCCCCTCAAGGCCCGCTGCGTGTCCTTTGAGCTTCTCCCCTTGTTCGGAATCCGGCTCGCCGTCTTCGCCCTCTCCGCGGAACATAGCACGTTCATAATCGGTGGCATCACGCAGGCGGATGTGAATATTCTCAGCCCCGCCCTCCGTAAGCAGATCACGCACCTGCTGTTCCAGCTCCATGCGCTTCTTCTCATCGGAGTCAAGACACACGATGGATAACGATATCCGGTCTTCTTTGACCATGATGTCGCGGATTAGCTGCAATTCAACAAGGCTTTTTCCGGATTCCGGGTCTGTGAGCGGCTGCAAAAGTTCCTGAATTTGTTCCCTGGTCAGCATGGAAGCACCTCTGTTTCTGTCCGGCGGTAAGCCCCGGTATTTGCATCTATTATAGCATTACCCTCCGGGGGAAGAGTAGTCCCTGCCCTAATCCCTTGGTTCTATGGCCGCTCCGTGCTGTACCGCAGAATTCCCCGGTAGATGCTGGTAGCCACCTTCCGCTGATACACATCATCCCCAAGCAGCAAGGACTCCTGAGGATGGGACAGGAAGCCTACCTCCACTAACACGGATGGCATCTTTAAGACTTTTAACAAATAAATGGTGTTCGCGGTCTTCGCCACCCGGTCTGTATTCTCAAGCGTTGCCCGAAGTTCATCCTGCACCCGTTCGGCCAATGCCTTGTTCCCCTCGTTGCTTGGATAATAGAAGGTCTGAGCCCCGCTCCAGCGGTTGGAAGGAATACTGTTCATATGTACGCTGATGAATAGATCCGCCCCCTTCTCCTCAATGCTCCGCACCCGCTGCTTCAGGTCCTCTGTCTTGCGCTTTGCGTACCCTTTGGTGTTGTCCTGGGCGAGATCATAATCCCCTTCCCGGGTCATGACCACGATCGCCCCTGCCTGCTGCAGATAATCACGCAAGTACAGCGACACGGCGAGATTGATCTCCTTCTCAATCAGACCCGACCGGCTCACCGCCCCGCCATCCGGCCCGCCGTGGCCTGCATCAATGGCAATGACCTTGCCGGACAGCGGCAGGCTCCAATAGTTGACCGTCCTGGCAGTCGGCATATCATATGCGATGATACCGATCATCACAGCGAGCAGTATAGCGCCTAGGAAGCTTTTTTTGATGCTGCTCCAAGAGATCCAGACCGAGAATTTACGCCGCTGCCCTCCAGACATAACAAAGACCCCCTCGTCCCGATAGATTCTACTCATCTATATGGGACAAGAGGGCCAAATAGTACTGGCTGTTCCAGACTATACGGAGACTTCTGAAGACATGCCTTCAATCAGAATCTGCGCCACCTCAGGACGCGTGAATTCTGGAGGCGGGCACTGACCGTCACGCAGCAGCGCACGTACCTTCGTACCCGATAGCGTCAAATGCTGGTCGCCCGGATGCGGGCAGGTTTTGCTGGAGGCCATATTCCCGCATTTCACACAGAAGAAGCTGTGCTCGAAGAATAGCGGCGTAATACCGAGCTCCTCAGCGGTGAAATTAGCAAAAATCTCCTGCGCTTCATACGTGCCATAGTAATCTCCTACACCGGCATGGTCGCGTCCGACAATAAAGTGTGTACACCCGTAGTTCTTGCGCACCATCGCATGGAAAATCGCTTCACGCGGTCCTGCATATCGCATAGCCGCCGGAAACACCCCGAGAAATGTACGGTTCTCCGGATAATAATTCTCCAGCAGCGCAAGATAACTCTTCATCCGCACATTTGCCGGAACATCGTCCGATTTAGTCTCACCCACCAGCGGATTCAGGAAAAGAGCGTCTACAACCTCCATAGCGCACTTCTGGATATACTCATGGGCCCGATGTACCGGATTACGCGTCTGAAAGCCTACAACCGTTCTCCAGCCCTTCTCTGCGAAGATCTGGCGCGTCACAGCGGGGTCAAAATAGAACTCAGCGAATTTCTCCGGCTGCGGGCGATTGAGCACAGTTATGGGTCCGCCTACGTAAGTGGCCGGCCGGGCCAGCAGCTTGCTGACACCCGGATGCGCGGGATCGGTTGTTCTGAACACATTCTGAGCTTCAAGCTGCTGATCTACCGTATAGATACTCTCAATATCAAGTAATCCGTAGACAACACCGTCTTCCTCGCCAATCAGTGAAACTCTGTCCCCTACGGCAAGAGATGACGCCTGCTCTTCGCCTACAGCCAGCGTAACCGGAATACTCCACACGGTACCGTCAGCCAGCCGCATGCTTGTAACTACAGAATGATAATCCTCTTCGTTCAAGAATCCGGTAAGCGGCGAGAATGCCCCTACACCGATCAGGTCCAGATCCGATAAAGTCCAAGTATTAAGTGCAATTGATGTATGGGCTGAAGCCTGCTCCAGCAGTGCTTCTCTCTGCTCTCCGGCGGCGATGCGCTGAATCAGTGTTCCTCCATGAGGAAGTATTGAAGTCATCCTTATTCTCTCCTCCTGTATCAATGCCTGTGCAGTGCTGGTAGTTCTGGTATTGTAGAGCTGGTACCTTATTTATGCAGTCCGCATTCTGTCTTATCCGACCCGGACCATCTTCCGGCACGCGGATCTTCACCAGGCATAACTGCCCGGGTGCACTGTTCACAGCCGATGCTCGGGAAATTGCGGTCATGAAGCGGATTATACACTACCTCATTCTCGCGGATATAATTCCATACATCCTCTGTAGTCCAGCTGGCAATCGGATTGAACTTGACCAGTCCAAATTTGTTGTCGTATTCCACCTTTTTGGAATTGGCCCGTGTAGGTGCCTGATCACGGCGGATGCCGGTAATCCAAGCGTCGTATTGTGAGAGAATGCGGGTCAGCGGTTCAACCTTACGGATGGCGCAGCACTGATTCGGATCACTGTTCCATAGAGCCTCCCCGTACTGAAGCGCCTGCTCTTCCACCGTGATCTGCGGAGACACCCGAACGAACTCCATGCCGTACTTCTCAGCCATGATATCTCTAGTCTCATAGGTTTCCTTGAAATGATAATCCGTGTCCAGATAGAACACATCTGTCGAGGGACTCACCTTCTGGATCATATCCACCAGCACAACATCCTCCGCTCCAAAACTGCAGGCAAAGGTTATATTCGGAAAAGTCTCCACCGCCCAGCGGATAATCTCCTCGGGAGTAGCATTCTCCAGCTCTTCCGCTTTGACTTTGATTAAATCCTCTTTCTCGAGCAGGTTCATCTCAGTTTCCTCCATCCGGATATAAGCCAAGATACAATCCTAAGAAAGATTAATCCCGACTAATTCTATATGATATAGTATATCCGTTTCACAGTGGAAGTCAATGGGTTTTGTTCACTTTGGAATAAAGTATTTCAAGTATTCATAAAAAAGCTCCCGACCATAAATGCCAAGAGCTTGAAATGCTTGATTTATAAACATTAATTAAAGTTCATTCCAATAACACCTGCAAAAATAAGAGCCAAACAATAAGCAATGATCATGACATATAAGATATTCAGGAAGTTAAATGAACGCTTCATACTCTGCACCTCCTTAGTTTTACAATATAGAGATAAAATAAATTTACTATTCAACCCAAATAATCTATTTCATATAGAATACTTGCTTTATGCAGAGGTCCTATGCTTACGTTAAATCTATTTTAGTATTTATGGTACATTATGTAAATGAGAATCAGGCATAATTAGTCACGGATTCATGACTATCGCTGCTTAAGATACTCGCTAGTTTCTGACTGTAGTCACGATTAGTCTTGAGTAATATCTATGGTCAAAATATGGTCACGGCCATTACAGAGGACAAAATGAAAGCCCCTGACCACGAGGGCCAAGGGCTGAAATTCGTTGATGCTATGCGATTCTTAACGTTTCGAGAACTGTGGAGCACGACGAGCGGCTTTGAGGCCGTATTTCTTACGTTCCTTCATACGTGGGTCACGAGTCAGGAAGCCGGCTTTCTTCAGCGCACCGCGATATTCAGGGTCTACTTTGAGCAATGCACGGGAGATCCCGTGACGGATTGCGCCAGCTTGACCGGAAATGCCGCCACCGTGTGCAAGAACGATTACATCGTAGTTGCCCAGAGTTTCAGTCAGGTTCAAAGGTTGTCTTACGATCATCTTCAATGTTTCAACACCGAAGTATTCGTCCATCTCACGTTTGTTAATGACAATGCGTCCTTCACCCGGTACAAGGCGAACACGTGCTACCGAATGTTTACGACGACCTGTCCCATAGTATTGTACTTGTGCCATGAAACTGTCCTCCTCTATTCTTATCCGCGAAGTTCGTAAACTTCAGGTTTTTGTGCTGCATGTGGATGTTCAGCGCCTGCATATACTTTGAGTCTCAGCTTCATGTGATTTCCTTGACGAGTCTTAGGAATCATACCATGAACTGCGAATTCAATCATACGCTCAGGTCTAGTCTTGAGCAGTTCTTCGGCAACGGTAACCTTCAAGCCACCTGGGTGCATCGAGTGACGGTAGTATTTCTTGTTTTGCATTTTCTTACCGGTCAGGTGAATCTTCTCAGCGTTGATAACAATTACGAAGTCTCCAGTATCAACATGTGGAGTGAATTGCGGTTTGTGTTTGCCACGGATCAGAGCAGCGGCTTCGCTTGCCAAACGGCCAAGTGTTTTGCCTTCGGCATCAATAATGTGCCAATTGCGTTCAACTTCGTTCGGCTTCGCCATATAGGTGGTACGCATGAATGTTTCCTCCTTGTTCTCGTACGAAAATCATCTGTTTCGTATATCTTGTTTCTCATTGGATTACAATTATGTGAGTTAAAAAAAGCTTGTTTGTTTGGCATTTCCTTGATCGGGGCTGTGGGATAGCCATCAAGAAAACACAACTTTTATATTACAGCATAAACATGACAAGTGCAAGTGATTTTTAACTATTCCAACGCTATTTTTCAGAAAAAAATAGTGTACTGAACGTTTAACTCTCATTCTCGTCATATTCCACACTCCAGAGTGCCAAACCTTTAGACACAGCCGTAGGTCCGGCAGCTGCGCGGTCACAAGCTGCAAGAATTACAGGAATTCGGTCCGCGCTGATCTTGCCTTGTCCGACTTGCATCAGCGTGCCCATAATTATGCGTACCATATGCTGCAGAAAGCCGCTGCCTGTAATATAGGTATGAATTACTCCCTGATCAGAAGAGCCAGGACGGCACATACTGCGGTCCACCTCAAGATATGCTTCGAATATAGTCCGCACATGCGAAGTCTTGGTAGACTTCCTGGATGCAAACGAAGTGTAATCATGGGTGCCCAGCAGCCCTGCCAACCCCTCTTCCATCGCAGGAATATTCAGCTTCATCGGATGATGATGCTGCCAGCGCCGCTGGAACGGGTCCGGGAACCGGTTGCCGTTAATCGTGTACCGGTAGGTTTTACGCTTCGCACCTCTGCGGGAGTGGAACGAGAGTGGAACCTCCGAAGCCTCGGTAACCACGATATCCTGCGGAAGCCTGGCATTCAGAGCCAGACACCAGCGTTCCAGCGGAATCTGGGAGGAGGTTATGAAGTTAAAAGGTTGGCCATAAGCGTGCACCCCTGCATCAGTCCGTCCTGAGCCCGTTATTTTGAGCGTCTCGCCGGTCAGATGAAGAATGGCATGCTCCAGCTTGTCCTGAATCGTATTGCCCTTAGGCTGGGTCTGAAAGCCATCATAATGGGTGCCGTCATAATTGACTTTCATCAATAGATTGCGCATTTCATTCTCCTGTGGGTCCATATACTTGAATTATTCTCAAAAAAAAGAGCCCCGGCGGGAGCTCCTTCTACTCTATACAAGGTGATTCCCGCGGTTAATTGCACAGCAGGGTAATATGCCCTGCAGTACAATAACGTTAAATACGTAATGCGTACATCCGGAAATCATGGCTTGTGAAACTACGCGCGGTCTACCAGTTCAAGATAAACCATAGGCGCAGCATCGCCACGGCGAGGTCCCAGCTTCAGGATACGAGTGTATCCGCCTGGACGCTCTGTGTAACGTGGAGCAATATCAGAGAACAATTTTTGGATTGCATCTTGTTCACCATCTACAGTCTCACGACGAACAAATGCAGCTACTTGACGGCGAGCATGAAGATCGCCCTTTTTCGCTTTAGTGATCAGTTTCTCAGCAATGGAACGAACTTCCTTCGCTTTGGCTTCTGTTGTCTGGATACGTTCGTATAGGAACAGATCCGTTACCATATCGCGGAATAGTGCTTTGCGCGCGCTGGAATCACGGCCCAATTTTTGGTATGCCATTTGTTTTCCCTCCTTCACTCAAGTCTCAAGAACTCCGGGTATTATTCTTCTGTACGAAGTCCCAAACCAAGTTCCTCTAGCTTCTCTTGAACCTCTTCCAAAGATTTGCGGCCCAGGTTACGAACCTTCATCATATCTTCTTCAGTTTTCGTAGTCAGCTCTTGCACGGTATTAATACCGGCACGTTTGAGGCAGTTGTAGGAACGGACAGAAAGATCAAGCTCCTCGATAGTCATCTCAAGTACTTTTTCTTTTTTGTCTTCTTCTTTTTCAACCATAATTTCGGCGTCTTTCGCTTCATCCGTAAGACCTACGAACAGAACGAGGTGCTCGTTCAAAATTTTGGCTCCAAGGCTAACGGCTTCTTCCGGTCTGATGCTACCATCCGTCCAAATTTCAAGCGTCAATTTGTCGTAGTTAGTCACTTGACCAACACGGGTATTATCAATACCATAATTCACGCGGGAAATAGGAGTGTAGATGGAGTCAACTGGAATTACACCAATTGGCTGATCGTCGCGTTTGTTCCGGTCCGCTTGGACGTAGCCGCGACCACGGCCTGCAAAAATGCGCATGTGCAGTCTCGCGCCAGGTCCCAGCGTTGCAATATGAAGATCCGGGTTCAGGATCTCAACATCGCTGTCCGCACGGATATCACCTGCGGTAACGATGCCTTCTCCTTCAGCATCAATCTCGAACACTTTCTCTTCGTCCGAATGAATCTTCAGAGACAGAGCTTTAAGGTTCAGGATGATTTCCGTCACATCTTCCATTACGCCGGGAACGGTCGAGAACTCATGCAGAACGCCGTCAATTTGGACCGAAGTCACTGCGGCTCCCGGAAGGGAGGAAAGCAGAATCCGGCGAAGCGAGTTCCCCAGAGTCGTGCCATATCCACGTTCCAGCGGTTCAACTACGAATTTCCCATAGGTTCCATCATCATTGGCTTCTACGGTCTCAATCTTCGGCTTTTCGATTTCTATCACGAGTGTACCCCTCCTTCAAACGTCGCTCCTATATGAAACAGTCACCCCATCAGGTGTATCATGTAGTATGCCTAAACACCTATTATTAGCAGATGCGTCAGAATTATACCACAATCACAATTCTGATTATACTAAACGCGGCGACGCTTCGGCGGACGGCATCCATTGTGAGGAACCGGAGTAACGTCTTTAATGAGGTTTACTTCAAGACCAGCGGCCTGAAGGGAACGGATGGCTGCTTCGCGGCCCGCGCCCGGTCCTTTAACCATAACTTCAACGGACTTCATGCCGTGTTCCATAGCTGCCTTAGCAGCAGTTTCGGCTGCCATCTGCGCTGCAAATGGAGTCGATTTACGGGAACCTTTGAATCCTTGACCGCCGGAGCTTGCCCAGGAAATTGCATTTCCGTGAGGGTCCGTGATCGTAACGATAGTGTTATTGAACGTGGAACGGATATGTGCCACGCCAGACTCGATATTTTTCCGGTCGCGACGTTTCGTACGTACGACTTTTTTCGGTTTAGCCATTGTCTCTTATCACCTCTTCTTATTTCTTTTTGTTTGCTACAGTACGACGCGGGCCTTTACGGGTACGAGCATTGGTTTTGGTACGTTGACCGCGAACAGGCAATCCACGACGGTGACGAACACCGCGGTAACAGCCGATCTCAGTAAGACGTTTAATATTCAAGGAAATTTCACGACGAAGGTCACCTTCAACCTTAACCTGCTTGTCGATCGTTTCACGCAGTTTGCTGACTTCATCTTCCGTCAAATCACGGACACGTGTGTTAACGTCAATGCCTGTTTCATTAAGAATTTTCTGGGAAGTCGTTTTACCGATTCCGAAAATATAAGTCAAGGCGATCTCAACGCGCTTATCACGTGGCAAATCCACTCCAGCTATACGAGCCATTTTACGCTACACCCCCTTCTTAACCTTGTTTTTGTTTGTGTTTCGGATTTTCGCAAATTACCATAACAGTCCCTTTGCGGCGGATGACTTTGCATTTTTCGCAAATGGGCTTTACAGAAGGTCTTACCTTCATGTTAATTACCTCCTCAAAGTTTTGCGAAGCAAAACTTTTGTTGTAGTTCCCATCTATTTACGGTAAGTTATACGGCCTTTTGATAAATCATAAGGCGATAACTGCACGACCACTTTGTCTCCGGTAAGAATACGGATAAAGTGCATCCGCAATTTCCCGGACACATGGGCAAGTATCTGATGACCATTCTCAAGCTCAACCTTAAACGTTGCGTTAGGCAACGGCTCGATGACCGTTCCTTCTACCTCAATGACGTCTTCCTTAGCCACAGTTAGTCTCCTCTCTCATTAGCACTTTTTCCAGCAGGTCTTCCATACTTCATGACTGCGAACCGCAGCTTTCCGTTAGTTACCCGGCCGGTTTCTTCCAAACTGTCTACAATCTCACTGCTGATGAAGGGTATGAGCTCCAGGTGCTGAATATTCTTCTTCTTTGGGCTGTCAAACTTACGTTTGTCCCCGTCAGCAATATATACAAACCTGCTATCCACAACTGCGATAACAACGGCAGCCTCTCCGGCATCCTTGCCTTTGAGAATTCTCACAATTTGACCTATCTGCGGGCTGGTCCCAGTATTCACGTGAAGATCACCTACGCATTCAGTTTTGTGAAAATCTCCATGCCGTCCGGTGTAACTGCAACTGTATGCTCAAAGTGAGCGCACAGTGACCCGTCTACCGTAACGACAGTCCAGTTATCTTCCAGCGTTCTGACATATCTGTCTCCTGCGTTAACCATCGGCTCAATCGCGAGTACCATACCCGGCTTCAGTCGAGGTCCGCGGTCAGCTATGCCATAATTCGGAATTTGCGGTTCTTCATGCAGTTCTGCCCCAATGCCATGGCCAACATACTCTCGGACAACGGAGAACCCGGCGTCCTCAATATACTGCTGGATTGCATGGGAGATTGTAAACAAGCGCACATCCGGTTTGACCAACGCCAGTCCAGCGTACAGGGAGCCTTCCGTGACATCCAGCAGACGCTGAGCCTCTTCGGAAATACTACCCACCCCGTAAGACCAGGCGGAATCACCGTGATAACCGCGGTACTCTGCACCGATATCCAGCGTAACGATGTCGCCTTCTACCAGTTTGCGTTTCCCAGGAAATCCATGCACCAATTGTTCGTTGACTGAAGCGCAAATGCTGGCAGGAAAACCGTTGTAGCCTTTGAAAGACGGCACAGCACCCTGACTGCGGATGTATTGATCGGCGATTCTGTCGAGCTCTCCGGTCGTAATGCCTGGCTCAATAGCCTCAGCTATACGGCGGTGACTCTCGGCAACAATTCGACCAGCTTCCCTCATAAAGACAAGTTCCTGTTCGGATTTACAAATGATCATTACATTAACCCCGCAATAAAGATACGATTTCAGAAGAAACGACATTGATTTCGTTTTCTCCGTTTACCTGACGCAAAAGACCTTTATCGTCATAAAATGCAAGCAGCGGCGCTGTCTTGTTATCATACTCATCCAGACGCTTGCCTACGCTCTCTTCGTTATCATCCGGACGCTGATACAATTCACCGCCATCAATGTCGCAGATGCCTTCTTGCTTCGGCGGGTTGAAAATCAAATGGTAGGATGTTCCGCATACTGTGCAGATCCGGCGTCCGGTAAGACGCGCCATCAGCAGTCCGCGGTCCACATTCAAGTTGATCACATGATCCAGTGAAGTCCCAAGCCGGCTGAGGATTTCTCCCAGCGCTTCCGCTTGCGAAAGGGTTCTTGGAAAACCATCCAATAAGAAACCTTTTTCGCAATCGGACTGCTGCAGCCGTTCTTCAACGATTCCAATAGTCACATCATCAGGTACAAGCAAGCCTTGATCAATGTAAGATTTAGCCTTCAATCCAACCGGAGTACCCTGCTTGATTGCCAAGCGGAATGCATCTCCTGTCGAAATATGCGGAATGCCAAGCTCCTTCACTACAACAGCGGCCTGTGTTCCCTTGCCTGCCCCAGGAGGGCCCATGAATAAAATGTTCACGATTCTCTTCTCCCCCCAAAAGTTCGCCACCAAGCAAGAAACAGCACAATAGGTACCGGGAAGTCTAAGAACCCAGGTACTTCACCGGAACCTATCGCCTATTTATTGATGAAGCCTTTGTAATGGCGTTTGATCAATTGGCTCTCGATCTGCTTCATCGTATCCAATGCAACACCGATTACGATCAGCAGTGCAGTACCGCCGATCTGTACTTGCTTAGGCAAACCGGATAACGTTCCAAACAATACTGGCAGCACAGAAATGAGTGACAGGAACAGCGCACCGGACATAGTCAAACGCGACATTACTCTAGTCAGATATTTCTCTGTAGCCTTGCCTGGACGAATACCGGGAATGTATCCGCCATTCTTTTTCATATTGTCAGCCATTTGCTGCGGGTTCATCTGGACAAACGTATAGAAGAACGTAAATCCGATGATCATGACTACGTATAGCAGCATGCCGAGCGGCTTTGTATGATCCAGATTGGCTGTTACCCATTTAGCCCAGCCATGGGTTGACCAGAAGCTCGATATAACGATCGGGAATTGAAGCAGTGAAACGGCGAAGATAACCGGAATTACACCAGCCGCATTAATTTTAAGCGGAATGTGCGTATTCTGTCCACCGTACATTTTGTTACCGACTACGCGTTTGGCATATTGTACAGGAATCTTACGGATACCTTGTTGAACAAAGATAACCCCGACAATAATCGCAACAACCACGATCAGTACAATAACGACTTTAAGAATATTCAGGAACATCTGATCCGGCTGAATGAAACTTGATTGAGCCGTAGTTGTGATATATCCCGGAAAGGCGGCGACGATTCCCGCAAAAATCAGGATCGAAATCCCGTTTCCTATACCCTTTTCAGTGATCTGTTCACCTAACCACATCAAGAACGATGTACCCGCCGTCAATATGATCGCAATAAGCAGGTAATCCGCAAAGGTTGCATTTGGAATCATCTCAGTGCCATAAATCCGGTTAAACCCGATAGATGTGGCAAACGCTTGAATCAAACCTAGCACTACTGTGCCGTAACGCGTAATTTGCGCCAGTTGTTTCTTACCGTGCTCCCCTTGCTTCGCCCATTCGGCAAACTTAGGGACAACATCCATCGAGAGCAATTGCACTATGATGGAAGCCGTAATGTACGGGTAAATACTGATCGCAAAAATCGAGAAGTTTTTGAGCGCTCCGCCCGAGAAGGTGTTCAAAAGACCCATCAAAGCGTCTCCGCCCTGATTTGTTGATTCCAGTACTTCTTTGTTCACACCGGGAACCGGTACAAACGAACCGATGCGGTAAATGATCAGAACGAACAGGGTAAACAGGATCTTTTTGCGCAAATCTTCAACATGCCATATATTCTTAAGCGTCTTGAACATTAGATCACCTCGGTTTTACCGCCGGCAGCTTCGATTTTCTCTACCGCAGATTGAGAGAACTTATTTGCTTTGACAGTTAATTTAACAGCTAGTTCACCATTGCCGAGAATCTTAATGCCGCTCTTAGTGTTGCTGACAACACCAGTTTCAAGCAAAAGCTCAGGAGTTACTTCTGTTCCTTCTGCAAAGCTGTTCAGATCTTCCAGGTTCACAATCGCGTACTCTTTACGGGTAGGATTGACGAAACCACGTTTAGGCAGACGACGATAGAGTGGGTTTTGTCCACCCTCGAAGCCTGGACGCACACCACCGCCGGAACGGGAGTTTTGACCTTTGTGACCGCGGCCCGAAGTTTTACCATTACCGCTACTTGGTCCACGACCAACGCGGTTGCGTTCTTTCCGTGATCCAGGAGCTGGAGCAAGTTCATGTAACTTCATCGTTTGCACCTCCTTATGTTTGTTAATTTATACGAGGCTATTAGCCTTCAATTTCAGTAACGGACAGCAAGTGGCTCACTTTGTTGATCATTCCGCGAATTGCAGGAGTGTCGTTGTGAACCACGGACGAGTTGGTTTTGCGCAGGCCGAGCGTCTTAACAGTAACACGTTGTGTTTCTGGACGTCCAATTACACTGCGTACGAGGGTAATTTGCAATTTTGCCATTGACGTTCCCCTCCTTAACCGCGTAATTCTTCGACAGATTTGCCGCGAAGCTTCGCGACCTCTTCAATGCGCTTCAGACGGGAAAGACCCTCTAAAGTAGCATTGACCATGTTCATGGAATTCGAAGAACCCAAAGATTTTGTCAAGATGTCGCCAACGCCTGCCAATTCAAGCACCGCACGAACTGGTCCACCAGCGATAACGCCGGTACCTTCGGATGCTGGCTTCAGCAGAACGCGTCCTGCGCCGAAATGTCCAGTAACCAAGTGAGGAATCGAAGTTCCTACGATTGGAATGTGGATCAGGTTTTTCTTGGCGTCTTCAATGCCTTTACGGATGGCATCCGGAACTTCGCCGGCTTTACCGATACCAGCACCAACGTAGCCGTTGCCGTCGCCCACAACAACAAGTGCACTAAAGCTGAAACGGCGTCCGCCTTTTACAACTTTTGCAACACGGTTAATGTGTACAACTCTTTCTGTCAGTTCTAAACTGTTCGGATCTACACGCAAGTCGTTAACCTCCTTTTAGAAATATTCTAGAATTCAAGACCAGCTTCGCGAGCTGCGCTAGCCAGAGCCTGAATCCGTCCATGGTACAAGTATCCACCGCGGTCAAATACAACCACTGCATAACCCTTTTCCTTGGCACGCTCAGCGATCAATTGACCGACTTTGCTTGCAGCTTCAACGCTGCCGCCATTTCCGATTGTAGCACTCAATTCTTTATCCAGTGTGGAGGCAGATACGATAGTAACGCCTGTCACATCATCAATCAGTTGAGCGTAGATGTGTTTCGAAGAACGGAACACATTCAAACGCGGGCGCTCAGTTGTACCCTGGATCTTCTTACGAACACGCAGGTGTCTTTTGAGACGAGCCTTGTTTTTATCCTCTTTTGTAATCATGACTTCCCTTTCACTCCCTTCAGTTTGCCGTAAACAGCTTCACTTTAAGATGCACGGGGTATCTTACAATTAAGGTAGAGCTGGTTATTTCTTCTTACCAGCTTTACCTTCCTTGCGGATGATACGCTCGCCTTCATATTTGATACCTTTACCTTTGTAAGGCTCTGGTTCACGTACAGAACGGATTTTGGCAGCATAAGCGCCTACGCGTTCTTTATCAATACCTCTAACGATGATCTTCGTGTTCGCAGGAACATCGAACTCGATACCCGCTTCCGGTGTAATTTCAACCGGGTGGGAGTAACCAACGTTCAGTACGATTTTATCTCCGGATTTGCTTGCACGATATCCGACCCCAACCAGCTCCAGAGATTTCGAGAAACCTTCAGTCACACCACTCACCATGTTGTTGACAACGGAGCGGGTTGTGCCGTGAAGTGAACGATGCAATTTGTTGTCCGACGGGCGAACAACAGTGATTTCGTTATTTTCAACTGTAATCTTCATGTCTTTATGAAGCTCACGAGTCAAAGTGCCTTTAGGACCTTTTACTGTAATAACGGTGTTGTCCAAAGTGACATCTACACCGCTAGGTACTGCGATTGGTTTGCGACCAATACGAGACATGTGTTGCACCTCCTTATCTTGTGACGTTTATTACCAAATGTAGCAGACAACTTCTCCGCCGGATTTTGATTGACGAGCTTCCTTGTCGGTCATAACTCCCTTAGATGTGGAGATAATCGCGATTCCCAGACCACCGAGTACACGAGGC
This sequence comes from Paenibacillus tritici, assembly GCF_018207515.1. Lineage (NCBI taxonomy): Bacteria > Bacillati > Bacillota > Bacilli > Caryophanales > Paenibacillaceae > Paenibacillus > Paenibacillus tritici. The sequence goes on from NZ_CP073365.1 coordinate 6,898,043, forward strand.
ACTTCATTGCTCTTCGTGTATACGCGAAGACCTGGTTTACTGATTCTTTTCAGACCGGAGATAACGCGCTCCTGGTTCGGGCCGTATTTCAGGAAAATACGGATAATCCCTTGTTTGCTATCTTCAACGAATTCAGCATCACGGATGAAACCCTCACGCTTCAAGATGTCCGCGATTTGTTTTTTCATAGTAGAAGCAGGCATTTCTACTGTCTCGTGACGCACAGTGTTGGCGTTACGAATACGAGTAAGCATATCTGCAATAGGATCAGACATAGTCATGTGTGTAAACCTCCTTCCCGTTTATAAACTTCTTACCAACTTGCTTTTTTCACGCCAGGAATCTGGCCTTTATAAGCTAATTCACGGAAACAAATTCTGCAAATTTTGAACTTTTGCAGTACCGAATGTGGACGACCGCAACGCTCGCAACGTGTATATGCACGTACTTTGAACTTAGGCTCGCGTTGTTGTTTAACTTTCATTGAAGTCTTTGCCACTTAGACTGACACCTCCTAAACATTTTCGGAGAAATGGATGATTCTTATTTTGTGAAAGGCATTCCCAGCTGATTCAGCAGCTCACGGGATTCCTCGTCCGTCTTTGCAGTCGTTACGATAACGATGTCCATACCGCGTACCTTATCCACTTTGTCATATTCGATTTCCGGGAAGATCAATTGCTCTTTAAGACCCAGTGTGTAGTTACCACGGCCATCAAAGGCTTTGCTGGAAATACCACGGAAGTCACGTACGCGTGGAAGCGTTACGTTGATCAATTTATCCAGGAAGTAATACATACGCTCGCCGCGCAGTGTTACTTTAACCCCGATCGGCATATTTTCGCGCAGTTTGAAACCGGCGATGGATTTTTTCGCTTTAGTGATAACTGGCTTTTGACCAGTGATCAATTGCATGTCATTTACTGCAGCATCAAGTACTTTGGAGTTTTGAACAGCGTCACCCACACCCATGTTGATGACGATCTTCTCGATCTTAGGCACTTGCATAACAGTAGTATAGTTAAACTTCTGCATCAGAGCAGGTGTAATTTCATTCAGAAAACGTTCTTTCATTCTTGCTGCCATGAAGATTTACCTCCTTTCATTAGGACTGTATTAGTCGATAATCTCTCCGGATCTTTTTGCTACCCGAACCTTCTTACCGTTATCTAGTACTTTGTAACCGATACGCGTAACTTTCCCGCTCTTCGGATCAATGTGCATTACGTTGGACACATGGATCGAAGCTTCCTGCTCAATGATTCCGCCTTGCGGATTCAACTGGTTAGGCTTCTGGTGTTTCTTCACCATGTTCACGCCTTCTACCAGGACGCGGTTTTCACGAGGATAAGCAGCGATGACACGGCCTTTTTTACCTTTGTCTTTCCCGCTGATCACAAGTACCACATCATCTTTTTTCACGTGCAGTTTGTTGTTGTGGGATTCCAGAACTTTTTTCACTCTAGGCATTTAATTACACCTCCTATAACTGACCTTATCAAGCACACCCGAGTATAATTCGGGTTTATATTAGATTACTTCCGGTGCCAAGGAAACGATCTTCATGTAGTCCTTGTCGCGAAGTTCGCGAGCAACTGGTCCGAAGATACGTGTTCCGCGCGGGCTTCTGTCGTCTTTAACAACAACAGCTGCATTTTCGTCGAATGCGATGTAAGATCCATCTTTACGGCGTACAGAACGTTTCGTACGAACAACTACCGCTCTAACAACATCACCCTTTTTGACAACGCCGCCTGGTGTTGCTTGTTTAACGGAACAAACGATCAAATCGCCGATTGCTGCTGTACGGCGTCCAGTACCACCCAGTACGCGGATACACATCAGTTCCTTCGCACCAGAGTTGTCAGCCACATGCAAACGTGTAAATGGTTGAATCATTATTAATTTCCTCCTTCCGGAAAGGGATCAGCTCTTATCTTAGATGATTACCGCTTTTTCTACCACTTCAACCAGTCTCCACCGTTTGTCCTTCGACAATGGACGAGTTTCCATGACTTTCACGACATCACCAATCTTAGCTACATTCTCTTCATCATGTGCCTTGAATTTCTTCGTGGACTTGATGCGTTTGTGATACAGACTGTGCTTTTTATAGGTTTCAACAGCAATTACGATGGTTTTATCCATTTTGTCGCTGACTACTTTACCGATCAACACTTTACGTGCATTACGCTCTTCGCTCATAATTAGCCTCCTTCCTGATTACGGATTAAGCATCCGTCGTCACTTAACTAATCCCAAGTACTCTTTGATGGATAACGGTTTTAGCACGAGCTATTTCCTTACGCACATCACGAATCCGAGTAGGGTTATCCAGTTGGCCTGTTGCCAATTGAAAACGGAGATTGAAAAGTTCTTCCTTGAATCCGGCGATCTTCTGTTCAATCTCAGCAGTGGTTAAGTTGCGAAGTTCATTAGCTTTCATTTGCTTCACCACCCAATTCTTCACGTTTCACAAACTTAGTCTTTACAGGCAGCTTGTGAGCGGCAAGACGCATCGCTTCACGAGCGATTTCTTCCGACACGCCTCCGAGTTCGAACATAATCTTACCCGGTTTAACTACAGCTACCCATTTCTCAACGTTACCTTTACCACTACCCATACGAACCTCGAGAGGCTTCTGAGTAATTGGCTTATCCGGGAAAATCTTGATCCAAACCTGTCCGCCACGTTTGATGTAACGTGTCATTGCAATACGGGCAGCTTCGATCTGACGGTTAGTGATCCAAGATGGTTCCAGGGCCTGCAAACCATATTCGCCGAAGTTCAGTTCGGTTCCGCCTTTTGCCATACCCTTCATGTGACCGCGTTGTTGCTTGCGGTGTTTAACGCGCTTTGGTACCAACATGATTAGTTGCCTCCTTCCTGAGCAGCATGTTTCTTAGCTGGGGGAAGAACTTCTCCACGGTAGATCCATACTTTTACGCCGATCAGGCCGTAAGTTGTATGTGCTTCAGCTGTTCCGTAATCGATATCAGCACGAAGCGTATGAAGTGGAACTGTTCCTTCGCTATAACCTTCTGAACGGGCAATCTCAGCGCCGCCAAGACGTCCGCCAACCTGAGTTTTAATTCCCTTTGCGCCGGAACGCATAGTTCTTTGAATTGCTTGTTTCAGAGCACGACGGAACGATACGCGACGTTCCAGCTGTTGTGCAATGCTTTCAGCAACAAGAATAGCATCCAGTTCAGGGTGTTTAATTTCATTGATGTTGATGTGTACTTTTTTGCCGCCGGCGATAGTTGTAACTGCGCTGCGAAGTACTTCTACTTCTGCTCCGCCTTTACCAATTACCATACCTGGCTTAGCAGTGTGAATTGTAACGTTCACTCGGCTTGCCGCTCTTTCGATCTCGATGCGGGAAACAGAGGAATCTTTCAACTTGCCTTTAAGGTATTCCCGGATTTTGACGTCTTCCATTAAAAGAGTACCGAAATCTTTGCCTGCATACCATTTTGATTCCCAATCGCGAATAATACCGACTCGGAGTCCGACTGGATTTACCTTTTGACCCACGTGTTATCCCTCCTTATTTCTCAGATACCACCAAAGTAATGTGGCTGGTACGTTTATTGATCCGGCTTGCACGGCCCATGGCGCGCGGACGGAAACGTTTCATTGTAGGACCCTGGTTAACGAAAACTTCGCTTACGAATAAGCTGTTCACGTCCAAAGAGTAGTTATGCTCAGCGTTCGCAATCGCCGAGTTCAGTAGCTTCTCAACAACCGGAGAAGCGGACTTCGGAGTGTGGCGAAGAATTGCAATTGCTTCCCCCACTTGCTTGCCGCGAATCAAGTCAACAACCAGTTTCGCTTTACGAGCGGAAATCCGCACCGATCTTGCATGTGCTTTTGCTTCCATTGTTTTCCCTCCTCTCAAACGAAGACGTTAATTATCTTCTGGTTTTCTTATCGTCACCCGCATGGCCTTTGTAAGTACGTGTTGGCGCGAACTCGCCCAACTTGTGACCTACCATATCTTCTGTTACGTATACAGGCACGTGTTTGCGGCCGTCATATACACCAAACGTATGTCCGATAAACTGAGGGAAAATGGTTGAGCGACGGGACCAGGTTTTTACTACAACTTTCTTGTCTGTCTCGTTCAAGTCCTCAACTTTTTTCAGCAGGTAGCCATCAATGAACGGCCCCTTTTTTAAACTGCGACCCATGTGTGAATCCTCCCTTCATCCGGTTCTTCAAACCGCGAATCGACGCTTCGCGCTTAGCTAACTTGCCTGAAGCGTCTTATTTTGTGCGGCGACGAACGATGTATTTATCAGAAGCTTTGTTTTTCTTACGCGTTTTGTAGCCAAGGGTTGGTTTGCCCCAAGGTGACATTGGCGATTTCCGTCCGATTGGAGCGCGGCCTTCACCACCACCGTGTGGGTGATCGTTAGGGTTCATGACAACACCGCGTACTTCAGGACGACGTCCGAGCCAGCGGCTGCGTCCGGCTTTACCAATCTTGATCAATTCATGATCTCCGTTACCTACGGCACCGATAGTTGCACGGCATACGCTGAGGATTCTGCGAACTTCACCGGAGTTCAAACGAACGGATACATATTTATCTTCTTTACCAAGCAACTGAGCTTCTGTACCAGCAGCACGAACCAGTTGTCCGCCTTTGCCAGGTTTCAGCTCGATGTTGTGGATAACTGTACCTACCGGGATGTTGATCAGCGGAAGGCTGTTACCAATTTTGATGTCTGCAGCAGGGCCAGACTCAACTTTATCCCCAACTTTAAGGCCTTTAGGAGCGATGATATAACGTTTCTCTCCATCAGCATAGTGGATCAAAGCAATATTGGAAGTACGGTTCGGGTCATACTCGATTGTAGCAACGCTACCTGGTATGCCGTCTTTAGTCCGTTTGAAGTCGATAATGCGGTATTTACGTTTGTGTCCGCCGCCGTGGTGACGAACCGTAATTTTACCTTGGTTGTTACGTCCCGCATGTTTGAACAGCGGAGCGAGCAACGATTTCTCTGGCTGGTTTGTTGTAATTTCTTCAAACGTAGACACAGACATGTTGCGTCTTGCCGGAGAGGTCGGTTTGTACTTTTTGATTGGCACTATAGTTTCCTCCTTACTTTAAGAGTATTATTCTACCGCTTCAAAGAATTCAAGCGGCTTGCTGTCCGGGCTAAGCTTAACGATGGCTTTTTTCCACTCCGGAGTGTAACCGGAATATTTGCCGTAACGCTTCAGTTTACCAGGTACGCGCATTGTGTTCACACTAACAACTTTAACTTTAAAAATAGCCTCGACAGCTTTTTTGATTTCGGTCTTGTTAGCACGGATATCCACTTCAAAAGCGTACTTCAGTTCGCTCATGTATTCGGATGTGCGTTCCGTAATCACTGGACGCTTGATTATATCACGAGGATCTTTCATTACGCGAACACCTCCTCTACCTTCAGAACTGCTTCTTTAGTGATGATCAGTTTGTCGTACGTCAGTACGTCAAGAACATTGATGCCGTCAGCCGCTACGAATTTCACCCCAGGGATGTTACGAGCGGAAAGTGCTACGTTGTCATCATAGCTAGGAGCTACGATCAGGGCTTTGCTGCCCACTTTAAGGTTGTTCAGAATAGCTGCGAATTCTTTCGTCTTCGGAGCATTCATAGTCAAGCTATCCAATACGATGATGTCATTCTCAAGTACTTTTGAGGACAACGCGGATTTGATGGCCAACCGGCGAACCTTCTTAGGCAATTTCCAGGAATAGCTGCGTGGAGTTGGTCCGAAGACTACGCCGCCGCCTTTCCATTGTGGAGAACGAATAGAGCCTTGACGAGCACGACCTGTACCTTTTTGTTTCCAAGGCTTACGTCCGCCGCCACGCACTTCAGAGCGTCCTTTTACTTTGTGTGTACCACGACGAAGGGAAGCTCTTTGCATAAGTGCAGCTTCATGCAGCACATGTACGTTCGGTTCAATACCGAAAACTGAATCACTCAGTTCAACTTCGCCAACTTCGTTACCACTAGTATTGAAAAGTGTTACTTTTGGCATTTCATGTTCCTCCTTTCTTCAGTAATTATTTCTTAACGGTTTGTTTAACTTTCACGAAGCTGTTCTTAGGACCTGGAATAGCGCCTTTAACCAGCAGTACATTACGTTCTACGTCAACTCGGATGATTTCAAGCTTTTGAACCGTTACGGTCGTGTGACCCATATGTCCTGGCAGGCGTTTGCCCTTAGGAACACGGTTAGCCTGGATGGAACCCATCGAGCCCGGTCTTCTGTGGTAACGCGATCCGTGTGCCATTGGTCCGCGGCTTTGTCCCCAGCGTTTGATGTTACCCTGGAAGCCTTTACCCTTCGAAGTACCTGTTACGTCAACAAATTCGCCTTCAGCGAAGATGTCAGCCTTAAGCTCTTGTCCAACCTCGAGTGACCCGAGGTCAACACCGCGAATTTCGCGAACGTAGCGCTTAGGTGTTGCATTTGCCTTTTTGGCGTGACCCTGTTCAGGCTTGTTGGAGCGACTTTCCTTTTTGTCGGAAAAGCCCAACTGCACTGCTTCATATCCGTCGATATTCAGGTCTTTCTTTTGCAGTACCACACAAGGTCCAGCTTCGATAACAGAAACTGCAATTACGTTACCTTCTGGAGTAAACACTTGAGTCATACCGAGTTTTTTTCCTAAGATACCTTTCAATGTTGACACCTCTTTTCTTTTCCTAGTTGCTTAATGATGAATTACAATTTGATTTCGATATCTACACCGGACGGTAGATCCAAGCGCATCAAGGCATCCACAGTTTGTGGTGTTGGGTTCACAATATCGATCAAACGTTTGTGAGTCCGTTGCTCAAACTGTTCACGGGAATCCTTGTACTTGTGTACCGCACGGAGAATGGTAATGATTTGCTTCTCAGTTGGCAGCGGGATCGGCCCGGATACACCAGCACCCGAACGTTTTGCTGTTTCAACGATCTTCTCTGCGGATTGATCAAGAATTCTGTGGTCGTATGCTTTCAAGCGAATACGAATTTTTTGCTTTGCCATTTTAGTCCCTCCTTCTATCGCCCAATTTATTATCGGACATACTCCGTGAAAATTTTCTGACGTCGACCTCATGGCAAAGGGGCCGGGTGTGTCAGTAACCTCTCACATCATCGCAACGTCTCAGAACAACATTTATTATTATATATAATAGGCGGCTATATTGCAAGAGCATTTGCGAAACAAATGAGATTTTTCCGAAATATAATTAAAAAAGCACACTTTTCGTTGAAAAAGATGCTTTCAAGCGCTCGAATTGATGTTTTTCTACTATATATAAGTAGTTCATCATTACAAATATCAATTAATCGCTAATCTCTGCAATCTGAATCAGAGCTTCCATCTCCAGAATATTTACGGTTCTTTTGTGCATCGCAATAATCTTCAGAGCTTCCAGCTTGTTCAGCTTGCGGCTGAGCGTTTCGGCGGTTGTACCGATCATCGCAGCCACTTCTTTTTGCGCAGACGGCAAATCTACGGATTGTCTCAAGGCCTGCACAGTAACAGCCGGAGTATTTAGATTCCGCGTATACAAGTAGACCAGAAGCCGGGCTAGCCGTTTCTCCACTTCAAACATATGCATAGCCCCCGCGGACTCCTCCGCAATATGAAGCTGCTCACTTACAGACATCAGGAAGCTGAACGCAAGACCCGCATTTTGCTCCAGCAGAGGAATGAAGTCTTTACGGTGCATCCGGCACACCACTCCGCTCTCAATAATCTCCGCCGTTACGTCATTATTTTTATTGTGAAGCAAGGCAAACTGACCGAAATAATCCCCCGGGAAAAGAAAACGGACAATATGCTGCTTCCCTTCTTTACTGTTCTTCGTTAATTTGATGAGTCCACTCTTCACCACAAACAAGGCTTCAGACGGCTCCCCTTCTCTGCATACCTGGCTGCCTTTTTTATAATCATGAGATTCTGTAATAGATTCTATTATAACTAATTCTTCGTCAGACAAGCTCCGGAATACCGGAACCTGACGTACACAGGCATGAGAGCTGCATGTATTACAATTCATCATCCTTCATCCCTTCCTACTCCTCCTTCCAACATATCAAGGTTCTGAAGTCCACCGGGTGACTGTGCGCACAATCCTATTAAAAACTTGATCTGTATCAAGGATTAACCTGCTCATGTTCTATACAATAGATTTACAGAGAGAAAAGGAGTTGACGCACTTGCTGCAATACACTTTCGAGGATATGCGCCAGATGGATAGAACTACTCTGGGGAACATGGTCCCCCTTGAGCTTTTTCGGACCATACGTTTGATTGGTATGAATCAGGGATTGCCGTTAGGCGGAAAGGGAACTACTGTCACCATTGGCAGGAAGATCGGCGAGAGCTTGCCTGTCCAGTCTATTGAAGAGCTGCTGCATATTTTTGAGGAGCTCAAAATAGGGATTCCCCGGATTGTCCATTCTGATGAACGCAGGATTAATATTGCCGTTGATGACTGCTTCTGCAAAGGATTACCCTCTCTTGAGGATGAGAAGATGGTATGTGATCTAGAGGGAGCTATTATTGAGGGCGCGCTGTGCAAAATTCTTGGCCGCAGGGTATCCGTGAAAGAGATCAAATGTAATGTTACAGGTCATGAGCATTGTGAGTACGAAGTGAAGCTTTAAACAAAACTAATTTATAGAAAGCAGGGAATGGATAATGGAAAAGAAAAACATAGCTGAGGTAATACAATATCAAGAGGAGCGCTTTACGAAAAAAATCATTTTCCAAAAAGGTGAAAGTGTTGTATTCGTGCTTAATTTCATGCCGGGGCAGAAGCTGCCTGTTCACAAGCATCCGGGCGCCGATGTATATATCCTGGCCCTCCATGGAGACGGAGTCATTCACGTTAATGAAGAAGAATTCTCTTTGGTCCAAGGGGAAACCATTTATATCACCGGTGATGAGTCCTTTGCCTATACGAACAATAGCTCATCCCCATCCAGTCTGCATGTGGTATTATCCAAGTTGCCTAGTGCGGATTATGCGAAGGAAATCTAAATCACTTGATTTAAAAACACAAAGACCGTTTCTCTTCTGGAGCAGCGGTCTTTGTGGCCTGTGCCAACATAAAACAAGGCCCCTTCTTTGAAGGGGCCTTGAATGTATTCCAGTCTATCCTAACGGATAGAATCCGAATTACTTCTGGATGGAAGCTACGGAACCGGCACCAACTGTACGGCCGCCTTCGCGAATGGAGAATTTAGTACCTTCTTCAATAGCGATTGGGGAGATCAGTTGAACGGTTACAGTGATGTTGTCACCAGGCATAACCATTTCAGTACCTTCTGGCAGGTTGATGATGCCAGTTACGTCAGTTGTACGGAAGTAGAACTGTGGACGGTAACCAGTGAAGAATGGTTTGTGACGTCCGCCTTCTTCTTTAGTCAGAACGTAGATCTGAGCAGTGAACTCAGTGTGTGGCTTAACGGAGTTCGGCTTAGCCAATACTTGGCCACGCTCGATCATGTTACGGTCAACACCACGAAGCAGTGCGCCGATGTTGTCGCCAGCTTGAGCGGAGTCAAGCAATTTACGGAACATTTCCACGCCAGTAACTACGGACTTCTTAGTTTCTTCGTGAATACCAACGATTTCGATTTCTTCTCCGACTTTAACTGTTCCGCGTTCTACGCGACCAGTTGCCACAGTACCGCGGCCAGTGATGGAGAATACATCTTCGACAGGCATCAAGAAAGGCTTGTCAGTCTGACGTTCTGGAAGAGGGATGTATGTGTCGATCGTTTCGAACATTTCAACGATCTTCTGTGCATACTCGCCATCAGGGTTCTGCAGAGCTTCACGAGCAGATCCACGAACGATTGGAGTATCATCGCCTGGGAAGTCGTATTCGCTCAGCAAGTCGCGAACTTCCATTTCAACCAGTTCAAGCAACTCTTCGTCTTCAACCATGTCGCATTTGTTCAGGAATACGACGATGTAAGGAACACCTACTTGACGGGACAGCAGGATGTGCTCGCGAGTCTGTGGCATAGGGCCGTCAGCTGCGGATACAACCAGGATAGCTCCGTCCATTTGCGCTGCGCCAGTGATCATGTTTTTAACATAGTCGGCGTGTCCAGGGCAGTCTACGTGAGCGTAGTGACGGTTAGGAGTTTCATATTCAACGTGAGCAGTGGAGATAGTGATACCACGTTCGCGTTCTTCAGGAGCCTTATCAATTTGGTCGAATGCTACAGCAGCGCCACCGTATTTTTTGGACAATACAGTAGTGATTGCAGCAGTCAGAGTTGTTTTACCATGGTCGACGTGACCAATAGTACCGATGTTAACGTGCGGTTTGTTACGTTCAAACTTTGCCTTTGCCATTTGAACAGTTCCTCCTTATTGTGGGGTTCCTTATATTTGAGCCGCCCGCCTACATGCAATTCTTAGGTGACTGATGTGATATACCCGGACGGCAAGTTAAAAACTTTAAATTATTCTCCGCCTTTGTTCTTGGCTGCGATTTCTTCTGCAATACTTCTTGGAACTTCTTCATAGTGAGAAAGCTCCATTGAGAATACGCCGCGTCCTTGAGTACCGGAACGAAGTGTTGTAGAGTAACCGAACATTTCGGAGAGAGGCACCTTAGACCGAATAATCTGAGCTCCACCACGGGAGTCCATACCTTCAATCTTACCGCGACGGGAACTAAGCATTCCCATAACATCGCCCATGTATTCCTCAGGAACAGTTACTTCCACTTTCATGATTGGCTCAAGCAGAACAGGTTTACACTTGTCTTTTGCAGCCTTAAGCGCCAATGATCCGGCAACTTTAAACGCCATTTCATTGGAGTCAACATCATGATAAGAACCATCTACAATAGTGGCTTTAACATCAACAAGCGGGAAGCCTGCGATGACACCATTTTTCATAGCTTCTTCAATACCCGCAAGTGCAGGAGCGACATATTCTCTAGGTACAGAACCGCCGACTACCTTACTTTCGAATTGGTTGCCAGTACCAGCCTCGAGAGGTTCGAATTCAACCCATACGTGACCGTATTGACCGCGTCCGCCGGATTGACGAACGAATTTACCTTCGACGCGAGCAGGCGCATTGAATGTTTCACGATATGCTACCTGTGGTTTACCAACGTTAGTCTCAACGTGGAATTCACGGCGCATACGATCAATAATAATATCCAAGTGAAGCTCGCCCATACCTGCCAAGATCGTTTGGCCTGTTTCTTCATCAGTATGAGCACGAAGAGTTGGATCTTCTTCGGTCAACTTTCCGAGAGCAACGCCGAGCTTATCTTGGTCAGCTTTGGTTTTTGGTTCTACTGCAATTTCGATAACGGGATCAGGGAAGTTCATGGATTCCAAAATAATTGGATTCTTCTCATCACACAGCGTATCGCCCGTGCTTGTATCTTTCAATCCTACAGCTGCAGCGATATCACCAGAGTACACAATGGAAATCTCTTGGCGGCTGTTCGCGTGCATTTGTAGAATACGACCGATACGCTCACGTTTGTTCTTAGTAGCATTCACTACGTACGATCCGGACTCCAGAACACCAGAGTAAACACGGAAGAACGTAAGCTTACCTACATAAGGGTCTGTCATGATTTTAAATGCCAAAGCTGAGAACGGCTCTTCATCCGAAGAATGGCGAACCCCTTCAGTTCCATCATCATGATGACCCACAATAGCTGGAACATCAAGAGGTGAAGGCAAGTAATCAACAACAGCGTCCAACATAAGTTGAACCCCTTTGTTGCGGTAGGAGGATCCAACAATTACAGGGAAAATCTTAACTTCACATACGCCTTTGCGCAATGCAGCTTTGATTTCCGGAATTGTAATTTCTTCACCTTCAAGATACTTCATAGTAAGCTCTTCATCAAGTTCGGCAACCTTCTCGATCAACTCGAGACGAAGTCCTTCAACTTGCTCAAGATACTCAGCAGGAATATCTGTTACTTCAATGTTTTGACCCAAATCGTCTTTAAACATATGAGCTTTTTGCTCAATCAGGTCAATAATACCAATGAAGTCATTTTCTGCGCCGATCGGCAATTGAATAGCAACTGCATTCGCCATCAAACGCTCACGCATAGACTGAATTACATTAAGAAAATCAGCGCCGATGATATCCATTTTGTTGACATAAGCGATCCGCGGTACACTATAACGGTCAGCTTGTCTCCAAACAGTCTCGGACTGAGGTTCAACGCCTTCTTTGGCGCTGAATACGCCTACTGCCCCATCCAATACACGCAAGGAACGTTCAACTTCAACGGTGAAGTCAACGTGTCCTGGGGTATCAATGATATTAACGCGGTTACCCTTCCAGGCAGCGGTGGTAGCAGCGGAAGTAATCGTAATTCCGCGCTCCTGCTCTTGCTCCATCCAGTCCATTGTAGCAGCACCCTCGTGAACTTCACCGATTTTGTGCGTACGGCCTGAATAGAAAAGAATCCGCTCAGTGGTAGTAGTCTTACCAGCATCAATATGTGCCATGATCCCGATATTACGTGTATTTTTTAAGGAGAACTCTCTTGCCATGAAATGGATCTCCTTTCAAAATAGAAGTTATTTGAACGACTGTAATCCTACCAGCGGTAGTGAGCAAACGCTTTGTTCGCTTCAGCCATTTTGTGTGTATCTTCACGTTTCTTAACGGAAGCGCCTGTGTTGTTGGAAGCATCGATAATCTCAGCCGCCAAACGCTCTTCCATAGTCTTCTCACCGCGGTTGCGTGAGTAGTTTACAAGCCAACGTAATCCCAAAGCTGTACGTCTTTCAGGTTTAACCTCGATAGGTACCTGGTAGTTAGCACCGCCGACACGACGAGCTTTAACTTCCAATACAGGCATGATATTCTTGATAGCAGCTTCAAAAACTTCCATCGGCTCTTTACCTGTACGTTCCTGAATCAACTTGAATGAATTGTACAAAATGCTTTGAGCGACACCTCTTTTACCACCCAGCATAATACGGTTGATCAAACGAGTAACCAACTTGCTATTATACAATGGATCTGGCAATACATCTCTCTTAGTAACTGGACCTTTGCGTGGCATGGATATCCCCCTTTCTTAAATGGTTATTATTCAAATAGGCTTATCTTATTTCTTGGCTTTAGGACGTTTCGCACCATACTTGGAGCGAGCCTGCATCCGGTTAGCAACACCTGCAGTATCCAGTGCACCACGAACGATGTGATAACGAACTCCTGCAAGGTCCTTAACTTTACCTCCGCGCAGCAATACTACACTGTGTTCTTGAAGGTTGTGTCCGATACCCGGAATGTAAGCAGTCACCTCAAGACGGTTCGTCAGACGAACACGGGCATACTTACGAAGTGCTGAGTTTGGTTTACGTGGAGTCATTGTGCCTACACGAGTGCACACACCGCGTTTCTGCGGAGCGCTCAAATTTGTAGCCTCACGCTTGAGGGCGTTGAACCCTTTTTGAAGAGCGGGAGATTTAGATTTTTCGATTTTGGCTTGACGGCCTTTACGAACCAGTTGATTAATAGTTGGCATGTTGTGCCACCCCCTTCCTGAAATGATAGTCAATTCATGACCGCTAAGTCCACAGACCCAGGTGGTTCATAAAAAGACAAATGAAAAGTCCTTGCTGCCGAAGTGTACCCCGGTACAAAAACGTTCTCTTGTTGCTATTGTTTTAAGACGGCTGCCATCGCAGCACCAACTTCTATACCGCAGGCCTTGCCCAAATTCAGCATCGTGTCCACATAAGTGACCTTCACGCCTTGTTTGTTGCAAAGCATTACAATTCTGGAAGTAAGCCGTTGATCTCCGTCCTCTGCCACATAGACTTCTGCGGCTTGGCCCAACTCCACCGCCTTGACGGTTTGCTTGGAACCGATCTTGACCTGAGCATCCTGTAACCCTCTATCATCAGTCATGAAAACCATTACCTCCACTGAATAAGAATGACAAGACTACTCACGCACCTTAGACATATTAGCATCCACAGCACATGATGTCAAGAAAAACGACAATAAATTTATTAATATTCATAGCAGACAGCTGCGTCACGCAAGATGATTACGTGACGCGAGCAATGCCATGCCATGATTATTCAATTATTCAGCTGGAACCGTTTCTAAAGCGGCTTGCTTGCTTTCTTCATTCGGATCGCTCAGCTTCACATTACGATAACGATTCATGCCTGTACCTGCAGGAATCAGCTTACCGATAATAACATTTTCTTTCAGACCCAAGAGCTTATCCACTTTACCCTTAATCGCTGCATCCGTCAAGACGCGGGTAGTTTCCTGGAAAGAAGCCGCAGACAAGAAGGAGTCTGTCTCCAGGGAAGCCTTCGTGATACCAAGCAGAACCGGTTTGGCGACTGCAGGTTCTTTACCAGCAAGAATAGCTTCCTTGTTAGCTGCCTCATATTCATGAATATCCGCAAAAGCACCAGGCAGGAGACTGGTATCTCCAGCATCGATAATCCGGATTTTGCGCAGCATCTGCTTAATCATAACTTCAATGTGCTTATCATTGATTTCAACGCCCTGGTTACGGTATACACGCTGTACTTCTTGCAGAATGTAGTTCTGTACCCCACGGATCCCTTTGATACGCAGCATTTCTTTAGGGTCAATAGAACCGTCTGTCAGCTCATCGCCGGCTTCAATCTCCTGGCCTTCGCTGACACGCAGACGGGAGCCGTAAGTGATGGAATACGTCTTGGACTCTGCTTCACCCTGGACTTCGATTTCACGACGGTCCTTGGTTTCACGGATTTCCTTGACTACCCCGTCAATCTCACTGATTGTCGCCTGGCCTTTAGGGTTACGGGCTTCAAACAGCTCCTGGATACGCGGCAAACCTTGCGTGATATCGTCTCCGGCTACACCACCGGTATGGAACGTACGCATGGTAAGCTGTGTTCCCGGTTCACCGATGGATTGTGCGGCAATAATACCGACAGCTTCACCGATTTCCACGAATTTACCTGTTGCCAGGTTACGTCCGTAGCACTTCTTGCAGACACCGTGACGGGCACGGCAGCTCAGTACAGAGCGGATCTGCAGCTTGGTAACACCAGCGTTGACAATCTCTTCAGCCTTATCCGAGTCAATCAGATCGTTACGGTGAACAAGGATTTCCTTGGTCTCCGGATGACGGACAGTTTCGAAGGAATAACGGCCTTCAATACGGTCATAGAGATCCTCAATAACTTCCTTGCCATCCTGAATCCGGCTGACAGTGAAGCCTTTATCGGTACCGCAATCTTCTTCGCGGACAATGACATCCTGCGCCACATCGACCAGACGGCGTGTCAAGTACCCGGAATCCGCTGTACGCAGCGCTGTATCGGCCAGACCTTTACGCGCTCCGTGAGTGGAGATAAAGTACTCTAGGACGGTCAGACCTTCACGGAAGTTTGCTTTGATTGGCAATTCAAAGATTCGGCCCGAAGGTGTAGCCATCAGTCCACGCATACCACCGAGCTGGGTAATCTGCGATTTGTTACCACGCGCTTTGGAGTCAACCATGAGCATGATGGAATTGAAGCGGTCCATCGACTTAAGCAGCACATTGGTAAGATCATCCTTAGTCTTTGACCAAATTTCGATAACACGGTCATACCGCTCATCATTGGTGATCAGACCGCGGCGGTATTGGTTCGCCACAACATCAACCTTAGCTTCGGATTCCTTAAGAATTGTAGCTTTCTCCTCAGGCACGATAACATCCGATACGGCAACTGTAACACCGGAACGTGTGGAGTACGTAAAGCCGAGCTGCTTAATTTTGTCCAGAATCACCGAAGTCTTCGTAGTGTGGTAGGTTTCGAAACAGCGGGCGATAATGAGACCCAGATATTCCTTACCTACGGCACTGGCTTCAGGAGCAGCCATGATCAGTTCACGGATATCCGCGCCCTTTTCATAGATGAAATACTTCTCAGGTGTACCCTGCAGCAGGTTGGTTTTGGTAGCTTCATTGATATACGGGAAGCTGCTTGGATAGATTTCGTTGAAGATAATCTTACCCACAGTAGTGATCAGCATTGCACCTTGCTGTGCTTCTGTAAAGCAGGTTTTGCCCAGAGCCTTAACAGGAATAGCTACACGTGCATGCAGACCGGCCGTTCCACGCTGATAGGCGGAGACTGCTTCGTTCACGGTACGCAGGATCATCCCTGTACCCTTTTCTTCCTTGTTGTCCATGGTCAAGTAGAACGTACCAAGGACCATATCCTGGGAAGGAGTAACAACCGGCTTGCCATCTTTAGGGTTAAGGATGTTACCGGATGCCAGCATGAGAATACGGGCTTCTGCTTGAGCTTCTGCGGATAGTGGAACGTGCACCGCCATCTGGTCACCGTCAAAGTCGGCATTGTAAGCCGTACATACGAGCGGGTGAAGACGGATCGCGTGACCTTCTACCAGAATCGGTTCAAACGCCTGGATACCCAGTCTGTGCAGCGTAGGGGCGCGGTTCAGCAGAACCGGATGCTCTCTGATTACTTCTTCAAGCACATCCCATACTTCTGGACTTACGCGCTCAACCTTACGCTTCGCGCTCTTTATGTTGTGGGCAAGCCCTTTATTCACCAGTTCTTTCATTACAAACGGCTTGAACAGTTCCAGTGCCATCTTCTTCGGAAGACCGCATTGGTACATCTTCAGGTAAGGTCCTACGACGATAACGGAACGTCCTGAATAGTCAACACGCTTACCGAGCAAGTTCTGGCGGAAACGTCCCTGTTTACCTTTCAGCATGTGGCTGAGGGATTTGAGCGGACGGTTACCAGGTCCTGTTACAGGACGGCCGCGGCGGCCGTTGTCGATCAGTGCATCCACAGCTTCCTGAAGCATCCGTTTCTCATTCTGAACGATAATGTCAGGAGCGCCGAGGTCCAGCAGTCTTTTCAGACGGTTGTTCCGGTTAATTACACGGCGGTACAGGTCATTAAGGTCAGACGTAGCAAAACGGCCGCCATCGAGCTGAACCATTGGACGAAGCTCCGGAGGTATAACCGGGAGTACATCCATGATCATCCAGTCAGGCTTGTTGCCGGAGTTGCGGAAGGCCTCAATAACTTCCAGGCGTTTGATCGCCCGGTTGCGGCGCTGGCCTTGAGCCGTACGCAGCTCTTCTTTGAGGAATTCCAGCTCTTTATCAATGTCGATATCCTGCAGCAGCTTTTTAACAGCTTCCGCACCCATACCGGCCTGGAATCCGTAGCCGTATTTCTCACGGTAGCTGCGGTATTCTTTCTCGGACAGCAGTTGTTTCTTCTCCAGCGGAGTTTCCCCCGGATCGGTTACAACATAAGATGCAAAGTAGATAATCTCTTCGAGCGATCTAGGAGACATATCCAGTGCCAGACCCATGCGGCTAGGAATACCTTTGAAATACCAGATATGAGATACCGGAGCTGCCAATTCGATGTGGCCCATACGTTCGCGGCGGACTTTAGCGCGGGTAACTTCTACGCCGCAGCGGTCGCACACAACGCCTTTATAACGAACGCGTTTGTATTTACCACAATGACATTCCCAGTCCTTCTGCGGTCCGAAAATACGTTCGCAAAAAAGACCCTCTTTTTCCGGTTTCAAAGTACGATAGTTAATGGTCTCCGGTTTTTTTACTTCTCCGCGGGACCAAGAACGAATTTTTTCCGGGGAAGCGAGCCCGATTTTCATAAATTCAAAATTGTTAACGTCCAACAAGGAGCAACCCTCCTTAACCTATATCCTGATTTAGTACCACAGCCCTCTCTTGACGCTTACGTCAACAGAGGGCGGGTCCTTTGTGTAATGAAATTAGTGGCTTGCTGGTGTACTACTCTATGCCGACTTCAGTGCCTTCCAAATTGAGGCTCAGCTTGTCGCTTGACGTCTCGTCCTCATCGTCCAGTTCCTTCATCTCGATCTCCTGCTCGTCACCGCTAAGGATTTTGACATCCATACCAAGTGACTGCAGTTCCTTGATCAATACCTTGAACGATTCCGGAACACCCGGTTCTGGAACGTTTTCGCCTTTGACAATGGATTCGTACGTTTTGACACGGCCGACCACATCATCGGATTTCACAGTCAGAATCTCCTGCAGTGTATAAGCCGCGCCGTAAGCTTCAAGCGCCCACACTTCCATCTCCCCGAAACGCTGTCCGCCGAACTGAGCTTTACCGCCCAGTGGCTGTTGTGTAACGAGAGAGTAAGGACCTGTAGAACGGGCATGAATCTTATCGTCAACCATGTGCGCCAGCTTGATCATGTGCATGACACCGACTGTAACTTCACGTTCGAAGCGTTCGCCTGTACGTCCGTCATACAGCACAGTCTTACCATTACGCTGCATACCGGCTTCTTCCATCGTATCGAATACGTCATACTCACGGGCTCCGTCGAATACCGGAGTAGCCACGTGGATACCCAGACGCAGTGCAGCCATACCGATATGGACTTCCAGCACCTGTCCGATGTTCATACGGGAAGGAACGCCCAGCGGGTTCAGGACAACCTGTACCGGCGTGCCATCCGGAAGGAACGGCATGTCTTCTTCAGGCAGGATACGGGCAACGACACCCTTGTTACCGTGACGTCCGGCCATCTTGTCACCTTCAGAAATCTTACGCTTCTGGGCAATGTAGACACGAACCAGTTGATTCACGCCAGGAGGCAGCTCATCGCCGTTCTCGCGGGTGAACACTTTAACATCAACGATAATACCATCACTACCATGCGGAACGCGCAGGGAGGTATCACGAACTTCACGGGCCTTCTCACCAAAGATCGCATGCAGCAGGCGCTCTTCAGCAGTCAGCTCAGTTACCCCCTTCGGAGTAACCTTACCTACCAGAATGTCACCGGCATTGATTTCCGCACCGATCCGGATGATTCCGCGCTCATCCAGATTACGGAGCGCCTCTTCACCGACGTTAGGAATATCACGTGTGATTTCTTCAGGTCCGAGCTTCGTATCACGGGCTTCAGATTCGTATTCTTCGATGTGAATCGAAGTGTATACATCTTCCTTCACCAGCTTCTCACTCAGCAGGATCGCATCCTCGTAGTTGTAGCCTTCCCAAGTCATGAATGCAACGACTACGTTGCGGCCAAGCGCAAGTTCGCCCATTTCTGTGGAAGGTCCGTCTGCCAGGATATCACCTTTTTTGACGATGTCACCGCGCTTGGCCAGTGGACGCTGATTAATACAGGTACCCTGGTTAGAACGCATGAATTTGTGTAATTTATATTTAACGATATCGCCTTTGACTTCTTTGCCTTCAACTGCCTCAACACGGCGCAGCCAGATTTCATTGGCAGAGGAGCGTTCGATAATACCGTCATATTTGGAGACAATACATACACCGGAGTCTTTCGCAGACTTGTGTTCCATCCCCGTTCCTACGAGCGGAGCCTTCGGAATGAGAAGCGGAACGGCCTGACGCTGCATGTTCGATCCCATCAGTGCGCGGTTGGAGTCATCGTTCTCAAGGAACGGAATGAGCGCCGTAGCGACAGATACAACCTGTTTTGGAGAAACGTCCATGTAGTCTACACGGTTACTTGGCATCGTAGTGATGTTGTCTGAATCCTTGTTATAACGGACGATAACCTGATCTTCCTTAAAGGAGCCATGCTCATCAATCAATACGTTCGCCTGTGCTACTACATAGTTATCTTCTTCATCAGCAGTCAGATAATCGATTTGTTCCGTAACCTTGCCGGTCTTCGGATCCACCCAACGATACGGAGCTTCGATAAAGCCGTATTCATTGATGCGGGCAAAGGTGGACAAGGAGTTGATCAAACCGATATTCGGGCCTTCTGGAGTCTCGATAGGACACATACGGCCGTAGTGGCTATGATGGACGTCGCGGACTTCGAAGCCCGCGCGTTCACGCGTCAGACCGCCGGGTCCGAGTGCAGATAGACGGCGTTTGTGTGTCAGCTCAGCAAGCGGGTTCGTCTGATCCATGAACTGGGACAGCTGCGAACTGCCGAAGAACTCTTTGATGGACGCGATAACCGGACGGATGTTGATCAGCGCCTGCGGTGTAATCGCGTTGGCATCCTGGATCGACATTCTCTCACGGACAACGCGCTCCATACGCGACAAACCGATACGGAACTGGTTCTGCAGCAGTTCGCCAACAGAACGCAGACGGCGGTTACCCAAGTGGTCAATATCGTCCGTGTTGCCGATACCGTGCAGCAGATTAATAAAGTAGCTGATTGAGGATATAATATCAGCCTGAGTAATATGCTTAACCGATTTGTCAATGTTACCATTGGCAATCAGCTTGATGATCCGGCCTTCTTCGATTGGCGAGAATACGTCAATGGTCTGAAGCGGAATATCTTCACTGTCCATCACCCCGCCGGTTACACGGTAGTTTTTGGCAGCCACATTTTTCTCAAAGTAAGGAATCAGCTCATCAAGCAGGCGGCGGTCTACCATTTGACCGGATTCTGCCAGGATTTCTCCTGTAGACTCATCAACCAAAGGCTGTGCCAGACGCTGATTGAACAGACGATTCTTGATATGCAGCTTTTTGTTAATTTTGTAACGGCCTACATTGGCCAGATCATAACGCTTCGGATCGAAGAAACGCGCGACCAGAAGGCTCTTGGCATTGTCAAGTGTAGGGGGTTCGCCCGGACGCAGACGCTCGTAGATTTCGATAAGCGCCTTCTCCGTGGAATCCGTGTTGTCTTTATCCAGCGTATTGCGAATATATTCATCATTGCCAAGCAGTTCCAGAATTTCAGCATCACTGCCGAAGCCCAGAGCACGCAAGAGCACCGTAACTGGGATCTTACGAGTCCGGTCGATACGGACATACATGATGTCCTTAGCGTCGGTCTCCAGCTCCAGCCAGGCTCCGCGATTCGGAATTACTGTGGCGGTGTAAGTTTTTTTGCCGTTCTTATCCACTTTTGTGCTGAAATAGACGCTTGGAGAGCGAACCAACTGGCTGACAATAACCCGTTCTGCACCATTGATAATAAAGGTGCCGGTTTCCGTCATCAGAGGGAAATCTCCCATGAACACTTCCTGCTCTTTAACCTCACCGGTCTCCTTATTGATGAGACGCACCTTCACACGCAGAGGAGCAGCATATGTTACGTCCCGCTCTTTAGCGTCGTCAACCGTGTATTTCGGTTCACCCAGGCTGTAATCAATGAACTCTAGCACCAAATTCCCTGTGAAATCCTGGATCGGCGAGATGTCCTGGAACATTTCCCGCAATCCTTCCTCCAAAAACCAATCATAAGATTTTTGTTGGATCTCGATCAGGTTCGGGACCTCGAGTACCTCGTTAATTCTCGCATAGCTCCGCCGAGTGCGTCGACCATACTGAACAAGATGTCCTGCCAACTTTACTCACCCCTCATGTCTACTCACTTAAAAATTGATTGCGAACCCTTGTTTGGACCCGTATAATGGAACCATACCACAAGGATTCAGCCATAAATACAGAAAAGCCCCTTATCGAAATCTTTCGAAAAAAGAGCACATCTATCCACGGCCAAAATACTCCTTATCCAATAGATTTGCCCAAAACGTGCGTATTATACGTCACCAGGCTACAGTTCATGCGCTATTATCTATTGTCCCGGCGACCTTCGCCGTGACAGGAACATAGAGAACGGAATTCGCAAAAACCTGCCGTGCGGCATGCGCTTACCGGGCGACAATATATCACTTGACATTTCAGCAAACTAAAGACATGGAGCCTATCTTAATACTGACATTTTATAATAATACCACTGTGGGCAATGCATGTCAATAAGTAATATTATTTATTTCTGCGCTCTTATAATCCGATAGCCCTTGTCTTTCCCGACTTCTTCCACCACCGGGAACAAGCTCTCCAGCTTGGCAACCGCCGACGGCGCTCCCTGCTTCTTCTGGATGACAATCCACAGACTTCCACCCTCATGCAAATGATCATACGCCTGTTCAAAGATCTGATGCACCACTGCCTTGCCGGCACGTATCGGCGGGTTGGTAAGAATAACATCGAATTTACGCCCCTGCACTGCGGACAGCACATCACTTTGCATAACCGTAACATTGCGGATTCCATTATGCTGCGCATTCTCGCGGGCAAGCTCTACCGCACGGCTGTTGATGTCTATCATCGTCACATGTCCCTTGGGAGCTAGATACGCCGCACTAATCCCTATGGGGCCATAACCACAGCCCACGTCCAGTACCCCCGCACCATCCGGGATGACCATCGCCTCGATTAGAACACGGCTGCCATAATCAATATCACCTTTGGAAAAAACACCAGCGTCGCTTGTAAAGCGGAGGCTTTTGCCTCTCAGTTCCGTATCGATGCTGCGTCTGTCATGACGCGCTTCCGGCTGCTGCGAGTAATAATGCTGCGACATACAATCCTCCCTTTCACATTGTACTAGACCCATCTTATAAGGGCTTCCCTTATAAAGCAACCCCCTTGAACAAGTTCAAGGGGGTTGCAAGAACCGGAGAGAATCACTTCTGCCCCGGGGCAGTACCTATGGAATCAACTTATTTTACTTCTACAGCTGCGCCTGCTTCTTCCAATTTTGCTTTGGTAGCTTCGGCTTCTTCTTTGCTTACTTTTTCTTTGATTGCTTTTGGAGCGTTGTCTACAACGTCTTTAGCTTCTTTCAAGCCAAGACCTGTGATTTCGCGAACGATTTTGATAACGTTGATTTTGGAAGCGCCAGCGCTTGTCAAAATTACGTCGAATTCGGATTGCTCTTCTTCAACAGCTGCTACAGCGCCGCCAGCTGCTACTGGAGCTGCTGCAGTTACGCCGAATTCTTCTTCGATTGCTTTAACCAGGTCGTTCAGTTCCAATACGCTCATGCCTTTGATTTCTTCCAGGATTGTTTCTTTGCTCATGATTGAACCTCCATTATATTTGAATTGGTTTGTGGTATTGATTATGAAGCTAGAAGCAAAGGCTTACGCGCTTTGTTCTTCTTTCTCAGCAACAGCTTTAACTGCAAGCGCGAAGTTGCGCATTGGAGCCTGAAGCACGCTAAGCAGCATGGACAGCAAACCTTCGCGGGAAGGAAGCTCAGCCAGTGCTTTGAGCTGGTCAGCGTCGATCACGCGACCTTCTACTACGCCGCCTTTAAGTTTCAGAGCGTCGTTCTTCTTAGCGAAGTCATTCAGAATCTTGGCTGCTATTACCGCATCAGTCTCACTGAAAGCGATAGCTGTAGGACCAGTCAGGACAGCGTCCAGATCAGTCAATTCAGCCGCCGCAGTTGCACGGCGAAGCAATGTGTTCTTCAGGACTTGAAATTCAACGCCAGCCTCACGAAGCTGCTTACGCAGTTCGGTTACTTGCGATACGTTCAATCCGCGGTAGTCTGCTACTACAGTAGAGATACTGTTTTGCAGTTTGCCGGTAACAACATCAACCGCATCCTGTTTAGCTTGGATTACTTTTGCATTTGCCAATGGTATACACCTCCTGAAAATTTATGTCACGGCGTTTCTTCCGGAGAAACTGCGCCGTTCCTACGCAGGCATTAGAAAAGCCTCCGCAGATTCACGAAGGCTTGATAAAACGGAAAGTTGATCAGGCGAGCCTGGCACTTTTTGTTTCTATCACAACACCTCGGTAGGAAATTAAGCCCTACGGCACCTACTGTCTACGGTAAGCATATTCAAATTCAAGATTGATCACCTTAATGTTCACAACTGTTACAGATTATCAAAGATAACTCGAAGAGTCAACCCTTAATTATCTGAAAGCAGTAGCGTTCACACGAGCGCTAGGTCCCATTGTGGACGAAATAGCAACGCCTTTAAGGTATACACCTTTGGCAGCAGCCGGTTTCGCACGGTTCAGAGCGTCCATGAGAGCTTTAAGGTTCTCGTTCAGTTGTTCAGCGTTGAAAGACACTTTGCCGATTGGCGCGTGAATTTGGCCCGCTTTATCGAGACGGTATTCGATTTTACCGGCTTTGATTTCTTGAACAGCCTTGGTAACGTCGAAAGTAACTGTACCTGCTTTAGGGTTAGGCATGAGGCCTTTACCACCGAGCAGACGACCCAGTTTACCGACTTCGCTCATCATATCAGGTGTAGCTACGCAGACATCGAATTCAAACCAGCCCTGTTGAATCTTGTTGATCATGTCAGCATCACCAACAAAATCAGCGCCAGCAGCTTCCGCTTCCTTCGCTTTTTCACCTTTTGCAAATACAAGCACGCGTTGAGTTTTGCCTGTGCCGTGAGGCAGGACAACAACACCACGAACTGCTTGGTCTTGTTTACGCGGGTCTACACCCAGACGAACTGCTGCTTCAACGGTTTCGTCGAATTTGGCAGTTGCTGCCTTTTTCACAAGCTCTACAGCTTCTGAAGGCTCGTAAGTCGCTTCGCTGTCGATCAGCTTAGCAGATTCCATGTATTTCTTACCATGTTTAGCCATGAAAATGTTCCTCCTTTGTGGTGTTAGCGGAAATTCCTCCCACATATTGCGGTCATGAATGACCGGTTCATCGAATACATATTAGTCTTCGATTGTGATTCCCATACTGCGGGCAGTACCTTCAACCATACGCATTGCAGCTTCAACAGATGCAGCGTTCAGATCGGGCATTTTTGTTTCAGCGATTTCACGAACCGCTGCGCGGCCCAGCTTCGCTACTTTTTTCTTGTTTGGTTCACCGGATCCTTTTTCTACTTTCGCAGCGATGCGAAGCAGAACAGCAGCCGGAGGAGTTTTGGTGATGAAGGTAAAGGAACGGTCTTCAAATACTGTAATTTCAACCGGGATGATCAGGCCAGCCTGGTCGGCAGTACGAGCGTTGAATTCCTTACAGAATGCCATGATGTTGACACCTGCTTGACCTAACGCCGGACCTACTGGAGGCGCTGGATTCGCTTTCCCTGCAGGAATCTGCAGTTTCACCATTTTAATAACTTTTTTAGCCATGAGTGACACCTCCTTGCGTAAATAGTGGTATTCGAATGCTATACAGCATTCTCCCACAAGAAACCCTTGTGCTTGTTATATCTTCTCCACTTGAGTGAAATCCAACTCGACTGGGGTTTCCCGTCCAAACATGTTGACATGTACCTTGATCTTGCTCTTGTCTGCCAAAATCTCTTCCACAGAGCCCACAAAATTCGCAAATGGACCGACCATAATACGTACGGATTCCTTAATTTCGAAATCAATCTTCGCTTTAGGTTCAACCATGCCCATATGCTTCAGAATTTGTTCAACTTCTTCAGGGAGCAGTGCAGTAGGCTTGGACCCTGAACCAGTTGAACCGACAAATCCGGTAACGCCCGGCGTATTGCGGACTACATACCAGGAATCATCCGTCTGAACCATTTCGACCAAAACGTAACCAGGGTAAACTTTGCGCATGACAGTTTTTTTCTTGCCATCCTTGTTTACCAGCTCTTCTTCCATAGGAACAAGAACGCGGAATATTTTGTCTTCCATGCCCATGGACTCAACGCGTTTTTCCAAATTGGCCTTGACCTTATTCTCATACCCGGAATAGGTATGAACGACATACCATCTTTTTTCCATATCAAGCCACCTGGGACCTCTCTAAATAATCGCTTCAATCACAGCGGAAATACCGATGTCCAGAACCCAGAAGTAAAGAGAAATAACTACGATTGTACCGAGAACGATCAATGTATAGTTCTTCAATTCTTTACGGCTAGGCCAGCGAACCTTTTTGAGTTCACTCCAGCTCTCAGTGAAAAAGGAAAACAAAGACTTGAAACTACGTTTCACGCCGACTACACCTCCAAAGACTATCTGGTTTCGCGATGAGGAGTTTGCTCGTTACAAAACTTGCAAAATTTCTTCATCTCCAAGCGGTCGGGGTGATTTCGCTTGTTTTTGGTTGTTGCATAGTTTCTTTGTTTGCAACTTGTACAAGCCAAAGTGATAATTACCCGCATGATGTGCACCTCCCGAAGACGTACTTCTAACGGTTAAATTAGAAGACGTAGATATTGATTCAAAAAAAAGCCGCGAATTTAGGCCTACCTAAAACACTTTAGCATAATATCAATGTCTGTGTCAACGAAAGTTTCCCCCATCGCACTGGGTATTTCCGGGTGCTGTAGCCGTGTAACAACCATCATCTTTGCTCTAGCTTCTTCCTTATGCCACTCGCTGTCTTCCATATCATTATGGTGCATTCCGCCATGGTATAAACCTGCTGCCAGCCAATGCTTCATAAATCAGAAATTCATCACATCAAAATGTAGCGACACTAAAAAAAGACTCGAGTCCCGAGCCTTCCTAGTTCATTATATCATTAATTGTCACGCACTTCCAGATATCTTTCCAATTTCCGTTTCACTCGCTGCAGTGCATTGTCAATGGACTTCACATGCCGCTTCAAATCCTCGGCAATCTCCTGATAGGAACGTCCGTCCAGATAGAGCATCAGAACCTTGCGTTCCAGATCACTCAGAATCTCAGCCATCTTATCTTCCAGTCCGATGAACTCCTCCTGGTTAATAATCAGCTCTTCCGGGTCAAGCACCTGCGTTCCGCATATCACATCCATCAGTGTCCGGTCGGAATCCTCATCATAGATGGGCTTGTCAAGCGAGACATAAGAATTCAGCGGAATATGCTTCTGGCGGGTAGCCGTCTTAATGGCGGTTATAATCTGACGGGTGATGCACAGCTCGGCAAAGGCCTTGAACGATGACAGCTTGTCACCCTTGAAGTCACGAATCGCCTTGTATAGGCCAATCATGCCTTCCTGCACAATATCTTCACGATCTGCCCCGATCAAAAAATAGGAACGAGCCTTGGCACGCACGAAATTGCGGTACTTGTTAATCAAATGCTCTAATGCGCCACTGTCGCCACCACGGAAGATCTCGACAATTTCTTCATCACTTATGAAATCATACTCGGACAGCATTATTTCCTTGAGGTCGACACTCACCAAGAATCCCCCCGGCTGCAACGCAAGACACATCGTTACTTCTCGAAATATAGGAACAGTATATATTATGTTACCTTACACCGTCAACCGGAATTGTCCAAAAACAATCTTCAATAACATATTATGGCATTTTTCGACGGAAGTCTGCTGCTTTCGCGTCCTTACTGTCTCCGCCAGTCCTCCAGCCGCTTGCGCGTCTCGGGAGGCAGTTTGTCTTCCAGCGAGTGACGGGTGGAGCTTATGCTTCCCGGTTCGATGGCTTTCTTCACCTGCTTCTGGTTCTCTTCAATCGCAAGTCTCAGTTCCCTGGCTGAAATTCTGAGAGCTCCCTGGGCAAAAACGACATGCTGCTCCACAAAATCACTGGTTGCAACCGAGATCTGTCTGCGGCGGTGCGTGAATTCTCCAACCAGCCGTTCGATGCACTCATCTGCGGTTTCCTTCTCCTTGGTGAAGAAGACCTGGACTTTCCCTTGTACAAAAGACCGCCCCAGTCCCGGCACACGGTAGGCATCGAATACGGCAATGACGCGCAGCCCGGAGAACGCCTGATAATCGGCCAGCATATCGAGCAGCCGGTCGCGTGCCTCCTGCATGCCGGTCTGCGACAATGCCGCAAGCTCCGGCCAGCCGCCGATCATATTGTACCCGTCCACGAGCAGGATATCGCGCCAGTCCGCCATCATTATCCCTGTTCTTGGCGGCGGCGGAGTACCTCGTACATGATTACACCGGCTGCAACTGAAGCATTAAGCGAATTAATTCTTCCGGCCATCGGCAGCTTCAGCAGCACATCGCATTTCTCACGGATCAGGCGGCCCATTCCCTTGTTCTCATTACCGATAACCACCGCTACCGGTCCCGTGACAATATCAGATCCGAACAGATTCTGATCGGTGTCCACATCGGTTCCTACCACCCAGACCCCCAGCTCCTTCAGCCGGTCAATGGTCTGTCCAAGATTCGTTACGCGCGCTACGGGTACATATTCGACTGCGCCGGCAGAGGTCTTGGATACAGTTGCCGTGATCTGTGCAGAGCGGCGCTTCGGCACAATGACTCCATGCACACCCGTGCAATCAGCCGTACGCAGGATAGACCCCAGGTTGTGCGGATCTTCAATTTCATCCAGCAAAAGCAGAAACGGCGGTTCTCCCTTGGCTTCAGCAATTGCCAGAATATCAGCAACCTCCGTATAGGCGAACGGTGCCGCCTGCGCAACCACCCCTTGATGCTGCACTCCCGGTGCGAGCTGGTCCAGCTTCCGCTTGTCTACATGCTGGATCACAATTCCCGCCTTGCGCGCTTCAGCTACGATAGGTGCAGTCAGATGCTTTTGCGCGGTTTCAGCGATCCATATCTTGTTCAGTGTCCGTCCGGCTCTAAGGGCTTCAAGCACAGAATGCTTGCCTGCCAGTATTTCCTCTTCTGTTCTCAATTCTTCCATTGTTTTATCTCCTGTTCTGTATGCTCACTTGGTCCGGTTCAACATGTATTCGATGCTGCTGTGAACAAGCTCCTGGATTCTCGCCTGCTGTCCGGTGTAATACAAATGCCCGATCAGGCATTCAAAAGCAGTCGCGTGGCGGTATTCCAGCACATCCGCGTTTTTGGGAATCGTGCCGGATTTCGCATTGCGCCCCCGTCTTACCACATCCTTCTCTTCCTCCGTAAGCACCAGATCAAGGTGTGCAAGAATGGTGCTCTGCGCTTTGGCAGAGACCAGCCCGGTTGCCGAGCGGTGCAAATGATTGGGGCGCAGATTAGGCAGCGAGATCAGATATTGCCGCACGGCAACCTCATAGACGGCATCGCCTGCATACGCAAGTACGATCGGTGACAACAGATGGGCCGGCTTGGAGGGTTCATACGGGAACCAGGCGCTGTTCAGATCAAACGTTCCGCTCATTTACGCCGCCACCGCATTCCCTGCGGAGTATCCTCCAGCAGAATACCCAGAGCATTCAGCTCATCACGGATGGCATCGGACCGGCTCCAATTCTTATTCTTGCGCGCTTCTGCACGTTCAGCAATCAGACGCTCCACCTCTTCACTTGCTACCTCTTCTTCGGCTTCCGCCGTAAGGCGCAATACCGAATTCATCTCGGCAAAAGCCTTCAGCAGTGCTGTTAAATCAGCATTAAGCGCATGATTATCAGCAAGTGTGAGGTTCGCCAGACTCACCCAGTCAAACACAGCCGTAATCGCATCCGGTGTATTGAAATCGTCCTGCATCCGGGCATGGAAGCTGCTCAGGATAGCCGCGAGCCGTTCCGTAATCTGCGGGCTTGCTTCACCCGCCGCCTCCTCTTTACCCAGCTCAAGGCGGTGCTTCACATTGCCTTCGGCCAGAGCGATACGATCTACGCTTTTCTCGGCAGACTGCAGTGCTTCCTCGGTGAAATTGAGCGGATTGCGGTAATGGCTGGACAGCATGAAGTAGCGGATAGCTCCCTGCTTGAAGCGCGCACGGATATCCTTCACCAGCAGACCGTTCCCCAGTGATTTTGACATTTTCTCGTCGCCGATGTTCAGAAATGCATTATGCATCCAGTAATTCGACAGCGGCTGGCCCGTCAGCGCCTCGGTCTGGGCACACTCGCATTCATGATGCGGGAATTTCAGATCCTCTCCGCCGCCATGGATATCAATAGTCTTGCCCAAATATTCGCGCACCATCGCCGAGCATTCAATATGCCAGCCGGGACGTCCCTCGCCCCATGGACTGGACCAGTGCACCTCACCCGGCTTGGCAGCCTTCCAGAGTACGAAATCCTCCTGGTTCTCTTTGCGGGAATCTACCTCGACCCGGATACCGAAGCGCAGCTCCTCCAGATTCTGGCCGGACAGCTTGCCGTAATTGGCAAATTTGCCGGTACGGTAATACACATCTCCACCGTTCTCATACGCATAACCTTTCTCTTCAAGCTCTTTGATGAATCCGATAATTGTGTCCATACTGTCCGTCACCCGCGGATTCATCGTTGCCGGCTTCACGCCAAGTCCGGCCAGATCCTCCTGATAGGCGGCAATGAACATATCTGCAACCTCAGCTACAGTGATGTTCATCTCCTCCGCTTTGCGGATCATTTTGTCATCCACATCGGTGAAATTCGTCAGATAACGTACCTCATTGCCGAGTGCCTCCAGATAGTTGCGCACCATGTCAAAGACGATAATCGGCCGGGCGTTACCGATATGCATATAGCCGTAGACTGTGGGTCCGCATACGTACATTTTCACCTTACCCGGCTCCTGCGGTACAAATACTTCTT
The DNA here is from genome assembly GCF_018207515.1 of Paenibacillus tritici. Taxonomy (NCBI): domain Bacteria; kingdom Bacillati; phylum Bacillota; class Bacilli; order Caryophanales; family Paenibacillaceae; genus Paenibacillus; species Paenibacillus tritici. Next base: position 6,928,279 of record NZ_CP073365.1, read on the forward strand.
TACTGCGACTCATCGTGTTATAAATTTGCAAAGCCATTCTTGTCCCAACCCTTTCTATTGTCCCCGGATTCTGAAATACCGGTTAGCTTAAATTTCGTAATCGCCGATATATTGCTGGCTTTCCAGCCGCCGCTGTTCCTTCTTCTGCTTGTCTTCCGCACCCATCTGTTCCCTGAGCTCTTCGATCTCCTTCTGCAGGAAACGCAGGGAATCAATCAGCGGATCGGGCATCTTGGTATGATCCAGCCGGTCGGATACGCGTTCTCCGTTACGTTTGACCACACGCCCGGGATTGCCGACTACCGTACTGTTGCTGGGCACTTCGCGCAGAACGACGGAGTTGGAGCCGATATTACAATTATCACCGATTGTGAAGGAACCCAGTACTTTCGCACCAGAGCCGATCACGACATTGTTGCCGACGGTAGGATGACGTTTGCCCTTCTCTTTCCCGGTTCCGCCAAGCGTGACCCCCTGATAGATAATGACATCATCGCCTATCTCGCAGGTCTCCCCAATGACAATACCCATTCCATGGTCAATGAACAGTCTGCTGCCGATCACCGCGCCCGGATGAATCTCCACCCCGGTCATGAACCTGCTGATCTGGGAGACGATGCGGGCCAGTGTAAACCAGCGGCGTTTATAAAAAGAGTGGGCCGTCCGGTGCGCCCAGATAGCGTGAAGCCCTGCGTAGGTGAAGATAACCTCGAACCTGCTGCGGGCGGCGGGATCGTTGTCGAATACGGCCTGAATGTCCGACTTGATATGTTTAAACATCACGGTTCCCCTCTTCTCTGACTTTTCAACAAAAAACGCCCCTGCAGCCTATAGCTGCAGAGACGTTTAACCGCGGTCCCACTCTGCTTGAACATTCATATACATGGATGCCGTTCACTTCACGGCCCATGCTCTGGTGTTCCTCTTGGCGTCTGTAACGGCGACGTTCCCGGCACAGTCTACAGCCTCCGGTTAGAGACTTTCAACCCTGCAGCTCACAGGTGCATCTTCAGCGGCAGACAAATGAATAACTCCCAGCCTGCAAGGGAAATCTCCCTCAGCGGTTATTCTCTCTGGCAATTGCCCTTATACGCTTACTTTTCCTGATCCCAGCTATTATTATATTCTTCTATATTAGCGAAAAGCCGCTGAACTGACAAGGGGCTCTGCCCTTGCCTGCTTCTGTTTATGCGCCTTTGATCTGCGACTTCAGACGTTCGATTACCCGTTCCCGGCCAAGCAGCGCAAGGGTCGCATTCAGATCACGGCCATGCATCTGTCCGGTAAGAGCGACACGAATCGGCATAAACAGCGCTTTGCCTTTGTGCCCGGTTTCCTTCTGTACTTCCTTGATCAGCACTGCCATATTGGCTGCACTGAAGTCCTCGGCAGCTTCCACTTTAGCCAGAAAAGCGGAGAGAACCTCAGGAACCTGGGCTTCGGCAAGCACCTGGGCTGCTTCTGTCTCCAGTTCCAGGTGACTGCGGAAGAAGAGGTCGGACAGTCCTACAATATCCGAAGCAGCGTTCATCTGCTCCTGATACAGCGCAACCAGGCTCTCTGCCCAGCTCTGCTGCTCCGCACTCAGAGCTTCCGGCAGCCGTCCTGCCTTTTGCAGATGAGGAATAGCAAGTGCCGCGATCCGCTTGGGATCGGCATGCTTGATGTAATGGTTATTGAGATGTGCCAGCTTGTTCGTATCAAACACCGCCGGGCTCTTCGACAGACGGTTTGCTGTAAAGATCGAGATCAGCTCTTCCTTCGTGAAGATCTCCTCCTCACCTTCCGGCGACCAGCCCAGCAGGGTGATGAAGTTGAAGAGTGCCTCCGGCAGATAGCCCAGCTGGTCATACTGCTCAATAAACTGAATGATTGACTCATTCCGTTTGCTTAGCTTCTTATGGTCATCCCCGACAATTAGCGTCATATGGCCGAACAACGGAGCTTCCCAGCCCAAAGCTTCATAGATCATGAGCTGACGCGGCGTATTGGAGATATGGTCTTCTCCGCGCAGCACGTGGGAGATGGCCATCAGATGATCATCAACCGCTACTGCGAAGTTATACGTCGGAATGCCGTCTTTCTTCACGATGACGAAGTCGCCCACCTCTTTGGTATTGAAGGAAATACTGCCCTTAACGATATCATTGAAGGTATAAGTACGGTCTTCCGGAACGAGAAAACGAATGCTGGCAACACGCCCTTCTGCTTCAAAGCTAAGGCGCTGCTCTTCGGTCAAATTACGGTGTCTGCCGGAATAGCGCGGAGTCTCGCCGCGTGCAGTCTGTTCCTCACGTTCTGCTTCCAGCTCTTCTTCCGTGCAATAGCAGCGGTAAGCTAGACCGCGGTCCAGCAGATCCTGCCAATAGACACGGTAAAGGTCCAGACGCTCTGTCTGGCGGTAAGGGCCATATTCGCCTCCTACATCCACACTTTCATCCCAATCTATTCCCAGCCACTTCAAGTACTTCAGCTGGCTTTCTTCACCTTCTGCTATATTGCGCTTGAGATCCGTATCTTCGATCCGGATAATGAATTTGCCGCCCAGATTACGGGCGAACAGATAGTTGAACAAGGCTGTTCTGGCATTTCCGATATGTAAATGTCCCGTAGGGCTCGGTGCGTAACGCACCCGAACTTGATCCGCCATGGGTTTCCCTCCGCTTCATATTGGTTGAAATTAGGCTGTTTCTTAAGCTAAAACCATCTCACGATGATATCACATCTTGGAGCAGACAGACAATAGATTGCGCGGCAATTCCTTCACCGCGTCCGGCAAAGCCAAGCTGCTCGGTCGTTGTCGCTTTGACATTCACCTTCGACAGATCCGCTTCAAGCGCACGGGCAATAACCTCCGTCATCTGCGGGATATAAGGCGCCATTTTGGGTTTCTGCGCAATGATGGTCGAGTCAATATTCCCCAGCCGGTATCCCCGCTCGCGTGCAAGCGCCCATACCTGCTCCAGCAGCTTCAGGCTGTCCGCATCCTTGAAGGCCGGGTCCGTATCCGGGAAATGTCTGCCGATATCCCCAAGGCCCAGCGCCCCCAGTATAGCATCGCTAACAGCATGCAGCAGCACATCCGCATCGGAATGCCCCAGCAGCCCTTTCTCATAAGGAATGGTCACCCCGCCGATAATACACGGCCTTCCCTCAACCAGTTGATGTACATCGAACCCTTGTCCTACAGCAATCATGTGTGTTCCTCTCCCCTGCTTCTTACTGTGAATTCAGCGAAATCCAGGTCCTCCGGTGTTGTGATCTTAATATTCCTGTAGCTTCCCTCTACAACCGAAACGGTAATGCCGCTGCGTTCCGCCAGACTGGAATCATCTGTACCGAGGAAGCCGTCCCGCTCTGCCTCCTCATAGGCGGAGCGCAGATCGGACAAACGAAAAGTCTGCGGGGTCTGAATCGCCCACAGACTTCGCCGATCCGGCGTAGACAGCACCTTGCCCTCACTGTCCACCTGCTTGATCGTATCCTTTACCGGTACTGCCAGCACCGCTGCTCCGGCCGATTGAGCCCGTTCAAAGCAAGCCTCAATCTCACTGCCTTGTACGAATGGCCGGACCCCGTCATGCACCATGACCCAGGTGGTCGTAAGTTCTCCCAGTCCACGGCGTACCGAATGCTGGCGCTCCGTACCTCCGGGAATGACTGCAGCCACTTTATCCAGCTTGTGGGCTTGTACCCATTGCCGGCAGCGCTCCACATCCTCTTCACCGGTGACAAGCACAATCTCAGAGATAAGGTCATGCCGCTGGAATACCTCCAGGGTATGCACGATAATCGGTTTGCCCTGGAGCAGCAGGTATTGCTTGCTCTCTGCCGTCCCCATCCGGGTTCCTCGGCCTGCCGCTACGATAACGACACCCACACTGTTTGACATGCTTTTGGCTCCTGTCTTTCACGTATACTCCCATCATAACGTGTTTGACTGGCATTTCCAAGCCTTCAAGGTCCCGCCGGAAGGCTAACGGGTACTTATTGCGCTTTTTCCAGAAGCTTGGGCTTGGCAAAAATCATCCGGCCTGCCGATGTCTGCAGGACGCTTGTCACCAGCACCTCCATCGTAGTGCCGATATAATCCCGGCCGCCTTCCACCACAATCATCGTGCCATCATCGAGATAGGCTACACCTTGTCCATGTTCTTTGCCGTCCTTGATCACCTGAACAATGATCTCTTCGCCCGGAAGCACCACCGGCTTCACTGCATTGGCCAAGTCATTGATGTTCAGCACCGACACCCCTTGAAGTTCACATACCTTGTTGAGATTGAAGTCATTTGTGACGACCTTGCCGTGCAGCACTTTAGCCAGCTTGACCAGCTTGCTGTCCACCTCGGAGATTTCCTCGAAATCTCCTTCGTAGATCAGTACCTTGACGTCCAGCTCTTTCTGAATCTTGTTGAGGATATCCAGCCCTCTGCGTCCGCGGTTACGCTTCAGCAGATCCGAGGAATCGGCAATATGCTGCAATTCCTCCAGTACGAACTCAGGGATAACAATCGTGCCTTCGATAAAGCCTGTTTTGCAGATGTCGGCAATCCGTCCGTCAATGATAACGCTGGTGTCGAGAATCTTGTGCTCCTGTGTTCCCCGGCCCTCCGGCTCGGCAGCACGCGCCCAGCGTCCGGTAGTCCAGAACGAAGCCAGCTCCTCCTTCTTCTCCAGCCCTACCCGAAGACCCATGTATCCCAGGGCAAGCGTTGCAGCTACCTGCAGCAGCTCTCCTGCCTTGCCAAGCCAGACCATAGCGGGATACAGCAGCAGAGACAGCAGCAGACCTCCAGTAAGCCCCGCTGCGCCTGCAGCGAACTCACTCATCGGCATACGCGAACAATACTCTACCGCCTCACGCAGTTTTGAAATCGCCCAATCCGCGCATAAAGTCCCCGCAATCAAAAAAATAATGGCACCCAGCACCGCAAACAAAACGCTTCCTTCCATAGGCAAACTATCCTCCAGCTTCCCCATCCCTCCCGGGAACCCTCTTTCTGCCGCGCGATATAGCGAATAACCGGACCAGGCTCCACAACACCCGGCAAGCATCAGAACAATCTTTTTCCACATAACCTCGCACCTCCTTATTATTCATCCACAATTCATCTATACTTCACCAGTATGTTCCAATTTTTAGGACAATAATCCGGAGGTACGTTATTTTTTCTGCAGACTACCATTTCTGTGTCCATATCCGCTGCCGAAACTGCTATTGCTGGTTGAAAATAAGGGAGCCCCTGACATATAATGAACTCAATTACGAACCCAGGGGTGAATGGTTAATGAGCGCACCAAGTTTACAGGCCTTTCAGGATCAAGTCTCCGAACTGCTGCTCCGTCACCGTAGTCTTCTGGATGTAATGTCCAAGAACGGACAGAGCAGCGCTTCCGTCAACCGGGCTGTCGTCAAATCCATTACCGAATGCGGCTGCATTCAACTGCATGCAACCAAGCAGGTCTATGAACCGACACTGGGGCTGGAACAAGCCAAAGAGCTTGCCGGGACCCATCTTGAAGGGGAGCTGTGCGAGAACTGCCGGGAGGTCATTGGCTCAGAGCTGGGCCGCGAGCTGTTCTATATGTCTGCGCTCTGCAATTTGCTTGCGATCAATATGGACGAGGTAGTGTCCAAGGAATCGCAGAAATGCGCCACACTCGGATTATTCAATTTATCCTAAGCAGACGGCCAGTGTCCTCCTTCATCCGTTCAGCAATACGCAGCAAAAAGGCATTGCACTCTCCTGGTTCAGGAAAGGCAATGCCTTTTGCTTATCGGTCTATGAATGGAATTAGTGCTGCACTGATACCTAGCCGTTCTTGGAATGATATACCTTGTCTTCCGATCGTCTTCTGCGGCGGCGCTGACGGCGGGCCTTCAGCAGCCCCAGACTCTGCCTGAAGCCATATAAAGCATACAGCGCAAGCAGGCCGAAGATCAGCTTGGCAATCTGTTCAGGAAATACTACAGCAACGGCTACAGCAATCACTATCACTAAAGGCGCGCCTACGACCGCTTTTTTGGGCAGGCCGATCTTTTTGAAATTGGGGTATTTCACGGTACTGACCATCAGATAAGAGAGCAGCAGTGTAGCCACAATCATAAAGGGTGCAGATACGTCTTTATGGAAAAGCGCCAGTGTGGCAAGAACCCCACCCGCAGCAGGTATAGGCAATCCTACGAAATATCCCGGAATCCCCGGGCGGACGTTGAACCGGGCCAGACGCAATGCTCCGAATACAGGGAAAATCGCTGTAATCGTCCATCCCAGTGCAGAATTCAAGTCCTGCAGACTGGTCAAATACATAATAATCGCCGGAGCCACTCCGAAGGAAACTACATCGGATAAGGAATCCAGCTCCTTGCCGAATTCACTCTCACATTTGAGCGCACGGGCCACGCGGCCATCCAGACCATCGAGCAGCATCGCGATAATCACCATGATAGCGGCCATGCTCAGTTTGCCGTCAAACGCCATCATGATACCAAACATTCCAAGCATCAGATTACCGATCGTAAACAGACTTGGAATTGATTTTTGTATCATTTCTTCACCTCAATTTTCCTACTTGTACTGCTTTGGTTTGCAATATTACGTGATTGTATGTTATTTACATTTGTCTGTCAATAAGAACTTGTTTCTGGAGCCGCTTCAGTCCGTCCTGAATATTGCGTGCCCGGACCTCGCCAATGCCGTCCACTTCATCGAGTTCAGCAATGCTTGCCGTCAACAGATTAGGCAGTCTTTCGAAGCGTTCTACCAGATTGTGAATGATCACATTCGGCAGCCTTGGGATCTTGTTGAGCAGACGGTAACCGCGCGGGGTCACAGCTTCTTCGGATGAAATAGCTGTCGAGGAATAGCCGAGCAGGCGGGCAATATGGTTGTCATCCATCAGCTCATCATCCGTGCTGCGCTTCAGTCCGGCAATGATCTCGCGGATCTTGTCCTCTTGCTCCACTCTTGCATAGTCTCTGTACAGGAGCCATGCTTCTTCCTCTGTATTTCCCACCAGTTCTTCCATCTGCATGCTGATCAGGCGGCCTTCATTGCCAAGCTCGTTGATGTAACGCTTAATTTCCATTTTGATCCGCAGCACCATTTCTACCCGCTGGATCACGCCGACGACCTCCGCTACAGTTACAATCCCTTCGTATTCGGAAGCGGACAGGTTGGTCAGCCCTTGTGTCAGAACGGCTCTGTACTTCTCAAGGGTCTGAATCGCCTGGTTGGCTTTGGCCAGAATCGAACCGATTTCCTTGAGGGCGTAACGGATGGAGCCTTGATACAGAGTAATAATATTACGGCGCTGGGAAATGGAAACTACCAGTTTGCCGGTCTGTTTGGCTACACGTTCAGCCGTCCGGTGCCGGATTCCTGTCTCAATGGAAGAGATGGAGGAATCGGGAATGAGCTGAGTATTGGCGTATAGAATCCGCTTCAGATCCTCGCTCAGAATGATGGCCCCGTCCATTTTGGCCAGCTCATATAAATAATTGGGTGAAAAATCGCAGTTAATGGAGAATCCTCCATCGACAACCTCCATCACCTCCGGACTATATCCGACAACGATCAGTGCCCCGGTCTTCGCGCGGAGCACATTCTCCAGCCCCTCCCGGAAAGGTGTTCCCGGTGCGGCCATTCTAAGCAGATCATTCATATTATCTAATGGATTATGTTCTTTCATCGTCCCTGTGCCCCCTAATCTAACGCGACCGCTAGTGCCTGTGCTACTGTGCTGACGCCAATAATCTGAATATCCTGCGGATGCTTCCAGCCTTTCATGCTCTTCTCGGGCATAATGACCCGCCGGAAGCCAAGCTTGGCCGCCTCTTTCACCCGCATTTCTGCGCGTGATACCCCCCTCACCTCACCGGTAAGCCCTACCTCGCCGAAGAACACATCATAAGGCTTGGTCGGGAAATCCCGGAAGCTGGAAGCGATACTGATGGCGACAGCCAAATCTACCGCCGGCTCATCCAGCTTCACTCCTCCCGCTACATTGAGGTAAGCATCCTGATTCTGCAGGAACATGCCCATCCGCTTCTCCAGTACAGCAATAATCAGCGCCATTCTCTGATGATCCATACCTGTGCACATTCTGCGGGGTGAAGGGAAATGTGTCGAGGCTACCAGTGCCTGTAATTCTACAAGTACAGGTCTCGTGCCTTCCATGCTGGCTACTACCGCTGAACCGGCCACTCCAAGCGGACGCTCCGAGAGGAACAGCTCTGACGGGTTCTCCACCTCGGTTAGCCCGATCTCCCCCATTTCAAAGATGCCGATCTCATTGGTGGAGCCAAACCGGTTCTTCACCGCCCGCAGCAAACGGTACGTATGATGCCGTTCTCCTTCAAAGTAGAGGACACAATCCACCATATGCTCAAGCATACGCGGGCCGGCAATCGCCCCTTCCTTGGTTACATGCCCTACAAGTACTGTGGCAATCCCCCGGATCTTGGCGATTCGCATGAATCTTGTCGTACATTCCCGTACCTGTGCCACGCTGCCCGGCGCACTGGTTACTTCCGGCATAAATACAGTCTGGATGGAGTCAATGACCAGAAACTGCGGGTTAATCTGCTCAATGGCTTCTTCAATGCTCTCCATATTCGTCTCACATAGAACATACAATTCCGCAGACAGCGCTCCGAGGCGGTCGGCCCGCAGCTTGGTCTGCCGCACGGATTCTTCCCCCGAGATATACAACACGCGAAGCCCCTGAGTGGTCAGGGCATGTGAGGTCTGCAGCAGCAGCGTCGATTTGCCGATTCCGGGATCGCCTCCGACCAGCACCAGCGAGCCGGGCACAATTCCGCCGCCAAGCACGCGGTTAAGCTCACCGATGCCCGTCAGAATCCGCGGCTCCTTGTCACTTTCTATATTTATGATCGACTGCGCCTTTTCTTTACTCTGAAAAATAGGTGCATTCATGCCTTGTGTTTTGACGACGCTTTCCGTTTCCTCTACCATCGAGTTCCATTCCTGGCACCCCGGGCACTTCCCGAACCATTTCGGTGATTCGTACCCGCATTCGGTACAGAAAAATTTTGTTTTTGGTTTTGCCATGTGCGCTCCTTACCGTCCGAACTTACTAAAATTGCGGATATTTTTCTCTTATTCAAAGTTTACCATTTCTGCACACTTAACGGAAGGACACTTAAGATCTACTTTTCATTTGCGTCTTCTCCGGAAGCCAAATAAAGCTCCCGCCCCTCTATACGGAGGAGCGGGAGCTTTGTTTCATTTTACGCAAGAATTACTCAGTTTCAACGGTTTTCTCCAGGGAGACTTCTGCCGGTGCTTCTACAGTGGTTACGACCAGTTCGCCGTTCACCTCATCAATGTTGAGGGAATCGCCCTTCTTGATGTTGCCCTTCAGCAGCTCTTCGGACAAGCGGTCCTCGATATGCTTCTGAATCGCCCGGCGGAGCGGACGGGCACCGAAGGCCGGGTCATAGCCTTCTTTGGCCAAGAACGCTTTGGCCGCATCCGTAAGCAGGAAGTCTACATCATGCTCACGCAGACGCTTGCGCAGTTCCTCTGACATCAGGGTAACGATCTCAGCGATATGCTTCTCATCCAGGGAGTGGAAGACAATGATCTCGTCGATCCGGTTCAGGAACTCGGGACGGAAGCTCTTCTTCAGCTCTTCCATAACCTTGCCCTTCATGTTGCTGTAATCAGCGCCCGCATCTTGAACTGCAGTGAATCCAAGCGTCGAATTCTTCTTGATCGCCTGTGCCCCTACGTTCGAGGTCAGGATAATCAGCGTATTGCGGAAATCGACCACGCGGCCTTTGGAATCGGTCAGACGGCCGTCTTCCAGCACCTGCAGCAGAATGTTGAACACTTCAGGGTGAGCCTTCTCAATCTCATCCAGCAGGACAACGGAATACGGTTTGCGGCGTACCTTCTCCGTAAGCTGTCCGCCTTCTTCATATCCTACATATCCTGGAGGAGCCCCAACCAGACGCGAGGTGGAGTGCTTCTCCATGTACTCCGACATATCAATGCGGACTACCGCATTCTCATCACCGAACATAGCTTCGGCAAGCGCCCGTGCCAGCTCTGTTTTACCCACCCCGGTTGGTCCGAGGAAGATGAAGGAGCCCATCGGACGTTTCGGGTCCTTCAGACCCGCACGCGCCCGGCGGAGTGCCCGGCTAACAGCCTTAACGGCTTCATCTTGTCCAATTACACGTTCATGAAGCAAGGACTCCATGTTCAGCAGACGGTCCGTCTCTTCTTCCTTCAGCTTGCTGACCGGAATGCCGGTCCAGCTGGCAACCACCTGCGCGATATCCTCAGGTGTAACCTGGGAGTCGGTACGGCCCTGCTTTTCTTTCCACTGGTTCTTCGTGGTATCCAGCTCTTCACGAATCTTCTGCTCGGTATCGCGCAGCGCGGCAGCCTTCTCGAATTCCTGGCTCTGTACGGCGGAATCCTTCTCCTTGCGGATATCATCCAGACGCATTTCGAGTTCCTTCAGATTCGGCGGGATCGTGTAAGAGTTCAGTCTTACCTTGGAGCCTGCTTCATCAATCAGGTCAATCGCTTTGTCCGGCAGGAACCGGTCCGGGATATAGCGGTCAGACAGCTTCACTGCTTCCACAATGGCTTCATCTGTAATCTTCACCCGGTGATGGGCTTCATAGCGGTCACGGAGACCGAACAGAATCTGCACAGCTTCTTCCGGAGAAGGCTGATCGACTGTGATAGGCTGGAAGCGGCGTTCCAGCGCAGCGTCTTTCTCAATATATTTACGGTATTCATCAAGGGTTGTCGCACCGATGCACTGCAGCTCGCCACGGGCCAGAGCAGGCTTCAGGATATTGGAAGCATCAATCGCACCTTCCGCACCGCCAGCTCCGATCAGAGTGTGCAGCTCATCAATGAAGAGTACGATATTACCTGCCTGACGAATCTCATCCATGATTTTTTTGAGGCGGTCCTCGAACTCACCGCGATATTTCGTACCGGCCACTACAGAACCCATATCGAGGGTCATGACACGCTTGTCGCGCAACGTTTCCGGAATTTCATTGTTGATAATCTTTTGGGCCAGGCCTTCAGCAATAGCTGTTTTACCAACCCCCGGCTCACCGATCAGCACCGGATTATTCTTGGTACGGCGGCTCAGTACTTGAATGACACGTTCGATTTCCTTGCTGCGGCCGATTACAGGGTCAAGGTTGCCGTCCTTGGCATAGGCTGTCAGGTCACGTGCCAGGCCATCCAGTGTTGGCGTGCTTACGTTGACCGGAGCGCCGCTATGGCTGGAGGTGGCTTCACTGCTGCCCAGAAGCTGCAGTACCTGTTGACGGGCCTTATTCAGGCTGATGCCGAGATTATTCAGTACGCGGGCTGCTACGCCCTCTCCTTCACGGATCAGACCGAGCAGGATATGCTCTGTTCCCACATACGTATGCCCCAGCTTGCGGGCCTCGTCCATGGACAGCTCGATGACTTTTTTGGCACGAGGAGTATACGCGATGTTGGTCGGCTGCTCCTGACCTCTGCCAATCAGTGTTTCCACTTCATCCTGAATTTTCTCCAGACCCAGACCCAGTCCGATCAGTGCCTTCGCGGCAATGCCGTCTCCCTCACGAATCAGTCCGAGCAAAATATGTTCTGTCCCAATGTTGTTGTGTCCCAAACGTACGGCTTCTTCCTGCGCCAGCGCCAGCACCTTTTGTGCGCGTTCCGTAAATCTTCCAAACATCATATCTCCTGCACCTCCACGGATAATATATATCTATAATTAATGTTGTGATCCCAATGTCTCCCGGAGCAGCTTCGCCCGGTACATATCACGTTCGGTGGAAGACAGCTCGTCACCGAACAGCTTTTGCAGAAAACCAGGCTGGGTCTTGACATTCAGCTCATTGAGCACTGAAATCGACGGCCCTTCCAGAATTCCAAGGTCTACACCAAGCCGCAGATCGGAGAGCCGCTGTGCGGACTCCTTAAGCTCCATCACTGCCGCGTAGGACAGAATTCCGTAGGAACGTTTGATGCGGTCCGTAATCCGCAGTGCGGAATCGACCAGCAGGCGTTCACGTGCATTCCGTTCATGCTCTATAATCTGGGTGACTACGCTGTGAAGATTCTCGATAATCTCATTCTCTGTCTGTCCGAGCGTAATCTGATTGGAGATCTGAAAGATATTCCCTACTGCTTCGCTGCCTTCACCATAAATTCCTCTAACAGTAAGTCCAACCTGGTTGACAGCGGACAAAATCCGGTTAATCTGATGGGTCATGACCAGCGCCGGCAAATGAACCATTACCGAAGCTCTGAGTCCTGTGCCCACATTGGTGGGACAACTGGTCAGGTAACCTCTGCGGTCATCAAAGGCATAATTGACAGCAGCCTCAAAAATATCGTCGATGGCAGTCGCCCTTACCCAGGCTTCTCTGACCTGCAGTCCGGGAAACAGGCATTGAATGCGGAGATGATCCTCCTCATTGATCATAATGCTGACCGACTCGTCCTCATTAAGAATGACTGCTCCGCCTTTGGAATCATCCGCCAGATTAGGACTGATGAGATGCTTCTCGACCAGTACCTTTTTATCCAGCTCATCCAGCTCATCCAGTCTCAGCAGCTCAAAGCTGCCGAAATCTGCAGAAGCTTCACCCTGAAAAACAGGAGCAAGCAGGTCCAGCACCTCTTCGGACTGCTCTCTTGAGGCGAGCAGCGGGAAGGGCAGATGCTCCAGATTACGGGCGATTCGCATACGGCTGCTGATTACAATCTCAGAATGACTGCCGCCGCAGCGCATCCAGTCACTAAGTGCTTGTTCGGTAAACCGGAGACTTGACATGTCCAATCCCCCCTATATATCAAAGACTTTACTCTTGTGGCATTTCTTTTTCAAGCTTGCGGATCCGATCCCTCAGCTCTGCTGCAGTTTCGAACTCTTCCTGCACGATACTCTGCTGCAATTCCTGCTTGAGCTCATCAATTTGGCGTTTGCACATGATCTGTGCACCGGCCCGTCTGGGAAGCTTACCGACATGAGCCGTACTTCCATGTACCCGTCTGAAGAGCGGGTCCAGTGTGCTGTCGAAATACTTGTAGCAAGAGCTGCACCCAAACCGTCCAAGCTTGCTGAACTGTGAATAGGTCATACCGCAGTTCTCACACTGCAGCCCTTGCACAGACTGTGCAGCTGCTGACTTGCCCTTGCCTGCGCTCTCCAGATCAAGCAGCCCGGAGAGCAGGCTGTGAATGGAGAAACCTCCGGAAGTACCAGGGATGAGTTCCCCCTTCTCCCGCGCACAGCTTTCGCAAATATGAAATTCTGTCTTCTCCCCGTTCACAATCTTCGTGAAGTGGAGTGTAGCCGGTTTGACGCCGCATTCCTGGCATTGCATGAGCGGTGTCCCTCCTTACATGTTGACAAATTATTTGCCTAATAAAGAGATTAGCATAGCCTTCATAAGCTTGGCACGAATCTCATCCCGGTACGGCAGATTAACCGTCAGGCATTCCCGGGAAACCGCGGATCGCATCAGACACGCTTCACGTTTGGAGAGGAAACGGGCCTCCTCCAACTGATAAATCAGTCCTTCGGCAGAATTCTGGTCAATATCATTCCCTATCGTGGAGTTCAGATGTGCATACAAGGCCACATTCTGAGGCAGCTCATAGCGCTGAATCCGGATATATCCGCCTCCGCCGCGTTTGCTCTCCACCACATATCCCTTTTCCAAAGTAAAGCGTGTACTGATGACGTAATTGATCTGCGACGGTACACACGAGAACTGGTCCGCCAGATCATTGCGCTGAATTTCCACCGTACCTTCGGGACTTTCATGCAAAATATTCTTCAGATATTGTTCAATAATATCGGAGATATTACGCATCACTCATCCTCCAGTGTGTAAGCCTTGGTAAAATTTGTGCTGCGCCACCGCCTGCCGTCAGAGACATGCTCTTAAGAATTTAAACCGGGCCATAGCGTAAGAATCGGCTGCAACCGCCTTCGTACTGCCCTTTTCTTCTAATTGTTACATTCTTGAGAACGATGCTATCCGGCCTGCGTTGACTTTGACTTTCTTTGACTTTTTCATATTATAACATATTCTCACTGAATTCCAAGGGGTTACGCTTATTTTTTACTTATTGGCGGCATTGTATTCCATGGTGTCTTAATAGATCACTGGGCCCATACGATATGTATAGGATAGCTCTGTCAGAAAAAATCGAATAATGCCGTTTCCGCCTGCGGAATCAGCGCTTCCAGCCATTCTACAGCTTCAGCGGTCCCGGCTAATTGCCCGTACCTGGCTGTCTCCAGCGGACGTTTATAGCCCATCAGGAGCATGGTAAGTGTTCCGATACCGCATACAAGGTCTGCGTCTGCCTGGTCTCCTTCGATCTGAGTAAGCGATACCTTCCCGTGTTCCGATACCGTCCACCGCCATAAACCGTTATTCCAGGGCGCATGTGTATCTTCAATATATAGCACACGATCCTGAACGCTGCCCGGCACCTTAAACGTCATGTTCTCCACAAAAGCCTTAGCATTCACGATACGCGCCATGAAGTAAGGATAATTCTCCTGTGCCACACGCGGATCGGGAAGCAGAAAGGGAAGAATATCATCAGACGGCACCAGCTTCAGCTGTGCTGCCGTAATCATGGAGTCATGGTTGGCAAGGAAAGTCCACAATCCCTGGCGGGCCAGCTCATTCACATAGATAAATTCATCTATGATCAGCTCTTGGTTCACTATTTTATACAGCACATATCCTTCCGGTTCACCCTGCTCTGAATAAAACACACCTGTGTGCGTATCCTCATCGAGCACTCTTTCCTTCCACCATTGCTCAGGGCGCAGGAGCGTGCCGTTATACCGCATGGCAAATGTATCATACAACTGCTGAAATACTGCAATATCAGCTGTCCCGCGCTTAACCGCGCCTTGGATCTCCGTCTTATGCGGGAACTTCCCTACAGGAATGGTGTACTTCTTATATTCACAGTAGATCTCCCATCCAAATTTACGGTAAAAAGGAATCAGGAACGGATGCAAAAAGGACAACGTTTGACCGGCTTCATTCATTGTCTTCAGCGCATGGGTCAGCAGATGGGCCACATACCCCTGCCGGCGGTTCTCCGGCCAAGTAGCGACACCCGCAATTCCCCCCATGGAAACGGGTCTGCCCTGGATATATGCCTGTAGCGGAAGAAGGGTCAATTGTGCACCTATTCCTTCCCCTTCAAAAAGCCCCCATATCTGGTCCGGCTTAAATTTCTCCCTGGCGCGTACCCGGTCTTCCCCAGTAACCTTGTACTGAAAAGCATATTCGGACAAGCTCAAGCTGTCCTCAAATTCTTCGTTCCGTAATTTCCTAATTTCCATTCTGCTCACCCCGTTAATATTTCATAGAAATCGCGACAATTATTGCTTATTAGAGAGTATATCAAGCAAATCGTCCGGAAGCTAACGAGGCGCCTCGAATCAGCTTTAATACACAAGTTATCCACAGCTTTTATACAACAAAACAAAAAACCGGAAAGAGTTTCTTTCCGGCAAAAACGAGTTATCCACGAATAGCAATTATCTATCCACATTATTCACTTTTTATCCACAAAATCGGTGTATTACTTATATTTTTTCTTGACTCGTCCCCTGAATTATGCGTTATCCTCCCATTTTCCGGGGATAGATTCGTTCCTGAAATAGTATCCACATGTGCGTAATTTTTCTGTACTTGCTGAAATCTATCCACAGCTTTTCCACAGCCCTGCCCGCACGCAAAAAAGCCACTGTCGATTGCTCAACAATGGCTTGATGTGCTTGGCAACGTCCTACTCTCCCAGGACCCTTCGGTCCAAGTACCATCGGCGCTGGAGGGCTTAACGGTCGTGTTCGGGATGGGTACGCGTGGAACCCCTCCGCTATCGCCACCAAACATGCGTCTGTGAAACAGACGCTGCCGCTTGAAATTCGGTTCATCACGGATGTGTGAATGAATTTCATGACGTTCAGGAATTGATTCCTGAAAACTGAATCCGAAACGAATTTGTGTGTTAGTGTATTTGGATAAGCCCTCGACCGATTAGTATTGGTCAGCTCCATGCATTGCTGCACTTCCACCTCCAACCTATCTACCTCGTCGTCTTCAAGGGGTCTTACTAATTGGGAAATCTCATCTTGAGGGGGGCTTCACGCTTAGATGCTTTCAGCGCTTATCCCGTCCGTACGTAGCTACTCAGCCATGCTCCTGGCGGAACAACTGATGCACCAGCGGTACGTCCATCCCGGTCCTCTCGTACTAAGGACAGCTCCTCTCAAATTTCCTGCGCCCACGACAGATAGGGACCGAACTGTCTCACGACGTTCTGAACCCAGCTCGCGTACCGCTTTAATGGGCGAACAGCCCAACCCTTGGGACCTACTTCAGCCCCAGGATGCGATGAGCCGACATCGAGGTGCCAAACCTCCCCGTCGATGTGGACTCTTGGGGGAGATAAGCCTGTTATCCCCAGGGTAGCTTTTATCCGTTGAGCGATGGCCCTTCCATGCGGTACCACCGGATCACTAAGTCCGACTTTCGTCCCTGCTCGACTTGTAGGTCTCGCAGTCAAGCTCCCTTATGCCTTTGCACTCTGCGAATGATTTCCAACCATTCTGAGGGAACCTTTGAACGCCTCCGTTACTCTTTAGGAGGCGACCGCCCCAGTCAAACTGCCCGCCTGACACGGTCCCCGTACCCGCTAAGGGCACTAGGTTAGAACCTAGATACGATCAGGGTGGTATCCCAACGGCGCCTCCGCAGAAGCTTGCGCTCCTGCCTCACCGGCTCCCACCTATCCTGTACAGATCGTACCCAAATTCAATATCAAGCTGCAGTAAAGCTCCATGGGGTCTTTCCGTCTTGTCGCGGGTAACCTGCATCTTCACAGGTATTAAAATTTCACCGGATCTCTCGTTGAGACAGCGCCCAAGTCGTTACGCCATTCGTGCGGGTCAGAATTTACCTGACAAGGAATTTCGCTACCTTAGGACCGTTATAGTTACGGCCGCCGTTTACTGGGGCTTCGGTTCACAGCTTCGGGTTACCCCTAACCACTCCCCTTAACCTTCCAGCACCGGGCAGGCGTCAGCCCGTATACTTCGCCTTACGGCTTCGCACAGACCTGTGTTTTTGCTAAACAGTCGCTTGGGCCTTTTCACTGCGGCCCCCTCGGGCTATTCACCCTACCGAGGCACCTCTTCTCCCGAAGTTACGAGGTCATTTTGCCGAGTTCCTTAACGAGAGTTCTTCCGCGCGCCTTAGAATTCTCTTCTCGCCTACCTGTGTCGGTTTGCGGTACGGGCACCTTCTCCTGACTAGAGGCTTTTCTTGGCAGTGTGAGATCATGACCTTCGCTACTATAATTTTCGCTCCCCATCACAGCCTAGCCTTCACGATGTGCGGATTTGCCTACACATCAGCCTCACTGCTTAGACGGACATCCATCAGTCCGCGTCACTACCCTCCTGCGTCACCCCATCGCTCATAGCGGATTACGGTGGTACAGTAATTTCAAACTGTTGTCCTTCGACTACGCCTGTCGGCCTCGCCTTAGGTCCCGACTTACCCTGAGCGGACGAGCCTTCCTCAGGAAACCTTGGGCTTTCGGCGGATCAGATTCTCACTGATCTTTTCGTTACTCATACCGGCATTCTCACTTGTATGCTGTCCAGCGCTCCTTACGGTACACCTTCAACCCACATACAACGCTCCCCTACCCCAGATGCAAAGCATCTAGCCATAGCTTCGGTGGTGTGTTTAGCCCCGTTACATTTTCGGCGCAGAGTCACTCGACCAGTGAGCTATTACGCACTCTTTCAATGGTGGCTGCTTCTAAGCCAACATCCTGGTTGTCTGTGCAACTCCACATCCTTTCCCACTTAACACACACTTGGGGACCTTAGCTGATGGTCTGGGCTGTTTCCCTTTTGACAATGGATCTTAGCACTCACTGTCTGACTCCCGGCAAGAAGTTAATGGCATTCGGAGTTTGACTGAGCTTGGTAACCCTTGCGGGCCCCGCACCCAATCAGTGCTCTACCTCCACCACTCCATTCACCGAGGCTAGCCCTAAAGCTATTTCGGGGAGAACCAGCTATCTCCGAGTTCGATTGGAATTTCTCCGCTACCCCCACCTCATCCCCGCATTTTTCAACATGCGTGGGTTCGGGCCTCCAGTGCGTGTTACCGCACCTTCACCCTGGACAGGGGTAGATCACACGGTTTCGGGTCTACGTCCACATACTCAGTCGCCCTATTCAGACTCGCTTTCGCTGCGGCTCCGGCTTCTCACCTTAACCTTGCATGTTAAACGTAACTCGCCGGTTCATTCTACAAAAGGCACGCCATCATCCATGAATAGGACTCTGACTTTTTGTAAGCACACGGTTTCAGGTTCTATTTCACTCCCCTTCCGGGGTGCTTTTCACCTTTCCCTCACGGTACTGTTTCACTATCGGTCGCCAGGTAGTATTTAGCCTTAGCAGATGGTCCTGCTGGATTCATACGGGGTTTCACGTGCCCCGCACTACTCGGGATCCGTCTCGGAGAGAATACAGTTTAGGTTACAGGGCTTTTACCTCTATCGCGGGCCTTTCCAGACCTCTTCACCTACCATATTCCTTTGTAACTCCATGTGAGACGTCCCACAACCCCAAGGGGCAAGCCCCTTGGTTTAGGCTGTTCCGCGTTCGCTCGCCGCTACTGACGGAATCACTATTGTTTTCTCTTCCTCAGGGTACTTAGATGTTTCAGTTCCCCTGGTCTGCCTCTACATTTCCTATGTATTCAGAAATGAGTAACTGCGAATTACCACAGCTGGGTTTCCCCATTCGGACACCCCCGGATCAAAGCTTGCTTACAGCTCCCCGAGGCAGTTTCGTTGTTCGCCACGTCCTTCGTCGGCTCCTGGCGCCTAGGCATCCTCCGTGTGCTCTTATTAGCTTAACCGTCACTCCGGTGTTTCGCTTGTTTGCTCATCTTGTTTTGAATGCTGCTCATGGATTGCTCCATTCACCAACACATTCAAAGCCAAAGGTCGCTGCACAATCGAAAACCTTCGTTCTGCACTAATAACTATTTCAACTTGCTTACACAAGTTTCAGCTAAAAGATGTTCTAAAACGCAAATTCGTTTCGGTATCCAGTTTTCAAGGATCAAGGTGCTGAAATTTCGGGACAATCACGACTGTGATGTTCGAAAATTCAGACACAAAAAATATTAAATTTCTTTCTAGACATAACAAATAGATGAAGTTTGTTGGTGGAGCCAAGCGGGATCGAACCGCTGACCTCCTGCTTGCAAGGCAGGCGCTCTCCCAGCTGAGCTATGGCCCCGCAAATTCCATCAAAACCGAACAAATGGAAACGCTGATAACTTTACAAAGTAAAACTTGCTCCGGAAGCATGCTCCCTGAAGACTTAGATTTGAATGTTTCCATTGCAGGAAACGATTCTCCATAGAAAGGAGGTGATCCAGCCGCACCTTCCGATACGGCTACCTTGTTACGACTTCACCCCAATCATCTACCCCACCTTCGGCGGCTGGCTCCCTTGCGGGTTACCCCACCGACTTCGGGTGTTGTAAACTCTCGTGGTGTGACGGGCGGTGTGTACAAGACCCGGGAACGTATTCACCGCGGCATGCTGATCCGCGATTACTAGCAATTCCGACTTCATGCAGGCGAGTTGCAGCCTGCAATCCGAACTGAGACCGGCTTTGCTGGGATTGGCTCCACCTCGCGGTTTCGCTTCCCGTTGTACCGGCCATTGTAGTACGTGTGTAGCCCAGGTCATAAGGGGCATGATGATTTGACGTCATCCCCACCTTCCTCCGGTTTGTCACCGGCAGTCACTCTAGAGTGCCCAGCTCAACCTGCTGGCAACTAAAGTCAAGGGTTGCGCTCGTTGCGGGACTTAACCCAACATCTCACGACACGAGCTGACGACAACCATGCACCACCTGTCTCCGATGCTCCGAAGAGGGGCACTATCTCTAATGCTTTCATCGGGATGTCAAGACCTGGTAAGGTTCTTCGCGTTGCTTCGAATTAAACCACATACTCCACTGCTTGTGCGGGTCCCCGTCAATTCCTTTGAGTTTCAGTCTTGCGACCGTACTCCCCAGGCGGAGTGCTTACTGTGTTAACTTCGGCACCAAGGGTATCGAAACCCCTAACACCTAGCACTCATCGTTTACGGCGTGGACTACCAGGGTATCTAATCCTGTTTGCTCCCCACGCTTTCGCGCCTCAGCGTCAGTTACAGCCCAGAAAGTCGCCTTCGCCACTGGTGTTCCTCCACATATCTACGCATTTCACCGCTACACGTGGAATTCCACTTTCCTCTTCTGTACTCAAGTTACCCAGTTTCCAGTGCGACCTCAGGTTGAGCCCAAGGTTTAAACACCAGACTTAAATAACCGCCTGCGCGCGCTTTACGCCCAATAATTCCGGACAACGCTTGCCCCCTACGTATTACCGCGGCTGCTGGCACGTAGTTAGCCGGGGCTTTCTTCTCAGGTACCGTCACTCCGGCAGCAGTTACTCTACCGGACGTTCTTCCCTGGCAACAGAGCTTTACGATCCGAAAACCTTCATCACTCACGCGGCATTGCTCCGTCAGGCTTGCGCCCATTGCGGAAGATTCCCTACTGCTGCCTCCCGTAGGAGTCTGGGCCGTGTCTCAGTCCCAGTGTGGCCGTTCACCCTCTCAGGTCGGCTACGCATCGTCGCCTTGGTGGGCCGTTACCCCACCAACTAGCTAATGCGCCGCAGGCCCATCCCCAAGCGGCAGATTGCTCCGCCTTTCATTCTCTCTTCAGGAGAGGAAAGAAATTATCCGGTATTAGCTACCGTTTCCGGTAGTTATCCCAGTCTTGAGGGCAGGTTGCCTACGTGTTACTCACCCGTCCGCCGCTAAGTTAATCCGGAGCAAGCTCCTTCATAACTCCGCTCGACTTGCATGTATTAGGCATGCCGCCAGCGTTCGTCCTGAGCCAGGATCAAACTCTCCAATTAGGACGCTTACGAAGTAAGCGTCACCTGTAACCTCTTCGGTCCAGCTCAAGCTGAGCGGATGAAGAGGTTACAGTATAGAAAGAGCGATTGCTCATTTTGAAACTGACGATTCATTTACTGAATCTTGTAAAAATTAAAGCGTTCCATTTGTTCAGTTTTCAAAGAACTTGCTCCCGGCATTTCGACATTACGTTTCTTGCACAGGAATTAGATCATATCATTTTATTACGTTTGTTGTCAACTTATTTTTCTTCCGCCGCTCAATTCAGCGTCGATGTCTCATAAGCACAAGAGATAATATATCACGCGATTCAGACCTTTGCAAGCCTTTTTTATAAGATAAGAATTTAAATAATTCATTAACGCATAATTGCACGCTATAGAGCACAAATTGATTCCCATAACGGTTCATTTGTCGCTACAATAGGATTTATCGTTATCTTCCAATTATCCTTACCAACTAGCTGTTCCTGAAAGGAGTTCCAATGTCTAATCAATTGAAGGAGTCGCGCAATCTGCAGCAGGCTACTATCTACCGTATTTTACTCGCAGTCAGCTTTGTTCATTTATTCAATGATTCGATTCAGGCGCTTATTCCGGCGATGTTCCCTGTGCTGAAGGATAACCTGACGCTCTCCTATGCCCAGATCGGCTGGATTGCGTTCGCGCTTAACCTCACTTCCTCGGTGATTCAGCCCATTATCGGCTTCGCCGCTGACCGCAGACCCCGCCCTATCCTGCTTCCGCTGGGGATGTGCTGCACTTTTGCCGGAGTCTTCTTACTCGCATTTGCCGGTAATTATGTACTTGTCATCGTGTCCGTGATGCTTGTGGGCTTTGGCTCAGCCGCTTTTCATCCGGAAGGGATGCGGGTAGCCCATATGGCTGCCGGTCAGCGCAAAGGACTGTCCCAATCTATTTTTCAGGTAGGCGGCAATGCCGGTCAGGCCTTGGGGCCTCTATTAATGAAGTGGGTATTCATCCCCTTCGGTCAGATGGGGGCGCTTGGCTTCACTGTTATCGCCGCTGCCGGAGTTGCCGTCCAGGCCTATGTAGCCCGCTGGTACCGTGAGATGCTGGATGCCGGATATACCTTCCGCAAAAGATCAGTGACCCGCTCCATCGACCCAGCCCGCAGCAAGCGTATCCTCATTACAACGGTCATCCTGGTCTTCATCGTCTTCGTCCGGTCTTGGTACGGCGCTTCCATCGGCGGGTATTATGCCTTCTATCTAATGGACAAATACGGTATGACGCTGGATGATGCGCAGATCTATATTTTCATCTATCTCGCAGCAGGTGCTGTCGGAACCTTCTTCGGCGGTCCTCTGGCCGACCGTTTCGGGCGCCGTAATCTCATTCTGGTCTCGATGATCGGGACGGTGCCGTTTGCGCTGGCCCTGCCTTTTGTGAATCAGTTCTGGGCGGCCGTGCTGCTAATCATCTCCGGGTTCATTCTATTATCAAGCTTCTCTGTAACTGTGATCTACGCGCAGATGCTGTATCCCGGCAATATCGGTACGGTATCGGGACTGATTACGGGCCTTGCCTTCGGGCTTGGCGGAATTGGTTCTGTTGTGATTGGCCATCTGATCGATACGATCGGCATAGCCACGGTGTTCGTGGCCTGCGGCTTCCTTCCGCTGCTCGGCCTGCTTGCGCTGCTGCTGCCAGGTGATAAGAAGCTCGAGGAATGGGCAGCCGAATAATCCGCTGAGCCTGGCTGGCAGCAGAGTATTATTCAAGGGATGTTTTTTGCGGTACAACTTAGTTAAAACTTGAATTAATCATTACCATGCTGGAGGGCAGCCGAGGAGGGATAGCGCTTGAAGAACTTACTTACCACCATCCGCAAAGGGTATGGAAAAAAGCTGGTTTCGCTTCACATGTGGAATGCCTGGCTAGTCTTAATTCTTGCCCTAAGCGGTCTTATGCTGGTTGGAGGCTTCTGGAGAGAACTGCTGGGCGAAGGCAGAGTGTGGCTGAAATGGGGCCATATCGGGTTTGGACTGGTGCTGTTAATTCCCGTAGTCTATTATCTGCTCCTGGCAGCGAAGCATTGGAAGCAGTTGAAGGGGAAAACGGCACAAAAAGCCAATGTCATCTTCGTGCTTACTCTTTTGATCGGCTGGCTCATCTCAGGGGTTGTTCTCTGGCAGTTCAGGCTTGCCGGGCCGAGAGCGGCGAATAGCGCGCTGTTTATTCATGATCTGCTCACCTGGGTGGGACTTCCTGTCATCATCTATCATTCCATTACCCGGGTGAAGTGGCTGAAGGAGCCCAAGAAGCGCACTATTGTGGCAGAAGCTGTACCTGTAGAGGAGAACGCTCCCCTTACCGGACGGCCCCGGCCTGTGTCTCCCTCTGAAGCCCAGCCTCTGTACTCACGCCGTGGTTTCATCAAAGCTGCGGTAGGCGCAGGTCTTGCCGTTACGCTCGGCCCAACCTTTGTCCGCTGGATCGGCAAATCCCTGCAGCTTCCGGGTACAGCCGACTATGCGGCAACGAATGCCAACACCCTGATTCCCGACCCTGTTCCGCTGGCACAATCCGCACCTCCGATCGGCGGGGGAGCCGAGGGCAGCTTTCGTGTATATACGGTCACGGCCATTCCCGCCTTCGACAATTCCAACTGGTCTTTTACTATTGACGGCCTGGTGGACAAGAAGCTGACCTGGAACTGGGAAGAGTTCGTCAAGCTGCAGCGTGAGGTGCAGGTCAGTGATTTTCACTGTGTGACGGGCTGGTCTGTGTATAAAAATACATGGGAGGGCCTCCCCCTCTCCAAGCTGCTCGATATGGCCGGTGTGCAGGCTCAAGCCGTCACGGTCAAGCTGTATTCGGGAGACGGCGTCTATACGGACTCTCTAACCCTGGATCAGGCGCGGATGGATGACATCATGGTGGCGGTGATGCATGACGGCAAACCTATTCCGAATCAGCTCGGCGGGCCTGTACGTCTGGTTACTCCGCAGATGTATGCCTATAAGTCCGTCAAATGGCTAAACCGGATAGAATTAATAGACGAAGATCATGTCGGGTACTGGGAAAAGCGGGGTTATGATAAGGACGCCTGGCTGCCTGGTGCTAAGCGGGTGTAGCTTTTCCCTTCTATTCAGACAAGTAGAAACGGCTTCGCTGTCCTTTAAAGGACGGTACCGTTTCAGCGAGAAATAGAAGGATAATTTATCATGTGAAACATATAAATTCTTATATTTTAATAAAAACCTCCTCTCCCAATCAGGGATGTGGAGGTTTTTGGTTGTGAACGGTGTGTTACAGACTTGTAAATGAAGCATCGTAAAGGCGGAACATCGTCTTATAGCCGGATTCGTCAATCTTGATCCCGACATCCAGACGCCCCGTTATCTCCAGCGGCCCGGAGGTATAGCGGAGCTTGCTGCCTTCAGGCACAAATACAATCATTATCTTGTTCCAGTACGTCTCATCCCCATTATCGAAGGGGCATTCCGCACCCGGCTCCGGGATAAGCAAGAACCAGTTTTTCTCAAAGGAAAGGACTTCGCCCATAAAGCCCTTAATAGTCACTTGCTGACCGCTGAGATTCCAGAAGTCTTCTGAAGGCCGGGTCTGATCGTCACCGTCAAAAAAACCGTTCCAGTCAATGTTCGTATTCCCTGTGGTGGAAACCCCTGCGGTAGTTGCTGGTGTTAATGCCGGTGTTACTAACGGTGTAGCCGCCGGTGTCGCTGCAGGTGTTGCGGGCGGGGACGGGCTAACTGCCGGACGGACTCCGGCCTTGGCCGGCTCTGCTCCAGTACTGCTCTTCCCGGTAGCCTTAGGCACTGCCGCTGGCCCGGGACTTTGTACAAGAGAAGAGACTTCAGCGCTTGGAGTGGAGGCAGCCGCCTTCTTGGAAGTCTTCCCGGTAGCCGTCATTACTGGTACAGCAGGTGGCGTAGGAGATGGCTTAAACGTAACCGTTGCACCGTCTCCGGCGCCTGCATCTTTGGAGGCTGGGGTAGCCTCCGCTTCAACCTTAGCTGTTGGAAACGCGCCGCTCACATTACTTGTCTCTGTTGTGCCAGAGTTCTCAGGCACGGGTGAAGGTTCAGCAGTCCCCTGCGCAGCTTCTGCCACTGCCGCAAAGGACTCTCCGTTGCCTTCAGCAGCCGTATTCTGACCGCAGGCCTGAAGCAGCAGCATACCCATAACAGCTCCCGACATGAGGAACAGTCTTCCTTGTATTCGTATCAATTGTACGTACCTCCTATGATTTGAACAAGGCGAGCGGATGCATCCGGTACATCCGGAAGGCCGGTCCCAGCGAAGACAGCAGGCCTATCGCAAGTGCACCAAGGACAATCAGCCCGTGTTCCGGTGTCCAGTGGTACGGCTCTATTTGAATGCCTGCCTGTGCGAACAATCTATCCTTCAGCAGGTAGGCTCCAAGATGACCGGTCAGCAGACCCGCGATTAGTCCTGTCATTGTCAACAGCAGGCCTTCCGTAGTTAATGTCAGCCATACATAGGCCCGTGATTTGCCGAGGAGACGGAGTATCCCCACATCCTTGGTCCGTTCCGAGGCTGCTGCAATCAGAGATAAGAGAATGGCAATACCCGCAAGCAGCACACAGATGCCCGTCAATATACCAAGCAGCCGTGAGCCCTGATCCACAGCATTCAGCACCTCGGACACTGCCTTGCTGGTATACACGGCCTGAACACCATTACTGCCATCGAACCCCTGCTTCAGATCATGGGCCCCCAGCAGACTGGACGGTTTGACCAGCACCGCCGTGATCTCGCGGTCCTCCGCTTCAAGTCCGTGTACAGCCCAGGCATAGTCTACCGTCGTAAAGACGGCACGGTCATCCGGTGTGTGCAGCTCGGGAAGAATGCCTGTGATCTGGTAGCGGAAATTCCCGTGATCCTGCTCCCCGTGATGCTCTGCCTCCTCCGCTTCGCCTGCTCCATGCCCTTCCGCTTCTTCAGCCTCTTCGGATTCAGGTTCATCCCCCTGCACCAGTCCATGTGCTCCCGCAAAGCTATCGCCTACCTTCAGTCCCAAGGACCGGGCGACGTACGAGCCTATGATTGCTTCTCCGGTATGGGCATACAGCTTGCCTTCCTGAAGCTTGCTGTCACCGTAGCGGGTGAAGAAATAACCGGTATCTATCCCGACGATCGGATACCCCTTGTGGTTGTCTCCCGTGGTCATCGCAAGGGCAACATCCACAGACGGGTCCCGCTGTGCCTCATCCAGCACTGCAAGCGGAATATTTCCGGCCGGCGCACCGATATGATAAAACGTATTGAGTACCAGCTGAGTCTCACTGCCTGCTGCTCCTATGACAAGATCAAAGGGGCCATAGCCCTTCTTGGCTCCCTGCTCCACGCTCTGCCGGGACAGAACGAGCAATACGATAAAAGCAACCGTAATAGCCACCGCACACACAGTAAGCAGGGACAGGAACCGCCGATGCAGCACATTACGGAGGGTTAAGCTGAACAGGCTCATAGCGAGGCACCCTCCTGTTGAACCGAAGCGAAGGAAGCCCGCTGCTTAGGCAATGTTTCCCGGCGTACTTCATTAAATTTTTCAATGCTCAAACAGCGCGGAAACCGGCCAGCCAGATTGAGGTCATGCGTTACTACGATTAAGGTATACCCGTGTGTCACGCTAAGGCCCAGGAGCAGGGAGGAAATCTCATCGGCCGTCTCCCAGTCCAGGCTGCCTGTAGGCTCATCAGCCAACAGAAGCGGCGGGTGATTCACCATAGCCCTCACAATAGCCACCCGCTGCTGTTGTCCCCGTGACAGCTGGGCAGGGAGATGCTGTCCACGGCCCCCAAGACCAACCTGCTCCAGCCAGCCGTCCACCCTACGCCGCCTCTCCTTCTGCGGAAGCCGGGAGGTCATGGCAATCTCGACATTCTGCCGGGCCGTCAGCGAAGGAATGAGATGAAAGTCCTGCAGCACATAGCCGATCGTTGAAGCACGGAAGGCATCCCGCTTCGCCTCGTTGATCAGGTGAAGCGGCTGACCATCCACCACAATTCCGCCGCTGTCCGCATTCATGATTCCGCTAATCAGATGCAAAAGCGTGCTTTTACCGGACCCGCTGGGTCCGGTAATGGCTACACGCTCTCCTTTTTCAACCTTCCAATGGGGGATATCCAGGATCGGTACCGCTCTACCGTCCATTTTGAACTGTTTTTTCAAATCCCGAATTTGGAGCAATCAGGCCACTCCTATCTCAATAGAATGCGTTCAGATAGAGCATCCCAAGTTAAGGTAGTGCCCTTCAACTGGTTGAATGCGCTAAGCGGAAGGTAAAGTACATTGTTATCTACATCCACTGTATATGCGGCAGCCTTGCTATTCAGCTTTGCTGTTTTGCCGGTCAGATTAACCTCGATGGTATTCTTTCCAAGGCTGAGCTTGGCAGTGGAGGCATTCCCTGTATAGGTTCCTCCAAGCGCTTTGACCAGTGCCTCTGCGGGATAGAGAACCTCATTGTCGCGGCTGATTTTGAACTTCGGATATATATATTTCGACTGCAGCTCTGCGGAACGCTTCTTCAAATCCAGTCCCAGTATTCCTGCGCCAGCTGTTGCGATCTGCGTGTTATCCACCTGACCCTTCACCTTGTCGGCAATCGGCCCGTATGCCCAGACGCCAACATCCACTGCGGAGTGCCCATGGCCGGACCATCCAACCAGCAGCCGCTTGGAAATCACCGCATTATAAGCACCTTCGCGTTTGTAAGAGGAACCGTCACCATTCATGATCTGGGTTACCTCCTCCTCCGAGAGATCCTTAATCCATGTGTTCGCTGTTACGATACTGCGAATCTCCTCCGGCGTCTGTGCTGCCTCAAGATCTGCTGCCAGACTCTCAGAGGAGTGCTTCTGCTTGTTCCACAGATCAATGTTGATCTCATAGATATTGTCACGCGAGAGTGAGAGGCCGCCTGTCTCATGGTCAGCAGTGACCACCACAGAGGTGTTGCCGTCCCGCTTCGCATATTCAATCGCTGTCTTGACCGCTGCATCAAAGTCGAGGGCTTCCTGCACCAGTGTAGGCAGATCGTTGGCATGACCGGCATGGTCGATACGTCCGCCTTCAATCATCATAACGAAGCCTTCTTTATCGGTAGACAATATATTAAGTGCTTTGGAAGTCATCGCCGCCAGGCTCGGGATCTCTGCAGTCCGGTCCGGGACATAAGCCACATGCGAGTTGCCGAACAGGCCCAACACCTTGGTGTTTTTGGAGGTAAGGGCATTTAGTGCCGAAGTGTTCTCAACGACCGTATACCCTTTGGCTTTGAAGTCAGGGAGGAGGTTCTTGTCTGTACGTTTGCCCTTCTCATCTTTGGTCGTGAAGAACTGCTTGCCCCCGCCCATGAGGACATCTACTCCGCTCTCCAGATACTGTGAGGCAATCGCTGATTCATTATCACGGTTACGGACATGAGAGGCGTATACGGCTGGTGTAGCATGAGTAATGCGGGCAGTGGTCACAAGGCCGGTTGCCTTGCCTGCACTCTCGGCAGCCTCAATAATGGAGGCGAATGGCTTGGAGACGTCCTCGTTGGAGACGCTGATGCCCGCATTGTAAGTCTTATGCCCTGTAGCAAATGCAGTACCGGCTGAGGCGGAGTCTGTGACGATCCCGGATACGATTTTCCCGCTGTCCTCTCCCCGGTCTGCATATGTAGTAGCTTGTCCCACGTAGTATGGATCGAGGTTCAGATGATTGACACCCTTGGTGTATTGCTGATAATATCTCGCCGCCGACACTTGGGCCGGACCCATGCCGTCGCCGATCAGAACGATAAGATTTTTAGATTGGGCTTTTGCAGCGCCTCCAGTACTTGCCTTACCCTGTGCTGCTCCCGCGAGCGTTGCCCCTGATACTACAGCCGCAGCCAATCCTCCAAAGATCATGCCCTTCATTAGCTTCTTCATCATATACCCCTTCCTCGTTATGGTGATTCTTTTCCAAGCTTAACTTGGAAACGTTAACCAATTGTCAAATGAAGTGCGGTGTTGTATTAAATTATCAGTTGCTCATATATCCAGTAGAAAATACAAAAAAGCCCCGCAATCCTCTGCCGCCAGGCAATGGGATCACGGGACTCCATCATTCTTCTTTCAATTATCCATTACTTTGAGAATAACGGCATTACATCTCCAGTAACCGGATCAGCTCATCTTCATCCTCAATGACTTGAATTCCGAGCTGCTGGGCTTTGGCCAGCTTGCTGCCTGCCTTCTCTCCGGCAATCACCAGGTCGGTCTTCTTGGAGACGCTGCCGGATACCTTAGCCCCTAGTGCCTCCAGACGTTCGGCGGCTTCCTCGCGGGTCATTTTTTGCAGGGAACCGGTCAGGACGACTGTTTTGCCGCTGAAATAGGTATTCGTGCTGACTACACGCGGGGCTTCGGGAGCCTTGGCTTCTACACCGAGCGCCCGCATACGGTCAATGCTGACCACCACGAACGGGTCGGCAAAATAATTCACAATGCTCTCCGCCACAATCCCGCCGATATCCGGCAGACCGGCCAATTCTTCCGCTGTTGCGGACATCACGGCTTCCAGGCTGCGGTAGTGATCGGCCAGCATTCTGGTGGTGGCTTTGCCGGTATTAGGAATACCGAGGGCATACAGGAAGGAGGCCAGGTCCCGGCCTTTGCTCTCTTCCAGCGCCTTCAGCAGATTGTCCGCCTTCTTCTCCCCGAAGCGTTCGAGCTTCACCAGCTGGTCGAAGGTTAATTCGTACAGATCCGCAGGCTCCCGTACACTAAGCTCCTCATGCAGTTGAGCGGCGGTCTTCTCGCTAAACGTCTCAATATCCATGGCATCTCTGGACGCAAAATGCGTAATCCGGCTGACAATCTGCGGCTTACAGTCAAGCTTGTTGTTGCAGAACAGATGGGCACCACGCATCTCCAGCGGGAACCCGCAGGCCGGGCATTCCTCAGGGAAAATAATCTCCCCGCCGTCGCTCTCCTCTGTCACCTTACCCAGAATCTCCGGGATGACATCATTGGAGCGGCGGATGAACACCCGTGTCCCCAGGGCAAACTTCAGATTCTTGCGCTCAATATCGCCCACATTGTTAAGTGTGCAATTCTGCACAGTAACACCGGCCAGCTCTACAGCTTCCACCCGCGCGAGCGGAGTGACCTTGCCTGTGCGGCCGACATTCCAGCTGACGGATTCCAGAATGGTCGTGGTCTCTTCGGCCTCGAATTTATAAGCAACCGCCCAGCGCGGGAACTTGTCTGTATAGCCCAGCGCTTCACGGATGCGGAAGTCAGTGACCTTGATAACCGCCCCGTCGATCAGATAATCAAGACCGGAACGGCTCTCTTCGATCTCTGCCAGCTGCTCGGTAACGTCATCGAAGGTACTGAAGTAATTCAGGTAAGGATTGACCTTGAAGCGGTTGCTGCGCAGGAAATCCATCATCTCCTGATGATCGGCGAACTGTACCCCTTCCGAATACCCCACATTATAAAAGTAAGCATTCAGCCTGCGGTCAGCAGTCATCTTCGGATTCAGGTTACGCAGTGCACCCGCCGCCCCGTTGCGCGCATTCTTCAGCGGCTCCGCTGCTCGGGTATTGTAGTCGGCCAGCACAGACAGGTTCATAATCCCCTCGCCCTGCACTTCAATTACGCCTTCCTTGAACGGAATGTTCAACGGAACCGATTTGATCGTCTTCACCTGTGCCAGAATCCCTTCGCCTGTTACACCGTTCCCCCGCGTTGCCGCCTGGACAAGCACTCCGTCACGGTAGGTCAGGTTAAGGGTCAAGCCGTCAAACTTCAGCTCCACCGCATAACACGGCTCCGGCAGCGGATTCTCCGGGTTCTTGGTATTGTAATCATTCACGAGCTTCAGCACGCGGGTGTTCCAGATACGAAGCTGTTCAATGTTCTGCGCCTTGTCGAGACTCCACAGCGGCGCCAGATGGCGGTGCGGTGTGAAGCCCTTCAGCAGCTCTCCGCCTACGCGCTGGGTTGGAGAATGGGGCAATACAATCCCGCTCTCCGCTTCCAGCGCCACCAGCTTATCATAGAGCACATCATATTCCTTATCGCTGATCTGCGGCGCATCCATTGTATAGTAATGATAGTTATATTGATTAAGCTCGGCTACGAGTTCTTCCATCGTGAACATAATATCCATCCGGGCACATCCCTCCGTCAAATAGGTTTCCTACGGTTAGCGTGATCCAAAAACATAATCGTTAATCGCAGCTTGATTTATTCAACTTTGGTGATCGGCGCAAAGCCGGCCAGCAGCCGCTTAACACCTACCGGCGCCGGGAAGGCGATCTGCAGCTCCGTATCATTGCCGCTGCCCTTCACGGCTACCACGGTGCCGATGCCCCATTTGCCGTGGGAGACCTTGTCGCCCGCCTTGAAGCCGCCGGCCTCCGCAGCCGCCCCGGCTCCGCCCGTCGTGCGCTGCGCGCCGCCGGTCGTCACCACGACACGGCCCGCGCCGGGCACCGCGCTCGCCGAACTGCCGCTGCCGAAGCTGGCGGTCCCGCCGCCGGCCGGAGCGTTCCCGGCAGCAGCGGTGCGGCTGCCGAAGTTCCCCCGGCTGCCTCCGCCGAAGCCGCGGCCGCCATAGGCACCGCCTACCTCCGCGCCTCCGCGCCGGAAGCGGTCCGATTCCTTCACCGTATCTTCCTTCAGCTCTTCAGGAATCTCCTCCAGGAAGCGGGACGGCGCATTCGCGGTCGTCCGCCCGAACAGCGTGCGCATCCGTGCGCAGCTGAGGAACAGCTGCTTCTCCGCACGGGTAATGCCCACATACGCCAGCCGGCGCTCTTCTTCCAGTTCATCATTGTCCTGGAAGGCACGGCTGTGCGGGAACACGCCCTCTTCCATCCCGATGATGAAGACCGTGGGGAATTCCAGCCCCTTCGCGCTGTGCATCGTCATCAGTACGACAGCATCGCTGCGTTCTTCGTCGTCATTCACGCTGTCAATGTCCGCGATCAGCGCCAGATCCGTCAGGAAGGAGACCAGCGACTTGTCTTCATTATTCTTCTCGAACTCCATCGTCACAGACAGGAACTCGTCTATGTTCTCCAGACGTGAACGGGATTCCAGCGTATTCTCATTCTGCAGCTCCATACGGTACTGGGACAGCTCCAGAATCTTCTCCGTCAGCTCCGTTACCGAGAGGAATTCCACCATCCGGTGCAGGGCTTCGATCATATCATAGAACTCTACCAGCGTATTGCGGGTACGTCCGGCAAATCCCAGATCGTCCACCGTCTGCAGCGCCCGGAAGATCGACACTCCCTGGGAAGCCGCTGCGGCCGCTAACTTACCAACGGTTGTATCCCCAAGCCCCCGCTTGGGAACATTGATAATCCGCGTCAGGCTGATATCATCATCAGGATTGGAGAGCAGGCGCAGATAGGCCAGCAGATCCTTAATTTCCTTGCGGTCGTAGAACTTGATCCCGCCGACAATCTGGTAAGGGATATCGGATTTGATCAGAATCTCTTCTATTACACGGGACTGGGCATTCGTACGGTACAGAATCGCATGGTTCTGGTACGCCTGGCCCTGCTTCACGTTCTTGCTGATCTCCCCGGTGACGAAATACCCTTCATCATGCTCGGAGTCCCCGCGGAAGACCTTGATCTTCGCGCCTTCGTCGGAATCGGTCCATAGCTTCTTCGGCTTGCGGCCCGTGTTCAGGGCGATGACGCCGTTGGCGGCGTTCAGAATATTCGAGGTGGAGCGGTAATTCTGCTCCAGCAGGATGGTCTTGGCTTCCGGGTAATCTTCTTCAAAATTAAGAATATTCGAGATATCCGCCCCGCGCCAGCGGTAGATCGACTGGTCACTATCCCCGACGACACAAATTCGGTGGTGGCTCTCCGCCAGCATCCGGCAGAGCATGTACTGCGCCCGGTTCGTATCCTGATACTCATCAACATGAATATACTTGAACTTCTTCTGATAGAAATCCAGCACCTCAGGCTGTTCCTTGAACAGCTCAATGGTCTTCATAATAAGGTCATCGAAATCCAGCGAGTTATTGCTTCTCAGCCGGTGCTGGTACTTGGTGTATACTTTGGCAACCAGACCTTCAAAATAATCCCCGATCTTCTGTTCATATTGCGCCGGTGTGATCAGCTCATTCTTGTTCGTGCTAATAATAGCCTGAATGGCCTTCGGCTCAAACTTCTTGGTGTCGATATCCAGATCCTTCATGCAATTGCGGATGACAGACAACTGGTCTGTAGAGTCCAGAATGGAGAAGTTCGAGGTGAAGCCGATCCGCTCAATATCCTTCCGCAGGATCCGTACACACATGGAGTGGAAGGTGGATACCCAAATATCCCGTCCCTCCGGCCCTACCAGCTTGGAGACACGCTCCTGCATCTCCCGGGCGGCCTTGTTCGTAAAAGTAATCGCCAGAATCGCCCAAGGCGGCGCCTTGCGGTTGGCAATCAGCCACGCAATCCGGTGAGTCAGCACGCGGGTCTTCCCGCTGCCTGCGCCAGCCATAATCAGCAGCGGACCTTCAGTAGCTTCTACAGCCTGACGCTGCGGCGGATTCAGCCGGCTTACAGCGTCTTGTATGTTAACAAGTTGCATGTGTTACATGCTCCTTTCTGAATATAAGCTTGAAATTTATAAGTTCTCCCGGTCCATCTGCCGCGTATCCCGCACAGCCTGGACGGTCAACAGCGCTTGCTCCACATTACTATAAATAATATTGCCGACCACTACTGTATCACATAGTGCGGCTACCTGCATGGCTTCCTCTGGACCTGTAATTCCGCCTCCATAGAATAGCTGGCTCTGTTCAACCAGCTCCCTGACCTCACGCACGATCTCCATATCCCCGTAGGCTCCGCTGTATTCAAGGTACACCACCGGGAGATTCATCAGCTTGTCTGCAATCTGCGCATAGGCTCCTGCTGCAGCCGCATCCAGCGAGCAGTCCGCGCCCGTAAGACGGGCTACCGAGGAATCCCCGTTCAGCACAATATAGCCCTCTGTCAGCAGCAATTCCCATGGGATCAGACTGCCGAAACGTTCAATCGCCCGGCGGTGATGGCCCAGAATCCATGAAGTATCGGCAGTGTTGAGCACCATGGGAATCATATACAGGTCAAACCCGGGCACAGCGGCTTCCAGATCGGAGACCTCCAGCGCGCAGGGCAGATCATACTGCCGGATTCTCGCAAGGAGACTCACCGTATTCTCATAAGTCACGCCAGTAGAGCCGCCTACGATGATCGCATCCGTTCCCGACTGGCAGACCGCTGCCAGCTCCCTGTTCCCCAGTTCACGGTCCGGGTCCAGCTTGAATACATGCCGCCACGGCTCGATCATTTGCCGCATTCCATTCATCCTCGTCCATCCTCATTGTTCATCTAAGTGCATACTCTATTTCAACCCTGTTCCGCAACAACAAATACACTCCTGCACATGCAAAAGCCGTATCTCTAGTCTATGTCAGCACAAAGGCGAGTGTCAATTTAAAACGGATAAAAATGCGAACATTTTTTCGCATTTTTGCAGGTCAAGCTTTCCTCTATCCGCGGAGACCCTTGATCCGGTTCAAGTCATTCTCCGAGACAAAATCAGTATAGAACCCGTTAACCCCCAGCCGGGACAGCTTCCGGATTTCTTTCTCTTCATTAACGGTGTGCACATAGACTCTGGCACCCGCTGTTTTCAGATTACGGACGAAGCTCTTGGTAGCTCTTGTTGTCGGCATCGTGATATCCACTCCGGTCTGCTTCACGAATTCAATGACCACTTCATCGCTGTCCTGGGTCTGATATAGGGTAAAGATCATTTCAGGAAAAGCATACACCTTATTCACAACCTCCAGCATATTCCGGCTGTAAATCTGCGGCACGATCCGCTTAAGCAGCGCAGGGTCCTTCTTCTGGGCGACCTCCACAATCAGCTGAAATTGCTTCGTGACCTGCTCCGCTTCCAGCTCCTTCGTGTCCGTTACCACATACGTATCCGGGTAATTCACCATCAGATCCATGATCTTCTCAATATCCAGCGGAGAGTATAGCTCCAGAACCGGGCTGCTCATCACTTCATCGTGCGTCAGGACATCTCCCTGCTTATCCGAAGGAAGCACATCCTGCTGGCCCAGAAGTTTACTCATATTGGCTGTCCATTCATGGCGGGCTACCAGCTGGTCGTCACTTGTCAGCAGCAGATCCGCCTCGAACACCCGGGTCCCCTGCTCATAGTTGGCAATAAAAGCATCCTGTGTATTGGTATACGCTTTGTCATTAATTCCGCCCATGGCATGGGCAATGACTCTGTGGGCTGCGAAGCCGGTCTCCG
Source organism: Paenibacillus tritici (assembly GCF_018207515.1). Taxonomy (NCBI): domain Bacteria; kingdom Bacillati; phylum Bacillota; class Bacilli; order Caryophanales; family Paenibacillaceae; genus Paenibacillus; species Paenibacillus tritici. The sequence goes on from NZ_CP073365.1 coordinate 6,963,668, forward strand.
GCTCCTTCTTCTTCTCCCCCAGGGTAAGTATAAGCAGGAGGGCGACAGCAGCGATCATAACAACGGAAGCCATAAGCTTGTTTCTCTTCATGATGGCAGTCTCCTTTGCAGGTAATAGAGAGTGGATGAAAAAGAAAAAACGGCTGTGTCATCCTCAAGGGGCAGCAACCGTTTTTAGCGAAGCATATAGATAAGACCGTAGGATTAATAAGCGTTCTTGAAGCCGTTACGGATGGTCTTGGCAATGATGCGGATGTCGAATAGAAGCGACCAGTTCTCGATATAGAAAATATCATGCTTGATCCGGTCCTCAATCGAGGTATCCCCGCGCAGACCGTTACTCTGAGCCCAGCCGGTAATTCCCGGCCGCACATGATGCTTGACCATATACTTCGGAATCTCACCGCGGAACTGCTCTACGAAATACGGGCGTTCCGGGCGCGGACCGACTACACTCATCTGGCCGAACAGCACGTTGAAGAATTGCGGAAGCTCATCGAGACTCGTTCGGCGGATGAACGTACCGAAGCGGGTCCGCCGCGGATCATTCTTCGTACTCCAGCCTGTGTCTTCTCCGGCGTCTGTCTGCATCTTCATCGAGCGGAACTTGTACATCATGAAATTACGGCGGTTCAGGCCTACACGCTCCTGCTTGAAAATAACCGGCCCCGGTGAAGTCAGGCGTACTCCCAGCGCTACAATCAGCATCACCGGAGACAGCATAATAATGGCGAACAGGGCAAACACAAGATCAAACGCCCGCTTAGCCATCTTGTTCCCGGCCATATCCAGCGGAATATCACGCACGTTAATCATAGGCATTCCGGCAAAGTTATCGAAATACGGACGGGCCGGCAGATAATCGAAGAAGTCAGGGATAATCAGCGTCCGCACCCCCGCCTTCTCGCAGGTAGCAATAATGGTCGGGTATTTGGAGTGGGCATCCAGCGGAAGCGCCAGAATCACCTCATCCACCGGCAGCATCTCCAGCATCCCTTCCAGCTGATCCACGGTGCCGAGAATCGGCTTATACCGCTGCTCCTCCAGACCGTCCCACTGATGGAAGTCATCCAGGAACCCGATGGCCTCATATCCCAGCTCCGGGTACTGCTCTAGGTTGTTATAGAATCTTTTACCCAAAGTACCTGCCCCAAGAATCAGGACGAACTGGCGGTTGAAGCCTTTTTCACGCAGCGACTTCAGCATCTTCTTCAGCACATAACGGTACAGCATGATCGACAGTATATTGAAGCCCATATAAATAGCCAGGTATTGCCGGGAGACATCAATCTCCTTCAGGAAGAACATCAGACCCAGCAGAATGAAGATACCCATGGCATGAACCTGGAATATTTTGACGAATTCATCAATGAACCGCTTCTTCCGCTTGGGTAAATACAAGGACAGCACAATTCCGACCAGCACGGCAATGGCCCCGTAAATCAAGCTCCAGTAAGCATAGGACTCTACAGGGAGTGTTCTGTAGGATTCGAGCAGACCACTCTTGAACTTCAGCCACCAGGCCGCAATAAACGCAATCTGGATGACGATGAAGTCGGCAACCATATATAATTGGGTCAGAAACTTTTGATTACGGCGAATCATAACCTCACCTCAGCCTTCGATTCATTGCGGATACCAGCTTCCCCGGGGACTGCGAGACTCTGTGCCGGCGTTGGGACCTTGCGTGGAGCAATCAGTGCGTTGCGCAGCAGCGATAACGTGAACTTGACGCCGACTCCCGCATACACCGCTCCATTTATCATACTGTTGTAACGGCTGCTATAATGCTTCTTATGAAATAAAATCATCGCCCGGTGGAACTCATACACGATCTTGAAGGGTCTGCGGCGCGCACTGCCACCCTTCAGATGCACGATCGTCGTCTGCGGATAATAATAAATCCCCCAGCCGGCTTCTTTGATCCGGTAACACCAGTCCAGATCCTCTCCGTACATGAAAAAGGTCTCATCCAGCCCGCCCACCTGCTCGATGGTCTCCCGCCGCAGCAGCATGAAGGCTCCAACCAGACAATCTACCGGATATTCATCATCCGGGTCCAGATAACCGAGCTGGTAGCCGTTGAACCTCGGCCGGTCCGGGAACAGCTTGCTGAGGCCAAAAGCATAATAGAAGGAGGCCGACGGTGTCGGGAACCCTCTCCGGCAGGCCTTATCCAGCGACCCGTCCGGCAAAATCACCTTACAGCCGGACGCGCCAAGATCCGGACGGCTGTCCATGAGCTGAACCATCGTCTCCAGCGTATCCTTGCGGACCACTGTATCCGAATTGAGCAGCAGCACATAGCGCCCGGAGGCCACTTCCATTCCCTGGTTATTGCCCTTGGCAAACCCTACGTTCTCCGAATTCGCAATCAGCAGCACATGCGGGAATTCCTTGCTTATGATCTCTACCGACTGATCTTGGGAGTTATTATCTACTAGAATAATTTCATACGAGTAATGGGTCTCGGAATCATATACCGACCTCAGACAGTCCATCGTCAGGCGGCATGTGTTGTAATTTAGAATCAATATACTAACATCTACATTCACTGCTATACTCTCCTGACAAAAATAGTAATCTATCGACAATTATTATAACACAAAACCCCCGCTGATAGGCAGCGCCTGTTCAGGGAGGTTTTGACATGCATGGGTATAATGATGAAGAATGTTGTTAGCCGGCATAGATCCGGAGAAAATAAGCGCCTTTTTGAATATCTGCGGGATTCCTCCGAGTTCTTCAGATTCTTCCCCGCTTCACCTCATTGTCATTGGCGCTTAGCCTTCTCCTGGATATAGCGGCGCTTGCGCTTCAGAGCACTACGCTGCGAGAAGAATGATGACCAGGCTCCAATTAACTTAGGCTCTTTCAATAGTGAATAGCCGTGTGCAGCAATCTCGTAAGGCAGAGAATATAGTAGAGTAAACAGCATCCTGCGGGAGGACTCATTCTTGTAGATCATTTTATACCGGTTAATATAGGAGATCCGCCTGATGAACATCGCCTTGCCGCTCCGCCCGGATGTCTTCCAGCCCCGCTCGTGGTAACCAATGGCTCCCGCCTCATAATAAGCCTGCCAACCGAACAACCCGGCACGCCAGGCTACATCCACATCTTCCTTATAGGCAAAAAAGTCCGCATCGAAAAACTCCCCCTCAACGCTGATGTCCTCAATCATACGCCTGGAGTACATCGCCGCCGCACCGGATACGCCGAATACCACACCAGATTCGTTCCACTGGTCCGCAGACTCTCCCGCCCCTCGGTCAAATGCCCGCCGGGCTTTATTCATCCGCAGCCCCGTACTGTCCACAAGCGAGTGATCCGCCTTCAGCAGCAGTTTGCCTGTGGCACTGCCGATCTGGGGATTAGCTTCCATACAGGCGACTAGCCTCGATATATAATCTGGGGCCAGCGTGAGATCGGGATTCAGCACCAGTACATAATCTGTCGAAGTACCGGCTATAGCCTGGTTGTGTGCGGGGGCGAAGCCGGTGTTGAGTTCATTTTCCAGAAGGACTAGGGTTGGGCTGGATGTGCTATTTACATAGGCTCCAGATTGTGCCACTGCTGTGCGCTCATGATAGAACGACCTCACCTTCTCCGCCGAACCATCCGTTGACGCATTATCTACCACCACAATCTTTTTGACCGGATAATCCTGGGCCAGCACGGCCGACAAACATTCAACAATATCATCTGCGCTGTTATAGGTAACAATATGTACACTGACCGTTTTAGGTTTCATGGGGTACCTCGAATTTCATAATTTCGTATTCAAATCTGTTACTCCCCATTATAACGAAAAGAGCAGTGCAGGGATACGGCGGGTTACTGGATCGATCTAGCGAATACTATCAAATTAGTATCAAATCACAGCAAGAACCCCCTAACCATTAAGTGGATTAGGGGGTTTACTTCAAGTTTTATGATCTGGGATTGCCGTGACTCCAAAGCATGTTTGGCCCTCCGGACGCTATCGCTCCTTAAGTTCCAAAATTCTCCTCCGCCACTTATCCTGAAGCTATTTCAGCTCCAGCAAAAAGTCTCTCAGCCCTTCCCGCCATGGACGGATATCCTTGAACCCGTTCGTACGGATGGACAGATGCTCCATCACCGAATTACGCGGGCGTGGAGCTGGACGAGGAAACTGCTCGGTAGCACAAGGCTCCAGCTTCGCTGTGAACTTTAGCCCCAGAAGTTCCTCCGCCTCCGCAAAAATCGCCTGTGTGAACTCATACCAGGTGCAGGACTCTGTGTTCGAGGCGTGGTATACCCCATACTTTTCAGTCTGGATAAGCTCAAGCAAGAATTTTGCCAAGTCCACGGTATAGGTAGGCGAGCCTTTCTGGTCATCGACAACCTGCAGCAACGGCTTTTCCTGCCCCAGCTTCAGCATGGTTTTGACAAAGTTATTGCCGTATTTGCCATAGACCCAAGAGGTGCGCACGATAAAGAATTTAGAAGATAAGGACTGAACCAGTATCTCTCCTGCCCGTTTGGATTTACCATAGATGCTCTTAGGATCAGTGTTATCATATTCATGGTAAGGCTGTTCCCCCATGCCATCGAACACATAGTCCGTACTGATATAGACCAGCTTAGCTCCCGCCTTCTCGGCTGCCAGGGCCACGTTCCGGCTTCCAGTAGCATTAATCAGGTAAGCTGCATCTACATCAGACTCGGCTGCATCAACCGCAGTATGAGCCGCACAATGAATGACAGCATCAGGCTTAAAAGCCCCGATGATCTCCTGGCACTGATCTAGATTAGTAATATCCATCTCCTGACGGTCACAGCCGAGCACATCATAATCCTGACCCTGAAGCAAAAGCATAAGATCCTGGCCTAATTGTCCGGCTGCCCCTGTAACCAGTACCTTCGTCTTCACCATTACAGGGAATCTCCCAGACGGCTGCCGTACTGAAGTGCAGCATACTTCTGGTATTCTCCAGACTGAATGCGGGTCCACCATTCCTTGTTATTCAAGTACCACTGAATAGTCTCCTTAATGCCGGTCTCAAAAGTATGCTTAGGCTTCCAGCCCAGCTCACCCATAATCTTAGTCGGATCAATGCCGTAACGGCGGTCATGTCCCGGACGGTCTTGAACATAGGTAATCAGTGAGTCCGGTTTGCCCAGCTCCTGTAGTACAGTATTCACGATATGCACATTCGTCCGCTCATTGTTGCCGCCGATATTGTACACCTCACCGTTCACACCTTCATGAATCACCAGATCAATCGCACTGCAGTGATCCTCAACATACAGCCAGTCACGGATATTCATTCCGTCACCGTAGACAGGCAGCGCCTGATCAGCCAGCGCACGGGAGATCATCAGCGGAATCAGCTTCTCCGGGAACTGATAAGGACCGTAGTTATTCGAGCAACGGGTAATATTAACAGGCAAACCAAAGGTTTCGTGGTAAGCACGCACAAGCAAATCTCCGCCCGCTTTGCTCGCGGAATATGGGCTGTTCGGCGTTAGCGGTGTTTCTTCCGTGAAGAGACCTGTAGCACCAAGCGATCCATAGACTTCATCCGTGGAGACTTGAACAAATTTAGTAACACTGTATTTCTTGGCCGCATCCAGCAGCACTTGAGTGCCCAGCACGTTCGTCTTCACGAACACTTCCGGCTCCAGAATACTCCGGTCTACGTGAGACTCCGCAGCAAAGTTAACTACTACATCTACACCGTCACCGATCAGCTTATCCATCGCCGCCACATCAGTAATGTCTGCTTTGACGAACGTATAGTTCGGATGCTTCTCAATGGATTTCAGGTTCTCCAGATTCCCTGCGTAAGTCAACGCATCGACGTTGACGATCTGATAATCAGGATGTTGCTGCAGCATGTAGATTACGAAGTTGCTGCCAATGAAGCCGGCTCCGCCGGTGATAAGAAGTTTCATTTTGTACCCACCTTTTACTAATTGTGATAGTTGGTGCCCTTAACTCCGCCAGGGAAGTGGTCAGCAACAATAAGAGTATTCATTACATATGTTCAAAAATCAAAGTTAAGTTCTGCATCCTTTAGCAGCGGGTGGCGCTGATCTTTGTCAGACAACACCGGATTCGTTGCCGGCCAATCAATCCCAAGCGCCGGATCATTCCATAGTATGCCACGGTCATGCTCAGGGGAATAATATTCGTCCACTTTGTACAGCACTTGGGTGTTGGGAAGAGTGCTTAAAAATTAATCCGTTCTTTCTCCACTACTAACGGTCGCTTTAACACCTGAGTATGAATTGAGCCGATATACTCACCAATTATTCCTATAAAGAAGAGCTGGACGGAGGAGAATAAGAATAACCCTATGATGAGAGGAGCTGTACCTAAGGAAAAATAATTCCAGAATAGCAGTTTAGCTAGTAAATAACCTACCGCTACCAGCAAACTTAAAGCAGACATAGTAAAACCTAACATTGCAGCTAATCTCAACGGTATTTTAGAGTGGTTAGTAATACCCAACATTGCAATGTCATATAGGGTATAAAAGTTATTTTTAGTTATTCCACGTTTTCTAACGGGCTGAATATATTCAATTTTATAGCTTTCAAAACCAATATCAGAAATCAGCCCCCTGAAATAAGGATAAGGGTCATCAATTTCTTTTAGGATTTGAATAATTTGTTTATCATATAATCCAAAACCAGTATTATTCTTAGTTAGTTCAATCTCTGAAACACGATTAATAAAATTATAATACATCTTTCGTATTGCAAACATAGCTTTACTCTCATGACTTTGCGTCTTCACACCTAGAACAACCTTATAGCCTTCTTCCCATTTATTCACAAAATCTTTAATCATTCCAGGAGGGTCCTGAAGGTCCGCTACAAGTAAAATAGCAGCATCTCCCTCAGCCTGAAGCAGGGCATGATACGGAGATCGTATATGTCCAAAATTACGTGAATTAACAATGATTTTTGCGTTTGAGTCTTCTTTAGCGATATCTTTTAGAATTGCCACCGTTTTATCTTTTGATGCATTATCAATAAAAATATGCTCATAAATATAACCTGGCATCTCCGCAAAAACTGCCTTTACTTGAGTATAAAGCTCCCGAACATTCTCTTCCTCATTGTAACAAGGTGTTACTATACTAATTGTTTTCATTTTTATTCCTCATTCTCAATTGTTGGTAACCTGACTCGATACTCTCTATAGAAGTATAACTAGGAAGATAGCCTATAGTTGAAGCATCGCTATTTAAAGAATAATAGTTAGTCTTTGAGCCTGTTATAGAATCGTATGTGTATCTTGTGTCAACTTCATATTTCAATCCATGCTCCCTAGCAAAGTAGTCCAAAATATCAAATTTAGTCGCTGGCTTGAGAGAATACACATCATATACCCCATTGTGTATATTCTCGTCCATGCAACTTTGCACGAGAGAAAGGAAATCTTCTGGATGTACGTAATCTCTAAGGATATTTTCTGAAGAGGTATTTAGTACTTTTCTCATCCAAACATGCTCAATTACTTCAGTTAGAAGAAACTTTGATTTCATATCAATAAATGCGCTAAAAAAACCAAATATCCTAAGGTCGACTATTTTAAAACTTTCTAGACTTCTATGCTTTGCCTCCATGTTCAGCTTAGATATGCCGTAGTAATCTTTGAGCGATAAATTATTTATATTTAAATTCAGTAATTTAGTATTTGTTGCAGGTTGTTCAAAATCAGACCCATATGCGGCCCCAGAACTAAGATTGATATATATAGTATCTGGGTTCTTCTGTATATATTGAAGAATCATGTTGTCATATTGCTCCGTGATTTGAAATACACTAAAGGGATTCCGAAGCAGGTCCTCCGGGTTACCTACTCCTATACAATTAATAATAACATTATAAGTATCTAAGTCTTGAAACTGCTTATAATCTCTAATATGAGTCTTGTCATTAATATTATTCTCAAATAAAAAGGATACTAGCCTCTCCTGGGTCCGAGCGAATAAAAATAATTCGTAATGCTTGAAAGATGAAAGGCCAACTACTAAGCTTTTTGCAATATGACCTGTAGCTCCTAATATTGCGATTTTTAAACAATCCTTATTAAGCACTCTGAGAACCCCTTTAAGTAGGAATATCCATTTCATCAACAAGATCTATTAGCATTATTTTCTTCAACTCTTCCCTATCCAAATAAGGATACATATCTTCAATAGGTCTATTTACAACTAATTTAGGATGCACTTCTGTTTTCTTTTCCAACTTCACCTCAATAAATGCTGGTCCATTAGTACTCAAAAACTGTTCAAGTTGATGAATATCCTCCATTGTATTCATTTGATACGCTGGAATTGCATACGCCTCAACTATTTTTATAAATGAAGGATTGGGATTAACTGTTGACTGTTGTCTACCCTCGAAATACAAATCTTGAAATTGCCTTACCATTCCAAGGGAACTATTATTCATAACAACTATTTTTATGGGTAAATTCAAACGAACAATAGTATCTAATTCTTGTATGTTAAGTTGGAAACCACCGTCTCCTGCAATGACGAGAGTTTCTTCTCCAGTTGCTAAAGAGGCACCAATTGCCGCCGGCACTGCAAACCCCATCGCACCCATCCCGCCAGAGTTGAGTAATCTTTGATGACCGGATAATTTAAAGGACTGCGATGCCCACATTTGGTGTTGACCAACATCTAGGCAAACCGCTCCAAACTTTTCGGACTTAGAAGAGAGTAATTCCATAAAGCGGTTTGGTTCAATTTCATTAGCAACTGGAGTAAAAGAATAAGTAGGAAACTGTTCTTTTAAAGATCCAATCAACTTCAACCATTTGGAAATATCTGGTTTATTAAAGTCTGTTAGTGCTAAATTCATTTTCTCCAAGAACTCATTAAGATTTGCTTTAACTGCCAGAGTTGCTTCAACCTTACTGTTAAGCTCATTATAATCAATATCAACATGAATTTTTTTAGCACCGCGCCCAAACGTATCTGGTCTAGTTCCAGTTTGTCTACTATCTAGTCTTGACCCTAATATAAGTAATAGATCACAATTAGCAAGGATTAAATTGCTATATCGATTACCGTATGACCCAATTAGACCAGAATATAAAGGATTGTCATGTGAAATCACATCAATTCCCATTAACGAACTTACAATCGGTATTCCCGACTTCTCTATAAACTGTGAAAGTGCTTCTGCAGAATTGCTAACTCTTACACCGCCACCAGCTAAAATGAGAGGTCTTTTTGCAGCAGATAACATCTCAATAATATCTGCAACAACAGATTCACTGATTTCTGACTTTCTAGAAAGTTCATTAAAATACTCTTCACTATCATAGAAGCTGGCTAAAGTTTCAGGCTCAATTTGTGCTCTCTGAAGGTTCATTGGAATATCTAATAATACTGGACCAGGACGGCCATTTTGAGCAAGATATATTGCTTTTTCCATTTCGTATCTAATTTGATCTGGATCTGTAACCATGGCAGCATACTTAGTTAAAGGTTTTGCTACACTAACAATATCTGTTTCTTGAAACCCAATTTGTCTGACAGGTCTATCAAACTTATATTCATAAGTATTTACTTGTCCAGTAATAAACAAACAAGGAACTGAATCGAAATAGCAACTACCTATTCCAGTAAGTAGATTTAATGCCCCCGGCCCACTCGTTGCCATTGCAACTCCAAGCTTTCCGTTCATTCTGGCATAAGCTTCAGCCGAAAAGGCACCTGCTTGTTCATGACGAACAGAGACACATTCCATATCATCTCTGAAGGAGACAGAATCCAATAAGTGGACAATAGCCCCTCCGATAAATTCAAAAACATGAGATACACCTTCTTGCTTAAGGCAATCTATTACATAATCGGATAATTTCAACTAACCCCACTCCTTACAAAGACTCTTGGTAGTCCTTTATCTGTTTAACACAAACATCAATTAGTTTTTCGCCTTTTTGATATGCAGTCGTGAACTCCACGATTTTGTCAATCGCCTGCCTCAGATTCCAGCGCGGGTGCCATTCCAATTCAGCAGCAGCCTTGGAACAGTCCAGCTTTAGATATTGCGCTTCATGAGGTTGAGCACTAGTATCAACTTCAAAGCTGGCACCTTCCCATATACTACAAATCTCCCGAACGATCCATTCAACAGGTTTGGCATCATCATCTAGAGGGCCAAAATTCCATGCACTAGCGAATTTCTCGCCATAATTATATAAATTCTCAGCTAATAAGAGATAACCACTTAAAGGTTCAAGTACATGCTGCCACGGCCTAATAGAATTTGGATTTCGAATGATAATCTTTTGATCAGTCAGAATAGACCTAATGATATCTGGAACTAACCTATCAACTGCCCAATCCCCACCACCAATTACATTACCAGCTCTGGCTGAAGCAACAGCAATCTTTCTACCATCAAGCTGATTATTTAAAAAGGAATTTCGGTAAGCACTAGTCACCAACTCAGAGCATGCCTTGCTACTAGAGTAAGGATCATATCCACCCAGCGGCTCATTTTCTCTGTATCCCCAATGCCATTCCTTATTTTCATAACACTTGTCAGTTGTAACATTAACTACAGAAACAACACTTGGACAATTTCTGACGGCTTCCAGCAAATTGACTGTACCCATAACATTCACTTCATAGGTTTCGACTGGACTCTTATAAGATTCCCGCACTAACGGCTGAGCAGCCATATGAATAACAATTTCGGGTTGAGCCTGGAGCATAGCTCTATTCAAATTTTCGCCATCTCTAATATCAGCAATCACACTGTTTTTTAATAGATCCTTTATATTGCATAAGTCAAATAAATTAGGTTTAGTGGAGGGTTCTAGAGAATATCCTGTAACTTCAGCCCCTAAGGAACTTAGCCATAAACTTAGCCAAGATCCCTTAAAACCCGTGTGACCAGTCAGAAATACTTTTTTACCGCTCCAAAATTGTTTATTTATCATTTTGTTTTCACCGGCTTTGCATCCCAAGTCTTCCATGGAGCCTGCCCACTACTCCAAAGATCCTCTAAATGGTTTTTATCTCTCAGTGTATCCATTGGTTGCCAAAATCCATGATGCTTAAAACCAAACAATTCACCATCACGTGCCAATCCTTCCAAAGGTTCTTTTTCAAAGAAAGTCTCATCACCATCAATGTAATTAAATACTTCTGGTTGTAACACGAAGAACCCTGCATTAATCCAAGACCCGTCACCTTTAGGCTTTTCTTGGAAGCCCTTTACTTCGTTGTTGGAATCTATATCTAGTGCACCAAAGCGGCCACTTGGCTGCACAGTAGTTACTGTTGCGAGACGTCCATGTAAGTTATGCTGATTAACAAGTTCTGATATATTCACATCAGATACTCCATCTCCATAAGTTAGCATGAAGGGTTCGTTTCCAATGTATTTTTGTATTCTCTTTACTCTTCCACCAGTCATTGTATCAATTCCGGTGTTCACAAGAGTTACCTTCCAAGGTTCAGCAGTATGGGTATGTGTTACCAACTGATTATCACTTGTGAAATCGAATGTAACATCTGATTCATGTAAAAAATAATGAGCAAAGTATTCTTTGATATAAAATCCTTTATAACCAAGACAAATCACAAAATCATTAAAACCATAATGGGAATATAATTTCATTATATGCCATAAAATTGGTTTTTGGCCTATTTCAATCATTGGTTTCGGTCTGAGATGAGATTCTTCGCTGATTCTAGTACCATATCCACCCGCAAGAATAACTACCTTCATTTCATTAGCCCCCGAACTATATTTTATCTAATACAAAGCTTCTGATCTTACTGACCACATAATCAATTTTTTCTTTGGTTAACCCAGGGTAAACTCCTACTAAGAATGTATCATGCATAATTTTATCAGTATTCTTGAGGTCACCACTTATACGATAACTTACATTATGGAATGCCGGCTGACGGGTTAAGTTACCAGCAAATAGCATCCGTGTTTGAATTCGATTGGCCTCCAAATACTCAACAATCTCATTTTTAGTAAATTTCGCACCATCCTGGACAGTTAACATGAATCCGAACCAACTTGGATCTGAGTTTTCAGTTGCTCTAGGAAGGATAAAATGCTCTCCTAGATCCTTCAGACCTTCAAATAACCGTTTGAAATTATCTTTACGTGCCTGAGTGAAAGTAGGAACCTTCTTAAGTTGTTCTACCCCAATAGCTGCCTGCATCTCTGTAACCCGCAAATTGTAGCCGATATGCGAATAAGTATATTTATGATCATAACCATATGGTAATGATCCTAGCTCCCACCCAAAACGTTTATTACATGTATTATCACAACCGGATGGACACCAGCAATCTCTGCCCCAATCTCTGAAGGATTCAATAATTGACTTGAGTAGAGCATTATTAGTGTAGACTGCCCCGCCCTCACCCATAGTCATGTGATGTGGAGGATAGAAGCTTGAAGTACCAATATGTCCATGTGTACCGGTTAATTTACCGTTAAACGTCGAACCAAGTGCATCGCAGTTATCTTCAACTACCCACAGGTTATACTTCGAAGCAATCTCCATAACTTTATCCAATTCAAATGGATTGCCCATTGTATGTGCAACCATGATAGCTTTAGTCTTTGGTGTAATTGCTTCTTCAATACGGTCAACTATTATATTATAAGTTCCCAGTTCTACGTCGATAAAAACAGGAATAGCTCCATTCTGTACGATAGGTGTTACAGTCGTTGGGAAACCAGCTGCTACTGTGATTACTTCGTCTCCTGGTTTTATCTGACGATCCTTCAGTTTTGGAGATGTTAAAGCTGAGAATGCTAAGAGATTAGCAGAGGATCCAGAGTTAGTGAGAAGAGCATACCTAACGCCTAAGAACTCAGCATATTCCTTTTCAAATTGTTTGTTATATCGGCCAGCAGTGAGCCAAAAGTCTAGTGAAGAGTCCACTAAGCTTCTCATTTCTTTTTCATCATAGACGCGTCCACCATAAGAAACTTGCGTTGATTCAGGATCAAAGTCTTTGTTTCTTTCAGAATGGAATAATTCGTAGTAATTTTCAACTTTGGATAATATTTCTAACCTCGATACTTTTTCCAATGTTTTTGCATCAATTTCGGCTATAAACTCTAAATCATCGTTTCGTAAAGTTATTTTGGACCGAATGTCCATATATAACAAAGATGAGATTTGGGTAAGCGTTATTTCCAAACAATATTTTTCAGAGAAGTTAATTAAGGGTTCAGTTAATAATGAAAACCCTTGCGAAAACCCATTATTTTCATCATATAACAAATAAAATTGATTATTTTTTTTGTTTTTTACAACATTCCCATTTTTCAAAACACTACACTCCTTGTTTTATCTTTGTTTGGCAAAGCTCCAGTATTTATGACCAAAAAAACTAATTAAAGTTGTAAAGAAAAGCGAAATAGCTTGAGCCAATAATTTATTCATTCCCATATGATCAACTAACATGCGCAAAAAGATTAGATTTATTAGAAATGAAATCAAGTAAATTGATGTGAATTTCATAGCGCTCTTCATACTGAATTTTTTCACAGTAAATGTCCACTTGTTATTCCAAATATAACTATGAGTTATACCTACTATATTAGATAATATTAAAGCTTGAAAATAACTATTATTTATATAGTTCAGATATAGTGCGTAGACTATAAATCCTACTATAGTATTAAGAACGCCTACAATAACAAACTTCAGTGACTGCTTATTTATAAGTTGATACAAACCAGTTTTATTCAATTGGCGCACCTATTCTTACTTTTTCCAGTTCATTAGCATCAATAGTTATAACATCCTTCCACTCAAACCCCAGGCTTTCAAAAACATCAGGATTAGTTATATATCTTTTTGTATCGTTCTCAATTAGATATACGTTCACTCCATTAGATACCAACATACCATTCTCTATTCCCTCCACATGTGAAATTAATTTGTTGTTGGCTTCTTCAAAATAGTCCTTTCTAATATAGATGTTTTTTTCATAATCCACATCCGGATTCAGTGGTTTATATTCAGTATTCAAAAAATCTAAAACAACTTTAGCAAATTCAGAATATTTATATCCCCAGACATCACTATCCTTTTCAAATATAATTAGCCTTGGTCTTGAGGTGTTTAAATCTTCCATGATTTCGTTCTTAAATGCGTCTATGTACCAAGGCACTAGAATATAAGCTCGCATTGCTGGATCTCTATTAGAATTTATATAGGTTTGAGGAGTCAAACTAGTAATCCATATTTCCTCGTTAGAATCAGTTAATTTATTAATATATTCATCGTAAGGAGACTGCGCTATTATTCCATTAGCTTTATTGAAATTAACTCCAGCATTTGGAGCATAATTATTTAAGGATAAAATCATCAATAAAAAAAAGCTTATTCTAATAAGATTTTTCATATATTCTTTAGCTTTAATCTCTTTTTTGAATATATAATGGTTTATGATAAAAGAACTATTAAAAAACGAGACAATATAGTATGGGATTGCATGAAATCCTTCAAACCCTCTAACACCCGTAAATGCTAAAAATATAAAGATTAGAATAGCAAGTGCTCTATCTTTTTTATAGTGATAATGACAAAATAGTAGATTTAAAAATAATAATAAACCGCTAAAAACACTTTCTTTCGAGAAAGTCGTTGCATGGTATGCTATATGATTAATCCACGAACTCATTATCTGTTTCATCAATCCTAGTGAGCTATTATTCAGCCCATTATAATTACTATAATAAACTCTATTAAGCTTATATGCCTGATAATAAAAGTTATATAGGTTCCCTGTTAACCAATACCAGGTTAACAAAATCAAAAATGGTACAGCCACAATTATAGCTAGTTTAATATAATTCGGTATATTTTCCTTAAACTTTTTTTTATAGATATCATAAATAAACAGTAGAAATAACAAAATGGCTACTGAATATACACTAACAAAAGCAGACATAACAGACATAAAAATAGAGACAGAAATCACCATCACACTCTTTTTAGATAGAGTTCCAGTTCTTATATAAATCAATGATTCTAAAAGTAAAAATAAAATTGAAAATCCATAAAAAACATCGCTTAAGACCATATTTGCCCATGTAATGTTAATAGTAAGAGCATATAAAAGCGCGAATATTTTAAAAACCATTGAATCAAAATAGCTTATATATCGGATATACATGAATGCCCAAAAACATAGAATCACTAATCCCATACAAAGCCTAAAAGTCTCGTAGTCTCTGACACCAATCAAAGCAAAAATGGACATAAAATAATATACAAATGGCGTATGTTGCGAGAAGAAACTTTTATATATATCGCCGCCTTGAGCAACAGACATAGCACCAAGCATGTTATCTGCTTCATCCATAAAACTAAAAAATCTTGAATAAAGAATTATCAATAAAAATCCCAACGTAAAAACAACCCAAGTACTTCTATCTTTAGTAAGGAAGTTTCTCATTTAATAATAATCTCCTAAACACTTAAGTGGTTTTTTTCTCAAAAATTTTCTTTAATATAATTCGAAAATCGCCTTTCAGAATATATTTATATAGTTTTTGGAGCCTTATATAATTAACATTATACAAACCTTTAACTTTTAGCATCTGAGATTTACCATGAGATTTAACTGGATTCATACAAAACTCCTTAAGCGGAGATATACAATTCTCCCATATGTAAATATCTTTAATTTTTTTAAATCCATTTTTATAATTCGTCAATACATTTTTATCCAGCATCAACTCTAGTGTTGAAGCCAAATTATTCTCATTACTAATATGAATAACTTCTCCGATATTGTGTTTCTCTACCAACTCACTCATTATATCTCCATTATTAGTAACAATAGGCAATTCACACCACATGTAATCCAAAATTCTCGTTCTAAAAGCATATCTAGTCTCTATATGATTTTCATGAACATTGAGGCCAATGTCTGACTCAAGTAAAAAATTTTGTCGTTGATCATATTCCACCCATTCATTAAAAAACACAAACTTATTCGTAAGGTTCAAAGAATCGGATAAGGCTATACTCTCAAGAGTTTTTTTTGATATTGGAACTAGCGAGTTAGGATGTTTTATCCCCATGAAAAATAGTTTTATATCATTCCTTTTCAGACTTAAAACATGCACGGCCTTTATTGCAGTTATAGGATCAAGCCAATCCCATATCCCCCCCCCCCATAACAAAACCTTATCATCTTGATTTATACCAGGAAATACTCCCTTTAACACATTCTTGTTATGAATCGGCTCATCTACAGTTATTCCAAAAGGAACTACACCTATTAGGTGTTCTAAACTAGAATTAATCTTATATTCCTTAGCATTAATTCTATTAATTGCAGTTAACATTCCAATCCATAAATCTTTTTGTTTCTCAGAGGCACATATAAAATAATCCCCTGCAGCCAGTTGATCAAGAATAATCGTTAGAGAAGATAAGTGAAGTTGATTAACATTTACACTATCCTTTTCCACTTCGAAATTTTCAAACATAAAGGGATCATATAAATCTACTACTATTGGAACTTTCGCTTTTTTTATAAATGGATATTGCCATAATGTTACTCCCTGAAGGATTACACTATCTGCTGTCTTTAATTCTTCCTTCAATGTAGGAAGACTTATTTGTTTAATACTGAATTTAGCATCTAAAGTGCATTCATTAGGACATAGTAAGGTCACATCAGTATGTTTAGACAATTCTATGGCAAAATTCCAATACCTTATACCAGGACCTGCCATTTTCGCTTCTATTATATCCGATGATATAATAAGCGTTTTTTTCCTCACCTTGATCCACCTCATTAACGTCTAAGAATTTTTTTAATCCATTTTCTCGCGAGAATTTTTTTGAGTTTCTTATATAAAATTATTGGGGCAGAATCAGTTATTTTTATCACCTTTATTTCTAACTCATTCACCTTATTTTGCAATTCTCGGACTGCATAATTATTTGCACCTGCATTTGCAATTTTTTGCTTTAATATTAATGCAATCTCATTAATTTCTCCTTCTTCGTTAGTAAGGGATATGTTATTACCAGCATCCCTATCTATAATAGTGTTATATACAAAATCCCCATAAAAAGTACAGTATGTTATAAAACAAAGACTCCCTTGATTCTTATGATGATTCACATAGGTATTATTTCCTTGCTCATTTGCATATATAGTCACTGCATTCCCTTCATTAGCGTCGCTCTCGATATAAAAATAGTATTCTTGATTTTTCGAGTTGACAATAGGATCAAATTCAAAACTATTCCAACTATTATCTTGAATTTTGTTCAAATCAATCTTCACAGTATAAATATCATTTATAGAACTAGGATGTTTTTTTAAATGAAAAATCAAGTTACCATGGTTAATTCTGTTATAGTTTCCGAAAAAAATATCTACTCTTGAGAAATAATCTTCATTTATTCTAATAACACTTCCATAAGAAACCCCATAACTTAAAGGAGGCATTGGACTCACAATTTTCTCATTACTACCATTTTTTAATTCTCTTATTCTTTGAGATTTTTCCGTGAAAAGGGTTTTTGAGATAATTATTCTTTCAAACTGTTGACCGCTTTTATCCCATGTCAAATCCTTTGTGAAATCGTAGCTATTTTGTTGTATTTGAATTCTCAATTCAACATTTTCCACTAGATTACTTATTTTATCAGCTATATCCAACGGATCAGCCTTAGCAAGCAAACCATTATAACCATTTCTGACTACACCTTCGATTGTAGCGTCATCTATATCAATGACAGCGCACCGAGATGCCATTAATTCTAAAGGTAATAAACTGGCATTCGTTAGAGATACCACTAAAGCTAAGTCAGCACTCTTATAAAGTTCAGCTAATTCGCCAGTATTCAGAACACCAAGATTAGTATGAGTGAAGTTAGTTTTAAGATTTTTATCTCCGCCAAACAGTACTATTTCAACGCTTCCCTTAAATCTTCTCTCTACTAATTCCAAGGCTTGAAGACCTAATTCCACTCCTCTTCGCGGAGTAGTATTGCGCGCATAAAAAATTATTTTCGTCTTGCCATTTGCTACTTTCGGTTCGTTCCGCAAATAAACTCTATTATCAGTAGAGAAATCAATATAATCACAATCCATTCCAAAGTCATTTTTAACTTTTTTGGTCAACCACTTTCCAATAGTGATACCCTTCAAATCTAGTTTGTAGGAATTTTCAGCTAGCTTATATTCACTAGACATTGGATAGAAGAACGGTTCATAATCTTGAATAAAATAGAATTTACTCTTACTGTTGGTAACTGAATTAACCATATACGCTGTAGGCCACGAAGTAGCAATAAAAACATCAGAATCTTTAAATTTGGTATCTTCTTTAAAATACTTAGCACCAGTAACAAAAAAGTGATTATCAATAAAATCAGTAATTACTTTTTCATTTGAAGCGTCAAAATTCTCTCCATTTTGCACATAAATATTCACTTCATTTTCGTTTTCACATAAATATCTTGCCATTCTAAGAATAGTAGTGTGTCCACCGGATCCAATAAAAGGTTGTGGAATCAAGAAATTAACTATTAATTTCACTTTACTGTTTATTTTCTTAGTATTACTGTTCTCAACTATTTGAGAAAGCACACGGCTGTAATGATGAGCTCTACTTTGTACGGTGTAATTATTTTTAACATGCTTATATGCATTTTCCCCCATTTTCATTCTTAACTCTGTTTGTGTAACCAACTTTTCAAGTTTATCAAACCACTCTAATGAATCATTTGCCAAGAAGCCATTTTGTCCATCCTCTATAGCATATTCAAATGCATCAATTTTAGAGGCAATTGTAGGGATTCCCAATATACCGGCTTCAAAATACTTCAATTCACTTTTAGCTCTGCAGAATGGGTTATTCATTTCTAACGGAGCTAGATTTATATCTATTGAATGAATGGATTTGGGAAGCTCTCGCCAATCAACCAAAGGCAGCCGAATAATTCTATCCTTAAAAGCATTAAATTCTTTACTTAGGTCTAGTAATCCACCAATAACAAGATCAGTATTACTATATTTTTTCAAAATATTCAAAAGGCCTTCTTTCACCTCCAAGAAGTCCTTGTTATGCGTTTTACTACCACTGAAGTACCCAATTCGAACTCTTTCTTCATTGGCAACAGAAACTCTTCTTAAAGATTCACAAATCTCTTCTAATTCTAGACTAATTGCATTTCTATTTATAAAAATATTATCGTTGTACTTAGATATGGTCTCTGCTAAAAATTCAGTGGTTACAATAGCCCCGTCACAAAGACTAATTGTCTTTTTGTAGCGTTCAATACCTTCAAAATATAAACTTTTCTCTTCTTCCTCTAAATAATTTATACCATCGGAATATTTAGCATATTCTTTTTCATATACTAAATCATCCACATCAAAGATTACAGGCACTTTTATTTTATTAGCGCTTTTGATTAGATACTCAACCCCCATTGTATGCGGGACTCTATGCATAATTACTAAGTCAACGCCCTGATCTAATACAGAAATAATATCGTAATCGGCAAAGTATCTTTCTGTAACGCTAATCTCCAGATGTTCAAGTTGCTCTATTTGGTTGAAAACTCTATATCTTTGGGTATCACCAAAACATCCACTAACAAACAAAACTTTCTTCAAAATTCACACCTCATATTTCCCTGAGAATTTTTATCAAGTCGTTATATTTCCTGTTTGAATCGTTATACTGATCAGTCATTAAATTCAATTTCTCATGGCTATTATCAATTTGAGTAGACATGGCTCTTAATTCATTTTCTTTCTCGTCCAGTTTCGTTTTCAACCATTGAATTTCCTTTTCATAATCCTGTCCCTTTTGAATAATTTGCTCGTTCTCACGTTTCAAATCATTGAACTTTTGGTCAACTAGAAAATAATGTTCTGCAGCATTCATTTTTCTGCAGTAAGTTTTTATTGAAAGATTACCTTTTGTACCTTCTCCATTAAGTTCTCCGACACCATAATGATTTTTTTCCGAATAATAAAAACTCGGGCCTAATCCAGAAGATATTTGCGTCATTTCGATCACATACTCTTTGTCCTTAGAGTGCATTAGTGGTGTGAAGTCTACATTAAACCACTCGTTGTCCCTAAGAAGACTAAAGTCAATGGTTGTTTCTAATACACGTTCAGCACTACCAGGATCTATTAAAGAAAGTTTAATTTCCCCTTGTAAGCTTTCTTTATAGGTAGCCACCAAAAAAGACAAACGAAATAAGTTGGGGTGTTGGCAAATAAAAGTCTGACGAATAGTATCTTGAAAACTCATTCTGCTTAATACTTTATCAGAATCAAAATAATTACTATTAAATATGGTTTTGTTTTCATTTTCTTTTTTCATTGTAAAGTATGTCAGAACTGCTTCGGTAGGCAAAGTGAATTTAGTAACATCTGATTTTTCTAAATACTCAAAAAAATTATCTTTAACGACTTGTCCGTTCTTATCAATTACAAAGGTTACTCTGTAACCTTCAGATAAATTCATTTCTCCCAAAAAATGATATTTATTAACGTATTCATCAATCATTTCTTGTAAGTTAGTCAGTCCAATTCTTGACAATTCATAATTAACTGCCATTAATTCAAGCCAGTTATCCGTATCACCAGAATAGTAAAAAGAGTGAGGCAACGATAGTTCATTTAGCTCATCAATAACATCTGCTACTCTAGGCAACCCATTTACTAGATGTTCTTCGAGCATACGATTTTCACCGTTAGAGGAATTAACAATATACTCATAAAGTATTTTCTCTGCCAATGCTTTTTTAGCTGTGTAATATGGGAAATTGATTATTACAATTTCCTTGGATACTCTGGTCAATTCTTTTATAAAGGAATAGCGGCCCTGAGGCGGAACATGCTCAAGAACATCATTAGATACTACTATATCAAATGAATTATCTTCAAAAGGAAGATCTCTCCCGTCACTCACCTGATAATTTTCTATAGATGCTTGAGTAGTATCGACAACAAGAATGTCATTTTCCCCGAAGAATTCAACTGCTGGTAACCAATCTACTCCTTCTTTTGTCTTGAAATGCCCCCCCACATCTAGAATTTTAAGTTTTCTTTGTCTTTTTTCGTTAATATCAAAAATAATTCTTTTGCATATTTCATATCTTTGATATTGGTCAAAGGGCATGGTAAATTTGTCAATCAAAATTAAGACCTCCTTAAAATCTAAACAAGCCAGTCGCATTCCAATCCTATAATGCCCATTTCATTTCTTTCATTTACTACCATAAATTCAAAACACTTTTCCAAATGGATAAAGGGTTCTATACAATCATAGTCATAGATAGCAAGCGTCATATAAAACTTCCCGTTAAGCAACGGCGGTTCTTTAATCAATACCTTTATAAATCTTGACTGTTCAATTTCATCTAAAATTATGCCATCATTTTTCGAATTCGGTCCACTTAATAGATTATTATTTTCATCATATAATGCGATCCCAATGACCAATTTTTGGAGCGGAAGTTCTGCTTTAAGTTCTATATTCATCACAATGTCCTGTTTATGTTGGAATATATTTGATGCATATCCTTCAGAATTCGAAAAATAAAACTTATTCAGACTAACCTTCCTATTCCCCCAAATAGATTCTTTAACATTATAATGCGAACTAGTATGAGCTATATATAAAGATTCAGAATTAAGCTTGTTTTCCGATTGATCTTGTATGACTATATTTGCTTGTTTGCCGTATAACTGTGCATAATATCTGTTAATTAAGAAATCCGGTTCCCCGAACTCAATCTCGCCATCATCACCGATATAAATAATTCTATCGCAGAGATTTTTGACACTAGACATATCATGTGAAACAAAGACAATTGTCTTACCTTTCGCTTGAATTTCTTTCAATTTATTCATGCATTTCTTTTGAAAATTAGCATCTCCAACTGCAAGAACCTCATCCAATAGTAGAATATCTGGATCTACATGAATTGCTACAGAAAAGGCCAGCCGCATATACATTCCTGAAGAATAATTTTTTACCGGAGTATTCATGAAATTATTCAATTCCGAGAATTCAACTATTTCCTCATAATGATCTCTAATATATTTTTTAGGGAGTCCCAGAATTGATCCATAAAGGTATACATTTTCTCTACCTGTTAAATCTGGTTGAAATCCCGCACCGATCTCCAATAGAGAAGACACACTTCCCTTTACAGTTATTTTCCCATTATCCGGATTTATTATTCGCGCAATCAGTTTTAGTGATGTACTCTTTCCAGCTCCATTTCTTCCTATAATCCCAACTGTTTCACCTTTGTATATAGAATAACTAACATCCTTTAAAACGTTCATCTCAATGGTTTCTAATTTGTTTCTTCTCAATATGAAATTAATAACTTTCTCTTTAAGCGTCGTTGGTTTATTTTTATAAATTTTATATACTTTAGTTACATTCTCGAAATCGATAACTTTTTCTATTGTCATTGTCATAGTTCTTCTCCAAAGTTTTTTTCTCGTTTATAAAATATAAATAGTCCCACCGCAAATAAAACTACAGCATAACCTAAAGTGAACAAAATATTTATTAAATCAGGAAACTTTCCTTCTAAAAGAACTTCTCTGAATAACTCAATCAAATTTGTGATCGGATTTAATTGAATTATTTTATTAAATGGTTCAGGTACCATTGAAAGCGAGTATATAACAGGAGTTAAATAGAACCAAGCCATAAATACAACATCGACTATGTGCGAAACATCCCTATACTTAACAGTAATAGAAGAAAGGACTAGACTAATACCAGCAACAACCAGGTATAAGATAATCCACAAAATCGGCAAAATAAGCAATGAGGCTGTGAAATCAACATGATAAACAAACATTGCACCAAATAATATTATATGGCTTATAATCATGGTTATAAAATTCGCATTAATTACTGACAATGGAATTATCGCTCGAGGAAAATATATTTTCTTAACGAGATTTTGATTATTAATGATACTGTTTGTGCTTTGCGAAATACTTGCTTGCACAAAGTTCCATGGTATTAAACCAATAAAAACAAACAGTGCAAAGTTATCTATTGTCATCCTCAGAATAATTTTAAATGCAAAATTATATATTACAATCATCATTAAAGGGTATATGTATGACCATAATATGCCCAGAATAGAGTTTTTGTATTTCAATTTCATTTCATTTGAAGTCAAATTCCCTAATAGATCTTTGTAAAAAATAATGTTTTTTAAATAACTTATCAAAAATACCCTCTCACTTTCTGAAGTAGTTCTTCTCTTTATAAGATAAACCGCACAAATGGTTAAGGAAAACTCACCAAACAATAGGATCAGATGATAACTTTACTTAAGAGCTTATATGGTTAAATGAATTTAATCATATGTTTTTGACTCACTTTAGCTCCATATTATCTTTTCTGATACATTTGATAGTCCCCTTAAATTGATGCGATAGAAATTTCAAGTTATCAACAAAAAAATATTACTTTTTTATAAAACCCTTTTTATTTTCCGAGATGGATTTATTATGCTAAAATATCCTCGTACCTACAGGAAAAGGAGATCATAACGTGTCGAAACCAGTATACGGTAAAAATGCAGTTCAGTCGAGAAATGTTGAAAAGATATCCAGTTACATATGGGCTTTGGTGATTGGGTTCATTGTTTTTTTAGTCTGGACCCCGTTTCAAGTGGGATTATTTAATGGGCAGCAGATTGACTTCGAGAAGCCGATCTATCTGTCTTCACTGCTCAGCAGCCTCCTGCTGTTGGTGTGGGTAGCCTTGTACTTCACAAAGTTTAAGCTGGAGGGACAGCGTGATATGCTGGCGGTAGCTTCGCTACTGCTGCCTGCTACCTACGCGTTGTCGCTTATTGGCGCTGTTTCACATTATATGGCGATGAGTATGCTGTTTATACAGAGCATGTATGTCGCAATATTCATTATAGCGTTATATCTGCTCCAGCAAAAGCGGCTAAATGTTGTCATTCAAGATGCCATTCTGGCGGTTTCGTATTTTATCGTGGGATTTGGCCTGCTGAATTGGCTTGGGAGCTGGAAGTTCGCAGGGGGACTTGTAGGGTGGTTCTCTGTTACTGTACGTAATGGTAAATACTTGGATGCGGTAATGACGGACTCTAACGGGCTGCGTTTGACCTCCATTTTCCAGTATGCCAATACTTATGCAGCTTTCCTCATGGCCTTCCTGTTCGTGGCGGTATATGCCCTGGTCCGTTCCAAAAAGTGGTACGGCACACTGACACATGGCTTCATGCTTGTCCCAATTATTGTATCGTTGCTGCTGACCTTATCCCGTGGCGGACTTGTAATGCTGCCTGTGGTATTCATTCTGCTCTTGCTGTTCCTGAAGCCTGCTCAGCAGATTCTCTGGATTATTCACCTTGCGATCGCTGGTATTGCGGCTCTGCTGGTCACCAGTCCGCTAACTACGCTCGGAACAGAGCTGAATAATGCTTACACCTCATCAGCTGCACTAAAAGCCTGGGCTTACTTGCTTGGAGCTTCAGTGGTTGTCGCCGCTCTAGGGTGGGTAATTCAGCGTTATGCCGCTCCGTGGCTGAAAGGAAAGCTGGGAAGCTGGGAAACACGCAAATTGACCGGGCTGTGGATTCCTCTCGGTTCAGTCGTGCTTGTAGCTATCGTTGCGTTCCTGTTGATTGGGACTAGCGTCCGAAGTGTATTGCCGGATAACATCGAAACACGGCTGGAAAACATTAACTTCAAACAGCATAGTGTACTCGAACGCTTCACTTTCTATAAAGATGCAATGAAGGTCGTTAAAGATTACCCGATCATTGGGTCCGGCGGTGGTGGCTGGGCTTCCTTGTATGAACAATATCAGAATAACCCTTATATAAGCCGCCAGGTCCACAATTTCTTCCTGCAATATCTGATTGAAGTCGGAATTGTCGGGTTTATCGTGTTTATGGGCTTTATCGGATATATTTTCTACAAATACATCCGCATGTATCTGAGACGGGAGAAGGATGAGTTCGATAATGGATTCTTTTTCTACATTATTGCGCTATCTATTCTGGTCCACAGTCTACTGGACTTTAATATGAGTTATGCCTTCATGGGGATTCTGGTGTTCATCGGTTTGGCTGGTATGGGAGCAGTCATGGACAATAAGCCATTACGCCAGAGATGGAATAAAGCTGGTCTGCGATTTGGATATTTCGCTGTCATCACCGTCGGCACCGTATTCTTGCTCTTCCTGTCGATCAGCTATATCGGGTCCAGCAATGCAGCCCTCAAAGGAAAAAGCTTACTTTCGGTGAGTACTTCATATGAAGAAATCAAGACACCTCTGGTTAAAGCATTAGATGCCCGCCCTTCCCATCCGGAAACTGCATTATACTTGTCGTCTCTTGATATGCAGGTGTTCAAGCAGACTCAAGATGAGCAATACCTGGTTGAAGCATCTGCTGTATTGACCCGTGCCCTGAAAGACGAGCCTTACAACAAAAATCTGCAGACTCAATTGGCCAGTTATTATGATCTAAAAGGTCAAGGCGACCTGGCCCTGGCTGTATATCGTGATAATGCTAACAAGTTCAACTGGGATATTACCTGGTACGAGGCACTCATCAGCCGGTCTCAGGCACTCGCAGCCACAGCTAATGAGCAAAAAGATGATCCCAAAAAACAAGAATACGTCACAGCAGGACTGGATGCCTATAAGCATGTGGTGGAAGGCGTAGAGCATCTGAAGACTTTGCCCCCTGAGCAGCTGCAAGGCCGTCCGTTCTCGGTTACACCAGTGATTGCTCTTAATGCGGGTAAACTGCAGGTGATGTCAGGACAAAACGATGTGGCTGCAGCTACTTTGAAGCTTGGGTTAAGCGAAGATTACAGTGATACTACTAATCGTGAAATAGCCCGCTGGTATCTGGCTGCACTGAAGAAGGCGGGAGCGGCAGTTGATCAGCCAGTCTATGATAAGCTGATTGCCGCTGATCCGGAAGAGGCCGCAGCGATTGATAAGGTTGTGAATACGCAGTACTAGTTGAAATAGCAGAATAAATACACACGAAAGCGGCCCACTGTCTGAGTACAGTGAGCCGCTTTTTAAGATTAAATGAGGAGAATGGAGAGAGTGAACAAGCACCTATATAGCTCTGAGCGATAATTTTTTTAACGGCTAAACAGTCTCTCCTCATTCTCAATAACTTCCTTCAGATACTCTAACAGCCCTTCCTTAAGCTCCTCATGCTGCAGCGCGTAGTGGATGCTTGTCTGGATGAAACCCATTTTCTCGCCGACATCATGCCGTCTGCCTTCAAAGTCGTAAGCAATAATCCGCTCCACTTCGCTCAAGCGGGAGATTGCATCCGTAAGCTGGATTTCCCCGCCCACCCCCACCTGCTGTTCGCCGAGCATGTCGAAGATACGCGGAGTCAGGATATACCGTCCCAGAATTGCCAGATTGGATGGAGCATCCTCACGCTTCGGCTTTTCTACAAGTCGGTTGGCTTTATAGACACGTTCTGCTAATTCAGATCCGTCTACCACCCCGTAGCGGGAAACTTCTTCCCAAGGCACCTGCTGGACACCCACAATGGAGGATCTATATTGATCGTACACTTCAATCATCTGCTTCAAACAAGGCTTGTTCGACTCCACGATGTCGTCTCCCAGCAGAACCGCAAACGGCTCATTGCCGATGAATTTCCGCGCACACCAGATGGCATGTCCAAGGCCACGGGGTTCTTTTTGGCGGATGTAATGAATGTCGGCCATTTCTGAAGATTTGCGTACTGACTCCAGCAGCTCCCACTTTTGCTTTTCCGCCAGATTGAATTCCAGTTCAAACGAATTGTCAAAATGGTCTTCGATCGCGCGTTTGCCTTTACCGGTCACAATAATAATATCTTCAATCCCGGAGGCGACCGCTTCTTCAACAATATATTGGATCGTCGGTTTGTCTACAATGGGCAGCATTTCCTTAGGCATCGCTTTGGTCGCAGGCAGGAAACGGGTTCCCAAACCGGCAGCGGGAATAATAGCTTTACGGATCTTCATCTCATAGCTCCTTTATCGTATATACTCATAATCTCAATTATAGCAGTTACTGCTGCTTTTGGGCAGCGGCCGGGTCTTTAATACATGATCATAACGCTCCAGAGGCCCCGTTGCGGCGAAGCTGATCTAGTCCGGGCTTAGACCCTATACTTGAAACTCCTGAACGTTGACGCCACCATTGGATGCTGATATAACATGACTATATCACAGCAATTCAAGGAGGAGGATATTCATCCTAGACTTATCCAGTCCCGTATGGCAGCAGCTGCAAGGCCCTTTCGGTTCTGCTGAGGCGGTACCCGGCTTACTGAAGCAGTTACGGGACGATTACGCCGCAGACGTTAAGGATGAGCTGTATTGGGAACAGCTCTATCATCAGGACACGATCTACAGCAGCACCTATGCCGCATTGCCTTATCTTGCGGATCTCGCCAGGCAATCGGCTGATCCTGAGGTGAAGCTAGATATCTATGTGACTTGTGGGATTTTTGTCGCTAATCAGAGTGCGGTGAACAGTGGACAGCTTCCCGGAGAATTGGATCTCCACGACCCTCCTCTTGCAGAGGAACTCATACAAGAGATATATACGGCTTACCTCGCCGCTGTTGTTAGTCTGGGCAAACTATCGGAAGAAATCCTCCGCTATGCAGAAGCGGCTGAAAAAGATGACGATGAGAAGCGTTACATCATCACCGCAGATGCTGCTTACCGGGGTGATCTAGCGGTTGCCGTCATGCTGCTGACTTATTCGGATGGTGACGAGTATATCGTGGGATGCCCAAAATGCCATGAGGATATGTATATCTGGCCGACTGAGAGCGGCCCCGGTATGACCGCTTACCCGGAAGACCCTGTGTTCAGCAGTAAGGAGAATGGGCGAATGGTTGAGCCTTCCGTGCCTGACACCGTCCGCTCAGGAGACGATGCTCTGGCCCGCTTGTGGCAAGCGGCCATCGCTATAAAGAATAGACAACTCCTGGAGCAACTTCCCTATCTCTCCGGCCGTGTGAGCTGCCCTTCCTGCGGTGAACCGCTGGAGATTTGGCCGGAGCTGGTACGATAAAAGGGTAGAAACAGATATCATTCCTGTTTAGTTTTGGAAATTTGTCCAACTATTGCACGCCATCTGAAAAGAATCAAATAGATGCGAGCAGCATAAAACAGAAAGGCCCGGGAGAACTTCCGGAGCCATCCGAATGGATGGTCCGGCTTCACCCGGGCCTTAGCTATATCAAGTCATCATCTCTTATTTCGCATTAACCAACTGCCCGCGTGTAACCCCAAGCTGGTTGGTAGCCTTCAGGCTTTTCCATACCTGCGTACCGGAAATTTCACCACGTAAAGCGCGGCTGTAGAGGCTAATGACCTCTGCTACCTGCTCGGGTGTCTCCTCCAGGAACTCTACGCGGTAAGAAGATACTCCAAGCTCACGGAAGTGATTCAGGTATTCTGCACCGGACTGCTCGACAGCGTTATAGACGGTATTGCGGCAGCCTTCGTCTACACGAACAGGATGGGACATGCCGATCCGGTCCTGCAGTGAAGCACGCTGCTCCTCGCATGGACGGCCACAGTTGGTGTAGTCAGTTCCCTCACTCATGAAGGTACAATAGACACAATGTTCCGTATGGAACATCGGCAGATGCTGGTGGATGACAATCTCCATACGGGAGGTGTCGCTGTGCCCCAGCAGATCGACCATCTGCTGGATGTTCAGGTCATACGACGGTGTGACTTTGTCGCAGCCGGCATCCAGGAACAGATCTACCGCTCTGTGATTGGCGATATTCAGCGAGAAATCGCCAATCAGCCGGGGATGCACAGCATCCGGGTGCTCCATCCGGTGGCGCAGGTAATAATACAGCGCACCGGTGTTGCGGACCAGCACAGCATCCGGCTTAAGCCTCAGGATGTTGGCATGGTAGCCGTTCTCGTTCGGCATATGGATGCGCGGTGTCGCCAGCGTGATGCTGGCTCCTGCCGCCCGCACAGCGTCTACTGCCGCCGGGAACTGCTTGATGAACTCGAAATCGGCGTAAATGCTGGTTACGCCGGCTTCGAGCGCAGCCTGCACCTGCGGCAGGCTGCGGCACAGCGCGGTGAGCTCTGCTTCACCGCTGAGCCCGCCCGCGCCATCTCCTGCGGCGATGGTGCTCTCCGCGGCGCCCCTGCGGGTGGCACCGCCGTAAACCTCGACCTCCCGTTTCACATACACGGGAGGCTTCGGGCGCTCGCCCGCAAGCAGCTCCACCGCCTGGCGGCGGATGCTGTTCAGCTCGCGCATAGGCACAATCACGTCGCCTTGCAGATGCGACTCCAGCGCTTCAAGCTGGAACAGGGTTCCGCCCAGGCGGCCGAATTGTTCTTCCAGCAGCGCGGTATCCATCGGACGCTTCTGCGCGGTCTCCAGCGCCAGCTCCGAATCCACACGGACGGTAACGTTCTTCTGAACGTCTGTCCACCAGGTCGTCAGCTTCTCGCCTACGCAGCCCTGCACTCTCACATGAACCGGGAAAACCCGGTACGGCTTCTCGGTCTCGAACGACTGGCGCAGCGCCTTGTCGAGCGCCGGATCATTCGTCTTCCAGATACGGTCGCCCACATGCAGGCGACGCAGATCGACGTCATTACGGCCAGGCACGATGTCGATAATCCAACCTTCTCCGGCTTCGCCTTCCAGCTTGACGCCCTTACGGCGCAGATCGTAGACACGGCCGCCTTCTTCCTTCTTCGTCGGATCTCCGGCATCGAATACAATTCCATCCCCCCGCTTAAGCGGAGCATGAATCCGGCAGACCACGCCATCCCGCAGGATTTGCTCAACCGTGCCCATGAATACCCCACGGCTTTTCGGGAAGGTGCCATCGACTAACTTCTTATTATTGGTGCCATCCAGGAAACCATGAGTGAAGCCCCGCGAGAAGCTCTGCTGCAGCTCACGCATGTCCTCCTTCGAAGTCGGCACCCAGTTGCCGTCAAAATACTTATCAATCGCCTTACGGTACTTACTAACCACATTGGCAACGTACTCCGGGGTTTTGAGCCGGCCTTCGATTTTGAACGAGGTCACTCCCGCTTCAATCAGTTCAGGCATCAGATCAATGGCGGCAAGATCCTTCGGAGACAGCAGGTAAGTCACATCGCCCATCGGCTTCACTTCCCCGTCCACCATCAGGTCATACGGCAGGCGGCAAGCCTGGGCGCATTCCCCGCGGTTCGCCGAGCGTCCGCCCCACATTTCAGAGGTTAGACACTGACCCGAGTAAGATACACAGAGCGCACCATGCACGAAGACCTCCATCGGCAGGCGGGCTTGTTCGCCAATCGTGCGGATTTGCTTCAGATTATTTTCACGGCCGAGTACTACACGTTCCAGCCCCCACGGCTTCGTAAATTCCACCGCTTCCGGCGAGGTAATCGTCATCTGTGTAGAACCATGAATCGGGAAGTCCGGAGAGATCTCACGGATCATCTTCACCAGTCCCAAGTCCTGCACGATTACGGCATCCACACCGGCGTCCACGCAGGCATCAATCAGTTCCTTGGCATCCGGCAGCTCATTCTCGAACACCAGTATATTAAAGGTCAGGAACCCCTTCACTCCATAGCTGTGCAGAAACGCCATAATCTCCGGCAGCTCGTCCATACGGAAGTTGTTCGCTCTGGCCCGTGCATTGAATTTCTCTACGCCAAAAAAGACAGCATCCGCCCCGTTCGCCACCGCTGCACGCATGCAGTCCCAGTCTCCCGCCGGAGCGAGTAGCTCCACATCTTCTCTGCGTATTTCTTGCTCTTTCATTTATATCCTCCCAAACCGCCTGATCGGCGGATCATTTACAGCTTTTTAACTTATTAATTGTATCAAATATCACAGTTCTCTGCCAGTAAAATAGAAACACTTGGATTTTCTATTCATCATTGAGCCGTCACAATGCAAGCCCGTCTTCTTGCTTTAATAGACAAACCAAGAACAACCAGCGTAAAATATGAATGGATAAGAATAAATAACGCAAAAGATCTCACGGTTCCCAAAATTTATATGTGGCAAAAGGAGAGTTGAAACATTTATGAAAGGCATTATTCTTGCGGGAGGAAGCGGCACCCGTCTGTATCCCCTTACAATGGTGACCAGCAAACAATTACTGCCGGTCTATGATAAACCCATGATTTATTATCCTCTGTCTACACTGATGCTGGCTGGCATCAAAGAGATTCTTATAATTTCTACCGCTGAGGATACACCCCGTTTCGAGAATTTACTCGGTGACGGCTCCCAGTTCGGTATCTCGCTGCAGTACATTGTCCAGCCAAGTCCGGACGGGTTGGCACAGGCATTTATTTTGGGCGAATCATTCATCGGTGAAGACTCCGTGGCTATGATTCTCGGAGATAATATATACTACGGAAACGGCATGACCAACATCCTGAAAAAAGCCGCGGGGAAAACAAATGGAGCAACCGTGTTCGGTTACCATGTGCCCGATCCTGAACGTTTTGGTGTGGTGGAATTCGATGGAGACGGCAAGGTCCTCAGCATTGAAGAGAAACCGGAGCATCCAAAATCCAATTATGCGGTTACAGGTCTGTATTTTTATGATAACCGTGTGGTTTCTATCGCTAAGGAAGTTAAGCCTTCTCACCGTGGCGAGCTGGAGATCACCTCGATCAATGAAGCCTACCTGAAGCTGGATGAGCTGGATGTCGCCCTGCTTGGACGCGGATTCACCTGGCTGGATACCGGAACACATCAGAGTCTGGTTGACGCCACCAATTTCGTTAGAACCATTGAAGATCATCAGGGTATTAAAATCTCTGCACCTGAAGAGATTGCTTATATTAACGGCTGGATTACACAGGAACATTTGCTGGAATGCGGACATAAACTGAGTAAGACCGGCTATGGCCAATATCTAATTAAGGTGGCTACAGGAAAAATCCAATTTTAAACCATAGAAAGAGTGGATAAGATGAAGTTTATCAAAACCAATCTGGAAGATGTTCTCGTTGTCGAACCGGCGGTCTTTGGAGACCACCGCGGCTGGTTCATGGAGACCTACAGCGAGGCAAAATTTCATGAACAAAACATTAATTATCAGTTTGTTCAGGACAATCAATCCTATTCAGCTGTAAAAGGGACTCTGCGGGGCCTACATTTCCAATTAAACCCTAAGGCACAAACTAAGCTTGTCCGCTGCACAAGGGGGGCCATTTTTGATGTAGCTGTTGATATTCGTCAAGGCAGTCCATCTTACGGCAAATGGTTCGGAATTGAGCTGACCGCCGAGAACAAAAAACAGCTTCTCATTCCAAAAGGGTTCGCCCATGGCTTCATGACATTAACCGAGGATGTCGAAGTTCAATACAAATGCGATGAGCTGTACGCGCCTGAATGCGATGGCGGCATTCTGTGGAATGATCCTGACATCGCCATTGAATGGCCGATTGATGTTACCCCCGTGCTGTCTGCCAAAGATGAAAAAGCTCCGCTTTTAAAGGATGTTACGCATAATTTTGTGTATTAACCAAATAAAATTCTTTAGTTTCATTCAGCAAAATACGTCCCGGCTCTTAGTAGCCTGGGACGTTTTTTCTGTTTTCATCACTTGTTTAAGATACTAATTATCCCCCTACTCCCCCGCCCACCCAAACGACCCCAGCACCCTCTCCAGCGTCGCCTGCTGGCTGGCCGTGGCGTTGGCAGCGTTAAGCGTAACGGTGAGCGTATAGACCACATCGTTTTTGCTGAAAATAATGATCTTCGTGCCCACGGGGATACTATTCTTAATCTGCTCAATAGTAAGTATCGTGGCTGGCACACCCGCAAAGGCGGTTTCTGCTACGCTTTTCACCTGCGGACCTTTGGGGTCCTTCTTGGTGTTCAGATAATAGCTCTGCAGCTGGCTGAGCGCATACTCCGGCGTAACCTCGGGGCTGGCATAGAACTGGAAGCGGCCGCCGGTGAAGCGGTATTCGATGGTCTGGCTCTCGAACAGATCCTGGACCGGTGTCCACAGCCGCGGAATATCGATCTTGTAGCCGTAGGCCTTGGAGGTTTTGGTGATTAATTTCGTGCTGAGCAGCGGGTAGTCTTCAACCTCCAGACGTCCGAAATTCTCCTGGGTCTGTGCAAAATCAATATCAATCGAATTCAGCACATCCGTGAACCGCTCTTTGTCGCTTGGCTGACTGGAAGCCGCAACATATTCAAAAAAATAACGATACCCGTTCTTCAGCAGCAGAATCTGATATTCCGTATTCCAGCCGTTGCCCGGATTAAGCCCAAGCTCATTAATCAGTACCGGCTCACCGGAGACCTTGCCTGCTACGCTATCCTTCGAGGTATAGGCCTCGCTCACATAGGTGTCCTGGAGCTGTGACTGCAGTTCCTGATTCCAGCTTGCCAGCGTGGAGCCTGCCGGGGCTGAGCTTACTTTCACCCGCAGATAACTCCCCTGTTTGCCCGTATAATAGAGCTGCTGATCATCTGCACTCCAGTCTGCGGGAACCTTAAGCGCAATGCCGTAGTCGTCGTTGTAAGCCTCGCGCAGGCCGTTGTGGATGGTGGACAGGTCACGGATACTGGAGTCGGAAGTGTTAAAAGAGGGCTGAAAAGAGTTCAGCAGCGCCGCATACTTGCCCAGATCTTTATAATTCGCTGCCTTGTCATCGGTCAGATAGATCTCATACAGCCTTCCATTCGCATAATATTGCCTGCCTTCCCACAGCGCCCCGCTGGAATCCTTGCTGACCGTCCGGGCGTAAGGAGTTCTAGCCTCAGGAACCGTCTCCCGGTCCAACACAATCTCCCCGCCTTCCTGCGATGACCCCACTAGATTCTCCAGCAGCCCTTCGGGATCTAACGGAACCGCAAGCGGCGAAGCATGCACCTCCAGATAATAATCATTCTCTGCACTCGTAAAAGTCGCTACGCCCTCATCCCCGCCGCTGTCGCCAACAACGAGCCCGGGCGGGTAGTTCATGCTCCATGTCAGGTAACTGTTGCCGATCCGGGTTTTGCCGATATCGCTGTCAATCCCGCCCTGCGTGTCAACGGCTGTTACAGCCAATGAAGGAGCCAGTGTAACCCGTATGCCCCCGCCGCCTGCCGGAGTAACCCGTGCACCCAGTACCCCGGCCACGAACCTAAGCGGCACCATCAGCACACCGGATACCATCCGCGGAGGCGCAGCCAGCTTGATTTTGACGCCATCCTTCCAGGCAGTAGTCCCGCCTATCGTCATTGCACCGGTATGCGGGCCATACATGACCTTCACCACATCCTCTCCTTCCAGGGAGACGGTGCTGCCGAAGGCTTTTTTGAAGATACCCAGCGGTACCATCAGCGTTCCATTCTCGGAAAAAGGCTGCTGAATCGTGACCGGTTTCCCGTTAACAGTTGCCGAGGTACTGCCTGCTTGTATACTTAGCTCCAGCAAAGACCCTTCTGCCGCATAGGCATTCCGTGCCGGAAACAGAGCGAGCAGTAATAATACAGCCAGCATGGCAGACACTAGACGCCGCATATGCCCCGCTCCCATACCTGATCCGGCAGCCTTTGCTGCATGTTTACTTTTTTGGCTGATCATCGGCATCCTCCTCCGTATCCACGGCACTCACCAGCGGGTCACCCTGTCCAAGGACAAGGCTTCTGGCAACGATATCGCCCTCGCTCTGCATGAGCAGCTTGACCACCGCACCTGGCTTGTACCGTTTGAATAGTTCATTGACATCCACAAGCGAGGTTACCCGGTGCCCGTCAATCGCATACAGCGCATCTCCGGCGGCAATCCCTGCCTTGCGCGCTTCCGCTGTGACCACCTTCGTTACCGTTAGTGGCTCCTGCCCGGGCAGTCCGACAATCACAGGCCAGCTCTCCTCCAGCTCTACCCCGAGGCTCGGACGCCGTACCTCTCCGTACTGGAGCAGTTGATTCATGATGTACTTCACCGTCTCTGCCGGAATGGCGAAGCCCATGTTCTCCACCCCCACGGCTGCGAACTTCAAGCTGTTGACTCCCAGGATCTCGCCTGTCATGCTCACGAGCGGCCCTCCGCTGTTGCCGGGATTGATAGCCGTGTCGCTCTGAATCAGCCGGTAGGCAGCATCCACCGAACGATTGAGACCGCTAATTACGCCCACCGTAGCTGAATTTCTCAGCGTGAACGAGATGGGCGTCCCGATCACTATGACCTTTTCTCCTACCTGCAGGCTGGCTGAACTACCCGCAAAGGTGGCGGGCTTCAGGGATTTGGCTTTGATTTTGATAAGGGCAAGATCACTGAACTCATCCAGGTATGTATCTGTGATGTTATAGCTTGTCCCATCCGAAGTGACCGCTACCGCATTCTGCAGCCCTTCCATCACATGCGCATTGGTAATGATCCACCCGTCCGCCTTGACGATAATGCCGGAGCCGTGTGTCAGATTGTAACGGTCATCCGGGCCGCTGGCTTCCCCGCCGGCTTTGCCGATAATGCCTACCACAGACGGCGATACCGCGCGGATGATGGACGGAACCGGGTCCGTGGCTGTTTTGCCCCCTTGCTCTCTACTCCCTGCTTTGACCCCACCTGCTTGTCCAATCTGTATTACATTCGCAGATGCCTCGCTGTCTGCCGCTAATGGCGCTGGCTCTCCGTAGACCGCCCCATGTACAGCACCGGGCACACTTATGAACCCCGACAATGCCAGCAGCAGAACACCCGGCAGCAACTTATTGCTTCGGGCAATCCCTTTTCTCCTCATCTCCATCGCCCTCTCCCCTTCATCCATGTGAAACCTGTAACTTATATTCTAAAAAAAGACGCCTTTAGGATCGCCGCCGGCGGGTAAAGGAGTCTTTAGTAAGCTGTGCATCTGAAGTTATGTGTGCCTTACTTAGCTGAACCAATTCATAATCATTGCATAATCGGAGACCACAAAAACCAGCAGGCTCACTACTCCGAAGCCAATCGCAAACTTGTTCTTCTGCGGAGCTTTCAATAGACGGACCACACCGATAAGAATCAGGATGGTGAATACAATCATAAACGCGTCGAAGGTATGAAATTTAGACGGCTCTTGCGCGGCAGCTTCTGCAAGCAGCATGGGCAATCCCTCCCTGAAAGTGTTGTCAAGCAAGTTCCTCTAATCCATATCACCTTCTATGTTATCGTTACCATTTCAGTCACGCAATAGAAATATTTTAAAAACGTTAGTTTTGTCACAAAAAATTTTTCAAATGGCCGAATTCAGCTGTGATTCAGGGATATTTTACATTGACGGCTGCTTGTTATCCGGTTATCAAGGAGCTGTTCCACCGCAATCTTCCCATCACCTGCTGCTATTCATTCAACACATATTCTTCTCTTTGAATCTTACGGGGGACATGCTCTAAATATGCCAGTCTTGCTTGCCTGACGCCAGATTAATTTGTGTCTATATAGATTGTACTTGTGAGTTTTCCGTTCTGGGATTGCCGTGACTCCAGAGAATGTTTGGCCCTCCGGCCACTGTTGTCCCCAGACTTCTTGATTTGGGACCGCTAATCGCGGTAGAAGTCCGGTGACAAAGGCGGACGCTAACGCTCCTACAGTTCCAAAATTCTCCTCCGTCACTTTTCCCTGTCTGTATATTCTCAAGTTCAATCTATATAGGATAATGGTACAATTAATCCTATTCACTACCGGAATGCCTTTTGGAATCAAGAGAACAGGCTACAGGAAGATAGGTGACACTCGCTTGAAATACATCGAATTCGGAATCGGAAATACGTGGTTTGTGCGAACAGAGATGGAACAGCCGGATGGTACAGAGACCGAGGCCAAAGGAATAATCAGACCGGTTAAATTCCGCTCCGTATACCTGAGAGTCTGGATCAGAAGAACGGTATGGATTGCGGATTCCCGGGAAGGCTTCAAAAGAATGCAAAAAACCAGCAGCCGTTTCAAATTCATCCTCGGTATCCGCAGTGAGTTGTAGCAGGTAGCCGATAACAGAAAAAGATGACCAAGTAACCTTTACTGTGGCGTGTGTTTTTACGCACGGTTCTGATTACGGAGCGGCGGGTGACAATAAGTGGAATTAGCACATCTAATTTGGCGTCACTGGAATATTGATAGGAAGCAGTTGGAAAAACAACACTTAATCGGCTCGATTTCTGCTGAATCCGTAGAGTTCGGTGAATTAAATGGACATTTTCCACCTGCTGACTCGTAACACTCGGTTTCGGCAGTATTAAGTGCCTTATTTCCAACTGCGTCCGCTATCCCCGGTGGCCGGCCACTACTAATCAGGGTTAAGCTTCGCTTCCCCAAGGCATATACGTTTATATTAAAAAATAACCCACGCCCCTTACGAGGGGTCTTGGGTTATTTGGGTTATTTGGGTTATTTGGGTTATTGAGGTTATTCAGGTTCTATCTGCTCTTCCTACAGTTACACCGTCTCAGAGGTCTGCAGCTCCAGCTCCAGCTCCATCGCCTGCGTACGTTCTGTATCACGGATCAGGATGGGCTTCAGATACCGGCCCGTGTAGGATTCGCCGACCGTAATCAGCTTCTCCGGTGTTCCGGTGGCAAGGACGGTACCGCCGCCGCTGCCGCCTTCCGGCCCCATATCAATAATGTAATCGGCTGTCTTGATGACATCCAGGTTATGCTCAATGACCAGGACGGATTCACCGGAATCCACCAGGCGGTGCAGCACCTCAAGCAGACGGCCAATGTCGTCCACATGCAGGCCGGTTGTCGGCTCATCCAGGATATAGAGGGTCTTGCCAGTACTGCGGCGGTACAGCTCGGAAGCCAGCTTCACCCGCTGGGCTTCGCCGCCGGACAAGGTCGTTCCCGGCTGGCCGATGTTGATGTAGCCCAGACCCACATCGAGCAAGGTTTGCATTTTGCGGTGAATGCGCGGGATATTCTTGAAGAACTCCGTTGCATCCTCTACGGTCATCTCCAGCACATCGGAAATATTCTTGCCTTTATATTTCACTTCCAGCGTCTCGCGGTTATAACGTTTGCCCTTGCAGACTTCGCAAGGTACGTATACATCCGGCAGGAAGTGCATCTCAATCTTGATGATCCCGTCTCCACGGCAAGCCTCGCAGCGGCCACCCTTCACATTGAAGCTGAAGCGCCCCTTTTGGAAGCCGCGCACCTTGGCCTCATTGGTCTTGGAGAACAGATCGCGGATATCATCGAATACGCCTGTATACGTAGCCGGATTAGAGCGCGGGGTACGACCGATGGGAGACTGGTCAATTTCGATGACCTTATCCAGATTCTCCAGACCGCGGATTTCTTTGTGCAAGCCCGGACGGACCTTGACCGCCTTATTGAGCTGGCGTGCCAGACTCTTGTATAGAATCTCATTAATGAGTGAAGATTTGCCGGAGCCGGACACACCGGTTACCGCTGTGAAGACACCAAGCGGAATCTTCACATTCACATTCTTCAGATTATTCTCTTTGGCTCCGCGAATCTCGATCCAGCGTTCATTATCGGTAGGCCGCCGCTTGGCAGTCACCGGAATAAACTTGCGTCCGCTTAGATATTCACCGGTCAGGGAGTTCGCATCCTGCATAATTTCCTGCGGTGTCCCCTGAGCAATCACCTGACCGCCGTGTTTACCGGCACCCGGCCCGATATCAATAATGTAATCAGCCGCCATCATCGTATCCTCATCATGCTCAACGACAATCAGTGTATTGCCCAGATCACGCATATGTCCGAGTGTGGCAATCAGCCGGTCGTTGTCCCGCTGATGCAGACCGATACTTGGCTCGTCCAGAATATAGAGGACACCCATCAGACTGGAGCCGATCTGGGTAGCCAGCCTGATCCGCTGGGCTTCCCCGCCGGATAGCGACCCCGCTGCACGGCTGAGAGTCAGGTAATTCAAGCCCACATTCACCAGGAAGCCGAGCCGGCTGCTGATCTCCTTGAGGATCAGATTGGCGATAGCTGTTTCTTTCTCACTAAGCTTGAGATCTCCGAAGAAGTCCAGACAATCTCCAATCGAAAGATCCGTAACATCGGAAACATTCTGCCCGTTAATGGTCACAGCCAGAATTTCCTTCTTGAGCCGTTTGCCTTTACACGAATGGCATGGCTTGGCGCTCATGAAGCCTTCTATGAACTCGCGGATGCCCTCAGAGGCCGTATCACGGTATCGGCGCTCCAGATTGGGAATAATCCCCTCAAAGGCAACAAGGGCGTCTTTACGCTGGCCGAAGTCATTCTCATACCGGAAGCGGATCTTCTCGCTGCCCGTTCCGTGCAGCAGCTTGGCCATATGCTCCGGCGACAGGCTGCTGACAGGTACATTCTGCGGTATTTTGAAATGCTCACACACTGATTTCAGGAACTGCGGATAATAGTTGGAGGTACTGCCTGTCCAGGCCAGGAACGCCCCCTCCTCAATCGACTTCTCCGTATCCGGGATTAGCAGATCAGGGTCAACGACCATGTTCATCCCAAGCCCGTCACATTCAGGGCATGCCCCAAATGGGCTGTTGAAGGAGAACATGCGCGGCGCCAGTTCTTCTATGCTGAACCCGCAGACCGGACAAGCGAAGCTTGCACTGAACAAAAGCTCCTCCTGGCCCATCACATCCACCAGAATCTGACCGCCCGACAGCTTCAGTGCGGTCTCCAGGGAATCGGTTAGGCGGGTCGCGATATCCTCCTTAATCACAATCCGGTCCACGACCACTTCGATCGTATGCTTCTTATTCTTCTCCAGGACAATATCTTCCGTTACTTCGCGCAGTTCACCGTCCACACGTACACGGACGAAGCCTTGCTTCGAGATATCCGTGAACAGACCCTTATGCTCACCCTTGCGGCCGGAAATGACCGGAGCCAGGATCTGCAGGCGGGTCTTCTCCGGGTACTGCATGATCCGGTCAACCATCTGCTCAACGGTTTGTGAGGTGATCTCAATTCCATGATCCGGGCAGTGGGGATGACCGACCCGGGCAAAAAGCAGCCGCAGATAGTCATAGATTTCGGTAACCGTACCTACTGTCGAACGCGGGTTACGGCTCGTAGTCTTCTGGTCAATCGATATCGCCGGGGAGAGTCCTTCAATGGAATCTACATCCGGCTTCTCCATCTGGCCCAGGAACTGGCGGGCATACGCAGACAATGACTCCACATACCGGCGCTGACCCTCGGCATAGATGGTGTCGAAGGCCAGGGACGATTTGCCCGAGCCGCTCAGTCCCGTCAGCACGACGAAGCGGTCACGCGGAATCGTTACGTCGATGTTCTTGAGGTTGTGGGCTCTTGCGCCCTTAATTACTATACTTTCATGTGCCAACGGTACCTCTCCTTTAAGGGGAATTTAAAATGCAAAAACATTACCTTTCGATCCCTCCCAAACCCTCCCTTCCAAGGGAGGGCCCCAAGGGTTGCACCCTCTGGACACCTGCAAACTTGGCGGAAAGAGTTGGGCTGGGTGGATGGACGACTACTGGGGGAATAGGCTCGCTTGTCCCTACGGGACCGCTATACTACCAGTGCAGGATACGGCTCGCTGCCGCTTGCCGACAACGCTGTCCCTTCGGGATACGCGCTAAGGGCTTGAGTGCACGCTGTCCCTGCGGGATACGCGCCAAGAGCTTAACTGCGGGCTGTTCCTTCGGAATGCGCTAAGGGCTTCAACGGCAAGCTGTCCCTGCGGGATACGCAAGGGCATGGCCCCTTTATCTTCAAAAAGAACGGCCTGAATAGCGCCGTTCCCTGGATTGTTAACTTCATCGCCGCCTTACTCTGCCCGCAGCTCAAGCAAGGCATCGCGCAGCTCGGCGGCGCGCTCGAATTGCAGGTTCTTGGCGGCGTCCTTCATCTCCGCCTCCAGACGCTGCATCAGGCTCTGCTTGTCTTTCTTGTTCAGCTTGCCGCCAACGCCGGTAAGGTAATCGGCCTTGGACTCGGCCACCTTCGTCGCCTCGATGATGTCGCGTACCTTCTTGTTAATGGTCGTCGGGGTAATGCCGTGCTGCTCATTATGAGCAATTTGGATCTCACGGCGGCGCTGGGTTTCGCTCATCGCCTTCTCCATGGAATCTGTAATGCGGTCGCCATACAGGATGACACGGCCGTCCGAGTTACGGGCTGCACGGCCAATCGTCTGAATCAGCGAACGCTCGGAGCGGAGGAACCCTTCCTTGTCGGCATCCAGGATAGCGACAAGCGAGACCTCCGGCAGGTCGAGCCCTTCTCTGAGCAGGTTAATCCCGACCAATACATGGAATGTACCCAGCCGCAGATCACGCAGGATTGCCATACGCTCCAGCGTTTTGATGTCCGAGTGCATATAACGCACTTTAATCCCGATTTCCTTAAAGTAATCGGTCAGGTCCTCAGACATCTTCTTCGTAAGCGTTGTAACCAGTACACGCTCATCCCGTTCCACCCGGTCACGGATCTCACTGATCAGATCATCAATCTGCCCCTCGGTAGGGCGCACTTCAATGATCGGGTCAAGCAGACCAGTAGGACGGATAATCTGCTGCACCATAGTATCGCAGTGTTCCATCTCATAAGGTCCCGGTGTAGCGGACACATATATAATCTGGCTCACCTTGTCTTCGAATTCCTCAAATTGCAGCGGCCGGTTATCCAGCGCAGACGGCAGGCGGAACCCGTGCTCCACGAGCACTGTCTTACGCGCACGGTCACCATTATACATCGCCCGGATCTGCGGCAGCGTAGCGTGGGACTCATCAATCACAATCAGCATATCATCCGGGAAATAGTCCATGAGGGTATAGGGAGTGGCGCCCGGCTCACGGAAGGTAAGCGGACCGGAATAGTTCTCGATGCCGGAGCAGAAGCCGACTTCCTTCATCATCTCGATATCATAACGGGTCCGCTGCTCCAGCCGCTGGGCCTCCAGCAGCTTGCCTGC
The DNA here is from genome assembly GCF_018207515.1 of Paenibacillus tritici. Classification (NCBI taxonomy): domain Bacteria; kingdom Bacillati; phylum Bacillota; class Bacilli; order Caryophanales; family Paenibacillaceae; genus Paenibacillus; species Paenibacillus tritici. The sequence goes on from NZ_CP073365.1 coordinate 7,005,621, forward strand.
TTCACGCAGTACGGCCAGGCGCTCCTCAAGCTCACGCTCAATATTAACAAGGGCTACACGCATCGTCTCTTCCTGGGTGACAAAGTGGGACGCCGGGAAGATCGCGATATGATCGCGTTCGCCGATCAGTTCACCTGTCAGCACATCTATCTCCGTAATACGTTCTATCTCATCTCCGAACAACTCTACCCGGATCGCATGTTCTCCCTGGGAAGCCGGGAAGATCTCAACCACATCCCCCCGCACACGGAACGTCCCCCGCACGAAGTTGATATCATTACGCTGATACTGGATATCTACGAGCCGGCTCAGAATCTGATTGCGCGGCTTCTCCATCCCTACCCGCAGGGAGAGCAGCAAGCTTCCGTATTCCTTAGGTGAACCGAGGCCATAAATACACGACACACTCGCCACAATAATGACGTCACGGCGTTCAAACAAAGAACTGGTCGCCGAGTGGCGGAGCTTGTCGATTTCTTCATTTATACTGGAATCTTTCTCAATGTAGGTATCGGAGGAAGGAATGTACGCCTCGGGCTGGTAGTAATCGTAGTAACTGACGAAGTAATCAACCGAATTGCTTGGAAAAAACTCTTTGAACTCACTCGCGAGCTGCGCAGCAAGCGTCTTGTTGTGCGCGATGACCAGCGTCGGGCGGTTCAACTTGGAAATTACTTGTGCGATGGTAAAGGTCTTGCCTGTACCTGTCGCTCCCAGCAGCGTCTGGTGCTTCTTGCCCTGCCGGATGCCGTCCACTAACTCTTCTATGGCATGAGGCTGATCGCCCTGGGGTGTATACTCGGACTCCAGTTCAAAAGTCTTCGTACTGACGACAATATCATTCATTTGCCCGTCTCCCCTCTATCGTCTAGAATATATGAATATATTATAATTTTAACCCTAATGAGCCTTCATCCATACCAAGCTGAAAAATATGGAAGATAGGAATGCACGTTCCCGTTTATTATACAGCGTTGCCCAGACTGTTGCAAACCATAATATATAGAAATTTAAGGAGCCTGAATTTATGGATATCACTTCAATAATCGGCCTGGTGGCCGGGATTGCCGCAATGATCGGCGGTTTTCTGTGGGAAGGCGGAAGCCTGTCCGGCCTGCTGCAGCCGAATGCTGCGCTTATTGTCTTCGGCGGCACCCTGGCCGCTATACTTATCGGCTTTCCGGCCTCCAAGCTCCGCAGTGTACCGGCGGCTCTGCGCCTGGCTTTTGGCAGACAGCCGGACACCAGTCAGGAACAGGCGGAAGAGCTGATCTCCATGGCTACAGTCACGCGGCGCGGCGGCGTACTCGCACTGGAGAAACGAGCCGAAGAACATCCCGACACCTTCACCAGAGAAGGGCTGTTTCTGATTGTCGATGGCAATGACCCGGATCAGGTCCGGCAAATCCTGGAGCTTGAAATGGATGCCAAGGAGCTGAAATATGAAGGTTACGCCAAAATTTTTGAAGCGGCCGGCGGCTATGCTCCCACAATGGGGATTATCGGCACCGTTATGGGGCTGATCCGTGTATTGGGCCATTTAACGGACCCTTCCCAGCTGGGTGCCTCCATTGCTGTAGCTTTTACAGCCACGCTCTATGGCGTAGCCAGTGCTAATTTAATCTTTTTACCCATTGCCTCCAAAATTAAATCCCGCAGCCAAAGTGAACTGGGCACCATGGAGATGCTGCTCGTTGGCATCCTGTCCCTGCAGAATGGGGATCACCCGCATCTGGTCCGCAAAAAACTGGCCCCGTTCATTTCAGACGCCGCCCCCAAACGCAGCAGCAATAGCCCGGGGGAACCGCTATGAGACAAAGAAACCGCAGACAGCCCCGCGCCGCAGGCAAGGAGAGCCGGGACCGCTGGATGATTACCTATGCGGATCTGATTACGCTTCTGCTCATTTTCTTCGTGATTCTGTATGCCATGAGCAGTCTGGATTCGCAAAAGTATGCGCTTGTTTCAGGTTCCTTATCGGATACGTTCAAGAGTGGCGGTTCTGTGCTGGAGGGCGGTAATGGAGTTCTAGAAGGCAATAAGGGGAACAGCGGCCAGGCCGTCCCGAACGGACAAGAAGATGACGGCGGAACGCAAGGAGCGGTTTCCGGGGGCGATGGGGAAGGAAGCGCCACAGATTCCGGTGGCAGCTCCGGCGATGGCACCAGCACTGGTACATCCGGGCAAAACAGTGACACTGCCGGACACCAGCCGTCTGCGCGTGAGCTGGCTTTTCGTGAACAGGAAGCGAAGCTGGCGGCTCTAATGGGAGTCATCACCGAATATGTGGAGGAGAATAACCTCGGGGAACAGATCTTTGTGGCAGACAAGCCGCAGGGCATTGCGATCACGCTTAGTGACCGGTTCCTCTTCGATGCGGGCCAAGCCGAGCTGAAATCGCCTGCCTTCCCTGCACTGCGTCAGCTCTCCGGCCTGTTCCGGGGCATCGGCGCCACGGTCAGCATCGAAGGACATACCGATAATGTTCCGGTAACCCTTCGATCGGTCTACACCGACAATTGGGATCTATCCGGCGCCCGCGCACTGTCTGTGCTGCGCTTCTTCCTGGACAACGAGGGGCTTAGCCCCGATACGTTCCAGTACGCCGGTTACGCCGATACCAGACCTGCCTACGATAATACAACCGCCGAAGGACGGCAGAAGAACCGCCGGGTTGAACTGATTGTTCTGCGGCAGCTTCAGGAGGAAGAATAGCACGTAACTGCGCGCGAATCAGCTCAAATACCGGCAGGCGACAGGAGCATATATCCATTTGCTAATATAAGGAGATAGACCGCTATGCAGGATACAAACGGAGCGGCACCGGAGGCCGCAGGTTTTTTCAGGTTTTTGCGGCTGGCAGTTTCTCTGATCACGATCATTATTGCCCAGGGGATGCTTACCCTCTTTGTCGGATTTTTTGCCGCCTTCATGCAGTTCTTCTCCTCCGGTTACTTCTGGGGAGACCTGGCCCGCGTCTATCCGCTGGACAAGCTGATTGCAATTGGCGCTGATTACCTTATTGCCGGAGCTATCTTCGCCCTGGCCTGGTTTGGGGTCTGGTGGATGCTCTACGGCCTGTCCGGGAATGGGCGTATCCGCTGTTTCCCCCTGCTTCTGCTGAGCGCGTATTCGACGTTTCTTCTCCTCTTTTTACAGGTCAATCCGGTTTATAACCCCGACGCCATGATCCCCAGCTCTGCCGGGGAAGCAACATTTATCGTTTGTATGGGGATGTCTGCCGCCGTGCTTTTTCCGTTTTATTCAGCCGGAGTGTATTATTTCGTGCTCAAGCCCGCCACCCGTCCGCAAAAAAGTTACCGTTTCCTGCTGCTGTGCTCTGTATTTTCCGTTGCGGGCCTGGCTCTTCTGCCCTTCCTGTGGCATCTGGCTCCAAACATTTATCCGGGGCTGCTTGGCTTTCCAGAATGATATAAAGACGCAAAAAGACAGACCTCTCACATTAGTGACATCTAATGTAATAAGAGAAGCCTGTCGTATCCAGCCGTTCAGCAACTAAGCTGAACCTTATTCTCCAACCAATTCCTTATAAGCAGCCGCATCCAGCAGGCCGGAAGCCGCCTCGGCGAACTCACCGTCAAGCTCCAGCTCAAAAATCCATCCGCCGCCGTATGGCTGGTCATTGATCAGTTCCGGGCTGGTCTCCAGGGCGTCATTGATCTTGGTGACCGTCCCTGATACCGGTGAATACAGCTCTGACACCGTCTTCACGGATTCGATGCTGCCTACACTGTCGCCTGCGGAGATCGCTGCCCCGACTTCCGGAAATTCTACAAACACGATGTCGCCGAGCAGATGCTGCGCATGATCCGTAATCCCTACACGTACTACACGTCCCTCACCCTGCTGTGCCCATTCATGCTCTTCGCTGTATACCAGGTTGTCCAGCACTTCACTCATTTACAAGCCGCCTCTTTTCCACATTTGGAGTTCTAAATTTAGTTATAGCCTAATTTATTGACTTGCCTAATGTCAATATAACTGACAGTAAAATTTAATTTGTCAACTTTTTGACGTTTTTTTGATTGACAGTATGGAGGGTTACCCGGTTTAATGGAATCAGTAGAATATCATATCGTTTGCGAATGATGGCATAGGGAGAGACTGTCTCACAGGAAGACAGCGCCGAAGGAGTAAGCCCGGGATGGGTGAATCTCTCAGGCAAAAGGACCTTTGCCGGACGCATCTCTGGAGAGCATCCAGGCCTGCCGCGCAGGTCTCACGGATCACCAACGGGGAAACCTGCGCGTTACTGCAGGGTAACTCTCAGGTACAAAGGACAGAGCGAAAGTTCATTTATGCGTGTATGCATAATGGCTTTCGCCTGTCCTTTTTTGTATATAAACAGACCAAGGGAGTGACGAGATGGAGTCTTTGAGAAGAACGCCTTTTTATGACCTCTATTCCGCCTACGCGGAGTCCAGATGCATTGATTTCGGCGGCTGGGAGCTGCCGGTGCAGTTCACAGGAATCGTTAAGGAGCATGAAGCCGTCCGTGAACGGGCCGGATTATTCGATGTCTCCCATATGGGAGAATTCATGGTTACCGGCAGCGGCTCCGAGGCCTTCCTGCAGCTTATGACCACCAATGATGTCAGCCGCCTGGAGGACGGCGCAGCGCAGTATACGCTTATGCTCTATCCGGGCGGCGGAGTGGTTGACGATCTGCTCGTGTACCGGCTGGGCGAGGAGCGTTACATGCTTGTTGTCAATGCCTCCAATATCGACAAGGACTTCCAGTGGCTGCAGGAGCATCTCACACCTGAGTTCAGCGGTGTCAGCATGAAGAATGTCTCTGACGAGACCCTGCTGCTCGCGCTCCAAGGACCGCTGGCGGAGACCATTCTTGCCCAGGTCACGCAGGTCCCGCTCCCGGAGCTTAAGCCCTTCCACTTCATCGAGCAAGCTGAGGTCTGCGGTGTAACTGTCCTGCTCTCCCGCACCGGGTATACCGGTGAAGACGGCTTCGAGCTGTACGCTCCCGCAGCTACAGCGGCTGCTCTCTGGAACGGCCTGCTCGAAGCAGGCGCTCCGCATGGCCTGACTCCTGCCGGACTCGGCGCACGCGATACGCTGCGCTTCGAGGCCAAGCTGCCGCTGTACGGCCAGGAGCTGTCAGCAGACATCACTCCCCTTGAAGCCGGTGTCCAGTTCTTCGTGAAGCTGGACAAAGCTGATTTTATCGGCCGCGCTGCCCTGCTGAAGCAGAAGGAAGCCGGCCTGCCGCGCCGCCTGGTAGGTCTTGAGATGATCGACCGCGGCATCCCCCGCTCCCACTATCCCGTGTATGCGGACGGAGTGAAGATCGGTGAAGTCACGACCGGCACCCAATCCCCGACACTGAAACGGAATCTCGGACTCGCCCTGCTGGATGCTGCCTATACGGAGACCGGCACAGAGGTGTATGTGGAGATCCGCGGCAAGCAGCTTAAGGCTGTTGTCATCAAAGCCCCGTTCTACAAAAAGAGCCAAGGAGTGAAGCCCCAATGAAGCACCGCTATCTGCCCATGACGGAGCAAGACCGTGCAGAAATGATGGAAACTGTAGGCATACAGTCCATTGACGAGCTGTTCGCCGATATTCCGCAGTCTGTCCGCTACCAGGGAACAATGCCGATGTCCGGCGCCCTGGACGAATATGCACTGCTTCGCCATATGAAGGGCCTGGCTGACAAGAATGCCGACTTCGACACCCACACCAGCTTCCTGGGCGCCGGATTGTACGACCACCACGTTCCGGTCGTCATCAACCATGTGATTTCCCGTTCGGAATTCTATACTGCCTACACTCCTTACCAGCCGGAGATCAGCCAGGGGGAGCTTCAGGCGATCTTTGAATTCCAGTCCTATATCTGTGAGCTGACCGGCATGAAGGTTGCCAATGCCAGTATGTATGACGGCGCAACCGCCTTCTCTGAAGCAGCGGTGCTGGCCGCCGGTGCCACCAAACGCAAGAAGCTGATTGTCTCCCGCACGGTTCATCCTGAAGCACGGCAGGTGCTGCGCACCTCCGCCAATGCCTGGGGCCTGCAAATTGTAGAGATCAACTATGCAGACGGTGTGACGGACCTCGCACAGCTGGCCGCCGCAATCGACGGCGATACCGCCGCCGTTCTGGTTCAGTCCCCCAACTTCTTCGGCGGCATTGAGGATCTGCGCGGGATCGAACCGCTGGTCCATGCGGTCAAGGGACTGCTTGTCGTCAGCGCGAATCCGATTGCGCTGGGCGTACTGGAAGCGCCCGGACGGCTTGGCGCCGACATCGTCGTCGGCGATGCGCAGCCGCTCGGAATTGCCGCTTCGCTCGGCGGTCCGACCTGCGGATTCTTCGCCGTTGCCGAGCCGTTAATGCGCCGGATGCCGGGCCGGATCGTCGGCCAGACCGTTGACCGTAACGGTAAGCGCGGCTTCGTCTTGACCCTTCAGGCGCGGGAGCAGCATATCCGCCGCGAGAAGGCGACCTCGAATATCTGCTCCAACCAGGCGCTGCTGGCGCTGTGCGCCTCCGTCTACTTATCCGTGATGGGCAAAGAGGGAATGCGTGAGGTTGGCGAGCTGAACATCCGCAAGAGTCATTACGCCGCCGGAAGGCTGGCTGCCATTGCCGGGGCAGAGCGCGTCTTCAGCGCCCCGTTCTTCAATGAATTTGTACTGAAGCTGCCGGAAGGCAGCAGTGTGAGTGCGGTGAACTCCAAGCTGCTGAAGGAAGGCTATCTCGGCGGATATGACTTAAGCCGGGATTATCCCGAGCTGGCCGGACATATGCTGGTTGCCGTAACGGAGAAAAGAAGCCGAACCGAAATTGACGAATTCGCAAGTGTACTGGAGGGCTGTATATGAAACCCGAACAAAGTCTGATCTTCGAATTAAGCCGTCCCGGCCGATCGGCCTACTCTTTGCCGCTGTGTGATGTGCCGCAGGACGAGGGCCTTGGCTCACTCATTCCTGAAGGGCTGCTGCGCAGCGAACCTGTACTTCTGCCGGAGGTCTCTGAAGTGGATGTCATCCGCCACTATACCTCCCTGTCGCGGCGCAACTTCGGCGTCGATAACGGCTTCTATCCGCTCGGCTCCTGCACGATGAAGTATAACCCGAAGATCAATGAAGATGTCGCCCGCTTCCCCGGCCTGTCCAAAATCCACCCGTACCAGCCGGAAGAGAGCATTCAGGGTGCGCTTGAATTGATGTACACGCTGCAAAAGGATCTCGCCGGACTGACCGGCATGGACGCTGTATCCCTTCAGCCTGCTGCCGGAGCCCATGGCGAATGGACCGGCCTGATGATGATCCGCGCCTATCACGAGAGCGGCGGCGAAGTCCGCTCCAAGGTGATCGTGCCGGATTCCTCACACGGGACTAACCCCGCCAGCGCCGCAGCGGCCGGACTCGACACCGTGACCATCCCCTCCAACGACAAGGGAATGGTCGATCTTGAAGCGCTGAAGGCCGCTGTCGGCAGCGACACCGCTGCGCTGATGCTGACGAACCCGAGCACGCTCGGACTCTTCGAGACTCAGATCGTAGAGATCGCGGCCATTGTGCATGAAGCAGGCGGTCTGCTCTATTACGACGGAGCGAACTCCAACGCGATTATGGGCATCACCCGCCCGGGCGATATGGGCTTCGATGTGGTCCATCTCAACCTGCATAAGACGATGAGCACACCGCACGGCGGCGGCGGGCCGGGAGCCGGACCGGTTGGCGTGAAGGCGAAGCTAATTCCGTTCCTGCCGCAGCCTACTGTGGCCCAGAACGAGGATGGCAGTTTCACACTGGACTGCGGCGGGCCGGAATCCATCGGCCGCGTCAAAGCTTTTTACGGCAACTTCGGTATTCTCGTCCGTGCTTATGCCTATATCCGCACCTACGGGCCGGACGGCCTGCGCGAGGTCTCCGAGAATGCGGTGCTGAACGCCAACTATATGATGCACCGGTTGGCCCCTTATTTCGAGATTCCCTTCCCGGGTGTCTGCAAGCATGAATTCGTTATGTCCGGCAGACGCCTTAAGCAATACGGCGTGCGCACTCTGGATGTAGCCAAACGGCTGCTCGACTTCGGTTATCATCCGCCGACGGTCTACTTCCCGCTGACCGTAGAGGAATGTATGATGATTGAGCCGACCGAGACTGAGAGCAAGGAGACGCTCGATGGCTTCATTGAGACCATGATCCGGATCGTCAAGGAAGCCGAGGAGACACCGGAGATCGTGATTAATGCACCGCATACCACGGAGATTAGCCGGCTGGATGAGACACAGGCCGCGCGTAAGCCGGTACTCAACTGCTCCTGCGGATAAACCTTCAATAATAGACTTACACCGCTGCACCACCCTTATTTTAAAATAGCCGGGCAAGTGATACGTCAGTATCGCTGCCCGGCTATTCTGTATGTACCGCGGTTATGGAGAGGCGGTGTCTACGGCGTAAGCCGTTTGACGAACTGAAAGCGGTCATTCACCCGCATTTTACTGTAAATGCTCTTCAGCATATTGCGCACCGTGCCTTCACTGATCCCCAGGTCGCTCCCGATGTGCAGCGCGCTTTTCTCAAGCAGCCATAGCCTTGCCACCTCCTGCTCCCGCGCAGTCAGCTTATATTCCTGTAAAGTGGCTTCGAGCCGGTACTGCTGCATCTCCGGGTTCTTCTCCATCCACTTCCCCATCACATTCTCGGCAATCTGCTGCACGAAGGGAATGGCGAATTCAATCGGCTCTACTCTATTAAACGAAATATCGACATACCCGTAGACAGTATTATGATCCTGCAGCGGTGCACATACGCAGTTCCAGTTCCGGAAGGCCTGATCCGAATGCTCCGCTCCCCGCACGACCCCGATGCACTTCATCTCCATGGCCAGCGATACGGCATTCATTCCCGCCCGCTCTCTGCATAAGCTGACCCCCGGCCGCAGTTCCGCCTGCTCCATCTCCGTCCGGGTATCCGGGGAAGAGTAGACCAGCTCCAGAATAGTGCCTGCCTTGTCCGTCAAAAACACGACATAAGGAATCGAGAGCAGCTGGCTTAACTTATTCATTTCACTTCGGATCGAAGCAATCATTGCCCGATGATAGATATGCTCTTTGGATTCTTCTGAAGAACCCGCCCCGGACACCGTCCCATGCACATCTGCTTGAGCTGCATCCAGCGGCCGGAAGGCTTCAAGCTCGCTTGCTTCCAAATCTCCAGGCATACTCCATGCTCTCGGTCGATCAAAGACTCTCACGTCGATCCCCTCCATATTTACCATTTCCTATATATCCGATTTTAAAAGAAAGCATTATAACATACAATCACGGAATAATGAACATTCACTGTTGGACCTGTAAAAGCCCGCGTAAGCGCTGTAAAATGTAGAAATCTGTAACCCATTCAACCAAAATTCCGGGAGGTTCGACATGCTTCGCATCGGTTATCTATCGGCTGCTCTGAATCTGGCCACCGCCATCGTATCTTTCCTGCGCTTCGGCAGCAATGAGGCCCTGCTGATCATGGCCGGCTATACCCTTCTCATTCTTGCGGGATACCGGCTGCTGCGGAACCAAGGGGTGCTTACCCTAATCCCTCTGCTCACCTTCAGCTGTTTCTTCCTCATATACAACGTGATCTATGTATTTTTGAAGCAGCTGCACCTCATTGATCTGTATGCGGTTGACTGGAGACTTGAGGTTCAGCTCGCCTTGCCCCTGCTGCTGGGGTTCACCGTCAAGTCCTTCCTGAAGCGAAGCGGCAAATCCCGGTTCGTCTAATCCGTCGGGGGAGGCCGTTTTTTTCACATTCGACCTAAAACGATAGTGTTCGACATCCCCATAGTGATATATTTATTCCTACGTCTTTTACCTTTTACATAGGAGGGTTAGCCTTGAGTATGATTGAAGCCAGAGGGCTGAGCAAGTCCTTCATGCAGGCTGTGAAGGAACCGGGCCTCAAGGGGGCGGTGAAGCATCTGTTCGTGCCCCGGCATATCGAGAAAGTAGCGGTGAAGCCGCTGGATCTGAGGATCGAAGCAGGCGAGACGGTTGCCTATGTGGGTCCGAATGGCGCCGGTAAATCGACCACCATTAAGATGCTGACCGGCATTCTGATGCCTTCCTCCGGCAGCGTTTCTGTAAACGGTATCAATCCGTACAAAAGAAGAATGGAGAATGCCGCCCAGATCGGCGCAGTATTCGGGCAGCGTACCCAGCTGTGGTGGGATATTCCGATTGCCGAGTCTTTCTCGCTGCTGAAGGATATCTATCAGATTCCGGATGTTCTCTATAAGAAGAATATGGACCTGTTCACAGACATGCTGGGGATGAGCGAGTTCATTCACCTGTCGGCGCGGAAGCTCTCCCTGGGTCAGCGGATGCGTGCCGATCTGGCCGCGGCTCTGCTCCACAACCCGCCGATTCTATATCTCGATGAGCCGACAATTGGCCTCGATGTATCCGTGAAGCAGAAGATCCGGGGGTTCATCCGGCAGATCAATCAGGAGCAGAAGACTACTGTGATGCTGACGACTCATGATTTGGGCGACATTGAGGACCTGTGCAAACGGCTGGTGATCATTGATCACGGGGCGATTATTTACGACGGCACCCTGAGCGAAGTCAAAGCCCGTTTTGCCAAAAACCGCGTCATCTTCTTCCAGGCCGGATCGCCTATGCCGGAATTACTTGCGCAGCTCGCCCTGACGCCCGGCATGAAGCTTGAAGAGCAGAGCGCGCTGGAGTTCTCGGTCTCTTTTGACAGATATGAATATACCGCCAGTGAGGTGGTTAGCCAGGTGATGAGACATGGTGAAGTGATCGACTTCCGCATGGAGGACACCCATATTGAGCAGGTCATCAAGGCTGTCTATGACGGCCATCTGGACCTGAACGGAACCGGGGAATAAGGAGGAGTGCACACCGTGATGACAGCAGCCCCGCTCAAAAAATACCGCAGCATCGCCAATCGCTCCCTGCAAAATGTGATGGCCTACCGGAACTCTTATATCATTAATGTGCTGGCGAATTCTATCAATCTGGTCGCTATCTTTTTTCTCTGGCAGGGGATCTACGGCGGGCGCGGGGTGGTTGGCGGCTACTCCTGGGATCAGATGAAAACCTATCTGCTGGTGACCTTCCTGGCCAATTCCGTATTGTCCTGGTATTCCGAGACCGCCATCTCCGGCAAAATCCTTGACGGCAGCGTCGCGATGGACCTGCTGAAGCCGGTTGATTTCCAGACCGCCAGATTCGCAGAGACCTTGGGCGCAAGCCTGCTGGAAGGCGCAATGAGTACGGTCCTGCTGATCCTGTTCGCCACGTTCCTTACCGGAGTCACCTTTCCCCACTCGTTGATCGTCTACCTGCTGTTCGCGGTCAGTCTGCTCTGCGCAGTGGTGGTCAAATTCGGCGTCGTCTATCTGGCGGCTTTATTATGCTTCTGGTCTACCGGATCACTGGGTATTGTCTGGACCCGGATTGCGCTCACCAATCTCCTGTCCGGCGCTCTGGTGCCGCTGGCCTTCTTCCCGGACTGGCTGGAGAAGTTGGCCCTGCTGCTGCCCTTCCAGGCTATTATTCACACACCGACGATGATCTTTCTGCAGCAGGCAGATACCGGGGAGAGTCTGCGGCTGATCGGCCTTCAGCTCCTGTGGGGAGCAGCGCTCTGGATCGGCGGCAAAGCCATGTGGAACTGGGCGGTCCGGCAGGTGACCATTCATGGAGGCTAAGGCAGAGGGAGGACGCAGAATGAAAACTTCACAAATGCTGTATCTCTATAGAAGGCTGTATGTGCAGCAGCTCAAAGCTATTCTGGAATATAATAAGGATTTTTATATTTTGATGTGCTCGGCCGCGTTGACGCAGGTGCTGGGGTTTGTTTTCCTGTGGGTCATCTATGACCGGATTCCGGATATTCACGGCTGGCAGTTCTGGGAAGTTACTTTTATGTACGCCATGATCTTCCTGACGGAGGGAGCGGGGTCGCTGTTCTTTGAAGGCACCTGGCGCCTCGGAAGGCTGGTGAACACGGGTGAGCTGGACCGGTATCTGCTGCGGCCGGTGCCTGTTGTCCTTCAGGTATTCTGCACCGGGATCGGCATCAACGGGCTTGGCAATCTGCTCATCGGCGGCGTCATCATCTGGCAGTCGCTTGCGCACAGCCCTATCCACTGGACCGTAGGCAAAGCCGCCATTCTATTCCTGCTGTTCCTAACTGCGGTCATCATCCGGGTATCCATCAATCTCGCGGGCAATTCGGCGGCCTTCTGGATTCGCAATGCGGGCAATGCCTTTCCGCTTATGGTTCATAATCTGTCTGATCTGGCCAAATACCCCATCACACTGTTCCCACAGGCGATCCGCATCTTTATTTCTACGGTGCTGCCCTATGCGTTCATCAGCTTTTATCCGGCGACCTATATCTTCGGCAAAAGCGGCTGGTCCGGCTGGTGGCTGCTCGCCCCTGTCGCGGCCATAGGGAGCGCGGCTGCGGCGTATGGGATCTTCCGGTACGGGTTGTCGAGGTATGAGAGTACGGGGAATTGAACGGAAAGCGAGTTAGTCTCCCATTTAGGAGCTGGATCGGCGTTGGCACACGGGTGGACGCTCCGTGAACGGACCGTTGTTCCGATCGCTGCCCAGTCCAGATTTTATTATCATTTTTACCTTAGCGGTGAAAATCCGGACACAAAGGCGAACGCTGCCGCTTCTCCACAATCGTTCCGTCCTCTCCGCTGCTTAAGCGGGTATTACAAACGGTAGAACGATCAACCTTTAAACCACTGAGGAGAACTAAGAACAGAATCACCCTGCGGGTGGATAATCTAAGAACCTCTGCGGTCCAGTCAACTCGTATGGCTACCTCCCTTATCCCTCTGCCCATTGCAGAGAATCCTGATCACGCACCTTCGCACCAGCACATTGTATTCGGTTTTCCGCATACATTTGGCTCACGCGGCGCGTCCAGTCCAATTGTGGTCGGTTTTCCGATTACATTCGGCCTACGTGACGCGTTCAGCCCAATTGTGTTCGGTTTAATACGAAAATAAAAGTATCGGAAAATGCGCCGCAGACTGGATTTTGACAAAAAAAGACCCACCGCCCCAAAATTACGTTTCGTTTTTTTTGAAAAAGGGGAGACTATTGGATAGGATTTAATTGCACGCTATATCCTAACTGCTGGATATATTGCACGTACCGATCCAACGGGTTTTTCTTGGACGTCTCATCGCCTAGTGAGACGTCTATTTCTTGGTATAACCTTTTCTCCCGCATCAGGGCATGGAGGATTCGAATCAACAAATGTGCGGTGGCGACGTTTGCTTTTTTATCTCCTCGTCTCTTACGTATTCGTCGAAAGAATTGGCCGATCCGGTTCGAGGAGCGAGAGTTCGCCCAAGCCGCCTGACACAAGGCCCCTTTCAGATGCTTGTTCCCTTGCATCGTTTTTGACTTTTTTCGCTTTCCAGCGCTTTCGTTGTTCCCTGGACACACCCCCGCCCATGATGCAAACTGCGCATCACTCGGGAACATTTCCGCGACATGCGGCCCCACTTCTGCAAAGATGGTCACGGCAGATGTCCGCTCAATTCCTGGAATGGAGTCAATTTGTTCAATCCTCTCCAGGTAGGGTTCTGCCTTCGCCTCGATTCGAGCTTCCAGTTCCGTGATCCGTTTCTCCAAATAGACCAAGTGGTCCCAGTGGTCTCGAATCATCTCCCGATGATGACGGCGCAACTTGCCATTGAGCGCGTCTAGTAGCTGCGGAACTTTCTTTTTTAAACGGGTTTTGACCAGGTTTTTAACGGTCACTTCGTCTACGACCTCGCCGTCCATGATCTTCTGGAGCAGGCCCCGTCCTGAAACCCCATATAGATCGGACATAAAGGTGGTTAGCTTGATGTTGGCATCCTGCAGGATTTTGTGAATGCGGTTTTTCTCCGCCGTCACCGCCTGCACCATCTTACTCCGGTAACGGGTCAAATCTCGCAAATCCCGGATGTCCTGTTCTGGCACCATACTGCCTTCAATGAGCCCGCAACGGTGCAATTGCGCTAACCAGCGCGCATCTTGCATGTCACTTTTTCGACCCGGCATATTCTTTACCCGCTGGGCGTTGGCCAAGACAAGATCACAACTGCCCTCTAAGATGTTCCATACCGGTTTCCAAAACACGCCGGTACTCTCCATCACCACTTCCCGGCAGCCGTGTTCACTCAGCCAATCTTGCAGGCCTAACAATTCTCGGGTTGTCGTCCCAAAGGTTTTCATGTGACATTGCGGTTTCTGTTCGATCGGTCCTTTTAACACGCAGGCCACAACGGTTTCCTGGTGCACGTCCAGACCGGCGCAACACATACGTACAGCATCCATTCCAATCATCCTCCATCGTCAGCTTACAAATCATGCGCTCGAGTGAGTGTAATTTAATACACGTACTTTTTGGGGGGTTACAATAGGCGATGCTCGAAAAGCGCAATAGAACGGTTTTTCGCACGGGGTGTATCCCAGTAACCGCGTCCGCCCTTTGATTTGTATATGTAGTGTTGACGACTACAGCATCTTTTAGAATGGATGCGACGGATGCCACCCACTTATTTTCATTCCTGGGGGTGACAAGGCCTCTGTCTTGTCATGCCTGTTTTTCGATTACATTCGGCCTACGCGGCGCGTCCAGTCCAATTGTGTTCGGTTTTTCGTTTACATTCGGCCTACGCGGCGCGTCCAGTCCAATTGTGTTCGGTTTTTCGTTTACATTCGGCTTTCGCTACCCGCCCAGTCTAATTGTGTTCGGTTTTCCGCTAAAATTTGTTAAATAGATGAACAGACGACGTTCTGTTTTTAGGCGCGCTGCTCATTTTCATGCTGGAGTTGTGCCTTGAAAGACATGTTTGTTTTCACATACATTCGGCCCACGCTTCTTATCCACAACAGACGGATAATATAATTTCCTATACAACAAGACAACGCCGCCTTCAATCCTACCGGCAGCTTTGTCCCCCATTTAGAGTCTGATGCTCAACTTAGGGGATCTTTGTACATTCAATAGTCTTCTGCTTCTACCGTGCAATAAATTGCCGCTTGTCGAGATCCAGATCGTATACCCGCGGCTTCAGCTCCGGGTCCCCACCGGCACCCTCAGGCGAGTGCACAACTAACTGTTCATTCAGGTTAGCAGGTGCGGGCTGATTTTCGGAGAAGACAAGCATATCTTGTACAAGTTCACCCTGTACGAAGGATAGGGGAAACACTTCTCCGCTTATTTTATTGACCGCAAAGGCATAAGCAACCAATCCATGCCCTGATTTATATTGGGGAGCAAGCAGGTATACCTCTGCATCCTTGAAGCTGACTTTATCGAACTTCAGGACCTGATCTGATTGACGTACGAACAAGAGTGCCGGAAACTTCAATAACTCCTGATCCTGACCATCCTCACGGTACACTATGGAGTAATCGGCCTGATAGGTCTGATCCCCTTCGAGACCATAATTGCTGGACACATTCAGATGTCCCCGCTCCTCCGGACCGCTGGAGATCATCAGCAGCTCGCCCCGCTCCGTAGCGGCTCTCGCACGGACGGTTCCAGCCTCATTAACGGAATTGATAATGACGGAATCAGCCAGACCCTCGGGCAGGAACTGGCTGGCGATACCTGTTGGAGTTACCGGAACCGCTGGTGAAGCAGTTGGAGAAGATGAAGCCATAAGAGCAGGTGTAGCTGATATAGCTGGGGCAGACGTTGCAGTATTCGACGGAGTGGCTTCTGCCGATTCTCCCGCCGGAGTAACCGGGTTGGATGCTTCTTCGTTGCTGCATCCCAGCAGCAGGCTGAATGACAGGATCGCGCCCGCTGCCAGTGTTGTACCTATAGATCGGATTGGACTCATTCCCCTCTGTGCATTTTTATGAGCACAACCCATTATATAGTGATATAACTCCTCACAAATTTAAATAATGTCTTCTCTTGTTTAAAAAATAGTAACTAATATATAGATTAAACCGAAAATCCCCCATTCTCCAACTTCTATTGTACTTTCTACAGCAGATGCCCCCGTAATCAGTCATTGAAAAGGAATCTGTTGCACTTTGTACATTAGGAATCAAGTAAAAGTGGGGTTTGGGGCGGAATTCCAGAAATCTATTGTATAGAATACATCAGAATGGGTTTTCACTCCTAATATTGAGAATTCTATTGTACATAGTACATTCACCCAAGCAGCATTTGCTCAATTAGCTATCAGAAGACTAGTCTCCATCTTGTAAAGGACTGCCTAGTTGAGCAGCTACGATTATTATGCAGCTCATTTTCGCATCAGCCAATCTACCGGAATATCCCCTTCAGCAGCGGCGGAGTGACGGGTGTGGTTACCAGCCAGCGTGGTGAATAACAGAATCAGCAGTAATTACTTCAGATAGAAGACTTCACGCAGCGGCACCATCGGAACCGCATCATTGAAATCAAAGGAGCCCTCTACCATCTTCGAGGTGATCGCATTCCAGCGGTTGCAGGCTTCGCTCCCCGCGATATAAGCAAAGGCCGCTTCCGTATCCTCACATTCAAAGCAATAGAAAAACTGGTTACCGTTCTGAAAAATAGAGTAATTACGGATGCCCGCCTTGCTGTGCTCCTCCAGAATTTCCGGCCATGGCTCCAGATGCATCTGCACGTATTCCTCCAGGCATTCCTCTTTCACTGTCCAGGTCCAAGCCAACTTATTGCTGCCCATCTTCGCACCCTCCCAGAACTTCTTTGATCTGATCATATCACAAATTAATGAGTTCTGAACATGTCTGTTTTAGGCACTGATCCCTGCCTCATTCGGACGGAGAATGGCAGAGCCTACCGCCAGCAGAATTGCAGCCATCAGACCCAGAATAGCAAACGGCAGCCACAGCTCGTTCCAGCCTCCGCCCGTAGCGGCAATATCCACTGCCTGTATGGCCCATTTTTGCGGCGTGAAATTGGCCAGCTTCTGCATATAATCCGGCATGATGGAGATCGGCCAAAAGCAGCCCCCGAGCATACAAGTCGGTGTAAGGATCAGCGAGTTCAGCATACCGGCATTGCGCGGATTACGGATCAGGCCTGCAACGGTGCTGGCGATGCCCATAGATACCAGCATGAATGCAGCGAGAACCAGGAAGTAGAGCGCCATCGGCATCCCGTAATCGTAGCGGAGTACCCATCTGCCCAGTGACAGGACCACAAGGATCTGAATCATCCCGACAAGGAAGCTCCCCAGGAAATTACCGAGCGCGATTTCATAAGACCGGACCGGAGCGCTGAACATACGTATCATCGTACGCCCACTACGGTCGTCGGTAATCAGGGAGACAGAGCTCGTTACCAGTGCCATCAGGAACATCAGCGTCAGACCGGTAACGACGCTCAGCGTCTGCCGCGGATACAAATTATAATCTGTACGTGTGCTTCCGACGTTATGCTGCTCTGCCTGCCTCAGCACAGCAGCCAGCTGCGCCTGCACATCACCCGTGCCGCCGCTGCCAGCCGCAACTGCTTGTGCAGCTTCAGCCATATTTGCGGTGATGGCCGTGAGCTTCATTCTCAGCACCATCGAACTTTCGCTTGCCCGCAGCTCATAGATGCTAATCTGCGGCTGCTGCCCCGCCATCAAAGACGCCGAATAGCCCGCAGGAATCCATAACCCGGCCGTCCCCTCCTGCTCGATGGTCGCCTCCTTCAATGCAGCTTCATCCCTGCGCTCTTCAAGCTTGTAATCTCCGGTCTTGGCAAGCTCCGCAAGCAGATGCTTACCGGCTGCCCCCGTATCCGAGTTGGCATACAGGACTGTGGCCTGCTCCTCCCCGGCACCTCCGGTAAAGGATATAATCGCAGCGACCACTACGCTTGGAAGCAGGATGAAGATCATCACACCTTTGACGGTGCCTATGCTGCGTCTGACCATATTCCAGGCAATGGTTATTATTTTATGCATGGTAGCCCACCTTCCGGTATGAGACAATGACGGCTCCGAACAGAACCGCACTGATGAGGCACATGACCCACAGATTCGGCAGAAGCTGCTCCAGGCCGGAATGCAGCATCATACGGATGATCGCCTGCTGCGCCCAGTGGTTAAGCGTGAATGCACCTACGCTGTTCACCCAGGAATCGGGGAGCGGCGCCATCCCGCCACTGATGAAGGTCATCCCTACCGTCAGCACACTAATCATATTCGCAGCGGTTGCCGATGTCCGGCTGAACAGGCAGACCAGCACGGAAAGGGTCATCGAAGCGATGATCATGAGCAGGCAGAACAACAGCAGCAGTCCGGGGCGGTTACCCCAGTAGACACCGAACAGCCAATCAGACAGCAGGATGATCGCCAGACACTGGAGAATACTGACAAGGCCCACGCCCAGCATTTTGCCGACGAACACCTGCCAGTCTTTGACCGGCATAGAATTAATTCTGAGCAGCGTACGGTTCTCTCTGTCGCCAAAAAGTGAGCCTGTTACGGTCAACCCGCTGTACAGCAGAAACATCAGCAGCATGGAAGCCGCATAGAACTGTGCTGCCGTATAAGTCTTCCCGCCATTATTCAGGTCTCCCAGCACCACTCCAGTATTCTTGGCGGATGCCGAAGAAGCTGTAAGGGCCTGCGGCCCGAGCGTAACCGCTACGGCCTGTTTATAATTGAGCTCCCGCAGAAAATTGTCAAAAGCCGTACCCGCCACCAGGTTACCGGTATGATCCTTGCCGAGAATGAATTCCAGCTCCGCCTGCCCTCCGCGCTGCACCCCCTGATCAAAGCCCGGGGGGACAATAACGGCATAAGCGTATTTGCCTGTGCGCAGCCCGCTCTCTGCCGCCTGCCGGCTACCTGTCTCCACAGGGATAAGGATATCCTTAACTTCCGGTGTCTCCAGAAAAGCCTTAATCATAACAGAAGCCTCTGCTCCCCCGTCTCCGGTATTCACAACAGCTATACGTACCGGCTCTATCTTAGCGGCCTCCTTAGCCCCCACCACCCCGGAGAGTGAAGCCCCCAGCAGAAAGATCAGCACCAGCGGCAGCAGAAGCATATTGAGCAGCATCGTCCGTGACCGGAACAGCCTGCGCAGCTCATGCATCATAATGATCCAGGTATTCACACCTTATTCCCCTCTCTAATCCCGCAATGTCCGGCCGGTCAGACTGAGGAACAAGGTCTCCAGATCCGGCTCCTCGATGTTAAGGGAGGCAATCACCCCTTCATGCTTGGCGAAAATGAACAAAATATCCTGCAGCGCACTTTGTGAGGAGGGCAGATATAGCGCTATGGCATCCTGCACTGCTTCTACCCGGCTGACCCGGGGATGCTGCTCCAGCTCCTTCACTAAGGCGGGGGTGATGTTCGCTGCCTTCACAATGATTTTCTCCTCATGGGCCACCCGTTCCCGCAGCTCGCTCTCCGTACCACAGGCAATGATATGCCCTTGGTCCATAATGGCAACCCGGTCACAGATCGCAGCAACTTCCTCCATATAATGGCTTGTATAGATCACCGCCGAGCCCATCTGGTTCAGCAACTTCACGGATTCCAGAATATGATTACGCGACTGCGGATCAATCCCGACGGTCGGCTCATCCATAATAATCAGGCGCGGTCTGTGCATGATGGCGCAGGCGATATTCAGCCGTCTTTTCATTCCTCCCGAGAAGGTGGACGGCTTATCCCTGGCCCGGTCGCTAAGACCGGTGAAGGCCAGCGCCTCCCGGGTCCGTTCCTTCAGCAGCTTGCCGCGCAGACCATAGAGCTTGCCGAAGAAGCTTACATTGTCCGCCGCCGACATATTCTCATATAACGCCAGCTCCTGGGGCACAAGTCCGATACGCTTTTTGACCTCAAGCGGCTTCTCCCGGACAGACACTCCGTCGATGATAATCTCCCCGCTGTCCGCCTTAAGCAGACCGCAGATCATGCTGATGGTTGTGCTCTTCCCGGCACCGTTCGGGCCCAGCAGGCCGAAAATTTCACCCTCCTGTATATTGAAATTCACGTGGTCCACAATCAGCTTGCCATCATATCTCTTCACCACATCACTTAATACTGCAAGTGCCATTGCGCGACTCCTCCTGTTCCCTTCGTTCTCGTAAGCTTATTGTACCGCAGGTCGGGTGCAGCCGAAGGTACTAAAGGTCATCCTTCAGAGGTGACCAAAGTCATCTCCTGAACAGCCGCGCTGGTATGCTAAGATGAAGACCTGAGAAGAATTTGATGTACCATTGATATTTTCATAAAAGGATGAGCTTATTTGACCAGAGAACTGAATCTGCTGCGTTACGGTCTCATGATGATTCCGGCAATCCTGTCCATTCAACGCTATGAATATGCCGACTATGACAGGTTCACACTGCATTTCCTGCTGTACCTGCTGCTGGCTACCCTGGGTGGAAGGCTGCCGCGTTCACTCTCTGCGCTGACCGGAAGCCTGGAGCTGATCTTCACCGCCTGGCTGTGTTACCAGTATAGTCCGCTGATGGTTTTTCCGGCTGTGTCTGCGGTGTTGTCCTATACCCGGTCGCAGCAGAAGAACACAGCCATTGCCTTCTTCTGCATTCACCTGGCACTGCTGAATGCCGCTATCCTTACCGCAGACCCGGCCGTGCGGGTGTCCACCAACCTCACCTTTGTGCTGGCTGCCGGCTTGAATGTGCTGCTGCTCCGGGCAGGGCGCGGCCGTGCCGATACTTTGTTTCTGTATGATGAGCTGCGCAAAAAACACTTCGAGCTTGAAGAGACCCGCTCAAGGCTGCTTCAGTTCACCTCCCAGGTCGAGCTGGCGGCACAGGCGGAGGAACGGGTGAGGATCGCACGCCAGCTGCATGATGATATCGGCCATCGGCTGATCCGGGTCAAGATGATGACCGAAGCCGCTATCCATACCCTGCCTGCGGCTCCCGAAGCGGGACTGCAAATGATGAACCAGATCCGGGACCAGCTCTCCGGCAGTATGGACGACATGCGGGTTGCGCTGAAGCGGATTAACCATACTCCGCAGCTGGAAGGTGCGTATGCGCTGGACCGCCTGCTGGAAGAAGTGGGCCGGGATACCGGCATCGCCACCTCTTTTACCGTTCAAGGAATTCCCTATCCGCTCTACCCGAGTCTTCAGGTGGTGCTGTATACCAATGCCCGGGAAGCCATCACCAATGCGCTGCGGCACGGCAAGGCCGACTCGGTCTGGATCAATATGTCGTATACGGACCACGAAGTGAGAATGGAGACCGGGAATAACGGGAAGCTGCCTGACGATCCCTCTCTGCATAGACTGCACAATGCCAGCGGAATGGGCCTAAAAGGCATGAAGGAACGCAGCGCTCTGATGGGAGGAACGCTGGAGCTGCGACTGCAGCCGCAGTTCACGGTGATCACCCGGCTTCCGGTGTACCGGCAGCCGGAGGGCTATCCGATGTAAACATCTATGCTGCGGGAAGGCTATCGGCTGTAACGAGTATTCAACAGGAAGGCTATCAGCTGTAACGCCTATTCCACGGGGGGAGCTACCTGCTATAGGCGAAAGTTGGTGATAAGTGGATTATTTTAGAGTAAAGGGGGTTCTGCGATAATGATTAAGGTACTGATTGTTGACGATGATTCTTTTATCCGCGAGAGCTTGAAAGTACTGATCGGCCTGGATGCTGATATCGAAGTGGCCGGAACGGCAGAGGACGGCCTGGAGGCCCTCTCCTTGCTGAAGACGCTGCCCGGCGGCGCAGATGTGGTACTCATGGACATCCGGATGCCGGGCTGCGGCGGGGTTGAGGGCACACGCCTGATCAAAGAAGCCTACCCGTCCGTAGCTGTCCTGATGCTGACTACCTTCGATGATGACGAATACATTATAGAAGCTCTGCGGGGCGGAGCCAGCGGGTATCTGCTTAAGAACATTCCGCCGGACCGGATCATTCAAGGCATCAAGACTGTACATGAGGGCAATATGCTCATTCATCCCGAGATCGCCCGTAAGCTGGCCGGCTTCCTTCAGCCGTCTGCGCGTCAAGAAGCTCCCCAGACTCAGCCGCTTGCTTCTTATGGTCTGACCAAGTCCGAGCAGGCCGTAGTCACCTCCATCGCAGAGGGACTCACCAATAAAGAGATTGCCGCCAAGCTGTTCCTGAGCGAAGGCACGGTCAAAAACTATATTACAGACATCCTCAGCAAGCTCGGCGTACGCGACCGGACCCAAATCGCAATCCTGTATCTGAAGAATGAGCAGGGGAACCGGTAGGCGTGGGGGGACGGGGCAACAAAGTAATGGGATTCGGGAGTAGGGGAGGATGCAGCGGGAACAAACAATTAGTAGTTACAATCATCGTCTAAACCACTCTTCATCGCTTCTGTTCCCGGATTGGTGGGTTACAGAGGTTATATTGTTGTACTTTAAGCAGGAATTGGTTTGAAGCGATGGGTACAGAGCGCGAGTTGTTGTATCTCTTGCAGGATTTCCCGTGTTTAGGCAGGCAATAGCTCCACATTGTTGTATTTCATGCAGGATTTTCATCTGCTCGGCAGATCACAGTACACTTTGTTGCATTTAGTGCAGGATTTCTGCCCGATTCGGGGTCCGTTGGTGGAATGGCTCCCTAACTAGGGGTAGCGGCTGGCGGATTCAGGTGCACTTTTGCTCCTCATTCACGCCTACCGCCCACTTCCTGAAGATTCAGGTGCACTTTTGCTCCTCTTTCACGCTCACCGCCCACTTCCTGCGGATTCAGGTGCACTTTTGCTCATTCACGCCTGCCGCCCACTTCCTGCGGATTCAGGTGCACTTTTGCTCCTCATTCATGCCTGCCGCCCACTTCCTACGGAATCAGGTGCACTTTTGCTCCTCGTTCACGCTCACCGCCCACTTCCTACGGATTCAGGTGCACTTTTGCTCCTCTTTCACGCCTGCCGCTCACTTCCTGCGTATCAGGTGCACTATTGCTCCTCTTTCACGCCCGCCGCTCACTTCCTGCGTATTCAGGTGTACTCTAAAGCTGCCTCCGATTTCATGAACATTCTAACCGCACCAGACGAATATCATATTTCCTCGTACATGCAAAAGGCCCGTACCCCCGAAGTGATTCCAGGGAGAACGGGCCTTTCGCCTTCCACGCCAGCTACAGCTGGCTGGGACAAGTACATTGGGTATGCTTCCGTCAGACTCCGGCCGAGTCCTGCTTGGCCTCTGCGGGCGGAGACTTCTTCTTCGCCCGGCCCAGCCGCTCCGGCCGCACGCCCCGCTGCCGGGTGCCTGTCCGCATCCTGATGATGCTGAAGATGCTGGATGGCTTGGCCTCAGCCGTTAGGCTTCCATCCGGGTCCGGCACCAGAATGATGCCGAGCTGATGATGGTCCCCGGCATAGATCGCGCGCTGCAGATACTTGCTCTCGCCTTCGCGGTTCAGCACCTCCAGCTTGCAGAACGCGGGATTCATGCGCAGCGCCTGATGTAGCTGCGCCGCACTGGTCAACAGGACCCCGTTGACCTTCAGCACGATCTCGCCGGGCAGGATGCCCAGCTCCTGCGCGGGGCTGCCCTGCAGCACGGCCAGCACCTTGCGGCCGGCCGGGGGATGCACGAAGATGGGGCTAAGGCTGCGCTCCTCCAGAGCGCTGTACCAGCTTAACCCTTCGTGCAGCAGAAGTGCCGCGAGCGCCGCGACGACAGTCAGCGGGCTCCATAGGTCCGCAAGCAGGCTTAAGCCGAGCAGGACGGCGCTGTATAGCAGCAGCCGTCCGAACGTACGGGCCGCCTTGCGTCCGGGCAGCATGCCCTGGGTCATCTCGCTGAAGCCGATGAGGACCGGCAGCGAGACCAGGCCGAGGCCTCCGCCCAGCAGCGGATGCCACGGCAGTTCACCGATTCCCGCTCCAGGGGGAATCAGCAGGAACAGCGGCAGCGGCCAGAAGGCCTGCAGCTGATAGCCGCCCACGACCTTGCCGCGCTTGCCGGCAAGGAACAGCGGCGTCGCCAGCCGGGGCCCCTGCCAGCGCGCCAGCAGCGCTTCGGCCAGGTGGAGCAGCGCGGCGAGCGCCAGCAGCGCCGGGATGTCCATCTCCCGCACGGCGCCGGCAACCGTTCCAGCGGTTCCATGGGTCAGCGCGCCGGGGAAGAAGGACAGTACAAACTGAACAACACCCAGCACCCCTATAGCATACGCGAAGCATAAATAGCGCACCCGAAAGAGCATTAAGACAAGGCTGACCACCCATATACAGGCTACAGCCGTATAAGTCACCGAAATACCCAGTGCCATAGCAGCCAAGGAAACCACCAGTCCCGCAACCCCGCCGGTCCATACGGTCCGCCAGGTTTCTTGTCCCCAGCTATGCAGCTTCACATGGATCAGCTTCCGCTCCAGCGCAACCTGTCTGCGGTAATATAGTGCAATAAATATAAGAGCGATATAGTAATAAGGCTGAAGCAGCAGATGAATGACCGCTGTACCCCAGCTAGTAAGCAGTTCCGGCATCACATTCAAACCGTTCGTCACACTCCTTTTCGTCCGGACAGGTGGAAATGTATGAAGCTCATTCAACTATCCGTATCAGCGGGAAATAGAAGGATGAGTTATTAAAGTGAAACATTAAATGCCTGTATTTAAAAAAAGAAGGCTAGAATCAGCCTTCTTACTTTTTCGACGCTGCCGCCTTGATTTCCTTCTGAATTTCTTCGATCCCTTTATTCCGCTGATTGTCGTTCACCGGATCTTGAATGACCTTGATCAGCGCCAGCTCCAGTGCTTCTGCGGTCTTGGTGTCAATCGAGCCTGTCGTCTTCAGCTTCGCTGCGCTCTGGAATTTCTTGACCGCCTCTTTGGTACCGGCATCGAAGTAGCCGTCCTTGCGGCCTGGCTTGTAGCCCAGTCCATCCAGCATGGTCTGCGCGCTTTTGACATCTGCATTGTTCATATTGTATTGCAGCGTCACGCTCTTATTGATCGGTGCCACCGAGAAGTAATCCGGCTGGGCAACCGCGATATCCGGCTTAATGCCCTTGCCGTGAATCCAGGTGCCGTCAGGGGTAAGCCATTTGGCTATCGTAATCTTCAGCAGGCTTCCGTCCCCGAGCTGCTCCTCGAAGCTGGTCTGGACAGTCCCTTTGCCGAACGAGTTCTCTCCGATCAGCTTAGCTCCTGCGGATTGCTGCAAGGCTCCTGCCATGATCTCCGAAGCACTCGCGCTGCCCTTGTTCATCAGCACCACTATCGGGTATTTCTTGCTTGATCCCTTGGAGGTGCTGACTTCACGCCGCTTGTTCTTGTCTTCCACCTGCACGATGGCTTTGCCGGACGGCACGAACTGCTCTACCATCTCAATCACAACCGGCAGCACACCGCCCGGGTCATTCCGGACATCAATGACGAGTCCCTTCATGCCTTGCTTCTCCAGCTTGGTCAGCTCTTCCTTGAACCGCTCAGAGGTGTTCTGCGAGAATTGCGTAACCTCGATAACGCCGACTTTGTCCTTCTCCATCGTGGAGTAGACTGTCTCCAGTCTGACATCATCACGGGTAATGACAAATTGCAGCGGCTCCGCTGTGCCGGTACGCTGGATCTTCAGGGTTGCCTTGCTTCCCTTCGGACCGCGGATTTTGGCAACAGCCGCATTCAGCTCCAGCCCTTCAAGCGATTCATCGTTAACGGAGAGGATAACATCCTTGGCCTGAATACCGGCCTTCTCTGCCGGTGAGCCTTTGATCGGTGAGACCACAACGACCTTGCCGTTGTCCGAAGAGACTTCAGCGCCGATCCCCGAGAAGGAGCCTTCGATGCTCTCCTCAAATCGCTCTGCGGTCTCCTTGCCCATATAGTTGGAGTACGGGTCACCGAGTGCTTCCATCATTCCGTTGACCGCACCGTCAATCAGCTTCTCCCGGTCCACCTTCTCATAATAATTGCTCTCGATCAGGCTGAGGGCGGTACCAAGCTTCTTCGATTCCTTCTCCTGTAGCCCGGC
Organism: Paenibacillus tritici; assembly: GCF_018207515.1. Lineage (NCBI taxonomy): Bacteria > Bacillati > Bacillota > Bacilli > Caryophanales > Paenibacillaceae > Paenibacillus > Paenibacillus tritici. The sequence goes on from NZ_CP073365.1 coordinate 7,031,568, forward strand.
AGTCTGCAGGACTGTGGCCAGCCCTTGGCCTGCCGCTTGTCCGAAGACCTGCACATAACCGGTTACGCCCAGGGTCAGCAGGCTGCCGCACAGCAGTGCCGCGACGATCATAAAGGCCGCAGTGCTTTTCTTTAACATGATGTTCCCACCGTCCCTTCTTGTCCATCTTATCACCAGCATGGGCCCGTTCCTTAAGAAACGGCATCTCTTCCAGTATATGCCGCAGAATGAAATTATATTTATTATATATAAAACGCACTTAAGTTTTAAACTTGAAGCTTCGTCGTCACTGCGGTGAACATTTGGCCCTCCGGCCGCTGCCCGTCCCCAGATTCCTTGATTTTAGACCGCTAGTAGCGGTAGAAATCCGGTGACAAAGGCGGACGCTATCGCTCCTACAGTTCCAAAATTCTCCTCCGCCACTTTTCCCTGTCTGTATATTTTCAAGTTCAATCTATATAGAGCTTAAATTTACAGATAAGGCATTGGATTCACCGGTTTGCCGTTAATCCGCACTTCAAAATGCAGATGCGGGCCGGTTGAGCGTCCGGTTGAGCCGGATTCGGCAATCGTCTGTCCGCGCTCCACCCGTTCTCCCTGTTTCACTCGGATGCCGCCCTGACGGATGTGTCCGTACAGCGTCCATACCCCGCCGCCATGATCAATAATGACACAATAACCATAACCGCTGTACCACTCCGCTACGATAACCGTACCGGAATCCGCCGCATGGATATTCGTTCCCTGCGGCACTGCGAAGTCCACACCGGTGTGCAGCTTACCGACTTGATGCGTCACCGGATGCGTCCGGTAACCAAAAGGCGAGGAGATACGTGCGAAGCCAACCGGCCGCAGGTACGGCCCGTCCCCGCCCGAATATTCCTCTGCGCTGGCGATGGAGGATCGGTCACTGCCGCCCGCAGACTTGGCAGCCTTGGCGGCAGCCGATGCCCGCGCTGCAGCTGCTGCCGCCCGGCGGGCCGCCTCAGCTTTGGCTGCGGCTGCTTTGCGTGCCGCCTCCTCTGCCTTGATCTTATCCTTCTTCGCTTCCAGGGCAGAGCGGTTGGTGGCGAGCTGCACCAGCTTGGCATCCTGTTCTGCGGATATGATCTCCGACTCTTGAATCTCTTCATCATAATAAGCGATGAGCTGCTGCTTCTCCGCTTCCTTCTCCTTCAGCAGGCTGCGCTGGGATTCCAGATCGGTATACAGCTGCTTCGCCGTGGCATACCGGCCTTCCAGCTCCTGTTTCTTGGCAATGACCGTCTGCTTGTCCAGCTTATGCTGCACCAGCAGATCCTGATCCTGATCCACGATCATCTTCAGGGAATCGGCCCGGTCCAGGAAATCCGAGAAGCTGGTCGAAGACAGCAGCACATCCAGATAGGAGACCGCGCCATCCGTGTACATGAGGCGGACACGGGATTCCAGCAGCTTTTCGCGGGAGGCCACACGTGCCTCTGCCTCGTCAAGCTCCGTTGCCGTCACGGTAAGCGACTGCTCCGTGCTGGCAATTTTGCCGGAAATCGTGGTCATCTCGCCCTTCACCTGTTCAATCTGCCCCAGCACATAATCCAGATTCAGCGTGGTCTTATTCTTATAGTGCTGGGCTTCCTGATTGCGGGAATCCGCCTTCTCCTGCGCGGCTTTGGCCGCCTTGACCTCCTGCTGCAGCTGCTTCAGCTGCTTGTCAATCTCGGCAACACTTGTTTTCTTCGCATATCCGTCAGAGGGCCCGAACATTGTGGCAGCCAGCAAGATTACGGCTATTCCGGCGACAATCTTCTTCAACTCGCACTCCCCGTCCTTTGTTCAAATGTGAATTATATTAAGCTATACCTTCAAGAATTTGCGGATCGATACGGTACTTCCCCACACCCCGATCAATACGCCGAGACCCACCAGCAGTCCGCACAGCAGCAGCCAGATATCTCCAAACGGAATCAGCTGCAGCCCCAGCATCGGATCTCCCTTCACGGAAGACACGAGACTGCTATAGCCAACGTACAGCGCAACCGAAGTAACCAGCGAGCCGATCAGCCCGATCAGTGCCCCTTCAATAAAAAACGGCCAGCGGATAAAATAATTCGTCGCTCCCACGAGCTTCATAATGCCGATTTCCTTACGGCGGGCAAGAATCGTTACCCGGATCGTATTCGAGATCAGGAACATGGACATCAGCGCCAGACCTGCTACAAAAATAAACCCGATATTGCGCACAGCCTTCGTCACCTTAAACAACGTCTCCACGGAGCCTTTGCCATAATTCACCTTGTAGATCGGCTGCTCTGTATGGGTCTTGTTCAGTGCTTCTATCTTCTCTGCTACGAACGGAACGGTGGTCGGCTCGATCACCTCTACGAGCAGCTTGTCCGGCAGCGGATTATTGTCTTCGTCGAATCCTTCCAGAAGCTCGGCCGCATCCGGCCCCATATCTTCACGGAATTCCTTCAAGCCCTGTTCCTTGGAGACGAACTCCACCTTGCTGACTTCCGGCATACCGCCGATTTCGTTTTCCAGCTTCTCCCGCATCTTCTGATCCGTATTCAGCGTCAGATGCACATTGATCTGCACCTGGCTGTCTGCTTTGTCCGCTACCTGATTGACGTTGAGCACCAGTAGGATGAACACTCCGAGTACGAAAAGAGAGACAACGATGGACGTGATGGAAGCCACCGACATCCAGCCGTTGCGGAATACGTTTTTGAAGCCTTCCCGCACATGCCGCAAGAAGGTTTTAAAACTCATAACCGTATTCCCCTCTCACTTGGTCTCTGACGATCGTTCCATCCTCAATGGCAAGCACCCGTTTGCGCATTTTGTTGACAATATCCCTGTTATGGGTCGCCATAACGATTGTGGTTCCGCGGAAATTAATCTCATCCAGCAGCTGCATAATGCCCCACGAGGTCTCCGGGTCCAGATTACCGGTAGGCTCGTCCGCAATAATAACGGAAGGATTGTTGACAATAGCTCTGGCAATAGCGATTCGCTGCTGCTCTCCCCCTGAGAGCTGTGAGGGCTCACGCCCCGCCTTGCTGCGCAGTCCCACCAGATCGAGCACTTCATTCACACGTTTCTTGATAACCTTCTTCGGCGCCTCGATAACCTCCATGGCAAAAGCGACATTCTCATAAGCCGTCATCTTCGGCAGCAGGCGGAAATCCTGAAACACCACGCCGATATTACGCCGCACATACGGAATCTTGCGGGGCTTCAGCTTGCCGATATTGAACCCCCCTACAGAGATTTGTCCTTTGGTCGGCGTCTCTTCTCTATAAATTAATTTCATGAACGTTGATTTACCTGCGCCGGACGGTCCGACAATGTAGACGAACTCATTTCGGTCGATTTTGACGGATATTCCTTGTAATGCATGGGTTCCGTTAGGATACGTCTTCCATACATCCTGCATCTCGATCATCTTATCACTTCCCGATTCTGACATCTTCCGCCGGGCTACCCGAGCGCGGAGCTTCCATAAACTGCATTATTACCGCAGGCGTATCTATTGTAACAAATCCATAACCCCTTGAGTACCCGAAAGTTTTACCGATTCCTTACATATACATAAAAACATGAGTCTTCGTCCTAGCTTCTACCCTTATCTATCGGCATTTCTATTTGTCCCTTAAGCGTTATTGTCCGTGGCCTGCGCCAGCAAGCTCCAGCGCAAATCCGTCCCACAGAAGGAGAGATTGCCTATGAAAAAAGCACACGCCGCCCTCATCGCGGGATTCGGACTGATTCTCGCCGGCTCGCTCGCAGCCGGAGGGCTTCATCTATACGGCACCCAGCGCACCCTTCCTGCAAGCACCGTTATCGCCGGCTGGGAGGTTGGCGGACTGAACATTGCCGACGTACAAGCCGGATTGGACACAAAGCTTCAGGCGCTGGAGGCTATTCCTCTTGACCTGAAGGCAGGGGAGAATACGAAGCTGCACCTGACACTGAAGCAGGCAGGCGTGACGTACGATGCCCGGGATTTCCTGCGCGCTGCGAAGACGCTGACCGACGGCACGCTGCTGGAGCGGGTACAAGTCCGGCGCCACTGGCCCGGCAGCTGGAATATGGAGATTCATCTGGACACCGCACCGCTGAAGAGCCTGCTGAATCCGGCATGGGAACAAGAGACCTTCGGTGTTCCCGTCGATGCTGTGCGGCGGATCACCGGAGATGACCGTGTAGTGTATACACCGGGCACCTCCTCGTATGCGGTGGACTGGCAGGCGATGGAGCTTGCACTTCAGGCAGCCTTGCCCACCCGGATGGCCGGTACCGGCGCACTTCAGGAGCAGCGCATTCTGCTGGAGGTCCCTTTAACCGTGAAGCAACCGAAGATTACCCTGCAATTCCTGAAGGATCAGGGCATCGAACGCAAGATCGCCCAGTTCAGCACTTCACTCGGAGCCAGCGGCCCCGGGCGCAGCTTCAATGTGGAGGCGGCGGCCAAAGCGGTGAACGGTACGGTGCTGCCGCCGAATGCGGTTTTTGATTATGGCAAGGCCATTCAGAAGGCCCAGACCGAATACGGCTTCCGCGAAGCCCCGGTCATTGTCAACGGCAAGCTCCAGCCCGGTACGGGCGGGGGGATCTGCCAGGTCTCCAGCACCCTGTATAACGTGGCGCTCCGCTCCGGGCTGGAGATCGTAGAACGGCGCAATCATTCCCTCCCGGTGAGCTATCTGCCGAAGGGGCAGGATGCCACTTTTGCCGAGGGGTATATCAATTTCCGCTTCCGCAACAACACCGGCAAAACGCTGATCATCAAATCCGAAGTCAAAGGGCGCACGCTGACCATCAAGCTGTTTGGAACGTTTCCGAAGAATGTCTCGTATTCCGTTGAATCCCGGACTGTTGAGGTCCTTCCTCCTACGGACAAATATGTGAGCGATGCCTCGCTCCCCAAGGGTGGAACCAGGGTCCTGCTTGCCGGCAAAACCGGCTATGTAGTTGAAACTTATATTACCCGCTATGTTGACGGCAAAGCGGCGGAGCGAAAAAAGCTCTCCCGTGATGTCTACTACGCCCAGAAACGCGTCATCGCTGTCAACCGCGGCGGGATGAGCAAATCTACTCTGCCTGAATCCCCGCGCAGACAGCTGGTCGAGGATGGAGTAAAAGGCCAGTGAAACCCTGACAAATAGAAACGGCTGTGCCGCCCTTGTAACAAGGATGGCACAGCCGTTTCTGTGAGATGCTGGATCGAACCTGAGTTGGCTCCTCTAGAAAAGAGTATCCGGCGACATATCAATTCTCCAATAGCCGCTTACCTTCTTCAGCTTCACCGTTACGACTTCCGAAGCCCCATTTCCTCCTTCAGCAGGTACAGTCAGCTCGAATACCGCTGTTTGTGCGTTTTTGGAGACCATGCGGGCAGTAGCCTGGCTGTAATCCAGTGAATTGCCCAGATCCGCATTCACCTGTGCCATTCTGCCGTTATACTCCAGGAACTGCGTCTGTGCATAGAAGACTGCCGCGTTATGTGTGTACGCTTTCTTGATATAGCTCATCAGCTGCTGCTTCGTGCCAAGGTCACTGGACAGATAGCGGTACTCCTGTGCTTTATAAGTGAACAGCTCAGGGCTGAATACGTTGCCGCCCCGGCTTGCATACGTATATAGCTTCTTGGCATGAACCACCAGCGGAACCACACTCCGGACGGTAAGGTTGTTAATGGTAGCCGGCCCTTCCTTGCCCGGTACAGATGCTGCAACCGTTCTTACTCCCTCAATGCTTGCCACCGGTGAAGCCGCAAGTGCTCCGCCCCCTGCAGAGACAAGACCCAGTGATAATGCCAGTGAACCGATCAGCCATTTTTTGTTCAAATTGAACGCCTCCTCATATTCCTGTTTGCTAGTTAGAGGGATGCCTCTCCCCACACTGCTGCGATAAGTACTATATAACTTACGATAGCCCGTAAGCTAAAATACCCAAACCACCCCGGGGTGTAAACGGAAAAAGGGGGAAATGCGTAAAAAAACTCCGATTCCCGGGGAAATGGGGAGCGGAGCTGGGTAAATGGGATTATATGGGCAAATATAAGACTTTTAAAAGGATTATTTCCCATTTTCAGGGTGAAGTATCCGGTGACTTCTCGTAGTACGCTGTGAAAGTAATACTGGCTGATATGATATTTCCGGAATTGCTGGAGTGCTGAAAGCTGAACGCATCTACATTAATGATCCGGGGCAGGAGCTGCAATTCGTTCATCCAGCTTCGGACATTAGAATACGTTCCTTCCACCAGTGCGGTCATCTTCACTTCCTTCACAGCAGGAAACACCGCTGCAGAGGAATGAGTCGTTACCTGGAGGGGATTGCTGTCTTCAAGCACAAAGCCGATATCCTTCAGTCTGGCATTGGTCATTGTTCCAATGGCACGTAAATCCAGGATAAGCTGCTCACTATCGTCACCACGCGGGAGCTGATCCAGCAGCGCATCCTGAGCATCACCATTCACCGTAGAGCTTTTCAGCTCGTCAATTTTATTCTGCATAAGGCTGTTTTGCTGCTCCAGCTGTGCCTTCTGTGATTCCTGCTCGGCGATCTTGTTGTTTGTAGGCTGGAACCCTAGCAGGAAGAACGCGAACAGCAGCAGGAACAGGACAAGAACACCCAACACAATAGGCGAACGATATTTATTGATTTGTTCCACTCTCATCCGCCTCCCCCAGGTTAGATACTTCAGCATCCTGCTGCACATCTCGGGCTAAATTCACGTGATACACAGCGGTGTAGAACCTCGTCAGAGTTGCTGGGGATTGCGTATTTCCAGCCATATCTCCTTCGGATAGCTTCTGAATGAAGACATCCACCGTGAAGGACATTTTGCGCAATTCAGCCAGATATTCGGCAGCATCCTCCATTCTGGGCAACTTCACTGTCAGATCAATAGCATTGTGGAATGTATAGCCTACACCATTAAATGAAGCCCCCTTCGGCAGTCCGGACGCCAGTTCATTTAATATAGGAACAAGTTCCTGTTTATACTTTAGAATCTCATCAACCGCTGCGCTTCGGTCAAGCTTACCTGAACCGCCAGTATTGGCCTTGGCCAGCTCTAATTGAAGCATTGCATTCCGGTCCTGCAGACCCTGTATTAGCTCAGACTGATCACGGATCTGTCCCTTATTCGCTGCATACAAGATTCCGGTCCCCACTATACCCAGCAGCCAAATTCCCACGAGTGCTATAGCCAAATAAGGAAACAGCATAGCTTCACGGTCTTCACGCGGCAACAGATTGATGTGCTTCCCGCCACAGCCTAAGGCAGCTCCTGTGGCAATCCGGTAGCTGTTCAACTGCTGATTCTGGCTTCCCGCCGCAGCGGCTTCCAGCTGATCCAGGCTTAACGGAATAATCTCCTGTTCGGCTAAAGACTGGCTTAGCTCCTCATAGAGCTGACCGCGTATACCCGGTGTCCCTGTGATCAGAATATTACTGATTCGTGTACTTCCGTCATGAAGACTGTACTGGTAGAAATTCAGCATCCGTGAGATTTCCGCTGTAATCTCCAGCATCTGCTCCGGTGACAGGTGCTCCTCCGCACTCTCATGCGTTGCGGCTGCCTCCAACCTGTATTCCATCTCTCCCTGTACCGGAATGACCGCCGGTTCCGTCCTGCCCGCTTGCAGATCGGCAACATTGATCGTCCGGATAAAGACCGGATTCCCTTCACGGAACATGTAGATGTCCATCAGTGACTGTTCCAGATGGATCAGCATTGTTTCTGTAAAGGCTTCACCTTGACTCAGCATGATACTCCGGGCTAAGGCTGTAGCGGAAATCTCGATGCTTCCGACACGCAGGCCTGCAGCCTCCAGAGTATCAATATAATCCTGAATCGGCTTGCGCGGCGCAGCAAATACGAGCAGATGGCTCTGATTCTCATCGGCGCTTGTAGTTACATAATCGTACACCGGATTCTCAAAAGGCAGATGCAGACCTGTTTCTACCTCCAGCTTCACAAGCTGCTCCAGTTGCTTCTCATTCGTGCTGGGAATACTCATTTTGCGGATAATAATTTGAGCAGGCGGAATAGCCAAGGATACCTTGACTCCGCGAAGGCCTTGTTTTTTCACCCAGGGCTTAAGGATATCGAGCAGCGACTCACCGTCTGCAATCTGATTCTCGACAATCATACCCGGCTGTAGCGGAAGGGCCTTTTTCTTGCGTACTTCCCATGTTTTATGCTTCTTCAAGCTGACGCAGCGGATGGCGGATTCCTCAATGGAAATCCCGACCGCATGCTGACCTAATCCCCTCATCCGATGATGCTCCCCCTAACCGATAAACGAAAGATATGCGCCGATGATGTCCGGGCCGAACAACAAGGACAGGATGGCGCCCAGAGCCAGAAAAGGCCCGAACGGAACAGGCTGTTTGCGCTCTACTCTGCCCAGCACCTGCAGTATACCGCCAACGGAAGCCCCCAGCGCACAAGCCATAAAGAATGCCACAATAACGTTAGGCCAGCCGATGATCCAGCCAAGCAAGGCGAACAGCTTAACATCCCCCATCCCCATGCCCCCGAAGAGGGCCAGCAGCAGGAGAACCCCTCCGCCACTCAGCGCACCTAGCAAATGATCCCATAGCCGGGCTTCCGGCACGAAGAGAACCAGCACCAGAAATACCGGAGTAAAGAATAACAGGACCTTGTCAGGAATCAGCATATATCTCAAGTCAGAGACCGTGATTATGACCGCCAGACTAACCAGCAGCAGCCCGGTGACTCCCTCAAGGGTAAGGCCAAATTTCAGATACATCACCAGAAATAGTAGCCCTGTCACCGCTTCTCCAAGCGGATACACAGGTGACACCCGGGTCCCGCAATGGCGGCATTTCCCTCCCGATAACAAATAGCTCAGAACCGGAATCAGATCCAGTGGCGTAAGCCGTGTCCCGCACTTGGGACATTTCGAAGGCGGATGTAGCAAAGATTCTCCTGCCGGAATGCGCAGCCCTACTACGTTGAAAAAAGAGCCTAGCGTCAGGCCTAATAGAGTTATATAGATTGCGATAAATATGGTCATAGTTGGTTGATGTCCCTTTCGGGGATTTTAAAAAAGGAATCGGAATGGTTCCGATTCCTTTTTGTCATAAAAGATATTATCTTATGAACCTGCTGCTACTGGAGTTGGTGTTGGTGCTGCTCTTAGAACTGCTGCAGCTGAATACGCTTTACTGTTTAGATTTACACTTTGTAAAACCCCACTAGCGAATACAACTTTACTAGTATTTTCAATTGCTGCTTTTGTGCTTGGCAAATATAATGAAGCTTCCAAATACCCTGTATCTTGCAAAACTTTAACAGTAATTGTTTTTGTTGTTCCGGTACTATCATTTGAAAAATCACCATTTAATTCTGACGTAATATATAGACGCGCTGCATTATAAATCTGATTTGCTGTGGCTACATCTGCGTCATTACGGGATTTATTTAGAATCCCACTGATCATAGGTATCGCAATAACCGCAATAATCCCCAAAATAACAATAACCGCCAACAGCTCAATCAGCGTAAATCCCTTCTGACTCTCTTCCTTACTAAGTCTTCTCTTAATCGCTTGTGCCAACATCTCGTGTCCCCCTTGAATTTAGTAGTGTGTGATGGTCCGACAGAAATTTCATCCTGCGTGCTATCTTCCTGCAGCAGCTCCCGCGCCGCCTTTCCGTCGTCACCCCTCTCAATAGTTGCCAGGAACCGCAAGGTTCACATATTACCGTACAGACTGAACATCGGCAGCATGATAGCGGCTACGATTACACCAACTACCCCTGCCAAAAAAGCAATTAAGATAGGTTCTAACAGTGATTTCAGCCGGTCGACCGTATTTTCCACATCCATCTCATAGAAGTCAGCGACCTTCGACAGCATCGTATCCAGCGCCCCTGTCTCTTCACCGATCGCAATCATTTGTGTCACCAGCGGAGGGAATACCCATGCCTTCTTGAGCGGATCGGACAGCGGATTCCCCTGCCTGAGAGAATCACTTGCACTCCGGATGTAACGCCCGATTACCTTATTGCCTGCCACTTCCTCTACAATGGCTAGCGATTGGAGGATCGGCACTGAACTGGCATAGAGAGACGAGAATGTTCTGGTAAACTGCGCAATCGACCCTTTCTGATTGAGTTTCCCGAACACCGGAACCTTCAGCTTCGCATAATCGAGAGCATATGAACCTTTCTCCGTACGTTTGGTTATTTGATAGGCAACCACTAAGAGGAGTACTCCAAAGATCCAGAAATACCACTGGCCCTGAATACTCTTGCTGAGGGCGAGTACCAGCTTAGTAATTGCAGGAAGCTCCGCATTCATTGATTCAAACATGGTAACAAACTGCGGCACAATGGCCCATAACAGGTAGACTACCGCTCCGACCGCCATCACCCCGACGGTTATCGGGTAGGTCAGCGCCGATTTTATTTTTTCAGTCGTTGTATGCTGCTTCTCAAAAAACACCGCCAGCCGCTCCAGGGTTCCCTCCATATTCCCGGATTCCTCACCCGCACGGATCATGCTGACAAACAGCGGCGGGAAGATCCGCTTGTGATCCTGTACCGCCTGAGAGAAGGAAATACCCCTTAGCAGACTCGAACCCACATCCTGCAGCGCCTTGCGCAGCGGCTTGCTGTCCGTCTGCTCTGCCAGAATCCGCGTAGCATCTACGATGGATACCCCGGCACGCATCAGTGTGGCGAACTGGCGGCAGTAGATAATGAAATGAATGGTCTTGACCGGATTGCCTATGTAGATATCCATCTGTAGAATGGAGGTTTTACGTTCGACCAGAGAGAACACAGTCAGACCGCGTTTGCGGAGTTCATCCATGGCGGCGGGCTTATCTGTAGCGGTAAGCTTGCCTTTGATCGGCCGTCCCGCCGCTGTTTTGACCTGATACTCGAACAAGGCCATCAGCTGTTCACCTCACTCATATACGCTTTGGCCGCAGCAGGATGTATAAGCCCTCCCGCAAGATGTTCCCGGATGTTCATCTCCAGTGTATGCATACCCAGCGCCTTGCCGGTCTGCATGACATTCTTCAATTGATGCGTCTTCTCCGTCCGGATCAGATTGGCAACCGCCGGCGTATTCACCAGAATCTCCGTTGCGCATAGCCGTCCGCGGCCCGAAGCTCTCGGGAATAAGCGCTGGCTGACTACAGCCAGCATCACCGAAGCCAGCTGGGAACGGATCTGATTCTGCTGATGGCCTGGAAAAGCGTCGATAATCCGGTCAATCGTCTGCGGCGCATCTGTCGTATGTAACGTTGCTAATACTAAATGTCCAGTCTCAGCAGCAGTAACAGCCGCCGAGATCGTCTCCAGGTCCCGCATTTCTCCTACCAGGATGACATCAGGGTCCTGGCGCAGTGCCGCCCGGAGCCCGCTGGCGAAGCTGCTTGTATCACTCCCCACTTCACGTTGATCCACAAGGCATTTGCCATGGTTATGCAGGAATTCAATAGGGTCCTCAAGCGTCACAATATGTTTGCTCTCGGATTGGTTGATGGAATGAATCATCGCTGCCAGTGTGGAGGACTTGCCGCTCCCTGTAGGCCCCGTCACCAGGATCAGACCCTGCGGCTTCTTGGCCAAAGCTGCCAGAATAGGAGGCATAGATAACTGCTCCAGGGATGGAATCCCGGCTGGAATAGACCGGGCCGCAATGCTTACACCACTCCGCTGGCGGTATACGTTAACTCTGTAGCGCACCCCATTATCAAGCGGGTAAGAGAAGTCCATCTCACCCTTCTCATCGAAAATACTGTTATTCCGCTCCCCCATAAGCACCTCTGCCATGGCCAGTGATTCCGTGGATGTGACCGTCTCACCTTCAACCGGATGTAGAATCCCGTCAATGCGTATTACCGGCGCAGAGCCTACAGAGATATGTAAGTCGGAGGCTTTGGAGGTATAGGCCATATGGAGCAGCTGTATGATGTCTCTCTTGAATGTCGTCATGGGCTATCCTCCTTAACGTTTGGTCTGCTTAAGTTAAGTCTTCTTTATTGGGATACCGTCTCCCGCAGCACCTCTTGGAGCGTCGTGGTTCCTTGGGTAACCTTGAGGAAGCCGTCTTCCATTAACTGAACAAGCCCGCGCTCCCGGGCGGCAGCCTTCAACTCATCTACAGATGCCAGACCGGTGATCAATTGACGCATAGAGTCATCAATCGTCAGAACTTCATGAATGGCAATCCGTCCGCGGTAACCTGTAGTACTACAGCTGCCGCAGCCCCGTCCACGGTGCAGGCTGTCTGCAGGCAGGCCGTATTTCCGCAGCATGATCGCTTCCTGCTCGGACGGCTTGTACTTTTCTTTGCAGTCCGGGCATATTTTACGCACAAGCCGCTGGGCAACCACGCCTATCAGGGAGGATGCAATCAGATAGGGCTCAACACCCATATCTCTGAGGCGTGATATCGTGCTGATTGCATCATTGGTATGAAGTGTCGAGAGAACAAGATGTCCGGTTAGAGACGCCCTGACGGCAATCTCCGCCGTCTCCGTATCGCGGATCTCCCCTACCATTACGATATTGGGGTCCTGACGGAGAATCGAACGCAAGCCTGCGGCGAAGGTGAGGCCTACCGCAGCATTCACATGAACCTGGTTGACGCCCTCGAGCTGATACTCCACCGGATCTTCAACCGTTATAATATTGGTGCTCTCCACATTTAATTGGTTCAGCGCCGAGTATAAGGTTGTGGTTTTGCCGCTTCCCGTTGGTCCGGTAATCAACAAAATCCCGTATGGTCTGGCAATCATCTCTTTAAAAACGGCAGCATTCGACTCGCTGAAGCCAAGACTGTCCACGGATTTGACGCCAGTGCTGAGATCCAGCAGCCGGAGTACAATTTTCTCCCCGTGCATGGTCGGCAGTGAGGATACGCGGATATCGACCATTTTGTAATCGAACTGCATCTTGATGCGCCCGTCCTGCGGCAGCCTCCGCTCTGCAATGTTCAGCTTGGCCATGATCTTCAGTCTGGCTGTGATGAAGCCCTGCATTTGCTTGGGAATTACACGCTCTGTCCGCAGCGTTCCGTCGATCCGGTAACGGATGGAGAGATTATTCTCGCCCGGGTCCACGTGGATGTCGGAAGCACGTAAGGCCACGGCCTGCTGAATCATCTGATTGACCAGCCGGACTATAGGCGAATCCTCATCGGTAATCTCAGTCTCTTCGATTTCTTCCTGGGTGGGCAGTTCTACCATCATCTGGCTCATAGAGTCACGCATCCCGTAATGACGGGCGATGGCCCGCTGAAGTTCATCCCGGGTGGAGATCGCCGGTTCAATTCTGAACCCGGTACTCATCCGCAAATCCTCAATAGCGAAATAGTCCAGCGGATCAGCCATGGCAACCATCAGCTTGCCGCCTTCCTTCATGAACGGCAGCACCTGATAGCGTTTGGCCATACTCTCCGGGATAATCTGCGTAATGGCCGGATCAATCTGATATTTGAACAAGCTTACATGAGGGATGCCAAGCTGAAATTCCAACACCTCAATCAGCTGCTGCTCCGTGATATAGCCCTGCGAGATCAGCAGGTCCCCAAGCTTTCGTTTGGTTTTGCGCTGCTCAGCCAGCGCCTCCGTCAGCTGGTCCTGTGAGATCATACCGTTATCTACCAGCAGATCGCCCAGCCTCTTTTTTATAATTGGCACAGTCACTCATCTCCAGCTCTGAAAACTTCCATTTCTCCGAAACAATCTAGCGAACGATTAGATATAGGACTTTGCGCGTTACAGACATGAATTCCCGGAAATTAACAGGTTTTATAGTTCTAATTGCTTAAATTTTAGGTAATTTATTCATATGTTATTATTGCCTATGGAGGTAATTTGTCCTAGAATGATATATAGCACATAACCGTTTTTTTTACAATTGCGATTTCCAGGAGCTGGACAATTATTGCGAAAGTTTCGATAAATCTGCCAATCATTATTTTTTTATTATCGGGGGAGATGCTGGATGAAATTATTCCGACGGAGAACATGGTTTCTTGTTACGGGGAGTCTATTCGCTGCTCTACTAATCACCTTATTTGTCCATTCGTTTGTTCTCTCTGTTAACGCAGTCGATCCTTCCTATACTATCCGCATTCTGGAGATCACCGACCCCACAAGCACTGCAAGCTTAGCGCTGGATGCCAATGACCCATACCCTAAGAGCGAACTGGATCATCTTCAGGGATTAACCAACGTCAAGATTGATACAATGACCATGAAGCGCTTCGTGTCTCTGCGTGATCATTGGGACGGCAAATACGACGCTGTCTATATCGGCAACGGGGCATTCAGCAAGAAGCTGGTTAACAGCAAAGGTACCTCTACCCAAGATCAGCGCAAGGCGGCTCATAAGACTATCCATGTCGAGAATGACCTTACCCGCCTCAAGGCTCAGGAGATCACCGATTATTATATTAATAAGGGCTTAAATGTTATCCTTCGTGAGGAAACCCTTATCGGGCAGAACAGAAGCGGAACGGAAGGTGTCCTATATGAAACGTTCAACCCTTACCGTACATCCAATCGTCCCAATGTAATTTTCCTGAAGAACCTGAATGAACTGAACACTCTTACGGCTGCGATAAAAGATGGCAGTTGGTCTAAGTTAGCCTCGCTTAAACAGCGCCCCAGACTCACCATTACCAACAAACCGGAACATTATAGTGATAAGCGTTCCACAGTCTATAGATCTGGAGACACTCTGGAATTTCCGGTCAAAATTGATAACATCTCAGGCACGACACCTGTGCGCATCAAATTATATATGAATGTCGATTCTTCTCTGCCTGTTACTGAAGATACGGCGGTAGCTACCAAGGAAATAACCTCTCGTGCCGATACCCTAAGCTATACTCTGCCCTCTACCTTCTCCGGGCCGCTGTATTGGAGAATGGAGGTAAGCACCCTTACCGGGTTAAAGGACTTCGATACTGGAAACATCTTGTATGAGGGTGTGAAACGGGAGATCAAGGTTCTGCAGATTATGCCGGCCGGCAAGACAGAAAGTGACCTGCTGAACACCAAGAATATGAAAGCTTCATACTTGAAGAATCCAGACTACTACGAGCTGATCATCACGCCGCACGACATGGCCTGGTTCAATAATTACATAGCCGCACATGCCAGTGATTCTGATAAAACTTCGGGGCTGAACGGGAATTTTGACATGGTCGTATTCGGGTTTCTGGATATGTATGACCGGGCCGCTACGCCCATGCTGTCTGAAGCAGCTGCCCAAGCAGTCAAAGCTTTTGCAGAAGAAACGAAGCAGAGTCTCATGCTGACACATGATACTATTTTTCAAGAGGCTAATGCTCCTTATGTAGAGAGCGCCAATAATTTGAACTACTGGAGCTATTACTTCCATGACATGGTAGGACAAGCCCTGCCCCGGACTTATCTGGGCGGCAACGCCATTTATCCATCCACCAAGGTTGTTCCGGTCAATCAGGGGCTTATGACACAATACCCGTTCAATCTGAATAAAGACGGTGATGAATCCAATCGGTATACCGTTGCCACTACGCATGACCAGTTCTTCCCGCTCAATCTTGAACGCGCTGATGTCATTCCCTGGTACAACATTTCAGGTTCAGAACGGGATACGGATGATAGTTATAATCACTTTTATACTTATTCTGTCGGCAATATCACCTTCTCCGGTACGGGACATACGAGTAAGGGCTTCCCGGATTGGGAACAGAAGTTATTCGTCAATACCATGTACCGTGCGTTCATCGGCGCCAACCATGCTCCGAAGATTACGGTGTTTACGCCGCAAGATATGAGTACAAAGCCTTCCTATCATGACAAACTCACGGTCAGCTATTCAGCTACCGACTTGGATCTCAAAGATAAAGAACTAACCACAGAGATTACAATCAGAAAACGGGTCGGCGACAAGAAAAACGGCACCTATGTAGAGGTAGATGATATGAAGGAGAAGACGGTCCTGTCAGGCGAGACGGTGACTCATACCTTCAACAATCCCCTGCATGAGAACGGCGAGCTGCAGATTGAAATTACTGCCAAGGATAAACAAGGGGCATTAGATTCCAGGATCATTACGGTCAATGTGGAGAAAGTACAGGCCAATGTATCCATCAGCAGATCCTTATCTAAGGAAAAGGTGGAGCGGGGAGAAGCTCTTACCATTACATATACAGTGAGACCCAATGCCATTCCAGCGCTCAGCGCAGATACAGCCCTACAAGGCGCTGAGAAGCCGGTGATCTCGGATGTTCAATATTCCGAGGTATTCCCGGCCAAGCTGAAATTCAGTGATCTGTCTGCAGGAGGCTTCATTCAGAACGGTGATATGGATTCCGGCTACACCCTGACCAAGAATCTGGGCAATTTCACTTATCATCTATCACCGGACGGGTTGACTTATGTGCCTGATTTAGCTGAGGGGATCACTTTCACCGTTACTGCAATAGCTACTGAAAAAGCAGATTATAATTTGAATAACTCTGAATTGAGTTACGTGGACCTGCACTCACAGCAGGAGGACCTGGCAACGGCAACACCAGGCACTACGGCCACGGCAAGTTCTACAGCAACACCTGCTCCACCACTCAGCCAGACTCCCGCTCCAACACAAGTGGTCAGAGTGGCTCCGCTTGGATTAGCCAAGGATTTCAGTCTATTCATCCGGGGGAACATTAACCGGACTGGCGGAATAGAGGGAACCATTGCTGCCGGAGGAGATGTAACTACCAGCGGCAGCGGCATTGCCAGTGCCTTCACTGGTGATCCGCATACCCTTGACGCACTGGTAGTTGGCGGTAACTTGAATTTCAGTAACGATTCCGTTAATGGCAACGTAGTTGTGGGAGGCACTTCTACGATTGCAAGCAATGTTTCGATCAAAGGGGAATTGAAGCAGGGGAACCCTGTCGACTTCGCTGCTGAGTTCAAGTTTCTGCAAGAACAATCCGATGCTCTTGCCGCTCTCCCTGACAATGGCCAGTCCACAAGATATAATTGGGGCGAAACCTTGCTCAAGGGCACGAATGCTACCAATGTATTCACCATTGATGGTCAGAGTATTACCAATACAGTCGGAATTGACGTTCCCAAAGGTTCGACAGTTATTCTAAATGTTACAGGCGCGAATGCTGTTTTACAGAACACATCATTTGTTTTCTGCTCAAGTAACAGGACTATTGATGATTACAAATATAGTATGGACAGCTGCAAGGGAGCCGACAAATATACTAATAGTGAGTTAGAACTCCAGCGCACTAAGGTAATCTATAATTTTTATAATAAGACCAATGGAACCATAGATACTGCAACCAGACTTAAGATAAATTCCATTGATATAGAAGGTACTGTTCTCGCTCCTCGAGCTTCGATTGAATTTAATAATGGCAGAGTCTATGGCACCTTAATTGGAGCCTCTTTAGATGGAGGAGGGACTCCAATGAATGTGAAGTTCACTGGAGAAACGGGGTTACCGTCACCCCCTACCCCAGTGGTAACAACTGCACCGACTGCAACTCCAACACCAACTGTTGTAACCACGCCAAGTCCGACACCAGCGCCGGTTCCGGCAAGAATAACTTTACATTTTGCTGAATTAAGTTTCACCGCATACGTCAGGATGACTGGCCTTACCTTAGAGGGTTCGACCATACGGATCAACACCAGTCTTAACATGGACTTACTGAAAAAAATCATTCCTGATGATGCAAGCACTCCAACCCTCACTTGGGAATCTCTTAATCAGGAGGTTGCTACAATCTCCGGCACAGGCGTGGTGTGGGGAGCATCCCCAGGAACGGCGAGCATTAGACTAACAGCCGTAGACGCTGCTGGGCAAATATTCACAGCAAATGCTGATATTATAGTTATGGCACCACAGCTTAATATTAGCGGCCCCGCTTCAGCATACGTAGGCGATACGGCAGACTACTTGGCCAGCTATGTAACGGTAGACGATACCGTTCATCAATACGAATGGAAGATAAAAGAAGGAAGTAATACAGCCGGAGTAACCCTTACCGTTGATCCTGCATATCCGCTAAATGATCATGCGTCACTGGTAGCCAGGAATCCTGGCCAGGTCACTCTTGTTGCTATTGCCAGAACGAAGGAGTTTCAAGAGGGGACATCTCCAGAGGAACGTACAGTTACCTTCACCAACCGTCCTAATCCGGTTCGGAAGATCACCATTAGTGGACCGAACTCGGTGAATGTTGGTGGGCAGATTACATTAAGAATTATAGAGGCTCCCGTGAATGCAGATCCGGCCGAATATCATTGGAGTCTGGAAGCCGACGGCCTCAACTACGCCACAATCATTCATGAACCTGACACCAAGAGTATCCAACTGACGGGAGTGACAATTACAGCCCCCAATAAGCCAGTGGTTGTGAGGGCCTCACTCCTGGGAGCGCCTGCTGGAGATCCAGTGGATGATACCTTCGAGGTAACCGTTGGAACCCGTTTGACTGACCTGAAATTAATCGACTCCATTGATATTGGTGTGGGAAAAGAAAACTCCCGTGACCTGTTTGATGTCCATTACCTTACGTTATTTCCGGAGGAAATCACTCTGTCGGACGTAGAAGGCAAGCTGGAATGGAGCAGCAGCAACCTTGCAGTAGTCACAGTATCTTCTAACGGCAAAATTACAGGCTTGATTAAAGGATCTGCTAAAGTTACTGTCATGTACAAAGACAATCCTTCGATCAAATCTTCAATCAAGGTCAATGTATCTAACGAAGACCGTTACTAATTTAACGGCTCCATGAAGAACCCCCGGCCAGCATCCAGCAGATGTGAACCGGGGGTTATTTCCTATTTCAGTTGAAGCTCCTCTACACTGATATTAATGGATTGAACACGAGGCAATCCCGCTTTCTGATCGGTGAACACCCTATTGTTATAGGAAGCGTTGAATCGGATCTGGCTATCATCCTGGCTAACCAAGAAGTTTCCATCCTTATCTGTCGCTGCACCGCGAACAGCGTTAATCGTCAAATTCCCTTTGGCAAAAAAACCTCCGCTTAAAGAAAAAACAGAACCCACACCGTACAACAGCGCATCTGAATCCGTATAAAAGAAGGCCTCCAACGGCTTAGCCAACGAAGCATTGGTAAAGGCAGCCAAGCGATTGATTAAAATAGGACCCTGCGAAATTAGAACAAGCTCTTTATCATTCAACCCCTGAATTGAAGCATCTTCTACAATAGTGGTGTACTCCTCTTCAGCTCCTGTCAACGATGCCTGCTGCAAAGCAAAGATCGTTGAATCGAATTCAACATTTCCTCTAATTTCCACTTTTCCCGTGACGAGAATATTCGCTTTTACTTGCACAGGCGTGGGGCGTCCAGAATTGTCGATCTTCAGATTACCATCAATGATGTACCAGTTGGTATCCTTATTCGCATATTGAATTCCAGCGAGTTCAATACCATCCAAGGTTAAATCCCCTTCGTAAACAAGAGATCTGCTTGGCTTGGTTAGTTGTTTCACTATTTCATCATAAGCCTCTTGGGCTTCCAAGCCGGCTTCTGTAGTATCAGCCGGATCAGGCTTCGGAGGTAGAATCTCCGGATGATCAAATATTGCACCATAGGTACTAATCAGATATTCGCCTAAAGTTCCATTCTGCACATTGTTAATAATTTCTGAGCGTAAGGCAAGACCACCCGCTGCTTCTGCCACCTTATCTGCAAAAGAAGAAACGACATCCACTTCTACAAAACTGCGGTGGTTCTTGATCTTCACTTTATCTGACGGAATTTTCCCCGTCATATCAGTAGTCGGGGTTATTCTATCCGCAGACAGCTTACCCAAGAACCGGTCCTGATAGATTAACTTCTGCAGTGATTGGACATGCGCCTCTCCTTCTAGCTGAAATAACTTGGAGTAAAATGTATGATCTACTCCTCTATAGGAGTAGTTAGCAGTATCACTGATCGTTAAATTGTCCCCAGCGTATATATTCCCCTTAATGTATGGAGAACCGTTTATCGTCAGGTTACGCTCAGAACCCAACGTGTAATTGAGAAAATCAAGAAAAGTATCAATAACCATTACCTGCGATAAATTTCGGACAACCCCATTAACCTCAGCCTGGGAGTTCAACGTCAAGCGATAGCTGAGATAGCTGACAGGAAGACTACTCGTAGGATCATTATTATTCTCGTAGTCGACACTTGTAATCACGCCTAACGCTTTCCCCCCATCT
Source organism: Paenibacillus tritici (assembly GCF_018207515.1). Lineage (NCBI taxonomy): Bacteria > Bacillati > Bacillota > Bacilli > Caryophanales > Paenibacillaceae > Paenibacillus > Paenibacillus tritici. Next base: position 7,051,793 of record NZ_CP073365.1, read on the forward strand.
GACTGTAATAAATTAGTGCTAGCATGTAGTATATTCTGATCATCTTGTAGATTCTTCAGAAAAAGTTCAATGGCCTTCTCCAGTTCCGTCTGGCTGACTACAACATTGTCCTGGATGGTTTTATTCAACCCAGCCGTTATATAAGCCACAGCCTCATCCAGTGTCTTCTCCGCCAAATGCAGACTCTGCACATCATTCTTACGCGTCTCTGTACGCTGTGCGCCTCCAACGGCAGCCGTAAGCACACTCAATCCCAGAATGGTCAGGAGCAGCACAATAAACATAACCAGCACCAGGGCAGAACCCCGTTCTTCCCGTAAGCGTCCGGCGAAGCCCTTCCAATTCTCAACTCTCTCATGGCGTATTGATGGTCCAGCTCCAGGCATGGGCTGCTTCCTCCTAAAATCCGAATTTACTCTTCATTTCCATCGTGTAATCCCTGCCATCATACGCCTGTGCCAGTTCGAGCGTAATTTCAATTAGTCCGCTATCGCAAGGCGAAGCACTTGTGCAGAACCTTCCGTCAGGTGTTGCTGAAGAAATGAACGAGCCGGTCAGATCAGATTTCACCGCTGTCCGGGAGTCATTGGAGGGAGCATCCGTTTCAGCACCAATGACCAGTTTCCCCTGAGTGAAGGCGATCTTAACCACTTCTTGGGTAAGGTCGGTATCACTTTTTCTCTTTTTTAGCAAAATCCCATCACTACTGCTTGTTAGCTCTACCCGTTCCGGAGCAAATATGTATAACTCGTTTATGATCGAAGACATAATGAGGTCTGCCTCGTCTCTGAGCGAATTTTCAATGGTGATCTTGTGGTAGCTGCGGAATCCGAACATAGTAACCATAGAAATGATACCCACAATCATTGAAAATAAGGTTATGGCAGCGATAAGCTCAATCAGTGTAAAGCCCTGCTGTGACCTTAGACGGTCAACGTATTTTCTCATCGGCAATATACCCCTCCACTACCGTGCTGACTGTATTCGCATTAGGACCGCCCGGTCCAGTGACCTCTACCTTTATAGGAATCAGATAAGGAGCCATCCCCTTCTTGCGTGTGTCCAGGAGCATCTCCTCATGCAGATCTGCCTGGTAGGTTATGTTCACCTCATATTCAATATTGTTGATAAAAGGATTCAGCACTTCAGGCAGCACCTCTCCATTGATAAATACCGTTTTGTAATTACAGACCACAGCATTACACTGGGCGGCTTCAATTTTAGGATGCGCCTTCGGACTGGTATCGTCTACATTGAAATATCGGCCCATCGCTTCGAAATCCTGCTTCTCCATATAAAACAGCGCGTTCCGTGCCAGATTGACCATGATCGTCTTGTTCTGGTTGGATTTCGAATAGGAGAGGGCGTTGGTGAAGTAGGAGGTCAGGACCAGGGATACTATGGATAAAATAACGATGGCGGCCAGCACCTCAATCAAGGTGAAGCCTGCTTCCTGGCCCCGCTCCCGGCTTCGGTTCCATTGGTCTTTCCAGGACATTGTGTTCGCTCCCTATACTCTATTAGATTCCATCGTTGAGCGGTCCCATGCAGCAGAATACAGGCTTCGCTCCCTCGCTGCTTGGATCGCATCTGTGTCTAGAGTCCTGCTTATTCTCTGTTTCTCTGAATCTTTCTACCTACTCCCATTATATTCTTTCCTCTCGGGGACCAGCAATGCTTGATGATAATAAAACTAGAGAAATCTACAATTTATCTCCGGTTGGGGCTGTGCTATCATTTGGGCAGAAAGGGGATATGTACAATGGCTTTGATTGAATGCAAGTTCTATTCGGAGGTGCTGGGACTCAGTACTTCGATGACTGTAATTCTGCCGCAGCAGACTACCACGCAGATTGGAATGAGCAACGTATCCAGGGGGAAGCTTCACCCAACGTTGTACTTGCTGCACGGCTTGTCTGATGATGATTCGATCTGGCTCCGCCGGACTTCGATTGAGCGTTATGTGGCGGAGATGGGAATCGCCGTGGTTATGCCGCAGGTACACCGCAGCTTCTACACCGATATGGCGGCAGGCGGGCAGTATTGGACGTTTATCAGTGAGGAATTACCGGCGCTGGCTCGTTCCTTCTTCCCCCTGTCTCCAAAACGTGAGGATAACTTCGTAGCGGGGCTGTCGATGGGCGGTTATGGGGCGATGAAGCTGGGGCTGCGCAAGCCTGAGAACTGGGCTGCAGCGGCGAGTCTGTCGGGAGCACTCGATATGGCGCATAATTACTTGAACTTTGAAGATTCAGCGCAGAAATCCAAGGATTATCTGCAGGTTTTTGGAGACAAGGACATTACAGGCACTCCAGAAGACCTGCTGTGGCTGCTTCAGGAGGTTAACCGCTCCAAGGGGCCGAAGCCGCTTCTCTATCAGTGCTGTGGCACCGAGGATTTCCTCTATGAGGACAATCAGGTCTTCCGTAAGGCCTGCGCCAAGACCAAGCTGTCTCTAACTTATGAGGAGGGGCCGGGCCAGCATGAGTGGGGGTATTGGGACACCAAGATCCAGGATGTGCTGAAATGGCTGCCGCTAAGCAAGTAGAGTGCTCCTGATTGTAAGCGGATACGGGTAATTCAAGTAACCCCTTTATCTATTAAGTGAAGTATATAATCCCATCGTTTGACAAAAAAAGACTGTCCTACCGCATCTAACCGATGCAAGTGGACAGTCTTTGGTTTATCTTCTATATCCGCTGCCAGAGTTGGCGGCTCTTATTCTGTATTACTCCGCAGCATTCCCATGCTGCTTCACCCATTCACCAGCGGCCAGCAGGGCGGCCTCGGCCCGTTCAATGGCGGCCTGTACCTGGACTGTAGCTGTGCCTCCGTATACATTACGGGCGTTCACAACAGCCTCGGGCTGGAGAACCGCATAGATCTGATCGTCGAACAGCGGCGAGAACTGCTTGAATTCCTCCAGCGTCAGATCCAGCAGGAATTTACCTTCGTTGATACAGTACAATACAGTCTTGCCGATCACTTCATGCGCCTGGCGGAACGGCAAGCCCTTGCCCACCAGGAAGTCTGCGATATCGGTCGCGTTGGAGAAGTCGGTGTTCACCGCTTCGCGCATCCGCGCTTTGTTCACCTTCATAGTGGAGATCATCGGCGCGAACAGTTGGAGCGCTCCGGTAAGAGTAGCTACTGTATCGAACATGCCTTCCTTATCTTCCTGCATATCCTTGTTATAGGCCAGCGGCAGCGACTTCAGTACGGTCAGGAGTCCGATCAGGTTGCCGTAGACACGGCCTGTTTTGCCGCGTACCAGCTCTGGCACATCCGGGTTCTTCTTCTGCGGCATGATGCTGCTGCCGGTGCAGAAGGCATCGTCCAGCTCCACGAAGCTGAATTCCGTGCTGCTCCACAGCACCAGCTCCTCGCTGAGCCGGGACAGGTGAGTCATGACCAGGGCTGCATTCGCCAGGAACTCCACGATGAAGTCCCGGTCGCTGACCGCATCCAGGCTGTTCTCATAGACGCTATCGAAGCCAAGCTGCTCAGCCACGAAGTGGCGGTCAATCGGGAACGTGGTTCCCGCCAGCGCCCCTGCACCCAGCGGCAGCACATTAATCCGCTTGTAGCTGTCGGTCAGGCGCTCCGCATCGCGGCGGAACATCGACACATACGCTAGCAGATGATGCGCGAACAGGATCGGCTGTGCCCGCTGGAGGTGGGTATAACCCGGCACAATGGTCTCTACATTGTCTTTGGCCTGCTGGATCAGCGCATCCTGCAGATCATGCAGCAGCGCTACGAGTTCCACCACACGGTTACGCAAGTACAGGTGCATATCTGTAGCCACCTGATCGTTACGGCTGCGGCCCGTGTGCAGCTTGCCGCCGACCGGACCGATCTCTTCGATCAGGTTCTTTTCAATATTCATGTGGATATCTTCATCGGCTACGGAGAACACAATCTCACCCGCCCGCACCTTCTCCAGCACCTTGGTCAGTCCGTTCTTGATCGTCTCCACATCATCCTGCGGCAGAATGCCGCATTTGCCCAGCATCGTGACATGGGCCAGACTGCCCTGCACATCCTCTTCCGCCAGCACTTTATCGAATTCGATGGAAGCCGTATACTCCTCCACCAGCTTGTTGGTCCCTTTGGTAAAACGTCCGCCCCACAGCTTGCTCACCTGTTGTTCCTCCTCGGTTGACGTTAGAAGGGCCGCCCCTGTCCGTATGGGAGGAACGGCCTGCTTCTATCCGCTTCTATTGTGTCTGATTCTATAAAATGCCGCCGAGCGGCCACCTTCTGCTACTTGTTAGACTCTGCTACGCCCGCCGACACCTTCAGACGCAAGGCATTCAGACGGATGAAGCCGGTCGCATCGCCCTGATCATAGGCTTGGGTAGGGTCTGCCTCCATGGTGGCGATATCCGGATTGTACAGGCTGACCGGACTCTTCACTCCGGCGCCAATGATGTTGCCTTTGTACAGCTTCACGCGTACGGTACCGGTTACGTTCTTCTGGCTCTCCTTCACCAGAGCCTGCATCGCAATCCGTTCAGGTGCGAACCAGAAGCCGTTATACACTAGCGTGCTGTAACGGGTGATCAGGCTGTCGCGCAGATTCATCACTTCACGGTCCATGGTGATCGACTCCATTTTGCGGTGAGCAGTGAACAGAATCGTGCCGCCCGGTGTTTCATACACGCCGCGGCTCTTCATGCCGACAAAACGGTTCTCCACCATATCCACGCGTCCGATCCCATGCTTGCCGCCAAGCTCATTCAGCTTCTCCATGACTTGCAGCGGGGATAACGGCTCGCCGTTCAGCGCCACGCAGTCGCCCTTCAGGAAGTCCAGCTCCAGATACTCGGCTTCGTCCGGCGCATCCTCCGGGGCATTCGACAGCAGGAACATTTCTTTGTTCTCCGGTGCGCTTGGATCGAACCATGGATCTTCCAGCACGCCGCTCTCATAGCTGATGTGCAGCAGGTTGCGGTCCATCGAATACGGCTTGGCTGCGGAAGCCTGCACGGGGATACCGTTGGCTTCAGCATAAGCGATCATCTCGGCGCGGCCCGGGAACTGGTTGCGGAACTCTTCCAGACGCCAAGGTGCGATGACCTTGATGCTAGGCGACAACGCAGCCGCATTCAGTTCAAAGCGCACCTGGTCGTTACCTTTGCCGGTAGCTCCGTGGGCAATGGCTGTAGCGCCTTCAGCGATGGCGATATCCACCATACGCTTGGCGATCAGCGGACGGGCAATGCTTGTTCCGAGCAGATATTGTCCCTCATACAAGGCGCCTGACTGGAACATCGGATAGATGAAGTCATTCGCGAATTCGTCGCGCAGGTCATCAATGTAGACTTTGGACGCGCCGGTGGCGAGGGCTTTCTCCTCCAGGCCATCCAGCTCTTCCTTTTGACCGATATCGGCTGTAAAAGCAATAATCTCCGCATCATACGTTTCTTTCAGCCATTTCAGAATGACTGAGGTATCCAGCCCGCCGGAATAGGCGAGTACTATTTTTTCTTTTGCCATGGGGGTTTAGCTTCCTTTCGGTGTGGGAGGTTATAAGATAAACTGCAACATCATAAACGGGTTTTGGGCGTCACTACAGAGAATATTTGGACTTCCGGCCGCTGTTGTCTACAGATTTCTTGATTTATAGCCGCTGATCGCGGTTGAAATCCGCAGACAAAGGCGGACGCTGACGCTCCTACAGTTCCAAAATTCCCCTTCGTTCCTTCTAAACCCTCTTACTTAAGTTCCCGTTGATCTTATATATGTGTGTTGTATATACAATTAAATTACTTTAACTCCTCGCTTCCTGAGGGTTAGGCGTGCCCCGATTAAGGTGCAGGTGGTAGGCTTAATTGTACTCTGTACAACTAAATCGTCTGATATAACGCAGAATGTGCGTTTAGCTGTATTTCGTGCAATTAAAATGCCCCTATACCTGGATTCTCGCCCCTTCGGGCAGATATAGTTGTACAGAATACAGTTAGAAGAGGACAACCCTTCGTTTCACTGTTTTTAGTTGTACAGAATACACTTACCTCTGAATGTCCGCTTACAACGTAACTTCATACCTTACCGCATTCATGGAATGAACTCATTTCTGTGCTCCTGATGCTCTGCTAGGCTCCACCTACCTCTAGCCCATCAAAGCCGCCATAAGCGCCTTCTGCGCATGAAGACGGTTCTCTGCCTGATCGAAAATCACAGAGTTCGGGCCGTCGATCACGCCGGTGCTGACCTCTTCCTCACGGTGGGCCGGCAGGCAGTGCAGGAACAGATAATCGCTCTTCGCACCCTTCACAAGCTCCTCATTGACCTGATAGTCCTTGAACGCCGCTTCACGCGCCAGCTGCTCGGCCTCGAAGCCCATGCTCGCCCATACATCCGTATAGATCACATCAGCGTCCTGGACCGCCTCCTGCGGGCTGCGGGTAATCGTGATGACCGAGCCTGTCTCCTTGGCGATCTCGCGTGCCTCGGCCACTACAGCCTCGTCCGGCCCATAGCCCTCCGGTCCGGCAATAGAGACATGTACGCCCAGCTTGGCGCCGCCGATCAGCAGGGAATGCGCCATATTGTTGCCGTCGCCGATATACGCCAGCTTCAGGCCCTTCAGCTTGCCCTTGTGCTCGTAGACGGTCTGGTAATCCGCCAGCACCTGGCAGGGATGCGCCAGATCGCTAAGGCCGTTGATTACAGGAATCGAGGCATAACGGGCCAAATCTTCCACTTTATCATGGCCGAACGTACGGATCATGATACCGTCCAGGTAACGCGACATGACCTGGGCCGTATCACCAACCGTCTCGCCGCGTCCGAGCTGGATGTCATTTTTGCTGAGGAACAGCGCATGACCGCCAAGCTGATACATGCCTACTTCAAATGACACCCGTGTACGGGTAGAGGATTTCTCAAAAATAAGGCCGATCGTCTTGCCCAGCAGCGGCTGGTAGACCTCACCGTTCTTCTGCTTACGCTTCAGTTCAATCGCCAGGTCAATCAAATACGTGATTTCCTCCGGGCTGTAATCGTTCAGCTCGAGTAGATCACGGCCTTTGAGCTGTGCGGCAATCATCTCTGTAACGCCTGTTGTCCCCTGACTCATGAACTTACCTCCCCGTTTGCTGTATTAGCATAAGTATGAATTAGTTCCGAAAGGATGTCCACCGCCTGATCAATTTCAGCGGTAGTTACATATAGATTAGGCAGCAGCCGGATGACATTCGGTCCCGCCTGAACGAACAGCAGTCCGCGCTTCTGTCCGGCGAGCACGATCTCCGCTACCGGCTCCTTGCATTCAATGCCGATCAGCAGGCCTTTGCCGCGAATCTCCTTCACAAATGGGGTATCCGCCAGCTTCTCTCTGAGCAATCCGCTTAAGTAGTCCCCCATCTCCGCAGCCCGCTCCGGCAGCTTATCTTCCAGCATCGTCTCAATCGTCGCTTCCATCACCGCTGCGGACAGCGGTGTGCCGCCGAAGGTGCTGGCATGGCTGCCCGGGCTGAACGCCTCGCGCAGGTAACCCTTGCCCAGCATGACGCCTGCGGGGAACCCGCTGGCTACGCCTTTGGCCAAAGTGAAGATATCCGGCTCAATGCCGTAATGCTGATGGGCGAACAGCTTACCCGTCCGTCCCATCCCCGTCTGGACTTCGTCCACGATGAGCAGTAATCCGTGTTCCTTGCACAGCGCCACTACTGCATCCAGGAATTCCTGCTGCACCTCAAGGACGCCGCCCTCAGCCAGCACCATCTCCAGCATGATCGCCGCTGTATGCTCGGTAATCGCTGCCTTCAGCGCCTCCAGATCATGAAGAGGAACGGTCTTGAAGCCTGCCGGAAGCGGCAGGAAGCCTTCTTTTACCTTCGCCTGTCCGGTTGCTGTCAGCGTAGCCAATGTGCGTCCGTGGAAGGACTGCTCGAACGTGATGACTTCATAACGGTCCGCCCCCTTCACCTTCTGGTGATACCGGCGCGCCAGCTTGATGGCCGCTTCATTCGCTTCCGCTCCGCTGTTGCAGAAGAAGACCTGATCCGCACAGCTATTCTCAGTAAGCAGCGCAGCCACCCGCTCCTGACCCGGAATGTGGAACAGGTTCGAGACATGCCACAGCGTATCAATCTGCGCCTTCAGCTTCTCGCCGACCTTCTCCGGGGCATGACCCAGACTGGTTACGGCCAGCCCGCACATGAAGTCCAGGTACTTGTTACCCTGATCGTCCCATACCCAGCTGCCTTTGCCCTTGACCAGACTGAGATCATATCTGGCATAAGACGGGAATATCGCACTCAGCTTGGCCGGAGCTGGAGCAGCCCCCTGTTCCTGCGTTTCGGCTGAACGTCCCTGCGGCGCCCCTGTCAAAGAATCTTGTTCTGTCTGCGTAAGCTCACTCATTCTTAGTCACTCTCCCACCATGCTGCTGCCGGATTCCCGCCAGCGCGTCTAATTTACTTGCATTATATAGATTGAACTAATGCTTTTGATGTTTTGGGATTGGCCGTGACTCCAGAGAAGTTTTGGACTTCCGGCCACTGTTGTCTACAGATTTCATGAATTATACCGTTTTTAACGGTTGAAATCCGCAGACAAAGGCGGTCGCTACAGCTCCTCCAGTTCCAAAATTCCCCTTCGCCACTTTTCCCTTAACTTAAGTTTAGAGTTCAATCTATATAGCTTAACCATGCTCTGGTTCCTGCCAATTGCATTCTAAGACCTTACAATCCGTGTCCCCAGCTGCTCCCCGCGCAGCACCCGGCTGAGTACACGTGGCTCCTTGCCGTCTACAATGATAACCTCTGACACCTTGCCCTGAATGCAGTCCATGGCTGCGCGCACTTTGGGAATCATCCCGCCGTAGATTTCGCCGCCTGCAATCAGCTCTTCAATCTGTGCCACGGTCACGGACGGAAGAACAACCTTCTCCCCGTCCACCGTCCGCATAATTCCCGGCACATCCGTAACCACGATCATACTCGGCGAGCCTATATAGGAAGCCACCGCTCCGGCAGCGGTATCTGCGTTGATGTTATACCGCTGGCCTTCAGCGTCCACTCCGACCGGTGCAATGACCGGAATATAGCCCATTGCGAGGATACCCGTCACAATCTCCGCTTGGACCCCGGTCACTTCACCTACCAGACCGACTTCGTTATGATTGGCTACAGGACGCGCCATGATCAGGTTGCCGTCCACGCCCGACAAGCCGAGCGCCTGTCCCCCGCTGGCCTGAATCCGGCGGACAATCGCCTTGTTGATGCTGCCGGACAAGGTCATCTCGACTACATCAAGCACCTCTTCCGTCGTCACCCGCAAGCCGTTCACGAAGCTGCTCTCAATGCCGAGCTTCTCCAGATTGCCGGAGATCGCCGGGCCGCCGCCATGGACGATGACAGGCTGGTTCCCGCTGAGCTGCAGCTCCCGCAGATCCTCGAAGAACGAATCCGGCAGCGCAGCCAGCGTACTCCCGCCGCATTTCATCACGAACAGGCCACCGCCCGGCTGCTTCTCTATAGAATCCAACGACATCTCTCAGTTACCTCCCTATATTGAACTTAAGAGCCTAACGCAAAAGCTCAGTCGTCACTACGGTGGATATTTGGACTTCCGGCCGCTGTTGTCCCCAGATTTCATGAATTAACCCGCTCTTCGCGGTGGAAATCCGGTGACAAAGGCGGTCGCTACCGCTCCTTCAGTTCCAAAATCCCCCTCCGATCCTTCTCGCTTTTTGCTAATCTCCATCCCTTACAGCTACGTACGGTAAGCCGCATTAATCCGCACATAATCATAGGTGAGGTCGCAGCCCCAGGCAGTAGCGCTGCCGCTGCCGTCTGCTAACGTTACTGTGATCAGCACCGTGTCGCTCTTTTGCAAATAATGCAGAGCCTTCTCCTCATCAAAAGCCACCGGACGTGACCCGCGCAGCACCTCGATCTCACCCAGCTGAATATCTACCCGTTCCGGCGAGACCGGAACTCCTGCGCGCCCTACGGCAGCGATAATCCGCCCCCAGTTGGCATCTGCACCGAAGATCGCCGATTTCACCAGACTGGAGCCGACCACGGTCTTGGCAATGGCTGCCGCTGCATCATCATGCACTGCGCCGCTAACCTGAACCTCAATCAGCTTCGTCGCGCCTTCCCCATCCCGGGCAATCGCCATCGCCAGACTCCGGCACACATGCGTGAACGCCGCGGCAAAAGCCTCCCAGTCCGGATGCAGCCGCGTCAGCTTCTCATTCCCGGCCAGACCGCTCGCCATAGCAATCAGCATATCATTCGTGCTGGTATCGCCGTCCACGGTAATCATATTAAAAGTAGTGTTGGTCGCGCCGCGCAGCAGGCTGAGCAGATCTTCGCCATCAATGACCACATCCGTGGTCATGAACCCCAGCATCGTCGCCATATTCGGGTGGATCATCCCGGAACCCTTCGCTGCACCGGCAATGATAACCTCAGTCCCGCCTACTGATACTTTGACGCAGCTTTCCTTTTTCACCAGATCCGTTGTCAGAATCGCCTGGCTGAATTCCTCCGCACCGAAAGCTCCGCCGTCCAGCTTCTCCGGCAGTCCGGCAATCCCGCTGCGTACACAGTCCATCTTCAGCAGCTCGCCGATTACTCCGGTTGAAGCCACCGCCACATCCAGCTCATTCACGCCCAACTGGCGGGCAGTGGCAGCGCGCATCTCGTACGCATCCGCCTCCCCCTGATCGCCAGTACAGGCATTGGCATTGCCGCTGTTCACGATTACCGCCTGCAGCGTTCCGTCCGCCAGACTCTCCCGTGTCACCTTCAGCGGAGCCGCCTGAAAAACATTCGTCGTATACACCGCAGCAGCCGTCGCCGGCACCTCGCAGAGAATCGCGGCAAGGTCATTTCGCTCTGTTTTTTTGAGACCGCAGTGCAGGCCTCCGGAAGTGAAGCCCTTGGGTGCAGTAATGCTGCCGCCCTCAACAATGGTATATAATTGTTTCTCGCTCATGTGTGTGTTTGACCGCAGCTTGTTATGGATACACTGGTGTGTAACCAAGACCACGGGTTTCCTCCCATCCCATCATCAAATTCAGGTTCTGAATCGCCTGCCCTGCCGCGCCTTTTACGATATTGTCGATAACCGACACAATGGTGACCCGTCCGGTACGTGCGTCTGTCGCGAAGCCGATATCGCAGTAGTTCGATCCGCTGACTTCCTTCGTCGCCGGAATTACTCCGGGCTCGCGCACCCGCACATAAGGTCTGCCTGCATAATACTTACGGTATAAATCTACGAGTTCCTGTTCGCTGTGTTCACCAGTCAGCCCGGCATACATTGTCGTCATAATCCCCCGGTTCATCGGCACCAGATGGGTAGTGAAGGTTACGGTGACTTTCTCCCCGGCAATATCGGTCAGCACCTGCTCAATTTCCGGAATATGCTGATGTTTGTTGATTTTGTAGGCTTTGAAGTTCTCATTGATCTCGGCAAAATGCACCATCAGGCTCGTTCCCCGCCCGGCCCCGGACACCCCGGATTTCGCATCAATGATGATGCTGTCCGGTTTGATCCAGCCCGCCGCCAGCGCCGGAATCAGCCCCAGCAGCGTAGCTGTCGGATAACAACCCGGGTTCGAGATGAACTCCACTCCCGCCGCACGTTCGCCGTACACCTCACATAAGCCGTATACTGCCTGCTGCAGATAAGCTTCAGGAGGAGCCGGATGCTTATACCACTGCTCATACTCTGCGCCATCCTTCAGCCGGAAATCCCCGGACAGATCGACAACCTTGAGTCCTGCATCCAGCAGCCCGGGCACCAGCTTCGCGCTCACTCCCGAAGGGGTAGCCGTGAATACGACATCCGCCCTACTGGCAATCTCCGCTGCATCTACACCATCCAGCTTACGCTGCACGATCCCTGTCAGATGCGGAAAACCTTCCTCAATCGGCGCACCAGCACTCGAAGAGGAGATGACCGAAGTTATCTCTATATCAGGGTGGCCCTGCAAGAGCCTGATCAGCTCCACGCCCCCATATCCCGTTGATCCGACAATCGCCGCTCTCAGCTTGCCTGTCATTGTCATCCCTGCTTCCCGTTTCTCATTTCTACCATTATCGCCCATGAATAACCGTCCTGCAAATATGTATTATTATACGACCGAATTAATATAAATACAACATGTTACGTTAACTTTATTCAGTCCCTCTCCCGCAAAAAGAAAAAGCGCAGAACCCCCGGCAGGGAGTCTACGCTTCTCTTTTGAACCCTTCGCCCAGCACTTCATGGGCCTCGGTTATAATCACAAAGGCACCCGGGTCTACCGAGCGGACAATCGCCTTCAGCCTCGTAATTTCATTCTGGCCGACGACGACCATCAGCACCGTACGGTTGTCACCGGTATAACCGCCTTGCGCATTCAACTTGGTCAGGCCGCGGTCCAGATCATTCAGAATCGCCTGTGAGATCTCCTCCGTATCATCAGAGATGATATACGCCACCTTCGTGGTGCTGAAGCCCACCTCCAGCGCGTTAATCACCCTGCCGGTGACGAACAGCCCGATCAGTGCATACATCGCCTGCTCCATCCCCAGCACGAAGGCCGCCAGCGTGATCACCGTACCATCCAGCAGCACGACGGACAGCGAGAAGCTGAAGCCGGTGAGTTTTTGAATAATCTGCGCTGCTATGGTCAGTCCGCCTGTGGAGCCGCGCCCCCGGAAGACGAGGCCCAGGCCGAGCCCTACCCCAATCCCTCCATAGATCGAAGCCAGCAGCGGATTCTCTGTCGGCACAGGTCCATCCTTCGTCAGGAAGATGAACAGCGGCAGCACAAAGCTCCCTAAGAGAGAGCGGATACCATACTGTTTGCCGAGGAACACGACACCGAGAATGAAGAGCGGAATATTAAGCGCCCACTGGGTAAAAGCCGGCTCCGCCCCAAACCACTCCTCCGCCAGTACCGACAACCCCGACACCCCGCCGGAAGCAATCTGATTCGGGAGGAAGAACAGGTTGAACGCCAGCCCTGTGATCAGCGAGCCGATCAGAATAAGCGCAATATCCACCGTATGCCGCAGCGGCCCGTTCAAGGGAATGAGCGGAGGTTTGTTGCGTGAATTGATTTTTTGCATGGTTGGCCGGACTCCTTTATGTTCAGACAAAAATCCCTACACCTCCGAAGACGCGTAGGAATAGGATTACGTTTATTCAGTTTCCGTCTTAATCTGGCTGCGCAGATACCCGTCAATGAACCCGTCCAGATCGCCGTCCATCACCGCTCCAACGTTGCCTGTCTCCACAGCGGTGCGGTGATCCTTCACCATGCTGTAGGGATGGAATACATAAGAGCGAATCTGGCTGCCCCAGGCAATCTCCGATTGCTCGCCGCGGATCTCGTCGAGATGGGCCTGCTGCTCCTGGATTTTGCGCTCATAGAGCTTGGAACGCAGCATCTTCATCGCCTGTTCCCGGTTCTTGATCTGTGAACGCTCATTCTGACACGTTACCACGACTCCGGTTGGCATATGCGTAATCCGCACCGCCGAGTCTGTAGTATTGATGTGCTGACCGCCCGCGCCGCTGGCCCGGTACGTATCAATCTTCAGATCCTCTGTGCGGATATCCACCTCAACGTCATCCGCTATCTCCGGTACTACATCGCAGGATACGAAGGAGGTATGCCGTCTGCCTGAGGAGTCAAAAGGTGAAATCCGCACCAGCCGGTGAACCCCCTTCTCCGCCTTCAGGTATCCGTACACATTGTACCCTTTAATCAGCAGCGTTACACTCTTGATCCCTGCCTCGTCGCCCGGCAAATAATCAAGCACATCTACCTTGAAGCCCCGCTTCTCCGCCCAGCGTGTATACATACGCAGCAGCATCTGGCCCCAGTCCTGGGATTCCGTGCCGCCTGCACCGGGATGCAGCTCCAGGATCGCATTCAGCTTATCGTACGGCTGATTGAGCAGCAGCTGCAGCTCGAACTCATCTACCCTGCCGCTGACGCTGCGGATCGTTCCGGCAATCTCAGCGGCCAGCGCGTCATCGCCTTCTTCATCCGCCAGCTCCGCCATCATGGCCGCATCGTCATAATCCTGCTGCAGCTTCTCGTATTGGTCAACCACCGACTTCACGGCATTCATCTCGCCGATCACGCTCTGCGCCTTCTCGGAATCATCCCAGAACCCGGGAGCCGCCATCTTCTCTTCGAAGTTCGCTATAATCTCCAGCTTCAGGTCTAAGTCAAAGTGACCCCCTAAGATTAGTTAGTTTCTTGCCTATTTCACGCAGGTCCTGCTTCACATTAGGATCGATCACTTGGATCACATCACCTTTCATAATTGAATATTGCGCCGGGCTGCCGGTTTGGATGTTTGGCGGATAGGCGACGCAGCTTCTGATCGCTGCTTCACCGCTCTTAAGAAATGCCTGTCGGTGTACGCCGTAACTGCGGGAAATGTTTGGACTTCCGGCCGCTGTTAGGATTGAATTTCCTTATTTAAACTGCTCATCGCAGTAGAAATTCAATCCTAAAGGCGGACGCTGACGCTCCTACAGTTCCAAACTTCCCCTCCGTCACTTCCACCTCAATTGCAGTTCTAAAGAACAATTCCATCCGCTTCCTTTGAAGCGGCGGCCCTCTTCCAGCAAACATCCAAAAAAGCAGCCGGGCCGCAAACGGGGAGTCCCCCGGGCCCAGCCGCTTTGTATTGTCATTATAACCTAAGTGCCGGTGAACCTAACCGGAAGTGCGGTATGGTGAAAGGTATTCGCAGCTTCACGCCTGCTCATTATTTCACCGTGCACTAACAGAACCGGTCTTGAACTCCTAGATCGCGCTGTTCCAGCGGGTTACTTAACCTCTCAGACTCAGCCGTAACTTTGTTTCTCTTACACCTGGCCGTGACAGTTCTTATATTTCTTGCCGCTGCCGCATGGGCATGGATCGTTACGGCCGACAGTAGATTCCACATGCACCGGACGTTTCTCCGCAGGCTCTGCATTGGTAGAGATCTTATCTTCCTCCACTACCGATTGCCGTTCCTGATTCGTCTCGATGTGCGCCTTCATAATGTAGGTCGCTACTTCTTCCTGAATGTTCGCCGTCATAGCGTTGAACATCTCGAAGCCCTCGAATTGGTATTCGCGCAGCGGATCAGTACCGCCGTATGCACGGAGGTGAATCCCTTGACGAAGCTGATCCATAGCATCAATATGATCCATCCATTTGCTGTCTACGGAACGAAGTACAATGACCTTCTCGAATTCACGTACCAGTTCGGAGCCAAGACGCTCTTCACGTGCAGCATACTTCTCAAGTACACGGGCGAAGATGAATTCGATCATTTCATCTACTTCTTTGCCCCACAGATCATCGCGGGTCAGCTCATTCTCTTCCAAAAGCTTGCTGTTCACATAATCCGCAACCTCTTGCAGCTCCCAGTTCTCCGGGATATCGTCACTGCAGTGGGCATTAACAATACGGTCGATGACCGGCTTGATCATTTCCACTACGATGTCTTTGATATTGTCAGACTCCAGAATCTCGCGGCGCTGCTTGTAGATAATCTCACGCTGCTGGTTCATGACGTCATCATATTGCAATACGACTTTGCGGATATCGAAGTTGTTGCCTTCTACCCGCTTCTGGGCAGATTCAACCGCTTTGGTAATCATGCGGCTCTCAATCGGCTGATCTTCCTCGAATCCAAGACGGTCCATCATGTTCAGCACGTTGTCCGCGCCGAAACGCTTCATCAGCTCATCCCCGAGGGACAGATAGAACTGTGTTGAACCCGGGTCGCCCTGGCGTCCGGCGCGTCCGCGAAGCTGGTTATCAATACGGCGCGATTCATGGCGTTCCGTACCAATAATATGCAGACCGCCAACATCAGTTACACCCTCACCCAGTACGATATCCGTACCGCGTCCGGCCATATTCGTGGCGATCGTTACTGTTCCCGGCTGACCGGCAAAAGAGATAATTTCGGCTTCTGCCGCATGATGCTTCGCATTCAGCACCTGGTGTCTTACACCCTTGCGCTTCAGCATTTCCGATACCCGTTCGGAATTCTCAATGGATACCGTACCTACAAGCACCGGCTGATTCTTTTTGTGGCGTTCCACAATTTCCTCAACTACAGCGTTGAACTTGCCGTTTTCGCTTTTGTAGACCACATCCGGCATGTCAATACGCTGATTCGGCTTATTCGTAGGAACCTGAAGAACCTCAAGACCATAAATCTTCTTGAATTCCTCTTCTTCCGTCTTCGCAGTACCCGTCATCCCGCCCAGCTTACGGTACATCCGGAAGTAGTTCTGGAAGGTGATTGTAGCCAGCGTCATACTCTCATTCTGGACCTCAATCTCTTCCTTCGCTTCAATAGCCTGGTGCAGCCCATCGCTGTAACGGCGTCCCTGCATCAGACGGCCGGTGAACTCATCGACGATCATAACCTCGTCTTCGTTAACCACATAATCGACATCCCGGCGCATAATAGCGTTCGCCTTCAAAGCCTGTACAATATGATGGTTCAGGGTTACATGGCTGTGGTCATACAGATTCTCTATTCCAAAAGCACGCTCAGCCGTAGCCACGCCCTTCTCGGTCAACGCAACCGACTTCACCTTAATATCGACGGTGTAGTCTTCTTCGGCCGTCAGCTTCTTCACGAAACGGTCTGCTGCGTAATACAGCTCTGTCGATTTCTCAGCCTGGCCGGAGATGATCAGAGGTGTACGCGCTTCATCTATAAGGATGGAATCGACTTCGTCAATAATACAGAAATACAGCGGGCGCTGTACCATCTGTTCCTTATAGAGAACCATGTTGTCACGCAGATAGTCAAAACCAAATTCATTGTTCGTTCCATACGTAATATCGCAGGCATACGCCGCTTGTTTATCATTATGGTCCATACCGTTGAGGTTGACGCCAACGGTCATGCCCAGAAAGTTA
Source organism: Paenibacillus tritici (assembly GCF_018207515.1). NCBI lineage: Bacteria > Bacillati > Bacillota > Bacilli > Caryophanales > Paenibacillaceae > Paenibacillus > Paenibacillus tritici. The sequence goes on from NZ_CP073365.1 coordinate 7,068,708, forward strand.
TAGATTTGTCCCATTTGCGCACTGTCGCGCTGAGCCAGATAATCATTTACGGTTACGACATGCACGCCTTTACCCAAGAGTGCATTCAGATACACCGGCAAAGTACCCACCAGTGTCTTGCCTTCCCCGGTCTTCATCTCGGAGATCCGGCCTTCATGCAGCGCCATACCTCCAACTAACTGAACGTCAAAATGCCGCATGCCCAGCGTCCGTTTGGATGCTTCGCGTACGGTTGCAAATGCCTCAGGAAGAATCTCTTCCAGGGTTTCGCCCTTCTCAAGACGGGCACGGAACTCTACTGTCTTAGCCTGCAGCTCTTCATCCGTAAGCGATACGAAATCCGGCTCTAGACCATTGATTACTTCGACCGTCTTCATAAGACGTTTAACATCCCGTTCATTAACGTCGCCAAATATTTTCTTCACAAGTCCTAGCATGGTTAACCCCTTTCATGCAACACAGATGGTGGAACCGAGCCCATGCTCAACAAATTGAAAGGGCCATATATGATTTCGATTCCGCTGCTTCATAAATTGTAACAGTTTGTAAGAGATGCCGCAATACAAGCTGCCCTAACCTTATTCTGTATAATCCTCTTATATAAGGAGAGAAGATGACATTTTAACGAAACTTCTATATATACGCACAAGAGCCCTATTCGCTTCAGGCGAATAGGGACTCGTCTAATTGTCCACGTTAGGCTGAACCGAAGCCCTTCCTTATTCCAGCAATTCCCGGTCCGCTAGAGTTAATCTTGTTCGATCAGACCATACTTGCCGTCATCACGTTTGTAAACAACGCTTACTTCAGAAGTATCAATGTTGGAGAACACGAAGAACGTATGACCAATCATGTTCATTTGCAGAATCGCTTCTTCCACATCCATAGGCTTCAAGGTGAACCGTTTGTTCCGCACAACCTCAAGATCATCGTAATCCTGTTCCTGATCTTCAACAGCAACGGCACTAGCCGAACCTTCTACGAACAAGGTCTTCAGACTGCCTTCCTGACGGAACTTGCGATTAAGCTTAGTCTTGTGCTTGCGGATCTGACGTTCCAGCTTGTCCACTACGGCATCGATGGATGCATACATATCATCGCTGCGGTCTTCGGCACGAAGCGTCACACCGGCCAGAGGGATTGTAACTTCCACCGTATGAAGGCCGCGAACGACGCCAAGCGTCACATATCCTTCAGAGGTAGGGGGTGCATCGAAATACTTCTCAAGTCTGCTGAGCTTCTTATCAACATAGTCTCTCAAAGCGTCGGTCACTTCAATTTGTTGACCTCGAATGCTGAATTGCATGGGGCACTCCTCCTTTGTTTACCTTTTCATTATAACAAATTGTCAGAGCTAAGTAAAAAACAAATCATGACAGCCTTTACATTTAGCTAACAAAAGATGTCATAGACCTCGCCTTACAATAAACAGGTCCGGCTAGAGCATGATGTCGCCCTAGCCGGACCCATGTACGGCTGCTGTATTATCTCACGTTGCAGCCAGAATTATGAATGATTGCAATCCTGCAGCAGGAATGATGTCCTGTATTCATATATCCTGGTTATTTAGCAGTATGAATACGCAGAATCTCTACAGGCGACAAGCTGCCGCCAGTACCAGAAACGAAGAAGACTTTGTACGCTGTATCGGCACTCAGTCCGTTCAGCATAAAACTGTGTTTTGCCATAGGAGCCAGTGTAGAAGTTGATCCAGCCCAAGTTCCTGTTAACTGAGCGCCAGCACTATTCTGCCCGTTAGCAATCTGCAGTGCGGTTGGGTCAGCTTCAGTTGCTTTGACTACCACATATTTCAGCGGTGTTACTGGTGCGGCCATCTGCCCGTAAGCTGCATAGACTTCTGCTGATACCGTTCCTATGCTAGTTACTCCAACCTGTGTAAGCGATGTGGCAGTGCCTGCTGCTGTCTTCAAGCGAAGCGGTGTTACGCCCGACCAATTGCCTGAATTATCAGCCAGAGCAACATATACAGTATACTCAGTACCTGCACTCAGACCATATACAGAGAAAGCAACGGTTGTATTAGCAGTTACGGCTGTTTTGCCGGAATGAACGACTGTTGTTCCTGCCGCAGCCATTCCGTCTTTCACTTGCGCTGCAGTTGGTGCTGTTACGTTCATGCTGTAAGGAGCAACTACATAATACACAGCTCCCGTTACAGATGGCGTAACATATACATCTGCGGTAACCGAACCCACATGACCGTAGGTTACATTGCTAACGGAAGGCAAGGTCACGCTGCCGCCTCCGCCTCCGCCACCGCCGCCGCCAGTACCTCCACCACCACTACCGCCAGGAACAGGAGTAGCTGTTGGGCTAGTAGTTGGCACTGGAGTTGCTGTAGGAGCAGGGGTTGTTGTAGGTGTTGGCATTGGGGTTACTCCACCACCAGTACCCGGCTTATGCATAACCGAGTTGCTGATAATTCCGACTGCTTCAGCACGGGTAAGCGATTTCTTCGGCCCGAACGTTCCGTCAGGATAACCGTTGATGATCTTCTTGCCAGCCGCTGATGCTACTGCAGCTTTGGCCCATGCTGAGATCTGGGCATTGTCCTTGAACTTAAGTGGAGTAGAGCTTGTACTCAGCTTAAGCACCTTGGCAGCAATAACTGCTGCTTCCTGCCGGGTGAGCGGATTATTGGCCCGGAAGGTATTATTCTCATACCCGCCAATGTAACCAGCCTTCACAGCCTTGGAAACTTCGCTATATACCCAGTTTGATTTCTTCACATCGGTGAAGCTAATGGAAGCCGTGTCGGTGAACCCGAACAGGCGATTGATCAATGCCACATATTCACCACGGGTAATCGCCTTATTCGGCTTCACCGTTCCGTCAGGATAACCGCCCAGGTATCCTTTATCCAGCCAGCTCTGCAGTTGCTTCTGCGCCCAGTGTCCTTGAATATCCTTGGGGGCAGGCGCTGCGGATACACTTCCCAGTGATCCTAGCAGCATTGAAATACCCAGTACTCCGGCCGTAAGGCCACGCCACAATTTCTTCATTCTTTTGTTCATCCTCCTGTGATTTTGATGGGCATAGGCTTCACTGCATGTCTTCTTACAAAAGCTCTTTCGGAAGCATACGCCTAAGCTAATAATGAGAGTGCAAACTAGGCAAGAAAAAAGCCCAACGGTTCTCATTACCCATATTTTGGAGATGATAAACACTTTTCCAAACTAAATTTTACAAAATGTCCAAATAAGTTATCTTTTATTCCAAATTTGAAGAATATTTATGAATATAATGTAAAATAACCTCGTAAAATGCGCTCTGCTTTGAATGCTCTGGAGGGTTGCTTCTCTCGATTCTGTGCACCTTCAAACACATAAAAAAGACCCCAGGGAATATCCCCAGGGTCTACCGCTAGCGTTGTCTCAATTGCTAACCATCTACCATATATGTAGGTCGGCTTCGCCGGATGATTATAATTTGATGACGTTAGCTGCTTGTGGTCCGCGTGCGCCTTCAACGATATCGAACTCTACGGATTGACCTTCATCCAATGTCTTGAAACCGTCAGTTTGAATCGCGGAGAAGTGTACGAATACGTCGCCACCATCGGCAGTTTCGATGAAACCATAACCTTTTTCTGCGTTAAACCATTTAACTTTACCTTCCATTGACTAAACATTCCCTTCGTCATCAGATGAACGTGAGTCTTGCTCACAATTCGACTATACCACCGCTGCTTCTCTATTGTCAATTGGAATAGTAAATGGTTACATGCAATATTTTACCATACCCTAATTAACCTCAGAAAAAGCCAGATTCGGTGAGATAAGGTACAAAAAAAGGAGCAGACGATTTAAAAATACCCGCCTGCTCCCCGGCTGAAACAGGGAGAATCTATTATTTTTTCCGTTATTTTTTCCGGTCCATTAGGAAGCTGTCCGGAGTATACGCCGTCTCGTATGCGTTGCGTTGGATTTTGGCTTGACCGCGTTTCTGGAGGAAGTCTTGGGCTTCGAGGCGATGGGCATTCATTCGTGCCATGATGGCCGGATCTTGCTCCAGAATTCGACGTAATATCTCTTTTTGTGCAGGGGTCATCTGACAATTTTCGACTTCTTCCCCAATGGCTTCGACAAGCTTCTGGCGTTGTTCTACGAAGGCTTCGAGTTCTTCGTAGGTAGATTCAGGTAGCTGACCTGAGATATTTTTTGTTAAACACTCTAGTTGATTAATCAACTCATCCATGGGCGCCTTCAGGTGACAGCGGGGTCTGTCCCTGCCCTGCAACTATTTTGGAAGCTTGTAACCATGTCTCCCGAAGTTCTGTCAAGTATCCAACCGCTTCCTCAGCCTTTTCAGCATCTTTTCGGATGTTCGCCTCTATAAGCAGAAAGCTTGTATATTCATAGAGTGAATAGAGTCCTTCAGACACCTCGTAACTATGATCAAGCGTACTCATCAACTCACTAACAATCGTCTGTGCTTTTCCAAGATTTGTATTTGTTTTTTCGAAATCATTTTTTTTCATTCCATCTAGTCCAGCCCGAATAAATCGAATTGCCCCATCATACAGCATAATTACTAATTGGGCAGGTGTAGACGTCTGCACAGAAGACTGGCGGTATTTATCGTAAGGAGAATTAAGCAATAATCTCACCCTTTTATACTAATTTGATGATAACCCTAAGCTAGATAGCAGACTGGAGGATTGGGATTGCAGCTTGCTCATAGCTGTTTCCATAGCAGTAAATTGTTTATAATAACGATTCTCGGCAGTGACCAGGTTTTTTTGCATAGTATCAAGGCGGCTGTTATATCCTTTTAAAGTTCTACCAATAACATTCTCAGCCTTGTAAGACCCTGTAATACTAGCAGAGAATCGATCCGTTCCCGCTTTCTCAGAGAATCTTTCAAGTGCAGTCTCTGATATTTTCACCAGTTTGTCGAATAGCCCACTTCCAGCATCACTAGTAGGTCCCTGAAGTAAGTCAATGATCTTCTGAGGATTCTCAGAGATAGCTGTTTTCAATTTAGATTCATCCAGATACAGTTTACCATTCTCATAATATTGCCCTGTCGTAATTCCAATGGAACTGAGATCGCCTAGTTTTCCAGTGATGAGCATCCTCATTGAGGAGACTGTAGATCTTAAAATATCATCATTTTTCAAGAGTCCACTTTGCGCCTTTTCAGTCCAAGTCTTGATATCTGCTTCTTTCATATCCTTCTTCTGTTCTTCAGTTAAAGGAGCAAAATCACGATATTTCACTTCACTTGTTTTTTTATTCAAAAGTTCAATCATACTGTTATAATCTTCAATAAATCCTTTAATCGTTTCAATTGCTGTAGAAGAATCCGTTTGAGTATTAATAGTCGTAGTTTTATCAGCTGCGGAGGTTTCCAATAAAGTTAATGAAACCCCGTTGATTGTAAAGTTATTCGAATCTTTCTCTATTTTGGTTCCATTAATTGTTACCTGTGAGTTCAATCCGGAAGAATACGTCTGTACTCCATTAAAGATATCAAGTAATGTGTTTTCTCCTACGCCTGTTCCAAGTTCAATAGTTCCACCAGACTCGGATTTAAAGGAAAACTTTCCTTTGCTCAAGTCAAAGGCCGCTGTAACGCCAACAGCATCTAATTGACTTATAATATTATCTATCGAATCAGAACCCTTAAACGTAATTGAATTACCGCTATTAATACCTTTAAAGGACAATTTATATTCTTTATTTAAATCGGTACCCGTAAAAGGCTCAGTAGCTCCAGCCAATTTAGCAAGAGTTGTACTACCTGTAAACCCCGTCCCCTTTGCACTATTTGTTTCTATAGCTGCTTTTTCGGTAGGAACTCCTTGGAAAAGATCCATAATACTTTCTCCACTTGTGATCGTTCCTAGTTCAACCTTCCCTTCAGCTCCGCTCGTTTTAGAGCGAATAAATAGTTTACCAGTAATTTCATCATAGCTTGCAATGGCATTTGCCTTTGCATTGGCATTGATAGTTGATACCATAGTCGCAATACTAGTTTTTCCAGTAAATAGAGGTTTCCCGTTATTATCCTTGAAACTTTCACCATTAATCGTGATGGCAAACTCTTTACTAAGCAATGCTTCTTGGTCATTGGGAGGAAGTGTTGTCACCGCCGGATTAAAAAGCTCCGCAAGTGTTGTTTGGCTTGACTTTCCTGCTCCTACACCACGCGTTTCAACAGTTGCTCGGGTAGCCAATCTTTCAATACTGACTTTCATTTCCGTTCCAGTAGCCTCAGCAGTAGCCTCCGCTTTGAGTGCAGTTGTATTACCAGTGATAACTGCCTTGTTAGCATTTAACGCACTATTAAATCCATATTTATCTGTGAGTTGAGCACTTTTAAACTGATAAAGTTTACTGTTGATTTCGCGATAACTGTCCCTTTTCCACTCTAGCAATTGCTTATCTTGTACAAGCTTATCGAAAGGAACACGCTTCGCAGCCATCATGCTCTTGACCATACTATCGATATCCATACCTGAGAATCCATTAACTCTAGTAACCACTACTGCACCTCCAGATTCTAAATCTTTTCGTCAACTAATATTCCGGCAATTTCCATCATTTTAGCTACAAGATCAAGTGTCTTCTCTGGCGGCACTTCACGGATGAGCTCCCCAGTATCCTTATTCATTACCTTGACCATAATATCATGTGTTTTCTCATGGATGCTGATTTCTAATGTAGTCTGCGGTCCTTGTAGGGATTTAACCGCCCTTTCAATGGTCTTTATCAATTGTTCTTCAGCTACAGAGACGTTGACTCCTTGCCTCTCTCTAAGATTAAGGTCCCTGGCATCCTTAATATTATTAGCTGGAAGAACTTCAACGTTTGAAGTGTTGAGCGGAAACTGTGCAGTCGCCCCATTACCCAACAACACTTCCGATTTACTTTGTCCTTTTGTAATAGAACTGGCAGAAAGAGAGAACTGTACATTCATCAAACATCCGACCTCCAAAAAACCTCGATTATCTCGATTATATAGTATATATCGGTTACTCATTGGGATTGTTTAGGTTAGAGCAACAATAATATTTAGGGTATATACCTACCTATATTATTCAGAACAAAGCTATCTCATCAATAAAATAGAAAAGGAACTAGCTTATTAAGCCAGTTCCATAGAAAACATGCGTAATATCCAATAAACTATGTCTTTTCTTCTTTAGAACCTCTTACTCAATAACAAATCACACAAAAAGAAATCTTCCTCAGTATCAATATCATAAGAACGACTCTTCGCCATCTCAAAAGCAACGGTCTCTTGTTCCAAGAAAGAGCCGCTGGCCAACAGCCAATCCACTTCAGCTACATAAACAGCCCCATTTAGAGCATAAACATCAGGTAACTCCTGCCGGCGAGTTATCGATTCACTTCGTTCAATTAATTTCTTCATCATATTATTTTCTTGAAGTGTATACATCCAATAAGGTGATTTATCCGGTTTCGTAACACTAACACAAGCAGGAGCCCCTACATTCCACATGTTTTCAATACATCCATCAATATCATCTATCAATCTTAAAGGGGAAGTAGGCTGTAATAATACAACATAATCGAAATCAGGCAATTGATTTATCGCATGCAGAACTGGAGCAATACCCGGGGTTGTATCTTCAGATAATTCTTTAGGACGCACAAAGGGAGCCTCACACCCATAAGCTCTGGCGATTTCTATAATCTCAGGATCCTCTGAAGATAATATGAGTCTATCAATATACCTTGATTTTTTTGCTTCTTCTATCGTCCACGCAATAAGCGGTTTTCCAGCTAATTGTTTAATATTCTTACGAGGAATCCCCTTGGATCCCCCGCGTGCAGGAATGATGGCAAGGACCTTTTTATTATCGATCATATAAATACACCTCTAAAATCACCGTTTGCTTTCTCATAATCATCCACTCGGCCAATATCAAGCCAATACTCTCTTAACGGAAAAGCAGAGACACCACCCTGAATGTCCATCAATTTCTTGAATAAGTCCGGCATATCATAAAATTCGTCTTGTGGAACATGCTCAAGCACCTGTGGGTTCAGCACGTAAATCCCTGCATTGACAAAGCTTTTGTGAACAGGTTTCTCCACAATGGAAAGAAGCCGATGATTTTCAGTTTCAATGACTCCATAGGGAATTTGATATTCATATTCTCTTACACATATTGTTGCGTTTGATTTAGTCTCACAGTGAAATTCCATCAATTGCTCGTAGTTCATTTTAGTTAGCAGGTCACCATTCATAACGAAAAATGGCACATTCGGCTTTACTGATAAAAGCGATAAAGCTCCCGCGGTACCCAATCTCTTACCCTCTTCAATATACTCTATATTCACATCTAAGTGCTTACCATCTTGAAAATACGCTTTGATTATTTCCTTTTTATAATTTACTGACAGAATAAATTTGGTAAATCCATAATTTTTAAAACCCTCAATAATCGTTTCTAAAATCGGCTTATCTCCAACTTTAAGCATTGGCTTTGGAATATCATCCGTAAAAGGCCGCAGACGAGTTCCAAGCCCCCCTACCATCAAGACTACAACATTATCTTTTGGCAATACCTGTGCAATATCATCAGCAAAGAGAATGCGCTGGACCTGGTTATTGCTATTTACAATAGGTAGTTGTCGCAACTGTCTTGTGCTCATCAATTCTTTGTAATGAAAGAATTTTTCACCTTGCTTCTCGAATATAGGCGAGCTATTCATAACTAAATTAATCGGCGAGTCAAGTGGTATCCCTCTTAATATTCCTCTGCGAATATCACCATCTGTAACAGTTCCAAGCAATTTACGATCTTTATTGACAACAACAGCAAATTGCAGTGAAGATTGGTCGATAATTTTCATCGTTTCAATAACCGTCATCTCAGGCGCGATTAAAATACTTTCCCAGTTATCCATCTGCTACGCCCCTTTTGGATATAATGAATTATCTTCAGTATATTTGAATAGTCAATATTTCACGCCAGTAACAATCCATTCAATCACTTTTTCATTCAGATTGTTATAAGTTCTTTCAAGCTTCTCTATCTCCAAATCGCCAAAACTTTTCATAAGTTCTTTCATGTCTTCTTTTGTTGAAAACCGGCTCATCCCTTTATCCTTTAGAGGGCCCTCGTTAGCAATCCAAGTGTTATTACCGACACATTGACCAGTCCCGTCTCCCCAACATCCCGTTGCGAACGCTCTACTGAAAATCATGCCACTTTGTTTGAGAACTCTATGGATTTCATTATATATCTTCTCTGAATTTTCATAAGAATTCGCATATATCGCTTCATTATCAATAACAGCATCAAACGTACAGCTTTCATAAGGTATTGAGACTATATCTCCTACTCCAAGTTCCCCCACCCAACCGGGTACTTCATTATTTAATCTGGCCCTTGCCTTATCAATTGCTGTTGCAGAACCATCAATTCCAAACACTGAAAACCCTTCTCTTGCAACATACCATAAATTCGCACCAGTACCACAACCAACTTCAAGGATTTTTATTTTTTTCCTGTCAGTCGTTCCATAGAAATTACGCGCAATAAAGCGAATTAAATCCTCAGAAGGATACTTACCCCATTCCCGGGTTTTGAATATATTTTCCCAAGTTTGATCCCATGCCATTATTCATACCTCATTTCTTAACGATAGAATAGAATAAATTGTTCTTTTTGCGGATTTTGTTTTGTATATTCAGTTTTATACTCTTCATATATAGCTTCACTATGCTTATAGTTACCAATGAAGAAGGTAGCTTCTTGCTTTGAAAATCCCTTTTTAAAAAAGAGCAAAGAATTTGAACTTGAACCGTTTGTCCCTCCACCTAAGTACAAGGATTGAACATTAAGTCTTTTTGCATATTCTGCAAATTCGTAAATTAGTAGGTTAGTCACATTTTTCTCTCTACCTTCAGTATTAGTAGCAGAGAGATGATATTCTGCTATGGCACCATTAATAAAGAATATTGCAGCTCCGATTACTTCCCCAGATTCATTCTCTGCACTTAGTAAGTGAACAGCATCATTCTCTAATAATTCTATAAAGTACTTACTGTTAAAATAATAAGTACCATCCGCATTCTTTTCTGTCATTAGCGAAATATACATTTCTAAAAACATTTTTACGTTCACCTTGGATTTTTGCATTGAGATACTTACTTTGTCCTTTTGGGCCTTCCTAATAGCAGTACGCACTCGAGTACTAAATTGATAAAGCAGTTCTCCACCGGAGTTCAAATCAATATAAACCGTCTGTCTGTTTTCACTAACTTCCCCATAATAATTCAAATGATTGTTCAACAGCGGATGGAACCTGATAAATTCTACTATAACTTTTTGTTCCAAACACCATCGTTTATAACTCTCAATGCTTGAATTAATAAATGGTGGTTCGCCTGTAATTAACGGCCCTCCATATCCATAAGGTGACTGAATATCATAATACTCCGTACCTGGTACTTTACCCATATGAAAAGCATGAAAATAAATATTATCATTATCCTCAAGCGCAAAAAACACCGGTTTTAAGCCTTCTTTATATAGCACATCATTAATTACATATTGGGGATGGAAGTAAAAAGATTGCATAGCTAAAGGTAGTTTCTCAAATATACTTATTGCCCGTTCAGCAGAAACTATCATGTCAAAGTAATTTGCTGATCATTATCAAAATCTCTAGAAGCTTTTTTATTTAGCATATTCCAATATTCAAATGGAGGTATGCCGTTTCCTGGTCTTTTAATAGTTATATTTTCAACAGTTAAAGCTTCACCTTGTCTGATTTTTTTAAGTGCAACGATGCTCTTTCTTGCAATATTAAGATTCTTCAACTCTGATTCTGAAGGGATCTTTATACCCGAACCTTTGGCTAATTCTACTTGTCTGATCCCTTCCACCATATGATGTAACTCTTCCGGGGAGAGAGACGCCTTATGATCCGGTCCTTCTGCTTGCTTATCATAAGTTATATGTTTTTCAATCACTGTAGCCCCCAGGGCAACAGCCGCAATTGGTATTGCTATTCCCTCTGTATGATCTGAGTAACCAGACCGCAATCCAAAAGCAGTACTCATTGTATTCATAGCTAACAAATTCACATCGTGTACAGGTGCGGGATATTCAGTAGTACAGTGGAGCAAAGTAACTCTCTCTTTTAATAAACGCTGACCTTCCGAAGAAATGAACGCAGCTTTAAATGCTTCAATAGAAGGAGGCTCTTTAAGTAATAAATATCCATATGCTATGACACCAAGTGCAGCTTCAACTTCGCTCAAACTTGACATCCCTGTCGATAATATTATTTTCACGGATTTTTGTGCAATATGATGAATCAGGGGGGCATTGGTAATTTCACCGGAAGGTATTTTAATTGTCTGTAAACGTAAAATATCAATTAAATAATCAGCACTCTCCATATCAAACGGAGTGGATAAAAATTCAATATTGTGATCATCACAATATAATTTCAGCTCTGAAAATTGAGCAAACGAAAGTTCTAATTTCTTTACCATCTCAAATTGTGACTCTTCACTGCCGGTTGTTTCAATTTGATATTCAGCCTTAGGCGCGTCCATACTAATTACATTTTCCGTTTTAAATGTTTGAAATTTCACCGCATTTGCTTGAGCACTAACCGCAATATCAATAAGCTTCTTTGCTAATTTCATATCACCATTATGATTAACGCCCGCTTCAGCAATAATATATGTGCTTTTCATTTAATCACCTCTAAGAAAAATTGATGGAGCTTTTCTACTACATACAAAATATGCTCTTCGCTAATTCTTTGATCAATTGGAATAGTTAGAATGGCAGAACTGATTCTCATATCGTTAACAAAATTCTTTTCCGGGATAATCCAATGAATCGGACAGAAAATATTATGATTAATCAAATACTGACGAAGACTGTTACGCAATTCAACAGGGGCTAAGACAGGGAACCCTAATGGAACTTCATTATCCAAAATGGTTGTGTAAAGTGGTGTTAGAAACTTTTTGATTAAGCTATCGCTTTCAACCATATTGCTAAAGAATAACCAATTCTCTTTTCTCTTTTTCTTAATTTGCTCAATATCTATTCTTTCCATTAAAAAAACCGAGAACTCCGACATTCTGCCTACGCTCATCCTACTATCTAATCGAGATTCTGAAGACTTGAGTAGTGACAAAAACTCGCTATCATCCTTGGATAATGAACGCCTTATTTTTCCTTCTACCTGAGCAAGCAAAAAATATTTTTCATCTTGTGTGCAAAGTTTTTCAAAATTAAAATGCAATTTTTCCCTGCTTATCAATAAAGCTCCATCAGGTTGAGGAGTAAACTTTCTATAGCTGTATATTTTGAAGTCGAACAATTCGTTATCGAACTCCGAAAAGGCAGCCTGGACGCAATCCTCAATAACGAAAAATTGTTGCGTAGACCTCTCATTTTCCAACCATTTTTTGATTGCTTTATTCTCAAGACCAAAATAATGTACAAATAAAAAGACAACATTATTCAATTTCCGAGGTAAGTTTTCAGGTGTATTCAAATCTGCACCCATTGAATAAAAATAAATTGTGTAATTCTTTTCCTTAAAGGGCTGAACAACAGAGTCGCAAATATAGGCGGGTAAATACGCTATTCGTTCAACGCCTCTTATCTCCAGTTCTTCCAGAGCCAAAAGAATGGCAGCACGTCCAGTCCCAGTCCATAAATGATTTGGATATTCCTTTGTCAAAGCTTCTTGGTTTCTTTTCTTATTAGAGAGTAGTAAGGAGACGTCAATTTCTATATCACCGCCAACTCTGTACATCGTATTTTTCCATCCTCATCTATTTATATCGTAAAACTTTTTTTTGATAATATAGGATAAATCGATTTTCTTTAAATAGTCCTTAATATCAGCAGATGTGGTTTGCCCTTCATACTTTAATTTTAGCTGGTTCAACCCGTTTTGAAACTCCACCGAAAGAGCTAATTGGATTGCCTCAGTAATATCATTAATAGTAGGGGGACAATCAATAATAGAGTCTGCCTTTAACCTGCCTTTCTGTCTATCACCAATATTAATTGTCGGCTTCGAAAACACTGGTGCTTCAACGATCCCGCTTGAAGAGTTACCAATGACTAACGCGCAGTATTTCATAGTGCTTAAGTATCTTATTTGTCCTAAGGAAAAAAAAGATTTTACTCGTTCAGGATGAGACCTTGTATATTCATCTATTAGCTCATTAATTCTTCTGCTGTCGGTATCTGCATTAGATTTAGTAAAGATAATTTTATAATCCGGAAATGAATTCAAGGCAAAAAGCAAGTTCTTCACTTGTTCTTCTGCCATACTAGACTCCAATGTCGCCGGATGAAACGTAATAAGGAAATATTTATTTAAATCCCAGCTATAATAGACACTCAACTCTTCTTTGGTTAGTAATGTCATCTTTCTTATATTCTCAACACCCGTGTCACCTACATTAAACACCCTATCCGGCTGCTCACCAAGCTGAATAACACGTCTTGTATAATCTTCATTTGCTGTAAAGTGGATATGACTCATCTTTGTTAAAGAATGACGAATGGATTCATCAATTGCTCCCTCAGTGAGTTCACCACCAGAAATGTGAGCAACAGGAATACGCATGACTAATGCCGTTTGAGCAGCACTGAATATTTCAAACCGGTCCCCGAGAAGAACCAATATGTCCGGTTTTAGACGCTGAAACGCTTCCGCAAATCCCAATGTAGCAATTCCCATGGATTTAGCGATAGCAACAGGGGTATCTGAAGATAAGAGCATTTCAATTTTCTCATCGATAATAAACCCGTCTTCTTCAATTTGCTTATAGGTCAACCCAAATTCAGGTGACAAATGCATACCTGTAGCTATTAATTGCAACTCCAGTTCATCATCCGCTTGAATTTCTTTCATTATACGAAATAAAAGACCGTATTCTGCACGTGTTCCTGTAACAATACATATCTTACGTCTATTCATTAGACCCTCCCCCCGGCGGAGTTGAAGGAATATTAATTATACGGCCCTTCAATTGTCTTGTAACTGTAAGATCCGCCTTTGGACAATGCAAATAAGGCTGTAATTCATCAAGCGGTGTCCAGATCGGACGAGCCATAACACCTTCACTATTAAGCACCTCTAACACAAAATCACGGTGATAGCACTTCTCATTAATTAGTAGGGTTTGCAGCCAATAATTGCTTGTCCCAAAGGAAGGCTCTGTAAACAGTCGAGCACCTTCTACGCCTTCGAATAATTTCTCATAATGCCTTGTTAATAGTCTTTTTGATTTTTGAAATCCCTCGATCTGCTCTAATTGGGCGCAACCAAGAGCAGCATTAATATTGGGCATCCGGTAATTATACCCTACTTCATCATGAGTAAATTCCCACCGGTGAGGATTTTTTGCAGTTGTAGTAATATGTTTGGCGTAGTCGGCAAGCTTTTCATTATTAGTTAGAATTGCCCCACCGCCACCAGTAGTTATAATCTTGTTGCCATTGAAGCTGAGAGTTCCAACAAGCCCAAAACCTCCAGTATGCTTCCCTTTGTAATAGGAACCGAGTGATTCTGCTGCATCTTCTACTAGAACAAGATGGTAACGTTGACAGATATCTATTAGCGGATCAAGATCCACGGAATGTCCGAAAGTATGCATAGGAACAACAGCACGAATGATCCTGCCTGTATGCTTGTTCATTAGTTGTCCATTATCGACTATTCCAATTTCCTGAATATATTTTTCGAGCTTATATGGATCAAGTCCCAGGGTGTGTTCAGATACATCTACGAAGTGCGGAAAAGCCAGTAAATACGAAACTGCATTGGCAGTCGCAATAAATGTCAATGCTGGCATGAACACTTCATCATTGGCTTGAACACCAGCAACTTTCAGTGCAATATGCAAAGCCGCAGTGCCATTTACAGTGGCCACTGCTCTCTTCACGCCAGTGAAATCTGCAAGTCTTTGTTCAAATTCATTAACATATTTACCTACCGATGAAACCCAGCCAGTCTGGATACAGTCGGCTACATACTGTAGCTCTTTTCCTCCAAAAGTCGGCTCATGCAGAGGAACAAAATCCTTGTTGTCATATAGTGACTTTATATCTCGGGCGATATGCTGCCATTGACTACTCATATATTATATACATCTGCCTTATAGTTGGTTAGATTAGCTGGATTTATGAACCAGTCAATCGTTTCTTGTAATCCGCGTTTAAATCCTTCGATACCCCCATAGGATGGTTCCCATCCGAGTAGATTTTTCGCTTTTGTATTGTCTGCCCAGAGCCGTTCCACTTCACTTTTCTCGGGACGCAATCGAATTTCATCTGTTAAGATTTCTACTGATACCCCCATTACTTCTGCAATAGCCTCTACAGTTTGTCCTATAGAAATTTCGTAATTACTTCCTATATTGATCACTTCACCTATAGCCTTTTCATTATTCATCATCGCAATAAACCCATTTACTGTATCTTGAACATAGTTGAAATCTCTCGTCGGTGTTATTGATCCAAGTTTAATTTCCTTTTGTCCTGCTGCAAGTTGTGTAATGATGGTTGGAATCACCGCACGTGCAGATTGACGCGGACCATACGTATTAAACGGACGAATAACCGCCACAGGCGTTTCAAAAGAGCGATAAAAAGAGAGTGCCATTTGATCTGCACCGATCTTTGATGCTGAATACGGTGACTGCCCCTGTAATGAATGGTTTTCATCTATAGGTACGTATTGCGCTGTACCATAAACTTCACTTGTGGAGGTATGCACGACTTTTGATACTCCTAGTTGACGAGCGGCTTGTAGTACGTTCAATGTACCTTTAATATTCGTGTCTACATAAGTTTCCGGAGAATGATAAGAATAAGGAATAGCGATTAATGAAGCTAAATGCAAAACCTTGCTGCAGCCCTTCATCGCCTCCATTACCCCATGAGGATCTCTAATATCCCCTGCAAATACTTCAAACTCGTTCTTATAAGGTGAATGATCGAGCCAGCCCCAAGAGTTAAAGGAGTTATAATATACGAAGGCCTTTATTTCATATCCGTTCTTGATTAACTTTTCCGTGAGGTGAGACCCAATAAAGCCATCAGCACCAGTTACTAATATCTTTTTATTCTCGGTCATATTATCACGCTCCATTGTCCCTTAAAGGTTATTTGAACTTTCCTCAATTATAGCGATAATTTCTCCTATCACAAAAACACTAACCGTTAAAAATTCCATTTGTATGTCTCTGTTTGCAATTAAGTTGGAAGATGATAATGTTTGTTCTATTGCATACAAGTTCCACATGGAGCTCATCATTATCGGTTGTAAATTATGCCGTAACAGCCAATCCTCTTTTACTTTCTCAAATAGATCATCTGTTTCACTTAAATTTTCCACTATTTTTAATAACTGTTTTTCCGACAAACTGTTATTAATATTTAATCCTTTAACAACTTCAAGTTGTTTTTCAAATTCAAGTTTCATACTGATGAACTTTTCTCTTTGTTTCTTTAATATAGATCGCATTTGCTCTTTTTTCAGAGGGTATTCTGCTATAGTATCCATGACTTCTTTAACTGGTACCATATCTTGAGAACAATATTGTTCAGCAGCTTCTTTCAAACTCATTTGAATTGTACTTTCAATTTTAGCCCCACCTTCGGTGGCATTAACTACAATCATATTTTCATTGAAAATTTCTATTTCAAACCACTTACGGAAATTAATCCAAATATCCGTGGTAGGGACACTTCCACCATAATATCCTTCAGTATACGTTTTATTGATTGCTGAAAACACTTCGTTAGTGAAGTCTTTATTATCGTATATTGTTCCCCCTGCATGAGACTCTTCTTCGGAGTCACCAAATGCCAAGTCTTGGCCCACTAGGATAATTGGAGATGCCCCTATATGCTCTGCAAACCCAAAAGCAACATGTGCACACGATAACCCTAGACTGATCGAATTATCACCCACCAATCCAAGTATCTGTTGAAGCCAAATATACTCTCCAACATTTTCCCGCATAGGAATAATAATATCGCCAGCAAATTCATTGAAAATTTCAGGGTAAAGAAGAAGCGGTGCTACTATACTTGTTTCAGAGGGGTAGATTTTATTCTCATAGAAATAGCTATAAGTTTCTTTGTCACGTTCAATTGAACAAATAAAGTCTGGGATAATTCCTTCTTCACAGAGTCTTTTGGCAATTGTGTCAACAGCAATTATAACCGCCTTCGATTTCATTTTTTTTAATTCATCTATATTTTTATTAAGAGATGGACCTGCAGCAACCACTATTGCTGGTTTATTTTTAAAGAGATTTTTTAAACACGAGACATCTTTTGAATTAACCAAGTGATGAAGATTTTTCATATTGTGTTTGAATCCTGTTAGGCTGTCTTCAATCGAATTCCCAAAAAGCATAGCTTTATACTTTGCCGTTTCTTTGACCACTCGTACCAAGTAAGTACAAATATCCACCGCATAACTTCTGTAGAAATAGGTAAAATAGAATCTAATATTTTTAAGGTAATAAATAAGAGATGTAGAAAAAATCTTATCCAAAAAAATCGACAGATTACTCAATTCATCAGCAAAGAGGATCACATTAAAATTCCTAAAGAAGGATAAGTCCCTTTTATTTAATGTATAACTAAAGAAGGCAGGGTTAGGTTCAATAATGATCAGAAAAGACTCTTTGCTCATGGTTTGAATTAGTTTTTGAATTTCTTCTATAGAATAAATACCCATTACAAATATTAGTTCCCTCTTTAAAGGGTTAGGCCTACTTGATTTTTCAATTTCAGTTTTAACAAGAAACATCTCGTTCTTATATTGAATAAATTCATTGCCTTCACCATCTCTATGAATTAAATCCTCAGACCCCCTCTCTTCCTTTTGTTCGCAAATCCAATGACTAGAATTTCGGGACAGAACCTGTATATTTCTATCTAATAACTTCATTTAATGATTCTCCTTACATACAAAAAGTATATTTAGTATTGGCTTAGAGTTTAATTTAGTTTGGTATAGAAAGATAGCCCCACAATGTGGGGCTAAACTTTTTCGAGGTATCAAGAATAATATTGTATAATTTTAGGAGAAAAATTATCTCAACAATTGAAGCACGCCTTGCGGCTGTTGGTTTGCTTGTGCCAACATAGCTTGAGCAGCTTGAGCCAAGATATTATTTTTAGTTTGTGACATCATTTCTTTAGCCATATCAACGTCACGGATACGGGATTCAGCAGCTGTCAAGTTTTCAGACGCAGTTCCCAAGTTGTTAATCGTATGCTCTAAACGGTTCTGTACAGCACCCAGTTTAGAACGTTCACTGGAAACTTTTTGAGTTGCTTGGTCAATTACTTTAATAGCAACGGTTGCTTGAGATTGCGTCGAAATTTGCAGCCCTTTAACTCCCAGTGCCGAAGCTCCCATGTCTTCAATGGAAAGATTCATGGATTGGCCTGTATTAGCACCAATTTGGAAATTAGCTGTCCCATCAGTTCTCTTGTTAGCGGCAGCTGTAGTTTCGGAGAATGAGGAAAGTGCATTAGTTGCAGCAGTACGGACATTACCACTAGCGTCTTTAATAGTAATTGTCAGTCCATTAACAGCGCCTACGGTACCAGCATTAGCCGCAGTCACTACTGCTGCACCAGCACTAATAGTAAGTCCTTGATTAGCATCAGCTGCTGCTCCATCAGTAGTTCCTAGTGCTGCAATAGTCAAAGCAGCACTAACAGCGAATGTATTAGTAACAGTAGTTCCATCTTTTACATATGAGATAGTAATGGAATCATTTGAAGTAATACCCAAGTTGTTACCATTTTTATCAGTAAGGTTTGTTAAAACAGTAGTTGATACGATTGCAGCACCCAGCGAATTTTTCAGGGAAGCATTCTTATTGATATTTGCTCCATCAGCATTAACTGCACTACCCATGGAACCATCCAACAAGTTTTTAGTATTGAATTGAGTTGTAGATTGAATACGATCAATTTCCTCATTCAATTGAGTCATTTCTTTTTGCAGTTCACTACGGTCACCGGAAGTGTTCGTGTCATTTGCAGATTGAACGGACAATTCACGCATACGTTGCAGGATGCTGTGAGTTTCGTTCAGTGCGCCTTCAGCTGTTTGAATCAAGGAGATACCGTCTTGCGAGTTACGGGAAGCCTGATCCAAACCGCGGATTTGGCCGCGCATTTTTTCGGAGATTGCCAGACCAGCTGCGTCATCACCTGCACGGTTGATGCGAAGACCGGAAGACAGTTTCTCGATATTTTTGTTTGTGTTGGCTGTGTTAGCAGACAGTTGGCGGTGAGTGTTCAGCGCCGCGATATTGTGGTTGATAATCATTTGATATTTCCTCCCTGAAATTAAGTTAGTTCCACATCCATGTGGTAAACGCTGAGCCATTAAGGTCGGCCGCCCCGCTGGCTCAGTGCCTAATACATATATCGACGGCAAGTCCTCAACTGTGTAGAGCATTTCGAAAGTTTTTTAGAAATTAAGCAGGAATTATTTAATAATAAAAAAGAAGATACCCTAGCGGCTATGAAATAGCCTCTGATACCTTCTCTAAGTACCTTAATCTAATTTTTTTCATTGCTCTGTGGCCCACGAAGCCGATGAATCAGTGCATTTAAATCAGACTGCTGTGGACCTACAGACTCCTTATTGGACTGCTGTATGGAAAGATAAACTTCTTTACGGAAAATATCCACATGTTTAGGGGCAGAGATGCCAACTTTTACAGTATCACCATCCACACTTAAGATCGTCAGTTCGATCTGGTCCTGAATGACGATGGTCTCTCCTTTTTTGCGGGACAGTACGAGCATATCATCCACCATCCTTTCCATCTATTGCTGTTTGCTCTTGCAGTAGGCTGTGCTTCGTGTGATAGGGAGTCCGGTGGAGAACAATCTGTTTGCCGGTCAGACCGATTGGATTCAGCACAAGTGGCGCTAAGAGATTCATTGTAGACGCTTCTACGTCTTCCTTCAAAGTGAGGATACAGCGAACGAGTACTTCCGAATTAATTGCAAGCTCCTCAGCTTCATCATCTGGAAGCTCAAATTCATAGGTTGGATAAAATACGAAGGGATCCCCCAACAGAAAAGATAATCCTTGCTCTTTTATAGACTGCAACACCCAGAATGGAGCATCCGGCATAGCAATTAAAGCAAAATCTTTTTCTTCATCAAAACCAGGAATACCCTTTGGAAAGTGATAAATCTGTCCTTCATCTACCTCGAGTTTCCCCATTGAAAGTGTTTCAATAATCAATTTATTCACTCCTTAAAAGTTCAGTATAGCAAAATTAACTACTCAATATACCTGCGTGAAATTTGTATCAGATAATAGAAAAGCTATAGAAGCGCTCTCTGGCACATCCATAGCCTATTACATTACATTTGAACATTCAATTCCGGTGGAATGAATTGAATAGAAGCATATTGCTGCATATAGATATTTAACTTCCCGCGAGTATACTCAGTCTCTGGGCGATGCCTTACAACCTCAATATCTACCTTCGCAGCCCGAAAGTTAACTTCGGGAGCTCTCGTCTCAAAATGAATATCCACATTATCGTAGGACGCCGTACCACATGGCTCGGGAAAAGAATTTGGTTCAGTATCCATTCCATATACTTCTGCAATTGTATTTCCCGGCTTAAAAAACTCAGCCATCCTAGTCCCTTGCTCCATCCGGCGCGCAATCGCTTGAAGGTATAGCTGTTGAATTCCTGAGTAAATTCTTCGGTTCATATCTAACACGCTACCACCATTATAAGCAGCCCGTGCTCTTGTCTGATCAATCGTCAGCTCTGGACGGGTAGACTGAACACTCAATTCTCCAGGTGTAGTTGTGATGTTAACCTCAGCCTTCGGTTGAGTAATGGAGAACGACCCGAGGTCTGCATCTATACCAATCCGCGCAGGCGTCTGCCGAATTTGCAAAACAGGCTGCATCTACAAGAGCCACCTCCGTTATCTGATAAAGTCTACAAGCGTTGTAGAAATAATCTTAGCCCCTACGGATAATGAGGCATTATAGATATTCTCCTGGATCTTGGACTGCATAATCAATCCTTCGTAATCAGCATCCTCAGTCTTAGCCTGCAGATCCGTAAGGTTAATATTCAGGTCGCTTAAACGGTCCTGCATTAATTCCACACGGTTTGTTTTGGCACCTATCTCTGCACGTGCCGATAATATTGAATCATTACGAGTATCAATTTTATCGATTTGGTTAGAAATTCCTGTGAGATCACCTGACTTCAGTGCAGATGAAAGACTATTAATTATTGAAAACAGATTATCTGAATCTCCCGTATGACCAAACACATCATTTCCAGTCATATTAATAGGCATTTGCACACCTTCACCTACAATATACTGAATCTGGCCGGTATCTGTGGTAATAGCCTGTGTTGTATCATATGTACCATCAGCACCCTTGGCAAAATCATAAGGCTTAGTTGTATATTGCTCACCATTAAAAATATATTTTCCATTAAGCTTGCTGTTGGAAATATCTACAAGCTGTTCCTTTAGCTGCATCACTTCTTCATTAATACTGTCCAAAGCCGACTGTGGATTACTTCCTGTCGATGCTTTAACGGTGAGCTCACGCAAGCGTTGGACTACATCTCCTGCCTGTCCCAGTATTGTGTCATTATAATCCAGCCAAGACAGAGCGCTGTCCACGTTCTTCGTATATTGCTCATTGGAAGACAGCTCCGCACGGTAACGCAGCGAATAGGTGATACCTACCGGATCATCGGAGGGCTTGTTGATCTTGCGGCCGCTTGCCAGCTGAAGCTGTGTGTCGTTCATGGTCCGTGCATTGCGGTTCAAGTTAAGCAACAGCTGTGAGCTCATCATATTGGAGGTGACTCTAAGCATGGTTGGTTCCTCCTTTATCTGCCGACTGTGCCGGTAGAATTAATCAATTTATCTAGCATTTCATCATAGGTTGTCATGAAACGTGCAGCAGCGCTATAGGCGTGCTGGAACACCAGCATGTTGGACATCTCTTCATCCAGGGACACACCGCTTACAGACTGGCGGCGGGAACTCACCTGATCCACCAAGTAATCCGAGTTGCTGGCCTGGCGCGTGGCTTCTTGGGATTGGATACCTAATTGCCCGACCATGGAGCTAAGATAAGATCCGACCGTACCTGTCTTGGTGCCATCCGCTGTGGCAAAAGTATTGTTATCCTTCATATTGCTGAACAGCAGCGCCAATGTGTTATTCCCTTTAACTACGGATACATTACCAGCGGTGTCCGTTGTAGTGCGCAAGGAAGTAGCGAACAACGTAGGATCAGCAGCAATTTCCGGGTTCAGCCGGAGATTGGCGGCAGTGATCGCTTCACCAGCTACGGAAGAGGTGAAGAATGGCCGGCCTGAGCTTCCATTCATGGCATAGCCCAACTGATGGAGTCCGTTCAGACCTTTGACTGTGGTTTTCAGATCACCAGTCAATGGGATAGGGACTGCACTCCCTGCTGAGAGGGTGGTTTTGGTGCCATCCGCATTAATGATCTCTGAATCCTTAAGCACAGTGGTTCCCGCTGGTAAGGTAGAGCCTGACGGAATCGTAACCTGCACTTCACCATTGGCTATGGTATTGGCCATAGTATCGAGCTGCTTCCTGTAGTCGGCCACATAGGTATTTCTGGAGAAAATCATTCCATAGGCTTCACCGGCCTTCAGATCACCGGAAGCAAAAGCTGTACTTAGAAATGTACTGTCTACCGCCGCAGTCACGGTTGCCCCTTGAACCAGCGGCTGTGTACCCAGTGAGATGTTATATCCGGCATCTGTATCCATGATCGTAATGTTGGCGATCTTGGACAGCTTGTCCGTCATCAGATCACGCTGATCGCGCAGATCATTGGCCTGGTCTCCCATGCCTTCGATTTTGGAAATAGACTTATTAAGGTCAGCAATAGAGCTGAGGTAGCTCTGTATTTCTTTGCCTTTGACGTCAATGTTGGTATTAAGATCACGGTCCAGATTGCTGAGCTGTGTGCTCATATAGTTCATAGCATCCGTGAGGGCCTGAGCCGTTTGGACCACTATCTTGCGGGCGGTTGGATCTTCAGGATTCTTACTGAGATCCGACCAGGATTTCCAGAAGTTATCAAGCACAATACGAATCCCGGTATCCGACGGCTCATTCACGATGGCTTCCAGCTTATCCAAGGTATCGGATTGGATATCCCAGTTGCCGCTTGCTGAGTTCTCCCCGCGGAATTGATCATCCAGGAACATCTCACGAATCCGCTCGATGGAAGTGAATTCAACGCCCGTACCCATCTGTCCCGGAACAGTGGAGTTATTAAGGCCATAGGCCTCAATGGGTATCGCTGCCTTCATATTCACCCGCTGGCGGGTGTACCCTTCCGTGTTGGCGTTGGCAATGTTGTGGCCGGTGGTATTGAGCGCAGCCGTCTGGGTAAACAGGCTTCGTCTTGCGGTCTCGATGGAGTGGAATGTGGATGTCATGCTACTTGTTCCTCCCTTGTGATTGCTGCGGTGAACAGGGCTGTGCGGATAAGCTAGTTATCCACGGGCATCAAAAAGCCCCGGCCGAGTCACACTGCTGCCCTTGTCGGACGGATGATGGTATGTCATTTCCTGATTTGGTCTTCCGACAAGCAAATCCAGGGAATAATCTATAAAGGTAAGCGACTGCTCAATCAGCTTCTGGTTCAGCTCATTGGCTTTCTTTAATTGCTGCAATGTGCCGGAAAGCTTCTGCTGAATATGCAGCAGGCGCGATTTGTCATCGGGATCAAATACAAGGCGGGACAGCTCGGTTAGATTCAGATTCAGATTGGAACGGATTCCAACCCTCTGCAGAAACACGAATGCCGCCTCTGCACGCTGCTCTTCGAGCTGTCCGATCACCTTCATCAGCTTGGACTCACGGTTCAAGATGTCAATGAGACCCTCCACCTTGTTGTCCATAATGGTCTGTTTCTTCACAGCGGCCAGATCCAGCATCTGTATATGCGCTTCGTCCAGCCGCTCCAGCAATTCTAATAATGTTGTAAGTGCCATGGGTGTGTTCACCTAATTCTCGGAGGATTGCTTAAAGTAGGGGGCGAGTGTCTCAGCGAGCTTGGCTGCGTCAACCTGGTAGGTACCTGCGGATACTTGCTGTTTCAGGCTCTCGATCTTGTTCGCACGTTCGGTGTCAATCTTGCCGCTGTTCTGTGCCTGGAGGAGCTTGATGGCTTCATCCGAAATCGATACCTCATCCTTGCGCGTACTTTTCTTCATCTGTTCCTGCCTTTGCGATTCCGTACTTCGTTGGTAGGGGTTCATCGCATTAATTCGTCCGGTCTCGTTAATTTTCATAACTTCACCTTCCTTCTGATCAAGTGGAGACGGCTCTGCCGGCCTTAAGCTGGACGGCATCCGTATCAGCGAGAAAGATAAGGAATAGTTACTGCGCGAAGCAATACATTCTTATCTTTTATAAAAAAGCCGATAATCTTTACTAAGTTTATCGGCCTTTGTTGAAACATACTTTATAGCTGCAAGCGTTTTTTTTGCAGAATAGTTTAGTTGCGGAACTTGTCCACAGCGCGGTAAGCGGCATCCGTGGTCTTTTTGGGCGCGCTTTTGTCCACACTATCCTTGGCTGCATCGGCCAGTTCTTTGGTCAGACGGCTGCGGCAGTTGTCGCACATATGCCCGTCCCGGATCAGGGTTCCGCATACTTCGCAAGGGTACATCATATTCGGTGCGTTGGCTATGGAAATCCGTCCCTCCCGAATAAAACGGGTAATTTCCTTAATGGAAATATCGGTGGCATCGGACAGTTCCTGGATGTTGGTGCCTCTATTTTTGCGCAGGTATTCTACACAGATCTCATATTCGCGCTCTAAATCTTTGATACAGGGCTGGCACAGGTTCATCAGGTTCTTCACGTATAACCGGCCGCATCTTGGACAATTATCTACATTCATTTCTACCGCGGCTCCCTTCCTGTCATTCTCTACAGCTCATAAATAACTTATGCTAATAAGATACATGATAGCTGAATATCCGTCTATGCTTAGTATCGGTTGGGGAGGGGCTTTTATTGAATTCTGGAGCTGCGGCAGCCGCTAGGAACGCGCCCAGGTCAACGAGTAGATCTCCGCTGTGCAGCCCATACTCTCGCAGAGTCTATGAAGAGCGTCGGCACAAGCGCGGATCGTACTTCCTGTAGTATAGATATCGTCGATAATGATGATTCGCAGTGGACGCTGCTGACCCCGAAATGCTGTAGCATCCAGTTGTTCGCGAAGTCTGTGCAGAACCCCCTCATCCGTATTTCCGGTAAAAGCGTGCTTCATATCGGCCAGCCGTTCGCTTCTGCTTTTGAAGCTCTGCTTGGCGGTATGGTGGGTGCGGACCAGCAGGGGGAGCTGAAGCAGGTCTCTGCTCCGGCATAATACCGCTGCCAGTTGCTCTGCCTGATTGAACCCTCTCTCCAGCAGACGGACCGTACTCACAGGCACAGGGACCAGCAGATCGGCTTGCCACAGATTGGAGCGGCTAAGATTGGACTTCAATACCATTATGGGTTTGCAGAAAAAATGGGTGTGCAGAGTACCACTGGTAAGTTGCCGTTCACTCTGTTCTTTTTGCAGCAGGGCATACGCCTTGTCCAGCATCTGGCCCAGCAGGGGCGCAAGACGCTCATCCCCTCTATATTTGTATTGGCCGAGAATCTCGCGCATCTCACTGGTGTAGGCGACTGCGCTGCGGTTGCACCGGATCGGCACGGGTCCGCGGCTGCGGCTGCAATCGGGACAGCCCACATGGCGCCCGCAGGTCTGGCAACGGGGACGGCGAATCCATGGAATCCGGCTATAGCAGCTCAGGCAAATTCCCGGCATATCCGGGGAGGAACGCGCTTGTCGGCCACAGAAAAGACATTGCGGCAGCGCAGGAGCGACCAGCGAACGGGCTTGTTTCACCCATGACATCAGGGGATTCATCATCATCTTCCTTCAAAAGGGAGTGTACTTTTAAGATTTAAAATATCCCTGCCTGCGGGCCATGGCATTCATCCTGCGGATCTGGGAGATGGCGGCGCGCTGCGACCGGCTCCACTCTGCTGAGGCGAAGATGACGTTGCCTGCCGGATCGTTTTTGGAGCGCCCCGCGCGGCCCGCCATCTGCACCAAAGCCGCTTCATCAAACAGCCCGCTGTCCGCATCCAGTATAAACACATCACTGTGCGGCACTGTAACTCCGCGCTCCAGAATGGTCGTCGTAACCAGCAGGGAAATGGTACCCTCGCGGAATTCCAGCACCTTCTCCGCTCTGGCCGGATCTTTGGATGAGGTGCCCTCTATAGTAAGGTTGGGGTAAACCCGCCGCAGAAGCAGCAGCAGTCCATCAATATGGGCGATCCGCGAGACAAAAAGGAAAATCTGCGCCTTGCGGTCAATCGAATGCTGTAGGGCCTGGAGCAAACGCTTGGGGAGCCTGCCCTGCTTCAGGCAACGATAGAGCGGCGGCATCTGTACATGGCGCGGAACCGGCAAGGGGTGGCCGTGAAAGCGGACCGGCACTCTCGCATGAGGCAGTCTGCCGAAACGGGCGAGGCGTTGCAGCTCTACAGGTGGCGTTGCCGAGAGATAGATGAATGCCCCCTCGGGCTTACAGACCTGCCTGGCGGCATAAGCCAGCATGGGATCGTTATGATAGGGATACGCATCAATCTCGTCGATAATGACCAGATCGAAGGCCTGATTGAACCGCAGCAGCTGGTGGGTGGTCGCCAGCGTGATGCGGCTCCGGCTCCAGCGGTCCTCGCTGCCTCCGTACAGCACGGCGGGGACATCCGCCGGGAACGCCTTCGCCAAGCGCGGCGCCAGCTCCAGCACGACGTCGCGCCGCGGCGTCGCGATCAGCGCCCGGCCTCCGGCAGCGAGCGCCGCCTCCAGAAGCGGGAAAGTAATCTCCGTCTTTCCCGCGCCCGTCACCGCCCAGAGCAGGAACCGCTCTGGGCCGCTTGCGGCGGAGCGCTTACGCGGCTCCGCCAGGAACCCCAGCGCAGCGGCGGCGGCTGCCGCCTGCGCTGCGCTAAGCCCCCACCGGCGTGCCGTTACGGTGGGGGCCACACCGGCCGTGCAGCGCACGGCCGGCAGCGGCGCGCTGCGCAGCAGCAGCGCGCAAGCCCGGCTGCGCCCGAGTGCGAGGCAGGCCTCGCAATAGGCGCAGCCGGCAAGGCCGCACGCGGCGCAGGCCGTGCGGCCCGTGGGGACGCTGCCGCAGCGCAGGCAGCGCAGCACTTCGCGGCGGCGCAGGCCCAGCCGCGCGGCGCCCGCAGTGCCGCCGACTGCGGCCTCCAGTCGCAGCCGTCCCTGCAGGTAGGCGAGCTGTGCCACAGCCAGCCAATGACCCGCCAGCTCCGGAAGGTGCTCGGCCACCAGCGCCTCGGCTTCACCCTGAAGCAAAGAACGCCCGGCGAGCGCCTCCGCCAGTCGGTCTGCACCCGCTGCAAGCTCCCCCCGCATATCCACTCGCGCATTCGTCCGCTCATTCCCATGCGCATTCAGCCGCTCGCCCGTCCACTCACTCCGCCCATCCCCCCAATCTACACCTCCTTCTTCACCCCCGCCGCACCCCTTCGCCCCCACAAGCCTATATATCTCAACCTCCTCAAAAGGCCAGTGCCTGCCCCGCCCGCCTCCGGCAGCCTGCTCTGCACGAATCTCAGCCTTCAAGAGCGCTGCGGCCCCTCTGCTCCAAGCCGCTTCATCCCAGTGCTGCATCCTGCCTGTGAACCGGCAGGCTGCAGCCAGCTTCACCGCCCAGCCCAGCGGCAGCGACCGGGAGAGCAGCACGATCCGGTCAGCAGGCTGGCGGTTCCAGCCCGGCACGCTTGTCTCTCCGCCAGCCCACCATAACTGATCAACAGCCATATCCAGAGATAGTTTAACCGCCCAATCCCCACCCTGCTCCACCATATAGACAGCCACCTTCAACCCATCCGCCTCCTGACTTTGATTCGCCTTGAACCTGCGTTTCTTTTGCAACATATCCTTTCATTGCCGGTTACTTCCCTACCCACAACGCACCACACGACAAAAAAAACACACTGCCCCATTCCTGGAGAGTGTGCTTCACCCGTGACTTGCATCTTCAATTGTCATTCGCCTTGCTTCGCTCTGCTTCCCGGCAACCGCATGATCCGCAGCGGCAGCAGCGGTTCCTGAACCCGCAGATCCACTGTAACTCCCTCCCGGCGTTCATTCCCGCCCGAGAGACTGTACAGCGGCATAGCCGAAGCGCACTCACACTCAATAGAAGAGCTGTGATAGGCCATCCGTGAGGCTATCGCCAGCGTCCCGTCCTCTGAACCGTCATCCAGCACAGTCACATACAGGGGCCTGCCAATCCAGAGCGCATGAACAGCAAGGACCCGGAGATACCACTCCACCACGGCCTCATGATTACGGGTAATCAGAATATAGTGAAGCCGCTTTCCAGTCCGTGCTGCTGCCCGGGTCTCTTCCCGATGATGCAGGAGTTGAACAAGGGCTGCTGCGGATGCATAAATACACATAATCCAGATTAACTGGGCGATCATGGAGATGCACCTCCCTCTTATACCCACACTATATGCCGGGAATAAAAGGACGGTGACTGCCTATTGTGCTGGAACAAATACCTCCAACCGGAACACTCTCCACAAGGACACAAATTACACAATCTACTTCGGGTACTTATTTAAATCAGCATTTTGCAAAATTCGAATATAGTGCGGACTGAAACAATACTATGGCTGCAGCATCCGGCTGCAAACAAGTTATGTACCGTTTTACAAGGATCATTAGGATTCTCCAAAACGCTCAGTTAAAAGTTTATGCGGGAAGCTATAATGTTACCCAGCCATATTTGATAGAATTAATTACAGCCTGCGTCCGGTCATCCACTTCCATCTTTTGAAGAATACTGCTGACATGGTTTTTGACCGTCTTCTCACTGATAAAAAGATACTCCCCGATCATCTTGTTGCTCTTGCCCTCTGCCATCAGCCGCAGAACCTCTGCTTCGCGGCGGGTCAGCGGATTGTTGTCGCCTGCGACGAACTTCACGCCCGCTTCCTTCACGGCAGTCTCGGCAATAGCCCCGGTCTCGTTAAGATAAGTCATGCGCCGCAGCTGATTAATCAGCTTGCCGGTCACCTTCGGATGAATGAAGGCATGACCCTCGCATACGGAACGGATCGCATTAATCAACGACTCGGCTTCCATATCCTTAAGCAGATATCCATTAGCCCCCTTGCGCAGCGTCTCGAATACATAACTTTCATCATCATGGATCGAGAGGATAATCACTTTGACATCCGGGAACATTTCCCTAAGCTTCTGCGTAGCCTCCACGCCGTTCTCAATGGGCATATTGATATCCATCAGCACGATATCCGGCTTGGTGCCGTTGCAGAATTCAAGCACCTGGATGCCGTCACCGCATTCGCCAATGACCTCGATATCATCCTCCATATTCAAAATACGTTTAAGCCCTTCACGAAACAATTGATGATCATCGGCCAAAAGAACTTTTATGGGCGATTTGCCAGAGTTTTGGTTCTCCATCACATTACTCCTTCCCCTTTTCCACATTCGTCGGAATGTGAATTACGATTGTTGTGCCCTGGTTCTCGGCTGATTGTATTTCCATTCTTCCCTCCAGCAATTCCACGCGTTCACGCATTCCCACCAGACCGAAGCTTTCCCGGTTGGCTTGTTCACTGATCTTCTTCACATTGAAGCCTAATCCATTGTCTTTCACGACGATCTTAATCAATTGGGCCTGATAAGTAATCTCCACAAGTACATAGCTGGGATAAGCATGCTTCGCCGCATTGGACAGAGCTTCCTGCACCAGCCGGTATACCGCCGCTTCCATAGCTGAGGACAACCGGTGCTCCTTCCCCCTGGTTTCAAAAGAGGTGCGGATCTTCGTCTTCTCCTCATAATCATGCACATACTTCCGCAGAGTCGGAATCAGCCCCAAATCATCAAGCGCCATCGGACGCAGGTTGAAAATAACCTTACGCATTTCTTCCAGGCTGTATCTTACCTGCCCCTTTAAATCTATTACTTCGGCTTGTACCAGCCCAAATTCCTGCTTTACCAGCATTCTTTCTACAATTTCCGTCCTTAGGACTAGATTCGCCAGCATTTGAGCGGGACCGTCATGAATTTCCCGGGCAATTCTCTTCCGTTCCTCTTCCTGAGCCAGGATTATTTTGAGTCCTATCATCTGCCGGTTCTTCGCGGATTCGACAATTCGCGTCACTTGGCCTAGTTCTCCGGACAGA
The DNA here is from genome assembly GCF_018207515.1 of Paenibacillus tritici. NCBI lineage: Bacteria > Bacillati > Bacillota > Bacilli > Caryophanales > Paenibacillaceae > Paenibacillus > Paenibacillus tritici. The sequence goes on from NZ_CP073365.1 coordinate 7,099,066, forward strand.
TATTCCAGGACCACGCTCATTTGCGAACCAATCGACTCGGCACGCTCTACAGAATTTTCGACACTGCGAACCCGCATTTGCAGCTCATCGCGTCTGCTCCGCAGATAGACCTCCCTCTCCCTTGTCATCATAAGCTCAAGCTGCAGCTCCGTCGCTTTCTCATAAGCTATCCGGATATCCTTCTCCGTGTAGCGGACGAAATCCCGGCTGACCTCCGTCAGCCGGATCCGGGAGCGGTGGTACTGCTGCTCCAGCTTGTCTACCTTTTGCAATGTTTCATCCGTTTCTTCCATAACCCGCTGCAGTTCTTTGTTGAGTGCAGCAAGCTCATCACGTGCAACCTGCAATATTTCAAAAATCTGATACTTGCTGCTCTCCATCACGTCGATGGTATTTTTAATAACGCGATCTATCGCATCGGCTTGAAATTCCACGGATGCTTGCCCCATTTCTATCGAATCGTATTAAAGGCTTTCCTTTATACTAACATATCACGATTCGATAGTTACGGTCTTAGTGATCTGTTCCCATTTTACGGTGAGTCCGAGCTGTTCTGTCACGAGTCTAAGCGGTACTAAAGTCCTGGCATTCAGAATGATTGGCGCTACTTCAGCACTCTGGCGTTTCCCGTTCAGGATGAATTCCTTCTTGTTCACGGTCAGATCCAGCGCTTTGGCACCGCGAAGGACCATGATTTTCTTGGTCTTCGCATCCCAGACGGCATTGCCGCCAAAAGCGTCCAGGACATATTTGATCGGCACATACGTACTGCCATCCTTCACAATAGGAGCTACGTCAATCGGCTGCTTGGTGCCGTTAACCGTCATCGCCTTGCCGCCAATGCTCATCGCTGCTGTTCCTTTAGGCAGTCCTGCCTCACTGGAGAGCGACGGCATTACAAAGGACATATTATCAAAGGCAACGGTCCCCGTCTTGGCCCGCTCATCCTGACCCTCTTCTACATTTACCACGTACAGCCTCTTAAGGGAAGCCGGGAATTTAATCCCTGAGCCGGACAGATCAATATTCAGTGTCTTCCAGCCATTCCAGTCAATAACCTTGGCCAAATCGATATATGCCGTCGCTCCGCTTGCATCCGTTACCTCGGCACGCAGCCAATTCAGGCTCATATCCCCCATTACATCCACTGACATTGAAGTGGCTGTTGCCGGAATACTTTTGCCGGCTGTCCCGTTGAACTGGGCGTACGCATACATTTTGCCGGTGCCTGCCGTCATGTCATAGCTCAGCGACAATACCTTCGAGCCTGCCCGCTCTGCGCTGCCGGGAACTACTGCTGCTGATCCTGTAACACCTGCCGCATTCGTAGTGAATGCAAACGGATAATTCGTATTCTCAAAATCCTCCCAGGCCGTAGCCGCCGTTGCCGACAATACCACAGCCGTGCTGAAGCCGTCATAACGGGCAATCGCGTACCCGGTAGTTACGCCTGGATCAACAGCTTCAACCTTAAGCTTGCCGTCACCAACGCTTCCTGTGAAGCCGATGAACTCCCACTTCAGTGCTCCTGCCGGAACCGCTATCGTTGCTCCGCTCTTCGATACTGCACTAACCGGAACGGATACGGAGGCTCCCGCCTGAAGTGGCGCAGAGGTCACACCTGCAACCAGACTGGACAGATCATCTCCGCCCAGAACGGTCACCTTGGTCTCTGCGCTCGCTGTTCCGCTGGCAGCCTTCAAGTTGACCGTTCCCGGCTTGACCGCGGTTGCTTCACCTGCGTTCACAGTGACACTGCCGCCGCTTGCGCTCCAGACAGGGTTAGATGCAGCTACATCCACCGGATTGTAGTACGTATCATACCCTTTTAGAGAATAAGAGGCCTTTTGTCCGATCAATAATACCGTACTGCCGCTGATCTTGATCCCTTTCACTTCACCTTGCGGAGCAGAAGTATATACACCAACCCCGTTAACGACGCTACGCTGCTCTTTGCCGTATTCTGTATTGAAGGTAAGTGTAGTCGCGGTCTCGGCCAGCGGGCGGTCTACCATCGTTGTAGAGCCCCCTCCGTCCAGATTCATCCCCTTCCACACCCCGATACTCGTCATGAAGGATTGTAGCTCTGTCAGAGACAGTCCGGCACTGTTGCTATTCTTCTCTGCGGCAATGACATATACATATCTTCCATCCTGCGAATACCCCAGCGCTGTACGCGCACGATATCCGCCGATGCTGTTTGTAGAACGGGAGAACGACGATGCCTTGCCGTTATTCACCAGGATGGTATGTCCCCCGATCATCATCTGCAGCGTGGAAGGATCAAGCTCCTGCTGTGTGGTTTTGGACTTGAGCATATAGGCGCTGCTTAGCTTCTGGCCTACAACCAGATGTGCTTTTACAAATTGGGCAGCCAGCCCGTGAGTCCGCAGAATATAAGCCCCCTTGGGCACCTTTACCGGCAGAGGCGAATCCAGGGAGATCTGGGTAATCACATCATTCTCCACCAGCACCTCTGTCGGTGTAGTAGAACTGTTCTTAGGCCGCTCGAGTGCTGTCCAAGCATCCGTATAGATATAGGCTGCATTGGCATGGCTGTACGTTGAACTGCCGCCTTCGGGATTGTAGGCCCCTTTGTTCACCCCTGACAATGGAAACTGGGAGCCGTCCTCTGCCGTCAGCATCCCCTCGAACGTATATTCATCAATGACCGGTTTACGGTCTTTGGTTACCGCAAAAGCATACATCCCGTTCAACTGTGAAGGTGTGGATACCACCACGCCGCCAGATACCTGACCGCCGATCGGCGCCCCTTCTCCGCTGGTATTGAAGTAATCGCCATTAACCCCCGCGACGGCCCCGGTTTCCTTAGCCATACCTCCGGTGCTCTGCTTCGTATTCAGACTACCGGCTTTGCCGCTCATTACATCTACTGAGACATACGGATTATTCAGATCCACACGAATGACGCTTGCCAGCCCTGTGGCAGTTTTACCGGAGCGTACCGTCTTGAATTTATATTTCATCATCATCGCACCGGAAGTAATGACCTCTTCCCCCAGCTTTGTCGCCGAGAAGGATGCTGCTGCTTGTGCTACCGGCGCAGAACCGGCACCGAGCCATCCGGCACCTTCACTTCCGACAACCGGCATGATCCAGATTACACCTGCTAACGATGCTGCAATCCATTTTTTAGCAGGCGACCATTGATTTCCCCGTGTTTGCTCTTTACCCTTTTTCCCCATGACAAGCTCTTTCATTTCAGTGTAACTCTCCCATCTATTTGTACTCTTCTGCCTTGCTATCAAGTTCCCGTTATTAGTTCCTAGTAATAGACTATACCTTTAATAGACTGAATCCGGAGCGAAAAGTTGCGAAAATTGGCGAGAACTAGCAGGTTTTACCGGCTGAGCGGAGCCATCCTGGAGCTGTAACAGTACACCAAAAAGCACCCGGCTCATTGAGCCGGATGCTTCATTAATGGATAAAATTCACTTACAAATAGCCCGCCGTCTTCAGCATTCGCTGCAGCATCACTGCCGCCTGCCCTCTGGTAGCATTGCCTTGCGGCTGGAATTGCGTAGTGCTGACTCCCTGTATAATCCCCGCTTTGACCGCTTTGGCTACAAATTCGATACTTTGACTTAGAATTTTCGAACGGTCCTTGAACGGGCTAAGCGTATCCATAACTGATGCACTCAGTGTTACGGGTTGCCCCGTATACTCCAGGGCCCTCACCATCATAATGGCCATTTGCTCACGTGTGATCTTATCCTCTGCACGGAAGGTCCCGTCTGTGTTCCCTGTGATGATGCCGGCTTTGGCTGCTGCCTCTATGAAATCACTCGTTTGGGTAAAGGGACGCACATCTTTGAACTGTGAAGCCCCGCCCCGAACTGCCTGCAGACCCAGTCCCCGGCTAAGCATCACAGCGAACTCGGAACGGGTAACGGACTGGTCAGGCTTAAACGTTGTTCCATAGCTGCTGTCAATGATATTTTTGGCGGCCAGTTCTGCTACTGCTGCTTTACTCCAATGGGATGCCATATCTGCAAACGTACGCAAGGATATAAATACCCCTACTGCCTGATTCCCTTTTGTACGGGCGCTAACTACGCTATTACTACCCACTGTAGCCATTTGGGCCGGTAAATGAATAGCATCATTATAGGTTGAATCTATGCTGGCTGCCATCGTTTGCGTGAAATTCAGGACGGCAGCATTACGAACGGTATATTCTCCTGCTACATTCAACTCTTTGGCGTTGGAATAATTATCCTTGATAGAGCCGGTGAGACGTAAATCCATAAGACCTGTCACGTTACGCATGGCCTGGCTTTCAATTTTTTGTTCAAAGGAATAAAAGGTTCCGCCCGGGACATTCTCCATGCGGAGCACAAGTGAGGCTTTATTAATATCTGAACCCAAAGCAGCAACAAGTGCATTTATATCTATATCACTTAGCTTTACGCCAAACATACTGTCACCGAACCGAATGATCAGTTTGGCATTCTTGTTGCCTGCGGCTGCATCCGCTAGTGGTTTTAGAGGCACCGTAACATAGGCTGACTTCTCTGTAGCAGGAACCTCAAATGCCAGTTCGTTCATACCCGCAAGCTTCAGATATTGATAACTGGCGGCCACACGCTCTGCGGTCAGATCATATCTTTTAACAGCCTGTTTATAGACAGACAGATCTGAAACGGCAAGCGCAGAATCACTCTTCAGCAACGGATACTCCTTACCAAATTCACTGGCTGCCAGACTTCCCAGATAGGATGGGCGGCTTCCATTCGCGGATGTGCTATTCGTCAGATTCTGAACTGTTAATGAGTTGAACGAGGGAAGTGAATTCCCATTCGTATCTGTAATCATTCCCGCACCAGACAGGTAAGACAAGTCAACTTTTTGCCCAGCTGTCACTGCTTGTGAGAGATTAATCTTTAAAAGAGTTCCCGACAAGCTGAAATCCTGAACTCCAATGCTGCTTCCATCCGCCTTTACTCCAAACTGATTGACAAATAATTTCGATGAAGATTGCATGCTCTTATTGAAGGTAACATTAAGTTCATTCCCGTTCACCGTTGCTACGCTAATCTCAGATACTAGCGTGGAAGAAGTAACGGATACCGGCTGAAGATCAACATAAGCTGCACGATTTCCATTTAAGTCACTGAGTCCAAGAGTACCTGGAACATAAGATACCGTAACCGCTCCGCTAAGCGGCAAAGCACTTTGAAGTGTCAATGTTGCCTGCGTACCATTAACCGCAACGTTTGTAACATAGTTTGGTTTGCCTCCAACCAGCACTGAGAATTGACTATTCATCGGCAAATTGACTGTTGACAGACCTTCGTTATAATTCAGGATTATTTTATTGCCTGCTCCTGCCGCATTCTGAAACACCGGTGGCACGTTATCCCTAGTGTTGCGGATATTAAAATCATTGAAATTCGCAATATTCTGCCCGAGCGAGCTAACCAGAGGATAAGAACCGGCGTTGTACGATACCCGTACCGACTCCGAATTCCCCACCTCAGAACCTACAGTTAAATATAAAGTGTTGCCGCTGGAGCTGATGGAATTGACCCCCAGCGAATAACCGTCAGTCGTAACTACGAACTGATCATACGCATGAGGAGATACCGTTTTGAGTGAGTCATTGAAGGTCAAGGTCACTGTTCTGCCTGTAATTCTGCCTTCTTTGGGCGTAGGAAGAGCCGATTCTATAGTATTCGTTATCTGCTGTCCGGAGAACGTAGCGGCAGCATTCCCGCTCGTATCCTGAATCGTCCGCACACCGCCGGTATAGCTGATTTTTACATTCTGGCCTACAGCAATACCTGTGCTAATCACTACATATACACTGTCTCCTTGAATATAGGCACTTTCAATGTTCCGGGCCTCCTCATTTACGGTTACCCCAAAGCTGGATGCCAGCAAAGCCACTGAAGCATTAAGCGCTTCATTATACCTCAGGCGGATTGTACGGTTGTTCTCCAGCCCTGCTCCCGTTAGCGACGGAGCTGTTTTATCTATAGCCACAGTGCGGAAGCTCCAGGATTTGGTACCGCTTAATCCCTCATATTGCATACTGGGGTCTGCGGCATCCGTGAATCCCCCCTTGGCCACATCTATATAGTAGATCGTATCTGATTCCAATGCTGCGGCAGGTTTAATGATGAATTCCTTGGCAGATGCACCTTGCTGTACGTTCGCTGTCACCGTTGACCCATTGCTTTTGTATAGAACAACCCCGCTTGTGACGGTGCTGTTATAGACAGCCTCCCGGTTAAAGCTGAGTACAATCGGCCTGGAGATGTCAACCGACTCGCTGCGGTCCGCTGGCGATAACCCGGCTACAGACAGACTTGTTAATGAGGCTGTGGTGAACGTCCATGAATACGGGCCTGATGCCGGAAAAACATGACCATCCTGATCATAAAAAGCTCCCTGTGGGATGGTAACTGTATATAACGTACCGCTTAATAGCGGTGAAGCTGCGGACGCTGGCAACAATGTAATCGTGGAACTTCCTCCACCCGTGACGTTCGTTGAGTTGACGTTCAGCCATCTCGTTCTGGAGTCAGCCTGTGTGCCTGGAGACACTGAAATAGCACCGGAGGCTGGACTCATCGGGCGGTCGAAATACAGCTTGAGCGCCCCGCTGGCCGATGCGCCAAAAGATGCGTTAGCCGGGGCTGTGGATGCTGAGATCGTGCCGTTGCCGGTCGTAGAGAAGCTCCAGCCGCTACCGCTTGAGATGCCCTGATAGGTCTTATTATTGGCGTCTCTGAATGCATAAGCATCGACAAGCACATAATAATTGCCGCCTGCCGGAAGCTTATTAGCCAGCGTCAGTGTAACGGCTGTGGAGGTGTCGCTGCTCTTCAGTTCTACCTTAGGTTCTCCGTCCCTGATTACAAATTCCTGAATAACAGAGTTATCCGCAGAAGAGAGCAGCTTGACGGAGCCTCCCCCGGCTGTAAGGATACCCGACAGTTGCATACTCAATTGGGTTAACCCTCCGGCTTCTACCCTCGAATTGACTGCAGGAGACATAGTGCTTGCTACTATAGCCGGATTAACCTCCGGGGCGGTTGTAAAGCTCCAGCTTGTTGCTGCAGACTCGTTGCCTGCACTGTCCTTAAAAAGCCCTTTGGGCATACTTACGTTATATGTTGTATACGGCGCATACTTCAGACTCGCACCTAATTTGAGTTCATAGCTTGTTGAATTTCCGATCAATCCGGCGCTGCCAATTGCAATGTCCGTAAAGACCGTTCCTGCATTCTGGTCGGTAATCGTGATTTTTCCGGTTTGCGGGATTACCTGACGGTCAAAGCTCAGCCCCAGCGAAGCCCCGACATTTACCAAGGCAGCCCCATTCGCTGGAGAAAAAGTGATTCCGAACTCCGAAGCGGCGTATACCGCTGATGTATGTATACCGATAGCCGGACTGCCCAGACCAAGCAGCAGATTTCCTGCAATGATCATTGCAGTCCCTATTGTTAATTTCTTTTTCATTCTTAATAAAACTCCTTTCAGCCCTTCCAGCACTTCTTGGATTTGTATACTGTTATATTTCGGCTAAAGGGCTTCCAAAGTTTAGAAGATTGCATTTGAGTGAACAGGTATGGGCTGCATAACAAAAAAAGCCCACATAACAGCCTCTTCATGAGGACTGCCATATGGGCATACTTTGCTTAGATTATAATAGCTCGTTGCGCTAACATTTTCTTTTTAAACGCCAGCTTGGGCTTTCAACAAATCGGCCTTATCCACGCGTTCCCACGGAAGGTCCACATCTGTACGGCCAAAATGACCATAAGCTGCTGTTTGTCTGTAGATAGGCTTACGCAGATCCAACATGGAGATGATTCCTGCCGGACGCAGATCAAAGTTGTCGCTGATCAGTTGAACCAGCTTCTCCTCACTGATCTTACCCGTTCCATAAGTATCCACATTGATTGATACAGGGGTTGCTACGCCAATGGCATAAGCCAATTGGATCTCGCACTTATCGGCAAGGCCGGCAGCTACCAGATTCTTCGCTACATAACGTGCAGCATAGGCAGCAGAACGGTCAACCTTAGTCGGATCTTTACCAGAGAACGCACCGCCGCCATGCCGGGCATAACCGCCATATGTATCTACAATGATCTTGCGTCCAGTCAGTCCGGCATCACCTTGAGGACCACCAATAACAAAGCGTCCAGTAGGGTTGATGAAATATTTAGTGGCATCATCCAGCAGTTCGGCTGGAACAACCGGAAGAATGACATGCTCTTTGATGTCTGCCTGAATTTGCTCAAGGGTAATTTCTTCGGCATGCTGAGTAGATACTACGATCGTATCCACACGTACCGGCTTCTCATCCTGATACTCAATCGTAACCTGAGTCTTCCCATCCGGACGGAGGTATTTCAGGGTTCCATCTTTACGGACCTCAGCCAAGCGGCGCGCAATCCGGTGCGATAAGGCAATGGGAAGCGGCATAAGCTCAGGTGTCTCATTGGTTGCGAAACCAAACATCAGACCTTGGTCACCGGCACCGATGTTAGCCGTCTCTTCTGCTACTAACGCAGGATCACGGTTCTCCAGAGCAGCATTCACACCTTGGGCGATGTCCGCCGATTGCTCATTCAAGGAACTAAGCACAGCGCAGGTATCGCAGTCAAAGCCAAATTTGGCACGGGTATAACCAATTTCCTTAATCGTATTACGTACAATTGCCGGAATATCCACATATTCAGACTTGGTGCTAATTTCCCCGATTACAAGCACGAGACCTGTTGCAACAGCTACCTCACAAGCTACACGGGCATTAGGATCGTTAGCAAGAAAAGCATCTAGTACCGCGTCGGATATCTGATCACAGATTTTATCGGGGTGTCCCTCCGTTACGGACTCAGAAGTAAACAGATGACGCCCTTTGATCGACATATACAACAACCTCCCATATTGTTGAATCTGACACTGTATTCAAGGGGGCTCCCTAGTAGATAACAGGCCAAATATAGTTAGTATAATATAATAGCTGATTGCCTGTTTTATTCAAAAAACGAACCTTTTCCAAAATGGAAAAGGTCTACGGCCTTCCTCAAAGGTCATATTATCTTATTTACCGGGTGCTGTCAATTGAAGACAGGTTATGTGAAAAGAGATTGCTCGGCCTGTTTGATCAACCTCTTTGTAATTTCCCCGCCTACAGATCCATTGTCTCTCGAGCTGAGATGTCCCAGATAAGGAGTTCCTCCAGGTGCTCCAGCTCCACCTATTGTTCCCAGTTCAGACGCAAATTCCGTATCCATCCCACCACCGTAAGAAGCTCCATATAATCCAAATTCAGAAGCAATCTCATATTGCATTTGTTTCAGCATTGCCCGGCTCTCTGGTACCACTGTGCGATTAGTGCGTGCCATGTTACAGCACCTCCTGTGAATTTTTTTAAGATTACAGGTAGTATTGTGTACGGATTCCAGAGGCCTGAGTCGGCTCAATGTTTGTCATCTGTGGGAATGAGTTCCGGTGTATAGGGTGACCCAATCTGGGGCATTCTTTATATAGAAAGAAAAATGTCGATTGAAGTGTACTTATAAACGGGTTGTAGCTTATTTGAGAGTATAAGCACCACGGACCATAACAACGATTTTCATCGTTTGACCGTTCTGTACAGCGATTCCACGGCCATCCCGTGGGAAAGATAACAGATGATTCGTAGGCGCAGCTACACCATTCGCCAAATCGACACCATCTGTCAAATCGGCAACCCCATTTGCATCCTGAGAATAAATAATCGCCTTGCCTGCGCGCACAATGAATTCTGCACCTGCTCCAGCAATCAGGGTTTGTCCAGGTTTCACATCAACGATTTCACTGGAATCCCCACTCCCTGAGGTGCCTGTCCCTGGGGTAGGCGCTTTGGTCGGAGCTGTGGTGGCAGCGGGTGCATTAGTGGCAGTCGCACTTGGAGCTTGTGTCGGTACAGTAATATTCCCGCCCAGAGCTTTCTGAATCTGTTGATCCACATAGCTCTTGGTAACGACCGGGTCTTCGACAGTCCCTGGCTGTGATCCAACACCGGCGCCTTCGGCCGTAATATTAAGCATGGAGCCTGCCCACAGGCTACCCGCTACTAACACCGCAGACATCGTGACTTTCCAAGCTGTCTTCAATTGTGTCTCCTCCTCATATTGGGATAAATGGCTATAAAAAAAGAATAGCCTCCGAAGAGGCTATTCTTAATTGCAGTAATCGGAGATTACTTAACAGTGATGGAAGTACCAGTGTTAACTTTGTTTCCTTCTTTGTCAGTGATGTTAGCAACAGGAGCTTCATCTCTAACCTTCACAGTCAATGTGTAGACAGTGTTACCATTAAGATCGATAACGCCATTTGCATCATTGAATGTTACATAGTACTTATCGGCCAACGAAGCATTACCGATAGTTGCAAACGATGAAGGTGATACAGGATTACCGTTCAGCATGAAGATAAAGTCACCTGCATCTGCATTCTTAACTGCTTCTGAGAATGTCAGGATCATTGTTTTGCTGTCGGAAGATGATACTACAGCAGTAGACAGGGTTGGTTTCACTCTGTCACCCAATATGATGTTTTGTTCAAATGCAACGTCCAAACCGTTTCCGGCAGTATCTACAATACCAGCAACCGTGAACTTGTAGTTCTTAGTTTCGTTAATGCTGGACTTAGGAATGTGAACTTCTGCAACTCTTGTAGGAGTGCCACTAGTTGCTGGCAACAGTGTTACATAAGAGCCTACTGGAAGTGCAGCGTCAGCCAATGTGTAGCTGTTATTGTCTTGGAGCGATTTAATGTTTAGTTCTGAGTTATCAGTAGCAGTTACACGGATTACATAGTCAGCACTGTTAAGATCTTCTGTTTGATATACTGCACTCATAACAGTCGGTCTTTCCGCATCGGAAGATGCAGTGCTTCCGGATACAGGCAATACTGTTGCTGCAGATTTATTCTTAGCGTAGCCAGTATCAGCTGCCAGACCTGCAGGCAGACGTAGAGTTTGAGCACCAACTACCGCAGTCGTACCAACTTTGAATGTCAGAGACTTGCCATCGTTAGAACGGCCAGCATAAGTCAAGTCAGTGTTAGCAACACCTGTAGAATCATTGATCAAAGTCAAACCAGTAACATTACCATAAGTAACTTCTTCAGAGAACTTGATAGTGATACCAGTTCCAGCTTTATAAGTTACGCTAGTTACAGTTGGAGCTACTGTATCCTTAGTGAAAGTAATTGGCTGGGACAATGCAGTACCCAGAGTATTACCAAGCGTATCACGAACACTTGCTCCGAAGACAATTGTTCCTGTGAATGTTCCATTTTCAGGAAGACTTGCCATTGTTGAAGTCAAGATGAACGTTTTGCCATCAACACCAGCATTGATCTGCATTACACTCTTGAGTTCTCCGTTAGGGTCGAGCAAACGAACGCTACCAACCAGGGAATTGAAATCAATGTTTTTGTTAAATACAACTTTCACTTTCTTATCGCCTTGTGCCGTCGCGCTTACGATTGTAGGGGCAGCGGAATCAGCAGTTACAGTCACAGAAGCTTTTGTTGGGTTAGGGTTAGCAACATTTCCTGCATAATCAGTTAGATTAGTCAAGGAAACATCATATGTTGCGCCACTAGTCAACGCAGAACCAGTGTTCAAAGTCACTTCATCAAGTGGAGCATAAGTATCGCGGCTTACACTTGCAGGAGCGCCGTTAACATATGCGATCAATCCAGCAGTTTTAACTGGCTCGCTCAATTTAACGTAAACTTTGTTAGTTGTTGTTTTAGCAACAGAAGAAACGGAAGCAACAGTAGGAGCAGTAGTATCAGCAACAGTCAACAGGTTAGTGAAGGCTGGGATAGCTTCTCCGGCAGTTGTTTTCACGCTGTCCTTAATTACAACAGTGTAAGTACCTTTAAGATACTCACTACCTGCAAATGTGATCCAAGCTTCTGTACCATCGGAAGCCAGAACTACGTTTGCGTTATTAGCATTCACCAATTGATCACTGTTGTTAACACGAGTCACTTTAACAACTTCATCAATCAATTTCGCGCCGTTAGCAGTGTTTTCAACAAGAGTTTCTCCATCAATAGCACGGTTGAATTTAACAACCAGTTGCTTGGCGTTTGGAGCTGTAACAGAAACAACCTTAGGAGCCTGCAGAGTTACTTTTGCAGTGTAGTCCTTTTCAAGGTGTTTGAAGTTGATTGTTGTTTCAACGCCTGCTACCAGAGCAGTTGTCAATTCAACGTTTGCAGTTGTTTTGTCAGAGAAAGTTACAACTACTTTGGTTGGGCTTACTGCTTCTGCAGTAGCTACAGTCAATGTAGGAACTTTACCGATTTGGTCAACGGCATAAGCTGTTTCAACTACCAAAGAGCGAGTAGCATTGCCTTTGAAGTTGACGGTTTGAGCGATCAGGCCCTTGTTGATAACTGCTTGCGCATAGCCCTTAGCCCATGCAGATGCATTGTTATCAGTTGTAGTTGGTTGTTCCAGCTTCAGAGCACGGAACAATACAGCCGCAACTTCTTCAACTGTTACTTTACCGTTGTAGTTAAAGATACCTTTAACAGTATCTTGACCTTGCATCAATCCTGCTGCAGTAACAGCTTCGATGTAAGGAACAGCCCAGTTAGTAGCTGTGTAACCTTTATCTTTGTAAGTCAGCTTGCCACTTACTTCAGTAAGACCGAACAATTTAGTAACGATCTTAGCGAATTCTGCGCGAGTCAGATCTTTTTCAAGGTGAGCTTTACCATCTGGGTACCCATTAAGAATACCTTTTGCTGCCAAAGCATCAAATGCTTGTTGTGGAGTTGCTTTTGCTGTTTCACCAAATGCTACAGAGGCAAACATCGAGAATGCCATTGCTGTAGATAATGCTACGGATAAAATTTTCTTCATAACCTTTTTTTCTCCTCCTTGGACCTTCATAAACTGGGATTTTTCTTTAGTTGTGTAGCTCATATCACTCATTTCGTCGAGCACCCCCTTTCCCGAGTTGAGCAGATTAAGTATAAATAATGTCTGTGACGGGTATCACAGAAACTTGTAAACAGCTTCAAGGCATAGTAATACTAGATTCCTAATTCTACCTAAGTATTATACAATGTGCCTCTAGTCACGTAAAGCTAATTTTTCCAATTAGCAAAGCGTACTGCCATAAGAGCGAATCCGCTGTTGCCTTGTGCAAGTGACTCTACACCTTAAACGCAATAGTTTTGAAAAAGTTGCGCTTTGGCGAAAAAAACTTTTTTTGCCCTGCAGTATCCCGGCCCCGGTACACTAGAAGATACAATATGTATGTTCTACTAACTATTGTTAATGTTGGGTGGCTACGGGAACCAGTATAGCACGAGACATTCTAGTCGTCATTAAACAATATTTGCTAAGATCATAAACAAATATTTCATAAGTACTGTTCTCCATTCACTTTCGGCATTTGAGCCAATAAGTAATTACCCACATTACAATGGAATTAACACGTTCATCACGACAAAATAAAATAAGAAGGCTGCTGATAACCTCAGCAGCCTTCTTAACATCTTTATGTCCAGGACTATCGGATCTTCATGGATAGCAGTATTAACTCCTGGCGCTTCTCAGGACTTGCATTAACATTCTCATACATGGCGTCAATCGCTGCGCGGTTCTCGCGGTAGCTCTTCTCATGTTTGATTGTGCTATGGGACCATTCGATCAGTGCATTCTCAGCAATAACCAGCTCATTATAAGCATCATGGAAGCCTGTCGCTTGTACAAGCTCTTCCATCACTTCCTGAGTGATCTCCTGCACTGCCCGCTTAGCTGCAATTTCCTTTTCCATAACCTTTGCTCTATTCTCAAACATATTCTTTGCTTTCGTGTAATCCAATTGTGCTTTTGATAAAATCGGTTTCATCGATGGCTTTCACCTTTCACGTAAAAATGGTCTCTTTGACATTGTAACGCAAATGGGAGCAGATTACAAAGATGTCCGAATGGTAATTTAACCTCTTTGAGATTTTCCATTTCCTAGCTCAGACTTTTAGGGAAAATACTAGTGCTCTTCTTCAAAAGCTCCACAGCAATTTTACCAGCCTCAGCTCTCGTCATATTAGATTTGGGGTTGAAGTTGTACGAGGCTTTCTTTTGACCTGGTGTGTTCACTTCAGCCCCATTCATAATCCTAGCCTTGGATACAGCCTGAACAGCGGCCAATGCATAAGATTCTATCTTGCCGGAATCCAGGAATGACTTAGCTACTGCATCCTTTAATTTCTGATCGTTAACAGGCAGCTTCAGCTTCAGCGCTCTGGCGATCATCACAGCGGCTTGTTCACGCGTAATTGGTTGATCCGGCCCAAACACTCCGTCGGTAAGTCCCGTCACAATTCCTGCTCTTGATGCCGTCTCAATATGTGCGTAGTCCCATGTAACTGAGCCGGCCCCCGGAACCAGATCTGAATAAGTCTTATTATCATCGTAGTTAAGCGGCAGATTCAGACCCTTTACAAGCAGGGTTGCAAACTCTCCTCTTGTTGTTTGATCATCTGTTCCAAATTGTTCAAAACGAAGATTGTTCATGATTCCCTTGGAATACAGAGCATTTAGAATATTTCTAGCCCATTGGTGGTTCGTAATATCGTTATAGCCACGGCTCATCTTCATAACCTTGTAATAACCAAATTCATGAAATGGAACACTAATCGTATGTTTCTTGGTATCAACGGTCCCGCCAATATTAACCCATTCCCGGTTGGAATTATATTGGAATACAGTTACTACTGTCCCTGCATCGTCAACTACATTGGAGTCAAAGGACAGAGTTAACGTTCCCCGTTTGGACGGAGTGATTTTGCGTTCTGCTGGGGTCTGCGGGTCACCGAACAGACCATCAACAGAATAAGGGGCTAGACCATTCGTTGCAGGAATATAACCTGCAGATGCTGCTGTGCCCAGTTCACCAAGGCCTCCGCTAATCCAATACACATCCGAAATTCTCACAAAGTTACTGCTCTCATACGGAGAACTGAAACGAAGAGAAAATTCGTCAGGAATGATCCAGTTAGGGATGCCGCTCTCCTCAAACGTTATTGGGAAGCCGATGACATTGCCATAATCATTACGGCGCTCCACCACACCCGTTGTCGGCTCTGCAATACCGAAGCGAAGCTTGGTATTTGGATAGAACTTTTTCAGATTGCGCGTATCTGTACTTTGCATTACTGTTCCTTTAGGAAAGTTCAGCTCTAGCTTCTTATTAAATACACTGTATTTGTCTGCTACCTTAGGTGCCATATACTGCGAGTCAACCGCCACAGTACCTGTATAGAATATAGATATGGTATCTGTACTTGTACTGCTTCCTCTGACGATCTGAATTTTAATACTATTGGCCTTATCCGGTTTCAACCCTACATAATCCATTACGAATCTGCCAGGGCCCAGATCCGTTCTTTTAACTGCCTGTTCTTTATCAATAATTACATTTGTAGCTCCCTCAGCCTCAATATCGAAATGAACAAAATTCTTATTCACAACATATTGAGTACCTACGGAAGGCTGTGGTGACAGAATACGGTAGGCACTTACTTCCCGGACCAGTTCCAGCTTCTGGCTAGTCTTGGCACCGGTGCTGTTGATCAATTCAAGCGTGTATATATAAGTTCCCGGCGTATCATTGGTAAGATCCTGAATCCGCATAACGAAGTCTTTTTGACTGCCGGCAAAGCTGGTGGTATAACGTTGATCCGCAAAGATCGGGCTTACTGTGTTCGCGGAACTCGCGTTAGCAGGAATATCAAGCGACAATATATTTTTGGTCCCCAGGTTCAGATTAAGCTTAACTGCCCCGCTGCCTCTTAGCACCAAATCATAGGTCTTCAGGCTGGTTGTATATTTCGTCTCATTATAAATGAAGTCAGGTGTCAGATTGAACAGCTTTGTCAATAGGACATCCGTTGGCCCAAAGTTAGCATCCGGGAACGCCGATCTCCCTGTACCTAAGGCTGGCTGGAACTTGCTGATGGTCGATACATTCTCATCGAGAATATAGACGCGCAGTTCCTTGCGAACCTCACGAACCTGTCCTTTTTCATCTACCCCTGTACCTGTCAGAACAATTTTGTTCTCCCCAAATACGATGGGTCCTTTTACTGCATCAATATCCAGATCCACTGTAAAAGTACCGTCACTGGCGTTTGGAAATTTCTCAGAGCCTGTAGGTTTGATCTTCGTTCCATTCACATACATTTCAGCCAAGAAGTATTTACTGTCCAGATTAAAATCAACATATTGTCCCTTGACGTTCAACGATGTACTTTCTTTGGAGTTTATTACATAAGTCTGTCCGTCTGTGAGGTTCGATACATAAATATAGCTCTTAGAAGCAAATGAAATATTCACATCTTTGTTTGAGGACGAACCATCAATCTTGAACCGGACAGTCTGATTCCCGTTCTGGAAATCTGTAATTTTAAAGATATGCTCTGTTGGCGATACCTCCTTTATCCATTCGGGCGCTAAAACTCTGGTGGACAAAGGCAAATAGCTTGCTATCAGCTTCACAGGAGTGGGTTTTACAGCAGTATTAGTCTTAACTAAGATGTAGAATTCTCCAGAATCCACCTTAGCCCCATTAAGTGCTACTCCGGCAGGCACCGTCCCGGTTCCGTTATATCCCGCTAAATACTTCATATCCGTGATTACAATATTATTCTTCATATACTGAAATTCAATGGAACGGTTAACGGTCTTGGTTCCATAGGCAACCGAAAGATTGTGCGTCTGCTTTTCTAAACGGTTAGCGGGTGTTGCATTATCTTTTGTTAGCGTCAAAGGAATTTTAAAAGTTACCAGCCTATAAGCGGGCGCATCCTTAATTGGAGATGGCACCAAAATTTCACCACTACCTACTTTTAACTCTACAGTACCACCACTTCCAAGGGTTAATCCCTCCCCATATTCAATCGCGGGGACTGCACTATCCAGCTTCACAACTGCCGATCCTTTGAAGGGTACTCCCGCATTGTCTGGAACCATCATCTGAACAAACAGATCGGCGGTATCGCTGTCTTCTGTCATCACTGGCTGGTCCCCGTACAAAAGGTCCTGCCCCTGTTTTAGCTTATCCCCTAAATACATTGCAACGATTGGATTCTTCTCATCATAGTAAAAGAGAGAATACTGGAAGCTCAGCGTGTCAGAACCATTCTGCACAACCAGCTTAAGGGTATTCACCCCAGGCTTAAGCTCCATTCGCTGAGAAAAGAAGGTTCCATCCTGAAGCAAGGATGTACTTGACGCAGTACCGTCATTAAGAGCAACAGTAACCTTGGTAGCATTCTGCGCCTTACCTTCCAGTGTGATCTCTTTATTGGCTACAACTAACTGTGCGCCTTCATTTAGATTCAGCTTCTCAGATCCACCCAGAACCTGAAGCTTCTCTACATATGGCACCTTATCAAACAGAACATAAAATGCTTCTGATCGTTCATTGCTGCCTTGTGATCCAGTCAGTGTAATCCGGTTCATACCCGGATACAAGGTCAGATTGGCACTGAATCGGTTATCAGGACTGTCAACATCCAATTGGACAACACCTGGAGTTACACGTGTAGGGTCTTCGATCCACTTTTTATTTGTCTGATCCCAGTTCAACAGTTGAACATTGGCTCCAAGTGTAGAACTAGTCACCTTGGTAAAGGTTCCTGTAACGGTCAAGCTCGCATCTGTCACCTGCAATACATTATCTCTTGCAATTTGCGGAGGTAACGTCGGTGAAGATGGCGGCAATAAAGTCAGATCAACCGTATTCCGAAGTTTTTGATTATCCGGTGTGAAGTAACTGGTAGGCTTATCTGCAGCCGCCGCAATATTCATAAGTCCTGGCGGGACTAAGGATACCAATAAAGCGAACAGAAGTGTCCAGATAAATGTTTTTCTCATGCGCTGCATGTCATTAACCTCTCCCTTTTTGTTGATGATAATTATTTTATCGGTCCAACCGTCAATAAATTGAAGGACTATGTCCAATTTTTCTGTAAACGTCATCCAGATCTGCTACAGTTGACACAATTGGATAGCTCCCTTGAGATTCCGTTTCATGTGAACGCACTAAAAAAGCGTATCCTGTGACAGGATACGCTTCAACTCAATCTAATCAAATTGGATACAATCTAACACCAAGTGAATGTATCACTTAGTGCCCCGTTCCTGATCCACCTTCATCCGCATTCTCAAAAACAAATCAATAATAGGCCGTTTGGTCTTGCTGATCACGCCGGTGATCTCGGCGCCAATCTGCAGGAAGAAGAGCATGACGCAGATGACGACGAAGGTGACCCAGTTGGCCTCGTACAGTGAAGCAGAGGTCTGGATGACAGCCAGGATTCCGAAGAAGGCGGCAATCCCATAGATGATGAGGACGGTCTGGCGGTGGCTGAAGCCCAGTTCACGCAGACAATGATGGAGATGACCTTTGTCCGGAGCGAAGATTGGTTTCTTCTGCAGCTTGCGCCGTACGATGGCAAAGAACGTATCCGATAACGGAACCCCTATAATCAGGAGAGGTGTGATGAACGATACCACCGCAATCTGTTTGAATCCGAGTAGTGCGAGCAGCGCCAGGCAGAAGCCCAGGAACAGCGAGCCCGTATCACCCATGAAGATTTTGGCGGGATGGAAGTTGAAGAACAGGAAGCCCAGAATACTGCCCAGAAGCAGCAGGCAGAGCAGTGCAACCATGGTATTGCCCATCAGAAAGGCCATTACGGCAATGGTGGCAATTGCGATACCTGATACGCCCGCTGCCAGCCCGTCCAGTCCGTCGATCAGGTTCACGGCGTTCGTGACGCCGACAATCCAGAAGATCGTCAGAGGGATAGCAATCCAGCTCTCCAGTGAGGAATAGCTATTATGAAAAGGAATATTTACGAAGTCCACCGTGATGCCAAACCCGAATACTACGATACAGGCAGCGGCAATTTGGCCCAGCAGCTTCACTTTGGCTGACAGCTCGAACCGGTCATCAAGACCGCCAATCAGCACAATCATTCCGCCGCCGCAGAGCAGCGCCTTAATGAAGTTAGCCTCCCGGGGAGTGAAGTCATAAGGAATAATCGGTAATACGGCAAGCAGGCCTAACACAAACGCCAGAAATATGCCGAGTCCGCCAAGGCGGGGCATGATCTTCGTATGCACTTTCCGGGCATTAGGCACATCTGTCGCACCGATCTTAATAGCGAATTTCTTCACGAGCGGCGTCAAAAGCAGTGCAAGCCCCATGCACACAATGAATCCAGCGATGTATATGATTAACATTTGTTCAGTCGACCCCCATTTCTCTACCGCATTGAATTATACGCTGAACCAAAAACAAATTCCAATACTGTTTTTAGGCGGTTACACGGATTTTCTCAGTAAATATCCCCATTTTACTGGGCTTTTGTCACTTTATCTTTCTCTCGCACCACTTTTACTGCGAATTTCGGCAGCGCAAGCATTCTTTTGTACCGCGTGGGTTCCTTGAGCAGCCTGTATAACCATTCGGCCCTCAACTTCTGGAACGCAACCGGGGCACGGCGGCTCTTGCCGGAGATCACATCAAAGCTGCCGCCGACTCCCATCATCACCGGAATCTGCAGCCGGGACTTGTATTTGGCGATCCATGGCTCCTGACTGTCTGCGCCTCTGGCAACAAAGAGCAAATCAGGACTCGCCTCGAGGATTCCGCTTACGATCTGTTCATCCTCATCCGGCCCAAAGTACCCGTCATGGTATCCTGCGATAACAATACCGGGATATCTTGTTTGTAACCGGGAAGCCGTCTCGCGAATCACCTCCGGGGTTGACCCGAGCAAATATACTCTCCAGTTATAGCTTTCGCCTTGCTGCAATAATTCATGT
The DNA here is from genome assembly GCF_018207515.1 of Paenibacillus tritici. Taxonomy (NCBI): domain Bacteria; kingdom Bacillati; phylum Bacillota; class Bacilli; order Caryophanales; family Paenibacillaceae; genus Paenibacillus; species Paenibacillus tritici. The sequence continues at coordinate 7,118,963 of NZ_CP073365.1, forward strand.
AAAAGATCAAAACCCGCTACACGCTCAGCTACCGGCTCATGACAATAATTCGCCGCCCATACGACTCCAGTCCCGTCAGGAACCACAAGCTCTGCTGATTTCATGATTTCCATATAAGACGGATTCTCCAGCGCTGCCATGACCATAATGGGGTTGGCAGTAATCACCTGATGAGGCTCACGCCGGTGAACCGCATCCGCCAAATACGAAACGGTCGTCTTCATATCTGCCTTGGATACTCGTATGCCAAAAATAGGCACTGTAGGTAATGCGCTATCTGCTTTCACTTGTCACTCATCCTTTATGGCCGAAATATTGGACAATTTGCCGGGCCGGAGCCTCGGCCGCTTCAACCAGCGAAGCAATCAGCGGTTCACGCTCCTGCTTCCAGCTCTCTCCTGACTCCAGCAGCTCCAGGAGCCCGGCAGCCACCTTATCTGCATCCAGTGCAGCTGTAGTACCGACCGGCAGGCAGGCAATCCGTTCAAGAAAATGATCAATCTTCGGATCATAAGAGACGCCCATCAGCGGGGTACGCCTTCCCGCAGCATAGATAAGACTGTGCAGCCGCATACCAATCAGCGCCTGGCACTGCCCTACCTCCCGCAGCATCTGCAGCGGATGCAGCGCATCTTCGCAGATACTCACGGTTCCGCCGTTCTTCTCTATGCCTTGTCCCACCTTCTGCATTACATAACGGGAAGCTTCATTATCTGCAGTGTGATGGAAGGGCAGAAAACGTACATGGAGCGGAAGCTCCGCGGAAGCCTTCACCAGACCCTCTGCCAAGGCATCCAGCTCTTGCCGGGACTGCTCCCAGAACCGTACAGACACACCTACGGTAGATAGAGCATCCTTCAGAACGGACGGGGGCGTATCTCCAATGCCGGACCCCGCTCCTGCAGACTCTCTATGCAGATCCTCCGGCAAAGCCAGACCCATAACCGGGTCAGGAACAACGTCTATCTTGTCCTTATCGAGTCCTATGGACTGAAGCAGCAGGCGGGACTGCTCATCCCGCACGGATACATAAGCACATTTGCGGAACACCGATTTGATCAGCGGATGAAACAGCTTACGGTTCACCGGCCCGATCCCCTGGGCATATATGAAGACCGGCTTGCCCATCCACTGAGCCAGCTTAATGATTCCCAGGTAGTACGGAATGGTCTTGCTGCTTGTTACATCCTGAAGCAGGCTGCCTCCGCCGCTGATCAGTCCGGCACTCTCTGATATGGCCTTCCGTACTTCGCCCAGCTTCATGCGGTGCACCGATTCAACGCCATAAGTAGCGGTCGTCCACTCCGGATCTATGGATAACACGACCGGCTCCAGAGACAGTCCGGCGGCTTGAGACTGCTTGCGCAGAGCGTTAAGAATTGACTGCAGGACGGCCTCGTCTCCACTATTGTGGAAGCCGTAAAAGCCGGAGATTATAATTTTTTGAGCAGCGGCGACCATCGTTTCCAGCACCCTTCCGCAATCTGCCATACTCCAATAGCGATAATACCAATGATCAGACCAAGTCCAAGACCCAGCAGCCCGCGGACCAGCGAGATCAGAATCGGTGAATGAATATGCGCAAAGGTATCCACCATGGACAACTGGCCAATCACTGCAATAATCAACAGGAAGGCTCCACTCCGGTATTTATAGGCCACGAACGCGCCAAGGATAAAGAGCGGATGTGCCAGCAGGAATTCCTTGTTGCGCGGTCTTACACCGACCGTATTCTCCAGGAAGGTTCGCAGGAGCTTCTCCGGTGCGCTTACACTTCCGCTATTGCCGGTCCGGCTCAAATAATACATTCCCACGATGCCCAGAATACCGGCGGCAATCACCATAAACAGCGTAATCGGTGTCCGCAGCAGCTTGCCTGTCTTGTTGAATGCAAACTCTCCACGGTATAAAAGCACATACAGCGCAATAAGTCCGATCGGCGCTAAATGAAGCAGGCTTACACCACGGAACTGATCAAGCACCAGAGCATAGGTGATATTATTCAGCAGTGCAATAACAAATGGAACTGCACTAAGGGAGATCAGCGCTGTCTTCACATACAGAACCAGACTATGCGTCAACCGGCGGCGCGGACTCATTACGGCAAAGGTTAATGCATTGGCGCGCAATGGAGGCCCCATCTCATTAATCTTGCGGATAGCGAGAATCATAGCCACTGTAGGCGCACTAATGGCGACCGCAAGCGCAAGCGCCTGTTCAAATAACGCCGGCTTCAGCAGCATCAGCCCTGCGCTTCCAATCATCCCCAGCACCCAGGCAGGCAGGGTAAGCCAAGGAATGAAGTAGGAGATCAGGAGGGCAACCATGGCAACCGCTCCGAACACGGCAATCAGCTTAAAATAACGCTGGAAAGAGGAATCCGCCACATCAAATGCGGTGGCTTGTCCAATGGTGAACCCGTTAGACTCGATTTTGGCAACCGCGCCTTCAGGTCCGCTGAGGCTTTCAATCAGATTATCCAGAGTATCTGTAATGGCAGCCTTCTTGGTATCTCTTGAGGGAATGGTATTGAGATAAATCATGCGGATATTGCGGTCCTTCGTAGCGAGCGAGAACCGGTCCGCAATCACTTCTGTCTTCAGGTTGGAATCCGCCTCACTGAGGGAATAGAGCCGCGTCACATTGTAGTCCAGCAGATAGGCAAGCTTCGAGAAGCCCTTTTGCTGGACTTTAATATTCTCGATGGCTGCGATTCCCATCCCGTGTTCCTTCAGAAGATCGGCAAACGCCGTAATACTGGCCATATCCGCATCATCCGAGAAGCCTTTGACCGACTCCCCTTCAAAAAGAATCCGCTTGACGCCAAGCTCGGCATAACGGTCCATCAGACGCTTTACGGCATCCTGATTGTATGCCAGAGAGTCTACCAGCCGGGGCACAATGCTGAAGCCTTTGGCGTGCAGCATCTCCAGCGTAATCGGGTCCGGCTGCAGCGGCTTGAGCGTTGCATTCTCAAGCGGGGTCTTGATGATCAGCCCTTGCTGTCCGCGGTAGTTCCATTCTTCCGTGGTGATATCCAGTCTGCCGAAGGCCTCCCGGATGACCGGAGAGAGCGCTCCACTGTTCTTCGCACTGGTAAAGAGGACATATGTATAGTTCTCATTCTCCGGAATCACAGTATCGGTAAGACTGGCGATATCAGACGCTCCCCAGATCATTAACCGGCGCGCCTTGCGGTAATCCTCCAGTGTATTCTCGTAAATGGCCATGCTCTGAACACCGGCAGCCTTCAGCCGGTCAAGCTGCTCGGAGATATAATCCTGCGGCTTCTCCCGGTAGCTCGCCACCTCAACCAGATCGCGGTAATCAAAGACAAACTCAACCGTTTTGGCAGATTTCTCGGTCTGAAGACGGTCATATACAACCGGAAGCGCGCCGAGCAGACCCACTACCACAATGACCCATAACCACTTGCGTGAAGCTATATTCCAGCGTTGCCATTTCTGTTGCACCAAAAGTACCTCCTCTTTCACTTTAAAGCTGATTGCCGTACAAGACAGATACCGCTCTTCTTCCCTTGCGGTCAAATTGAAGCGGAAACGGATGTCCCCCACTCTGGAGCATTCTCCGTTTCCGCACGTAAGTTATATATTCTGTATTCTGTATTATTTCCCGTCTACCCGTGCCATAACCTGATTCGTCAATTCAGCGACTTTGTGCTTGGCATGATCCAGTGATTCACCCACAACGGCAAAATACACTTTGATCTTCGGCTCGGTGCCGGAAGGACGCAGGCAGAACCAGGAGCCGTCAGACAGCAGATATTTCAGCACATTCTCTTTAGGCAGGCCATCAAGACCAAGGGAATAGTCAAGCACCTGTGTCACGGAAGCCCCGGCAATTTCATGCGGCGGGCTGTTCCGCCAGTCATTCATAATCCCTTGAATCTGCGCCACTCCATCCTTGCCTTTCAGCGTGCGGGATTCGAGGCTCTCCAGGAAGTAGCCAAACTGTCCGTACAGCTCCTGAAGCACATCATACAGGGTCTTGCCCTGGGCTTTGTAATACGCGCCCGCTTCGGCGATCAGCATCGCAGCAAGCACAGCATCCTTATCACGGGCATAGTTGCCCGCCAGATAGCCGTAGCTCTCTTCATATCCGAAAAGATACGTGTATTCGCCGGACTGCTCGAACTGGTTCATCTTCTCGCCGATGTATTTGAATCCGGTCAGGGTGTTGAACACGGTAGCGCCATAATGGCTGGCTACGGCAGCGCCCATCTCGCTGGTTACAATGGTTTTGACCACAGCGCCGTTGCTTGGCAGCTTGCCCTGTTCCTGCAGACGGCTCAGGTAGTAATGAATCATGAGTGCGCCTGACTGATTCCCGGACAACACGACGAACTTGCCTTCATTGTCACGAACGACAGCGCCCATCCGGTCAGCATCAGGGTCTGTGCCGATCAGCAGGTCCGCATTCAATTCTTCGCCCAGCTTCATCGCCAAGGTGAAGGCTTCCCGCTCTTCCGGATTCGGCGATTTGACTGTAGAGAATTCGGAATCCGGCTGTTCCTGTTCAGGAACTACATGCACCTGGGTGAACCCGATCTTCTCCAGTACACGGCGCACCGGCAGATTACCTGTCCCGTGCAGCGGCGTATAGACAATGGAGAAGTCACGGCCCAGCGAAGCGGCGATCTCTTCCCGGCTGACGCTTACCGCAGCCACCGTATCGGTGAAGGCTTCGTCGGCATCCGCCCCGAGCCAGTGCAGCAGGCCAGCGCTCTCAGCAGCCTCCCGGGACATGCGATTCACCCCGGTAAAGGTGTCCACTTCCAGAATATTAGCAATTACCTGCTCTGCTTCATGAGGCACCAGCTGTCCGCCCTGGGCGTTATATACCTTGTACCCGTTATATTCGGGCGGATTGTGACTGGCAGTGATGACTATGCCGCCTGAGGCCTGCAGATGGCGCACGGCAAAGGAGAGCTGCGGGGTGGAACGCAAGGAAGGGAACAGATGGGTCTCAATTCCGTTGCCAGCCAGTACAAGCGCAGCTTCCAGTGTGAATTCCGGGGAAAAGCGCCGGGAATCATGGGCAATCACCACCGAAGGTCTGTTTTCTCCCGTATGTTGTTCCAGAATATAATCAGCGAAGCCTTGGGTCGCTCTGCCTACTGTATACCGGTTCATCCGGTTGCTGCCTGCGCCGATGACCCCGCGCAAGCCGCCTGTACCGAACTCAAGGTCTCTATAGAATCGCTCTTCCAGTTCCTTAGGATCATTAGTAAGAGCCTTCAGCTCTTCTTTGGTGGTCTCGTCGACAGAAGGGTCCTGAAGCCAACGTGTTAGGGTCTCTGAGGCCTTCGGGCTTAATTCAGTCATGCAAATCTCTCCTTCTCCATCTATAATGTATAAGTTTATAACAGGAACTAGCTGAGTGCGAACATAATCTCTCCGGAGGCTACGATCTTGCCGTCCACCTTCGCGGTGGCTTGTCCCTTACCGATGCTGCCTTTGAGCCGGGTAATCTCTACCTCAAGCACAAGGGTATCGCCGGGTACGACCTGTCCGCGGAACCGGAAGCCGTCCAGCCCGGCCAGAAAACCGATTTTGCCCCGGTTGGCTTCCAGGCCTAGAATAGCTACTGCACCCACCTGTGCCAATGCTTCTGTAATCAGCACACCCGGCATGACCGGATAGCCCGGGAAATGCCCGGTGAAGAACGGCTCATTCACCGTTACATTTTTGATCCCGACAGCCCGTTTGCCCATTTCTATTTCAGTAATTCTATCCACCAGCAGAAATGGGGGCCGGTGGGGGATTATTTCTTGAATTTGATTGATATTCAGCATGATTAGCAAAGCTCCCTTCGGATATAACCGCGTCTATTAACCTCCGCCTACAGCACTTTTTTTTTCTTCACCGCCCTGCATAAATATGGGCAGCTTCGGTAAAAACTATAATTATCCTTCACGACCTGCAGCAGTGGAGGTTGAGATAAGGGGCTTTCTCCACCGCACGCGGCAGCATGGCGGAGAGGGCCCTTTTTGGCGCTCTTAGGGCACGCCATCATTATACATTTTTCAGTATAAAAAAGAAAACTCCCCTGCACAACAAGGGAGTCTCCGATATCTGTATTCAGGGTGCGAACACCAGGTCATATACATGTTTCCAGGTACTCCATTGAAGCACATCGCTGAGTTCCTTTTTGCCGAGAATGACATAACCCACGACCATCCCGCCGCCTAGCGCAGCAACCAGCAGCAACGGAATCAGGAACCACTGGATAACGGTCCAGACGGATATTCTTCTCCGCTTCACCGGCTTCTGTTGTTCTTCTGCTGCTTCCTTAACCTTCTCACGACTCATTCCTTCACCTCACGCGCGCATGTTATTAGCCAGGCCCAGCATCTGGTCACTGGAGGACAACGCCCGGGCAGCAAGCTGATAGGTACGCTGAATCTGCATCATCTCCGTCATTTCCCGGCTCAGATCCACATTAGAGGATTCCAGATAGCCTGTACGCACGCCTACTGTCGAAGGCTCCGCAGCACCCTTGAATGCCTGCTGCGTGGTCACCCCGTCAGCCAGTACATAGAAATTCCCATCCACAGCTTGCAGGGCACTCCTACTGAGCGGCTCAACAATCATGAGGGACCCGGCCAGAACAGGCGGCTGCTTCTCATCCGTCTTGGTCCATACCCGGCCGCGCTCATCAATAGCAGCACTTACATTGGCTCCTACGGTAAGCGGGTTCCCGTTGGTATTCAGCACCGGGTTCCCGGTATTGTCTACCAGAATCATTCTGTTCTTATTGGCCGTATCCGGGGTGAAATGGAAATTCCCCTGACGGGTATATGCCGTTGCTCCATTCACCTGAACGCCGAACAACCCATTGCCCTGAAGCGCCAGATCCGTAGGTTTCCCTGTCTCCTGGAGGGTGCCTTCCTCCCAATTGCTTGTAACTGTAGGCACACGCACGCCGAAGCCGATGTTGAAGCCAAGCGGCATACTGCGTCCAGGCTGGTCATAATCCTTGGATTGCTGCTGCACACGGGTGAGCACATCCTCGAAAGAGCCTTCCTTGCTCTTATAGCCGTTTGTGTTCATATTGGCAATGTTGTCCGCTATAATATCGAGCCGCTGCTGCAGACTGGACATAGAGACAGCGGCACCGATTGTCGAGTTGTTCACAGGTCTAACCTCCCACAAGCTTGATAAGAAGAAACTGGCTTACCGTATCCATACTTCATTAATATTGCCTAAGTCCAGCCTATACTCTGCCGACTTCATTCACAGCCTTCTGCAGGCTGCTGTCATAGAACTGGATTACCTTCTGATTCGCTTCATAAGCACGGTAAGCCGCGTTCATATCCACCGTAACCTGAGTGGCATCTACGTTAGAGTTCTCCAGATAGCCCTGGCGCACCTGCAGGTTATCGGCTCCTCCGGAGAAGCGGATGTCTGCGGCCTCGGCATCATCGGCATGGAAAACCCCGTTCCCGTCACGCACCAGCTCCTGCGGTCTCGTAATAACGCTGATTCCAATCCGGGTGCCTGATGGCAGTCCTGTATTGTTGTTAATCACGTTGCCCTGCCCGTCCACTTTAAGGTTATCCTGAGGTCCTGTCAATCTCAGCGGATTACCATTACTATCCAGAACCTTGAATCCCCCGGAACTGAGCACTTCCCTTGTAGGAGAGACGGTAAAGCTTCCGTTACGTGTATATAAATTATTGCCTTCATTATCCTGAACTGTAAAGAACGCCTGGGGCCGGTAAGTCACCTCGCCGTCAGGACTGATATATTTACCGGAGCCGTCAAACACAAGATTGGTGCCCGGATTATCCGGGTCCTCTACCTGTAAGTCGGTAGACAGCGCGAAGTCTGTGCTTTTGCCGCTCTCGATGAGGTCGCCCTGCAGGTATTGAGACACCGACTGCTCGGCAAATACTCCCGTATTGATCCGTCCGACAGGCTTCGGAACGCCCCCGCTCATCGCGGAGATCAGCACCTCGGGAAAGGCATGGCTGACGCTGTCAACCTGCTTGTACCCCGTTGTATTCAAATTGGCAATGTTCTGCGTCGCTGTATCATGTCTGCGCTGCTGTGTTACCATTCCTGCTGCGGCCGTATATAGTCCTCTAAGCATGAGGTCAGTCCCTTCTGTAAATCTGAATCTGCTGTTCTCCCTTATTATCGGCAGGCTAGAACTTTTTCTTAACTACCTTGTCCAAATGATCCAGCATAATTCCCGTGCCTTTGACTACGCAGTGCATCGGGTCCTCAGCGACCCAGACGGGAACATGCAGTTGCTCGGAGAGCAGCTCGTCCAGTCCGTTAAGCAGGGCGCCGCCGCCGGTCAATACGACTCCGCGGTCTATAATGTCTGCTGACAGCTCGGGAGGTGTCCGCTCCAGCACCGACTTGGCCGCAGCCACGATGGAAGAGACCGGGTCCCATAGTGCCTCCTTCACCTCGCCGGATGAAATGGTCAGTGTCTGCGGGAGTCCGCTTACCATATCACGCCCGCGGATATCCATCTCTGCCTGCATCCCGCCCGGACGTACCGAACCGATGGTCACTTTGATATCCTCCGCCGTACGTTCACCGATCAGGAGTTTATATTTCTGTTTAATATATCTTAAAATGGCATCGTCGAACTTGTCCCCTGCAATTTTGATGGAGGAGGCGGTAACGACGTCGCCCATGGACAATACGGCTACATCCGTCGTTCCGCCGCCAATATCGACGACCATATTTCCGCTAGGCTGATAAATATCCATCCCTGCGCCGATAGCCGCAGCTTTGGGCTCTGCTTCCATAAATACTTCTTTGGCCCCGCTGCGCTCCGCAGCCTCACGGATGGACTTCTGTTCTACTGAAGTAATATTGGTGGGAGCACAAATCAAAATACGGGGCCGTGAATACCAGGTCCGGCCGCCGACGCTGTCAATAAAGTGCTTGAGCATCATTTCCGTAATGGCAAAATCAGCGATTACCCCGTCCCGGAGCGGACGGATCGTAATTATATTTCCGGGTGTGCGCCCAACCATCCGGCGCGCCTGTTCACCAACCGCAAGGACTCTCTTCGTATCACTTTCAAGTGTGACCACGGAAGGTTCATCCAGAACGACTCCCCTTCCCTTGACATGAATCAGCACATTGGCTGTGCCGAGATCGATTCCGATATCCTTGCTAAGCATAATGAAAGAGCCCCCAAAGTGTTATTTTAAATTGAGATTAGTTAGATAGTACCAAATTTAAAAATACCATACTTTAGGGGGTGTGCACAATGGAATAAAGCTGAATTATGACTCGAAAATCCGAAAATCTTATGGCTTGGAGGCTACGGCAACCTCACGCTTCTTACCTGTTGTTTTCTTATATTTAATTTTTGTGGCTTCTCCCCCCCGAAGATGACGGATGGACTTGTGATATTCGAGAATGTGCTTCACCTGATCAGCCAGATCCGGGTTAATTTCCGGCAGCCGTTCGGTTAAATCTTTATGCACCGTGCTTTTTGAAACGCCAAATTCCTTGGCAATGGTCCGGACCGTGTGCCTGGTTTCCACGATGCAGCGTCCGATTTTAATGGTACGTTCCTTGATGTAATCGTGCACGCTCCCGCCTCCCAACTGTGAATAGTTTGGTACATTATATGAGGGGCGGGCCTATATATTCGCGCTTTCAGGACATGACAAGCTCCGGAAGGCTCATTTAATTTCTCGGACAACCTAATCAGGGGTATTTAACAGCCCTATTGTGTAAATAGAACCTGCCTGACTGTCCATTTCGGGTAGAAAATAAAAAAACAGGAGGCTTTCGCCCCCTGCAGAAATTTCGGCTTAACGCTGCGGAAGCAGATCCGAAGGATTCACAATCTTGCCGTCCTCATGCACCTCAAAGTGCACATGGTTGCCCAGATCCTTCTCCATCTCATTGCGTCCCGCTGCCCCCAGCATATCACCCTGCTTCACTTCATCGCCCTGCTTCACTTTGGTTTCGCCAAGGCTTTGATAGACCGTCTTCAGATCGCCTGGTGAGGTAACCTCGATTACCTTGCCGAGTACCGCTACATCTTCCACTCTTGTGACTTCACCGCTGAGCGCCGCCTTCACATCGAACGTCTTGTTATCCTCACGGGCAATATCAATTCCGGTATTGGTGACAAAAGTATTATTGTACTGCACCATCGCCGCAATATGATTCTCTTCCGTGCCATTCTCATCGTAGTACGGTTTCACCACTTCGACTTCACTTGGGCTTGCTACCGGCCACACCAGACTCTCAGCTGAAGCTACGACTTCCAGGGCTTCCGGATCACCGGTCAGGGCTCCGGTTTTGTTACCGGCTGCACCTTCCTGTGATACAACCGCGGCGGTGTCCGGATTCAGCGGCTTCTGGCCGGCATCCTGATAGACCCACACCAAGGTTAGTATAATTGCCGCTGCCGCCGTGTAGACTGCCGGGAATACCCACCGTTTGGATAACAGTCTGGTCCATGAAGAAGGCTTAACGCCTGAATCTCCCTGCTTGTTTTTGAGAGATTCATCATGGTTTGATTTGATTTTGTCTTGTTCATTCATATGGTTATCACCTCAGTAACCAGTGTTACCGGGCGCTTCGCTTTTATACGTATCTTGCAGATTATTTTTTCAAAAGAGTTGAGATTCCCGTGAAAGTGACTCCGCTGTAATAGTGTTTGAGAATCTGGGTCGCTGTCTTCCCCTGCTTCGCCATGCCGTTCGCCCCCCACTGGCTCATGCCAACCCCGTGGCCGTTGCCATAGGTGGTGATCTGCACCTTCCCCGCCTTGCGCTTCCATGTGAACTGGCTGGAACGGAGCCCCAGCTTCTCTCTCACTTCACGCCCCGTGAATACAGTTCCTCCAATAGAGATCTTTTTGACCCGGTGCCCTGCAGTCAGAGAGAGAACTTCTGCGGGCAGTCCGGCGGAGGATAAGTTAGAGGGCGGCAGCGTCTTGCCTGATGCAGCGAGATTCGCCGCTACCGGAAGATCTCTGGCTCTGAGGCCCAGCTTGCTGCGCAGCTCGGGAATGCTGAAGGTGTACGTGGCCGCCAGGTTCGGGGTAATCTCCAGCTCCCAGGGGCTGGCCACACTGCGCAGGTAAGGAACCGCAGCATTCCAGTACTCCTCGGAGTTCTCTGTATACCCTCCGCTGGAGGCGAAGAAGGAAGCCGTAATCGGCTGCCCCTTGTAGGTCATAATCATCCCGCGCGTCTCCAGGACCGCGCGCTTCAGCTTGGCCAGTCCGGCGCGCCCCTTGGCGGACGCCCAGTCCCGTTCCAGCGCAGCCTTCGATATGTAAGCCTGATGGCTTACCGTATCGCTCACATCCGCCTCGGGAACGGGCACCCCGCTGTGGTCGCCGGCCAGCAGGCGGCGTGCAATGAACGTGCGGGCCGCTACGGCCTGCGCCTTGAGCGCTTCAAGCTCGAAGTCGGCCGGCATCTCGGCCGCCAATACGCCGCTGACGTATTCCTCCAGCGGCAGGGTCTCTATTTGTCCGCTCTGCGACAAATAGACGGATACCTCCGGCTGCGGCGCTTCAGCAGCAGCCGGGGCCTGGGGTACAGGCGCGGCCGTGGCCCGTGCCTGGGGCAGCGCCGCCGGAGGCGCTGGCTGGGGCTGGCTGTCCCCGCGCTGCGGGACAACAGCCAGCGGCAGCAGCAGCGCCGCCAGCAGGGGCGCCGCCAGCCACGCGGCGGGGGCCAGCCGCCGGAGCGGGGGCGCACCGCGCCGCGCACGCGCGTAACGGCGCGGACGCTTCAGGATGCGCCGAAGCAATCTTAACTCTTTCATCTCTATGGCTCCTTCCGTAAGCACCGGTGATTCTTATAGATATGAATTTCCGCCACCTGCTAGAACGTGATTTTGAGAGAAAGAGAGTCTCAGCCGGGCGCAGCAAATCCCCACCAAACGGAGCCATAACTTCGATGATTGGTCAGGTACTTTCTGCTGGGAGCCTATGCTAACCCGATAAGTGGGAAACGGCTTTGCCCGTCCTTATAAAAGGCTGCATTCGTTTCAGAGAGTGCACTAATGCTCCTCATTTCCTAGTTTCTCCAGTATCCGTTGAATTCAAGTGCACTTCTGCTCCTCATTTCCTAGTTTCTCCAGTATCCGTTGTATTCAGGTGCACTTCTGCTCCTCATTTCCTAGTTTCGGTAGCGTCAAGAAGTTTGTGTAAGAGAGTAGAAGTACCTCCCCGGGTTACGGGTTGGGGGTGTAGGTGTTTCTGGGGGGAGGGGGAACCCCGACCCCCAGAAACTGGATTCATCCGCTATGCTTCATCGGGTGTAGGCACGGAAGGGTAGCGGGATTCAAAGAGCTCAAGGAGCTTCTTTTTAACGGGTTCCATCCCAAAGCCGGGGACGACCCGCTGCGCATGACGTTCATTGTAGTCGAGCATTTCCAGATACACGATTTTCTCCGCCGCATCCATATTCGTCAGACTGTTCATCGGTTTCAGGCGTTTGCGGATTTCCTTGTTCATTCGCTCAATCGGATTCGACGTGTAGATCGCTTTGCGGATGGGCTCCGGGTACTTGTAGAACGTCAGGAGGGTGGACAATTGCTCCTCCCAGGACTTCATTTCTTTCGGATATAGCTTGTTCCACTTGGCTTTGACCGTATCAAAATTTGCCCGGGCCACGACCTCATCCGGTGCCGTATACACCGTCTTCAGGGCTTCCAGGACATCGGTTTTGTGCTCGATTCGGATTTTGGGGAAGGTGGCCCGCACTTTGTGCACCACACAATGCTGCACATCGGCCTGCGGATAGGTCTCTTTAAACGCTGCATCCAGTCCTGGAAGCCCGTCAAACACACCGAGCAGCACTTCCTGCGCTCCGCGGTCGTACAGGTCTTTCAGCACCTCCCGCCAGCCGTTTGAACTCTCTTGACCGCCCACGTAGAACCCGAGGATTTGGCGTTGTCCCTCTTCGTCGATCCCCATCGCAAAATAAACCACCTCACCACGGACCGTCCCCCGTTTGAGCTTCACGTACAGCCCGTCCAGGTAGATCACGCTGTAGCGCTTGCTCAGCGGTCGTTTTTGCCACTGGTGGATATCGTCCAGGACGGTAGCCGTAATGTTGCTGACGGTGGTGGGCGAGTAGTGGCTGCCGAACATGCTCTCAATGAACCGGGCGACGTCCCGCGTGCCCATGCCGCTTTTATACATCTGAATGACGGCTTCTTCCAGCCACCCGTCGCGTCGCTGGTACGGCTCAAACATCTGGGTCTGAAATAAACCCTGACGGTCCCGGGGCACCTGAAGATTCTCGATATTGCCGTATTTCGTATGCAGATTTCGCGTGTAATAACCGTTGCGACTATTGCAGTCACCGGATTCTTCGCTGTCCATAAACCCCTGGATTTCAGCGCGCAGAAGGGACTGCATGTTGTCTTTCACAAAATCGTTAACAAGTTTTTCAAATAGATTATTCAGTGCACTTTCGGGTAAAATAGGCATTGGTAGGGTTCCTCCTTAGTGGTTTCGCAATCCTGAGGATACCCTACTTTTTTATTGCCTGACTAGGCTCCAAATACTGGTACACAACTTATTTTACGCCATCCTAGTTTCTCCAGTATCCGTTGAATTCAAGTGTACTTCTGCTCCTCAATTCCCACTTCTGGCCCTTATCTGGCGGAATCAGAGGGATTTATCCCTTTCATTTCCCCGTATCGCCCACTTCCAGCGGAATCAAAGGGATTTATCCCTTTCATTTTCCCGTATCGCCCGCTTCCGGCGGAATCAGAGGGATTTATCCCTCTCATTTTCCCATAACGCCCGCTTCCGGCGGAACCTGAGGGATTTATCCCCTTCATTTCCCCGTACCGCCCACTTCCGGCGGAATCAGAGGGATTTATCCCTTTCATTTTCCCGTATCTCCCGCTTCCGGCGGAACCTGAGGGATTCCTGGAGTCTCATAGCTTCCCAAACAAAACAAAACAAAGAGACCGCCCGCAGGGTGCGGACGGTCTCTTCAGTTAAAAGTGGCTATTATACCCAAGACGGCTGAATCTGAAAACGGGGTCTGACTTCTTCACCCTTGAAGACTTCGCTTCTTGCCGGTTCCGGCTTGACAGCTTCTTCCTTCGCGGCCGGGACAGCCGATTCTTCCATAGAAATACGCCATATGTCCGCACCAAGTCCTGACAGCTTCTCTGCCAGGTGTACATAACCACGGTCAATATGATGAGTACCGCTAACCTCTGTAGTTCCCTCTGCCACAAGCCCTGCCAGAATAAGTGCCGCACCTGCACGCAGGTCCGTAGCACATACCTTAGCGCCGACCAGACTGGCATTGCCCGTCACAATCGCGGAACGGCCTTCAATCTTAATCTCCGCGTTCATATTGTGGAATTCATCCACATGCATGAACCGGTTCTCGAAGACGGTCTCTGTCACTACGCTAGTTCCTTCCGAGCGAAGCAGCAGCGCCATCATCTGGGACTGCATATCCGTAGGGAATCCCGGGTAAGGTAATGTCTTGAGATCCACAGCCTTCAGCGGCTTGTCGCTGATTACACGGACTCCGTTCTCATCCGGGATAATCGTAACTCCCATTTCCTCCATCTTGGCAATAACCGGCCCCAGATGGTCGGCAATGGCGCCCTCTACATACACATCGCCGCCTGTAATCGCTGCTGCTGCCATGTAGGTTCCAGCCTCGATCCGGTCAGGAATGACATGATGTCTTACGCCGTGCATGCGCTCCACGCCTTCAATCCGGATTACTCCGGTTCCGGCTCCGCGCACAATACCGCCCATGCCGTTCAGGTAATTGGCAAGGTCAACGATCTCCGGCTCCTTCGCCGCGTTCTCAATAACCGTGGTGCCTTCGGCAAGCGCCGCAGCCATCATTATATTTTCGGTCGCACCTACGCTGGCCACATCCAGATAAATCTTGGCGCCGCGCAGTCTCCCGTTACTTTTCGCATCAATGTAGCCCTGGCCCAGACTAATCTCGGCGCCGAGCGCTTCAAAACCCTTCAAATGCTGGTCAATCGGCCTTGTTCCAATGGCACAACCGCCAGGCAAGGAAATACGTGTATGCCCCATACGGGACAGCAGTGGACCCATAACCAGGAATGAAGCCCGCATTTTGCGTACCCACTCGTAAGGTGCTTCGCAGGAAGTAATACTTCTGGCATCAACCTCAATCACATCGTTCTGGTATGTAATTCCTGCACCCAGAGACTCCAATACCTTGCTAATCGTGATTACATCGTCTAACGGAGGTGCGTCCACAATGACGCTAACTCCTTCTTCTGCCAATAGAGAGGCGGCTATGATCGGTAGTACGGAATTTTTTGCGCCGCTAACTTTCACGCTCCCGGTCAATCTGTTGCCACCGCGGACGATAAATTTGCTCATTTCGGTTTCCCTCCGCGTCCATTATTTCTGAATTTAATTTGTTTTAATTTGTTGAGGTTGAAATTCGTCTGTTAAGATATTGAATATTCCGTCAGCGCGTCTTAGGTGCAGACTTATTGCTTAAACTCAGTGTTGACATAATAAAACCTTATTATTCGACACTTTTTTCACTACAGTAGCCTACGACACATATAACCAAACCTGCTGCCATTAAAACATCCGGCCGATAAGTCCGCTCCAGCCCAGGTAATCCAAAAGAAAGCCGGCCACGAAATGGCCCAGAACGATAGCCAGCAGCAAGTGCAGCAGTCTGCCCTGAGGACTCTTGGGATATCTTATGACCAAATCCAGCTTAAGGTTCTGGAGTGCCCACCAGGATAATGCAACACAGACCAAAGAGACAATCATCGAAATCATATTGCTGGTGCCGATCGCACCCGACAACTCAGCGGTTAAACGTGTGTTCATAATTAGCCCCCTGTGTTCGGTACTCGGAAATCGACTCTTATATCATACTTGTGCAGGGGAAAAGAATCCAGTACTTTTACGAATTTTTAAACAATTGGGTCTTTATATGCATAACTCATTACGATTTCTTCATTCTTTGCTAGATTCGCATAAGCAAAAAAGCAGTCAAGCCCGGGGCTTGACCGCTTATCCGCTATTGTTGTCCTTTACCGGTCGAAACTTTGATCCGCGTTACCGCGCGCTGCAGGGCCAGCTCCGCACGGCGGTGATCAATCTCATCCTGCTTGCTTTGCAGCTTAAGACGGCGCTCAGCCCGCTCCTTAGCCGCTTCAGCGCGTTCCACATCAATATCCCGGGGCAGCTCTGCACTTTCAGCCAGCACCGTTACCTTGTCTTTGTGAACTTCAACGAAGCCGCCATGAACAGCGATGGATACCGTAACGCCATCCGCCTTAACGCTAAGCGGAGCAACCTGAAGCGGAGTAACGAGCGGAATATGTCCCGGCAAAATCCCCAGTTCACCATTCACGCCGCGTACCGTCAAGCTGTTCACTTGCTTGGAGTAGACCAGATGCTCCGGAGTGACTATTTCGAGCAAAAAGGTATTCACTTCCATTCCTCCTCAAAGCTTTACAGAATAAAGCCCGATACCCGAGCATAACATGCTTAGGGTTACAACGTTTTCGCTTTTTCCACTGCTTCTTCAATCGTACCTACGAACAGGAACGCCACTTCCGGAAGATCATCGTGCTTACCTTCCAGGATTTCCTTGAAGCTGCGTACCGTTTCTTTGATAGGCACGTATTTGCCTTTGAAGCCAGTGAACTGCTCTGCTACGTGGAAAGGCTGGGACAGGAAGCGCTCAACCTTACGGGCGCGGGCCACAATGACCTTATCCTCTTCACTCAGTTCATCCATACCCAGGATCGCAATGATATCTTGAAGTTCAGTGTAACGCTGCAGCAGCTGCTTAACGCCTTGTGCCACGTTGTAGTGCTCTTCGCCAACGATCTCCGGTGCCAGCATGCGCGAGCTGGAAGCCAGTGGGTCAACCGCGGGGAAAATCCCTTTTTCGGAGATTTTACGCTCCAGGTTGGTCGTTGCATCCAAGTGGGCAAACGCTGTAGCCGGTGCAGGGTCAGTATAGTCATCCGCAGGCACGTAGATCGCCTGGATGGAAGTAACGGAGCCTTTCTTGGTGGACGTAATCCGTTCCTGCAATTGGCCCATTTCAGTAGCCAGTGTAGGCTGGTAACCTACCGCAGACGGCATACGGCCGAGAAGAGCCGATACTTCGGAACCCGCTTGGGTGAAGCGGAAGATGTTATCAATAAAGAGCAGGGTATCGCGGCCTTCCACATCACGGAAATATTCCGCCATGGTCAGTCCGGTCAGGGCTACACGCAGACGCGCGCCCGGAGGCTCATTCATTTGTCCGAATACCATCGCCGTTTTTTTGATAACGCCGGAATCGGTCATTTCATGATACAAGTCATTCCCCTCACGGGTACGCTCGCCGACCCCTGCGAATACAGAGATCCCGCCGTGCTCCTGTGCGATGTTGTTGATCAATTCCTGGATGGTTACAGTCTTGCCTACACCGGCACCGCCGAACAGGCCGATCTTACCGCCCTTGGCATAAGGGGCCAACAGGTCGATTACCTTAATACCGGTCTCCAGAACCTCTGCCTGAGTAGATAACTCATCAAAGGTAGGAGCCAGACGGTGAATCGGGTTTCTTGCAGCCACCACTTCTGCACCGTTATCAATAGGATTGCCCAGCACGTTAAATACGCGGCCGAGTGTTGCTTCACCGACAGGAACCGAGATCGGCGCTCCTTGGTCAATGGCGTCAATCCCGCGCACCAGTCCATCTGTAGAGGACATGGCAATACAACGCACCAGGTTATCTCCAAGATGGTTGGAAACTTCAAGAGTCAGATCCATGTTGCGGCCATCGCTGAGGCTCGCAACAATTTTGATGGCGTTGAATATCTCGGGCAGCTGGCCGCGTTCAAATTCAATATCGACAACCGGACCCATAATGCTCACAACGCGTCCTTTGTTCATCTTCATTTCCCTCCTCGAAAGCTGTTACATATGGACCTTAAGCCCACTCATATTAAGACTGCGCGTTCGCACCAGCCACGATCTCGGTAATTTCTTGCGTAATGGCCGCCTGACGGGCACGGTTGTACGTAAGTCTAAGTTCTCCGATCATTTTTGACGCGTTCTTCGTTGCACTGCCCATGGCTGTCATTTTGGCACCCAGCTCACTGGCCTTACCGTTCAGAAGAGCACCGTAGATTAAAGTTTCGGCATATTTGGGAAGCAGAACCTCCAGAACACCTGCAGGGGAAGGCTCGTATTCATAGGCCGCGGATGCCCCATGATGCTCGCCGTCTCCCACACCATCCATAGGAAGAAGTCTGTCAACCGTAGGAATCTGGCTGATCGCATTGACAAACTGGTTGTAGCAAATATACAGCTCGTCGTAGACACCGGTCTCGAACTGGTTCACCGCCGAATAAGCAATCGACTTGATGTCGGCAAACTTCGGCGTATCGGACAGCTCAGTAATTTCCTCAACAATGGGATATTCACGGCGCCGCAAAAAGTCGCGGCCTTTACGGCCGATGACAAACAGCGCGTACTCATCCTTGGACTTATGCCGCTCTGCGATCAGCATGGTTACTTTCCGCAGAATGTTGGCATTGTAGCCGCCGGCAAGGCCTCTGTCCGAGGTGATGATCAGATAACCTGTTTTTTTGACAGGACGGCTGACCAGCATCGGATGCTGGAGATCCTGCGTACCGGCCGCAATACTCGAGACCACCTCTTTGAGCTTCTCGGAATACGGACGGGCAGCCTCCGCTTTCTCCTGCGCCTTGCGCAGCTTGGAGGCAGCGACCATCTCCATTGCTTTGGTGATCTGTCTGGTGTTCTGAACGCTTTTAATTTGACGTTTAATATCGCGCATGCTTCTTGCCATGATTTCACCACCTTAGAGTTTTGACGTATGTCAAAACTAACATCGTAAGCATAAGCTGAGCTTTGGCATAGCCAAAGCTGACTTCGTAAGCATAAACTGGGCAAACTCTATTTATTAGCTTGTAGCAAAGCCTCTTTTGAACTTCTCGATCGTTTCTTTGAGCGCTGCTTCGTTGTCTGCAGTCAGATCCTTGGTATCCGCAATGGACTTCAGGATTTCAGTGGCACTGCTGTCGATAAAGGCCAGGAATTCCTTCTCGAAACGCTTAACGTCTTTGACAGGAATATCATCCAGGTGTCCCTTAACGGCGGTGTACAGACTGAGTACCTGATGCTCAACGGTAAGCGGCTGATTGACACCCTGCTTCAGAATCTCCATCATACGCGCACCGCGGTTCAGACGGGCTTGAGTAGATTTATCCAGGTCGGACCCGAATTGGGAGAAGGCTTGAAGCTCGCGGTATTGAGCCAGATCCAGACGCAGGGAACCTGCAACCTTCTTCATGGCCTTGATCTGTGCGGAACCCCCTACACGGGATACGGAGATACCGACGTTGATCGCCGGACGCTGTCCGGAGTTGAACAGATCGGATTCAAGGAAGATTTGGCCGTCGGTAATCGAAATTACGTTCGTAGGAATGTAAGCCGATACGTCAGAAGCCTGTGTTTCGATGAAAGGCAGGGCGGTTAATGAACCACCACCAAGTGCATCACTGAGCTTGGCTGCACGTTCCAGCAGACGGGAGTGCAGGTAGAATACGTCACCCGGGAATGCTTCACGGCCCGGTGGACGGCGGAGCAGCAGGGACAATTCGCGGTAAGCCGAAGCCTGCTTGGAAAGGTCATCATAGATTACAAGCACATGCTCGCCCTTGTACATGAAGTATTCGCCCATGGCGCAGCCTGCGTATGGAGCAATATAGAGCAGCGGAGAAGGCTCGGAAGCCGATGCGGTTACAACGATAGTGTAATCCAGTGCGCCGTGACGGCGGAGGGTTTCTACTACCTGTGCTACGGTAGATTGCTTTTGTCCGATAGCAACATAGATACATTTCATCCCGTTGCCTTTTTGGTTGATAATCGCATCAATAGCGATCGCAGTCTTACCTGTCTGACGGTCCCCAATGATCAGCTCACGTTGTCCACGGCCGATTGGCACCATGGCATCAATAGCTTTGAGTCCTGTCTGCATCGGTTCGTGTACCGACTTACGGTCGATAACCCCCGGCGCATTATGTTCTACTGGACGGAATTCAGTCGTTGCAATTGGACCTTTGCCGTCAAGCGGCTGGCCCAGTGCGTTAACTACGCGGCCCAGCATGGCTTCGCCAACCGGAACCTGCATGATCTGTCCTGTACGTTTCACTTGATCGCCTTCACGAATCGCTGTGTATTCCCCCAGAATAACAACACCGACGTTGCTTTCTTCCAGGTTAAGCGCCATGCCCACTACACCGTTGGAGAACTCCAGCAGTTCCCCTGCCATCGCGTTTTCCAGACCGTAGACACGGGCGATACCGTCGCCGACTTGAATGACGGTGCCAATTTCGGCCACTTCGATATCGGCTTTATATTGCTCAATTTGACTTTTGATCAAAGTGCTGATCTCTTCAGGTCTGATGCCCAATATCCTCACCCCTATCTTCTTTGCTTATCATTAAAGGATTTCTCGAGACGCTCCAGCTTGCCGGACAGACTGCCGTCATACAGCGTATCGCCGATGACCACTTTCAGTCCTCCGAGCAGGCTCTTATCTACCACATTGGTTACACGAATCTTCCGGCTAGTAAGCTGGCTGAACTCAGCAGCTACAGTATCCTGTTCTTCCTGACTCAGGGAATAGGCGGAGTAGACCGTGGCATCGCCGATGCCGAGGGCGTCCCCTTCTATTTTGATGTACGTAGCCAGGAGTTCTGCGAAAATATCGGTTCTGCCCCGCTCTACCAGCAGTTCTACCATGTTCATTACCGCCTGCGAGACTTTACCTTGCAGCGCCCCGCGCAGCACATTCAGCTTGTCGGACTGCGAGATGCGTGGTGCCAGAATAAACCGTTTCACCTCTGCATCGTAATGAAGCACTTCGACAACCATTTTAAGCTGGGCTTCCACTTCAAGCGTAATGTTCTCATCCACTGCTGCACTGTACAAGGCTTTGGCATAGCGTTTGGCAACTACCGTATCGCGGCTCATGATCGGCCTCCTACCTCTTTGAGGTATTGATCAACGAGCTGCTCCTGTTCACCGTCAGCTTTAACTTCCTTCTCAAGCAGCTTGGAGGCAATGCGGACCGAAGCTGTACCCAGCTCGCTTCGCAGTGCTTCCACTGCCTTGTTCTTCTCGTTCTCGATGTCACGAACCGCTTCGTCTTTGAGACGGACTGCTTCTTCGTGGGCCTGCTCGAGGATCTTGTCAACCTGATTGCTGCTGGTAGCCTGGGACTGCTGAATGATAGCCTGTGCCTCTTGGCGTGCCTGCTGCAGAGCCTGCTTCTGTTCCTCTACATAAGCGACCGCCTGCTCTCTGGTCTTAGCTGCTTCATCCATTTGCTGCAGCACCATTTCGCGCCGTGTCTCCATAATCCCGAACAGCTTGCTGAAGGCAAACTTGCTAAGCAGGAAATACAGAATCGCAAAAGCTAGAATTGAAAATACTATATTTGTCCAAACGATATCCACTGAGGTCACTCCCTTCCGTTACCGCGGCTTGCGGACATATACAAAAGTAAGGCGCGGATGGCACTTGCCCTCCCCGCCAAACCGTAAAAACGGTTTATTAAGTAAACATGATCAGGAATGCAATAACTGTAGCGGCCAAAGGAATAACTTCCACGATACCTACACCGATAAACATTGTTGTCTGCAGTGCGTTACGTGCTTCCGGCTGACGAGCGATGGACTCTACTGTTTTGCTGACGATCATACCGTTACCAAGACCTGCGCCCAGTGCGCCTAAACCAACCGCGATTGCTGCTGCTAAAAATTCCATTTGTAAATATCCTCCTTTAATTTCGGTTCTTTTGGTAATTGCTTAATAATATAAAATCTCCCGCGAAGAGGTTACCGGCGGCTGCCGCTATCCTCACGGCAGCTTATTAATGTGCTTCTTCCTCGTGGATCGTCATCTGCGCGATGTAGACCATCGTCAGAATCGTAAAGATAAATGCCTGAAGCGCCCCGACAAAGATACTGAAGCCCTGCCAGACGGCCAAGAACGGAATACTGAGTATTCCCAGCTTCAGAATAACGGTGATCAGAACCTCGCCGGCAAAAATGTTGGCAAATAGACGAATGGCAAGCGCCACCGGCTTTGCCAGGTTCTCAATGATGTTCAGCGGCAGGAAAATTGGAAACGGCTCAATATAGTGCTTGAAATAATGCTTGCCGTTCAGCTTGATGCCTAAGTAGTTCATGAGTACAAATACAACAATTGCCAGCCCTGCTGTCACATTAATATCTGCAGTCGGTGATTTGTACCACAGAATCTCTGCATGATCGCCATGCGCCAGATTTCTGGTTGCTTCGATGACATGTCCGAAGACTGTAACCGGGCCATGGGCTTCTGTAATAACGGAAAACGGCAGACCAAGGAGATTGGAGACGAAGATAAAGAGTATCAGCGTCAACCCCAGTGATATGTAAGGTTTTCCTTTCTTCAAATCCATGGCGCTGCTGATCAGTCCCTGTACAAATTCGACAACCCACTCCATGAAATTCTGAAGCTTTGACGGATTCTCAACAGACAGGTTGCGGACAGACAGCATGACGAGAGTGAACACGATTACCGAACTGATCACCAGCATCAGCACGGCGGACAGGTCAATCGGTATTCCGCCCACATAGATTAAAGGCATTTCGTGCATAGTATCATCCCCCTTTCTCTTTAATAATGGCTACAGCTTATTCTTGATTCCTAAATATATCCCCACGGGAATAGCCAGAAGCTGGGGGATGAACAGGCCGGCAATCGTTGCCTCCAGCGAGAAATGCTCATATTTGACAGAAAACATGGTAACCAGGATAGCAAAGCTGATTCTTGTCGCAAAACCAAGACCGAAGGAACCTCTCTCCTTCTTCGCAACCGCCTCTGTCACCTTTCTTACTTTGAGGGCCAGATAACGGAAGTTAACCAGTCCGCCCAGCAAGCCAAGCGCCATCCCCAGAGTAACCGCACGGGTCTCATGATGAAGAGCCCATCCCATTAACAAGCCTGCCATAATGACTACTGTCACCCTGGTAACGGTATTGATTACGGGAGTCATATTATCCATTTTGCTCCCCCAGAAATTTTTTGATTAGCAAAGCGACATTCACAACCCCGAGAACCATCCCGGCGATTGTGCCGATAGCCAGCCATAACTTAGGTCCGTCCATCAGTCTCTGCAGCCACCTTGCCACAAAAAAGCCTATTACAATGTAAGCGGCAAGCAAGCTGCCTGCACTCCCGAGAACCAGAGCAATACGCCCCAGACCCGGCTCTTTCTTTTGTTCTTTCATAGGCTACAATCCCAACTAATTTTACTGAATATCCAGACTCTTTGTCAATTCACAGAAAATTGCCCAAATTCGCATGAAAATATGAAAATAATCACAGCAAAACACACCAAAACCATATAAACCGTACAGTTTAACTGTATGCTGCTTTTATTAACTTTAGTATATTAGTTGTCGTTACCTAAATTATCATTTGTGAACATTGTGTGAAATTCTTCCGGACGTTCTTCAACGGCTCCGAAATGGTGCAAAATCGCATTGACAATTCTCTGGGAGGCTTTGCCGTCTCCATACGGGTTGGCGGCCCGGCTCATGGACTGATACAGATTCTGATCGGTCAGTAGAGCATGTGTCCGTTGATACACCTTCTCCTCGTCCGTCCCCACCAGTTCCAGTGTTCCGGCCTCGATCCCTTCCGGGCGCTCGGTTGTATCACGCAGCACAAGCACAGGAACTCCGAAGGAGGGAGCTTCCTCCTGCAGGCCGCCGGAATCGGTCAATATCAGGTGGGTATGCGGATAAAAGTTATGCAGGTCAACGACATCCAGCGGATCAATCAGCTTGATTCTAGGGTGTCCGCCGAGGATCTCGTGCGCCGGTTCCTTCACTGCAGGACTCGGGTGTACGGGATACACAATGGCTACATCTTCAAATTCATCAGCGATTCTTTTGACAGCACGGAAAATATGACGGTGCGGTTCGCCTTGGGATTCTCTGCGGTGCGCCGTCATCAAAATAAGTCTTTTTCCTGAAGCAAAATCAAGGACCGGATGCCGGTAGTCCGGCTGTACGGTATATTGAAACACATCAGTTACAGTGTTGCCTGTGATATAAATACTTGATTCTTTTTTGTTCTCGTGTCTCAGGTTGCGGGCTGACCAGTCGGTCGGAGCAAAGTGCAGATCGGCAAGCACGCCCGTCAGCTGGCGGTTCATTTCCTCAGGATAAGGAGAAAGCTTGTTCCATGTCCGAAGACCTGCTTCTACATGCCCAACCTGGATTTGCTGCAGGAAAGACGCATAGCTGGCCAGGAAGGTCGTCAAGGTATCCCCGTGCACAAGCACCAGGTCCGGCTTCACCTCGCGGAGCACCGGCTCCAGTCCCTCGAGTACGCGGATGGTGATCTCGTTAAGTGTCTGGCGGTCCTTCATAACGTCCAGATCATAATCCGGCGTAATTTTGAAGACCTCCAGCACCTGATCCAGCAGCTCACGATGCTGCGCAGTTACACACACAATAGATTCAATCTGCTCAGGGTGCTTGTTCAATTCCAGAACCAAAGGCGCCATCTTGATCGCCTCGGGGCGCACTCCGAAAATCGTCATTACTTTAATTTTGGACATAACCCCTAACCCTCTCTTCTGAATACTACAGTCAATGTTGTTTGTTCTATTATCACTTGGTATTACTTGGTTCCGTACAGCCTGTCCCCTGCATCTCCGAGTCCTGGAATAATATATCCATGCTCATTCAGATGATCATCAAGCGCAGCGACATAGATATCCACATCAGGGTGGGCAGCTTGTACAGCAGCAACACCTTCCGGGGCAGCAATCAGGTTCATCATCTTGATCTGGGTGCATCCACGGTTCTTAAGCGAGGTAATCGCTGCAATTGCCGAGCCGCCTGTCGCCAGCATAGGATCAATTACGATCAGTTCACGCTCCTGCACATCTGTAGGAAGCTTGATATAGTATTCTACCGGCTGCAGTGTGTCCGGATCGCGGAACAGCCCCACATGTCCTACCTTCGCTGCAGGAAGCAGCTTGAGGACACCCTCCAGCATACCGAGACCGGCGCGCAGAATCGGAATCAGTCCCAGCATTCTTCCCGAAATCACCTTGCCCTCAGTTTCGGCTACCGGTGTCTGAACCGTAATGGTCTCCAGCGGAATGTTACGCGTAATCTCATAAGCCATAAGTGTTGCTACTTCATCGACATGCTCCCTGAACTCTTTTGTGTTGGTCCGCACATCGCGAATGAATGTCAATTTGTGCTGAATCAATGGATGATCGCAAATCACCAATTTTCCCATGTTGTCCCTCCGGTAATTGTAAGTCTTATTTATAGCCAGAGTAAGCGCTTTGCTCCCCGCGTGGCTAAATCCTGTCTATTATATCATCACCCGCATTGCTTTTCACCTACAGAACGGCAAAACTGCCTGCCCCGTCAACTTCTTCAGTATCCCGGCCCATGGAAGCTTAAGGAAGAACGTCCACACTTCTGGATATAAAACAAAACATAGTTTGTTCCATTTCGTTCTTTTAATACTATTCACAGTTTTTTCACTACTTTTATTGAAAGTTTCATGAACTTTCATGATATTTTCAGTATGATTCATTCTGTTTCCCCGTTATAAGATGTGAACATTATGCAACAGCGACTGCTGCAACTTATTGCAGATGCTTACGCAGCAAGTGGAGCCTGGGGGCAAAAGGAAGGGTACAAAGGTGACAGCGAGGGAGAACGCGTAATAGTCAGGGGGATCGAGGGCAGTACGAACGAGGGGTACGAGGAGGGGGAACGACAGAGAGGGAACGAAGGCGGGGCGCGCGAAGGCGGTACGGAGGGGCGCGAAGGCGGTACGGAAGAGCGCGAAGGTACTAGTAACATTGTGGACATTCGGGGGAATTCGAGGAGGTAGCGTCTCTTACGGCAAGCAAGTGGATAAAGGGCACTTAATTCTTTGATTTCCAGGGAATGTAAGTGAATAAGTGGAAAAACAACATCTGCTGGGATGCATTTAAGCTAATTAGGGTGAAAAGGAGTCATTTAGGTGCTGTTTATCCACCTGCTGTGTCAGCAGCCGCCCATTCGTTCAACAGGAAGTGGAGGAAATCCAACTGCTATCCCCCCCTGTAACATTATGCAACAGCGAGGTGCTGTAGCGGCAACGAGAAAGCTTAGATACAAGCAGAAACGGCTTCACCGTCCTCTTAAGGGACGGCGTTCGTTTCAGCGAGAAATAGAAGGATAAGTTATCGTGTGCAACATATAATTTCTTATATTTCCAAAAAACCCTTGCAGCATCCGGGGGCACCGGAGCCGCAAGGGCAGATCAGACAGCTAAGATTTAGTACTGCAATCCCGGATAGATCGGATATTGCTCAGTAAGCGCCGCTACCTCGCGTGCCGCCTGGGCCAGGGTCGCTTCATCCTTCGGATTCTTCAGCACACTCGCAATAATCCGGCCGATCGTAACCATTGCCTGCTCGTCCATACCGCGCGAAGTAACAGCTGGTGTACCGATACGGATACCGCTGGTTACAAACGGGCTGGTAGGATCGAACGGAATTGCATTTTTGTTGACTGTAATCCCGATGGAATCCAGCACCTTCTCCGCATCCTTGCCGGTAATGCTCAGATTGCGGGTATCGAGCAGCATCAGGTGGTTATCCGTACCGCCGGATACAATATTCACGCCTTCACCGACCAGAGTTTCGGCCAGCACCTTAGCATTCTTGACCACATTCTCGGCATACGTCTTGAATGACGGCTGCAGCGCTTCACCGAACGATACTGCTTTGGAAGCAATCACATGCATCAGCGGTCCGCCTTGGGAACCCGGGAAGACAGCTTTATCAATAGCGGCAGCCCACGGCTGTCTGCACAGAATCATACCGCCACGGGGGCCGCGCAAGGTTTTGTGCGTAGTTGTAGTCACGAAGTGGGCATGTGGAACCGGACTCGGGTGAATACCGGCAGCAACCAATCCGGCAATATGAGCCATATCGACCATGAACAGGGCACCCACATCATTCGCAATCGAACCGAGTGCGGCAAAATCAATCGTCCGCGGATATGCGCTCGCACCGGCAACGATCATTTTGGGACGGTGCTTGAAGGCGGCCTTGCGCACTTCATCATAATCAATCAGGAAGGAATCCTCCTGAACACCATAGGCCACAAAGTTATACAGAATACCGGAGGCATTCACCGGACTGCCGTGGGTCAAATGGCCGCCATGCGCCAGATTCATCCCGAGGACAGTGTCGCCAGGGCTAAGTGCGGCAAGGTATACGGCCATGTTGGCCTGAGCGCCGGAATGCGGCTGCACGTTGACATGCTCGGCACCAAACAGCTCCTTGGCACGGTCACGGGCCAGGTTCTCCACGATATCTACATCTTCACAGCCGCCATAATAACGTTTGCCGGGATAGCCTTCAGCGTATTTGTTCGTAAGTACGGAGCCCATAGCCTCCATTACAGCCTCACTTACAATATTCTCTGATGCAATAAGTTCAATGTTCGCACGCTGACGGCTCAGTTCGAGGCCCATCGCTTCCAGTACTGCCGGGTCACTTTTACGCAATTGTTCCATGTTTCTTATTTCCTCCCTGTAACTCTAATTTATGTGGTATTAAGACGAAACCAAACAGATCAATTACTCTCAATCACAACTCGCAGAACCGCTCGTCTCCGGCGCGCGGTACACTGCCCGTTCGCCGCCGATCAGCGGAGGTCTGCTCCATGCAGCATTCACCCGGGCTGCCCCGATATAGCGCAGGCTTGGCCGGAAGGGCACTGCTACGCGGCGCAGGTGCATCCCGATCAGCGTCTCTCCAATGTCGATGCCGGCGTGGGCCTCAATGGTCTCCGCCAGCACAGGGTCTGTCATCGACTGGTATGCCGCAGCGGCCATGGAGCCTCCGGCCCCCGGAACCGGCACCGCCGACACCTCCCGGAGCCCGAGCGACTCCAGTAAGGAGCGTTCCATCACCAGCGAACGGTTCAAATGCTCGCAGCATTGATACACGGGGGTAAATCCAAAGTCTGCGGCAACCTCCGTAATCCCCTGCAGCAATTGCCGGGCCACCTCCAGTGCGCCGCCGGTACCGATCCGTACACCGGCCACTTCACTGGTGCTGGCCCCGACGACAAGGATTCGACCCGGACCAAGCTTACCTGCTTCCGCCAGTTCGCGCGTTACCGCAGCAGTGGATGCAGCCAAAGAAATTCCATCGCCGGGCTGCTGTGCCTCTGCATGTGCTATACCGGATACAAGGTTGTCACCCGTGTCCTGTCTCAGGACCTCATCCATTGTACAAGCCTCCTTCGAGCGTAAATCCTTCTATATTTAAAGAAAAAAGAGCAGTCCGCAGCTAATCTGCGGATGTGCTCTTTTGCCCAGGCGACCGGCCGTTTATTCCAGGTGCTCCATCGTGGTTTCATCCACACTCGTCGCCAGTTACACCGGAACCGGATCATATTTATTTCATCTTAAGGGATAGACGGCGAAAAATCAACCACCTTCAGAGCCGCCGCAAAGATTCAAGCTTATCCAGCAGACCGTAGAGCGCCGTGCGGATCTCCGCAGCCGCCAGCTCATAATCCTCACGGGAGCCGCCGAACGGATCACTGATATCAAAGCTTGGAATACGCTGGCGGATCTCAATCATCCGCTGCATCCCGGCTGCATCCGGCTCTGTGCCCAGCGCCAGGTTCAGTTCCGCCTCTGCATACAGACTATCCAGCTCCCGGATATCAGCATCGACGGATTCCTGGGTCTGCACATATTCCTTAAGGGTATAGGTCTTAGTAACGGCTTCAGGAAAATAGTGCAGCAGATGCCGCTTATGCGCTCCTGTCAGCGTAAGGACCAGATCAGCCCAGGCGACAGCCTCACCGCTTAGCTGGGAGGAGACAATGCGGTCATGAATCCCTTCATCCTGCAGAATGCCTACAGCATGTCTGGACATGGAAGTACCTGGAACAGCAGAAACTCCGGCAGACCGCACCTCCACATCCATTCCCCGCTCCTTCGCAAGCTTCCGCAGAAGCCCTTCGGCCATGGGACTGCGGCAGGTATTTCCTGTGCAGACGAATAAAATATGCAGCATACTTTCCACCTCCGGTAAGAATAGAATTTAAGGGTATTACGGTTGTTCTGAAGAACACCGCAAATCATAGGAATCCGTAATTTACGGTGCACGAATAAGGAAATGTGCTATTTATTTGTATTGCCGTTATTGTATCAGAAGATGAACAGCAAGCCAAACGCCAAAAGAATAGCTCCGCCCAGCGCTTCCCCATAGTCTCCGAGGCCACGGCTCACCCTTCTGCCCAGCAGCAGCCCGGTTATGGACATCATGCCGCCGCAGAGGCCAAAGGCCAGCACGGTTAAGATTATACTATTCACAAACATCCCCAGGGAAACCCCGACCGAGAAGGAATCTACACTGACACTAAGCGAGATCAGCAGCATGCCCCATACCGACCGGTGATCCATCTGCCGGCTGGAGCCTTCCCCCTGGCGGAAGGAATTGAATACCATATGTCCGCCCAGCAGGACAAGCAAGCCTCCGGCGGCATAGGTAGTGACCTGACCCAGCAAATGGCCGACATAGCTGCCTGTGAACAAGCCCAGCAGCGGCATCAGCACATGAAAAAAAGCAATAAGCAGGCTGAGCTGCAGCACATGCAGCAGACGGATGCCCTTCATTCCGATTCCCACGCCGAGTGAGAACGCATCCATCCCCAGCGCAACAGCCATAATGGTAACTGTTACGAGCTGGCCCCAGCCCTCATATATTCCGCCTAAGCCCATGAATATACCCCCACCCAGAGTCCGTAAGTTCTTGTACAACAACGATATGCGGACAAGATGGCATTCATGACTGCGGGTGGACGCCGGGGCGATTAGCCGGCGTCGATTACGGTCTCACCGGCGGCCTTCATCAGCCGGTTCATAATGGCTGCGCCGAGGCCGGTGACCGGGCAGGCCTCGGCCAGAATGTAGGTGGCTCCCGCTTCATCACAACGCCGCAAGGCGGCATACAGGAAGCGGGCTGCCTCCTCCGGCGAGGCCAGCGAGCCGAGAGACACCACGCAGGCGGCCGGGTCGGCGGGATAGAGGGCCCTATGCTCCTCGAAGAGGAGCAGGCCCGTGACCGCGCCGTCCCGCTGCGCCGCCTGCAGCAGCTTCGCGGCGGTCTCCGCTACGCGCTGCGCGGAGGAGCCGCGCACTATGCCAAGCGCGCCGCGCGGGGCATAGTGCGTGTACTTCATGCCCGGCGCGCGCGGCGCCGGGCTGCTGCCTGCGTCCGCCTGCGCAGCAGCGCCGGCGCCGCCCATGCCGCCGGGCACCGCTGCCGGCGGCACAGGCACGGACCCGCCGCCGGACGGGGCGGCGCTTGGGGCGGCCGGCTCCGCGCCGGCCGCGGCAGTGCCGGTCACCGCCGCGAGCTGCTCGGCGGTGATGCCGCCGGGACGGAGCACCGCTACCGTCCCGTCCGGCTGCACCTGCACCACGGTCGACTCCAGGCCGACCCCGGCTGCGCCCCCGTCCAGAACCCCGCCGATATACCCGGCGAGGTCTTCCAGTACATGGGCGGCCAGCGTCGGACTCGGCCGCCCGGAGCGGTTGGCGCTGGGCGCGGCAACCGGACAATCGGCTGCGCGCAGCAGCGCCAGCGCCACCGGATGATCCGGCATACGCACGCCGACCGTATCCAGACCGGCCGTAACCAGCGGCGAGAGGACGCCGGGGCGGACCGGCAGCACCAGTGTCAGCGGGCCGGGCCAGAAGGCGCCGATCAGTGCCGAGGCTACCGGATGCACCTCCGTGACCAGGGCCTCCAGATCACTCCGCCGGGCAATATGCACGATCAGCGGGTTATCGGAGGGACGGCCTTTGGCTGCGAATACTGCTTCCACCGCCGCGGTATTCCGGGCATCCGCGCCCAGCCCGTACACAGTCTCCGTCGGAAAGGCCACCGTCTCCCCGCTTCGCAGCATCGCTGCTGCTTCTGCTATGATTTCGGAGTCACTACCGTTAAGCGGACCGATAGCCTTGCCGTCAGCGAACACATGGCGCATGGCCCCTCCCTGCCCCTTGTCCTCCCCCTTGCGGGCGGAATTCAGGCTCCAGTACAGGGTGGATTCTATAGAACCGCTGCGGCGCTGGGCCGCGAACGGAGAATACTTATCTTCTGTCATCTGACATCACTAGCTTTCCTGTGGGATTCTTACGCAAGCCAAAAGCGGCCCCACCAGGTGGAGCCGCAGCCACTTCCGCTCAAGTTCTGCAGTAATCGTACCATATCCGGCGTCAAAACTGTAGAATCCAAAATGCGCCTACGCCATCATTTTACAGGATATTCAGGCAAACAGTCCGCAGATCCAGCTCCATACATTCTTCAGCAGCTCCCAGAGGAAGAACTTAACCTTCGGAGCTTCCGCACCATCCTCCGCAGTTCCTCCCCCGTTAGCTGAAGCCGTAAGACTGGCAGCAGTCTGATTGGCTGTTCCATCCGCGGCTTTTACCTTCGCTCCGTCTCCCGAAGTCTTCGCAGCTCCAGCCGGTGCCGCAGCCGCAGCATCCCCCGTTCCCGCATCAATGAAGCACAGCGGCGGAAACAGCACGCACCACCAGTTCTGCCCTTTGCCCGCTCCGAGTGTAACCCGCACCGCTTCATATTCCCCGGCAGGATAGACCCGGCCGCCATACATTTTGGTCGGAAAAGGAACTGTACCCAGCTCAACCTGATAGCTGTATTCAATGCCCCGCTGCTTCAGCTCTCTGCCCACCAGATCATTCAGCTCCGGCAGATGATTCTGAATCAGGGCACGGGCCTGCTCCAGACTCTGGGGATCTTCCAGCCCGGCCACCCACTGGTTAATCTGCTCCACCACCTGGTCGCGGATCTGGCGCTTGACCAGCTGATCCCCGGGGCCATCCGAATTCGCCAGAATGCGCAACCGGATCGACTCCTGCGGGATCGAGACCTCCGCTACAGCGGCATCGCTTTTTTGCCCTTCCCAGGCCATCATGAGAATCATAAAAAAACAAATTAAAATGGCAGTATACTTGAAGGTAATCCGCAAGGAATCACTTTTACCCGGCTTATAATCTTCCATCTTCCGCAGCCCCTCTCCCTCTGAACCTCTTATATTCCCAGTATGTCCAGGAATGAGAGACTGCAAACCTAGTAATCTATGATTTTAGCGGAAGCGGCTGCGGCAGATCATCCTCCACATCCTGCCCGTACAGCCGCACACTCATGGCAATGCCCATACAGGCCATATTAATCAGCAGCGAGGTCCCGCCGTAGCTGATGAACGGGAGCGTAATGCCCGTCAGCGGCATCAGCCCGATCATGGCCCCGATATTCTCCAGAATCTGATACAGCAGCATCGCTACGATTCCGACAATCAGGAAAGGGCCGCCGCGGTCTCTGCATTCCAGAGCAATCAGAATTAACCGGTGAATCAGGATGAAGAAGAGCATCAGCAGCACCGCTGTACCCAGGAAGCCGAATTCCTCGCCGATCTGTACAAAAATTGACTCCGAATACAAATACGGCACGCGGTTGCCCTGCACTGATCCGCCCTGCAAATAACCCTCACCGCTGAGGCCGCCCGAGGCAATCGCCGTCTTGGCATTTTTGGTCTGATAGCTTGCTGTACTGCTTGCCAGCTCCGGCACCAGCCAGGGATCAAAGCGGCTGACGAAATGATCCTTGCCCAGACCCTTCTCGATGAAGTTCACCATCTGCTCATGATAGTGAATATAGCTCAGAATGAAGCCCAGAATCATCCCCCCCGCGATAATCATCCCGATCAGCGCATGTGAGAATTTAAGATTTCCGATCCATAAGATCCCCAGCAGGATTACAATATAACTGAGCGCATTGCCCAGGTCGTTCTGGAGGATTACCATTGCGAACGGCACAAAGGCAATCAGGCTGAGCGGCACGACATCACGCCAGAAGCGCAGCGGATTTCTATTTTTGCGGACAAGTACGGTGGTCAGAAAAAGAATCAGGATCAGCTTAAACAGCTCCGCCGGCTGAATGCTTAAATCCCCGATGCCGATCCAGCCCTGGGCGCCATTCTTCACCTTGCCGATAAAGCTTACGAGCAGCAGAATGCCGATCCCCAGTACATATATGTACAGTCCATACCGGACCAGCAGGCGGTAATCGAACAGGGTAAGCATGGCAAACGCGATAAAGCCCATCACATAATACTGGAGCATATTGATATGCATGCCATCCAGGCGGTCTCTTCCATGGGTCACGCTGTAAATGGAGAATATACTGATTCCCATCAGCAATAACAAAATAAGCACAATGCTGCCATCTATTCTTTTGATTCTCTGCAACATAAGGATGTACCCCTTAACCTATTCGGATTCGGAATCCGCCCGCTGCAACAGTCCCGGACGTAATCCACTAATTTCCATTGTAATGCAAAGGGGCACCTGAATACAAAAAATACCGGAACCTTCATAAATAAAATGAAGAATCCCGGTACTGTACGATAGAATTAGACTTTTTTGGCAGAGGGAGAATACAGGGCGGGACTTGGCAGATCCTCTTCCACCTCTTGACCATGCAGGCGCACGCTCATCACAAGCCCTATGCTCGCCATGTTGATCAGCAGTGAGGTCCCCCCGAAGCTGATGAACGGCAGCGTGATCCCGGTCAGCGGCATCAGGCCCAGGAAGGCCCCGATGTTCTCGAAGATCTGATACAGCAGCATCGCCACCACCCCGACAATCAGGAACGGCCCGCCCCTGTCCTTACATTCCAGTGCAATGAGAATCATCCTGTGAATGAGGATAAAGTACAGCAGCAGCACCAGCGCCGATCCGACAAAGCCGTATTCCTCAGCAATCTGGACAAAGATGGAGTCAGAGTAGGTGTAGGGCACCCGGTCCGTCTGCACCGAGGTTCCTGCCATATAGCCTTCACCGCTCATTCCGCCAGATGCTATGGCCATCTTTGCGTTTTTGGTGTGATAGATGGCCTTGGCCGTCGCCTTATCCGGTACCAGCCACGGATCGAAGCGCTCAATCCAGTGGGAGCGTTTGATATCTGTCAGGAAATCCTTAATTTCATCATGGTAATGAATATAGCTCATAATTCCGGCTGCCGCTGTGCCGCCAATAATTAACAGCCCGATCAGCGCGTGGGTGAATTTGATATTGCCGATCCATAGGAGCCCTACCAGAATAACGATATAAGAGAGTGCGTTCCCCAGGTCATTCTGGCTGATTACGATGATGAACGGCAGCAGGCTTAAGAGCCCCAGCGGGACAACGTCGCGCCAGAACAGAAGCTTATTCTTGTTCTTACGAACGAGTACAGCCGCCAGAAACAGGATCAGAATCAGCTTGAACAGCTCAGCAGGCTGAAGACCGAAGCTGCCAAATTTAATCCAGCCTTGCGCACCGTTCTGTTCTGTACCGATGAAGCTGACCAGCACCAGAATCCCAATCCCGGTAACGTACACATATAGCGCATATTTCACAAGCAGACGATAGTCCACGAACGTCAGCCCGATGAAGGCGATGAAGCCGACGATATAGAATTTCATCATTTTGATGTGCGATCCGTCCACCCTGTCGCGCCCGTGGGTCACGCTGTATATGGAGAAAATGCTGACAACCATCAGCAGCACAAGGATAACGAGGATGACGCCGTCAATCTTTTTAATCTTCTGAAGCATATTCTGTCTCCTTACTCAGTACTGGTTCTTCCGGCCTTATAGCAGCAGCCCTTGCAGAAGCTCCGTCATCTCTATTGTAAAGGAAGGGGCAGCCTAAATACAATTTCCATCGTTTGGGGTTGTTCGGTTACGCCGGACTGGCAGGCCGTTGTGCGCGTATAGTTGCACCAGACGCCTCTCATGAAGAACCTGTCGGCTTGGTTCGGGAGAGAACCGCCTGACGCCTGACAGAAGCGGACTAAGCAGCCCTTACTGGCCGCAAAAGCCTCTTCCTGCGGCGTGTCCTCCGGACTCCAAGGCCGTTATTCAGCGATAGTTGTATACTAGAATCATGGTACATCGGCCGTTTAATTGTATGAAATACAGCTATACGGATTATCGCTGGCAAAACAGACGTTTTAGCTGTACTGAGTGCATTTAAGTATACTGCATGTCCCGTAATCGGGGCACGGCAAGCCCTCAGCAAGCCATTGGCTACACACATCTGAGCGTGCCGGGCAGTATCGCAACGGACTCCAAGCGGCTGCGGCTGCAGCAGCATTAGGACAAGCGCGCTGGCTCAGCCTACTGGCGTGCAATGCCCAGCACATGCCGGGGAATCCCGGCGAGATCATTAATAGTAATGATCTCGTTCCAGTGACCGGCCGCCCGCAGCAGCCCGGCCACCTGCTCTGCCTGTCCCTGGCCCAGCTCGAAGCCGACCAGGCGCGGCGGCGCCGGGAGCAGCGGGAGCTGCTCCATCATGCGGCGGTACGGGTCCAGCCCGTCCCCGCCGCCGTCCAGTGCCGTGCGCGGCTCATGGTCGCGCACCTCGCGCTGCAGCCCGGCGATATCGCCGCCGGGGATGTACGGCGGGTTGGAGACGAGAATATCCGTCTCCAGCCCCGCGAACGGCTCGAGCAGATCGCCGAGCCGCAGGTCCACCGCCGTGCCGTGCCGCTGCGCATTGCGCCGGGCCACGGCCAGCGCGCCGGGCGAGATGTCGCCGGCGCAGACCCGCCACGCCGGCGCTTCCGCCGCCAGCGTGACGGAGATCGCTCCGCTGCCGGCGCCGATGTCGACGGCGGTCAGCGGCCGTACGGCGCGCGCTTTGCCAGCGCCGCTCTCCCGGCGGGCGGCACTGCTGCCCGCCTGGGCACTGCTTCCGGCTGCTTCGTCAGCAGCCGTCACACCCGCGGGCGCGGCTCCGCCCCGCATCCCCGCAGCCTCACCGCCCGCAGTTAGCTCTTGCGTGCATCCTTCCGCTTCCGGCGCGGCTCCGCCCCGCGCCGCGACCACCCCGTCCGGCCACAGCTCCGCGCCGTACTTCAGGATCGCCTCGACGAGCAGCTCCGTCTCCGGGCGCGGAATCAGCACCTCGGGCGTGACCTCGAAGGCACGGCCGTAGAATTCCTGTTCGCCGATGATGTATTGCACCGGTTCCCCCGCCGCCCGGCGGTTGACCAAGGCTTCCCAATCGGCCTTGATCGCTGGCGGAAAAGGATCAGCCAGCGCCATATAATAAGCCGCCCCGGACAACCCCAGTACATGCTCCAGCAGCAGCTGGCTGCTGCGCTGCGGCTCATTGCATCCGTTCCTGGCCAAAAAAGAAGAAGCCTCCGCAAAGGCTTCCCGGATGCTTTGCATATCAGGCATGACGTAAAAGTCCTGTTTCAAAGCATTATTCTCCTTTTTCCATCAATTCCGCTTGTTCCGCAATAGACAATGCCGAGATAATCTCGGTGATATCGCCGTTCATGACCTGCTCCAGACGGTGCAGGGTGAGGCCGATCCGGTGGTCCGTTACGCGGCTCTGCGGGAAGTTGTAGGTACGGATACGCTCACTGCGGTCCCCGGTTCCCACTTTGCTCTTGCGTTCCCCGGAATACTTCGCTTCCTCTTCCTGACGCTTCAGATCCGAGATACGGGCGCGCAGCACCTGCAACGCCTTCTCCTTGTTGGAGTTCTGGGACTTGCCGTCCTGACAGGTAGCCACAATACCGGTAGGCACATGAGTTACGCGTACTGCCGACTTGGTCGTGTTGACGGACTGTCCGCCCGCGCCGCTGGAGCAGAAGGTATCGACACGGATGTCTTTGTCATGAATCTCAATTTCGAACTCTTCCGCTTCCGGCATAACAGCAACGGTTGAGGTAGACGTATGAATACGTCCGCCGGATTCTGTCGTAGGAATGCGCTGCACACGGTGTGCGCCGCTTTCAAACTTCATTTTGCTGTATGCGCCGCGGCCGTTGATCAGGAAAATAACTTCCTTGAACCCGCCGAGATCATTCGTGTTCACATCCATCAGCTCTACGCGCCAGCCCTGAGTGTCGGCATAACGGGTATACATCCGGTACAGGTCAGAGGCAAACAAAGCCGCTTCGTCCCCGCCGGCTGCGCCGCGGATTTCCACGATTACGTTCTTATCGTCATTAGGGTCCTTAGGCAGCAGGAGCAGACGAATCTTCTCCTCCAGATGAGTCTGCCGCGTGGACAGCTCATCAATCTCCATCTTGACCATTTCTTTCATCTCATCATCAAGCTTCTCAGCCTGCATCATCTTCGCAGCTTCAAGCTCTTCCATTACATTCTTATATTCGCTATACGCCTCGAAGGCGGGCTGCAAGTCGGATTGTTCTTTGGAATAGTCCCTCAGTTTCTTACTGTCGCTTGCAACATCCGGGTCACAAAGCAGTTCACTGAGTTTCTCATAGCGGTCCGCCAGGGATTGCAATCGGTCCAACAAGGGAATTCACCTCTCCTGATTCAATTTCTTCGTTTATAATTACTTTAAATTGTTAGCACAACTGAAATAGATATACGACTTTATATTATACCACCACTCAAGCTAATTGGCTACATTTTCAAACCGCAGGATCAGGAAAACTTTTGAATTCTGAGCTGCATCACCTTATGATGTAAAAGCTGCATCCAAGTTATGCATTACGCCCGTGTCCCGATTACAAAATCACCCGGTACTGTATAAACATCTGATGCCGCTCCCTGCCTCATTCCCATGAAGATTAGTTAGTTGTATATAATAGTTTGTTGTATATAATGGCGGCGATACGGCGTTTATACGGCGGTCATAGGAAGAGGAGGAGCCACTGTGCATGAACAGCATGAATAGTTGGAAAAACGTATCTTAATTTCGGTGTTTTGCATCTTTAGAGGGAATTAATTGGATAAACGTCATTTAATTTCAGGCGTTTCCTCGAAAGTGATCGGTTTGCTGAATATTAAGTGCCTTTTTTCCAACTACTGCCTGGCAAGGGTCCCTCTATTCAGCAGCAAGTGGAGATTATCCAACTGCTTCTCCGGCGTTGACAGCAGGCGGAAGACGGTAGGTAGTGGAAGGTAGGTAGTGAACGGCAGGCCGCAGACAGAGACAGTGGACCGCAATCGACAGACCAGGCGGCCAGATGATAAGCGGCAGGCCGCAAACAGCGGGCATAATAGGAGCCACTGTGCATGAACAGCATGAATAGTTGGAAAAACGTATCTTAATTTCGGTGTTTTGCATCTTTAGAGGGAATTAATTGGATAAACGTCATTTAATTTCAGGCGTTTCCTCAAAAGTGATCGGTTTGCTGAATATTAAGTGCCTTTTTTCCAACTACTGCCTGGCAGGGGTCCCTCTATTCAGCAGCAAGTGGAGATTATCCAACTGCTTCTCCGGCGTTGACAGCAGGCGAAAGACGACAGGCGGGAAGCCGCCTTTCCAGGTTTTCCACAAATAGGAGTTGACCCTTAGCCTTATCCGAAATTCAAAAAGAACCATCCAGCAAGTAAAACTCTACTCTGAATGGCCTCTCTGCCCTACACTATAAATGTTCTATGCGTTAAATGGTCTAGTTGAATAGTCTATACGTTGAAACGGAAATGCATAACGTCGCCGTCCTGCACCAGGTATTCCTTGCCTTCCAGACGCAGCTGGCCGCGTTCCTTGGCGCCGTTCATCGAGCCTGCAGCTACCAGATCTGTGTACGCAACAACCTCAGCCCGGATAAATCCGCGTTCGAAGTCTGTATGAATAACCCCTGCTGCTCCAGGTGCTTTGGTGCCCTTGCGGATCGTCCAGGCACGGACCTCCTGAACGCCGGCAGTGAAATAAGTGTACAGGCCGAGCAGCTTGTAAGCTGCTTTGATCAGGCGGTTCAGACCGGATTCCTGCAGACCCAGCTCTTCCAGGAACATGTCCTTGTCTTCGCCTTCCAGCTCGGCAATCTCGGCTTCCACCTTGGCACTGATCGGCACCACTTCGGCATTCTCCGCCGCTGCGAATTCGCGGACCTGCTTCACATAAGGGTTCTCCTCCGCAGTCGCCACTTCATCCTCGCCCACGTTCGCCGCATACAGCACCGGCTTCAGGGTCAACAGGTGAAGATCGCGCACGATCTGGCGCTCGTCATCGGATAATTCCAGGCTGCGGGCAGGCTGGTCCAGATACAGGGCTTCCTTCACGCGCTCCAGTACTTCAACTTCCTGGGCGTATTTCTTGTCGCCGCCCTTGATGTTTTTGCGGGACCGTTCGATCCGCTTCTCCACGCTCTCCAGGTCAGCCAGAATCAGCTCCAGGTTAATCGTCTGGATGTCACTGATAGGATTCACCTTGCCGTCCACATGGGTTACGTTCTCATCGACAAAGCAGCGGACCACATGCACAATGGCATCCACTTCGCGGATATGCGCCAGGAACTTGTTGCCCAGGCCTTCGCCCTTGCTTGCGCCGCGTACCAGTCCGGCAATATCGACGAATTCAAAAGCGGTGGGAACCGTCTTGTTCGGCTGCACCAGCTCTACCAGCTTATCCAGACGTTCGTCCGGCACTTCCACGACGCCTACGTTCGGGTCGATGGTGCAGAACGGATAGTTGGCGGATTCTGCGCCCGCTTGGGTGATAGCATTAAATAATGTCGATTTGCCTACGTTGGGAAGTCCAACGATACCTGCTTTCAAAGCCATTTATATGACAACTCCTATT
Source organism: Paenibacillus tritici (assembly GCF_018207515.1). Classification (NCBI taxonomy): domain Bacteria; kingdom Bacillati; phylum Bacillota; class Bacilli; order Caryophanales; family Paenibacillaceae; genus Paenibacillus; species Paenibacillus tritici. Next base: position 7,158,704 of record NZ_CP073365.1, read on the forward strand.
TTCGGTTGGTTTGATCACCGCATGAATTACCGAACTGATCTCAACCATTATATATTAGAACAAAACCTCCAGCAACAGCAGATGTCAAGGGGATGCCGCCCCTAAAGCGGAGCTTAACCCCCGAGGATGAATCAGAGACTGCCTTGGGACCCCACAACACTGCTATTTCCGGCCTATCCGGCCTACTTACAATGTCTTCGACATTGTAATATCCGTAACCAGGAAGCCCATCTTCTTATACAGCTCGAACGCACGGTCATTCTGCCCGAAGACATGCAGTCCGATCTTGGTCACATTCATCTTCCGGGCTTCTTCGTCCAGCAGAGTTAATGCCAGTTTGCCGTAGCCCTTGCCCTGGAAGGGCTCAAAGACATAAAAGTCATAGATGAACGCTTCCCGCACTCCACGGTTCTCATTCACGTTGAACCAGATGTACCCCGCCTGGGTCTTCGTCTCAGTCTCCACTATAGAATAGAGATAAGCCCCCTCCGTGTAGAGCCCTTTGGGCAGGAACCGCGTCATCTCTTCCTGGGATAGCTTCATGGCTGTCTCCGCATCCCAGGCTCCGGCTTTTATTTTGTCTTCTGCGAAGTCACGGGTAGATTGTCTTAAGAAAAATTGAAATGTCGATTCATCCATTTGAACCAGTGTAATCATAATGTTAGCCCTTCCTCTTGTTCCATAATCATCGTCTTGTCCCTACCGCTACCGCCGGAGAAGACGCGGGGTACCGCGCAGTGCGGTAAGATCCGGCGCTCCGATGCCGAACATTACCGTCCGCAGCTCCAGCTCCACCTGGGCCAGCGCCTGATCCAGCGCCTCCTCGGAGCTGACGGCCGGGCCCAGCAGCCCCCGCCCGAAGCCCGCCAGATCCGCGCCCAGCGCCAGAGCCTTCGCAGCATCTACCCCATGCTTCAGCCCGCCGCTGCCGATAAGCGCGCCATGCGGAGAGATGCCGCGCACCTCGGTAATGCAGTCCGCCGTGGGAATCCCCCAGTCGGCGAAGGCCTCCGCAGCCGCGCGCCGCACCGGATCAATGCTGCGGAACTTCTCCACCTGGCTCCAGGAGGTGCCGCCCGCACCGGCAACGTCGATGAAGGCAGCCCCTGCCTGATATAGCCGGGCTGCCGTATCGCCGTCAATTCCCCAGCCGACTTCCTTGACACCCACCGGAATCTCAAGACTCCGGCATAACGCCTCTATCCGCTTCAGCAGGGAGCCAAAGCCGGTATCGCCCTCCGGCTGGAACACCTCCTGCAGTCCGTTCAGATGAAGAACCAGCCAGTCGGCTCCTGCAATCTCTACTGCACGGCGGCACTCGTCTACACCGAAGCCGTAGGAGAGCTGTACCGCTCCGACATTGGCAATGACCGGAATCGTGGGCGCCCTGCCGCGCACATGGAAGGTCGGCGCCAGCTCCGCGCGTTCTACAGCGGCCCGCACTGAGCCGACGCCAAGCGCCCAGCCCCGGCGCTCAGCGGCTTCGGCAAGCCGGTCGTTGATGCTTCCGGTCGCCAGGCTTCCCCCGGTCATGGAGCTGATCAGCAGCGGGGTGCGCAGCGTGCGGCCCAGAAATGCTGTACGCAGCGAGATCTGCTCGAAGTCCAGCTCCGGCAGTGCGTTATGACGGAACCGGTACTGCTCGAAGCCGGTTGTGATTCCGCTGCCGGCGACATCCTCATTCAGGCAGAGCCGTACATGCTCAATCTTCCGTTCTCCGGTTCTGGAGTCGGGCAGCAGAGATTGATGTCCGGCCATGCCTGAAGCAACCTGCTGAACGGGTTCAAGCCCTGTGCCTGACTGCTCAACAGAGCTCTGCGGTACGCCATTCTGCGGCATATCATTCATGCTGTCTTCCTCCGCTCTGTGTCATTATATATGTTCATATCTATTATGTTCATATCTATATGGAAGCGCTTTTTCTATCTTACTCAGCGCTGCTCGGCACAAGTACATTTTATTATAACACAACCCTGCCTGGCCGTTGAATGCAGACAGGGCCATATCCCCTCACCAATGGCTGGCAATGTATTCACCAACCAGCCGTCCGGAGAGCGAGACAACCGGTGTTCCCCCTCCGGGATGGGTGGTGCCGCCAACATACCAGAGTCCCTGTACATCCCTTGAGCGGTTGCCCGGACGGGAGAAGGTCTGCCTTACCGTATTGGAGGATATCCCGTATATGGCTCCCTGATGCGCCAGCGTATCACGGGCGATATCCTGCGGGGTATAATGCTCCAGCACCTCCGCTGCGGACAGCCCTGTGATTCCATGGCCCTCCAGTACCGACATTACACGCTCCCCGTAAGCATCCGTCTCCGCACTCCAGTCACAGGCCGGGCCCAGATAAGGCGCATTGGCCAGGATGAACAGATTGCTGCCGCCCGCAGGCGCCATCTCAGGCTCAGAATAACCCGAATGGCACACATAGACCGCCGGGTGCTGCGGAGGACGTCTATGCTCGAAGATATCCTTGAATTCCTGTTCATAGTTCTCCGGGAAAAACACCGTGTGATGCAGCAGCGCATCATACGTGCGCGGCACTCCTGCCAGCGTGACCAGCCCGGACAGGGACGGCTCGTACGCTTCAATTCTGCGGTCCGTCATCCCGGGGCGGACCGCTTCGGGCAGCAGCAGCCGGTTGATGCTCAGCACATCGCCACCGGCAATGACCGTCTTGGCCGGATAGAAGCCCTGCGCCGTATCCACACCTTCTACCGCACCGGAGACCACGGATATCCCCGTGACCTCCGTTCCTGTCATTAACTTCACGCCCAGATTGCGGGCCAGGGCAGCCAAGCCGCTGACTAACTCATAGGTGCCGCCCTTCACACCGTATACGCCTTCCTGAATCTCCAGATGTCCGAGCATGGCAAAGATGGAGGGAGAACGATAGGGCGATGACCCGACATAGGTGGCATAGCGGCCCAGCATAGCCAGGGTATTCGGATGAGAGAAATAACGGAGCAGCAAATCATGCAGACTAAGAAAAGGCCTTACCCGCAGCAGGTCCCGCACAAGGGAAGGGGATAACTTATCCCTCCAGGACAGCAGCAGCCGGTTCAGGAACTGCTTCTCGCTGAGCCGGTATAGACGGGAGGCTTCCGCCAGAAATTCCGGGTAACGCGAAGCATCTGCGGAACTGTAGGATGCGATCTGCTCACGCATTCTCCCGGTATCCCGCGATAGATCAACCACTTTGCCGTCAGCGAACACATTGCGTGTCCGCGGCTCCAGTTCATAGAGCTGAACGTAATCCTCCATGCTGGCCCCCGCAAGCTCATACAAGGAGCGGAAGACATGGGGCATCGTAATTGTACTGGGACCCCTGTCGAAGGTGTAGCCTCCCGTCTCCACACGCTGCAGCTTACCGCCGGGCTGCGGCTGCCGTTCCAGCACGGTCACTTCCCAGCCTTTGGCGGCTAGGGTTACCGCGCAGGACAGACCTCCGAATCCGGCGCCTATAATCACAGCCTTCGGTTTCATTCATAACGCCTTCCTTTCCATTCATAGCCCCCGCGTGTGCGGCTTCCGTTCCAGGATGCAGCCGCAATCAGGGATAAGCAGAGCATAGCCGCCGGGAGAAGAATACAATACCAGAACGGCTGCTTACCGGCAGCATCGCTCGTCCGCTTGACAGCGATACCAGTCAGCAGCGCAGCAGCAGGCCAGATGGCTGCGCCGAACTGACCGCTCAGGCAGTAGTATAGAACGGCAGCAGGCGGCAGAACGTACAACGACAAATACAGGAACAGTACAGCCAGCAGGAGTATAGGGCTGCGGCCGATACCGGCATAGATATTCTTCCGGTAACCGTTCCATACCTGTTTGGCATTGTGATACATCCGCATCGACACCTGCTCCGTGATATCCATGAGCCTTACCGTCTCTCCCGCCCGCTTCACGGCCCGGGCCAGCGCCATGTCATCCACCAGCGCACTGCGGATGGCCTGATGACCGCCGCAGCGGTCATAGCTGCCGCGGCGGATCAGGATGAAGCCGCCATGTGCCGCAACAAACCGCGGATCTCCAGAGCCGCTGACCAGCGGAACCGGCAGGTGGCAGATGATGGTGAAGACCATCAGGGGAACCACCAGCCGCTCCAGCCATGAACCCGTAATCTGCCGGGGGAAGCCTGTAATCATGCCGCTGCCCGCAGCTTCGGCTGCAGAGAGAGCCGCCTGCAGCGCCCCCTGCTGCAGACGGACATCCGCGTCGAGGAACAGCAGCCAGTCTCCGCTTGCAGCTTCCGCAAGCTGAGCGCAGGCATGGGACTTGCCAAGCCACCCCTCCGGCAGCGCCCGGCCCCGCAGAACGCGTACCCTGCCGCCACCGGCCGCAGCAACCATAGCCCCTGTTCCGTCTGTGGATGAATCATCCAGAACGATGATCTCCACCTCTACTCCACCGGTGCTGCAAGCCAGCACCGAGGAGAGGCAACCGGCAATGTTATCTGCTTCATTGCGGGCAGGGATCAATACCGACAAGCGCCGGACCCGTGAGGTAGCCTGCGCTGGCTGAACCTTCACCTCTCTCCTCCCCGGACCTGCACCTATTACGGGAAGCTGGGCTGCATTCCATAGCGCGAACAACAGCTGGAGCAGCAGAATACCTGACAGGATTTGAAAGAACAGATTCATCGTCTCCCCCTGCCCGGCCGCAGCAGATCCAGCCACTCATTGGTGGATCTCCCTCTGCGCAGCAGCGGCCTGAATTCATCCGGCATGTACCCTTTATGATGAATGATCCTGCTCCGGTGTGCCTCCAGTTGTTCACTAAGAACAGTCTCCAGCGTGCGGGCTATTACGGAGCGGTCCATCTCCGCCCAAGGCAGGAGCTGCGGCACTCCGGCCAGCAGTGTAGCTTCCGGTTTGGTATGACGGAACAGGCCGTGATATAACGTTACTGGCACCACGGCAGTCTGCGGACTGAGGCGCAGCACTAAGGCCGCCCCTGCCTTCAGGCTCAGCGGGCGGTGCTCCAGCGGCAGAATTTCACCTTCGGGATACATCCAGACACTCTCCCCTGCTTGCAGTAATCCGGCTGTATAACGCAGCGAAGCCCGCAAGTCGCCTGTGCTGCCGGAGTTAATGGAATAGGCCCCAAGCTTTCGGAAGAAGGCATATTTGCGCAGCTGCTCCTCTTCCATCATGAAGTAATGGCGGCCGCCGGGCAGCTTCCCGGCGGCGTGATAAGCCAGCAGACCATCCCACCACGAGCTGTGATTCATCAGATAGAGAATCCCCCGGCCTGCGGCGGCAGAGGGCTGGAGTTCGCCGCTGATTCCGATGGAATGGAAATGTCTGCGCAGCAGATACATTGAATTATAGCGGTAGAACATCCGGTCAAAGCTTCCCGACTTGACGGCTTCCAGCATAACGCAGACTCCCTTCAGCCAGAGCAATACCCGCCACGGCGATAACCGCACAGGCTGGCAGTCCCTCTGTAAGACTGATCAGACCGAACATAATCAGAATCGCCTGATACAAGCGGGTGCCCCGGCGGGCAGCAAGCCGGGCCACCGGCACAGCCGGAAGCAGCATGGACAAGAGCCCGCCTGCAATCAGCCAGCCGCCGAAGTTGCTCCAGGGTACCTGGTAGAAGCCCCCGCCGCCCTCCCAATGCCAGAAGCCCCTCGCATGGGCAACAGGATCGAGCACCAGATCCAGCAGCACCGTCCAGCAGCCCACCTGAACAGCCCGCAGCAGCCGCAGCCTGAAGCCCCGCTGTCCGGCATCATGACTGATCAGTACGGCATTGCACACGACAGCGATCCAGGCGAAGCCCAGTGTAACCGGCACACCGAAGAATAAAGGCCCCAGAATAGTAGAGTAACTATAATCTCCAAACAACCGGCCGGAATGTACACCTACCCATTCGACCGCCATTCCTCCCAGCCAGATCAGCACCAAGGAGTACAAGAATCGCGGTTTGCGCCAGCCTCCCGAAGAATTGACTGACCAGTCAGACATAAAAGGCTGAACTCGCCCCTTGGATAATAAATCCACGGCATATGCGGCATAGAACACGAGAAACAATCCGTTAGAGAAACGCAGGCTTTGGGGAATTCCGAACCAGATCAGCAGCAGAGCGCCAATGACATACCAGATCCAAAAAAGAATTCTGACCATCCTCAGACCACCGCAGTTCTTATACCGGCATAACGCACCACCGTACGCTGGAACAGCTGGAGCTTGGCTTCATCACTGACATAAGAGCGCTTGTGAAAAACGTCATAACCGTCTGCCTCCACCGCATCCAGAATGGCCGCATAGAAGGAAGCGGCGAGTTCAATGGCAAGTCCGCTCTCCAAAGGATACGTGTGCACATTCTCCAGCCCCTGGCGGAACCAGCCCAGCGACTCTGTCTTAAGCTCCTGGATTACTGCGATAAACCGCGGGTTGACCTCCCCGTCTTCCAGTTCCCGCTGGCTGTAGCCATGTCTCCCCATCACCTCAAGCGGCACATACCTCCGTCCTCTGCGCAGATCCTCCCCTACATCACGGATGATATTCACAAGCTGCATCCCTATCCCCAGAGCAATTCCAGCCGTACGTGCCGCTTCACTCTGATCATCCCGCAGGACGGGCAGCAGCATCTCCCCAACAGTCCCCGCTACAAGATAGCAGTAGTCCTGAAGCTGCTCCATCGTGTCATATTGAGTGAAGGACAGATCTCTGAGCTGACCCTCCATTTGCAGATGGAAGGGCTCACGCTGAAGCTGCGGGAAGCTGCTGAACAGCCAGCGCAGCGCCGGCCAGATGAAATGCCCTTCCGCCGTCTCCAGATTCCTGAAATGCGCCCGCAGCTCATGAATGCTGTACGGCGAATGTTCAGGCTCATCCACACTATCATCTATAATCCGGCAAAAGGCATAAATCACATGCACCGCCTCACGCCTGGGACTTGGCAGAACATCAAACGCTTTATGAAAGGAGGTAGACCCTCTCTTCATCAATTCCTCGCATTGCTGCAGTATCCTTTCATTCATCTACGCTCATCTCCTTTATCATTTGCTGAACGGCAAGATTCGCTCCCTGCATCACAATCGGCACACCGCCGCCGGGGTGGACGGATGCGCCTGCGGCATATAGCCCTTGGAGCGGATAGGGCTTCGGCTGGGGCCGGAATACCCCCGACTGGCTCAGCAGCGGGGCAATGCCGAAGCTGCCTCCGCCGTACATCCCTTCCTTCTGGGCATCAGCGGGAGTTCTTAGCCTCCGCCAGATCAGACTCGCGGCAAGCCCGGGGAAGCCCCGCTGCTCCGCATCCGCCAGCACCTTGTCGGCCAGCGCTCCGGCCAGCTCCCCCCAGTCCTTATCCGGTGCTGCCGGAACGGGAACAAGGAAATACAGCACGCTTTGTCCGGGAGGGGCCGCGCTGCTGTCCAGCGCTACCGGATTGAATACATAATAAGAGGAATCTGCGGGGATCTGTCCCCGGTCAAACAGCTCATGAAGGCTGCTGTTCAGACTATCCGGCAGGAAGAACTGGTGAACCAGTGACTGCGGCCACCGTTTGTCCGTAGCCGCATAGATCAGCAGGCAGCCCGAGGAAGGCTTGAAGCTCCCCCGCTTGATACCTTTAGGAGATATGCGGCTGCCCTTATTTGCACTTACACCCAGAGCGCGCTCCTGCTTGAATACACCCGGTGGAAGCAGCTTCTCGACATGCGGGAAATCACCGTTATACAGTACAGCATCATAAGGGATCTCCTTCCCTTGAACAACAACTCCGCGGCAGCGGCTTCCCGCAACAAGCAAGGACTCCACTTCTGTGCCCGTATGAATCTCTGTCCCCCGGCTCTCCAGCTCCCGGGCCATGATCTGCGGCAGCGTGCCATACCCGCCCTTCAGCATCCAGATGCCGAAGGCATGTTCGGCGTAAGGGAGCATCGTGTAGATACCCGGGGTGCGGAACGGCGCCCCTCCGATGTACAGGCTCTGGAGGGAGAAGGCATCTCTAAGCTCCTCATGCCGGAAATACTGGCCGACGGCAGAGCGCAGGCTCTGGTAAGCGCGCAGGCGGACCATCAGCGACAGGTTGGCTGGGCTGAAGAACTCCCGCCCGTTCGGATACCCCCGCTCAAGAAATGAAGTCCGGCCCTGCGGATACAGCACTGACATCTCGTTCATGAATCGGGTGAAGCCCTTGCCCTCTCCAGGATAGACCCGGTCAATCTCCTCCGCCTGCGCCGCAGCATCGGCGAACTTGGTCAAGACGCGCCCGCTCCTGAAGTGGACCCGGTAGAGCGGATCACAGTGCAGCAGCTCCAGGCTTCCGCGCGGCAGCCCGCCTTCTTCCAGAATCCCCAGCAGCATCTCCGGCAGCAGCACGATGGTAGGCCCACGGTCAATCCGGTAGCCGCCCTCCTCTTCAAAAGCGACCCGCCCGCCCACCTGGGCAGCGCGCTCATATATCACAACCTCATGCCCCTGACGGGTGAGCAGCAGCGCTGCCGTCAGACCGCCGATCCCGCTGCCCACGATGGCAACGCGGCTCATAGCGGCACCCCTGCGCCCGCGCCGTGAGCGCCGGTCTGCACAGTGAATCTGCCCCGCACAGCCTGGTCATGCTTCCGCAGCAGCTGCGCACTGATCTTGGCCGACTCGAAGATCGTCGGCAGACCGCTGCCCGGATGTGTTCCGCCCCCGACCAGCCAGATGCCGCGCACCTCCTCGAAGGTGTTGTGCGGCCGCAGATGCATCATCTGCCCCAGGTTATGGGCCAGATTGAAGGTTGCACCGTTATAGACATTCTGCTTGTCCTGCCAGTCCTGCGGCGAGAAGAACAGGCGCTCTTCCACCCGTCCGGCTATTCCCGCGAGCTGCGGGATCTGCTCCAGCCGTTCCATCATCCAGTCCTCAACCTCAGCGCGCTCCTGCTCCCAGTTGATATCTGCACTCAGATTCGGCACCGGCATCAGCACATAGAGCGAGGATTTGCCCGGAGGCGCCAGCGTCTTATCAATGACCGAAGGATTATGGATGTAGATGGAGGCATCATCCGACAAGACGCCCAGCTCGGTGATCTCCCTGACATTACGCCGGTAATCTGCGGCGAAGTGAACCGAATGATGATCAAGCTCCACCTCTCCATCTATCCCCAGATAGAGCATGGCTGTGGAGCAGGAATATCTTTTGCGGGCAATCTTGGCGGGGGTATACTTCTTCAGCAGGCCCGGCTCGAACAACTGTGTCATCGCAGAGCCGAAATCTGCTCCAATCACAATGTAATCCGCCTCCACCTTCTCCCCGCTCTCCAGCAGCAAGCCTGCGGCATGTCCGTTCTTGACCAGAATGCGCTTCACTCCGCTTGCCGTATGCACCTGCCCGCCATGCTCCTGAATCACCTCGGCCATGGCCTGAAGCACACGGTTAATTCCGCCTATCGGGTGGTACAGGCCGTAGCGGTGTTCCATGTAAGACAGAATCGTGAAGGTGCCTGGACATTCCCAGGGCGACATCCCCAGATACTTGGCCTGGAACGTGAATGAGAAGCGCAGCCGTTCATCATCGAAATACCGGGACAGCCGGTTGTATACGTTGTCTGCGGCATTCAGCTTGGGCAGCGCATGCAGCACATCTCTTTTCATATAATCACCGAGCGATTGGAACGGACGCTGCAGCAGCGGAATCACCCGCTCCAGCTTGTCGCCCTCTTCGGCCATGAACCGGCGGTAGCCGTTACCGTTGCCGGGGAATAGCCGCTCAATCTCTTCAGCCGTCTGGACCTGATTCGTGGACGGTGTAAATACGGTATCTCCAAAATGCAGGGAATACAGCGGGTCAAGCGGCTTCAAGGAAACATAGTCATGTACAGACCGCCCTGCCAGAGCGAACAGCTCCTCCAGCAAATGCGGCATCATCAAAAAGGTAGCCCCCCGGTCAAAACGGTAATCTCCCAGCCTCAGTTCTCCTGATCTTCCGCCAACCGTGGCCTGCTGCTCGTAGAGCTCCACTTCATATCCTTCGGCGGACAGCAGCATCGCTGCGGCCAATCCGCCCGGCCCTGCGCCGATTACTGCAACTTTTGCCGTACCTGTGGTTCCAGTCAAGCGGCTTCCTCCTTATACCTGCTACCTGCAATATGTAGGCAGATCTCTATTTCCAAACATTATACAAAAACTGTACAATAGTTATACAAGTATAATACCCATTTTGTATAGCCATGTAAATATCATCCTCCGGACTTCCAGCAATTAGATTACTAGACTTGTCCGAAGCACAAAAAGAACCGGCCAGCCACCCTTAGCGGGTTCCTGATCGGTCCAAATATTAGTCTGCTCTATTAAAATTCAGTGAGCCTGCTCATTCTTAGGCCTGATTCCGGTGAATTCCTGATCGAACCAGGCCTGCCACTGCTCTGGAGGCTCGGTCATCCTGTAGGTCGCCCTGGTGTCTTGGGACCTGGACGATTCATAGGCTCTGCCGCCCACAATAAGCTGCATCTCCGGGTACAGGCTGCCCAGCCGTCCAAGCAAATCCTCAGTGTAGTCTACAAGGTCTTCATTCGTAACGGATAGACAGACCGCCCCGATCCGGTCTTGCTTCACCAGCATATCCATCACGCCCTCCTCAGGCGTATTGGCCCCCAGGTAGATAACCTCAACCCCGTTCCTGCGCAAAAACAGCGAGAACAGCAGCAGCCCGATCTGATGATGCTCTCCCGCCGGACAGAAGGCAAGCACCTTCGGCAAATGGGCATACACAGGAAACACATGAAGGAACTGGGACAGCCGGCTTGAAATCATATGCGTCATATAATGCTCCTGGGCCACCGTTGCCGTTCCCTGCTCCCAGGCCTCGCCGACCTTCACCAGCACCGGCACAAGCACCTGATGCACCATCGCCTCATAGCCGTACAAGGAGAACCCGAAGTCGATCAGCGCATCCGCACGCTCCCCCTGGATTTCGAGCAGCGCCGCATAGATCTGCTGCTTCATTTTGTCCATGGCATCCTTGGGGTCCCCACCCGCTGCGGACAGGCGTTCATCCAGATCCTTCTGCTTATGCTTCTTCAGCATCCGCACGGCATGTGAGATACTGATGCCCTGTTTATCAGTCTGTTCCTTCAACCAGCGAAGGTCCTCAATATTCTCCTGATTGTACAGTCTATAGCCGGACTCGGTACGCTCCGGAACGACAGCCTGATACCTGTTCTCCCATGCCCGCAGAGTGACAGAAGGAATATCGAGCATTTCGACGACCTGTTTGATGGAATACACGATAGATTTCACTCTCTTCCTGTTAACACTGAATACTTTTGAAGATTCAAACCTTATACAAATTATTTACACTCATTATACATTTGCTTGTCTGTTATGTCATTAGAACTTGTATAATGCAGCTTTACAGGAATGATTCGGAATAAATTCAGCGGATTTAGCAAAAATACATCTTTCAGGTCATTTTGCACTCTGCTGCTTCACTTCTCCTTAGCGGGCGTTATAGGTACTTACAATGCCTGCGCCAAGTATACGAACACCGGCACCGCAGCACAACCAGGAGGATTATTCTATGAATCGAAGCAGCCGCCCCATCACACCCGAACAGTTGCAGCTAACCCTGGCTTCCGGTGCCATCACAGCCACCCGCCGCAAGCGGAGAATGCGGCTCGTCCTGCGCCGGCCTCGGCTATGGAGTGCCGTTATCCTTCTCCTTCTATGGCTTGCCGGGGTAATGGTCTACCAGACCCATAAGCCGCTTCCGCCCGGACTTTCCATGGAGAGCCCTGCTTATAAGGTAGATAAGGTTGACTTCTGGCAGGATCTGTCCTATCAGGACAGCAGCGGGGCACAAGCGAGGGAAGAACAGATTCTGCCGAGAATGCTGGAGATCATAGAAGAATCCAGACAATTCCTGGTGATTGATCTGTTCCTGTTCAATGGTTACACCCACACCGACCAGCAGTTCCCGGCAGTCAGCCGGAAGCTTACCGATAAGCTGCTCGCCCACAAGGCCGCCTATCCCGGAATGGAGATCGTCTTCATCACCGATGAGGTGAACACGAATTACGGCTCTGCTCCTAACGCCCTCCTGGAAAAGATGAAAGCAGCCGGAATCAAGGTGATTCTGACCGATGTGGATGACCTGCGCGATTCGACTCCGGCTTATTCGGCGGTCTGGCGCACCTTCATCCAGTGGTTCGGCCAATCCGGCACAGGCTGGATTCCGAATCTGATGGCCAGCGGAGGGCCCGATATTACCGCACGTTCCTATCTGAAGCTGCTGAATGTCAAGGCTAACCACCGCAAGGTTGTACTCAGTGAGAACACCGCGCTGATCTCCTCCGGCAATGTGCATGACGCCAGTGCCTATCATTCCAATATTGCCCTGGAGGTGCAAGGCCCCATCCTGGCGGATATTCTGCAGAGCGAGCAAGCTGCGGCTAATCTGTCGGGAGCCGATCCCCTGCTGAGCAAGCAGCCTGACTTCGGGAAGCCTGCCGCCACCGCCGGAGGGGCTCCGCTTGAAGTCCGCTATTTGACCGAAGGCAAGGTGTACAAATATGCTCTGGAGGGCATCGCCTCAGCAGGACCGGGGGATGTCATCTGGATGGGCATGTTCTATCTGGCGGACGATGGGATCATTGATGCCCTGCTTGCGGCAGATGCAAGGGGCGCTGAAGTCAGGCTGCTGCTTGATCCCAATCAGAATGCGTTCGGACGGGACAAAATCGGCATCCCGAACCGCCCCGTTGCCATGGAGCTGGACCAGAAATCCGCAGGCAATATCCTAATCCGCTGGTACAATACGGGTAAGGAGCAGTATCACAGCAAGCTGATGTTCATTGCGAAGGCGTCCGGCGACTCCATCATCCTGGGCGGATCCACGAATTTCACAACCCGTAATCTGGACGATTATAATCTGGAGAATAATCTCTTCGTGTCCGTGCCGCGCGGGCAGCCTCTCTATGCTGACATGGAAGGCTACTTCAACCGTCTGTGGAACAACGAAGGAGCCGAGTACAGCCTGCCGTTCAAGGAATATCAGAGTGAGCTTACCTGGATTAAGTATATGATCTACCGGATACAGACCCGCCTCGGGTTCACTACCTTCTGATTGTACCCAGTTGTGCCCAGGCTCAGAGCAATAGGGGGAAATGTCCGGGGGTGGGAAATTGGAACCTCTGAGGGTACTGCCTCCTCCTGCTACAAGCAAGTGGAATAACGTATCTTAATATGCGCATTTCTGATGGATTGCCGGAAGCAAGTGGATAAACGGCATCTAATCATATTCGTTTTCGCTGCTATGGCAATATCGGGCGCAATTAAGTGCTGTTTATCCATCTGCTGACGTAGCAGCGCTCATTCGTTCATCAGCAAGTGCTGTAAATCCAACTGCTTCAGTCTACGTAACATTAGAGCTTGTGCGGTACGCTATTGCAGAACACGGGTGCCATCGGAGTTATTCCGTATTCTTCTATTGTATAACTCCCTATTCAAAAGACTGCGAAAATCACAAAAACGGTACCGTCCATTTACAGGACGGTACCGTTTTGAATTTTTGTCCCGCCTACAGCAGCGGGGACATCAGCCGGGCTGCCGATTCCAGCAGCCGCTCCAGCAGTCTTTTCTCCATGAAGGTCTCATGGACAATCTGCCGCGTGGACTGCAGGTCACGCTCGAAGTCTGCGACAATGCGCGAGACACTCTCGGTCTGCAGCAGCAGCGCATTCACCTCAAAGTTAAGATGGAAGCTGCGCATGTCCATATTGGCGGTCCCGATCGTCGCAATCTCTCCGTCTGCAATCAGCAGCTTGGAGTGGATGAAGCCCTTCTCATATTCATAGATCTTCACGCCTGACTCCAGCAGCGCCGGGAAGTAGGAATGGGACGCCAGGAAGGGAATCCATTTATCCGGCTTGGCCGGGAACAGCAGTCGCACATCCAGACCCGACATTGCCGCCACACGCAGCGCAGTCAGAATATCCTCGTCAGGAATGAAGTAAGGGCTGGCGATCCAGACCGACTTCTCTGCTGTGGTAATCATCGAGAAGAAAATATTCTTGAGGGCACGCCGCTCATTATCCGGGCCGCTGGCAATAATCTGCACCGCCCCGTCTCCGGTGGTGAAACGAAGCTGCGGGGAGAGATAATCCTGCTCCATGATTTTTTCGCCGGTGGTATGCATCCAGTCCTGGAGGAAGATAATCTGCATCGTCCGCACTGCTTCACCTCTCAGCAGCATATGCGTGTCCCGCCAGAAGCCGTAGGTCTTGCTGCGGCTTAAGTACTCGTCGCCGACATTCAGCCCGCCCATGAATCCCACATCGCCGTCAATGACAACGATTTTGCGGTGATTCCGGTAGTTCACCCGGCTGGAGAAGAAGGAGGTCGAGTTGCCATAAGCAGCCACCTGCACCCCGGCATCACTGAGCTCCTTAAGGAAAGCCCGGGACAATTGAATGCTGCCCACCGCATCATACATGAACCGGACAGCAACGCCCGCGCGGGCCTTCTCAATCAGAATCTGCTGAATGCGCGTACCGATATGATCCGCTCTGAAAATATAATATTCCATATGAATATGATGCTGCGCCTGACGCAGCTCAAGCAGCAGGGTGCCGAAGGTTTCTTCCCCGTTCGTCAGGATACGCGTCTCTGAGCTGAAGGAGATCGACGTCCGGCCCAGTCTTTGCGATAATCCCAGCAGCTTCTGCCGCGCGGGGGTGAACACCGACCAGTCCTGGTGCATCCGCAGCGCGTCATTCTCAATCCGTTCATAGGCCATCAGATCGCGCTGGGCTTTTTTGTCATACTTGCGCCGCTTGAATACATTCTGTCCGAACAGGAAATAGAACACAAGTCCCAGCACCGGAATCAGCGCAAGTAGCAGAATCCAGGATACCGTGGTAGAGGGATTGCGGTTCTCCATGAAGATCCCCAGACCGATAGAGATGACCGTCAAGGTGGAGAAAATACTAATAATCGTTCCGGCAGTACTGCCGAAAATCCCAAATCCAAAATAATAAAAAGCCAGCATAGCACCTATGATGACTATGGCCTGAAGTCCTCTTCTCATATGCAACCTACCTTCTCATTCTTCCGTTCATCACCAAACTGACACATTTATATATTACATGAAGAATCGTTATCTTCCTACTGAAACTGCAAATTTGTAATGCTGCAGGATATATAATATAATCTCTCTGACCATTCAGTCAAATACAGAACTTCATAGTCAGAACGGGGGCCAGGCTGGCATTGACCGCTAAAAGCACGACCAAAAAAGAACAAATCATCAAGACAGCCATGCAGCTGTTTGCTGTGAAAGGCTCGTCCTCTACCTCCATGCAGGAGATTGCCGAACTATGCGGGATCTCTAAGGGAAGCCTCTATCTGATCTTCAAATCCAAGGAGGAGCTGGAACGCAGCATCTACATCTATTGCTTCCGGATGATTCATGATCCCCTCCAGCGGGAGGAGCAAGAGACCGGCAGAGCGCCACGGGAGAAGCTGCGTAACCAGCTCGAAATTCTGCTTAGCCATGTCTACGAGCTGCGCGAATTCCTGCAGCGCCAGTTCCAGGAGGTAGCCGGCAGAGGCATAACCGAGACCCCGGACTGGGTAGCGCAGAATAACGCTGCCCTGCTGCGCTGGTTCCAGCATAAGCTGGAGCTCATGTACGGGCCTGAGATTCTGCCCTACGCAGGCGATCTGTGCCTGCTCAGTCATGGCATGATCCACGCCAGCATCAAGCTGCTGTTCGGCGGGGAGGCCTCTGTCTCCATCCCTGACCTGGCGGACCGCCTGGTGGACTGGCTGGATATTCTGGTATCCGGCCTGCTTGCAGGGCAGCCCGCTCCCCTGATCTCTTCCGCAGTCCTCGCCGCATGGGCCGAGGGATACGGGGAGAACCCGCGCCAGAGTCCGCTTCAGCTGATCAAGGCCATGAAGCTCCTGCTCAGTGAAGCGGACGGTTCGCACCATGAACATGCCGAAGACGGGCTGGAGTCGCTGAACATCCTGGAGAGCGAGATTCTTACCTCCCACCCCCGTAAAGCGATCCTTCAGGGCATGATAGCCAATCTCCAGGGATACCCTGTGTTATCCGTCGAACTCAGTCAACTGAAGAAGCAATTCGCTCCCTTTATGCAGACTTCCTGCGGGCTTCATGAATGACCCATGCAGCACGCTTCAAATATCAAGAATAATTGTACTGGAGGATCGACTCACTAATGAAAAGCCTAATTAATTTCTCACTCCGTAACAAATTCGCTGTCTGGCTGCTGACGATTATTATCGTCTTCGCCGGTCTGTACAGCGGGTTGACCATGAAGCAGGAGACCCTGCCTAATATTAGTATCCCTTATCTCAGCATTACTACTATTTATCCCGGAGCCGCACCCGAGGGCGTCGTGAATGATGTCAGCAAACCGCTGGAGCAGAAGCTGCGCAACGTGGACGGCGTGAAGATGCTGACGTCCACATCGCTGGAGAATGCCTCCAGCGTTACTATTGAATTCGACTATGGCACCAATCTGGATAATGCAACCGCAGCGGTGCGCGAAGCCCTGAATGAGGTGTCGCTGCCGGATAATGTGCAGAAGCCGCAAATCTCGCGCTTCAGCCTCAGCTCGCTGCCGGTCATCTCACTCAGTATCTCTGACGAGAGTTCAGCCGATCTGGAGGAGCTGACCCGGATTGCCGAGAACGATATCCGCCCCGCTCTGGAAGATGTGGAAGGCGTAGCCTCCGTCCAGATTGCCGGACAATACGTCAAAGAGGTGTCGCTGAAGTTCAATCAGGATAAGCTGAAGCAATACGGGCTGACGGAGGACACGATCAAAGGCATCATCCAGGCCTCCTCCCTTCGCGTTCCGCTGGGGCTGTTCGAGATGGACAAATCCCAGAAGGCTGTTGTCGTTGACGGCAATATCACTACGGTGGAAGACCTGCAAAATGTCAGCATTCCGCTAATTCCTTCCGCCGCTCCAGGCGGTGCTGCCGGAGCGGGCGCAGGTGCGGCTGGTGCTGGTGCAGCTGGCGGTACCGCCGGTGCAAGCGCAGGAGCTGGTGCACCTTCGGGCAATGCCGGTGCTGCGGCCATGACCGGACTGCCGACAGTGAAGCTGAGCGAACTGGC
The DNA here is from genome assembly GCF_018207515.1 of Paenibacillus tritici. Lineage (NCBI taxonomy): Bacteria > Bacillati > Bacillota > Bacilli > Caryophanales > Paenibacillaceae > Paenibacillus > Paenibacillus tritici. The sequence goes on from NZ_CP073365.1 coordinate 7,175,794, forward strand.
TGCTATTGAAGTAGTCGGCAAGTCGGAGTCGATCTCCCGCACGAACGGCAAAGAGTCGATCGGGATTCAGATTGTGAAGGCCAACGATGCCAACACCGTTGATGTCGTCAATGGAGTCAAAGACAAGACGGAAGAGCTGAAGAAGCAATACAAGTCGATGGATCTGACGGTGCTGCTGGACCAGGGCAAGCCGATTGAGGATTCCGTGAATACGATGTTGTCCAAGGCTGCATTCGGCGCCCTGTTCGCCGTACTCATTATTCTGCTGTTCCTGCGGAATATCCGTTCCACCATTATCTCCATTATCTCGATTCCATTATCACTGCTGATTGCTGTATTATGCCTGCGGCAAATGGATATTACCCTCAACATGATGACTCTCGGCGCTATGACCGTCGCCATCGGGCGGGTAGTCGATGACTCCATTGTCGTGATTGAGAACATCTTCCGGCGGCTTACACTGTCCGGCGAGAAGCTGCGCGGCAGAGAGCTGATCAGCGCGGCTACCCGTGAGATGTTCGTGCCGATCATGTCTTCAACGATTGTTACGATTGCCGTCTTCCTGCCGCTCGCTTTTGTCAGCGGTATGGTCGGTGAGCTGTTCCTGCCGTTCGCCCTGACCATGGTGTTCGCGCTGCTGGCTTCGCTGGTTGTCGCAATTACCCTTGTGCCTGCGCTGGCCCATACCCTGTTCCGCAATGGACTGAAGAAGAGCAAGAGCAGCCACGGGGACAAGCCCGGTGCCATGGCCGGAGGGTATGTCAAAATTCTGGATTGGTGCCTCTCGCACAAGCTGATTACCTTCGGCGTTGCCGTGCTGCTGCTGGCAGGCAGTCTGTTCCTGATCAAGCCGATCGGCGTCAGCTTCCTGCCTTCGCAGGAAGAGAAGAATGTTATGCTTACCTTCTCCCCCAAGGCCGGCCAGACGCTGGAGGATGTCAAGGAACAGGGGCTCGTGGCCGAGAAGTTCATTCTGGCACAGAAGCATCTGGACCAAATGCAGTACTCTATCGGCGGCAGCAGCCCGTTCGGGCCTAGCTCCGGCAATTCAGGACTGTTCTATGTCACATATGACAGCAACACGCCTGATTTCGATACCGTGAAGGAAAAGTTAATCGAAGGACTGTCCAAGGAAGTGCCGAATGGCGTGTGGGGCGATATGTCCGGCATGGCAGGCGGCGGCTTGGGCGGCAGTACACTTACCGTCAATATCTACGGCGATACGCTGGAGCAGCTCAAACCGGTAGCCGATGAGATTGCCGGAATCGTTCAGGCAGATACCAAGAACTTCAAAGACGGGGAGACGAGCCTCTCCGAAGCCTATGATCAATACACCATCGTGGCAGACCAGGCCAAGCTTAGCTCACTGGGCTTAACCGCCGGACAGATTGCGATGAAGCTAAGCCCTGCCGGAACCCGGCCTGTACTGACAGAAGTCCAGCTGGACGGCAAGGATTATAAGGTCTACATCGAGACAGACAAAGATTCCTATAGCAGCATTGAAGAAATGCAGGCCGCTACGCTCACCTCACCACTGGGCATTACCGTGCCCATTGGAGAGGTTGCCCGTATTGAGCAAGGCCAGTCGCCCGACTCCATCACCCGCGAGGACGGCAAAATGAAGGTCGATGTGACCGCCGAAATTATCTCGAATGACATCAGCAGCGCTTCAAAGGCGGTACAGGACAAAATCGACGCCCTGGATCTCCCGGATGGTGTGACCATCACCTTCGGCGGTGTTACCGAACAGATTAATGAAACGTTCGGCCAGCTGGGGATCGCCATGCTCGCGGCAATCGCCATTGTATATTTCGTGCTTGTGGTTACTTTTGGCGGCGGTCTGGCACCATTCGCCATTCTGTTCTCCCTGCCGTTCACAGTAATCGGCGCGCTGGTGGCCCTGCTTCTTGCAGGTGAAACCCTGAACGTCTCTGCCCTCATGGGCGCCCTGATGCTGATCGGTATCGTCGTCACCAATGCGATTGTATTGATTGACCGCGTAATCCATAAGGAACAGGAAGGCATGTCCACCCGCCAGGCCTTGCTTGAGGCCGGAGCTACCCGTCTGCGCCCGATTCTCATGACTGCGCTCGCTACCATAGGCGCCCTGCTGCCATTGGTTACAGGCCTTGAGAACAGCGCTGGAATTATCTCCAAGGGACTTGGCGTAACGGTGATCGGCGGTCTCGTCAGCTCCACGCTCCTGACCCTGGTCGTTGTACCGGTGGTGTATGAGTTCCTGATGAGATTCCGCAGCAAAAAGACATATGAATAACGGATGAACCTCCGTTTCAGTTATATAGAGTGGACCTAAGATAATAACGTAAAGCTCAGGCGTCACTGCGGTGAATATTTGGACTTCCGGCCGCTGTTGTCTCCAGATTTCTTGATTTATACCGCCTATTGCGGTTGAAATCCGGAGACAAAGGCGGACGCTACCGCTCCTACAGTTCCAAAATCCCCCTTCGATCCTTTAGGCTTTTTGTATTTTCTTCAGTTCAAGTAATATAAAGTGAAAGCAGAAGTTCAAAATCCGCAAGCAGAAATAAGGCGCCCTTCCGATGATGGAAGGGCGCCTTATTGGGTTAATGCTATAGAGAGTAAACTACACTTATAGCCACAGACCCGCGTATTAAGCCATGGCCGCCGCGCTGCTCTCCAGCGAAGCCTTCCAGACGCGCAGCATCTGCAGATCCTGCGGCAGGAATTCCTCCAGCATATGGCTGAGGCCAAGATAGAGCGGGCTGTCGGTTGCCTCGTTCATTCTCTTGCAGAACTGCGGTGTCCACTTCAGCAGGTGTTCTTCGAGGAATCTCTCCTGGATCTCCAGAAGCTCCATTGCACTGCGGATCGAGAAGCTGTTGTACAGCATCCGTTCGTGCATGATCGCCATGAATTCCAGCTCGATGGCAATATGGTCATCCGCTTCACCGCTGCACTTCTTGAAGACAATGCCCGCTGAGGCGTACACATCGGAGAGCACGTTGCAGAATTCTTCTTCACGGCCCAGTTGAGCCGCTTCACGGGCTACAAAGGAGCTAACGGCACGCTCGTTCATCAGCCGCTTATATTCGAGTTTCTCTTTCTCACAGATGGCCGGGAGCATCGTAGGCTCCTGACTGCACAGGTAACGCTTCAATTCACGGCCGCCTTCAGTCATTTCCGCAGCGACACTCATCTCACGGTTACGGCTCCACTGGGCGACCAGTGAGAGTGAGGGTTTTCTTCCATAAAAGTCCACAAGTAGCTGATATATTAATCCCCGACTCTCCAGCCAGCGGCTGCAAGCCTCCGGCACGACAAGCGATGGAACGGTTGGTATAGTCATTTTGCAAATCCTCCCTACTTAGTTTGCCGGATGCCCGGGGTAACCTGAGGTTGCCTCCTGAATCTTCCGGTATCATAGCTGTGCTCTTCGCAAAAGTGAAAGTATCTAAAGTTTGAATCTTCCGCACCTAAATTATATCGAATATGGTATGCGCTTTCGGTGAGCATTCTATGACCATTCCCTGAAATTGTCGCACTTTTGTCAAAATTAGCCTATGCCTTTCATCTTCTGTCCCCTATTATTTAGGTTGTCCGCACTTGCGGCACCACAAGCATTCCCCCTCGCGTATAGACCCGGGATCTTGTACATTGACGCAGAGGAAGGGTTTCTTTAAAATTTAAAACAAATAAAATCAACAGGTGAAGGAGCAACGCTATGGAGCCGCTGACTGACCCTTTTGGACGCATACATGATTACATCCGTATTTCGGTTACAGACCGCTGCAACCTGCGCTGTATCTATTGTATGCCTGCCGAAGGAATGCAATTCCAGCCGCAGGACGAGATTATGAGCTATGAGGAGATAACCGCTGTGGTGGAGTCTCTTGCGCCGCTAGGCTTGCGGAAGGTCAGGCTGACCGGGGGCGAACCGCTGGTCCGTAAGGACCTGGAGAAGCTGGTAGCCATGATCTCTGCTATACCCGGCATTGAAGATATATCCTTAACTACGAATGGACTGATGCTTCCGGCAAAAGCGGCTGTCCTCAAGCAGGCCGGACTGTCACGCGTGAACATCAGCCTGGATTCGCTGCGGCCGGACCGCTTCTCCATGATCACCCGTGGCGGCGATGTCGCCAAGGTGCTGAAGGGCATTGAAGCCGCTGAAGCTGCGGGTCTGTCCCCGATCAAGCTGAATGTCGTACTCATGAAAGGCATTAACGATGACGAGATTAAGGACTTCATCGCCTTGACCCTGAACAGCCCGCTGAATGTACGGTTCATCGAATATATGCCGATTGGTAGCGCCAGCGATGCCTGGCGGCAGACCTATCTCCCGCTGGAGACTGTCATAGAGGCCTGCAATGAAGCAGGCTGGACCACCGAGGAAGCGGATATGCCTTCCGGGAACGGACCTTCGCAGAACCAGCGTGTCACCAGTGCGAAGGGAACCTTCGGACTGATCCATCCGGTCAGCGAGCATTTCTGCGATAACTGCAACCGGCTGCGCCTGACCGCCGACGGCAACATCAAAGCCTGCCTGTACTGGGAGGATGAATATAATGTGCGCCCGCTGATCAGCGACCCCGCTGCGGTGCAGGCGCTGTTCCGCCAAGCCCTGGGCAACAAGCCGCATAATCATGAAATGGCCCTGGCCCTGGAGCGCAAAGCCCAGAGCCATACGCCCACCTCCCGCCGTATGTCGCAGATTGGGGGCTGAGCGGCTGGTAGCCGCAGAGAAGAGGTCCATGATTAGGTTCATGGGCCTTTTCAAAAAAGACCTGGAAGGCTTACTTCCAGGTCTAACTTTAAATTTGTCATACTTTTTAAAAAGGAGAGGAGTTTCTAAATTGTCGATTCACAAAAAAATTGTAACAGTTTCTCTAATGCTTTTACTCATCTTTCAAGGTTCTATTTCTGCGGCTTCTGCGATCCGCCCCATTGCTGTAAATATTAATGGTGGCTTTATCGCCACCGACAGCAACCCATTTATTGTAGGCGGTAGAGTCATGGTTCCGATCCGAACCCTCGCTTCACTTGGTTTAAGCTATTCATGGGATTCCAAATCTCATACTGCAACAATTACTAATTCTACAAAAGATACTTTTAAAATGACTCAAGGACTGTCTATAGCTTATAAAAATGGGCAGCCAGTAAAAATGGATAGTGAAGCCAATAACTACAACGGACGCATGATGGTACCGGCACGTTTTGTTAGTGAAGCCTTTGGCTACAGTGTCTACTATGAGGGGACTCGCGGCATACTCTTTGTAACGAGCAAGGATTACGCAGTGGATTCAACTAAGCTTACTTCAAGTAATATACAAGAAGCCCGTATAGCAGCTATTTCTTTGCCCATTCAATATTCATTTAAGTCCGATCGCCAAGCAGAAAGTGATAAAAATTTAAATTACACGTACATTTTCGCCGCTAATGATGCCACTCGCTATATATATGAGAACGGATCAGTCTCCACTGTAGTTGAAATTAAGAATAATAAGGCGAACGCAGTCTGGCAATATAGCACTGGTGGTATCCCCGGTAATGATTTATATACAACCTTAGGAGGTAAACAACCGAGTTATATCGCTGAATTGCACGATGACTATTTCGACAATTCTGGAGGGAAATACAAGGCTTACTATACCGCTTCAGATGGATCTACCAAATCTTTTACTTATCAGCCCAAGAACTATGGAGAAATAATTCAACCTATTCCCCTACAATAGCAGAGCCTTAAGAGTAAAACCGTATATGTGGATTATGGCTTATGAGGAGAGGAATCATCAAGGAGTGCTCAATTTGGTTACCTCAAATTTCAAGACGGATATCTATAACGAAAGTTTTCCCGCAGGTACTTACAATATGGGGAGTATTGTGGATATGAAGGCTGTTGCACGTACCACTAATGGTCTTACTGTTCGAATTGTTCAAAGGGTGACCGCGGAAGATCATTATAACGTTAAAGTGGAAAAATAGAGAGCCAACTTCGGAATGTAAGACGAGGACCAAACTTTATACAAAGTACAACGGCTGAGGTCCGTGACAGGAATCTCAGCCGTTGTGTTAGGGATATCTATATATGTTAAGCCGTTTATACATGTCTCAGCCTGATTTCGGAATATCTGAAATCGAGATCTCGAAATCCACGGATATCGTCCCCCGGATTACATTATGCTCACTGTCTATTTTGGCGGATAAGTCCACGCCTTGCATCGTAACATCATCGCCTTTATAACGCTTGCGGGACAGATAGTAGGTTGCCAGTTCACTTCGGAACTGGGCATGGTGGTCATTCAGCATCAACCTGTTCCGTTCACCAAATATACTTGAATATTTGCGGTAAGGAATATAGGCAGCAAACCTCGTCAGAACATGATCCACATTCCATTTGTAGAGGTTAGCCGCTTGAACAATCTTGAACAACGCTGTAAAAATCTCGTTCTCCCGGGTTGAAATGTATTCAACATACTCATCCAGCACCTCGATCTGTCCGTCCATTAAGCGGTAAAGATAGGTATTAGCCGTTCCCCATTCTGTATATTGGGCCTTAATCTTTCTTGCTTCCTCATTGTCCTCCCGTATCCAGCTAAACTCCATATACAAGGGGATAATCTCCAGCGCAGACTTATATTCTCCGCACTCCTCTAAGACAGAGCTACGGAGAAGCAGGGCACTTAAAATATAAGCATATAACGGCCTTTTGTGTCCCTGTTTATTATTTGGCTTCCGGTCTGATTCTCTATGAAGCTCATATAGATTCGTAGCAACTCTCAACATTTCTTCGACAAGTTCCATAACCTTTTGCCACTCATGCAATGAAAAATACGTATTAGCCAACTGACGTAATGCATCTAATTGATTGACCTCGTCCAGTCTGCCCACATAACCTTCACATAAAGTAGCCGCTATCAAGTTTTTCTGCGGATCATCCCCGAGATTAATCAGAAATAACCGATATTGACAGAGCGCCAGACGTTCGGAATGCTGATATTTCTCGCTGGCTCCCACATTTTCATAGATTAAGGCTGCGGCCTGCCAGTCCTTCTGTTCAAATAACTCCTCGGCAATCTCAAACAGCAGCGGTGCATACAGCAGGTTATCCAATAAATTCTGTACGACCCGCTCAATGCAGTCCAGACGCGATAACGCCGCACATTGCAGGAGGAACGGCCGCAAACGCCGCCAGGTTGGAGCTGAATCATATAGACATTCATCCACATACTTACTGTAAAAGTAGTCCTCGGGAAGTCCCATCCCGCGAGTGACACGGGTTAGATGATTCATCGCCAAGGCCTGATGCCCCTTCATCACCCGGCTGAGTGTACCGGAATGGATACCGCTGTTAATCGCAAACTGATTAATGGACAGGTGATGCTTTAGAAGATAGGCCGCTATTTCGTCCCGGATTTTGACTGTATGCTCCACAGTTTCACCACCTTTTTTCGCACGCTTATCCATAGGATTTCAGATCTAACTTCTCTATTACTACACAGTTTCTCTCAGATATTCCTTAAGCAGGGGGCCTTTTATTCATCCGGTAGCTATTATCGTAAGCATTGAGCAGTTCATCCAGTACTATGGATTGCCGCAGGACCTCAGGATGATTGAAACCTCCATATTGAATATGTAATTTGTGAAGCTTAGTTCTTGCTTGCTCAATACGAATTCTAACACTTGCTGGACTATACATGGGAATCCCTCCTCCTTATGCAACATTATAGATATTTATGTAAAACTATAAAATAATGGTCCGATTGCATTATCTGTTAAAGTGGATATATTGACAACGCTCTGGCGAGATAAGAGTTGTCCATAAAAAAGACGCCCCTGCATTAAGCAGAAGACGTCTAAGATGATACTGTACAGTTGCAGCCGCTTACTCAGGCACCCGGGCCATGCCCATTTACTTGAATCATTTGTGGTTGTATAGGTTTGCCCACTACGTCTGCTACAGGCATAGTCATCAGTACAACAACACTACACGAGGCTAGCAATAACAGGAGTTTTCTTTTCATTTGCATCCCGCACCTCTCTTATTAAGATTTTGTATTGCATCTGCTCGTCTTCTCCAGCAATATGCCTGTTCTGCTCGAATAAATCAACACATTTGAAGACGATGCTCTCATTATTAAGCTTAGATGATGATTCCAAACCTTCTAGGATATATCCAATGCCTTCGCTTCGCTTATTCCGCAGATAATAAACTCCCAGTTCAACAAGAAATCTGGCATGTTGGTCAGCTTTAATCTGCTGATTGTACACTCCGAACTCATTAAGATGTATCCTATAGGGCATGTAATCAGAGAAACGTTCCAAAATAGAATCTATATTCCAGTTATACAGGTTAGCAGATTTGACGATATAAAATAATGCTGTGAAAATCTCCCCTTGTTGCGTGGAAATATAATTAACATAATCATCTATTACTTCTAGCTGTCCATCCAGTAAGCGATACAAATAAGTATTAGCCTTGCCCCATTCCTGGAATTGCGCTACAGTCCTCTTCGCTTCCTCACTTTCTTCATGTATCCAGTTTACGTCCGAATATAAAGGTACAAGTTCAAGAGCCGTTTTGTAATCCCCACATTCATCGTAAGCATTCGAACGCATTAGATGGGCATACAATATATAAAAGCAAAGAGGTTTCTCTCCGCTCTTCACTGCCTCTTTATGTTTCGAGTGACAATAAAGATCATACCGGATTGTAGCAAGCCGAAGTAACTCAAGAGCAAGCTCATTTACTTTACTCCATAATTGCAGTGAGTAGTAGACATCCATCAAATCTTTCAGTGCACCCAACTGATCCGCCTCATTCAACCGCGGAATGTAGCTCTCGAACAGGGTTGCCGCGCGCAGGTTCGTGCTCTGGTCGTCACCGAGGGCGATCTGGAACAGGCGGTATTGGCACATGGCCAGCCGTTCGGAGTACTGGTATTTCTCGCTGGCACTCACATTCTCATAGAGCAGGGCCGCCGCCGGCCAATGTCTCTGCTGGAACAAGCCTTCCGCGACTTCAAAAAGCATGGGAACATAGGTCAGATTATCCAGCAGATTCTGCACCAGCAGCTCGATACAATCCACGCGTCCCAGTTCGGCACACTTTACAATGAACGGGCGAAGCCGCCGCCAGGTCGGTGCCGAATAATAGAAGCATTCATCTACATACAATCGGTAAAAATGGTCCTCTCTCATCCCCATCCCTTCAGTAATTAACTCCAAATGGCTCATGGCAATCGGCTGATGGCCCTTAATAATCCGGCTCAATGTCCCGGAATTAATGCCGGATCTTATGGCGAACTGATTAATAGACATCTCATGCTGTGATAAATAATCCGCTAACTGATCTCGAATCATGGCTGCAGGCTCCAAAGTAACTCCACCTCCCACGTTCCAGAATTTAGAACATTATGTTGATATCTGTAATAGTAGGGGATCAGATTTGAAATTTCAATAGATTTGGCTCAAATTATTATGAAGTTGTGAACTTTTGGAAACAGTTTGGCAACCGCCTTGCCGAACCCGGTTATACGAGGCTAGATTGGCGTCAAAAGAGACTCCAGAGCTGTACTCCCATGTAGACGGCGATTCCCCAGATCAATAGGGCTGACACGGTATTCAGCCCCTTAATGAACTTGCCGGAGGCATCCATCCTGCCGAGCAGACGGCCGGCGGCGGCAAGACCCAGGAACCAGAGCCAGGATACGCACACTGCAGCCACTGCGAAGACCCAGCGCACCGCACCGTCATATTGCAGAGAGCTGGTGCCGATAACGCCTACGGTATCCAGCAGGGCATGAGGGTTCAGGAGAGACACGGACAGCGCATAGAGGATCTGCCCCTTCGGCGAGAGACTTCCCGACTCTTCCTTCGCCGGAGCGGCTCTCCAGATTCTCCAGCCCATGAAGACGAGAAAAAGAATTCCCGCACCATAGATAAGGGGCGTGACCCAGTGCAGCGACAGGATCACCAGTGAGACCCCGCCGACAGCCGCAGCTATCAGCAGCGTGTCACATACCGCTGCCGTCAGAACTACAGGCAGCACCCTGCGGAATCTTACATGCTGCACTCCTTGATTAAATACGAATATATTCTGCACGCCCAGCGGCAGAATCAGTCCGAAGGCCAGAATAATTCCATGCAGAGTAGCTTGTACCATCTTTTGTCCCCCTTCCTAATCATGCGGTATTGCCGGATGGACAAGCATCACAGGCAGCTTCCCGCGTTAAGCCCTCTGATCGTACCCTGCTGCGCCCCTGACGTAACCATCCAAGTTATCCACCACCTACCCAACCAAGGTGAATGGATGGGGATGCACCATGGTACACTTAAGGAAAGAAACCGTACAGGAGGAGCTTGTCCCTTGACCCATTCACACCAACCTGAACAATCAGACTTAGGCGTGTCCGGCCTTTCCGTTCATTCTGAAGCTCCCTCGCCCGCAGATGCTGATCAGGAGCAAAACGGTACACTGCCTGTCCTAACCGGCATGTGGAAGCCTGACCCCGCTTCTGCACAACCGCTTCATCGTCAGATTGCAGCCTACCTCCTTGCCAAGATCAGCAGCGGGGCATGGCCTGCCGGTATGCGTCTGCCTCCGCAGCGGGAGCTGTGCCGCCAGCTCGGGGTCAATCGTAGCACGGTGGTTACGGCGCTGGGCCAGCTTACCGCACTGGGCCTGATTGAAGGCAGGCGCGGCGGCGGGACCCTGGTAGCAGAGATGCAGCCGTCCTCGGGAGATTCAGATCCGGCAGCGGCTCCGGCAGAACCGGGGCGCTCCGGTAACTGGAATGATTACGTTGAAGAAGGGATTCATTATCCCAACCTGCCTACCGTCCAGGATATCAACCGGCTCGAATACGAGCCTGGCCTGATCCGCCTCGGCACTGGTGAGCCTGCGCCCGAGCTGCTGCCTGGTGCAGCAATGAACCGGGTGCTGGCAGGACTCTCGCAGCGCATTCTTCCTCCGCTCTCTTATGAAGAGCCGCTCGGCAATCCGGCGCTGCGGGCTGCGGTCAGCCGGATGCTGGCCAGAAGCGGCATCGCCGCTGACCCCGCCTCCATCCTGATCACCTCCGGGGCGCTTCAGGGTCTACAGCTCATTGCCCTTGGGCTTCTGCCGCGCGGCTCGTCCATTCTGCTGGAGAAGCCCTCTTATCTGTATTCGATTCATGCTTTTCAGTCTGCGGGGGTGAAATTCAGCGGCTTGCCTATGGACGGGCGCGGTCTGATCCCGGAGCAGCTTGCGGCCGAGGCGATCCGCAGTAAGGCCGCGATGCTCTACAGCATCCCTTCTTTTCACAACCCTACCGGAATCCTGATGGATGCAGAGCGCCGCCGGGAGCTGATGCAGGTGACAGGCAGACTGGGGCTGCCTATCCTGGAGGACGGGGCCTACCAGGAGTTGTGGCTGGATGCACCGCCTCCACCGCCGCTGAAAGCGCTGGACCATGAGGGAAGAGTCCTGCATCTGGGCACACTCTCCAAAGCGGCCAGCCCCGGCCTGCGCATCGGCTGGATTGCCGGCCCGGAGCCGGTAGTCCGGCGGCTGGCCGACATCAAGATGCAGAGCGATTACGGCGCAAGCTCCCTGTCTCAGCTGGCTGCCGCCGACTGGCTGGAGGGCGGCTATCATGAGGAGCATCTGGGTATCCTGCGCGGTAAGCTCCGTGATCGCCGTGACCACATGCTTGCGTTGCTGCAGCATCATTGTGCCGGATTAGCCACCTGGAACGTCCCGGCAGGAGGGTTCTACATCTGGCTCTCCCTCCTGCACTCTGCCCCTCCGCGCAAGCTGTTCACCGCAGCCCTGCGCGCCGGACTGCTGCTGAATACAGGCGATCTGTACGACCGAAGTGACCGGAGGCATCTCAGACTATCCTACGCTTATGCCTCAGCAGCAGAACTGGAGCGCGGAATCCCCCTGCTGGCAGAGCTGATCAAGAGAGGATAATACAATTAATCCATACAGCCGGATTGCAAATAGCGCCGAACAAATGACAAAATAAATTATTTGTCATTTGTTCGGCGCTATGCTATGCTTCATCCATAGAAAGGGGAAGGGTACCGTGAATAAACCAGGCTCTTTTTTGAGCAAGACAGAAATCCTTGATGCGGCTGAACATACCCTGCGCAGATACGGGCCGGACAAGGCCTCGGTCACTGATGTAGCCAAGCTGCTGGGTGTCAGCCATGGAACACTGTACCGGCATTTCCCCAGCAAGGCCGTACTGCGGGAGGCGGTAACGGAACGCTGGCTGGAGGAGAGGATTGTAGCTCCGCTAAGCGACATTGCCGGGAAGCCCACCGCTAACGCCTTCAAGCAGCTTGGAGATTATATCGCTAAGCTCGTTGAGCTTAAGCAGCATTATGCCGCGCAGGACAGCGAGATGTTCAGAATGTATGCAGCCGTCACCGAAGAATCGGCAGAGCTGGTCGGAGTCCATATCCGCAAGCTTCTGGATCACATCGCCCTCCTCATTGCCCAAGGCATTGAACAAGGGCTGATCACCGGGGAGATCCCAGCCGGGGTACAGGCTCAATCCGTCTTGTATGGCACCGCCCGCTTCCATCATCCGGCTCACGCCTATGAGTGGCGCCGCCCCGGTGTTCTGCAAGAATTCTCCAATCTCTGGGCCCTGCTGGAAAGAGGCTTATCTGTACAGTAAATTCGAGGAGGAATATCAAATGACGCAACCATTGCAAGGCAAGGTGGCTATTGTTACCGGATCATCGAGAGGAATTGGGCGGAGTGTCGCCGAGCGGCTCGCTGCGCAGGGAGCTTCTGTCATCATCAACTATTCCAGCAGCCCAGAGCAGGCGGAAGAGGTTGTTCAGATGATTCAGGCGGGAGGCGGGACAGCAGCCGCCTTGCAGGCAGACATCAGCAAGCCCGCACAGATTGAACAATTGTTCAAGGCTGCCAAGGCCCTCTACGGAAAGATCGACATCGTGGTCAACAATGCGGGGATTATGATTAATTCGCTCATAGGTGAAGCGACCGAAGAGCAATTCGACAAGCAATTCGCCATCAATGTCAAAGGAACCTACTTCTCCTGTCAGCAGGCGTTCCTCTATCTGGAACAAGGCGGACGGATTATTAATTTCTCCACCTCGGTCAACGGCCAGATGTTCCCTGCCTACAGCATGTATGCCGGCACCAAAGGCGCAGTGGAACAGTTCACCCGCCAGCTCGCCAAGGAATTCGGCAGCAAGGGCATTACGATCAATGCAGTTGCACCGGGACCGGTAGCGACCGAGCTGTTCCTGAAGGGCAAGTCCGAAGCTATGCTGGAAGGCTTGAAGCAAGCCAATGCTTTTGGACGCTTGGGTGAACCGGAGGATATTGCCGGCGTGGTCAGCTTCCTGGCCGGTGAAGGCTCCGGCTGGATTACCGGTCAGACCCTCCGCGTCAACGGCGGGTTCATCTGACCGGCAGAGGCAGAGCTATAACACGAGAAAACAGTCTGAGGGATAGTTTACTTAGTGAAATTGCCAACACATACTCAAATGAGTTATAAATTTATTATGGAGACTGAATGATCAGTCTCCATCTTTCTTGTGTAAGGAGGGAGTTTATGAGAAAAATCGGCATCATTTCAATTTCATTGATAATATTGCTTGTTTTAATATATGTTTTAGTCAGACCAAATCCTGAGATTATTAGCGTCAATCTTATTTCCGAAACAGCGGAAATTACTTACACTGACATTGATAGCATTCGAATATTCGACGATGCTATAAGAACTGCGAAAAAAGTACGCGGGGCTGTTGATGTGGGTCCACCCACGTATCGAATGAATGTTACTTACGCAGATACTGAAGTTGTTAAATATAGCCTTTATATAGATTTCAAAACCGAAGATGGATTTTTAATTAAAGATAGCGATAGTGAAAAGATGCTGAAATTAAAAGATCGGAGTTCTAAAGAACTAACTGATCTGTTAAGTAAAGTAAACACAGAATAGTTGAATTGCTATATCATGATTTATAGAATCTCTGTGGTAGCGACTACAGGCCAATCACCTTGGTGTTTGGCAGACGTACGATGAAGGCCGTCCCCTCACCGGGACGGCTTGTTACCTGTATGCTCCCTTCGTGAAGTTCGACGATCTTCTTCACCAGCGGCAGTCCCAGCCCGCTGCCTCCGCCGCTGCTGACGCTTCTGGACTTGTCTACCTTATAGAACCGTTCAAAGATCCGCGGCAGCTCCTCCTCGGCAATGCCGATTCCGCTGTCCTTCACCTCCACTTCCAGCCACTCCCCCGTGCTGCGCAGGGAGACGGTGATCCGTCCCCCGGGCGGGGTGAATTTGATGCTGTTATGCAGCAGGTTGGTCCATACCTGGCTGAGCAGATCCTTCACTGCAACTACGGTGGCTTCCGCAAGTTCCGCCTCCACTTCAATGTCCTTGCCGAGCCACTGCGGCTCTGAAGCCAGAATCATCTCCTGCACCTGCTTGTCCAGCCGGTAAGGCTTCCGTTCGAACGGGAAGCTCTCTGCCTCCAGCGCAGACAGCTTCAGCAGATTGTCACTCAGGCCAGACAGCCTCCGGCTCTCCGCTTCAATGATATCCAGATAATGCTTCCGGCTCTCCGGGCTGAGGCTATCATCCTTCAATGCAGCGGCGAATCCGCGGATAGAGGTCAGAGGCGACTGGATCTCATGTGATACATTCGAGATGAAATCCTGACGCATCATTTCCATCCGGCCTAGCTCATTGGCCATTTCGTTGATCCCCTCCACAATTCCGCCGAACTGCCGGTACTGCCTGATGTTCCCCAGTTCAACTTTGAAATTCCCTTTGGAAATCTGACGCATGGCCGTAAGGATCGGCCCATAGAATTCCTGTTCATGACCACGGGTAGCGAAAGCAATAATGCCTGCCACACAGAAAAAAATAATAATCTGCATCCCCATAACAAACAGATGATACCCGTATTCAGAGAAGGACCAATGGAAATGACGGGCCAGCAATCTCGATCCGAAATAGCTCCCGTTCCAGGAGATAAAGAGCATGATGATGATCCCGGCTATAGGTCCAGCCACATTCATTTTTTCCCATATTCTCATGATTCTGCTCTTCATGCTATCCCTCCAGCCGGTAACCCAGGCCCCGGATCGTACGAATAGCGAATCCGAATTTCTCCTGGGGAAACCGCTCGCGCAGACGGCCTACATGCACATCCAGGGTCCGCTCATTGCCTTCATAATCATAACCCCAGATCTCTTCAATCAGCCGGTCGCGTGTCAGTGTCTGCCCCCGGTAGCTGGCCAGCTTGAATAACAGTTCAAATTCCTTCAGCGGCAGCGTAATATCACCATGCTCGGATAGTACTTCATAAGTCTTGCGGTTCATCCGCAGGCTCCCTACGGTAACGCTCTGGGCGGCAGAAATTTGGTACCGCTTCAGCAGTGCTTTCACTCTGGCGATCAGTATGGGCGGCTCAAACGGCTTGACCAGATAGTCGTCTGTGCCCAGCTCGAAGCCTTTGACAATCTGCGAGGTCTCCCCCTTGGCCGTCAGCATCAGGATCGGGAAGTCGTACTGCCCCCGCAGCTCCCGGCACAGCTCCCAGCCGTCCATATTCGGCATCATCACATCAATAATCGCCAGATCCGCCGCGTTCTCTTCGAGCAGCCGCAGTGCCTCCAGTCCATCGGAAGCACTCAGCACCTCTGCCATCCCTTCAGCTCTCAGGAACACTCCCACCAATTCGCGGATGTGCGGATCGTCGTCCACTACCAGTATTTTGACCATACCCTGTCGAACCCTCCTCTCTAACGCGGCCCTGTGGCTCCGGTGTATTCATCTGCAGCTGCTGCTCGGCGAATTCACGGTACAGCGCATGGTCCCTCAGCAGCTCCTCATGTGTCCCCTTACCGGTTATCCGCCCCTTCTCCATAAAAATAATCTGGTCCGCATTCACTACGGTAGCGAGCCTGTGGGCAATAACAATCGTGGTCCGGCCCTGCATCAGATTCCCCAGCGCCTTCTGGACCACTGCTTCCGACTGGCTGTCCAGACTGGACGTTGCCTCATCGAGCATAAGAATCTTCGGATCGCGCAGCAGCGCTCTGGCGATGGCAATCCGCTGCCGCTGTCCGCCGGACAGCTTCACCCCGCGTTCGCCGACATCCGTGTTGTACCCGTCCGGAAGCCCCTCAATGAAGCCGTCAGCGTAGGCCATGGCCGCAGCGCGCTTCAGCTCCTCCTTACTGATCTCACGCTCCAGCCCGTATGCCAGATTCTCGGCTATCGTACCCGCCAGCAGCGGACTCTCCTGGGAGACATAACCGATCCGCTCCCGCCAGGATTTCAGGGAGAACATCGACACCGGCTTGCCGCTCAGCCGGATCACGCCGCTCTGCGGCTCATAGAAGCGTTCCAGCAGCGAGAACAAGGTCGTTTTGCCGCCGCCGCTTGGACCTACAATGGCAGTGACCTGACCAGGCAGCATAGTGAAGCTTACCTTATTCAGCACCTTCTCGCCCGTCTTGTAACCGAAGCAGAGATCTTCCACATCAATAGGCCCTTCTTCGCCTGTAGCCTCTTCTACGCCTTCATATACTTCTTCCTCTGCCGCAAGCGTCTCGATAATACGCTCTGAGGCACCTTTGGCCTTCTGGAGCTGGGTGAAGAATTGCGTCAGCTGCGTCAGCGGCATAATAATCTGAATCAGGTACAGAATGAAGGCTACCAGCTCACCGGCGGTCAGCGCCCCCGAGGACACCTGCATCCCGCCATAGCCGATAATCACCACCAGCAGCATCATGAAGACGAAGGAGATCAGCGGGCTGATCAGTGCGCTGATCTTGCCCTCACGAATACCGAAGGCCAGCAGGTTCATAATCCCTTTGCGTCCGGCTTCATATTCCTTCTGCTCGGCTCCTGATGATTTAACCAGGCGGATCTCGGACAACACGCCGCTAAGAACGGCAGTGAAGGAGGCGGTCTCATCCTGGGTCCCCTTGGATATCTTGTACATCTGCCGTCCCAGCGGCACCAGAATCAGCGCCGACAATGGGAGAACCGCGAACAGGACCAGCGTCATTTTCCAGTTCAGATAGAGCAGCACAGTGATAGAGCCGACAATGGAGATCATACCGGTGAACAGGCTCGCCAGATGCTCAGAGATCAGTGTTTTGAGAATCCCCGTGTCATTGGTCATCCGGCTGACGCTCTCGCCCGTCCGGTTCTCATTGTAGTAGGACACAGGCAGCACAAGGAATTTACGCCACAGCCGGTCTCTCAGTGCGGCGACTATTTTTTGTCCGATCGCATTCAGCAGATAGATGGATAACCCGCCGGCAATAGTCTGGGCGATGAACGCTCCGGCGATTCCGGCAATCTGCAGCTTGCTGACCGAAGCCAGGGAGAAGCCATCGACCAGATTCTTCGTGAACATTGGAATAACGAGACCTACGAGGGTCGAAATCACGCTGAGGCCAAGAGCCAGCGTCAGCAGCATATAGGATGGCTTAGTTTGGTGCAGCAGCTTCAGGAAGGGCTTCATGGCCGCCCCCTGCTTCTGCGGTGCTTGCTTGTTCTTCATGTTAATCCCCTTTTCCGGCAGATAGATGTCAGGAACAGTCAAGGACTGCTTCCGCCTTAGACCCTAGAATAACGGCCCTATGTAAACTGAAGTTAAACGGCCCGGAACAATAGCCGCATAGCAGATTTTTTATCTGGAACAATATGGAATTCGGGCTGATTCTGGCCTCTTTCCTTATCTTTGCCCGGCTCATTCCCATTGATTTGCAAATCACCATAAAAGTTGGTTTGTATCCCTTTTCAACAAATGTTACAGTGATAGGAGCGGCATATTTACAGCCACAGCAAGACTGCAAGACACCCTGGCGGGAAAGGAGTGCAAAGTTTGCGGGAGAACCTCGATAAGCAGCTGTCTTTCACCTCTCTGAAATGGTTCAACTTCTTCGTGTATGGAACAGTCGTCCTCTTCACCAGCTTCTTTCCGCTATATCTGCAGGATGTTGGGATGAATAAGCTGGAGATCGGAAGCCTGATGTCGGTAGGCGCACTTGTATCCATTATTGCCAATCCCTTCTGGGGGATCTGGAGTGACCGTTATCAGAATATCCGGCGGATTGTCCTCGTCATGCTGACAGGAACGCTGGTTCTGTCCCAGCTTGTATTTCAGGCGAATACATATGAAATGATCTATATAGCTATTCTGCTCTTCTATTTCTTCCAAGGGCCGCTGTTCGCCCAGAGCAATACCATGATTCTCAGTTATATTGACGGAACCCGCCGCAGGTTCAGCTCTTTCCGGCTATGGGGGTCGCTCGGCTGGGCGTTCACTGCCATCCTTGCGGGTCCCGTGATTGAGTGGGCCGGCATCTCAGTGCTGTCCTATCTTTTTGCGGCACTGCTCTGCGCAGCGATGATTGCCCTGATTACCCTGCCGAAGCTCGACCATTCGATTGGAATTGCCCCCCTGCCGTTCAAGGGGATGCGTCAGATTTTCTACAATCCTTTTTTTCTGTGCTTCGTCCTCTTCGGCATACTGGTCTCTATTCCGAATACGATGAACAACACCTTTGTGTCACTGTACATCACAGAGCTGGGGGGAAGCAAGACCATGATCGGCCTCGCCGTATTCCTGTCCTCCATTCTGGAGATGGGGGTACTGCTCCTGTGCAATCTCATTCTTAAGCGCAGAATCCCTGTGCTGCTGGCCTCGCTTACGCTGGTCAGCGCCCTGTTCTTCCTGCGGTGGTGGCTGATGGCCGGTGCAACCACTCCGCTGCAGGTGGCGTTCATTCAGGTACTGCACTCCATTACGTTCGGCGGCTTCTTCTATGTCGGAACCCAGTTAACCATGCTGCTCGTGCCACGGCCTTACCGTTCCTCGGGACAGGCTCTGTACACGCTCGCATGGAGCGGGATTTCGGGGATTCTCGGCGGCGTACTCGGGGGCTGGTTATATCAGACCCTTGGGGCGCAGACCATGTATCAATCCGGTGCGATCCTGACTCTGTTCGGCGCCATCGGCTTCGGCCTGATGTGGCTCTTCGTCATCCGCGGCAGCTACCGGCCCCCGGCCGATCCGGAGGATGAGCCGGAGGAAGATAGCGAATAGCGAATAGCGAATAGCGAATAGCGAATAGCGAATAGCGAATAGCGAATAGCGAATAGCGAATAGCGAATAGCGAATAGCGAATAGCGAATAGCGAATAGCGAATAGCGAATAGCGAATAGCGAATAGCGAATAGCGAATAGCGAATAGCGAATAGCGAATAGCGAATAGCGAATAGCGAATAGCGAATAGCGAATAGGCTTGGTCTCCCGGGTGGGAGACCAAGCCTATTTTGCCGTTCATAAGTGTTCTAGCCTTGCTTGGGCTGGAAGGAGCTTTTGAGCGGCACTACCAGATTGAATACCAGATGGTCCGGCGACGAATATTTGCTGTCTACGTTGAAATACCCGTGGCGGAAGAACTGGAACTTGTCCTGCGGCACGCTGTCCTTCAGGCCCGGTTCCACGAAGCCCTGGAGGATCTCGATGGACTTCGGATTCAGCTGATCCAGGAAGGTCGGCTCCGGCTTACCCTCAGAAGTCTCCAGACCTTCAATCTCGGCATCCGGCTCAGGTTCTTCTGCAGAGATCAGCGGCTCATACAGGCGGAATTCCGCCGGTACAGCCTGGCTGGCATCGACCCAGTGCAGCGTTCCCTTGACCTTGCGTCCAGTGAAGCCGCTGCCGCTCTTCGTCTCCGGATCATAGGTGCAGTGCAGCTCCACAACTTCGCCATTCTCATCCTTGATGAAATCGTTGCACTTGATGAAATAAGCATTCTTCAGACGCACTTCATTGCCCGGGAACAAGCGGAAATACTTATTCGGCGGAACCTCCATGAAGTCATCGCGTTCAATATAAATTTCACGGGAGAACGGAATCAGGCGGTTGCCCATCTCCGGGTTCTCAACATTATTCTCAATCTCGAAATATTCGGTCTCACCTTCCGGATAATTCGTAATCACTACCTTCAGCGGCCGCAGCACCGACATCGTCCGGGGAACCGTCAGCTTGAGATCTTCGCGGATGAAGTGTTCCAGCATCTGCAGGTCCACCAGACCCTGGCTCTTGGAGATCCCGGTCTCGTGTACGAAGCTGCGGATCGCCTCCGGCGTATATCCACGGCGGCGTAGTCCTGAGATCGTCGGCATGCGGGGATCATCCCAGCCGTCTACATGGCCTTCATCCACCAGCAGCTTCAGCTTGCGCTTGCTGGTAACGGTCTGGGCCAGATTGAGGCGTCCGAATTCATACTGATGCGGTGCAGCCTCCATCTCACATTCAGCGACAACCCAGTCATAGAAGGGGCGCTGATCCTCGAACTCCAGAGAGCAGAGGGAGTGGGTGACATGCTCGATAGCATCCTCCAACGGATGTGCGAAGGTATACATCGGATAGATGCACCACTCATCTCCCGTATTATGATGATGGGAGTGTGAGATCCGGTAAATAACTGGGTCACGCAGATTGATGTTCGGGGAGGACATGTCGATTTTGGCGCGCAGCACCTTCTCACCGTCCTTGAATTCCCCTGCCCGCATCCGGTGGAACAGATCCAGATTCTCTTCAATGCCACGTTCACGGTACGGACTGTTCTTCCCCGGCTCGGTCAGTGTTCCCCGGAACTCGCGGATCTGCTCGGCGCTGAGATCATCGACATAGGCTTTGCCCTTCTTGATCAGCAGCTCGGCCCGCGCATACATCTCCCCGAAATAATCCGAGGCGAACCGCAGCTCCTCCCATTCATACCCGAGCCATTTCACATCCTCCTGGATGGAGTTCACGTACTCGGTATCTTCCTTGACCGGATTCGTGTCATCGAATCTCAGATGGGTTTTGCCGCCGAATTCATCTGCCAGTGTAAAGTTAATCCAGATCGCCTTGGCATGTCCGATATGTAAATAACCGTTCGGCTCCGGCGGAAAGCGGGTAACGACTTCCTTAACCTTACCCGAGCGGAGATCTTCGGTAATGACGTTCTTAATGAAATTGGAGGGTGTGCCCTGATTCTCCACAATGATCAACCTTTCATTCTGTAATATAACTACTTCCTTGTATGAACATGTTTCCTACTAATATACCCGTTAAGCAGGGAATGTTCAATAAAAGTTAAGCACCCGCCGCATCCTTTGACTTCTCTCCCGGCGATGGAGTAGCATGATAAATATAGGAATAACGAGAAGAGAGGGATACTTATGAAACCGGTTAAACTGCCCAAAGAACAGCGGGACATGATCAATGATAACATTCGTGCCTACTTTGAAGCCGAGCGCGGGGAGACCATCGGCCACCTGGCAGCAGACAATCTGCTGGAATTCTTCCTGAAGGAGCTGGGACCGGCGATCTATAACGGAGCGCTTAGCGACTGCCGTACGCTAGTCGGCCAGCGTATGCAGGCCCTGGAGGAAGACATCTACGCACTGGAGTGGATCAAACGTTAATTAGGCGAGAACTTATATCTTAAACCGCATAGGGGGCAGCCGCATGTTTAATTATGTCATTGATGAAGATCTGAAGCTGAAGCTGCTCATGCCGGAGCATTCCCGCCAGATGTTCGCCCTGGTGGAACGTTCCCGCCACCGGCTCAGGCAGTGGCTGCCTTGGGTGGACGGCGTAACGGAGCAGGCTCATCTCTCCACCTTTATTAAGAATTCCGTGAAGCAAGGCATTGATAACGGCGGCTTCACCGCCGGGCTATGGGTGCGGGAGGAATTGGCCGGAATCATCGGGTATCACGAGATTGACTGGCATAACCGCTCTGTCGGCATCGGCTACTGGCTTGGCGAAGGCTACGAAGGCAAAGGCTATATGACCAGCGCCTGCCGGGTATTCGTGGATTACGCCCTGCTGGAGCTGGAGCTGAACCGCATCGAAGTCCGCTGTGCCACCGGTAATATGGCAAGCAGAGCTATTCCTGAACGGCTCGGATTTATCTTTGAAGGCGTGATCCGCCAGGCGGAGAAGCTGCCTGCCGGTTATGTGAACCACGCGGTATACGGCCTGCTGCGCAGCGAATGGAAGCTGCTGGCCTGACCCCGGAGGGGCCTTGCCTTAGGAGCGGAAACGGACAAGTTCGGGGGTGCTGGCTGCTAGCGTGCTGGTGGCTGGTGTTCTGGTGGCCTGGTGTTCTGGTGCCTGGGGTGCTGGTGGCTGGCGTTCTGGGTGCTGAGATGCCGATGTGCTGGGGTGCTGGCTGCTGAGGTGCCGATGTGCTGGGGTGTTGGCTGCTAGGGTGCTGGCGTGCTGGTTTCCTGGTGTTCTAGTGTTCGAGTCTGCCCGTGACCGATTTTAGTTGGATTTTGTCCACTTGCTGATGAACGAACGCCCTCTGCTGCTACAGTAGTTGGATTAACAACACTTAAATAATCACATTTCATCCCATGTAGTGGAAACGAACGATATTAGATGTTGTTTATCCACTTGCTTCCTTATTATTAGCAGAAATCGACGAATTAAGAAGCATTATTCCACTTGCTTATTGCAGGAGCCAGCCGGGAGCCCGGTCCTGAGACACTTCGGCTCCTCATTCCCGCTCATGCTCCTGCTCTCGCCCACCTTGAGCGGGTTCAGCAGCTTGCCAGGCGGGATACTCCTTAACAACAAGAACCCCCGGAGCTCTCGTACCTGCTCGGGGGTTCTTTGGGGTTATCCCTTCCTTGTCCTGGGATCTTGGTCGGCCCTGGCCCTTGGTCGGCTCTTGGTCGACCCTGGGGCTGTTCTTGGTCTATCCTACCACTGTCCCTGGTCTACCTTTGGGCCGTCTTTGATCTGTTCTCGGTCTACCCTCGGTCTACCCTTGGGCCGTCCTTGGTCTATTCTCGGTCTACCCTGGCGCTCTCCTCGGTCTGCCCACAGCACGCCCTTGATCTACCCTGGCTCTCTCCTTGGTATGCCACAGCACGCCCTTGATCTACCCTCAGACTCTCCTTGGTCTACCCACAGCATGCCCTTGATCTACCCTCGGACTCACCTTGGTCTGCCCACAGCATGTTGATCTACGCTCAGGCTGCCCTTAGTCTGCCCCTGCTCGTCCTCGGACTGCCCTTAGCCGTCCTATTTCTCCGCAGCCTCCAGCCAGCCCCGGAAACGCTCACGGATACCAGCCGCAAGGCTCTCCAGTCCGGCCAGCTCAGCCAGACCGGTATGATCCTTACGCCCATGCTCCATCGAGTACAGCACCTGCTTCACCGGGAAGCTGCCCGCGCCGCTCTCCAGCTTAACAATCCGGTCACCGCTTGCCACCCGTCCTTCACGCAGTACCCGGAAATAGAATCCGCTATACCCGGTGGTTAGCACCCGTGCAGGCATGTCCGCCGGTCCGTGCTTTTGCGAGAGCTTGAAGCACGGGAAACGCGGCTGGCTCACCTGAAGCAGTGCAGTACCCACTTCGTAGACGTCCCCGATGCAGACCTCGGTCTCCAACAGTCCGCGCGCTGTGATATTCTCGCCGAAGGCGGAATACTCCAGCTTCCGGCCGAGTTGCTCTTCCCAGTAAGCATAATGCTCAATCGGATAGACACAGACAGCCTTGTCGGGGCCGCCATGGTTCACAAGGTCCGCTTGCCCGTCCCCGGCGAACCCTCCGGCCCGAAGCGCAAGCGGCCCGGCTACCGGCAGTTTGTAGATTCCGGTGTCCAGCGGCTTGCCGCGGTACTCCACCGTCGTCGGCTCGCCTACATTCAGCGAGACGACTTGCATCTTCACTTCAGTCTCCATCCCCTTCTCCTCCCGTCAGCCTGCAGCTCATAAATACTTCATCCACATAACGTCCGCTTAAGTAGAACTCCTCCCGCAGCCGTCCCTCTTCCTCGAATCCGCATTTGCGGTAGAACAGGAGCGCCGGTGTGTTGCAGGAGAGCACCCGCAAGCGCAGCTTGCGGATTCCATGCTCGGCGGCATGGCGCTTGATCTCCGCAAGCAGACGGCTGCCTACGCCCATCCGCTGAAAGCGCGGATGCACCGCAATATTCACCTCGCAGACATGGCGGTTACTCTCCATTCCGCTGGGGCAGCCGAAGCCCACGTAACCGCACAGCTCGCCGTCCTGCAAGGCTACGAGCTGGGAGCCGGGCGGCGCATGCAGCAGATAATCCTCCCGCGAACGCCACATCAGCGGCCCCGGTGTTGTATCCTCCGTCCAGATCATATTATCAAGCACAATCAGCTCACGGACATCCCTGATCTCGGAGGGCCGGATGAGCAGAGCAGAATCTCTGTTAAGTTGTTGCATGTTGTACACCCCTCGCCTTACCCGTCAGTTAATGAAAGGATTAGTTACAGTATGAACATTTATACAGTCTTGCGCTCAAGCTGTACAGCTGAACGGTTAATGTAGGCATGGACCGCAAAGAAGCCCACTGACAGAACCGCCATGCCGCAAGCCAGCCAGCCTGTTGGCGCAAGACCGCCCCTGTCGAATTGAACCCCCATCAGATAAGGGCCGATGACCCGGCCGATTGCGCCGATCCCGCCGCTAAGCCCAAGGTAGAACGGCGCGCTGCGCTGGGCATGCTCTGAGATGAAGGACGGCATCGCCGGAGAGATCAGCATCTCACCTAGTGTAGCCAGCACCATTCCCAGCAGCATCCCCGGATAGCTTGGCATAAACAGAATTACAGCATACCCGGCCAGATAGAACACTGCACTTGCCGTCATCTGTGCGGTGGACGTCTGCGCGAACCCGCGTTTGATCAGACTGACCAGCGGCTGCGCTGCGAAGATCAGCACGCCATTCAGCGTCCAGAGGAAGCCGTATAGCTGCTTCGACCAGCCCTCCGAGATAATAAACGGCGAGACTCCGCTATTCCAGATCGAATTGCCTATTAAGAGAAACATCGAACCCACAGCCATGTACAGATAGATCCGTATATTCCCCAGCAGCTTCCAGCCGGACACTTCGTTCTGCGGTTGCTTTTTCGTTACAGTGCTATGAGCCGGTGCTGCCCCCACCTTGCGCAGATAGACGAAGAAGAAGCAGGCAAACACCGCCGAGGTCACCCCGTTCAGCACAAAGCTTAGCATATAATTGCCCAGGAAGCCGCTCAGGGACGTCCCCAGGGCAACCCCGATATTATTCGCAACATAGATGATATTGAACAGCTCCGCCCGCTGCTCCGCGAACCGGAAGCCGATAAATGCCTGAATGGCCGGGAGTGAGAGCGAGTTGAACAATCCCATCAGGCCCATAACTATAATGAATACGCTCCAGCTGCCGCTTGCCCATGGGAGCGCAAACAGGGTCAGGGCGTTCATCGCCAAGGCGCCGACAATCAGCCGGTTCACCCCTACCTTATGGTATAAAGAGCCGCCCAGCAGTTGTCCGGCAATTCCGCCGAGAGACTGCACCAGCAGCACGATTCCCGCGTCCTTCATACTGCGTCCCAGCTCATCGAATACATACATGGTAACCAGCGGCCACATCAGCGCACTGCCGGTTGCATTAATCAGACTGGCAATCAAGAATACTTTAATTTCCTTCGGATAGGCCTGCATAAATCTCATAACTTGTCTGTCATCCCCTGTAACATAGCTGTCATTAATTCATCCAGTATCATCCCAAAACAGGGCGAAGGGCAAGCATACGCATTAACGCTTTATCGCGTGCAACCGACGAATAAGCCAGGTGAAATTCAGCCATCCATTCCCGCCTGCGGCGATATTTATATTCTATAACCAGGCCATTCGCACGTAAAGAAAATCGGATGGTTCAGGGTGATTCGTTCTCTGAAAGCCAGGGTAATAATCCATATGAAACACTCCCTAATTGATTCACCGTGAAGCCCGATTTCGTTCCCCCGAATCGGATTGCACGGTGAATTTTGTTATGTCTGGAAGCGGAGCATCTTCTTATATTCACAAAAAAACACTCCCCGTCCTCCAAGCTCCCCGCAAAGCGGGACGCCGGAAAGCCAGGAAGTGCTTGGGTCAAACTATCACACACGCCGGTGTTAACCGGCTGATTCTTCTTTAAGCGTGTTTCTTCAGCCCTTGAGCGGGGATTCCTTCAACAGATGTTACAGCCGCCGGGTCCTTGCGCAGATAGGCCATCCAGTATGCGGCAGCCACGAAGATCGCGCCGCCCGTCAGATTGCCCAGCCAGACCGGAACGAAGTTGGCGGCATACTGTGCCCAGGTGAAATGTCCTTCAAAGATCGCAGCAGGGATAAGGAACATGTTAGCTACAACGTGCTGGAAGCCGATAGCCACAAACGCCATGGTCGGGAACCAGATACCGAGGATTTTGCCGCTGAAATTGTCTGCCCCATAGGAGAGCCATACCGCCAGAGCCACGAGCCAGTTACAGCCGATCCCGGAGATGAAGGCCTGCAGGAAGGTAGCATCAATCTTATGCTCCGCCATACTTACCAGCTTCTCCAGATACACACCATCAGATGTAAGGCCAACGATGTGACCGAAGAAATAAGCCACGAACAAGGCACCTGCCAGATTGCTGAGAGTAATCAGCACGAGGTTCTTAATGACTTCCCAGAACGAAATCTTCTTCGCAATAAAAGCCAGCGGCACCGCCATCATATTCCCTGTCAGCAGTTCCCCTCCGGCAAGCAGCACCAGGATCAGTCCGACCGGGAACACCGCCGCTCCGATGAAGTTGGCAATGGACCCCCACTCGGCAGGCGCACCTGCAATGACCCGAATATCCAGCAAAAATCCGAGCGCGATAAACGCTCCTCCCAAGAAACCAAGAATAAGTACAGTGCTGAGCGGATTATGCGCCTTCTTAACTCCGTTCTCAACCGTGACCTCAGCGATTCCCTGCGGTTTGTTATAAGCCATGATTCCTATCCCCTTCTAATTACTTAAAATTTGTTCCTTTATGCCATTGTAACGTGATCACAATCACATTTACGTGATAAAAGTCACTATCAGAAAAACAACGTGAAAGTTTTCACTGACATGTCAAATTTACCATAAAATCTGGTGGTGCGGTATACGCAGAAAACCGATGTCTCCCCTAAAGAGGCAGTTCTTCCTATGGGCATTCCTGATGGGAATCTATTATTCTTCGTTATTTACGCCCTTTTTTGCAGTCTGGCAGGACGTTATGCTAGTCGGGCTGGAGAATCCATGCATACCCTACAGCAGACTTCGGAGATGCGGCATCCGGATTCAATCCGGCGCGCCTGCCCATCTGACCAGCCGGTCCCTCGGGTCCGGGAAGTCCATCCGGTTCAATCCAGGAAAGGGGATTAATCCATGAATCCAAACAAGGCAGAAGCAAACAGCAGCAGGAAACTACCCTCACGCGATCCATATGTCTATGTAACTTATGAAATTGACTATCAACATGGCTATGTCGCCGTCATTGATCCTGTTGAAGCTCGGATCATCAAGCGGATTCAGGTAGGTGCCAACCCTGGCGCTATGGCCATGGACCCCGACGAGAAGAAGCTATTCGTAGCGAATACCCGTATCGGTTCGCTCTCCATCATTGATACGAGCACCCACAGCATTATCAATACGGTTCCTGTAGGCAATATGAGCTCCATTCCTGCCCGTCCCGTTGCTGTCCTCGTTGCTTCGAATGGCAAGAAAGCCTATGTAGCCAATTACGGAAATAAGAACGTTACGATTATTGATTCCCTTACGAATACGGTTTTGAAAAATGTGGATGTCGGCCCAGGCCGGCCTTTCGCCTTGGCCAGCAATGAGAATAGCTCCTATATCTATGTAGCCTGTAAGGTTGCCGATGGAAAAGATTATGTCGCCGCCATATCCATTGCGGATGACAGCGTTCATCCGTACGGGTCCCAATTTCAGCTTACCTTTGACACGGCACACAATCCGTTGGTCGTCCACCCGGATGGGCATACGCAAATCGCTCTTGGACAGACCGGTATGCTCATTTTTTATGCCGGTGAGCTAATGGGCGAGCCTACCACCTCAAGTTTGCTGGACAACACGGTATCCGGCGTCTACCTGGACAACAAATTATTGTTTTGCACCATGGAAGATAATAGAGGCTTTCTGAAACTATTTAATGACCTGGAAGTTGATTGGATGGGAACCGTATATAGCTACCCTGGTTCAGACATCCCCAGTTACAAAGGCCAGGATAAAATCCGGCTTTCGCGTAGGCAAGTGTATATTGGTATCACGATTCAACCCACGACTTTACCGACGGGCGGTCTGCAAATCTACAACTCTACGGGCACCGAGTCCCGGTTCGTTCCACTCACTTCTATCGGCGATCTGGCGTTCTTCTCCGACACTAAGGCTTATGTGGGAGAATCAAGAGCGATTCGCCCGATTGATCTGGCAACCGGGGTAGCCCTGCCTGCTATTGAGATTGGACCCACAGAGAGCAATCCTATCGCCGTCAAGAATATAATCTCCGGCTATCGCAATCAATCGTAACCGACACGGATCGTTAAAGTTGAGCTGCCTCAACAAGTCGAAGTTGACTTGAGAGGCAGCTCTCTTTGTCTATCGCCGCATTCAAAAAAAAGAGCCCTGAATGGGCTCCGGCAGAACATTTTATATTTTATATTTTACATTTATGCGTGTACTGGCTCTTTGACTGCAGCCGGCTTAGGCAGGGCCTGAAGGCCTGCGGTATTCAGGAAGTTCCAAGGCTTGTTGTAGTGAGGCTGGAAGAAGAAGTCGATGAAGGCCAGTTGATCTACGGTCATTTGGTTCTGGATGCACACCGATACGGTATTGATCGACTGTGTCAGATCCATCTTGGACATAATCTGTGCGCCAAGAATGCGGCGGGTAGCCCGGTCGAACACTACTTTGACCTGGACCTGCTCGAAGGTCGGCATGAACTCCGGACGGTAGTTGTCGATCAGCATGACACTTTCAGTATCCATCCCCTCAGCCTTGGCAGCATCCTCAGTCAGTCCGGTTCCGGCAATATTGTCTTCGTATATTTTGATGCCCGAGGTTCCTTGCGTACCCATGTACGGGATCGTGTTCGAGACCAGATTGCGGGCTACCAGGGTTCCCATACGCACAGCGTTCGTGGCAAGCGGGATATACGCATGTTTACCGGTCGGGTTGTAATGGATCGCACAGCTGTCACCGGCAGCATAGACATCCGGCAGGCTGGTCTGCATATAATCATTGACCATGATCGCCCCGTTCGGCAGCATATCCACCTGACCCTTCAGCAGCTCGGTATTCGGACGGAAGCCGATGCAGAGAATCACCAGATCGGTCTCATGTTCTCCCTTGCTGGTAATCACCTTGGTCACTCTGCCGTTCTCCCCGGCGAAGGAAGCAACCTTCTCGCCAAGCGCCAGCTTAATGCCATGATCCTCAAGCGACTGCTGAATCGGTGCGGTGAATTCTTCATCGAGATATTTGCTCAGAATCCGCTCTTCTCCATCAATCAGCGTAACTTCCTTGCCGTTCATTTGAAAAGCTTCCACCAGCTCCACTCCGATATACCCGGCTCCAACCACGGTGATTCTCTTCACCTTCTGTGCTTCTTCGATAATGGTGTTGGAGTGATTGTAGTTCTTCGAGAGCAGGATACCGTCCAGATTGATTCCTTCCAGCTTAGGCACAATCGGCCACGAGCCTGTGGTCATAATCAGCTTGTCATACGTATCGTCCATTTCCTCACCTGTAACCAGGTTGCGGGCCTTCAACGTTTTGCGGGCAGTATCTATGTTGATGACTTCATGGCGCATCTTGGTTTGCACACCCAGCGCTGCAAGCTGTTCCGGGGAGGAATAGAATAGTCCCTGCGGGTCCTTGACCACGCCCCCGACATACAGCGCAATTCCGCAAGACAGGAACGATATGTTATCGTTGCGCTCATAGACCGTAATCTGGGCATCCGGGTACAACTGTGCGGTATTAACAATGGCGGCCGTTCCGGCGTGGGTACATCCAATGACTGCTACTTTCATGATTTCTTCCTCCTCCAAGTTGAAAAGCTTATTTAGTAGGTCTTGTGTTTACGTTTGTGATTGTTTTCACTTTATACACTGATTATATTGTGATATTTATCACATTTCAAGTGTTTTTGTGATTTTTCTCACATTGTTCACAATTTCAAATTTTAAATGATCTCTTCAACCTTGCCTTAGTGTCCCCGGGAGGAGGGGGATTATGTCCGTTGTGCGGCAGGAAGCCGAAGGAAACACCGCGCAAGCGGGAACGGCTTTGCCGTCCTTTTATAAGGACGGTATTCGTTTCAGCGGAAATTGAAGGATAAGTTATCGTGTGCAACATATATATTTTATCGCCAAAAAACCTCACCCCCGCAGCATACCGCGGATAGGTGAGGCTATGGAAGATGCGCTTATCGCTTGTCGTTGTTTACTCCAGGCCGGAGATCACGCCATCTTCATCAATCAGCAGACCTTCTGCCGCCGGCTTGGCGGGAAGTCCCGGCATGGTGACCATGTTCCCCGTAATGACTACTGCAAATCCCGCGCCGAGTGACAGCGTGATGTCCCGGACCCCCATAGTGAAGCCTTCCGGCGCCCCAAGCAGCCGCGGCTGATCCGAGAAGGAATAGGGTGTTTTGGCCATGCAGACCTGAAGCTGGTGCAAACCCAGTCTGTCAATTACAGCCAGGCTGCGTTTGGCTGCCGGTGAGAATGCTACTCCTGCACCATGGTAGATCTCGGTGACGATCCGGTTGATTTTGGACGGAATATCCAGACTGTCTTCATAGAGAGGTGCGAAACTCACAGCTTCTTCCTGCGCCAGCAGCTTCTTCAGCTCCTGCGCCAGCGCCTGCCCGCCCGCACTCCCTTCGGCCCATACCTTAGAGACCGCAGCAGGGACCCCCAGCCGCCGGCAGGCTTCCAGCACATCGTCAATCTCCGCCGGGGCATCGCCCTCAAAATGATTAAGCGCCACCAGCACCGGCACGCCGAATTTGCGCAAATTCTCAATATGCCGCTCCATATTGGACAACCCGGAGAGCAGCGCTGCCCGGTTGCCGGCATACAGCTCCTCCTTGCGGACGCCGCCGTTATACTTCAGCGACTTCACCGTAACCACCAGTACAGCGGCCGCAGGCTCCAGCCCGGCCTGGCGGCATTTGATATCCATGAACTTCTCAGCCCCCAGGTCCGCGCCAAAGCCCGCCTCTGTTACCACCACCTCACCAAGCTTCAGCGCGTAGCGGGTTCCAATCACACTGCTGCAGCCGTGGGCAATATTGGCGAACGGGCCGCCATGCACAATAACCGGCGTGCCTTCAAGCGTCTGCACCAGATTGGGCTTCACCGCTTCCTTCAGCAGCGCAGTCATTGCCTCCACCGCTCCGATCTCCTGAGCGGTTACCGGCTGCCCATGCTGGTCATATCCAACCAGGATACGGCTGAGCCGCTGCTTCAGATCAGCAAGATCGCTGCACAGACACAGCACAGCCATAATCTCGGAAGCCGTTGTAATCTGGAAGCCGCTCTCCCGCACAGGTCCGTTGCCGTCCCCAAGCCCGGTCACGATATTCCGCAGGCTGCGGTCATTCATATCCATCACGCGCTTCCAGACGATCCGCTGCGGATCAAGCCCCAGGCTGTTGCCCTGGAAGAGATGATTGTCGATCATCGCCGAGAGCAGGTTATGCGCTGCCGTCACCGCATGGATATCGCCTGTGAAATGGAGATTAATCTCATCTGACGGAACGATCTGCGCCTTGCCGCCCCCGGTTGCTCCGCCCTTCATCCCCAGGCAGGGGCCAAGCGAGGGTTCACGCAGGGCTGCTACCGTTCGGGTACCCGCCGCATTCATGGCCTGGGCCAGCCCGATGGTTGTCAGGGTTTTGCCTTCGCCTGCCGGTGTCGGATTCACTGCGGTGACCAGAACCAGCTTGCCGTCCGGTTTGTCCTTCAGCTCTGCCCAGAGCGACGGGGACAGCTTGCTTTTATATCTACCGTACAATTCCAGATGCTCTTCATTGATCCCCGCTGCCGCTGCTACCTCTGTAATTAACCTCATGCCGTTATGTACCCTCCTGCCGTTATTATCCTGCATCCCTGATTCCTTTATGCAATTCATGTAGTTCGTAGTTAGGTGAAACATTCCTCTTCAAAGGATACAGTGTCTCTGAAAAGATTCAAGGATAATTTTCATACCCGGGCAGTTCTGTGCTTCTAACTAACCAGGCACGGCTACCGTTTGGGTGCACGCGGATTGATGACGAGGCGGGCGAAGGCTGGAGGCGCTAAGGATATCTCCCCCTCCCCCAGCAGCAAGTGGAAAAAGGTAGCTTAATTTACCGGTTTCTGAGGAATATACGAAAGGAAGTGGAAAAACAACACTTGCTGGGGTTCATTTTGGCTACAATGGGTGAAAGGGCCGGAATTAAGTGCTGTTTATACAACTGCTGTTGTAGCAGAGTTCATTCGTTCATCAGTAGGTGCCCAAAATCCAACTGCTATTTCCGGTTACCATCCATACCATCCGATTTCCCCCTACCATTCGACTCCCATCCCTACCATCTGGTTTGTTCAAATCGTTCTTTCGTGTCCCAATCGCTCTTTAAGTATCTCTGGTGCATTCCTAATTACCCAAATTACCCAAAAAACTCCCGGACCGCGCCGACCTGCGCCACGATCCGGGAGAGCGTATATAGCCTGGCTTTACTTTAATCTGCCCAACCTGCTTCCCAATCCACTTCCGCTACCGGCCCGCTTCCTCCGGCTTCAGTTCAGTACAGATTCGATAAGTCCCTTCATGCTCTCCGGTGATTCCTTCGGTTCGACGCGCGCGACCACCTGGCCGCTGCGGTCTACCAGAAACTTCGTGAAGTTCCACTGGATATCACTGCTCTCCCCGTCCCCCGGCTGCTGCCCCTTCAAATATTGGAACAACAGGCTGGCCTCCGGACCATTTACATCGACCTTGGCGAACACCGGGAAGGTGACCCCGTAATTGATCTGGCAGAAGGCCTCCGCTTCCTCGCTGGTCCCCGGTTCCTGGCCGGCAAATTGGTTACACGGGAAGCCCAGCACTACCAGTCCCTGATCTCCATACTGTTCATACAGCTTCTGTAACTCTCCATATTGCGGAGTAAGCCCGCACTTGCTGGCCGTATTGGCGATCAGCAGCACCTTGCCCTCATAGTCCTTAAACGGCACTTCTGTACCCGAAGGGGTGATTCCGGCAAAACTATAAATCGACATCTCTGCTTCGCTTCCTTTCGGCTGTGTAGTTATGATCCATGTTCATCATGTGGAGCCTTTCCTCTCCATTCTATCCTATTGTCAGCCAAAACCAAATTCCGGCAGGAAAGGCCGCTCTCTCCGCTACTAAGTCAAAGGTATCCTGCAATGCAAACAGGCGGCTCCGCAATCATTACGGGACCGCCTTCTGCCGGATAAGTTATATTTATCGCCTGCCATCTTCTCTGCAAAAGGGTATCTGATACGCCGCCGGACCTTTACTATTTCAGGGATAGGCGCTGCAGCCTCTGTTACTGCTGCACCATCTTCACCAGCATATGAGCCAGCCTGTGGCGCTCCTCCTTGTTCCCGGCCTTCCACAATTCCAGCAGCAGCTTCTCTTCACTATTACGCGGTTCTTCATACGCGGCCAGATAATCGGCGATTTTCTCGGCGGCGATTGCGAGCTGTTCGTCACTGAGTCCGATTTTTTGTGCCAGTTGAATGCGCTTTCCTAAATAAGCCTTAAACTGCTCGAAATTGTTCAGAATCAATTCCTTCTGTCCCGGATCTATCCGGTCCAGCGCATCCGTTACCCGGTTCATCGTTACATTGCCGTCCTTACTCACCACATGATTATGTTCAGACATACAGAACGCCTCCCATTTCATAGTGTGCGGTTTCCCACTACTTAACCAGAGGCCAGGCGGGTGAACCAAGCGAAGAGGCAGGCGAACCAAACGAAGACCCGCAGAGGATGCCGGATGGACAACTGCCTTCTCTCCGCAGGGCAGTGCTTGCCTTAGATATAATGATCTACCCTGCTGGTACGTGGAATAGTAGATCAGGCGGGCTGCGTTCCAGGAGGAAATATAAGGAATATGTATTGCGCGGAGCATATAAAATATAGTCTTCGGACAAAAACAAAACGGCCCCGCAGAAAACACGGGACCGCCTGTACAGATGTTATTGCGCCACCGGAACGGCATCATAATATTCTTCGAGCGTAATTCCTCGTTCCGTTACAGATGCGGCAATCTCCTTGCCTACATAACGGACATGCCAAGGCTCATAAATATATCCGGTGATCGCCTCCTTGCCTTCAAGGAACCGGATAATATATCCGTATTCAGCGGCATGGGCAGCAAGCCATTCGGCTTCCTTCGTACCGGCAAAGCAGCTCTCGGCAGCACACTTGCCGTCACTGCCGGACAGGTCGATGGCAAGTCCCGTCTGATGCTCACTGTGTCCGGGCAATGCACTGTAGGTACGCGCCTTCTCTTCGCCGTCTCTGTCCACATAGTTATTGAACAGTCTCCGCTGGGTCGCTTCCGAACGGTAGCCGGATACACCGGCCAGATAGATCCCATCTTCCTTGGCTCCGGCGAA
The DNA here is from genome assembly GCF_018207515.1 of Paenibacillus tritici. NCBI lineage: Bacteria > Bacillati > Bacillota > Bacilli > Caryophanales > Paenibacillaceae > Paenibacillus > Paenibacillus tritici. The sequence goes on from NZ_CP073365.1 coordinate 7,210,300, forward strand.
CATCTCCTCCAGAGCTTCAGCCGCTTCACGCCGCAGCATCCGCTTCTCAATCTTTTCCGAGAAGATAAAAGGTACGTCAGGATAGACCAGATCGGCTGGCTTATATTTCTCTGGCAGACTGTACTGCTTATTGACCATGACCGCGATGCTCTCCGGCTCGGCTACGACCATCTCAGCATCACTAGGATTAGCGGGGGCCGGCTTATCCGTAGCCGCCGGTGCATCTGCATCCTCAGGCAGCGCCGAAGCCTCAGGTCCGGTTCCCGGCTCCGCTCCAAGGTCTGCACCGGTGTTTATATTGGTTCCGTCTTCCCGGGAAGCGGACGGGCTGGTATATTTTCCGATCCCCCAGCCGACAGCAATCACGACGATGAAAAGAATGATAATTTTAGCGGTTTTGGACATGCTGCATAATCCTCCTAAAAGTTGTGTAGACCTGTATCCGTGTTCCGGTATCTATTCTATTAGACAGGCCTAGCGGCAAAAATGTTTCAGTGATGCCTCAGATCACTGCCTGGCATCCCCGTACATAAATATTACCATAGATCAATTGGCTGGTGAGCCAACTGCCCTATGGTAACAAGGATTAGCTATAGATGTAAAGCGCCGTTATCTGGACGAGCCGCGTCCGCCGCGTGAACCGCCGCCGGAGCCTCCACTGCGCCCGCCGCGCGATGAGGTCCCGCCGCTACTGCGTCCGCCCGAGGCGAATCCGCCTTTGCCGCCCTTGGAGCCGCCGCGTGAGCCGCCTTTGGGAGCGGAGGCACTGTAGCCGCCGGCATCGTTGCTGCGTGCTACATGGGCCCGGAATTTGGGGCTTGATTTGGCGCCGCCGGGATTATACCCGGCGCCCGATCCGGCGCCCTTCGAGGCACCGTAGCTGAACCCGCCGGCATCCGCACCTCTGGCTACATTGGTGCTGTAGCCGCTGCTCGGGCCGCCTTGTGCGGCGGCGCCCCTCGCAGCGCCGCCCTTGCCGCCGCGTCCCGCTGCGGCGTTCGCACCGGCGGCATAGCCGCTGGCTGCGCTGTCGCCGCCGCTGGCGAAGGCACCGTAGCCGCCGCCCGGTCGTGGCTTCGCCGCGCTCTTGCCGGCGGAGTCGCCCATCGGCGCAGCCGCGCTGTAGGCGCTGCGCTTACCGCCTCCGGCCGCGCCCTTACGGCTGCGGCCACCGCTTTCCGCAGGCGCACCCCAGCCGCCTGCTTCTTTACCGCCAGCGGCCGCGCCTTTACGGTTGCGGCCGCTGCCTTCCGCAGGCGCGCTCCAGCCGCCTGCTTCCTTGCCGCCGCGTCCGCGCCCGCCCGGACGCCCTGCGGCTTCACCGCGCGGCGCACCGCCGCTGCGGCCCTGTCCGCGGCCGCCACGGCCGGCGCGCGCCGCTTCAGGCGCAGCGCTCTGCCGCCCGCCGCGTGGCGAGCCGCCGCCTTGGACCGAGGTGAATTCGCCTACGCCGAATTCATCCTTCTCGTACCGGCGGCGGTCCAGCCGCTGGGAGATGCCGTGCTCGATCAGTTCGAGCCCGGCGCGCTCGCGCGGCGAAGAGAACGTGATCGCAAGGCCTTTGCCTCCGGCGCGGCCCGTGCGGCCAATCCGGTGGATATAGCTGTCCGCATCCAGCGGAAGATCGTAGTTGAAGATATGGGTGATCCCTTCCACATCCAGACCACGTGCCGCCACATCAGTAGCTACCAGCAGCTGGAGCTTGGCCTCCCGAAACCGCTTCATGACGGCTTCACGTTTGCCCTGTGACAGATCGCCGTGCAGCTCGTCGCAATCATAGCCGGCCGCCTGCAGCGCTTCATTCAGCTTGATGGCCCGGCGTTTGGTCCGGCAGAAAATAATGGCCAAGTAAGGACGGTCCCGCTCGATCAGCGAGATCAGTGCCTCTTCCTTGTTGCGGTCCGAGCATTCCACCACCTGCTGGCGGATATTATCCAGCGGAATCGGCGAGCCGCTCTTGATAATAATATCAAGCGGCTCCTTCATATAGTTCGCAGCCAGCCGTTTGATCGGGTCCGGCATGGTCGCGGAGAACAGCATCGTCTGACGGCGGTAAGGCACAGCCGTAATGATCGTCTCCACATCCTCCAGGAAGCCCATATGCAGCATCTGGTCCGCTTCGTCCAGCACCAGCATCTTCACGCCGCCCAGGTCCAGCGTCTCCCGGCGCAGATGATCCAGCAGCCGTCCCGGCGTGCCGATGATCAGATGTCTGCCGCCTTCCAGCTTGCGGAGCTGCTTCTCCACATCCTGGCCGCCATAGACTGCCAGAATCTTCACACCCGTGTGACGCGCCAGCTTGCGCGCCTCCTCGGTAATCTGCAGCGCGAGCTCACGCGTTGGCGCAAGGATAAGCGCCTGCGGATACGCCGCCTCTACCCGGATCTTGTCCATAATCGGCAGCAGAAAAGCCAATGTCTTCCCCGTTCCCGTCTTCGCGCGCGCAATGACATCCAGACCCTCCACCAGCGGCGGAATAGCCTCTTCCTGCACCGGCGTCGGCTTCACGATTCCCTGCCCCTTGAGCAGATCGGTTAATACTTCAGATACTCCTAATTCCTTAAAACCCGGCAATTGCTCCACCTCACTCTTTTTCCTAAATTTTCGTTTCATAAAAGTCCGGTCCAACCTCAAAAACCCTCACTTGGCCCGCATCCTGCGAATTCAGGTGCATTAATACCTCTCATTCCCTCACTTGGCCCGCAACCAGCGAATTCAGGTGCATTAATACCCCTCATTTCCTCACTCAGCCCGCATCCGGCGAATTCAAGTGTATTAATCCCCTTCATTTCCATACTTGGCCTGCATTCAGCGAATTCAGGTGCATTAATACCCTTCATTTCCTTAATTGGCCCGCATCCGGAGAATTCAAATGCATTAATACCCTTCATTCCCTCACTTGGCCTGCATCCAGCGAATTCAGGTGCATTTATACCCTTCATTCCTTCACTTGGCCCGCAACCAGTGAATTCAGGTGCATTAATACCCCTCATTCCCTCACTTGGCCCGCATCCGGCGAATTCAGGTGCATTAATACCCTTCATTCCCTCGTCAGGAGGCAGTCTAAAAGGTAACGCCCCTCCGGCAATCAAATTCCATAACTTATATTCATCCATTTAACGGAGTAATGTACGCAAGTAAGCAGGATACGGATATCGCTCGTGAGTATCCGTATCAAACAAAAGCGGAAGAACCCCGTCACCGGAGCCCTTCCGTCCCATGGGCCCGCAAGGCTGCGGTCGAAGTTCGGTTTTAAAGGCGCAGCAGCGATCCACCGGACATTCAGACGGCACTCCATTTGCGTTCCATTACACTTTAATTTCTGGCAAGTTATCTGTATATATTGTACTTGATTTCACGCCGCTTGTGTGCATCTGCCGGAGAATAATTATTTCCCGTCTTCTTCCGGCTAGAATCTTCCTGATTTGAAGATGGAGAACAGCAGCCACAGAATCATCAGCAGGGCGATGACTGATCCGATCTCAACGATCGGGAAGTCCCAGAGCAGCGAAGGCTCGCCGCGCAGGGAAGATGCGATAATCAGCCCGGCCATAATGATGCTGAAGGCCAGCAGCACAATGCTGAAGGACAGACGGTTACCGACCCGGCTGAACTTATGCTCCAGACCCTGGAGCTCGGGTACACCGATCTCGACCTTCAGCTTGCCCTTGCTGATCAGCGACGAGAGCTGCCGGGCCTGGGCGGGAAGCTCCACCAGACTCTCGGCAAGATCGGCTACCCCGCCCAGCAGCTTGCGCTGCAGGCGGCTTCCGCTGAAGCGCTGCTTCAGCAGCTGCCTGCCGAACGGCTCGGCCATCTGCATAATGCTGAAGGCCGGGTCCAGGCTGGACACCATGCCTTCCAGCGTCAGCATGGTCTTGCCCAGCATCGCCAGATCCGGCGGAATGACCAGCCGGTGCTTGCGGGCAATGCCGAACAGATCATTCAGCGCCTTGCCGATGCTGACTTGCTTGAACGGGATATCATAATACTGCTCCCGCAGCCGGTCCATATCATCATGCAGCGCCATCCGGTCGGCATCCTCAGGAATTACACCCAGACGCAGAATAGCCCGTACCATTGAATCCGTATTCTTACGCATGAGTGCGATGACCAGTGCGGACAGGCCATCCTTCATGTCCTCGCTAAGCCGACCGACCATCCCGAAGTCGATCAGGGCCAGCTTCCCGTCCTTCAGCACCATGACATTACCGGGATGCGGATCAGCATGGAAGAAGCCATGAATAAAAATCTGATTCAGCATCATCTCAACAAGCTGCTGGGCGATAGTCTTGAGCTTAAAGCCTGCGCTCAGCAGCTCGTCCCTGCGGTTCAGCGTAATTCCTTCCATATACTCCATGGTCAGTACCCTTGTGGAGCTGAAGTCCCAATAGATGGACGGAATATATACATTATCTTGAGCAGACAGCTGCCCGGCTATACGCTCGGCATTACGCCCCTCCTGGGCATAATCAAGCTCTGCCAGCAGTGCGCGGGAGAATTCCTCGACCATCCGGGTTAACCCGTATTGTCTGGCCCAGTCCATCTTGCGCTCGGCAAGCAGGCTTAGATCCGTTAGAATCTCCAGATCCCTGCTCATGGTCCGCATGACGCCTGGACGTTGTATTTTGACCGCTACACTCTGTCCGCCATGCAGTACAGCCCGGTGTACCTGGCCGATGGAGGCGGCAGCGAGCGGATTGTTCTCGAAGTATTCAAAGACCGCATCAATAGGCTGGTCCAGCTCCTGCTCCAGAATATTGCGGGCAGTCTCGGCAGAGAAGGGCGGCACATGATCCTGCAGCTTAACCAGCTCCTGAATAATCCCCTCCGGCAGCAGATCGGAGCGCGTACTGGCAAGCTGGCCGAGCTTGACAAAGGTCGGCCCCAAATCCTCCAGCACCCGGCGGACCCGCTCACCGAGTGTCACACTTTCATGAACCTCCTGTGTAATAATCCGGCGGGGAAGTGACAGAAGATGGTAAAGGCCCAGTTCCTCCACCATATAGCCGAAGCCATGACGCATAAGCGCCATGGCTATAGCCCGGTAACGTCCGGCATGCCTTATGCGGACTGCCATTTATTCACTACTTGTTTCCGGCACGATGGTCTCCTGGGGGAACTCCTGAGGGGACTTGCCTTCCAGCTCGGCCACGCGTCCTTCCAGCTTAGCAATACGTGACTCCAGTCCGGCTATATCCTCCTGAACGGGCACCTTAAGCTCCTTCAGCACCCGCTGAACCTGTTCCTGCACGGCAGACTTGAACGCTCCCCGTTCTTCATCCCCGCGCTCTACCAGGCGGTCGACCAGGGCCTTGGATTCCGAAGGGGCCAGCTCGCCCCGCTTCACCAGCTCATCTACGACCTTCTCGACTTTCTCCTTGCTGACAATGGTGAGGCCAACTCCTAAAGAGATTGCTTTCTTTAACAAATCACTCATGGTACTTCCCTCCCAAAGATTCCAGTTATGGATAAAGTATACCCCTTAGCCCGCCATTTCACAAAAAAAGCGGATTATCTGGGGATTCGTGCCGCCCAGGTAGCTGCCCGCAGAATAAGCTGGCGGACTGCCGGGTGACGGAATGAAGGCTCGTGATGCCCCGGCATCAGATAGACTACCCGTCCCAGGCCATAGCTGTGGCACCAGGCCGCAGGCAGCAGCTCACCGTCCGCTTCGTACTCCAGCAGAATTTTTTTGTCGGTGAACGGGTCGAACTCGAACCGGTATGGCTCTTCATCCAGCTGGAAATCCTCCATGCCTTCGGTGATATCATGCTCCAGCACCTTGAATTGAAGCGGAGTAAAAGGCGGGTGTCCGGTGAATCTGCCGCCGATCAGCTGGGCCAGCTCATACCGCTTCGCCAGGGATATACCGGTATGCAGGACAATCAGTCCGCCTCCCCCGCTGACATAACTCAGCAGACCTGCAGTCTGCTGCGGGGATACCGTTTCGTTCCATAATTCATTATATGCGATGCAGAGATCGTATCCGGACAGATGCTCGCTTAACAGCAGCTTCTTGTTCTCCGAGCATTGTACCGTCAGAAGCTCATTCAGAATTTCACTGACCTGCTTATCTACCCCTTGCAGCGGGTGAAACCGGGGGTGTGTGTAATCGCCTAACAACAGACATTTTCTCTTATCCATGGGTCTCCTCCTCTGTATTACTTGTATTACTTGTATTACTTGTGTTACTTGTCTTTGTACGCAGGGCCCGGCGGCCTTCTGCTACCGGTGTGCCGCAATATAGCGGCCCAGTGCCACGAACATGCTGCCCATCCGTTCATGCTCCGGCATAACAATCCGCTTCACGCCTTCTTCCTTCAGGGCCTCCGAGGTAAGCCGGCCGACGGATACTGCCAGCACCTTGTCCTCCAGTGCCTGAATGAGCGCCTCCAGCCGGCCCTGCTCCCTTGCATGCTGTGCCAGGAAGCGGAATTGCGGCGCACTTGTGAAGGCTACCGCATCCACCTGTCCTTCCGTTATCTCTGTGAGCAGCAGAGCCAGGGCTCCCGGCTCCGGCTCGGTATACCGGTAAGGCTGCACACAGCCTACGGTTGCCCCCGCCTGCTCCAGCCACCCGACCAGCTGAGGCGCAGTCTCCCCGTGCAGCTGCAGCATAACCCGCTTGCCCTGCAAATCCCAATCCTGCAGTCCGCGGATCAGACCGGCGCTGCTGCCGTCATCGTCACGCACCACCGGCTCAAGTCCCCGTTTCTTCAGGGCATTCACTGTTTTATAACCGCGCGCAGCAATAGGTGAGGCGGAGAGAACCTCCAGGAAGCGGCCTTCAAGCTCCAGCTTCGTGGCCATCTCGAACAATGCGTCGAGGCCCATGCCGGTAGTCAGAACGGCTAGATCCGGCGGCTGATTCGTCCAGGCGATCAGCCCGTCACGCAGGGCATCATCATCCAGAAAGGTGGTTCCCTGGGCGGGACGGTGCAGCGCGGTTCCTCCCATATTCTCTACCAGCTTGGCCATTTCCTCCGCTTTGCGCGGACCGGCCAGGGCCACGGTAATGCCCTTTAATTGCTCTGCCATGAACGTTTCTCCCCTTCGTCACCCCGTATTATTGCTTATCAGTATACTTGCAAAGTGTGGTAAAAGAAAAGACCGGGCCGCATATTTTTCCTCAGGAAATGTGCCGATCTTCGGGAAGACTCTCCCCGGGCTTAAGTACTTCGGACACTGGTGGAGCCTGATTTCCGGGATACAGCTTGAAGCGGCCCACGAGCTGCTGCAGCTCATCGGCGAGATGGCTCAGATCCGCTGAAGACGAGGCGATCTCCTCCACGGAAGCAAGCTGCTGCTGGGCTGCCGCCGAGATGGTCTCGGTATTGCCTGCCGCCTCCTCGGTAATGCCGCGGATCTCGCCGATGGCTTTATCCATACTGTCCGCTTCAGCGGTGAGGGTATGGACGGCTTCGTTCATCGCTTCTATTTTCTCCGCCGCCCCTTTGACGGCCCTGCGGATGCGCGAGAAGGAACGCCCCGTTGTATCCACAGCCATAATGCCGCCCATAACCTTATTCTTCGCATCCTCCATAGTAGCTGTAGCCTGGAGCATCTCTGAATGAATGGACGTAATCTGTTCGGAGATCATCCTGGCTGACTTCTCTGATTCCTCAGCCAGCTTGCGGACCTCTGAGGCTACTACAGCGAACCCTCTTCCCTGTTCACCCGCTCTGGCCGCTTCAATGGAAGCATTCAGTGCGAGCAGGTTGGTCTGCCGCGAGATCCCCGTGATCACACCGGTAATTCCCTGAATCTGTACGACCCGCTCACTCAGCTTGTCGATGACCATCCCCATCTCCTCTACGGTCTCATGAATGCCGTTGATTTTTTCCACCACGCTGATGACCGAATCATTGCCTTCCGAAGCCGAGAGCGAGGTCTTGTCCATCATCGCCGACACCTGCTCCATGAATTCCGAGATATGGGCTACCTCGCTTGTGGTGGCTGCCGTACTAATCATTCCTTTATGTACACTGTTCACCTGACGTTCAGTCCCTGCCGCCACTTCTTGAATTGCAACAGTAACATGCTCTATGGCTCTGGTCGTCTGCTCTGCCCCCGCTGTAAGCTGCTCCGCCGATGAGGAGACATTGTCCGTCATCTCCTGCACACCGATGATCATCTGCCGCAGATTCCCGACCATCTGGCGGAAATTCCCGGCCAGGAGGCCAATCTCATCCGCACGGAAATCCCCGATATCCTGCGACAGGTCGCCTCCGGCGATGCGTTCAGTCGCTCTGCGCAGACGTAGCAGCGGCTTCAGGATCGACGAGACATTGAAATAGATCAGCACCAGTGCCAGAAGTACGGATACAGAGATCACCAGCCACACCGTTTCGCGGATATCACTGGTCGCCCGCGTAATCTCATTCAGGCTGATGGTCCCCCCGATTCTCCATCCGGTCAGCCCGTTCACCATGTAGGTCAGCTTCTTCGGTGAATCCTTATAGACATAATCGAAGCTTCCGCTCTCACTCCCGAACATTTGCTTCACGAAATCAAGCGAGGATTCTTCGCCAATCGCTTCTGACGGATGAACCAGAAATTTCTTGCTGCTGTCTACAATGAGAATATAACCTTCCTGTCCGACCTTGATATTCGTCAGACTGGCGAGTGAGGACAGGTTAAGATCAAGGCTGACTACCCCGTCTCCGCCCGCAAGCACCGCCGAAATGGCAACCGCGCTCTCCTGATTGACCGTCTGAAATACCGGTGAAATCACGATGCCGCTGCCACGCTTAAGCGCATTGACATAGGAATTCTCCTTGCGCGGATCATAGCCGTCCGGCAGCTCCATCTCTGCTGCGCGGATACTTTTGCCTTTGCTGGTTCCGGCATAAATATCCAGCACATCGGAATGCAGCGCGGCATATTCCTTCAATCGGCTCTCCAGAACAGGCGCAGTCTCTCCGGCTGCTTCACTATTAATAGAATCCGCCGCAAGCTGGCCGGCAAAATAAAGAATATCATCTATTTTGGACTGAATATTGTGATTAATAATCTCGTTAACTGCTACTACGCTTTCCTTGGCATTATTGGTAAGCTGCTCCCCGACCTTGCTGCTGGCGGATTGATAGGTTTGCCAGCCTATAATGATGCTCGGCACCAGCAAGACAAGCAGATAGGTAGCAATCAGCTTGGTACGGATGTTCAGACGCGCCTTTTTAGTCATATGATGAACTCACTCTCTCTTTCTTCATGGGTCTTAAGAACGATAATTTGGCAGACTAACTATATAATTAAATACCGCCCCCGGAAACCCTCTTTTCCGCTTCAATTCATGATTATTCTCCTATCTTTATTGATAATTTTTATATGTACACAACAAAAAACCGTTTCGATGAAAACGGTCTTTTGTTATATTCAACCTTTTGTCCAAGGCATATCCCCGTACAAAGGTCCTATATAGATTGTACTTTTATTTTTCTGTGACGGGATTGCCGTGACTCCAGAGAATGTTTGGCCCTCCGGCCGTTGTTGTCTACAGATTTCTTGATTTCAATCCGCTTCTAGCGGTAGAAATCCGGTGACTGCATATGCTTCCGAAGCTAGCTTTCCTGCGGAAAGCTTTCAGGCGGACGCTATCGCTCCTACAGTTCCAAAATTCTCCTCCGCCACTTTTCCCTGTCTGTATATTTTCAAGTTCAATCTTTATAGTTCTATTGCGAATTCTTGCTTCTGCAGGCCGGGCATATGCCACCGAATACAACATGCGTATGGGTGATCGAATAGCCGGTGTCCTGTGCCACCGAGTCGCTCCACTCCTGCGGAACCTGGCTCATCACTTCATCTACTGCCCCGCAGATCTCACAGACAATATGCTGATGATCGTCCAGGCGGGCGTCATACCGGCTTGCCGCCTCACCCAGCTTAAGCTCACGGATCATCTGCTTATCCGAGAGATAACGCAGGGAATTGTAGACTGTTCCGTAAGCCAGATTATGCCCCTGCTCCACCAGCCGGTTCATGACTTCCGCAGCGGTCGGGTGGTCATGGGAATTACGGACGATATCGTATACAGCTTGACGTTGAGAGGTTAAGTTAAGGGTTCTCATCTTTATCATCCTCTAGCTTGTTTTTAGATCAAGTATAAGTCCTGATGCTGAAAGCGTCAATCCAGCCGGACTTTATTTGATCATTCCTGAGTATTTCACATCGACATCGGCTTTGACCTGGAATTTCAGCTGGGGATATAAATTCTCCCAGTCCGACATCTCTGTTGCGTTGTTCCAGTGCCGTGACCCGTAACGCAGCCCCCACCCCAAGGGGTCCATGCCGCTATCCTGAATTTTGACCAGCAAGGCTGTAACAGCCTCACGCAGCTCCGCAGCTCCCGCCTCATTAATCTTCTTCAGCATCTGGTGGGTGATCATCTCCTCCGTACTGTTCTCCTCCAGAATTGCCCGGATCTTGATGGTGTACCGGATATAAGGCTCTCCATCCGGCGGATTCACAATCCGGTAGCTGGAGGAGGAGCTCTCCGTATAGTACTGATACATTCCATTCCCGATATGGGCAGGGAAATTCGTCTGCAGATCGGAGCGGGATAGCAGGTTGAACAGCCTGGTCTCATCGGGCGTGAGGACCAGCTTGATTTTATTCTTATCCAGCAGAGCGATCTTATCAATCAGGAATTGATTCTCCTCCGGCACCTCAATAATCGGCAGGATGGGATCTATCCCTTTCTCATAGATGCTCCTCATCAGCTGATAGGAGTACACACTTGAGATGAAGGGGGACTCGGTCCCTTGCCCGCTCATCGCCAGAATCAGAGAGTTGGACGGAATGCGCTCCGACGGCGGCTTAACCTGCAGGACTTCCAGCGCCCCCGGCCTGCCCACGGCAAAATTAATAATCAGCTGGATATCTCTGCGCCGTACTGCCCAGTCCACAACATGCCGGATATCCTTGGCGGCAATTTTTTCACCCAGAACCACTGATTTGCAGTGGACATAATCCAGCTCCTTCTCCACCTTGGACTTCATTCTGCGCAGCGCCTCGGAGATACTCTCCGATTCTTCCGTGAGGATCTGCATCTTCTCGTCAATCTTCGTCACATCCCCTTGCGGAATCGCCAGCTTCAGACTGACCTTGAATGTTCCTTCCGCCTTGCCGGGATCAATTCCAATCGCCACTACGAATATTCTCCGGTCGATATCCTTGTAGTTGCAGCCTGATATGAGCATGGCCATGACGGTGGACAGCAGGATCAGCAGCATTGCCCGAACGACTCTTCCCCTCACGCTCTGCGCCTCCTTATGATCCAATAACACCAGAATAACAGCAGAATCAGCAGCAGCTCCCCGTACCAACGGACATGCAGCAGGAATACGCCCAGCATATTCAGGTTGTATTGATCCATGCGCATGAGAAAGAGGGTTCCTCCCGCAAAAATCCCCAGGATAACCACCTCCCGCCGCAGCTTGGCCTTAGGCTTGCCGCCTGTAGAGGGAAGCTGGCTAAGGAACAGCTCCTTGCCGACATGCCACTGGATAATGGCACTGACCAGAGCCAAGGTACTGTATGCGAAATAAAAAATATACAGCATACGCTCCACCAAAAAAGCCTCAATACGGATGCTGTCCGCCGTGGTAAACCAGGTATACACATGCCGTTCGACACCGACGGTCCCATGGTACCCGATAGGCACATAAAAAGTGACAAGCAGCACCAGCAGCCCCTCCAGACTCAGAATCCATACATGCTTAAGCTTCAAACCATGAAATACCCGGTTGAAGATGGCCATATTAATGTAGCCGCTGAACGTAAACGTCGCTGCCGCAATACTATTCATATCCGGAGGATGTAGCGAATAGGTCATCATCTGCAGTACGGCATCCCAGCTGAAGTTCGGGTTAACGACCGCCTTGACTGTCGTATACAGAATTAAGGGCAGTGTGATCCCGAGTGTCACCTCCAGCCCGTAGAGCAGAGACAGCGGGTCAATTCGGCTGCAGAGACATACCACAGCCAGGAACCCCAGCAGGACTGCCGTTGGATGGGTATCCGGGCTGACAAACCGCAGGGTAATATCCACAAAGGACAACAGAATCAGCGCACCGGCGAAATACCATAGAACCGCATAAATCAGAATCAGCGGAGAGGCCAGCAGCCTCGGCAAGGCCGACGTGAAGATTTCCGGGAGTCCCTTGCCAGGGAATTTATTAATGACTTTGGTGAACAGGTAGATGAACAGGGTACCTGTAACCACCGCAACCAGAATGGAGGACTGCGCACCGTCAAAGCGGGTATCGAGCAGCTCCCGGGGGGTGAAGTTAATGATATTGATCAGGGAGTTCATGAGAAACAGGCAGTAGAAATAGCGGCTCTTCGCCATCATTGTCCCCCGCCTTTCTTCTTCAGGGATGTTCCTATCGTATCCAGGAAGAACAGCTTGAAATAAGGCTGGCCGAAGCTGCGCTGGCTGCATAAATACAGCGTGAAGCCCACCAGGCAGATGACCACGCCGACGAGTCCGAGGAAGGCTGCTGCGATGACAAAGAAATATTTCAGAACCCGGATCGAGAAGCTCATCATATTGAGCGGCACCAGGAAATTGGATATCGCCACAACGGAGACGAGAATAATCATGATGTTGCCAATTAGTCCCGCTGCGGTAGCCGCTTGTCCCAGAATCAGACCGCCCACCGTTGTCGCTGTCGGACCGATAGCCCGGGGCAGCCGCAAGCTGGCCTCCGTCAGGAACTCCATCATGATCATCATCAGAATCACCTCGACAAAAGAAGGGTAAGGCACCGTTGCACGGCTTCCCCCGATCAACAGGGCAATCTGTACCCGCACAATCTCCGGATTGTACGAGGTGAAGGCTATATACAAGGCTGGCAGCCATAATGTCATAGCCACGCCCAGGATGCGCAGCAGCTTGAGGAACCGCCCTACGAAGGGAAGCTGGATTTTGTCATCCATAGCTATGAAGAAATCGTTGAAGATCGACGGAAGCACAATGGCATACCCGGTCGTATCCAGCAGGATAGCTACCTTGCCCTCCGCCAGATTGAATACTACCCGGTCCGGGCGCTCTGTAACGATGGTTTTGGGAAAAATGCGCAGCTTGTCGCTGCTGATATACTTCTCCAGCTCTCCGGCCGCCTGCAGAATATCCAGCTTAAGCGAGTCCAGCTTCTCTTTTAACTCCGCAAGCACCTCAGGGTTCACTCTATCCTCATCATAGAGAATCGCCGCCTTGGTCTTGGACATATTGCCAATAACGGTGAATTCCATCTTGAGTGCAGCGGATTGATAGCGCCGTCTTATCAGATTGAGGTTCACTGCGAGATTCTCCCCGAGCGCGTCGGACGGGCCTTGGCTGATGCTCTCCGTGACCGTCTCCTTCACACTGCTGGCCTCGGCCCGGAGGACATCGAAGAAACAGAGCTTATCCTGCCAGCCTATACAGGCATAACCGCTGAGCAGAAGCTCCACTGCCCGCGGTCCCTCTGTCACCACCTCACTGCCCGGGTAATCCGCGATGTAGCTGTAATAGCCTGCCGGATTCCCCATTTCGTAGAACGGAGCAATGATATTCCGGCTGATTGCCTGTCCATCCGTAACACTTTTGATATACAGCAGGCTGACCTGCCCCGCCGGAACTGTCAAGCTCTTGTCTTCAAGGTCGCCGAACCCGCTTAGCTGACCTCTGATCCCGTTCAGGGAGGCCTCCTGCTTATGCTCTTGTCCTGACATGGGTCCGTCTCCCCTCTATGCCCGTTTCTCCTTGAATCTCTTTATATTGGCACTTCCTGCCTGTTTTCATGCACCTGCAGCTGGAGCGTGGCGTTTCTATTTCCAGAAGAGTGGTAATAATTGAATGGATAATGACTTAGGAGGGACTCTACTATGAACTCACAGGAACACCGTTCGCAAGGTCTTCCGCAATTTCCGGAATCGTTATGGAGAAGCAGCACCGGGCTGCCCTCTTTCGCGGCGCTTGCGGAAGATCATGTCACAGACGTAGCTATTGTAGGGGCGGGGATTACCGGGATCACCACCGCTTATCTGCTGTCCAATGCCGGGTACAAGGTCACCTTACTGGAGGCCGGAGAGATTCTCGGCGGAGCCACCGGCTTCACCAGCGCCAAGATCACCGCCCAGCACGGGATGATCTACGGCGACCTGCTGAAGAATTTCGGTGAGGAGCAGGCCCGCATGTATTATCAGTCCAACCGCGAGGCCATGGAGTGGATGATGGCTACTGCGGAGGAATTGGACCTCTCCTGCGGGATGAAGCCGGAAGCCGCCTATCTCTATGCCGACAAGGGAGATGAGAAAACGCTGAAGGAGCTGAACCGGGAATTCGAGGCGTACAGCAAGCTCGGACTGCCTGGGGAGTGGCTGGATCAGGTGCCCCTGCCTCTGGGCGCGGGCGGCGCGATCCGGATGCCGGGGCAGGCCCGGTTCCATCCGCTTGAGTATTTGAAGGGACTGCTGCAGGCGGTTCTGGATAAGGGAGGGACCGTATTTGAACATACGATGATCGGGGAGCAGGTGGATTCGGACGGACACCTAACCCTTCATACCGAGGGCGGCAAATTCCAAATCCGCTGCCGCCATGCCGTGTCTGCTTCCCATTTCCCTTTTTATGACGGCGGATCTCTCTACTTCTCGCGGCTGCATGCCGAACGCTCCTATTGCCTGGCGTTTGAACCGGAAACGGATTATGAAGGCGGCATGTATCTGAGTGCCGGTGAACCGACCCGTTCGCTGCGGGCCGTGGAATGGGGCGGGCGCAAGCTGGTCATCGCCGGAGGGGAGAACCACAAGACTGGACAAGGCATCTGTACGTTCGGCCATTATGAGAATCTGGAGAAGTTTGCAGGAGAATTACTGGGCATCCGCAGCATTCCGTTCCGCTGGTCCACCCAGGATCTGATTACTCTGGACCGGGTTCCCTACATCGGCAGGCGGGCAGAGAACGAAGAAATCTATATCGCCACCGGGTTCGCGAAGTGGGGAATGACCACCGGAACCCTGGCCGCCCGCATGATCGCAGACTCGATTCAGGGCAGCAGCAACCCGTACAAGGAGTTATACGATCCTTCACGCTTCAAGGCGGTTCCTGCCATCAAGAATTTCGTTGTGCAGAACCTCTCTGTGGCCAAGGAGCTGGTAGCCGGAAAAGTGGAGATTGTCCATAAAAAGACGCAGGATCTGGAACCGGATCAGGGCGCCGTGGTCTTCCACGACGGTAAACGCGTTGGCGCCTACCGCGATCCCGAAGGCCAACTGCATCTGATCGACAGAACCTGCACCCATATGGGCTGTGAATGCGAGTGGAATGACGGGGAACGCTCCTGGGATTGCCCGTGCCACGGCTCCCGCTTCTCCTATGAAGGCGATGTGCTGGAAGGGCCGGCGACTGTGCCGCTTAAGAAAATCACGGACGGCGGCTGAGCGACGGCGATTGAGCGACGGCGGCTGAGCGACGGCGACTGAGCGACGGCGATTGAGCGACGGCGACTGAGCGACGGCGACTGAGCGACGGCGACTGAGCGACGGCGGCTGAGCGACGGCGACTGAGCGACGGCGATTGAGCGACGGCGACTGAGCGACGGCGACTGAGCGACGGCGACTGAGCTGACGGCGATTGAACTGAGCCTCTGCCCGCGATGCGCGTCACTGGCGGCGGCCCAGGCGGATAGTAGGACAATATTGCCCGGAGCTGCCGCTCCGGCGTGATTGTCGCTGTCCGCTCAGGTATAATAGCAATATATTCGATCTTGCAGTACCCATCATTCTATAAGGAGCGTGACGACAGGTTATGGATTTGAGAGGAACCAGTATTGTAATTACAGGGGCAGGCAAGGGAATCGGCAAGGCGCTCGCCATGGCGCTGGCGAAGGAAGGCGCCAACCTGGGCCTTATCTCCAGAACTTCAGCGGATCTGGAGGCGCTGAAGACGGCTCTGACCGAAGTATATGACATCAAGGTCAGTATTGCAGTTGCCGATATAGCCGTACGTGAAGAAGCCGAGCGCGCAGTTATGGCCCTGCAGAAGACCCTGGGACCCTTCGATGCGCTCATCAACAATGCCGGGATCGCCCAGTTCGGCACGTTCCTGGAGATGGACCCTGCCGACTGGGAACGGCATATGCAGATCAACCTGTTCGGCGCCTACTATGTAACCCGTGCGGCACTGCCTGCTATGATTGAGCGTTCAAGCGGCAATATTATCAATATCTCATCCACCGCAGGAGAACGCGGCTTCGCCACAGGCTCCGCCTACTGTGCTTCCAAGTTCGCGCTGATGGGCATGACGGAAGCGCTGGCCATGGAGGTGCGCAAGCATAATATCCGTGTCGTGGCGCTGACTCCGAGCACAGTGAATACAGGCCTGGCTACAGGCGCAGGCCTTAAGATCGGAGAAGAAGACCGGATGATGCAGCCGGAGGATGTGGCCGAGCTGACACTCGCCGCACTGAAGCTGCCTGACCGCGTCTTCCTCAAAACAGCAGGAATCTGGACCACCAATCCGCAATAATAACAGCAGTACTTACGAAAGCCCTACAAGGAGGACTTGGTTATGCTGGTAGTTACCAATACAATTAAGATCAAAGAAGGGCACGGAGAAGCGCTGGCCTCACGGTTCGGTGCTGATAACGGTGTACAGAGTATGCCCGGATTCATCCGCATGGAGGTCTGGCGCGGAGCGCCCAAGGAAGGTGTGGAGGAACTGAAGATCTCCACCGTCTGGGAGAGCGAGGACGCGCTGAACGGCTGGACTTCAAGCCCTGCCTTCCGCGAATCGCACCGGGGCGCTGGCAAGAACGAGGCCATTGTCGGTGCCTCGCTCGACAAGTACGAGCTGCTGCATAGCCGTACTCCGGGCGGCCAGGCCTGAAGAACCGCATATAAGTAGAAACGGCTGCGCCTTCCCTTTCAGGACAGCGCAGCCGTTTCAGCGAGAAATAGAAGAAATCTATAAATTATATTTAAACAAAATCACCGTAACGGATAAATGCCGCAAGGACTTATGCAGCCCAGGCTCCAGGCAGCTTATACAGCGGCCACAGCGTTCTCCATTCAGCCTGCTTCTGGTGGTAAGGAGCGAATGAGGTGCACTTCTGCTCCTCATTCGCTCATTTGGGTCCGCATCCGGGGAATTCAGGTGCACTTCTGCTCTTCATTTGCTCATTTAACCCGCGTCCGGGGAATTAAAGTACTTGGCAGGTCCAGTCCAATTGTGTTCGGTTTTCCGATTACATTCGGCCTACGTGGCACGTCCAGTCCAATTGTGTTCGGTTTTCCGATTACATCCGGCCTACAGATACTCGCACCGCACATTGTATTCGGTTTCTCGCTTACATTCTGGTCTCTTCATTCGCTCATTTGGCCGCGTCCGGGGAATTAAAGTACTCGGCAGAGTCAGAGGAACTTCCTTTGTTCTTAGCATAAAATCCCTATATTTGTGAACAAAGATGCCCCGCAGGCCTGATAGCCTTGCGGGGCATCCCTATGGTTAACCCTTTGTATCTGGAACAGAGGTTTCGCTTATCTCCTCATGCTTACCCGGCCAGAAGGCCACCCGGCCGAAGAGGACGGTGATGGCCGGCACCAGGAAGGGGCGGACCACGAAGGTATCCAGCAGCACACCAATAGCTGTAATGATGCCGAATTGCACTAGCACCTGAATAGGAAGGCTGGCCAGCACGGCGAAGGTACCGGCCAAGATGAGTCCGGCGGAGGTAATTACCGACCCGGTCTCATTTACGCCTTCAGCAATCGCCCGCTTCAGCGGCATATGCTTACTCTTTTTCCAGATATTCGAGATCATGAAGATGTTGTAATCCTCCCCTAGCGCTACCAGGAAGACGAAGGAATAGAGCGGAATTGAACCCTGAATCGCATCTGCACCGAGTACATAATGAATGATGATCCAGCCCAGGCCCAGTGCCGAGAAGAACGATAGAATAACTGTCCCTACCAGATACACCGTAGCTACAACGGATCTGAGATAGACCAGCAGCAGCAGCGTAATCAGGCCGATTACGACCGGTATGATCAGATCGGTATCCCGTTCCCCCAGCTCCTTGGTATCATGCTGGGTAGCGGTCTGGCCGCTGATCCACACCTTATCCTGTACGTTCCCGATTCCCGACTCCGCCAATGCCTGCTCAACCGTAGTCTGAAGTGCCGGAATATGATTCATCGCTTCGATGGAATACGGATTGTCCTTGAATTCAATATCATATCCCGTGATCTTCGGATTGACCGCTCCCTGCTGCGGGTCGGAGACGACATCCACATAGGATAAGCTGCCCAGCACGGCTTGGAGGTCTTCTCCCCCGGACAACCCTTCTGTATCGACCATCAGCTTAGCGGGCGCAAGCTCCCCCGGAGAGAACTGCTTGCCGATCAGGTCGAACCCTTCCCGCGACTCCATATTTTTCGGGAATGAGGACAGAATATCATAGGTGAATTTGATTCCGCTGGAGAACGAGGCCAATACGCCCAGAAGCACCACGGTAATCCCGACAATAGCCCAAGGACGGGTAATGACAAGCTGCCCGATTCCTTTGCGGCGGTTCGGCTGCGGCTGCGGCACCGGTCTGCCCTTGGCCTTGGCACGTTCCGCTTCCATCTGCGGAGTCCGCGGCACGAACGGGAAGAACGAGGTCCGTCCGAATATTGCGAGCAAGGCCGGAACCAGGGTCAGACTGGCAACCCCCATAATGAGAATGGAGACACTGAACGGAACCGCGAACCGGTGATAGGCGCCATATTTCGCCAGCAGCAAGGCGAAGAGGGCCAGGACAACCGTGAAGCCGCTCATCGCAATCGCTCCCGAGGAATGGGAAATGGCACTCAGCAGCGCACGCCCTTTATTCTCCTCCACCTTCAGCATCTGGCGGAAGCGCGAGATCATGAACAGACAGTAGTCTGTCCCTGCCCCGAAGAGCAGTACGGTCATAATGGAGACAGCCTGCGAATCCACCTTGATCCAGCCTTCCTTGGCCATCAGGCCCAGCACCGGGCTGGTAACGCCATAAGCAAAGCCTACAGCGATCAGCGGAATCAGAGCCAGGATAGGTGAACGGTAAATCAGGAGCAGGAAGACCAGCACCAGAATTACGGTGGCAATCAGCAGGGACACATCGGCATTCTTGAATAGTCCTGTGGCATCCACCGAGATTCCGACGGGACCGGACACCCTCAAGCTTAAGTCTCCGCTGTCCGGCTTGGCTGCAGACGGATCAGCAAGCGTCTCTGTACGTATGATTTGCTTCAGGCTGGTCAGAGACTCCCCGAGCTGGTCGCTGTCTGCCGTCTTGTCGAACAGCACCGGAGTAACCAGTGTGCTTCTATCCTCCGACAACGACGCCTGCAGTGCTTGCGGGGGCAGCTTGCCAAGCGGTGGAACGAAATTCTGATGCTCCAGAGGGTCCTGTTCAAGCTTGTTGTAGACTGCCGTTATATGTACGAGATCCTCCTCCGATATTCCTCCGTCACGATGCCATACAAGCAGCGCCGGTACTCCGCTTCCGGCAGGGAATTCCCGTTCTGCAACGGCCGATGCCCGGACCGATTGTGAATTCTCCGGCAGGTTAGGCGCATTATTGGCAACCTGCGAGTTCACCGAAGGCCACAGCATGGTCAGCACCCCAACCACTGCGATCCACACCAGCAGAGTAATCCATTTGGTCTTGCTCCCTGCTACCCATTTTCCGTAGCCTGACATACCTTTCATCCTCTCTCCTGTCCGTCCGCCCCAAAAATGAGCCACGGGTCATTTTACTCTCCTTATCATATATACCCCGAAAATTTTAAGCAAACCTTTTTTCTCGTTTCATAGATAACTAGAGTTATAATCTGCTGCACCGTCAATGGCGCACCTTGATTCATTACCACTTACAGCAGGTGAATGGCGGTCTCTGTATCTATTATGGCCCTGGAAAATATTATATATTACGCAGAGTTACAATAACCATTTATTAGAGCAGTTCCCTCGGATTAATAAGCTCACTGTCGACGGACCAGACCAGAAATGCTGTAATTAATGCAGCTTCTGCTCACCAATAATCGGGTATTCGGAGGATTGTTGCAGGGAATGCAGGAATTTTACTTGTAGCCGGTGGATAAGAGGAAGAATCGTGCCTTCTGTGCAACATTTTCCTACTGAGGTGGATTGGATGCGGTTAAAGTTGCATTTTGGGCAGGAAATGGTGAACTCTCAATGGAGGATAGATGGAATTAGATGGGACTTGGTTGAGGATAGATGGAGGTTGGATCGGGGGTGATGGGTGGTGGATGGAGTTGGGTTGGTTGGGTTGGTTGGGTTGGTTGGGTTAGTTGGGTTAGTTGGGTTGGGTTGATGGACCGGGTAGATCGAGTGTGTTAGGCAGATTAGGTTAGAAGTGCAGTAGATTAAAAAACGGCGTCCACGCAAAGTCGGTCCGAAGACTCTCTGCAATGAACGCCGGGGCTGAGCTAAGAAGTGGAGCTATGAAGTAGAAACGGCTACGCTGTCTTTTAAAAGGACGGCATTCGTTTCAGCTTATCTTGGAACCAATCGGGATTACCCTGCATCCGGCAGGTCATCCCCGGAGAACTGGCTGTTATACAGATCGGCGTAGAAGCCGCCTGCTTCCAGAAGCTCCAGATGGGTGCCCTTCTCAATGACGCTGCCCTGGTTCATAACCAGAATCAGGTCTGCATCACGGATAGTGGACAAGCGGTGAGCGATCACGAAGCTGGTTCTGCCGTTCATCAGCGTGTTCATGGCCTTCTGAATCTGTACCTCTGTCCGGGTATCCACACTGCTGGTGGCCTCATCCAGAATCAGGATGGACGGATCAGCCAGTATTGCCCGGGCAATGGTAAGCAGCTGCTTCTGCCCTTGGGAGATGTTCGAAGCTTCCTCATTCAGAATGGTGTCATAACCCAGCGGCAGCGTGCGGATAAAGTGATCGGCATGTGCCGCCTTGGCTGCACGTACCACATCCGCTTCCGTAGAGCCCTCGCGGCCATAAGCGATATTATCACGGATGGTGCCGTTGAACAGCCAGGTATCCTGGAGCACCATTCCGAACTTGCTGCGCAGCTCGCTGCGCTTCATATTGGTGATGTTCACACCGTCGATGACAATCTCGCCGCTGTTCACTTCGTAGAAGCGCATGAGCAGATTGATCAGGGTTGTTTTGCCGGCCCCGGTTGGCCCTACAATGGCAATGGTCTGCCCCGGACTGACCTCGATATTCATGTCTTCGATCAGGACTTCATTCTCCTTGTAGCCGAACTTCACATGGCGGAATTCCACCGCGCCCTCTTCCGCATCCGCTGTACGCTTGGCAAGCGAAGTCCCCACTTCAGGAATCTCCTCTTCTTCATCCAGCAGTTCAAATACACGTTCCGCCGAAGCGATCGTAGACTGAATAATGTTGGCAATATTCGCGGTCTGCGTAATCGGCATGGTGAACTGGCGCGAATACTGGATGAACGCCTGGATGTCGCCGACATCAATTGCTTTTTTGGTAACGAAAATCCCGCCGACCACACACACCAGCACATAACCCAGGTTACCGATAAACATCATCAGCGGCATAATAATCCCGGAGATGAACTGGGATCTCCAGCCGGAGTCGTATAGCTGATCGTTGATCTTATCGAAGTCCTTCAGCGAATTCTTCTCGCGTCCAAAAGCCTTGATAATCCGGTGTCCCGTATACATTTCCTCTACATGGCCGTTCAGCTGGCCCAGCGATTTCTGCTGTCCGACAAAATAAGTCTGGGAGCGCTTGGTAATCAGCATGATGACCACGAAGCTAAGCGGCAGCGTTACAATAGTAATCAAGGTCAGCCAAGGGCTGATGGTCAGCATCATCACAATGACTCCGACAATCGTCACAATAGAGGTAATAAGCTGGGTCAAGCTCTGCTGCAGGGTCGTACTGATGTTGTCCACATCATTAGTCGCCCGGCTGAGAATCTCCCCGTGGGTCCGGGAATCGAAATATTTCAGCGGCAGCCGCTCCAGCTTGCTGTTGATCTGCTCGCGCATATCATATACGACCTTTTGGGCCACTCCGGCCATTACATACTGCTGTATATAACTGAACAGTGCACTGAACAGATAGAGTCCGGCCAGCAGGATAAGAATATCATTAATATAGCCGAAATCAATGGCTGCACCAGGCACATCCATCATCTTCCCATAGGCACCTTCAAACAGCTTGGTAGTCGCTCTACCCATTACCTTGGGGCTGAAAATACTGAATACGGTACTGGCAATCGCCATCACGAATACAATAATCAGCTGCACCTGGCGCGGACGCAAATACCGGACCAGGCGGCGCAGGGTTCCTTTGAAATCCTTGGCCTTCTCGGGAGGCATACCCATGCCGGGTCCGCCCGGGCCGGGGCCGAATCCGCCGTGTCTGCGGGCGGGCGGCTTCGTTGCTTTGTTCTGTTCACTCATGCTATTTCCTCCTCTGACAGCTGCGAGGATACGATCTCGCGGTACACCTCATTATTGTCCAGCAGCTCACGGTGCGTGCCCATTCCGACAATCACGCCATCATCCAGCACGATGATCCGGTCTGCATCCATTACCGTACTTACCCGCTGGGCGACAATAAGGACGGTAGATTCTGTAGTCTCCTCCTTGAGCGCTGCACGCAGCTTGGCATCGGTCTTGAAGTCCAGCGCGGAGAAGCTGTCGTCGAACAGGTACACTTCCGGTTTGCGGACGAGGGCCCGGGCGATCGACAGGCGCTGCTTCTGGCCGCCGGAGACATTGCCGCCCCCCTGGGAGATGCTTGAATTGAAGCCTTCCTTCATCGCAGAGACGAAGTCATAGGCCTGAGCCACCTTGGCGGCATGAATAATCTCTTCGTCTGTAGCATCCTCTTTCCCGTAACGGATATTCTCGTTAATGGAACCGGTGAACAGCACTGCTTTTTGCGGGATATAGCCGATCTTGCTCCGCAACTCCTCTTGCGTCATCTCGCGGACATCCACTCCATCCACACGGACCGAGCCTTCTATAGCATCATAGAATCTTGGAATCATGCTCAGCAGCGTCGACTTCCCTGACCCGGTTCCGCCGATAATGGCCGTTATCTCACCTGGGCGCGCACTGAAGGTAATTCCGGACAACGCCTCCTGCTCCGCACCCGGGTAAGAGAAGGACACATTGTCGAACTCTACGAATCCGCGCATTCCGTCACGGCCGTCTGCATGGGTAGCTGTAGCCGTAGTCTTCAGCTCTGCGGTTGTAGGGTCTACAATCTCAGGCTGCATATCGAGTACTTCATTGATACGCTGCGCAGAAGCGGAGGCTCTTGGAATCAGAACGAACATCATGGATACCATAATCAGCGAGAACATAATCTGCATCGCATATTGAATGAAGGCCATCAGGGAGCCGACCTTCAGATCCCCGTCGCCAATACGGATTCCGCCGTAATACAGAATGGCAATCATGGAGAAGTTCATCACGATCATCATCAGCGGCATCAGTCCCGCCATCACCTTATTGACTTTGATCGCAGTGTCGGTAAGGTCGCGGTTCGCCGCACTGAACCGTCTATTCTCATGCTCAATCCGGTTGAAGGAGCGGATGACGCGGATACCGGTCAGATGCTCGCGCAGCACCAGGTTCAATTTGTCCAGCTTGATCTGGATGGCCTTGAACAGCGGCAGACCCTTCATTCCGATGAAGAAGATCGCTCCGACCAGCAGCGGAATCACCACTACAAAGATCAGCGAGAGCTTGGCATCCTCCGACACCGCCATAATAATCCCGCCGATCATCATCATCGGGGCACCGACCATCATGCGGAGCATCATAGTCAGGACGGTCTGGACCTGTGTAATATCATTGGTGGTCCGTGTAATCAATGAAGCGGTGCCCAGCTTATCGAATTCATGAAGTGTGAAGTTCTCCACATGATTGAACACCCGTGAACGGGTATTCTTGCCGAAGCCTGCCGCCACTCTCGCTGACAGATAGCTGGCAATAACAGAGCATAGTACACCGCCGGCTGCTACCAGCAGCATGAAGCCGCCGATTCTCCAGATAAACGGCTGGTCGCCGTTTACAATCCCTTTATCAATAATGTCACTCATTAAGGTGGGAAGATACAAATCACCCATGGACTGCAGGAATACAAGAATCAGCACCCCTGCGATAGCCAAGCGGAAGGGCTTCAGTTGTTTCATTAATTTAATCAAGCTTCTCATCTCCGTTCATTTGTAGCCGGTCTAGATTAGGCGGCGGATTATCCTCCATGAAGGTATAGACCTTCCCCAGCAGCTCCGCCAGCTGGTCGGATTCTTCCTCGCCTAAATATTCCACCATCTTGTTTAGGGTTGCATCCATATGGTCCCTGGCCTTACGTGTAATAATTTTGCCCTGTTCCGTCAACTTGATGCGCACGACTCTCCTGTCGGAAGCATCCGCCTGTCTTTCGACCATCTGTTTGGCTTCAAGGCTGTTAATCAGCTGGGTTACCGTTGGCGGACTCAGTCCCAGAAAGCGGCTGATCTCCGATACCTTAAGTCCAAGCTCCCTGGAATGGGAAGCCCGTGCAATGCATATTAATAAAGTCATCTCACTTGGCTTATGCCCCTCCACTGTGTGATGCCATAGCCCTTTGCGCAGCTTCCTCAGTGCAGAGAAAAGCTTGTGCCCGACTGAATGTTCACCTTCCCGCTCTATCCCAATGCCTTCACCTCATTTTTAGTTAGGTCTACAAATAATTAAATCATATATTAATTAGGCTACCTAATTATATTTTCGTGCCCGCACTTTGTCAATTCCGAAATTCACGGGAATCTATGTAATTTTTTTCACATTCCCACGTACAAACGCTCCCTCGACACGAATGGCCGGGGAGTCCCTCTTAGATATGAGTGCGACTGTATTGTATCTGGTAATAGGCTTAGAATTCCACTCCGTGTTCCATAATGGTAATTCCTCTTCCCTTGGACTTCTGGTCTGCTCCGGCACCGGCAAGAATGAAGCTAAACAATACCAAAACGCTGGCTGTCATCAACAGTGATTTCTTCATGCTGTCTCACCTCCCTAATCAGTTCCCGGTATGCATTCTGCTGGACCTCCGAGGCGTAATCTCTGTTCAGTTCAAACAGGGTTACACAATTAATGAAGTCCTTTCCGCTATTCAGCCTGATGGTCAGACGCAGACAATGAATGATATAGTCGATTCCCTTAGAGCATTGGTTACGGGAGATGTGGTATATGGCGATCTGATAATAGAGACGGTAGACGCGGTCCACATTAATCGTGTCCTGGAACTGTTCGAACCGCAGCATCTCCCGGGAAAAGCGCGACATCACCGCATCGGCAGAGAACCCGAAGCGGTTCGCCGACTCCATAATGATCACCATGCCGGACAGAATCTCCCCGGGATGCTCTGATAGAAATGCTATATAGGAGGGCAGCACCGAAATATTGCCCATCAGAATCTCAAGCGTGAAGCCGTTAGCGACAGCAAACAGCTTGAAGCTCTCCACGCTGCTGCGCCCCTCGTCGTCCAGCATTTCAAACCATCCCAGGTCCGCATATCCGGCAGTATACCGCTTGGCCAGCTCATATTCCCCCTGCTTGGTAAGCGCCGAGGCCTTAAGCAGATAACCATGCCCATAGTAGACCACCAGCGGGCGTTCAGCCTGGAACGGCTCCCCCCGCTTCCCCTTGGTGCGCCGCAGCTCCTCGCGGTAGATGCCGTTGGCCAAGGCCCTCAGCTCATCGGCGAACTTCTCCACATCCTTCCAGCGGTGCAGCGCGAAGCATACCTTCGCCAGCTTCAGCAGCCCGTCCAGCTGCATGTCCTCGGGAAGCAGCCCGCGGTAAGGCTCGAAGCTGATGACAGCACGCAGCTTCTGCTCCATATCCACATCAGGAGTGGTCTCCAGGGATTTGAAGATCCGGTACTTGCTGATCGCCATCCGTTCGGAGTAGCCGTCCTGTTCATTCTCTACAATCAGTCTGTAAAAGATAATGGATTCCTGTATTCTGCCGCTGCAGAACAGCCTCTCTGCCACCCTGTAGATAATATCCAGCGGCCTCTGATATTCCATAATCCGTCTCAGAACCTCTTCAATGCACTGCTGTTTGCCAATCTCGGCACATTTGACCAGGAAAGGCTCGACACGGCGGCGGGAGATTCTATCTTCACTGAAGCACTCGTCCACATATAGCGGGTACAGCCAGCCCTCGGGGAATCCGAAGGCCCGGGTCATGGCATCCAGCTGTCCCAGCGAGATCGGCTTAGGCGGATTGCCGTGAAGAATGGCACTGAGACTGCCGCGGTTCAGGCCGGAGACTTTGGCAAATGAGGCAAGATTATGACCCGAGCGGGACAGATTCTTCTCGATTTCCGTTCGTATAGTAGTCAGCTTCGCCTCCACCCGGCACCTCCCCCATCCATCATTCAGTTTAACCTTCTATTAATTGCCATTATAGGACATGACTATGAAAAGCACAACAAAATGGCCCCACAAATCGCAGGGCCACGGGTTCCCGGACGCCGCCGGGAGATTCATATAATATAGTCTACTGCTGTAGAGCCGCCTTATTCCTGATCCGCTGGCTCTTGGTATTCTTGCCGTAAGGGGCTGCAGCGTTCTTGCGGCTGCGCAGGCTCTCCATCATCAGATTCTGGGCCATGACAATGTACCCGTCCAGCCGCTGGCTAAGCTCCAGCACCGTATGATCGCTCAGACTCCGTTCCTGGGCCACCTCCAGCAGCTCACTTCTTAAGTTCTCTATAGTAAGGAATAGCTCATCTTCTCTGTAATCCCGGCCTTTGGCATCCGGAGAATTCTGGTAAAGGTTCACAGTCACTCACCTTCTCTCTATCAACTTCTCCCTTATCATAAATCATGATGCCAAAAAACAAAATTTGCAAAAAAAGAAAAAAATGTCGATGAAAGCAGAACTAAACCCTCTTATTTATATCCTGTTCATATCTTACCCGGATGCTCCGGCGGGTGAAATCGTTCCCCGAGTACATTCATCGCAAATGCAATCCATTCCCTTGCAGCAAAGGACAGGTAACGGTCCTTCCGCCAGATCATCCCCAGCTGCCAGGGAATCACCGGCTCGGTCAGCGGAATGACGGCGATCCGCGAACGGTCGATATCCCGGCAGATGGTCTCCGGCAGCAGCGCAATACCCATGCCGGCGGCTACCATCCGGCTGATCAAGTCCCACTGTGAGCTTTCATAGACCACCTTGGGCTGAAAGCCCGCTTTGACACATTCCGATATAATCCGGTCATGCAGGGCGAAGTCCTCCCGGAACAAGACGAACTCCTCTTCCGCCAGCTCCTTCAGCGGTACCTGCTGTGCTCCGTCCAGACGGTGTCCTGCCGGGACCAGCAGTTCCAGCTTCTCTTCAACAAAGGTGAAGCAGTGGAACCTCGCCGGGTTCACCGGCAGCACAATCGCCCCGATGTCGAGCAGGCCGGACTCCACATCATCCTCCACTTTTTTGGCCCCGTCCTCATGCAGCCGGATCGTGACCTCGGGATACCGCCGGTGAAATTCTCCGATGACCGCCGGAAAGAAGCTGGCCCCCACCATAGGAGGAAGACCGATGCGGATATGCCCCTGCTTCAGATTGCGCAGACTGTCCAGCTCCGAAGAAAGGCTGGCAAAGGACTCTACAATGTTCTGCGCCTTGACGAGCAGAAGCTCTCCGGCATCCGTCAGGCGGATGCTTTTGCCTTCCCGGTAAAACAGATCCGCCCCCAGCTCCGTCTCCAGATTACGGATCATCTTGCTGATGGTGGGCTGGGTGATATACAGCGATTCGGCAGCCCTGGAGAAGCTGTTCAGCCGGGCGGCTTGCACAAAGTACTCCAGTTGTCTGACCTCCATTAAGGTCCACCTCCATCTATAGACAATTGGAATGTGAGATATTCAATCTATTCATTGTACCTATGAAAGAATTAGATGTAAACTTTCAGTAAGATGAAAGGAGGTAATCGTTTATGAAAAAGATTGCCTTAGGCTTACTGCAGGTTGCCGGACTTACCGTGTTCTCCCTGCTGGTTAACAGTATAACCTCATTGCTGCATATTCCTCTTCCCGGAAGCATTATCGGGATGATTCTATTATTCCTGCTGCTGGAGTCCGGCGTGATCCGCCTGAACTGGGTGGAGGCAGGCGCTTCATGGCTGCTGGCCGAGCTGCTGCTGTTCTTCATTCCTTCGGCTATCGGGGTGATGAATTACTCCAAGCTGCTTGAATCCGATGGCCTGCAGGTGCTGGCGGTTGTACTCGTAGGGACCTTTGCCGTCATGGCCAGTTCCGGCCTGTTGACAGGGGTTATCTATAAAGTGAAGGAGCGTAGAAGCTTATGATGACCGGACTGCTATTCCTTGGACTTACCATTGCAGTATACCTTGTAACCAAACGGATCTATGCGGCCAGCGGCAAAATGTATACCTCCCCGCTGATCATCACTCCGCTGCTAATCATCAGCTTCCTGCTGATGACGGGAAGCTCCTATGAATCCTACAATGCGGGAGGCAAATGGCTGTCGGACCTGCTTCAGCCGGCGACCATCGCCTTCGCCATCCCGCTGCATAAGAACTTCAAGGTACTCAAAAAACACGCCGCCGAAATTGCGGCAGGCGTGCTGTCAGGAACGGTTATGGCCGTGCTGTCCTCGATGCTGCTGGCCAAGTGGCTGCACCTGAGCGGTGA
This sequence comes from Paenibacillus tritici, assembly GCF_018207515.1. Classification (NCBI taxonomy): domain Bacteria; kingdom Bacillati; phylum Bacillota; class Bacilli; order Caryophanales; family Paenibacillaceae; genus Paenibacillus; species Paenibacillus tritici. The sequence goes on from NZ_CP073365.1 coordinate 7,239,007, forward strand.
TCTGGCGACCAGTCTGGTCCCCCGCTCGGTGACCACGCCCATTGCCATGAGCATCTCGCAGAGCATCGGCGGGGTTCCCAGCATTACCGCGGTCTTCGTCATTCTGACCGGTGTGCTGGGAACGATGATGGGACCCTCCGTGCTGCGCCTCTTCCATATTGAGAATGAAATCGCGCGCGGGGTATCGCTTGGAACCGCAGCGCATGGCACAGGCACCTCCAAGGCCTTCGAGCTTAGCTCGCTGACCGGCACCATCTCCAGTATCTCGATGATTCTGACGGCGCTGTTCTCCATCGGGCTGGCACCGGCCCTGCTCGCCGTCTTCCTCCACTAGGCTGCTCTTGCCCCGGCCCCGGCCGGAATTCTACAGCTTCACCGGGACTCCGCTCTGGGCAGAATCATACGCGGCGCAGGTCACCTTAAGTGTCTTGTACCCATCCTCATAATCGCTGAGAATGCGGGAACGGTCTCCGGTACGGACCGCGTACAGGAACGCCTCGCTCTCTACCGCGTAAGGGTTGCCCGTGTTCTTGTATTCCTTGCTGTCCCCGCTGCGGACTTCGAGGAGACGCTCCGGGTTCCAGTCCAGCATTCCGTTGTCATTATAGAAGCTGATCCCGGCTTTGTTCACCTCACCGGGCAGCACACAGGTGTTGGAGATGCTGGCCACAATGCCGCTCGCAAGCTTCAGGGATACGGTGCCCACATCGGATACGGTCACCCCTTCATGCTTCTCGTGCATAATCCGGTTGCCGAACATGCCATAGACCTCCGTCACTTCACCGGCCAGATAACGCAGCAGGTCCACGATATGGGTCGTCTGCTCCGTGAATTGCCCGCCGGACTGTTCCTGATTGCGCCACCAGGCCGCGCCGGGCATCCCGCCCATCCATTCACCGACAATCATCCCTACCTTGTCCCCGCTGAGGAGCTGCCTCAGCCGCTGGATGTTCTCCTGATACCGGAAATGGTAGCCAACCGAGGTCAAGAGTTGATGCTCCTTGATATCCTGCAGCAGACTGGCCGGAATGGCCGTACTTGAGCCGAGCGGCTTCTCGACGAAGAAGGGAATGTCCCTGCGGATCAGCGCCCGTTCAATGGCCCCGTGCGACTGCGGAGGCACACAGATATAGACGGCATCCAGCTTGTGGCTGTCCAGCATCTCGGTAATCTCCCCATACCCTTCGGCTCCGTAAGGACGGGCCATCTCCTCACCCTTAGCCTTACTGCTGCCGCACACCGCCTTCAGCGACACTTCCTCCATGCCTGCCAGCAAATCTGCATGTACTTTGGAGAACCAGCCTGTTCCGACGATTCCGATATTGAGCGTCATGTCATTACCTCCTGAGTAGTCTGATGAATGCCTTTTCATTGATTATACCCGCTTAGGTCAGGACAGAGTAGTCCCGCCATTCCTCAGGAAGCAATTGTCGGTAAGAAGGCTGCATAAACCGGTCATCCGCCAGTATGATGATGCCGCTGTCGTTCTCGCTGCGGATCAGCCGTCCCCCTGCCTGCTGGACCTTGCACATGCCCGGGTAGATATAGGCATAATCGAAGCCGTTCCGGCCCTGCGACTGGAAATAGCTCCGCAGCAGATTGCGTTCCAGACCTACCTGCGGCAGGCCGACACCCACGACCATTACCCCGTTCAGCCGGTCGCCGGGCAGATCCACCCCTTCGGAGAAAATACCGCCCAGTACGGCAAAGCCCAGCAGCGGCTCCGGGTTGTCCGGACGGAAGGCCGCCAGGAAGCTCTCCCGCTCCACCTCGCTCATCCCGCTGCCTTGCAGCAGTACCGGGACCTCCGGATATTTCTCAGTGAATACCTCATAGACATTCTTCAGATACACATAGGAAGGAAAGAATACCAGATAATTGCCCTTCTTCGAGACCATCCCCTTGAGCGCATCGCTTAGCGGGTGCAGGGATGCCTCCCGGTCATGATACCGCGTCGATACCGGAAGCACCGACACCTGCCACTGCTCCTTGTGAAAAGGCGAGGCGAGACTCAGGCTATAGTCCTCCTCACCCGCACCGATCATATCCCTGTAGTAAGGCAGCGGCGAGAGTGTCGCGGAGAACAGGATCTGGCTGCGGAAGCTCTTCGCCATCTGCTGCAGCAGATGCGAAGGATCTAGATTGAACAGCTTCAGATACACATCCCCGCTGCGTACCTCGGCATAGGTAATGTAGCGTTCATCATAGGTTTTGAAGGTGCGCAGCATCCCCTGCACCGCGTAATAGGTATCCAGCAGGCTGACTGCCCCATCGTCTTCCGCCTGTACAGCACTGAACAGGGATGAGGCATTCAGCAGCTCCGCTTCAGCTTCGGCAGCGAAGTTCTCCAGCAGCTCCGGGAGCTCCCCGGGATACGCTGCCCACTCTCCTGCCCCCTTGTCACCGCAGCTCTTGCGCAGCGCAATGAAGAAGGCGTTCACCGCCTTGGCGGCGCTGCCGAGCCCGGGATTCGCTGCCTTGTAGGTCCGGCTGAGCGCCAGGAACGGCGCCTTGGTGAGCGAGGCCGAATACATCTCCCGCCCCCGGTCCACCAGATTATGCGCCTCATCCACCAGCAGGACCGTGTTCTTCTTCCGCTCCTCGGACATCCGCTTCAGGCTGATGCGCGGATCGTAGATATAATTGTAATCGCAGATGACGATATCACAGGTATAGGCGGCATCCAGGGAGAATTCAAACGGGCAGACCTTATGCTTATGGGCATAGCCGGCAATCGTCTCCCGCGTCATCAGCGTCTCATGCTCCAGCATATCAATCAGTGCGGCATTAATCCGGTCATAATAGCCCTCCGCGTATGAACAGGAGTCATTGCCGCAGATGCCCTCCTCGCGGAAGCAGGCTTTGTCCTTGGCCGTCAGCGCAATGACATGCAGATGCAGCCCCCGGCTGTTCAGCATTGCTGCCGCCTCCTGCGCCGCAATCCGCGTAACCGTCTTGGCTGTCAGATAGAAGATACCCGCCGCTTTGCCTTCCCCCAGCGCTTTGACCGCAGGGAACAGGGTCGAGATGGTTTTGCCGATGCCTGTCGGGGCCTGGGCGAAGAGATTGGCTCCCTCGGCAATTGAGGTGTAGACTGCGGCGGCGAAATGGCGCTGGCCGGGACGGTAAGCCGGGAATGGAAAGGACAGGCCGGGGATGCTCTCCCCTCTCTTCACCCTGTAGCGGACCATCATCTCGGCATAAGGCGCATACCGGCTTACGGTATCTTCAGCGAAGGCTGTCAGCGCTTCGCGGGTCATCTCCCGGTACAGACTGTACTGCGCTTCACTTCCCCGCTGTACATAAGTAAGCTTGACCTGTATCGAAGGGAGCCCCAGATCGGTTGCAAGCATGTAGGCATACATATAAGCCTGGGCCCAGTGAACCTCCCGCCCCTCCAGGGAGGAATCCGGTATTCCGGCGATGGACTTGATCTCCTCCACGGTCAGGCTGCCGTCCTCCGCAGCAAGCAGGCCGTCGCAGCGTCCGTCGATCTTGAAGCGGAGGCTGCCATGCAGAATCTCAGTCTGTAAATAGACCTCCTTGCGGTCCCCTTCCTTATATTGCTTCTGGATAAGCTGGTGGCTGCGCGTCCCCTCTGACATCGCCGCTCCGCTGCGGAAGCCGGGCTCCAGACTGCCGCTGCTGTAGGCAAATTCCACGAGTGCTCTCACCGACAGCGTAATTTCTGTGTGTTCCACCTGTTCACACCTCCAATAATTTCCGGCTCATTCCGCGGCCTCAGCTTCATATTCTTCTTTTAACTCCGATATTAACCGGTCTGAGGGAATTACACGCGGTAAGGTTCCTTCAGAGCGGATTTTACGCACTCTCCAAAGCTTATACGGCGGTTTCTGATTTTTGACATTCCTTCCCTGGCACTGCATAATAAGTTCTATTGATAATGGTATTCTTATGTCCAATGCCGCTGTTTCCTTCAGCCGGGAAACCTGTTCATCCTTTAGAAAGAAGGCGAAGCTGTGTCATCCGTAACTGTGAAACGATGGCTCCTTAAGCCATTTGTGTTCTTTTCCATTCTTTTTCTGTTCAAAAGCCTCTTGGCCTGGGGCGTTATCTTTGATGATCTGCAATTCTGGAAATCGGTATTAACAGAACTGCCTTTTGTCTGGGCATTGTTTTTCCTGATTGAGCGTTTCGCCTCCAAGCGGAAGCTCGGCTATTATATGACGGTCAACCTGCTGGTTACAGCAATCTTTTTTGCCGCCATTATGTACTTCAAATATTACGGAGTCATTGTCACTTACCATGCTGCTGAGCAGGTGAACCAGGTTACTGCCGTCAGCAACAGCGTGTTCTCCTTGATGGACCCTTATTATCTGCTGATCTTCACGGATATTATCGTGCTTGGCTTCTACTTCTTCATTAACAAGAACGGACGCAGCTACAAGAAGGCTACCATCAACCGTCCGAATGGCAGAATGCTGCATGTCGTGCTGTTCGCGGTCTCGCTCGGCCTGTGCCTGTTCAATATTCTTCCGAATAAGGCCAGCATGAATGAGATCAAGAAGGCCCAGGAGATGGGCATCCTTAATTATGAAGCATATACGATTTTTGCTCAAGATAAACCGGAGCTTGTACAGGCCAGTGAAATTACACAGAGCACGATTAATCAGCTCAAAGGAATTGACCCTTCGGCAGTCTCGCCTTATGCAGGTGCCGCCAAGGGCAAGAATCTGATTATGATTCAGCTGGAGTCGTTCCAGAGCTTCCTGCTCGGTCTCAAGGTAGACGGCCAGGAGGTTACCCCTAACCTGAACCGCCTGATGGAGAAAAGCCTGTACTTCACGAACTTCTATCAGATGGTCGGCCAGGGCAATACCTCTGACGCCGAATTCGTGGTCAACTCGTCTTACTATATCCCTCCGCAGGGTGCAGCTACCATGTCTTATATCGACAAAAAGCTGCCAAGTCTGCCCCGTCTGCTGCAGGACAGCGGATACCAGACGGCCACGTTCCATACTAATGTGGTGGAATTCTGGAACCGCGGTGAGCTGTACAAGGCACTGGGCTGGGAGAATTATTATGACCACAAATTCTTCGGAGACGAGGATGCCTTCTTCTTCGGTGCTTCCGATGAAGTGCTCTACCGCAAATCCTCGGAGAAGCTGAAGGAAATGAACGAGGCCGGCAAGCCGTTCTATGCCCAGGTCATCTCCATGTCTGCACATCACCCGTTCACTATTCCTGCAGAGAAGCATAAGATGAAGCTTCCTGAACGGTATGAAGGCACCTTTGTCGGAGATTATGTCCGCTCACAGAACTACGCGGATTATGCCTTCGGACAATTCGTGGATGAGCTGAAGGCGGACGGATTATGGGAGAACAGCCTGATTATGGTCTATGGCGACCATATGGGACTGCCCATCTATTCGCTTGATAATGACGACAAGGAACTAATGAAGGAAATCTACGGCCATGAATATAGCTACGCAGATATGCTCAATATCCCGCTGCTCATTCATGGCGAAGGACTGGCTCCGCAGAAGCTTGAGCAAGTAGGCGGAGAAGTGGATATTATGCCTACGGCGGCCAGCCTGCTGGGGGTATCCATGGATAACAACATTCATTTCGGCCAGGATCTGCTCAGCCAGTCCTACAATCTGCTGCCGCAGCGGTATTACCTGCCTACCGGCTCGTTCATCTCAAGCTCTGCACTGCTGATTCCGGGGAACAGCTTCGAGGATAATACACAATATCCGCTTGCTGCCGGAGGCACAGCTCCTGCCGGTACCGAGGATGAATATAGCCGTGCTCTGCGGCTGCGCCAGTTGTCGGACAGCTATGTTACCCAGCTTCCGGACAAAGCGCCAGCCGGCGAATAGTTCGTCAAGGAGGGATACAGAAATAAGCCAGCCCCGCTGTGATGAGGGGGCTGGCTTATTGTTATTTTAGACAGGCTGCCGGTGCTGGTGTGCTAAGTTACCGTTCCTGCTTCTCCAGCAGCAGATAGTAATGGGCGAACTTCTCCAGCTCCTCCGGCTCAAGGATGGATAGATGCTCCTCCAGCAGCAGCAGCGAGCGGCGCTGTGCTTCTTCCAGAACTTCTTGCCCTTTATCGGTGATCGTTACAATGACAGCCCTGCGGTCATTCTCGTCAGGAACACGGGCGATCAGCCCCAGCAGCTCCAGACGGTCCAGCATGACCGTGACTGCACTGGATTTCACCTCCATCTTGTCCGCCAGATGAACCACCCTCGCCTGCTTCTCCTGCGCGATCATATGCAGCAGTCCGAATTGCGGTACAGTTAACCCCAATTCCTTATGCAAAGACATCTGTGACATGATTTTGCGCTGTACCTTCCACATGGATAATCCCACACGTTCGATCAACGGATTGATTTCTTGCGACATCCCTTCCACTCCCAGTCCGTTCGTTCTGCTTCAAGCGTACCATTTTACTGGCTAGACATACAGATTTATATATATAATTCATCCTTTTCCGACACAAAATCTCTTATCTGCCGCCTGCTTAAATAGCAGCCGATGCGCTATAATCGTAGCAGTGATAACTAAAACTCACTTAATATCTTAGAATCAGGGCTGGTGATACTTGTTATGAAATTGGCAACAAAATTAACTTGGATGATGCTGATTGTGTTGCTTCTGGTTGGATCATCCATAGGCTTCTTCGGGTACAACGCTGCTTACAAGCAGATTGATGAAGCTGCAGGCATTGAATTGGTAGGCTGTGCCAATATAACCACCGGCCTTATCGATCCTGCCGACATCACTGCTCTGGCTGCAGGGGATACGAGCAATCTAGATGCTATTGAGGACCGCATAGGATGGATCAGTGATCACAAGCCTATTTTCAAAGAAGCGTTCATCTTGTCACTGGACGGCATCATCCTGGCTGCTGATACAAACTTCAAAGAAAGAGGCTACAAAGCGGGAGATCCCTTCTACTTCTCAGATGAAGATAAAGATATGATTACCACCATGCAGCATTCTACATACTCCAAGGTGTATACCTATCAAGGTACCTCGCTCAAAACCGGCTACGGCCCCATCTACCAGGACCATGACCCTACCAAACCAATCATTGCTCTAATGGCAATTAACTTCGACGGTCCGTTAATTCAGACCCGGACGATGGATATTATCACCCAGCCCTTCATTGTCGGCAGCTCGATTCTGATCCTTGCGATTCTCGCAGCCTATCTGCTGATCCGCCGTATGGTAAGCCCGCTCACCAAGCTGTCCGCCTCCGTCAATACTGTGGCTAGAGGGGATCTTACCCAGGAGCCGATGCTCTACACGGGCAAGGACGAGATCGGCAAGCTTACCCGTGACTTCAATGCGATGACACTGAATCTGCGGAACCTGATCACACAGGTCAATGATACCTCGATGCTGGTGGCCTCCTCTTCCCAGGAGCTGTCTGCCAGCGCCCAGGAAACTAACCGGGCCGGAGAACACAGCGTCAATGTCACCCTCGAATTGGCCGACGGGGCACACACCCAGCTCCAGAACCTTGAAGGCAGCTACAAGGCGGTCCAGGATATGTCGCAATTTATTACCGAAATAGCGGGCAATGCGGACAGTGCGATGAATCAGGCCGCCCTTAACTCCCAGAAAGCCCGGATGGGCCGTGAATCTATGGATTCTACCACCTCTCAGATGGGGATTGTGAGCGGAAGCATCTCGGATCTTTCCGGGATCATTGAGTCGCTGGGCAGCCATTCCAAAGAGATTGAGAATATTGTAGGCACAATAGCCAGTATTGCCGAAGAGACGAATCTGTTATCCCTCAATGCAGCGATTGAAGCTGCGCGGGCCGGAGAAGAGGGCCGCGGATTCGCAGTTGTGGCAGGCTCTGTACGTAAGCTGGCCGAGCGGTCTGCCGGGTCTGCCCGCCAGATCGGAGAGCTGGTCAGCCTGATTGTCCATCAGATGGACAAGGCCGGAGAGACCATGCATCGCTCCACGGAAGAGATGCATCACGGCAAGGAGATGATTATAGCCGCCGGGCACTCCTTCTCCGAGATCGAGAGCTCAGTCTCTGAGATGTCTGCCCAGAGCCAGCAGATTTCATCCACGGTCCGTGAGCTGGCCCTGATCTCCGACGGGCTGGTCACCGCGATCCAGAAGATCGTCGCCGTCTCCAATCAGACAGCCGAAGGCGCGGAGACCTTGTCCGCCTCGTCTCAGGAACAGCTTGCTGCCATGCAGGAAGTCGAGTCTTCTGCCACTTTCCTCTCCTCACTCGCAGAGAAATTGCAGGTATTGGTGGAGAACTTCAAGATCTAGGCTGGAGCATCAGAATTAAAGAAGTGAATTCATTCCATAAATTTGGGAATGTATGAGGTTGCGTTCGAAGCGAACATTCAGGGATAGTTGTATTCTGTACATTTAAAAACAGTGAAAAGGTAGTCTTTCCTCTTCTAGCTGTAGTCTGTACAACTAAATTTGCCCAAATGGGCGAGAACCACATACTGATGGCAGTTTAATTGCACGAAATACAGGTAAACGGGTATTCGGCGATACATCCGGCGATTTAGTTGTACAAAGTACATTTAAGCATATGATGTGCCCCTTCATCAGGGCACGGCACACCCTCTTGCGATGGGTTACTCTAGTTCTCACTATTTTAGATCGGATGATCCAATAGGCTGGAGCGCCGATCAGCCAGAGTACGTTAATGATGATGCTGTTCCAAGGCTGTCCCAGAAGTCATGAAATGACTGCTTGGGACAGCCTTGTATTTATATGCGGTCAAGTTCAGCGCTTGAGCTGATGCTGTGACCTTAATTTTTTGACGGATGGGTAAAGGTGGCACGGAGGGCGATGGTTGGGCAACGGATCAGCAGGGAATGGAGAGGGTGGGTGGGTGAACACGGATGGATATGTGAGAATATAGATGGATAATGATAGGTACTGATTGGAACTGATGGGTAATGATAGGTACTGGTGGGTACGGAGAGCTCCTCACTGATTGCACTTTATGCAGCAGATTTGGCTCTAACCCGCCCTAAAATTCATTCAATTGTATTTGATACAATTGATTCCCGAATGTATGCGCCAAAACACCCTTTTCACAAAAATCTAATGTACAAAGTGCTATAGATTCTATTTTCAGGTAGATTTCAGAGAAATCTAATGTACAAAGTGCAATAGCATATCGGCCAAGTCTAACCTCATGAAACAAGCTGCAAATGACCACTAACGCAAAGCAGCGATTCTCCGGGTAAGGCGGAGAATCGCTGCTATATAACCTTTTAACCGTCAGCCCAATCAAGCGGTATTCTCAATAAACCATTGGCCTAATTCGTTCACCGGCATGGGTCGTCCATAGTAGAAGCCCTGCATCACCCGGCAGCCCAGCGACTGCAGCAGCTCAATCTGCTCAGTGGTCTCTACGCCCTCGGCCACGACCTCCATGTTGAGATTGCTGGCAATGGCAATGATATTACTGATGATCGCCTTCTTGGAATGCATCTTGCTCTTGCGGATGAATACCTGATCAATCTTCAGAGTATTGACGGGGATCTCGTCCAGGTTACCCAGCGAAGAGAAACCGGTTCCGAAGTCATCCAGCGAGACCCTCACCCCCAGATTCCGCAGCTTGGAGAGCTGGGCAACCGTCTCCTCCATGTTGTTCATCGCAATAGACTCGGTAATCTCCAGTTCAAGGAAATGCGCCGCAAGACCGGAACGCATCAGAGCCTCTTCCACTACCTCATACAAGCTCCCGCCTTCAAACATCCGCGCTGACATATTGATCGAAACCGCTACACTGGCCACCTTCGCCTTATGCCAGAGCATATTCTGTCCGCAGACCTCATGCAGCATCCAGTAGGTAATAGGGACAATCAGGCCGGTCTCCTCGGCAATCGGAATGAACTCAGCGGGTGAGATAATGCCGTGCTCCGGATGTCTCCAGCGCAGCAGCGCTTCAAGACCCACGGTTACATTCAGCAGGGAATCCCACTTCGGCTGGTAGACCACCATGAACTCCGAGCGGGCCAGCGCCTTACGCAGGTCCTTCTCCAGCGACATCCGCCGTACCTGATGACGGTTCATCTCCAGATCGAACACACTGAACTTATTCTTGCCCGAATCCTTGGAAGTGTAGAGCGCTGTATCGGCAGCCTTCATCAGAGCCGAACGGTCTGTCCCGTGCGCCGGGGTCATACTGATTCCCACACTCGCGGTCACGTATAGTTCATTACCTTCAATGCTGTAGGACTTCTTAAGCTCCTGCAGGATATGCTGTGCCACTTCCTCCGCCGCCCCGATGCTGCAATCGGGCAGGGCAATCAGGAATTCATCGCCGCCAAGCCGGAAGACCTTGCCTATCCCGCCAACGCAGCAGGTCAGCCTGGCCGATACCTCGCGCAGCAGTAAATCGCCAATATCATGACCCAGCGTATCATTGATGGATTTGAAGCGGTCCAGATCGACAAAAAACACGGCGCCCGAGATACCGCCGAAGAAATCATCCTTGAAATAACGCTCCAGACCATGACGGTTCGGCAGCTCAGTGAGCGGATCATGATAAGCCATGCGCTCCAATACATCCCTGTCCAGAAAAACAGCGCCGCCGGAGATCGCCAGCACAAACAGGGTAACCAGCGAGATGCCGGTCAGGAGAACCACATCCGTCTCCATCAGCATAGGTGCAGTAGACTGCCAGCTGTAGTAATGCAGGCCGCTTGTTCTCAGGCTAGAATAGTGCATTCCGGTAACCGCCAAGGCGATGAACATTGCCGAATACAGCTTCCAGCGGCTAAACCCTGCGTAATCCTTGAATCTGCGGAACATAAATACTCCGATATAGGAGGCGGCCAGCGCAATCAACACCGATACGGCCTGATCCGCGAACTTATAATGAACCTGCGCATTCATCTCCATGGAGGACATTCCGGCATAGTGCATTAACGATATACCGCCGCCCAGTATGGTGCCGCCCGCAAGGAACCGCCAGCTTCTCTGGCGGGGGGCCGCCGCTATATGAAACGCTGTATAACAGGAGATCATAATAATTAGCAGGGACAGAACAGCCATAGCCGGATGATAACTGACCTTGAACGGCAGGCGGCTGGCCATAATGCCGACAAAATGCATGGCCCAGATCCCGCTGCCAAGCACACTGGCACCCGACAGCAGCCAAAGACGCCTGATCCGGCCCGCGGAATGGGAAACCTGCGAAATCAGATTAAGCGCGGAGTACGCTGCTGCGGCAGCAAGTGCGAAAGATAGTAATACAATCCAGATATTATAGTGGATTCCCATTTGATCCATAGTTGACCTCTTCACCGGTTATAGTATCAGCGTCGTTTCAGCGTCTATCTCAAGGTATTCATCAATATACGAATGGCGGATAAATGGAGGAGTATATTAGCTGTATTCTACCTTGTATTCGGCAGAGTGTCTAAGTAAATACTGGAACTTAGACCCTTTTTTTAATGTCGGCAAAAAATGTCCATATTTGGCCTCAGCCCCCTGCGCGGAGGGTTGGAAGTCCGCCGCTCTGCGAAGGGTCCGGCAGGAAGGCCCGGCGCCAGACCCAGACATTTGCAGCTGCCAGAATTACCAGATAGATGTATATTCCCGCTGGAATTAAGGTGAATACATAATGTACTCCGGCCAGCCCGGCCAGAATGAACAGCTGGACAAAAGCACTGCCGGTAAACTCCTTACGCTGCGATGCTTCATACTTCTCGGAGAACGGCAGCGCTTTGGGGAACGTGAGGAAGCAAATAACGGAATATAGCATCAGCGCAAGCACAACCACGGCCATATCTGCAATAATCCAGGAGCCTAACAGCAGGACGAACACGGCTGCTTCCAGGGCAAGAAGCGGAAGCAGCAGCTTCATTACCATGGCCTTGAGCATTCCCCGGTGCACCATGGCCGTTCCCTGCAAAGGGATTGCCCTGTAGATCCATGCGCCTTTGTAGCTGGCAGAGTAACGGACCATTTGTACGGCAGTCATCATCAGGAGTGCACAGTAATAGATAAACAGAAAGGACTTGGAGCCTCTAATGCCTGCCAGATCCCCGCTCCACACCTGATTGAAAATAAAGATATAAGGAAAGATCAGCGCGAAGCCAACGGTCGGATATACCCGCAGCTTGAATTCACGTTCATGCTTCATCATGGACCAGGTGAAGCGGAAGAACATGGCCTCTACCCTGTTCCGGCACACGAGCTCCGACAACAGGCGTGGAAGCCGCCCGCTGTCCCGGCCCGCCGCCCCCTGCTCAGCCAGCTTCTGGAGACTGCGTTCAAACAGCGGCATCAGCCGGATATAGGCGTTGAACAGCACGAGCGGAGCAACCACGGACAGGGCAGCCAGAATGCTTAGTGACTGGCTCCTTGTTCCGCCCATGAGCAGCTCGAACGGCGCCCCGAACCAGACGGGAGGCAGCAGGTAATGCCACCAGGCAGGGGTGAACTCAAGGCCCAGCTCTGAGATATTGAACAGCCGGCTGACAAGCTGGGCGCCCACAGTTACAACCACCGAGAGAATGATCTGTACATAGTTGATGATGTCCTTCAGCTTTTCCCCGTCGAAGAACCTCAGGATCAGCAGATAGACCAGCGCGGTGAACACCAGAATGAAGCCGTCCATCAGAATAATCTCTGCCCCGTACAGGAAGAAGAACATCGGTCCGTGCCGGAATAGAGAGAACAGCAGCGATGGACCGGTGAAGGTTAGTGTTAACGTCAGCAGGTAGATCAGGATATGTATGCTCTTGGCCATATTCAGCGTGCGGCGGTCCACCGGCTTGGAGAAGAGGATGTTCTTATCCCGCAGATCCAGCATAACTGTCGAGAAGTCAGAAATCAGCGTTGTGGTAATCAGAAACATCACTATGCTGAACAGCAGGCTCATCATCAGGATATGATGGTCCCTGGGCGCAACAAAGACGAGCAGCATTAGCCCCAGCAGCAGATACAGCCACTGCACCTTAAAGGAGGAGCCCTCCATATTCAGCTTGGAATTCTGTGCCCCGGAGAACAGGGTGGGGGTCCGTCTGCCGTCCATCGTGAGCTTAACCTGAAGAATGCGGCGCATGACGGCGTAATCGGCTCCAAGCCTCTTAAAGATCCACTGCACCCGGTCCAGCAGCTTCAGCACCCGGAATTCATTCATGCGCCGTCCCCCCCGCCAATCACGGCAACGAATTCACTGGCGATATCACTGTACTGATCGAACCCGGTGAGCTGATTAAAAATGGCCTCCAGCGAGCCCTCCCGGCTCTTCTCCCGCAGCTGTGAGAAGGTTCCGTCCGCAACAATATCGCCCCCGTCCAGCAGGATAATCCGGCTGCTGATCTTCTCCACCACATCCATAATATGCGAGGAATAAAAGATCGTTTTGCCCCTTGCCGCAAGTGTGGCGAAGATCTCCTTAACCACCATGACGCTATTGGCATCCAGTCCGCTGAGCGGCTCGTCCAGGAACAGGATATCCGGGTCATGCAGCATGCTGGCAATCAGCAGCACCTTCTGCTTCATTCCTTTGGAATAGGAGGCAATCCGCATATCATAGGCCTTGTCCAGGTTCAGCAGCCCCATCAGCTTCTGCGCCTTGGCATCGGCATCCGCCTGCTGCATCCCGTACAATTCCCCGATGAAGGTCAGATACTCCCGCGCCGTCAGGCTGTCATACAGCTCCGCAATCTCAGGCACGTAGCCGATTCTCCGTTTGTAGGCTGTGTCACCGTCCGCGATATCCCTGCCAAAAATACGTATGGTCCCGTTGTACCCCTCCACAAGCCCGAGCATGATCTTGACGGTAGTGCTTTTGCCCGCCCCATTGGGTCCGATGTATCCGATAATCTGTCCGCGGTATACCTCCAGATTAATCCCCCGCAGCACCATTCTGTCACTGTAATTCATCCACAATCCTTCAATTGAAATGACCGGTTCTTCCGGTACGCCCATTGTTGTCTCCTCCTTTGGCCTTGCTCACTCTTTATTCCAGAAATAGAAATTACCAATAACCCTATTCTAGCAAATTTTAGCACTTGATACGTGTGATTTATTGCAGCCTGACACCCAGTCTCGGGGAAGCAGGTGGAATAATGTATCTTAATTTATTGATTTCTGATGATTCAAGGCAAGCAGGTGGAAAAACAGCATCTACTGTTGCGGGTTCCTGCCTTTTTGGGTGAATTGTGAATATTTAAGTGCTGTTATTCCATCTGCTGTTGCAGTAGAGACCATTTGTTCACCAGCAAGTGGACAAAATCCAACTGCTAGCCAACTGCTAGCGTTCACGGAGGCATCCCGGCTTATCCAATGGGCAGATAGAGGCGTCAGGACATGAACCACCGCCGTTAAAGAACATTTGTTTTATGAAGAGCGAAATGGAGGAGTTAAGGAGTTGAGCGGTTGAGGGGAATATAGGGACCACAAGAGCCTCCCGGCTGCCGGTTAAGGGCAAACTGGGAGGCTCAGTTGTTCTTTCTATTAATCTCGGTTGTCCACTCTGTTAATCTCCGCCTCGTAATGACGGGCGGAGAGCAGATATGATAATTACACGAAGCTGATTCGTTGACGCTTGCGGGCCGATTCCAGACAGCTCTCAATCAATCGCATATTCAGCACCGGGTCTTCAGCAGCAATCCAGGGCTTGCCGCTGAAGACCGCAGTAGCGAAATGGTCGGCTTGCTGCACGTAAGGATTGGCTCCGAAGGCCTCCACGCGCCGGGGCTCTTCCCCGCCGTACACGAAGAACTCCGCATCGTCGAATCTGGCATTGAACGGCATCGGAACCTCAATCCGTCCCTCCGTGCCAAGCACCTCCAGCAGCTGGCGGTTGTATGCCCACATGCCGCAGTCGAAGATCAGGCTCTTGCCGCCAGGGAACTCCACCAGGCCGGAGGCCATCATATCGACGTTGTCATGCTCCGGCGAGAACAGCGCCTGCACGGTGACTGCCTCCGGCTCTGCGCCGAACAGCAGCCGTGCGGCTGTGAGCGGGTAGCAGCCGACATCATAGAGCGAGCCGCCTCCCCAGGCAGCGTTGAAGCGGATATTGGTCGTATCCTCAGCATCGTTGTAGGTGAACGTACCGCGGATCGAACGCAATTCGCCAATCTCCCCGCTTGCTATAATCTCCTGCAGCTCGTTGATCCGCGGATGATGGCGGTACATGTAAGCCTCCGCCAGGTGGACTCCCGCCTTCCGGCAGGCCTCTACCATCTCCACAGCCTCGCGGCTGTTCAGCGCAATCGGCTTCTCGCATAAGATATGCTTGCCTGCTTCCGCCGCGCGGATCACCCACTCACAGTGCAGATGATTCGGCAGCGGAATATAGACGGCATCCACCTCCGGATCGGCAAGCAGCTCCTCGTAACTGCCGTATGCCCGCTCAATACCGAACTCGGCGGCTACAGCGCTGCTCTTCGTAAGCCCGCGGCTGGCCACCGCGTGAATCACTCCGGTCTCTGACTCCTGAATAGCCGGCATCACCGACCCTGTGGCAATCTGGGCGCAGCCCATAATTCCCCAGCGAAGCTTCTGTGTCATAGCTATACACCTTCCTTCCTGTTAATTCTTCCGCGTGTACCCTATGAACACCATACCATAGAATCGGGCATCTCTCTAAGCGGGCTATATGGAGACCCATATAACAGCTATACCCAGCACAATGATTCTTGCCACGCTCATCAGGATGAAATTCTTGACGGACAGAATGAAGGTCGTCCCTTTATGCTGCTCCTCATGGAAGCGTGCGATGTTGCGGCGGAGCGGAATCAGTGTCAGCAGGAGCAGAAGGACCAGGACCGGATGCACCCCCAGCAGGACCAGCACGATCATATCCGCAAAAGAGACATAATAGAGCAGCCTCCACAGCAGCAGCGCATTCTCCCGTCCGATATACACCGGCAGTGTATATCTGCGGTTGTCTATATCATCTTCAATGTCGCAGATATTGTTCGCCAGCATGATCCCGGCAATGCCGAGGATAGCCGGTACCGAGAACCAGAACAGATACAGCACCTCAACGAAATTAATATGCAGGCTGATCCATTCTCCCTGAAGCAGCAGAGTGACCACCGCCTGGTCGGAGTGAATATAGGCCGAGATGAAGATAATGACGAACCCCATGAACAGCCCGGAGAACAGCTCCCCCAGCGGCATCCGCGAGATGGGAATCGGCCCGAAGGAATAGAGAATTCCGATCAGGAAGGACAGTCCGCCGAGCAGGAACACCAGCAGTCCGGTCTGGAACACCAGGGCAATCCCCCCGCCTGCCGCAAGCCCGAGGAGGATGACGATCACCGCCACCACCGTGCCCTCCTTCAGCTTGTAACGGACAACCGGATTATGGGTCTCATACCCGTAGCCATGGGTTTTGGACGCTTTTTTGAAATCATAATAGTTGTTGATCGCTGTTGTCGCCATATCAAAGCTTAGCAGCGACACCAGCATCAGCGCGAAGCGCAGAATATAGAAGTCCTCGAACCGGTACAAGGCATACAGTGTCCCCAGCAGCAGCGGGAGCATACTTGCCACCTTCGTCGGCAGCTCGACAAACTTGAAGAACGTTCTTGGATTCACGGTCATTCATCCTTCTCAGTCATATGGGCACGTTACTGTGCAGAGGTGGTAATCGTTACCGGCGACCATTCAGCGATGACCGTCTGGCCATGCGCCGACACACTGCCCTCCGGGGTCAGATCCTTCTCAGTCATGATGCCCAGTGCGATGGTGAAGCTGTTGAACTTAATAGGCACATTCTGCTCGCGCCGCACCTCCTGGCTGTTCACATAGAACACCGCTTCATTGTTGCCCCGGTGGTAGGTAATCCGGTAAGTATTGAATTCGCGCGGCTTGAAGCCGGTATCTTCCTTGAAAATACAGAAGTACTTAGTGCCGCCGGTCTCCGGTACGGTTACGCCAGGGAAGGGAAGAATTCCGTACACGCTGGCGTATTTGTCGTTGCCGGCGAAGAAATCAAGCGCTGCGCCCGTAGTGAAATCCAGCAGGTTCAGCGAGACATAACCGTCATACAGATCACCCGGCGCAGTGCCCTGCGTGCGGGCGCGGATCTGCAGCTCAAAGCTGATCTCGCCTTCCTCCGGTATGTCCACAGGCTGGGCTGAATAATACATATGCTTGGCATTATCCAGAATCTGCACATGGTCATTCCGGCGGCTGAGCTGAGCACGCACATACAGATAATCATTGCGTACAATCACTACCGCCTCCGGCTCACGATAGGCCCAGAAGGAGCCGTCCGGCAGCTTGAAGCCGCCGGTCTGCCAGACCTTGCCTTCGTTCAGAATCGTATGATAATCCCCGATCACCATTTGTTTGCCCTCTGTATCCATGAATTCTCCCGCTTTCTGTAATGTAGTAGATTTCTGTCTTGTCATTAGATGAGTCCCTGAATCAGCAGGGCCGCAGCCATGATCATCCCGCAGCGCACGGATGCGCGCTGTGAGGCACCCATCAGCGGCAGGTAAGCTGCCGAAGCATTCTGCGGCTGAAGGCTGCGGTAGACCTGTACCGGGGCAATTGCCGTAAGCAACGCGAGCAGCGCATACACCGGCAATACATCAAGCAGCACACAGACAATAAGTGAGGCATAAGAGAGGTAGAGCAGCACGCGCGAGAAGACCAGCGCCCTGCGTTCGCCCCACACCACCACCAGCGTGCGCTTGCCCGCCTGCTGATCGGCTCTCCAGTGCAGGAAGTGATGGTTGAACAGCAGCAGTGTCGTCAAAAGGCCGATGGGCAGCGACAGCAGCACCGGCTTCAGGCTGAACTCCCCCGTCTGAACGAAATACGCGCCCAGGACAGGCATTAACCCGAAGGCCAGGAAGATCGCAAGCTCGCTGTAGCCTTTCCCGCGGTATCCGAACTGGAGCGGCGGAGCGACATAGAAGTAGGCGATCAGCGCCCCTCCGGCCACAAACCAGAGAATCTCCCATCCGCTGTACAGGCTGAGCAGCACGCCGCAGCAGACCGCAAGAGCCAGCAGCCCCCAGGTCAGCAGGGCAAACAGGGATTCACGCATAACGCCCCCGGACAGAAACCCGGAGTTCGTTGAGATTGCCCCAGGTGTATTATGCGCCTCCGTATCGGTTCCGTTGCGGTAATCCCACAGATCATTCACCATATTGGAGAATAGATGGGCCGCAGCCGCTCCAACGAAGGTTATAACAAATAAAAACGGATGGAATACTCCCTGCCATACATAGGCCCCGGCCGTTCCCAAGATCACCGGTATGAGCATAACAGGGATGACTCCAAACCGTGAGGCTTTCTTAAATAGTGTCCACTTCTCCATCATGCCAAGGAAGTTCTCCTTTTATTATTATTTGATAATGATTATCATTAAATTATTATACATCAAAATTCGACACTTTGGGCAGATTTACGCTGCAAAATATTCCCTAATCGTGGTACACTAATATAGATGGTACTTATTTCCTATTAAGTCTGACATGTTAAAGGGGATCAGATGAAACTCCGCAAAAAAATAATTATCTTCATTAGTTTGGTTGCCACGCTCGGAATTAGCGCTACCTACCTGCTGCTTCACGTGATTCTGCTGAACCGCTTCGAGAAGCTGGACGAGGCGCAGCTGCAGCGCAACCTGAACAAAGCTGTGGCTTCTTATCATAGAGAGCTGCAGGGCATGACAACCGGACTGCTGAATTATACCGTCCGGGATGAGACCTACCGGTTCATGGAGTCTGCTGCGGCTCCCGGCTCTGCCCGTTCCGGCAGCACGGAGCCTGCCTTCATCCGCAGCAGCCTTGACCCGGCTACTTATCCTATGGATCATTTCGATATGATTGCCCTGCTTGATCTGAACGGCCAGCCGCGATATGGCGGTTCCTACGATCTCCCGTCAGCTAAGGTTACCCCGTTAACCCAGGAGCAGCTAACGCTCATCAAGCTGATCAATAACCGCCTGCCTGTTCCCACGACCGCCGAAGAGAGCACAAGCGGCTTCGTCAATCTGGATGAGGGACCTATGCTGATTACACTTACACCCATACTTAACAGCAGTACAGACAAGCCGGTCATTGGCACCGCGCTTGCCGGACGGATGCTGCATCACGAAGTGACACAGATCTGGGAGGATAGCCTGTCCAGTATGGACATGTCACGCATTTCCTCGCCCCTGCTGGAAGGCAGCGGAGGCAAGCAGATCTGGACTAGCCCCCCTTCGGGCGGGGAGATGTCGATTCACACCGTGTTAAATGATCTGTTTGACGATCCGGGAATGATCCTGTCCCTGAAGGAGCCCCGCCAGCTCTACAACAGCGGGTTGAAGTCGCTCGCCACCTTCCGCCTGTTCTATTTCATCTCTATGCTGCTGCTGCTGACTGCAAGTCTGCTCTTCGTCAACCGGTTCATTCTGGGAAGAATGTCATCGCTCGTGCGCAATATCCGTGCGATCGGCAGCAGCAAGGATCTGTCGATCCGCATTCCCAGCTCCGGGCAGGATGAATTCAGCGAGGTGGAGGTGGAATTCAACCGGATGATTGACTCGCTGGAGCAGACCCACGATGAGCTGCGGCAGCAATCCATGCTCGACCCGCTGACCCGGCTGCCCAACCGCTCGCTCTTTTTTGACAAGCTGAATGAAGCGATTGCCGCCGTTAAGGGAAGTGACCGGATGATTGTGCTGGTCTTCATTGACCTGGATCATTTCAAGACGGTCAACGATACCCTGGGCCACGATTTCGGCGATGCTATCCTGAAGGAGACCGCCTTCCGGCTGACACAGGTTGTCGGTACACATGATGTGGTCTCCCGGCTCGGCGGGGATGAATTCACCATTCTGCTCTATGAGGTTCCGGGTGCCGACAGCATTGCCCAACAGCTCTCACGGATTCAGGAAGCCCTATCCATGCCGCACCATATCAAGGGGCATCTTCTATATAATACAGCCAGCATCGGTATCAGCATTTACCCGCAGAATGGTGAAGATGCCGATTATCTGGTCAAACAGGCGGACCTGGCCATGTTCCATGTCAAAGAGACCGGCCGCAACAACATCTTCCAGTATTCAGAGGACCTGGAGGCCGGTATCCGGCGTAAGAAGGTGCTGGCCCAGCAGCTTCTCTCCGCTGCCGCCGGGAACGAGTTCGAGCTGCACTACCAGCCGATTCTCGGCGCAGGCCCATTGCATGTATCCAAAGTAGAAGCCCTGCTGCGCTGGAATAGTCCAAGCTATGGAAATATCTCACCGGCCGAATTCATTCCGCTGGCAGAGAGCAGCGGCTCCATTGTCGGGATCGGCAGCTGGGTGCTGCGCCAGGTCTGCTCCGATATGCGCGAGTTCCGCAGCCGGGGGCTGGAGCTTACAGCCGCAGTGAATATCTCCGCACTGCAGCTGATGCAGCCGGGCCTGCTGGAGCTGCTGCTTGATCTGCTGCAGGAATATGATCTGCCTGCCTCCAGTCTGGAGCTGGAGATCACCGAGAGTGTCCTCGTCTCCGGGGACAATATCTTCCTCTCGCTGCAGCATCTCAGAGCCCGGGGGTTCCGGATCTCGCTGGATGATTTCGGCACCGGGTTCTCATCCTTAAGTTACCTGCGCCGCTTCCCCGTTGATGTGATCAAGATTGACCGCTCCTTCGTATCTGAAATGTTACAGGACGCTCAAGGCGATGTGCTGGTGAAGGCCATCATTGAGCTGAGCCATAATCTGGGGCTGCGTGTAGTCTCGGAGGGTATTGAGCATAAGGAGCAGTTCGACAGGCTGCGCGCACTGGGCAGTGACGAGCTTCAGGGGTACTATATCAGCAGGCCGCTTCAGGCCAGGGCGCTGTATTCTTTTCTGGAGCAGGAACATTATTATACCGGACACAAATGACCACTTCTTAATATAGGCAAGCTACTGGCGTTATGATATGATAGGCAAGCTGATAACAGCACCCGCTTAGGGTGCTGTTATCCTATGCGAACACTTATGAAAATTGGAGGCTTTCCTTGTTATGTCAGCGCAACCGCACACCACTCAGTCCGTCAAAATCGTCACCGCCGACCCCAGCGCCATCGGCTTGTTCGGACTCGCTATTGTTACCCTGGTCGCTTCTTCACAAAAGCTGGAAATCACAACAGGTCTCAGCTACTGTATTCCTTGGGCAATCTTCCTCGGTGCCTTCGCCCAGTTGTTCGCATCCATCCAGGACGCCAAGCACAACAACACCTTCGGCATGACTGCCTTTGGCGCCTATGCATTCTTCTGGTTCGGCATGGGGGCAAGCTGGCTGATCAAACTCGGTGTCTTCGGCGCAGTGCTGGCAGAGGGCGTTGATCCCAAGCAGCTGGGATTTGTTTTTGCAGGATATCTTGTGTTCACCCTCTTCATGACGCTCGGTGCCGTTGAGGCGAACCGTGTACTGCTGATCATCTTCATTCTCATTGACTTCCTGTTCCTCGGCCTCTCCATGGATGCCTTCGGCGTCGCTGCGGAATTCTTCCACAAGCTGGCCGCCGTCTCGGAGATGGCTATCGGAATTGTATCGCTCTACGGCTGCGGCGCAGCAGTACTTAATGCCCATTTCGGACGCACCTTCCTGCCGGTCGGCGCACCGCTAGGCATCTTCAAAAAATAGCTTCCGCTTCCTGCGGAGCCGCCATATTACCCTATTCAGAGCAACGGATAAATACTTACTGCCCTTCATGCAGACGGTATTTATCCGTTTTTCGATTTCAACGTTTTTTGTTAGGAATTCCCTTGCGCAAACACGATAAAAATGACATGCTATAGAAACATCTGCGACATATATCGACATTTTCCTGTGGTGTAAGAACCACTTTTATTAAATTGGAAATTTACGGCTTTAATTTTTCCCGTATCGGAGGCAATTCATGGCTTTCCTTAGTAAAAAGCCTTTAACGATCATCATCGGCTTCATCATCATTCTTCAGCTCTCCCTGTTCTATTACTATTCCGTATCACTGGGCCGGGAATACAGAGCCGAGAAGGCAGGTCTGGCCTCACAGGCCGTCATGCTGACCTCGAATATCGAAGAGAGAGTGGCTATTGTCAAAGGCGTCAGCTCCTTCATTCAAACGGTCGGCTTCGATGCCGATCCCGCACTGATCCAGGATTACCTGATCACGGCGCACACCAACAACGCAAGCAATGTCACGAACATTATGATCGCTCCCGACGGTCTGATCCGCTACCTCTATCCGCTTGAAGGCAATTCAGCACTCATAGGCAAAAGCCTGCTGCTGGATTCCGCTCTGTCCTCTCCAGGCATGATCCAAGAAACATTACGTTCCCGCGGTATCACAGTAGACGGTCCGCGTACGCTGGCCCAAGGCGGCTATGGGATGGTCATCCGGCAAGCCCTCTATACGGGCAGCTCCCTGGACGGTATTGTCTCCGTCACCGTGAAGATTGATAATATCGTTAACCAGCTTGCCTTTAAGGACAGCCATATCTATGTCAGCGCCAAGGACCATACCTTCCTGTTCGGCAATGAAGCCCATACGCAGGACCCGCAGCTCACCATTCCCGTTGACGTCTACAATCAGCACTGGCTGATGGGCATGTCCCTGCCCCCCTACAAGAAGTGGCAGGTGCTCCGCAGCGTGCTGTGGATTGATATCGCCTTCCTGCTTGTGATTGCCTTCATTCTGTATATTTTCTGGTATCAGAGCCGCTTCAACCGTGAGCTGGAGCGGGTAGTCAGCATCCGGACCCGTGACCTGCGGATTTCCAAGCGTCTATATGAAAAGCTTGCGCATTACGACAGTCTGACGGAGATCCCCAACCGCCGCTTCTTCATGGATGAATTCGAGCGTCTGCTGCAAAGCTCGGAGCCGACGCAGACCTATGCCTTATTCTTCTTCGACCTGAACCGGTTCAAGGAGATCAATGATACACTCGGCCACTCTACGGGTGACCAGGTGATCAAGACCCTGGCGGGCCGTCTGAAATACGGAAGTCTGCCCTTCAAGCTGTTCGCACGCACCGGCGGAGATGAATTCGTGATGATCTTCCCCGATCTGCCGCGCGGGCACATCCCTGTGGTTGCCCAGCAGATCAGCACGCTGATCTCCGAGACCCTGCTGATCGCCGGGGCGCATCTCAGCTTGTCCACCAGTATCGGCATCTCCCTGTACCCCGAGCATTCGCAGAATACGGAGGATCTGCTGAAATTCGCCGATATGTCGATGTATCAGGCCAAGTCGCAGGAAGACGCCAATTACTTCATCTTCGACTGGGAGCTGCGCGAGAAGCTGGATCAGAAAACGATGATCGCCAAATATCTGCATTCCGCCCTGGAGCGGGAGGAATTCGTGCTGCATTATCAGCCCCAGATCAATGCCGTTACAGGTAAAATGATCGGCCTTGAGGCACTGGTCCGCTGGAATCACCCCGAGAAGGGGCTGATCGGTCCGGGAACATTCATCACTGCCGTTGAAGAAGCCGGACTGATGATCCAGCTTACCGACTGGGTGCTGCGCGAGGTGTGCCGCCAGCTCTGCGAGTGGCGCGGCCTGGGTATGCCGCTGCTGCGGACCTCGATCAATATCTCCAATAGCTGGTTCTATAACCGCAATCTGATTGAGAATCTGTTCGCCGTGCTCGATGAGTACGGGCTGGATACGGATGTGCTCGAATTCGAGATCACCGAAAGCACCGCATTGCTGGAGGAGCATTATCCGCTGCTGCAGCAGATGCGCGATCACGGAATCATCGTGTCCATTGATGATTTCGGCACGAAATATTCGTCGCTGAATTATCTGAAGCATTTTCCTGTGAACAAAATCAAGATTGACCGTACCTTCATCACCGGCATCGGCGTCAGCTCCATTGATGAGACCATTATCAAATCCATCGTGTTCGTCGCCTCCCAGCTCGGCTATGACCTGATTGCTGAAGGGGTCGAGACGCAGGAACAGCTTGCCTTCCTGGTGAAGCATAATTGTCCGCATATTCAAGGCTTCCTGTTCTTCCCTCCGCTGCCTGCGGACGAAATCTGGAGATTGGCTTCCTGAACATGGAAATCTGCTTTGCAAGCGGAAATGGGGACCGCTATAATAGGTATATTCTGATGTTACCCGAAAGGAATTAGAGACCCATGAATAGATTAACTACCGGTGAAATTGCCGGAACCGCCCTGTTTGCGCTGATCCTAGCCATCCTGGCCTACCGCATTATCCGCGGCATGCCGAAGATGGCCGGAGATATTACCGCCTTCCGCAAGCGGACCCTCGTCTGGACCCAGGTGGCTCTGGTGCTTACGGTCCTCCAGCTTAACTTCAAGGCCGGAGACTGGCGTTTCGGAATCATCTTAGGCCTGATTGTCCTGTTCACCGGCAGCATCTGGCTGTCCGCCCGCCGCTATGATATGGCACGCCAGGCTGATGCCGAGCAGCGGGAGGGTAACTGACGGACACGGCACGGAACACTTGAAGCCATGACTCTGCTTGATGCTGTCTGATATTAATGTCTCAGGCCCCCGCCAGGGGGCCTTTTCTGCGTCTTCCGGCCGGGCGGCAGGCATACTTTGCCTCTCCATAACCATACTAATGACATTCTATGGATACCAATGGAGGGCTAACGAATGGGCAAAAAACTGAATCTGCTGATGTTCAGCGGGGAATATGACAAGGCTATGGCCGGGCTGATTCTGGCAAATGCCGCAAGGGATATTGAGGTAGAGGTTACGATGTTCTTCTCGTTCTGGGGGCTGTTTCTCGTCCGGGACCCGGAGACCATGACCCTTGCGGATAAGAGTATCTACGAGAAGCTGATGGATGTGATTACGCCCAAAGGGCCGGAGCAGCTTCCGCTCTCGCGGATGAACTTCAGCGGGCTAGGCAAGCTGATGCTGGAGGAGATGATCGAGGACCAGGGGGCGCCGAAGCTGATTCATTTCCTGAAGGGGGCGCGCAAAAAGAACATCAAGTTCTATGCCTGCAAGCTCTCTGTGGAGATCATGGGCTTCAAGCCGGAGGAGCTGCTGCCCGAGGTGGAGATTATTGATGCCGCCGCGTATCTGAAGGATGCGCTGGAGAGCGATATTCAGCTATTCATCTGAATGCTATGGGCTTTAACCTAATTCCGCCGCCGGGCATATACTGGGGCAGACAGAGACGGATATCCCTGCAAGGCTGCATAGGCTTCGGTTGAAACGATGCTGCGCACTGCCCTCTTGAGAATCCGTACCGACGTTCTATAGTATTCATTGCCTGGAGGGATTGTCCGTGCTGAGTATCCACCGCGCCGCTGCGGCAGAGGCGCCGTCTTCACTGCAAGAGCATTTCGCGGCCTTCCGTGAGCATACGGTCGGCAGCCGCCATCTGATCTCCACCCCTTACGGACGGCAGCCGCTGCTGTATGCCGACTGGACAGCCAGCGGACGCCTGTATGAGCCGATTGAGCGCAAGATACAGGAGACCTTTGGCCCCTATGTCAGCAATCCGCATACCGATTCCAACACCACAGGGCTGACGATCACCCGCTCTTATCATGAAGCGCGGAGGATGATCAGGGAGCATGTGAATGCCGCTCCCGCCGATGCCCTGCTCTTCTGCGGCAACGGCACCACCGGAGCGGTGAACAAGCTGCTGCGGATCATGGGCCTGAAGCTGCCGGAATGGCTGAAGCAGGAATACCTCAGCCTGCCGGAGGAACGCCCAATCATCTTCGTGAGTCATATGGAGCATCATTCCAATCTGTTACCCTGGCAGGAGGGCTTCGGCGATGTAGTTACCGTTCCCTCCGGGCCTGGCGGGCAGGTAGATCTTACGCGGCTGGAGGAGCTGCTGCTGAACTACCGGAACCGCCGCTTCAAGATCGGTTCCTTCACCGCCTGCTCCAATGTCACCGGCATCAAGACGCCGTATCATCAGCTTGCTGCGCTCATGCACCGGCATGGCGGGGTTTGCTTTGTGGATTTTGCCGCCAGCGCCCCTTATGAGGAGATCAATATGCATCCGGCCTCCCCGCAGGAGAAGCTCGACGCCATCTTCTTCTCCCCGCACAAATTCCTCGGCGGTCCCGGAACCGGCGGAGTGCTGCTGTTCGATACCGCGCTTAGCACCGGCCGGCTGCCGGATGAGCCCGGCGGAGGCACCGTCGTGTGGGTGAACCGCTGGGGCGGGCGCCGGTACATTGATGATATAGAGGTCCGCGAGGACGGGGGCACCCCCGGATTCCTCCAGGCCATCCGTACAGCGCTCTGCATCAGACTGAAGGAGCAGATGAACGGCCCCGGACAATATATGATCGTCCGGGAGCAGGAGCTATGCCGCAGGATGCTCTCCGGACTGGAGCAGATTCCAGGCTGCTCTGTACTGGAGGGCACGCATCGTGACCGCCATGGAATTATCTCCTTCACGTTGAAGGAGATCCATTACAACCTTGCTGTACGGCTGCTGAATGACCGCTTCGGCATCCAGGCGCGCGGCGGCTGCTCCTGTGCCGGCCCGTACGGCCATCAGCTTCTCGGACTGGACCCGGCACAATCAGAGGCGTTCATCCAGGCGATTCATGCCGGGGACCAGTCGCTGAAGCCGGGCTGGGTCCGCCTGTCCCTGCACCCGATCATGACGGAGCGCGAGGTGGAGCATATGATTCTCGCCGTACGGTCCATCGTGAGCCATATTGAAGAATGGGGCAAGGACTACCGCTATAATGCCGTCACCAACAGCTGGCTTCATACCGGGGACAGGGGCGCTACGGAGGAGGATATCCGTGATTTATTTGTTCTGTAGCGGCGGTGTGCCATGATGCTCCCGTTCCCGGGCCAGCCGGGCGAATCTGGCCTCAATGGCCTTAACCCCCCAGAGTGAACCTCCGATAAACAGCAGCACATAGATAATCTGGCCCGGATCACGGATGAACCGCTGGACATCATTGCCGATGTAGGATACCGCGAATACCATAATAGCTTTGCCTGCACATAACGCAATCAGGTAAGAGCGCAGTCTCATCCCGGCCAGACCCGCCGCCATATTAATCACAACAAACGGGCCTACGGGAAACAGGCTGAGCAGAAACACATAACTGAACCCGCTCTGGCGGACCCAGGTCATGGCTTTGGCTACCTTCGGCCGCGCGGCCCACTTGGTCAGGTAACGGTGCCCGGCGATTTTGCGGATAATCAGGAAGGTGGCCGTACAGCCTGCGACCAGACCGATCCATGAATACAGGAACCCCAGCCATAATCCGTATACCGCCCCGTTAAGCCCCACAATCGCTATGGTCGGCAGCGGGGGCACGAACGATTTCATGAAGGTAAGCCCCACACCGGGCAGCGGCCCGAGCGAGCGGTACTGCTCGAGCAGCATCCGCAGCCGCTCCTCGGTCAGCCATGACATAATATCTATATAGAACATTTCTTCAGCGCTCCTCAAGTACTCTAGTAAGCTTCAATTATACAATACTTTCTGTTCCTCTGATGCCAAGCGGAAGCGGCTTTGCTGTCTATTTTATGGACGATACCGTTTCAGCGGGAATTCGAAGGATAAGTCATGATCAGGCTGGACAAGCGCAAGCTGCCGGAGATATGATGAAATTATGAGAACCTTTGATTATAGTCTGCTGTCCAAAAGAGTGCTGGCCCTGCTGTGTATCGGCCTGCTTACCGCAGCTGCGCTGGTCCCTTTGCTGGGCGGCGGCTCCTCGTCTGCCTGCTACAGCCCGCGGTCAGGATGGGCAGATCTGTCCTCCTGCACCTTCGATGATTCTGCCGTCTACCCGCTGGGAGGGGAATGGGAATTCTATTGGCAGGAGCTGCTCGACCCGCAGGATACCCTGCCAAGAACCGCAGAGGCTCCGGCCTACATGCCTGTACCGGGCGCCTGGAGCACGGACACGGAGGCTACCGGCTTCTCCCGCTACGGATATGCGACCTACCGCCTGCTGGTTCAGCTGCCGCCGGAGGTCCCTGCCTTCGCTCTCAAGGTGAACAATATCCGCAATGCCAGCCGGGTCTATGTGAATGGCGAGCTGCTGGGCGGAAGCGGCGTGCCGGGGGAACGCCCGGAGACCACCAAGCCCCGCAACCACCCTTACTCTCTGAGCTTCAGCGGTAGGGACAACCTGGCCGAGATTCTGATACATACCTCTAATTTCACTTATTCAAGCGGAGGCATTGCCGAATCCATACGGATCGGCACGCCCGCAGCCATAGACGCCATCGACCAGCGGAACCGGACCTACGATACCTTGCTGGTAGCAGGCTTTGCTTTTATCGGCCTGTACTTCTTCGGTCAGGGCTTCCAGCGCAAGGAGGACAAGTCCTCGCTTCAGCTGGCCGTCTACTGCTTCATGATCGCCCTTTATATGCTGACACACAGCGAGAAGCTGCTCTTCGAATACCTTCCGTCCCTGTCCTATGAAGGATTCAGCAAGCTGCAGGCGGTGTCTGGTGTAGTCGGGTTCTATTGTGTGTCCAGCTATACCTATTCTTTGTTTCCCGCACTCTATTCCCGGCTCTTCAAGCGGATCTGCTTCGTGTATGCCTTGAGCTTCTGCGCCGTCGTCCTTCTGACCCCGTTACCGGTATATTCCCGGATTACAGGACTGCTGCTGACGTTCAGCTTCATCTCTGTCTGCTACACGTTCTATGTGATGGCCAAGGCAGCCTGGCTGCGGGAGACAGGTTCCTATTATCTGCTGATCGGTGTCATTGCAGCCGTGATGTTCACCCTCTCCTTAGTCAGTAATCTGTTCTTCGGCACGGAACTCTATTCAGTTCCCCCGGTGGCCGGTCCGGTCTTCATTCTGGCAGAGGGACTATTCCTGTCTGCGCGCCATACCCATGCGTATCAGACCATTAAGCAGCTGTCCCTCCAGCTTGAGCGCAAGGACCGGGACAAGGACGAATTTCTGCTGAAGACCTCCACCCAGCTGCGCACTCCGCTGAATGCCATCATCAATATTGCGTTGTCCATGCATGAAGGAGCCGGAGGGCAGCTCAGTCCGTCCCAGCGGGAAGACATGAGGCTGATTCTCGGCACCGGAAGGCGGCTGGCCTTCCTGGTCAGGGATATTCTCGATTATGAGCAGATCAAGCGGCAGCGCATCACGCTGCAATGGAGAACGGTCGATATCCAGGGAATTGCGGCCATTGTCATTGAGGTCTTCCAGTTCTTGAACAAGAAGGGTGAGATCCGGATCAAGAACCACCTCCCGCCCGGTCACTTCCTGGTCCAGGCAGATGAGCAGCGGCTGATGCAGATCCTCTACACCCTGCTGGATAATGCGCTGAAATTCACAGACCGCGGCAGCGTGGTCATTGAGGCTGCCTGGCAGGAGAATTCCGTCTCCGTAGCGGTTAGAGATACCGGAAGGGGCATCCCGGAGGATCAGCTGGAGGAGATTTTCCGTGATTACGAGCAGATCAGCGAGGCAGATTCACTGGAGACCGGAGGCCTGGGACTCAGTCTGGCGATCAGCCGCAAGCTCATAGAGCTGCATGGGGGCACGATCTCCGTGTCTTCCAGACTGGGCCATGGCAGCACCTTCACCTTCACACTTCCCGGCACACAGGCGGAAGCCGCCATTGCTGCAGCATCGGAGGAGCGGATTGTATCCAGACCGGAGTATACCGGGCCGGACATGCAGGACGACCCCTGGAAATACCGCTCGGTTCATCCGCCGCAGTCCGGCGGGCAGGAGGGCTCTTATGCTCCGCGCATTCTGATCGTCGATGACGACTATGCCAACCTGAAGGCGCTGACCAATCTATTGTCCCTGGAGCACTATAATATCTCCAGCCGCAGCAGCGGCAAGGAGGCACTGGCGCTGCTTGCCGTGGACCGCAATTTCGATCTCTGCATTATCGACGTCATGATGCCGGAGATGTCAGGTCTGGCCCTGTGCAGCATCATCCGTCAGACTTATACTCCGCTGGATCTGCCGATCCTGATGGCTACCGCCGGGCAGCAGCTTCACTTCAATGAGGCGGCGTTCCGGGCCGGAGCCAACGACTTTATTCATAAGCCCTACGCCTGGAGCGATCTCAAGGGGCGCGTCAACACGCTCGTGCAGCTTAGACGGTCTGTCTCTGATCGGCTAAGCTCAGAGATCGCCATGCTGCGGGCGCAGATCAAACCGCATTTTCTCTACAACGCTATTAATACGATTATCTGGATGAGTACACGCGACACCGAGAAGACGCAGCAGCTGCTGTATGATCTAAGCCATTTCCTGCGCGGCAGCTTCGACTTCAGCAACCAGGAGACAGCGATCCCGTTCGAGAA
This sequence comes from Paenibacillus tritici, assembly GCF_018207515.1. Lineage (NCBI taxonomy): Bacteria > Bacillati > Bacillota > Bacilli > Caryophanales > Paenibacillaceae > Paenibacillus > Paenibacillus tritici. The sequence goes on from NZ_CP073365.1 coordinate 7,269,193, forward strand.
GGAGCTGGAGCTGATCGAGGCGTACCTGTCACTGGAGCAGGCAAGGTTCGGCAAACGCCTGAATGCCCAGTATAATATCGGAGTCAGTGAATTCTCGCTGCCGCCGCTGATTGTACAGCCGATCGTGGAGAATGCCGTCCGTCACGGACTGATGGAGAAGATCGACGGGGGAACCGTTATCCTCTCTACCCGGCAGGAAGGCGACCATATCCTCATTACCGTCTCGGACAACGGGAAGGGCATGAGCGATGAACAGCTCTCTTCCTGGATGAACGAGGACTACCGTTCCCCGCACGGAGAAGGCACCGGAATCGGCCTGCGGAACATTAACCGCCGGCTGCTGACCCAGTTCGGCCGTCCGCTTGTCCTTACACGCGGAGCCGGCGGCGGTATAGATGTACTTATAACTATCCCATGGAAGGATGAGGTCTCCTGAGTATCTCTGTAATGGTAATTGATGACGAGCGGCCGGCACTGGAGCAGATGCAGGAACTGCTGCTCCAGTGCGAAGGCATCTCCTCTGTGCTGGCCTACGATAATCCGCGCGAAGCCTTCGCAGCCGCTGCCGAGCTGAAGCCGGACGTCCTGTTCCTCGACATCCAGATGCCTGAGCTGTCCGGTCTGGCATTTGCCGAGAAGCTGCTGCCCTTCTCCCCGGATACTGAAATCGTATTCGTAACGGCTTACCGGAATTACGCCGTTGAAGCCTTCGACCTGGCGGCGGTGGATTATCTGCTGAAGCCCGTTGATCCTTCGCGCCTGCTGAAGACCTGGAACAAGCTGCTCAGTAAGCGCACGGCGCCGGTAACAGCCGGGACAAGCCCGAAGACACCCGCCTTCCGTCTCCTGGGAGATTATGAATTGACCGGCCCTCACGGGTCCGTGAAATGGAGAACCCATAAGGCGCAGGAATTATTCGCTTATCTGTGGATTCACAGGCAGGGCAGCGTTAGCGTGATTCTGAATGATGTGTTTCCGCAGTGGAATTACGAGAAAGGCAAACAATATCTGCATACCACGGTCTACCAGATCCGCACCACCTTGAAGAAGGCGCTGCTGGAGAATCATATCGAGCTGACCTTCGACCGGGAGAACTATCGGCTGGAATCCAGGGGAATCGAAGGGGACACTGAACGGTTCCATGACGCAGCTACACTAGCACTCCAGCATAACCATCTGGAACCAATGCGGGAGGCTGCCGCCCTGTACACAGGGGATCTGCTCCGGTCGCTGGACAGCCTCTGGGTGTATTCCTCCCGCGACAAATACCGGCGGCTGTATCTCAAGCTGCTGGAGCAGCTTACTGTGGAACTCCTGCAGGCCGCAAGGCCGTATGAGGCCGAGGATTATGCGGTGCGCCTGACCGAGCTGGAGCCGCTGGAGGAGAGCTACACCCTGCGGCTGATCTCCCTCTATTACGAAATCGGCAAGCCGCTGCGCGCCCAGCGCACCTTCACCCAGTTCAGAGATTTCTATACCGCAGAGATGGGCGACAGCTTGCCGGACTGGTTCGTGGAAGCGTACCGGAGGTTGGGGAGATAGGGGCTGAATACGCCAGTGCTTCAATATGAGATTTCAATTGTTGGAAATACAATCATTAGAGCTAGCACTTGTCAAAGGTTCATGAAGAAAAGACGACGGTCCTCCACCATGCTGTGGAGGACCGTCGTCTTTTGTAATTGCAGCTATACTTGGATAAGTCTCATTTAGATTTCATACTCTGATTTTTCATCCATACAATCTGACCCTTCTTATTAAGATATACTTCCTCTTCATCATCACTACTATAGGCGTAGGACAGACCATTCTTAAAGTTATGGGCCCATGCCAATGTCGGCTGAATAACCCATGCGCCCGTTTTATTGATGAAGCCTGTCTTCCCTCCCGACTCCACTGCTGCAAGCCCCTCAGAAAAGTCGCCCGCCGCATCAAATTGATAGGGAATAATCAGCTTGCCTTTGGTATCTATATAACCCGATTTTCCGTTTACTTTAACGGTTGCTGCGCCTTCCGAAAAGGAGTGAGCTTCCTCATAGATAGCAGGAATCACCAGTTTCCCTTTATGGTCCATGAAGCCAACCTTAGTTCCCGCTCTAACAGCTGCCACTCCTTCTGAAAAGGACTCCCCCTTTGAATAATTTGCATTGAATAAGAATTCCCCTTTGTTATCAATATAACGAGAAATCCCATCTATTGTAACCAGCGCAGTTCCCTCATAGAAGTCCTTGGCACTGTCATATTGAGCCTTAATTACCAGTTTCCCCGTCGAATTGATATATCCATATTTACTCCCCACTTGGACCGCAGCCAATCCTTCGGAGAATTTGTTAGCTCGTTTAAACTGCGGTTGTATCACACTGGTTCCTGTAAGGTCCATATAACCATAGTTAGATATAGCATAGTTAGATGTCGTATCTAGCGTCCTATAAGCTGCCAGCCCTTCCGAAAAATCTTTGGCATCATAATAATTCCCCTTGGGAATCACTTTATAGCCTTGTTGATTGATGAATCCGTCAAATTTCGCATTTGCATAGACAATGGCCAGCCCTTCGTTAAAAGCATAGGCATCTGAAAACTTGGTTTGATAATCAATAACAATTTGGCCTTCCGCATCCATGTAACCGAATTTACCTCCGTTTGCTACCGGAAAAAGGTTTTGCTTAGCATATAGTGAGACAATCTGAGAATTCCCATACCACTTCACTTCGAGACCGCTGGCTTCTCCGATCAAACGAAGAGGTACAAATGTTACACCATCAATGATCTGCGGAGCTACTTGAAGGTTAGTGGGAGCTGCATTAATCCAAGCCGTATTTTGATTGATTACTAATTTAATAGTAGTGCCTGCCTTCTCCCCAGAAATGGTTTTACTTGCAGGATCATAGTTAACAGTGAAGCCCATTTTTGTGAATATTCCTTTAAAGGGAATCAGCACCGTATTATTTTTCATCATTGGGGAGTGCTCTCCTTGAATAGAAGCCCCGTATACCATCACTTTAATTCCACTCTTGGCAAAAACCGATTCTTGACTGACACATGCAATAATGAATACAGCAAGGAAAAAGGAACATGCCACTTTTATATATTTGCCCATACGCTACCCTTCAGCTCCTAATATCAATTATTTTCCAATTACAATAATTATACATTATTGCTGGCATTAAGCGTTACTTCGTCCAAGCCACGGAGGCAATAGGTTAGCGATCAGCACGCCGAAAAGACGACATCCACTTTGGCATTCACCGAGTGAAGGTCGTCCTGTTAACATGAAAGATTAATTATCCTGATATAATATTTCGATATTTTCTGCCAAAGTTCGACGTTTATCAGTGGTTTATCAGCGATTTATCAGTGACAATTGTTACCATTGTTCATATACAAGATCATTCTTGCACAGGGATGCATCATTATGGCTATGGAGGTTGTAACATGAATAAACGATTCAGTTTCAAAAAAGCGGTCAAAGGGATGAAGGTACTACCCCTTATGTTCTCGATGATTCGTGAGACCGCAATGGACACCACCGCACCTGCGATGTCTGTAGAGGTAACCACCGACAAAGAGGTCTACACGCCCGGAGAAGAAGTTACTGTACTGCTATATTTAAGAGACTTCGCACCGAATGACCGGGGTTACAGCTACTTCAACTTCATTATCCAATACGACAGCCAGGTGTTCCACAACCTCGAATATACGCAGCATTCCGTCTATACGGACGATAACTATACGGCTGGCAACGAAGTGAATAATCTATTCGAGTTCAATTTCCAGAACCCTGTGGATGGAAGTATCTATCTTGGCATGAACACGAGTATGCGGGGTATCGACATCCAGGTTGAAGCGAGCAGCAGACAGCATTCTATACCGGCAGTAGATCAGACCCTGGTAACGTTCAAGCTGCGTGTCAAAGAACAGACGCTCGCCTCCTCTTCCACAATCAGCCTCGCCAATGAATTCACCAGAATCAGAACCTCTGAAGCCGGCAGCAGCTTCTATCTCTACTCGCCCGATGTTACCGTAATCCCTCCGGCACCGGTGTTCATCACCCAATCCCCCTCCGTCTCCGTCTTCTCTTCAGGGTCCCGGTCTAACCCGCCGCTCCAGTAGAGCGCTAGCAGAGCATCAGAACCAAAGAGTGAATTCATTCATTTCAATACTACGGATGTGGCGATTTGCGGAAATGGATGAAGTCTAATCCGAAGAGAACGTTCAACGTTCAGTGATAGTTGTATAACGTACAATTAAAAACAGGGAAAAGGACAGATTATCTCCTATAACTGTAGTCTGTACAACTAAATCTGCCTGAAACGGTAAGAACCAAGGTACAGGCCGTATTTAATTGTATGGAATACAGTTAAACGGAGCATCGGTAGTAGATCAGACCATTTAGTGGTACAGAGTGCAATTAAGAGTAAGCATACCGCATGTACCTTAATTGAAGAAAAAGAGAGTCAAGAATAACTCTCCACCGCAGCAGCCGGCCTGAAGCCGCTGACCAGCAGCGCTGTCACATGCTTGCGTGCATCCGCTGTGAGCAGCAGCAGCTCTACCGGTTCTCCGGCCGGCTCACTGCGGATGAATGTAACCCGGGCGCCGTCCAGATCCTCATGTATACCGGTAATCGTATAACCCTGCCCGATAAGACTGTCGATTCTCTGCCGCTCCTGATCGAACTCTGCAAATGCTGACATCTCAGACCACTCCTCCGCTGATTTCTGCCTGGGCCGGGCGGGGAGCTTCGGCCTCGAAGCGCTTGCGGTGCAGGTATTTGCCCTTGCCTGCGGCACCGACGAACACCTTGTCGCGGATGACAAATTCACCCCGGCTCAGTACAGAGACTGGTTCCCCCTTGACCTCCATTCCCTCGAACGCATTATAATCCACCTTCATATGATGGGTCTCTGCGGACAGGATTCTCACTGCGGCCGGGTCGAAGATCACGAGATCGGCGTCGCTGCCCACAGCGATGGTGCCTTTTTGCGGGAACAGGCCGAACAGCCTGGCGCTTGCGGTTGCGATAATATCCACGAACTTGTTCAGCGTAATACGGCCCTTCTCTACCCCCTCGGAATAGAGGATACTGAACCGGTCCTCGATGGTGGGTCCACCGTTCGGAATCTTCGAGAAATCGCCCCGGCCCAGCTCCTTCTGACCCTTGAAGTTGAACGAGCACTGGTCGGAGCCGATGGTCTGCAGCGTGCCGCTCCAGAGGGCATCCCACAGCACCTCCTGGTTCCACTGCTCGCGCAGCGGAGGAGACCAGACATACTTGGCGCCTTCGAAGTCCGGCTTCTCAAGCGCCGACTGGTCCAGCACCAGATACTGCGGGCAGGTCTCGCCGTAGACTCGCAGCCCTTTCTTGCGGGCTTCGGCAATCTTCCAGGCCGCTTCCGCACACGTTACGTGTACCACATAGAGCTGAGAATCCGTCAGTCCGGTCAGATACGCCGCCCGGCCGGTAGCCTCCCCCTCCAGCTCAGGCGGACGGGTCAGGGCATGATAGACCGGGTCGGTATGCCCTGCGGCCAGCGCCTGGTCCACCAGATATTCGATCACATCGCCGTTCTCGGCATGTACCATAACCAGCGCCCCTTCGCGCTTCGCCGCCTGCAGTGTCTTGTACAGCACGCCGTCATCGGCCTGGAACGTGTTCTTGTAGGCCATGAACACCTTCAGGGAGGTGATGCCCTCCTGCTCAATAATCTGCGGCAGCTCTTCTAGCACCTTGTCATTCAGTTCTGATACCATCAGGTGGAAGCTGTAGTCGATGACCGCCCGGTCCTGCGATTTATGATGCCAGGTATCCACGGCCTGCTGGAGCGGCTGGCCCTTGGCCGTCAGGCAGAAATCAATCACCGTTGTGGTTCCGCCATAAGCGGCGGCAATCGTGCCACTCTCGAAGTCGTCGGCGGTGACCGTACCGCCAAAAGGCATATCCAGATGGGTATGCGGGTCAATGCCGCCCGGAAAGACATAACAGCCGGAAGCGTCAATGATCTCCGCTCCCGGCGCTTCCAGATTCAGGCCGATTCCGCTGATGATTCCGTCTTCAATCAGGATATCCCCGGTATACGTGTCCGCCGCTGTGACGATAGTTCCGTTCTTGATGATCTTCTTCATCCTACACCACCTCCGCTTCCGAATAAGAACCGTTGACTCCGCTAATGATCCGGCTGCGCTGATTCCAGCTCATCGGGGCCAGCCCGCTGTCCAGGGCAACCATATCAATGGCACCGTCTGCGGGGCAGACAATCGAACACAGATTGCAGCCTACACAATCCTCCTCGCGTACTTGCAGAATGGCCTTGCCCTCCGCATTCGTCAGCATGTCGATACATTGATGCGAGGCGTCCTCACAGGCAATATGGCACTTATTGCAGTTGATGCAGTTCTCCTCGTTGATCCGTGCAACCACCTTATAGTTGAGGTCAAGATCGCCCCAGTTAGAATACCTGGGCAACGATTGGCCGATCAGCTCTGTGACCGAAGCCAGCCCCTTCCCGTCCAGGTAATGGTTCAGCCCGTCGATCATCTCTTCCACAATTCTGAAGCCATGATGCATAACGGCTGTACAGACCTGAATCCCTGTCGAGCCCATCAGCATGAATTCTACGACATCCTGCCAGGTGGAGATGCCGCCAATGCCGGAGATCGGCACACCGACTTCACGGTCACGGGCACATTCGGCCACCATGCTGAGGGCAATCGGCTTGACCGCCGGGCCACAATAGCCGCCGTGCGCCCCCTGGCCGCCGACATTCGGAATCGTGTTCCAGCTATGGATATCCACTCCGGCCAGGCTGTTGATCGTGTTGATTAGGCTGATCGCATCCGCGCCGCCCTTGACGGCATGACGGGCCACGACGGTAATGTCGGTGATATTCGGCGTGAGCTTCACGATGACCGGCGTGGTGGCCACTTCCTTCACCCAGGCTGTCTGCGCCAGCACCAGATCAGGCTGCTGGCCGGAAGCCGCGCCCATTCCGCGTTCGGCCATGCCGTGCGGACAGCCGAAGTTCAGCTCCAGGCCGTCTACGCCGATAGCCTCGACACGCTTGACAATCTCATGCCACTTCTCCCGCTTCGGCTCCACCATCAGGGAGGCGATAATCGCGTGGTCCGGGAATCTTCGCTTCGTCTCATAGATCTCCTTCAGGTTGACCTCCAGCGGACGGTCGGTAATCAGCTCGATATTGTTGAACCCCGCTACACGCTGTCCGCCGAAATGAACGGCGGCAAACCGCGCAGAGGTGTTGATGACCGGCTCGCCCAGCGTCTTCCACACCGCGCCTCCCCAGCCTGCTTCGAACGCACGCTGTACCTGATAACCGGTATTGGTAGGCGGCGCAGAGGCCAGCCAGAACGGATTCGGTGACTTGATACCTGCAAATTCAATACTGAGATCTGCCATGGATATTCCCTCCCTGTCCTATGAAATCCGCTCTATACAGCTGAGCCAACCACGCTGTCCGGATAGCCGGACCACTTCTTCATAATCGCCCTGGCGACATCCTTACCCTGCCGGGCTGCGGACACTACCATAGCCTCCCCGCCCGAGCCTGCGCCGAAGACAATATCCCCGGCGGCATAGATCTGCGGATCAGAGGTGCGGCCGGTCTGCGCATCAATCTTCACCACACCCCGGTCATGCTCAAGCCCCAGCGCTTCAATGAGTCCAACCCGCCGCTTCTGTCCGATGGCCACCACTACAGCATCCACCGGCAGCAGGAATTCTGAGCCCTCTACCGGCATTGGAGCAAAGCGCCCATCCGGCCCGGTCTCGCCGGTCAGCTTCATCTGCACACATTCCAGGGCCGTGACATTCCCCTGCTCATCGCCGATGATCTGCTTCGGCAAAGTCAGCCAATTGAATTCCACGCCCTCCTGCTTGGCGAATTCATATTCAAAGTCATACGCCGTCATCTCCCCGCGGGTCCGGCGGTAGACCATCTTCACATTCGCAGCGCCGAGCCGTACCGAGCAGGTAGCGGCATCAATCGCCGTATTGCCTGCCCCGATGACAGCCACACGCCGGCCCATCAGCTCCAGGGCAGGAATCCCGGTCTTCGTGGTCTCCACCAGCTCGATCGCATCATAGACACCGGACAGCCTCTCGCCCTCGATGCCCAGCGGAGGGACATAGCCCATTCCGGCGGCCAGCACAATGACATCATACCCGGCCTTCAGCTCCTCCACCGAGACATCCACCCCCACCTTCATTCCCGTGCGGATCTCTACGCCCAGCTTCTCCACCTGCTCCACTTCCCAGAGGGAGATGGCCTGCGGCAGCCGGAAGGATACGATTCCGTGGGTATCAAGGCCGCCCGCCAGCGGCTTCGCTTCATAGATCACCACCCGGAAGCCTTCCCGCGCCAGCTCTCTGGCAGCCGACAGCCCTGCCGGTCCGCCGCCGATTACGGCAACACTCACACCGTTAGGCTCCCCCGCCCGGAAGAGCTGAACCCCGCTGTGCATCGCCCAGTCCGTGGCATAGCGCTGGAGCAGGCCAATCTGAATCGGCTCCGATACATCATTCAGCACGCAGGCCCCCTCGCACAGCTCCTCCGTCGGACAGACCCGGGCGCAGCTCGCACCGACAGGATTGGAGTCCATGATCGTCTGGGCCGAACCTCTCAGATTGTCCGTAGCGATTCTTCGGATGAAGGAAGGGATGTTGATGCTGGTGGGGCAGGCCTTGATACATGGCGCATCATAACAATACAGACAGCGGTTGGATTCCTCGATTGCCCCCTTGCGGGTAAGCCCAGGCTCCGCCTCGGCAAAGTTACGCATGAACATGTCAGGAGTGAATGTCGTTAACGGTGAAGTACGCTCCATCGGGTATCCCTCCTTTTGTATGAGTAGCTTCCACTTTCGAACCAACTTTGTGTTATATAATATAACATTATTACGATGATCGCCTTAATATTTTACTTACTTGTTAGGATTATTGTAGTAAAATGAACTTCAGTCCAATAAAATCTTAATCACACTCCATTTAAAGTCATGTTTACTGACATATCATATTCAAACTATAGTCAATTCGTTTTTTCGTTACACTAGACAGATTGTCTAATTTCAAAAGCCTATTTTTTACCTGTGAGAAGGGTCTGAGAACGGAGAGACTGGCAGAACACGCAGCTATAGAACTATGTTAACGAGGGGGAAGCTTATGGATTGGGAACTTGTATTTACGATCCGCGATGCGCTGAAGCGGCCGCTCTTCACAGATGCCGAGCTGATCGGGGGAAGCAACGGCCTGAACCGGACCGTCCGCTGGGTGCATGTGCTGGAGAGCGCAAGCCTGGAGAGCCTGATACACGGGGAGGAGATGATTCTGACCACCGGAATGAGCGCAAGCACGGACCTGTCCGCCGCCTTGTCCTTCATGCAGAATCTGATCAACAAGAATGCCGCCTGCCTGTGTATTGAGCTGGGAGCCTGCTTCAGCGCCATTCCGCAGGAGATGGTGGATCTGGCCGACCTGCACGACTTTCCGCTGATCCAGTTCACCCGCACCGTACGTTTCGTAGACATTACGCTCGACCTGCATTCCCTCATCATCAACCGCCATCACCGTATGCTGCAGGAGCTGGAGAGCATCTCCCGGGAATTCCACCGGCTGACGCTGACCTCGCAAGGAACCGTTAAGGTCCTGCAATTATTATGCAAAAGCACCCGCACACAGCTCCTCTATATGCAGTTGCAGGGCAAACCGCTGTTCTTCCCGGCGCTGGCGCCCGAGGAGCAGCAGCCGCTGCTGGACTTCTTCGAGACCTTCCGCGAAGAGATGGAGGGCGCACAGCCGGATGCCGCCCCTAAGCTCCGCGAATACGGCCAGAAGACCATTGCCGTGAAGCCGGTCGGGGCGCTGGACCAGACCTGGGCCTACATCCTGATGGTCTGCCCGCATAAGCCGCAGGAATTCGACTGTCTGCTGCTGGATTCCGCCTCCCTGTCCATCGCCCAGGAGCTGCTGCGCACGCGGTATATGGAGGAACGGAAGCTTTTCTCGGAGAATCTGTGGGTGGATGAGCTGGTCGGGGGACGTTATGCAGATGAGCACCGGCTGAAGGGACTGATCGGGCCCGACTTCAACCTGGTCAATGAGCTGCCCTACCGGGTGTGCCTGATCGAGATTGAGAATCCCCGTGACGTCAGATGGAACAGCTCGGAGAATGACTGGGAATCCATTACCTTTCACCTCTCGCTCGTTCTGCGCTCTATCTTCGAGAAGTATTCCCTCCGGCCGCTGATTACCCTGAAGAACAACCGGCTGACCGTCATTGCGCTGGATCTCCAGTCCAAGCTGCCCGGGAAGCTGCGCCTGCAGCAGGCACTGGATGCCCTGCAGCATATCCGTGCAGATGAGAAGCTGAAGGACCTGCAGCTCGTCACCGGAGTCAGCAAGTCCCACAGAGGTCTGAAGCATGCCCATGCCGGATACCAGGAAGCCGTACAAGCGCTGTCTCTCTATTCTTGTTACCAGAAGCCGGTCCTCATGTATGAGGAATTGGGCGTCTTCCAGCTGCTGCTGAGCCTGAACGACGGCAAGACGCTGGAGAGCTTCATCCGCAGCTATCTCGGCCCGCTGATTGATCACGACGAGGCGAAGGGCAGCGAGCTGCTGCTGACCCTGCGCGTCTATCTCGACCACGACGGCTCGAAGCAGATCGCCGCCCGCAGCCTGTTCATCGTACGGCAATCGCTCTACTACCGGCTGGACAAAATCACCGAGCTGCTCGGCGAGGACTTCATGCTCCCGGAGAACCGGATCTCCATTCAGGTTGCCCTGCGGGCTTACCAGTTCCTGTACCCGGAGAAGTTCACTCTGCCCAGCTCCCGTTCAGCACAGCTGTGAAGGTATTGATAATGAACTGTATATCTTCATCTGTCGAGGATAACGGAGGAGCGAAGGTGAGGACGTTGTTAAAGCCCGCCACCGTATCCCCGTTCTTGCCGATGATCAGCCCTTTGGACTTACATTCCGCGATAATCCCCTTGACGATGCCAAGGTCAACGGGCTGCTTGGTGGCCTTATCCGCCACCAGCTCGATGCCGATCATCAGGCCGAAGCTGCGGATATCGCCTACCAGCCTGTGATCCCGCAGGCTGGCGAACTCATCTGTCAGCCTGCGGCCCAGCAGCTCCGCGCGTTCGACCAGCTTCTCCTGCTCCAGTATCTCCAGGTTGCGCAGCGCGAGCGCGCAGGCAGCCGGATTGCCGCCGAAGGTGTTCACATGACGGAAGTGTCCGTAATCATCGCTGTTGTCCTTGAAGGCCTCATAGATCTCCTTGCGCACAGCGGTGGCCGACAAGGGCAGATAGGCACTCGTCAGGCCCTTCGCCATCGTCACAATATCGGGCTTCATCCCGAAGTTGTGGTGTCCGAACCTGCGGCCGGACCGCCCGAAGCCGCAGATCACCTCGTCGATAATCAGCAGCACGCCGTGGGTACGGCAGATCTGCTGGACCCGGTCCATATAGACCTGATGCGGCACAATTACACCGCCTCCGGTAATCACCGGCTCCATAATGACCGCCGCCACAGACTCTGCACCTTCCCAGACGATCATATCTTCAATCGCCTGCGCACACTGGAGGTTGAACGCTTCTTCCGTCATCCCGTCCGGACGGCGGTAGCTGTCGGGGGGCGCCACATGCAGGAAGCCGCCGCTGAGCGGCTCATATTTGTATTTGCGCTGGGCCTGCCCGGTTGCCGCCAGGGAACCGAGCGAGCTTCCGTGATAGCCCCGGTAGCGGGCAATGAATTTATGGCGGTGAGGCTGGCCGGTCTGCTGCTGGTACTGGCGGGCGATTTTGAAGGCTGCTTCATTGGCCTCCGAACCGCTGTTGGAGAAGAAGATGACATACTCATCCCCCAGCCATTCATTCAGCTTCTCGGCTAAGGCAATTGCCGGCATATGGCTCTGGGTCAGCGGGAAATACGGCAGGGCCAGCAGCTGGTTGTACGCCGCTTCCGCCAGCTCCTTGCGCCCGTACCCCACATTTACGCACCACAGCCCGGACATCCCGTCCAGATAAGAATTGCCGTCAATATCGGTAACCCAGGAGCCGCTGGCGGAGGCCGCAATCATCGGCGGATTCTGTTCACTGTAAGGGGTCATGCTATGCCACAAATACTGCTGATCCTTCTTAACCGCCTGCCCGCTGTCCTTGCCCAGACTCTGCACGGCACTCACTCCTCTCGGCATTCCTATCCTTTAGTAACGTGCGGTGACCATTTTCTTGCGGGTATAGAATTCAACGCCGTCACGGCCGCCCACATGCAGATCCCCATAGAACGACTTCTTGTACCCTGAGAAGGGGAAGAACGCCATCGGAGCAGGCACGCCCAGATTAACGCCCAGCATTCCGGCATCGGTCTCTTCACGGAACTCACGGACCGCCTTGGCGCTGTCGGTATAGATGCAGGCTCCATTGGCAAAAGAGGACTCATTCGTCACCGCTATCGCCTCCGCCAGGTCCTTCACGCGCACCACCGCCAGCAGCGGTGCGAAAATCTCGTCACGCCAGATCGCCATGCCCGGCTGCACATGGTCGAAGATCGTCGGGCCGAGGAAGTAGCCGTTGCCGGAGGCTGCAGCATCCTTCCGTCCGTCCCGGACCAGTTCCGCCTGTTCGGCCAGCCCGGTCTCGATATAGGCTATCGTCCGGTCTTTATTCGATTGCCGGATGACCGGCCCCAGGAATACACCGTCTTCCGTGCCGTCCCCGATCTTCAGCCCGTCGGCTGCGGCAACAATCCGGCTCACCAGCTCATCGGCAATCTCCTCCTGCACAACAACCACGGAACAGGCCATGCAACGTTCACCCGCCGAGCCGAAGGCTGCGGAGATGATGTTCTTCACCGCATGGTCCAGATCGGCATCCGGCAGCACAATCGAATGATTCTTCGCTCCGGCCAGCGCCTGAACCCGTTTGCCATGCGCCGTCCCTTCCTTATACACATACTCGGCCACCGGCTGCGAGCCGACGAAGGTAATCGCCTTCACTGCTTCATGCGTAAGCAGGCCATTCACCACCTCCTGCGCCCCATGCACCACATTCAGCACCCCCGGCGGGAAGCCCGCTTCGGCGAACAACTCCGCCAGCCGGTTCACCAGCAGCGGCGTCCGCTCGGAGGGCTTCAGTACAAAGGTATTGCCGCAGGCCACCGCCAGCGGGAACATCCAGCAGGGCACCATCATCGGGAAGTTGAACGGGGCAATGCCGCCCACAACTCCCAGGGGATAACGGAACATGCCGGACTCTACGCCTGTCGCGATATCCGGCAGCTGGCTGCCCATCATCAGCGTGGGAGCGCCGGCGGCGAATTCCACACATTCGATGCCGCGCTGCACCTCGCCCAGCGCTTCCTCCAGGCTTTTGCCGTTCTCCAGCGTAATCAGCTCCGCCAGCTCCCTCCAGTGCTGCACCAGCAGCTGCTGGTACTGGAAGAAATAGCGGGCCCGGCGCGGGACGGCCACTCTTTTCCACGAGCTATAGGCTTCGGAAGCCGCCTGCACTGCTGCATCCAGCTCCTCGCGGCTGGAGATCGGCACATAGGCGATCACTTCACCCGTTGCCGGATTGAACACTTCTTCCTGCTGCCCGGACGAGGACTCCACCCAAGCCCCGTTGACATAGTTCTTCACTGTACCGGCCTGCCCGATAAGCAGAGACATGGTCTGCACCTCTTTCCCTGTTTATTTGGCCGCCATTTCCACAATTTCGTTCGTATATGCCGTATTCATATCGGCCGCTGTCTTGATGACACCGAATTTAAGCGCAATATCGGCGGTCTGCTGGAACGCGGCCGCATCCGTGTAGCCTAGCTTGGAAGCATCGAAGCCCTCCGGCTGGATCAGCTTGGCAACCTCCGTCATCATCGTGAGCTGATGCTCCCTGGTTGTACTGCCCTCCTCCGCAAGCTTCATCACACTATCCACCGCCGCTTCCGGGTCCGCTATCGCATCCGCCCAGCCCTTCAGGGAGGCACGGACGAACTTGGCGGCCGTCTCCTTGTTGGCTTCCAGCCATTCCTTATTGGCGAACAGATTGTCTTCAAGCATCGCCACACCCTCATCATTCATGTCGATCACACTCAGCTCCTCGGCCTTGATGCCCGACTCCAGCACCACCTGGTATTCGTTATAAGTCATAGCCGAAGCAGCATCAAGCTCACCGCCGAGGAACTGGTCCATCGTGAAGCCCTGCTTGGTGAAGTTCAGATCCTTGCCCGAATCCAGCTTATATTTATCCAAAAGCGCCAGGATCTCAAACTCATTCCCGCCCATCCAGTTGCCAACCTTCTTGCCCTTCAGGTCAGCTGGTGTAGTAATGCCCGCTTCCTTCTTGGATACCAGCACCAGCCCGCTCTTCTGGAAGATCTGGGCGATCTGCACCAGTGGCATCTCCTGCTCCTGGCTGGTCAGCAGGCTCGCTACCCAGTCCACACCGATGTCGGCTGAACCGCCGGCCACCTGCTGCTCAGGCACGATATCCGGACCGCCCGGCAGAATCTCAACCTTCAGTCCCTCTGCGGCATAATAACCTTTGTCCTGCGCCAGGAAGTAGCCTGCGAACTGGGCCTGCGGCACCCATTTGAGCTGAAGCTTCACGGTTACCGGCTCCGCTCCCGGTTCTGCGGATGCTGCCGGTTCCGGCGCGCTTGCCGCATTCCCTCCCGTGGCTTCCGCCGCCGGAGTATTGGCAGCATTATTGCCGCCGCAGCCCGCGAGTAACGCCATCAGCATGAGGAACGATGCCACCCATAACCCGCCACGTAATTTGCCCTGTTGACCTCTCATCATAGCAACTCCCCCACCACTCAAGTTTTGGTATTCCTGCCTAACACAGCACGGTTACACTCTTGTTGCTCTATACACACGCTCATGCGGTGACGGCTTCTCTCTATTCCGTCAGTGCACAAGCCGGATGTAACAGGTACACGGTTACCGGCATTACGCACGCCGGGAGGGGTGCCACTTGATGAATACTCTCTCCAGCCGTTCAACCACCAGGTAAAAGACGACTCCAGCTATGGCCGCAAGCACGATGCAGGACCAGCCCAGCGGCATCTTCGCCACCTTGATCGAGTTCGAGAGCAGATAACCCAGCCCCCGCGAGGAGAAGAAGAACTCCCCGACAATCGCTCCAATCATACTGGCCGTGGTATTGATCTTCAGAGCAGTGAACACATACGGCAGACTGTTCTGAATCCGCAGATGGCGGAATACCGCAGGTTTGCCTGCCGCATAGGAATGCATCAGATCCAGCGCCAGCGGGTCAACAGCGGCCATGCCCTTGTAGGCATTGATCGCCATCGCCGCCATCGTGGTCGCGGTAACAATCGCAGCCCTTGAGCCGATGCCGTCTCCGAACCACAGGTTCATGATGGGCGCGAGCGCCACAATCGGCACGGCATTCAGCGCAGCTACCATGCTCAGGCTGCCTCCGCCCCAGCGGGGCCAGGCCGTTGCCGCCAGGGCAATCAGAAAGCCGCAGCCCGAGCCGATCAGCATACCAAGGACAGCTTCAGCGAGGGTATATCCGGTGTAGGAGAGCAGCAGACTGAGATTGTCCCGCATCGCTTCAGCAATGGCGGAAGGCAGCGGCAGCTGATACTTCTTCAGATCGAAGAGGCGGTGGAACACCTGAACCTCCCACAGCACCAGGAATATCACCCCGGCCAGGAGGGGAAGAAGGATTCCGGGATTCAGTAGCTGCAAGGGACGGCGGGAATTCTTTTGTCTCCCCGGTTCCGATGAAATCCGGTTGTTAGCTGCCGGGTTTGGAGCAGAATCCGCTTCAGTGCCGGTAGAAGTAATGAATGGAATATCCGGTACAGAATTGCTTGCCATCAGCGGCTCCCTCCTTGGGGACGGAACTCCGGCTGCCAGGGGGCTGCCAGACGTTCTACCAGACTCATCAGCCCGTAGCTTGCCATGCCGAGCAGGGCGCCGACCAGGACCGTGGACCAGAACATGTAGGTATGGGAGGGGCCGTAGTAGAGATTGCGGAGCATAAGAACGCCGATTCCGTGCTGCGCACCCATCAGCTCAACGAGAATAGCGCCCGTTACAGCGAGCGGCGCAGCAATCTTAAGCCCGCTGAACAATCCGGGCAGCGCGGCCGGGAACCTCAGCTTCCAGTAGACAGCCCATGGCTTGGCAGCGTAGGAATGCATCAGCTCCAGTGCAGAGAGGTCCACACTCCGCAGGCCGCGCAGCATGTTAAGCGCCACCGGGAAGAAGGTGATATAGCCGGAGATGAGAATCCGCGATACCTGTTCATCCCGCACAATGCCGTAAATAATCGGCGCAAGGCCCAGAATAGGAATCATCTGGGAAGCAACTGCATAGGGGAAGGCCAGCTGCTCTATCGTCCGGGACAGGCTCATCAGCACGGCCAGCAGCACTCCTGAGAGCGCTCCGATCAGGAAGCCCACCCCGGCGTTGCCGAAGGTGGCTCCCCCTTCCCGGAGAAGTGTACCACTGTACTTCCACAAGGCGGACGCCACCTCATGGACATAAGGCAGCTTGGACTGGGCCAGCGGCGTCTTCGCTATATTGAGCAGCCACCAGGAGACCGCCTCCCACAGAACCAGCAGGCCGGAGATCCAGACGAACAGCGGCAGCACACGCCCCCGCATAAATGCACGGTTCAGCTTCATGCCTACACCCCTTCGAAGCTGCCGCGGATGCGCGCGATCAGTTCAAAGAATTCCGGGGCGTTCCTCATCTCCGCCGTACGCGGACGCGGCAGCGGAATGTCTACAACCGCCGAGAGTCTTCCCGGATGCGGAGATAACACGAATACTCTGTCCGACAGGAAAATGGATTCGGGAATGCTATGGGTCACGAAGACGATGGTGCTCTGTACCTTGCTCCAGACGGCGAGCAGCTCTTCATTCAGCCGCTCCCGCGTGAATTCATCCAGCGCCGAGAAGGGTTCATCCATGAGCAGAATTTCCGGCTCCATCGACAGTGCCCTGGCTATGGCTACGCGCTGCTGCATCCCCCCGCTGAGCTGCCAGGGATACTTGTCTGCGAATCCCTGCAGGCCGACGAGATCAAGCAGCTCCAGCGCTTTATCCTCACGGACGGATCTCTTGACCCCAAGCAGCTCCAGCGGCAGCGTGATATTGTGCCTGACCTTCCGCCAGTCATACAGCACGGGACTTTGAAAGACAATCCCGTATTTCTGGGCCAGCCTGGCCTCTCTGGCACTTTTACCGGCTACTCGAATCCGGCCCGCCGTTGGTGTTATAAGATCTGCCATCAGCCTCAGCAGGGTAGTCTTTCCGCAGCCCGAGGGACCCAGCAGGGAGACGAATTCCCCTTTGGCAATATCGAGACTCACCTGATGCAAGGCCAGCACATCCGCCGTATCCGTCCGGTAACGCATTTCAACATGATCCAGCTGGATCTCAGGAATTTCTGTTGCTATTAATGACATCTCCCGTTCCCCCTCCACGCCTGAATCTATTTAATGTCAAATAACCTATCTCAACAACCTTATTCATCGTGTATTTCCCTGATTCATGTAGGATTAATTAACATGTTACACTTTGCGCTCCATTCCCACATTAGACAAAGCGTAACATTGAGGCTGTGAAATTCCGTCACTTTGTCTAGGGGCCGCTGGCAGTGTAAATAATAGAGCATTGTGCCGATAAAAATAGTAACCATTTACCACCCGTAAACACCCGGCGCACCCCGCTGTTCCAGACCGGCCATCCCATGTCATCTATGCGGATGTGTGATATCATTTAACTGCATCTATAGTACTGTATCTAATCCTTTGTTCAGGAGACCATCACAATGTCCAATGCTCATCCCAACACATGGAGGCGCGCCCCATGGAATCCATGATTTCCAATTACATCATCATCGTCTCCATCTCCGGTGTGCTGAGCGCATTGCTCGCCCTGTTTGCTTTTTACAGGAAGACCGATTTCACGGGACTTAACGCCTTCATCATCAGCTCCGCTGCTTCGGCGGTATATACCTTCGCCTTCGCTCTTGAACTCTCTGGAAGCTCGATGGAAGAAATTAAGTTCTGGATCAAGCTGGAGTATCTCGGAATGCCCTATATCGCCCCTTCCAGCCTGCTGATGATTATGCACTTCGTAGGTCTGGAGCGGCTAGTCTCCAAAAAACTGCTGGTCCTCCTATACTCGGTCCCATTGGTCTCCAGCGTGCTTGTCTGGACCAACGATGCCCATCACCTGTTCTATCAGTCCATCTATTTCCGGGAAGGCGCGCCTACGCCGCTGGTGGACATCGTCATGGGCCCCTGGTATATCGTGCAAGGCAGCCTGACCTTCGGGTGTATGCTCGCCGGGATGTGTCTGATTCTCTGGCGCTGGGGCCGGATGAGACGGGCTTATCTGCGGCAGATGCTGATCATTTTCGTCGGGCAGTTCCTTCCCGCCCTCGGAGCGTTCCTCTACCTGATGGACCTGACCCCTTATGGAATGGACCCTGTACCAGTGGTGATGAGCGTAACCTCGGCGCTATATATATGGGCCATTCTCTCCCGGGGGATGCTGACCGCCGCACCGATTGCCCGCGAGAATCTGTTCGAGAGCATGCGTGACGGCGTACTGGTCACCGACCTCTCCGACAAGCTTGTAGACTATAACCGGGCGGCTGCCGAGATGCTGCAGGATCTGGATGCCTCGGCCATCGGCCGCCCGCTGGCCCAGCTGTTCCTGCCTGCGGGCAAGGAGGCTGTCGATTATGTGATGAATTCCAATCCGCAGGACAGTGACGAGCAGGAGATTGTCTGGCATATCGGCGCAGAGGTCCGTTACTATCAGATCCGTTCCTCTCCGGTGCAGAAGCAAGGCGGGCATCTGGCCGGGCGGATGATCATGCTGATTGATGTGACAGAACGCACCTTACTCCAGGAAAAGCTGCTGCAGCTGGCCACCATCGACAGCCTGACCGGCATCTACAACCGGACTCACTTCATGGAGCTGAGCCGGCAGCGGCTGAAGGAAGCCGCCGAAGCGGCCGCCCCCTTCTCGATCATCCTGCTGGATATTGACTTCTTCAAGAGCATTAATGACCGCTATGGGCATCAGATTGGAGATATGGCATTGCAGCATGTAGTAGGGGTATGCCGCCTTCATGTGCGGGAGGAGGATGTCTTCGGACGGTATGGAGGCGAGGAATTCGTCTTGAGCCTGCCGGGAACGGCCTTGAAGCAAGCCGCCCTGATCTCCGAGCAGATGCGCAGGGATATCGAACAGAGCACCTTCTCCACGCTGACCGGAGCGATCCGTGTCACGGCAAGCTTCGGTGTGGCCGAGGCCTTCCGCCACCCTATATCGCTCGAAGAGCTGCTCTCCGAAGCCGACCACGCGCTCTACTCCTCCAAGGGGAACGGCCGCAATACCGTCCACCTGTCCAGCGGCTCCTCCATCACCAGGTTCAAGCCTATGTGATGGAGGCTGCTTCTGAACCTGGCGTCCCCTGGGCACCTCCCTCCCCATTTCTGCATAAGGTAACAGAATAAAAGACATTCCGCCGGGTATATCTGCCTGCTCTTTTGGTGATAACAGCACCCATAGCAGCCTTTTTACTCACGGCACTGGTATCCAATCCTTTCCTTATGCCACTCTAATATCCGCCGTGCAACTCTTGCGATTGTTTGCCTTGTGGGGTTTTCAGTTTAATAAGAGTTAGCCGATCCGCTCGGCCGAAATTCAGGCATATGTGAAACGGAGGGGGTACTATGATTAAGATTGGGCTAACCGGCTTCGGAGACCACGAGGAGCTGTACGGCAAAATCAAACCTGCCGACCGCCTGCCCGCCTACAGCGCCTATTTTCCCATCGTAGAAATTGACAGCTCCTTCTATGCGGTTCAACCGGTCAAAAATTACGAAAAGTGGGTCAATCAGACGCCAGAGACATTCAAATTCATTGTGAAGGCCTATCAGGGTATGACCGGACATCTCCGGGGCAAAAAAAATTACTATGATACACCGGAGGAGATGTACCAGGCTTTCCATACCTCCATCGCCCCGGTCCGTTCCGCGGGGAAGCTGGCTATGGCCCTGTTTCAATTCCCGCCCTGGTTCGACTGCACCAAGGACAATGTGGATTTCCTGCGTGAAGCGAAGGAGCGGCTGCTGGATGTGCCCGCCGCTATCGAATTCCGTAATGATTCCTGGTACAGCCCTGACATGCGCGCCAGAACACTCCAATTCCTGGAGCAGGAGGGCTGGGTTCATACGATAGCCGATGAACCGCAGGCCGGTTCAGGCTCGATCCCGATTGTGCCTGTTGCCACCCGGCCGGATCTAACCTATGTAAGACTGCACGGCCGCAACACTTCAGGCTGGAACCAGAGCAGCCACCCGGATTGGCGTAAGCTGCGCTATCTGTACCGCTACAGCACCGCAGAGCTGACGGAATGGCGTGACCGGCTGCTGGAGCTGGAGCAGACCTGTAAGGATATTTATGTGGTTTTCAATA
Organism: Paenibacillus tritici; assembly: GCF_018207515.1. Classification (NCBI taxonomy): domain Bacteria; kingdom Bacillati; phylum Bacillota; class Bacilli; order Caryophanales; family Paenibacillaceae; genus Paenibacillus; species Paenibacillus tritici. The sequence continues at coordinate 7,289,687 of NZ_CP073365.1, forward strand.
ATAATTCTGCCGGGGATGCCACTCCCAATGCCCTGGAGCTGCAATCGCTGCTCGGCATCGACGGCGGATTGGCTCCGCGCCAGCTGGACTTGTTCACCTGATGTACAGAGGTCTACATACATCTCTTATACTCCTTGCTGAGGTTCCAGAACTGCCGGATCAGATCACTGTCAGAGTCGTCTTATAATTGTAAAGGAGGCCTACCCGTATGAAGAGAAATCATACAATGATGCAATTTTTTGAATGGCATGTTGCCGCGGACGGAGAACACTGGAAGCGCCTTGCCCAGATGGCCCCGGAACTGAAGGCGGCGGGAATTGATTCTGTATGGGTTCCCCCGGTTACCAAAGCGGTCTCCCCCGAAGATACCGGCTATGGGGTCTACGATCTCTATGACCTTGGTGAATTCGATCAAAAAGGCGGGGTACGTACCAAATACGGGACCAAGCAGGAGCTGATCGACGCCATTGCCGAGTGCCTGAAGAACGGTATCGCGGTCTACGTAGATCTGGTCATGAACCATAAAGCCGGAGCGGATGAGACAGAGGTCTTCGAGGTTATTGAGGTGGACCCCAACGACCGCACTAAGGATATCTCCCAGCCGTTCGAGATCGAAGGCTGGACCAAATTTGATTTCCCGGGGCGCGGGGATGAATACTCCAGCTTCAAATGGAACCATACCCACTTCAACGGTACCGATTTCGATGCCAAGGCGAACCGGAACGGCGTGTTCCGGATTGACGGGCTGAATAGAAGCTGGAATCAGAATGTGGATGACGAATTCGGCAACTACGACTATCTGATGTTCGCCAACATTGACTATAGCAATGACGATGTGCGGAAAGAGATGCTGAACTGGGGCAAATGGCTGGTCGATACGCTGCAATGCAGCGGGTACCGCCTGGATGCGATCAAGCATATCAACCACGAGTTCATCAAGGAATTCGCCATGGAGATGAAAAAGAAACGCGGCGAGGACTTCTACATCGTCGGCGAATTCTGGAACTCCAATCTGGAGGCCTGCCGCGAATTCCTGAACACCGTTGATTACCAGATCGACCTGTTCGATGTTTCGCTTCATTACAAGCTCTACTCTGCTGCGCTGGCAGGAAGGGATTTCGATCTGCGGCATATTTTTGATGATACGCTGGTCCAGACACATCCCGCCAACGCCGTCACCTTCGTTGACAACCACGATTCCCAGCCGCATGAAGCCCTGGAATCCTGGGTTGGCGACTGGTTCAAGCCCAGTGCCTACGCTCTGATTCTGCTACGGCGCGACGGATATCCCGTGGTCTTCTACGGGGATTATTACGGCATCGGCGGACCTGCTCCGATGGATGGCAAGAAGGATGCCATTGATCCTTTGCTCTGCGCCCGCTACACCAAGGCTTACGGGGAGCAGGATGATTACTTCGATCATCCTAACACCATCGGTTGGGTACGGCGCGGGGTCGAGGAGATCGAAGGCTCCGGCTGTGCCGTAGTTATCTCGAACGGGGACAACGGAGAGAAGCGGATGTTCGTCGGTGAAGCGCGCAGCGGAGAAATCTGGGAGGATTTCACCCATAACCGCGAGGAGTCCATCACCATCGGCGAAGACGGCTGGGCGGTATTCCCGGTGAACGGCGGCAGCGTCTCCGTCTGGGCACTGCCTGAGCCGAAGCCCGCGGATTCCTGTGCTGAGGAATAAGGTAGCGGGGCTGCGGGCAATGTAACTTCTACAAACAAACGATGCCGTCCCTTGTGTTATGGGGACGGCATTGTTTATCTACATTTGCTGAAATCAGGTGCACTTGTGCTCTTCATTGCCACACTTTAAATTCTCTATTTTCCTGGCGATTTCAGTTCTCCGAGCACCATCCCTCCCATTTTATCCACAAATTATCCACATAAGTAAATATTACTATTCATTGAATGGGGATAAGCCCATTTTACAGTTAATTCGAGACACAACTCAGGCAAATGGGCAGCTTCAACCGCATCCCGCCTACTTTTGGCCCGATCAGTGGGATTTATCCCTCTGATTTCCGCATCCCGCCAACCTTTGGCCCAATCAGTGGGATTTATCCCTCTGATTTCCGCATCCCGCCTACTTTTGGCCCGATGAGTGGGATTTATCCCTCTGATCTCAGCATCTAGCCAACCTTTGGCCCAATCAGTGAGATTTATCCCTCTCATCTCAGCATCTAGCCAACCTTTGACCCAATTAGTGGGATTTATCCCTCTCATCTCAGCATCCCGCCTACTTTTGGCCCGATCAGTGGGATTTATCCCTCTCATCTCAGCATCTAGCCAACCTTTGGCCCAACCAGTGGGATTTATCCCTCTTATCTCAGCATCTAGCCAACCTTTGGCCCAACCAGTGGGATTTATCCCTCTTATCTCAGCATCTAGCCAACCTTTGGCCCAACCAGTGGGATTTATCCCTCTTATCTCAGCATCTAGCCAACCTTTGACCCAATCAGTAGGATTTATCCCTCTCATCTCAGCATCCCGCCTACCTTTAGCTCAATCAGTGGGATTTATCCCTCTCATCTCAGCATCCCGGCCTACTGTCAGCGTATGCGCGCAGTCTCGGTGTAGAAACAAATTAGTCTTTCGTAGGATTCAGCTCCAAAGCTACTTATCCACAACTTTATCCACATTTTGTGCACAACGGACTGAATATCAGATGAGGAGCTGTCTAGTAAACTGTTAAACAACGCAAAATAGGCGATTCCAAGCCGCAGTGGCTAGGGAATCGCCTATTCGAGCAGAGCAGGTGTGCCTTACAGTGAGCTCCTCACGGGTAACACCTTACGTTCAGCACCTTAAAGTTAGCGACCTACAGTTAACATCTTACGTTCAGCGCCTTAACGTTAGCGGCTAACGGTCGGGTTCTCCCCGTCTGCCCAGGCACCGGTGTCACGGTTCAGAATACGTTCAATCGGATATACCTTCCATACAGCGGTTACTACCGCCGAACAGAGAACTGATTTGAGCAGGTCACCTGGGATAAACGGCCACATGCCTGCTGTTAATGCCTTGGCGAGCGAATCTATCCCTGTTGAATAGGCCAGCCAGCCCACACCGCCCGGATAGACCAGCAGCGCGCCGAAGATAAAGTTGGCTGCAAGCAGCTTCACGAACGTATATTTGTCCTGCTTGATCCGCTCGGCGAAGAAGCCGATCAGCCAGGCTACGAACGGCCAGGAGAAGATATACCCTGCTGTTGGTCCAACCAGCACCGTGAGTCCGCCGCTTCCGCCCATTACCTGGAATCCGGCAGCGGTAAGTCCGATCACAATCAGCACCGCGAGCGCCCCGTAGCGGGCACCGAGGATAGAACCGGCCAGCATTACAGCCAAGGTCTGCGTGGTAATCGGCACCGTGGAGAAGGGCAGCGATATTTTCAAATAACTCAGGGCTATCATAACTGCAGCGAATAAGGCACTGAATATCAGGCCGCGGGTTGTCCATTTTTTCATGGCCGGGAGTAGCCCCCTTTTTTTAGGATCACTATAACACCCGCCTCCTGATACATCAATCCCATAATCTTTGTTATAATGGGTAGCAATTGTTGACAAGAGCATTATGGAAAGCAGGCATGAGGATGATCAGGGCGCATAATTTAACCTTGTCTGTACGGGAAGGACAGCACAGCCGTACGGTACTGCAAGGGATTAATATTCATATAGAGCGGGGGGAGTGGGTGGCGCTTACGGGGGCCAACGGCTGCGGCAAAACCTCGCTGATCCGCTGCTTCAACGGATTGAATACCCCATCAGCTGGCAGTCTGATCGTAGCTGGACTGGACATGCGCCCGGCTCACAACCGCGCAGCGGTGAAGCAGCGGGTCCAGCTCGTATTTCAGAATCCCGAAGCGCAGACGGTAGGCTCCACCCCTTTTGAGGATATTGCCTTCGGACTGGAGAACAGAGGCCTTGCACGGGACCTTATGATTGCGCGAATCGGTGAGATTCTACAGCAGGTGGGGCTGGCCCACAAGGCAGAAGCAGAGGTGTCCACGCTGTCCGGCGGGGAACGCCAGCGACTGGCTGTCGGTTGCTGCCTGGCACTGGAAGCCGATATGATTATCTTCGATGAAGCTACCTCGATGCTGGACCCCGAGGGAAGGCTGGATATCCTCGAGCTGGCCCAAGGGTTATGGCTGACGGGTACCACGATTCTCTGGGTGACACAACGAATGGAGGAACTGGCAGTTAGCCCGCGCATCGCCGTTCTGGGCGAGGGGCAATTACTCTATGACGGCAGCCCGCGCAGCCTGTTCTATGCCTCCGCGCTGCCGGATGCACTCGGCTGGACTCCCTCTCCGGCCGTCCGTGTCGGCAAGCTGCTCCAGAGGCAGGGCTGGCCGATCCACCTGCTGCCGCTGACCGGACAGGAACTGGAGGAGATTCTATGAGAATTCAGGCAAAGCAGTTCTCTTTTCGGTACGAAGACGGCAGACAGGCCATTCAGGATATCTCCCTGGATATCCCTTCAGGTACGCTGACCGTCCTCTGCGGGGTGAACGGGAGCGGCAAGTCTACGCTGCTTCGCCTGCTCGCGGGGCTTGCGCAGCCAACGTCCGGGCGGATTCTCCATGGAGACGGGAAGAAGGGGGATCACCGGGCCGCAGAAGCGGTATCCATGGTTTTTCAGCAGCCGGAGACCCAGCTGTTCGCGGGCACGGTGCACAAGGACATCGAGTATGGCCTGACGCAGCGCGGTGTACCACAGGCTGAGCGGACGGAGATCATCGCCAGCGCACTAAGGAAGACCGGGCTGGCTTACGATGAATTCGCCGGGCGCTCGCCCTTCCTGCTTAGCGGCGGCGAGAAACGCCGGGTATGTATTGCCGGTGCCCTGGCCGCTCAGCCCGGACTCCTGATTCTGGATGAGCCGACAGCCGGGCTGGACCCGCAGGCGGCGCAGTCGCTGCTCGGGCTGGTGCAGGAGCTGCGCCGGAGCGGCTTGACCCTGATCATCGGCACGCATGATCTGGACAGCTTCCTGCCGCTTGCCGACAAGGTGATCGTGATGAAGCAGGGCGCTGTCCATTATGACGGTCCGGCTCCGGCGTTGACCGCCGACCCCGCACTGCTTGCGGACGCCGGTCTTACACCTCCGGCCTATGCTTCCATAGGCCGGAGAGCGGTACAGCTTGGCCTGCTCGAAGGAGTGCCGGGCAGTCTGGAGGAGCTGCTCGCGGAACTGGAGAAGCACCAGCTGCCTGTACCGGAGGTGGCTAGCCTTCCGGCAGGCTCTTGTGCCCCTGCGCGTGCCATATCACCCGATGGCCAGAGCGGCCTTCCCAGGGAAGACAGCGCCAACTACAGCGATGACAGCATCCGAAGCCAAGCGGTCCACGCTTCAGCCGTTGCCACTTCAACCGCTGTCTCTTCAGCCGTTCCACCTTCAGCCGTTGCCACTTCAACCGCTGTCTCTTCAGCCGTTGCCGCTTCAGCCGTTGCCACTTCAACCGTAGTCCCTTCAGCCGTTCCACCTTCAGCCGTTGCCGCTTCAACCGCTGTCCCTTCAGCCGCTCCACCTTCAGCCGAAGCGGAAACCGCCCACGCAGCGACCACGCCCGGCGCCACGCAGCCAGGACCGCCCGCCCGCCGGTCTGGCTGGCAGCAGCTTGACCCCAGGGTCAAATGGCTGGGGATGATCCTCGGCTCGCTGGTCCTGTTAGGGATGGATGCCCTTCTTCCGCTGCTGCTTACCGCAGGCCTGCTTGCCGGACTCGCAGCTTCGGCACGGATCTCCTGGCGCAGAGCACTCCGATTCTTCCGGCCTTTCCTCCTGATGTTCCTGTTCCTCTGGCTGCTGTCCGGGCTAAGCTGGAGTTCACCCGACTTCACCATCGGGCCGCTCAGCTTCAGCTATGCAGGAATGCTGCGCGGGGGGATCAGCGTGCTGCGGTTCCTGCTGCTGATTGCCCTGGGCTTCCTGTTCACCGAGACTACAACCGGCGCCCCCTTGCGGGAGGGGCTGGAATGGGGCATCGCTCCGCTGCGGAGACTGGGCATCCGGACCCGCAACTGGTCGCTTGCCGTATCGGTGACCCTGCAGTTTGTGCCGTGGATTCTCGGCAAGCTGGCACAGCTGCAGCTCGCGCTGGGCTCACGCGGAAGACGCGCCCGCGGGCTGGCGCGCTGGTCCCCGCGGCAGATCGCCCTGCTCATCGTTCCTCTGCTGATCCTGGTCCTCGGCATGGGCGACGAGCTGGCGACAGCGGTAGAATCACGGGGGTATGATCCCGCCAAGCAGCGGACCCCCGTCTATCAGCTACGCTGGAGCAAGCGGGATACGCTGGCCGCCCTGGGTATCCTGGCGGTTGCGGCATTGCTGTGGTGGACAGCCCGGATTAGCTAAGCGTGTAACTGAGCATATATTCCGTATGCGGACTATCCGCCTCTATTCCCGGGTCCTCTATGGCCCAGGTTCCGGCAATGCCCAGCTCCCGGCAGGTCAGCCCGAAGTTGCAGGCGGCAATCCCGATATCAATCCGCTGCATCTGGAACCCAAGCTTGTTGCCGCTATAGTTGGGGGTATGCTGAAGATAGAAGTGCATCTTCTTCCGGTCCGGGGACAGGACCAGCCTCCAGGGCTGTTTGTTGGAGGCCGACGGGCCGATCCGCACCATCTCGACAGGCACAGCCAGCCTCCCGGCCGCTTCCGGGGTTAAGCGGCTGCCAAATGAACCGTCGTAGAAAAGCTCCGCCCACGGCTTCTTATTGTCGGCCTTGACCACATAACGCATCGTGGCATCCAGCAGCCGCTGCTTCTCCCGTGCATATCCAAGCGGAGTAATGCAGGGAATAATCTCCCCTTCCGCAAGCTCAAGCTCGCGGGCAAACGACTTGCGGTTGAACGTTCCGCCAATCCAGCACGTGCCCAGACCCAGTCCGGTAGCGAACAGAATCAGCTTCTGGAACGTATAGCCGAACTCCAGCAGAGCCAGCTTGTCATTGCGCACGGAGCCTGCCAGATAAGCCTGCGGATTCACAATGATCCCGTAAGCCCCCAGCTTCATGCCCTTGCCTTCACTGCCTCCGCCTTTGGCCCATATCCATTCTACCCCGGTTCTCCCGCCGAAGGGCCCGCGCAGATTCTCTTCCTCAGCCAGATACTCCATGATGGCAGCATGAGCCGCCGCATCAATCGGTGTAGTCTCATAGGTGCGTACAGATTTCCGTTTCTCCATCATTTCCATTACTGCTTTTCCCATCCCGATCTTCCCCCTTGTCATGTGAAAAAGGAGGACTCCGCAACAAACAGGAGCCCTCCTAAATAATATGGATCTACAGACGCCCCTTCCGGGGCCGGCAACTGGTAAAAATAGTATCTCCCATTTCCGCAGAAACGTCCAGCGCCTATTCCTGCTCCTCCGGATGGCGGGAGACCAGCCTCACCAGATCCAGCGTCAGAAGCGGGATAGTCACAGATGCGGGGTAGGAGAGGTATCTCGGCTCCCACGCCGGGCCGAACTTCTCCTTGTACATCCGCAGACCGGTGAAGCCGTAACCGTGGCCTCCGCGTTCAAAGACCAGGCGGGCCAGCTTCTCCTCCTGCAGCGCCCCGGAATGGCAGGAGGCACTGAACAGCGGGGCATAGCCGAGATTGAAGCTTCCGTAGCCCCGCAATTTCGCCCACTCCATCAGACACAGGAACAGGTAATCCATAGCCCCGTCCGGCGTATCCTTACGATGGCGCACCAGGTCAACAGACACCGTCTTCTTCCTGTCATAACCCGGGGCTATGGAGGCGAAGGCCAGCAGAATGCCGCCCGGTCCGCGCAGCAGCGCCAGCGGGGATTGCTGGAGATACCGCTCGCTGAACCAGCCCAGCGCATAGCCTTTCTCCATACGCCCGGCCAGCCATTCCTCCGACAGCAGGCGAAGCTCGCGCAGCAGCTCCGCAGAGTGCAGTGCTTCCGTGATCTCAAAGACATAACCCTCACGTTCAAACCGGCTTCTCACACTACGCAGACTGGCATTCCGGAGCCCGCCAGCATCGAAGTCCGCCAGCGGCACGAGAGCCTCTTCCCCCAGTTTGAGGAACCGGTAGCCTTGGCTCTGATACGCCGGGAGATAGGCCGGAGTCGCCAGATAGAACACCACCGATAGCCCGTACAAGTCCGCAGCCTGCCTGAACTCACTGATCCCGTTACGCAGCAGGCTCATGGGTCCCAGCGGGTCGCCCAGCACCACCAGCTTATCCCGGACTCTGGCAAAAGCGAACAGCACTCTGCCCTCCTGGGCCCAGAAGAAGCTTTTGTCGCCAAGAAACAGCTTATGGCTTAAGGCATTGCCCCAGCCCTCTGCCAGAAAACGCTCCAGCCGCAACATATCCTTATCCGCGGCAAGCGCATCTGCCTTGCGCTGCGGCCGGAGGGCCGCAAGCAGGATCAGCAGCAGCCAGGAGAAGATCAATCCGCCAATAGCTGTAACGGCCACATTGCTATGCTGCCGCAGCCATTCCGGCCGGATTCCGGGCGGGAGATGCTTCAGGAAGCCGTGATGGGTATAGCTCCCCAGCCAATAATAGCCGAGCGCCACAGCCGAAGTCAGGAGCAGCCACCCTAAGATGCTTTTGCTGCTCAGGGGCACACTGATCCGGTAGAACCGGGTCCGGGAGATCCAGAGGATCAGCGCTACCAGCAGCAGGAACAGCGCCTCCTCATAATCGAATCCCTTCGTCACGGCAAAGACCGCTCCGCCGCACAGCAGCAGACTTGTCCAGATATACGCCCGATGGACACGCAGGGAGATTCCCCGCGACAGCAGGATCAGCATGAAGCCGATCAGCACGGACAGATGGTGGGAGATCCGCATAACAGGCAGCGACAGCAGCTCCTCCGTCACCTTCAGCCGGTAGACCAGCTCAGGCGTAGCAGCGGACAGCAGCAGAAGCAGACCGCTTGCCAGCACCAGCTTGCCGAGCGCCCATACACCAAGGTCACCAAGGAAGGTATATTGACCGGGCGAGCCCCATATTTTCTGCCATAGCGTCAGGGGCGCTTCAACCTTGTCTCCGCTGCGTTCAGCGCCTTTTTTACCCGGCAGACCGAACTCCAGCGCGGCCAGCACCAGTCCGATCAGCCAGGGGATAATGTAATAGAATAATCTGTAGATGACCAGGACGGCCAGCGCATGATCGCTTTTGAACCCCAGCTGGGTCAGTCCAAGCAGCGCAATCAGGTCGAAGGCGCCGATGCCGCCAGGAGCCATGCTTAGAATCCCCGCAATGGCGGCAACCACATATATACTGAAGATTGTAACTGGCGGCACACTTCCGAGCAGCTCACCGGCAATGAACCAGAAGGTCAGCCCGGCGAACACCCACTCCAGAAGGGAAGCACCCACAGAAGCGCCCACGGTAAGCCAGGCGGTTCTCCCCTCCCCCCGGTTAATCCATTTGGCGAAGAGCGAGGAGCGCTGAAGCAGCACAAACAACGGCAAATACAGCGCTATTCCCCAGACCGCAAATACCAGCCAGTGATGCGCCTGCATCAGCCTGTCCGCCGGAAGAAGTCCGCTAATCGTACCCCAGCCGAGCAGCGATAGCCCCGTAATCATCAGCGGCGACAGAAACACAATGGCCGGTGCCAGCACAGACGTAGGCACATTGCTCCTTTTATACAGCAGCGTTCTAAGGCCCGCGCCGGCCAGACCGGCGAATCCGATCATATTATTGAACGTATTGGCAATCCAGGCGTAGCGGAAAGTCCGAAACCAGCCGAGCTGCAGACGGAAATGCCTGCGGATTAGATAATCATAAGTACTCATGACCGCCACCGACAGCAGCGAAATCCCCAGCATCAGCAGAATGGAAGACACGGGAACGGATTTCAGATCATGGATAATTTTGCCCAAATGAATCTGCTTCAGCTCATGCTGCCCCTCCAGATAGACCAGCCCGATGATCAGCAGCGGAACAAGCGCCCGTACCGCCTTCATCCGGTAGATGGAGATCAGCAGCCGCACGAATCTGAAGCGTTCCAATTTTTTTTTGATTACCGTATGCATCATAACTTCACCTGACCTTACTGCCGAACACTCTTGTTGCCTGAGCAATATTCAGCTCTCCATGCGACCTATTATAACAAGCTCATCCGTAGAAGACCCGTATAATGGTCACATGTGCACAAGAGTTAGACGGCGGGCGAAGGCTTAGTCCCTGCAAAAGCCTCTGTACTTATCCGGTTATCGCCCGAAACTCAGTCTTCCTGAATATCCGCCGCTTCCGGCTTACGGACCCTCCGATTCACCAGCATGACGCTCAGCAGAATGATGACCAGCCCGGCTATCGTGTTGGCATAGACCTGCTCCTGCAGGAAAATCACACCCCAGAGCAGGCCGAATACAGGCACGAGGAATGTGACGCTGACGGTCTTGACCGGACCGATACTGGCAATCAGCCGGAAATACAGCAGATAAGCCACCGAGGTACAGATCAGCGACAGGCCCAGCACAGAGTATACAGCAGCGGCGGAAGGCAGATGATCCGGGGCAAAAATAACCGCCAGCGGCAGCAGCACTACGCTTGCTCCGAGCTGTTGTCCGGCAGCCAGCGCCAGCGGAGAGAGCCCGGCCCCCACCCGTGACGCGTATAAACCTCCCAGCGCATAGCAGAGCGCTGCGCCAAGCGAATAGCCTACGGACACAAGAACCGTGCCTGTGAGCGGAAGCGGGCTCCAGCCGACCAGAACGCCCACACCCGCAAGGCCCATAATCAGCCCGGCAGATTTGGCTGCGCCCGGCTTCTCCTGCCGGGTGCCCCAGGCCGCCAGTGCCGCGAACATCGGGGTCGTCGCATTGAGAATCGCCGCCAGAGAAGCGCTGAGATGCAGCTCAGCCATACAGATCAGGGTGAACGGAAGGGCCGCATTGACCGCACCCAGCAGCAGGAACGCTCTCCAGTGCTTCAGGATGCCCAGCTTGCGCCGGGTGAGCAGGGCATAGAGCAGCAGAGCAGCTCCGGCAAGGGTAACACGCAGTTCTGTCGTGAAGACCGGACCCAGTTCAGGAGAGGCGATCCGCATGAACAGGAACGAAGCTCCCCAGGTAAAAGCAAGCAGCAGCAGAATAGAGAAGTCCTTGCGGCTCATGACCGGACCTCCCTTCTGCAGAGCAGGACATAGGACAGAATAGACAGGAGGCCTGCTCCTGCGATGACCAGCGCCATCGGCACAGCCGAGCCGCTGCCGCCAAGTCCGACGAGCGGTGCCGCGCAGCTGCCCAGCAGCAGGGGGAGCAGACCCAGAAGCGCAGAAGCGCTGCCTGCGGTCTCTCCCTGATCCTGCATCGCGAGCGAGAAGCTGGTTGTACTCACCAGTCCTACACTTGCGACCACGGCGAACAAGCAGACCAGAATCGGCAGCAGCCCGCCTCCGGCGAGAAGGGTCAGCAGCAGAACACCGCCCGAGGTACTGAGCAGCAGGCCGCAGATGAGCAGCTTGCGCTCGCCCACTCTTGCCGCCGTCCGCCCGGCAATCTGCCCGGTCAGAATAATGCCGAAGCCGTTCACAGCGAAGATCAGGCTGTACATCTGGGGGGATACCCCGTAAATCATCTGCAATACAAAGGATGATCCCGAAATATAAGCGAACATGCCTGCGGTAACAAATCCCTGGGAGAGGGCATAGCCCATGAACCTGGCATTGCCGAGCAGGATGCGGAAGGTAAGCAGGGTTCCCTTCAGCCCGCTTTGTATACGCCGTTCCTTGGGCAGAGTCTCCGGCAGCCGCAGCAGAATGACCGCCGCAAAGAGCAGTCCGCATACAAACAAGACCACAAACACGCCCTGCCAGGTCGTCACTCTCAGCAGTTGCCCTCCGATGACGGGAGCTGCGATCGGGCCCAGCCCGTTGACAATCATCAGCAGTGAGAAGAACCGCGTTAATTCAGAGCCGCTGTACATATCGCGGACCGCCGCCCGGGAGATAACCACGCCCACAGATCCGGCCAAGCCCTGGATGAAGCGCAGCAGGATCAGCAGTCCAACCGACGGGCTGAACGCGCACAGCAGCGAGGATACCGCGTAGATGACCATCCCGATCAAGAGCGGGGTGCGGCGTCCGTACACATCACTGAGCGGTCCGGCCACGAGCTGGCCTGAAGCCAGTCCCAGCAGGAAGAAGGTCAGGGTAAGCTGAATCATGGCCGGGCTGGTACCGAAATGGATACCCAGCGCAGGTAAGGCCGGCAGATACATATCAATCGACAGAGGACCAATGGTAGCGATCGCCCCCAGAATGACCGCAAGCTGCAGCCGCTGTCTCCGGGACGGCCCGCCCTCTGCAAGGCTTGTTATCGGGTTATGCTTAATCATATGTAGTTATGCACCTTTCTCTTGGCACCTCTTTAAAAGACAGCAACTCCGTTATTGCCCAGGTCCGTTTTTTATTCTTCATACTACCTGATTACGAGCGGATTGTTCAATGCTTTTATGGCCGCTTGCAGATTGCCCTGTACACAAATAACCGCCTGCGGCCGGCCGGTCATTCTCTGATCAGCAGCCCCTGCAGGCGGTTCCCTGTATAGTTATATCATTCTCCTGAAGCTGTAAGTCCGGCCAGCCAAGCTCTCGCCGCTTCAGCCTCGGCGGCGCTCAGGCGGTGCCCCTGATTGCCCCAATGCGAGGTAACCTCCGCTCCTGCACCGCTTAGAAGAGCCTCCAGCTCACGGGTCTCCTCGGAACGGATGATCGGATCATTGGTCCCTGCCCCGATGAAGACCGGAACCCCCTGCAAGGAAGGTATGGCAAGGCCGCGCAGCGGAACCATCGGATGCAGCAGCACGGCTGCGCGGAAGATGTCTCCGTAATGGAAGAGCAGACTGCCTGCGATGTTCGCACCGTTGGAGTAGCCGACGGCTACCAGATTACCGGCATCGAAGCCATACTTCGCTGCCGCTTCCTCCAGGAACTGCTTCACCTCACGGGTGCGGAAGATCAGGTCCTCCTCATCGAAAATCCCCTCAGCCAGCCGCCGGAAGAAGCGCGGCATCCCATTCTCCAGTACGTTGCCGCGGATACCGAGCACCGAGGCTCCGGGAGCCAGCAGCTCAGCCAGCGGCAGCAGATCACGCTCATTGCCGCCTGTGCCGTGGAACAAGACCAGTGTAGGCTGTGTTACGTCCGTACCTTGCTCGAATACATGAATCATACTCATACCTGCTTCACCTCGATTTCACGGATTTCAAACACACTCAGATTCTCTTCAATCGCTGCACGCTGCGGCTCAAACCACGCCGGAAGCATCAGCTTCTGCCCCAGTGCATCCGCTGGCTCATCACGGGCAAAGCCGGGAGGATCGGTTGCAATCTCGAACAGGATTCCGCCTTCTTCACGGAAGTAGATGGCATTGAAGTACTGGCGGTCCTGCACCGGAGTCGGCTGGTAGCCGTGGCTCTGTACCCGGCGGCCCCATTCCAGGTGCTCCGCATCATCTGCGGCGCGCCAGGCGATGTGGTGGACCGTTCCTGTACCTCCGCCTCCCTGCGGAACCGGGGCAGCCTTCAGATCAATAATGTTGCCGATCTCGCCGGAGGCTCTGTACCGGATGTAGCCGTCACCTTCAGCGATACGCTCCATTCCCAAGGTACGGGAGAGGGTATCTGCTGTCCGGTCCGGGGCAGTGCTGTAGAGCACGGCACCTCCGAAGCCTTTGACTGCATGTTCTACAGGTACTCCGCCGAAGGACCAGGTGCTGGGTGCACCATCTTCGCGTTCCACCAGCTCAATCCGCAGTCCGTCAAAATCCGCGAAGGAGAGATACGACTCGCCGATCCGGGTTACCCGGTTCACGGGAATCTGGTAAGCGGCAAGCCGCTGCTCCCAGAATCCGAAGGAGCCTGCCGGTACCGCGTACGTGGTCACTCCCACCTGGCCGCCGCCGATTCTGCCTATGCGGCCATGGGCCCAAGGGAAGAAGGTGATGATCGTACCCGGAGCGCCCTGCTCGTTGCCGAAGTAGAGGTGATAGACCTCCGGGGCATCGAAGTTAATAGTCTTTTTAACCAGCCGCAGTCCAAGAATTCCGGCATAGAAATCAGCGTTGCGCTGAGCGTCCCCTACAAAAGCGGTGATATGGTGAATTCCTGCAGTTTGCATAGTCATAATAATTACCTCCTGAAATTGGGTGTGTTGTACCATCTGTTTTTTTGTAAAATAGAATGCTATCTTAACGTCCGCCCTGGGCAGCCGCCCGCTGTCTGTGGAGCAGGCTGCCTGGCGTACCGGCTATTATTTAAAGAAAAGTGCATCAAGTGAAATCGAACCCGGACCCGCCAGCGCTACACCTACGGCAACCACCAGCACCGTCAAAGGAAACTCAATCCCGTTCGCCGTAGACCAGAATCCGTTAGGAGCATGGACTTTGACAATCGCGCCAAGCATGGTTGCGGCAATCAGCACAGCAGCTACCGGGGTCAACAGACCAAGTGTGAACAACAGCCCTCCGACCAGCTCCATCAGACCTGCCAGCACCGCCATCCGTACGCCGGGCTTAATGCCGATCGACTCCATCCAGCCGCCTGTTCCTTTGGGGCCGTAGCCGCCGAACCAGCCGAACAGCTTCTGTGCACCATGCCCGATGAACGCTACACCAATTACCAATCTCATCAATAATAATCCTACACTAACCATTTTAAACACGCTCCATTCTCTCGGTTTTAAGTATCTTAACGTTAAGATATTGATTAAAAAAATTTTGGTCTAACTATGGCTATTTATATAAGGCTATTTATATAAGACACACTTAAGATTTGAACTTAGGTCGTCATTGCAGATATTTGGAATTCCGGCCGCTGGCCGAGTTCTATGAACTAATCCGCTGTTCGCGTGACTATTGAGGCTGCCGAAGTGAGCTTGTCATACGGGAAACTATCAGGCGGGAAGCCTTCTGGCGATTGCTGCCGCTCCTATACGCCCTTGCCCAGCTTCTTCAGCAGCAGTGTCGCCTGCGCCTTCTCTTCGCTGTCCAGTCCGCCCATCAGATTGTGTATAGAATCGACATGCTGCGGAAAAATATCATCGAACAGCTCACGCCCGGCCTCTGTAATCTCGGCATACGTAACGCGGCGGTCGTCCTCGCATGGAACGCGCTTCAGCAGTCCCCGCTTCTCCAGCTTGTCGATATTGTAAGTGATGCTGCCGCTGGTGACCAGAATCTTCCCGCCAATCTGCTGTAGCGGAATCCGGTTTCTATGATACAGGACCTCCAGCACCATGAACTCGGCCGATGCCAGTCCGTGGCTCTTCATATCCTTCACCGCCTGATCCATCAGGCTCTTGTAAGCCTTGGACAGAACGACGAACAATTTCAGCGATGCCGCCTGCTCCTGCTCCGTCTGACGGTCAGCTGCTGCGCCTGTTGTTGTGTCATTATTGCTGCTCATGGGATGCACCTCCTGTCAGTTTTGCGTTTGTCTTTAAGTTAATTATCTTTAAGTTAAGATAAATATATATGATCCTGAGCGTCCTGTCAACTGTCTTATAGAGATTGAATTAATAAACCTGCGAGAGAGTGGCTGGAGCGTAGCTTAACCCTCATATATTTCTTATATAATGGAATAACGTATGCACTGGACAGCTCCGGTTGGCAGATACCGCAAACAATAGGGGAACGCCGAAGACTACCCCACTCCTTGCCACAAGCAAGTGGAATAACGTAGCTTAATTTGCCGATTTCCGGGACTTTTACGGAAGCAGGTGGATAATCTACAACTATTGGGAGCCTTATTCACTGCTTTGAGTGAACTATGCTTATTTAAGTGCTGTTTATCCAATTGCTGTCTTGGCAGGGTTCATTTGTTCATCAGCAAGTGGATTATTTCCAACTCCCCTCCGCTCCCCATCAGCAGATTTGACCTGTTCTCCAAAACGGCGTAGACTTTCAAAAGGTGAGTAAATACCGGGGAATTGTCCCCTTAAGCAGGCCTGATTACAAAAGGAGGCTGATTATGGAAGCGAAGGTTGAGTTGAATTCGCAGAGCGCCGCGGGCACAGAAGCGGCGGACGGGACCCGGGCGCAGCGCGTGCTGATCGTGACGGCAGTCGCGGCCGAGCGCGAAGCGGTCCTGCGCGGCCTGCGCGGCAGCAGCAGGTTCGACGTCATCGCTGCGGGCGCCGGCCCCGCAGCGGCAGCGGCGGGCACCGCCGCCGCTCTGGCAGCCGGCTCCTACGGCTGCGTCGTCAGCGCCGGGATCGGCGGCGGCTTCCCGGGCCGGGCGTCCGTAGGCTCGCTGGTCGTCGCCAGCGAGATGCTGGACGCGGCCCTCGGCGCAGAGACGCCCGAGGGCTTCCGCAGCGCTGCCGAGCTTGGCTTCGGCAGCGTGTCCGTGCCTGCGCCGGGCGGCACGGTCCAGGCCCTTGCGGCCGCGCTGGCAGCGGCCGGCCTCACGGTAAGCACGGGCCCCGTGCTTACCGTGTCCACCGCGACCGGCACCGCCGGGACGGCCGCGGCCCTTGCCGCGCGCCATCCGGAGGCAGCGGCGGAAGCGATGGAAGGCCACGGGGTTGCCGTGGCCGCCCATTCCCTGGGGATCGCGGCGCTGGAGCTGCGCGCGATCTCGAACGCGGTCGGCCCGCGTGACCGGGCCGCCTGGAAGATCAATGAAGCCCTGGACGCCCTCACGGCGGCTGCGGCTATTTTACTGGAGGTGTTGTAATGACCACCGAGCTTCACATTGCCTATTCCCCTTGTCCCAATGATACCTTTGTCTTTCATGCCTGGGCGCACGGCCTGATTCCCGGCGCACCCAAGCTGGATGTGACTTTTGCCGATATTGATATCACTAACGGACTTGCAGCAGACGGTACCGGGCCTGAAGTGCTCAAGATTTCCTACGCCGCCCTTCCCTGGGTACTGGACAAGTACAAGCTGCTGCCTTGCGGCGGTGCATTGGGCAGGGGCTGCGGTCCGCTAGTGCTGACACGCAAAGGCGCAGGCGCCATCAAACATCCGCGTGAGTTGTCCGGCCGCCGGATTGCCGTGCCGAGCGAACGTTCCACCGCTTACCTGCTCTTCCGGCTGTGGGCAGCGCAGCAGGTGCCGGACGGTCCGGCTGAGATCGTCGTTATGCCTTTCGATGAGATCATGCCTGCCGTGCAGAAGGGGGAGATTGATGCCGGACTCGTCATCCATGAAGCCCGCTTCACTTATCCGTCCTACAACCTCAATTTGCTGACCGACCTCGGAAGCTGGTGGGAGAGCGACACCGGCCTGCCGATTCCGCTGGGTGCGATTATTGCCCGCCGTGATCTGGACCATGAGGCCATTACCGGCTACGTGCGCAGCTCCCTTCAGTATGCCTGGGACCATCCCCTGGACTGCCAGGAATATGTACTGAGCCATGCCCAGGAGCTCTCACCAGAAGTGGCAAAATCGCATATTGACCTCTACGTCAACGAATTCACAATGAATCTGGGCGAGGACGGCTACGCGGCAATCTCTGCCCTGCTGACCCGCGCCGCTGCGGAGGGTCTCGTTCCTGCTATTGATCCGTCACTTCTGCGCTAGCAGGAGGCCGCCGTCCCTTAACAACCCGGTTCGCTTACCATCGCTTCTGCGCTGGTAAGCGAACCGGCTGCGGACCTTCTTTCAGGCTCATGCCTACAAGCAAGAAAATCATCCTTTCTTAAGGAGGCCGTTCTTATGATTCCTTCAGGCAACAGCAAAGCGAACATTGACCGGTTCCTGGGATACCAGGACGAATATGACCGTTACCGGCCCGAAGCCCCGCCGCTGGTAATTGAACTGCTGAGTAATTACCTGGGCCGCCGCCCCTCCCTGGTCGCTGATATTGGCTGCGGCACCGGCCTGTCCACCTTCCTGTGGAAGGGCGCCGCTGAAGCGGTAACCGGAGTAGAGCCTAATCTGGATATGCTTAGCAAGGCCCAGGAAAAGCTGCGCCTTTTGGATGCCGGAGCGGAGGTTGTGTCTTTTGTGCAGGGGTACTCCAACCAGCTTCCCTTCGAGACAGAGAGTGTGGACATCATCACCTGCTCGCAGTCGTTCCACTGGATGGACCCGGGCAGCACCCTTCAGGAGATCTCGCGCTGCCTGCGGCCCGGCGGAGTATTCGCCGCCTATGACTGTGACTGGCCGCTGGTGCTGTGGCCTGCCATCGAAGCCCGTTACAACCGGCTGATCGCAACTTCGGATGCCCTGCTTGCGGAGCTTCAGCCCGGTGCCGATCAGGCCAGGAAATGGGACAAAGAAGGACATCTGGGCCGGATCAAAGCCAGCGGATTATTTAGCTTTGCCAGAGAGGTTGTTTTTCATAACACCGAATCATGTGATGCACAGCGCTATATCGGACTGGCCCTCAGCCAGGGCGGAATCCAATCCCTTTTGAAGCTCAGCCCCGCCTCTCTGGAGCAGGACATTGCTGAGTTCTCCTTAGAGGTAGAGGAGTTCTTCCAGGGCCGTACACTGCAGGTGCCGATAAGCTACCGGATGAGGGTCGGCGTGAAATAAAACTTTACCCGCTCCCTTTGTAGCCATAATTAAGCTTTTAACCTATACTTAATAACAACGAGACGAAGAACGTCCCGGTTGCCCTCAAGCGAGGGTGCCGGGGCGTTTTCTATTTTCCGGGGAGGCTTGAGAATGATGACATTTGAAGAAGCACATCTGCAATTTATTAACGGGCATCTGGGCAGCAGAGCTGAGGGAGAACGCCGGGCAAGATTGGAACGGGGGCATCGCCATGCTGAGATTCTGTTCCTGAAGAACATCTGGTGGCCTCTGCGGGGCCAGTTTGACAATCTTCATCCGGAATATGAGGTGATGGACTGGCGGGGAAGATCCTATTTTGCAGACTTCGCCTGGTTACCGGGGTACGTGAAGCTGCTGATCGAGATCAAAGGCTATGCCTCGCATGTACGCGATATGGACCGGACCAAATACTGCGGCGAGCTAAACCGCGAAACGTTCCTGTACGCTATGGGTTATCATGTAGTTTCGTTCGCGTATGATGATGTCGAGCAGAGGCCTGAGCTATGCATGACTTTACTCCGGCTATTGCTGGGCAGATACCAGCCCGCCGAAGCGCCAGTCTCACGTGTGCAGTTAATGGAGCAGGAGGTGATCCGGCTGATCATCCATCTGGCCCGGCCCATTCGCCCACAGGATGTGAAGGAGCATTTCTCTGTTGATTACAGAACCGCAGTCCGGACGTTACACAGTCTGTCTGACAAAGGCTGGCTTCTTCCGGTCCCCACCACCCATCAGGAACGAACCGCCCGCTATGAGCTGAAGCGCAGTGCGCTTGAATATTTCAATTAGTCTGCACCAGGAGCAGCACGTTTGCGGTTCCGCAGCAGATCCATATGATGCGGTCAGTTCCGAGATGCAGGTAGTTGCGGGCCATTGACTGTAGGTAGATGAACAGCTACAGCGTCTGCGGAACACCACCACAATACTTCGTCTGATCGACGTTTGCCCAGTAACATTATCTGTATAGGAAAAGTTCCGCTCAGCTTCAGCAGAACCATCGGCAGCTTGCAGATGCTTCTGCGGGCTGCTGGTTGCTGGTTGTTGGTTGTTGGTTGTTGGCTATCGTCTGGCGGTTGCTCACTGCTGGTTGCTGTCTAGTCTCTGCTAGCTACCGTCTGCCAGCTGTCTGCTACTGGCTGCCGGCTACTGTCTGCTGGCTATCGCACTGGGAACCAGAGATTCCTGCAAGCAAATGGAAAAATGTATCTTAATTTCTCGATTCCGGCGGATTATAGGCAAGCAAGTGGAAAAACAGCATCTACTACCGGAGGTTCCAGCTACTTTGGGTGAAATGAGCTAATTTAAGTGCTGTTTATCCATCTGCTGTTGCGGCAGTGGTCATTCGCTCATCAGCAAGTGGAGAAAATCCAACTGCTGTTGCCGGGCTGGTCCTGTTCTTGGTCCTGTTCTCGGTCCTGCCCTTGGTACTGTCCCTGGTCCCGCCCCGTCCCCATACCAGTCTCCATAGCATCCGAACTTTGTCTGCTGCTACCGTCTGTCGGCTGCTGTCTGCTGGCTATCGCGCTAGGAACGGAGTGGTCCTGCAAGCAAATGGAAAAATGTATCTTAATTTCTCGATTCCGGCGGATTATAGGCAAACAAGTGGAAAAACAGCATCTACTACCGGAGGTTCCAGCTACTTTGGGTGAAATGAGCTAATTTAAGTGCTGTTTATCCATCTGCTGTTGCAGCAGTGGTCATTCGCTCATCAGCAAGTGGATAAAATCCAACTGCTGTTGCCGGGCTGGTCCTGTTCTTGGTCCTGTCCCGCTCCTCGTCCCCGTTCCGCGTCCCTGTCCTCATCCCTGCCCCTCATCCCTGTCCTCCCCGTCCCTGCCCCATCCCTACCCCTCATCCCCGTCCCTGTCCCTGTCCCTGTCACCCGTTCCCGTCCCCCTGTCCTCTGTCCCTCGTCCCCGATCCCCATCCCACTCTCCACAGCATTCAATCGGCCTCCCCACGGCAGACAAAAATACCCGCACGCGAAACCACGCGTGCGGGCACTTCAATAACCGATGCCTACTTCTTATTCATCTTGAACTTCAGGAACAGCTCATTATAGTGGGCGAGCATCCGCTTGCCGAGGTTGTCGTAGACCTCCAGCCGGTCTGTAATCCCGGCGGGCGGGTAGAAGCGCTCGTCGCCGGAGATGTCCTCCGGCAGCAGCTCAAGGGCAGGAACATTCGGCGTGGAATAGCCGACGTATTCCGTATTCTGGGCCGCCACATCCGGGCGGAGCATGAAGTTGATGAACTTATGCGCCCCTTCGATATTGGCGGCTCCGCGCGGAATGACCATGTTGTCGAACCATATGTTCGAGCCTTCCTCCGGCACCACATAATCCAGCTTGTCGTTCTCATCCATAATCTCGGAAGCATCGCCGGACCAGACGATTCCGACAGCCGCCTCTTCGTTCGCCAGCAGCATCTTGATCTCGTCGCCGACGATCGCCTTCACATTCGGCGACAGCTTGTTCAGCTTGGTCAGCGCCTCCTGCAGATGTCCTTCGTCCCTGTCATTGACGGAATAGTGCAGACTGTTCAGCGCCATGCCCATCACCTCGCGGGCTCCGTCCACCAGGAAGATATCATTCTTCAGTCTCTCATCCCATAACGAATTCCAGCTGCTGAAGTCGATGCCCTTGGTCATATCGGGGTTGAAGATAATCCCTACAGTTCCCCAGAAGTAAGGCACCGAATACAGGTTGCCGGGATCAAAGGACAGATCCATGAATTTGGAACCGATGTTGGCCAGATTCGGAAGCTTGCTGTGATCCAGCGGCAACAGCAGCTTCTCCTCCCGCATTTTGGCAATGGCATAGTCGGAAGGCACCACGACATCGAAGACCGTGCCGCCCTGTTCGACCTTGGTCAACATCGCTTCGTTGGAATCAAAGGTCTGGTAGATAACCGTAATGCCGGTCTCCTCCTGGAATTGCTTCAGCAAGTCGGGATCAATATAGTCGCCCCAGTTGTAGATCGTCAGCGTATTGCCGCCGCTATAGCCTTGGGCCGAGTTCAGCCGGGACGCCAGGAACATCAGGCCGAACGCGACGATCAGAATCGCCAGGAACGTATTCACAAGCTGCTTCATCTTGGCACCCCCGCTTCGGCAACCGGCTCTGCAATATGGACAGGCTGACGGCTCTTCCGCTGGTTAAGGTAGTAGTAACCTATTACAAGCAGAATAGTGAATAAGAAAATCAGCGTCGACAGCGCGTTAATCGACAGCGAGACCCCTTGCCGGGCCCGGGAGTAAATCTCTACCGACAGGGTCGAATATCCGTTGCCTGTGACGAAGAAGGTAACTGCGAAATCATCCAGGGAATAGGTCAGGGCCATGAAGAATCCGCTGAAGATTCCCGGCTTGATGATCGGCAGAATCACCTTCGTCAGCACATCGCGGCGCGTGGCCCCGAGATCCCGGGCGGCGTCAGTCAGTGTCGGGCTCATCTCCTGCAGATGCGGCAGGATCATGATGACAGCAATAGGGATGCTGAACGCCACATGCGAGAGCAGCACGGAGGTGAAGCCCAGCTTGATCCCGACAATCGTGAACAGGATCAGGAAGGAGGCTCCGATAATGACATCCGGGCTGACGATCAGCACATTATTCAGCGAGAGCAGTGTATTCTTGGCCCGGCGGCTGCGGACATGCTGGATGGCCAGTGCTCCGATGACCGCAATCACGGTCGCAATCGCCGACGACAAGAGGGCAATGACCAATGTGTTAATTACAATAATCATCAGCCGGGTGTCAGCAAGCACTTCACGGTAATAATCCAGCGTGAAGCCCTCGAATTCATGCATCGTCCCGCCGCTGTTGAACGAATAGTACATCAGATAGAAGATCGGCGCGTACAGAACCAGGAAGACCAGCACCAGGTAGATATTCGCAATGCCGTTTTTGTTTTTGATTTTGCGTTTGTTCTTCAACCGCCGCGCACCCCTTTCCGCGAGCTGCCCGTAAGAATCATGAACAGCGCCATAATGGCGATCAGGAATACCGCAACCGTGGAGCCCATGCCCCAATCCTGTGTGACCAGGAAATGCTGCTCAATCGCGGTGCCGAGTGTAATCACCCGGTTGCCGGCAATCAGCCGCGTAATCATGAACAGCGACAGCGCCGGAATGAACACTGCCATGCAGCCGGAGCGCACGCCTGAGATCGTCAGCGGAAAGACCACCCGCCGGAACGTCGTCCAGCCAGATGCCCCCAGATCGCGCGCAGCATCCACCAGTGACAGATTCATCTCATCCAGTGCACTGAAGATCGGCAGAATCATGAATGGAATGAAAATATACACCGATACAAATACAAAGCTGAAGCCCGTGAACAGGATCTGTTGCTCGCCCAGCCCGAGAAGATCAAAGAAGTTATTGACCGGGCCAAAGGTGCCGAAGATCCCGATGAAGGCATATGTTTTGAGCAGCAGATTGATCCAGGTCGGCAGAATAATCAGCAGCAGCCATAGCTGCTTGTGCTTGGTTCGCGTCAGCAGATAAGCAGCCGGATAGGCCACCAGGAGCGAGAACAGCGTGATCAGAAAAGCATACCAGAAAGAATTCAGCATCATCCTCATATAGACCGGCGTGAAGAAATTGACGTAGTTATTCAGCGTCAGCTTCCCGTCCAGATCGAACAGGGAATAGTAAACCACCAGCAGCACCGGTGCGATGACAAACAGCGCGATCCACAGGTAGTACGGGATGAGATAATACGACTTGCCCTTACTGTTCATGACTCTCCACCTCGCCGTACGCCTCCAGACGCTTGTCGAACTCTTCCTCCGTTTCACCGAACCGCATCACATGGATCGCTTCCGGATCAAAATACAGGCCGATCTCGGAGCCAACCTCTGCCTTGCGTGTAGAATGGACCAGCCATTCATGGCCTGAGCCGTCATAGCAGCTGATCTCGTAGTGAACTCCGCGGAACAGCTGGGAATCCACACGTACCTTCAGCTTACCGGCTTCCACGGCGGCAATCTCCAGATCCTCCGGGCGGATGACAACCTCCACCGCTTCATTCGGCTTCAGACCGGCATCGACACACTCGAACCGGTGGCCATTGAATTCAACCACATAGTCCTCAATCATCACACCGGGCACAATGTTAGATTCGCCGATGAAGTCGGCCACGAACCGGTTAATCGGCTCATCGTAGATATCGTTGGGCGTCCCGCTCTGTTCGATCCTGCCGCCGTTCATGACGAAGATCCAGTCCGACATCGCCAGCGCCTCTTCCTGGTCATGGGTAACGAAGATGAAGGTGATGCCCAGCCGCTGCTGCATCTCCCGCAGAATATACTGCATCTCTGTGCGCAGCTTCAGGTCCAGCGCCGACAAAGGCTCGTCCAGCAGCAGCACCTGCGGCTCGTTGACAATGGCCCGCGCAATAGCGACGCGCTGCCTCTGTCCTCCGGACATTTCATTAATCGCCCGCTGGTCATAGCCCACCAGATTAACGAAGCGCAGCGCCTCCTGCACCTTTTGCTGAATGACATCCTTCTTAAGCTTCTTGATCCGCAATCCAAACGCCACATTCTCAAATACGTTCAGGTGCGGAAACAGCGCATAGTCCTGAAATACCGTA
Organism: Paenibacillus tritici; assembly: GCF_018207515.1. Classification (NCBI taxonomy): domain Bacteria; kingdom Bacillati; phylum Bacillota; class Bacilli; order Caryophanales; family Paenibacillaceae; genus Paenibacillus; species Paenibacillus tritici. Next base: position 7,313,778 of record NZ_CP073365.1, read on the forward strand.
TTGACCTGCCGCTCGTTGGCGGGAATGTGGTTGATAATTTTGCCGTTCAGATAAATAGAACCTTCAGTCGGCTCCGCGAAGCCGGCGATCAGACGCAGAATGGTCGTTTTCCCGCAGCCCGAGGGGCCCAGCAGAGTATAGAATTTACCGCGCTCAATTTCAAAGCTCACGCCTTTGAGTACAGCCTCTTCGTCGTCATATTGCTTAATTACCTGGTCAAAAGAAATAATAGTGCCTTCCGGGGTAGCTATAGCTAACAACCTCCTTACCTTATGTAGTACAACCTATTTTACCCGCTTCTTGTTAGGGACAATCCGCCAAGATATATATTCAGCGATGATTAGCGACAAATCCTCCCCTTGTTCGACAGGCCCAATATATAGCATATAGGAATCATTCGATATATGCGATAGCTTACATTGTGAAAACCTGCACAAAAACTTAACAAGTTCGTAAAAACTTGGCCGCGTCCGGCCTGTTTTGAGGTGTTATAATGAAAACGGCTGAAAATTCATAAAATTTTACTTATTTTCACGAAAGAAGATGACAACATGGACGAGGGGTTACAGGACCGCCTTGAGAAATTTGGATTATCCCTATATATGATACGGATTACGCTTGCTGCTTCACTCTCCTGGCTGGCGGTGCACAGCATTTATGGAGACGGATATCTGTACTTCGCGCCGCTTGCGGCGATTCTGATCACCCAGAGCAGTGTCAAAGCCTCTCTCGAAAAAGGGTTCTACCGCCTGCTCGGCATTGTCCTCGGCGGAATCGTCAGCTTGGTTGTGGGCCAGTTCTTCGATGTAGGCGCGCTCTCTATCCTGCTGATGCTGCTGATCGGCATAGGAGTGGCCACAGCCTGCCGGATTAATATTCAGGCGGTCTCACAGGTCGGCGTAACTTCGGTTCTCGCTCTCACCTTCTATCATGACCAATATATCGTCTGGAGAGTCGCCGAGACGCTGATCGGTGTGCTGATTGCCCTGATCATCAATATGATTATCGTTCCGCCCAAGGGGTTCGTCAAGGTCAAGAGCTTGGCACTGAAGGGCAGCCTGACCTTGTCCGATGCCTTAACCGGCCTCGCCGCAGGCGGCCGGGAGGCCGCGCAGGCATTGGCCGCGCTGAAATCTTCCGGCGAACTGCTGAAGAAGAGCGACCGGCTGCAGAAGGAGATGCACTACACTGTGTCACACTACCAGTGCCGCAAGGAGCTTGGCACGCTGTCACAGGCTACCTCTCATCTCCTTAAGGTGCATGTCTACGTGAAGGGCATTGCCGAAGAGATCTCCCTGCTGCCGGCCCATTATGCGGCTTCCGACTGGATGCTGGAGGTTGTAACGGCGACGGCAGACTGCATTGCCCTCTACGGCAACCGGACGTTATCGGATGCCGACTGCGGCGGGCGTTCACTCCCCGAGAGTCTGCGCCGCGCCCGCGATGTGCAGCTGGCCTGGTTCTCAGAGCTGCAGGGTCAATGCCCGCTCGCCGCATTCCGTGATCTCGGAGCGGTGTTCTCTCATCTGAACCGGATTCTCGAAGAGATTGAACGTGCCGATTACGCGGCCCTTTCAACTGCACCGCAGCAAGCAAAGGCACAGCCTGCGCGCGCCATCCAATTCATACAAAAGGGACTCTTCCACAAGCTATAAGCTTGGGAGGGTCCCTTTTTTTGGTGCAGGTTGGTGCAAATCAGTGATAATTGTAAAATGTACAATTAAAAACAGCAAAAAGGCCGGCTTGCCTCTGATAACTGTAGTCCGTACAACTAAATCTGCCTGTAAGTGTTGAAGAATCAGCCGATTCAGTTGTACAAAGTGCAATTAAGTATACCCAATATACCGAAATACAAGTGGAAACGGCTTTGGCGTCTTGTAAAGGACGGCATTGGTTTCAGCGGGCATGAACAGCTTGAATCCACACCGCTTTACATGCACATCGAATCGCCCCGCAAGCCATACTCCTGCTTGCGGGGCGTTCGCACGCTCCCACAGGAGCCGCCATTCAATGCACGGGCAAATATCTCCAGCCCCCGTACGCCGTAATATTCTCGGCTCCGGCCGCGGCATACCCTTCACAGATGAAGCCGGTCACTTCCCGGCCGTCCGCAAGTGTCACCCGCCCCAGGCCCAGCGGGGCAGGAATGAGCGACGCGAACGATCCCAGCGATGCCACCGGCATCTGCCACAGCTCCAGCTCGACACTGCCTCCCCCTTCCGCTTGTCTTAGCAGGCCGGGCTTGGGCGGCACGGTCTGGAGCTTGACCAGTTCATAGCAAGGGGCTGTCCTTGCCTCCTGCCAGAACCGGGCACCATGCTCCAGCATCTGCTTCTCCAGCGGGAAGCCGCGCATATGAAGCCCGCAGACAGCCAGGGTGATCATGCCGGGAAGAACAACATCATCCGCAGCAACTTCCGGCGAACTGCTCTCTGCCAGCAACTGCGCCCCAACTCCGGCAAGCAGATGCTCGCTATCCGCGAGAGCGAACAACGTAATGCCGAAGGGCAGGCCGTCCGCCACTTCCCCGGCAGGAACTGCCACGGCTGACAGATCGAGCAGATTGCAGTGATTGGTATAACGCCCCATATCGGAGTTGGCTCCTACCGGATTAACGGCAACCTGCTCACGCTTCCAGGTTCCGCCGCAGGTCGGCAGCATCAGCACGGCCCCTTTCAGCAGCACCTCCGCTTCCCGCTTATAGCGCTGCAGCCGGTGCATCGCCTGGAACAGGCCCGCTGCGGTATGACGTTCCGCTGCCCCGGACGACAGGATAGACTCCGTTACCGGCAGCACCGCTTCCCGGTGCTTCTCTACGAATTCACCCAGTCCGGCCCAGCGCTCGGCTACCCATGGGCCATCGTACAGAATTGACGCCGCTTCGGAGAACAGCGTACAGTCCACCCGTTCAACGGGCAGTCCCAATGCCTGTACTGCGGCTTCAGCCCGTTCCCAGGCCTGACGATATTCGTCCGCATGGGGGCCATAGAAGTCCGGCGGTGCTTCCGGCAGCAGCAGCTTCGCTGGAAGACCGGCAGGCTGGAGCTTGACCGAACGCGACCAGGGGTCCGCTTCATCGAAGCCGCGCGCCGCACGGTCCACCGCGAGCGCATCCTCCAGATTGTGCGCAAACACCGTGACACAATCCAGACTGGCACAGGCCGGGACTACGCCGCGCACCGGCCAGGCGCCCAGGCTGGGCTTATAGCCGACCAGCCCGTTCAGCGCGGCAGGCACACGGCCCGAGCCGGCGGTATCGGTGCCCAGGCTGAACACAGCCTGGCCCCGGGCAACGGCAACGGCTGAACCGGCACTGGAGCCGCCGCTGATGTATTCCGGGCGCAGGGCGTTATGCGTCTCGCCGTAAGGGCTGCGCACCCCGACCAGCCCGGTGGCGAACTGGTCGAGATTGCTTTTGCCGACAGGGATCGCTCCAGCAGCCACTAATCTTGCCACAACCGCCGCGTCCTGATCCGGCAGATAAGCGAACTCGGGACATGCCGCCGTTGTGGGCAGGCCCTTAACATCAATGTTATCCTTCACCGCGAACGGAATTCCCCACAGCGGGTACTCCTGCGGATTCATCGCGCTGAGTGCCTCAAGATACGGACGGATCTGCGCATCGGCAGGCGGCTCAATCCAGATGTTCATTGCCTTATCGCGTGCAGCGCGGCGGATGATCTCGCGGATCACCTGCTCCGGGTCCAGCGCGCCGCTCAAATACCGTCTGCGCAGCCAACCGGCGGTCAGCTTCGCAGGCCATTCTGTTGTCGCCATCATTAGGCTTCATCTCCTTCTCTGCGCATCGGCACGCAGCCTGCGGCCTCTGCCCATCTCATGCAGCTTAAGCGCAAGCTGCAGCTCCAGCATATCGTCACCGTCATCCTGGCTTAGCCCCAGCAGCTCACATGCCCGGTCTATCCGGTAAGTAACCGTATTATAATGAGTGAACAATTCGGCTGACGTCCGTTTGATATTGCGATTGCATTTGAAATAGAGCTGGAGGGTCAGCAGCAGAGAAGCATTATGCTTGCTGTCATACTCCAGCAGCGGAGCTACATACTGGTCTCTGTACTCGCTGATCTCCGCCAGCTCCGGCAGATGGTACAGCAGCCGGAAGACACCCAGCTTCCGGTAGTCCACATAAGCTCCGCTGTAGCCGCTGATCTGGCGGATGCGGGCGATTTTGCGCGAGGACTCATAGCTGAACCGCACCTGGTCGGGACCTTCCGCAAGGTCGCCGATACAGAAGGCACAGGTCTCGCTTACGAATACCCGGTTCATCTCGGCCAGCAGTCGTCCCAGCGTCTCTTCGAGCGGAAGCTCCGGCTGATCGGGCACCGTCAGGACCAGCTCCCCTTCCAGGATCGTCAGCTTCACATGCTGGAGGTCCGCCCTGGCGCGCACCCGCTTCACCACCTGCTGCAGCTGCTTAAGCTCCGGCTGATCCTCCAGCCAGCCGACGGTAACGGCGCGCAGGGGGCGCTCGGGAAGCGGGCAGCCGCAGGCCTCGCCCCGCAGCTTCAGATCCTCGGCTGCGGCGATCCGGCCGCTGATCCAGTCCTGCAGGAACTGGTCAACATATTTCAGTTCAACCTCCCGGCGGGCACCGGCATTAATCATCTCCAGCCCGACCAGCACGCCGACCCGGTCAATGGTTAACTGGTCCACTACCGACAGCTCGCGGTTCCACTCCAGCAGCACCAGCAGGCATTGATCCGCACCCTTGTCATTGACTGCCGAGACGTAGGCGCGTATGCGCCGCTCCCCGACCGTCAGGAAGGTAATGCCGAGGCTGCCTTCCTGGCGCAGCTGCATCCATGCCGGGAGCTGCTCTCCCAGCTCCAGCGCCTCTGCCTGCGGAGAACAGAAGACCTGATCGGTATCATCCAGCAGGAAGACCGGATTATGCAGCATACCGTCCAGCGTCAACAGGAAATCCTCAATGCCATCGCCATGGAGAAGCTGCTTGGACAGCTTGTGGAAGCGGCTCTGCAGTTGGGACAGCTCCCTGGCCTCCTGCACCAGCACCCGCTCCATAATGTCGCGCACCACATCGGAGAACGAGGTGGCGGCCGGCAGCTCGAAGATCGGGAAGTCCAGCTGATCCGCCAGCTCCAGCGCCCGTGCCGGAACCTCGGCAATATAACGTTTTGTCTTGATCCCCAGCGCCGATACGCCCTTCTGGTTCAACTGGGGAATTATCTCGGCGAGCAGCTCGGGCTGGTCATGAAAAGGGAAACCGCTGGTAATCAGAAATTCCCCCGGCCGCACCCAGTCAATCACATCGGGAACCTCCATCACGTTGACCCGGTTAATATAACGCCCGAGACCGCCCGCCCCGGCCAGCAGGACCGCCTCTTTCAGATCGGGAATCAGCAGGATATCGCTGCAGGTCAAACCGGTGATTACATTGCTGCCCATGGCTTCGCCGCCTTTGCTATAGCTTGGAAGAATAGATATCCTCGATCAGAGTGGTGCCAAAAAAACAATTCGCCGGCACATCCGTCTCCGCCGGTACAAAAATACTGATCTGCTCGGACGGCGAATCGCCTGTATTCCTTACCGAATGGACTACGCCCGCAGGCACGTGGAAGGTATCCCCGGCCCGGTAGCTGTACCATTCCTCCCCGCAGAGCAGCTTGACCTCGCCCACGGTAATATGGATGATCTCCACTACATCATGATAGTGCGGCAACACCTGGCCGCCGATACCCAGCTTCTCCCACAGAATCGAGCTCATCCGGATACCCAGGCGGTCCGCCTGCTCTGCCGAGACAATCTCCCGGTGATACAGCTCGATGTGATTCGGCATTAACTCCCAGGTCATGTCTGCCGCACTCAGCACTTCCGTTTCCTGTGTATGCATAGTTCATTCCTCCATGATGTATAAGTTATATATTTGTAAAAAGCCTGCTATCTGCGGCGGAAGACAGCCGCTACCGGCCCTCCGCCCTTCGGTCCCTGATGCTCGCCCCCGCCGGATACGTAGATCATCGGATCGCCGCCGACATAGGCAAGCACACCGCCGACCACGGCCCGCGCATGGCGGGTATGATTAATGTCGGAGTCATCCAGCATGATATGGCGCCGTCCGCGGATCACTCCGTCCGGGTCTGCTTCAGCCTTGGCAAGCACCTGCACCAGCTCTTCACCGGGATACCGGTCCAGCAGCCCTTGCAGTGCCGCGCCGTCGATAGCATCCTGCATGACCGCATGGTCGATGTGATACGGGCCTTCCGCAGACTGCGAGTTGCCGAACACAATCACTTCACAACAAGCGAGCTCACTGCCCGCCGAGGTGGACGCCACCCGGCTGAATTTATCCCAGTTCACGCCGATCTCTTCTTCCCTTAAGGCCGAACGCTCCACTTCACCCAGCGCGGCGGCAGCCCCCAGTGCAGAGGCCCCTCTGGAATACCCCATGGATTTGTAGGTATCCTCTGTCACGAGCGATACCTGACGGCTGTGCGCGTCATAGATCTGCTCTGCGGTAAGCAGCGGACACTTGATTTGCACAAAATGCACATCCTGAAGCGAAGTAATTCCGGCATCCCGGACCGCCCGGGCCACCGCCTCCGCCACGGCGTCTACTTGACTGAGCCGTCCCAGCTCCTCCGGCAGGAAGTCCCGGGTTCTGGCGACGCCGATGGCAAGTGATTTCGGACCACCGGTAATTAGGCCCTGCTCCTGATCCTGCGACTGATCCTGATCCCGTTCCCGCTCCGATGCCAGTCCCGCCTGTCCGCTGCGGCTGATGACCGTGAAGTGCGGACTGAGTACGCCTTCCGTTCCGCCTGACATCACATAAGAGATGTCCGCAGCCCCTCCTTTTACCGCTCCGGCAAAGAAGTCCTTCAGGGCCATAACGGCATACCCCCGCGTGAAATCATTGACGCAGCCGTTACCTTCGGTCTTCCCCAGCACAGCTACGACTTCTTCCGGGCGGAACAGCCCCTCTTCGGCCGATGCCTTCAGGCCGGACATGTCATGCGGCGCACCTGCGGGAATTTTGATCACCGAGCATTTCATCATAGGTCCTCACTCCTTGTCCAGAAAATAACCTTCTTCTCCAGCAGCCCGATACACCAGAACAGCAGCAGACCGCACAGCGCTGAAGCAATAATGGCCGAGAACATCACCGGAGTGTCCATATGATAAGAGGAGACAAGCACTACATAACCCAGTCCCTTATTGGCTCCGACAAATTCGCCGACAATCGCTCCGACAATGGCCAGCGAGGTGGAGATTTTCAGTGCGGAGAAGATATAAGGCAGGCTGGTGGGCAGGCGCAGCTTCCAGAAGATTTCGCTCTTCGTCCCTTTATAGGTGGAGAACAGCTCCCAGGCTTCGTATTCAATGGCCTTAAGACCTTTGACACTGTTCACCAGAATCGGGAAAAAGCAGATCAGCATCGAGGCAATCACCTTCGAGGTATATCCGGTCCCCATCCACACTACCAGCAGCGGCGCCAGCGCCACCAGCGGGGTAGTCTTAAGGGCGATAGCGAGCGGGAACATCCCCTTCTCGATCGGCTTGGAATGGACAAAAATAACCGCAGTCGCAAGACCAAGTATGTTCGCAAGGATGAATCCGGTCAGGGATTCGCCCAGCGTAACCAGCGTATGCGACCATAACGAGCCGTCGATGGCCGATACGACCTGGGTGGGAGCAGGCAGCAGATACATTGGAACCGAGAGAAGCCGCACAGCCAGCTCCCACAGCAGCAGGAAGCCTAGCGCGAACGTGACCGGGTAGAGGCTGTCTTTGATTCTCGCTGTCATAGCCGTCATAGGTGCTTCACCCGCTTTCTCAATTCCTTGACCGTCCGGTGGAATTCCGGCAGCTCTTCCATTCCTGCTTCACGCGGCGATGGCAGCGCCACCGGAATAATATCGGTCACACCGGCGGGCCGGGGGGACATCATGACCACCCGGTCTGACAGCAGCGCGGATTCATGAATCGAATGGGTCACCATGACAATGCTGCTAAGACTGGTCTCCGGGCTCTCCCACAGCCGCAGCAGCTCGAAGTTCAGCTTCTCGCGGGTCAGCTCATCCAGCGCACCGAACGGCTCATCCATCAGCAGCACGGTCGGATCGGCAGCCAAGGCCCGGGCAATCGCCGCCCGCTGCTGCATACCTCCGCTGAGCTGATGCGGGAAGTGATTCAGGTAATCCTGCAAGCCGACCAGACGCAGGGCGCTTTCCGCCTTGTCCCGCGCCTCCCCTTTGCTGAATTTCTTCTTCTCGCCCAGCTCAAGGGGCAGCATGACATTCTGGAGTGCACTGAGCCACGGCATCAGGACAGGCTTTTGGAAGACCATGCCCAGGGACAGATCCGGGGAGGAATACGCAACCTCCCCGCCTGCTTCCGGGCTTAACAGCCGCAGCATCAGCCGCAGCGTTGTAGATTTCCCGCAGCCGCTCGGTCCGAGAATGGAAATGAACTCATTGCGGTAGACGTCGAGACTGACCTTATCAAGTACAGGCACATTGCCGAAGGACAGGGAGCAATTGCGCAAGGAGAGCATCGTTTCCCTGGTACCGGGATTCTGCACAGAAGCCGAATCCATCTGTTCTTTCATCGCTGTCGTCATACGGGTTCCTCCTTATTTCAAGTACTCGTTGGTGAACAATGAGTCCAGATCCTGTCCCTTTTTCACAAAGCCCAGGTCGATCAGATTCTGCTGCAATGTCTCCCAGGCCGTCTCTTCCATCGAGCCCAGCGGAAGCTTCTCCGGCAGAAGCAGAGGGATACTGGCCTTCATCATGCTGACCTCATGCTTCAGATCAAGCTTTTCTCCGTATTTCAGGCCGAATTTCGCCGCTTCCTCAGGGTGATCCAGCGCATAATCCCAACCCTTCATGGAGGCCTGCACGAAGCTGCGGACCATGTCCGGGTCTTTTTTGATCACAGACTCGGTGGTGAAGAGGGTGTCAGCATAGAAATTGATGCCATAGTCGTTCGGGTCAATAATATTGACCTCCTTGCCCTGCTCCTGCACCGCCAGCACTTCATTAATTACATATCCGGGCCAGGCCTTCACTTGACCGGTTAATAACGGACTGAGGTCATATTTGATCGGCATCTCTTCAATTTGCGAAGTGTCGATGCCCGCGCTTTTCTCCATGGCACGGAAGGTCAGCTCTTCGTTGCCGCCCAGCTTGATGCCTACCTTCTGGCCGACCAGATCCTCCATCGTCTTAATGCCCGATTCTTTAAGTGCGAACATGACGAACGGGGTTTTGCGGTATATCGCGGACAACGCTTTGACCGGGACGCCCTTCTCTCTGGCGATGACAATCTGGTCGGCACCGGTTACCCCGAATTCCTCACTGCCCGAAGCCACCATCTGCACCGCAGGGAAATCCGCGCCCCCCGGCCGAATCTCCACATCCAGCCCCGCTTCCTTATAGAAGCCTTTTTCAACTGCGGTGTAGAATCCGGCGAATTGCGCCTGGTGAATCCACTTCAGCCTGAGTACCACCTTCTTCAGCTCACCGGAGCTGCCTGCTCCCTGTCCCTCGGCCTTGCCGGTCTCTGAATGATTGCCGCAGGCTGTGATGAGCAGCATCAGTGAAGTAAGCAGGATGAGCGCTTTAGATCTGGACTTGTTCCACATGGTGATTCCCCCGTTTATGATGTTATTTGGACTATTAATATTGCTCCAGCGCCTTCAGCACCGCTTGTGAATTACTCACACTTCCGAAGACACCGCCCTGCATTTGAACCATACTCAGCGCCGCCAGGTGATTGGCCTCATCCGTAGCCCCCGTGCAATCCTCCAGGATCAGACACTCGTACCCGCGGTCATTTGCTTCCCTCATCGTTGTGTGTACGCAGACATCCGTCGTGATTCCGGTCAGAATCAGGTGGGTAATCCCTTTATTCTTCAATATCAGATCCAGGTCTGTAGCATAAAAGCTGCCTTTGCCCGGCTTATCGACAATGTACTCTCCCGGTACAGGTGCCAGTTCATCAATGATCTGCCAGCCGCGCTCACCCCGGACAAGAATCCGTCCCGCCGGTCCTTCCGAACCGATCTCGGCACCGATTTGCTTGCTGCGCCAACGTTTATTGGCCGGCAGATCGGACAAATCCGGCTTATGCCCCTCCCGGGTATGGATCACAGTGAACCCTGGAATCTCCCGGATGCGTGCCAGCAGCCGCGAGATGGGCTGAATTGCTCTTGCTGTTAAAGAGAGGTCATAGCCCATTCTTTCCACGTACCCGCCTGTGCCGCAAAAATCCGTCTGCATGTCGATAATCATCAGTGCCGTCTTCGCCGGGTCCATAGCGCCGTCATAGGGCCAAATGTATGGTGATGCTGAAATTTGCATGGTTCATGCTCCCCTCCCGAGTTTTCTGCTTTGATTAATGTTATGTTTATTAACATAATGACCATCCGTCTTGCTATGTGTTAGATTATATTACAACATTTTTATCGTGTCTTCGTTTTTATTACGAATTAATATACATTTTGTTTGTGTTTAATCACATATATAACATATACATTACACGATTGCCTCTGATTAGGCCCGCCTCCACCCTTGAATACCATTTAGCCCCACGCCAAAAAAGGCCGCCCAAGACAACAGCCTCAGACGCCCTACGCAAATCACGCTATTCAAGATTTAATTATTCACGAATTTCTCCCATAAGCTGTAAACGCTGGGAAACCAGTTTTCTTGAAATTTAATCTATTTCCACTTGTCGAAATAGGGCTGCACATTTTAAGATTTTTGATAAATAGGCATAATATAGTTGAAAAATAGCTCTTTAAGTACTAGAATTAAGCTTGTTTGCAGAAGTTAATGCAACACAGGAACTAGTGATGACTCTTTTTGTCGATTACAGTCGACCAAGCAGAAGGGACTTCAACTATAATATATAGAAGAAACAAATCGCCTCATACAGAGTGTATATCATTGATCTATTTCTAAAGGCAAACTTCCCGAAAGGGCAGGACGCAAAGCCATGGGCCTAAGAACGCCAAGAGTCGCGTTTAGGGTCGCCAGGCTGCCAATAGAGACCACTTAAGCCAGCTCTCACCGGGAAGCCCTCCCAGGCTTTATGATGTTCTTTTTCTGTACGAATGCCATTGATTATACGAAAAAAAGTGAGGTAACGACCATGCCGCAGCAGTTTATCGAACCAAACCGATATGAATTTGTGGAGTCCTTAATGCTTGAACGTAACGGTCTCCTGGATTCATTCTCTGTAGAGGGCCGAGCTTCTGACGGGGCAAATGGAGATAAGAATGGAATCATCCTCGTGCAGAACAACCAGATATTCATCACTCCCCCGCTGCCCGGCGGCGCTCCCGCCCGGATCTCTGCTATTCACCCTGTTGTACTGAAGATCAACTGGAAGACCGTTACAGAACCGACCGAAGTGACCAAGGCAGATTATATTACCTGGGAGATTTGCGAGAAGCCCCAGTATCAGATTACAGTTTCACCCGACAAGCTGAAGGTCTACTTCACTTTATACCGTGCTGAGAAGTACGCCTGGAATCTGGTCAACTGCCCTGCTGCCTTCGAGGCGGTAGTCCGTGCCCAGCCCAACCCGGCGGTGCTGCTGTCCACGCTTACCATAGAACAGATTATCGCCTCACTGGATAACCGCTTCATTCTGCGCAACTTGAATATTCCGGCCCTGTACGCGGAACTGGAGAACCCCACCTACCTTCCTGTCTGCATTGCTGAAGGACGGGCCCCGCTGCCCGGCAAGGCATCCCGGCTGGAATTATTTCTGCCGGAGCATACGCTGCAGGGCAACGGGATGCTCCAGGGATGCTCTGCCAAGGAGCCTCGGGATACCCTGGAGTACCTCCGGTTTCCGGGGGCTCCTTTTGCCTTGGAGGGGGAGGTGTTCGCCCGCAAATTGCCGCCCGAAGAAGGAATCCCCGGCTTCGACACTGATGGAAGAGTGCTGCCTCCACCGCCGCCGCAGGATATTTACGTCGCCGCCGGAGATCACGCCCGGCTTCTTCCATGCGGCGATATTGTGGCTATGCACACCGGAAGACCCCGCATCTGCGGAGGCACCGGCAGTGTCAGAAGATGTGACTTCCCGGCAGTCCGTGTGCTGACCAGGGAGATGGCGGGCGCTGCCGGTGAACTATTGTTCGCCGGTGACCTCATTGTAACAGAGGATATCGAAGGCCCGCTGCGGATTGAGGCACTGGGTAATGTGTATGTCTACGGCAGCGTATGCCAATCTACGATTGTAGCAACCGGAAGTATCTATATCAGCGGGCAAGCCACAGGGTGCTGCCTGTACGCCGGTCACCCCGGGGTACAGCAGCACCGCTTGCACTGCCTCTCCAGCCTGCTGCTGACCGAGACGGACGGACTGCGCGAGGCAGCGCGGCAGTTAGCCAAGAATGTAGAATCCCGCCAGCAATCGGTGAAATACGGTCTGGTGGTCATGCTGCTAATGGAAGATAAGTACAGCCATATCGCAGGTCTGATCAGCGATCTGCAAGCTGCGCTTAGCAGTATGAACGGCGAGTTCGGGCCCGGTACGGACCAGCTCCTCCATCTGCTGGAGGTGTTCGTCCATCCGGGATCATTCACCGAGATGATTACGGACAGTGTTCTGGGCAGCTTCTCCAGGCTGCTGCGCAAGCTGAGCGAGGATATTGAGCTGCTTCAGGAGGAGCATGTTATTATTAACCTAGCCCGCTCGCAGGGCAGCCTCCTGGAGTCCGGCGGGGAGCTGCTCCTGCGGGAATCTTGCCAGGGCAATAGCTGAAGGAGGGATTATCATACGATATAACCGTCTGGGGAATAGCGGCCTGCAGGTATCTGCTCTGGGCCTTGGAACCAATTCGTTCGGCAAACGGGCGGATCAGGAGACCTCGGTCCGCATTATTCACGCCGCTATGGATCAGGGAATCAACTTCATTGATACAGCCAATATCTATGCCGGCTCCGAATCGGAGCGGATCATCGGCCTCGCGCTTGAAGGCAGCCGCCATGAGGCAGTGCTGGCGACGAAGGCCGGATTGCCGAAGCATGAAGGGCCCGGCGGCAGCGGCTCTTCGCGCCATCATCTGATGCAGGAGCTGGAGGGCAGCCTGCGCCGCCTGAAGACAGACTATGTGGATCTGTATCAGATCCACACCTTCGATCCCTATACACCGCTGGAAGAAACTCTGCGTACGCTGGATGATATGATCTCAGCAGGCAAGGTCCGCTATATCGGCGCTTCCAATTATGCGGCCTGGGAGCTGATGAAGGCGCTGGGGATCAGCGAAGCCCGGAACTTAGCCAAATATATCTCCATTCAGTGCAGCTATTCACTTGCTGACCGCACCCCCGAAACGGAGCTGCTTCCGCTGTGTCTCGATCAGGGCCTTGGAATCATCCCTTACTTCCCCCTGGCCGGCGGTATCCTCACCGGCAAATATGCCGGTAGCGGCAATGTCCCTGCCGGTTCCAGAGCGGAGACCGATCCGAACTTCCGCCGCTTCCTTACCCCAGAGCGCATCTCGCTCGGCGGGCAGGTTAGCGCACTGGCGGACGAGCTCGGCACCTCACCTGCGGCGCTGTCTCTGGCCTGGCTGATGAACCGGCCCGCCGTCTCCACGGTGATCGTCGGGGCCACCGGGGTAGAGCAGGTGCAGCATAATCTGCGCAGCCTCTCCATCCTGCCGGATGCGGCAGTTCTCGAGCAGCTCGATCAGGCCAGCGCCGCCTTCCGCAGCGGCGAACCGTTCGCCGTCTACCGGCTGCCGTAAGCGCTGACGGTGACGTCCATATCCACCATATACACACAAAGCGAGCCCCCGTATACGGAGACTCGCTTTTGTGTTTTTTGGCTCATGATGAATTTGTATTATACGGCGGCAATAAACCGCTCCATGTCTTCCTGAACCGTAGTAATTCCGCCGATGCCGAAGGTGTCTATCAGGACCTTGGCCACATTAGGCGACAGGAACGCCGGGAGTGTAGGTCCGAGGTGGATGTTCTTCACGCCCAGATGCAGCAGCGCCAGCAGCACGATGACCGCCTTTTGCTCATACCACGCAATATTATAGGAGATCGGAAGATCGTTGATATCCGTAAGGCCGAAGACCTCCTTCAGCTTCAGCGCTATGACCACCAGCGAGTAGGAATCATTACACTGGCCGGCATCGAGTACGCGGGGAATGCCGCCGATATCGCCAAGCGCCAGCTTATTATATTTGTATTTGGCACAGCCTGCTGTAAGAATTACAGTATCTCCCGGCAGCTCTGCCGCGAAGTCTGTGTAATAATTCCGGCTCTTCATCCGTCCGTCACAGCCGGCCATCACGAAGAATTGCTTGATTGCACCGCTCTTCACAGCTCCGACCACCTGATCCGCTACATTCATCACGGCCGCATGTGCGAAGCCGCCAATAATCTCGCCTGTCTCGATCTCTACCGGAGCGCTGCAGCTCTTCGCCTGCTCAACCAGCACCGAGAAATCCTTCGCGCCATCAGGGCCAGCCGCAATATGCTGAACTCCAGGATAACCCGTGTTGCCTGTGGTGTAGAGCCGGTTCTTGTAGCTCTCCTTCGGCGGCACGATGCAGTTCGTCGTCATCAGAATCGGACCATTGAAGCTATCGAACTCTTCATTCTGCTTCCACCAGGCATTACCGTAGTTGCCCACGAAGTGGCTGTACTTCTTGAACGCCGGATAATAGTGGGCCGGCAGCATCTCACTGTGCGTATACACATCCACTCCGGTACCCTCAGTCTGCTTCAGCAACGCCTCCATATCCTTGAGATCATGTCCGCTGATCAGAATGCCGGGATTCTTGCCCACACCGATATTGACCTTGGTAATCTCCGGGTTGCCGTAAGCCGCCGTGTTCGCACGGTCAAGCAGCGCCATCACATCCACACCGAACTTGCCGCATTCCAGAACCAGTGCCGTCAGCTCGCCGCCGCTCAGATGGTCATCGAGCGCAGCCGTAAGGCCTTTCTCCATAAAAGCATGTGCGCCCGCTTCGTAGAACCCGAGTACAGCGGCATGTTCCATATAGGCTGCCATTCCCTTCAGGCCATACGTCAGCAGCTCGCGCAAGGAACGGATATCCTCATGCTCCGTGGCAAGCACACCCACAGTTGCCGCCTTATCCATCAGTTCTTCATCTGTAACTGCACTCCAGTTCGCTGCGTCATGCTCTGACAAATACGCGACTACTCCGGCATCAGCCACTCTGCTGCGCCAGGTATCCCGCAGGACAAGTCCTTCCCGGACCTTGGCGGTGAAGTGTTCCGGAACAAAGTTGGCATTGGTAATTGTAGCGAACAAGCTCTCTATAATAAATTTCTCTGTCACCGGATCGGTAATCCCCAGCTCACGGCCACTGCGTGCGAAGATGGCAATACCCTTGAGGGTATACACCAGAAGATCCTGCAGCTTGGCTACCTCACTGGTCTTGCCGCATACGCCCTGAATCGTACAACCCGTACCCTTGGCTGCCTCTTGACACTGAAAACAAAACATATCACTCATTACTTCACTCACTCCTTATCATTAATGGGATAGCTGAACGGGACTGCTCTGTGCCTCGCCTTTACAGTTACCAATAATTGTAGTAGACTTTCGTCTATCAATCGGTAACGAATGTTACCGTTTACTATTCATTTGGAGGAAAAGTATGAGACCTGAGCCTGCAACGCTGCAATCCTGCCTGCTCTTTCGCGGTAAGTCCGCAGATGAAATCGAACGGCTGCTGCATACGCTGGCTTACTCCGTCAGCACTTACCACAAGAACGCTATCATTCTCGCGGAAGGCGATCCGGCGGACCGGCTGGGGATTCTGCTCTCCGGCCGCGTTGAGGTGCAGAAGACGCATCCTACCGGCAGCAGCGTAACCATCGCCCATCTCAAGGAAGGGCAGACTATCGGAGAAGCGGTATTATTCCGCAGGAATAATGCCGTACCCGCCACAGTAACGGCCACGGGTCCCTGCAAGATGATGTTCATCGGTAAGCAGGAGCTGCTGAGATTATTCACTGCGGATACCGATATCCTCACCCGCTTCATCGAGAACCTGTCCGAGCGGCTGGTCCTTGTGAACCGGAAGATCGAGAATCTGTCAGCCGGACCGCTGCGCCGCCGCATCGTAGACTTCCTGCTGGAGCAGGGAGAGCAGCAGAACTCTGATACGCTGAAGCTTCCCTTCAGCCGCAAAGAATGGGCCGAGCATATGAATACCGCCCGTCCTTCGTTGTCCCGGGAGCTTGGATTCCTGCGTGATCAGGGCTGGATCACGTTCAAGGGCAATGAGATCACTCTGCTGAACCGGAGCCGGATGGAGGATTACATCCAGAGCCTGCCTTCTTCGGCAGGCAACCTCTAGGTACCCATTGCCATAGCACATACTATTATGATTCCCTATAGATTTAGATGAGGAGGCTACCATCATGCTGCCGTTCACCGCACAACAGATCGACCAGCTCCTGGCTGAGCATAGACAATGGTTCGCCAGCGGAATCACGAGAACTGCAGGATTCCGGCTGGAGCAGCTTCAGAAGCTGAAGGACGCCATCAAACGCAGCGAAGCGCGGATTATAGCCGCGCTGAACCAGGATCTGCATAAGAGTGAATTCGAGGCTTACGCCACAGAGATTGGATTCACGCTGGACAGTATCGGCTATATGATGAAGCATCTAAGACGCTGGATGAAGCCGGTCAGGGTAGGTTCCCCGCTGCATCTGTTCCCGGCCAGGAGCAGAATCATCGCCGAGCCTTATGGGACGGCACTCATTATCGGCCCTTTCAACTATCCCTTCCAGCTCTTGATTGAACCGCTGATCGGGGCCATTGCGGCCGGCAACTGCGCGGTCCTGAAGCCCTCCGAGAGTACACCGGCTACCTCCGCTGTTATTGAGGACATGATCCGGGAGACCTTTGATCCCGCTTATATCCGGGTGGTGCAGGGGGAGAAAGAGACGACGAATCTGCTGATTCATGCGGCATTCGATTATATTTTTTTCACCGGAAGTGTGCCTGTGGGCAGAATTGTCATGGAGGCGGCTGCGAAGAACCTGGTGCCTGTCACCCTTGAGCTGGGCGGCAAAAGCCCCGTAATTGTCGACCGGACCGCCGACCTGGAGGCAGCCGCGAAACGGATTGTCTGGGGGAAGCTGATCAATGTGGGGCAGACCTGTATTGCGCCTGATTATCTGCTGGTCCATAGCGAGGTGGCAGCGGAGCTGATCGAGCGGATGAAGCGCTGCGTCACCGATTTCTATGGCACCGATATCCGGCATAACACGGACTATGGACGAATAGTGAATGAACGCCAGCTCCGGCGGATCGGGGCTATGCTGGAGCGGGACCGCGAGAAGCTGATTCTCGGCGGGACTGTAATCCCGGAGGAGCTGTATATCGAGCCGTCCCTGATCTATCCGGCGGCCTGGAGCGATGCTTCGATGGAGGATGAAATCTTCGGCCCGGTGCTGCCGATTATGGAGTACAACCAGCTTGAGGAGGCCATTCAGAGCATCAATGCCCGTCCCAAGCCGCTCGCCCTATATCTGTTCACCGGAGATAGGCAGGTCGAGCAGCAGGTGATGAGCCAGGTCTCCTTCGGCGGCGGCTGCATCAATGATACCATCTCCCATGTAGCCAGCACCCGGCTGCCGTTCGGCGGTGTGGGGAACTCCGGGATCGGCGGGTATCACGGAAAATATAGCTTTGACCTGTTCTCCCATCACAAAAGCATTGTTAAGCGAAGCACCCGACTCGATTTCGGGATTGTCTACCCGCCTTACGGCAGCAAGGTCAAGCTGGCGCGGAAGCTGCTGAAGTAGCGCGGAGTGAGACGGATAGCGCCATTGTCACGTGAATTTGCCTCATGAACACATGGTATCTCGGGCTTCAAGTTGCAACAATTACAACACTCTCACTGATGCAGCGTGTATTTAACCAATTAGAATTGGCTGCGCCGTCCTTTTAGAGGACGGTGCCGTTTGATTGGCTCATTTAGCCAGCGTCCGATGAATTCAGGTGCACTAATGCTCCTCATTGGCTCATCTAGCCCGCGTCCGGGGAATTCAGGTGCACTATTGCTCTTCATTGGCTCCTTTAGCCCGCGTCCGGGGAATTTAAGTGCACTATTGCTCTTCATTGGCTCATCTAGCCCGCGTCCAGTGAATTCAGGTGCACTACTGCTCCTCATTTACTCATTCAGCCCGCGTCCAGGTAACTCAGGTGCACTATTGCTCCTCATCGCTCTCCTTCAGCCACACTCGTCAGAATCAGAGGACCCTTTGTTCTTAGCACAACAAAGCCACCTAATCAATAGGTGGCTGATGCTGCTACCAATACAGTAACCCAACAAGATGCAACAAACCCAATAGGCCCATTGGATATATAATTAATCTAGAGAATAGGTTCTTAAAATGATTACTTGGATGCTTCTCAAAGAAAAAATGAGCGATCGAGTGAAGAATTAAAAATATATCTATTATTATGAAAGATAAAAAATGTTGACTTATAAAGGAAAACAGTAAAAAGGCATACAGCGGCAGATGCAAAATTGTAAATACTTTGAAGGCACGTTCATCTGTCAACTCTCTCAGGAAGACAAACATTCTCCATTCTTTGGCTCGGATTGCATCCATTTCGTGCACAAGCAGGAGAGCAAAATTAATCGAAAAAATCAGTAGTAGAATGGATGACAAACCTACACCTCACTTATTGATATACTCAGAGTTAATCACATCATAAAGGATAGTTACGTTTCGAGACACGGAAGGGTTCCATGTGAACTACATAATCCCACTTCTTCTCCATGTTGCCGTATTACTCTGCGAGAAAACCCGGACTTATCCGGTTCACAGCTCAACCTACCCCGCCCTGCGGCCCGCAACCCAGCCTGCAACCTCTTTTTCCGGAATAGGCCTGCTGATATAATAACCCTGAATCTTGTCACAGCTTGTCCGCTTCAGAAAAGCAAGCTGCTCCGGGGTCTCTACCCCCTCAGCGGTAACATTCAGCCCCATATCGTGGCCGATGGTCACAATGGAGCGGGCCAGTGACATACTATTAGGAGTGTCAATGCTGTCGATGAAGGATTTGTCGATCTTCAGGGTAGTAATCGGCAGCTGCTTCAGGTAGCTAAGGGAAGAGTAACCCGTTCCGAAATCGTCCAGCGCTATGCCGATGCCCCTCTTCTTGAGCGCTTCCAGCTTGGAGCTGATCGACTCGAAGGATTCCATGAAGATCGACTCGGTAATCTCCAGCTCCAGATATTCCGGCGCAAGCCCGGTGTCCTGCAGCACGGTAAGCACCATCTCCGTGAAGTCTTCCAGCATCAGCTGAATGACCGAGATATTAACCGAGATATGATAACCCTCATAGCCCTGATTCTGCAGATCCTTGATGAACCGGCAGGCGGAGCGCAGCACCCACTCTCCAATAGGAACAATAAGCCGGCAATCCTCGGCAACCCGGATGAAGGATAACGGCGATACGAAGCCCAGCACCGGATTATTCCAGCGGATCAGTGCCTCGAAGCCCCAGACCTCGCCAGAACCCATATCCAGCAGCGGCTGATAATGCAGCGACAGCTCATTATTGGAAATAGCGCTTCTTAAATGATTCTCAATAACCATCCTTTTATCAAAATACTGCTGCATCTCATGTCCATAGATCACATAGATGCCCTTGCCCGCTTCTTTCGCTTTGTACATCGCAATGTCGGCATTCTTCAGCAGCTCCTCGGCATTCAAGCCGTTCTCCGGGTACTGGGCAATCCCGATACTGGTCGAGATATGCACGACACTCGCGTGAAGCTCGAACGGCTCCCTGAAGCCTTGAACCAAGGCATCCGCATAACGGATTACCTCATCGGCCCCCTCCACATTTTTGAAAAGAATCACAAACTCATCCCCGCCGAAGCGGAAATGCTTGCTGCGCCCGTCAGAGTGGCTAAGCAGCCGTTCCCCTACCTTCACCAGCAGCTCATCGCCGAAGGTATGGCCCATGGTATCGTTGATGTACTTGAAGTTGTCGATATCCAGGAAGAACAGGGCGGCGTGGCCGCTGGAAGGCTCCTCAATGAAAGCCTTCAGCTCTTCGGACAGCGACAGCCGGTTCGGCAGACCGCTAAGCACATCATTATAGGCCAGCAGCCGGTATCTCTCCTCACTGGTCTGCAGCAGCGCCTGGTTCTCCACCACTTTGTTATACTGCTCCAGCAGTTCATCCTGCAGTGCCGTCAGTTCTTCATAGGTGGACTCCAGCTCCTGATAGCTTATCTGCAGCTTGCTCTCATAGCCCTTGCGGTCCGTTACGTCCACCATGGACCCGGCAAACCGGATATATCCGCCGCTTGCATTCCGCAGCACCTTGCCCCGGGCCTGGAACCACTTGTATTCGCCCGCCTTGCTCCGCATCCGGTATTCAGCGTAGTAATAAGAAGAACGACCCTCCAGATGCTGGACCCGCAGCCGGTTCTCCTGCTCGGCATCCTCCGGATGGAGGATATCCCGCCAGCCGCCGCGGCTCTCATTAATCTCATCCCGGGCATACCCGAGCAGCTCATACCAGCTGTCCGAGAAATAATAGATCATCGTAGACATATCAACGTCCCAGATTACCGCATCCGAGCCGTAGGTCGCCAGGCTGAAGCGTTCATTGCTTTTTTCCAGGCTGCTTCTAATCCTTCTGACCAGCTGCACATAGAATAACAACACCAGAATGAAGGCTACCAGCACCGCAAAAGCAGCCACGATGCTCAGCACCAGCACCTTGTAGGTCTGATAGAAGGAGAACGGCTTGTTGATCACCTCACTGCCCTCCGGCAGCTTGTCCTGCGGTATGTTGAACCGCTGCAGCTCGTTATAATCGAACACCTGGCGCACATTGCTGTCGGTTACGACCGGGATCTTCCCCGCCTGCTCTCCCTGCAGGATACGCTGCGCCAGATCGGCCGCCGTCTGGCCCTGAATTCTGCCGCTGATCAGACTGCCCCCGAAGGCGCCATGATTCAATCCAAAATCATAAATATGATATACCGGAACCCTGCTGCTCTTGCCCAGTTCACTGGCAAATCTGTCGAACTCGACAATTCGTCCGGTAGAGTCGCTAAAATATGTAGTCATCAGCACAATACTGTCCGGGGACAGCGACGACGCCGTTGCTTGGATCTGTTCCATGGACAAGCGGTTCATGGGGAACAGCTCAAGCCCCAGCTTCATTGCGTCGATCTGATCCATCACCATCTGGCCGGTTGACAGCCCGCTCTCCGAATTATCATAGACAATATACACCTTCTTCAAGGAAGGATTGATGTCCATAGCCATTCGGATGGTAGGTTTGGGATCTATTTTTTCGATAACGCCTGTAATGTTGTGGGGATTGGGGATAGCGGCCACTCCCAATTCGTTGATCCCGCTGAAAATGATCGGAGCATCATTCAGAAGCTCGTGGCGGTACTTCAACGCGAAGCTCAGCGCAGCATCGTCCGTTGTAAGGATGGTGTCGATATGGACATTCTGATACTTGAATTTGATGGTTTGGTAGAAATGCTCGAGATTCTCCTGCGTGGGATACCTTTTCCAGTCCATGTACTCGGTGTAGATCACGGGAAGATTGGATGCGCTCTTCAGACGTTCTTCCATTCCGGCACTTTGTTCATCGGTCCAGGCAAAGCCCTTCTGATAGGAATGCAGCACCAGCACATTCTGTGCGGGCAGCTCTTCGGCAGCGGCGTGGGCAGCTCCTGTTGTACACCATAAGATAAACAGAGGCAAGAGCAAGCTTCTTAACAACCTGAGATGAATTTGATCTACACTCATTCGCACACTCCCGTTCATCTATCTCAAAGTCGGATTCTGGCAAGTAGAAGGAACACTTCTGGCATGAGGCTTACAAACGAGGACTGCTTGGATACAATTATAGGGGGTAACTGTGTTTTTAGGAACAACAAAAAGCGGCCAGCCCCCGGCCTCATTGGACGATAAACAAAGTACTGTTGCACATAACGTAGGCTATAAAATTTCTTTGAAGCCTTACTAGCTAAAAACTTGCCCTCCAAGATTCGTCTCATGCTAATGGGGCGGGTCTTGTTCTATCTATTAAACATACGTAAGCGTCAAATAGCCTACACCCGTTGGCCATCGTCTGCGGGGACAAGGTGACGGATGCCGGGATGGGGAGCGGAGAGGAATTAGATGGATTTCCTACACTTACTGATGAACAAATAAACACTTCTAGAACAGGAGTTGGATAAACAACACTTAAATTCCCCCATTTCACCCAAAGTAGCCAAAACCAATATAAACAAATGCCCTTTTTCCACTTGCTTCCTTATATTCTTGAGAAATCGAGGAATTAAGATACCTTTTTCCAATTACTTAACCCAGGTGGAGGAACGGAGCAGGGGTATTGATCCGGGTACGGAACGGGGAGATAGTGCGAGATTAGTAGCCAGGGGATGGGACGGGGTGATAGTGCGAGATTAGTAGCCAGGGGATTGAGCGGGGTGATAGTGCGGGATTAGTAGCCAGGGGATGGGACGGGGAGATAATGCGAGATTAGTAGCCAGGGGATGGGACGGGGTGATAGTGCGGCATCAGTAGCCAGGAGACGGAACGGGGCGATGTCGAGGGGGACTGAGCGGAGCGAGAGCGAGAGTGACAGGAGCAGCGGCGCCCCTCCCTCCCCAACGTCTCCCTCCATCCTTCTCTTATTCGTTATCGCCAACCGGCTCGCCGTCTTCTTCTGTTTGGACAAAAAGCCTTGTTCCCCACTCAAATGTGGAGAACAAGGCGACTACAATCCCCCTTGCCTGCGGAGCGGGGGACTGTGTAATACTACGCCCCCGCTCCCGCTGCGCGGTCGCAGGTTCCACTGCACGGCCACAGCCTCCCGGGGGTGGCTAATGCCCGAACAGCCCAAGCAGCTTCCCGGCGTCCAGCGCCGCCGTGGAGGGCAGCACCAGGTCGGCCGCGCCGGGCTGGTGCACGCCCCCAATGCCTACGGCCTTCATGCCTGCCGCGCGAATCGCGGCAAGGCCTGCGGCCGCGTCCTCCACGCCGATGCAGTGGCCCGGCGTGACTCCAAGCAGCTCTGCCGCCTGCAGAAAAATCTCCGGATCGGGCTTGCCCTTCCGAAGCTTTGCGGGGTCGGCTACCGCCTGGAACCAATGGGCTGCGCCGAGGCGCTCCAGAATCTGCGGCGCATTCAGGCTGGCCGAGGCCAGCCCCACGGAGATTCCCCGTTCCCGCAGGGAATCCAGCAGCTCAGGAATCCCCGGCAGCAGGTCCGCCGGGGTGATCCGGCCGATCATCTGCCGGTAATGATCGTTCTTCTTCCCCGCCAGCCGGAGCTTCTCGGCTTCAGGCAGCTGCGCCAGCTCGCTGCCCTCCAGCACAATCTCCAGCGACTCCATCCGGCTGACACCCTTCAGCCGTTCATTCTTCTCCCGGCTGAAGGGAAGGCCCAGCTCATCCGCGAGCGCCTGCCAGGCCAGATAATGGAATTCAGCGGAATCGGTGATCACGCCGTCCAGATCGAAGATAACGGCCTCCAGCCGCCGGGCCAGCCGGACCGCCACCGGCTCCTGCGGAAGCAGTCGCAGCGGCTGCCCCTTGTGCCGGATCGTAAGCCCCGCCCCTTCGAGCAGCGTATACACCGCCGCCTCACGGTCAACGAAGATATCCAGCAGTTGTCCGCGTAATGTGATTTTGAAGTGGTAGCTCGCCCACTGCTCCGGCAGGACCGGAGCGAAGCTCAGCTCTCCCTGAACCAGCCGCATACCTCCAAAACCGTTCACAATCGACATCCACGAACCCGCCATCGCCGCCATATGCAGCCCGTCCTTGGCATTGCGGTTGATATCATCCAGATCCATCCGCACCGTGCGGTCGAAGTAGCTGTACGCCCCGGCCAGATCGCCGGTCTCCGCAGACATGATGCTGTGGATACAAGGGGATAATGAGGAGTCATGGGTCGTCAGCGGTTCATAATAATTGTAGTTGCGGAGCTTATCCGCCAGGCTGAACTTGTCCCCGAGCAGGAATAAGGCCATCACCAGATCGGCCTGCTTCAGCACCTGATGGCGGTAGATCACCAGCGGGTGATAGTGAAGCAGCAGCGGATATTTATCCGCAGGCGTATGCTCGAAATCCCATTTCGCCTTCGTCAGGAACGTATCATCCTGGGCGTAGATCCCAAGCTGCCCGTCAAAAGGAATGAACATAGCCGCTGCGGCCTTCTTCCAGCCCTCCGCCTCTTCAAGGGACAGCCCTATTGCAAGTCTCAGACGTTCGTAATCCGCAGGATACTCCCACCGAAGCAGCAGCGCTGTCTCATAGGCATAGCTGAGCTGGTCCTGTACCATGAGATTGGTATAGGCGTTGTTGTTGACAATCGCCGTGTATTCATCCGGCCCTGTTACACCATCAATACAGAAGGCGCCCCCGCGCGCAGGGTTGTAGTGGCCCAGGTCGGCCCAGAAGCGCGAGGTCTCGAACAGAATCTCCGCCCCCCGGCTGACCAGGAAGTCCATGTCGCCCGTTGCCTGGACATATTGCTTCAGGCCGTAAGCGATATCGGCATTGATATGCGCCTGGGCCGTGCCTGCCGGGAAGTAGGCCGAGTTCTCCTCGCCGTCAATCGTCCGCCACGGGTACAGCGCCCCCTTCTGTGACAGGACTGCCGCCCGCTCCCGCGCCTTGCCCAGCGTAGCATAGCGGAATTCCAGCAGTGCCCGGCTGACCTCGGGCCGGGTGAAGGTGAAGAACGGCAGCATATACATTTCCGTGTCCCAGAAGTAATGCCCCTCGTAGCCTTCCCCTGTTAAGCCCTTGGCTCCGATATTCGTCACACCGTCCCGGCCTACAGATTGCAGCAGTTGAAAAGCATTGAAGCGAATGCCCTGCTGCAAAGCAGGATCGCCGCTGATCTCCACATCCGCATGTGCCCAGAAGCGGTCCAGGTAATCCTGCTGCTGCTCAGCCAGACCGGCGAAGCCCAGATTCCCGGCCAGCTCCAGGGCCTCGGAGCTCCGGCCATGCAGCTCCCCCTCCCCGTAATCCTTGGAGGTATGATAGGTGATATATTTGGTCAGCGTTACGGTCTCCCCGCTGCGTACCGCAGCGGCATAACAGACCGAGATGCGCTGTCCGATCAATTGGTGGCTCATCTCCCGGCCGGACTTCGCCTGCAGCGCATGGCTGGCGGCGGTCAGCAGCGCGAACCGCGTATGCCGGGTCCGCTGCTTCATCCACAGCTTCCGGGCAGCAGCCTCATAGCCCGTATCCTCCAGCAGCAGGCTGGGCTCGGCAGCGCCTGCCCCCAGCCTCGGGTCATCGGTCGCTTCCGGGCCGCTGATCTCCCCGTCCACGGCCGAGTCGAACTTCAGCGTGCCGGAGAAGTTCAGCGCCGTCACTGCATAATGGATCGCCGCCAGATGCTTGTGCGTCAGAGACACCAGCCGGCGAATCTTCAGCAGCACCCGGTGGCCGGCGGGCGATTCCCACTCCAGCTCCCGGTGCAGCACACCGCTGCGCATATCCAGCCGGCGCTCATGCCGGTGCAGCTTCCCCTGGTCCATCCGGAACTCATAGCCCTCAATGCTGAGCCCGATGATACGCGCATCGGTCACATTCAGCATCGCCTGATTGCGGGAAGGGAACCCGAAAGCTCCCTCAGGATAGACGATCCGCTCCGAATCGAAGAATCCGTTCAGATAATTCCCGGCCACCGAAGTGCCCGCCTTGCCGTAATAGCCTTCTTCGAAATTGCCGCGCATCCCGATATATCCGTTGCCAAGCGCGAATATGCTCTCACTCCGCTGGTTGTACTCCTCCTCGTAGTGTTCCTCATCAATACTCCACTCACGGAATGGATATAATGCGGGAGGCTGTTCACAGGACTTCATCTTCATCTTTATTTTCATCTCCGTACTCATCTCTGTATTCTCCTCCTGATCAGCCTTTGACGGAGCCGCCCATCAGACCCCGGACGAAATACTTTTGCAGCAGGAAGAAGATCGCCAGCGGCATCAGCATCGAGATGAACGCAGCCGAGGTCAGCAGATGCCAGTCATTGCCGCGGGAGCCGACCAGATCGGCGATCTTCATGGACATGACCTGCACCGACGGCTGGTTGCCGATGAAGATCAGCGAGACCAGATAATCATTCCACACCCAGAGGAATTGGAAGATTCCAATGGAAGCGAGCGCGGGGACGGAGAGCGGCAGAATCAGTCTGCTGAAAATAGTAAAGTGGCTGGCACCGTCAATAAATGCCGATTCAAACAGATCCTTCGGCAGCTGGCTGATGAAGTTGTACATAAAGTACGTAACCAGCGGCAGCCCGAAGGCCGTATGCGCCAGCCAGATGCCAAGATAGCTGCCGTTCAGCCCAAGCGCCGTGTAGTCCTTCAATACCGGAATCAACGCCACCTGAATCGGAATGACCAGCATTGCAATAATGATAACGAACAGCGTCTTGCGTCCGGGAAAGCGCAGCCAGGCGAAGGCATAGGCGGCAAAAGAAGCAATCAGCACCGGAATCACCGTTGCCGGAACTGCAATCGTCAGTGTATTCCAGAATGCCTGCGACAACCCGCTGCCCTTCTGCACCGTCTCGCTGCCGTCCGCCTCCGTAAGTTTGTACTCCTTGCCCGACAGTACATTCTTATAGTTATCGAGCGTCAGGTCAGGCACAGCCTTCCAGCCCTGCTCCTGCATATTAACGGTACGCGCCCTGCGGTTCTCCCACATCAGCCGGGTGTCATCCGCCTTCACGCCAGCTTTGAGCTGATCATCACTGTAAGTCTTGCCGTTCACCTCAATCGGCTCCCGCAGATCAACCTCCTTGGAGAGCTGCACCGTCTCGCCCGCTTTCCATTCCTGATGGGGGAACACCTTCCACCAGCCGGTCTGCAGAATATCCGCTGCGGGGCGGAAGGAGGAGGCGAAGAGTCCGAACGTCGGCAGAATCCAGAGGAAGCAGATGACGCCCAGGATCAGATTCACGGCCGTTTTGCTGCCTTTTCTTTTCTTTTTGCCCACCATTAGAATCCCCCCTGCTTGCGGAACTGCCGCAGATTAATCAGAATAACAGGCAATACCGCGATCAGGAGTACGATAGCCAGCGTGGAGCCGTAACCGAAGTTGCGGTACATGAAGAACTGCCGGTAGAACTGTGTCGCTACAACCTCTGTATCGTATTGACCTCCTGTCATCACCATGACGACGTCAAATATTTTCAGGGTGAAGACGATAATAGTGGTGGTTACGGTCAGGATCGTCGTGGAGATGTACGGAATCATGATGCCAAAAAAGATCTTCACCTCTCCGGCGCCATCCACCCGTGCGGCCTCCATAATATCCTCGGGCACCCCTTTGATCGCAGCGGAGAAAATAACCATTGCAAACCCTGTCTGCATCCAGATCAGGATGATGATCAGGAAGAAATTATTCCATGGTTGCAGCATACTTGTCCAGGCCTGCGGTTCGCCGCCGAAATAGGTGACGATCGCATTCAGCAGGCCAATCTGCTCATCGCCCGGCTGATAATAATAGACGAACTTCCAGATCACACCCGCGGCTACAAAGGAAATGGCCATCGGCATGAAAATAATAGATTTGGCGATACGCTCATAGCTGCTCCGGTCGGCCAGAATCGCAATCAGCAGCCCGAAGCAGACGCAGGCCAGCGTACCCACGAACACCCAGAGCAGGTTGTTGCGCAGGGCGGTTGCCATCAGACGGTCGCTGAAGATTGCGGCATAATTCCCAAGTCCGACGAACTTCTCGGAGGAAGCGTTGAAAAAGCTCAAGTATAGCGTCCTTAGAGCCGGCAGGATCAGCAGCCAGCCAAGGATCAGGACAGCCGGTCCGATAAAAACATACGGCAGCACTTGCCTGCGGATGCGGTCGGGATACTGCTCCACCGCCCAGGTTAAGGTGTAGTAGATCAGATATACGCCCAGCACGCCCCACAGCACGGCAAGCACCGCAGTCAGCAGCGGATTCAGCGTCGAATCCCGGAAAAACAAGAAGATCAGCCCGTTGATCACTATGTTTGCCAGCAGCACGCCCAGCGATAACAGCACCGCCCTGCCGCTGATTCTCTGCTTGGCCTGTGTACCAGCGGCACCCGGCTCCGGCCTTATTGGTGCATCCATATCGTTCCTCCTTTAAGTTTTGCGAAGCAAAACTCTCTCCGTAAGCATCGGCTATATAAGACGCACATTAAGCGGGTGAAATCCGGTGACTGCTGATGCTTTAGATAGCGAGCTTTTCTGCGGACAGCTTTCAGGCAGTCGCTACCGCTCCTACAGTTCCGAATTTCCCCTCCGCTTCCTTTGCTTTTTGTTTATTTCTTTAGTGCTGCCCGGGGTTCCCCCCGGGCGACAGCCTTTAGTTCTTCCAGCCTGACTGGATCTGTTCCAGCGCCTGATCCAGCGTAGCGGTTCCGCTCACATAATCAGTCATGCCTTTCCAGAAGGTACCCGCGCCCACCTTGCCCGGCATCAGGTCAGAGCCGTCGAAGCGCAGGGTCGAAGCATCCTGCACGAGCTTCGCCATCCGGCGGTCGGATTCGGACTGATACCAGTCCAGCGGAGCATCATTCATTGGGGCAATGACGCCGCCGGATTGCACCCAGCTTTTGATCGACTCACCGGTGGTGAAGAATTCCATGACTGCGCGTACTTCAGGACGGTCATTGAACATGGCATAGATATCGCCTGCCACAAGCACCGGCTTGCCATACTGCTCATCAATCGGCGGGAGATAGAACCAGTCATAATCGGTATCCACCTTGGCCGTTTCCGGGAAGAAGCTGGTAATGAAGTTCCCCATCAGGTTGAACCACGCTTTGGGAGGATTCTCGAACATCGGCTTCGGAGCATCGCCGAATGCAGTGGTGACGATGGATTTCGCACCGCCGTAGACATAATCCTTGTTCAGCCAGATCTTGGACATCACTTCTACAGCGTTCTTCACTTCCGGAGAAGTGAACGGCAGCTCACCGCTTACCCACTTGTCATAGTTCTCAGGAGTCGTGGTCCGCAGCATGATATTCTCTACCCAGTCGGTTGCCGCCCAGCCTGTAGCCGCGCCGCTCTCGATACCGATGGCCCAGGCAGGATCACCGTCTTTGGCAATCTGCTCCGTCAGGGTCATCAGCTCATCCCAGGTCTGGGGAACCGTGTATCCGGCATCGTCAAATTGCTTCTTCGGATACCAGACCAGACTCTTCACGTTGCTGCGGTTCCAGATCCCGGCCATAATCTTGCCGTCCTTACCATCCATGGTGGACATATCCAGCCAGCTCTTATTGTAGTTGGCCGTCAGCTTCGCCTGATCCAGCACTCCGGTCAGGTCAACCACCTTGCCGGTTTTGGCAATGGAGGCCAGAAGCCCCGGCTGCGGGAAGTCCGCGATATCCGGCGCGTTGCCGCCATCGACCCGGATATTAATCGTTGCTTCGAATTCTTTGGAGCCTTCATACTGAATATCAATGCCGGTCTTCTCTTCGAATTCCTTAATGCTGCTCTCGAACTTCACCTGGTCGGCATCCACAAACGGGCCGAACATAGTGACCTTGGTGCCTTTATATTCACCCTTCATCGCTAAGTCCAGCGGACTTCCGGCCGTTGCTGGGTCTGGAGCATTTGTCGAGGTTCCGTTGTTATCTGCTGAAGGTGCCGGTGTTGCCGCTTCTGTTGCTGCCGGAGCTTCCGTCGGCGCAGCAGCGTTATTATTCCCGCCGCATCCGCTGAGCATCATGGTGAAGGATAGGCACAGCACCATCGCGAGTGACAGTTTACGTGCTGGAGCTTTCTTCATTGTTTCATACATCCCCTTTAATTGTTTTTAGAGACTGCATTAAGCCAGCTTCATTCCCGGAACAGCTTCCGGCAGAGCAGTGGATCACCTCCTTGCAAAGGTTTTCAGAGAAAGGTATAGCTGCAATTCCGGTTCGTCATTTCCTGCTTCAACCGGCTTAAGGAATCCAGCAGGGCACTTTCCACCCACCTCTAGGATGTATACGCTTCCAATAGTTCAGTAGTGAATATCCGGATTCCCTATAATGAAAAGCTTTTCAAAAAGGTAAAAAGAAACCGTACTGCTCTCTGCCAAAGCAGCCGTGCTTCCAACCTGCCAGGGCCTAAGCCTCATTTCTCACGCGAGGATTCTCTTATGATTAGCTTATGCTCCAGCTTCTCTTTCATGACAGCCACCGTGCCATCGGTCAATAATTCATGCAGCTTCTCCGCTGAACGGTACCCCAGCTGATAGATCGGCTGTGCAATCGTCGTCAGCTTCGGAATGAACATGCCCGACATCCGCAGATTGTCGAAGCCGATGACAGACACCTGGCCCGGCACCAGAATATTGCGGTCCTTCAGATAAGAGATCGTTCCCATCGCGAACTCGTCGGCCACGCAGAATACCGCGGTTAGCTCGGGATACGCAGTGAAGAGATCATGGGAGGCCTGATATGCCTGCTCAAAACGATGATTCGCATACTTGATCTTCCCGGCATTCCGCTCCAGCCCCGATTCGGTCAACGCTCTCACAAATCCTGCCACCCGCGGCGGTCCGGACACCGAATTATCATGATTGAAGCCGATCATTCCGATCTCCCTGTGCCCCAGCTCAATCAGGAACTTCACCGCATCATACGCCGCCTTCTCATCATCCACCTCCACCGAGGCCACCTCATATTCATCGGAGTGGGAGGAGACCAGCACAAAGGGGATTCTGCAGCCTACCAGCTTCTCGTAATACTCCGGGTACAGAATGTCACTGGCGAATACAACACCATCCACCTGCTTCTCATGAAAAGTATCAATGTAGGACAGCGTCCGCTCCTTGTCACGGTCTGTATTGCAGATCATCAGGCTGTAACCGAGCTTAATGCAGGCATCCTGCACTCCGCGGATCACTCCGGCGAAATACATGTTCTCAATGTCGGGTATAAGCAGACCCAGTGTGAAAGACTTCTTGTAAATTAGACCCCTTGCAAAAGCATTGGGCTGATACTTAAGCGCTTCTATCGCTTCGATGACCCGGCTGCGCTTGCTCTCCACCACCGTATCCGGTGCGTTCATTACACGGGAAACCGTGCTGATGGATACCCCGGCCATCTTGGCGACCTCTCTGATTGTTGGCTTCATAGACTGACTTCCTTTGTGTGAAAGATAAGAGTTGTCCTGCTTCGCGTAAATTAAATGTTCCTCATCTTTCTCTCTGACACGGCTGCTCTCCTTATAGGATGACTGAGCCAATTTAACTTAGAAAAGCTTTTCAAAGCGATTATAGCAAGGCTCCCTTAAATTGGCAAGCAAATTGTTATCGCTTACATTACCCTTCAGGCAGCCACTCACCGGCATAGCACTTACTTAAAGTGTGTAAATTATATTATTTCATGTTATAATTGACGGGTATATGGATTCATGGCTGTAAATACTGCTTACTGATGCGGAAGGCATCTATTATAGGAGGGATTAATGTGAAGCAATTGCACGACATACCATTCTCTGTACTGGATTTGGCCCCTATCCGGGAGGGCGGAACAGCGGCGGATTCTTTTCATGACACCCTTGATCTGGCGCGCCATGCCGAGGACTGGGGGTATCACCGTTTCTGGCTGGCGGAGCATCATAATATGCCCGGTATTGCCAGCTCCGCTACCTCTGTGGTCATCGGACATGTGGCAGCCGGAACCCGCAGCATCCGGGTAGGCTCGGGGGGCATCATGCTCTCCAACCATGCACCGCTTATGATCGCAGAACAATTCGGCACTCTGGAATCCTTGTATCCGGGACGGATTGATCTGGGTCTTGGCAGAGCCCCCGGCTCGGATCAGGCCGCAGCCAGGGCCCTGCGCCGCGGCCTCGGCGGCGACGGCAGTGAATTCCCTGAGCAGCTTAGCGAGCTCCGGGCATATTTCGATCCTGAAGGATCAGGCTCCCGCCCGTCCGGGGTACGCGCCGTACCCGGTGAAGGGCTGAACATCCCGATCTGGCTGCTTGGCTCCAGCGGCTTCAGTGCCCAGCTTGCGGGCCAGCTGGGTTTGCCTTTTGCTTTTGCCAGCCACTTTGCACCGGATTATCTGCTGCCCGCACTGCATCTGTACCGCACCAGCTTCCGGCCTTCGGCTGTACTCGACAAGCCCCATGTTATGGTGGGCCTGGGAATCACAGCGGCGGATACGGTGGAGGAAGCGCGAAGACTCGCTACCTCCCAGCAGCAGCAATTCCTGAACATTATCCGCGGCCGCACCGGGATGCTTAAGCCGCCGGTAGACAGCTTGGACGGAATCTGGACCTCCCAGGAGAAGGCGCTGCTAATGAGCAAACAGCAATACTCCATTGCCGGCGACCAGACGTTGATCAAAGAACGGCTGCTGCAGATTGTGGAAGAGACAGACGCGGATGAGTGGATTATCGCTTCACAGATCTATGATCACTCTGCGCGCCTGCATTCCTATGAGCTTGTGGCCGACCTTTTGAAGAACTCGTAAGAAACATTCACAAGCTGAAGCCCACACGCCCAGCCCATTTAACTACCTATGGAGAACTCTGTAGAAGTAGTTAAATGGGCTGTTTTTGTTCTTTATAAAATTCATCGTAGGAAATATTAAGAGAAATAATGAGCCATTAGCAGCAAACCATAGATAAGGGCTGTTTTTCTATTCTAAATGGCTATTTTATACCGATATGCAGCTCTTTCACTGTTTTTATTTAGGCTTTATTTTGATTATACTGGTATTATTATTCGTTATAACGAACAAACCCTATTGTTCCTTCACTTGTTCGTTCTGAACAGTACTATCGCCTCGATTCGTAGTAGTTCTCCGAAAAACCACTTTATTCGACATGCGGTGCTAAAAAAACACGAACCGGGGCGGATTGTGGAAGACAGCTCCCGAAGGTCTTCAGAAGAAAGGGGCGGGGGAATTGAAAAAGAGACACAAATCCTTAATAGGTGCTTATATTCTAGTCGTTCTGGCAGGTGTGATCTGGCATGCCGGAGGGGCCAGCGCAGAGGATACCATCAAGCTCACCGTGAACGGGCATACGACCAGTACGGCGACCATGAACAATATGCAGCCGGGAGATACGATGGCTTCGGATTACAGGATTATCAATGACGGCAACGAGCCGTTTGATTATTCCGTAGCCTTCAAATTCCTCGCCGGGGATGCAGATTTGTACAATATACTGCAAATGACCCTGCAAAAAGAGGGAGTAATCCTCTATTCAGGCGTCATGAGCGAGGCAGCAGGCGTGGTAACCATTGGCTCCCTGGCAGGAGGAGCAGGGGAAGACATTCAAATGCAGGTGTTGTTCCCTCCCGAAGCCGGTAACGAGTTCCAGGAGAAGACGGTAAGTGTCGCCTTTGAATTCACGGCTACCGCAGCGGCTGCGCCGACAGCCGGTCCGACCTCGTCACCGCAGCCGACAGAGGAGCCAGCGGCTACAGTAACGCCTGTACCTACGGCAACACCGGGGACCACCAGCAGCCCTGGCAGTACGCCCGCGGCAACAATAGTCCCTACGGATTCGCCAGCCGGAAGTGCATCGCCTGGAAGTTCAGCAGCGCCATCACAGGCACCCGAGGCAACGGCTGCAGCAACTCCGGATGGAGTGACCGTAAGTGAAGCCCCTGTTCCGCTGGGCGGAGGGGATGACAGCGGCGGTAACAGTCCGGCGGCCACACCGGATTCCGGAGCAGCTACACTCGGCAGCACTCCGGCACCTTCACCGGGAGATGAAGTCTCCCTTACCGGTGAGGAGCTGCCACTGGGGGCACCGGATGGGGACGGCAAGCTGCCGGACACTGCCGGGCCTTGGTACAATCTGATTGCGGCCAGCATAGTCGTTGCTATTCTGAGCATGATTGCAATTCGCAGGCTGGGCCCGAAGAAATAACAATAAGCATAAGGCAGGAGGAGAGAGTATGAAGATTCGCTTTGGGTTATCTGTAGCCGTGAAGCTGATCTTCCTGCTCTCTTTGTGCGTCATACTGTATTCTGCATTCCAGATCCTCCGGGCGCCGGCCGAAGCCCGCGAGGCACTGAAGATCTGGGACAAAAAGAGGGAGGAAGCCCCTCCGCCCCGGGCATCCATAGAAGAAACTCCGCTGCCTGAAGGAATGATCAGCACTCCCGAAGTATCTGCGCAAGCCACTCCTGTATATACGAAGGGGGAGGTGATTGGCGAGATCTATTTTCCCAGGCTGGATAGGCGGGTGGCCATTCTGGAGGGGACCGGACAGGCAGAGCTTAAGCAAGGCGCCGGGCATGACGAAGCAAGCGCCGCACCGGGCGCCTCCGGCAACAGCGTGCTCGCCGGGCACCGCGATACCGTCTTCCGCAGACTGGGCGAGCTTGCGATTGAAGATATCATTGAGGTGGAGACGGCGGACGGGACCTTCACCTATGAAGTGACCGGAAGCAGAATTGTAGATGGAGACACACGGGGAGCGATTAAGCCGAGCGGGGAGCCTCTCCTCACCTTGATCACTTGTTACCCGTTCTCTTATGTAGGTTCCGCGCCCGACCGTTATCTGCTCTCGGCAAGACTCATCTCCAGCCAGCCGCTGGTACGGCAAAGTATGAGACCCCGTCCAGATCGTGATACTATAGACATACGAAGCTGAAGAGGAGATGACCCCAAGTGAAAGAAGAGTTAATTAGACGTTTTGTATCTTATGCTGAAATGGATACCCAATCGAATGAGGATAGCGAGACCTGCCCTTCCACTCCCAGCCAAATGGTGCTGGCGCATAAGCTGGTGGAAGAACTGCAGGAGATGGGGCTGACAGAGGTTACAGTGGACGAGCACGGGTATGTCATGGCAACCCTGCCGGCCAATACGGACAAGGAGGTCCCGGTCATTGGCTTCCTGGCCCATCTGGATACAGCGACCGATTTCACCGGCACGAATGTGAAGCCGCAGATAGTCCGGGAGTATGACGGGCAGGATCTGGTGCTGAATGAGGCCCAGAATATTGTCCTGTCTACGGAGAGCTTCCCGGAGCTGCGCGGTTACAAGGGGCATACCCTGATTACGACCGACGGCACCACCCTGCTGGGGGCGGATAACAAGGCCGGGATCGCTGAGATTGTGACGGCTATGGGTTATCTGCTGGCGCATCCGGAGATCAAGCATGGCAAGATCCGGATTGCTTTTACCCCCGATGAAGAGATCGGACGCGGCCCGCACAAGTTCGACGTTGCCGCATTCGGCGCTTCCTATGCCTATACTGTGGATGGAGGTCCGCTCGGAGAGCTGGAATATGAGAGCTTCAATGCCGCCGCCGCCAAAATCAGCTTCCACGGGGTCAACGTACATCCCGGCACAGCCAAAGGCAAGATGATCCATTCATCCAAAATCGCCATGGCCTTCCATCTCCGGCTGCCCGCCGGTGAAGCCCCTGAATTCACAGACGGCTATGAGGGCTTCTACCACCTGATCTCCATGCAGGGCAGCGCCGAGCACAGCAAGCTGCATTACATTATCCGTGACTTTGACCGCGAACAATTCGAGCACCGCAAATCAAATATCGCCGCTATTGTGGAAGAATTCAAATCCACCTACGGGGCAGACAACATCGTGCTGGAAATGAATGATCAATACTATAATATGCGCGAGAAAATAGAGCCGGTCAGCCATATCGTCGATATCGCCCGCGAAGCGATGGAAGGTCTGGGGATTACGCCGGTTATCCGTCCGATCCGCGGGGGCACCGACGGCTCGCAGCTCTCCTACATGGGACTGCCTACCCCGAATATTTTCACCGGCGGCGAGAACTTCCACGGCAAATTCGAATATGCCTCTGTAGACGTAATGCTGCAGGCTGTTCAGGTTATCGTTGAGATCGCCCGACTGGCTGAGCACAAAGCTTAAGGCAGTCAAGTTTGCCTGCCTAGCACAAATATCCCCGGATGGAGCATGGTCTGCTCATTCGGGGATATTCGTGCTGCGCGGAGTTTCCTCCATAGAACCCTTCCCTGACCGCCCGTCCGTATCGGTGCCGCCGGGTTCAAGCCGGGCCAGTAACTCCCGGTACTCTTCTCCCCAGTGCTTGATGCTCAGGATTCCTGTCTCCAGGCCCCGCGCCCACTCTGTTAGAGAGTATTCCACCCTCTGCGGCACCTGGTGGTAAGCTTCCCTGTGGACCAGACCGTCACGCTCCAGCTCCCTTAACTGCATAGCCAGCATCCGCTGGGTAATTCCGGGGCATAACCTGCGAAGCTCATTGAACCGCTTCGTTCCGCTGATCAAATGGTAGAGCAGAACCCCTTTCCATTTACCGCCGATGACCTCAAGGGTCCGCTGAAGTGAATGGATGCCTTCCTCCTGCTTCAAGTCCCCTGCCTCCCCGGAGCTCCCGGTATTCCCCTGTGCCTTCATCTCTGCCGCTCCTCATTTCCTGATGTGCCTAGAATTAGTATAAGTGTACCATAGCTATCCCCAGATATTCTCCATTTCGCCCGGCAAGCGGAAACGGCCAAACCGACTTGTAAGGACGGCACCGTTTCAATAAATCACCCTTGGCCTGATAGCCTACGCGGCGCTCCCAGTCTAATTGTGTTTGGTTTTTCGTTAAAATTTGTTAAATAGATGAACAGACGACGTTCTGTTTTTAGGCGTGCTGCTCATTTTCATGCTGGAGTTGTGCCTTGAAAAAAATATTTGTTTCTGCATCCATTCTATGCCCTTTGCAGCCGAACCCGGCAGCCTCAGGGGAGGTGTTTGCCAACCAACAAAAGAAACCCAGGGCAGCCTCTATTGGGGGCTGCCCTGGGTTTATATTACGTTATGACCGCAGACAGTCACCGCCCTGCAGATTATTGCTTGAGCGGCAGCCAGCCCGGCGTATGGATCAGCGCTCTCCAGAGCGGGTCCGGGATCACAAGCTCCGCCTGGGCGGCCGGATCAAGCTCGGTCTTCATCTCATCCGTCCGTCCTTCCGCTACCTTCTGCACCCAGTCGGGTTCAATCAGAAGCGGACGGCCCAGCGCCACCAGGCTGATTCCGCTGTCCAGACTCTTCAGGGCATCGGCGGCCGTATAGAGAGAGCCGACTCCGATTACCGGAGTCTTGCCCCCCGCACGTTCCACAATCTGTTCAATCCGCGGGCGGCTGTCTTCCGTTCCCCGGTGCGGCAGCGACCACAGATCCATCAGGGACACATGCAGATAATCAAGCCCTTCCGCGCTCAGCGCATCAATGAGCGCAAAGGTCTCGGCCATCGTAATTCCCGGTGTCTCCGGCTCTTCAGGGGAGAAGCGGTAGCCGACAAGGAAAGCGCCCTGTGCATGCTGCTTCACTGCATCCTTGACACTGCGCAGAACCGCCAGCGGGAAGGCCAGGCGTTTCTGCAGATCCCCGCCCCAGCGGTCTTCGCGTCTGTTGGAATGCGGGGAGAAGAACTGCTGCAGCAGATACCCGTTCGCACCGTGAATCTCTACCCCATCGAATCCGGCCTCGATAGCCCGGCGGGTCGCTTCTCCGAAATCAGCGATAATTCCGGTGATCTCTTCCTCTGTCAACGGGCGCGGGACCGCACCCTGTCCGCCGCCAGGCAGCTCGGACGGCACATCGCTTGCACTGACAGGCTGCCCATCTACCAGCTGCTCAGGCGGGCATTGGCGTCCGCCATGGAAGATCTGGAGCACCGCCTTCGCTCCTTCGCCCTTGATGGCATCCGCCAGCTCACGCAGACTCGGAATCAGCCCGTCATGGTCAGCTCCGAATTCGCCGGGGAAGCCTTTTCCGCCGCGTGACACATATACACATGCGGTAATCACCATCCCCGCTCCCCCGGAGCGGCGGGTATAATAATCCAGCTCCGCCCGGGTGACCGTCCCATCCTCATTCGAGGAGAAATTGGTCATCGGCGCCATGACAACACGGTTCTTCAGTTCAATCCCGTTCGTGAAGTTGAACGACTCCAGCAACGGGCTATATTCTGTCTTTAGCATAACTTCCAGGCCTCCAATTATCTAATCATCTCAAATGTTAGTATACAACTTAATTTTGCACAATACAAATAGAACGCCTTCGTTTACAGATGTTATCTATCAGAGGTGTTATCTATCGCAGGGAGGTGCATCTTTCCAGATGACCTTCTCCCCGTAATTCTTGCCCCAGTCATACATCATGCGAAGTACAGGCATCAGCGTATGTCCATACTCCGTCAAGGAGTATTCTACTCGCGGAGGAACCTCCGCATACACCTGCCGGAATACAAGCTGATCCTCTTCCAGCTCCCGCAGCTGGTTGGTCAGCATCTTCTGGGTGATATGGGGAATTAGCCTCTTCAGTTCGCTGAACCGCTTGGTCCCTTCCAGACCCAGGTGCCACAGTATAATCAGCTTCCACTTGCCGCCGATAACAGCGAGCGTAAGCTCCTTCTCGCAGTTGATCTCCTTCAGGTTAATGCGGTCTTTAATTTCCGTTGCCAATATCTAGCCCCCTTCCGGCTATAATCATACTACCTCTCCATCTCTGGAAGAAATAGAAGGATGCTCCCCCGTCAAGGGAAGCATCCGTTTCATAACTGTATTCTATTCCAAATTGGCATGTTTGCCAAACATCCGGCCCGTGGACTGGCCTGTCTGCTCCATAATCCGCAGAATGACAGCATCGTAGAATACGAGCAGCGTCTGTTCAAACAAGGAGGCCATCGGCTGGAGTGTGGCATAACCTCCGCCGGACTGATCCTTGGGGGAACCCGGCAGCTTGACCGTATAATCTGCCAGACGCCCGAGTGCCGAGTCCGGCACGATGGTCACCAGCACTACCGCTGCGCCTATAGCCTTGGCTTTCTCCGCCATGGACACCAGCCCCTTCGTCTCCCCGGAGCCGGAGCCAAGCACCAGTACATCGCCGGGGCCGATCCCCGGAGTGACCGTCTCCCCGACAACAAACGCCGCTTGCCCCGCCTGCATCAGCCGCATGGCGAAGGCCCGGCCCATCAGGCCGGAACGGCCGGCGCCCGCCACGAAGATCTGGCCGGAGCGCAGCAGCAGCCCTGCCATTGCCTCCCCTTCTCCGGCGTCCAGCCCGGAGACTGAGCCTTGCAGCTCCTTCACAATCTGCTGTGCGTAATGACGCGTCTCCATAGCAGATTACGCCTGGCTTACAAGGCGCTTCATTTCCGCCGCTGCCGCTGCCGCGTCCGCTTCGCCGGTAATACCGCCGCCGACAATCACCAGATCAGGCTTCGCCGCAATGACTTCAGGCAGCGTACTCAGCTTAATGCCGCCCGCGATTGCCGTTTTGGCCCGGGTAACCACGCTCTTAATCGCTCTCAGATCCTCGAAGGAATTCTTCCCTTCAGCCTGATGGTCATAACCGGAGTGTACACAGACGTAGTCTACGCCCAGCGCATCCACCTCAGCGGCTCTGGCCTTCAGATCCTTCACATTGATCAGATCGACCAGGATTTCCGCTCCTGTCTTCTTCGCTTCCTCCACCGCCCCGCGGATGGTTGAATCATCAGATACACCCAGTACGGTCACAATGCCTGCGCCAGCTTCTACAGCCTTCATTACTTCATAGCCTCCGGCATCCATAATCTTGAGATCGGCCAGCACCGTAAGTGCCGGAAAAGCTTCCTTAATCGCTTTTACCGCATGCAAGCCTTCATTAATGACAACCGGTGTTCCAATTTCGACAACATCTATAAATTCAGCCACTTCTGCCACAATAGCCTTGGCTCCCGCAATATCGACCAGATCGAGCGCTAACTGTAATTTCATAAGTTTCAGATCTCCTCATCGTTAATATATTTTCGTAAGTGATGTACTTAGTTTAGGGATATACTGCCGATAAGGGAAGTAGGCACTTTATTGTGATGTAGTTACCCGGAGGATACTATTGGGCTGAACCGGGACTTTGTTTGTTTATTTTGGTATTTCTGAAATTGTACTGCATTTTCACAAAAGCTGTGCTACCATACATTAGATTCAATATTTTCAGCCGTAAGGAATAACCATAAGAAGGTGTACGATGGATACAAACAAACCCAAAGAATTCAATTTACTGAAGCTGACCTGGCCGATTTTCCTGGAGCTGTTCCTGTTCATGCTCATGGGCAGTGTGGATACGTTCATGATCAGCTCCGTGTCCGATGATGCCGTCTCCGGTGTCGGGGCAGCCAATCAGATCATCGCCATAGCTATTCTGGCCCTCAGTGTCATCGGGAACGGAGCCGCTATTGTCGTGTCGCAGTATCTCGGCTCCAGACAGCCGAAGGAAGCGGCCAGGGTAACCGGCAATGCCGTAAGCCTGAACTTAGGGGTAGGAATTATACTGAGCGTAGCCATGCTGCTGTTCGGGGGCAGTCTGCTGAATGTGCTGAACATAAAGGGTGATATTCTCGAATATGCCAAGGCCTATATTCATATTGTCGGAGGCGGGATCTTCCTGCAGGCGCTAATCAATGCCCTGGCGGCCACCATCCGTACACACGGCTTCACCAAGCAGACCATGGCGGTCTCGCTGCTGATGAACGTCATCCATGTCGGCGGCAATTACCTGCTGATCTTCGGCCATTTCGGACTGCCTGCGCTCGGCGTAGAGGGGGCGGCCATTTCAACGGTGATCAGCCGTTTTATCGCTCTGATTCTTTTCTTCCTGCTGCTCTACCGGATTATGGAGATACGTGTGAAATGGCACTACTACATTCATCTCTCTAGAAAATACGTGCTGCAGATTCTCAAAATCGGCATCCCGTCCGCCTTCGAATCGGTGATCTACCAGTGCTGCCAGCTGATCTTTACCTTGTACATTACTTACCTGGGTGCCGAAGCTATGGCCACCCGCCAGTATGCAGTCAACATCTCCAACTACATCTTCCTGTTCAGCGTAGCGGTAGCGATGGGCACCTCGATCATTGTCGGTCATCTCGTCGGCGCAAGGCGGCCACAGGAGGCTTACTCACGGGTATTCACCAGTGTGAAGTGGGCGCTGCTGGTTACCATCCTGATGGACGGGGTGGTCATTCTCTTCCGTGTACCGTTAATGAGTCTGTTCACGGATAATGAGCTGATTATCGCCATGGGCGCACAGGTCATCCTGCTCAGCTTCTTCCTGGAGACCGGCCGGACCTGCAACCTGGTCATCATCAACTCGCTGCGCGCTTCGGGCGATGCCAAGTTCCCGGTCTATATGGGCCTGATCTCCATGGTGTGCATGAGTCTGCCGCTGGGTTATTATCTGGTATTCACGCTTGATCTTGGTCTTGCCGGGGTATGGCTGGCCACCGCGTTCGATGAATGGGTGCGGGCGGTGATTATGTACTTCCGCTGGAAGAGCAGAGCCTGGGAGAAGCATGGCCTGATCCAGCATGAACCGGCAGAACCACCGGTCACGGCTCCGGCTGCTCCCGCCCATTAATCATTACTTATATATTCAAATAAGGGATGCCATCAGCCATGTTTCGGCTGATGGGCATCCCTTTGTCGTGAGCCTGCAAGAGGCTCAGTTTCCTTTGGCTACAGCTTCCTTATGTCTGGCTGCGAACTGCCCGGGCGTCACCGCCTTGCCGAACAGCGCCTGGATCATATCCAGATGGACCTGGGCGGCATTCGGCTTCATCTGCACATCAGCGAACAACGTAATGCTGCTGGCATTGTTCAGCTCATTCAGCAGTTCGACGTACAGCTGCGGCAGCGCTTCGTTCGTGGTATCGACCTTGGTTGCCGGAATCACTCCCGCACTGGTTACCGAGGCCTGTCCCCATTTGAATACGAAGTATTCGACAAAAGCCTTCGCCTCCTCCTTAACCTTGGAGGATTCCGCTACAAACAGTCCGACACCCGGACCGCCTACCCAGCTGTTAAAGCTCCCCTTCCCGCCTTCCACCATCGGAAATTTGAAGAAGCCGACCTTATCCTTGAAGGTCTGCGAAATCTCCGGATTCGTCGTGAAGTTGGGCAGCTCCCAGGTACCGGTCAGGTACATGGCCGCTTTTTCATCCATGAATTCCGATTTGCCCTCATCATAGGACAATCCGTTGAAGCCGCTGTTGAAGGCATTCATATCCACCAGCGTCTGCACTTCAGCCGCAGCCCGGACCAGACCCGGATCATCGAAGTAGCCCGTCCCCTTCGTCGCCCGCTTCAGAGTCTCGCTTCCGGCAATGCGGTCGGCCAGATACATATACCATATCGAGCCTGTCCACCGGTCCTTATTGCCCAGCGCCACCGGAGCCACGCCATGGCTGGAGAGCGCTCTCACCACACTCTTGAATTCCTCATACGTAGAAGGCACATGAAGATTATATTGGGCGAAGATCTCTTTATTATAGAAGATCGGCGAGATGTTCATCTCCAGAGGCAGCGCATAGGTCTTGTTATCGACAACGTAGGCCTCTGTAGTGCTCTTCACGAACTTATCCTTAAGCTGTGCACCCTGCAGGATGTCGTCCAGCGGAGCGAATAAGCCGCCTCTCACATAAGGCTCAATGAAGCCTGCCGCCCAGGTTATGCCCACATCCGGAAGGTCATTGGAGGCGGAGAGTACCTTAAGCTTGTTCTTGTACTGCTCATTCTCAAGCACTTCCTGCTTGATGATTATATTGGGATGCTCTTTCTCATATTCCCCGATAATCTGGCTAACCAGCTTATACTGCTGGGCAGAGAGCCCGGCGGGCCATAAGTGCATCATCTGAATGGTTATTGTGGGGGCTGAGGCATCTGTAGCTGCCTGCACACTATTATTGTCTCCCGCAGAGCTGCAGCCGCTCAGAACAAGCAACCATACACAGGCCAGGAGCAGACCCTTGGTTATGTGATTCCTTCGCATTTCCATTGCCTCCCAGTCTCCCATTGCAAAAGGCCGATGTAATCGCTATCAGTAAAATTCTAGCATCGCACCCGGAGGGATATAAGGGCACACTTATTGGCTAAAATACCACTTTTATTGGATTTCATGAGACCCGCCCTTCACCTGATGCCGGTA
Source organism: Paenibacillus tritici (assembly GCF_018207515.1). Classification (NCBI taxonomy): domain Bacteria; kingdom Bacillati; phylum Bacillota; class Bacilli; order Caryophanales; family Paenibacillaceae; genus Paenibacillus; species Paenibacillus tritici. The sequence goes on from NZ_CP073365.1 coordinate 7,356,733, forward strand.
ACGGCTCGGGCTTATCCCCTCTAAGGACTTGAATACCTTGATAAAATACTTGTCCGTACGATACCCTACACGCTCCCCGATCTCCCCGATCGTCAGCGGGGTCTGCAGCAGTAATTCCTTCGCCCGCTGAATCCGCAGACGCGCCAGATATTCAGTGAAGGACACTCCGGCCTGTTCCTTGAACAGCACGCTGAAATAGCTGGCATTGAGATGAATCACCCCCGCCACCTCCGCCATCGTCAATTGTTCATGCAGATGCTGCTCCACATAGGCAATCGCTTCTTTGACCGGCTGGCCCATCCCCGCCTGATCCGGGTCAATCTGCAGCAGCTTGTGATCCACCAGCTTCTCCAGCTTCACATGACGCTGATGCTCTTCCTCCCGCTTCAGCGCATCCTCGACCACAGACAGCAGCTCGGCCTTGTCCAGCGGCTTGAGCAGATAATTAACTGCCCCCAGCCGCATCGCCTGCTGCACATAATCAAATTCGGCATAACCGGAGATGACAATGATCACCGGCTTCCAAGGCGATTCCTGAAGCGACTGGATCAGATCCAGCCCGCTGACTTCGGGCATGCGCACATCCGTAATCAGCAGATGGACCCGCTCCTGCCGCAGCCGCTCGCGCGCTTCAACCCCGTTGTCACAAGTCTCCACCATATACCGGCCTGCCGCCCATAACTCCAGCGTCTGCTTGATGCCCTGCCGTGTTCTTGGTTCATCATCTACGACCAGAATGGTCCTGTTGCCCAGACTCATGGGTATATCCTCCATTGCTCGGAATTTCAAATGTTATTACAGTCCCTTCGGATAACCTGCTCTCCACAATCAGGCCCTCCGTCCGGGTGGCTTCCTCCGCGTAATACAGCTTCAGCCGCCGCTGGACGTTCACAAGACCCACTCCGCTGCCTTTGGCAGAGATAGGCGGCCCGCCTTCCAGCGCATCCCGCAGTGCCAGCAGGGTGCCCTCATCCATGCCGGGCCCGTTGTCCGACACCTTCACCGAAGTCCACCCTTCACGCGGGGAAGGGGTGATCACAACCTCAATACTGCCGCTGCCGACACGGCTCTCCACTCCATGGAGAATGGCATTCTCCACAATCGGCTGAATCAGCAGCTTGGGCACCAGAACAGCCGCCTCATTCGGGTCCAGAGTGATCTCCCAGGACAGGCGGTCTCCCATCCGCATCTCCATAATTTTCAGATAACGCCTGATCTGTTCAACCTCTTCACTGAGCGTTACCCACTCGTCTTTATTATTAGGACTGCCAATAATATAGCGGAACAGCCTGGACATAACCACAACTAATCCGGCCAGCTCCTCCTCCCCCTTCTCCTCCAGCGACCAGTTGAAGGCCTCCAGTGTGTTGAACAGGAAATGCGGGTTGATCTGGGCCTGCAAGGCCTTAAGCTCGGTACGGCTCTGCAGCACTTCCTTCTCATAGACGACCCTGATCAGATCATTGATATTCGCCACCATACCATTGTAGGTGTTATTCAGCTCCCGCAGCTCTATGGTAGACACCTTTTGTGAATTCGGGGTCAGTACGCCCAGGCGGGATTTGCGCATAGCCCGGATTAGATGAATAATCGGCCGCGTGATCATTGTGGACAGCAGGAAGGACATGATCAGGAACAGCAGGGTTCCAATCCCCCCCGACAACAGCAGCACCGTCCGCAGCACGGACAGGCCCTTGGTCACGTAGCTGACCGGAGTCAGCACCAGTAACGTCCATTGGGTCTTATCCGAGCGCAGCTTGACCTGCACATACTCCTTGCCCCGGAAGTTCACCGTCTGATCCCCGCTCTCCAGCAGCGGCAGCAGATCCTCCTTCGGCGTCTCCATGCTTCCGAGGGACTGGCCTTCATCGTTCACCAGCAGCACCGACTCCCCTCCGTCACTGCCGGCGATCTGATCGTCCAGCTGGAAGTAGCTGCGCTGGATGCGGGCCATCAGGTAGCCTCCCCGCGAGAACCAGCGGTCCATCAGGCTGACCTGGCGGATCGCCAGCAGGCTCTGGTCATCATGCGGATCGACGCCGATCCACACCAGCCGGCCCTTCTGGGTATTAGCCTCAGTGATATGCGGATCGCTGATTCGGGTCTCCAGGCTGCCCTCCTTAATCGGGAATAGCAGCCTGTAATCGGCGGTATACAGCTCAAGCGAACCCACGCTTGGCATGTACGCCTGGTAGCTGGAGATAATCTGCAGCAGCGACTGGCGCTGATTGAAGGATACTTCATTGCCGTTCAGCTCCTCCAGCAGCAATTGCTGAACTGTAGGATGATTCGCCACCTGCTCCATCAGGCCGTCAATCTGGCCGATCAGCGCATCCAGCCGCCCGTTGGCCTGAACGGCCGTCTGCTGGATATGCCGCTCAGCATTATTTTTGAGCAGAATGGATACCCGGTCGTACACGAACGCCCCTGAAACCAGAATAATGATCAGCATAACCAGCAAAAAACCGATGAATATCTGATTGCGCAGTGTATTGAGTTCTCTGAATCTCTGAAACATCGGAATTCCTTCTTTCCCTGGCAGCGTTTCCAACTCTATTCTCCAAAACTCGGAAGGTTTGTCAAGAGAAATCATTGCGCGCAGGCGGAAACCGGAACAACAGCAAAGAGCCCCAGAGCGCAGTTCTCCCCTTCGAGGAGCTGTCCAAGGGCTTCGGCAGCGTGCACCAGATCATTAGATGAGCATCAGCGGAGTGAGCCACTTCAGCTCCAGAGCTACCCACAATAAGGCCAGCAGGCCGGCGCCAATGATGTAGGCCCATACCTTCCGGCGGGTTGGCTGCAGAGAAATATCCAGAACAACTATAATAATGGCTAAAGCAGGAACAACTGCAAGCAGGACTGGATTGCGGTAATGGATATTCACCAGATTCAAAATAGCCATAACCAGAAGCAGCAGCCTAAGATATTTGTTCATTCCCGCGCCCCCTCCTAAAAGATGAGACATTATTCCAATTATGTGTCCTTCATCCACTTCTCTACTATCCCTTGATCCCCTGATATTGTCAACCCCGGTTACCCGGTGCAGGATTTACGGCAAAAAAAATAGCCCGTTCCCGGCAAGGGAACTGACTGCTATGGCGTTGTTGCTATATGCTGATTCTGTACAAAGCGTCCGGGAAGCGGCAATTAACGGATCGTAATGCCCTTCTTGATCGCCTTCATGTCCGAATTCGTATTCACAAGCATAGGCAGGATCTTCATACTTCTGGTCATTGGTGAATTGCACTGCCAGCAGGTAGGCACATATTGGAAGGCGAAGTTATCGCGCATCCACCCGGTGCAATCTTCCTTGGTGCAGGACCAAATGGCTGTGTCTTCCTGGGGAAGATCCTCCAGCGCTTTTTTACGAAAATACATAAGTACCCCTCCTAATAGCTTGATTGGCGTATTCTAGAGTAAAGGGCTGGTACAACCCAGCCCCTCCTCATCAAACCGTACGTGAGGTTTTCCCTCATACGGCTTTCCGATGTTTGTCATTCATGGGCATGCAGATTACAATAGCGTTTTTAGTCCACACTTATTGACCATATACTTGACCTCCGGGAATGAACTCATCCATCTCCTCCGTTGTCTCTTCTTCGCATACCACCGCGTAAATCGCTGCAGGATATACCAATCCAGCTTGGCTAATCTCTTTTGGCTGTAGTTCGTGTAGTAATAATTTCTCCATCCCTGTATCTTTGGATTGAGCCATTCCACGTGTTCCACGAACGATTTCCAGCGCATGCCGGGCGGTGCTAATCGGTCTTTGACCACGCCTCGGATACGTTCCTCTGCCTTCTTCGTTAGCCACTGCTGGGTGGTATAGTACACCTTCCCTTGAGAAGTTTCTGCTTTCGTTTTTCGGTGGTGCATTCCTAAGAAGTCGAAGCCTTCGTCTCCTGTCCACAGACCTACAATGCGGGTTTTGGTCGGATGCAGCGTGAGTTCTAGACGTTCCATAATGGTGCGGATGAGTTCATACGCATGTTCTGCATCCTTTTTGGTTTTACAGACCACGACGAAGTCGTCTGCATACCTCGTCAGTTCTCCCAGTCCACTTCCGTGTTTTTCCCATAACCGGTCAAAGTAGTTCAAATAGATATTCGCCAGCAGTGGCGAGATGACACCACCTTGGGGTGTCCCTAGATCGGAGCGCCGTACCTTTCCTTCTTCCATTATTCCCGCATGAAGCCACTTCCGTATGAGCTTCAGAATCCGTCTGTCATTGATACGCATCTGTACCAATTTCATGAGTTTCTCTTGATTGATATGGTCGAAGTAACCTTGGATATCGACGTCGACTACCCAATTTCCTTTGCGGTTGCAGGCTTTCCGGATTCGCTCCAGCGCTCCTTTGGCACTTCGTTTTGGACGAAATCCGAAGGAGACTTCTTTAAAATCGGCTTCAAAGATGGGTTCAATCACCAGTTTGGTTGCCATTTGTAAGACACGGTCCCGTACGGTAGGGATGCCTAGCGGTCTTGGCTTCCCATCTTTCTTCGGGATATAGTGCCGCCGAACCGGCTGCGGATGGTAGCTGCCTTCTTTCAATTCTTGCTCACAGCTTTTGAGAAATCTCGTCACTCCTTGTTTCTCGATTTCAGCGAGCGTTACGGCATCCACTCCCGCAGCTCCCTTATTCGCTTTCACCCGTTTCCAGGCTTCGCATAGCACATCCCACCGGTAGACTTTGTCGTACAAGGCGTGGAATTTACGCTTGTTGTTCTCCTTGGCCGCATGACCTAGCTTTTCTTGGAGTTCTTGAACTTTTTCCTTGGGTGTCGTTAGCCGTTTGGCATTCACTCACTCGTACCTCCTCCAAAAGCGTAAACAAAGCAGGGCTCCTTCCCTCCCTAAGGTTATGTTGTCCTTAGGTTCTTCGGTACTACGAGCCCCTCGGACTCCCTTCCCACAGACGGTTCACTTCGTCTTCTGGACTTATAGAGCGCCTCTTTACGGGTTCCTAAAAAAAAAATTCCGTGTGGGGGAGGGTCTCCCCAGTTCACTGCATTATCTTTCAATCCATGCCGTTCCCTATACGCCGGAGGGTTCTTCACTGTTGTTCCAAGTTCTGCACAGCTTCCTTGGCCTTCGTCCATAATAGCGGGACTCGGCTCCCTCTGTTCCCCTTTGCAGGGCCTTTTTGACGACGCGGCAGGATTCACTTGATGTTGCGGCCTGAATTGTTGCTCGCCCGGTCTCTGACCAGTACTTTTGTCGATGCGCTTTTACACACAGATTTCGCCATGTGCAAGCATCCTAGCTACAAAGGTAGCTTGGTCCCTCCTTTGGTTGGACTTTCACCAACTAGATAATGCGTGCCTCTGGGCACGCCTATAAAAAAAAGCTGCCCTCAACTTGTGTTAAGGGCAGCTTATTTGGGTTTATTACAGTTTTACAACGTTCTCAGCCTGTGGACCACGAGCGCCTTGAGTTACGTTGAACTCAACGCGTTGGCCTTCGTCCAAAGATTTGAAGCCGTCGCCAGTGATTGCGGAGAAGTGAACGAATACGTCGCTTCCACCTTCAACCTCGATAAAACCGAAACCTTTGTCTGCGTTGAACCATTTTACTGTACCTGTTTGCATGATATTACCTCCAAAGTTTTATTTAACACATGTCCTTTTATTCCTACGTATTGTACGAACAAATAAAAATTCACACATTGGAAAAGGCTCCATAAACACAAATGCTAACCTTTTACAATATGTGAATTAAGGGTTAAATTTATGATTAACTTCATTGTAGCACACTAATTCTCCAAATGCAAAGCATTAAGTGCAAATGAAGCAAATAAAGTTAAAATTTTAGAAATTGTGCCGGGCGCACGGCCTCTTATGAGTAACCGCGTGCCCGCCAGCTATTGGGTTCAGTCGATATATCCGGCTAGTCCCTTGTCCATCAAATAATCCATTTCAGCATCCAGAATGGTCTCTACCGTCAGCTCGTCCAGCTTCACATCACGCTGTGCCGTAACATAATCGACCAGATCATCATTATCAATATCAATCTCGCCCTTGGCATTGGCCTTCGCCTGATTGATGAACGCCTGCTCGTGCTTCAGCACCAGCCGGATGACGGCCGGAGCCACCTTCGTCTGTGCAGACAATACTTCCACCAGTTCCTGCTCGTTCACTTCATTACTCATCTTCGTTAGTCAGCTCCTTGGCATTTATGCACAATGATTGTACCACAAGTCCCCTTAAGGCGCGCAGCCTCATCTCCACCAGGGGGAATCCGGATACGCGGGGGCACCTGCAGTTACAGTCTCTCCGATTCTTGGCGTAGCCAGCCGTACCCCTCTGCGCGCCGCAGCTGCTAAGATACGTTCCACCGGATCAGTCCAGTCATGCATGGACAGGGTGAATGCCCCCCAATGAATCGGAAGCAGCAGATCTCCCCGTACCTCTATATGTGCTTCTACCGTCTGCTCCGGCAGCATATGGATATCCGCCCAGCGCGGATCATATTGGCCGCATTCCATCAGCGTGAGATCAAAGGGGCCGTACTTTCGTCCAATCTCGGCAAAATGCGGACCATACCCGCTGTCCCCGCTGAAGAAGACCTTGGTCTTCTCGCCTTGGATGATCCAGGAACACCACAGCGTGGTGTTGCGGTCCAGCAGGCTCCGCCCGGAGAAATGACGCGCCGGAGCACTGGTGAAGGTAATCCCCGCATAAGTAAGCGTATCGCCCCAGTCCTGCTCGCGGATCTTCTCCCCGCTCACCCCCCAGCGCCGCAGATGGGCACCAACGCCCAGCGGCACAATGAACAGGCCGACCTTATCCTTCAGCATGCGGATTGTCCCATAGTCAAGATGATCATAATGATCATGGGAGAGCACCACGGCATCCATCTGCGGCAGCCGGGAGATCTCCAGCGGAAGCTGCTTGCTGTAGCGGCGGCCGCCGATGAACGGGAACGGCGACGGGGCATTGCCTAGCATAGGGTCGAGGAACAGGGTAACGCCGTCCATCTCCAGCAGTACAGCCGAATGCCCGAACCAGGTGACCCGGGTATCGCGGCTCTGTCCGATGGATTCCGGCAACAGCCCCTGCGGCTGCAGCGGTTCAGCCGGTCTTGACCGCGGATTACCCTTGATGAAGTCTCTCAGAATGGAGAGGCCGCTGCCCCCGGCCTTCCCGCCGCTTAACTCAGCAGTCTGCGGATAAGCAAATTTGCCCTTACTGTAATGAAGCGAACGGCTGTTCAGAAGCTTCTCCTGCTTCCCGGCCCTCCGCCCAAAGGCCGGGTAGACCGTCATGAGGAGATAGGCTGCGGCAACCACCGCAAGCAATACAACTGCAATTATGATCAGGGTCATGCGTTGATCCTTCTTTCTTACTATTTAGTCCGTCCGAGCTTACGGGCAACAATGAGAATAAGCAGCAGCGAGACCGCGATAATAATGGCATTGAAGCCCCACTGGCCCTGGAACCAACCGCCTTGCTCCTGCGGTTCTTCCGCTGCTTCCGGCACTGATGTCTCTGCACCGAGCGCAGCCTGTACCAGCTTCTCCCCGTCAATCCGGTCTTTGAAATTAATAATATCATACTGCGGTGCGGTAGCCAGAGTATTGCCGTAGATTAATGAATACGGCGCCTTCTCCCCTCCTGCGAATACAAGCCGGTCCACCAGATACTCAATCTGAAGGTCCTTGATTATAATCGGGGCATCATCCAGATTGTGGATTACAACCCGCAGGGACCCGGAAGAGGATGGCGCCAGCAGCTGGATCTCTGTCTGTGAAATCCGGGTATCCTTGAAATCGAGCCGGTACAGCTCCCCGCTTCCAGCCACCGGTATCCTTACCCCGTTACTGTCATAGAGTTCATACCTCCGCAGGAAATTCCCGGTGCTGCCGAGCTTCACCCTCCCAATCTTCAGCCGGTTCATGTTGCTTATAAGGATCTCGGTGCGGTTCTCCACCTGGGTAATCTCCGTCTGCGGTGTCTTCTGCCGCAGGAATGCAGCCGTTCTCCACTCCCTGCTGCTGTCCACAAGCTTCAGGCCGGGGAACTCCAGCCCCTCCGGATTGTTCTTCACCACAAGCCGGTAGTAGCTGAACTTATAGCCGCGCTCCAGCGTAATGCTGTCTGCACTCAGTCCGTTTGTGGCATAGAGGTCCCCTGTGGCTACCTGCTCCCAGGCCAGCCCGTCATAGCCTCCCCACACCTCCACATGCTTCAGGAAGGATTCCGCCGGAAGCTCAATCACCAGCTTATTCCCCTGAATGTCTACATGCTCGGCAAGCGGCTTAATCTGGTAATCCAGCAGCGTATCTGTCCCTTTCACTGCCCTGTGGATCAGCGCCGAGGAATAGACGGCATCATGCTCTTCCACCGTCCGCGCTCCGTTCTCCAGGTAATACGGAACCGGAGCGCCGGTGCGGTCGGTAATACGCAGATCGCGCAGATCCTCTGCCGCTGACCGGTATACTGCTTCATCCAGATACAATTCATAATAGGGAGCCGTCTCCGGGATGGAGAGTTCACGCGAGAACTTCCATTGCCCGCCGCCGGCCTTCACAGCCGCTTCAGGCGATGCCGCCGCACTCTGCGCCGGATGAACAACCGGGGCACTCAGCAGCAATCCGCCAAGGACCGCCAGCAGCACAGCCGCCGCTCTAGTTCTCTGTCCTGTCTTTCTCTTGCGGCGCATAGGCTTCCTCCATTCTGACCGATATCCGCTGATAGAGGTATGAGATCCCCAGCAGGCAGAGCCCGAAGCTGAAATAAGCGATGATCTTGCTGCCGGTGTTCAGCAGGGTCAGATCATAGAGCAGCAGCTTGCCGGTTGCCAGCAGGGACAGCCCCAGTCCGAAACGGCGGATGTACAGATATCTTCGCCAGAAGCCGTACATAATGAACAGCACCGCCAGCAGCAGATAGATCAGACTGAAGGCCAGCCCGCCGTCACGCACCTGGATCTGCACCCCGAGGAATGCCGTAATCATCACCAGCAGATAGATGCCCATAGCTACAGGATACAGCTCAATATTCTTGTAATCGCGCAGCAGTGTAGTCCGCAGCAGCCTTGCGCCGCTGAACCACACGAACAGATTGAAGAGGATCAGCAGAACCAGCACCAGAACATCGGCTGCGGAGCTGCCGGACAACCCCTCCGGCAGGCTGGGCATGCCGAGCGTGATGCCGATACAGATGGCATAAGTAATCCCGTACAGCAGCATGACCATGATGCCGACCACGGCATCATACAGGACCCTTATCTTCGGCAGCGCATAAGCGAGGCCGGAAGTGAGCAGTCCCGCCAGCAGCAGCTTATAGAATGCATTATGCGCTGTATTCTCAGGCACCATCCAGTCATACAGACGCAGAGCCTCGTATATCAGGTACGCATAGAAGTTCACGATAGCGGCGTATTTGAACCAGACCGTAGCCTTCACCTCCGCAGGTGTGCTGCGCAGCAGAATGTCCTGGCTGGCATAGCGGAAGGCATACAATAAGGCCACAATACTCATTCCCGCCGTTACAAATGTATATTTCAGATCGAAATACGGATTGCTGTAGTAGACTACAGCATTAAGCTCAGACACCTGCAGCAGAACATCGAATCCGAAGAAGGTTAGCAGACAGAGCGCAAGGATTCCCCAGCCCGAGCGTTCCACTGCCTTGAAGCGGTACAGATGGCCGTAGACCGTAAGCGCCACGCCTTCCACCAGCCAGCCGATAGACCACCAGGCCGTGCCCAGCTGGAACGGAATCATCAGGATGGCAAAGGTTAAGGAGGTTACATAGAACAGCAGCTTGCTCTCCCTCTCCTGCGGCATCCGCTTCTCCAGCAGTACACCAAGTCCCAGATACATCAGGCAGAAGGCCAGCGCCAGCGCACCTGTGAATTCATTCAGACCTGCATCCAGGAAAAGAACATACAGCGTCACACAGCTAATGACTGTATTGCAGCCCAGCAGGCAGAAGTCCAGCCAGGTAAGCTTCGATTTGAACTTGAACGGGTACCAGAGCGTAATGCCCAGATACATCGCGAAGGTCAGCACCGCACAGAGGATACCCGCCGCACGGCTGTCCGCCAGGTTAATCAGCAGCAGGATCGAAGGTGTATTGAACAGGAAGCTGATGTAATTGACAACCACCCAGCGCTTGCGCAGGGAGATCAGCAGAATCAGCAGGTTGAGCACGAACAGATACCCCATCGCCGCGTACACGGCACTGCCCTGCAGCCCGAAAGCCCCTATGTAAGAGAAGAGCGGCAGATACCCTCCGACAAGGCCCATGGAACAGATGGTCCGCGACTCGTAGCGCAGCGACAGCAGCACAGCGGACAGAGTGACCAGTACCGACAGGCCGATCCCGGCCCATAACCCGATAATCTCCAGTAAGAAATAGCTGTAAAAAATCGAGCCGTAAAGTACGGACACCCCGCCCCCGATCAGGCCGAGGGCAAAGGCCCCCCGCCCTTTGCGGAATAGCCATTCCCCGCCCGCCAGCATCACAGCCCCCAGCAGGAAGAAGGCGCTGCCCTTCATATAATCATTGAACCAGGTGGAATAGCTGTATTTGAACCCCGCTCCCACTGCCAGTAGGAGCAGCAGAATGCCCAGACGGTTGATCCAGTTCAGGCCGATCTTCATCTCGATCCGGTTCTGCTTGCGGCGGCGCAGCAGGGTCTCTTCACTGACCCCTTCGGCTGCGAAATCATCCAGACCGCTGTCCATCGTACCCTTCAGGGACTTCCCGGTCTCCCGCTGCCATTGCCTGCGCAGCAGGATACTCTCATTCAGCTTCGCCTGCACCTCATCCAGGATATAGTTGATCTGTGTCTTCTCCTGACCCAGCTCACGGGCGCCTATTCTGTACATCTCCTCTATACGCCGCTTGGCTTCCTGCTCGAAGGATGTCAGCCGGTCGAGATAAGCGTGATCCCGGGAGGCGAAATACGTCTGCAGCTTCTGCCGCGATACCCGCAGAATGCCCAGCTTCTCATCCAGAATCTGCTCGGCGAGCGCGGTCCGCAGCTCCGAGTTGTCACGCTCCAGCCTGGCAGCCTGAGCCTTCAGCTCCGCCAGGATCAGCCTGCTCGCCCCATTCTCCTGCATCAGAACTTCATTCTCGCGGACAAGATCACTGCTCTCATATTCTTCAATCAATGCCTGATACTCTTTCAACAGCCTGTCTTGCTGCTGCTGCACAGCCCTCATCCGGTCTCTGAAATCCTCCATAGCCGCCCCCCAGTATCTGCTAATCGGCAAATTGTTAATATATTCATTATAAATCTAATTACCACCGCAGGCTCTTCAAAAATCATCTGCCTCCAGTTTCCTGAAAAAAACGAATTTGTCACATTTTTGTCTTCCCGGACGTTATAGGTTTATTATTATCATTATATTCAGGACATAGGAGAACCGGACATTGAAACTTAACCTGCGACAACTGCAAAAACGTTATATCGTCTTATTGTTACTATTAGTAGTCTTCCTGCCTGTTCCTTTCAGAATGAAAGGTATGACCAAGCTTGAAATTACCGGCCTTGACGGAACCCGGATCACCACAGATGCTTATACGCTGACGGCGGATCATGAACTGATGCTGGATAAAGAAATCGCTGAGCGGGCGCTGGGCGCCCGAATCGGCTGGGAGAAGCAGGCTCCGCTTCCCACAGGCGTCTATTACAAAGATCAGGTGGCGGTATTGATGTACCATCATCTTGCTGTAGCACCGTTAACGCTCTATCCCGGAGTATTAACTGTTGGGCAGTTCGATGAACAGCTGCGGCTGCTGAAGCAGGAGGGCTTCCATATCATTACGATGCAGCAATACCGGCAGTTCATGCTGGAGAATGCCCCGGTTCCCGATAATGCCGTTCTGCTAACCTTCGATGACGGGTATGAGAGCTTTTATAAGCTGGCCTTCCCGATCCTGCAAAAGCACGGCTGCACCGCAGTGAACTTCATCATTGTATCTGATGTGGATCATCCGAATAAGCATCAGGTGCCCAAGCTGACCTGGGAGCAGATGCGAGGGATGAAGCGCGCCGGAATGGACTTCTATAATCATACGTACAATTTGCATTATTACGGCATTGTCGATGCAGAGGGGGGCACCCGTCCGGCGGCGAGCGCCTTGCTGTATATTGATGATGAGAACCGCAATGAACTGAATGAAGAATACTACAGAAGAGTAACCGGGGACCTGGCTCATGCAGAGCGCAGGCTGAAGGAAGAGCTGGGCAATACGGATTCGGCTATTGCTTTTCCGTACGGCTCCTATAATGACAAGCTGCTGGAGGCAAGTGATTCACTCGGTATCCGGCTGAAATTCAATATCGGGCAGGGCTTAAGCTCCAGAACAACGATGAACGCACCACGGATCAATGAAGGGGACCGGACCCTCGCTCCGGCGCTGTCCATAGAACGGCTGAAGCATCCGACGCCGCCGATGGTTCTGAGCGTGAACTCCGCGCCGGTCCATCTTACCGGAGCTCCGCCAAAGCTGAGGAAGGGCAGATTAATGGTTCCGATAGATGCGCTAAGCAAAGCACTCGGAGTAGAGATGCAGTACGACCGCAGCAGTGGAAGCTTGAAGCTGACGCATAGCCGGAACAAGGCAGGTTGAGCAGGGGATTCCTCGGAGGGGTAGCGCCAGACGGGCAAATCCGCCTACCCCTCACCGCGCCTGCCGGACCGCCGGACCCCAGGCTCGCGGCCTAACGTTACCCGGTTCTTCCCGGTGCATACACGAAGACCCTACGGGCAGCCCGTAGGGTCTTCAAAAGGTGAGAAGCGAATTTATAGTTATGCCGGGGTTCCAGTTGCTGGTTGCTGATGCTAATCCGGATAATAATCGGATGACATCCCGATTCAATCCGTCCTTCAAGCAGTACATGGGTTAATCAACTTTCCTGTCGGAAAACACACAATCAATGCCCTTCCAAACATCTAATTGATACCTTCCACTTCCCACCTAAGCATTAATACCCGCAACAGCGGCACGTTAAACACCCCCGATACAACAAAGAGGATACTCCTTCACCATCTGCATGGATGCGGGAATATCCTCTATAGCAACAATACCATTATTTCTTCTGAGCAAGCCGTTGTTTGAACTTGTCAACACGACCGCCAGTTTCGGTATCTCTTTGTTTGCCTGTGTAGAACGGGTGGGATGCAGAGCTGGAGTCTACACGGATCACTGGATAAGTGTTGCCGTCTTCCCATTCCATAGTTTCACCGGATGATTTGGTGGATGAGCTCAGGAATTTGTAGCCTACGCTTGCATCGAAGAAAATAACCTGGTTGAACTTAGGGTGTATGCCTTGTTTCATTGTAGTAACCTCCTTTCATTACGGATACAACTTCTTCGGTATTATGAAGCCATCTCTTGGTCTATTTGAAAAATCAGGTTAGACGAAGGGAGATGCGTAAATCTTCCGATTTTTACACGCCATACTATCATACGTGAAATGAGTCAGAGAGTCAATAGTCAACACTGGAGCGGCCTCAAGATCCGGCCGCTCCTGTATTATACATCGTATTCCAGCTGGTTTTTGGCCTGCACAATGAAATCCAGCGGATTCTCAATCTTGTCCGCCTCATATTCCACCGCACCGATCTTCAGCCCCAGGTTCACCTTGTATTTGCCGGAGAACTCCGTGTCATTCAATTCCTGAAGCCGCTGTTTGATCCGCTCAATGACAATTTTGGACCCTTCACGGTCTGTGAAGAGCAGCAGCCCCCAGGTCGCCTCCTCCTTGTCCAGCAGATACAGCGCATCATTGGTACGGATGCTGGACTGGCTGAGCTGGGAGACATCATAGACTGCTTCAGACAGCTGTTCTTCCGGGATGAGACGGCGGATCTCACTCCAGTATTTCACCTTCACCACCAGCAGCGTCAGCGGAATCTTATAGCGGGTCGAGATTCCGATGAACAGATTGGCATCCTTTTGAAAGGAGATGCTGTTGCGCAGGTCTGTATTCTCATCCACTGCGGCAAGATTGGCCGTGCGCTTCAGCAGCCGTTCGTTCTCCGCCTGCAGCTCGCGGGTACTGGAGGTGAAGACCCACAGCACGACCGTAAGCAGCGGGGTCATAATCAGCCAGAAGTACGTGTCTACCCCGATGGACGCGCCCTGGGTTACCGTCTGATATACCACGAAGAAGCCGTAGCCGAATACAAACGCCAGATTCAGCGTAAGTCCCGCGGTGACCGTGGTGAAATACGTGACCAGGGCCAGGATGAAGGATACATTCAGAATAATAATGTTCTGGATATAGTGGTCCGGAGAGCCTGCGATATATACGATGCAGGCGAAGATCAGGACCAGAAAGGCCAGGAAGCCAAGATCCGAGGTTAGACTGCTGCGGTTACGTCTCACGCTTGATCACCACGTTTCTTCTTATGTTTGCGCAGCAGCAGCAGCAGAGCTACAACCACCAGCGCCACCATCAGTACCGCTGCGGTCACGAAGCCCAGCACATCCGTGCGCTCCATCACCCGAGAGGCCAGAGACTCCGGTTCGGCACCGGTGATGGTCTTGAAGCGGTAGGCATTGACTGTGCCGTCCTTGTCCGCTACAACTCCGTCACCGTACACCTTCCATCTGTCCTTCTCGCTGCCAATCAGCTTGGAGACAATGAAATTGCTCTCGGAGCGGACGGCCGTAACCGCCAGCAGGCCGCGTCCGCCCTCGTAAGGCGATTCCAGCAGCTGCAGGGTGCCGATCCCGGCCCCGTACTTCTCCTCAATGGCTAACTTCTCATTGGACAGCAGGGTTGAGCCATCCTTATTATATTTGAAAAAAAGCTTGTCATTGTTATCGCGGATCACCTTGTTATCCTTATAGGTCCCGATGGCAATGATATTGTTGTCCTTCAGATTGCCCGCTGTTACAGTATCGCTGTAGTAGTGAACATCACCCGTATTTCCCCCGGCGTATTTGCCGAGCATGTTGAAGATATTGCCCAGGCTCCTGTAGGTGTAATCATCCTTTTCCTTCGGCAGCACCACGGCTACACGGTTGAAGATTCCATCGCGCAGGAACGGATACGGGTAATTGCCCAGCAGCAGATCTGTGCGGTCCTTCGTATTCAGCCGCATCAGCGATTCCTTGCTGATATAGGCCCAAGGCATCTCATCCCTGTTAGGGGTGCAGAGAATACTCGCCAGCTCCAGCTCAAACGCCACCGTCACAGTGAAGTTGCCGGAGATATTCAGACTCTGCGGGACATTCAGATTCAGAACATCCCCGTTTGCCAGCTCCTTCGTCAGCTTCTTGCTGCCGATGGGCGTATTGTTGATGCTCACTGTAACCAGGGAACGGTTGAAGTCGAGATTCGCGGCATAGCGGAAATCCAGGCTGATCTTCCCGTCATCTGCAATGGAGCGGTTAGAGGGCAGCGATACGAAATACGTCTGCTCCTGATGATTCGGCCCGGTCAGCTTATCCCCCGTATCCGTGAAGGTAATATTCGTGCTGATGGGCGGTGCCGGATCTACTACATGAGTAGTACCGTCAACGACCTTCAGATCCTTGCTGATCTGGCTCATCAGTGTTCTGCTGGCCATCAGCCGTCCGGCTTTGATCAGCAGGCTCTCGTCCTTGGAGGTGACAATCAGCGTGGGCTGGGATTCCTTGTCAACCAGCTGGATTACGGCATGTGTACCCAGGTCATCCGCCGTGCTGACCAGCCTTTTCAGCCTATCAGGCAGATGGTCATACATGGCTACCAGCACTACTGCACGCTTGTCCTCGACGGTGCTTTCGCGGTAAGGCAGCAGCGGAATGGTTGTATCGTTCAGCGTATTGCCTTTGACGAAGCCCGAGAGGGCGTAGGTGGCGCTCTCCAGCTCAGCCCCGCTGGCATTCTGCGGGACCGTGAGCAGGCTTTGTTCTTTTTTCACCGTATCCATGCCCGAGAATCTGCTGCTGAAATCCTGAATCCCCCCGGTAATCGCCTTAGTTGTGTACTTGACGGCAATATTGGAGGTATTGAACAGATGCAGCCAGCTATCCTGCATATCATCGACATTGCATAGCTGATACCCCCCGGTATCCGTTCTCAAGTTGCCCTGGATGCCCAGCGTATTGGTGCCTTCGGTCACGAAGCCCTTGGGTACCTCCACACTCAGGCTCTGCTGCCCGTTATTCTCCCGGGACGGCCTGAAGGAATGGAACGGAATGCCGTTCAGCGACAGCGTTACACTCGAGCGCGTATCCTCATTAATCTGAGACGCCTGGAAATGCAGATTAATCATTACTTTATCAATGTTCCAGTACTCCATTACTGTGAAGAACTGCTGTTGGGAGCCTGAGCCCTTGAGGGAAATCTCTCCGCCCGTGAACGAAGTTTCATACGTCTGCCCGGCTTCACCGGGAAGTGCCGCCGAATGCGCCGCAGGCATTTGAACCAGGAAGAGGGAGAGGCAGAGCAGCAGTGTTATTATCTGTTTTCTCATCATGTCCGTGTCTCCTGTATCTCTAATTTCTCTGACCTCCGGCGCATTAATAACGCTCGGTTTTGTACCATTTGGCTTCCCGTTTGAAAATAACGTCTTTGAGATAATTGTATAGCCCGTAAGCTGCAACCACCATCCAGAGCTGGCAGTATGACACGTACATCAGCATAATAATCCACAGGTTCGACAGGCTCATCTCGCCCTTCTCCGTCGTAAGCGTAACGAAGATGCCCACCACGAACAATACGATGGCGAGCAGCCACAGGAAGCTGCTGAGTCCGGCAATGGTGGTATGGACATAACCCATGGCATGCAGAACGAGCAGAACATCCGAAGTGACCAGTGAGATCAGCAATAAGAAGTAGATCGAGACATAATACAGAATATCGAAGCGGATCTTCGCCGCCTTGCGGTCGAAGAGAAGCGGAAGGTTCTTCACAATGACATAGATATTGCCCTTCGCCCAGCGTGTCCGCTGCTTGAACCACACCTTGACCGTCTGCGGCTCCTGTTCCCAGGTGACCGATTTGGGCTGGAATTTGATCCGGTAGCCCATCATGTAAATGCGGAAGCTGATCTCGGTATCCTCGGCAATCGCCTTCACATCCCAGCCGCCGATACTCTCAACGATGGATCTGCGCATAATGAAGTTCGTCCCCGGGATCGTACAGAGCTTGAAGAGCTTCCAGCGTCCCGCTTGAGCCATCCATTGAAAAGACAAGGTCTCGATATTAATGAACCGGGTCATCAGGCTGGCATTACGGTTGCGGGTTCTGAACTTGCCGATCACCGCGCCGAGTGAGTCATCATTAATGATCTCTGCCACAAGATATTTCAGCGCTGTGCGCTCCGGTGTATTGTCAGCGTCATAAATGGCGATCAGCTCTCCCCTGCTGCGGGAGAAGCCGATGTTCAGGGCATTGGATTTGCCCTTTCCGCCTATGACGGCATCCGTATTGATGATAATCAGATTGCGCTGCGGATTCTTCCGCTGGATATCGCCCAGCAGCTCCGCGCTGTTGTCCGACGAATTATCGTTGATGACGATGATCTCATACCGGTCATGCGGGTAGTCGAGGGCCAGCAGGGATTCGACCGTCTTGCTGATCACAATACCTTCGTTGTGTGCAGGAACCATGATCGTAACCATCGGATGCTCACCGGTGATCTCCGGCACAGCTTCCTTTTCAGTTGCAATGTAGTACAGATATCCCGCTATAATCAGCGCCACATTCACCAGCAGCAGGGACCAGATGCAGATGACCGCAATCACCATCAGGACGTCTGAGATCGTCATATTATTCTCCTAATGTCGCTAAATTTTTCTCGGATTACTTCCTCAAATATTTCCTCCGGTATAGTCTGTAGCCGATGGCGAGCAGACCGCCGAACAAGATCAGCGCAGCCAGAATCACGACGATGAAGAATTGATTCTGCACGCTGAACAGCGTGTTGAAGCTGGTAGCCTGCTTCTCCTGATACTGGTAATCATCAATCACCGTCTTCGGGATATAATCCACATCCAGCGTATGGCCGTCCACCTGGATCACACCGCCGGCGGCTACAAGCGTATGAATATCCGTGCTAACTTTATGGGAAGCCTGCTTATAGTCTGCGAAGGTGTACCATTCATTCTTCAGACTCTGCAGCAGCTCCTCCAGCCCGTCTTCATTCTCCGGCAGGTCGTACGTAACTCCTGCATTCAGCGGCAGCTGCGGCATGGCCTTGCCGTCCCTGCTGATCCCCTGCAGCAATTCCGGCGGCAGACTATATACAGCGGAAGCAAAAACCGCCGAGGTGTCCATCTGCTCCATATAATGCGTCTCCCCGTCGGGGTAGAGTACTGCCGAGTTGAAGAAGCCCATGCCAGCGGTGGAATATTCCTTGTCATACGTCCAGTACCCCTCGGCAGCAACCCCCAGCGGCACAGCGCCTCCCTCGGTCAGCACATTGATGAAGTGGTTCATCTTCCCGCGCAGCGTCCGGTCCTTCGTATTGACCGGCGGTCTGACGGCCGGAGCATTAACCACAATACTGCCGTTATGGGCCTGCACCGTTCGCAGGGCTTCCAGATACCTTTTCATTGCGGGGAAGTCCGTATTGCCGAACACCGGCCGGACACTCGCGATGAAAGGGATACCGCTCTGATACAGCCGGTCTGCCAGCTCCTCCAGCAGCTCCAGATCAGAGAACGGATAGATCTCTTTGATCACCAGATACGTTTGAGGCTCTGCGGTGAACTTCAGCCAGTCCTTCAGCACATAGGCCGCAGCCATGCCCGTGAAATTCCCCTGCTTCAGATAAGGCAGGTAAGTTATTCTGCCCCTGCTAACCGCAAAGGGCGCCTGCATTCCTTCATCTGCCGAGGACCACAGGCCATACGAGCGTCCGCTGCCCGCGGCTGTAATATAGGGCATCTTCTTCACATCCAGCGGAATCCCGGTGAACCCGCCGATGGACAGGCTCGCCCCGGCCCCATGCCACACGCCCGGCTTCAGCCCCAGGGCCTGCTGCATCCCGGCGGGCGGTCTATACCCAACATGCAGCACAGCCCCCCGGTACTTGGCTGCATCCTGCAGATAAGCCTGATTCGTAATCCCAAGCTCGTCGTTATTCACAACGGTGATTACTCCGGTGTAGGCGGACATGCTGCCCGGCTCATAACCGGCAATAGGCTTAAGTGTGACTTGTGCGCTATAGGCTGCGAGCAGCCGTTGCAGCTCTGCCACATTCCCCTCCTGGTCCGTGCCCCTGCCCAGGCTGTCGAACAGCAGCAGAATACGCTGTGCCGGAGCCGGAGAAGCAGTTGCTGCGGATACCGCCCGTACGGGCGGCAGGAGTGATCCCCCGAGTAAGAGTATTACGAGAATGAATATCCCTCTTCGTCTCAAGCGCCCACCCCTCTGTTAAGAGTAGTATAATCCGTGGCCGGCAAAGCAGGTGGTGCAGCCGGCATTGACTTTCTGGATGACATTCCGCGGCCGATCACACTGGATACGACCTGGAAGGTAATCAGGTCGAAGGCAAGAGTGAACAGGAATTCATGCTTGGCAATATCGGCATCACCCGCTCCTATAATAGAGACTACAATGCCCGACAGCCCGACAAGCATGGTCGCCAGAATCAGGAGCAGCCTTTGCATCCCCCGGTAATCGCGTGTACGAACCGCGCGTACGAAGGACGGCATATAGACTCCAATAGTTACAGCCATCCAGAGCAGAATGAAGGCAAAGGTACGGGGAGCCAGCTTCTCCTTGAGCGTACTGTACAGACTGAAGAAGTGGCTCTGGGCCCGGAATTCCTTGCCTGCGGACATCTCGTAATTCCCCATCGCAGCCGGTTTGATCTTATAGGCGCTTTCGGCGGCCGTATCGAGAATCGAGCCAAGCTGCTCCGGATGGGTTACATAGTATTTGAGGATAGAGACGAAACCATACCGGCTGTAGAAATCCTTCTGCAGCATTTCCGATTTCACATCCACTGTCCCGTATTGGTCATAGTAGGTATTGGACTTAAGAATTGCGTATTGTTCGTTGATGCCAAAGGAATTAAGCGCAGTCTCCGGGTTCTCTGATTCCATCAGGACGCCGCGCGTCATTGCATGATATTGGTTAATATTTACGAACTCTTTGGAGATATTAAGATAAGTGGCAATCCCGACGAACATCATCAGACCAGCCGACAGGAGGGTAATCCAGCGGAACAGCTTATCCCGGCGGATCAGGATCAACGGAACAGAGAGCAGGGAAATAACCATCCCCACAGGAGCGTTCTGCTGCTTGGAGGTAGTAAGAATCAAGGTGCTGATCAGAAGAATCGCCAGCATCGCGTAATCGTTATATCTTTTGCGGTAGAGCAGCAGCCAGGAAGCGAACACCATGATCATGGTGACCATTACCACGCTTTCGCCGAAGAACGAACTGAAATAGGAAGTATACCCTGTATCCCCGAAGATAAAAATCGCCAAGACTGCAACCAGCATTCCCCGCTTGAACGACATTTTGAATGTGACAGCTTCAATCAGCAGATAGATCGCAGTAACATACAGCAAGGTATAGATCCCGGCCTGGAACCGGATATCGAATACTTCCTTGCTGAAGAACAGCTTATTGATGAAGATGGCCAGCTTAATGAACAGGGACTGGGAAGACACTACCATCGAACTGTTCTCGTTATAATATTGGAAGATTCCGAACTGCTTCACGAAATACCCGAAATACCGGCTGTCATAGTCCGGAAGATCGAAGTATAATCCATTGCTGTATATAATCCGGTAAAAGTCCCCGTTATCTGCCATCCCGATATAAGGGAGCGTAAACAGCGAGATGACGGTCACCAGCAGAACGCCAAAGGCTGCGACAAACGCCGGAGTCACACGAAAGCCGGCAAGCGTCAGACCAGGACGAATGGTTGTATGCTCTAAGTTGTTATCTATCATCTCGGATTCACCCTCGTTAGTTTAGTTTGTGTATCTATCTATAGGAATAAGCCAACAGCGCCATGAGGTTGTCAAAAGAGTATGCCTGCCGGGCCGCAACATCACCAAATCCGCCATACAGCGGACTTTCAGGATCTGTAACTCTGAATTCGTTCATCCGGTCCATACTGGACTGATAAAGAGATTCGTCCCCCGCCACAGCTCCAATCATAGCCGTGAGCGCATAGATCGCCGTAGATTGAATATCATTAGCCGGCAGACCCTCCCGTGTATATTGTCCGAACAATGTTCCCGCTGCGACCTGAGCTTTGATATAGCTGATGCTTGCCGGCTTCTGCCGGCCGCTCTCTGTCAGATGAAGAATAGTCAGCAGAGATTCTACTGCGTTGATGCCTTCAGAGCTGTACTCACCTGTCTTATAATCGAAGCGGGTCTCATAGAATGGAAAAGTATCGGACAAATATCCCTCCTCCAAAATACCGCTCATATTTTTCAACAAATTCTCTTTCGATTCGCTAGATATCGACAATTTCTGCAACACACTCAGATCAATATAACACAAAGTTACCGATTCGTTTACCACCTTGTAAAAATTGTCATACATGTCAAACATGTAACCTTTTTTAATGTTATTCTTATAAAATCTTTTGCTATATTTATCGGCTTCGCTAGTATATTCCGGTTGGTGAAATGCCTGACCCGCTTCATACAGCGCCCCGATCATCCGCAGATCGTCCACCGCTGCATTCACGTTGAATTGCTTCTGCTGCCCGGGACTGAAGCGGTAGCTGAAGCCGCCCTCCATATCGAAGGTTCGGCGGGCCAGCGTCCAGTGCCGGTTGAACCGCTCCTGATCGCCCTCCCGGACGGCCGTCTCCATTAGAAGAGAAGCCGATTCGCTCAGAACCTCATGCCCTGTAGCCTGCTCTGCCGATTCGCTGGTCTCCCGCAGATTCGTATATACCCCGTAGGGTCCTGTAAGCTTAGTGTCTATGAATTCAAGTAACTCCTGTTGCTCCACTGTGGGTTGGGGCCGCACCTCATCCGGCCGGGCTGTCCCTGGGGGCGGGACCGCCGGAGAAGAAGAAGGGACAGGCTGGGCTGAAGGACCGCCGCAAGAGGTTAACAAGAGCAGTGACAATCCCAGCGCAGCGGCCTTGCTATATCTGCTTCCCATGCCTTCACATCCTTAGATTTACAAGTAGGTTTATGGCCATAATAGTATAACGGTAATTATTGTCACATTATTTACGGTTTGGTTAAACTTTATGTACTGCTTCAAGGAATTATCCAGATGGTGGCTTGGAGCTGAGTAAGAGCTTCTAGGGGCGGATTCATTGTAAGCGCAGTCATAGGAGTCGATGCTGAAAGTGAGGATGCCCGGGAGTTGCGCAAGGATGCTGGGATTGGATACTTGGGAGTTGCATATGGATGACGGGGGTGGATACTTGGGAGTTGCGTATGGATGACGGGGGTGGAGGACGGGGAGCTGAGAGGGGAGCCGAGGGGCGGGGTTGGAGAAGCACTGACAAGCTCTCCCGGCAAGCAAGTGGACAAACGTATCTTAATTCGTCGATTTCTGGAAGATATACGGGACTAAGTGGAAAAACAACATCTACTGTTGATCATTTTTGCTGCTTCGGGTGAAAGGGGAGAATTTAAGTGCTGTTTATCCAACTCCTGTCTTAGAAACGTCTGTTCACGCATCAGCAAGTGTACTTAATCCAACTGCTATTTTCCTTAAAAGCTCCTCATAGCTCAAAACAGCTCAAAACAGTTCGTAACAGTTCGTAACAGTTCAGAACAGTTCGTAACAGTTCAGAACAGCTACTAACAGTTCGTAACAATTCATAACAGCCCGTAACAGCTCCTGTCAGCTCATCAAAGTTCGTTACAGCTCATAATAGCTCCTATCAGCTCATAACCCCCTATTAGCTCCTAACACTTCCCGCTCCACTCATTCCCCTTTCGGCTCCACTCATTCCCCTTTCGGCATTACTCACTCCCCCTTCGGCGTACTTTCCCTTCAGGACCTACAATCTCTAACCCGCAATCTCTAACCTGCAACCTAAAAAAGCCGGCCCGAGTCTTTACGACCGGACCAGCTCTGTTTGATATTGCCCTATGGAATTGACTTTTGTTCTGTCTAGCCTTCTTTGATTCTCCGGTAAGTCTCCTCATCGGCTACGATATAGAGTCTGGCCTCTGCCGGAATCGGCTGGTCGAGCTTGCGGTTAATGCCCAGATCGCCACGGTCGGACAGCAGGGTTGCCCCTTGGCGAAGCAGATCCTGGAAGGCCTCCCCATACGTGGTCCAGCCGCTGCGCCGGGGAATCTCATAGATATCATCGCCATGCTCCCGGCTGAGGAGCTGGGTAATCACCTCGGAATTGCCCTCTTGCAGGGCAGATCTGACCGCGAGTCTGGAGATGGCATCATGGGAGAGCACGAACTCGTTCACGTGAACATGCTTGAAGTTCTGAATATGCTTCTCCTGCATGATCTCAACAGTTGTATGTACCTGCGGGGCAATCCGTTCAATGCTGGAAGCAATCAGCAGCGTTTTGCCGTCGCTCAGCGAAGCCTCATCAATCCGGTTGTCGCTGAACACAATCGCTGCCCTGGCGCTTCCGATGTTCGCCTTCAGCAGGATATCGTCGCTGGAGGCATCTCCGCAGACGAAGTGGACCTGCTCCAGCTGTTCCAGCGGATGGCGCCCGTTCTCATCAATAATCACAATCTGGCAGTCTCCGTTGTAACATAGAATTTCGTCCACCGCCGCCTGTGTCTTACGATTCCAATTAATTAATACAATATGATTGTGTCCGTGATAGGTCAACGTTCCGGCTCCTCTCCTGCGCTGCAGCTCTCCCATAGCATCAATTATCTTGCCGATAACCAAGCTGAGCAGACCGATGCCAAAGATATATAAGAATACCGTAAACACCTTGCCGGTAACTGTAGTGGCGAAGTAGTCGCCGTAGCCTACAGTAGCCATCGTGGTCATGACCCAGTAAAAGGCGTTGAACCAGCTATGAAAAGTGTCCGGCTCCAGCAGAAATGCAATGGTTGAACTCAGAAGGATAAATGACAGAATAATTAGTGCTATGGACTTTTTGCGCAGATGAAGCAGCTTACCGGATAATCGGATTAGAAAATGCAACGCTCATCCCTGCCTTCGGGTTAATGGAGCCAGTAGGACGCAGCCGCGCCTGTAACTTCACAGCACGGCTACTGTGTCCGTCTGTCTAACCGGCCTTACTAAATAATCAGACTGCTTACCGCAAAGGCTGTCCCGATGAATACCATACAGAGCATCACGCCTACGGCCACATTCCCCTTCTGCAATTGTTCCGAGATGCGGAAGCTGGGGGTGAACAGCTCAAAGATCCAATAGGAGGCAATCAGGCACACATAACCCACCGCGAACCAGAGCATCATGAACCAGATTGACGTATTCGTATAGGCCGCCACACCAAGAATAATCGCCGTAGCCAGGAACTTGCCGCCAAAGGCGAGCGATACGGCCACATTTCCCTTCTTCAGCTCCTCCATGTCCTTATAAGGAGTCATCAGTGCAAATATAACCATACCCAGCACCTGCAGCAGAACAATGGTCAGAATACTTACCACCAGATTAATTGCTATCGTCATTTAGCCCACCCCCGAAATTTCGCATAGGCCGAGTCATAGTCGGCGAAATCATGTACTTCCTCCAGAACTACAGAGGCTGTCTTCTGTTTCTCCAGCGCTGTATAGCGCTTGTCGTCAATCGGCTGCTTGATCCGGTTACCTGACGGCAGCTCCAGCACCGCAAAGTTTCTCGTTTTGTTCTGATACTGGGTTTTGTATACTCCGACAAGATCCACATCCGTTGTAATGGATACCTTGAGATTCGCCAGATCCTCCGTTGCCGCCTTCTGGTCGGCATAAGATTTGAGCGTAGTCCACGCGGACAGCCGGATATCATTCTTCTGGTCGGCATCCGTCACCAGCTCGGCGTCCATGAACTGGAGCGTCCAGATGGTATCGCCTGTAGCATAATTACCGTCGTTGGGAAGCAGCTCATTATCCGGCAATACCGTCATGTCGCTGCCGATCAGATCCCCAACCTTGCCCTCCACCACCCGGTAATCCCACGGAACGCGTGATACGCTATCCGTCGTATCGGTGCCGGTGTGAAATACACTGTTGCTGTTCCCGGAGCATGCGCTTAGCAGCATAACTGCCAGAAGCAGCATCACGGCCAGCAGTCCGCGCCGGGATCTCCGCGCTGCGGCATGCCCCTCTCTACCCTTGAACATCTTCAAGCCCCCTCACTCCTAGCGCAATAAAATGACTGGCATTGCCTGTTATCGGCCCGCCGGCCCGGCCGAGCAGCCCGCAGGGCGTCCCGTTAATCACGAACATACCGGTCAGCAGATGAAGCTCTCCCTCCGCTGTCATGATCCGGGCCATTTCGGCTCTTTTCTGATAGACAACAGGGAAGAGCTCGCTGCTGTCATAACCTTCTTCATCCTTAATTTCAAGCGCACCGCTGTCATCGAAGATCCGCACGGACCCGCCTTCCCGGCCGAATACGGACTTGGACACAAAGCTCTCCGAGAATACCGCCTTATTGTATGTCGGCAGGATATAACTGGCGATGGCCTCGCGTTCCTCTTCAGTGAACAACAGGCCCAGCTCATACATCCCCCATACGGCGGCAATCAGACCCTTGGACTGGAGGATGATACTATGCGGTCCGTTGAACAGCTGGAGCTTCCCGCTCTCAATGGCATAGGCCAGGGCGTCGCCGCCTTCATCCACAGCCATCCACTCCTTCGGATACAGCGCGAACATCCGCTCAATGATCCGGTCCTCCCCGTCCTTGACAACTCCCTCATCAATCCACAGGTCCAGGCAGTCCACACAGCGGATATCAAGCCCGCTATGCACAGCCAATGCCTCTATAGTCCCGCTGTCCTCCTGATGGCTGCCATAGGCCACACAGGCTGCCGTATCCGGCCGCTCCACGGCCCAGGCTGCAGCAAGGTGCTGCTTCATCGCAGCATTCGGGCTCCCGATCCCGGCATCCGCGCAGATCCACGGTGTAGCGATGGAGGCCTCCACATATCCGGTCGGTGTATCCGCATTCAGCTCCAGCAGCTTAATGGTTCCGTCACCGGACACCGCGAAGTCAAACCGGGCATACCGGCTGATCAGCCCCGGCTCCGGCAGCGGACAGTCATCAAGCATCTGCCACAGCACCGGGGGAATTCCCAGCAGATCGTACAAGTCATGCCTGAGATGGACATAACGCACTGCCTTATCCAGAATCGACCAGAGAGCCGCCGAGGCTTCCTTCAATTCCTGATAAGTCTCGCCGCGCATTACAGCTACCGCATCCAGCCAGTACTCCTCTTCCTCCAGGTCGGCCCAGGTGAAGCCCAGCTCATGCAGCTGCTGCACGCGCGGGGCCCGCTCCAGACCGGATTGGTCTATATATTGAAATACGCTCCCGTTCCCGGTCATCCGCCGAAACCGCTTTTGCCGGAGCGGCTTACAGAGCTTTTGCCGGAGCTTTTGCTGGAGCCGGATTTGCTGGAGCCCAGTCCGCTGGAGGTTCCGCCGATGCCGCCCGATTTGGAAGAAGTATTCCTTCTCGTTACGGAGCCGGTGGACGAAGTTGAAGTCTTCGGCTTCACTACAGAGCCGGCGACCGGCTTATTCTGGAATTTGCCGCTGTTGTAGGTCGGCGGTTTATAAGTATTTCGTGTGCCGCCATAATAAGTAGGCCGGTCATTATACCAGCCCCGTGAAGAATAGAACGAACCGCTGTTGAACAGCATGTGGTACAGCAGCACATCATCCCAGCCGAAGCCCGAGCTGTAGCCGCCGTAATTGTTGATGACCGTTGTGCCGCCCGAGGTCACCGCCCCCTGCCCTTCCTGGACAGTCTCTTGCTGTTCCTCGGGATACGGGATACTCCAGTCCACATTCTTGTCGAAATAGTTCTTCACTTCCTCGGTAGACCAGGAGACCAGCTTAGGCTCCTCACCGCTGCCGCTTGTACTCCCGCTGGCGCCGGCGCCTCCGGGTATGAATAACGCGTTAGCCAGCAGAGCAATGCCGAGCGAGGTCGACAATACGCGGATCGGTTTGCCATCCGGAGTGAACAGCCTGCTTACTGCGGGTTCTTTTGCATTTTCGTCTTTTGCCAACTTGGCTCCTCCCTTCCTGGTATTCATCTCTAACCTTCTGTACGCATGGGAACCAGCAGAAGCTCCAGCTTCCCTTCATCCACATTCAGCCTTCCCTCTACCGCCTCGAACTCGCGGCCGCCTACGACAATATAATTGACATGCTCCAGAGCCGTAACCATATTCATGCTCCAGACGCGCTCCTCAATCATTTGCAGGTCGCCTTCCGGCAGCTTCTCAAACAGGATGACCTTCAACCCATTATCCATGCTTAATCCCATCTCCTCTTGAATACTCATTATGCTTCTGACTTCTGATACGCTGCTTGTGACACTTTCGTTTCAACTCCCGCAGCCTTGAATATGTATACCACAGGACAGCATGATTGTACCGTTACTCCTTCATCCTTCATCCCTATCTATATTATCTGAACCGGATCAACTAAATTCTATGCCTGACAAATAATAATGGCAATGGGAAAATCAGTGACAGCCGCTGACTCATAGCACCTTCTGGACCCAGCTGTCCATAACCTGATCCGGACGGATGCCCAGGTCTCTCTCCAGCAATTCTTTATACTTATCGTAGTGTGTCCTGAAACCGATGAAATCCCCCAGATCCGCGTAACTTCGCAGGGCAAGCCGGCAGATCTGATCCGAATACGGATCGACCGCCTGCAGGTCCAGCAGCCTGTCCAGCGCCTGCCGGGGCCGCCCGGAGGACAGCTCATACTCAGCGGAATGCAGAGCCATGCGGATATACCGGACCTGCAGCTCCTTGCGCCGGATCTCTGCCCAGTCATAGTGATGTTCTTCCAGGTAATCTCCACGGTACAGCTTCAACACATTCTCCCGGCGCAGCCATTCCTCATCCGACTCCACAGGCGTACCGGAATACCCCCGCTCGAACTCCTCCACATCCAGCAGCACCTTCTCCTTGGTCAGCCTGTACCGCTCCTGCGAGAACTCCACCAGCACCTCCATATCCCATGCCTTCAGCAGCTTGCGGATATGGTACACGGTCGTATGCAGATTCGTCACAGCCTTCTCCGGCTTGAAATCCGGCCAGACAAGATCCACAATCGTATCCTTCATGATCCACTGTCCGCGGTTATGCAGCAGCAGGGCAAACACTTCCTGGGCTTTGCTTGTTCTCCACTGCATCTTGCGGCCCGGCTCCATGCTGTCCGTGAATTCAAGCCGTTTGAAGCAAAGAATGGACAGCTCCTTGACGGGTACCGCAGATTTGGGGAGGGACTCTGTCCGCACTTCGGACTTCTGCAGCCGCTCCAGGGTTTTGCTTAACCGCTGGGAGGTTACCGGCTTCAGCAGATAATCTGCGGCATTCAATTCAAAAGCCTCGATGGCATACTCGCTGTATGCGGTAATATAGACAATCCGGGTGCTCCGGTCCAGACCCGCAATATATTCTCCAGCCTCCAGCCCGTTCATCTCCGGCATGCCGATATCCAGGAATACAATATCCGTCTTATCCCGCTCCAGATGCTCCAGCCCCCGCCGGGCTGACGTATATTTCCCGGTAATCTCCAGACGCCCGTCCTTCAGAAGCAGACGCTCCAGGTGCTGAAGCGCCGGCTTCTCATCGTCAATCAGTATCGCCTTCATGGAAGGACTCACCTCCTATTCATCGTTCACAGGTCTATCGCTTATCTTGGAATGGTATAAGATATAGCGGTTCCCCGGCCCGGTACGCTGTCAATGCTCAGGCCTGTTCCGTACATTTTGAGCAGCCGGTGCTGAATATTCCGCAGCCCGATGCCTCCCTCTGTCCGTTCATCGGACAGGATCTCCACAATCTTCTGCGGGGACATTCCAACACCGTCATCCAGAACAGCTACCCTGAGGGAGCCGGGCAGCAGCTCGACCGTCAGCTGCACCGTCCCTCCGGCCTCCTTCTGCATCAGGCCATGATTCACGGCGTTCTCTACAATCGGCTGAATGCTCAGCGGCGGAACCATAGCCATCACATCGTCCGGGACATCGAACTCGATATTCAGCCGCTCATCGAACCGTGCCTGCTCCAGAGCAAGGTAGGATTTGACCAGCTCCAGCTCCTTCACAATAGACACGGTCTGCCCCCGGTTCTGGAAGTCGAAGCTGCTCCGCAGGTATTGGCTGAGGTCGAGCAGCAGCTCCGTGGCCTTGTCCGGTTCTACCGGACATACCGAAATAATGGCATTCAGGGCATTATATAAGAAATGCGGCTTGATCTGCGCCTGCAGGTAAGCGATCTCCGCCTGAACAGAGGCACGGATAGACTTGCGCATATCCAGCAGGGTCTGCATCCGCGCCTTGAATTCGCGCAGCTCCACCGGCTTGCTTAGATAATCATTCGCGCCGGCCTCGAACGCTGCCAGGATATCGTCCGGACGGCTGCTAGCCATGAGCACCAGAATAGGCAGCTCAGACAAGGTGAACCGTTCACGGATGGCCTTGACTAACAGAAGTCCGGGTACCTCCGGGATCACCCAGTCGGCAATAACAAGATCTAGCTCAGGGTTCTGCTGAATGATATGCATAGCCTCGGCTCCGCTGCTGGCGGTAATCACCGAATGGTTCTCCAGTTGCAGCATACCTGTCAGCACGCGGAGGTTAACAGGGTCATTATCCACTACCAGAATGGAGCAGCAGTCCGCAGACGGCGGCAAGACCGGGTCTTCTCCGGGAGGCTGATACGCAGCAGCAGCCTCCCATCCGTGGAACTCCTTGAGTTCCTCCTCCAGCAGCGCCCGGCTCCTCTGCAGGATAGGCTGAGTGAAGCGGAAGATCGAGCCGTGCCCCGGCTCTGAATGCGCCTCAATCTCTCCGCCTGTCAGTTCTACCAGCCTCTGGGTAATACTGAGACCAAGCCCGTTCTCCCGGTACACCTTGTTCGCGGCGGGACCGCTTGGATCATAAGCATCGAATATCGAGCGCAGCCGCTCAGGCGCTATGCCTTGACCTGTATCCGTTATAAGGATGGCAACATACTCTTCTTTAACCTCAGCAGACAATGTTATCACGCCTCTGGGCGTATAATTCACTGCATTTGCCAATAAATTATGCAGAATCTGGGCCAGGCGCTGCTCATCCGTCTCCAGCAGCGGAAGCCGCTCCGGCAGAATCAGGCGGAATTCCAGGTGGCTATTCCCGTACACCTGGCGGGTGACCTCCATGATCGAGGAAGCTGTTGTAAGGAGATCAACTGCCTGGCGGCGCAGAAACAGCGAGCCGTGGTTGAGCTTCGCGAAGTCCGACATATCATGGATTAAGGCTGTGAGCCGCTTGCCGGTGGAGACAATCGTAAGGAGCTGCTCACTCTGTGCACTGCTTATGGAACCAGCGGTGCCCTGCGCCAGGACCTTGGCCATGTTCACAATCCCCTGAAGCGGCTTGCGGAGTTCCTGGGAAGTATCGGAGATGAAGTCGTCCTTCAGACCGTCAAGCGACAGCAGACGGCGTGAGAGCTGTTCCACCTCCAGGAAGGAGGCCGCATATTGGCGGGTCATAATAATGGCCTGAACGAACCCGAACAGGAGAATTTCGTAGGAGATGATGAAATAGCTGAAGTTCATGCCCATGAAGCTGATCAGGTAATAAATAATAACCACGCTCAGGCTCTCAATGCTCACCATCATCAGGAACATATTTTTGTGATTGCGCCGGGTTCCCTGAACCATGGAGTAGAGGACGAAGCCTATGCTCACCGAGCCCCAGGTCAACAGCATGCCTTCCAGATAGCTGAACTGATAAGCCGGGACAAATACAGCAATCAGCAGCAGCAGGACCGTAAACAGCTTGGAGGTCTTAATGACTGCAATAGACATCGGATAGTTCACGGAATTGGCTACATAACGCAGCAGAAAATAATAGACCAGCGTGGAGGAAGCCAGCTGCAGCTTCAGGATAATCTCGTAAGGAAATCCCGGCATCACGGCCAGGATGAGCTTCTCGCCATGGGTTAGAATGTAGACCAGTGCCGCCAGGCAGAATAAACCGAGATATAAGGTAACCCCCCGGCTTTCCCTTACTTTGGAGAACATCAGCAGGAACAGGGACAGAACGAAGAATCCGATCACCGCAGCCCCATCCACGAACAGGGCAAATTCCCGGTGCTTCAGAATTGAGGTCTGATTACCGATGACAATCGGCTGAACAATTCCTCCTGAAGAGTAGCTGTAGTTAGCCACCTGCACAATAATCTCCATGGAATTCCCGGTCACCGATGCGAAGCCCATATAAGGCATATTATTCTGCCTGCCCTCAGAGGGAGCGGCTGACGGGGTACCACTGCTTCCAATCTCCTGCCCGTTCAAAAAAATCCTGCTCGCACTGCGGATGTTGCTGGTGCGCAGGCCATATACCACGGCTTCCCCCCCGGCAATTCTGGCCTGGAGGCGGTAGGTAGCGTGCCCCTTGGCCCGGCGGACCCCGTCTTCAGCAAGATCAGCGTTCCATTTCGCCGGAACCTTAATCATCGCAGAGACGGAGGGCGCCTTCTTCCCGCCGTTCACCGGATGGAAGTCTCCGGGCGACAGGAGTACATCGCGGTACAGCTCCCATTCTCCATCCAGCTTCATGATACCGTCCTGGCTGGGGTTCCAGGAGCGCAAGTCGATGACACCCTGTACTGCCTGCGGCCTGTCCCCTTTGATCTGCAGGGTCTGGAGGACGGAGAGCAGCGGAATGATCAATACCAGCACCAGACTGCCGAGAATACTCAGCCAATACTTTCTCATATTCTCTGCCATTCCCTTCTGGTTGTAGTAATAGAAGTATTTTAAATTATACAACAGGGGTTGTTTATCTGAGCACACAAAAAAAGCCGATTCCCATATATTTCGGAATCGGCCGCGAATCTTGTTAGATTCGCCGTGATGGAAGATTTTACTTAACCTCCGGGGCTGCGGCGGCCACCGGTGCGTTGTCCTGGGTTCTCGACAAGAAGATATTGAGAATAATGGCCGTCAGGGAACCGGATACTATGCCGTTCTGCAGCAGCATTCTGGCGAACTCCGGCAGCTGGTCGAACATGGACGGAAGCACTGCAGAGCCGAGGCCCACAGCAATACTGCAGGCTGCAATCAACAGATTACCGTCCTTGCGGAGATCAACATCGGACAGAATCGACATGCCGGAAGCGGCTACCGATCCGAACATGACAATCATCGCCCCGCCAAGCACCGCATTCGGCACGACAGTGGTCAGTGCGGCGAGCTTCGGCAGCAGGCCCAGCACGATCATAATTCCGCCAGCTGCAAAAATCACATTCCGCGTCTTCACCCGGGTCAGCGACAGCAACCCGACATTCTGGGAGAATGCGGTGTACGGGAAGGCGTTGAAGAAGCCGCCAAGCATGATGGCCAGTCCTTCGGAACGCAGGCCGTTGACGATCTGCTTCTGCTCCACCTGCTGGTCCGTTGCCTTGCCTACAGCAAAATAAACGCCCGTTGATTCCACCATGGACACAATATTCACGATAATCATCGTGAATATCGCCGTAATGCTGAACTGCGGCCAGCCGAAGTAGAACGGCTGGGCAACACTGACCCAGGAGGCCGTAGTCACGGTAGAGAAATGCACGATGCCCATGGCGTAGCCGATACCCGTTCCAACCACCAGACCGACCAGCACGGATACGGAACGCAGGAACCCTGTAGTCAGCCGGTTCACGGCCAGAATGACGAGCAGGGTGATCAGCGCCAGCAGCAGATTGCGGGGCTGGCCGAAGTCGGTGCTGCCCTGGCCCCCGGCCACGTTATTCATCGCTACCGGGATCAGCGACAGCCCGATAATGGTGACTACCGATCCGGTAACTACCGTAGGGAAGAACTTCAGCAGCTTCCCGTACACCGGGGCTGCCAGTACAACGAACAGACCCGAGATAATGATGGCGCCGTACGCCGTCGCCAGATTGGAGCCTGAAGCAATGGCGATAATCGGGCTGACGGCAGTGAAGGTACAGCCGAGGACCACCGGAAGTCCGCTACCGAAATATTTGCTGCGCATAATCTGCAGCAGGGTAGCCAGTCCGCAGGTGAACAGATCCGCTGCAATCAGATACGCCATCTGCGTACCGTTCAAATTGAGCGCTCCTCCGACCACCAGCGGTACAATGACAGCTCCGGCATACATAGCCAGCACATGCTGAAGCCCGAGGGCGAATATCTTCTGTTTGCTTAACATCCTGCACTCTCCTTGATTAATTCTTCCTGATCTATGAAATGAATCTCACCCGGCGACATCGAAGCAATCCGGGCCAGCGCATGTACAGGAACTCCGCGCTGCTCCAGCAGACCGCGTCCCTCCTGGAAGCTTTTCTCGATCACACAGCCGACCCCAAGCAGCTCCGCCCCAGATTCCGCAATGATCTCGCATAACCCTACAAGCGCAGCGCCGGTAGCCAGGAAATCGTCGATAATCAGTACTTTGTCTTCAGGTCCCAGATACTTCCGGGAGATGCTGATCCGGTAGTCCTCCTGGCGGGTGAACGAATGAACCGGTGCCGAATACACCGCCTCGGACAGGGTAACCGCCTTGTTTTTCTTGGCATAGATGAACGGTACGCCCAGCGCAATCCCTGCCGCCATCGCGAACTGGATGCCGCTGGCCTCCACAGTCAGCACCTTGGTGACCGGCTGATCCCCGAAGATGGCTGCGAATTCCTGCCCGATTTGCAGTGCAAGCTCCGTGTCCACCTGATGATTCAGAAACGAGTCTACTTTCAGTACAGTGCCTGACAGAATTAAGCCTTCTTGCCTGATGCGCTCCTCTAATACTTTCATTACAGCAATTCTTCCTCCTTTGAATAAAAGACAGATGTACAATAAAAAAAGGACAGATTCCCCTGAGTGTTTCTCTCAAGTGAATCTGTCCTTCTGGGTTTTTGTCCCTTAGTGGTGTAACACATATACGTGTCCGCATCGCTTGGACCAGTCCTTCCCGTGCCATGGCACAAGAAACGGAACCCTAGATGCGCTATTTCACTCATAGTCGGATAATTACAGTGGTTATCCGGTAGAAACTTATGGGCCATATTCCCAAGATTATATGAGTTATGATAAGTCTATATCTTACACGCTCCGCAGAATGCTTACAAGCAAAATTTTAAGTATATTTGCGGTGGTTTCATAGTTTTTCATAAAAAGTTAACAATCGTTCATCCTCGCGGCTGCTGAAGCCGGCATAACCCCCGAAAAGCCTTGAAAGCTGAAGTTTTCCGGGGTTTTCTTGCTGCCCGCTCTATCGCCCAGCCTCTATTAAAAGTATAATTATATAGATTTAGTATTACTAACTGAACAAAGGCGGCGAACAATGAGAATAAAACAACAAGTTTGGTTAGCAACATCCGTTTCTATACTGCTGCTTGGCAGTATGATTACTATATCTATCCTCAATATGGAGGGGGGCTCCCGCCTCCTCGCCGCAGGTCTCGGTGCTTGCGGCATTCTGATCGGGATTGGCCTGATCTTCAGTATTCAGCGGAACATCAACCACGGACTGAACCGGATTATGAACATCTCCAGGGATATTGCGGAAGGGACCCTTAGCCCGGCAGCCGCATCTACTGTGCGCAAGGATGAATTCGGGCAGCTCGCCGGCTCTTTCTATAAGCTCGCGTCTGATCTTCACTACAGAACCGCCGAAGAACGCGAGCTGCGGCTGAAGGCGGAGGAGCAGGCCTGGATCAACACGCAGGTGTCAGAGATGGCGATGCAGCTTCAGGGCTCCGTGCAGCTCCAGACGGCTTCCCGTGTCTTCATCGGGAAGCTGGCTGCCGCTGTCGGCGGGAGCTATGGAGCGGTCTACCTGAAGCAGGGAGACCAGCTTAACTTCGCAGCCGGCTATGCCATAGATGAGTCCGCAGGACACCGGGAGCCGATCCCGCTCGGCAGCGGACTGGTCGGACAATGCGGGCTGGACCAGCAGATTATTATGCTGCAGGATCTTCCGGAGGATTATATCAAAGTGCACTCCGCACTCGGAGAAGCCTCCCCTGCCTCGCTGATCGTAGTTCCCATCCTGCATGAGCAGGAAGTGGTTGCCGTAATGGAGCTGGCAGCGTTGCACCACTTCGGGTACAAGGAACATCAGCTGATTGAGCGGACCGGCCAGAATATGGGGGTCCTGATCAATACGCTGGCCGGTGTCGCCAAGATCGAAGAGCTGCTGAACGAGACCCAGCTGCAGAAGGAAGAGCTGGAGACACAGACTGAGGAGCTGCAGGCTCAGACCGAGGAGCTGGAAGCACAGACGGAAGAGCTGCTCGCCCAGACCGATGAGCTGCGTAAGCAGACCGATCAATTGCATGATCAGAAGGTTGAGCTGGAGGTGCAGGCCGAAAGCCTGCTGAGCTTCAACGAGCAGCTCCAGGAACAAATGGAGCTGACAGAGGAACAAAAGGCCGAGATTGAAGCCCAGGCCGATGAGCTTAGAATACAGACAGAAGAACTGGCAGCCTCGAATCTGGAGCTTACGCAGCAGATGGAGGTTACCCACCGGCAGGCCGCAGAGATTAAGGCGCAGGCCGACGAATTATCCGCAGCTAACCGTGATATGCAGAAGCAGCTGCAGATTTCAGAACTCCAGAAATCCGAGATTGCTGAGCAGGCGGAGGAGCTGCAGGCCCAAACAAATGAGCTGCTGAACCAGAAGGAGGAACTCCAGGCCCAGACGGAAGAACTACAGTCTCAGACAGAGGAGCTACAGGCACAAGCTGATGAGCTGCTTGCCCAGGCCGAGGAGCTGCACACCCAGAAGGAAGAGCTGGCAGCCTCCAATGATCAGCTGCTGCTCCAGGTTGAGCTAACCGGTAAGCAGAAGGAAGAGATCGAGGTGCAGGCGCAGGAGATCTTCATGGCCGCACAATACAAATCGGAATTTCTGGCCAATGTCTCCCATGAGCTGCGTACGCCGCTGAACAGCCTGCTTATCCTCTCGCAGATTCTCGCCGAGAACAAGGAAGGGAACCTTCAGGCCAAGCAGCTGGAATACGTGCATACGATTTTCTCGGCAGGCAAGGATCTTCTTCAGCTGATCGACGAGATTCTTGACCTGGCGAAGCTGGAGGTCGGCAAAATGACCCCTGTTATCGAGCCGGTCTCCCTGCTGGATCTCAGCAGCAATATTTACCGCCACTTCGAACAGCAGGCCAAGAAAAAGAACCTCCGGTTCGATGTCCATACGGACAGCCGCCTGCCCGATCATCTGATGACAGACGGCCATAGGCTCCAGCAGGTTATGAATAACCTGTTGTCCAATGCCCTGAAGTTCACCCCGGAGCAAGGCTCCGTTACCCTCTCTATCCGCACCAGCGGCGAAGAGGTGATCTTCTCCGTCAGCGATACTGGCATCGGTATTGCCGCTTCCAAGCTGGAGAGTATCTTCGAGGCCTTCCAGCAGGCCGACGGCACCACCAGCCGCAGATATGGCGGAACCGGTCTGGGCCTCACGATCTGCCGGGAGCTGGCAACGCTGCTGGGCGGAAGAATTGAGGTTGATTCCATAGAGGGCAAGGGCAGCACCTTCTCCCTGCTGATTCCCGCTGTGGAGCCGGGAGAGGATGCCCACGCGCTGGCTGCCTCTGCCTTTGCGGCCGCAGCTACTGCGGATCACCCGGGGGCCGAAGCGGCTCCCCGGGAGAATCCGGCCTTCCGGGAATCCTTCGTTCCCGATATCTCCATCTCCAATCCGAAGCTGCTGCAATATGCCGAGATGGAAGATGACCGCAGCAACCTGACAAGCGGCGATACGCTGCTGCTGATTATTGAAGAGGATGCTGAATTCGCCGCCATGCTGCTGCAGCTCGCGCGCAGCCGGGGCTTCAAAGCCATCGTCGCCTTCCAGGGCGATCAGGGGCTGGCGCTGGCCCATGCCTACAAGCCGGATGCGATCCTGCTGGATCTGCATCTCCCCGTATTGGACGGCTGGTCCATTATCAGCCGGCTGAAGAGCAGGCCGGAGCTGCGCCACATCCCCGTGCATGTCATCTCGACAGCCGAGGAGAATCAGCAGAGCCTGGCGATGGGCGCCTTATCCTTCTGGAAGAAGCCGAATGATTATGCCGAGCTTGAGGCAGCCTTCCTGCAGATCGAGACCTATATCCGCCGTCCGGTGAAGAGTCTGCTGATTGTCGAAGACAATAAGGTTCTGCGCAGCAGCCTTGTGGAATTCATCGCCCATCCCGATGTGAACATCATTGCCGTCGGCACAGGGAGAGAAGCCATGGAGCATCTGGCCAGCCATCATTTTGACTGTATGGTGCTGGACCTGGGCCTGTCGGATATATCCGGCTTCGACCTGCTGGAGCAGGTCAAAACCAACCGCAAGCTGCAGACCCTGCCGGTTATCATCTACACAGGCAAGGATCTCAGCAAGACGGACGAGCAGCGCCTCAAGCATTATGCCGAGAGCATTGTCATCAAGAACGTGCGGTCCATGGAAAGGCTCTATGATGATACGGCCTTGTATCTGCACCGCAAGCACGCGGACCTGCCGCTGGACAAGCAGCGCCTGATCGAGAATCTGCATAATCCGGAGGCCGCTTTTGCCGGAAAAAGCATTCTGCTTGTGGATGATGATATGCGTAATATCTTTGCATTATCCAGTGTCCTGGAAGGGTATAATATGGAGATCAGCTTTGCCCAGAACGGTAACGAAGCACTGAAGCATCTGGAGGACAACCCCGGGGTCGAGCTCGTATTCATGGATATCATGATGCCGGAGATGGATGGTTACGAGACCATGAAGCACATCCGGCTCAGACCGGAGTATGATCAGCTGGTCATTATCGCTCTGACTGCCCGCGCCCTGGAGGAAGACCGGGTCAAGTGCCTGCAGGCCGGAGCAAACGATTATATTTCCAAACCGATCAATACAACACAGCTGGTGAGCGTGCTGAAATTATGGTTGATTCAATAGGAGGCGTCATGGAGTATCCGATTAATATTCTAGTAGTAGATGACCGGGCAGAGGAATTCCTGTCCATCCAGGCATTGCTGGCCGATTCCCCCTACCGGCTGGTCAATGCGCTATCCGGGATGGAGGCGCTGAAATGTCTGCTGGAGCAGGAATTCGCCTTGATTATTATGGATGTGCTTATGCCTGATATGAACGGGTTCGAAACGGCGAAACGAATTAAAATGCGTCAAAAATCACGGGATATTCCCATCATATTCCTGACCTCCCTGACTTCCGAGCTGGAGAACTATATGATGGCCTACTCTGCCGGGGCGATAGATTACTTGACCAAGCCTTACCATCCGACCGTGTTAAAAAGCAAGATTGACGGCTTCGTCCGCCTCTATCAGACCCTCAAAGAGCTGCAGCTCAAAACCGAGGAGCTGGAGACGGCCAACAGCATCCTTACCGAACTGAAGGAAACAGCCGAAGTGGCTCTGCGGATCAAAAGCGGCTTCCTCGCCATGATGAGCCATGAGATCCGTACACCGCTGAACGGGATTATTGCCATGTCCGATGTACTGCGCTCCTCCGATCTATCCGCAGACGACCAGGAGATGGCCGAGATCATTCATACGAGCGGCCATGCGCTGGTCTCGGTGATTACACATATCCTGGACTTCACCAAGATTGAATCGGGAAAAATGGAGCTGGATTACGAGCTCTTCAATCTCCACTCCTGCCTCAAAGAAACGGTCGATCTGTTCCGGGCGCTGGCCAGAGAACGCAGCCTGACCCTGGAGACCTCCATTGATGCTGACGTTCCTGCCCTGCTCATCGGCGATCCCAACCGTCTGCGTCAGGTCTTGAACAACCTGATCGGCAATGCCATTAAATTCACCCAATCCGGCGGCGTCAAAGTGCATGTCCATCTCCGGCAGGCTATGGATAAGCTGCTGGAGCTGGAATTCATTATTGAAGATACCGGAATCGGCATCCCAGCGGACAAAATGAAATATCTGTTCCAGCCGTTCACCCAGATCGGAGCCACCATCAACCGCAAGTTCGGCGGAACCGGGCTCGGGCTGTCCATCTGCAAAATGCTGGTCGATCTCATGGGCGGAACGATCTACGCCAAGCCAGATGTTGAGGGCGGAGCAACCTTTATCTTCACCATTCAGGTCGCAGAAGGAGAGCCGGATTGAACCCCCGCATCGTCCATGCACTTCTATCCTATCTTTCCGAAGAAACGGCTATGCCATCCTCTGTGAGGACGGCATAGCCGTTTCTTCTTGTTTCCATTCCTTATTCCGCCGCGCCCGGCAGCAATTCCCCCTGCTTGTTATTCAGCACATTATCCTCCAGCACAGCGAATTTATCACCGTATTCCTTAATGATATGCAGCTCCCCCCACGCGCAGAGGGAATCCAGAATAGTTCCCAGGGTCTGTCCGTATTCGCTTAGCTCATATTCCACCTTGGGCGGAACCTGATTGTAGCTGATCCGGTTGACGATACCATCCTGCTCCAGCTCCCGGAGCTGCTGGGTCAGCATTTTCTGCGTAATGTTAGGCATATGGCGCTTAAGGTCGCTCGTCCGCAGCTTGCCGTGCCGCAGATGGCAGAGGATGACACACTTCCATTTCCCGCCGATCACTTCAAGCGTTGCTTCAACCGAAATATTATATTTTTTAGCCATTCATCTTCCCCCTGTGTATTCCTCAGAGTATCCTGTCCAATAATCTACAGGTACTTTTTAGTACCTATAGTACTTTTAAGTACGTACTGTTCTAATCGGTAGCTTTAATCCATAATAGCATTTACCGGCCGGTGATTACCATAGTAGGGAGTGAAGAACATGTCTCTGGATCACAGAAAAAGTACCCTCGCGCTGCTGGCTCTGGCGATCAGCGCCTTTGCGATAGGAACAACCGAGTTTATCAGCGTAGGCCTGCTTCCGCTCATTGCTGATGACCTGAATATATCCGTGACCACCGCCGGATTAACTGTAACCCTGTATGCACTGGGCGTAACCTTCGGGGCTCCTGTGCTAACCTCACTGACCACAAGGGTCTCCCGCAAAACACTGCTGCTCCTGCTGATGCTCGTATTCATCGCCGGGAACAGTCTTGCCGCCGCTGCCGGCGGAATCTGCACTCTGCTGGCCGCCCGGGTGATATCCGCTCTCTCCCACGGCCTGTTCATGTCGATCGCCTCCACCATCGCCGCCGATCTGGTGCCGGAGAACCGCAGGGCCAGCGCCATCTCCATGATGTTCACCGGCCTTACCGTCGCCACGGTCACCGGAGTTCCGCTCGGCACGTTCCTCGGCCAGCAGCTGGGCTGGCGGGCCGCCTTCCTCGCGATTGTAGGGATTGGCATCCTCGCGCTGGCCGCCAACCTGATGCTGGTGCCCTCCGGGCTCCGCAAAGGGGCCCGCACGCCGTTACGCGAGCAGGTCAAGCTGGTGACGAACGGCCGGCTGTTACTGGCTTTTGCCATCACGGCCCTGGGCTACGGCGGAACGTTCGTCGTCTTCACCTACCTCTCACCGCTGCTCCATGAGATCAGCGGCTTCCAGGAGAAGACGGTCGCCGTGATCCTGCTCGTCTATGGCATCGCTATCGCCATCGGCAATGTCATCGGCGGCAGAGCAGCGAACCGCAAGCCGATGAACGCCTTATTCTATATGTTCGCCCTGCAGGCCGCTGTGCTGCTGATCCTCACCTTCACGGCTCCATTCCAAACCGCCGCCCTGATCACCATCTTCTTCATGGGGCTGCTCGCCTTCATGAACGTTCCCGGGCTCCAGGTCTATGTAGTGATGCTGGCTGACCGGTTCGCCCCCGGCGCCCGGGATGTCGCCTCTGCCGTCAACATTGCCGCCTTCAATGCAGGCATTGCCATCGGCGCGTACCTCGGCGGGCTGGTTACGGATCACATGGGGCTGATCCATACCGCCTGGGTAGGGGCCGTTATGGTCTTCGGCGCCGTCCTGCTCACGGCCTGGAGCCGGGCGCTGGAGAACAGAGACGAGCGTATACAGCGGGCGGAAGCCGCCTGAGCTTAAGTGCTGTGTATGGCACCAAAGGCAATGTGCGTAGCCAAGCGGTGTGTGTGCCACCAAAGGCAGTGGGCGCTGCCAAGCAGTGTGTATGCCACCAATGGCAGGGGGCGCTGCCAAGCAGTGTGTATGCCACCAATGGTAGAGGGCGCAGCCAAGCAGTGTGTGTGCCACCAATGGCAGGGGCGCAGCCAAGCAGTGTGTGTGGGGCTGGCTATGGCTATGGCTATAGCTGCTGCAGGCCGTTCTCGTATTAACCCGCTGTTTGTAGCGGAGAGAGGTAGGGACGGGGCAGGGGCGCAGCTTATTTTCGTAAAATCCTGCCTATATTACAACATTGCCCTCTTTACTCCGGCCCTATGTCAAGATTGTTGCATGAAAGGCAGCATTTCTCATCCAACCAGGGGTATTACGGAACAATTCTTGTATTTCATGCAGCAATCTGTACAAACAACCAGATACGCTGGAATCAAAGTTGCAATCCGTGCAGCATTTTGCCACTTATCATCCAAAGTACATCCTTACTGCATCATTCATTCTTACTACATCATTCATTCAGGAGGTTATTCCATATGGCACAGCATTTACAAGATAGAACGGTACTTCAAGGCGGCGTGAGTATGCCGTGGGTTGGACTCGGGGTTTTTCAGGTGGAGGACGGCGACGGGCTGGTGCAGGCGGTGAAATCCGCGATCGCCCACGGCTACCGCAGTATAGATACTGCCGCAGTCTATGCCAATGAGCGCGGGGTCGGACAAGCAGTTAGGGAAGCTATGGAGGAGAACAAGCTCGCCCGCGAAGAGCTCTTCATAAACTCCAAGGTCTGGAATGCAGACCTCGGCTATGAACAGACCCTGGCCGCATACGAGGCCAGCCTGGAGAAGCTGGGTCTCGGCTATTTGGATCTGTATCTCATTCACTGGCCGGTGAAGGGCAAATACAAGGAAGCCTGGAGAGCGCTCGAAACCTTGTACCAGGCAGGCCGTGTCAAAGCGATCGGCGTAAGCAATTTCCAGATTCATCATCTGGAAGACATCCTGCAGGATGCGCAGATCCAGCCGATGGTCAATCAGGTGGAGCTGCATCCCTATCTGTCCCAGCAGCCGCTGCGCAGCTTCGCACAGCGCCATGGCATTCAGATTGAGGCCTGGGCGCCGCTGATGCAGGGCCAGCTGCTGGACCAGCCGGTACTGAAGGAGATCGCTGCCAGCCACGGCAAATCCGTTGCCCAGATCATTCTGCGCTGGGATCTGCAGCATGGCATCGTCACCATCCCGAAATCAACCAAAGAGCAGCGGATCATCGAGAATGCCTCCCTGTTCGATTTCGAGCTGAGCCGCGCCGATATGGAGCGGATCGACAGTCTTAACCGGGATCAGCGGACCGGTCCGGATCCGGACAACTTTGATTTCTGAAACCCATTCCCCAGCCGCCCGGCTCAGCGATCTCTACCCGCCCACCGCTGCAATCAGCACCGGCAGGACCAGGAAGGAGGCCAGCGTAGTCCAGACGATACAGCGCGAGACGAGCGAAGGCGAGCTGCCGAAGCGTTCCGCCAAGACCACGGAATTAACAGCGACAGGCATGGAGGCCAGAATCAGCAGCACCGAGAACAGGGTGCCCGTGATGTTCAGGGCGAGCAGCACCAGCGCGGCGAGCAGCGGAGCCAGCAGCAACCGGACGGTCAGCCCTGTCCAGAACGCAAGCTGCACATTGCGCTCCGTATGCGCTGCCTGGACCTTCACCATCTGCGCGCCGAGAATCGCCAGCACTACCGGCGAATACGCTCCGGCGGCCATCGCTACGCCCGAGGCCAGCTCATGCGGCATATGCAGGCCGAGCGCCCGCAGCAGCAGCGCCAGAATAGCCGCGTAGATGGCCGGCAGCGAGAAGACCGACTTCACCGCGCTGCGCACCGAGAACTGGGATCTGGCGGCGAAATAGACGCCGATCGTATTCACGATCACCATCTGGGCGATCACATAGACCGAGGCCTTGTCGAGGCCGAGCTGGCCGAAGGCCAGCAGCACCAGCGGCAGACCGTAATTGACGCTGTTCGTGAAGGTGGAGATGAGCGTCAGACCGGCGGCTTCGGGCGGGGCGAGCTTCAGTATTTTGCCGATTAGGGTAGCCAGACCCCAGAGCAGAAACAGGTTCAGCAGCGAGAACGCGAGTGTCTTATAGACATCATCGAAGGAGATATCTGCCGTAGCCAGCGTATCCAGAATAATAGCCGGACTGAGAAAATACAGGTACAGCGTCAGCAGGGGCTTCGTGTCGAGCTTCTTATACCGTCCAAGCAGCGCCCCGGCGGCCACTGGAATGGACAGCGGTACAATGACCTCTACAAGTGTGGTTAGTACAGTCTGAATCACGAGCCAGGACTCCTCTGTGTGGTAGTTACTCCCTACTATAACCCCCCAGGCGGGGAGCGTCTAAGACACGGAATCAATATCCTTGATAGCCGTTACCTATGGCAGCCCGCCGCTTGCAGACTGT
This sequence comes from Paenibacillus tritici, assembly GCF_018207515.1. Classification (NCBI taxonomy): domain Bacteria; kingdom Bacillati; phylum Bacillota; class Bacilli; order Caryophanales; family Paenibacillaceae; genus Paenibacillus; species Paenibacillus tritici. The sequence continues at coordinate 7,400,248 of NZ_CP073365.1, forward strand.
GTAACCAATGTTGCCCGAAGAGCACAACCAGCACTTTACCACTTACCAAGGAGTAGACTTGGCTCCACGCTGCCACGTTGCTCCAGCGACATAAATATATTAGTTGGAAAAACGTATCTTAATCCGGCCTTCTTTGATCATTTTGGGAAAAGAAGTGGATTAACGTCATTTAATTTCCTGCCTTTCTTCTGATCTAGTCGATTTGCAGTATATTAGGTGCTGTTTTTCCACCTGCTGTCCCGCAGGCATTCCTCTGTTCATCAGCAAGTGGAGAAAACCCAACTACTTCCGCCATTTCTGCGTTTCAGCGAGAAGTAGAAGGATAAATTATCATGGGAAACATATAAATTTATACTCAAAAAAAATCCCGCCCCCTCAAAATAAGGGAACTGGGATTCTTGTTAGATGTCTGTTTACAGCATTTTAATTTCAAGCAGCTCATATTTGATAATACCCATCGGGGCATTGACGCTGATGATGTCGCCCACTTTTTTGCCGATCAGCTCTTTGCCCAGCGGGCTTTCGTATGAAATCTTGTTGTCCAGGACATCAGCTTCCGCCGGACCGACCACCCGGTATTCAATCTTTTCGGAGTACTCGACATCATTCAGAATAACAATACAGCCTACGCTGACTGTGCTTAGATCCATATTGCTGGAATCCACGATCTGCGCCTTAATCAGCATCTTCTCCAGAATCATGATGCGGGTCTCCATGAAGGATTGGTCCTCCTTGGCAGAATGGTATTCACTGTTCTCCTTCAGATCCCCGTAGCTGATTGCCAGCTTAAGCCGGGCGGCAAGCTCCTTGCGCCCTGCTCCCTTAAGTTCTCTCAGCTCTTCTTCGAGCTTGGCTAACCCTTCCTTCGTCAAAAACACTTCGTCATTGTTGGACATATTTACAACTCCTATTATTAGCTCGCTTTATTGTATTCTAACTCATATCCGCCCAACATGCGAAGAGAAAGCGCTGCAATCGGAAAACGTGAATCCCCTTCTATAATGACGGTCCAGCAAAAACAAGGCCAAGGATTGACGGATCTGCACGAAACTGATAGATTGAATTAATCATACAAATTAACTCGGAATTACATTTTAGCCAAAGGGGCCGGTCCGCATGAACTTTATTTTCTTTTCCCCGCATTTCCCCAAGAACAGCGCTGAATTCTGTACTCACCTGCGGCAGCAGGGAGCAACGGTGCTGGGAATTGGCGATGCCGAATATGACCAGCTGGAGGACAAGCTGAAGTCGGCATTGACGGAGTATTACAAGGTAAGCGATCTGGAGAGCTATGAGGAGATTCTGCGGGCCGTCGGCTATTTCACCTATAAATACGGCAAGATCGACCGCTTCGAGTCGCTGAACGAATACTGGCTGGAGCAGGACGCCGCTATCCGCACGGACTTCAACATCTACGGCACCAAGTCGGATTTCGTCTCCAACCTGAAGCAGAAGTCCAAGATGAAGGAATTCTTCCACAAAAGCGGTGTAAACACCGTACAGTTCTCCACCGGAACCACCCGCGAGAGCGTGGAGAGCTTCATCCAGAGCGCCGGCTTCCCGCTGGTGGTCAAGCCCGACCTCGGCTCCGGGGCCAGCAATACGTACAAGATCAATAACGAAGAGGAGCTGCAGCACTTTTTGGACACCAAGCCGGAGGATGTAGCCTTTATCATTGAGGAATTCATTGACGGGGTTATCCTCACCTATGACGGGCTGGTCGATATCGACGGCAACGTGCGGTTCGCAGTCAGCCACCTGTTCGAGAACAGTGTCATGGAGGTCGTCAATACGGACAACCACCTCTACTACTTCTGTCTGCGGGAGATCAGCCCGGAGGTCGAGGCGGCCGGGAGAAGCATTTTGCAGGCTTTTGACATCCGGGAACGGTTCTTCCATATCGAGCTGTTCAAATCGCACAAGGATGGCCGGATCATTGCCCTGGAAGTGAATATGCGTCCGCCGGGCGCCTGGATGACCGATGCCATTAACTTCTCCTACGATGTGGATGTCTATCAAGAATGGGCTAGAATGATCGTACACAATGAGGTCGGCGGCCCTTACGAAGGCAAATATTACACAGGCTATGCCAGCCGCAAAAGTCATAAGCATTATGCTCACAGCCACGAGGATATCTACCGTGAATTTGGCGGGAAGATTGTGAATTATGCCGAGATCGAAGAGGTATTCAGCAGAGCGATGGGCAACAGCGCCTATCAGTTCCGTTCGCCCGAGCTTTCGGAGGTCAGGGACATCAGAGGTTATATTCACCAAGAAGAGGGATAGGATGTGTTAACGGATGAGGATAAGCTACCATAAGGAGTACAGCCACAACCTGGGCAGAGACATGGAATATAAAATATACGGCCACGCCGGCAAACCGATGCTTGTCTTCCCTACGTCGCTTGGACGCTTTTACCAATATGAGGATTCGGGCATGATTGATACGCTCTCGTCCTTCATTGAAGCGGGCAAGCTGCAGATTTGGGCCTGCGACAGTATAGATGAAGAGACCTTCTTCTCCACGCACTGGAATAACGAGGACCGTATCCAACGTCATGAGCAGTATGATAAGTATATCGCGCATGAGCTGATTCCCGGCATCCTCCATGAGAGCAGGCAGAACAACGGCGGGACCGATCAGCGCATTCTGATCTCGGGCTGCTCTATGGGTGCTTATTACAGCGCCAGCTTCTTTTTCCGTTATCCGCACTATTTCGATACCTTAATCGCCCTGAGCGGCGTCTACTCCACCTATTATTTCTTCGGCGACTATATGAGCGAGAAGGTCTATTTCAACTCTCCGCTGCATTATCTGCCGGGGCTCACGGATGAATCTTATCTGAACCAGTACCGCAGCAGCAACATCATCGTCTGCGTCGGACAAGGGGCTTATGAGGAGGAGATGCTTCATGAGACCCGGCTGCTCCAGGATGTACTGGGACGCCAGGGAATTCCCGCACGGATCGACTACTGGGGCCATGATGCCAGTCATGACTGGCCGTGGTGGAACAAGCAGATTCATTATTATGTGGAGGGCTGCCTGTAGCACGTTTCACGTTTATAGTAAAAAGAACGGGGCTGTCCAGCCATCACTACAGATGACTGCGGCAGCCCCGTTTGGTGCATACGTTCACCCGGTTCACGGCAACAAAAAAGGAAACCGCCAGGTTCAGCAGTTTCCTTCCAGCGCTTACAGCCGGGTCTTATTCAGGCACATGCTCCGAACAGAACTGAAGCAGCGCTGCTTCCTCGTCTTCTTCCATATCGAAATCAAGCAGCTGGCCTGACGAGGTTTCCTGCAGATCGTAGCTGACAATGCTTGTCTGCTCCTCTTCCACTTTGACAATCACACGGGCGGAAACTCCGTTCTCTACGTACAGCTCATCATCCTCCGGTACATCAATATTAACGACGAATTCATATCTCTTGCCGCTTAGTATACCAAAAGGATCTCTTACGTTCTCCACGGTGTAGCTTGTAAATGTCAACAAGTCGCATTCCTCTTTTCTCAATTCACTGCTGCCAGATTATTGTAACACAGGGCCGGACAAAAAGAACGGTGCGAAGTGAATCCATCACCGGCACCGTTCTTATGAGATCATTCAGCCGCTGTACTTATCCCACAATGGCGGTGCCGGTCTCCGCCGGTTTGCCCTTGGTCTTCTTGATCTGCTTGCTGCGGAGCTGTCCGCAGGCCGCATCAATATCGACTCCATGCTCCAGCCGGGTGCTGACGCTCACGCCCTGCTTCTTCAGCGTATCGAAGAACGCACGCACCGACTCCCGTTCGCTCCGCTGATACTGGCTATGCTCATCCACGGGATTATACGGAATCAGGTTGACATTCGCGAGCTGACGCCGGTCGCCGATTAATTCGGCCAGCTCCAGCGCATGCTCCTCGCGGTCATTGATATCCTTCAGCAGGATATACTCCAGAGTAATTCTGCGGTTGGTCTTCTCCAGATAGTAATCAATCGCCGGCATTAATTGCTCTATAGGAATGGCGCGGTTAATCTTCATAATCTGTGTCCGCAGCGCATTATTCGGCGCATGGAGGGAAATCGCCAGATTGACCTGCATGTTGGCGTCGGCGAATTCTCTGATTTTGTCAGCGAGACCGCTGGTGGATACGGTAATGCCTTTGCCGGCAATCGCCAGACCCTTGTGATCCTTGATCGTAGTCAGGAAATTCAGCAGATGACGGAAATTATCGAACGGCTCACCAATGCCCATGACCACGACATGGCTGACCTTCTGTCCCAGACCGGCCAGATCCAGGTAATGCTGGACCTTCATAATCTGCTCCACAATCTCGCCGCTGGTGAGGTCCCGGCTCTTCGCCAGCAGCCCGCTCGCGCAGAAGCTGCAGCCGATATTGCAGCCGACCTGAGTGGTGACACATACGGACAGGCCGTACTTTTGCCGCATCAGCACCGTCTCAATCAGGTTGCCGTCCTGCAGGCGGAAGAGGAATTTGACCGTACCGTCAGCCGATTCCTGCTTCACATGCTCTTCCATGGTCTGAAAGACAAAATGCTCCTCCAGCAGCTTCACACAGTCCGGATTCATTCCGTCCATGTCCCCGAAGCTGGTAATCCGTTTGCGGTAGAGCCATTCCCAGACAGCGGAGGCCCGGGATTTCTTGTGCCCATGCTCCAGCAGCCAGGCGGTCAATTGTTCCAAAGTCAATCCATAAATGGATTCTTTATTCATTTCATATCCTCTTTTCAAAACATTAAAGTTCAATCGATCTATTCTACCTTGACAGGACATTCGCAACAACAATAACTTATTTATTGTCTCAAATTTCGTTTATTAAAACAAGGGGGAACGCTGCCGATTCCGGGTCGTTTCCGTGTAATTGTAAAAAAGCGCAGTCCGCAGGGACCACGCCTTCTCACCGATACCCTTATTTGTACAGAACCTTCTCCACATTGTATTTCGCCTTAAGCGTGTTCACAATGTACGTCTCATAAATCTCCCTGTCGACCGGATCTTCAACGATGCAGACTTCAATCCTGGTCACTTCGTCGCGGTGAGGCTTCATGACGGATACGTTATCCTCGAAATGCTTCTTGATCCGCGGTCTCAGCTTACGGGCCTTGCCCACGAACAGCAGCTCGTCCTTGTCATTATAGAACATGAAGATGCCGCCGGCTTCGCGGGTAATCAGGTGGAAATCCGTGAATCCGTAAATATGGCTGAGTACAGGGTTCTCCTGCTTGTAGATCGTAACTTCCGGTGCGGGAATGGTAATGCTGATCATTCTGCTTCACTTCCTCATTGTATATAGAAATAAATAGTATCACAGTTTGGGAACCCTGACTATTTCTATCTTCTGCAGATTACGCCTGATTTATAAGGGGGTTTACACATTTCCCGCTGCACGGTTCTGGATGGCACGGATGGTCGCCGTGATCCCCTCTTCAAAGGATGTCGCCGGAACCGGACCGGCTATCCGCTCGTACTTCGCACCGCTGAGCCGCAGGGGTTCCTTCGTCAAATACAGCATCTCGACGATCTCCTTCATCACCGGAACGAACAGGCCAAACAGGGTCAGACCGGCTGTGCCTACCGGAATCATCCATTTCGAGCTTCCGGCGGCCCTGCGGGCGATGCGGATAATCTCCTGGCCGGAGATGACGCCTGCCCCCGGGATGTTCCAGTTCTGCCCGTACGCCTCCTCCCGGAGGGCCAGCTCCACCATCATCACTGCCGCATCCGGCAGATAGACATATTCACGCGGAATCGTCATATTGCCGATGAAGACCCCCGGTTTACCGGCGGCAACTGCCTCCAGGGCCGATCCCAGATAGGAGGCTTCATTAGCGGTCGGGCCGTAGTAATCAGGCAGCCGGACAATCATTCTTTTCGCACGGTTCCAGCGGGGACTAAAGAACATCTGCTCGAATTGCAGCTTTATTTGTCCCTTACGGGTATGCGGGTTCTTCGGATAGTTCTCATCAACCGGCTGGTCATTCACTCTTCTGCTATACACATAAATCCCATCTACAGCCACTACCTTCGCAGCCAGCCGGTTCGCGGCCTCCATTACCGCTTCTCCCATCGGCAGCAGCTTCGCGGTCATCTCGTGATAGGGCACAGAGGCACAATGGAAAATAACCTCCGCCCCCTGCGCCGCCCTGAATACATCCTCCGCCTGAAAAACATCTCCGCTCTGCAGGCTTAGCCCCGCCGGATGACCCAGCCTGCCCGCAAGCTGTTCCAGCTTCGGCATAGACCGCCCAAAAGCGACCGTCTCGATCCCTCTCCGCAGCAGCTCCGCTATAATTACCGTCCCTGTTCCTCCGGTTGCTCCCAGTACAATGGCTTTATTTATCGCATTATTTATCATTTGAGATTCCTCCTCGTTGGGGTGGTTGGCCGTTTGGATATTGATTGATCAATAACTATTTACAAATTAAAATCCTGCACCAAATGCAACTTTCCCCGCTCTCCATGGAGCCAGATAGACAAATGTTGCATCAATGGCACGATTCGTATCTAATCCGAACTGCTTTCCGGGGAAAATCCTGTATTTCCTGCAACAATCGGTGCATCTGACCCGCCATTAAAGAGTCGGTGTTGCAATACTTGCAACATTCTACTACGAACGACCGGTCAGTTGTTACTCTGCCAGTTGAACTAGACGTTTGGATAGTAACGTACATTTTCCTTCTACACTTACTTTTACAATTAAGATATTGATCAGTCACTATCCTACTGTCAAATTAATGCCAAGCTCCGGGGTTGGGAGGAATCGCTTAACAGCAGCAGCCGTACAGAGAATTTGCTCTGCCAGCCTTTCGGTCTGGTTCTGGACCACTGTACATTCCCCCGCCTGCCCCCTGGCTCACCGGTGCTTCGGCTTCAACTCCGGCATTTCCAGCGTAAGCGCAATATTGCACAGCATTCCGTTAGCCATGAAGGTACTTACTTCCACTTCAGGATGTGCGAACCCTGCGGCCGAGAACTTCCCCTCCATCAGCCGGGTTACCTCCAGGATCCCAGCCTGCATCGCCTGACGGATGGCTTCGTCCCGGATGCCAATCGCCTGCACCTGGAGAATAATCTCGTTCGGATGGGTCTCCATTAATTGCTCATATACCTGAATAGCTTCTGCGAGCAGACGATCTTCCGGAGCCTGGAGCCCTGAGAAGGTGCGGATAATCCGCTCGAAAGCCCGCTCCAGCGCAGCAATGAACAGCTCTTCCTTATTCTTGAACAGCTTGAAGATATACGGCTGGGATATTCCGACCTTCTCTGCCACCTGCGCGGTTGTAGCCCGGGAATAGCCATGCTCTGCAAAAACAACCACTGCCGCCTCCAAAATCTGCTCCCTGCGGTTCACCGGAGCGGCCTCATCTCCTTTGGGAGGGATTGTACGGGATTGCTTATTCATGAATAGTCTCCTTCTCTGCGGGAATAACGGGTGTTACCGAATGGGTTATTGATCAATCACTCTCTTGATTAGCAGTATATACTTCAAACTTTAGATAATCAACCCCAGCCGGAAAAATAACTTATCATGATCAATATCCTCCCGGCGGGCGATCAGCACCTCATAAAGATTAATCTGATCTAGACCTCACTCACCGCTCCCTAATTAATTGGACAAACGTATCTTAATTCGCGTGCTTCGGAGTATTCGAGGAAATTAATTGGAAATGTGTAACTTAATTTCATGCGTTTCCTCCATTCTCCTCTATTGCAGCCTATTAAGTGCTGATTTTCCAACTGCTTCCTCGAAATAACGCCTCCGCTCATGAGCAAGTGGAGAAAAAGCAGCTATTTCCAGCTGATTTCATCCCGGACCGGAGTTAGCGGGGGTGATGAAACGGACATGTCAATGCTTCGGTAGCGCCCTGTTGTTCAGACTCTGGAGCCGGTTCATCCGGCCCCACATGCAGCGAGGCAGATCCGTCCGCTTCACCGGATGGACCGGCGGCTGCTGCTGTATCCAGCTTGTCCGCATACGCCTTCTTCTGGTACATGAAACGCGGACTTAGATGCAAATCCCTCAAGGTGTTATCATTCCAGATCGGTGTCGAAGAGGGCGACATCGGAGGGATCAGCCAGCCCCATTTGCCTGATACTTCGCGCCCCTGCCGACTCTCCTGCTCCTGGAAGCGGACGAACTGATCTGCCGCTGTATGGTGATCCACAATACTGACCCCAGCCTGCTTGAACGAATGGAGTACAGCACGGTTCAGCTCCAGCAGTGCACGGTCTTTCCACAGTGATGTATTAGTCGAACGGTCCAGGCCCAACAGATCAGCCACTGCTTGCAGGCGGTTATAACGTTCGATATCCCCCAGATTCCGGGAGCCGATCTCCGTTTCCATATACCAGCCGTTAAAAGGCGCCGCCGGGTAACGGATGCCGCCGATCTCCAGGCACATATCCGAGACAACCGGAACGGGGTACCATTGCAGGCACAGCTCTGGGAATCGTCCGATCTCCGGATGAGTGAGCGGAATCTCCTGCACAAGTCCGGGCGGGACGGGGAACCAGCGGGGTTCCTCCCCGCCGATGCTGATGACTAGCGGCAGAATATCGTAATCCCCGCCGCTCCCCTGCCAGCCCAGCTTCAGGCAGACCGCCGTGAACTCATCCGAGGCCGGATCACCGGCACGCGGCTGCTCCCCGTCTCCGGGATAGCCGGCATAACGGATCAGCTGATGATTCCAGATCCGGATCGTTCTATCCGGCTGCTCGTCGCTGCGGAATACGGTAATGACCGGCCGGACCTTGCCGCCGTTATATGCCTGCTCCACATGCCGCAATAACGCCCCGGCCACCTCCTCCACCGTCTCTGCCCCGCGCGCGTCAATCACTGCAAGTGAGTGCCAGAATAGCCTCCCGATACAGCGGCTGTTATGACGCCAGGCCATCCTCGCCCCATGGGCCAATTCTTCCTCCGTATGTATATAGGTTCCCGTAAGAATTACCTCTTCGTGTATATCTGCAAGACGCCGCTCCAGCTCACTCTGTGACTTCTCCAGCTCCTGGTAACAGGCAGTGATGAACGATTCCGCCTGCCCGGTTAATTCATCAACGTTTCGCTGCTGATGTATTCGATTCATTTTTTTCACTCCTTAGTTCTGTTAAAATAAATGTGATCAACCCCGCCATAGGAGCGGAAACTATATGCTGAGGTGATCCGTCTGAACAAATTCGGAATGTACGCGAAATTCACTGCTAAACCAGGTATGAGAGATGCTTTGGCGGCGATTTTGCTCGAAGCTGCCGCCGCTGCGGAATCCGTACCGGAATGTGAGCTCTATCTCATCAACCTCTCGGAGACGGAACCCGATGTTCTCTGGGTGACCGAGGTATGGAGCCATGCCGAAGCCCATGCCGCTTCCCTTACCCAGGAGGCAACCCGCGCCACGATCCAGCGGGCCATGCCGCTGATTGACGGAGTCGAGCCGGTACAGCTCAAGCCCGTTGGCGGAAAAGGCCTGTTATTCAGCTCCGCTGCGGAATAGCGCCCCAGTGATTGCGAAACCTCCCAAACAGGCAAGGAGCACCGCTCTTGGTCGGGCGGTACTCCTTGCCTGTTCCTTAGTGTTTGTCTTCAGGCTCTGATTGAACGACACCGTTACCTGTTCGGCTCCAGTTCAGCCAGCCTGGCGATAATCCGTCTTTTGCGGTAGAGCATACGGGCAGCCTCCGTCACATCCTCCAGCGTCTTCCGGTTGAGATACGCACCGAAGAACATGCCTGCAACCGGAACCGTCTGGAGCAGCTTTTTCCAGCCCCAATTGTCACGGTATGCCACCACTACCTCCTTCCAGCCCTGAATCTTCGAGACCGCCTCACTGGTTCCGGTACTAATGTTGCCGTCTCCGCCGGCCTGCAAATTCAGCTCCCTCAGCAGCGTGCGCTTACCGACAATATCAGAGGAAGCGAACTGCATCACCTTCACGGTGAATATCCGCTCAGCCTTGTCTGTGGGATCGTAGCCATAACATAAGCCAATCTCCTGGATGGCCTTCAATGAGAGGCCCAGCACGGCCGGAATATCGGCTGCGAGTGTGAAGATTCCGCCGAAGCCGGTGGTCGCCCCCTGGGCAGTAGCCGTATTCCAGCTTCTCTCCGACAGCCGGAGCGCAGCCGCATCCATTACAGCCAGCGGGTAAGGTCCGGTATCACGGACGCCCGCCGCCTGGCTTGTCTCTTCCATCAGCCTCCCAACCTTACGCCCGGCCACCAGATAGTTGCCGCCATTCTGGACATAACTGCCCAGCTCGTCCAGTAGCTTGCCTACCTTTTCATGGACAAGCTTCGGCGTCACTTTATCAAGCAGCTTGAACGGCAACCGGGAAATCCGGTCCCAGATCATTAGCTTATTCTGCTCTTTCTCCCACTTGGCAATCTCCGCAAGCGCGGTGTGCAGCATCTCCGGTGTCTCCGGAGGACTCCATGAACCGGCGTTATCGGCTTCTGGCATTCTAATGCGCCTCCCTCAAAATAATCTCGTCGTTATGGTTGCGTTTATCTAAGATGTACTTAAGTTTTGTACTTGAAGCTGTGTCGTCACTGCGGTGAACATTTGGTTATTTGTAGTATTACGCTAATTCCTCTGATCCGGTTCACAACCGTTATATATGTACCTGATACTTTATAACCTTATTCCCGGCAAATGATTGCACAAGCCTGCCAGGTCGGCCCCGAATCCGACAAAAAACAAACAGGCATTCCCGGAACCCATCCGACAATGCCTGTTGAAGCAGGGCTACTGCGTTTACAGAGGGTAGCTCCTACAGTTCCAAAATTCTCCTTCGTCACTTTTCCCTGTCTGTATATTTTTCAAGTTCAATCTATACAGCTAGACGCCCGCTCTAATCGCGGGCTTGGCCTCCCGGTACATCCAGTGAAGCGAGTCTGCGTTTCTCTTCCTCCAGCCTCTCTTCAGCCAGATCTACCCCGTGTCCCCCGACGGAACCCTCCGGTGCATGACGAACAGCTTCTTCGGCATGCTCCAGGCTGTTCTCTGCCTGCTCGATCATCTGCCCGGTCGGATGGCTCATAGCCTGAGTTACAGAGTTATGCAGCTTGGTTACCGCATCCTGTGCCTGATCCACCGTACTGTTAGTCCCTAGACTGGATTCGTAATGCTTCATAAGAATTCTTCCCCCTCAATCACGGTTTCTGTTCTTCTCTAGGATGGATTGGAGGCCGTATTCTTATGCAGACAGCGCCTACACCAGAAACATGGCGACAACAGTCATCGCCGCCATGCCCAGCAGGACCGGCTTCAGGTTGCGCCGGGCCAGCTCGAACGGGCTGACGCCGCAGATCGCTGCGGCGGGAATCAGCGCCCACGGGATCAGGGTGCCGCCGCCGACCCAGATGGCGGCCACCTGCCCAAGGGCGGTCAGGGTCGCCGCGCCGGAATGGATCGCGGCGGCGAACAGCCCGGCAATCGAGCCGGCCAGCGAGATGCCGGAGAAGCCGGAGCCGTCAAGACCGGTGATCGCCCCGATCACCGTCAGCGTTACGGCTCCCACGGCCCCGTTCAGCGGCACGTGATTCGCCAGGGCAACGCCGAGGTCATTCACGATGCCGTGCGAGCCGTCCGGCAGGACGTTGCCGAACAGCCCGGTGAAGGCCGAATCGCCAAGATAGAAGAAGGCGGCGATCGGGATCACGGGTCCGAAGACCTTGAAGCCGAACACGAACCCTTCAATGAGATAGGCCGTGATCTTCTCCAGCCCCTGGCCCTGGCCCCGGTGGGCCAGCAGGGTAATGACAATCAGGATCAGCACAGCGGTTCCGCCAACCAGCGCGGTAGCATCACCGCCTTGCAGATGCAGCACGAACATGCCGGCCACATCCAGCAGAAAAAGCAGCGGGATGGCAATCGCCAGCCCTTTGCGCAGACCGTCGCTCATGACGACCTGCTCCTCGTCCGTCCCGGCTTCCGGCAGCGGCCCCGCAGCGGCCGGGGAGGAGGAGGAGACCAGACCGTCTCTCCAGGTTCCGTTCTTCTGGTCTCGGCGCATCATCCAGAAGGCGCTCACCGTGGTGACCACCCCCATAACGGCAACCAGCGGAATACTGGCCTGCATCACGCTCGACACCGGAAGACCGGCAGCATCCGCAGTCAGCTTCGGAGCCCCTTGGATAATATAATCGCCCGAGAGAGCGATCCCGTGCCCGAACAGGTTCATAGCCACCGCCGCACCCAGCGCAGGCAGGCCGACCCGGATCGCGGCAGGCAACAGAACAGCCCCGACCAGCGCCACCGCAGGGGAAGGCCAGAAGAAGAACGAGGTTACCATCATGATCAGCCCGATCCCCCAGTAAGCCATCGCCGGTGTACGCAGGAACCGGGTGAGCGGAGATACCATCGTCTCGTTGATGCCTGTAATAATCAGAATCCGGCTCATGGCTACGATGATGGAGATGATCATGATCGTGCCGAGCAGCTCTTTGGTAGCATATACAAAAGAATTGAAGATCCCGGACACCGACCCGCTGATCGTAGCCGTCGCCAGCAGTCCCAGGGCCAGAATTCCGGTCACGCAGATCATAGTCGTATCCCGCCGCCGGATGAGCAGTGCCAGAATGAACACAATAAACACCAGATACACCCAATGAATCGCAGTAAGCTGTATACTCATTCCCATGATCCTGCGCCCCCCTTCCACTTCCCTACAGTAACCCGGTGCTATAAGGTATGCAGAAGGATAGGCTGTTGTTCGCCGTCACGGATTAGAAAAAGACCCCAGTCTCCACATACATGGATTCTGGGGCCAACCTGCGGATCACTCTCCGGTTACCGTTGCCTGCCGGACCTTCTGGCCCGGATGAAGGCAAGCTGCTGCAGCCTGTCCTGAGCATAGCTGCTGCCCTCCATGTCCAGGCGGCCGGTAGGGAGATTCGGAAGTTCCCGCACGGCTTCCGGTCCAGTAGCAGCGGGCAGAAGGGCACAAGTCCCGTCCCTGTGAACGATCAGACTATGGCTGGACATGGTATGAGGATCACGCACATACGCATCCAACTCGCCATAAATCTTACGCTGCAGCACGGGATCTTTGCTCATCTGCTGCAGAATATTCGGAGCGATCACAATCTCCGCCCGATCTTCCCGGACGCCTGAGGCAGCGGCACTATTCCCCTTGCTGCCATCTTTGGATACCGCCAGAATCCGCACGGACAAACCATATTTCCGCTTAATCCTGCGTGCCTGATCTTCAATGGACGCTGCGACAGCCGCCATCATCTCCGGAAAACTGAGAACAGAAGACCCGCCCATATTGCGGTCCGCCTGATGCGGTGAGCGGGTCAGCGAAGCTGCATTGATTCGTGATATGGGAATATACATCTTAGGGTTCCTCTTCTCGTGCAAAAAGTTCAGGACAACTCTTTTATCGGCGGAAAGAGGACAATCACTTAAATTACGTGCTACTCCTTAGCCAGTGCGCCCGCAGCCGCATCCTCGCCGCCCAGCCGCCCGGAGGTGAAGGAATATCCCAGCCCGACGCCATTGCCTACATAGGTATCATTGAAGAGAACACCCTCCGATTCCACGCCGACGGCATACAGCCCTTTGACCGGGACACGCCCTTCATTCAGCACCTGGAACTTGGTATTTACCAGCAGACCGCCCACCGAACAGAGATTGTTAACCTCGGAGACAATGGCATAATACGGGCCGCTGCCCATCGGAACCAGATATTCCTTCGCTTTGCCGAACTCCGTATCCATGCCGGTTTTTGCCGCTTCCTCATACAGCTTGAAGTCCGCTGCGAATACCGCCGGGTCCATGCCTGCATGTTTCGCCAGTTCCTCGATGGTGTTGCCTTTGAAGCCGTCGCCGTTCGCAACCATGGACTCGAATACTTTGTCCGCATCCTTCCAAGGCTGGTCCAGCTTGAACTTGTCTTTGTAAGGGGCATAGAATTCCGGCGGCATGCCCGGCAGCTTCGGTGCCTGAAGTCCGTTCATCCCTTTGGTTCTAAGCGCATCCATCTGCGCCTGCGACAGAATGACCAGATGATAGGCTCCGTTAAAAGCACTGGTATTCGCCGCCGCGACTGCGGTAAGTGTCGCCGCCTCATCTCTGAATCTCGCTCCGGAAGGACCGACATTCATCAGGGTTGGCAGGTAGGTCAGCATCAGCGGATAGCTGGCCTCGAACGGCTCATACTCCGCCTTCAGCTTGTCTGTGGCTCTGGCCAATGTCTGGTGAAGCATTTGTCCCCCGAAGTTATCGGGAACCTTCGCACCGGCATCCCAGGCCATCTTCAGGCCTTCACCGATGTTCTGTCCGAGTCCGCCGTTCACGCCTTCGAAGCCGAACGCTTCCTTAACCATCTCTTTATTGCCGGCATATCCTCCGGTAGCCATCACAATGCTTTTACCGGTAATCTCAAGCGTCGTCCCGTCGGACTTCTCCGCAACCACTCCGGTAACTTCGCCGTTAGTGCCTGTGATCAGCTTCTTGGCCGTTGTCTCAGTAATCACTTGGCCGCCGCCCTTCTCCACCGATGCCTTGAGCATCGCGCGCAGCAGATCCTGACGGGTCTCATATGCAGGAAGCATATGCAGCTGTTCTCCGCCAAAGTTAAGGAAGGTGGTGGTGTAGCCTTTGCCGGTCAGCCAGTCATACGTCTCACCCGACTTCGTAACATACTGGCGGATCGCTGCCGCATTCACTCTCCAGTGGTTGTTAACAATCCAGTCCCCGATCTCCTTCTCCACTTCCACTTGGAGTCCGCTGCTTAACGCTGCTGAGGAGTTGTAGAATTTGCCCGCCCAGGACAGATTGCTCGCTCCGCCAATCGTCGCTGTTTTCTCGATCAGGATAACCTTAGCACCTGCGTCCGCTGCCGACACTGCCGCTGATACACCGGATGCCCCTGCGCCCACCACGACCACATCTGCGGACAGCTGCTCGGTTTGGCCTTCTCCCGATTTCACTACAGCCTTGGATTTAAAAGCCTCCACATTGCCGCCCGCCTGCTTCACCGCATCCTCAACGGCGGTCAGAATCGCCTTGCTGGACTCAGATGCTCCGCTGACGGCATCAATATTCAAGGTCTGGCCGGTCAGTATCTCTTCCTTGATCTTGTTGATTGCTTCCACCCCGATACCGGCGGTTTCGTTCTGGCCGACCACCTCGATACCGGTGATTACGGATTCAGCGTCAAGTGTCACTTCTACCTGAATCTTGCCGTCTTTACCGTCGGCTTCCGCTTTATAGGTTCCCGCTTTGAAATCTGCCGGCACTGCACTTGTATCCGCTGGCTGCACAGCCTCCGGCGATGCCGACGGTTGTTCCGAAGCTGCCGGAGCGGCAGTCTGATTACCGCTGCAGCCGCTGATGAGCGACAGGACCATTACCAGGCATACGGTTAATATCAACATTGGTTTTGTAGCTTGCTTATGCATTCTTTCTCCCCCTGTGTGGTTAATACAGCCCTGTGTCTGTCTCTGTAAGGGCCGCTGGCTAGCCCACAAAGTGTAAACCTTGGTACAGTACCAAGGTCAATGAACGTTACGTGAAATTTTTCTCAAAGTATCACGGACTTCGTGCTCCGCTATATCCGCTCGATAGGTATATTGATCTCCAGATATGTTCTGCTGCCGTTGTTCGTGCGTTCTGTGAACAGGATTTTACCGTTGATATCGCCGCTGATCCGGCAATTCTGCGCCTTCGCATAATCCAGCATGAAACCGAAGGACTCCCGTTCGAGGTATTCCTCATATTCGCTGACAATCACTGCAGAGATGCAGACAGCAGGCTCCAGGTACTCGGTACTGTCATCCAGGCAGACCTCCAGCTTCTGCTGATCCTCCGCAAGCAGCGCAAGCCCCCAGCTGTAATCCAGCTCATCCGTTCCATAGATACCATCGGTATTCTCAATCCGGAAGGAGTAGAAGGTGAACGGCAGCAGCTCCATCCAGGACTGCACGGTCTTTTTGAGCCCCTCCTTCTGGAGCAGATGATTCTTGTTCGTCTGTTGAATCCGGTACATCCCCGGCACTTGCCTGATGGTACAGGTATAAAAAGATTCACTGATCCCCCCAAGCTCGGCATGAATCTCCTGAATCTTGCCAAGCAGCAGCGTACTGCGCCGGATCTCCTCTTCCAGCTGCATACCGGCAGCGGCAATGGACTCCACCACTTGCTCGGACGGCGCGTCTCTGATCAATCCCGCCACCGCCTGAAGCGGAATCTGCATACTCCGGTACCACCTGCTCGACAACAAATTCCGCGCGTCCAGGTCACTGAAATACCGGTAATTATTATGATTGTCCTTCATCGGCCGGACAATATCATGCTTCTCATATAAACGCAGTGTATCCGCCGTCACTCCCAGAATGGACGCAAATTCACCGATAGAATATTTCATCAGCAGCCCCCCAGCTTACTTGATCGCATTCTTCCCCGCCTGTCATTCACATCATTAATGATAGTGGGTTACGCCGGGAGACATTGTGGATTATGTCACACCGTTCCTGCCGGATCTGGTGTATTGGCTTTTCCTGTCGCCGGTGACGGCGGCATGGGCTATACTTGAAGATACTGAAGAACTATGAAGAACGGAGGCGGCAGCCATGCCCGCAAATCTGACAGACAAGATCGCAAACCTTCCTTTAACGCCGGGCGTGTACCTGATGAAGGACAGCCTGGGCCATATCATCTATGTCGGCAAAGCGAAGCAGCTCAGGAAGCGGGTCCAGTCTTATTTTTATAATAATAAAGGACATTCGCCTAAGGTGAAGCAGCTCGTCAAGCATATCCGCGATCTCGACTATAGGCTGACCGATACGGAATTCGAAGCCTTCATGCTGGAATGCCAGCTCATCAAAGAGCTCAAGCCGATGTATAACCGCAAGATGAAAAACCCGCTTGCCTACAGCTACATCTCCATCGTGGATAACGGGCCGTACCGGCAGATTGAGATCGGCTATGAGCCAAGCCCGCAGGCGGACAGCCTCACCTATGGCCCCTATACCAGCCGGAGTACTGTCGAGAGAGCGGTGCAGGGCATTAAGGAATCGCAGCGAATCCTCTGCAGCAGTCCCCATTCCCGGACTACCCGTTGTCTCAACCATTCGCTGGGCTTATGTATAGGGATGTGCGGGGGCGGTGAGGCGGTGAAGCAGTATGAAGCGGTCATGGAGCAAATCATCCGCTTATTGAACGGGAACAGCAGCTCGATTGTCAGCGGACTGGAGGCCCGGATGGAGGAAGCGGCGCTGCGGTTTGACTATGAGACGGCCGCCAAATACCGGGATTACCTGGGAGCCGTTCACTCGCTGCTGCACAAGGAGAAGGTGATCGGATTCACCGGGGAGAACAAGAATATTGTCGTGCTGGAGCCGGTGGACGAGCAGTCCTGCAAGCTGATCCTCATCAAGGGCAGCGTAATTCTCTACCGCACCCTTCTGGCCGCGGAAGATCTCAGCAGCGGACAGCTAACCGGAATGATCACTGCGGCCGCACGAGAGTATTTCCGCAGCAGCAGCCTTGTCGCGGCTACAGAAGAGATGAGCCGCCACAAGATCGACGAGGCTCAGATCATCTACAGCTATCTTAAGAGCAGCTCCGGCCATTATCTGCTCGTTCCGCAGGAGTGGCTGGAGGATGACGGTAGAGCTGAGCTGGGAGAAGCGATGAACGAGTTGATCGGGAACGCATTATAACCGGCGCTGGCTGGAGCCGTCATCTGCTCGAAGGCTCCAGCCAGCCCGGCTATACAGGTTACACTTGCGCAGTAGGACGGATCACGATCTCGTTCACATCAATGTCATCCGGCTGTTCAATCGCGTAGGCAATGGCCCGCGCTACTGCATCCGGTGCCATTGCCAGCCTGTCGCGGACGGCGGCAAGCTGATCTCTTATTGCCGTGTCTGTCACACCCTCGGTGAAGCCGGTCTTGACGATACCGGGTGAGATGATGGTGACGCGCAGCTTGTCGCCCGCCTCCTGGCGCAGCCCCTCCGAGATGGCACGCACGGCGAATTTTGTTCCCGAGTAGACCGACTGGTTAGGAACAGTCTTGTGTCCCGCTGTAGAGGCAGTGTTCACGAAATGTCCGAAGCCCTGCTCCCGGAAGATTGGCAGTGCTGCGGCAATCCCATACAGAACCCCTTTAAGGTTAACGTCAATCATGTCCTCCCAATCCTCGACGCGCAGATCGTCAAGCGGGGAGATCGGCATCACTCCGGCATTGCTGAGTAGCACATCTATCTTCCCGTACCGTTCACAGGCCAGTGCAACAAGCCTGCTTAGATCTTCCCGCTGTCTTACGTCTGTGCTTGCATAAACGGCTTCACCGCCATTGTTCACAATGCGTGCCGCCAGCGTCGCCAGACGCTCAACTCCGCGCGCTCCAAGCACTACCTTGGCCCCGCGCTCCGCAAGGAGCAGCGCTGCCGCCTCCCCAATCCCGCTGCTCGCACCCGTAATGACAACAACTTTATCCTCAATGCTCATACTGTATCCTTCTCTCTAGAGTCTAATGGTCTTACCTGTCCATTGTACGTAAACAGCGGTCTCATCAGGTAGACAGATCGCCTCCGATTCTTGCCTAATCCTCTTCGGCGGGGATATAATTAGCCATTAGACTTTGGCGGAAAGGAGCAATGAAGCATGAACGGCATCTCTTCCCTCTCTACTCTCTCTGTCCACTTACAAGAACTGATTCTGCTAATTCAGCGTCATGCACCTTCAGAAGGAACACATGCTTCATCAGTACCGGAGTTATGCTTCAGACATGCAAGCCAGGTGTCCGAGCCGAGACATTCTGTCAATACGCCTTCGTTATACGTGATCGTACAAGGCTCCAAGACAGCCACGCTGGCGGGAGATACTTACCTATGCAGTCCGGCCAGCTACATCGTCAGCCCGGTGCATCTGCCTGTGGTCGGGATGATTACGGAAGCTTCGCCGGAGCTTCCTTATCTGAGCCTGCAGCTGTCTATCCGTCCGGAGGTCATCCTGGACATCATGCACAGGAGCAGTACGCAGCGCGATACAAAGACGGAACGCGGTATACTGCTAGGCCAATCCGATACGCCTCTGCTGGAGGGGCTGGTCCGCCTGGTCCGTCTTCTGGATACCCCTGAGGATATTGAGTTCCTCGCGCCGATGATCATCCGCGAGATTCTGTACCGTGTGATGAAAGGTGATCAGGGGGCATTCCTCAGCCGGTTCTCCATTGCCGGCAGCTATTCTTATAACATCTCCAACGTGATCCAGCGGATTAACCGCGATTACTCCAAGCCCCTTGTGATTGAAGAATTAGCGAAGGAAGCCCATATGAGCCCTTCTTCCCTGCATAAGCATTTCAAAAAGGTCACAGCGATCAGCCCCCTGCAGTATCAGAAGGCCATCCGGCTGCAGCACGCACGCCGCTTGCTGCTGTCAGAGGGATTAGAAGCCGCTGACGCAGGCTTTCGCGTGGGCTACGAGAGTCCTTCCCAGTTCAGCCGGGAGTATGCCCGCATGTTCGGGCGTTCTCCCATGAACGATGTTAAGCATCTGCGTAATACCTTAAGTGTTCATGGGAATGGATAATGTCGAGGGATATTATGAAGATAATGCTGAGTGAGTGGGCTATGTTGTCTTGTTGTATAGAAGCAAGTGGAAAAACGTCTCTTAATTTCTCCGTTTCCGAGCGATCAGTGGAAGTAAGTGGAAATCCAACATCTAATTAAGTTAGTTTTAGCTACAATCGAGGGAATGGAAAGATTTAAGTGTCATTTATCCAACTCTTGATCTAACATCGGCCATTCTTTCAGCAGCAAGTGGAGAAAATCCAACTGCTTCCGATTCTTATCACTGGAGCTTGTCCGGCGTTACGTTACTTTCTGCACCCTCTACACACTTATCTGGCATAGTGCCTGTCCGGGTGCTACAATAGATCGCTCAATGAGCGTTACTGTACTCAGACTGTGAAGCCTTTACAACACCCCCCAATATAAGGGAAGCAGTTTTTATACTTAATTGTGCACACCAAAAAGCTGCCCTCCGGTATGACCGGTCGGACAGCCTGGTATGAAGCCTTTACTGTGGAGCATTCGCCATCTTATCATGATACCGTCCTCTGGGCACAACCAGCGGAGAACCCGAGACAGGGTCAGGAATGACCGTGCAATCCAGACCGAAGATTTCTTTGACCCGCGTACTTGTAATGACCTCTGCCGGGGTCCCCTCAGCAACAAGCTTGCCCGTGTGAAGCGCAAAGATATGATCGGCATACCGCGCGGACAAGTTGATATCATGCAGCACCATTACAATGGTGGTCCCGTGCTTGCGGTTCAGATCGGTGAGCAGATCCAGAATCTCAACCTGATAAGTGATGTCCAGAAAGGTTGTCGGCTCATCAAGAAACAGGATGTCGGTCTGCTGCGCCAGGGCCATGGCAATCCAGACACGCTGCTGCTGGCCGCCTGAGAGCTCATCAATATTACGGTTGGCGAATTCGGTGATATTCATAATCTCCATCGCTTCGGCAACCGCTTCGTAGTCCTTCCTGGACCAGCCGCCAAGCAGAGACTGATGCGGGAACCTGCCGCGTCCCACCAGATCAGCTACCGAAATTCCCTCGGGCACAATGGGAGATTGCGGAAGCAGGCCGATGACCCGGGCCAAGGCTTTGGCCGGGATGGCGGAGATCGGCTTGCCGTCAAGCGTGACCCGGCCTGCGGTATGCTTGATCAGTCTGGCCATGGTTTTGAGCAGGGTAGACTTCCCGCAGCCGTTGGAGCCGATAATTACGCTGATCTGACGGTCCGGGATTACCAGATCTACACCGTGGATAACCGTCTTGTTCTCATAGCCCGCTACGACCTGCTCAGCACCAAACACATGTGTCGGTTTCATTATAACTCTCCCTTTCGATTCATGCGGATTAACAGGAAGATCAGATAAGGCGCTCCGAGTAATCCGGTAATGATGCCTACAGGGAATCTGTACTCAAAAGCAAATTGTCCAATCAGATCCGACGCCAGGACCAGATTCACCCCGACAAGGCCTGCCGGGATGATGCTGGAGGCGCCTGTACCCACCAGTCTTTTGGCAATCGGTCCCGACAGGAAGGAGACAAACGCAATTGGTCCTGTAGTGGCCGTAGCTATCGCAACCATGCAGACGGAGCTGACAATCAGTGCAATTCTGGTCTTGTCGGTACTTACTCCAAGCGAGGTAGCCGATTGCTCCCCCAGCTCCAGGATACTCAGATGCTTGCCCAGCAGAATAATGATCGGCGAACAGAGGAGTACAATGATTACCAGCGGCGGAAGCTCGTGCATCTGTGAACCGTTGAGACTGCCGGTAAGCCAGCGGATCGCTGAAGGAATATCCTTCTCGGAGCCGATCAGCAGCAGGTAGGAGATGACCGCATCCAGCATCGCCTGCAGGCCTATCCCGATCAGAATTAACCGCCCGATGGAGAAGGTCCGGCCTCTGGAGAGGGCATAAATCAGCAGCACGGTGGCAAGTCCCGCGATTACGGATGCAATGGAGACTACGGCTCCGCTGGCATGAAGGATAACGATGCAGTATACCGCCGCCGAACTGGAGCCGGAAGTAATGCCAATAACATTCGGGTTCGCCAGCGGGTTGCGCAGCATCGTCTGGAAGGTATACCCGGCAATGCCAAAGGCAAATCCGGCAAAAAGACCCGCCAGCATCCGCGGCAGCCGGATAATATTCACAGCGAAGGAGACACCCTTGAGCTCTTCCCCGGAGAGTGCACGGAGTACATCAGTAACCGGATAGATGGTATTCCCGAGCAGCAGCATCGCGCAGCACAGCATACAGGCCAGTACGGCAAGAAGGCTGGTTACCAGTATGCCCCGGCGGTGTCTTTGACGTCTGCCAGCCATAATAAATTCAACCGATTGATTTCTCATAAGGATCGCACTTTCGATTTCATGGCTAATAGAATTAGGATTGGTGCCCCTACGAATGCCGTGACCACACCGACTTCCAGCTCTCCGGGACTTCCGATCAACCTGCCGCCTACATCGGAGATGGTCAGAATAATGGCTCCAGTAATCGCTGACATCGGGATCACGAACCGCAGGTCCGATCCCAGGATCAGCCGGATAACGTGAGTGGACAATAAGCCGATGAAGCCGATCGGCCCGGCCAGTGCTGTAACTGCGCCGCATAATAATACACCCGCCAGCGCGGCAATAAGCCGCAGTGTGCCTGTGCGGACCCCAAGGCCCGTTGCTACATCATCGCCCAGGGCCAGCGCATTCAGAGCCGGAGCCGAAAGGAAAGCAATCAGGATGCCGACGAGCAGGAACGGGATAAATGTGGTAATGCCGCTCCAGCTGCCCGCCCCCACGCTGCCCACCTGCCAGAACCGGAACTGGTCCATGACATAAGAACGAGGAATCATAATGGCGGTAACCAGAGAGGACAAGGCTGCGCTGATGGCAGCACCTGCCAGAACGAGCTTAATGGGCGTGGCTCCGCCACGCCCCATGGAGCCGATTCCGAATACGAATACCGCCGTAATGGCAGCCCCGGCTAAGGCCAGCCATATGTACTGGTTAGCAGAGCTGATGTTCAGGAAAGCAATTCCGCATACCACGAACAAGGATGCCCCTGTATTCACTCCCAGGATGCTCGGGTCGGCAATCGGGTTGCGGGTAACCGCCTGCATCAATGCTCCCGATACTCCGAGCGCCCCGCCGCACATCAGGCTGAATACCGTCCGTGAGATCCGCTTGCGGACCACGCTAGCCCCATAGCTGTCCACCTCTGGACGGAATAACCCGTCGATAAGCTCATTCCAGCTTACCTGACGGGCTCCCAGCACCAGTGAGGCGATAACGCACAAGATCAGCAGGACCAGGCAGCTTATCAGCACCATAGTGAAATTCTTCGGGATATGAAGTTTTAACTTGTTGTCGTCCGAGACCGATGAACTAATCATTTTAATTTATCAATAGCTCCCCCGATTAAAGCAAGGTAATCATCAATCGTATACGCAATGGACAGCGGGTTCGGTGTTCCGGCAGCGACCAGCGGGGTATCGCTGTCGATGAAGGCTACCGATCCCCGTTCAATCGCAGGGATTGTGCCGAGCAGTGAATCCGCCTGGAGCGTTTTAAGCAATTCGTCATTTCCGTACCCCACGATCAGATCGGCATCATACAAGGCCTCAACATTCTCTGAGCTTAAGCTGAGCGAGTAGCTTGTAGGGTCTGTAATCTGTGAGGTAATGCTCTCAGGATATACCATCCCCAGCTCATATAAGAATGCGACACGGGAGTCTACCGGAGTATAAATATGCAGTTTCGACAAATCTTCAGCGGAGAAGTTGACCCATACCACCTTTTTGCCGTTAATCTGCGGGTATTTGCTCAGCTTGTCGTTGACCATAGCCTCAGTGTCCTTGATGAGCTGTTCGCCTTCTGCCTTCATGCCCATACCTTCTGCGTTCAGCAGCACCTGCTCGCGCCATGTCGTCGCCCAGGCAGCCGTCGGATAGGCTACTACCGGCGCAATCTGGCTCAGTGTATCGTAATCTTCCTTCGTTAGGCCGGAATATGCAGCAAGAATAACATCCGGATTGGCATCGGAGATAGCCTCGAAGTCCAGACCGTCGGTATCCTGGAACACATTCGGATCAGTAACATTCAGCTCCTTCAGCTTGTCTGCTGTCCAAGGCAGCAGCCCGCTGCCATCCTGTACGCCGAAGTTCGCAGCCGAGAAGCCTACGGGTACCACACCATGGGCAAGAGCCACATCATGGTTGGCCCATTGCACAGTAACAACGCGTTCCGGCTTGCTCTTAATTACAGCTTCGCCCAGCGCGTGCTTAATGGTAATCGGATAGGTAACCTCAGCCTGTGCAGCAGGCGCTTCAGTGCTGGTTGCTTCGCTTGTTGCAGCAGCCGTTGCAGCCGGAGAAGGTGAAGCGGCTGAATTCGACTGATTGGAGGAGCAGCCCGCCAGCGCTATAGTTAGTGCCAAGGGAATGAATAATGTCTTCAAGGAGAACTTTCTGGTGCTGTTCATGTGTGTGGACCCTTCCTTATCTGAATATGATTTTTGTGTTCCTGTAAGGGGTTAACCAGTGGCACAGGAGAATATTATGCAACTTTATACGATAATGAGAATCATTATCGATAAATATAAAGGTGCAAGCTCAGGTTGTCAACGAAAAAATAGAGTTTTGGGAAAAAACACAGCACATTCTCAGAGGTACGTTCTCATGGGGAGTATGAATGCTCTGTGTTCTATTGTGTTCGGTTTAATACGAAAATAAAAGTATCGGAAAATGCGCCGCAGACTGGATTTTGACAAAAAAAGACCCACCGCCCCAAAATAACGTTTCGTTTTTTTTGAAAAAGGGGAGACTATTGGATAGGATTTAATTGCACGCTATACCCTAACTGCTGGATATATTGCACGTACCGATCCAACGGGTTTTTCTTGGACGTCTCATCGCCTAGTGAGACGTCTATTTCTTGGTATGACCTTTTCTCCCGCATCAGGGCATGGAGGATTCGAATCAGCAAATGCGCGGTGGCGACGTTTGCTTTTTTATCTCCCCGTCTCTTACGAATTCGTCGAAAGAATTGGCCGATCCGGTTCGATGAGCGAGAGTTCGCCCAAGCCGCCTGGCACAAGGCCCCTTTCAGATGCTTGTTCCCTTGCATCGTTTTTGACTTTTTTCGCTTTCCAGCGCTTTCGTTGTTCCCTGGACACACCCCCGCCCATGAAGCAAACTGCGCATCGCTCGGGAACATTTCCGCGACATGCGGCCCCACTTCTGCAAAGATGGTCACGGCAGACGTCCGCTCAATTCCTGGAATGGAGTCAATTTGTTCGATCATCTCCAGGTAGGGTTCTGCCTTCGCCTCGATTCGAGCTTCCAGCTCAGTGATCCGTTTCTCCAAATAGACCAAGTGGTCCCAATGGTCTCGAATCATCTCGCGATGATGACGGCGCAACTTGCCATTGAGCGCGTCTAGCAACTGCGGAACTTTCTTTTTTAAACGGGTTTTGACCAGGTTTTTAACGGTCACTTCGTCTACGACCTCGCCGTCCATGATCTTCTGGAGCAGGCCCCGTCCCGAAACCCCATATAGATCGGACATAAAGGTGGTTAGCTTGATGTTGGCATCCTGCAGGATTTTGTGAATGCGGTTTTTCTCCGCCGTCACCGCCTGCACCATCTTACTCCGGTAACGGGTCAAATCTCGCAAATCCCGGATGTCCTGTTCTGGCACCATACTGCCTTCAATGAGCCCGCAACGGTGCAATTGCGCTAACCAGCGCGCATCTTGCATGTCACTTTTTCGACCCGGCATATTCTTTACCCGCTGGGCGTTGGCCAAGACAAGATCACAACTGCCCTCTAAGATGTTCCATACCGGTTTCCAAAACACGCCGGTACTCTCCATCACCACTTCCCGGCACCCGTGTTCACTCAGCCAATCTTGCAGTCCTAACAATTCTCGGGTTGTCGTCCCAAAGGTTTTCAGGTGACATTGTGGTTTCTGTTCGATCGGTCCTTTTAACACGCAGGCCACAACGGTTTCCTGGTGCACGTCCAGACCGGCGCAACACATACGTACAGCATCCATTCCAATCATCCTCCATCGTCAGCTTACAAATCATGCGCTCGAGTGAGTGTAATTTAATACACGTACTTTTTGGGGGGTACAATAGGCGATGCTCGAAAAGCGCAATAGAACGGTTTTTCGCACGGGGTGTATCCCAGTAACCGCGTCCGCCCTTTGATTTGTATATGTAGTGTTGACGACTACAGCATCTTTTAGAATGGATGCGACGGATGCCACCCACTTATTTTCATTCCTGGGGGTGACAAGGCCTTTGCCTTGTCATGCCTGTTTTTCGTGTACATTCTATGCCCTTTGCAGCCGAATTCGGCAGTCTTAGGGAAGCGGAAAATTTATTACGCGAAGCCTATACATTCTTATCTTTTCACAAAAAAAAGGCCGCCCTCCGGTATCCATACACCGGTAAGAGCAGCCTCTTGAATATTGTAAGATCCGCCAGCGGCGCTGGCCGGATTGATATTAGATTAAGCCAGCAGCGAGCGCACGCCTTCGCTAAGCGGTGTCTGCGGACGGTTCAGCAGCTTCTCCAGATCGCCGCTCTCGATATTCAGTGCACCATCGCGGATGGCTCCCTGAATAGCTACCACGATCGGCAGTGCCGCTTCCGGCACGCCTGCACCCGCCATAATCTTCGCATAGGTGGCGTCATCCACCTGTTGCACAGCAACCTCCTGGCCCAGAACCTCACCAACCACGGCTGCCAGCTCTGCTTGAGTAAGCGGTGTGCCGGACAATTCGTAGATGGCATTCTCACGGCTCGATCCTGCCAGAACAGCCGCAGCCGCCTCGGCATAATCGCTGCGTGTTGCCCAGCCCACCTTGCCGTCTTCCGCAGAGGTCAGCCAAGGTGCGCCAGCCTTAACAGCCTGAATGGAGCCGACTTCATTCTCCAGATACCAGTTGTTGCGCAGGAAAGCATACGGAATGCCGGATTCACGGATGAACTCTTCAGTCGCACGGTGTACCGGTGCCAGGAACAGGGAGCTGTTCTCGGCATCGCCTACGCTGGTATAGGCGATGAAGCCGACCCCTGCACGGACAGCGGCGTCCACAGCAGCCTTATGCTGGCGGATACGTGTATCATTGTCGCCGTCTGCCGAGACAATCAGCAGGCGCTCTACTCCGGCAAACGCTGCATCCAGAGTCTCCGGCTGATCGAAATCACCGTGACGGACATCCACGCCCTGTGCCTTCAGCTTCTCTGCCTTCTCCGGGTTTCTGACGCTGGCTACAATATTCTCAGCCGGTACCGTCTTCAGCAATGTCTCTGCTACGATCGAACCAAAGTGACCTGTTGCTCCTGTTAATGCGATTTTCATGTCAATTCCTCCAATGGGGTTCTTTTATTTGAACATCTCTGCTGATTCTTGTTGATCCAAGGTAATCCTTCATCCTGTAACTATTGTAGTTACATGTAGGCAGAATGTCAAATGGTTTATTTTCACCGGGCAGTCTTGAAATAACGGTAGATCTGCTCCAGCTTACGGCTCTGCTTGCCCTTCGGGCTCTCCATATTGCCGAACTCGAAGAATTTCACCTTGCGGATGCCTACGTAATTAAACAGGGCTTTGCGCATCAGCGCCTTATGAGAGTTGTTCAGCCACAGCAGCGGATAATGGGTTGGCCCCTTCATGACAGAAATGCAGACGACGCTCTTGCCCTTGAGCAGGCCTTCCGGCAGAAGTCCGCCCTTATCCCGGTACGCGAACCCGGAAGCAAACATCCGGTCAATATAACCCATCAGCATGGCTGGCGGCCGCCCCCACCAGATCGGATAGACCAGCACAACCTGATCCGCCCACAGCAGTTGTTCCCTGTATTCCGCCAGCTCCGGGTCACGGTACATATCCCTTCTCCGCTTATTCTCATTAAACACCAGTACCGGATCGAAACCGGCCTCATACAAATCAAGCACTTTGACTTCGTTAATCTTCGTATTCTCCTTGCTGCCGCGCAGCACTTCCTGCAGAAAAGCATAGCTGAGACTGCGGTGATTCGGATGTGTATAAATAACGAGTGTGTTCATCAGTGGTATTCCCCTTTAGTTGTCATTTGATAACAAAAACATAGCATAGTTTTAATTTAGTTGTCAAATGATAATTGTTTTTTGATAATTAATTTGGTATGGTTCCTTTGAGGTGATCTTATGGACAACAACCAGCTGTTTCAGAAATTCGTAGCCTTCAGTGCTGCCGTCCATCAAATAACAAGTGATATAACCAAAGATGTGAAATCAGAGGCCTTAACGCCGCTGCAATATAAAATTCTCGAATACATCGCTGTCAGCCAGCCGGTAACACTCAGCGAGGTCAGTGACTGTATGCAGATGTCGATGCCCAATACAAGCCGTGAAGTGAAAAAGCTCAGCGAGAAGGGCGTCTGTACCCGGATCACCGACCCGGATGACCGCCGCAAGCAGGGGATCACGCTCTCTGCCGCAGGTGAAGCGCTGATGAATGAAGCCTTTCAGCAGATCGCCGTCCGGTTCGAGCAGCGTATTGCCGGTATCACGGCTGCAGAACGCAAAGAGATCGAGCAGGCGCTCGATCTCTTGCAGCACAAAGTATTTTATTAAACTTAGACCATCCTAATCTCTATTACAACAATGGTTATTTCACAGCCACGCCCTTCGCCGGTATCTCAGCAGGGGCTTCCTTGCGTTTGATGAAGAAGGACAGAATCAGCGCAGCTACTGCGGCTCCTGTCGTTACCATGGAAGCCACATTCATTCCGTGAATTAGGCTGTGGACATCTCCCGCTGGTTGCGGGCCGCCGCCGCTATGAGTCATTATGGTGACCAGCAGCGCTGTTCCGATGGAACCGGCGACGGTCCGCAGCGTGGTGTTCACCGGAATCCCATGCCGGATCAGGGCAGGCGGGAGAGAATTCATGCCGCTGGTGATAACCGGCAGTAAGGTCAGGCTGACGCCGACCATCCGCAGAGAATAGCCAACCATCAGGAACGTATAGGTCGTGTGCTCTGTCAGATTCGAGAACAGCAAGGCCGAGAGGACCGTCAGACTGAGTCCGGTGATGACCATCGTCCGGGCACCTATTTTATCGAACAGCCTGCCCGCTATGGGCGACATGATACAGATGAGAATCGCACCGGGGAGCAGCATGAGACCTGACTTGAGCGCGGTATAACCAAGCATCGTCTGCATGTAGATAGGGAGCAGTAATTGGGCGCTCAGCATGATAATCATCAGAATCATACTGATCACTGTAGCCATAGTAAAAGCAGGACTGGTGAATACCCGCAGCTCCAGCAGAGGATTCTCCATAGTCAATTGCCGCCAGACGAACAGGCCCAGCGCGATGAACCCGACCGCCAGGGAGATCAGCACCTCCGTGCTTCCCCACCCTCTGCTGCCGGAGACGCTGAATCCGTATAATACACCGCCGAAGCCAAGCGAGGATAACGTCATGGATAACGCATCCACCTTACTTTTCACCTGCGGGGTAACATTCTTAACGAGTAAGACTCCAATGACGGTGATTAGCAGCGAGCATGGAGCCAGAGCATAGAACAGCAAACGCCAGGAATGATCCTCGACCAGCCAGCCGTTCAATACAGGTCCGATGGCCGGGGCGAAATTAATGGCAAGCCCGATCATCCCCATCGTGAACCCCCGCTTAGCCACCGGGATCAGGATGAACGTTAACGTCTGCACCAGGGGAAGCATGATGCCCACTCCGACGGCCTGCACGATTCTTCCGGTGAGCAGCAGTCCGAAATTCGGCGAGACCGCACACAGGAGCGTTCCCGCGGTCAGCATGCCCATGGCAAAGACGAAGACCTGCTTGGTTGTAAACCGCTGAATCAGAAAAGCCGTGATCGGAACCACGATGCCTGTAACCAGGGCAAAAGCCGTTGTCAGCCATTGGGCAGTACTTGTGGACACCTGGAAATCGCCCATAATGTTCGGCAGCGCTGTATTCAGTGAAGATTGATTCAGCAGCCCCAGCATAGTCCCGATAATTAGAATAGCCATGATTAGTACGGTTCCCTTTGGTATTTTCTCCATTTTAATTCCCCTCCATTGATACGTATTAATAATCTTCTAAAAGTCCGCCTGATCTATGTCTGATCGGCATAACGCCACCAGGCAAGAGTACCTATGATGCCAATGCCGCCGGTGAGATACGGGAGCATACGGCTAATCGCCTCCAGATGGGAGCTCTCCTCCCCGGAAGCGCCGCTGAACAATCCGGGAATGGCCCATGGAATATATTCCACAATACCGAGCGCCCCGCCGAACTGGGCAACTACAATGGTCAGCAGGACCACGCCGAGCGGAGTCATATAACCACGGCCGATACAAGCCATCCACGCCACAGGTATGCTCAGGCAGGTCACCATTAGACTGACCTCCGCGTAAC
This sequence comes from Paenibacillus tritici, assembly GCF_018207515.1. Classification (NCBI taxonomy): domain Bacteria; kingdom Bacillati; phylum Bacillota; class Bacilli; order Caryophanales; family Paenibacillaceae; genus Paenibacillus; species Paenibacillus tritici. The sequence goes on from NZ_CP073365.1 coordinate 7,430,212, forward strand.
GGCCGAAGCCATGAAGGATGACCTCCAGGCTCCATCCGTCCAGGCCGACAAGCCCCGCTGTTAAGCAGCCGACGATGAACACCAGCAGCGCCAGCCCCATGCTGAGTACAGCAGCAACGAGCAGCTTGGCGGCGGCCACCCCGTATCTGGACAGCGGCAGGGCCAGCAGATCCTTGAGCGTGCGGTCGGAATATTCCCGGCCGAAGATCCAGCTGAACACGAATCCGAATCCGATGAGGCCCCCCATAGAGATCACAATACCCAGCTCCTTCAGGAGTCCCGCCATATTGATCTCACCCTCGAAGCTGCTCTGGGAGCCAATCGTTCCCGAGAAGACCAGCCCGATCATGACCGGCACCATCATACTGGCGGCAAGCGAGATCCAGAACAGCCTGGAACGGCGAAGCTTCAACACCTCTACCCCCAAGGCTGATATCCATTGATTCATCCTTTCTTCCCTCCTTCAGCCTCAATCATTCTTAGAAAATAAGCCTCCAAATCCTCTTCCTCCACCTGGATCAGCGTGGGCGGCATATCCGCATACACAAGCAGCTTGGAGATGTGGTCCGGGTTCGCGATAGCACGTTCATCCGCAAGCAGCAACGTTCCCTCTCCGGCTTCCTGCACAGCATATCCGGCCTGAATCAGTCTCTTCCGGGCACTGCCCGTGTCCCGGGTCTGCACAAGCAGGCGCTTGCGGAGCAGCTGCTGAAGCTCCTTCACATCCGCCTCCTGCAGCAGCCTGCCCTGATGCACGATACCAATCCGCGTCGTCAGCCTGGAGACCTCACCGAGAATATGGCTGGAGATAAAAATCGTTACTCCGTGCTGAAAGGCAAGCTCCCGGAGCAGCTCCCGCACCTCCACAATCCCGGCCGGATCAAGCCCGTTCGTCGGCTCATCCAGAATCAGCACCTGCGGATGATGCAGCATGGCCTTGGCGAGACCCAGCCGCTGCCCGTTGCCGAGGGAGAGCGTCCCCGCCTTGCGGTCCCGGTAAGCGGTAAGCTGAAGCTTATCCATGATGCGGTCAATGGCCTTGTGGTCAGGAATACCCCGCAGCCTGCGGATTATCTCCAGATTCTCGCGGACGGTCAGCTCAGGATAGGAGTAGGGCGTCTCGACCATGTACCCTACCTTCGCCCACAGCTTATGGCTGCCCGCATCCACCCGCTGTCCGAATACATAGGAGGACCCGGAATCAGGACGGATCATGCCCAGCAGCATGCGGATGGTTGTTGTTTTGCCGGCACCGTTCAGTCCCAGGAAGCCGTAGATTTCTCCCTGGTTCACTTCCAGCGACAGTCCGTTCACTGCCTGATTGCTGCCAAAATGCTTCGTTAATCGTTCCGTCTGAATCATTGCGGTCATAAACATCACTCCTGCTTCCGATTTAAAACTAACTAGTTGTTTATATTTTGTCCAAAAAACAGCCGCCTCTTACAGCAAAGACGGCTCCATAACGCCATGGATAATAAATTGCACGATCTGCCGGGTGGTCTGTTCTCTCATCTGCGGGGAATCGAGTGCCCCCAGCAAATGTTCAAACCGTGAAGACGACTGCAGGGTAGCTGTAGTCACATTCATAATCAGAATCGGAAACAATGCCGGGTCCAGATCCTGGCGGAGGATTCCGTTCTTCTGTGCAGCTAAGGCCAATTCATGCATTTGTGTAACATCGTCCGGACGATAGGTGATCTGATTCCATGTCTTCCAGTCTTCAGCGGCCTCCCAGAATAGAATTCTCAGGTAACTCCGATGCTCCAGGAGGAAGGACACCGTCTCCCGGGTCATAGATTCCAGGAAGCTCCTGAACGCCTCAGGGTCCGATACAAGCTTGTCATCCTTCAGCAATTCGCTGACGAACGAGCCTGTAATCTGTTCGCCAATCTGGTCAGCGCGCTTGACGACTTCTGTATATAGACCCAGTTTGTCGCCAAAATACTGATAAATCAGACTCTTATTGTACCCGGACTCCTTCGCAATGGCATCAATGCGTGCCGCTGAATAGCCAAGCTCGGCAAAGATCTTCTCGGCTGCATCGAGGATAATCCCTCTGGTCCGGGCCGCATCGTAAATTTTGGCGCTTCGTTTGCCTTCTGCCGCTGGTATGATGAACACCTCCACTTATAACTAACTGGTTAGATTTTATGATGGATTGTGGCAGAAGTCAAGTGACGAATCATTTGGGGCCCTGCCCACCCTCTGATGCTGGCGCAGGCCCTGGTGCTGGTGTTGGTGTTGGTGTTGGTGTTGGTGCTGGACCTAATGCTAATGCTAATGCTGATGCTGATGCTGGCCCTGGTGCTGTTGGCACCCTTCAGACTCCAGAAATTGGAACAAAACCATTTCACCCCTGCAACGTCCAATGTATAGAGTTAAATCTATCCATAAGGTGATGAATCCATGACAACTAGAAGAACTATGCTGCTGTCTCTGCTCGGACTGGCCCTGCTCTATCCAGCCAGTGTCCATGCAGATGCAGCCCTTGCGCCCAAGCCCATCTCCATTTATCTGGACGGACAACAGCTTCAGCCGGAAGCCCGGCCGCTGAACATCAGCGGGACCGTACTGGTTCCCATGCGGGGATTGTTTGAAGCCCAGGGAGCAGAACTCTCGTGGAACAATATCAGCAAGACGGTGAATGCCGTCAAAGGAGGCACTACATTAACCTATACATTGGGTTCGTCTACTGCCCTGCTGAACGGAAAGACGGTTGAGCTGGCTGTACCGGGGCAACTGTCTCAGGGCTACAGTATGGTTCCCCTGCGCTTCATCAGTGAAGCACTGGGCAGCCTGGTCACTTGGGAGCCGGCCTCAGGCTCTGTCCTTATCTCCTCGGCCGCCTATGATACCTCGGTCACCTGGGGGGTCAACCTGCGCAGCTCCCCGAATGCCGGGAGTGAGGCTGCCAGCCTGCGTCTGCTGCCGGCAGGCAGCAAGGTCCATGTCATCCATGAGGTCGGCGCCCTCTGGCTGGAGGTGCGGACTACGGATAACCTCACCGGATATGTGTCCTCCAAGCCGAAATTCACGGATTACAGAAGCCCTTCCCTTCTGCAGAAGCAGGGCGAGGCGCTGATTGCCACCGGCAAGCAATACCTGAATGCTCCTTATGTATTCGGCGCTTCTCCAGAGCAGACGGATACGTTCGACTGCTCCTCTTTTGTAAAGCGTGTGTATGCAGATACGCTCTCAGTGGAGCTTCCCCGTGTCTCGTATGATCAGGCGCTGGAAGGCAAGAAGGTCAGCTTGGACGAGCTGCGTACGGGAGATCTGCTATTCTTCACCGCCCGCGGCCTTGATATCGGACATGTAGCCATTTATGCCGGAAATAACCGGATTCTGCATACCTACTCCAAGGAGCTGGGTGTACATATGGAGAATTTCAGCAGCTCGTGGCAAAAGCGGTTTGTCACCGCACGCAGAATACTGTAACAAAGGTGCAACCCCGTTTTAGGGCGTTAAGCGGAAGGAACTTGCCGCAACGGGCGAGACCAACGGTGCCGTCCTTTTGAAGGGCGGCACCTTTTTCAGCGGGAAAGAGACTCTTCGCCTGCTTCTTCAGGTAGCGTCCGGTAGATTCAAGTGCAGTAGTGCTCCTCATTCCCTCCCTCGGCCCGCGTCCGGTAGATTCAAGTGCAGTAGTGCTCCTTAATTCCTCCTTCGGCCCGCATCCGGTGGATTCAAGTGCACTGGTGCCCCTTATTTCATCCTTCGGGCCATATCAGGTGGATTCAAGTGCACTAGTGCTCCTTAATTCCTCCTTCAGGCCGCATCCGGTGGATTCAGGTGCATTGGTGCTCCTTAATTCCTCCTTCGGCTAACGTCTTTCGGATCAGAGGGATTAATCCCTTTCATTTTCTCATGTCATCCACTTTTAGCAGATTGAGAGGGATTAATCCCTTTCATTTCCTCATTCCATCCACTTTTAGCAGATTGGGAGGGATTAATCCCTTTCTTCCTCCCGCGCAGCCCACATTTGGCGGAAGCTGAGGTTCGGATGCCGACTTCTGGAGGTATTATGGGGGCAGGGGATTGAAGTGGACTTATGATCCAAAGGCAAATTAGTCCTTCAGGCAAATCTGAGGCAAACAGACGGAGCTGCTCCAAATTCACACTCCACCTTTCACCTTCTTCCTTTCACCTCACACCTTCACCTTTCCTCTCCCACCTTCACCTTTCATATTCTACATTTCACCTTATTCATCTCTTAAGCGGCACCTCACTTTTCTCCTTCCGCCTGCTTTCTGACGGCCTCCCGCGTGCTCTCAATTCTATTGTGTTCGGTTCTTCGATTACATTCGGCTTACGCAGTGCTCCCAGTCCAATTGTGTTCGGTTTTTCGATTACATTTGGCCTACGCGGCGCTCCCAGTCAAATTGTATTCGGTTTAATACGAAAATAAAAGTATCGGAAAATGCGCCGCAGACTGGATTTTGACAAAAAAAGACCCACCGCCCCAAAATTACGTTTCGTTTTTTTTGAAAAAGGGGAGACTATTGGATAGGATTTAATTGCACGCTATATCCTAACTGCTGGATATATTGCACGTACCGATCCAACGGGTTTTTCTTGGACGTCTCATCGCCTAGTGAGACGTCTATTTCTTGGTATAACCTTTTCTCCCGCATCAGGGCATGGAGGATTCGAATCAACAAATGTGCGGTGGCGACGTTTGCTTTTTTATCTCCTCGTCTCTTACGTATTCGTCGAAAGAATTGGCCGATCCGGTTCGAGGAGCGAGAGTTCGCCCAAGCCGCCTGACACAAGGCCCCTTTCAGATGCTTGTTCCCTTGCATCGTTTTTGACTTTTTTCGCTTTCCAGCGCTTTCGTTGTTCCCTGGACACACCCCCGCCCATGATGCAAACTGCGCATCACTCGGGAACATTTCCGCGACATGCGGCCCCACTTCTGCAAAGATGGTCACGGCAGATGTCCGCTCAATTCCTGGAATGGAGTCAATTTGTTCAATCCTCTCCAGGTAGGGTTCTGCCTTCGCCTCGATTCGAGCTTCCAGTTCCGTGATCCGTTTCTCCAAATAGACCAAGTGGTCCCAGTGGTCTCGAATCATCTCCCGATGATGACGGCGCAACTTGCCATTGAGCGCGTCTAGTAGCTGCGGAACTTTCTTTTTTAAACGGGTTTTGACCAGGTTTTTAACGGTCACTTCGTCTACGACCTCGCCGTCCATGATCTTCTGGAGCAGGCCCCGTCCTGAAACCCCATATAGATCGGACATAAAGGTGGTTAGCTTGATGTTGGCATCCTGCAGGATTTTGTGAATGCGGTTTTTCTCCGCCGTCACCGCCTGCACCATCTTACTCCGGTAACGGGTCAAATCTCGCAAATCCCGGATGTCCTGTTCTGGCACCATACTGCCTTCAATGAGCCCGCAACGGTGCAATTGCGCTAACCAGCGCGCATCTTGCATGTCACTTTTTCGACCCGGCATATTCTTTACCCGCTGGGCGTTGGCCAAGACAAGATCACAACTGCCCTCTAAGATGTTCCATACCGGTTTCCAAAACACGCCGGTACTCTCCATCACCACTTCCCGGCAGCCGTGTTCACTCAGCCAATCTTGCAGGCCTAACAATTCTCGGGTTGTCGTCCCAAAGGTTTTCATGTGACATTGCGGTTTCTGTTCGATCGGTCCTTTTAACACGCAGGCCACAACGGTTTCCTGGTGCACGTCCAGACCGGCGCAACACATACGTACAGCATCCATTCCAATCATCCTCCATCGTCAGCTTACAAATCATGCGCTCGAGTGAGTGTAATTTAATACACGTACTTTTTGGGGGGTTACAATAGGCGATGCTCGAAAAGCGCAATAGAACGGTTTTTCGCACGGGGTGTATCCCAGTAACCGCGTCCGCCCTTTGATTTGTATATGTAGTGTTGACGACTACAGCATCTTTTAGAATGGATGCGACGGATGCCACCCACTTATTTTCATTCCTGGGGGTGACAAGGCCTCTGTCTTGTCATGCCTGTTTTTCGATTACATTCGGCTTACGCGGTGCTCCCAATCCAATTGTGTTCGGTTTTCCGTTAAAATTTGTTAAATAGATGAATAGACGACGTTCTGTTTTTAGGCGCGCTGCTCATTTTCATGCTGGAGTTGTGCCTTGAGAGACATGTTTGTTTTCGTATACATTCTATGCCCTTTGCATTGCAGCTGAATTCGGAAGCCCCAGGGGTAGTTGTTTCTTTCAGCGATCCAAATGATCCTACGGATGATTCAAGCCACCCTTATTCCCATCTTTATACACGCCTTATCCACCACAGAAGGATGTCATAATTACCCAACAAATAAAGAACCGGCCTCTGCCGCCCATGGGCAGCAAAAGCCGGTCCTTCGTACTATGCCTTGCGGACAAATTCTGATTTCAGCTTCATCGCGCCGAACCCGTCGATTTTGCAGTCGATATCATGATCGCCTTCCACCAGCCGGATGTTCTTCACCTTGGTGCCTATCTTCAGAACGGACGAGCTGCCTTTGACCTTGAGATCCTTAATCACCGTTACGGTGTCCCCGTCCGCCAAGACATTGCCGTTGGAATCCTTGATTACCTTCTGTTCCTCGCTGTTTCCTTTGTCTGCATCAAGTGACCACTCATGTGCGCATTCCGGGCATACCAGAAGACTTCCGTCCTCGTAAGTGTATACGGAGCTGCACTGCGGACAATTTGGCAATTCATTCATAATTTGATTTCTCCAATCCTGCTTTAAGCACTTGTTATAGGATGAGCCTGTTCAATCTTAGCATATTACTTGATAACGGTCTCTCTCGAGCCCCGGAGCTGCACGGAGAGAAACTGGAAAAATCTCAATGGCCGAGTAGATGCTGTACTTCGAAACCCGTAACCCATTCGCCGGCTAATCACTTATCTTCCTGACCGGGAAGCCGCTACAGTTTGAATAAAATGCGGAAGTGGTAATAATTAGCATGTAGCTTGTTCCGGTACAAATGAATCAGCGAGGAGTGAATGTCCGCATGAATGAATCTGACATGAATGAATCTGAGCAGAAGGGCCAGCTTCCCGCAGACACCGGGGAGAATATAGGACTTGCCGGTGAGGCCGTCGATGCCATCGAGAACCTGTCCGGGGTTCATCCCGGATACCGCCGCGCCCATGCCAGGGGAATCTGCTGCCGCGGCTTCTTCCGGCCGAGCGGTCTGGGAATGGAATTCACTGAAGCGGCGCATCTTCAGGAGCAGCAGGTGAATGCCATCGTCCGCTTCTCGGGCAGCTCCACCGATCCGGCAGTGGCGGATCTCCTCTCTCCCGCCAAAGGGATGGCTGTCCAGTTCATCCTGCCGGAGGGTGAGGTCACGAATCTGGTTGGAGTAACGGTACCTGTCTTTTTTGCCCGGACCCCTGAGTCCTTCATCGACATTGTTCGTACGGCACACCGGCTGCGGACCGGAACCCTTGGACCGCTGGAGCTGATGAAGGAAATTGTCAGTCATTTCACCGAGAGCAAAGAGAGCCTGCTCGCCGTGAAACGGCTGAAGCCGCCGGCCAGTTATGCGGAGAGCCAGTATTTCTGCATCCATGCTTATGTATTGGTGAACGCCGAAGGCCGGAAGCAGCCGGTGCGGTTCGAGTGGGTTCCCGAATCAGGGGTTCGGACCTTGTCAGCAGAAGCGGCAGCCCAGCAGCCGGACAACTATCTGGAGGATGAGCTGGAGCTGCGCTTCAAGGATGAGCCGGCCATCTTCCAGCTTATCGCTGTTCTCGGGGAGGAGGGCGATGCTACAGATGATCCTACCCGTACTTGGCCCGAGGACCGCCGGAGAGTCGATCTCGGGCGGCTGCATATTTCGGAGATCATTCCTGAACCGGAAGGGCTGGTGATGGACCCTGCCCGAATCACCTCCGGGATGCTCCTCTCGGATGATCCCATCCTTAGCTTCCGCAGCGCAGCCTATGCCGAATCTTATCATCGGCGGACAACAGAACGTTAACCGCCGCCCTGCCTGCCGCAGCAGCCAGGCGGAACACGATAAGCGCCCAAGGGACTTGTACGCCCTTTGGCGCTTGTGATTCAAACGATAGGCATAGCTGGTTAATGGATAGTAATCCAGTTACACAGAGAGGAGTGCAGTATGCAGCAGGCTATGATCATCATGAATCCCTCGTCCGGCAAAGCAGAGGCACGGGATTACATCAGAGCAGTGGAAGAAGTGCTGCAAGGCGCGGGTTATCAGGTTGCCGTCCATGAGACTGCGGGCGAAGGAGATGCCACAGCCTTCTGTAATCAGGCATGTTGTGAAGGGTATGATCTGGTGGTTGCCATCGGAGGAGACGGTACTCTGCACGAGACCATGAACGGGCTTGCCGGCCAGCAGCACCGTCCCAAGCTTGGGATTGTGCCTATGGGAACGGTCAATGATTTCGCCCGTGCGCTGCAGATCCCGCTTAATCCTGAAGAGGCCATCCAAACGCTGTCTTCCCCTCATACCCAAAGGGTGGATATGGGCCGGCTCAATGACCGGTTGTTCGCCAATGTGGTGGCTGCAGGCTCACTGGCCGGCTCCCTCTCCTCTGTAACAACCGAAGATAAGACCCGGCTGGGCTTCCTGGCGTATCTGAAGGAGGGCATTAAAGAGCTGGCCAGCAATACTGCGCACACCCTGACGATTACTCATGACGGAGAGGTATGGGAAGGCTCTTCCCCGCTGTTCATCGCCGCGCTCACGAATTCTGTGGGCGGCTTCGAGAAGCTCGCCCCTAACGCCGCTGTAGATGACGGGCTGCTCCACTGCTTCATCGTCAAGGACCTTCACCTGTTGAATTCGGTGACGGTCAGCATATCTCTGCTGCTCGGCAATCTGAGGAACCATAAGGATGTGATCTATTTCACCGCCAAAGAGGTGTCCGTCCGCTCCGCCGATCCGGTTCAGACGAATGTGGACGGGGAAGAAGGCCCGCTGTTGCCGATCCGCCTAAGTACCCTTCCGCGTCACATTCAGGTTGTTGTGCCGGAGGACTGAGCTATTAGGGCGATTCAGGCGCTCCAGGCTGCAGGCTGCAGAATACATGAATTCGGGAAAAGCCTCTTCCTTAGCTGATTCCGTGCAGCTCTGCGAAGTCCCCGCCAAGCGTCCATTCCAGACGCCGTACCCATTCCCGCTGCACCTCCTTAGGCGCAATCCGCAGGCGGTGCAGGATATTCCATACTCTGTACAGACTCGCCGCCTTCATCTGCTGCGGTGTGAAGGACAGCGGGGTAACGGACAGATAGCCCCGGATGAAGGCGGTATTCAGCATCCCGGATTGTCCGGGATAATGGTGCTTCGTGAACCAGCAGACCCAGGCCACATCATTGAGCGGGCTGCCCCATTCTGCCCATTCCCAGTCCAGCACATGCAGGTGACCATCTGATTCGCATAACAGATTATGTACTCCGTAATCCCCATGGGTAAGCACCCACGGAAGCTCTCCGGCCTCCGCCGCTGACAGCATCTGAAGTGATTGCCTGCCGAGAGGAGCGGGGACGAATTCTAATGTGTGGATGACCTGACTCAGCGCAGACCTGTTGCTGAGACGAATCTCCGCCCCTTGCGGCTGATAGGGCCGGGAATGAATCTGGGCCGCCAGAAGCTGCCCCATACTGCAATAGATCCGCTCTGCCCTTGTCCAGTCCCCGGCATCCAGTATGGACTGGGCGTTCCCCCCTTGCATGCAGTCCATGATGATGATCCGCATTCCGTCCATCTCTGACACCTCATGTACAGCCGGAGTATCACAGCTCCCCTGCACCAGCCTCATCACCTGAACCTCATTGAGCGTGTCGTCATTGGACAGATTTGCTATTTTGGCTACAAGCGGAGGCTCCGCTCCTGCCATCCGGTAGGTGAGATTCGTATATCCCCCTGTCAGCCGCTCCATCCGGCAGGTGTACCTTGCTTCCAGCACTCTGATGATGTTATCAATCATGATATGAAATCCCTCTCTTTTCCCTTCAGTAGACAATAAGCCAAGGATATCACATGCTCCAGTTTATTACATATTAAGGTATTCTGCACAAGGGGGAAGCACACCGGCGGCCCGGATTGTACAGCAAAGAGACCGGCAGGGATATCCGGCCGGTCTCTACGTATGGTGCCGCAAATGCCCGTGAACAGGGTCTTATCCCTGTCTCTGCTCCGGGACGTACAGCTTATGAATCAATACCATTTGACCAATATGATAGGCGTTATGTGTCGCCGCATTGCTGATGATCTCCCACCACGCAGCCTTCACCGGGAATCCGTTCACCTGCTCCTCAAGCCCTTCCTCGGACAGCAGACTCTGCCAATTCAGCAGCGTTAGCAGAAGACTCTCGCGCAGTTCACTGAATGCAGTATCTGCGGGAACCCGGAAGGTGAGGTTATTATCCTTGGCCGGAGGTACAGCATCCATCTGCCCTGCCCGGTAGCGGCTCTGCCAGGCTTCATTCCAGTACAGCAAATGCTGGGTGAGTTCAGCAATGCTGCTTACCCCCTCACCGGGCTTCCAGAAGGCTTCTTCCTCTGTAACGGTCTCCACGGCCTGCATAAAAGGAAGATGCCAGCTGGGATCATTAGCACCGGCCAGCAGTTGATTGGCAAGCACATCCTTGGCATGAACCATTCCTTCACTCTCCTCTTTTGCATTATGTTATATTGTATATTCCAAGTAAGACCTAGGCCCTCTTCCCTGCCGGGAACGGGGGGCTTCTCTACTTACTGGAAGGCTTATACTCGCTTAGCTTGCCATAATAGACCAGCTGCAGCCGGTCGCTTTGCCGGAAATCATCCGGTGTGACGAGCGCAGGCAGCTTGTTCCACAGCTTAATACCGGAGCGCTCCAGAATCTCGGCAACGAATTGCGAGCAGAAATAGGAGTTGCTGAATTCTACCGGCTCCTTCAGCGCGATGCCGATGACACCAAGGATATTGTAGAGATACTTCTGGCGGCTGCGGATGAAGACCTGGAGCACCCGCTTCATTTTCTCGACCTCGCGGTCCGTGACCTGAAGCTCGTAGATGACACAGGTCGTCTCCGGATATTTACTATAGGTGCCTGTGCGGATATCCTCCTTCACGAATCCGCCGTTCAGCGGATTGGCCGGATGCTTCCTCCCGAAGCTATATAACTCGGACAGCTCGCGGTTGAACGAGATTGAGGCATGGTTATACGGCGCTTTGGTATAGCCCTGAATGAGCTTCGTGAACAGCGTTCCCGTATTGGTGAGCATGATGTACACTGACCGGTCTGCTGACATTGCAATTTTCCCCTTATAATCTGTTTATAGGCCTTTTGTGGCAGTGATCCCATAACTCTGTGGAATCCTGCACATAATACAACATTATGCTCATGAAATGAGCTTAAATCAAAAATTGTTGTCTAAAAGACAGGATTTCGCCTTCTCCAAACGGCTTAACGGGATAATTCCTGTATTTGATGCAACCATCCTCTCGAACACCCGGTTACCAAAGATTCAGAGTTGTAGAACGTACAACATTTATGTCTGTAGTGCCTACTAAGGTCTCCATACTGCACAACGAATCAAGTGTAAGCTTCAAATTAAGCTGGACGCTCTGTCTATTTTAGCATAAAATCCCTGTATTGAAATGCCACTCCGAGACAAGTTGGTGATTGCAAGTGGACCGCTCCTTATTCACACTAGTTCTGATCTTTGCAGCTCTATCGGTTATACATGGACTGTATCTTGTGGTCAGCAGATTGCAGAAGGACAAGGATTATACCGGCATTGGCTTCCGCATCAAAACCTGGTGGGGCATGCTGTTCATCTTCTGCCTCGCTACCCTGTCCAATTCTGTCGTGTCCCTGCTGTCCCTGATGGTGCTGAGCTTCTTCGCCCTTAAGGAGTATTTCTCCATGATCCGGACCAGAAAAGCGGACCGCAGGCTGTTCCTATGGGCTTATCTGTCCATTCCGCTGCAATTCTACTGGGTCTACATTGAATGGTACGGGATGTTCATTGTCTTCATTCCAGTCTATGTGTTCCTGCTGCTGCCGCTCCCCCGGCTGATCAACAAAGGGACCCTTGGCTTCCTGCGCAGTGTCAGCGCTACCCAGTGGGGACTGATGCTGATGGTATTCGGGCTGAGTCATCTGGCTTACTTCCAATTCGCAACGCCGGAGTACGGGGCCGGTCTGGTCCTCTTCCTGGTGGTACTGACCCAGCTCAATGATGCCGTACACTATCTGGCTTCGATCTACTTCGGCAGACACAAAATCGTCCCGACCGCAAATCCCCACCTGACCTGGGAAGGATTCGTCTGCGCGTTTGTGGTGACAACAGCGGTCTCCTATCTGATCTATCCGCATCTGACACCGCTGAATCCGGTCTTCGGTTATCTCTCCGGCATGCTGGTCAGTCTCAGCGGATTCTTCGGCAGCCTGACCGTCTCCGTGCTTAAGCGGGATCTGCTGATCGGGGATGATGACAAATTCGCCGCGCTTCAAAAAAGCTACCTGAGCCGCATCGACAGCCTCACCTATACCGCACCGGTGTTCTTCCATGTGATCCGGTACTATTTCGACTTCATGTAGCCGCTGGGCATACCCGCTTGTTACCCCGAAGCGCAGCAACAGAGACTATCCGCGAGCGGATAGTCTCTGTTTGGCTGCGGGGATGCCGCTCGCCATACTGCTTATTCCGTACTTGCCCCTGCACTGGCTGGAGCCGTTGTGCCTGCATCCGCCGGCTTCGTAGTGCCTGCATCGGCAGGTCTTGTCGTGCCCGCGTCAGCCGGCGGCGTTCCTCCTTGGCCGCCCGGCCCGCCGCCGGTCCGGTTGCCTCGCCCTCCGCCGCCGGTCCGGTTGCCTCGCCCTCCGCCGCCGCCCGGTCCTCCCATACCGCTACCGCCAGTAGTCACGCCCGATTCATTAACCCAGGTTACAGCGCTGGTGATGTCAAAAGCAACAAATTCGGTGCCCCTTCTGTACGCTCCACCGGTATATAATCCGTATGCGGCTGTTCCGGTAGAACTGCCGCCGGTATAGACGGTGTATTTGCCGTCTTTGAGCTCAGGGGCGCTAACGACTACGGTCTGGAAGCTTTTCGCCGGAGTGAAGGTCAGAACAGGATTCCCGTCAGCGTCTTCCAGATGAACCATAGTTCCCGCCTGCTGCGTCTCTGTGAAGCTGATGCTTACTGAATGCTGGCTGGAGTCCCCGCCCGGAGCCTGTGCCATGCCCGAAGCGCCTGCGGCTACCAGGAAGCCGCCTGTAATGTTGAAGGTCCCGTCATAATCCAGCGCGCCGTTGCCGGAGTTCTCAGGGCCATTCACAATGACGGTACCGCCGGTCATAGTAACCGAGCCGTTGGAATCGAGGCCATCGCCTGCGGCGTCCACCGTCAGGGTGCCGCCGCTGATGGTCAGCAGGTTGCTTCCGGTGCTGCTGAATGAGTCTTGTGCTTGCGTTCCTCCAGCCGTTGCATTATTATCGTTGCCTCCGGCCACATTCACGCCGTCATCCGTCGCGACTACATGAATCTCGCCGCCGGACACGGTAATGTTAGCTCCTTCAATCCCTTCATAGCTCTTCGTAATGTTGATCGTTCCACCGGACAAGGAGGTCAAGGAATCGGCATGAATCCCGTCATCGCCTGTGGCGATCTGGAATTCTCCATCTCTGATCGAGATGTTGCCGTTGCTGTGGACCGCATCGTCTGCGGAGTCGATCGTGAAGCTTCCGCCGCCTACGGTCAGGTCACCGCCTGCCTTCAGTCCCTTCCTGCTGGCGGATTCCGTCTCCGCTGCTACAGCGGTGTCTGTTGTGTCTGGGGCTCCTGCGGTTGCCGTCTGTGCAGGTGAAGGCGAGGGTACCGCTGCGGTTGCTGTTGTTGCTGCGGTTGCTGTTGTTGCTGCGGTTGCTGTTGTTGCCGCGGTTGCTGTTATTGCCGCTGCATCCATATCCGGCGGAGTTCCCCCGGCTGCTCCCCGATCAGGGAAGTCGCCGCCAGCCGGACGCTGCCCGAAGCCGCCGCCCATTCCCGGCCCTCCCTGATCGCCGGTCTTCACTGCGGCATTCACATAGCCGCCGCCAGTCACCAGCGTATAGGTGCCGCCGTCGATGACTGCGGAGGTCTCGGCTTGAATGCCGTCATTGCCTGCGGTAATGTCAAAGGTTCCTGCTGCAATCGCGATGAAGCCTTTGTCGGCAGCTTCGTCGTTGGTCGATTTGATGCCATCGCCCACTGCATTAATGGTAATATCCCCGTCCTGAACGGCGATCAGGTCCTTACCGACAATACCGTCATCTGCTGCCTGCACTTCGATCGTGCCGGACATGATTTTGAGATCATCCTTGCCGGTGATGCCGTCGTTATAATTACCGGTTACCGTAAGCTTGCCGTTCCCGTTGATCGTCAGATCGGCCTTGCTGAAGACCGCAGCGCTCGGCTCATCCTCAGTCCCGTCTGCGAATACATAAGCGGCTCCATCCGTCACACTGTTCTCTGTGCCTTCCTGCAGAGTAAGGACCACCTTACCGGCTTCCTTGATGTAGATAGGCGCACTGTCGCTGTCCGTCAGCCGGGCGCCGTTCAGCACCAGCCTTACCGTTCCTTTGGCCTGCTCATCCACAATAATCTGGCCGTTGCTGAGTGTGCCGCTAAGCACATAAGTGCCTGCCTCCGTAATGGTGACTGAAGCTCCGTTCGCCGTGGCACCTGAACCGTCTACCGCAGCGCTCGTGCCCGCCAGAGTAATTGCCGTCGAGTCTGCTGCCGTCCAGGCGGTTACGGTATCATCCTCATCGAAATCCATAAGGTCCGCAGCCGTCACATTCGCCAGCTGCACTTCGGCAGACTTACTACTCTGATCTGCTGTGACTGATATATTCGCGTTGTTACTTGTAGAAATAGGGGCAGCGGCGTTTGCACTGCATGCCGACAGGACGGCGGCGCATAACAGCACCAGGCCTATCCGGCTGCCTGTTCTGAAGTTCTTCATCGGTCATCGTTCCCTTCTTGTAGCAGATTAATAGTCATTCATAGCGGGAGCCATCGTCAGTGAGAGATCCAGGTTACCGTTGCGGGTGCGGATAGCGTCCAGCAATTCCTTCTGGCTTGTCTGCTCATGGATCGTTACGGCATAGACCAGTTCATACAGGCTTCCGAGTTCGGTGGTTCTGATCTTTTTCAGCTCGTAGGCCACATTGAAGCGGTTGAAGACCTCCGTGAAGGCTTCCTCATATCCCAGATTCTCGGGAATAGTGATTTTCAGTGTCTTTTGCATTGACGGTCTCCGTCCGAAGCCGGTACGGTTAAGCACGGCCATCAGAGCGCAGAGAATGAGGGTGAAGAATACGGCATATCCGAATGCCCCTACCCCGCAGGCAAGCCCGGAAGCCATGGTGAACAGCACAAAGGTAATATCTTTCGGATCGCCGGGGGCGCTGCGGAACCGGATGATTGAGAAGGCGCCGGCCAGGCTGAAAGCCCGGGCAACATTGCTGCCGATGAGCAGGATGATGATCGCTACTATAACTGGCAGCAGGACCATCGTCAGCGTGAAGCTCTGCGAATATCCGGCAGGGCTCGTCTTCATGTAGGTGAAGCTGATCAGTCCGCCAAGTACAATGGAGATGAGTATGGTTAATATAGCACTGGTGAGGGTTAGCTCCGAAGAGGCCGGAGCGGTGGCAAAAATCGACTCAAGCATAAAGGACACGCTCTCTTTCTGATTGGCTGTTTCTCAGCATTTTTTTATATTCATTGCCGTATTTGGAGAAGCTGGTGCGGTACATGTGATGCTCCGAGAGCAGCCGGGCCAGCCAGACTGGAATGGTCTTCTCGGCCTTCACCTCCATCAGCCATTGACCCGGCTCCAGCAGCTCCTCGCCATATACACCGTGCTCCATCTTCAGATCATACCGGCGGCAGCGGATGTTGGTATCGAAGGTGATGCGCAGGTCACGGCTGTTTTTGCAGAACATGGCTTTGCGGTCATAGGACAGATACAGCTTAGGCACCAGCTCATAGCGGGTCAGCAAGTACTTGATCTCTTCCATCACCTGCTTGTTCATGTAGCTCTTGAACTCAGGCTCAATGCCGGTGGCGACGAAGTCATACGCTTCCTTCAGCTTCAGCGGGGTCCTTCTTTTGTTGACCAGGCCCAGCACCTTCTTCTTGATCTCCAGATAGACCCTGGTGTCCCCTGCGGGAATGCCGTAGGCTCTGATGCGGAGCTTCTCCTTGTATTTCGGCTTCGCCAGGCTGCTGCGGATCAGGGAATCCTGCGGTGTGTCATAATACAGGTTGGTGATGGAGTAGTACTCCCCCTGCTTGTTGTATTCATCAGGCTCCATATATTCCAGCAGTTCGTGATAGAGCTTCAGACAGGATTCATTGCCAAGCAGGTATTTGTTCTCGTAGCGGTTGAAGACCTCGATAGCCATAGGGTTCAGATCCTTTCGGGTGAGTAATGGGTGCCGCTTGCTTATGACTGTATCTTAGCCCCCGAACCTTTAGTGAATCTTAAATGACCGGATTAAGGTTGATTAAAGGTACCCTTGATATAATGGCTTAGCAGCAAGCACATTACTTATGTAGAGGATGATGCATCCGATGAGAATATTAATCGTAGAAGACGAGGTTCATCTGGCGGAGGCCTTAACCCAAATCCTCAAAAAGCACCATTACTCGGTCGACGCGGTTCATGACGGCAGAGCCGGTCTCGATTATGCCCGGAGCGGAATCTATGATCTGCTGTTGCTCGATATTATGATGCCTGAGCTGGATGGAATCAGCGTGCTGAAGGAGCTACGGAAGGATGGAATCTCCACGCCGGTCATTATGCTGACAGCCAAAGGGGAGATCACCGATATGGTGACCGGACTCGATTACGGAGCGGACGACTATATCGCCAAGCCGTTCTCCTCGGAGGAGCTGCTGGCCCGAATCCGGGCGGCCCTGCGGCGTAAGGGGGAGGTTATTCCTGACGATGCCCTGAAGTTCGGGGATATTGAGCTGAATACGGTGAATCCGAAGCTGACGGTCAACGGCAAAGAGATGAAGCTGAACCTGAAGGAGACCGAGCTGCTGGAGCTGCTGATCTTAAGGAAGCAGGCGGTCACCTCGAAGGAGCAGATTATTGAGAAGCTGTGGGGCTTCGATTCCGAGGCGGAGCATAATAATGTGGAGGTCTACATTTCTTTTTTGCGTAAAAAGCTTGCTTTCCTCAGCTCCGGGGTACGCATCAGCACGATTAGAGGCGTGGGTTACGTCTTAGAGGGGAGCGCCTGATGTTCCATAAACTCAGAACACGGTTCCTGATTGTCAATCTGGTCACCATCTCGGTGATCATGCTGATTGCCTTCGCCACGATCTATATCATCATGTACGTCAATGTGCAAAATGATATCAATATGGCGCTGCACCGGATAGCGGATATGCAGCAAAGACCGGGCGACTCCCCCTTTCCCCACAGCGGCGGAGAGGGTAAGGGGCCGATGGATAAAGGGCCGATGGACCCCTACCAGCCGGAGCGCTCCGTCTCCTTCACCGTACAGACGGATGCAAGCGGCACACTGCTCACGAAGGAATCCAAATTCACGATGGACGATGAATTCTATGACGCCGCGCTGAAGGAAGCCCTGCGCATAGACAAGGATACCGGCCGGTTCACCCTGGACGGCAGCCGCTGGATCTTCATGGTCAAGTCAACAAGCGGCGGGAAGCAGCTCGTCTTCATGGACATCACCGCCCAGCAGAGCATCCTGACCAACCTGATCTATACCTTCACAGCCGTGGGCCTGCTGATGCTGATCATCCTGTACTTCACCAGCCGCTACTTCGCGGGGCGCTCAATTGCGCCGGTCCGGGAGGCTTTTGACAAGCAGAAGCAGTTCATCGCCGATGCCTCCCATGAGCTGAAGACCCCGCTGACGATCATCAACACCAACGCGGATGTGCTGCTGGCGAACAGTGACGATACCATCCGCAATCAGGCGAAATGGCTGCAGTATATCAAGTCCGAGACCGAGCGGATGACCCGGCTGACCAATGACCTGCTGTACCTGACGGAGATGGATGACTCCCGGACCGCGATGCTCCACACCAGGTTCAATATAAGCGAGGCGGTAGAGAATATTATCCTGACTATGGAGGCGGTCATCTTCGAGAAGAATATCACCTTCAGCTACGACCTTCAGCCTGAGCTTACCGTACACGGCAACAGCGAGCAGCTCAAGCAGGTGGTGATGATTCTGCTGGACAATGCGGTGAAATACACGAATCCGAAGGGCGCCGTACACCTCTCCCTCTACAAGCACAACAGCGATGTCCTCCTCTCTGTCTCGAATACGGGGGAAGGCATCGCTGCTGAGCACCTGACGCGGATTTTTGACCGCTTTTACCGTACGGATACCTCCAGAGCACGCAAGCAGGGCGGCTACGGCCTGGGTCTGGCTATCGCTAAGTCGATTGTGGATCAGCATAAGGGGAGAATCTACGCAAAAAGTGTAGTTGGCGAGTCCACGACGTTCTATCTGCAATTGCCTTAAAAAGCTTGAATCGCTAAAGATAGGGATTCCTTGTCCCATTGGGTGCCTATGGATTGACGCCGACCGAGAAGGGTCGCGCACCGACCGGAATGACGCTGACCACCGCTTGGGTAACCCCGTCAATAACCGATACCGTGTTATCATCCTGGTTGGTGATATATATCCGGTTCGTCAAGGGATTAGCTCCTGCACCGTTGGGATTATTTCCGACCGGAATGGTAGTAATCACCGTATTCGTTAACCCGCCAATCACCGAGACATTGTCGGTATCCCGGTTGGGCACATAGATGGCATTGGTAGATACGTTCACTCCCAGCTCAGCCGGAGTCGTGCCCACAAGCACATTAGTGATCACCGTATTGGTGGCTCCATCAATGACGGATACCGTGTTGCTGGTCAAGTTGGAGACATAGATCCGGTTCGTCGCAGGATCAACGCCCACCCGGAACGGGTTAACCTGAACGGGAATCTGGGTAATCACTGTATTGGTAGCCCCGTCAATGACGGTAACAATATCTGAGTTGAAATCAGAGACATAAATCGTATTGGTTAAGGAATTCACGCCGATTCCCGTTGGAAAAGGCGAACCCCCGGCAGGAATAATGGTCGTCACCACAGTGTTGGTCAATCCGTCAATAACAGTCACCGTATTATCATTGAAATTAGCCACATAGATGGCATTGGTAGCGGTATTGACCGCCACTGCCCCCGAGCCATCTCCGGCAGGAACGGTGGTCAGTACCGTGTTTGTCACTCCGTCAATGACGGATACGTTATCGCTGTTCAGATTCGCCACATAGATCCGGTTGGTTAACGGGTTCACTGCAACTCCTGCAGGATTCACACCGACAGGAATGACTGCTACCACCGCACCCGTTGCCCCGTTGATCACAGAGACATCATTGCTATTGAAATTAGAGACATAGATCCGGTTGACGGAGCCTGTGGCTGCTCCATCTTCAGCTCCCAGCAGCTCGGCTGAGACAAGACGGTGGGCGGTAACCAGCTGCCCGGCTGAATCCTTGCCCCATACGGAGACCTCCGTCTGCAATTCAGCGAGACCTTCCGTCGTGAAGACAAATTCATAGGCATCCAGATTGGCAAAGTAATTTCTTGTGATTACCTCATCCGGGGAAACCGTAATAAGCTCGCTAACATACAACGTTCTTGTGAGGGTTAAATTATACCCCTGGATCAGAACCGCAGACGGATTCACCGCATCCCGGTTATCGACTTTGAGCGTCACCTGTACCGTAGTCCTTACACTGTTCACTGCATTATTCTCAATAGGTCCTGTTGATAGAATAGCCATTCCAGCCAAGCCTCCCTTAACATAAGAGATTACAAACTACCAGTCTCTTATAATATATGGAAGAACTGTAGTCCCGCTTGGACTATACTATAGCTAGAATCCAATCATGACGTACCCATTTATCCAGGAAAGGTGTGATCCTATGCATTCTACAGGACCCAATCCGGATGACCTCCATCCGAATCCTCAGATCAGGCAAGTCCGCTTCATCAAAAATATGATTACCCGCCCCAACATCACCGCCGGAGACTTCTCCTACTATGATGATCCTGACGAGTCGGTATCCTTCGAGAGCCGCGTCACCCATCATTATGAGTTCATCGGAGACCAGCTGATCATCGGCAAATTCTGTGCCATCGCCCGAGGCGTCGAATTCATCATGAATGGGGCCAACCACCGGATGGGCTCGGTGACCACCTATCCCTTCAACATTATGGGCGGAGGCTGGGAAGCGGCCACCCCAGAGCTGGCGGAGCTGCCCTACAAAGGCGATACCGTCATCGGCAACGATGTCTGGATCGGCCAGAACGCCACCATTATGCCGGGCGTGAGCATTGGCGACGGAGCCATTATCGCCGCCAATGCCACTGTCACCAAGGATGTGCCTGCATATCATATTGCCGGGGGCAATCCGGGCCGGATTCTGCGGCAGCGCTTCGGAGACGAGCTCATCGCCCTCCTGCTGAAGCTGAAGTGGTGGGACTGGAGCCCGGAGAAGATTACAGCGAATCTTGAGGTACTATGCAGCAGCGATCTGGAGAATATCCGCGGCCTGGCGGGCGAAGCTGAAGCACAATAAGGGGGTGCCCCGGCAGCCATGCGCCGGCTGACTGGGGCCCCCCTTAAATATGCGCGCTAGTTGATTTCCAGATAATCCAGGTAAGCATCCCAGGTCCCGTCATCGGCTGTGACCACCAGCTCAATGATCTGATTTCCGGTTCCATGGCTGACATTGTTTATCGTGTAGACCGCTGGACTGCTTCCGCCATAATAAAAGGTGCCCTTCGTCACCCCTCCAATCTTCAAGTCAACTCTGGCCATATTGGTGTTATTTGAGGCCGCGCGAAGGGCAAAGTTGTGGGTGCCAATCGTGAAATTCTGAGTATATTTCACGGAATCATTGTTCGCGTATAAGGCGACTCCAGAGAACGGCGAGCTGATATTCGCGGTATATTGACCGGCCTTGGTCATACTCTCTGCCTCTACTTTCGTCGTAGCAGGACTGCCGCCGCCACCGTCAGGTGCGACTGCCCTGCCGGTTGCCGGAGAGATCATACCAGAGCATAGGCCGCGGTTCTTGAGATTCTGCGCGATTTGCGGAACGGCCTGGAGCGTGGTCTGGTATTGGTCATGCATGAGGATGACATCCCCATTCTGCAGCTTGCCTGCGGCGGTCACGATCTGGGCCGTGGTCGCTCCGTTCCAGTCCTGGGAGTCCACATTCCAGAGCACTTCGGTAAGACCGTGCTGGGCCTGGATCGACTTCAGGGCTGCGTTGGTCGCACCATACGGCGGACGGAACAGCTTCGGCGCTGTGCCGGTAATGGATTGCAGTGTCTGCTGCGCCTTCACAATCTCAGAGGTTACCTGGGCAGTGCCGAGCTGTGTCAGATTCGGATGCGACCAGGAATGGTTGCCAATCCACATGCCCGCATTCTTCTGGGCAAGCACGAGGGAAGCATGATTCTGCGCATTCTGACCGACGTTGAAGAACGTGGCCCGCAAGCCATTCTGCACCAGAGCATTCAGCAGGTTCGTTGTGGTGTTGGGATTCGGTCCATCATCATAAGTTAAGCCCACATAGCCATTCGTGCACTCAGCGGCGAACACCTTGTCCCCGCTCACCGCCAGTGAGCCCATGAATAGGGACACGACCAGCGACCCGATGGCGGCCCATTGGATGACTTTGAATTTCATTTGGATTGAATACATGATTCTGCACGCTCCTCTCAAATATAGATAACGCTTACATTTGTAACTATAACAATTATTCCCTTTTATGACTAGCTGTAATTCTCATAATCTGGCAGAATAAATAGTAGATAGTATGCGATGACCCCCTACCACGACGCCTGCCTGCCAACAAGTGGAATAACGTTAAGCCTGTTGATTACCCAAAATAAGGTAGCAAAAAGGCCGCTGATTCGTTAAAGTGTTTGTACCCCTACAAACATACGAAACGAGGCGACCTCATGAAAAAGTCTACTTCAATATCAAATATTCTGCAATTGCTGATTCCCGAGGAACAGATAAAACCGATCTTAAAAGAATTAAAGTATGTTGACGTTGCGCGTAAGTTTACCGTTTATGATTTGTTTTTGTTTTTAGCTGAAGCTGCATTCCAGCAGTGGGACGGATACCGAGACGGCGCACAACGGATGTCCCTTTACGGGCAACATGCGGTGAATTACTCAACGCTTTCTAAAAAGGCCAAAGGGGTTGATTTTCAATTATTTAAGCGTTTGCTGACGCTCATGATCGGGCTGTGTAATCGGAAAACGAAGCGTACGCTCGGTATCCCAAAAGAGCTGTTAATCGTGGATTCTACCACCATTTCCGTCGGTGTCGGTCGGCTACCTTGGGCACCCCTCAAAGGCCAAAAAGCAGGTGTGAAGCTGCATGTCGGATTAGTTGGGGACTCGAATGAATTACACAAAGTGACGGAGACCACGGCCGAACGGCATGATTTAACCAGCTGCGCCTCCCTGCTGGACAGCCTATATATTTTGGTGGGAGACCGCGCTTACGGGAAGCACGGGCTGTTTGATCGCTATCAAGAACAGAAAGAGCGGCAATATTTTGTCATTCGGCTTAAAGATAATACCACGCTCGTCAATCCGATCACGCGCCTGCGAAATCGCCCTTTTGAGGGAAGTGTCGAGCAGGATTTGACGTGCCAATTAGGAAAGGTTAAGGCACTCACCAAGAATCGGTTTCGGGTGGTGATTCTTAAAGATCCTAAAGGGAATCCCGTCCTTCTTGCGACAAACTTGCACTGGCACTCCCCAGAAGCCATAGCAGACATCTATAAGAAACGTTGGCAGATTGAAGTTTTTTTTCGCTGGATCAAGCAGCATTTAAACATCCCTAAGTTGTTTGGAACCACAGAAAATGCAGTGTATGGGCAGCTGTACGTAGCTTTATTGGTTTATGTGTTGCTAAAGTTTCTGTTTGAGCAGGGGAATACTAAGGTGCATGTTAGCGCTAGATTAACGTTCGCCGAGTTTGATCGGTTATTTACGCTGCAAAGGCTACCTGTGGAGTGGAAGATTTATTTAGCCCATGCTATTGATTTAATTACCAGAATATAGGTAATCAACAGGCTTAGAATAACGTATCTTAATTCGCCGATTTCGGAGAAATCCAGGGAAGCAAGTGGAAAAACTCCAACTACTATTGTCCGTTTCGGCTTCTTTGGCTGATATGTGATCATTTAAGTGCTATTTTTCCAACTCTTGCCGTAATACGGCCCATTCGTCCCTCAGCAAGTGGAGGAAATCCACCTAATTCCGCTCCCGGCCTCGCCGTCAGAGCGGCGCTTCTCATCAACATGTTCCGTTCCCCGGCTCGCCTTCAGAGCGGCGCTGCTCATCAGCATGTTCCGCCCCCGCTTAGCCTTCGAAGCACTTCTCAGCAGCATTCGAACGAATTCAATAATTTTCCATATTTAAGGCTGTCCCGGATGAATAGGTTTTCATTCGGCCCGTATGATATAAAGTTCGACTTTATCATGAATCATATACGAGGAGGAAAGTGAATGACCTTTGGTTTCAGGACACTGGGGAAGATGCTTTTGGCTGTAGCACTGCTTGCAGGTACCGCCGCTTTTGCCGGACATAGGGTGAATGCGCAGCAGACAACAGGCAGTTATTACCACACTTCGGGCAGCCGGATTGTAGATTCGCAGGGGAACCCGGCCGTATTCAACGGACTCAACTGGTTTGGCTTCGAGACAGCGAACTATTCCCCGCACGGATTATGGTCGCGTTCCATGGATGATGTGCTCGATCAGGTCCGCGCAGAAGGGTATAACTTGATTCGCCTGCCGTTCAGCAGTCAAATGTTCGATCCGGCCTCCCAGGCCAACAGCATTGATTATGCCAAGAACCCGGACCTCGCAGGTCTGACTCCCGTCGAAATCATGGATACCTTAATCGAAAAAGCCGGCCAGCGCGGCATTCAAATCTTCCTGGACCGGCACCGCCCTGATTCCGGCGGGCAGTCGGCGCTCTGGTATACCGCCGCATATCCTGAATCCCGCTGGATCAGTGACTGGGTGATGCTGGCTGCACGGTATGCGAATAATCCTACGGTAATCGGCGCAGATCTGCATAATGAACCTCACGGCACGGCAAGCTGGGGAACCGGCGATCTAAGCACAGACTGGCGGCTCGCGGCCCAGCGGGCAGGGAATGCAATCCTTGCAGTGAATCCGCACTGGCTGATCATTGTCGAAGGGATCGAGCAGAATGTGCAGGGTAACACCAGCAAGTACTGGTGGGGCGGCAACCTCACCGGGGTGCGGAATTATCCGGTAACGCTTACCGTTCCGAACCAAGTGGTCTATTCTCCGCATGATTACGGTCCCGGGGTGGCGGAGCAGCCGTGGTTCAGCGATCCTGCTTTTCCGGCGAATCTGCCTGCGATATGGGATCAGACGTGGGGCTATATCAGCAAAGAGAACATTGCCCCTCTAATCATGGGTGAATTCGGAGGACGCAGCGTCGATACCCTCTCGGTTGAAGGGAAGTGGCAAAATAAACTAGTCGATTACATTGGCACGAATGACCTGTACTGGACCTACTGGACACTGAATCCCAACAGCGGGGATACCGGCGGTCTGCTGCAGGATGACTGGGCAACCTGGAACCGGCCGAAGCAGCTCATGCTGAACCGGATCATGAAGACGGTCACCTTCCCTCCTATTGAACAGCCTGGAGGCCCCGGGACAGGACCTGTAACCGCCACTCCGCTCTACCGCAGTGATGAGGCCGGCAACAACGTGGGCTCCATCCGGGCAACTCTTCAGCTAAAGAGCACTTCCACCGTCCCCGTCCCGCTCAGCCAATTCACGATCCGTTACTGGTTCACCCAGGACGGCAGCTCCGCACACACCATGGAGATTGACTACGCCGTCGTTGGCAAAAACAATATCCAGACCACCATCGTCCCGCTCACAGCTCCGGTCCCTGATGCCGATGCCTACGCTGAAATCTCCTTCAAGGACGGGGCAGGCAGTCTGGCTGCTTCCGGCTCGACCGGAGAGATCCAGTTCCGTATTCATAAGGATAACTATGCAAATTACAGCCAGAACAACGATTACTCCTTCCGGCCGCTACTGACCAGCTTCACTGCCAATGACCGGATCACTGTATACCATAACGGGACGCTGATCTACGGCGTAGAGCCGTAACCAAGCGGAAACGGCTACGAGGCTATTCCAAAGGCAGGTTTTCTACGGCGGAAGACAGTTCTCTTCATTCTTAAAACCACAAAAAGTGAGCAGAGCAGCGATTTCCCCATTTGGAGGATCGCTGCTCTGCGTTTTTGGTCATTGGGGGCTCATGGGAAATCCGCCCGTGATCAGCGGCATTACCCGCTCCGCCAGTTCGGAGGAAGACTCTGATCTTCCCTCCAGATTCCAGCGGTAGGTTACGCCATATAAGGACCAGCTTAGCAGGGTGGCGGCAGTTGCAAGCGGCTTCGAATCTGTAGCCGCAGCTGATCCGGAGATCAGCTGCAGGATAAGTTTCTCGAGATGCAGCTTAATATTCTCCTCAAGCAAGAGAGCTACAGAATCATATCTTTTGAAACAGCGGTGGCTGTTTTCATGATAATTACATAATGCTATTATCAGCTCTTGAAGCGTTTTCTCAGTCAACGGTCCTTTTGCATCGACTTTATGGAGGACCATATTCGTAAAGGCATCTAACAAAAAGGCTTCGAACAGCGCATATTTATCCTGGAAATGTGCATAAAAGGTGGTCCTGTTAATCGTAGCTGCTTTGGTAATGTCGCCGACGGTTATCGAGTTGAAGTCCATGATATTCAATTGCCGGACGAAGGCATCCAGAATTAATTGACGGGTCCGAATCACCCGCGGGTCGTTCGGATTGGGGGGAAGTATGCCAGCCATCCAAGGAGCGCCCCTTTCAGAAGAGATTATAATCCTCTTATTATAAACATGTGCTCTGTACACAACAAATAGGATCTGCCAATACGACAGTTTTTCCGGCTTCTAGCTTAAGCAACAACTTGGGCAGTTTGTTGGTTGAAGGGAGGATTGGAGCTTGTTACTATTGCATTCATACCCCGCTTTGAGAATAATCATTCAACCTACAGGAGGCGTTAACCATGGCTAAACAACAGGAGCAAATCCATTCACTGGAGACCTTATTTGAACCGTACACGGTTCAACAATTAACTATACCCAACCGGATTGTAATGTCACCGATGGCGCGTGCTTTTTCACCGGAGGGAGTACCGGGTGAGGATATGGCAGCGTATTACCGCCGCCGTGCTGAGAATGGGGTGGGGCTAATCATCACCGTTGGTATGATTGACCATCCGGCAGCAAGCAGTGATCCGGGACTGGCTAATCTCTTTGGTGAAGCCGCTCTGAACGGCTGGCGTGAAGTCGTCAGACAGGTTCATGAGGCCGGCGGTATCATTTTTCCGCAGTTGTCACATATGGGAATGATTCGGTCCATGGGTTCCCAGCCTCACCCGGATGCACCATCAATCGGGCCATCAGGACTCGACATGCAGGGGAACAAGATAAGCGGGCCGATGACAGAAGAAGAAATTGCCGGGGTCATTCAGGCCTATGCCGATGCGGCAGTGAATGCACAGCAAGCTGGCTTCGACGGAATAGAGCTCTCCGGCGGCCACGGCTTGTTGATTGACCAGTTCTTCTGGGAAATAACCAATCAGCGGACGGACCGCTATGGCGGCGATTTCCTGAAGCGTACCCGGTTTGCAGCCGAAGTTGTCCAGGCCGTCCGCGCTGTAGTCGGACCGGATTATCCGATTTCCATCCGGTTGTCCCAGTGGAAGATGGCGGATTACACGGCGAAGCTGGTGGATACACCGGAGCAGCTGGAGCAATTCCTGGATGTGCTGGTACAGGCAGGGGTGGATATTTTCCACATCTCGACCCGCAGGTTCTGGGACCCGGAATTCGCGGGCTCGGAGCTGGGTCTCGCCGGATGGGTGAAGAAGCTTACCGGGAAGCCGACGATTGCCGTTGGTTCCGTAGGCATGGACAATGATCCCGCTGAAGGCGGGGAAGCAGACCATCAAGGGATGGAGGAGCTGCTGAAGCGGCTGGACCACCAGGAGTTCGATCTGGTAGCGGTTGGACGCGCACTTCTGGGTGATCCGGCATGGGCGAAGAAAATCCGTGAAGGCAGGTTGGAGGAGATTCAAGCCTTTACTCCAGAGGCGGCGGCCCAATTGTACTGAATCATAGATAATCTCCAAGAACTGCTCTACTACCCTTGCTCTTCCAAATAAAACGCACGGGAATGAGAAATTCTCTCTGTACCCGTGCGTTTTTTTTGATTATTAACCCAGATCACTCTGCCTGTTCCCCCAGCCTGACCCGCATCTCTGCGTAGGCCTCCGGGGTGCCGACATCATCAATCGTCCCCTCCGTATAATAGGCCCGCATCTCCTGGCGGGAATGCAGCCATTCGGGGAAATAACTCGGCGCATCCGGGTTGCCCCCTTCGGCCAGATAACGGGAGAACAGCGGCAGCGTGGACCGCTTATAGATATAGAGAGCGAATACGCCTATGTTCGAGCGGGGCTCCTGCGGCTTCTCCTCCAGCGACAGGACCCGCATCTGCGCATCCAGCTCCGCCACGCCGATACTGCGAAGCTCAGCCGGATCATCCACCTTACGGACAAGAATACAGTCGGTCCCCACCTCGTGAAAATACTCCAAATACCCCTCAAGGCCGAATCCCAGCACATTATCGCCTGCCAGAACCAGCAGATCTTCCTGCGGCTGTTCCCGCTCCAGCACAAACTGGATATCGCCAATCGCGCCTAACCGGCCCTCAGGAGAAGATGTGCCATCGTTCAGCACCCGAACCGGCTTCAAGCCCTGATACTGCTGCTGCCACTGTTCAAAAGCATGAAAAAAGCGGTCATTCGTCACAATGAGAATCTCCGAAATCTCCTCCAGCACCTCCAGCCGGGCGGCCAGCAGATCCAGGATCGTCCGGCTCCCCTGAACAGGCAGCAGCGGCTTGGGGGTATCCCGGGTTAACGGATAGAGGCGGGTGGCATATCCCGCAGCCAAGATTAGTGCAATCATCCCTTGTTCGCTCCTCTACTCTGGCTTGGATGCGGCAAACAAGGACTCGGACAGCAGCCTCATTGTTTGTCTATATATGGTATGGGCCGCCCCCACATCACCCAGAAAGCCGCCCATATACAGGTGGATTACACCGTGCAGCGATGCCCATATGGTGCTGACGAGGGTCCCGGTCTCTTCCTGATCCGAGATCTGTCCCTGCTCCTGGGCAGTGCTGATTAGAACCAGCAGGCGGTGTATGGCGGTCATCGTCCCCTGCATACTCTCCGCATCCGGCTTGAACTCGGCAAAAGCCCCTCCGAACATCAGCTTATAGTAGCTGGTGTAGTCCTGTCCGAACTGCCAGAACGCTTCGCCCAGATCCAGCAGATGCTGCAGCAGATCTGGCGACGGCGGCACCTCTTCGAAGCGCTGGGCCAGCAGCTTGCAGCCCTCCAGATACAATTGCTGGGCCAGTCCCTCTTTATTGACAAACAAACTGTAAATGATCTTGGTAGAACAGCCCATTCTTTGTGATACTCTGCGCACAGTGACGGCCTCCGGCCCCTCTTCCTGGAGAATGGCGGCGGCCGCATCCACCACAAGCTTACGGAGATTCTCCGTATTTTGCAGACGGGCTTCCTGATATGTTTTTAATACCCGCTCCGTGGAGGGTGAAGATTTGTCTTCGCTACTGATAAGAATCACCTTCATTCGGTTATCATGTTATGGACCAGCAACAGAGTTGCCCGGTTATAACAGGAATTCTAAACATTTGAACATAGGTTGTCAATTGAACCCTCACGCTCAAAAAAAGGAGTTGACACAGGCACGCCCTTTTGGTTACTATGATTCACATAGGAAACAGTGTTACCAAAACAAAACATTGTACCAGAAGGAGTAGAACTTATGAATATTAAAGGAAAATGGTCGTTGATCACCGGGGCCTCATCGGGAATCGGCGAACAGTTCGCAAGACAGTTAGCCAAGGAAGGCAGTCATCTGGTGCTGGTAGCTAGAACCAAAAGCAAACTTGAGGCGCTCGCAGCCGAGTTGACGCGCAGCCATGGAGTCCAGTGCCGGGTTATTCCCCTGGATCTATCGCTCGAAGGCGCTGCCGGAGAGCTGTACCGTCAATGCCAGCAGCTTGGCCTGAGTATAGATCTGCTGGTTAACAATGCGGGCTTTGCCACCCACGGCCTGTTCGAAGAGGTCTCCGGCGAACGCCAGCATGAAGAAGTGATGCTCAACGTCACCGCTGTAGTCGATATGACTCATTTATTCCTTCCCGGCATGCTCCACAGAGGGGCAGGCGCGGTGATCAATGTATCGTCGACCGCAGGCTTTCAGCCGCTGCCTTATATGGCCGTCTACGGGGCGACCAAGGCCTTTGTCTTGTCCTTTACCGACGCGCTGTGGTGGGAGAATCGTAATCGCGGTGTCCAATTCTTCGCCCTGTGTCCAGGCTCCACGGAGACTAATTTCTTCAACGTGGTGGGTACAGAGGACGCCTCTGTCGGCGGCGCGAAGGATTCGCCGGAGCGGGTAGTAGCCCTTACCCTGCGCGCTATGGCCAGAGGGAAACAGTACGTGGTTCCGGGACTCCGCAACTACCTGAGTGCCCAGATTACCCGGTTCATGACCCGCAGGCAAGGTCTGCGGCTGGTCGGCGGTATGCTTCGCCCCACACACTCTAAGGAGGATCTATAATGTCCACAGTAACCAATCCACGTAAACGTTCCACCGGTCAACACATCCGCAGATGGGGTTTGGTCCTGCTCGGGGTCATTGTGCTGGGAATCGCCGGATTCCTGCTGATGCCTGCCCCGGTGGAGCCCGCCGTATGGTCTGCACCTGCCGCCCCTTCTTTTGAGACGAAGGGTCCCTGGAAAGAGAACAATAAGCTTAGCTCCGCAGAGCTGGTAACAGACCGCGCGAAGTTTCCGGAATTTATCACTTTTGATGCTGCGGGGCGGCTGTATACAGGCGACTCTGACGGCACAATCTACCGGGTGGCCTTCGATGCGGAAGGCAAGGCGCAGCCGGCAGAAGTGTTCGCCGATACCCAGGGAACACCTAACGGGCTGAAATTCGATGCGGACGGAAATTTGATTGTGGCGGATATTCAGAAGGGGCTGCTGTCGATTGACAAGGATGGAAAGATTGAAGTGTTGGCCACGGAAGTAGATGGAGGACCGATCTATCTGGCAAATGAGCTGGACATCGCGCAAGACGGATCCATCTATTTCTCCGATACCTCTAACTATGGCAAGGTCATGTTCAAAGAGATCGCCGAGAACAAACCGCATGGACGGTTGTTGAAATATGATCCGCAGACCAAGCAGACAACCGTTCTGCTGAAGGATTTGTATTTCGCTAACGGAGTCGCATTGTCTGCCGATGAAGATTTCGTGCTTGTTGCTGAATCGTACCATTACCAGCTGACCCGGTATTGGCTGAAGGGGCCCAAGCAAGGCACCTCTGATATTTTTGCGGAGAATCTGGCAGGGTTCCCGGACAATATCACCCGGGATGCTCAGGGACACTTCTGGGTAGGGGTATTCACGACCCGTCTGGCTTTTGCCGATTACATGCATAGTCATCCCTGGGTAGCAGCAACGATGTCCAAAGTTCCGCAGTCCCTGTTGAATGGAGCAAGTGCCCCGGTGAAGCACGGACTAGTTGCAGAATACGGACCCGAAGGAGAGCTGGTGAACAGCTGGCATGATCCGGAAGGAACCTTGTATGGCATCACCACTGCCGTAAGCCACGGGGAGTATTTATATCTCGGAACCGCACCAGGCGGCAGCCAGGGAGTTCACCGGGTGCTTTTGAAGCCGTAAGATTGTTACATTAATCCACTCTGCTGCCGGGTTTGAGGCAGTCCAAATAGCAGCTCTCTCCGGAGGGGCTGCTTTTTATGTAGATATGGTAGAATCGAAGGTGAACGGAGGAGAGCCATGAAACGATTCCTTGCCTCAAAAACCTTTCTAATCACATCTATTCTGTTCAGTCTGCTATTCATTGTGAATCTGACTGCAACACCTGACGACACATCCATAGATATTGTACTCAGCATCCTCAAATCTGTCTTAGCAGGAGTGATAAGCGGATTCTTGATTGGCGGACTGATCTTTCTTTTACGGAAGAAGAACAAGATTTGAACCTAACTCCACATGCAACTCAAACAATTTGACCAAGGCACTCCTGTAACAATCCATGATATCCCCCGGCCTGTTCGTCCGTCATCCCTTCCCGCAGTGCTTCGAACAGCGCCAGACAGCGCTTGAAATTCCCGTCCTGCTTGGACTGGTGGGCCAGCCTTAAAGATTGCATTGTCCAGTCCAGCCCCTCCTGCAGTCTGCCTGCCCGTCTATGATATAGAGCCAAATGATAACAATAGCTGAAATAATGCGAGAGATTATCTGCATCTTCATAGTCCCCAAATCCGGCACTCTGCTCCGCGAACCTATGCAGCAGATCGTCCACATCCAGCCTATAATTCACCGCAGCCTGCACAATAGTCCCTAATCCCGGCAACAGCTCTTCAGGATTATCCTGCAAGAACTGGGTATACCCCTCCAGAAAATCCATCCTGCCAGACAAAATCTCCACGATATACAGGTTGGCACGGGCCAAATACCTGAATTCCTCGGCAATCTCCTCCCCTTCTACCCCTAACTCTTCCATCCAGCCAAGCTCGGCATAGCGGTATATCGTCTCTTTTGCCTCGTCATACTTCTGCTGCTTCTGATAGGCAATGCCCTGCATCAGATGACTGAACCCGAAGTAATACACAAGCGGACGCTGCGTGTCCACAAGTGGTACCGGAAGCCCTTTAGCCTTGTGATACTGCCGCTCCTCGTAGATACACTGCGCGAAATTGTAAAGAATACCCGCCGTGTTCAGCATCTTGTCCCAATCCTCTAAGCGATATGCCATATCCAGCATTTCAACGATAATGTCCGGGTTAAGTAATTTCAGAATGGAAGGGCGCATGGATGGGGCCTCCTTTGGTGGTTAGAGATACTTCTATTCCCTTTAGTAAGACGTATTATTTTGAATGAAAAGTAAATAATGGAATATAACTTTATTATCTATAAATGTTATATTAAAGTCAAACACAATCTATAGAGTGTTAATAAGGTGCATTTACTCAGTTAAGCTTGTCATGAGGTGAGCCATGATGACAGATGAGTCCAAATCCGAGCTTGTAAAAAGAATCGGAGAGCGCATTCGAAAAATACGCAAAGAGATGAACCTATCGCAAGAGCAGCTTGCAGAACGGTCAGGTTTACATACGAATTATGTGGGACAAGTTGAACGTGGAGAGAAGAACCTCACGCTTGAGACTCTGGAAAAGGTAGTTGGCGGGTTACACATATCGTTGGAGGAATTGTTCCGCTATATTGGACCCATGGAGCAAAAGGATGCTCTTAGTCAGATTATAGAGTTGCTTGTTGAACGTCCGTCAGAAGACCAAATGATGGCGCTTAGTATACTGAAGTCGGTCATGGAGTGGGAAGAGAAGAAGTACAACCTTTAAAATAATGCAAAGATGAAACGCTCCTCTCCCCTTGAACTTTTTTTCTTAACCTTTGGAAAAGGTGATACCTATGACAGACTTACGGAATGCAGTCGGAGACAGAATTCGGGCTATAAGAAAAGCAAAAGGGCTTACCCAACAACAGCTAGCGGAATTATCCAACTTGGATGATGCATACATAGGGGCCGTAGAACGCGGTGAACGGAATTTTTCGATTGATACACTGGAGAAGATAGTTGCCGCTTTGAACATTCAGCCGTTGGAATTGTTTCAAAATATGGATGATCTTAATGAGGTCGAAGCCGCGCAGCGGGGAGCCATTGATGAATATGCAGTTGTGGTTAGTGAGTTAAGCATTAAGCAAATAAGTACTTTGAATAAGATTGTCAGAGAGGTACGGAGAGCTTTTGAGGATTAAACATACCTGAGGTGATCCCATGAATTTACCAGAAAGTGTTGGAAGTCGGATACGTGAGCTTAGAAAAGCAAAAGGATGGACCCAGGAACAGCTGGCGGAAGCTGCATCACTTCACTATAGCTATATAGGCGGGGTTGAACGTGGAGACCGTAATATTTCTTTGGAGACACTGGAGAAAATAATAGCTGCCTTCCAAATTCCCGCTGAAGAAATTTTCCGTTTCGAGGATCATACCAACCGCCGTAAGGCGTTAGATGAACATATGACTCTGATTAGTGGTAGGAGTACAAACGAAATCGAAGCTCTCACCAAGATCAACCGGGAAGTGATGGCTACATTGGATAGCTCTGAAAAAAAAGATGACAGATGAGTCCAAATCCGAGCTTGTTAAAAGAATCGGAGAGCGCATTCGAAAAATACGCAAAGAGATGAACCTATCGCAAGAGCAGCTTGCCGAACGGTCAGGTTTACATACGAATTATGTGGGACAAGTTGAACGTGGAGAGAAGAACCTCACGCTTGAAACTTTGGAGAAGGTAGTTGGCGGGTTACACATATCGTTGGAGGAACTGTTCCGCTATATTGGACCCATGGAGCAAAAGGATGCTCTTAGTCAGATTATAGAGTTGCTTGTTGAACGTTCGTCAGTAGATCAGGAGATGGTACTCCGTATATTAATCTCTATTTTGGAGTGGGAGGACAAGAAGCATATTCTTTAAAAACACTACTTGGACTTTAACGCAATGCCATAAGGTGTTCCTTTCCCAGTTGGCTGGGCGTCACAGACACCCAGCCTTACATTCTCCCTGGAGTCACAGCAACCTCAGGACAGTCACCATACGATCACCCATTATTGTTCCTCTGGAATATCCACAATAATATAATTTTCCTTCAGCTTAGGTTGAGGAACCTCGGCTTCTTTATAAATAACTTCATTCCAATTCCCCTTATTCATCAAACCATACCCCGTGGAAGTGATATGAGGCATCCAGCGAAAGCTTGCGAAGGTCGTAGCTGTAAAATCCGGTAAGGAACCATTCTCCTGCGTAAGAGCGCGGTTAATGAAATACAGGTTATCTTGCTTGCCGGCCTTGTCGCCAGTGAGAGCTTGCCACTTAAGGTAAGCTGTGTTCTGCGTCAATTGATAATAACGGATTACATTATTATTGACCTCGATGAACCGGTCTTTGGTCTTTGCCGGAAAATAATACTGGAGACTGGCGGTCTCCAGAGAAGGTTCAAAGTCCTCCGTGAGCTGTGACACTCTGGGAAGATTAATCGCAGCATTCCTTGCCGTGCTTAACTCGCTGCTCTTCAGATCACCCAACAATTTCGCGCCTGGTTTGGACACAAATGCCGTTTGGGTGTTGGGATTCCAAGTTACGGAACCGTCCAGGGCTTCGGCAACAAAACGTAAAGGAATCATGGTCTTGCCCTTATGAATAAAGGGAGCAGCGCTTAAGGACACGGAGGCTCCATTTTTCAGGGCAGTGGTATGGTTTATGGTCAACTGCAGGCTGGTGCCGCTCCCCTTCACCGTTACTTGCTTAGTCGTATTATTCCAGGCAAACGTTAATCCGCCCAAGCTTTGGAGTGAAGTCAGGCTAAAAAACACCTGATTATTCTTATTAAGAATATCTGTGGTCTCTAATTCGTTATTATTCACAACTACTTGTGTTCCTTTTGGAGCCGGACCCGCTGCGGACGCCGTATGCGCTACCGGTGCCAGCAGCGCAGCACATAGAATAACAGTTGAACCTAGGAGTAACTTCCTCATCATCACAACCTCCTGAATTTTACATTCCTTTATAGTAGAGACGCAAAAAAATCCAAAAAGTTCCTAGTCTAATCCAGCTCCGCACGTAAGAACAGATCGCGGATGAGCGCGTCATCCTCGCAAGCCCGCTTGAAGGCAGTCGCGAAGGCGACAAGCGCGTCACCGTCGGATGAATAGGCGCAGAACATATCTGCCTCCGGATCGAAGCGGACAATACCGGCCAGCTCAGGCATCTTTTCCTCCAGGAATACCGCGGCCAGCGAGCCCCAATCATACCCGTTGCCCTCGAAGCCTTCCTCTTCCCGCGCGGCGAATATTTCGGTTTTGTATATATTAACGTTCAGAATCACCGATTTCCCGCCATTCTCCTGCTCCACGATTATAAAAGGCTTCAGGTCCACAGCATCCGCGATTTCTGCCTGCTTCAGCTTCTTCAGCAATTGTTCCTTCGCCTCATCCGTGAACCGGAGCGCCCCCTCCGTCTCCACGATCATTCCCTGCCGGACCCGGTCATCCAGCCAGTCCGAGATGAAGCCCGGGGCATATCCGCCTGTGCTGAATTCACCGCCGAACGCGATCATTTTGGAATACACCTCAAGATACTGGTCACGGCTCGTATTCGGGTAAGCGCTGGTATAGAGCCAGAACTGGAGATCATACATCAAGGTGGAGCGTTCGTCCGCGTGAAGAGAGAAATGGCCCTTCTCCTCTACGATGGAGGTGCAGATCTTGCGGATAATCCCTTCTATACCGTCCACTTCCGTAACCTTATCGCACAGCTCCTGAAGCAGCGGAGAGAACGGCGCGGACGCTACCTTCTGCAGATCCTCCTGCTTATCCTCCTCCGAGGTATCATAGACCTCCTCGTTCACCAGCCCGCGAATGAAAGTCTCATAGTCCGGGGCCAGGAACGTAATCTCATAGTTGCTCTCCTGGTCCACATGAATCACCTCCGGTTCCCCTTCCGGGCCGCAGTGACGGTAATCCAGCATAATGACATCATGTCCAGCGGAAGGACAATCGCCGAAAACCACGCCGATATCGGGGTAGCCCCACTCCTCAATCATGAAGCGGCTGCCCAGCTCCCCGCAGAGGGAATAGCTTTTGTCACGGCCGATCCCGGCAATTCCGGATATTGCAACATGATCTTCAGACCAGGAAGTGGGTTCATTCACCGGAAAACACGTATTGAGCGGAATCCCGCCGTTATGCTGCTTCATCATGGCGATGTAAGAGGCCGGCAGCTTATAACCCAGCTCCTGCTCCACAGAGGCAATCAGCTCGTCACTGGGCAGCGGGGACACATACTCCTTCAAGGCATAGTCACTGTCCTCCCAGAAGTCCGCGCAATAGTCGAGGAATGCACCAAGGTCTCTACCGCCACCCTCTCTATTCACCTTCAAGGCCTCCAGCGCTTCGGCGCGTCTTGCCTGCTCTCTTGTCTCACGCCGGGCGCCTTCCCGGCTCCACTCCAGCATTCTCGCGGTATCCCCGTCTCCCGGCTCCAGCGCCTCCGCACGTTCAAACGCATGAATAGCCTGCTCATACTGCTTCAGGTGATAGTAGGAATACCCTATACGGAATTGCCACAGCGGATCATCCCCGCCTTCCTTGGAGATGCTGAGCAGGTGCTCCAGCGCCTCCCCGTATTCACCCAGGTTATTGTAAGCTCTGCCTAATTGGCCGATACACTCATAATCTCTTGCATCCGGCGGAATCTCCAGAATACGGTCCACAATCTGCTGATATTCATCTTCATCATGCCAACGCTTCACCTGTTCCAGCAACGCCTCATCCATGCCTTTGGCCCCCTAATTGAACACTGCAAAACAAGCCTGTCCCCAATTCCGCAGGACTGCTTGTTGTCAGTATATTCGCTATTACCCATTCACCGGAAAATCACAAATAGAAACGGCTACGCCGTCCTTTTAAGGTGACCCTATAACAGTCCATCTCAAAAAGAGGCCGCCTCGGCCGGATATCCGGCATCAAGACAACCTCTCTATGAACGTTCAACCTATATTCCGTCAAGCTACTGAATGGATTGCAGGTGCTCTTCGAGCCGGTCCCAGGTTTCGGTGATCCCTTGCTCCATCCCCATATCCATGACCGTCTTAAGCGCTTCCTCCGAATCATACTTCGACCGGCTGACCAGCTTCGTCCCGCCCTCAACCTCTTCGAACCTCATACTGACCAGTGTGGACGGCATCCCTTCCGTCTCATTGCCTTCGGCATCGGAGAAGTAATCGGTATAGTCGAATCTCTCGCCATCGACAATCTCATGGTAGACGCCCTTGCCCCAGGATTCCATTCCGAAGAATTCCCCCTGCTTCTCATCCACACACTTCATACAATAATGCCAGATGCCGCCCGGACGAAAATCAACAGTGCAGAAGGGAACAATCCAGCCGCGCGGTCCCCACCACTGCTTCAGATGCTCTGCCTCAGAGAATACTTTGAATACCAGCTCACGCGGGGCATTGAATACACGTTCCAGAACCAGCTCAAGACCTTCTACTCGGGAAATCATTGTGCCAGACATTCCTAATCCCTCCTGATAGTCATTCATTTGTCTTCGGACTGCAGCTGCCGCAGATAATCATCCAGATTGTCGAAGCGTTCATTCCACAGCTTGCGGTAAGCTTCCAGCCAGGCATCCATAGCCTCCAGCGGCTCCGTACGCAGCCTGTAGTTCCGGCGGTTAGCCGCCGCTTCCACCTCAACCAGTCCGGCTTCCAGCAGCACACGCAAATGCTTCGAGGCCTGAGGCTGACGGAGCGTGAGCCGCTCGGCGATATCGCCTACGCTCATCGGCCCGTCCTTCAGGATCTCAACCATCCGCAGGCGGGTAGGCTCAGCAAGTGCGCTAAATGTCATTGTGTCCATCATTTCCATATTCCTTTTATACAGCCTTTTAGTATCCGGGTACATTCTAAATATAGCTTATCAGGAATATTCCTGTCAAGGAATATTGTTAAGGTTTCTTATCTCTATTTAAGCAGATTTTCACCTGCTTCTTCCAGCGAAGGAAGGAGATTCTTATGATCTATTGGCGATGACATAACGATCAGAATCGTATAATTCCCGTATTTATCACACTGATTCCCAAACTCCTCAAGACCCTGTGTAGAGTCGGACATGACTTTTAACAGATAATTGTGTTCTCCGCTGATGCGGTAGCACTCTACGACATCGGGATGAGCACGGCAGAAGTCCACAAAAGCATGACACTCTCTGGAGTGGAAAAGGATATAAGCCGCAGCCTGTTTCCCGATCTTCTCCGGCGAGATAATCGTCCGGTACTCCTTGATTACCCCGCTTTCCTCCATACGCTTAACTCTTTCCGTTACTGCTGGCTGAGACAGACCTACGCTCTTCCCCAGCTCTGTCATTGAGATTCTCGCCTGATTTTGCAGATGGAACAGAATTTGCTTGTCAATAGAGTCCATTGTTGACCTCTCCTTTAATTTTAAGATTATTTATTTGAAATCCCTTAACTTTAAATGTATAAGGCGGATTTTAACGTTAATGGCTCATGTATTCAAGTTAATTTATCTTATATACTTAACTTACAATAGTAAAGCAGAAATAGTTACTGCTTTAACTGTAGCGAAAGGATGTTGAGTATGCTCTATTCGAACACCATGAACCCTAACCGTCTCCCGGAACGCATTAACAAGGTCATCGACAAGACGTTAACAGACAAGCGTCTGGCAGGTGTTGTCATAAAGGTAGCATTAGACGGGCAACTCATCTATAGCCGTGCTGCTGGTTATGCGAGCCGCGAGCTCAACCAGCCTATGCGGGAGGATGCCTTGTTCCGGCTCGCCTCGGTATCCAAACCGTATACATCTACGGCTGCTCTGATTCTGGTGGCGCAAGGGCGCCTGAAGCTGGATGACCGTGTAGACCGGTGGCTGCCGGGCTTTCAGCCACGGCTTGAGAACGGAGAGACTCCAGCAATGACAGTCCGTCACTTAATGACACACACTGCCGGTCTGACCTACCGTTTCTTTCAGGAAGAAGGCGGTTCCTATGAGCAGGCTGGCGTATCCGATGGCATGGATCAGTCCGGTATCACGCTTGAAGAGAACCTGAAGCGGCTCGCGTCTGTTCCGCTTCTCTATCATCCTGGCACCCAGTGGAGATATTCTATCGCAACAGATGTGCTGGGAGCAGTGATTGCTAACGTTAGCGGGAACACGCTCAGTGAAACGGTCCGCTCACTTATTACTCGCCCCCTCAATCTGATGGATACCAGCTTCGTTGCCGTAGACCCGCAGCGCCTGGCCTCAGCTTATGCCGATGATGTTCCCGGACTGCGGCTTATGGAGAATCCGGACAGATTGGCCTTTGTAGAAGGAACGGCAGGCTTCCGCCTTGCCCCGGACCGGGCGTTAGACAGCACTGCCTTTCCTTCCGGCGGAGCCGGCATGGTAGGCAGTGCCGGAGACTTCCTGCTGCTGCTGGAGACGTTGCGCAAAGGCGGTGCGCCGCTATTGCCGGAGTCTCTGGTCCGCGAAATGACGGCAAACCAGATTGGCGATCTGCCCATGCCCTTCTGGCCTGGACGGGGTTTCGGCCTCGGGATGACCGTCCTTAAAGATCCTGCTGCCGCCAACACTGCGGAGTCCCTTGGCACTTGGCGCATGGGCGGCACCTATGGCCATTCGTGGTTCGTCGATGTCAAGCAGCGGCTAAGTGTGGTAGCCTTCACCAATACCGCACTGGAGGGTATGTCAGGTCCGTTCACGGTTGACCTGTGCAATGCCATCTACGGCAGATTGGACCCGTCATGAACAACACCAATAAGAGCATTGCGATGAGCAGCGGCACAATTGCTTCTCCGCAGCAAAGCCCCCCTCTCCCTGCTCCAGAGCGTCTTCCCTGGGCTGGATTGATTGCTCTGGCAATGACCGGGTTTATCTGTATTCTGACGGAGACGATTCCCGCCGGACTCCTCCTTCAGATCAGTACGGGTCTTGGAGTAACAGAGGCCATGGCAGGTCAGCTTGTTACCCTCTATGCCCTAGGCTCGTTGCTCGCCGCCATTCCATTGACCACAGTAACACGCGGCTGGAGGCGGAGACCTCTACTGTTACTATGCATCCTTGGCTTCCTCATATTCAATACCGTTACTGCCGTATCTTCGAGTTATCCTTTGACCCTTGCGGCCCGTTTCTTCGCGGGTGTGTGCGCGGGTGTCCTGTGGGGAATGATCGCAGGCTATGCCCGGCGCATGGTACCAGAGCAGCTTAAGGGACGGGCTATGGCTATTGCAATG
Source organism: Paenibacillus tritici (assembly GCF_018207515.1). Taxonomy (NCBI): domain Bacteria; kingdom Bacillati; phylum Bacillota; class Bacilli; order Caryophanales; family Paenibacillaceae; genus Paenibacillus; species Paenibacillus tritici. The sequence continues at coordinate 7,470,370 of NZ_CP073365.1, forward strand.
GCGGGGACACCACTTGCCCTGGCGCTTGGAGTCCCTGCCGGAACATTCTTGGGTGACCTTGCAGGCTGGCGTAATATTTTTGGAGTCTTGTCACTGTTCGCTCTGCTGCTAACCCTTTGGATACTCTGGAAGCTGCCGGACTATCCGGGAGAAGCTGCGGATAAGCGGCTCCCGCTAAATAAGGTGTTCACAAGCCCCGGAGTGCGGCCGATCCTGTTTGTCGTGCTGGCCTGGGTACTGGCCCACAATATCCTGTACACCTATATAGCACCGTACCTTACTCAGGCCGGACTATCCGGGCGCGTGGATCTGGTGCTTCTTATTTTCGGGATTACAGCACTTCTTGGCATCTGGTTAACAGGCGTGTGGATTGATCGTCATCTGAGACTGCTGGTTCTGATTAGCCTGACCGCATTTGCGCTGGCATCTGTGTTGCTCAGCATTGGAAGCGGCAAGCCTGTTGTAATCTATCTAGTAGCTGCTGTATGGGGCTTAACGTTCGGGGGAGCAGCCACGCTGCTGCAAACAGCCATTGCTACAGCTGGCGGAGAGAGCGCAGATGTAGCGCAATCCATGCTTGTAACCGCATGGAATCTGGCCATTGGCGGAGGCGGTATAGCTGGTGGAATTCTTCTCGAAACAACGGGTGTTGCATCGTTCCCATGGGCGTTGTTTGTCTTGCTGGCCCTTTCGGTATGGATAGTCCGGCGCAGCAGAACGCATGGGTTCCCTCCCGGAACTGTGGATATCCAGGGCGATAACTAATTTCAATCCAATAAATGTAAGGAAACTTCACCATTCTCGTTATCCACCCCTGGTGCCATCCGGTAAAATGAGGTGAGGTGCATTAATAACACTTCATTGGCTCATTTGGCTCGCGTCTGCTGAAATGAGGTGCACTAATACACTTCATTGGCTCATTTGGACCGCGTCTGCTGAAATCAGGTGCATTTATACTCTTCATTGGATCATTTGGCTCGCGACTGCTGAAATGAGGTGCACTAATACACTTCATTGGCTCATTTGGGTAGCGTCCGCTGAAATCAGGTGCACTTATACACTTCATTGGCTCATTTGGACCGCGTCCGCGGTAGCGTCAAGAAGTTTGTGTAAGAGAGTAGAAGTACCTCCCCGGGTTACGGGTTGGGGGTGCAGGTGTTTCTGGGGGGAGGGGGAACCCCGACCCCCAGAAACTGGATTCATCCGCTATGCTTCATCGGGTGTAGGTACGGAAGGGTAGCGGGATTCAAAGAGCTCAAGGAGCTTTTTTTTAACGGGTTCCATCCCAAAGCCGGGGACGACCCGCTGCGCATGACGTTCATTGTAGTCGAGCATTTCCAGATACACGATTTTCTCCGCCGCATCCATATTCGTCAGACTGTTCATCGGTTTCAGGCGTTTGCGGATTTCCTTGTTCATTCGCTCAATCGGATTCGACGTGTAGATCGCTTTGCGGATGGGCTCCGGGTACTTGTAGAACGTCAGGAGGGTGGATAATTGCTCCTCCCAGGACTTCATTTCTTTCGGATATAGCTTGTTCCACTTGGCTTTGACCGTATCAAAATTTGCCCGGGCCACGACCTCATCCGGTGCCGTATACACCGTCTTCAGGGCTTCCAAGACATCGGTTTTGTGCTCGATTCGGATTTTGGGGAAGGTGGCCCGCACTTTGTGCACCACACAATGCTGCACATCGGCCTGCGGATAGGTCTCTTTAAACGCTGCATCCAGTCCTGGAAGCCCGTCAAACACACCGAGCAGCACTTCCTGCGCTCCGCGGTCGTATAGGTCTTTCAGTACCTCCCGCCAGCCGTTTGAACTCTCTTGACCGCCCACGTAGAACCCGAGGATTTGGCGTTGTCCCTCTTCATCAATGCCCATCGCAAAATAAACCACCTCGCCACGAACCGTCCCCCGTTTGAGCTTCACGTACAGCCCGTCCAGGTAGATCACGCTGTAGCGCTTGCTCAGCGGTCGTTTTTGCCACTGGTGGATATCGTCCAGGACGGTAGCGGTAATGTTGCTGACGGTGGTGGGCGAGTAGTGGCTGCCGAACATGCTCTCAATGAACCGGGCGACGTCCCGCGTGCCCATGCCGCTTTTATACATCTGAATGACGGCCTCTTCCAGCCACCCGTCGCGTCGCTGGTACGGCTCAAACATCTGGGTCTGAAACAAACCCTGACGGTCACGAGGCACCTGAAGATTCTCGATATTGCCGTATTTCGTATGCAGATTTCGCGTGTAATAACCGTTGCGACTATTGCAGTCACCGGATTCTTCGCTGTCCATAAACCCCTGGATTTCAGTGCGCAGAAGGGACTGCATGTTGTCTTTCACAAAATCGTTAACAAGTTTTTCAAATAGATTATTCAGTGCACTTTCGGGTAAAATAGGCATTGGTAGGGTTCCTCCTTAGTGGTTTCGCAATCCTGAGGATACCCTACTTTTTTGTTGCCTGACTAGGCTCCAAATACTGGTACACAACTTATTTTACGCCATCGCGTCCGCTGAATTGGGATGTACTAATGCTCATATAACACCTTATATTTGCACAAAAACAGCCGGGAACCCTCCCGGCTGTTCTGCTTGAATAGCGGTAAATTCCGCTATCTCTCCATATTCCCGTTGCTACCCCTGCTTAAACGGCGCGGTCAGGATCTTCTTCCCGCGCGGGGTCTTTCCCGCCGCATCCGGTTCCAGCGTAACGGCTATAGTATCATAGTCCTTCGGATCAAATGAATAATACAGCGCCCCGTTTCCGGCCTGTGAGATGAAGGTGCCCGCATTCACCGGTGCGTCCCCTTTCATCAGCCACACCTGATAGACCTCCGTACCTGTAAGCTCCGGCAGGTCTTGCGCCTGGATTATGAGGTGGGTACCGGAAGCATCTGCGGCAAGCGTTACCACACCCTTGGCGGATATCCCCTCTCCCGCGGGACTAAGCGTTACCGCTTCGTTCACCTTAAGCCCCTGCAACGGCCCGGTGCCAGCAGTACTCTGCTGCTTCAGCTCTGCTACATTCCCGCGCAGTTGCCCGGTATAGATTAGCAGCAGCAGCACAGCCACAGCTAATCCGAGGCTTATATAACCCCGGAAGCGGGTTGGTCTAGGCGCCGGAATACTTAACTGGGGCAAGCCCTGTTCTGCGGAAGGAGCCTTAACCGGCTCATGCTCCACGCTGCTGCGCTCTGCCGCAGGCTGAACCGTAAGGCCCGCATTCGGCTTAGCTGCCGGAGCCCCGGCCTTCCCGGACTCTAACACCCGTGACAATATGCGTTCCTTCATGCCGGAGGGAGAGTCTATAGGCTCTGAGGCAAGAGGAAGATGGTCCAGTACCTGACGGTATTCCGCTACAAGCTTCCGGCATTCATCGCAATCTGCTGCATGGGCAGCGAATTGCTGCATCTCTTCTGCCGTGAGTGCACCTAGAGCATATAATTCAACCCACTCGCAGAGTTCCTCGACCTGTTCACTCATACACATGATCCCTCCTTGCCCAGTGCCGTACAGACTTGTGAAGCTGCTTCATAGCCAATCGGACTCTTCCCTTGACTGTCCCTGGCGGAATCGCCACAAGCTGCGCTACCTCCTGCTGGGTATAGCCCTGATAATAGATCATATCCATGACCTGCTGCTGATCTCTGCTCAGCCCCAGCAGCGCCTCCCTGATCTCTTCCCCGGCTGTCAGCAGCCCGGCAACATCCCCGGTAAGTGCCGTAAGATCCTGAACCTGCTCCAGATTCCCGAAATCTGCGGATTGCTGCGGCAGTCTGGCATCCCGTTTCCGGAGATGATCTATCGCCAGCTTGCGGGTCACCGTGAACATCCAGGTGAGCAGCTTGCCCTTGCCGAAGTCTATCTGCCCGGCATTCTTCCATAGGCGCAGAAACAGTTCCTGCATGATATCCTCTGCAGCCGCCGGGTCCTTCACGATCTGATAAGCAAAGCTGTAGATGACCCGTTCATACCGGTCATAGAGCAGTTCGAGGGCATTCGAGTCTTTCTGTGCAATAAGCAGCATCCACTGCTTATCGTCCGTGGTGTCATTCAATTGCCATCCCCCATTCAACAAAAATATAGTATTTCAGTGACTCAGCACTGAATATGCTGCATTCCACTGAGTATAACCGCTTTGCAGGAGCGGCTCAACTGCCTGTCCATCTTCCGGAAGCAACCGGCGGCAGTTATTGAAGCCCCGCCCGCTTCCATATATGATAGCTATATTATATACAAAGGGAGGATCATTTCCGTGGCCGTACTGATGAATGAACAGATCAAGGCAGCCGAGGTCGAGCTGACCGGGCTGAAGGGCGAAAGGCTCGGTACCGTATCCAGAAACGAGGCTCTGGCCCTGGCCAAAGCCGCAGGAGCAGACCTGGTCTGCACCTCGCTGATGAGCAGTCCGCCGCCCTGCAGCCTGGTTGCCAAGGGCAAAGGCAAAGCCGCTGCACAAGCAGCGCGCAAGGGGGATACCAGCCGCCCGCAAGGCGGCAGCAGCAACGAGAAGGTGAAGGAGCTGCGCTTCACCGCCCATATTGAAGAGCATGACTACGATACGAAGCTGCGTCAGGCGGACAAGCATCTGCGCTCCGGCAAGCCGGTGCAGCTCGTCGTGAAGTCTTCCGGCGCGAAGGAAGCCGCCGCCGCGAAGGCAGTATTGGAACGGCTGGTGGCCGATCTGAAGGACGCCGGAAGCAAGGCCTCCGGGCTGCAGACCAGCGGTAAGGGCGCACAGGTAAGAGTGAATCCGCGTACGTAAGTTGTCTTATCAAGGCACGCTTAAGCCTGAATTATGGTCTTGGTCCTGTTCGACACCCTTAATCGTTAGGAGTTCAGAACTGGCTGAATTCTACTTCTGTTGTACTTTGTACATTAGCTGACCCCGAAATTGGTCTAATAATTGATTCTGTTGCACTCTGTACAGCAGAATCGTGAACAATCGAGGCTTTCGGGCAGAATTCACGAAAGTCATTGTATGAAATACAACAGATGATGATTTAACTTAGCAAAGTGCGAATTCTATTGCAGAAAATACAATCAGTCTGCAAAACTGCCACAATGGCGCAATGCCGCATAAGACAGCGATAGGAGTCCGCTCACACACAACAGGTGCCATCCTATAAGGACGGCACCTGTTATTACAATACGGCTAAGCAAGCCGTGATCTCAGATCTCTAATCTCTAATCCCTAATCTCTAATCCCTAATCCCTAATCCCTAATCCCTAATCCCTAATCCCTGATCCCTAATCCCTAATCCCCAATCCCCAATCCCCAATCCCTAATCCCTAATCTCCAATCCCTGATCCCTAATCTCCGATCTCCCGATCACCCCGCACTTATTCGCACTTCTTCCGCGCTACTTCCATCCTATTCCGCCGATCTCCCGCTCATATCCCGCGCCCATCCGCGCATCAGCCTCTTCGGTTCATTGCCCGTCCGCTCGCCCGCCAGCCCAAGCCATGGTCATTTCCCAACACCCGCCTGCCAGCCCAGCCATGGTCATTCCCCAACACTAGGCCGCCCGCCCAGCCCATGCTCATTTTCCACACTTAGCCGCTCCGCAAACCGTGCCTTCGTCAGTACATGCAGCAGTTCACCGTTGCACTCTTCATAATCGCCGGTTAACCCGGCCAGCTCACGTTCAGGCCGGAAGCCCAGCTTCCGGAACACCCCGATGGACGCTGTATTGCGCGGATCTGCCTTGGCATATAACTGCTCCAGCCCGATCACATCGAAGGCATAGCCTGCGAGCGCCGCAGCGGCCTCGGTCGCATATCCCCGGCCCCAGTGTTCACGCCCGATCAGATAATACAGCTCTACATCCGGTGCGCTGAAGTCCAGCACGCCGGCACCGCACCAGCCGACCAGCCCGCCGGTCGCCCGGCTGCAGACCGCGAAGGAATACTTGAACGGCAGCTCAAACGGGGTATGATAGCTGAACATCAGCCAGCGGAACAGGCCTTCATACTCATGCAGCGGCATGACCTCCATATGCATGAAGGACAGCACCTCCGGGTTCTGCATCAGCTCGAACGAAGCCTTCAGATCACTTTCAATATAGGGACGGATGATTAACCGCTCTGTTTCGAGCCTCATCCTGGACAATGCCGGATTCATAATACGCGCAGCCTCACTTTCAAGTTCTGTCTGTACCCCAGCATAGGCCAGGCGTCAGAGGCCCGCAAGGTAAAAGATAATTTAATCCGTTTGTCCCCTGCCGTTATTCCACAGCGTGCGGAAGGATGCGCAGTCCCGGATCAGGGAATCGAAGTCCCCTTCCCCCACCAGCCTGCCTTGCTCCATGACCAGAATCTGGTCCACTTCGCTGATGAAGTTCAGCCGGTGCGCGATAATAAGGACCGTCTTATGCCTTAACTCGGCAAACACCGTCTCCATCAGGCTCCGCTCCGTAATATTATCCAGCGCCGACACCGGTTCATCGAGGATGATTAGATTGCGCTTCTGCAGGATCGCCCGGGCGAAGGCCAGCCGCTGCCGCTCACCGCCCGACAACTTGAGGCCCCGTTCACCGACCCTCGTCTCCAGCTTCTCCGGCAGCGACAGCACCTTCTCCTTCAGATGAACCTTGTCCAGCACCGCATAGAGCTCCTCATCCGGGACCTTCTGGTCAAACACCATATTGCCCCTGATGGAGGTGTCGAAGATCGGGCTGTCCTGCGACAGATACGAGATATGATCATAATAGCTGTCCAGACTCAGCTCATCAATATCCGTGCCGTCTACCAGCAGCTTGCCGCCGCTTGTCTTCAGCAGGCCCGTAATCAGCTTGATCACCGTCGATTTCCCGCTTCCGCTTAAGCCCACCAGCGCAACCGAGGTTCCGGGCGCAATGGAGAAGGATAGCCGGTCCAGCACTTGCACCTCCCCATAGCTGAAGGATACCTCCTTGAACTCCAGTCCCCCCTCCAGCCGCGTGATCCTTATACCCTGCTCCAGATTCCGGTCCTCCGGGGCATTCAGGAATTCTTCGAACCGCTGATAGGTCACCCTGTTCAGCTTATAGCCGACGAATAATACGTTGAAGATGGCGATTGGCGTGTAGATTTTCTCAATGAACATGAACAGCGCGACCATGACCCCGACAGAAGCCTGCCCGGAGACCACATTCTTCACGCCGTACAACAGCACAATCACCTTAATGACCGTAATGAATAATTCGAATAAGGCGAAGAAGGATTCATGAATCATCTGCAGCTTTGCACTTTGCTTAATAATCTTCCGTGCCGTTTCGTTCAACCGGCTGATCTCCTGCGCATACTTCTTGTTGGTCCGGAAGACCACCAGCTCCATGAAGCCGCGCACCCCGTACCGGGACATGGCCTCCTGCTCCTTCAGCACCGACGCCTTGATCCGGTAGAGCGACTTCAGCAGCACATGGGTTAACACGAAGATGACCACGTAGCCGCCCGCAATCACCAGCATGATGCTTAGATCATAATAGCTGATGAAGAGCAGGCTGAAGAGAATCGTAGGCAGCAGCTCATGCAGCGTATGGAGAACAAAAGAAAACAGAATGCTGTTCCCGGCCGCCGCGCCGTTCTCAATCACCTTGATCATCTGGCCTGTGCCCATGTTCTGATAGGCGGAATAATCCATTCTGGAGATTTTGGACAAGGCCATAATCTTCAAGCGTTCCGTGATACTGTTGGACAAATGGGCACTCGGATATTCATCCGCATAATTCAGCAGGACATTCAAGCCGAGCAGGACCCCGTAGATGACAATCCAATAGGTGATTTCGCCGAAGCCCGTTCCATCCACCGCCTGGTCGAGAATCCTCTGAAAGACGACAATGCCCAGACTGCTCAAGAGCTGAATGGCAAAGCCGAGGCATATATACAGAGCAACCCACCCTCTGAGGTGGACAAGACATTTCCTTAGCATGATTACAATCTCCAATCTTATCAATAAGGTATGAAAAAGCCGGGACCCCCGCCATTCCACGCAAAGCACCACCTGCATCTGCAGCATAGTCTTCAAGCGGAATAACTCAGTGTCCCGGCTACAAAAAAATGAATGCACAGGCACCGTTCAAGGTTCTAGTTAGGGTATCTTCTCAAAAGGGCAGACTGCCCCCTTGATGGCTGGTACGCGTTCTACCCAGCCCGATAACTAGTTCCTTGCGACGGTACGGAATGGCATCCATTTCACCTCATTTGTAAGATTGTTTAACATTATATTCGCGGGTTATCCCGGCCGTCAACCCCTAGCGCTTAGGTTCTTCTGCGGCATCGGCATCCGCTCCGGCACTGGAATCAGAATCAGAACCGGTAACTGTATCCTCCGCCGAATCATCATCATCTCCGGCAAGCGCGGCCTTCTCATTCCGGCTCCAGGCCAGGAACTCAATGGTGTCCTGATCCTCAGGGTCCAGCTTATTCGCCTTCTTGAAGGCTTTGATCGCCTCATCGTATTCGTCCAGATAATAATGGGCGTAACCGACGCGGAAATGCCACAGCGGGTCTTTTTTACCCTTGTCCGCCGCCTTGTTGAACCATTTAAGCGCTTCCCGGTAGCGGCCCAGATTGTTGAGCGCCCGGCCCAGGTGGACCGCCAGCTCCTCATCAATCAGCGGTGTAGGCACCTCTTTGATGCGGGATACGATTTCTTCAAATTGGTCTTCCTCATGCCACGCATTTAATTGTGCGATTAACTCTTCTCTCATTGCCTGTAGCCTCCCGGATAATAGATCGAAGTCCTCTTATAGTTACTTTATCATTTTCACACCAGGTTTCCCACTGTTGCCGGGCCCCTAGGTCGGGATGATGATCTTGAAGGTGGTTCCCTTTCCTTTCTCGCTGCGGACCTCGATACGGCCCTTGACCTTGTTGATCGCGTTGTAGACCATAAGCATCCCGAGGCCTGTGCCCTCTTCTTTGGTCGAATAATAAGGCTTGCCCAGGCGGGATATCTCCTCCTTCGTCATTCCGATACCGGTGTCGCGGATCGTAATCACGATATTCGGCTTACTCTCGGTGATCTCGATGGACAGAACGCCGTCATCCCTTCCCTGCATGGCTTCTATCGCATTTTTATACAGATTAATCAGGCATTGCTGCATCTGGTTCCGGTCATAATGGGTGCAGAGTGTATTGTTGAAGCTGAATTCAACCGCGACCTTATGGATGGTGGCATACGGCATAATGACATTCTTGGTGTATTCACACTCGGCCTGCAGGTTGGAGTAGACCCGGTTCTCCGATTGCGGCTTGGCAAAAGACAGATAATCGCTGATGATCTTCTCCGCCCGGTTCAGCTCCAGCAGCGACAGCTCGATGTACCCCTTCTCTTCAGGTGTAAGCGTCTTCGAGAGGTTAAGCAGCTGGAGAAAGCCGCTCGTCACGGTTAACGGGTTCCGCATCTCATGCGAGACGCTGGCCGCCAGCTCGCTGACCACATTCAGCCGCTCCGACTGCATGATCCGCTCCCGGTTCCTGAGGTTGGTAAGAATCTGCTCCAGCAGAATCATGAGAACTGCCATGACCACGGCATGGATAGTTAAGGCATAGAAGGCCAGCGTCCAGTACTGCATATCCAGCTTATCCAGGATCAGGCTCAGGATAAACAGATAACAGCCCATAGTCAGGACCACAATGGAGACGGCCCACATCATCCGGCCCCTTGGCTTGGAACGGAGAAATTTCGAGCTTATAGACGGGACCAGAACCAAGACTGCTGTCGAAAAAAGAAACGATTGGATCGTTCCCTCTCCGCCTATGTAGAACCGGTACACATTTAGAATCAGATATAAGGGCAGGGTGTTTTTGTACCCGCCATACAAGGCCGTAATAATGAACGGAACATACCGCAGATCAAAGATGAACCCCGTCTCCAGCCGGATCGGCTTGGCAATACACAGGATCATGGTTATAGCTATGAGCAGTACAAGAATCTTACGGTTGTAGGCGTGGGGCCGGTTCTCAAAAAATATCAGAAAGATCAGCACCGGAAACAGCATAAACAAAAAATTGAGAAGCAACGTCTCAAACAAGGCTAACTTCCTTTCGGCACTACTGCTGGTTATAGGACATGCGTTTGTGTTCTATGCACTACATATAGAACATTACGCTAACCTGATAATATATGTAAAGTAATAGTTCCGCCCGTTTTTTTTGCGTCTGGTAGCAAGGATACCCGCGAGAGATGTCGAATACCTATGCCTTGAAGGCACGATACACCGTCTTGCAGAATAACTGCTACCGAAGGAGTGGATATCCATGGCTTTTACTATCAATAACCTGAAGGACAATTCCAACGTGGTCATCAAAGAGCAGCTCGGCGGCTTCAGCATTATCGAATACAAAGAGGATCTCAGCACCACCACCCGCTATGAAGCAGAGACCAACTTCTTCATGAGCAAGAGCAATATGCGCAATAAGCAGCTCATGATTGAGCTTAACAACAGTGAGGTGATGCTGAGCGCCGGTGCCATGCAGTATATGATTGGCAATATCGAGATGACCTCCGGGATCAAGGGTGTCGGCGGCCTGATGCGGAATATGTTATCCAGTGCGGCTACCGGAACAAGTGCGGTCAAGCCGCTCTATAAAGGAACCGGGACGATTATGCTCGAAACCACCTACAAATATCTCTGGCTGATTGATGTGGACAACGACCATATCGTCATTGATGACGGCATGTTCCTGGCCTGCGAGGCCTCGCTCGACATCTCTGTGGCTGCACGCAAGAATGTATCCTCTGCCGTTCTCGGCGGAGAAGGACTGTTCAACCTGAGCGCACGCGGCAAAGGAATTATCGCCCTGGAAGCGCCCATCCCTTCCGAGGAAGCCATCGTGGTCGATCTGCAGAATGATGTGCTGAAGGTCGATGGCAATTTCGCGTTAATGTGGTCGAATTCGTTGGACTTTACGGTGGAGAAGTCAGGCAAGACCCGCATGGGCTCCGCTGTATCCGGTGAAGGTCTGGTCAATGTCTACCGGGGAACCGGTATGGTCTGGCTGGCTCCGCTCATGAACTATAGGAACTCACTGCTTCAGCCGTCTGGACCCCCTTCATGATGCTGAGGAACGGGAATATCATCATTCCAATGACCTACGATTCCAGGCAGCAGGCGGCGGATATTACCGAGCTGGAACAGCAGTGCAGCCGCGCGGATTCCATACAGTTAAGCTCAGACCTTGAGCATCTCGTCAAAAAAGACGGCGACCATGCGCTGCTCTGTTACCGTGAAGATCAGCTCATCGGCCTGCTTAGCTGGTTCGCTTCCGGCAGCGGTGAGGCGCAGATCAATGGGATGGTCCACCCGGATTATCGCCGTGAGGGCGTATTCCGCAGTCTTGTAGAGCGGGCAGGGCAGGATATCGCTCCACTGGGCATTCACAAGCTTAGCTACAAGATTCCCGGAGGCTCAGAGACAGGGCTCGGGGCAGCCTCGGCCCTTGGCGCCCGCTTCAGCCGGTCTGAGTACGCCATGTCCTATGATCCCCTGACAACGCTGCAGCCGGTGCCGGAAGATCTGCAGCTGCTCCCGGCCACACAGGCGGATTGGGAATTCATGATATCCTGCTCCTCCCAGGCCTTCGGAGAATCGGAAGAGGAGACGCGCGAGTACTTCACTGAGACGGATGAGCCGGAGCGGGTAACGTATATCGCTTGGGCAGAGGGCCGGGCGCTGGGTCTGATCCGGGTCAATTATATCAATGAGGATACGGCATTTATTCATAATTTCTGTATCCTGCCCTCCTGGCAGGGTAAGGGGGTTGGCGGGAAGGTGCTAAGACAGACCCTCGGTCTCCTCTTGCAGAAGCCTTATCCCGTTATCCGCCTCAGTGTAGTCACCGAGAACGTCCGGGCCTTGAATCTCTATATCCGTGCCGGATTCAAGGTTCGTTCAGAGTTCAAATATTATAGCGGCAGCCTGTAACCTGAGCTGTACGAAATTTCTCCAAAGCTTCAAACGTTAAAAAAGCAGTGGTTCTCCCGTTAATTGGAGAATCATTGCTTTTTTGTGTTCTTTGAATAATTAAAGAAATCCTATAATTCCCCTTTATTCGCCAGCTGCTCCTGTGCCAGGCGAACCATCTCCCGGACCATGGAGCCTCCGATTCTGCCGCCGATCTGTCCTGCCGCTTCCGTCGTCAGATTGCCGTTATTACCTGCCTCCAGCGGAATTCCCATTTCTTTGGCCACTTCGTATTTCACATCATCAGGATGACTCGGATCTACGTGATAGCCTTCCTGTCTCATCACCTCAGCCTTGAAGGTCTGCATTCCCCGGGCTGCTCCCGGCACTGCATATTTTCTGCTTCTTCTCGCCATGAACGGATACCCCTCCCTTGCTGTTTACTCTAAGTTGCCCGGGAGAGCAGTTCTTCATTCCTCAGGACTGCATTCCGTCTTCAATCCGCTTCATGAAATCCTCAACCGCGCTGTACCCGAGCTGCTTGAGATACCAGTTATTCGCGGCAGCTTCAATCAGACCGGCTACATCGCGTCCCGGCTGAAGCTGGACCTCAATATGAGGAATCTGAACACCGAGGTATTCGGTGAACTGGGGCACCAGCTCCAGCTCATTGTTGAGCGAATTCTCCTGCCACGGCGCAAGCTCAATATCAAGCACGATCCGCGTCTCATCCTGGAATGCCCTCCGTCCGTATTGCCGAACTACATTAATCAGGCCAATGCTGCGCAGAGCGAGGAACTCACGTGTAGTCTCATTATGCGTTCCCAGAAGTGTCGCCGGACCCAGCTTCTTAAGCACTACAATATCGTCCGCCACGAAGCGGTGGCCCCTTCGGATGAGGGTATGCGCGGTCTCACTCTTGCCGATGCCCGACTTGCCCCGCAGCAGGATACCGATCCCCGATACGTTCACGCATACCCCATGGATGGACAGCTCCGGCGCCAGCGTCTTGACCAGGAAACTGTCCAGCTTGGCGATGAACTCGGTGGTCACCTCCGGCGTCCGCAGCAGCGGAATGCCCTCCTGGTCACAGAACAGCGTCAGATAAGGAATCTCCTGCTGCCCGCTGGTCACGATGAAGCACGGCGGGTGGTATTTGACGATGTTGCCGATATGCAGCATGCGCTCCTCTACACTCAGCGTAAGCAGATAATTGATCTCTTTACGGCCAAGAACCTGCACCCGCTCCATCGGGAAAAAATCAAAGTAACCGACGAACTCCAGACCCGGTCTGTGCGTCCTTGGACGGGTGACGAGACGGTCCATACGGCCGGCTCCGGCAAGCACCTCCAGATGGAATTTCTCCATTAGATTCTGCACGCTAATAGACTTCATGCGGTTCCCTCCCAATCCAATATTTTCCGAAAGATTTAACTAAAAATCTTGTAATCTGCACACGCTAATTATATATTAAAAACAATATATAAGACCTTAGACCCATAAAAATCAATAAATACTATTAAAACCAAGAAGGTGTAATATATTGGCCTTAGCATCGTGGATTGACCTGATCATGTGCTTCATTCTGTTTCTACTGCTTGTCTATATCGTTGCTACGGTTAACATTACCAATCTGCACAAAGTCTATTTAGGGTTCCATTTCTCCATGCTGATCTGGCCCTATTGCCAGTTTGCGATCCGGACGGTCGATGATCCTGTCTTTCAGCTCTTTTATGTGAAGCTAGCCTTCGTGGATGCTTCCCTGCTGAGCCTGGGCTGGATCTTCTTCACCATTCTGCTGGCCGGACAATCCCAATTCCTGAATCGAAAAGTAGTGGCCGCCCTGACCGTCCCGGCCTTGCTGTCATCCGTCTTAGTGGTGCTGAATCCTTATGAATGGTTTGTCCTCCCGGTGAACGGGGGATATGCGGAACGCATCTACGGGCCTGTCTTCTGGCTTAGCATGGCCTTTATTATTGTTAATGCCCTCATGTCCCTGTATGTCATATACGTGGCCCTGACCTCCAATCAGGCCCAGCGGATCAAGAATCAGATTATGTATATGCTCAGAGGCATTGTTGCCGTATGTGCCTTCATTATGCTCGATGTGTTCTTCAATGTGATTCTGGATGATTACCTGCCGGTGATTCCGGGCTTCACTTCGCTGGGCATCGTGGTGTCGGCTACTTTTTTTGTAATTACGATCCATCAGGATAAAGTGTTTGATATCGTCACTATCGCCCACCAGGATATTATCAATACCATGGAATACGGGGTTCTCGTGCTGGATGATCAAGAGCAGGTCGTAGAAATTAACCAGGCCCTGCACCCTTATATTACTCTGGATACAGGTGCAGCGTTCAACATAAGCAGCTATCTGCCTGACGGCCCTGACGAGAAGATTGAACCCTTCCTGCGGAGCTACCGTGATGATCCGCTGGAGACGGCCGGGACTGAAATTCTGTATCCTGTTATTCAAATGTATATCAGCATTCATGCTGCGCCTATCATGGTAAGCGGCATCCGGGTCGGACGGATTGTTACCTTCCAGAATATTACCGAGATCCACCGGCTCATTGATGAGACGAACCATCAGAATACGATTCTTCAGGAACGCAACGCTGCGCTGATCAAGGTGCAGGAGGAGCTGTTCCAGACGAATGCCAAGCTCCGCAAGCTGGCGATTACCGACAGCCTGACCGGCTGCTACAACCGACATTACCTGATGCAGCAATTGGAGCAGGAGGTGCTGCGGACCGGTAATTCTCTGACACCTTCGACTATTATACTGATCGACATCGACTTTTTCAAAAAAATCAACGATCAGTACGGCCATATGGCCGGCGATGTGGTCATTTGCAGTACGGTGGAGCTTCTGCAGCGCAGTCTGCGGCCCTCCGATATTCTGGCCCGCTACGGCGGAGAGGAATTCATTATCTATCTGCCGGATACGGATGAAGCCGGGGCCCGGCTGCTGGCCGAACAGCTCAAAACAAACGTCGAACACAACAGCATCAACATTGATTATATTGATGAACCCGTGTCCATTACGATCAGCATGGGTCTGCTCAGCATTGGTGAATTCAAGGTCCCGCCAGGCATGGATGCGACAACCTACCTGAATGACCTGCTCAAATCTGCGGACAAAGCACTGTATGCCGCGAAGCATCAGGGCCGGAATCAGATTGTGTCGGCACGGCAATAGAAATGCAGGCAAGCTGAAATTTGTTGGAACCTTTTGGCCTCAGTCGCCGTCTAAGATCACAAATAAACCACAAACTACTCTTATGAGGTGACTGAACATGAAGAATACATTCAAGATCATGACTATATCCGCAGCCGCTGCGCTGGCGCTCAGCTTCGCCGGACAACAACTGGCTTCTGCGGCAGCCTTCAAGGATATTCATAACGTGCAGGGCAAGGAGAAGATTATTGCTCTGCAGAACAGCGGCCTGATCAAAGGCATCAGCGCTGATCTGTTCGGCCCGAACCTCAGCATCACAGCCGCCCAGGGGGTGCAGATGATCGTGAGTGCGCTTGATCTGAATCTGGATACGATCCGGTTCGTGAAGGAGCCGCATGCCACCGACTATTTCAAGAACGCGAGTGACTCCGCCTGGTATGCACAGGCGCTGATTATTGCCGGTGTGCACGGCTTGGACCTGCCAGCAGATCTGAAGCCTGGTGAGAAGCTGACACGCGAGGAATTCACACACCAGCTCATTGATGCGATCGAGAACAGCGGGCGGCTGCCGATGATTAAGCCGGTGGTAGTGGAGTATACCGACCAGGATCAGGTGAAGGCCGAGTATTCCGGTTCCATCCAGCGCGCCCTGAACTACGGTGTTCTGAAGCTGGATGCCAGCGGCAAGCTTAACCCTAAGCTGGAAATTACCCGTGCGGAAGCAGCCGTAGCCATTAGTAATGCTCTGGCTTATCTGAAGGCACATCCAGCACCCGGTACGGTGAGCGGGACGATTACCGCAACCGAAGCCGTCCAGTTCATCAAGGACGCTGCCGGACCTGAGGTGAAGCTTCAGATCAAAATTGATCCGAATATGAGCGTAACCCGCGAATCGTTCACCTCTCTGCTGATTAATACGCTCCAGACCAGCGGCCAACTGCCGATGATCAAGCTGATCCCGGTAGAGATCAAGGATAATGACCAGATCAATACCCTGAACTCGGGAGCCATTCAGACCGCGCTTGCCCTTAAGATCGTGAAGCTGGATCAAGACGGAAGCTTCCGTCCGCAGGACGGTGTCACCAGTGCTGACGCAGCGGCAATGGTCAGCCAAGTGAAGGCCATCCTGAGCGGAAAGTCTGCGAAGTAAGCAACCGCCCCTTCATCTTTGCCCCTTCTGCCGAAAAGGCGGGAGGGGCTTTTGCTGTATTTTACAGCATCAGCACCATCAGATCCTCATCCAGATACTCGCTGCCAAGCTTCATCGCCTTCGGCTCTGTGCCGTAGCGGATGAATCCCAGGGATTCGTAGAGTCTTTTGGCCGGAACGTTATTGGAGGTTACGGTCAGCGTCAGCAGCTCCAGCCCCGGTGCAGCCTTCGCCCGGGCAATCAGCTCCAGCATCAGCGCGCGTCCCGTGCCATGTTTACGGGCATCCGGATCTACATATACTGCATAGACATGAGCTTTGTGCTGAATCTTGGGCCTGCTCTCCCGGAACAAGGTAGCCATTCCCACCAGCCTCTGCTCCCCGTCCAAGAAGGCACCCAGGGTGAAATGTTCGTCCGAGGAGTCCAGCTTGATTCGGGTCGTCTCGGTGGACAATTTCACTTCCGATTCATAGGAGCTTAGAAAAGCCTCAGGGTGCTGCTGCAGCGACTGCAAACGAAGCGCCCGGTAGCTTTCGGCGTCCGAGGGGGCCAGTGTTCTGATGTACATTTCCTTCCTCCCTTACAATATGGATGCAATAAATTGACAAAAGGAAAATATTTGGTTATATTTAGGTTTGTAAAATTATATTTTGCGCAATGTAAATTCCTATTCCTATCACTTGAAAAGAGGGACTCGTTATGATGACTGTAAGTTTAATTCTTGTAGCCTTAGTAGCACTAGAGCATGTGTACATACTTGTACTGGAGATGTTTCTGTGGACCACCCCGAGAGCACAGAAGGCATTCGGAACCTCCCCTGCCTTCTCCCGGGAGACGAAGTCGCTTGCTGCCAACCAGGGCTTGTATAACGGCTTCCTGGCAGCCGGTCTAATCTGGGGCCTGCTGCATCCGAGCGCGGACTTCGGGTACCAGCTGCAATTGTTCTTCCTCATCTGCGTGGCGGTTGCGGCGATCTACGGCGGACTCACCTCCAAGAGATCCATTCTGCTGATGCAAGGACTCCCGGCCTTCCTGGCGCTGGCGGCCACACTGATCGCACATCTGTAAGATTCGCGGGCCTATGCAGGCAGCTTCCACACTTGCCTCACAGCTTCTGCGCGAACTGGTTCAATTGCTCCGACATCGCCCGGATCTCCTCAATGAAGCTGGACATCTCTTGCGTTGAAGCTGCCTGCTCTTGCCCCACCGAAGCAATCTGACCGATGGATTGACCGATTCCCTTCATCGCTGTCTGGATCTCCCGCAGGGTGTCCCGTATCCGCTGCGCGGATTGCTCGGTCTCCTGTGAGAACTTGCGGATTTCTCTGGCGACAATGTCGAAGCCCCGACCCTTCTCCCCGGCATGGGCGGCCTCAATGGCCGCATTAATTCCAAGCAGATGCGTCTGGTCGGCAACCTTCCTCAGGACGGCCAGCACTTCATCGCTTTTTTGGACACTTGCAGCAGTGGTCTCTGACTGGGCCAGCAGCTTCTGTGAGAAGTCGGCCAACTGGTTAGACCCGCCCGCTACCTGCACGATCCGTGCATTAGCCTGATTCAGGGACAGTGTCATCCGGTCGGCAATTTCCCGCAGCTCGGTCTGTCTGCGCACCTGAATGCAGATCGCCCCGCAGACACGTTCATCCTCTCCATGTACCGGAAGGACGGTGCCCACAAATTCGTATCCGTAATACTCTTTGGGAACATTGGCCCTTGTGTATTCATCATTTTTCAGTGCATGATACAGAGGTTCATCTGCGTGAATAATCTGCCCGGCGCTAATCCCCAGATCAATGGAATCCCCAGGGTAATAGACGAGAAACTTCTCAGTGTCACAGACCGCAACCGACAGATCATAAGGAAAAGCAGCTTTCAGGATGGGTACCAGATTCACTATATCTTCAAGGGAGCGTACGATGTTTTTCATAGGTGCGGGTCTCCTTTTATTCAGTTAGCTTCATTGCTCAGCAATATCCTAAACTAAGGTTCGACATTTTTTGATGGCTATCCTTTATTCAATTCTTAATATTTAAAATTAAACATTCCCCTCTTATCTTAAGTCAATGCCCCCCTGCCCGCTGCTGCGTACAATATAACCACAATCATTAATCAATCAGGGGGTTATGCTGATGTCAGTAACAGTGGCACGTACCGGGGGAATCTCACTCATTGTAATGGCAATTGCCGCCGCATTCTCGTATGGATATATTCATGGAAGTGTTGTGGTGAATGGGGATGCCGCCGCTACCTTCGCCCGTCTTCAGTCCTCTCCTTCGCTGTTCAGGGCCGAAATCCTCGGGTGGATCGTAATCATCGCCTGTGACGTCGTGGCTGCCTGGGCCTTATATCAGGTTCTGAGGCCTGTACATCCGGGTCTATCCCTGCTGGGGGCCTGGCTGCGCCTGGCTTATACGGCGGTATTGGGGGTGGCTGTGTCGAGTCTGATCGTGGTTTCCCTGCTTACAGGAGGAAGTGCACCGGAACTCTCCGGCTTCACCAAAGGACAACTACAGGGGGAGGTTATGCTTGCTCTTCAGGGATTCGAGGCGGTATGGTCGGCGGGGCTGATTCTATTCGGCGGGCATCTGCTCGTGGTAGGATTACTTGCGGTTCGGGCGGAGAATATTCCGAAGCCCCTCAGTGTACTGCTGCTGCTGGCAGGCTTCGGTTATATGGCATTGCATCTGTGCAGCTTACTCGTGCCAGAATATACGGGGTTCATCCAGATGGTGAAGTGGATATTTATACTGCCGATGACCGCCGGGGAGCTGGGACTCGGGATATGGCTGCTGTTCAGGATTCCGGCTCCGCGCGTTCACACTGCAGCCGCTTCTTAATCCGGCTTAGGGACTCCGGGGTCATGCCGAGATAGCTGGCCAGCTGATGCTGGGGGACGCGGCTGATCAATCCGGGTCTTGTCTGCATCAGTGTCTTCAGACGGTCTTCGGGGGAAGCGGCCACAAAAGCAGCGAATGCCTCCTGCATCTGACCGAAGTTCTCCTCGATCATCCGGCGGGTCATCCCCTCCAGCTGCGTATGCTTGGCGTACATGGCCTGCTCCGTATTCAGCGCGCCGACAACCAGTACGCAGTCCTCCAGACAGGTCAGGCTGTATTCCGAAGAGGCATCCTCCTTATGCGCATTGAAGATCGCGATGGCCTGCTCCTCTGTATAGAAGTTAGAGGTGATGTCGCGGCCTGTAACGTCCACGCTATGCTGCCGCACGCAGCCTTGTAACACGAAATAGCACTTCCCGGGAACCTCCCCCTGCCTGAGCAGAATGGTTCCCTTGCTGTATTCCTCAACCAGAATCTCATCCAGTATGGCCTGCTGCTCCGCTTCACTGAGAGAGGTCAGGCGGGTCATATATGGGCGTAACCGGTGCTTCATGTTCGTAACTCCTCACAATGAATTCTTCCCTGGTCACTACGTGATGTCAGTAGCGGCTGAACATCCTCGCAGCTTCATCCCGCACCCGGTTCCGCAAGGCTTCCGGCTCCAGCACAACAGCGTCTGCCCCCCAGCCGAGTACCCACTGCAGCAGATCCTCGGGCTGGCGCACGCGAAAGGTCATAAGCCTTCCGTCAGCCTGGTCCTCCATTGCCTCCAGATAAAAGTTACCCGATTCAGCCGCCTTGCCCGCGATCTCCGGCTGAACCAAAATACGCACGTGTACATGGCGGTCATCCTCCGGCTGGTACTCGTGCAGATCGAAATCCGCAGGCGCCTGAAACCGGTCATCCAGAACGGTAAGCTCGCTCATTCTGGATAACCGGAAATGACGGATCTCCTGCCGCAGCTCACAATAGGCGACCAGTGTCCATGCACCTCTGTTCAGTACAAGCCCGTAAGGCCTGACCGTGCGGACACTCCGGTGACTACCATCCGCCTCATGCCTGAATTTCCAATACCCGAAGCTGATCTTCCGCTCCTCCAGGATTGCGCGGCGGATCTGCTCGATGTACACTTGCTCCGTTCCCTGCGTGATTTCTTTGCCCGGGGTGAGCAGCCGGATGCTCTTGCGTATCCGGGAGGCGCTGCCGCGGACATCCTCCGGCAGAATCGCCTCGATTTTCCTGCCTGCTGCGGAGGCCTGGGTCCCGTAATGAGCGTCGAACCGTTGTTCAATGAAGTCCGTCCCAATCAGCAGGGTCACCGCTTCCTCGGCGGTGAAGCTGACCGGGGGCAGGAAATACCCCTTCACTAATGAATATCCCTGACCCGTCGCCCCTATCACCGGCACTCCGGCTTCACTGAGAGCCTGAATATCCCGGTAGATCGTCCTTACGCTCGTCTCGAAGGCTGCCGCCAAATCCTCTGCCCGTACAACGTCTTTACGCTGCAGCTCCAGTACGATAGCTAACATGCGGTCTGTTTTGTTCATGCGGCTGCTGCTCCCTTGTCATGCTGAAATCAGTTTATGTATTGATTATACTGATTTCCTGTTCCTTTTTCTCCTTTTTGCTCCGCATGGAATACAGGAGGAACAGCAGAATGAACCAGAGCGGGGTGAACAGCAGCGCCGGACGGGTCTCATCGGCAAAGAGCATGATCACAAGAATGGCAGCAAACAGCGTCAGGACGGCATAGTTCATCACCGGGGTGAATGGCGCTTTGAATTTGGAAGTGGCATGTAAGTCCGGGCGGTTCCTTTTATACTTGATATGGCAGACCAGCACAACACCCCAGACCCAGATGAAGCAAATGGCACTGATCGTAGTCACGATGCCGAAGGCCTGACCCGGAATGAGCTTGCTGAGCAGTGCCCCGGCAGAGATCACTATAGTAGAAATGAATAGGGAATTCGCAGGTACATGATTCCGGTTCAGCTTGCCGAGCTGGGGGGAGGCCTGATTCCGTCTGCTCAGATTGTAGAGAATCCGGCTGGTCGAGAACATCCCGCTGTTGCAGGCAGAGGCCGCCGAGGTTAAGACCACGAAATTGATAATCCCTGCAGCAATCGGAATTCCCACCAGACTGAAGGTTCTCACGAACGGACTTTCAGCCGCGCTAAGCTGGGTCCAAGGGTTAATGCACAGCAGCACGAAGAGCGCGCCTACATAGAAGAACAGAATCCGCAGAGGGATTTTATTGATGGCTGACGGAATGTTTTTCTCCGGATTAGCTGTTTCGGCCGCCGATACCCCCACCAGCTCCACGCCCACATAAGCGAATACCACCATCTGGAAGGAGAATAAGAAGCCCCTCACCCCGTTCGGAAACACGCCGCCATGCTCCCAGAGATTGCGGACTGTAACCGAGCCTGCATCTGTCTTGAACCCGATCACCAGAAGAATGATCCCCAGGCCGATCAGGGCCAGAATCGTAACTACCTTAATCAGAGCGAACCAGAATTCCAGCTCGCCGAAGCTTTTGACCGTCAGCAAATTGAGGCCCAGCAGAATCATCAGGCAGATGACAGCAGGCACCCACTGCGGGATATCGAACCAATACTGGACGTAGACGCCCACCGCAATCACATCCGCCATCGCCGTCATAATCCAGCAGAACCAGTAGGTCCAGCCCGTAATGAACGCCGTCCGGGGCCCCAGATAGTCCTCAGCAATGTCTGTAAAAGACTGATACCCCGCCTTGGAGAGCAGCAGCTCCCCCAGCGCCCGCATCACAAAAAACACGGCAATTCCCACGATGAGATACGTGAGCATAATGGAAGGCCCGGCCTGCTGAATCGCTTTGCCTGAGCCCAGGAACAACCCTGTGCCAATGGTGCCGCCGATAGCTATAAGCTGAACATGCCGGTTAGCCAGCTCTCTCTTTAATTCTGTCTGTGCCATACCTGTTTCCCCCTTAATATATATGACGCTGTTATGCCGGTAACTCCAAAACAAAACAAAAAGGAGACTGGATGTCATCCAATCTCCCGGTTCCTAAAGAATATCCAAATAAGCTTCTGCCCGGCAGAGGGTTCCTCAGCACGGCAAATACAAATCCGGTACTCTTCTGTCCTTTTGCCTGAGATTGTGAACCCTTCGGCGCTGCGGTTCCCCGCAGTCTCTCCAGAAGCTGCTCCTGCTATAGTGTGATCCATAGCAATCATAGCTTGTGTGATGTATTAAATTGGTGAAGCGTTAATGCGTTCTGATATTCTAACATATTACCGGCAATGTGAGTAATGATCTGTGAAAAAAGTCGCAATGCTCTACAGGAGTTTTGCGGGAACAGGTCATTTTTGAATAAACAGGGTCATTTGCAAGAGAGAATTCCGTTCATCGTCTCTACTATAATAAATTCATCCAGAATAAGCAGAGTGAGGTTAGAACCTATGACAAATCCTAGAACCCAAGCTTTAACCAAGCCGCCCTATACGCAGCCGCAGGGCCGCTTCCGCCGGTTGCTGCTCAATATCGTGAGATACCGGGTGCTGCTGATTATGCTGCTGCCCACCTCGATTATCTTTTTCATCAACTGCTACATTCCGATGTTCGGATTATTCATTGCCTTCAAGAATATCAACTATATTGACGGCATTATGGGCAGCCCCTGGGCCGGGCTCGATAACTTCCGGTTCCTCTTCGCCACCTCTGACGCCCTGCGCGTGACCATCAACACCGTGGGGTACAATGTGGTCTTCATTATCTCAGGACTCATTCTCTCGGT
This sequence comes from Paenibacillus tritici, assembly GCF_018207515.1. Taxonomy (NCBI): domain Bacteria; kingdom Bacillati; phylum Bacillota; class Bacilli; order Caryophanales; family Paenibacillaceae; genus Paenibacillus; species Paenibacillus tritici. Next base: position 7,493,210 of record NZ_CP073365.1, read on the forward strand.
CTCGCTGGCGATTGCGATCAATGAGGTGCGTAACAAGCTGGCTTCGAAGTTCTTCCAGACCGTCATGATTATGCCGAACTTCCTGTCCATGGTCGTGGTCAGCTTCATCGTCTATGCCTTCCTGCACCCGGAGTACGGCTTCCTGGTCAAGCATATTCTGCCAATGTTCGGCTACTCCTCGGTGAACGCATATATGCATCCTAACGCATGGCCTTACATTCTGTGGATCACCAAGATGTGGCATTCCATCGGGATCGGCAGTGTCATCTACCTTGCAGCCATCACCGGCATCAGCGAAGAATTGTATGAGGCTGCGGTGATGGACGGCGCCAGCAAATGGAAGCAGATCACCAAGATTACCCTGCCGCTGCTTACGCCGATCATGGTGATTCTCACGATTCTTAACATGGGCGGCATCTTCCGCTCTGACTTCGGGCTGTTCTACCATGTGACCCTGGACTCCGGTGCGCTGCGCTCGACTACGGACGTCATCGACACCTATGTCTACCGGGGCCTGATCCAGCTCAACGACCTGGGGATGTCCTCAGCGGCGAACTTCTACCAGTCCATCGTCGGCTTCTTCCTGGTCATAGGCGCGAACGCTCTGGCCCGCAAGCTGAACCGCGATACGGCTCTTTTCTAGAAACGGAGGATTCTAATGACTACTGCATCCCGAACCAGCGCTTACGCCAAGGGCTCTACCACCGCCCAGATTATACTTCATGTGTTCTTCATCGCCTTCAGCCTGGCGTGTATCCTGCCGATCCTGCTCATTGTTGCCATCTCCTTAACAAACGAGAAGACATTGACGCTGCAGGGATACAAATTCTGGCCCGATCATATCGACGCATCCGCGTACCAATATCTGTTCAAGCATTCGGAGACATTAGTTAAAGCGTATGGCGTCAGCCTGACCGTTACCCTTATCGGGACTGTTCTGGCCGTGCTGCTGATTGCGCTATATGCGTATCCGCTCTACCGGAAGGATTTTCCTTTCAAAAAGACGTTTAACTTCTACCTGCTGATTACCATGCTGTTCTCGGGCGGGCTGGTCCCCTTCTACCTGCTGTACGTTAACTATCTGGATCTCAAGGACTCGCTGGTCGCGCTTATTCTGCCCGGCTTGTCCAATGCCTTCTATATCTTCATAACCCGCACCTTCTTCCAGCAGACGATCCCGGAAGAGATGATCGAATCCGGCAAACTGGACGGGGCATCGGAATGGCGGATCTTCTTCCAGCTGGTGCTTCCGATCTCGCTGCCCGTTCTCGCCACCGTTGGCCTGTTCACTACACTGACGTATTGGAATGACTGGTTCAACTCCATGCTCTTCATCAATGACACGGACAAGTTCTCCTTGCAGTATGTCATGATCCAGATGATCCGTCAGGCAGAGTTCTTCAAGAACCAATTGGCGGGCAGCGGAGTAGCCCTGATGGTCCAAGAATCGGTTCCGACCGAAAGTCTGCGGATGGCCATGGTGGTGGTGTCGATTGGCCCGATCCTGTTCGTCTATCCCTTCTTCCAGAAGTACTTCACCAAAGGCCTTACGATAGGGGCCATCAAAGGGTAACCCGGTCTGACTCTGGCGTAAATGCCGGTTAGAATATATGATCTAATTATCATTGAGGAGGTTCATACAAATGAGAACAACAAGAAGCTCTGGCGCGGTGTTTGCTGCTCTGACCGCCGTGATACTGGGCATTACCGGGTGCGGCGGGGGCAATTCGGGCGCTTCCGCTCCATCCAAGGCAGAATCGACAGCAGCCGCTACCGCCGGAGGAACAGAAGGCAGCAGTAATCCCGATATTTCAACGTTCCGGAAGTTAACCGTTTACACGGTTGGGAATTTCCCGCAGAATGATACCAAGGCGGTTGTGGAAGAGATCAATAGATATCTCAAGGAGAAAATTAACGCCGAGATTGACTTCCAGGGGCTTCCTTGGTCCTCCTGGGCCGAGAAGATGGCGCTGGCTTACCAATCCGGGGAACAGGTGGATCTGACCTTTGCCCCTAACTGGGCGGATTTCGCCAACAACGTAGCCAAAGGCGCATTCCTGCCGCTTGATGATCTGTTAGCCCAATATGGACAAGGCATCAAGGAGACACTCGATCCCCGCTTCCTCGACGGCGGAACGGTAGACGGCAAAGTATATGCGATTCCCACCAATAAGGAAATTGGCGAGAGCCATACGATTATGTTCCGGAAGGATCTGGTCGATAAATACGGATTCGATGTGAACTCGATCCAGACGCTGGAGGATCTGGAGCCATGGCTGCAGACGATCAAGGAGAAGGAACCGGCCATTGCGCCGATCTGGCTCTCCGGCAGCGGCTCCGATACGCTGGGCTACTTCGACAAAACCAAAGAGAGCATGAAGGAAAACTTCCGTTATGAGCTGGTTGCAGGCGCTCCTGCCGGTATCGTTCTGGATACGAAGACCGATAAGATGATTATCAGCTCCATGGAGTCCGACACAGCGATATACCGGATGAAGCTCTACGGCGACTGGTTCAGCAAAGGCTACATCAACAAGGATGCCGCCACTACTAAGACCAGCACTGAAGACGCTTTCAAGGCCGGCAAGACCTGGATGAAGTTCGGTTCGGATAAGCCGGATTCCGACAAGGAAGATTCCATCGCCACCGGCATTGAGCTGGTGAAGCTGAAGGGGAATGAACCTGAGATCAGCACCGCCAGCGTCAGCAACTCCATGATGGCGATCGGACGTACCTCCATTGATCCGGAGCGGACGATGATGCTGCTCAATCTGCTCCATACGGACCCGCACCTGGTTAATCTGATTGACTTCGGCGTGGAAGGACGGCAGTATGTCAAGGTGGACGGCAAGGACAACTTCATCAAGCTCCCTGACGGCATTGCTACCCGCGCCGATACTGGCTGGGCGCCGGGGATTGAATGGATGTTCGGCAACCAGACCATAACCTACCTGTGGGAAGGCGAAAGTGCCGATAAATGGGAGAAGTTCAAGGCCTATAACGAGAGCGCCCATAAGGTGAAGTCGTTCGGCTTCAACTTCAATACGGACCCTGTCAAAACACAGGTATCCGTGGTCAGCAACATTATCAAGGAATTCCGTCCACTGCTGGAAACAGGCAGTCTGGGTGTAGACAAGGTGCTTGAGGAATATAATAAGAAGCTGAAGGCCAACGGAATCGAAGATATCCGTGCCGAGGTTCAGAAGCAATATGATGCCTGGAAAGCTAAACAATCCTAAATAAATAGGCTAAGGGGAAGGACGGCAGACGTCCTTCCCCTTTCCTGCCGCCAGGGCGCAAATGTACCTAAGGGGTGAACGTGAAACTGTGAAATTATCCTTGCGATTCAAAGTGAGCGCACTTGTCCTGCTGCTGGTCACGCCGCTGTTCCTGTTTCTCTCTTACACCAATCTCTATTCCACCAACATTGTCCGGGAGAAAGTTGCGAAGTCCGCTTCAGACACCTTAACCCTTCACTTAGGTACACTCGATGAGCTGCTGGAGCAGACCAGCCATTATCTGCTGCGTACGGCGAATGAAAATATGCTGCTGGAGCTATACTCCGACAGCGGCCCGGACAGTGTCAACTATTACCTGTCCATCCGCAAGCTGATGGACCAGTGGTATAGCGATGTCAGCTATTACACTATCATCCGCAGTGTATTCGTATACCATCAGGACCGGGAAGAGTTATTCCTCAGCAGCCAGAGAGAGTATTATCAGGAGAAGGAGATGATTACCTCCGGTCTGTCCCCGCGCCTGAAGGCTCCTAATCTCCAGGCCTCCCTGAAGTGGGAGACCGTGATCCTCGGCGGGGAGCCGGTGTTATTCAAGGTGCTGCCGGACAAGAGCGGCCGGCTCCTGATGGGGGTACTGGTCAGCATCGACTCCCTGGCTCAGCCCTTGACCCAACTGGAGTCAACAGCAGGCAGCGGACAGATCGGCATCATCAGCAATGACGGCAAATTGCTATGGGGCGAATTCGCCGGGGAGGATCTTGCCCTCATCCGCAGCCAGCTGGGCAATCCTGACCACCCGGCGGATAAGTCAATCCGGCTGAGCAACGGCAATAATTATCTGCTGATCGACAAGCCTTCACAATATTCCAATCTGAATGTCTTCATTCTGCTGGATGAGAAGTCTATTCTCGACGAGCTGCCGGTCTTCCAGCGAATTATTAAGGTTATTCCCTTCGCCATTATTATCATTATAGGTATCCTGCTGGCGCTGCTCAGCCGGCTTGTGTTCAAGCCTATCCAGCAGCTGACCAGCGGGATGCGCATTCTGGGGAAGGGACAGCTGGAATACCGGCTGAAGGAAGGCAACAGCAGGGAATTCCAGATTATTACCCGGCAGTTCAACCAGATGGCCGAGCAGATCGGCAATCTCAAGATTGATGTGTATGAGGAGCAGATGAAGGTGCAGCAGGCCGAGCTTAAGCATCTTCAGGCGCAGATCAATCCCCATTTTTTCATGAATTCCTTGAATATCGTCTTCCATCTGGTAGAGCTGAAGCAGGATGCCCTGATCAAAAAAATGATTGGACATCTGGTCTCCCATTTCCGGTTCATTATGAGTACCAATAACACCTGGATTCCTCTGCTGAGCGAATTCAATCATATTCAGAACTATATTGAGATTCAAATGGTGATGTATCCGAACAAGCTGGCCTATCACCTTCAGCTCCCCGCGGAGCTTGAGCATACCCTGATTCCGCCGCTGCTGGTTCAGCCCTTCGTCGAGAATGCCATCAAGCATGGCTTCATCAATAATTCCAAGCCCTTTGAAGTCGGAATTACGGTGAGCGAAGAAGCCGGGGAGAACAGCGATGCCTGCATTGCCATTCAGATCCGGGATTCCGGTCCCGGCTTCTCCAGTCAGCAGCTCGACAAGCTTAATCTGGGCTTATATGAGAAAGAACCTACAGACCGTCATCTGGGAATATGGAACGTATACCGACGAATGCTGATGTTCTATAACAACCGGGCAAACCTTACCTTCCATAATGCTCCTGACGGAGGAGCTGTTGTGGAGCTAAGACTACCTGTTCAGAGGGAGCTGTGACGTTCGTATGTACAGAGTTCTAATCGTGGATGATCAATATTTCGCCTTGCTCGGTTTGCAGCAGGGGGTGGATTGGAGCGCTTTGAAGGTGGCGGAGGTCTGCCTTGCAGAGAATGTGGATCAGGCGATTGTCACACTGGAGCAGGCGCCCGTAGATCTGCTGATCTGCGATATCGAAATGCCGGGGAGAAGCGGTCTGGAGCTGCTGGCCTGGGTGAAGCAATTCGCGCCCGGGACGCTGACGATTATGCTGACTTGCCATGCTGATTTCGAGTATGCGCAGCGCGCCATTTACCATGGGGCCTTCCATTATCTGCTCAAGCCGGTAGACTATGAGGAATTGATGAAGATCTCCCGTGAGGCGCTCGCCGAGATTCACAAACAGCGGGAGCAGCAACAGTTCGAGACACTGATCAAGGAGTACCGGAGAAAATGGGAGCATCAGCTGCCCCTTCTGGTGGAACGCTTCTGGCAGGATATTCTCAGCCAGCGGGCTGCCCCTGTGCTGGAATCGCTCACCATTCCGGCGAATACCTACAATCTGGATCTACAGCCGGATGACCGCTACTTCCTCGCCCTGCTCGGCCTGGAGCAATGGAAAGAGAATCTTAGCGCCCGGGACGAGACCATTATGGAATATGCGCTGCGCAATATGGCAGAGGAGCTGCTGCTGAGCGGGCTGGAAGGCACGGTGCTGCAGGATCAGGTGGGCCACAACCTGGCGGTTATTTACGTGAGAGGCGATATGAATGCTGTCCGGCAGACGCTGGAGCAGAACTGCCGGACCTTCCTGGATACCTGCGAGCGGCTGCTGCATTGCTCCTTGTCGGTCTACATCAGTCCGGGTGTATCTCTGCCCGGAATCATGAGTGCCTACACTTATGTCACCGAGCGGGAACAGCGCAATCTGAACCGTTCGCGTCAGGTGTTCGGACCGGACGAGCCTGCTGATGCCAAGGACAAACCGCTGGATGCCCTGCCGCTGGCAGCACCGATGCATTTATTCGGAGAGTGGGCGACCATTCTGGAGCTTGGTGAGCTTGAGGAGCTGGAGCGCCGCGTTACGCTGTGGTTCGTCAATATCGGGGCAGACCGCTGGACGAATGAGCTGCACCGTCAGCTCATCCACGGCATCCTCTTCATCCTCCATACGGTTCTCGCCAAAAAAGGCTTATCTGCCCATGACTCTGCGGAGCTGAAGTCGCTGATGGATAAGGAGAATTATCCGAAGCACTCCGCCTCTCTCCAGAACTGGGCGATGGAGTGCCTGAGAGCCGCGATGCGCTTATTGCAGACCAGCAATAATGTATCCTCGGCTACCGTCACCAAGATCAGACAGTATATCCGCTCCCGGCTGAGCGAAGAGATCACCCGGGATGAGCTGGCGGGGTATGTGTACCTGAACCCGGCTTATTTGTCCCGGCTGTTCAAGAAGGAGACCGGATTATCCATATCCGATGTGATTATCCAGGAACGGCTGCAGAAGGCCAAGCAGCTGCTGGAGGAGACCGAACTTAAGATTACCGACATTGCCGAGCAGGTAGGGTACACCAGCCTGGGCAGCTTCTCCAACCTGTTCAAGCGGATGGTCGGCGTAACGCCGCAGCAGTACCGCGCCCGGAATAAGAAGTGACCGCTGCCGGGGGAGGGAACCAAGCACTGACGATTACTGGGGGATACTGTCCCTACGTAGCACCGTATTTCCCCCCGGCTGCACTGTACGCCCCGTCCCGGCAACAAGCAAGTGGAAAAATGTAGCTTAATTCATCGTTTTTTATCTATACTACTTAAATAAGTGGATAAACAGCATCTGCTAATAATACATTTGCCACATTGCAGGAATTTCAGATTATTAAGTGCTGTTTTTCCAACTGCTCTCCCGGCACGGTCCAATCCTTCATAAGCAAGTGTACAAAATCCAGCTATTTCCTCTCAGCCTAGCCTGGCAGTTTGCACTCGTCCACTTCACACCCTATCTCTTCCTGTGCATATACAAAAAGAAAGGGGCGAGCAGGCATACAGCCTACTCGCTCCTTCTTACATGTATGGTGATACTTTATTCTCTAATTACTTGATAATCACGTATTCCAGGCCAACGAGCTTGGCATAGGTAACGATCTGATCGGTAGTCAGGTTAAGCGATACTACGGTGTGGTGACCGCCGCCGTTCTCGATCCAGGCCTTGACCCCGTCCTGGAAGTTAGGCTTCACCTGCCACAGCACACGGGCTACCGGAAGATTCGGAGCCGGAACGGTTGGCTCGAATGCGGTAACTTCGTTGATCAGCAGCTTGTAATGGGTGCCGAAGTCGGCCATGGATACCACGACACCTTCGCCTGCCTTGCCGTCAAATACGAGACGGGCCGGGTCTTCACGGTCGCCAATTCCCAGCGGAGACACGATAATCTTCGGCTGGTTGCTGGCCAGGCTCGGGTCAACCTCAAGCATATGAGACTGGAGAATAGCTTCTTGTCCGGCAGCCATCTCATATGTGTAATCTTCCATGAACCCGGTGTTCAGGTTGTGGCTCATCACCTTCATCAGGCGGTCCAAGGCAGCGGTCTTCCAGTCCCCTTCACCGGCGAAGCCGTAGCCCTGTGCCATCAGACGCTGAACGGCAAGGCCCGGAAGCTGCTTCATCCCGTGCAGATCCTCGAAGTTTGAAGTGAAGGCATTGTAGCCGCCTGCATCCAGGAAGCGCTTAAGGGCAATCTCATAGCTCGCTTGAACCTTAACGCTGGCTTCCCATGCTTCTTGGCTGTACGTGCCGTAATCAATGGCATACAGCTCGGTGTATTCCGCGAACAGAGCGTCGATCTCTTCCTGCTTCACTTCATTCACACAGGCTACCAGATCGCCGATGCCGAAGTAATCCACCGTCCAGCCGAACTGGATCTGGGCTTCGACCTTATCGCCTTCGGTAACGCCAACGTTACGCATGTTGTCGCCGAAGCGGGCTACCTTGATATTGAAGCTTTCGTTGTAGGCAACCGCAACATCCATCCATTCTGCAATCTGCTTCTGAACTTCAGCACGTTCCCAGTAGCCTACTACTACTTTGTTCTGTTTCTTCAGACGGGCATTGATGAAGCCATATTCACGGTCGCCATGGGCAGCCTGGTTCAGGTTCATGAAGTCCATATCAATCGTAGCCCAAGGAATGCTCTCATTGTACTGGGTAGCCAGGTGCAGCAGCGGCTTCTGCAGCAGCTTCGTTCCGCGAATCCACATTTTGGCCGGGGAGAAGGTGTGCATCCAGGTGATCACACCGGCAACCTCGTCACGATAGTTAACTTCTTTCATGATGGAAGTGATTTTGTCTGCGGTGACAGCCAGCTCCTGCAGCACCAGCGGATAAGGAAGCACCCCGCTGTTATTGAGTGCATCGGTCATCTCCTGCGCATGCGCCTTCACTTCACCGAGTGCTTCTTCCCCGTACAGGTGCTGCGATCCTACTACAAACCAGAATTGCTTGTCGCTTACTGTTGACATATGATTCATCCTCTTCTCTGTTGGATTATATAGTGATTTATTTCTGGCCGTAATACGCGTCCTTGCCGTGCTTGCGCAGATAGTGCTTGTCCAGGACCCGCTGCGGCAGCTCCTCCGCGAAATGATTCAGCTGGCGGGCGAAGTGGTTCATCTTGGACACTTCCTCCAGCACGACACTGTTCATGACTGCGGCATGGGCATCCTTGCCCCAGGTGAACGGTGCATGTCCTTTGAGCAGGACGCCGGGAATCGCCATTACATCCAGCCCCCGCTGCTCGAATGTCTCGATGATGACATGTCCGGTCTCCGCTTCATACCCGCGGTCAATCTCCTCCTGGGTCAGGAACCGGGTGCACGGTACAGAACCATAGAAGGTGTCTGCATGGGTCGTGCCCATGACCGGCACATCCAGTCCGGCCTGCGCCCAGATGGTCGCCCAGGTGGAATGGGTGTGTACGATGCCACCGATCTCGGCATAATGCTTGTAGAGTACAGCATGGGTCGCTGTATCCGAGGAAGGCCGCATCTCTCCCTCCACCACATTGCCATCGAAGTCCACAACGACCATATCGCTCGGCTTCATCTTGTCATAGCTGACTCCGCTCGGCTTGATGACGAACAGACTGCTCGCCCGGTCTACCGCGCTCACATTGCCCCAGGTGTATTTGACGAGTCCATGTTTGGGAAGTTCCAGGTTGGCCTCGAATACCTCTTCCTTCAGTTGCTCCAGCATGGTTTAATTCCTCCCGTTCTCTACCAGATGATCTACAGCAGCCTGCTCAATCGCCAGCCCTGCGGTGTAACGTTCCATGAATAATTCGAAGCCCTTCACATCGGCCTCATCCGGATGAATGACCTGACCTTCTATATCCTTGAAGACCTTGTGGTCGAGGAAGTCGTCCAGACGCTCCTGCTGCTCTTTGTTCTGCATATAAGCAGCCAGAATCGCCATCCCCCACGCGCCGCCTTCACCGGCTGTTGCCATGACAGACACCGGAACATTCATGGCAGCGGCCACGATTTTTTGACCGACGACAGGTGTCTTGAACAAGCCGCCGTGCGCGAGAATGCTGTCAATGGATACATGCTCCTTGCGGGTCAGGATGTCCATTCCGATCTTCAGCGCCCCGAAGGCGGAGAACAGATGACTGCGCATGAAGTTAGCCAGATTGAAGCGGCTCTCCGGTGAACGGACGAACAGCGGGCGTCCCTTCTCCAAGCCGGTAATGTTCTCGCCCGAGAAATAGCCGTAGCTGAGCAAACCGCCGCCATCGGAGTCCGCTTCCAGCGCTTTGTTAAACAACACACTGAACAACCGTTCAGGATCTGCCTTGAATCCCATCGCCTCCGAGAACTCACGGAACAGGCCGACCCAGGCATTGATATCGCTGGAGCAGTTGTTGGCATGCACCATTCCCACCGGACTGCCGTCAGGGGTGGTTACCATGTCAATCTCGGGATATACCGCTGTAAGATCCTTCTCCAGTACGATCATAGCGAATACGGAGGTACCTACTGAGATATTGCCTGTCCGTTTGCGGACACTGTTCGTAGCGACCATGCCTGTTCCGGCATCCCCTTCCGGAGGACACAGCGGAATTCCTGCCAGCAGGTCCCCGGACTCATCCAGCAGCTTGGCTCCGGCTTCCGTTAATACGCCTGCCTGCTCACCCGCAGGATAGACCTTGGGAAGAAGATCGCTCAGCTTCCAAGGGTAATTCCTCTCTGCAATCAATTCATCGAACTGTGCAACCATCGCCGGATGGTAATCCTGCGCAGCTTCATCTATAGGGAAGACACCGGAGGCATCGCCGATCCCGATCGCCTTGCTGCCGGTCAGCAGCCAGTGAATATATCCGCCCAGCGTCGTTACGAACCGGGCCTGCGGGACATGCTCTTCTCCGTTCAGAATGGCCTGGTACAGGTGGGCAATGCTCCAGCGCTCAGGAATATTGAACTGGAAAAGCTCCGTTAACGCTTTGGCCGCAGCGCCGGTTGTTGCATTACGCCAGGTCCGGAAGGGAACCAGCAGCTCGCCCGCACTGTCAAAAGCCATATATCCATGCATCATTGCCGAGAATCCGATAGAACCGACAGTAGTAACCGTAACCCCGTATTTCTGTGCAACCTCCTGCTTCATTTCGCGGTAAGCCGCTTGCAGCCCCTTGATAATATCCGTCAAAGGATACGTCCAGTACCCGCCCTCAAGCAGGTTCTCCCACTCGTAGCTTCCGGATGCAAGGGTCTCGAAACGCTGATCAATCAGGACTGCCTTGATACGTGTGGACCCAAATTCGATACCCAGTGAAGTCTCTCCCTTAAGTATCGCTTGCTTGATGTTCTGATCCATGCCCACGTTACTCCTCTCTGAACCAAACTGTATTTCTTGCCAATCGAAAGAATGCGCTTCCTTTATGAACAGCCTTAGTATATTTTTTGTTCGTACATTTGTCAATAATATATATAAGATATACCTACAAATTAGACCTGAAATTCCTTGTATTTTACGAAAATCACGATAAGCAGTAGACATCGGAGGATATTAAGCTTATATTCAAGCTATAATATGTACGTACAACTACGGAGAATAAGCAATTCCATATAAGAACAACTGTGAAAGAAGTGAACCGTGTGAGAACCAAATATCAGATCATATTCGATGAACTCAAAAGCAATATTCTGTCCGGAGTCTACAGTGTGGGCGAACAAATCCCTACAGAGTCTGCTCTGCAGGATACCTATGGAGTCAGCCGCCAGACCGTCCGCAAGGCGATCCTGGAGCTGTCCAATGAGGGGTTCCTGCGGAGCGAGAAGGGCTCCGGCACTTATGTCAGCAACCAGTTCCGCTCCAAATCCGGGGGTAACCTGAACCAAAAAACCATTGGCGTCATCACCACCTACCTCTCGGATTATATTTTCCCCTCCATTATCCGGGGGATCGAGAGCAGACTTAATGAGGACAACTATTCGCTGCTGCTCGCCAGCACCAATAATGATGTCGCCCAGGAGAAGAAGGCGCTGGAAATGATGTTATCCTTCGGTGTGGACGGACTGATCATTGAGCCTACGAAGAGCAATCTGTACAATCCGAACATCGCCTACTACCTGTCGTTCAAAGAGCAGGATGTCCCGTTCATCATGATTAACGCTTATTATGAAGAGCTGGAGGTGCCCTTCTTCTGTCTGGATGACGTACAGTCCAGTTATCTGGCTACCCGGGAGCTGATCTCCAAGGGCCATACCCAGATCGGCATTATTGCCAAAATGGATGATCTCCAGGGCAAATACCGCATGAAAGGCTATATCAAGGCGCTCGGTGAAGCCAAACTACGCTTCCATCCGGAGCAGGTGCTCTCCTTCGATACCGAATCCAAGCGGGAGCTGTCGGCTAACCTCAAGCAATTCCTCACCGATAACAGAGAGATACTAACCGCTATTGTCTGCTATAACGACGAGGTAGGCCTGGAAGTGGTCAATGTCTGCAAGCAGCTGAATATTTCGATCCCGGAGGAGCTGTCGATCATCGGCCAGGACAATTCCTACATTGCCAAGAACGCAGGCATCAAGCTGACGACCTTAACCCACCCGCAGGAGCAGATGGGCCGCGATGCCGCAGAATGGGTGATCAAGAAGCTGCAGGGTAAAAAAGATCTGCGGAACAGCACCTACTATCAGCCTGTGCTGGTGCAGGGGGAGACGGTGAGGGTGCTGGAATAGCCCTCTGCGGAGTAGGGCAGACCGCCTAAAATATCCTTTTCAGCCAGAAGCCCATTCTTCCCTGGCGTAATAAATAAAAACAGCCCTGGCCGTGAAGCGGCAGGGCTGTTTTTATTTTATTACATAGAACCAGTAACCGGTAAGACGGCTCAGTCCATCAGTGTGGAGATATTGATGCTCTCAATCTTAGCGCCTTTGACATGAAACAGCATATAATCCACATAGTTGCTTGGGGCGAACCGGTAGTCATCCTCTTCCTCAGGTGCTCCGTCTCCGGTCAGCTTGCCTTCGGGATAGGCTTTTTTGAGGGTATCCAGGCTGTCTCCGACCTTGATGTTACGGACAGTAGTGTACTTCGGATCCGTAATCTTAATGCTGAAGATGAAGAACTGCTTGCCATCACCTGAATCCATCGTCTTAATCTCAACGCCCGGGAACGTATACGTCTTCTCTGTTCTGCCGATCAGGGTATCCATATTCAGCCCGTCATCCACAGAATACGTGTGCGATTTCTTCTTCGTTGCCTTCCCCAGCATACTCTCCAGCTTGTTATCGTCCACAATGTCGGAGAGGGCAATGGTATGGTCCTTATAGACAAAAGCCAGCTCCTTAAGAATCACATTCCCTTCCTTCTCAATGGTTCCTTCCTTGATCGCTTCGGAACCGGAGCCGGTGCCTGCTGAAGCCGCAGGCGAAGGCTCGGCCGGTGCCTCTGTAGCAGCTGCTTCTGTGGCCGCAGGCTCCGCAGCAGGGGTAGCCGAAGCTGCCGGTGCCTCTGTGGACGCCGCTTCAGAAGCGGGCGCCGTCCCGGGAGTGGCTGCCGCCTGACCCGCCGGGCCGGACTGGCATCCCGCCAGAAGTGTCATCAGTAATATTGCGGGCAGCAGCAGGGCTGCCGGTTTTTGAAATGTTCCCATAATTATCCCTCCATGAATGTACGCGATGGAACGCGTTGTTTGTTTGGTATGAGGTAAGTATACGAAAACCATTTGTTAGTGTAATAACAGAGTTGTATCAGTCTTGTAACGTCACAGGAGCGGCAGATGGATAGAGACGGACGTTCCTGCGCCGAGCTGGCTCACTATGCTGAGGTGCCCGCCGAACTTCTCGGCGATCTCCTTACAGATGGACAGCCCCAGCCCCGTTCCGCCAGCCGCGCTGGCATTCCGTGCCCGGTAGAACCGCTCCTGAACACGGGCAATCTCATCCGCGCTGATTCCGATCCCCTGATCGCTGATCTGCACGATGGCTTCCTGCTCCCGGATCAGCACTTCAATGCTGATCCGGGTACGGGGATCAGAGTACTTAATCGCGTTGTCCAGCACATTGGCGATGGCGTGCGACATCAATACCTGATTGACATAGACGAAGGCTGGCGGCCCCTGCCGGATCGTAAGCTCTATCCCCTTACTGTCAGCCTTGGCCCGTACTCCGGTGGCCACCTGCTCCGCCAATTGCGTCAGATCGGTCTTCTCCGTATCCATCTCATCCGGTCCTGCCTTGTCGAACCGGGATAACATCAGCAGCTCATTGATCAGCAGGGTAAGGCGGTCGGATTCATTTACAAGGTGATAATATATCTTTTGCAGCTCCTCATCCTCATTCTCGCCCTCATACAGATACTGGGAGAACCCCTTGATGGCGGCGAGCGGCGTCTTCAGCTCATGGGATACATTCGAGACAAACTGCTTCTGATACTGGATATAATCGCTGAGCTGAATACCCATCCGGTTCAGGCCGGCAGCCAGCATCCCCAGCTCATCCTTCCTGTTCAAGTGCACCTCCCGGAACTGCTGCCTGGAGAAGCTCTCCGTAGCGCCAAGCAGATATTTAATCGGCTTCGTCGTATTACGGGCAATGAATAGACTGGAGATTGTAATCAGTATAATGAACCCTCCGGCACCGGCGAACAGGATATACCGGATCTGGTCCATCATCGTATAGAAATAGGAGATATCCTCCACGAATTCGAACACATAGCTGTTCTGATAATACTTGTCTTGAATCGGTATGGCGAAGTACAGCAGATGGTCATCAGAAACCGTGTACGCATAATTTCCCTTCAGAGCGTTCTGAATATTCCCGGCGAAGATCACGGGCGTCTTGTTATTGATAATAATCCCGTCTACGGCAAGTCCCAGCAGCTTCTGGTTGCTGTCGTAGATCCGTACTTCCTTGCCGGAGGCTTTTAACGTCTCCAGCGCACTCCTGGCCACATCCGAAGGCTGCCCTGCTTCTTCCGCCTTATCGTGCTTGGAGAGAACCTCCCTGAAGGACAGCTCACGCAGATCCGCCTTTTCCATCATCTGCTTCTCTATGGTGACGAAGCTGAAGTATTCAATCGCTGTATTGACCGATATAATAATCACGGCAAACGACAACACCGAGAACAACAAATAATTAAGCAGCAGCCGGGTTGCGTATTTCAGGCGGAGCCACCTCCAAGCTGATACCCGAATCCGTAAATGGTTCTAATATACTTCGGATGCTCGGCATCATCCTCCAGCTTCTTCCTTAAGCGCATAATGGTCATATCCACGCTGCGGCTGTCCCCCAGGAAATCGTATCCCCACACGAGCTCCAGCAGTTCGTCCCTTGTATAGATTTTCTCCGGACGTTTCAGCAGCGTTTCGAGAATCCTGAATTCCTTGGCCGTCAGCGAGACCTGTGCACCGTTCTTCCGCACCACCCGGGTCTCCAGATCAAACTCCAGCTCCTCATGAATGATCCGGGTATCCTCACCACCTGACTCCGGCTCACTATGGTCAAATCTTCTAAGCACCACCTTGATCCGCGCCAGAAGCTCCCGGTTATCAAATGGCTTGGTCATATAATCCTCTGCCCCCAGCTCAAGCCCTAACACCTTATCTATAATCTCATTCTTGGCCGATAACATAATTACAGGAACCGCCTGCTTCTTAGTGATCTCTTTACACACATCATAGCCCGAGCAGTCCGGCAGCATCAGATCCAGCACCACCAGGTCCGGCTGAAAAGAATCCAGAGCCTGCAGTCCCGACCTTCCGTTCTCTGCCGTCTGCACCTGATAGTTCTCTCTCCTGAGCACAAGCTCGATCAAGTCTCTAAGGGCGGCCTCATCATCAATCACCAGAATTTTCTTCATCCGGTTCCTCCTCCTCAGCAGAAGTATGCTCTTCTTATAGTAACACTACCAATTCAGGTTCACCTCACCTGCCTAAATCTACACCATCCGGGCAGAAAAAATTCTCAGCAGGCGGTTCACCTCTCCCGCTTTCCAACATACCTTGAATAAACCACTGGAAAGGGGGACAAATCAATGTATCTGCTCTGGGTAATCATTATAGGCGGACTCATCGGCTGGCTAAGCGGCAATCTGATCGGCCGTGATGTGCCGGGAGGCGTGCTGGGCAATGTGATCGCCGGCTTCATCGGCTCCTGGCTGGGCACTGAGCTGCTTGGTCCAAGAGGCCCTGTAGTGGGTGGCTTCCATATCGTTCCGGCGATTATCGGGTCCATCGTCGCTTTGCTGATCTTCTTTGCCCTGGCCCGCGGCGGCGCCTTCCGGCGGCGTTAATCCCTCCGCCGGTTCCAGCTGCAAAGTTCCAACGCAGAGCCCCTCCTGTTAACCAGGCAGGGGCTCTGCCATGTCATCCTTACAGAATCCTTAGAATCTCCCCTTAGAGTACAGAGAGAGAAAGGATGATATACTATGCAGGATCACATTCTGGAAACACAGAATCTATGTAAAAGCTTCAAGCACCACACAGCCGTCAACAAGGTATCGTTAGCGGTGCCGCGCAATTCCGTCTATGGCCTCCTGGGCCCGAACGGCGCCGGCAAATCGACCATGCTCAAAATGATCGCAGGCATGCTGCACCCGGATTCCGGGAGCATTCTTATTCAAGGACGGGAATGGACCCGGAAGGATCTAAGCCGGATTGGTGTATTAATCGAAGCGCCGCCGCTGTATGAGAATCTGACCGCCAGAGAGAATCTCAAGGTGCGGACGCTTGCCCTCGGATTACCGGACTCCCGGATAGATGAGGTGCTCACTGTCGTTGATCTGACCTCTACCGGAAGGAAACGCGCCGGACAGTTCTCCATGGGCATGAAGCAGCGGCTTGGCATCGCGATTGCCCTGCTTAACCAGCCGGAGCTGCTAATTCTGGACGAGCCGACGAACGGGCTGGACCCGATCGGGATTCAGGAGCTGCGGGAGCTGATCCGTTCCTTCCCCGGGCAGGGAATTACCATCATTCTATCGAGCCACATGCTCTCTGAAGTAGAGCAAACCGCAGATCACATCGGCATTATCGCCGGGGGAGTGCTGGGCTATCAGGGAGCGGTAACCCACGGTCAGGATCTGGAAGCCTTATTCATGCAGGTTGCCGCAGCCCACCGGAGAGAAGGTGCTTCCCATGCTTAGTGTGATTAGGGCGGAACGCCTGAAATGGCGGCGGACCTTTATTCCCAAGCTGGTCTGGATGGCCCCTGTGTTCACGTTACTCCTGTGTGCTGTTCTAATGGGCGGACGTTTTTTTCAAACCGGGTCCTACAACTGGTGGTACACAATGCTTCTGCCCGGAGCGCTGACCCTCGTCTGTTCACTGGCGCTTCAGAAGGATGCCAAACTGAAATACCGCGGACTTTTGGCCCTGCCGCTGCCGCCGGGGAGACTCTGGGCCGGCAAAATCATTGCCTGCGCCTCCTGGCTCCTAGCTGCTCTCCTCGTGTTCCTGATAGGCATTACAGCCGGAGGACTGCTGTTTGGACAGACCATTCCGCTGCTCAGCAGCCTGGCCGGCAGCACCCTGATCTTCATCACCTTCCTGTGGCAGATTCCGTTATGCCTGTTCCTGGCGGCACGCTTCGGGCTATTCGCTGCGGTACTGCTTAATATGGCCGGCAATATCATGGGGGTTCTTACCTTCAATAGCGGGGGCTTCTGGGATGTCATCCCTTATACGATTACCTTCAGGCTGATGTGCCCGGTTCTGTCGATTCTGCCGAACGGTCTTCCGGTCCCGGCGGACAGTCCGCTGAGAAGCACAGATATGATTCTTATAGATGTCCTGGTCTCCCTGGCCTGGTTCGGCGTTCTATTCCTGCTTACTACCCTGTGGTTCCGTAAACAGGAGGCGATTTAGCATGAATTCATTGCCAGGCCTGCTAAGGGCGGATCTGCTCAAAACACGGCATACCCCGTTTCTGCTGATTCACCTGCTGACACCGCTGATCGGGGCCGGTATATTCCTGGCCTATTATTCCTTCTCTCCATGGAGTGAGACGGACAAGGCGATGGCCTTCATGCAGTCGCTCGCCTGTGCTTTTCCTACCCTGATCGGGCTGGTCTGCGCTATGGCGGCGGAACAGGAGGCGAACGCCGGGCAGTTTCAGGGGATGCTTGCCCTGCCTGCGGCCCGGCTCACAACCTATTTCAGCAAGCTGCTGGTCCTGCTGTGGTTCGGCTTGGGGGCCGTCCTGCTCGCCTTCACCCTATTTGGCGCAGGGTTCGGCTGGCTGCTTCACCAGGACAGTCAGGGACTGCCCTTCTACCTTACGGGAGCAGTCATTACCTTCGGGAGTAATGTGTTTCTCTATCTGCTTCACCTCACAGTCAGCCTGCGCTTCGGACGGGGCGCTTCCATTGGTATCGGAATCTCGGGGAGTCTGGTAGCCGCCCTGATGCTCACCGGTCTTGGCGATACCCTGTGGCCTTATATCCCCTTTGCCTGGGGTGCCCGCTTCCTCTCGCTCTGGGTCTTCGGTCATTCGGGCGGCATGTTATCACCCGCAGCATCGGGACTGCCTACCGGAGTGTGGACCTGTATAATGGGAACGATAATAGCAGGTCTGCTGGGCCTGTTATGGTTCCGCCGGTGGGAAGGACGCTCCGCGGATAACTAGGGCGGATCACAGATAACGGATAAATTTGCAATCGAGGGAATGAATATGGCCAAAATACTTGTAGTAGATGACGAACCCGCCATTCTGTCGCTCATTCATAACGCACTCAGCACCGATCAGCATCTGGTGACCACCCTGTCCGATTCTACACAGGTGCACAAGACTGACCTCGGGACGTATGACCTTATTCTGCTGGATGTGATGATGCCGGGCGTGGACGGCTTCACCCTGTGCCGGGAGATCCGGCCGGCGGTGGATTGCCCCATTCTTTTTTTGACGGCCAAAACGCTGGAAACGGACTTGATGTACGGCCTGGGGCTGGGGGCGGATGACTATATTATGAAGCCCTTCGGCATAGGCGCACTGCGGGCGCGGATCAATGCTCATCTCCGGCGGGAGGGCAGGGAGAAGCGTAATATTCTGTATCTGGACCCTGTGCGCTTCAACCTCTCCGGTAAAGAGCTGTTTGCCCGGGAGGACAAGGTGCCGCTGACCAAAAGCGAATATGAAATCTGCGAATTTCTCGCCCGCAACCGGGGTCAGGTTTTTTCCAAGGAGAATATCTATGAAGGTGTCTTCGGGTATGACGGAGAAAGTGACAGCAGTGCGATTACAGAGCACATCAAGAACATCCGCGCCAAGCTGGGCAGGTATGGGCTTGAGGCAATCGAAACTATCTGGGGGATCGGATATAAGTGGAAGCTGTAAAACCTATCAAAACCGTACGCCTGCGTACATTTTTCCTGCACTATCTGCTGCTCCTCAGCCTGGGAACGATCCTGCTGCTGGGGGGGCTGCTTGGTGTATTCACGCTGGCTTTTGCCTGGGGCGCAGTGCTGCCTGCCAACTATGCCGAGAAGGAAATCGCCGTCTTCAAGGAGCAGCTTGCCGCAAGCGGAGCCGACGCGGACGGAAGGGCTCCGGACTGGCTGGATTACACAGTGTTCACCGTGGACGGGAAGCCGATCGCCGGTAATCTGAACCGTAAGGACGCCGCACAAGCCTGGAGGATTACCCGGCAAGGCGATGCTAGAGACTCCTATTTCTATACCACCGCCAGGCACGGACAGCAGCTCTGGATATTCCGCTATACCTTAACACCGCAGTATGCCTCTTCCCTGCTGCGCAGCTCCCTGCCGAACCCCCAGCTGCTGGGAATCCTGCTCTTCGTGGTTGGCATTCTGCTCCAGGCCGCTCTGCTTGCCGCCCGGTTCGGCCGGAGGCTCTCCGAGAGAATGGCCGGACTGCAGGAAGCGACCGAGAACATCCAGCGCGAGAACCTGGAGTTCACGGTCAAGCCCAGCGGAATCCATGAGATTGACGAGGTGCTGGCCTCCCTGGACCGGATGAAGGATGCCCTGCACGCTTCGCTGGAGCGGCAGTGGGAGCTGGAGCGCTCCCGCAGGGAGCAGATCTCTGCGCTGGCCCACGATATCAAGACGCCGCTGACCATTATCCGCGGGAATGCAGAGCTGCTGCAGGAAACCAGCCAGAACGAGGCCCAGCACGAATACAACAGCTATATTCTCCGCAGCGCCGCAGATATCGAGGCCTTCGTGCAGGAGGTGATTGACCTGTCCAGCCTCCAGGCCGGATCGTCTCCACAGGCATCCCTTGTGCCTACAGCGGATCTGGTGGCAGAGCTGGAGCTGCAGATCAAGGCCCTCTCTTCAGGGAAGGGTCTGCAACCCTCGTTACAGCAAGAGCACCTGCCGGAATCGCTGATCATCCAGAAGGAGCTTCTGCTGCGGGGAATCGTCAACCTGATTGCAAATGCCGCTGAGCATACCCCGCCCCAGGGGAGCGTTGCCCTGCTCATCCGGGGCGATGCTGCTGCTTCTACTGTAGAGTTCATAGTCACGGATACCGGCCCCGGCTTCTCCCAGACCGATCTTAGAGAAGCCGCCAACCAATTCTACAGAGGCGACCAGAGCCGGGGTGCCAGTCATCACCACGGGATGGGACTCTATATTGCGAGGTCCGTTGCCGAGCAGCATGGGGGCAGCCTTAGCCTGGACAATGTCTCTCCCTCCGGCGGAGCGAAGGTAACACTGAGGATTTCCGTTCCAGCTCCGCGGCGGGACCGGGGGTTGGAATGAGCTTATATCTAAGCGGCCTTCATCCCTCTTCCCAATTCCTGCGATACAAGCGGGAACTATGCTGCAGCGCATCCTCCTTATAGAGATCTGTCTCAGCCACCAGACCTGCCACTTTGTCCCGGAAGACTGCCTCCGCCAGCTCCTTGTCCAGAATCCCCTCATACACCTGCTGTAGCTCTGCCAGGGTGAACCGCTCGGGCATTAAGTGCAGTGCAATGTCCGCTTGCTCTGTTTCTTGGCGCAGCCGTTCGATGGCATAGACAATGATTCTGGCGTGATCAAAAGCCAGCCCATTATTCGACCGTACAGAGTAACTCACTGACCTTGAGGTTAGCTTCAGCGTTACAATCCGGTCTACTTCAGCCGTCAGCTCTACTGCTCCGGCAGTAAGTGTAAGCATGTAAGTTAAAGTGTGGACGCGGCCTTCTTCCAGCCGCTCCTTCTGCTCCCGCAGAAGCCGGTAGCTGGCCTTGAACCAAACCGTATCTTCAGCATCGTCTCCCGCCTGTAACCGGACACGGCTACTGTCGATCAAGGCCATATAGCTGCTGCTGATCACCCAGGTGCGGGGATCACGGCCGGGATCGGTGAAGGTATGCAGCTGCTCCAGGTGTACGTCAGTAACACCGGTCTCCTCGAACAGCTCCCGCGCAGCCGCCTGCTCCCCGGTCTCATCCGGCTGGATGAAGCCGCCGGGCAGCGCCCAATGCCCCAGATAGGGATGCCCGCCTCTGCGGATGAGCAGGATGCGCAGCTCTTTGGCCGGAGGCTTGCTGCGGGTATCCACCTCTGAATCTGTGACGGTAAAAATCACCATATCCGCTGCCACCGAAGGCCGCTCATAATCCCCCGCCCGGTACTGCTCCAGGAATTCACGTTCCGTAAGTCCGTTACGATCTACCCATTCCAATATCTCCGCCTCCTTATTCTCCTTCAATTCTCCAGCTCTCCGAAATAGTTCCCGTAAGGCTTGAATCTGGCAAGCACCCCGTCTACCTTGTGTATACGTTCCTTAAGCGTCCCCCTCAGCGTAATATAAGGAATCCGCCGCTCCTTCAAGTCCGCAATAATCTGTTTGTGAAAAATATGCCGCTTCTGATCCCCGCTGCGGTCCCAGGTATCATCATAAGGAATATCATCGTCGCAGAGGAAAAACAGATCGTACCGCTGCGCATTCTCCAGGGCCAGCCGGGTCAGCAGCTCCGGAGCCCGCCCATGGTAATCCAGCGCATACATATAGGTCGTAATCGCATTCGTATCGACAAACAAATACTTATCTGCATCACGCAGTGCCTGCTCCTCCCGCTCCAGATGCCCAACGGCGATTTCATCAAAAGCCTCTATACCGATCCGGCGGTCCACCTGATGCTCGGTCCAATAATCCCGCCCGTACTCGCTGGCGAAGGTCGTCTGGTACTGCCACGCAAGCGCTTCGGTGAGCGTAGACTTGCCGGTGGACATCGCGCCTACAAACACAACCTTTGTGATTAAATCCCGGTACACAACATCGCTGACATAATCCCGGTATTTGTAAGGATCGGAGCGGACCATCGTGGCCGACACCGGTACCCGCTCACGCGCTTCATCCACCCGCCGGTCGATGGCCCCCAGTGCCCGGCTCATATGCCCGCCATAGAACTCGCTCGAATAAAAGTGGGTCACCTGCTCGCCCTTCAGCAGCCCGAGAATATACTGCTCTTCCCGGATCTCATGCTCTCTGTCGTCCGAGTACCCGTCCGGACCGTCCCAGGCTTCGATTACCCGGACCGCAGGATAGAGGCGGCGAATCCAGTTCGCCCGGATATGCAGCGGCACCGGGGATACGGCCGTCTCGTAGATCACCACGATTAATTCATCCACCTCCTGCAGCGCCGTCTCAATCATGAATTGGTGGCCTTTATGCAGCGGGGCAAACTTCCCAAGTGTTAATCCGAGTGTCTTCATGACAGCGCCTCCTTAGCTCCTTTGTTCCAGTTGTAGTAGCCGTACCCTGCGTTAATCAGATAGGCGCTCCACATCACGATCATCAGCAGACCTTCCCCGCTGCCTTCCAGCGTCCGGATCACCCAGAGCAGAACGGTGAACATATTCAGTACGATATAGACCAGCCACTGCTCCTTGAAGCGCCGCACCATCAGGAGGGTAGCCACAACGGATAACACGGTAGTCAGAGCATCAATATAAGGTGAATTCTGCGCCGGAATGAACGATAAGCCGAATCCCAGCAGCAAGGCACCCGAAATACAGACCCCCGCCGTAAGGAGTATGCCCTTCACCCCCATCTGGCGCATGGACAGCTTGCCGCCGTGCATATTCTTGCTCCACATATAGAAGCCTACAACATTCATCGGGACAAAAAATAGCAGATTCAGCATAACCTCGCCAAATAATCCATTAATGTAGGCTAAATAGGCGTAGCCGAAGGTATTATACATCCCAAATCCATAACTTGCCAGCTTCCCCTTCGCCGTAAGCACCACACACAGCACTCCGGTAATAAAGACCGTGAATCCAAAGAACGAATCCTTGGAGATCACTGTGAACACAACGGCAATCAGAGTGAATACAACCAGCCAAGCGAGTTCAAACCTGCTCCAGTGTCCCGCAGCCTTCTTCATGCTTATCCCTCCGCCTAATCCGCTTCTCCCGGAAACGAATGTCTTATTAACTAATTGATAATTACAATTTGTTAATATCAAAATACCAGAAATTAGAATGGGATGCAAGCCCGAATTATTGCGGTACATGCCAAAAAAGGGCCATTCCCTAAGGAAGGCCCTGAAACCTGTTATTTTCAATACAAGTGGCGCTCCCTAGAATTTCTCCGGGAACTGTTGGACGATGCCCATGCTCAGGATATCCGCGAGGTGGATCATATGATCCTCATTTTTGTCAGTGACAGCAATTGAGCCCTCCCAGTCGCCTTTGAGTATGTCCAGCACCAAGTCCGTGATCAGTTGAAGATGCGTGTACAGCATTTCTTGCACCGTTTTAAACGGCCAGTTCGGATTCAACTTGTTCAAGAAGGTGGCAATATTATCGGCATTCGTATGCCAATCTGCCTGCAGCTTCTTCACTTCAGCCTGATTGCCTGTTTTGGCCGCTGCTACAATCTTCCCTGCAATCTGAATGTGTTCTGTCAGAAGCTCCGCGAGCTTGTTGCCTGCAGCCTCCCCGTAATACGGCTTGAATACCGCGCCTATGTCCTGCTGGTTCCGTAAGAGCCGGCCTAATACGTCCTGCTGGTCCGGAAGATTCGAGAGGGCACTGACGATATAGCTTCGCGTCCATATGGTATGGTCGATCCATACCCTTTGCATATCGCTTTTCAACTGCACCATCTTTGGACTGAAGCAACCTGCTTCCTTGGTTACGCCTGCCTGTGCCTGCACGGATACTGCTGTTTGCGTCAGACCCAGAACCAGCATCATGACCAACGCCACCAGCCATTTGTTTTTCAAATTCATCTGCTCCTTTGGGTGTGAATGAAATTGCCTGTATTATTATGGCTGAAGCGGAAGGATGTATGCAGATAGTGTACTTTGTCGTTCTTCTACTATTCTTCCATTTGTTGTTGCCTAATCCTCTATATGCAAATATTATAGATTCATAATACTCCATGACCTTACATCATTTCCCAACCTAATTCCATTATATGAGGAGGATCAGCAGCAATGTTCAAGACAAGAATGATGAAACGAAGCTTCGCCCTGTTTGCAGTTCTGCTATTGGTATTATCATCCCTTCAGCTCCAGCCTGCCTTAGCACAAGAGGACTCAGACGGCAAACAGCAAATGACCTACACGGGGGAGGGCTACGAGGCCACCTACACGGTTTCTTCCAAGTGGGAGGGGGCATTCAATGCTGAGGTGACCATCAGGAACACGGGTGCCCAGGCCATGGAGAACTGGACCGCTAAGTTCACATCCCCTTATGAGATTACGAACATCTGGAACGGACGGATACAATCCTACGAGAACGGAGTCTATGCCATCCAGAATGCCGGGAGCAATCAGGACATTCCGGCCGGCAGCAGTGTCAATTTCGGCTTCACTGCGAGCTATGAGGGAGAGCTGTTGCTGCCGGCGGCATTCGATATGCTTGGAACGGAACAGATTGTACCAGCCGGGCAATATGAAACCAGCTTCAAGGTGACCAGTGACTGGGGAAGCGCCTTCAACGGTGAGCTTGCCATTAAGAATGTATCGCAGACGGCGATTGAAGACTGGAAGCTTAGTTTGGATTATGAGGGTAATCTGGAACGCTTCTGGACGGCTGAAATTACCGGGCATACCGGCAATCATTACGTTATACATAATGCGGGCTACAACGCCAATATTCAACCGGGCGAGACACTGGTGCTCGGGTTCTCCGGGAGTCCGGGGAACGTAGCCAATGAGCCTTCGGGCTATCAGCTTACGCAGATATCTACGCGGCAGGAGACACCCGGTCCAGAACCGGCTGAAGTCACCGTACAGCTGGATACGTACAGCTTACAGCTTCAGAATAGCCCGGATGGTGACTACTACTTCCTGACCTCGAAGATGGATAAGCTGTCGGGGACGCTGGGAGGGACATCACGCATTAAGGCCTTCACCTATCAGATTACCGACAAGAATAGAGTGATCCTCCAGCAGGGAACGATCCCTGTAAGCGGGGCCTGGGCTGTGGAAGGCATTGGGTTCGGCGTTGGATATAATCTGCTGAAGCTGACTGCACAATTGAACGATGATTCAGAGGTTGCCAAATCATATACCCTTGTAAATTTCGATGAGAAGAATCTGGATAACTTAGGAATTGACCGGGAGCTGGACAGTGACAATGACGGTATTAGTGATTACTATGAAGAACATTATGGCCTTTCCGTCACCAGTAAGGACAGCGACGGCGATGGATTAAGTGACCGGGATGAGATTCTCGTAGTGAAACTGAATCCACTTGAACCGGACACGGATAAGAATGGAACTCCAGACGGGGAGGAAGATCATGATCAAGATGGATTAACCAACCTGGCGGAATTATCCGGCGGAACCAGCCTTATTCATTCTGATACAGACGGCGATGGCCTGACGGACGGGGAAGAGGTTCATACGCACAAGACCGATCCCCTGAAGAGTGATACGGATGACGATGGACTGTCAGACGCCTGGGAAGTGAAGATCGGAAGCAATCCGCTGGTGGCTGAGACGAAGTTCTCCCGAACGGTGAAGGTAGAGGATGCCAGCGCCAAGGCTGTTCCAAGTGTGGCCGTTGAAGGGATCACAGCAGAGCAGGTAGATACCCTGTCTGTTCAGCCTGTGCAAGATGGCATTCTTAATGATACGACCATCCCCGGATATATTGATCAAGGTTATAACTTCTCCATCAACGGATCTTTTGAGAAGGCGACCCTATCCTTCGAACTGGATGCAAGCTTAATGAAGGCAGCGGACTTCGTTCCGAAGATTTACTATTATAACGAGGAATCTCAACTATTTGAAGAGCTGCCGGATCAGCAGACCCAAGGCAACGTGGTGTCCGCCGAGACGACCCATTTCTCGAAGTACATCTTGCTCAACAAAACGGAATACGATACTGTGTGGCTGTATAAGTTCCTGTATGATGAAGGACAAGAGCATTATGCGGGAATGGATATCGCCTTCGTGATTGATTCATCGGGCAGTATGTCGAGCAATGACCAGAGCAATGTGAGAATCAGCGTAACTAAGCAGTTCGTCAATCTGCTGACAGACAGTGACCGTGGCGCTATTGTTGATTTTGACGACTCCGCATCGGTATTATCCAATTTCACTTCTGACAAGACCGCTCTGAATCAAGCAGCAGGACGGATTGACAGTAACGGCGGGACCGTTCTGACCAGCGGGATTGCAAGTGCACTTAATCTGTTCACGGGCAGCGGCAGGGCGGATGTCCTGAAGTACATTATTATGCTTACGGATGGGGAAGGCTCTTACGATACATCGCTGACCAAGCGGGCTGCCGATCAGGGAATTGTTATTTATACAGTGGGGCTGGGCAGCAGTATTTCGACGAGTGTCCTGACGGGCATGGCCCAAGGCACCGGCGGCAGCTACTATCATGCAAGCAACGCCAATCAATTATACGGAATATTCGATAACATTGCGGAGACCTCAGACCTGTACAAGGATACGGACCAGGATGGCATCAGTGATTATCATGAGAAGGAGATGCAAGCAGGACGGCTGCGCGTGGGGACGGGCGGTGCGGCGGTCAGAGTGAACTACCTGGATGCGGACAGCGATGACGATGGCCTTAAGGACGGGGAAGAGATCCGTATTGTCAAAACCGGAGACAAGGTCTACGCCTATCTATACTCGAATCCCAACCTGGCAGATACGGACGGGGATGGTCTGCATGACGCGGTGGACAGCAGAAGGCTGACGCCGGATGTTAGTCAGGCATTAATTCTTCAATCGGATCACCGGGAGGGAATTCTCAAAACAGCTCCACCAGGAATGACTCCCGTGGCGGATGACCTGACGTTCAATGACTACACCTATAGCGAGCTATTCAAGCTGGGCCCGGTGTTCTCTGTAGCCAAAATTACGCCGGAATCCATGATCTGGGGCGAAATGGCTGTCCTGTTCTCGGTGGGTGCCACAGGTGCAACGGACGATATGAGCTCTGTTCTGGGCGATCTGCTCTCTACGTTCAAATATGGCAACCGCAGTAATGAAGGGACCTCCGTCTCCATGGGCAACACCTTCGATACCGGTAAATATATTAAGTATCACAACAGCAAGCTGGATGATGCCGTCATAAGTGACTCCAGCACCCAGAGTTATGTGCAAATCATCCGTAATTTCGTTGTCCATGAGCTGCGCAGTAATAATGGTGACCTGTCCAAGCTGACATTCGTGCCGAGTTCGAACAAGAATGTGGTGAATAATTACGTCAATCAATTCTCGACCAGCCCGTATCCGGTATTTACCGAGAAGAGCAATCTGGCGTTATCCCTGGCCATTCACGCCTTCCATGGTCACAATATTACGATTAAGGACTTCAAGAACAACGGGGACCAATTCAGCGGTAAGCTTGTATTCCATTTCTATGATCATTTCGGCCTGGACGCAGATGATGAGATTAACTGGCCGGGATTTGTAGATTGGTTCACACTGCAGCACTACGACCGTTTCAATGGAAAATATGTACCGTTCATTACAACCATTGACTACGAAATGTATTTCAGCGGTTCTGTTAACTAATTTCAGGGTCGCATTCTGAATGGATCAGGCAGGTGAAGCTATGGGTCGCGGTATAAAAGTCTGGATTGGCCTTGCGGCTACACTATTGCTGGTGGCGGCAGGAATCATCATCGGCAACAATAACTCCAAGGCGAAATATGATATTTTCCAGGAGCAACGCGGGCTGTTTGAAGCTGTGAAGGAGGAGACCGGGCTTCTGATGAAGAGCATAGATGACCGGAGCAATGTCAGGAATACCTTCATCTACTCCAGTAACGGCAATGCGGCTGCCCATCAGTTCCACGAGGGTGCGAACGCAGACCTGCAAGACAAGGTACGGCAGATAGCTGCGGTGTCCGGGGACGAGCTGAACTTCGTGAGATACAGCAGGCAGGACGGGGAGGACCTCTTAAGGTTCGTCTTCAACTGGGAAAGGGAGCGTGGCAAGACCTATCATATTGTGTATTGCGAGAGTCAGAGTATGGTCGAGCGGGCATATGAAGAGGAGCCTGTTCAATACAAGCTGGCTAAGCTGGCAGATGGCTGGTATGGGATTGAGATACAATAGTGGTGGCAGCTCATCCCGCTTGAACCCGCTCTCTATATTTTCATTTTGCCTGAGTATATGTTATCCTTTAACGGTAAGTTTAAATTTTAAATGATTAGGAGGGATACCTGTGAAAAAGAGGTCTATTCAGTACTTATCTTGTGGGATCGGGTATTCCACGGCTGTTTTTTTCTAGAATTCATTCGGACGGGATAGGTCTGTCCAGAATATTCAAAAAAATAGCGAATTTAAAAGGAGACTTACAAACGATGAGCTTAAATAACCATTTAAATAACAATGTCGTTCAACGATATAATCCGGAGAATATAGCGAAGCCTGTTGGAGGCTACAGTCATGTAACCAAAATAAGCAGAGACGCTGAGATGTATGTGTTCTCCGGTCAAATCGGGATCGATCACAACAATAACATCCCCGCAGACTTCAACCAGCAGGTGACCCATACCATGAGTAATATTGTTGACATCCTTGCTTCTCAAGAGCTAACGCCTGATCATGTCATCAAGATCAACATTTGGGCCACTGAAGAAATAGACTGGGATCATTTCTATGCCATCTGGAATAAAGTATTCGGCCTTACGCCTCCTTCCATGACGGTTGCCTATATCCAAGGATTAGGGCTGCCTGAGTTAAAAATCGAATTGGATGTTTGGGCCGCCGGTTAACACCTAAATATCATCCACCTCACCCAAAACGTACTTTAGAAGACATTCTAAAGATGCGTTTTGGGTGTTTTAGTGTTTGTCTGCGCTGTTGGCTGGCTTCCCTCTCCATGGTCATACTAATCGAATCTTTTTCATGCCCAAAATTATATTTTTTCCCAAAGAGTGTAACTTTGCCCTTATTCTCTACGTCTTTGATATTGTATTTCATTCTTTATTATTTACATTAGTGAAATATGGAAATAAGATACTGCTTCCGGTGGCGGGCATGCAATAGTTATTTATGGCTTCAGCAAATATATTTAAGGAGGAACTTCCATGAGGAAGAAAACGCTACTGGCAAGTATTGCCTCATTTTTGTTGCTTCTACACTTACTCTCCCCTATACAGGCTCAGGACATTGCAGAAGATGTGGTTTCTTTTGCCAACACCCAGGGGTTGAGCTTAATTAAAGAAGGGCTATCTAAAGACCCCGGAGGATACGGTTACGCTAATGAAGCGGAGATTAGTGAGGTTACCGTAGGTGAAGGAATGCAGATTCATTTTATTGATGGGGCAAAGCTGAGGACAGCTTCTGATAGTTTACTTGAAACAGTCACCCCTCAGGAGAGCTGGGAATTTCTTATTCTGTCAAGTGGGGTACCCAGATCCAAGATGGTCATTCAAAAAGATTCAAACGGTTCGTATCAGGTTACCGAATTCGGGGGAAACCCTGGAACATTAGCTTATGCCATCCAATCTCTGCAGGCTGAAGGGAGTGTGAGTGAGCCTACTCTTATCCGTGAGCGGGACGAATATATAGCTGCCTTCAAAAAAGATAATCAGGAGCTCATTATTGTCCCACAGCAGGCCTCATCAGCAGAGTCAAAAGGATTAAGCAGCAATTCAGAACCTCAACCACAGGAAAATTTAATTGATGTACTACAGTCCCTACAAAATGATTCATCCGATAACGGGAAGGATGGTTCGGGAACCGTTGCTTCTGCATCCAATGCAGATAATAATACTCCCTTAATAAGACCTATTATGATAAGCATTCTTATTGCTCTAGCAGCGGTGTTCGTATTCTGGGTCTATTTCAGAAGACGGAAGCCCTCTAGTCCAATGTAAAAAGAAACAGGCCGCCTTCCAGCATTGGAAAGCGGCCTGTTTATCAACTATCTACAATATCACTCCGCCTCCGTCTTCTTCGCACCTCGCTCATAAGCCACAGGGTAACTCTGGCTTCCCAGCAGAATCCGTTTCCCCTGGAACTCATCATAGACATTCACCCGCACCGTTACGCCGGTAAGGGCCTTATACGCTTTGTGGTTCCGCGAGAAGGACAAGTTGCCTACGGCTCCGGCACCTGCAGGTTCCTCTCCTAGTGATAGAAGCTTCTCCGAAGGCTGACCGAACGGGTCGACCAATTCCACCACAAACTTATGCTCATTGTCGCCGGTTACGTACGATTCGCTGCGGGTTAACCGGTAGTTGATCTGCGTCTCGATGGACTCCCTTTCTTCTGTCATCGTTGCTGTCACCTGGTTCACCGACAGGGAGTACGGGAACAGCTCCAGCTTCTGAAGGGACGGCTGCGGAGCGGGATTGGCCGGGTTCAGCGCCAGACCCACGGTCTCGATATAGGCGGTCGGCACTGCGCCGGGTGCGGTCAATTTGCCTTCAGCGATGCCTTCCCCGAGATAGAGGGTTAACTCTGAAGCGTTGATCTCCGGCGGAAGCTTGCTCCAGACGGTGACCAGACTCTTCTCTTTGGCATTCAGGGCCGCAGCGGACTGCGTAATTACCGCTTCGAAATACTGATGGTCCGGGGTCCGGTAATACCCCACCAGCTGCGCCGGCTGGCTCCTCCGTAATTCCTCGTTCGTCATCACCAGCTCCGTGTACACAAGCTTGGAGTCTATGCCGGGATAGATGCGGGTCTGTCTCTCCAGAACCTCCGCCTTCTTGCCGGTCAGCTCCAGGTGGAACGGTTCTCCGGCGTCTACAGTTCTTAGGGTATTATCAAGCTGGCTGGTGAACAGCGTAAGGAAATTCAACTTGGCCTCTCCCGAAGCATACTGGAGGATCATCTTCAGCTTCGTGAGGTCATAGGAATAGGGAAGCTTCCCTGCGATATACAGCACCGCTGTCTCCCGCGGAGCCAATTGGCTCTTGGAACCGTCAATGATGATCTGCGAAGTGCCGCTGATATCCATATCCCCCGCTTTCAGAAGAGCTGTAAGCGCCGGGAGCTGCACACTCGCCGCACCAGTGTTGCGGAGGCTGACCTTGGCCACAATCTGATCCTGGTCCGACCACGGCAGGCGTTCTACCGATTCAAGCTTCACTACGAAGCTGCCCAGACTGTTCTGTACAGGGTATTCTGTTGCCCGCAGGTGATCCGGCTGCAAGGAATACGGAATCTGGAAGTAGGCTGCCGGGAAGGCCATCCGGTTCTCTTCGGCAGGCTCATTCATCTGAAGCTGGAGCACGCCCTGATTCAGCTTCTGCGGCAGCTCTGCGCGGAGTTCTACCGTCCGCTCTTCCAGCGGCTTCAACTGCAGACCCGCAAGTGCTTTATTGCTGACAGGGTAGCTATACCCCTCGGCCGTGGTTAGGCTGAACGGGTAATCCGGAATGGTCACGGCCTGGTTGCCTGTGTTCCGCACACGGAACTGCAGACTCCATTTGGCCAGATTGTCCTCTGCATACACTGCTGCGCTTGCCAACTGGGTCTCAATGGTATGGTTAGCGACTTTAAGCTTCGCCACGGCGTTAACGGGTACGGTGAAGTTAGGCAATTCCGCTACAGGCAGCTTATACTCAGCAACCGGGAGTTTCAATTGCAGCGTGCTGTCTTCCCGGACAAATTGCAGGGACATATGATCCAGCTTCGTATAGGCAGGGATGTCTGCCAGATAGTACAGGGTTCTTTTCTCCTTGGGCTGAATCTGGTAATCTGCCTTGTCGGCGTTCAGCTCAAATCTGGAGCCTCCTGCGGATACCAGATATCCCTTCAGGCCTGTATCCTTAAGCACCTTGGTGCCCGAATTGGACAAGCTGACTCCAACCCTGGCGTACACCTTTCCGTTAGTTTTAATAATCTGCAGGCTCTCCGCCTTGCTGATGACCGGCATCTCTCCCAGGACCAGCTTCTTGCTCTGGCCTCTGGCAATCACCGTGGAGTAGGAGCCTGGAATCGTGAACATCCCCAGCTTCTTCTGGTAATTCGCCTGACTGAAGTCCCAGCCGAATAAGGAGATGCGGACGCCGTTTAACTTAGCCGCCTGACCCGCATTGACGTAATACGTCACCGGCTGGCTGCTATTCGCCGGAATGGACTTGATTGCAGCACTGCTTGTCACCGGTTTGCCTTGAATCACAGCGCCGCTTGAAGTAGTGACCCTGGAGAAATAATCAATCAGGCTTACGCTGCTATTGCTCTGGTTGTAGTAATTCAAGGTGTAGGTAAGAATATTCCCGCCCTCCTGGGGCTGAAGGGCTGCATCCAGCAGCCTCACACTCACCCCGTTCTTCAATGAGACCGCCCCTATTCCCTCCAGCGTGGGTACGGCGGCTGAAGCCGCAGTTCCCGCTGAAGGACCGGCCGCTGCCGTATAGGCTCCGAAGGCCATGGACTGGCTGAGAACCGCCAGGCTTAGCATGGCGACAGCATATTTTCTCGTGGAATGATACATGATGCTCTCCTCCCTTAACTTCGCTTAAGCTTGCGGCAGCCGCATCTCGAACCTTGTCCATAGTTCATTGCTCTCTACAGACAGGCTTCCCTCATGCTGCTCTACGATATTGCGCGCAATGAACAGACCGAGACCGGTGCCGCCCTCCTGATGTGTCCGTGCCCGGTCCCCCGAATAATACATCTCGAAGATATGCGGCTGCTCCTCCGGGGGAATGGGATTTCCGTAATTAATCACCTCAACCGCCACTACGCCTGAATCGAGACGGCCGTTAATATCCACATACACGCCTTCTTGTCCATACCGGGCGGCATTGGTCAGCAGATTCCCAAGTACACGTACCAGCAGATCCCCATCCCCATAGATGCTTAAGCCCTGGTTAACCTGCAGCCGTGAGGTCAGGCCATTCCGCTCGAATACCGGGTACAGCTCCTCGTTCAACTGTCTGAGCAGCTCGCTGAGATCCAGGTGTGTCTTGACCATAGGCAGCGTGCCATAGTTCATCCTGGTGATCTCGAACAGCCCGTCAATCAGCTTCTCCAGTCGCTGGGACTTGGTGAAGGCAATGGTCGCGAAATGTCTGATCGTCTCGATAGGCAATTGCTTATCCTTAAGAATCAGATCCAGATATCCCAGCACGGAGGTGAGCGGTGTACGCAGATCATGCGCCAAATTGACGACCAGCTGGTCCTTGCTGCTCTCGGCGAAATCGCCTCTTTGCACCGCCTCCTGCAATTTAGCCCCTGCCGCATTCAGATCCTCGGCGATTGCGCTGAACTCATCCTTGGAGGCAATCTGCACCTGATTCTGAAATTCTCCGTTCGCCAGATGATGAATTCCCTTGGATATCTCATCAAGGTAGCGGATGTACGGCTTGGTGAACTTGAAGAAGAATATCAGCATCAGGGGGATAAACAGCATCAGGAACACATTGAAGTCTCCAATCCTGAAGATCATCCGGCGTAATTCTGCCTCGGGGTCCTCCCACCGGACACCAGCGTAATAGAGCTGAAGCAGCTTGAACAATCCATAGATAATACTGCCTGACAAGAGCATGCTTACGCCCAGTAACTGGACCAGTCTGGCTCTGAAGCCCCGGAGTCTCTTAGGCATTGAACGTGTACCCGACACCCCAGATGGTTTTGATGAACCGGTCCTTATTCTGGTCTTCCCCCAGCTTCCTGCGCAGGGTGCGGATATGCACCATCACGGTATTGCCGGTCTCATAATACGCTTCACCCCACACCTGTTGAAAAATGCTCTCCGCACTAAACACCTGCCTGGAATGGCTGGCCAGCAAATAGAGGATGTCGAACTCCTTCGGTGTGAGGTCAACCGCCTCTCCATACAGAGTAACGGTATGCTGGTCAGGGGAGATGATCAGCCCGCCCACCTCCAGAACCGAAGTCTGATTGGCGGCCGCAGGCTGGCTGAACTGCAGGGAACGCCGCAGCTGGGAATTAACCCGGGCCAGCAGCTCCATAGGATTGAAGGGCTTAATCATATAATCGTCAGCTCCCATCACAAGTCCGGTAATCTTATCGAAATCAGAGGCCTTGGCACTGAGGAATATAATCGGCAGATTATGCTTCACCCGGACCCGGCGGGTGACCTCATACCCGTCCAGCTCCGGCATCATAATATCCAGGATCGCCAGGTCGATGGACTGGGATTGTATCGCCTGCACCGCTGCTTTGCCGTCTGCCACTTGGATACAGTGATACCCTTCCTTCTGTAGATGCAGAGCCACCAGATCGGCAATCTCTCTCTCGTCCTCTGCGATCAGAATCGTGACTCTCTTCATACAGGGCTCCTCCTCCGTCTGGATCTATTCGTTCAGGTACGTCGTCGCCTTGTTCTGAATCAACTTCGCCACTTCCTCCGCCGTCTTCTGTCCGCTGAAGAACGCGCCCGCCTCTTCACCAATGATGTTGATAATCTTGACATCCATCATGGCGAAGTTATCCGCGGTATCCATCATCTCCTGGAATTCCTTGAACTGCCCGTCAGGCACACTGGCAAGCTTGCCGCTTGGAAGCTTATATGTCCCGCTCTTCACCTGCTGCTGAAGCTCACCAAGCTGCTTGTGATTCAGCGATTGCAGCAGGGAGAAGCCTTCTCTGCTCTGGATGGACTGCGCTTCCTCAGACAGCAGGAACTCGATGAACCTCCAGGCCTGGTCTGTAACCGGCGATTTGGCCTGTATCGCAAACGCAGAGATCGGAATTATTCTCATGGCGCCGGAATTTCCGCTATGCGGCTTATACAGCAGCTTCGGATTGGCAAAATAGGTATACGGGATATTGATGAAATCCGCCGGGGTCTGGATAACGGTGGAATAGAACAATTGATTCTCCACCTCCGCAGGCTTGCTGGTCATCACGTTATCGTCATACATCTCTTGAATCTGCCGCATCATATAGATGAATGCAGGAGAATCGAACTTGGCCTTCCGAGCAGCAGCGTCTACGAACTGGTTATAGCTGTCGAATACCATCTCCTGAAGGAGCAGATCCGGCGGATTGTTCGGAAGGGCGTAACGGTGGCTGGAGCCGGCCTTCTGCCCGGCCTCAATCAGTGATTTGGCAATCTCATTGAAATCCTGCCAGGTCCAGCTCTTATCGTCTACGTCCGCTTGCTTCAGCACATCCCCGTCTCCAAGGAATGCCCTCAGGTAGTACCCGGATGGAATGATATAGGTGCCGCCATCCAGCTTCAGGGCATTCAGCACATTCATCGCAAGATCATCCCGCTTCAGCGTTTGCGACTGCTTGAGGTAATCCTCCATATTAAGAAATAGCTGCTTGTTCACGTATTCACTGACAGGCAGGCTGCTCGTTTCATAAATGTCGGCTCCTTTTCCAGAGAGCAGAGCCGTGCTGGCGCTTTTCTGATAATTCTCATAATCCGGCCCCTTCATAGTCTCGCCGATCCCCTTGTAAGCCTGAACCTGCAGATCAATCTCAGGATAGGCCTGCTCGAACTTCTGCTCCACAGCACGGTAGAATTCAGAGTCCTGTTGAACAGATAACGTAACGACCGTCTTCCCGCCTGTGCTTAGTGCTTCCGCGCTGTTCCCTGGACTGCATGCAGTCATTAGGGTGGTAAAAGCAAGGCCCATGCCCAGCCAACTTTTCCTCATCTTCATCTTGAAAGACCTCCTATAACTCTTCGTAGGGTATGTGTACAAATATTGCTTATTGCAGACGTACGCGATTCCCGTCCTGTAAGGGCTCACTGCTCTCCAGAATAATCAGCTCATCTTCATACAGGGTATCCGTCTGAATGAGGCTGTCTACACCATTGGTGATACTGGAGCGGATCTGAACTTCACGGACTACAAAATTATTGCCTAGCGCCCCCCGCTGCTCCTCGATCTTATACACAAAGCTGCGCTCACCCGCCTGATGGATAGCCTTATCCGGGACCACCAGCCCCTCTTGAAGAGAAGGCTTCTTCAGCTTGACCTGAACCTGCTCACCCCCCTTAAGCGAGTCTTCTGCCAGCCGAATAAAGACATTCCTTTGCGGGATTTCCTCCGCCCTGCCGTTCTCCTCCCCGGATGAGCTGCCGGTACGCGCCTGAACCGTCTTGATCTCCGCCACCTGTCCCTGTAAGGGACGGGCCTGCTGCCCCTCTGAAGGATGAACCTCCACCTCAATCTTCTCTCCTAAGGAAACTCCGAGACTGGATAACAGCTCTGCATCTGCCATGAAATCAAACTGATACCCCTCACTGCTGCTCGATAGAACAAGATCCGGCGCGCCCGCAGACAGCATCCCCGGAATGGCATTCACCTGGGTTACAATCCCGTCGAATGGAGCCAGAAGCTGCTGCTGACGGGCCAACTGGTCTCTCATCCCGGCAATTTTGCGCGCCTGCGTGGCCTGATCAAGCTTGCCCGCCTCAATCTCTCGTCTGGCCTTGCGAATCTGAAGCTCATCCCCCTCCAGGTACGTCTGAATGAACTGATCCTGGAGGGTCTGCTGCAGGATCTTCTGTTTGTCCAAGAGCGAGACCTCATCCTGCAGCTCTGATTCGGCAGTCTGGCTGTCATAGAGGATTAGCTGCTGCCCCTTCTTGACCTTGTCCCCCTCCTTCACAAGAATCTGCCGGACCTTCCAGCCGCTGGAATTCAGGAGCTGTACTTCACTCACGGGCCGCAGCATCCCGCTGCCCTCCAGCGTGAATTCAAGGCTCCGGCTCTCCGGTTGGACCGTCGTCACTTTGGGCAACATCAAGGACTCCAGCGTATTACTGAAGAAGGTGAAGAAGAGTAGCACCCCCAAGAGCAGCAGGAAGGCCGTTCTGATCCTTTTTTTGCGCCTGCGGTCTGCCGGCACGCCTGTAATCTCCATATCCCGTCTTTCTCCTCCTTCCCTACAAGTCCCTCACACGCGGGCATTACCCCTTGATTCCCGACAATTGGACACCTTCAATGAAATACGTCTCCGCATACAGAAAGAGAAGGACCATCGGAGCCATATAGATGGCGGAAGCGGCAAAGGCAAGCCCCTTTTCGCTGCTGACATTGGATAGATAGACCGATAAGGGCTGCCTCAGCGGGTCATCCAGGAAGATCAGCGGCTGCTCCACCATATTCCAGTAATCGACGAATAACAGAATCGTGAGGGCGGCCAGGCCCGGCTGAACCATGGGAACAATAAGGGTATAAAAAATCCGCAAATGTCCGGCCCCGTCCATCTTGGCCGCTTCGATATAGGCATACGGAATGTCCAGCATGAACTGCCTGAGCATGAATACACCGAAGGCCGCAAAAATACCGGGCAGGATAATGGCCCCCGGGCTATTCAGCAACCCCAGCCGGTCCGCCATGATGTAATTGGGCACAAGAGTCACCTGAAAGGGCATCAGCATCGTCAGGACATAGATCAGGAACATGAATTCCCGCCCCCTGAACCTCAGCTTGGAGAACGCATAGGCCGCGAGCGCGGCGATCAGCGTCTGTCCGGCAATGATCGGCACCACCAGGAATACCGAATTCCAGAACATCGACAGGTAGAGCGGACTGTCCATCAGCACCTTGCCGTATTGCTCCAGCGAGACCTGATCCGGCAGCCATTTCAAATTTGCAAAAGGATCGCTTCTCCCCTCCACCACCTTGTTCATTTGTCCGACAGGGCCGTAATTGATCCCTATTTCGCGGGTGCTCATGAACGAATTGATGAGGGTCACCCCAATCGGGAACAACATGACGAGTGCGACCGCCCCCAGAATGACGGTTAACGTTAGCTTGTGTATGACTTTACCAACTGGCAAGACCTCACCTCTATTCCATATATCGCCGGTAGCGGCGTTCCATGGCGAACAGCCCGAGTACGATGAAGAGAATACCGCCAACCATTAAGGTGGACGCAGCCGTCATCTTCGGAAGGTCGAGCGACAGGAACATATTGTTCATAAAGTGCTGCAGCATATAGATGCTGTCATGCGGATAAGGTCCGGCAATCAGATACGTCTCCCGAAATACCTTGAAGGAATTAATGACCGACATAATGACAACAAAAAACATCGTAGAGGTTAAATAGACCAGCGTAATGCTGCGGAACTGCCCTAGCCGGCCGGCCCCCTCAATCTGGGCGGTTTCGTAATAATCCTTCGGAATCTGCTGCAAGCCGGCCAGGAACAGGATTACGTTATACCCGATGTTTTTCCATACATACATCGTCATGATTACATTCCGCGCAGCCTCCGTCTTCATCCAATCCACCCGTGCCAGACCGAAGCCGCTCAGCCAGGCATTCAGCGCCCCGTTCCAGTCAAACAGGATCTGCCAGACCAGGATAATGGAGGCGACAGGAACGACCAGCGGGAGTACATAGGCAGTTCTCAGCCACTTCTGACCATATAGGCCTCTGTTGAGCAGCAGCGCTAACCCCAGCGACAGCACAATCAGCAGCGGAACACTCACCACGCTGAAGTAAAAGGTGTTCGTGGCCGCCTTCCGGAAGGATTCGCCCGCCATCAGCTCCCGGTAATTCTGCAGTCCCACATACTGCCCGCCCACCGTGCGGTCCATGAAGGAATAGAACACGCCCATGCCGAACGGAATCAGGTAGAACAGTGCAAATCCGGCCACACTTGGTGCAAGAAATAACCATGCGACAGATGAATCCCTTCGGGCCCAATTCTTCATGTGGTTCCCTCCCTGTCCTCAAGAATAGGCAAAACTGTTTAAGAACAAGTCGGGTAAAGATTAAAACTTTCTTAAATTCTCAGCGCAAAAAAGCCGCGAACGGATTGGTTGATCCGTGCACAGCTATTTCACACAAAAAAATCCTGGCGCATAAGCTTGTATAAGCTTCTTATACGCCAGGATTATCGTATTTATCTATGCTGACCCTTCCGGCAGGAGCATCTCCTCTTGCTCAAGGTCTTCAGGCGGCAGACTTACAGTAATGTCTACCATAACGGTATCCGTTATCGTGGTGTCGGTCCAGGACGATCCGTCCCACACCTGCTTCAGATAAGTCACCGTTATTTTAAAATCACCTGCCGCAGAGGGAAGGTATTCAGCCTCATATACCACATCAGTCACGGTAAATGTTCCCGGCTTACCGGTCTCCGTGGAGCTCCATGTTACCGGCTGATACCGCTCGTCGCCGATGATTGGCGTTGGATTGCCCTGATAGTAGCCTTCAGCTGTCAGGATGACTATCTGCCCCGCCACTGCCCCGCCTGGACTGATGCTGAGACTATTACCGGCAGCGCTAACCGCCGTATAAACGTCCTGAGTTACCGTCTTGTTCGCAGCAGACTGCACCTTCTGGATGCCTGTAACGCGGGCATTATCAAACACGGCATTCTGGGATGTGGTTCTGAAGCCAATCTGCCCTGCGGTTAATTCCGTATGCGGGTTCGTCCATTCGAGCTTACGCTGGCCGTTCACAAACCCTAGGATCCGGTTTCCTTTGATCACCGCTTTAAGGGTATACCACTGATTCGCAGCCGCATCGGCGAACATCGTGCTGGACACAAGGGTCAGCGTTCCGTTTACCGCCTTGAACAGCTCCAGCTTCTTGTCGTTCACATTTATCCGGTACATATAATAGTTATTGGCATCCTGTACCCGGAAGAGGATACCGGCATTGGCATTCGCGATAGGAACCTTCACTTTGGCTTCCACCGCAACATCTTTCCATGAATCCCCGGCTGTAATAAGCGCCGTCCCATTCCCCTTCGTCTGGATCAGGGCTTTCGTATTGCCGTCTGTGGTTACACTCCAGGTCCCGGCAGACGCCGTCCAGCCCGTAGTATTGCCATCCTCAAAGTTATCCGTGAACCGGACGGAACCCGGATTAGCATCAATCGGAGTCTCATCCACATCTGTAACCTGAATCGTGAAGCTCTTCTCCAGAGACAGGCCGTTTGCGTCAATGCTCTTCACCCGGATGCTGTAGCTGCTCTTCGCTTCATAATCCGGCGTGCTGCGGAGAATCAGCCTGTCTCCCAGCGGGGGAATGGAGAAGCTGCCGTTATCAGCGTCTCCTTGCCCGGAGACCAGCGCATAAGTGAAGGTCTGGCCCGCATCCGGATGGGCTGTAGAGAAGGTGCCCACTACGCCGCTTGGAGTGGTAAGCTCCGGCACCTGTGTAGCGCTGAGAGCAATATCAGTGGGCGGATTGTGAATGGCAGTCACCTTGGCATCGTCATACCAGACCCCGGCTGAAGTGGTGCGGAAGCCGATTCCGCCCGAGGTTAATTCATTGACCGGATTGGTCCATGTGGTCTTCAGCACACCATCCACATACCCTTTGATGGTATTGCCCTGAACCGTCGCCTTAAGCGTATACCATTGGTTCTTGACAGGCACAAACGAAGTATCCGAGACCAGCGTCAACGTTCCAGCCACAACCTTATAGAGCTGCAGCTGACTCTTGCTGGCATCAATCCGGTACATATAGAAGTTGTTCTGATCCTGCACCCGGAAGACAATGCCTGCGTTCTCGCTTCCATTAATGAGAGGTAGTCTGGCTCTGGCTTCATACGTGTAATCTGTCCAGGATATACCGGCCTTAGCGGTAATCAGCGCCGTCGTGGTCTGGCTGGTGGACAGCACCCGGTTCCCTGTTCGATCGGTTGCCGCCCAACTGTTGGCACCTGAAGCCATGGTCCAATCCGTAAGAAGCCCGGAGGTGAAGTGATCGCTGAACCAGGCCTGATCCGAATTCGCGAAGACTACCCCGCTTACATTATCATTCCTGATGCTCACCTTCAGGTCACTGAGATTCTTCGCCAGCTTTCCTTTGACCACTACGTCTGCAAAAGTTACCCCGTTCACCATCCCGCCTCTGGTGGGATTGCCCTGAATAGGGGACTCTCCCCCGGTATCGCGGACATTGATATTCCGGAGAATGACATTGCTTACATCGCCGGATGTACTGGTGGAGACCCGCAGCCAGTAATTCCCGAACTGGTTGATCCCCACCCGTTCAATATCAATATTCTCGAAGGTAACATCCTGGGCCCAGCCTTCAACCGGGAGCGGATTCTCTGTATAAGCATGATCCACCAGCAGCGCCCGCGCGCTTTGATAGACATACGAATTGCGGATCGTTACGCCAATCTGGGGTGTGCATATGCCCATCCCTAGCTTGAAGGCGGCGCACCGGGTCCAGGCGAAGCAATCCTCGAAGACCACATTCTCTAGATGCTCGATGGCTCCCGGCCAGTCCTTGGACATTCCTTTCTGCGGCCAGGTCTTGGTCGAGAAGGTATCGTCATCCGAGATGGCAAGGGCATGCTTCACAAGCACGTTCTGGCTCTCGTTAATATCAATGGCATCATCCTCAAGCGTAAATAAATCCTGGTAGCCCTTATAGTTGGTGATGGTCACGTTATCGGAGCGGACGACCAGGAACGCCCAGAAGCCGCCGTCCCGCAAGGTTAACCCGTCAAACTTGAAGTTGCTGGTCGCCATCGGCACCACCAGGTTATTGATGAACCCCTCTCCCGTCTTATGCGTTGGAGGCGGGTTGGTCATCTTGCGTTTGCGCATTTCTATCCCTTTCCCGTCGATGGTTCCGCGTCCCCGCATGGTGATATTCATGGAATTGGTGGCGGTACGGATGAAATAGGTTCCATCCGAGATCGAATCCTTGCGGAAGTCATTCCGGTAGTCCTCGCCCCGGCCTGTGCCGA
Source organism: Paenibacillus tritici (assembly GCF_018207515.1). Lineage (NCBI taxonomy): Bacteria > Bacillati > Bacillota > Bacilli > Caryophanales > Paenibacillaceae > Paenibacillus > Paenibacillus tritici. Next base: position 7,534,745 of record NZ_CP073365.1, read on the forward strand.
CAATGACTGCACCGCCGGCCAGGTAGAAGGTAACATTGCTTTTCAGGGTCAGATTACTGCTCTTATACACGCCTGCCGGAATATATACGATGCCGCCCCCGGCCTGATTGGCCGCATCAATCGCCTGCTGGATGGCGCCCGAGGTTATCGTCGCCCCCGTCTTGTCTGCGTTGTATGGCGCAGCGGTCACATTGTAGATTCCCGGGCCGGAGGAAGCGGGGATGTCTGTCTCCAGCGGATCGGCGGCGATAACGAGTCTTTTTCGGCGCTTGTCCGGGTCCTTCTCATTCGGGTCTTCGTTCGCAGGCGCATTAATATCAACGATCACATAGGTAGACGCCGACAAGGTGAAGGTCAGCTTGTTGCCGTTGACTGTTCCCGTGATGTTCTTGGCGAGCGGGCTGATCGAATAGGAGGTAATCGGCTTATCTGCCGTAACCTCAATGCTGACTGTTCCGCTGAAGGAGAACTGGGCGTAATCGTAGTCAGGCAAATATTTAATGACGGGAACCGATTGATCACCCGCTTTCAGTGAATAGACATCCGACGGCGTATAAATGGCCGGCATCGGGTAGTTCTGAATAATGGCTGGCCCCCCGGCCGCCTGTGGCAGAGACGCCGGATCAGCCTCGCCGCCGTTATCCGTTGCAGACAACGCGTAGCTCTGAATAATGTCGGCTGCGCCGGCTGTCTGCGGGATGAAGCCTGTGAATGTGACTGCAAGCGCTAGCAGAAGACTTATTACTTTTCTCGTAAGCATAAATACCTCCTCTAGATCCATATTGGCTCCTTATGCATTCGGGTAACCGCTTTCATATCCCTGCTTCAGAGCTGCTCGTTACTCATCTACTATAATCCTGGTCCATGGAGAAAGGAGCGTGGCAGGCCCACTCTCCAGGGATACAATTATACTGTTCTGTATGTATTACACAGTTCTCCAGAGAGCAAGAATAGTCGTAATAACACTTTGCTTGGCGAATCAGCACTTCCTTTGTCACCCGTGCAGGGGGCCGCCAAAGAACAACGAATAAGTCATAGGAGGACTACTACACTGGAGGGATTGAAATGGAAATTCTGAAAACAAAGGAAGCTGCGGAGCTGCTGTCCGTCAGCCAGACTACGATCAAACGCTGGGCGGCCATGTTCCCGGATTTCTTTCTAAAGGACCGTCTGGGACACTATACCTTCTCGGAGCAGCAAATCAGCCAGCTCACTCATATTAAAGACCGTATTAATCACGGGGAAGCACTGGAATGTATCCAGCTGGATCAAGCGGATGACAAGCTGCCTGCGGGCCTGCTGCAAGAGAACCCCGGCCTGCATTCAGAAGGTGACCTTATGAATAGAATATGGACCCGGATCGAGGACATTGAGCATGCACTGGACCAAAAGGCGAGCGAGATCGTGTCGGTACAACTGCTCCAGCAGCGTGCAGAGCTTGAGGATATGCGTGTAATGATTAAGCAATTATCCGCATCGCTGGAAACGATGCACAAGCCCGTCACTACTTCCCGCTCCCCGTATGAAGAGCTTCATCCGGTTGCCGCCGGCAGGCTGATGTCTCCGCCAAGGAAGCGCAGCCTGTTGCGCTCTTTTTTCCCATTCCTATAGCCCTATCATACGCTGCATTGCCGCCTCTTCACATACAGAAGGTGCGAACAGGCCTGTTCATCTACCAGAGGCTTGTCGCATCTTCTATCTCTTTAAGTCTATTTGTATATACATATTTTGTTAAATATGGTATCCTCGATATGGATGCGCTTACATGTTATGCCGAGTTTTGCCAAATCGAATCGAGGAGGATACGTGAAATGAGGAAAATTCTAACCCATATTGCAAGTCTGGCTCTGGCCACAGCACTGATGCTGCCGGCAATGTCCTATGCATCACCTGTTACAGAGGAACAAGATCTGAACCTCTCTGCCGCTCTGACTGCGAGCACTACCATTACCCCCGCTCCGCAGGGCTATGATGGGTACCGCAATAATATCCCGCACGGCAACGTGCAGCAGATCTCTTATTATTCAACCACAGTAGGCAAGTCGAGAAATGCGATGGTGTATACCCCTCCGGGTTATAACCCTTCCAAGACCTATAACGTCCTCTACCTGCTGCACGGCATTGGCGGAGACCAGAATGAATGGCTCAATGGGATGAATCCGCGCAATATTCTGGACAACCTGTACTCCCAGAACAAGCTGGAGCCGATGATTGTAGTGTTCCCGAACGGCCGCGCCATGGCGGATGACCGCCCAATTGGCGATATTTATGCTCCGGACAAGGTAGCCGCCTTCGAGCGGTTTGAATTCGATCTCATCAATGATCTCATTCCTTACGTTGACTCCCATTTCCCGGTATATACGGACAAGCAGCACCGTGCGCTGGCCGGATTATCCATGGGAGGCGGACAGACGCTGAACTTCGGCTTGAAGCATCTGGACAAGTTCTCCTGGATTGGCGCGTTCTCCTCCGCTCCCAATACGAAGCCGGCCTCACAGCTCATCACCAATCCGGCTCAGACGGCCAGCCAGCTGAAGCTGCTCTGGATCTCCTGCGGCGCTTCAGATGGTCTGCTGTATATCAGCCAGAATTTCCATAACAGCCTGAACAGCATGAATGTCCCGCATATGTGGTATCTGGATGTAGGCGGACATGAAGGGAAAGTGTGGAGCAGCGGGCTGTATCAATTCTCGCAGCGGATCTTTAAGTAACCACGATGAATAGCCTGTATTCTCCCTACCGCTAAGGCAGGGAGAATACAGGCTTCATTCAGATTGTTACCAACCCGTTAACATTCAATCTGATTTTAATTTCGAATATATACGAAGGTCATTGAATCTTCCCGCTACTCTCTCAGATTGCCTAAGTGTTCCTTCAAATGTGAAATCAAGCTTGTGCAGCAGCTTTATAGAATTCATATTTGCGGGGTCTACCTTCGCTTCAACCCGGTTCAGCTCCAATGAGGAGAAGGCGTGATCCAGCAACGCACGGACAGCTTCGGAAGCATACCCTCTTCCCCAAAAGGATGCCGCAATATCATATCCGATCTCTGCTTTGGCATTCTCGAAATCTAAAGAATTATAGCCGCAGGAGCCTATAATTTCACTCGACTCTGTGAGAATGACCGAATAGCGAATAGCCTTATCGTCCTCTGAGAGATCATCCAGAAGCTGGATCATATCCTTGGCCTGCTGTTCATCTGTAAAACTGCTGACATTCATATACCGGGTAACCTCCGGGTCCGACCAGATGCCAAACAGGCTGGAAGAATCGGCCACCTTCATTTTTCTGAGCAATAGCCGTTCAGTGTGTAGCTCTGTAATCAATACTTTCACCTCCCATATATAAGTTAATATCCAGGGTTCAAATATTGATATCTGCGCATAGTTCAGTCCCTTCATGTTAGCTCCGTATAAATCTGAAACGTCACGCCGAATTTGTCCGTCACATCCCCAAACCCCGGACTGAACGGTTCTTCTTTGAATGGCATATTGACATGCCCCTCTTGCTGCAAGGCTTCAAAAATCCGCCTCGATTCCTCCACGCTGTCCGTTGTAAGGCAAATGGTTACCCGCTTTCCGCTCTCGATCGGCATACCGCCAGGAGCATCTGATAACATGAGTTCCGCTGTTCCAATCGTTAACTTGGCGTGAGCCACAAGATGATTCAGCTCATCCGTGAAAGTACTTGGCATACCCGGCATGTCACCGTAAGTCAACAGGGAGAGAACCTTGGCACCGATGGCTTGTTCGTAGAATTGTATAGCTTCCTGCGTCCGGCCCTCCAAGGTAATATAAGGGGTGATTTTTAACGTCATAACTTATTCCTCCTTGAGTATGGATTGAATCGGATAGGTGATTCATTAGTATAGACGTTCGGGCCACCGCAAACTCATCGGTTTATTGAAAAATCCTCCGTCGCATCCAAACCTGCCGGCAATCCAAAGCGGATAAATAATTCAGCGTCAATAAAATGATGGATATGGGCGATCCTGCCCTGGTTCAGCTCAAGAATATGAATCGCCCACGGGATCAGCCGCCCCTCGGCTCCGGCGGGGACATACTGGGCTACAGCGGGAAGGTTCCCGTTAGCCCGGACCGGCAGCATCCGCGAGCCCAGACAATGGCTGCGTGTTGTATTGTAGAACGCCAAGAGATCCGGGCTGCCTTGAACCCACATCGTAAACGGCGGCATCGACAGGCTGCCATTCTCCTGGAATAACGCTAACAGCGCATCAATATTATATTGCTCAAAAGCTTCCACGTAACGGGTAATCAGCCCCTCATCCACTTCCGCATCCTCATGCTGCAATTCTTCAGACCGGAGGTCTGCCCTTGCCATTGTCGCCCTTGCCCGCTGCAGAGCGCTGTTGACTGCTGCCACGGTCATCTCCAGCGCAATCGCGGTCTCACCCGCCGACCAGCGGAAGACCTCCTGCAGAATCAGTACGGCACGCTGCCGGGGCGGCAGCAGCTGCAGAAGTGCAATGAAGGACAGCCGGAGGGTCTCTCTGCTGATCAGGATATGACCAGGGTCGTCCACATGACCTGGAGCCGGCCAGATCCAGGAGTCCCGGGACAGATTGTCCTTAGGCTCTGTTATCGTGGCGGCCGGCTCGGATAGATCCATCGGAAGTGCCCGGCGTTTGGCCCCCCTTAACCTGTCCAGACAGGTATTGGTGGCAATCCGGTACACCCAGGCCTTACGGGATGAATCCTGCCTGACACGGTCCCAGCTCTGCCAGGCGCGGACCATCGTATCCTGCACCGCATCCTCCGCTTCGAAGATAGACCCCATCATCCGGTAGCAATAACCTGTAAGCTCCGAACGCCATTCCTCCAGTCTATCGGGTGACTCATGCTTCTGGTTCATTTCGCGTTCTCTCCTTCGTGGCGTATACATTGCAGCCTTATCCCGGATTTTGTGGAATCCGTTCGCAGCCCTTCGACACAAGCCATTGCTGCATCAAGGTGAATACCGGCTCTGCACTCTGCTCATAGAAGACAGCCACCTCTTGCTGGTTGGCAAGATTCAGGCGGATATAACCGCCCAGCTGACGGTAGAACAGCAAGCAGGTATATGGATTCTCAATGCACAGATTAGGCGGAAATTCCGCCCGGCACATGGCGGCCAGTCCGGGGAGCGTAAGCTGGCCCGTCCCAGGCGGCAACCGCAGGAAAAGGTGGTTCCGGGTCCCCGTCCACGGCTCATAATAGACACTCTCCTCCTGGCTCCGTCCATACATCTGACGGTAGATTTCGTCCAGCAGCGATATGTATGTCCCGCCCTCCTTCTGTTCCCATACCTCCGGCGGGATCGCCTGTATCCGCTCCGCATGACGGGGCAGCCAGAGCAGCCCGTCCACCCCGTGATGAACGGCCAGGAAATCACCGTCCACCGTCGTCCCGATAGCGATGCACTCGCCGATCTGTTGCTCCGTAATGGGACTGTCTTCATCATGCTCCCATAGCTCATATTCGGCGAACGGCTGCAACACATCAGGGTCAGGCAGCTGGACATTCATCCACCCTCTGTAGGTTCCTTCGCCGAATTGCTGTAGGAACAGGACATAGACGGGCGGATACACGGCTGGATTCTCCGCCGTAAGCCGTTGTTGCTGGCGCTCAGACAGCCCGCTTGGTTCCGATACAATATACATTTCATTACCTCCGCTTGGCTAACCATTGATGTACGAAATAGCGCTACTCTGCCGCTTCCGCCAGCCAGGCCTGCATCGCCGGAGACTCCGCCCGGTTCAGCCGCAGGGCTATTTCGGTATTCCCCTCATCCGGCGGCATCACCTCGACAAGCACGCATATCGCTTCCCTGGGTTGATTCAAGGCAAACAGGCCCTCCGCGTCCAGGATACTCATGGCCCGTTCCATCGCCCTCAGCCTCACGCCGAATTCAAGCTCCGATTCGTCAGCCTCAAGCTCTGAAGGGGCCGGACGCGCCTGGAACAGTCGCTTGACCCCGTCAAAGTTCTCATCCCTGAAGCAGCAATAGGGTGAATCCGCATAGGACCATTTGATGAGCTCCGCAAGCTCTGATTCCGGCAGCCTGCCGTCCTCTGCTTGCCTGGCTGCTTCCTTCTCCAAGGCTTCCCGCGACCAGGCGGAGATGCTGGGAGCATGTCCCTCACCGGTAGTATATAACGTACAGTAATAATACCGTTCCCCGTTCTCAAAAAGAGCGCCAAAAGACCTTCTCGCCGCATCGGCGATTGCTGTTGCCAGCAGCTCTATTTCCTGCATCGGCTTCATAACCATCGCCCTCCCTTCTGTTACCCGATCCGCGTGAGAGTATTCAGGAACGCTCGTCGATCAGCCGCTCCAGGAACTCTGCGAATGTTGCGGCATATAAGCTGATGTCACTATTCATGAGATCATAGCACATGACCGGGAAACCATTTGATCGCCGAGGTCGTTTTCAGTTTTTCTGCCAATTGCCCGTACATCATGAAGCTCCCCTTTCCCTATGAAAAGTTAATATAAGTTATCAGGATGAATACCAGTAGGCTCATAGTCATTCATACGGAGAAAGATATACTCCACCTCTTCCAATGGCATTTGCAGTTTCCGGCTGACTTCATGAAGTCCCGTCTCTTGCGACAGGAGTATCCGCGCCTGATGCAGCTTCCCTTGCAGCCAGTGATGGGCAAGCATCCATTGTCTCACCAGGTCCAGCAGTTGTTCTTGGGCCTTCTTATCGGCATACTTGTTATATTTGGCAACCGACTCTGACAGGTAGCTGTACAGGTGAATACCCAATGCCTCACGCTGCTCATGCTTGGACATCCGCCCGTACTGTTCATAGCTCAGGCTGATATCCAAATACAGAGTACCGTCTCTGCTATCGAACCGCCTAGACGTTCTTCTCTCATAACTGTCAGGTAACACGCGAAATACAACAAAGATCGTATAGGGGAACTCCCATGAAACAGCCGATTCCTCTAGCGGCAGCAGTTCATCTCTCAATTGACCCACACAGGTTCCATGGGTATCCAGCGTAAAAGCCAGTTCCATACGTACGCCCCTACCTCCCTCTTCTATAAGCATCAGCCAATTGGACCAGATACCAGACGGCCACACCCACCAGGGCCGAGAACACAAGATTGATGCAGCCGAACACGATCAGTGACTTCGCCTTGCCGGGACCGATTCGCACAGCAGCCGCGAGCTGGATAATAGCAGGCAGCAGAAAGGCCAGCCAGGAGACGGTGATAAGCTTCTCTGTTCTGAAGCTCCACCATACCGCCGAACACGATGCAGCGAGCAATACCCAGGTGCAGATAAACTTTAACATCATATATTCCCTCCCTTTTACTGCCCCGAAATTCTCATCGTAACGCACGCAAATCCTGCGCGATCTGAAACCGGTCCAGTGTATCCGGATTATGGATTAGTATCCTTTTTGACCACACTTTGCGCATTCACAGTTCCTCCTAATTTCCCCTGGAGCCTAAGACCATATTTACTGAAGATCCACGAGTTGCTGAGGTCTTGAGCCGCACCCGGACTGATACGGACAGAAGGCTTCTGCTCATCCATCGCCGCTGCTTCAAGCGCCGAGAAGCGCAGCGGCTTGGTCAATGTTCGGATAGATCCGCTGATTTCACTGAAATACGTATAGGTTAACGGCCTGCGGTCGCGGATATCCTCGTAGATATAATACTTCCCGCGCTCATCCTCCAGATCCACTTGGACACCTTTGGGAAGCGAGAACAAGATACTCGGCAGTTTATCCTCTGCCCATTGGCCGTAATAGGGGAAGTAGATTTGCTCATTCCTCGTGAAATATCCCGACTGCTCTTGGTCAGGCAGGACGGAAATGGAATACACAAAGGAGGGGTGAACCCCGTCCCGCTGTTCCGCTGCTATATAATAATGATAATAACTCCGGTACGCCTCCACCACCTGGTCCTGATCATGCTCGGTCCGGGCGTAATTGGTCTGGTAGAATCGTGCAGTCGCAGGCTCCAGCAGCTTCAGGACACCTCGGAACTCTTCCGGAGTGATGAAGAATTGAAGCTTATAGAATCCGCTGTTCTTCAATCGGTCCACGTAGCCACTCACCGCCCGAATTCATATTTTGCAAAACGTGCTTGAAGGGTCTCTTCATACGGTATCCACTCATAGTCGCACCACAAAGACATACCTGCGATCTCTGACAGCTTCTCTACAGCCTGATCCGGACTCGTCATCCTAATCAATTCGCCGGCAGCTTCACCCTGAATATTCAGCACTTGCTGCAAGTAGTCATCATTCACACGCTCTTCCCGGAGCTGTCCGTATTCCTCCCGGGTCCACGGCTCGCAAAAGATTCGCTCCGCCGCAAGCTCCCCCTGCTCAAAAAATGACAGCTCGAAAATCTCCTCATTCATATAACCCGCCGTCATCACCGGCTCCTTGATTAGCCCGGACAAGGCTTTGCCCACCTTTTTGACCGTACCCCAGACCAAATATTCGTGAAGCACGCTGACCCAGCTCTCGTTGCTTTGGCTTACGTACATAACAGCCTGGCTCTCTGGAGCCTCAGCCTTGGAATAACCTAATACCCCGCCATGCCGCGTGCTTAGCTCTCTTAACGCTTCGACGGTCTTTTCCAGATTGTCCGACTTAATATGCAGATTTGCGAATGATCTCCCCACGGGATGCCTCCTCAGAGTGGTTTGTGACAACTTTTTGTCATACTATTATATTAACTGCATTTCGTCCTTTTACCAAATTAATGTAAGGAGAGGATCTAGGTTGAATAAGAAGTCACTCCTGGCAAGATGGCAGGGCGACCAGCTCTCTGAAGTGAACAGGCTGATCGCCGCTATTACCGGCAAGTCTAATCTGCATCACAAAGACCGCTCCTTTCCAGCGTCCCCCTACGGTCTGACCGAGGCTGGACTAGAGGATTACCGGGGAGTTACCCTGACCGAGACCCTTCAATACCTCACAGTCCAGGGAGTCGATCTGTCCTATGCAAGGTTCGAGGATTCGGCAAGCTTGAACACCTCAACCTTTACCCATTGCGGCTTCGACGGGGTCAAGCTGGATGGCAGATTTGTGACGCATACCTTCAGTCACTGTTCTTTCCGGGGAGCCAAGCTGAATAATGCCAGGATCAGCAAAGAGTTTCACGATTGCGATTTCACAGGCTGCAACTTAAGTAAAGTAATAGCGAACGATGTATCCTTCACTCGCTGCCGATTCTCCGGCGCCAATTTCCGCTGGGCCATCTTCACCTATTGCCGGTTTGAAGAATGCAGCTTTGAGGGGGCTATATGTCAGGACAGCTCGTTTGCCGGAAGCCGATTTAAGGGGGAGACCGGCCTGCTTCCGGTTTGGGATAATGCGATCCTGGATCATGTCAAATTCTTATCATTTCCTTAAATATTGCGGGCGTGATTCATTGCACATGAAATATCGCTTATAATAGACCGGAAGCAAGGGAGGATTTACGGTGGAAAGCACAATTTTGATGGTGGATGACGAAGCAGAAATTATCCAGCTGATGAGTATTTATCTCAATAACGAAGGGTACAGGCTCCTGCAGGCGTCGAATGGCCTGGAGGCACTGGAGATTCTGCAGTCCAGGCAAGTGGATCTGATTGTACTTGACCTGATGATGCCCGAGATGGACGGATTACAGGCTTGTATCAAAATACGGGAAACGAACCCTATTCCCATTATCATGCTCTCGGCAAAGGGCCAGGATATTGATAAAATATCCGGCCTCAGCATCGGCGCCGACGATTACGTAACCAAACCGTTCAACCCGCTTGAACTGATCGCACGTATCAAGTCCCAGCTTCGCAGGCTGAAGCAGTTCAATTCCGGTCCGGCAAACGCGAATGAGATACATATCGACAACGTCGTTATTAATATTGCCTCCCATACGGTAACGGTCGATCAGCAGGAGATCAAGCTGACCCCCCGCGAGTTCGCACTCCTTCACATGCTGGCCGTCAACCGGGGGATGGTGCTGAGCATGAACCGCATCTATGAAGAGGTGTGGAACGAGCCCTTCATGGAGTCGAAGAATAGCGTCATGGTCCATATCCGTAAGCTCCGGGAGAAGATAGAGACTAATCCGCGCGAACCGCAGATCATCAAGACGGTGTGGGGGATTGGCTACAAAATCGAAAGCGAGCAAAAAGGCCTTCTACCCTCTCCTGAGAGATCGTAAAAGGCCTTTCGCTGTGCCAGTATGTTAATAAATCTGCTTCAGCAGTTCAACCACTTCATCCAAAGTAAGCCCGAAGGACTTGTAATACGAGGTGTCGTTCACCATTTGCTTCAGGATCATTTCGTTGCGTATCCGCAGCATCTCATCCGCCGTGAACTCGGCAACAAAACAGCCTTTACCGGTCACCGTATGGATCAGACCGCTCCGCTCCAGCTCTTCCCAGGCCTTCTTAACGGTAATGACACTGACATGAAGCTCCAGAGCGGCCTGCCGGATGGGCGGCAAGCAATAACCGCTCTCCAGCTCGCCTTTGAGAATCTGGGCGCTGATCTGTTCGTACAGCTGCTGATAGATCGGTTTCTCGGAGGTGCTGGAAATCGTTACGTTCATAATATTTCCACTTTGAGGAATCGCTTCACCGCAATCCGGTAAGCTATCAGAGTCAAGGCAACGAAAATGAGAATGCCTGCGATCAGAATGGATAGCTGGAGTGCCGTGTTATCTAAGCCGGAGCCGTAGAAAATGTCATTCATCCAGGGATATTGGATGCCGGCCCATTGAGCCGCTCCGGCAAACAGTATCGCTGCCGCAGTCGATGCGGTAGTTGCCGCACCATACTTATACGCCGTCCGGTAGTACATGGAGATAAATATAAGGTTGAAGAGGGCAAGCATGATGAAGCATAATCCCCAAAAACCCATATGCGGCGCAAAGAAGATATACGTCAGGTGAGGATACAAAAGAAACGTAAATATACTGCAGATCATCGCAACGACAAGATGCATGAGCTCAAGAATAACAATCACAGCAACCCTGGATTTCACGATGTCTGTTTTGGTTACAGGCATCATCGTACTGAACATCAGATCGTTCTGGCTTTTAAATCCGCCAAACATGTTCGGGACTGTTATGAAGCAGAAGTACAGCGGAACCAGAAAATAGAGCCAGCCGGGAATAAGCATTAAGCCGCCTAGAATTAAGGGTAATGCGAAGAACCAGGGATTTACGCCTAACTTCAAATCCTTCATCACCAGATTATACATGTACACCCTCCTTTTTCGCGAAGTAGATCATGATGTCATCAAGGCTCGGCGTGGTTGCCCGGAGTGTGGAGGATGGATGAATGTCTTTGGCATGAATCAATCCGGTAAAGCCGAACGAGTTGATCTTGTAGGAGATCAAGTGCTCCTTCACTTCGCTGAGTTCAGCCTCGCTGCCGCTGAGTAAACGATACGATTCCTTGAACTCGTTCTTCTCGGAACTGGCGACGATCTGGCCTTGTTCGATGAAGGTTATATAGTCCGCACAGCGTTCCAGATCGGATGTAATATGCGTGGAGAACAGAATGCTGATCTCGCCGCCGACGATAAGCTCCTGGAAGATATCCAGCAGATCGTCTCTGGATACGGGATCAAGTCCGCTGGTCGGTTCATCCAGGATCAGCAGCTTGGCCCCATGCGATAAGGCAAGGGTCAAGCTGTATTTTACTTTCATCCCCGTGGACAGCTCCGCTATTTTTTTGTTTTCATCCAATTTGAACCGGCGCAGATAGCTGTAGTACGTGTCATCATTCCAATTCTTATAGAACCGCTTAGTAATATCCGTCAGCGTCTTAAGCTTGCTGCGTGTATAGAAATCAATATCGCCGAAGGCGCAGCCGATCTCCTGCTTCAATTCGATTTCGTGTTCAGCCATATTCTTGCCGAGTATGCTGACCTCACCGCTATCAGCCTGAATCATGTTCAGGATCGACTTGATCGTGGTCGTTTTGCCTGCACCGTTAACCCCGATGAAGCCCATAATATAACCCTGCTCCAATTGAAAGGATACATCTTTGATCTCAAAATGAGGATACTTTTTATTTAAATTCTTTAGTTCTAAAGCCAGCATAACAACCCTCCTCAACAAATTGTGTATTCCGTGTATACACAATGTATCATGAGGTTTTCACAAAGTCAACGGCTCACCTTCCTAAATATTTTCCTTGGCAGCCAGCACTTGTTCAAGAAACAGATCGGCGTCGCTATTGAATTTCCAGCACACTCCAAATTTATCGGCCAGCATCCCAAAGCATGATGACCAGGGGGTGACGGATAACGGCATGATGACATGTCCGCCAAGAGATAACTGATTATAGTACTCTTCCAGTTGCTGCTTATCCTCCATGACCAGACTGATCAGCATATTATTCCCCTGCACCAGTTCACCTGTTACCGGCTTCATGGAAGGCAATACGTCCGACAGCATGATTCTACCGCCTGCGAATTCTATCGAAGCTTCCATGATCATATTCAGCTCATTTTCCGGCAGAGGATAGCTCGGATCTTGCGGGATATCTCCGAATTTCACCTTTTTCACTGTAGTCGCCTGGAGAGCCTCCGCATAGAATTCAATCGCTTGTCCGGCAATTCCATCAAAGTTAATATAGGCAATAGCTGACATTGAACATAACCTCCTTTTTAATATAAATGTAGTATAATACACGATAGGTGACGGCTATATGTCACCGTTCTAACCCATGCAGAAAAAGAGGACACCCGAATGGACAAGGTTGAACGGCTCATCTCTATCATTATGATTTTGCTGAAGAAAGATATCGTTCCCAGCAATGAATTCGCTGCATTATTTAACGTGTCCAAAAGAACGATTCTGCGCGATATGGAAACGTTAAGCCTATCCAACATCCCGATCTATTCGCTCCACGGAGTTCATGGCGGCTACGGGATTATGGAACAATACAAGGTGGATAAACGTCTCCTCAGCAGCTCCGACTTAGAGAATATATTAATTGCACTTGGCGGATTGGAACAGATTACGCTTAGTGAAGATGTTGAAATGACGATTAGGAAAATAGAAGCCATGGTCAGTCCATTGGCTCCGAAGGGGTCTATTCAGATTTCCTTCTACAACTGGGAGGGGCGGCCTGAGCTTAGCCATACCTTGAAGCTCTGCCAGGAGGCTATCTTGAAGCGAACGATGGTTTCGTTCGACTATACCGATAAGAATGGGATGGCGACGACCCGGACGGTCGAGCCTGATCAGCTGCATTTTAGCGAAACGAGCTGGTATCTGAAAGGCTTCTGCTTACAGCGTATGGACACCAGAAGTTTCAAATTATCCAGGATGGAGCATCTTGTCAGGAGTGAGCAGACGTTCAGCCCCAGAGCTGGACCGGCGGGGCAAGAACAAGAACGGGAAGGGCGTATTCAGCCGGAGCTAACGGAAGTCAAGGTGCTGATTAAGCGGGGAATACAAGACCAATTCATTGAACGGTATGGCCGGAAGAGCATCGAATCCTATAATGCTGAACTTCTTCTGGCAACCATCCATGTTCCACAGAACAGCATTGGCTATCAATTCCTGGCGGGCTTCGGGACCGGTCTGGAGATCATAGAGCCCATACCCTACCGGGAAGAATTCCGGGATTACTTGCTGGAAATCGTGGATAAATATCCTCACCGGTAATGGAAATGCGGTTCGCCCTGTGGTCCCATCGGCCAGCGGCAGATCATGGTTAAGTTGCCGCCGTGCAGCTCTGCGGTCAATGTGCCGTTCATCTTGTTCATGAGACTTTTGGCGATAGACAGACCAAGCCCCGAGCCTTGCCCGGAACGGGTGCGGTCTACGGTATAGAAGCGGTCGAATAGCAGCCTCACATCGCTTGCGGATAATTCCTTCGCTTCATTCACTATACTCAGCTCTGCCAGGGTCCCCTGCTGCCCGAAGCAGATGGTCACAGGACCGCTCGCGTGCTTGACGGTATTGATAAGCAGGTTCTCCACAACCCTCCGCACGGCGGATTCATCGGCATATACAGCCACCGCTTCTCTAGGAAGCCGGATATCCGGTGTAATGCCCCGCTCGTTGAACTGATCGTAGAAGCCGACAAGCGTGTCAGACAGCAGCACCGTCATGGCAATCCGCTCGGTCTTCAGCTGATAATCCGAAGATTCGATTAAGGACAGCTCAAAAAAATCGTTCAACAGCGCTTGGAGCCGCTTTGTCCGATTTTTGACAATTTCGAGATATTCGAGCTTCTCCTCAGGCGTAATGGGCTCTACTTCCAGCAATTGAATGTAGCCAAGGATGGAGGTTAGCGGCGTGCGGATGTCGTGGGAGATGTTGGCAATGGCCTGCCGCAGCTCGTTCTCCGTCCGTCTCCGGTTAGCCTCCGCTTCAACGATCAGGTTAGACTGGCGGTTAATCTGACCTGCCAGCGCTTCGAGCCTCCGGTCAAACAGGGTTACCTCCAGCTTCTTGCCGGTGGCCCGTTCATTATACTGACGAAGCTGCTCCGTCATCCGCCGCAGCTCCCGCCTCAATCCCAAGAGATGGGCCAGCAGGAGAGCCGCGGCTGTAACGGATATGAGCGTGATGATGAACAAGACTCTCCGCCCCCTCTTCTATTATTTAATTTCCTTCTTGCGGTACACGAGAATCCCCAGCAGCCCGGCTACCCCAATGGTCAGCAAGGGCACGAGCAGGAGCGCCGGCAGCTCACCGCTGTCCATATGGATTTTGCTGATATCCCCCAGCAGCTTGAAGACTGAATAATTGTACACCGTGGTGAAGAACGGGATATATTCACCCAGGCCTCCCAAGACCGTATTGATCATCAGGAAGAAGATCATCAGGAAGCTGATGGTCTTGCCGCTCTCGGTGAACACGGCCGTGAACAACACCCCAATCGCTGCGTAGCCTGCCGTGTACAGCAGGGTTAATCCGAGAACACGCGGGATGAAGAAGGGGTCCACTCCCTCCGGCAACTGGCCGAACCCGGATAGTATGGAGACCTCAGCCATACTGACTAGCGGGAATATCAGCGAGATCACCATGGCTCCGGCAGAGAATCCGACAAGCTTGGCCGCATACAGCCGCCCTCTATTGTTGCCTGAGGAAGCGACTATCTTCATGACTCCTGTCGTATATTCGCTGGCGATGAAGAATCCGGCCAGGGCGGCTATACTGAATTTGATGACATAACCATTGCTGAACACGAATCTAACCAGGAATTCGGCCCCTGTGAACTGCGGTTTGCCACCCGACTTATTATCAATATAGTAGAGCAGGGGATAGGCCAGGGACAGCACGGCAGTGATAAGCAGCAGTACCCGGAAGGATCTGTCCTTCCGCAGCTTGAACAGCTCGGCTCTGATCAGATTATACATCTCCCCCGCCTCCGATCCGCTTCATGAAGTAACTCTCCAGGTCTTCGCCCATCGGCATGAACTCCTCGATGGTAAGACCTGCGGAGAATAGCGCCGAAGATACCTTGCCGGGCTGTTCCCTATATCCGTACAGCTTAATCGCCCCATCCGGCATGACCTCGAAGTCGCTTGTACCCAGCACATTCTGAATAACCATGGCTGCCCTGTCGGGATGATCCGCTTTGATATGCACATAGTGCTGGCATTTGTCGTGCAATTCCTGGGCGGTAAGCTGCTCCAGCAGCTTACCGTGATGGATGATGCCATAATGGCTCGCCAGCAGGTGCAGCTCACTCAGAATGTGGCTGGAGATCAGAATCGTAAGTCCCCGTTCCTGATTGAGCCGCTTAAGCAATTCACGCATCTCGATGACACTCATCGGATCAAGCCCATTGGTCGGCTCGTCCAGGATCAGAAATTCAGGGTCGCTTAGCATGGCAATTGCAAGGCCCAGCCGTTGCTTCATCCCCAGCGAGAAATTCTTCACCTTCTTCCGGCCTGTTCCCTGCAGTCCGACAAGCTCCAGCATTCTGCTGACGCAGTCTCTGCCGGGAATGCCCCGGAGAAGACGGTTCACCTCCAGATTCTCGCTGGCCGTCATGTGCGGGAACAGTGAGGGCCCCTCAATAATCAGCCCCATCCGCTTGCGGGCCTGGGTCAACTCCCGTTCCGCACTGGCACCGAATAACTCTATCGTTCCATCCGATGGAAAAGCGAGTCCGGTCACAATACGCATCAGCGTCGATTTCCCGGCTCCATTCTGTCCAATAAAGCCATAGATCGAGCCTTTGCGGATGGATAAATTCACTTTATCCAGCGCAACGCTGCCACTGAATCTCTTGGACAATTGATTGGTTTGCAGTACATATTCACTCATTGCTGTCTTGGCCTCCCTTATATGATAGACCAAGTATAGAATCGAGAACTTAAGAAGGGCTAAAGCCAATCCTTAAGAATGTCTTAAGCCTTCAGCCGATAGCCTATGCCCCATACCGTCTCAATAAATTCGCTGCCGGGCGCCGCCTTCGCCAGCTTGCTCCGCAAATTGCTCATATGGACGTTCACCGTATTATCGTCACCGTAATAAGGCTCCTCCCATACGCTTTCGTACAGATTGGCTTTGGTGAATACCTTCCGCGCCTCCGACAGCAGCAATTTGAGAATTTCATACTCCCGTGCGGTCAGTACGGCCTCCGTCCCTTCGGCCGTCACCACTTGGGAGTCGCAGTCCAGCACAAGCCCCTTATGCTGAAGGATGTGGGGTACAGATGCAGCAGGCGGTGTAATCTGCGCGAACCGGCGCAGAAGCGAATCAATCCGCGCGGACACCTCTTCAATATCGAATGGCTTCGTAATGAAGTCATCCGCACCTCCGCGCAGCGCGGATACCTTAGTCTGCTGCTCACCCTTCGCCGAGATGATAATGACCGGCACGCTGCCCCGCAGGCGAATCCGCTCCAGCAGCTCCTCGCCCGTCATTCCCGGCAGCATCAAATCAAGCAGGACCATGCTCCATGGCTGCTTCTCCAGATAGAGCAGTGCCTCTGTTCCGGAGAAGGCAGGCTGTGGCAGATATCCGCTCTTTCTGATAATGCTGCACAGCAGGCGGCTGATATCGCCGTCATCCTCAGCAACAAGAATATGAATTGAATTCTCCATCTGGTCTCCTTAGGGGATTAATCTTTTGCCTATATGATAGACCATTGTTGCCGCAACTTCCAGAGCAGGAGTGGTGACAGAAGGCAGCAACCTATTCTTGGAGCGGCCGGTGTTCATCCAGCTTCTTAAGGAATTGCTCAATCTGATCCATATATCCGGGAACTGTAATCTGACGCGGGGAGAAGAGGCTGATCATGAGCGCCCTGAGGCCGGAATCAGCCGTCTTCTTGCTCAGCATCGAATGCTCTGCGTCAGGGAAGACTGCAACCGTCAGCAGCTCCGGCTTCACTGTATTGCGGTATACTAGCTCTGTCTCCTTCCAGTCTACATGGATATCCTCCTGGCCCAGCATCAGAAGTACAGGTGAATGCAGCTGCTTAAGATCCTGCCCGGCATCCGACAGGAAGTTTTTGCTCACGAATGTCCATCGCTCCTTCGTCATCGGACTGCCGTCCCGCACGGCTCCAAGATAATCTTCATAACTCGCCTTCTTTGAGAGAAGTTGTCTAACTTCGTTGTTAGCTGCTATTTCAGCTTCTATGTCCGCTTCTGATCTCCCTTCCTTCAGCATCTGCTGCCGGGTATGATAAGCTCCTTGCCGCAGCCAGTTGACGGCGGGGGACACCAGAATACTGAAGGCGAGCGGCTCCTCCCCTGCCAGCTTGGGAATCACCCAGCCCGCCTGGCTGGCGCCCCACACCCCGACCCGGTCCGGATCAATCCTTGGATGCTTGCGGGCCCATGCTATGGCCTCACGCGCCTCTTCTACGCGATCCTCCATGCTCTGTTCCAGCCAGTTGCCCTCCGAACCGCCAATCCCTCTTTTATTCAGGGACAAGGAGGCATAACCAAGGCTGGCTAACCGCTCCCATAACGGCTTATACCCATCATCGTGTGTTGCATTAATCGCTCCATCCCCATGAATGAAGAGGACTAATCCCAGCTTGCCGGAAGAGTCCTCCGGCAGCGCCAACGTACCTGTCAGCTTCCCTTCCGGCGATTCGATCTCGATGGCCTGCTCTACCAGGTCGAAGCGGTTTTGCTGCACAATATAGAGCCCTGTACCGCCAATAATCAATACCATAATCATCACACAGAGCCAAACTTTCCTCTTCAGCATGATCTTCCGGCTCCCCTCTTCTCCTGAACCATATATTCCCATTCCCATTGATTGCACAATACAAACAAGATAAAGCGCTTCTCCCGGGAGCTCGTATGGAAAGACAGCTTCTCGTAGAGTTGTCTGGCACGCAGATTGCCGGACGACACGTGCAGGCTAAGACGATCCAGTTGCGGATCGGTATCGACAACATGCCGGGCCCACTGTATCAGGAGTCTTCCTATGCCCTTGCCTTGCTGGTCTGAATGGACTGCCAGGTCAGCAATATAACATTCCCCCGCCTCCGGTTCATGATCAAGTACGTGGAGGCCGATCAACATCTGGATCATGCGCCAATTGCCGAACAGACTGACTATTTCCGCCAGCGGAATTTTTTGCGTTGGGGTGAGGGCGTTCAGCATGGGTTTTCGTTTGATCGCAATGCTGCCAATGACCTCCCCCTCCTGGAGGGCGACCATCCTTTGAGTGAACGGCTCTGCCGGAACGTATTGGAGCAGCTTTTCAAAATGCGGAGCCAGATCACCCCCGCCCAGTTCAGTCCTTCGGCTGAATTTCCCATGAAACGCTTGAGCCAGCAGCCGTCCGACCGGCCGATTATACTTGGCGTCCATAGACTCGATGGTTATTGGCGCTGTACTTATAGGGGCTGTAATTATAGGGGCTGTGCTCATACGGAATACCTCCCTTCCCCTGCTGCACCCGGCCCTATGCAGGCCCTCAGCTCATAATGCAGCTTGCCCGGAACGAACAGGGATAAATACGATCGTTCAATAACCACCAGAGGTCCGGTTAGAGGGACGGATTGCATAGCTGCATATTCGGCGAATCGTCCGATTTGCCCTTCCAGCTCTTCCTCTTGAACCACACACTGCAGCGTCAGGTAGTCCCCTTCGGGTAAGGTTACATCGCCTGGGGCGGGCGTCTCCAGATATAAGGTCACGGTGCCCCGCTCATCCGCCACATAATAAATATCCGATTCAAACAAGTCTGGAATCCCTATGGCCTGTTCAGCCAGCGACGCCGCACTAAGCTTCACATGTGAATCCAGCTTCATGATCCGTGCCAGAGATGCGGCCTTCAGCTTCTGGATTTGGAAGGAATCCGGCTGAGCACTGTAGCTTTGTTGTTCCTGTAGCATCTTAAGGATGAAGTGCCGAAGCTCCTCCAGGCGCAGCAGTTCCTTCCCGATTCCCTGTAAGGAATCCTCCAGCAGCTTGCCATGCTGCTCTGCCGTATAACTCATGCATTCATGAATGGATTGAACGGGTACCTCCAGCTTGCGGAGCAGCAGGATATGCGCTAACTGGTACACTTGCTCCATGCCATACATCCTGTA
The DNA here is from genome assembly GCF_018207515.1 of Paenibacillus tritici. Taxonomy (NCBI): domain Bacteria; kingdom Bacillati; phylum Bacillota; class Bacilli; order Caryophanales; family Paenibacillaceae; genus Paenibacillus; species Paenibacillus tritici. Next base: position 7,554,246 of record NZ_CP073365.1, read on the forward strand.
CTGATTCTCGCCGGTATAAGCGGGCTGAAGCACCCCCTTTTCTTCAAAATACCGGATTTGGTGAACCGACACATTCATCAGCTTGGCTAGTTCACTAATTGTAATTTCACTTCTCATCGCGATCACTCCCCGGGATACGGCTTGGAATATCTCTACGATACACCCTAGGTCTGACCTAAGGTCAAGGGGCTCAGCTCCCGGGTCACCTTCAAAAAAGCCTTAATCGCCGGCGAGAGCCATTTCTCTTCATGCCAGAATACTTGGGTCGCAAACGTGGTAGCCTTCAGATCCCAGGGCAATAAGACCAGCTCCCCCCGGTTCAATTCCTCTCTCACGGCCATTTCAGGCAAGATGGCAATACCCATTCCCAGCATCGCACATTGTTTAATCGCCTCAGCGCTGTGGAACTCCAGTTCGGTGATTCCCCCCATGCCCTGCTGCGACAGGCTCCGCTCAAAAAACATTCGGTAGGAGCAGCCCCGCTCCGTCAATAAAAAGGTCTCGCCATTAAAATCCTCAACAGCCAGTGCAGCACGCGCCGCCAAGGGATGCGAGGGAGCCGCCAGGATGCAAAAGGGCTCATCTATTATTTTCTCTCCGCAGAACCCTGCCTCGCCCTTCACTTCATCCAGCATGAAGATAATATCCACATCCCCCTCGCGCAGGCTCTGCTTAAGGCTCGCACTCACCAGCGGCTGAAAGATCAGCCGGACTGCCGGGTACATCGTGCGAAACTGGTGCAATACCGCCGGCAACCGGTACGTACACAACGTCTCATCGGCACTTATCACGATCGTTCCTGTCAATTCACCGGATTGCTTGACGGCATGCTGGGCTTCCTCCACCATACACAATATGTTATCTGCATAGCGCAGGAACGTTCTCCCTGCATCGGTCAGCGTTACACTTTTGCCTAACCGGTCCACCAGCATTACCCCTAATTCTTCCTCTAACGCCTTAATCTGCATCGTAACGGTGGAGGGGACATAATTCTGCGCTTCGGCAGCTTTGGTGAAGTTCAGCGTAGAAGCAAGCGTATAAAAGGTCTTCAGTTGGCGCAATTCCATCACATTCCGCTCCTTCATTCAAAAAAAATGAACGTTATATTCATAAACATTTCTTTGACTTAAACATAGCAGCATCGTAGAGTGATGACAAGAACGGTGATGAGGAGCGATTGAATTGAGAAATAAGTTATTGATCTATGTTATGGCCTTGGCCGTTTTTCTAATCGGAACCATTGAATACATTATTACAGGCGTCATCGAGATGATGGCGGTGGACCTTAACGTAACTACTTCCGAGGTAGGGCTGATGGTGACCGTATTTGCTCTGTCCGCAGCCATTGTCGCTCCGGTGCTAATTGCCTTAACCATTCATATGGACCGCAAGAAGCTGCTGGTGACTGCCCTTAGTGTGTTTATTGCCAGCAACGGGCTGATGCTCCTTAACCTGTCTTATGAGCTACTGCTTGCGGTACGGATCATTCAAGGAGCTAGCGGAGGTATCGCTACGGTTGTAGCCATGGCAGTAGCGACACGGCTGGTCGAGCCGGAAAGAAGGGGCAATGCCATCGGCATTATTCTAATGGGGCTCAGCAGCTCCTTGGTGCTGGGTGTTCCGGCGGGCACCTTTTTTAGCGAGAGGTTTGGATGGAGGGTCCTGTTTATTGTGATCGGTATCCTGAGCCTTCTTCCCCTGATGATTATCTCTAGGAAGATTCCTGCCATACAAGAAGATAAGACCGTCTCCCTCAGGATGCAGCTCGCGGTGCTGAAGGATTCAAGAATTGTAACCGCCTTGGCGATCACCTTATTCTATGTCGGGGGTTACTCTACGCTCTTCACTTACATTACCCCTTACTTACAGGCAGCATCCTCGATGTCCATTACCGAAATTAGCGGGGTGCTATTCCTGGCGGGAATATGCAGCTTCATGGGGTCCAAAGTGGGCGGACAATTGGCAGATACCAAGGGATCACAATTCACCATTTGGGCAGGACTTCTGCTACAGGGAGCATCGCTCCTGTTATTCACTCTGGCGGGTGTCCATATCCTTGTGCTTATCCTGGTATTGATGATCTTCATGCTAGCAACCTGGAGCATTTCCCCTGCACAGCAGCTCTTACTGGTCACTCTGGTACCCCGGAATCCGGACATTGCCCTAAGCGTAAATACCTCGTTCATCCAATTCGGCTTTGCGCTGGGATCTTTATTAGGCGGGCTTGTCATCAGCCGCACCTCTGTACTGAATTTGAATTGGGTAGGACTTGCTGCTGTAGGTGCGGCTCTGGTTCTTGCCGCCTTCCTGTTCAGCAGGAAGAGCAAGGCGGTTGCCAGCTCCCTCCGGTAACCCTGATGCTGTTGCAGACAAACATAAAGGCCATCCCTTCGGATGGCCTTTAGCTATATATGGTTGACTGCAATCGGCTGCCCATGCCCCCCTGGCCCGTTAATAAGGCCCAGCGTTTGCGCTGCTGAAGTATGGATTTCGTGCAAAAGCTTCGGATTGGCCGACAGGGACATGCCATAGGACGGAATCATCTGTTTGATCTTCGGCTCCCAGTCCTTAACCTGCTGCGGGAAGCATTTGCCGATCACCTCCAGCATGACGGAGACCGCGGTTGAGGCCCCCGGAGAAGCGCCAAGCAAGGCCGCTATCGAACCGTCGGCACTGCTGATCACTTCCGTCCCGAATTGAAGCATCCCTTTACCGGCAGCCGTATCCTTAATAATCTGCACACGCTGGCCTGCCACCACCAGCTCCCAATCCTCGCTGTTCGCGTTCGGGACGAACTCCCGCAAGGCTTCCATGCGCTGCTCTTTGGACAACATGACCTGCCCGATCAGATATTTGGTCAATGACAGGTTCTTGGCTCCTGCCGCAAGCATCGTGACGAGATTATCCGGCTTCACGGAGGTAATCAGATCGAACATCGAACCGAATTTCAGGAACTTGGGCGAGAAGCCGGCAAACGGCCCGAAGAACAACGACTCCTGGTTCTCAATCACTCTGGTATCCAGATGCGGTACAGACATCGGAGGGGCGCCCACCGCTGCTTTACCGTACACTTTGGCATGATGCTGCGCTACAATATCCGGCTTCTTGCATACCATGAACAGTCCGCTTACCGGAAATCCGCCGATCGCCTTGCCTTCCGGAATACCGGATTTCTGCAGCAGATGCAGACTTCCTCCCCCGCCCCCGATGAAGACGAATTTGGCTGTATGGCGCTCTGCCTGGCCGCTTGTAAGATTACGCACCTTAAGCTCCCATGAGCCGTCACTGGTGCGCTTCAGGTCATCCACCTGATGATTATATCTGATATCGGTGTTGTTGTTCTTCAAGTGGTCGAACATCATGCGGGTCAGCGCACCGAAATTAACATCTGTTCCCGAGTCGATTCTTGTTGCCGCGATCGGCTGGTCCAGCGTCCGGTTCTTCATCATCAGCGGAATCCATTCCATCAGCCGCCTTGGATCATCGGAGAATTCCATGCCCTGGAACAGCGGGCTATTTGAAAGCGCTTCAAATCTTTTTTGTAAAAACGTTACGTCCTTCTGCCCTTCTACAAAGCTCATATGCGGTACAGGTACAATAAAATCCTGTGGATTGCGTATTCGTTTCTGGCTTACCAGATAGGACCAGAACTGCTTGGAGAACTGATATTCCTCATTCACCTTAATAGCCTTGCTAATATCAATAGATCCGTCGGGTTGCTCCGTGGTGTAGTTAAGCTCACATAAGGAAGAATGCCCCGTTCCCGCATTGTTCCATTCATTGGAGCTTTCCTCACCGGCACCCGCACGACGCTCAAACACAGTTATTTTCCATTCAGGAGCTAATTCCTTCAGCAGTGAACCAAGTGTTGCACTCATGATTCCGGCACCAATTAAAATAATATCTGTTTTCGTTTGTTGGTTGCTCATATTCTACCGTCCTTCTACCCTACGATTTGCAGGAAGGATGCAGGCACTCCTGCTCAGGTGCCATAGCAAGCCAGCGCGGACCTAGTCACACACCGTTTTGGATCAATCCTGCTCCTAGTGTATCACTATTGGATATAAATTTTAAGATTTATTCTTAATTTTTATAAACATTTTAATCAATAATGGCGGGCGGCATCGAACCAGCGTTGCGCCATTTCCTCTGTTATAGGCTGACTCAGCCCATGAACGGACTGGCTAATCTGCCAAACGGCTTCGCCGAGGTCTTCTCTCTCGGTAGTCTCAATGCCCTTGAGCGAATTGAAGCGCATGGTGAATCTGGTAATCACTTCCTCCGCATCCGTAAGACTGCAGGCCTCCGCCCAAGCTGCCTGCGCCTCATCGTAGGCTTCGTTAGCCCATTTGGCCAGACGCTTCGGCCAGGCCGAGAACGGGCGGCCATATTCGTTCATCCACCACTCCGGCTTCCGCAGTTTGCTCACGGATGCGAAGTCGTCCCAGGGGCGGGCCTTGGCACGTGCCTTCATCTGTTGTCTTAGGCGCTTCCCCCCGGCCTCTTCCACATTGTAGGCAATGAACCGGTCCAGCAGCGGCCACGAATCAAGGCCCGGCAGCTCCACCAGATCAGGCATGAAGCGCAGCTCCAGATTCGTGAGCCCCGTATGGCGGGCGAGAGAACCGAGATCGCAGAAGCTGCCCCACAGGCTGAGGGATTGAAGGTTCGGGAACCGATCCAGACTCTCCAGTGAGACAGGCTGACCCAGCGGCGGGCTGTGCAGCGTCAAGCCCGTCACCCCGTGCAGCTCACCAAGGTCCGGCAGCTTGAAGGGGGGATCACTCTTGCGCCTGCTCGTATGCGGCGCCAAGGTTAAGGAAGACGGCAGAGTGCCGGAAAGCGAGATGCGTGACAGGTCGCCGGACAAGCCCAGGCGGCACGGGCGCTGCGGAAGCGTCAGGCTTAAGAACCCCCCCGGCTGCGGGCCGAGCTCGATATGCAGGCCGTGCACAATAGACAGGCTGGCGTCTACTACCGTATCTGCCGCCAGGACCGGAATCCAGGTCGCCTCTTCAAGGGGACGGTGCTGTGCCCATTCCAGGAACCCGGCGTCCTCGCCTGTATAACGCAAATAGCGCGGCCAGGGTGAGCCCGCCGGGGTGGCGAAGGCTTCGAATACGGGCCAGTTGATGACCGCATCTGGAGCAACATGAAGCTCAGCCTTATTCCCTAAGCCCGGCGGTCCGATAGATAAGCTGCCGACACCGGGCCGGGTAACCAGCGTGTGGCTGCGGGGTCCTGTCAGGTCAATGACATAGTGGCCGGGTTCTGTAATCGGAGCTGAACGGGGCGCTTGGTTATCCTCTGGCATTACCATCATCCTCTCTTCTTCGTTCCCTTAAACATACGATATATTAATTCTCACAGCAACTTTGCTTAACTCCTACCTCATCGGAACTGGCACAAAAAAGAAGCCTGGGCCCTTTCCGGCACAAGCTCCTGTCTCTTCCATATGACAGAGTGCAGTCGTTACACTCCCTGTCCTGCATTCGCACCTGCTCTGTACATGTTCTCTGCTTCAATCGGATTCTCTTTGGCCGTCACATGTTGCGGAGTAATCCGGCAGACTTGAACGGGCCCGCCGTATACGGCGGAGCGGTATTTATCTACATGCTGTTTCGACAAGGGACGGTTATGATAGCCGGGAACATATTTATTCATCATTTCCTGAAGGACCCGGGTAGCCTCGTCCAGATCTGTAATCGGCTCCGCTTGTCCGAATATCATCACGCTCATATAAGCGGTATCTGTTTTGGCAGGCACGGGATTGGTAATGGTTCCGTATTCCTCGCATACCGTGAAGCACACCTCTGAATTGGCACTCATCACCTGATTGCGTCTTCCGTCCCCCGCTCCGTGGAAATACAGCTTCCCGTCCATCCATACATAGTTAAGCGGCACCACATAGGGAAGATTCCCGTCCACAAGCCCCAGAAATCCAATCCTCGCCTGCCGCAAAAATTGTTCTATTCTCACTTCATCTGTACATTCCCTGACCTTATACCGAACTGGATTCATCTCGAAATCTCTCCTTCTCACGTGTACGTTATTACGGTAGTATATCAGTGAATGGATTGTACTTAAATATCCAAAGATGATGGTTTGGAGCAATCCATAATTCCTGTTACAGGACTGAATCTACGATTTGGAGGGTTACCCCATGCTGACCGTAAACCGCAAGGACAAGAGCCCGATCTGGCAGCAGCTGCTGAATCAGGCCATCGAACATATCACAAGTGGACAATGGGCACCGGGCGAGCTGCTGATCCCCTCGCGTGAGCTTGCCCACCTGGTAGGCGTCTCACGCTCGACCATTCAGATTGTCTATGAGGAACTGCTGAGCAGGGGGTATACCGTTACCTCCCGGCGGGGCGGGACACGGGTCAGTAACTGGAACCGGGTCACGGAGTCTACGGCAGCAACCCTGGCACAGGGTCCCGTACCGCCCGCACTCCCCCTGTTAAATTCAGCCGTCGATCAGCTACATGACTGGTTCGGGGGCATTCAGCAGCAGGAGGTGGAGATTGATTTCACACCCCATGAGCCTTATCTGGATGGACCCTTTCAGAAAAACTGGCGGCAATCCTTAATTCACGCCTCCACCGCCATGAGCTTATCGGATTGGGCCTATGGCAATCCCTATGGCCTCCTGGCCTTACGCCAGCAAATTCAGCGTTATTTGTTACTGGAACGGGGCATCCCGATCGGGACGAATCAAATTCTGTTAACCTCGGGCGCTCAGCATAGCCTTGATTTGATTGCGCAATCACTTTTGGCTGAAGGAGATACGGTCTCTGTAGAAGACCCCGGCTTCCCGGCAGCCTGGATGGCCATGAAATACCGGCGGATGCATGTCGTCCCCGTCCCCGTAGATGAGCAGGGCCTGGTCGTGAACCAGATCCACCCGGAGTCCAAGCTGGTCTTCGTGACCCCCTCGCACCAGTGCGCAGTAGGGTCCGTGATGTCTGAGCCGCGCAGGCAGCAATTGCTGCATAAGGCCGTGCAGGAGCAATTGTGGATCATTGAGGATGATTATGACAGTGAATTCCGCTATCGCGGAGAGCCGCTGCCGACACTGTTCAGCCAGGCGGCGAATAACACCTTGTACCTGATGAGCTTCTCCAAAATGATTGCGCCCGGCATTCGGCTATCCGCGATCGTGGGATCGGCCGAGGCCATCGCCCAGCTTGCCCGTGTACAGGAGCTGACGTACCGTCATCTTCCCGTTATGGACCAGCTCACCCTGACCCACTTCATCAAGAACGGGCATTTCATGCGCCATATGAGAAGAGTCCGCAATGTCTACCGCCGTAGACATGAAGCCATAACCAAGGCTATCACGGCCAGCGGTTTAGGGGAGCGGTTCACCTTAAGCGGTGCCGAGACTGGACTGCATGTATTGCTTGAAGCAGAAGCATCCTACAACGAAGAAGCCGTAACCCGGTTAGCCCTGCAACAGGGAATACGTATATACCCTCTCGGCCCTTACTGTCTGGAGAGCCGCCGGAAGGGATGGGTGCTTGGGTTTGCCAAAGTGGATGAAGCCTCCATTGCACAGGGTATTCACCGTCTGGCCGGGCTGATCTTATAGACCATTCGTTAGGTGATCAGCAGCCTTTTTCCCCCGGCGTCCAAACTGAACAGAATAGACTGCAATCACCACAATGACCAGAACCGCGAGCACTGCAAAAATATTGCTATATACCATGGACGCAGGGTTATCCGCTATAGGATTCAAGGCCGCCGCCGGCGCACCGGAATCAAGCACCTTGCCCAGTACAGCCGTCGATGAGGCGGCAGAGATGAAGGTCAGCATGGAGAATAAGCCCATTCCAACGCCTGTCTGCTCATGGGACAGCGTCCGGGACACGGTGTTCGACATTGCAATCTGCATGAACGACTGGCCCAGCACACAGAAGATCAAGGATATAGAGACCAGAACAGCATGCCTGCCGGCAACTACAGACAGACACAGGAAGCCAATAACAAGAAGCGCTGAGGCTGTATACACTAGTCGCGGGTTTCCTTTCTCATCTGCCAGTTTCCCGCCCTTGCGGCCCAGAAAGGTAGTAACTATTGCTGCGGGCAGCATGACGATCCCGATGTAGGCAGGAGGCAGACCATTAACCAGGGCCAAGAGCTGGGGGATCAGATACGGAGAGCTGAAGCTGATTCCCGTAATGAAGAACGTAATGACAAGGATGACGGAATACTTTTTATTCCGGAAAATATCGGGAGAAATGAATGGAGCCGCAGCGAAGCGGATGCGCAGTACAAACAGGATCAACATAAAGAGGGCTGAAAGCCCCAGCCAGAGGCTAGTATTCGTCAACGCCAGCAGGATGGCCGTCACCGTTCCAGCGAGCAGCGCCCCGCCAAGCCAGTCGATGGGATCAGCATCCCCTTGCTCATCATCCAGATATTTGCGGTAGACAGGCAGCGTAAGCAGCGACAACAGCGGAATGATGAACAGAATCCGCCAGCTCCATGCGCTGATTACAAAACCGGCAACAATCGGCCCCATCGCCGTACCTAGCGCAATCCCGATGGCAGACATGCCGAGCGCCCGGCCCCGCTTATCAGGAGAGAAGTAACGGACCGGTACAATCATAGCCATCGCAGGGATAACTGAGGCGCCAGCCGCCTGCACAACACGACCGGCAATAATCATCCAATATTCTGTAGCTGCAAGGCCGGCAATAGATCCCAGGACGAAGAGTAACAATCCGAACGTCAGTAAATCCTTCAGCCGGTATTTCTCCGTCAATTTGCCGAAGGTTACGGCGCCAACAGCATATACAATCATATAACTGGTAATGATCCAGCTTACCTGGGAGGAAGATAATTCAAATTGCCTGCTGATCGTCGGCAGGACAATATTGAACATATTCGCATTCATTGACGAAATAATCAGTGTAAAAATCAGGGCGCGCATTAATAGATTTCCTGTATTCTTGGGGCTCACAGCATGAGATTGCATGATTTGTACTCCTCTCTGAATGCCTTGCTTTAATGTAGTCTGTCAGTACTTACTGTCATTTTGTTCAAAATACAACTAGGGCGTTAAAGCCCTAGTAAAGGTCTGCACACTCGCGGTTATGAACTCCTCCAGCGACACCGAGGTGAAGTTGGCATCATCGTCCAGATGATTCAGGAAGGCACCGTAATTCATCACCATAAACTGCACTGCCTGCACTCTGGCATTGCCGGGAACCAGCTTACCCTGCTCCGTCATGGTTGTGAAATACTCCGTCAGAGCCTGCATTAACTGCTCAGGGGAGTTTCTGGTATACTCCTCCAGCCCGGGCAGATTATCCGCCTCTTTAATACAAATCATAATCATCTTCCGGTTGCGGTTCATAATCTCATGATAGGTCCGGCTGATCAGAAGCAGATCCCTCTGAAGATCCCACACAATCCTCTCATTGAACAGCCTAACCATCTCCCCGGCATAATGAAAACGGTCGAATGCCTGCTCCAGAAGGTTCTGCTTGCTGCCGAACTGCCGGAACAGCGTTTTTTCACTTAAACCCGCTGCTCCTGCAATCTCCTGGGTAGTCACGCTCTTGTAGCCCTTTTCTGCGAACAGATCAATGGCAGCGATCAGCAATTTATCACTGGTGCTTATGTTTTGGCCTTCACTCATGTATATACCTCATTTCAATATTCAACAATTGACTGTCAGTACTTACTGTCATTTAAGTAAAAGAATACACCCTGCTAATCATAATAGCAAGGTGTATTCCGCTGGAAGCACATGTTACCGTGAGGGAGATACAGTTAACCTAGAAGCAGGTGAACGAGCTAACCCGGCTCAGATCAATGCCGAAGTAACCCCAGAACAATCCGTTCCATCTGAAGCCTGCAATAGAATTACGTCCGACAAATACCGGGTAGAACCAGAATTGCTCACCGTTGTTCAGCCAGATATAAGTGTTGCGGAACAGGCAGCGTCTGATCCCTCCGGGGTCAACGGCAAATGTGGTAGCCTGCATTTGCGGTACGAATTGCGGTGGAGGAGCCGTTGGCGCCTGCACGCCTCCCGGTGCACCTCCCGGAGACCCCGGAAATCCTCCCGGGCCTCCGCCTGGAAACCCCGGCACGCCTGGTCCACCCGGAAATGGAAATCCGGGTCCTCCGGGTCCGCCCGGAATTCCCGGAAACCCTCCGCCGGCTCCCGGTATTGGCAAAATTCCCATATATGATCGCTCCCCTTTCAACTAATAGGCATAATCATCATATGCATTCGCGGAGAAGTTGCCTGGGCGGATGCCCATACCAAGAGTAATCAGACCATAGGGTACGAGCGGAATTCAGTGATAAATTCCTCCAGCCAGTCTTCTGTGAAATCCAGTGCACCACTGTCATGGATGAATTCAACATCAAGGCCCATGACCCACAACCGGCGGGCGATGATAAACAGATCCATCGCAGATTCATCCTGCTCAGAGAAATCCCGGACAGAGCGATAGCCGGAGATCAGCGTGTTCCACAGCGGGGCTTTTTTCTCCTCCGGCAAGCGTTTTCTATGACGGACTTGCACCAGGTCGTATGCCCGCCATCCTTTTGCCGCCCATTCAAAGTCATAATGCGTGAAGGTATCGCCTTCCTGGAAGGCATTATTATTCCCATGCAAATCGCCATGGCAGATCCCCCAATCCAAGCCTTGACTGGTTGCCTTGTGGATTCGCTCTATTAACGCGTCCGAGAACTCCCGCAGGAATGGAGTGGCGTGATGCCTCTCCCCAAGATAGTCCACAATACGCTCTAACGGCTGGCTGATCAGAGCGTTAGTATCCATATTGTATCTTGGAAGCTCCAGGGAAATGTTGTCCATGGCAGCGTGTAATTCGGCAGCGGACTTCCCGAAAGCGAAGCATGACTTCTCGTCATGAAGCACATTCTCCGTACCGGTCAGGTAGCTGAAAATCACGGCAACTCTCGGGCCTTCTGGCGCATGGATCACCGAGAATACTCCGCCGTCCTTTTGAGGAACGGGAACGGAAACTTTGGTGCTTGCTTGGCTTAACTGATAATCGAGCTGCGTCAGTAGAGACATCTCGTAGGCCACATCATTTTCGCTGACGGATTGACGGTATACGCGAAGAATATAGTATCCTCTAGAGGTGCGAAGTCTATAGGTATCATTCAATCCGCGTAACCAGAAGAGGCAATCCTTCCACTCCCCAATGTCATACAGACAGCTCAGGCAGTGTTCTAAATATTTCGGGGCAAGCACGGAACGTAAAGCAGTTGGTTTATTATACATCTGAGTCTCCTCGGGCTTGTTTCTCCAATTGGATCATCGTTTCTTCAAACCCTATCACCGGACTGTAGCCCAGTTCATCTTTTATTTTGGTATAACTATACGCCATTCTTATAGGGTCTCCGCCCGGTGTGGTGAACTTCTTATTCATGGCACGCCCAATACGTACAGTGAACTCTTGCTCCGGGTAATTCCCGTCTACTGCATTGTAGCATTGGTTCACGGCCGCAGGATGCGTTGCTGCCAGTACACACATCTCAGCCAAGTTCTCCGCATGGACCCAAGGGGTCAGATCATCCGGGTGAATCCAATTCACATCCTCTGTATGAGCAAGCCTGGCAATCAGCTTATCGCCCCAGTGGGAGTTAGACTCGGAGCAGATCACTCCAGGACGCAGAATGACACCTTCCAGCCCCTTAGCTATTGCAGCCTGTATAATCCGCTCTGATTCACATTTGGTTGAGATGTACACCTCCGAATGACCATATGCCAAATCACTTTCTTCATCCAGTTCTACCGCTCCATCAAAATGACCATACACCGACAGCGTCGAAATATGTACGAAGCGTTCAACCCCGGCTGCTATAGCCCCATCCACCAGGTTCTGGACCCCTTCAATATTCGACGCCTCAGCGATAGCTCTATCCTCACCGAGATACGCCGCAGCGTGAATGATAATATCAACATTCTGAAGCGCTTTCAATATTGTGTCTTTATCCGTTAAGTCTCCAATAACGGGTGTAATGCCTAGCTGACTGCAAAGGTCCATCTTCTCTTTATTACGTATAAGTCCTTTAACCTCAGCGCCTTCCTGTAGGCACCTGGCGGCAATTTTGTCCCCTGCCGTACCCGAGATCCCTGTAATCAGAACAACCTTATTGCGAAGCTTCATTTCGATTCTCCTTTAGCCCACTTGCTATTGCTATAGATATGGATCTTATATAACAAATTCTAGTATATAAAATATTTGCAATCTATAGCAAATCCCCGCTCCGAGGGTTCATAATAGATTCATCATGATTAGAGCGGGGGCTTTGGAGCATGGAACTGAACGAACAAGGTGTACTCCTTATTGATGAACAGGATATCTGCAATATGTATTTTTACTCAGTCCATGATGGAACAGCATTCAAGGATTCCTTCCGGTTTGAGATGCAGCTGCAGGGGATTGAACTTCATCCCGGCAGTGTAACCGAGCTCGTTCATCCGCCGCAGATGCCGGAAGGCTACCCGGAAGAAGACCTTCCACTTGTCATTGAAGCCGTCTATGCTGTAATCCGGGAGAATGATCCGGGCTTCGGGGTGTGGTCATAGGACCGGCCCCCGAAGGTTCCGTCAACCTCTACCGCTGAATCGTTTGATCGCCTCCTCAGTTACCGGCTCAAAGAGATTGACGAGGTTGCCGTCAGGGTCGCGGAACAGCATGGAACGGTTGCCCCAGGGCATCAGGGTCGGTTCTTTGACCCAATCGCCAATAGCAGGCTTCAGGCGCGCGTACTCTGCTTCGACATCGTTAACGTAGAACTCGATGATGACACTGTGATTATTGGCTGCCATTACAGAACCGGCTCCGAATAGCTGCGCCGTCTGGGAGTGGCCGATTGCCAGGGTGCATGATGGCACAACGAGCTCGGCAAACACAGGAGCGGGACGCTCCGCCGTAACACCCAGAACATGCTCATAGAACCCGACGAGACGATCTACATCGTCGGTAATAATGCGTACAGAAGCGAAATTCACAAGATATCATCCTTCCTATTTATACATCATACCTTCTTCCCCTAATATAAAAGAACGCTACTGACAACGTTGTGTCAGTAGCGCTTTTTTTGAGTTTCCTCACGAATCCGCCCAATATCGGATATTCAAAATAAGTGCCTGATTTTCGGCTACGGCCGTTATGGGCAAGATATATAATAAATCTATCCTTAGAGGTGCAGGTGCTGATCATGATCCATAATGAGGAACGCAAGGCAGAATATTATAAAGCCCTTATCGAGAAAAAAACAGAATACGAAGGCGTCTTCTATGTAGGCGTCACTTCCACCGGCGTATTTTGCCGGCCGACATGTCCAGCCAGGAAACCAAAGTACGATAACTGCGAGTTCTACGAGACCGCGCAGCAGGCGCTTCTGGCTTCCTTCCGCCCGTGTCAGCGCTGCCGGCCCTTATCCCATCCGAATCATGTTTCGGATATCGTCCGGCTGCTGGTCGAGGCCGTGGAGCGGAACCCGGAGAAGCGCTGGAAGGGCCAAGATTTCAAGGCGTTATCCATGGATGAATCCACTGCCCGCCGTCAATTTAAAAAGCGCTTCGGCATGACCTTCGTGGAGTACGCCAGGTCCCGCCGAATGGGACTGGCCTTGAAGAATATCCGGTCGGGAGGGAAGATTATCGACACACAGCTTGCTTCCGGCTATGATTCCAGCAGCGGCTTCCGGGATGCCTTCTCCCGCATTATGGGGGCGGCGCCTACGCGGTCAGAGAGCAGCCTTATTCTTAGAGCAGCATGGCTGGACACACCGCTCGGTCCTATGATGGCAATAGCGGACGACAGTGGGCTCTATCTCCTAGAATTCGTAGACCGCCGGGGGCTGGAACGCGAGGTTGAACGGTTAAGGACCCGACTGAAGACAGCGATTATTCCAGGACAGACCCTGCCCATTCAGTCGGTGGAGCGAGAGCTGGGCCAGTTTTTCGAGGGAACATTAATCGAATTCAAGACACCTCTCCATCTGATGGGATCACCTTTTCAGCAGAGCGTATGGGAACAGTTAAAGAAGATTCCACCCGGCGAGACCCGTTCCTACGCAGATATCGCACTGGCGCTCGGCAAGCCTAGAGCCTATCGTGCGGTGGCACAAGCGAATGGGACCAATCAGCTGGCAATCGTCATTCCCTGTCATCGCGTAATTAACACCAGCGGCGGGCCCGGCGGGTATGGCGGCGGAGTCGCACGCAAAGAATGGCTGCTAAATCATGAGAAAAACGGAGGTCAAAACCATGAATAATCAACTTGAGCAAGCACGGAAATTTCACGAATTGCATAGAAGCGGCACCCCGCTGGTCCTTGTCAATGCCTGGGACGCCGGAAGCGCGCAGATCATTCAAGGAGCAGGAGGCCAGGTGATCGCTACCGGCAGTTGGTCTGTAGCTGCCGCGCATGGATACGACGATGGGGAAAAGCTTCCCTTCGACCTCGTTCTGTCTAATCTCCAGCGGATTAGCCAAAGTGTAGATCTGCCCGTTACGATAGATATTGAGAGTGGCTATGGACCTTCGCCTGAGATAATCAAGAACAATGTGCTGAAGGTCATCGAATGCGGAGCCGTAGGCGTCAATATTGAAGATCAGAAGATCCATGAACCGGGGCTATATCCCGTAGAGGAGCAAGTCCTGCGCATCACAGCTGTGCGGGAAGCCGGTGTGGATACGTCAATTCCCCTTTTTATTAATGCCCGAACCGATATCTTCTTTGAGACCCCATCAGCCGGGCATGGGGAAGCCCACTTGGAAGCTGCCCTTCAAAGGGCACACGCCTATGCGGAAGCCGGAGCTCACGGGATCTTCGTGCCAGGTTTGTGTAATGAGGAGCTGATCGCGAGATTATGCCAACAGTCTTCGCTCCCCGTTAACGTTATGGTTTCGCCGGATTCACCTTCTCTCCAGAGATTGGCGTCGTTAGGTGTCGCCCGCATCAGCTATGGTCCGCGACCCTATTTGATATTGATGGATGCCTTGAAACAGGCTGCCGTGCGGGCCCTTGCCCTCCAGGAATTGTGATTAAGGGTATTTCCAATAAGAAACGGCTGGTCAGGTTCCCCTGATCCAGCCGTTTCCTTTGATTATGACTATAGACTTGCCCCGTTGGTCGCGATAACCTCCTTGTACCAATCAAAGCTCTTCTTCTTGATTCTGCGCAGGGTGCCATTCCCCTCATTATCTTTATCGACATAGATGTATCCGTAACGCTTCTTCATCTCGCCTGTAGAGGCACTCACGATATCAATCGGTCCCCAGCTCAGGAATCCCAGCAATTCAACACCGTCATCAATCGCCTTCCCTGTCTCAATCATGTGGTCCCGCAGGTAGGAGATCCGGTAATCATCATGGATGCTCTGATCTTCTTCAACCGTGTCCACAGCGCCGAACCCGTTCTCAACAATGAAAAGCGGCTTCTGATACCGGTCGTAGAGCTGGTTCAGCGTGAATCTCAGGCCCGTGGGATCAATCTGCCAGCCCCACTCCGATGCTTTCAGATAAGGATTCTTGACCCCCATAGCCAGGTTGCCCGATACCATCTCCAGACCACTCGGATCAGCACTGGCACAGCGGCTCTTGTAATAGCTGAAGCTGATATAATCAACGGTATGCTGCTTCAGCAGCTGTTCATCCTCTGCCGTCAGATCCAGCTCGATGTCATACTCCTTGAACCATCGTTTCACGTAAGTAGGGTAGTACCCTCTGGCCATAACATCCGTGAAAAAGAAAACCTGTCTATCCATCTCCATGGCTGTGAGAATATCATCGGGATGGCAGGTATGCGGGTAATACGGCCCTGCGGCGATCATACAGCCCATCTGCGAGCCCGGAATAATCTCATGGCAGGCCTTCGCAGCCAGTGCGCTGGCTACATGCTGGTAGTGCGCCATCTGATAGATGATCTGCTTCTTGTTCTCGCCTTCCTCAATGACCGTTCCTCCGCCGACGAAGGGAATGTGGAGCAGCACGTTGATCTCGTTGAAGGCAATCCAGTATTTCACCTTGTCCTTGTAACGCTTAAATACAGCAATCGCATATCTCTCAAAGAACTCAATCAGCTTGCGGTTTCTCCACCCGCCGTAATCCTTAACAAGTCCAAGCGGCATTTCATAATGGGACAGTGTCACAACCGGCTCTATATTATACTTCCGCATACAATCGAATAATTGGTCGTAAAACTGCAAACCGGCTTCATTGGGAGTCTCTTCGTCCCCGTTAGGGAATATTCTTGTCCAGGCAATGGAGGTACGGAGCGCCTTGAAGCCCATCTCAGCGAATAACGCGATGTCCTCCTCGTATCTGTGGTAGAAATCTATAGCCTCATGGTAAGGATTCTTCTTACCCGGATGCTCATAGGGCGGGTTAAAGATGCCGTTGGCCAGGATGTCAGCAATAGATAACCCTTTACCGTTCTCCCGATAAGCGCCTTCCACCTGATTAGCCGCAATCGCGCCCCCCCATAAGAAGCCTTCCGGGAACTGCATGTCTGTCTGTTTCATAATATCTTCTTCCCTTCTATTGGTTCATACATTAAGTTTCAGCAGAGTTTCCTTTTCTTTCACGGTAGTCTGGCTGACAGCCGTAATGCCTGCGTAGTCGCTGGTATTAGAGATGATTACCGGAGTAATGATGTCGAAGCCCTCCTGAATAATGCTGTCCCTATCGAATTCAAGAATCAGATCGCCGACATTTACCCGGTCACCTTGATTCACATGGAGCGTGAAGTGTTTGCCGCCCAGCTTGACCGTATCAATCCCGACATGAATCAGAACCTCTGCCCCGTCGTCGCTGGTAAGGAGAACAGCATGCTTCTTCTTGAAAGCCACCGACACAACACCATGAATTGGGGACACAACACGGCCCTCACTAGGCAGAATTGCAATGCCTTTACCCATCGTCTCCTGCGAAAAGGCAGGATCGCTGACTTCGCTTAAGCTTTTAACCTCGCCTGCAATGGGAGCATAGATTTCTTCGTTTTGCAGTTTTTTGGCAGATACAGGTTCACTCTCAGACGGCTCGGGAAGGTCCGTACTGTACTCTTCCACTGGCGCCTCTGTAACATCCTTGAAGCCCAGAACATAAGCGACTACAGCCGCAACGACAAAGCTGACACACACTGCCAGAATCATCAACGAAAATTTATGTCCGATGTACAGCGGCAAGGACGGCAAGCCGACTTTCCCCAGCGCAAAGGCTGCCACCTGGAAGATACTTAAGATGAATGCACCTGCCGCACTGCCGATCAACCCGGCAATAAACGGCTTTTTCAACTTGAGGTTTACCCCGTAAATAGCTGGTTCTGAGATTCCCATCAGCGCGCTGATCGTTGAGGCTCCGGACAAGGACTTCATATTATTGTTTTTGGTCTTCAGGAATACGGCGAATACGGCACCGGCCTGCGCGATATTAGCAACGGTCATAATCGGCATAATGTAGTCGAAGCCGTTCTGGGCAATCGCCTGAAAGACAAGCGGAATGAGGCCGTAATGCAGTCCGGTGATGACCATCAGCGAGAATGTGGCTCCAAGCAGCGTTCCGGCGATTACACCAAAATGCTCATAGAAATACATGTAGCCATCGGCAATGGCATTACCCGCATAAATTCCTAATGGGCCAATCACGATTAAGGCGATAGGTGCCACAATTAACAGGATCAGCATCGGCTCCAGGATGGTCTTCAGTACATTCGGTACAATTTTGCGGACAAAACGTTCTACATAAGACATGATCCATACGGTTGCAATAATAGGAATCACAGAGGATGAGTAGGACACCAGCTTGACCGGTAGCCCCAGGAAGCTCATCGACGTTATACCGTCAGCCATAAATTTGGCAAAGTTAGGATGGAGCAGCACGCCCCCTATCACAACAGCCAGATACGGATTGACATTGAATTTCTTGGCAGAGCTGAAGGCGAGCAGCATTGGCAGGAAATAGAATACGGCATCTGAAATAATATTCAGAATTTTGTAGAGATCCGTATTTGCCGCTGTGGCATTGAACATGACAATTACAGCCAGCAGCGCCTTGATCATCCCTGCTCCCGCTATAGCTGGAACAATGGGATTGAATATTCCCGGTAATATATCTGCAAAAAACTTGCCAACTGAAGCCTTAATGCCGAGCTTCTGCCCTTTATTGTTACCTTGTTGTTCAGCGTTCTCCTTAGCAGAGCCAGCATTGTTTTTGGCAATCTTGCTTAACTCTCCATACACCTTGGATACATCGTTGCCGATGATGACCTGAAATTGCCCGCCGTTAATGTTAACATCCATCACTCCAGGCAGCTCCTTTAGCTTTATTCGGTCCGCCGCCCCATTATCCCGCAGATTGAAGCGAAGTCTGGTCATACAATGGGTATAATCCTGTATGTTGTCTTCCCCGCCTACTAATTTTAGTATTTCTTTCGCCAGCTTTTGTTGATCCATGGTACAGCTCACTCCTCTTCATTGATAAGAAAAATATAAGAAAAATATAAGAAAAACCTAAACCGGTGAAAGAATACCCCTAGCAAAACACAGGGATAGTCCTTTCCCAGTTTAGGTTTTGCCTGCTCCGCAGTAGCAACCCCAAACAAGGGTTATTTTAGATGTACGACTCTTTCAATATGAATCGTTAAATACATGACTTCTTCATTGGTCAGTGTACAGTTGTATGTTTTTCGGATATAATCTTGAATCTTCCGTCCACACAAGAAGGAGTCCTTATACTGCTGCTTGACCATCTCATATAACTCACTATCGGTATTCTCAATATGTGTGCCATTTAATATTCTTCGGGCGAAGAATTTGAGATGGGTGACGAACCTGTAATACGTTAGCGACTCTTCGTCGTAATCGATTTTGAAATGATACTTCACGATATTGAGAATCTCATGCATGATCTTGGTGATTTTAACTACATTCGGGATTTCTTCATTCATATGCGCATTGACCAGATGGAGCGCAATATGAGCGGCCTCGTCTTCCGGGAACCGGATTCCCAGCTCCTCATGGATCAGTAACAGCGCTTTCTCACCAATCTCGAATTCATCCTTGTAGAATTTCTTGACCTCCCACAGCAACACATTCTTGATATGGTGTCCCTGCCTGAAGCGTTCGATAGCCGAATGGATATGGTCGGTCAGACTAACATAGATGCTGTCGTGCAGTCTCTTCCCCAGATTCATTTTGGCGAGATTTATAATACGCTCCGAAATCTCCATATGCGCAAGCGGGATCTCGGATAGAAGCGTCTTCATTTTGTCGGATATACTCTCATTATCCATGAAGACCTTCTCAATTTTATCTTCTTCAATGAGGTCGCCCGGCTTCTTCTTGAACGCAATCCCCCTGCCTATTACCACCACTTCTTTATTCTGGTCATTCACAGTAATGATGGCATTATTATTCAACACTTTTGCAATTCTCATAATAACCACCTTTATCACAAAATAAAAAAAGGCAAGACCACAAACTTCGCCATATAAATATAGCTCTGTTAATGGTATTGCCTACATACGTAGTAACAATCCGTTATCTATTTAATTCTGGACCGATTATATCATGGATTTTTTAGTTCAACAAGACTTTCCTGCAACCCTTTTCATGGAAGCTTCACTACTGCTCAAACAACCTCCCGTCCTCCATCCGGTACACCTTATCGCAATATTCAAGCATGCGCTCGCTTCGAGCCCGGAACCAGATTCGATGATTGCATAATGAATAGCATTTCCCAATAGCAAGACCAAGCAAAGAATGGTTGAAAGTCACTTATGAGATGCTTTGCAAAATATGAACGATTTTCCCCTCCATATTGGAGTTGTCTATCATCTTCACGTATTCGGGTTTTAGCAATTGATACTGCTTCATGTGGTAGTAATCCATAATTGCTTGTTTCAAGGTGATATCATACTGAATCGAAAATAATGGTTCGATAAAGCGCCGCAGCACAGCGTCATCTTGAACCATAAACAACACGGCATTCAATCTGTTGAAAATCTGTTGCTCCATTCCGGATTCAAAAAAAGCTTGTAAATTTTTATTCCGATTGTGCAGGGCAACTGACAGATTCTCAAAATGATGCGGATAAAAATCCTTCAGATCTTGCAAAAACAAATCAGAAATATACACGGCACACATCAAAGATTGTAAAAACGTGATTTGAAACCGCTCCAAAAAAGAGACGGAATCATCATTAGCCGTGGCGTCAGCTTCCTTCGAGTAATCAATGTAATAATCTACAACCTGTTCGATGATGTCATCTTTGGAGGCAAAATGCTTATATAGTGTCACTTTGCTGATATCCATATATTTTGCGAGATCGTCGACTTTCAGTTGGCTGAATTTTGTTTTTCTAATAACAGGCTTTATTTTTTCTATATATGTCTCCACACTCACGGCTTTTCTCACGAACGAATGCCCCTCCTTTGATACGTATCAAATGGATTATACCAAATTTGCCGACTTTTTATTTACATTAATAATTAAATGAATTAGATTAACTAATTTAGTTAATTTAGTTTACTTCGTAAAATCTCTGTTGTATAATCGTTCCTGTACCTAATCATCCAATTACGGATTATACAAAGGGAGGACGATTCAAATGGAACTATCCAGTAAGGGCAAATTCTCCGGCAAAAACGTTGTGATCACGGGAGGCAGCAGTGGAATCGGCCTAGCGACAGCGAAGCTGCTAGTAGATGAAGGAGCACATGTACTGATTACCGGGCGTACGCAGGCGACGCTTGACATGGCTCGTGAACAACTCGGCAACAACGCAATCGCATACTTGAGCGATGCCGCTTCATTGAAGGATATCGCCGCATTGGCCGATCGCGTGAAGGTTGAATTTGGAACGATAGATGCCCTGTTTGTTAACGCAGGTGTCACTGGCTTTGTCCCTTTCGAGTCAACGACCGAAGAAACGTACGATGAGATTTTTACAATCAACGCCAAAGGGTCATACTTCACCGTACAAAAACTCACTCCACTCATGAACACAGGGAGCGGGATAGTCCTTACCACTTCAATCGTGAACGTAGTGGGCCTCCCCATGCTCAGTGCGTATGCAGCTACTAAGGCGGCGCTACGCTCCATGACTCGAAGTCTGGCACGCGAGTTATTGCCTCGAAATATTCGCGTCAACGCTGTCAGTCCTGGCGTTATTGAGACGGGTATCTTAGAGAAGTCAATGCCAAAAGAAGCTGCCGCACAGACAAAGGAACAGATGACACAGCAGATCCCGATGTTGCGTTTGGGTGATCCAGTCGAGGTTGCCAAAGTCGTAGCCTTTCTGGCATTTGACGCCACCTATACCACCGGTGCTGAGTTCCCTGTCGATGGAGGCGGCTCCCAGATCTGAAACGGGGGGACATCTATTGAATACTAACCAACGAGAACATATCGCACTGATTACAGGCGCGAGCCAGGGAATCGGCTTGGCATTAGCCCGGAAACTTCTATCGCAGAACTGGCAGGTCATTACTTTAAACCGTTCCGATTTTCCGGCGGACGATATGCTCATGCAAAATGCCCTCAAGAACGGATGGCTCCGAGCCTATAAAGTGAAGGATCTCACCGATTATGGCAGCTTAAGACGCTCTTTGGATGAAATCAAAAGCAAGGAGCAGCGGATCGATATTTTGTTCAACAACGCCGGAGGAGGCTTAAGTGAGCTACGCTATTCGAAACAAGGCCGCGAAATGCATTATGAATTGTTGACGGTCGTTCCTTATATTATTCTGATGGAATTGAAGGAGCTATTGAAAAACGGCAGCTTAAAAACGGTAATTAACACTTCATCTCAGGTGCTTAGATTTACGAAGGAGTTTTCGGTCGAAAATTTAGAGCATCCCAAAACCTTCCGCAAAATGTATGGCCCTTATGCGACTTCAAAGCTGGCTCTTTCATTGTGGACCCAAGCCGTCGCACCACAACTTGCCAAGGAAGGCATCAAGATCCGCAGCGTTGACCCGGGAATTAATAACACGCTAAGAAAAGGAAAAGATTCCGGACTGACCGCAGGGTTCGAACTGTTTATGAGGTTTTTTTCCTCTCCGCCTACCCATGGAGCCAACCTTTTATTTGAGGGAGCCCTCGGCAAACAGCGTAATGAGACCGGCGTGTTTTTGTTAAAGGATCGGGTTGCGGACTTGAAATTCACAGAACATATGCAGCGTGTACTGGACAGAATTTCCGCCATCTATAGCCGTGAGTTCCTTGACGGGAATGTTCTTCATGGCTGAGTTCCAGAAGAACGTTGCTTAGGGCTTCTGCCCCGAATATCGCTGAAAGGGACACCCTAATGGGTGCCCCTATCGTCGGTTATGAGCAGGTTGCATTTATCGCGGCGACTCTTTCTTCTGCTCTGGTTTCCGTGAACCTTTAAAGGAAGATGAAAGTAAGACCAGCAGACTGCCAAATGCGATCCAGATTAAGACAATTGTCGGATGATTCATACTCAGGCCTTGTCCTAAGAATAACAGCTCTCGTAGCCCATCAACCAGGAAGCGCATCGGCAGCCAAGGCAGTATCCAATCACGGTAAAACAGAGGTAATAACTCTGGAGCGACACTAAGAACTGGAGCACCGAAGAACAGTAATAACACAAATATAATCATGCCTTTTAATCCAATCCAGGAGAAAACAGCAGCTATCATGAGGAAAAATGCTAAATAAGCAATTGCCAGGAATAGAGCGGTATCCGTGAAAAGAGGAATGTGTATGCCCCATCTTCCGGCGAACCAAGTCAGGCTAAAGCCAGCCGCCAAAGCAATGATTGCTCCCCAAAGAAATTGGACTATATTCGCCCGAAGCCGATCCTTACGATTGACGTAATTTTGTTTATTTTTGACAAGCAAGAAAATCACGTTTCCGATTAGACAGGCCATCCACAAGGGTTGTAACATCAAAACCGGTGAATTCCCGTTTGCACTTTGCGTACCGGTTGCATTCACAATGGCATTGGGCAAGAGATGAGGAGCAGAATGGATGCTAGGAATCATGGCCAGACTAAATAAGAAGATGACTGCAATAACGATAATGGGTAATGTAGCTATTAGTTTATTTTTTAATAAGCTCATTGGGTTTTCATCTAATCTCAAAATCTACTGTTCGAATTCTTTCGTTTTTCCACAGGCAGTATCGCCTCGATCACATCCCAATGCTCCGCGATTTTCCCGTCCTCCACACGAAACAAATCGTAGAATGCAGTAGGTTCACCATCAAATAGACCTTCACTCCCCGTAAGCACAAAATCGCCTTGTCCGATAACCTGATGAACCTGAGTATATTGAAACTCAATATTCTTCTCCTTAAGACCCTGCAATGCAGCCCCGAGGCCGGAAAGACCATCTGCAATATGTGGACTATGCTGAATGTATTTATCCCCGGCAAAGTACGAGGTCAGCAGGTCCGGGTTCTTCCCAAGCAGTATATTCTCGACATAGCTTTTGACAACTGCTTTGTTCGCGTCAGTCTTGTCGATATCCTTAATCATGAACGGTCCGTCAATCATCGTATGATGACTTGGTGTCTTTTCTACCCTATCTTGCAAATTGTCCCAATGTTCAACGATCAGTCCATGCTCAAAACGGAAAATATCAAAGCCAATTTTGGGGCCAAAAAAATCATATTCGGAATGAAGGGCAACATAATCTCCATCAGCTAAAATGCGCTTAATTCTTACCTTGGTACCGATTTCCTTTAAATGATCAAGTGCACCCAGCATGGCTTCACGGCCATTGGATAAGGCAAGGTTGTGCTGAACATATTGATCCGGATGAATGTAATTCGTAATCGCCTTGGGATTGCCGCTCTCTAGACTTTCCAGCACTGCTTTAGCCTTTAGGACTAACTCATTTTGATCGTTTAATGTCATTAGAATATCCTCCTTATTCTTTATAGGCGTTAGATAAATAATGAACGTTGTGTTGTTTATTTATCCTTCGCTCATTATAATTAAGGTGAACATTACGTTCAATATTCAATATTTTGGGTTTTGGGGGATAACATACAATTTATATCACTTTGTCGCTTAACGACTCTAATTTACTATAGGAGAGCGAAAACAATGACCAAGAAAACCGATTTAAGAATACTACGTACTAAACAATCGATTCGAATGGCGTTTATTGAGCTTATTCAAGAAAAAGGATATGAAGCAATCACGATCCAGGATATTGCCGATCGGGCTATGATCAATCGAAACACCTTTTATCTCCATTACGAGAATAAACCTGACTTATTAAATACCTATGTGGATGAGTCATTGGGCGAATTAAAAAATGCAGTCATTCTTTGCCCAATCAGCATGAATCCTTATAGTATTTCTGTACTCGAGACCATCATGCAAACGGTACTGGAACACATTTCGCATAACATCTCTTTTTACTACGCCATGCTCATTGAAGAGAATAGAATCTATCCGTTCCGCGCGAAAATGGAGAATATCATTAAAGATAAGCTTAACGAGGCGTGGAATCCGGCAGCGGGAAATCCCTCTTTGGTGCTGTCTAAGGAATTGCTGTTCGAATACCTTGTATCCTCTTTCATGGGGATTATCATTTGGTGGATTAAAAATAACCTGCCTCTTCCTGCGGGTGAAGTCTCATCACAGTTTAGCAAACTGGTTGCCTACGGACATTTAAAGGCTGCCGGCATCGCCTTAAAAAAGGAAAATAATCTTGAATCCGAGGTCAAAGAAAAACAATGAGCGAATTCCTGAAATTAATGAAGGATGCCCGTTTCAGAAGAACCATGCAGATGATTTTTACATTCGTCTGGGATTTCTGGTGGCTGGGCAGGCTGAAGTATTTTATTCCGAGACGGCGCTTAGCAGCGAAGACACAGGCCTTATACCGCAAACATGCAGCGTATTTCACGAAGACCGCCATGGATATGGGTGGATTAATTATCAAGCTTGGGCAGCATGTGAGTGCGCAGGTGGATATGCTGCCGAAGGAAGTTATCAATGAATTGTCCAAGCTGCAGGATTCTGTAGAATTCGTAGATTTCTCTGAGATCCAGCAGAAGGTAGAGCGTGAACTCGGAGCATCTATAATTGAGAAGTTTGCTGAGTTCAGCGCGACTCCTATTGCAGCAGCTTCCTTCGGACAGGTCCACCGGGCCACCTTGCAGACAGGTGAGCAAGTCGCCGTGAAGGTGATGCGGCCCGGGGTCGAGGACATTATCGCCATTGATTGGAAATCTATTCAAGTCGCTATTTCGTTATTGAAGCGCCAGAAGATGATTACAGACTTCATGGACCTTGATGCGGTGTATGATGAGTTTCATGACACCATTATGGAGGAACTCGATTATCAGCAAGAAGGGCGTAATGCCGAAGAATTCAAGCAGCAGTTAGCCCACCGGAAGGATGTCGTGATTCCACACATTCATTGGTCTTGTACTACATCGCAGGTGCTGACCATGGAGTTTATGGAGGGGGTCAAAATCAATGATTTTGCCAAACTCGACGCTTGGGGTGTGGACCGGACCCAACTGGCAACGTCGCTGATCGAAATGTTCGTGGAACAGATTTTATTGAACGGACTTTTTCATGCTGACCCCCACCCTGGCAATGTGCTCGTGCAGCCTGACGGCACCATCGCCTTGATTGATTTTGGAATGGTCGGACGGATTCCCGGGGATATGAAGACGCAAATGGTAGCCCTTCTAATGGCCGTGTATTTAAAAGATGCCCACGGCGCAATTGATGCCCTTACCCGCTTGAGATTTTTAAGACGCAATGTAGATCTGGAGGTCTTCTCCAGGAATCTTACGTTATTATTCGAGCAAATCAACGGGGATACGTTCGATCTGAGTTTTGTGACGTCAGGCGACAATGTCGAAGAATTACGCAATTTCCTCTACTCCCAGCCTTTTCAATTACCTGCCAATACCACATTCCTGGGCAAAGCCATAGGCACCGTGTACGGACTCTGCACCGGACTGGACCCTGAGCTTGATCTGGTCGGGACGGTTAAGCCTTATGTGGAACAGGTGGTGCGGAGGGATCTGCGGGGAAGTGTCATCTCCAAAGTGGTAGAGGATGGCAAGAATATGCTCAAAGACATCCTTCCAACGACCAAGAAGTTCATCTCTGCAATAGATAAAATGGATAGCGGAGGCTTAAGGGTCAAGCTGGCGAGCTCCCTCGAGCAAAAATTAATCGAGACGCAGAATAAAAATACACAGCGGTTGATTGCCACCATCATTGGCGCAGTATTACTTCTGGCCGGGGTCAACCTGTGGAATGAAGTGGATCCTACCGTTTCTTATGTACTCGGCACTCTAGGGCTGCTCATTATGCTGAGCCAGCTTAGAGCAAGAGGAAGCCGCCGGGATGAAAGACAGACCAGGCAAATAAATGCTATGCGTGAACGCAGCAGGTTGGAGAAGCCGAAGTCTGGATCGAATAGATAACAATGCGCACTTTACTTATGCTATAGAACAACGCACAAGCCCATGGCTTGTGCGTCTCAAATATATCGAGACCCATGAGGAAATCGCTTTACTTGCCTATTCCCCTCTGTTGAACGGTGCATACAGCCGCCAGAATCGCCCAGTTCCTGTGCAATACGCTGGCCTAGATGCTGAGTCAAGAATTGCACGCTTACTCAGGAGCAGATTAAAAGGTTAAATGAAGCAACCTATTAAGTCCTTTTTTTAACCATTAGGTCCAGCTTATTAGCATAAGGGGTGAGCGCCTCTAATAACTTCTGTTGATCTTGTATCTCTTCTGCCGACAGCCGGTCCATATGAAGACTTCCGTCTGGATCAGTTACCTTGGCATCATAGCTTTTCAACTGATTTATTATGGGCTCAAGCTCCCTATACTCCTGTTTGGTAAGCCTCTGTTCAGCTTTTTCAAGCAAGCTATCCCAGAAAGCACCACGATCTGTGCCAGATGCCTTTGCCTTGGGTTTATCCGTTTCGTTCATTTTCTTGAAATACGGTTCAAGCTCCACCAGTAATTTCTGGTATGCCTTCTGTTCTTCTGCATCAAGCTGTTCGATGTGAAAAGCTCCCTTGGAATCTGCCGCCAGCAGATTGTACTCGCCTAATTCCTTCAATAAGGACATAACCGTGGCAGCTTCTTCCTTGCTAAAATTATGCTTCAACCTCTGCAGCTTGGCCTCAAACTCCTCATACTTCTGCGGGGTTAGGCCAATTGTAGCTGCTGCTTCTTTCGAACCATACATATTATCCGCCAGATAATGATATCCGGCAAACGCTCCAGTAGGAATTAATAAAGTAGCTGCCAAAACGCCTGCTACAATCCACTTCTTTTTCATGCGTCCTCCCCCTTGTCCGGTTACAGTCTGATTTAGTATTCTCTCCTTCAGTTCCGGTGGGGCATTTAAATTTCTGGCCTCTTCCTGCAGAACTGTTCGCAGCTTCTCATTGAAATTCATGCAGATCCTCCACCTTTCCCTTAAAAAGAGTCTGATTCTCTGGCTTCTGACGAAGCTTGCGCAGTGCAGCATGAATACGGGATTTCACGGTACCCAGAGGGATCTCAAGGATCGCTGCACTTTCTTCCTGCAATAATTCATTTAAATAATGCAGAATAATCACCTGCTTCAGCTTATATGGAAGACTTTCTACGCTTGTAAGCAAGGAATGGTTAGAGATCTTGTCCACAACCTTATTTGTGAATTCAGGCTCCACCACCGGATTGACCTGCTCTGCCTTTTTGAGAACTCGGAGATGCGTCCATCTCTTTCTCCGGTAGGCATGAATTTGTCGCACTGCTATTCCCATAAGCCAGGGTCTAAAGGGACGACTGATGTCAAAATGTTCAAGAGACCTGCGCATTTGAATATAAATCTCCTGAACGATATCATCCACCTCAGATGTTTCGCGAACGAGGAAATGAACGGTTTGATATACATCCCTAATCGTAGCTTCATATAGCTCACTAAATGCTTCACGACTGCCGGCTAGCGTAAGCGTAATGAGCTGAGAATATTCTTTTGGATGCTCCATTCATCACCCCTCCCTTCGGTCTTACACTATATATTGGGGAATAACGAATATTTCGTTCGATTTTTCTTCAGATTAATACGGAGGCAGATTCTGTTAAAGCTGTGGTAAGTTCGTTGTGACTGAGGTGCAGGCAGCATTATATAAAATTAACCCCTTCTGCCGAAATGGCGGAAGGAGCCAATTGTTAATGCACTCCTTTACGGAATGGCCTTCGTGAGTTCTGGGTACTTACTTCATATTCAGAACACAGCGGAATTACAGTTCCTTACCCTGATTCTTAACTCCCCAGTCGCACAGCTGTTCCAGCACAGGCAACAGCGACTCCGCCTTATCTGTAAGACTGTATTCCACTTTTGGCGGCACCTGCGGGTACTCCCTCCGTTCAACCATCCCATCTGCTTCCAGCTCCTTGAGCTGGGCGCTTAAGGTTTTGTACGTAATGGCCCCAAGCTGTCTTTTCATTTCATTGAAGCGAACCGGCTGCTTCTCAGCCAAGAGGTACAGGATCACCATTTTCCACTTCCCGCCGATTACTGACATCGTATATCCAAAAGGTGTATCCTGAATCTTCGTATCTTTGCCGTTTAAATCGGATATGCCCATGTTTTACACTATCCTTTCAGATAGTACCTATCTTTGAAGTGCGTACTATCTCTTTCTTTGTGCCAAGTTTATACTAGCCTTACTTTGAAGTAAAGGAGACCATCACATGTCCACAATTAAGACCTATCATCACGATCTCTGGGATCATGGCATCTCGCAAGGATACAGCGTAAACGGCACCCTCTACATCTCCGGCCAATTCGCTCACAATGCAGCAGGTGAATTTGTCGGAGCTGGCGATATCGGGATTCAGACCCGTCAGACATTGGATAATCTGGACCGTGTACTAGCCGAATTCGGTGTCACCAAAACCAACCTGGCTTATGTCGAGGTATACCTAACCCATGCACAAGAGCATGGAGGAACAGTTATCGAGTTATTCAAGGAATACCTGGGAGATCATCACCGCCCCGCTGGCAGTCTGATCGGCGTCAACTTCTTGGCCTTCCCTGAGCAATGGATTGAGATCAGCGCAGTAGCCCATGTAGATTAAGCGAGTCAAGTTAAAAAAGGCCATCCTTTACGGGATGGCCACATGCATCGCTTCCGCGATAATCAGAAAATCTTCACGGCTTATCCCGAAGTGGCCGGTACGGAAGGGGTAGCCCCAATTCCGCTGGCCGCGTGTGAAGGACAACCGATCAAGTAAGCCCTTGATTCTCGCCTCCTGGCAGGGAACATATTCAATCTTCCGGCGGTAAGGTACGAACGTCGCAGACATCGCATATTCGTATACACGGTCGTCCATAACCCGGCCAATGGCGGTGAACGCTTGCAACGGCTCGCCTTCTCCTATCTCCATGCGGGGAGAATAATACACAAGCCAATCCCCCGGCTGCATCCTGCGCAGCGGCGCCGCCTTACCGTGACACATCTGGGCAAAGCCGCCACTAACGCCCCTCTGCACATGGTTCGCCGAGACGACCCCTATCCAATACGAAGGACCTCCATTTTCCGTCTCCTCGAATGTACGCAACGTTTCATTCGTATCCATTGCCGAAGCAACTCCTTTTATTTAAGCTGAATCCAGCATACTAAAACGCTACTGACAGCGGTTTGTCAGTAGCGTTTTAGTAGTTATTGACTTAAACAACTTTCCCCCTACATCATTTATAATTAAGTCTGGATATCTATTTTATATGATCTATCGAAAGAGTCAGAGATGTGAAATTGAATAGACAAACTGCGGAAGGGGATGAACTCAATAGATGGGAAACTCTAAGCTCCCTTTGTTTCAGAAAAACTTCGTTCTACAGGCGCGGAGTACTACTCATCACTGGGAAGGTACCGGACCGCTTTCCATAAAGACATTTCGTAATGGCCGAGCCTATTACAGAACCAAATTTGGTCATTATGCTGTCGAGAAAGAAGGCTACCTCCTTCTAAATGAAGGGGAACAATATGCTATAGCCATTGAATCCGAAACAGAAGTCGACTCTTTTTGCGTATTTTTCAAGGCTGGCTTTGCTGAAGAATTTCATAGCGCTATTCATTTAGGGGCAGAGAAGTCCTTAGACGATCCATTCTCAGACTCCAGACACCCGTTGCAATTTCATACAAAGTCATACCGCCATAGTCATCTGATCACTCCACTGATTGAAGACTTTAAGAATTCCTTACCCGTACTCGGTAGCGAGAAGCTCTGGGTCGATGAGCAGTATCAACATCTAATGCAAGCATTGATTACCGTCCATCAGAAAATTTCTCAAGAAATTAATACACTGCCCGGTATGCGGCCAGCCACTAGGGAAGAACTGTTTCGGCGGTTGACCGTGGCCTATGAGTACTTACATGCTTATTACAACCAAAACGTGTCCCTTGATGAAGTCTCAAGAGTCGCTTGTCTTTCTAAAAATCATCTGATCCGCAACTTTCGGCATTTTTTCAACAGGACACCTCACCAGTTCATCATCGAAAAAAGGATACTTGAAGCACAGCGTCTCCTTTCTCAAACGGAAAGCAGCGTAACCGAGATTAGTTTAAGTGTTGGCTTCGAGAATCCCTCTTCCTTCAATAAAGTCTTTAAACAACGAACGGGATTCTCGCCCCAGGTGTTTAGAAAAAAGTGATTTTGGAAAAGCAATGCTTAACCCACACATGTTACATTTACTGCGTGAAATATACGATTTAATAAGGGAGCGATATGTAAATGAATTCAGAATTTCAGATTAAAGGTATTGGACAAATATCCATTCGTGTACATGATATGGAAGCTGCCACTCGATTCTATCAAGATACTTTAGGCCTGAAAATGTTATTTCAGATCCCAAACATGACCTTTTTTGAATGTAATGGTATTCAGCTTGTCTTGAGTATTGCTGAAGACCCCCAGTTCGATCATCCCAGTTCTGTGTTCTATTTCACAGTTGACAATATTAACTCTGCGTACGAAACATTAGTCAGCCGGAATGTACACTTTTTGGATCAACCGCATAAAGTCGCTGAGATGGGCCAAACCGCCACCTGGATGACGTTCTTTCATGACCCCGACCACAATGTGCATGCTCTAATGAGCGAAGAATCTCTGTCCCAATAATGATTCTACCAAAGAAGCTCACCCGGAATTCGGGTGAGCTTCTTTGGTCTAACTTAAGATACCGTTCACAGTGCGACTCTTGGTCAGGAATGGGCTGCCAAATATCCTTCGAGCTGATCGAAGGTTCCTCCGAATCCCTCCTGCATGGAATCGAACATACCTTCAAAAAATCTTCTCTCTTCCTCAGTTGCGTTGACCGGTCCGCTGCACAAGGTCAATGTTGTAATGCCGTCATTCTCACTAAACGTTACCGTATTGCGTATTTCTAGCGGGATCAAATCACTAAACGGAGCCCGGACAATATTGCCTAATTCATCTGAAAAGCTATTGACCCAGACAATCTTTTCGAATGCCTGGATGTCCTGATATACAAATTTACCCCACATTTGCACACCATCAGGAGATTGCATGTTGTAATGGAACACACCGCCCGGACGGAAATCTAATTGGGCGACATGTATTTCAAACCCCTTGGGCCCCCACCACCGCTTCAGATGCTCGGCCTCAGACCAAGCTTTGAATACGAGCTCACGCGGATAATTGAATACACGTGTAATGACTAACTCCTTGCCTTCCGATTGCTCTGTCACTTCGATCCCTCCATTTCTCATGTGTACCACTGAATAGAGTATAGACCGATTGGAATATTCCCGTCAAGGAATATTCGATAATAACCGAACTTCATTTATTGTACTGCTTTTTATATCTCCATGATTCCTAAGCTCTATCTCTTTGTCTATTGAGCCTTTGCTACTTTATCTGCAACAGCCTGAGTGCTGGATTGAATTGCAGCAGCAGCTTTATCTAATGTTGTTTTCCCGTTTACTACCTGTGTCAGTTCTTCAGATAGAATGGACCGAAAATCCAGTTCCAAATCTGCTGACTTGTTCATGAGAGCATAGCTTGTAATCGTTGAATTGAAGTTAGGTTGTAATGTATAGAATGCGTCCAGCTTGTAACCAGAGTACTCCTTAATCATGCGGGACAGAGGAGCACCTATACTATTGTTAGAAGTATTGGGTTTATAGTATACGTTAGCGTACTCATCCCCATTGAAATATTTGATAAAGTCCCAAGCGGCATCCCTATTCGATGCACCTGACGGAATCGCCAGAATCTCAGAACCAAAAACATATCCTGTTGACTTCCGGTCCTTAGAATCTGCAGGGCCGGTAACCATACCCAGCTTAAACGGTTTATAATTCTTTACATTCTTTTTTGCTTTTTGCAAGGACTGCAGCTGACTGATAGAGGCTACTATCATAGCGGACCGTCCCATAATGAACGGGCTGCTCTCCAGGTAGCTTTTGCCCGACAAGGTGATTCTTTCGTCAAGTACCCCAGACTCCGTGGCCTCGACGGACAGACGATAGGCATTTTTCCACGCAGCTGTATTCGCAGTAGCCTTAAGGGTATCTGGATCAATATACGTTAACCCTTCTGTTCTGGCGATATCCATGACCAGATTGCCCGATCCGGAAGCGCTTAGGCCCCAGATTCGGGTGCTCTTATCTCCCTTAGCAGGGAATTTCTTAGCAAGCTTCAATATCTCTTCCCACGTCATTGCATCACTTGGTATTTCAACATTGTGCTTTTTAAATAAGTCCGCATTATATAGAAGAGCATACGACTCCGTTTTTGGGCTTAACCCGTACAGTTTGCCGCCGCCTTGTTCCTTCAATTCATCGAGCAGGCCAGGGTATAACGTTGTCGTGTCATACTGGTCCCGCTTAATTAGCGGTTCCAACTCTGTCAGCTTGTTATCTTTAGACAGTTGCTGGTAGTGGTATGGGGGCAGCATCACAAGATCCGGGGAATACTTTTCGATCGCCGAATTGTAATCTGTAATCGAACCTGTACCTGTAGGGGCAAAGACTTCGATGTTTGTATCCGGGTAGCTCTTATTGAACTGGTCTCCATACCTCCTATTGAAATCTTCAGCGTTCCAGTACAATACTTTTAAAGTGTCTTTCGTGCCCGTCTGGTTGACGGATTGTGCGGAAGCTTGTTTACCTGTGCCAAGACCTGCTGAAGTTCCGATAACCATCACACTCAGACTCGTAAGCATAACCTTCTGTAATAAATTATGTTTCACAAATAAAACCTCCATTCATCTATTGTTCAAGCGTTTTATACTCGTTAGTTATTTCTTCGCTTGTTGCTTCTTCACCGCATCATCAAGGCTTTTTTGAACTTGGGTTTGAACGGAAGCCAGCGCTTTATCCAGTGTTTTTTTGTTGCTGATTACCTGTTTAAGCTCATTATGCACAATAACTGAATATTGCAAATTGTTAAATGGAATTCCCATTGGATGGATATTTGGTGGTGTTTCCAGGTTTGGTTTTAATTTATAGAAGGCCTCCGTACTATATCCTTTGTATTCTTTACTATAATCCATACGGGATAAGGAATAACCTACAGGTTCCCCCGCTTTGAATTTAGCAAATTCCACCCCGTTATAATATTTGATGAAATCCCAAGCAAGGTCTTGATTCGGTGAACCCGTTGGAATCGCCATGATTGAATCAAGATGGATATTTCGTGTCATGTTCCGGTTCTTTGGATCGGCAGGACCTGCAGCCATTTTAACGGTAAACGGTTTGTACTTCGCAACAGCAGACTTATCTGCAGCTATATCCCTTAGAGTGTTCATACTATTCAGATTTACGGTCATAGCGGCTCGTCCCATAAGAAAAGGATCCGCATCATATCCGCTTTTATTTGATCCCTCTATGGTATTGGATTTTATGGCCGTAACAGCCATGCTGTATACCTTTTTCCAGGCGGCTGTATTTATAGTTACTTTTAGTGTATCAGGATTATATCGGGCTACCCCTTCAGCAGTTGCTATGTCATTGATTAGATAAGTGTAATTATCAAGCGGATAGTGAAGTCCCCAGATCCGAGTATCCTTATTCCCCGTGGCCGGGAATTTGGCAGCTAACTTCAGCACTTCCTCCCAGGTCATTCCATCCTTCGGCATAGGAACCTTATATTTTTGGAATAAGTCGGCATTGTAAAAAATGGCTTCTGTGTTAAAGCGCGGACTTAGCCCGTAGAGCTTCCCCTTCACCTTCAGTGCATCCAACAAATCAGGATACAGGGTTGCCGTGTCATAATTGTCGCGCTTAATGAGCTGCCCTAGCTCTGCTAACTGATTCTCCTTGGATAACTGCGTATACTGAAGGGTGTTCAACATGACAACGTCAGGGGATTGCTTGGCGATAAATGTCTTTAAATCTGATTTGCCATCCCAGATAACAGCCTGAATCTGTGTACCTGGAAATTGCTCTTTGAACAAATTCTCATTGTAATAGTATCTATCATTGTACAGCACCTTTAAAGTCTGGTTCGTGTTCACCTGGGGGCTTGAATTAGCAGAAGCTTTGGGGGCTTGGCTAAAGCCTGCTGACATGATCAATAGCATAGAACTTAGACTAACGGTCAGTGCCTTCTTTAATAGATTCATTCTCAAAATGATAACCTCCGCGTATTTGTTGTTGTTCTCTTGTGCTGAACTAAGCATAGAAGAGAAAGCTTACCAACTAGCTACCTAAATTCTTATCATTTCCTTAAATACTGCTGGCGTTATCCATTGCATTAGCAATATGGCTTATAATTACTGAATGGACAAGCGATCTAAAATCAAGGGGTGAGTAGAATCAGGCTACAGTGGGTGTATACAATTCGTTGGAGATTCATGCTGATTATGGTTGCAAGCCTGGCCTTAACCGGCGCAGCTATTTTTTTCGGGTATTTCATGGCGGGGGAGCTGCAAAAAATCAAATACGTAGCTGTCCCGATCAATTGGAGCATTGAACATGCCGGATCGGCTCGCGTGATGATCATAACCGGCATCCTCCTCTTTCCTATTACTTTCTTCCTGGCCAGTCTTCGTCTGGTTAAGGATTTGCGAGAAATCAACGCAGGATTACAGGAAATAATGGCCGGCAGGTTCGGGCATGTGGTGACGGTACAGGGCAAGGATGAATTAAGCGCTGTGGCAGAGAGTGTGAATCAGCTCAGCAGCGAATGGGATCATTATCTGGCGGAGATTACCCGGGGGTTAGAGGAGATTGCAGGGGGGCAGTTCGGCTATCAAATCACGGAAATTGCCGGTAACAAGTTGGGGGAGGTCGCAGGCAGCATTAACCGGATGAGTATGCAGTTAAAGTATTCGATAGCGGAGGAGCGCAAGGCCGAGAAGACCAAAAACGACTTAATTACCGGCGTATCACATGACCTGCGTACTCCACTGACCTCGATTCTCGGCTTTCTCGAAGTGATTGAGGAGGACCGGTATCTGGATGAAGTGGAGCTGCGTTATTACGTCAACATCGCGTATGAGAAATCCTTGTCGCTTCGGCGGCTGATCGACGAGCTGTTCGAATATACACGAATCAATAACGGCATGCCTCTGGAACTGAACGAGCTTGATATCGCCGGGTTGATCTGTCAGCTGGAAGAGGAATTCGTGCCGATTACGGAGAATGCAGGCATGGAAATCAGGGTGAGCATGCAGGAAGGAGAATTCAAGATCCAGGCAGACGGGGGACTGCTCGTACGGGCGTACGAGAATATAATCGCCAATGCCATACAGTACGGGAAGGCAGGCAAATATATTGATATTGATATTGCCAGGGATGGAGATATGCTCGTCGTGCGGATCACAAATTATGGAGACCCCATTCCGGAACGGGATTTGCCCTTTATTTTCGACCGCTTTTACCGGGTGGAGAGCTCCAGATCGAAGCAGACCGGGGGGACAGGTCTCGGACTGGCCATTGCGAAAAGCATTATAGATGTGCACCGAGGAAATATCACTGCATACAGCAGTAAGAAGGCAACTATATTTGAGACGCGGTTCTCGGGTTCCGTCATCCATCAGGCGCATGAGGCTGTTCCCGATGTCGTTAACACTGAAAGTAAACCGTTGCCGGCTGCGCTCCCCAAGCGTGACCTGACGCACAAACAAAAATCACCTTCCCGGCAGCGGGGCTTATTCCAATCCAGACTAGCTGCGGTATCAATGATCGTACTGCTTATCTGTGCAGTGGCACTAATCAGCGTTAAAAATCCGTTCACCTCCCTAGTTATGGAAAGGGTGAATTCACTTCTCTTTGAATATGACGAGCAAGCGCTAACGCAAACAAGCGGAAATGACACAATGACTTCGATAGGCGGTAAAACGGACAAAGGTTATACCTTGCTCATTCATCAGTATATGTTCAACGGCCAGAACCTAATTATCCAATACTCCATGAAGAATTTTAACGACATCCCGCAGGCACAAAGGGCGAAACAATCGGTCAAGCCGGCTTTTGAATTGGACCCTGCAATGCTTCAGGCCGTTCCCGGCATCACTAGGGATTCAGGTGTAATGTTGAACAACAACGGCACCCTCAACTTTTCCTTCAATGGGTCCCCGCCTCCGGACAAGTTCATGTTGAAAGTCAACGTAAAAGAGTTAACCCTCTCCGATGACACTAATCAGCAGCATACACTCGCCGGAAACTGGAGCTTTGAAATTCCTGTGGTGATCAATTACAAACGAAAAGCCAATGGTCAAAGCGAGCCGTTGTAAATTCAGACTTAGGTTGTATACCCTGGCCCGTATACCTCAAACTCATAGATTCTTGCCGCAGAATTCGTGGTCTGTGTAGGTGCCGTTACGTTAAGCTTAATATATCGGGCCGATACTGCTGTTATATTGTCTACCGTAATACCGAGCGAATTGTTGGTTACGTTGACCACCATGTTCCAGTTCGTACCGTCGGTGCTGACCTGGATATTGTAAGCCTTCGTGTTATAGGAGGGAGTCTCTCCGCCCTCCGATGCATGCTTGATCACAAATTGATTCACTTGCTTCACGGAGCCAAGATCAATCTGCAGCCAGCGGTTGCCGGACTTGGAGCACCATTTGTCATCATTGATGACGCTGCCTTCCACGGCTTTGTCTGCAGTCTGCGAAGCGTTGCACGTGCTGTCCACCGTCGCGGGTTTATTGAATGCCATATTTGGAGGTCCGTATACCTCAAACTCATAGATTCTCGCCGCAGGGTTTGTGGTTTGCGTGGGCGTAGTAACATTTAACTTGATATATCTTGCTGATACTACTGTGATATTGTCCACCGTAGTGCCTTTCGTATTGTTGGTTACGTTAACCACCGTGTTCCAATTCGCACCATCATTACTGACCTGGATATTATACGCTTTCGTGTTATATGAAGTTGTCTCTCCGCCTTCTGCTGCGTGCTTGATGATGAATTGGTTCACTTGCCTCACGGAGCCAAGATCAATCTGCAGCCAGCGGTTGCCGGACTTGGAGCACCATTTGCTATCATTCACGACGCTGCCTTCCACAGCTTTGGCCGCAGTCTGCGAAGCATTGCACGTGCTGTCCACGGTCGCGGGTCTATTCAATGCTAAATTTGGAGAGCTCACTATTATCGTGTACGTAACCTTATTCGCTCCAGATTTCGAGGTTACGATGACCTTCATGCCCGTCTCCAGTGTCGTCGCTTTCGTTATTCCGTCTGCATTGTAAATCTCAAACGTTGCATTCGCCGCTGGCGTGATCGCAGCCTTCAACGCAGCTAGATTAATGCCATTTTCGACAGTAATCGTCTCATTCGCTGTCCCGCCGGCACTCACTATGCCGATCGACGAGGTCAATGTAGCCGCGCACAGCACGTTTGCTCCCTGGCCCACCCATTTGGCATACAGCGTCAGGTCTCTAGTAATTAGATCTGACCCCTTATAGGCTTGCGTCAGCGCGCTATCGTAGTACCAGCCCTCGAAGCTGTAGCAATCCTTCACCGGAGTATGCTGAAACACCACTTTACCTCCGGATGCCGGCACAAGTTGTGGGCTAACCGCTGAGCCTCCGTTCGTCTCATAGGTCACGACTAGTTGTTTGGGGTTTCCCCCTTCATCGCCTCCGGCAATTGCAGGAGCTCCTAATGCCATTACCGACACGATGATAGCTATAACCATCAGATACCCTCTTATCTTCGCCGTAATCCTTTTCTTCCCCTGCCTAATCCCTGACCCTTCCATGTTCGTGCCCCTTTCTCCTGCCCCAAATGATTACGGACTTTCGCACCACTCATTAGGATATTCACACCAACGCGGAAGAATGCTTATTAATCGTGGAGGTTGTATGATCATATATTATCGCCCAGCATTTTTCTTAAAAAGTGAAATCACCCTAATCCAAAATAAAGAGCTGCCTCAAATAGCCATTTCATGGCTTCTGGGACAGCTCCTTTTGTTCTCAACAACCTCATTTACCTTGTGCAGCTCACCTCATAGTTTCACTAATAGGTAGGAGCTGGTAGCTCGGCTATATTCATACGCAGTAAACTATAAGGCTTCTGGCGCAGATCATTGCCGTAATGAAATCTGGGCTGCCGGTTTAATTGGTTCACGATGAAATATAAGCATTGATCTGGACCAATAGAAAACGTATCCGGCCATAAAATTCTTGGGTCATGTGCGATCGTTTCTATGATTCCGTTCGGCAATATCCTGCGAATACTATTGTTTTCATAGTCTCCCGCGTATACATTCCCTTTGGCATCGGTGATCATTCCATCTGATGCCCCTTTTTCACCCCAATACTGCACATCAGCCTGTACATTCATATCCGGTATCGTCCGGTCTCTTAGGACTTCCGTTGAAATCGAGTACAGATCACGACTGGAGAGAGGGCAGTAATACAACATCTTGCCATCCGGGGAAATCGCTATACCATCGGATGCCAATTGGAAGGGTGAGGTAGACCCATCCGGGTTGCGGTTGATCAGGATTGTACCTTCAACTTTCGGTAAGAAATAGGGGTCGGGCGAAGTGGACATTGCCCCATTTAACCTTCTCCAGGCATGACCGGTTTCTAAATCAACGACAATAATGGCTCCGGGTCCCCGGGAAGACGAATCTGTGATATACGCATAACCTGCTCGACCCACACGGAAATCAAAGCGGACATCATTCAGATAAGTCGTGGGCAGTACAACCTCTTCTGTAAATGTAATTACGCTTCTTATGGAATTTGTGTTTAAATCTACAGCGACTAACTTCGCTCCTCCGATGATGGGTTCTGAGAAATTAGGAGCTCCCGTATCCAGTACCCACAGCGTTCCCCTTCCATCCGCAACAACACTCTGGACACTAATGAAGGACGTCGTGATATTCGCTTGGCTTACCGCATTAGCCTCTGCACTGGGATAAGGCTGTAATGTATCCTTAACGATCTCAGCCACTGTACATTGAACGTCATCCCCCCATTTTGGAAAGCAAATGAAAATACGCCCGGTTTCAGAAACGGTAACACCTGTAGGCATGGCCCCGTAAAACAAAAAAACCGCTTCAAACTTACCGAAAAAACGTTCACTCGGCAGCTTTAC
Source organism: Paenibacillus tritici (assembly GCF_018207515.1). Classification (NCBI taxonomy): domain Bacteria; kingdom Bacillati; phylum Bacillota; class Bacilli; order Caryophanales; family Paenibacillaceae; genus Paenibacillus; species Paenibacillus tritici. The sequence goes on from NZ_CP073365.1 coordinate 7,593,795, forward strand.
TTGCATGATATCCTCCTCAAAGGTTCGAGCTTCTATCACCCATATATATGCCGGAAGATGCTGTTCCAGTCTAGAATAAAAAACCAATACACAGGAAAATCTAACTCCGATGAAAGAAAGGAAGGGATAACGATCAATGAATATGCCAACGCTAGCGCCACACGAATCGATGGAGCTGCATGAAGCGTTAAACTTCAAAACGCTCTGCCTCGCCAAGTCAAAACTGATGCAAGGCTTGGTCTTTGACCAAGAGCTGAAAGCGTTAATGCAGAAGGACGTCCTATTATCCACGCAACAGATCGCTGAGCTTCAGGCCATCTACGCAAGAGCTCCATTCCAGGCACCTGTACCAAATAGCCCAACACCTATCACTCATTAAAGGGGAACGCCAATGAACACCGATTATTTAGACCCGATAAATTCACTAAATATGCCGGAGATGGCTGATATGACTTTTGCCATGGACTTCCTTATTCGCGCCAAGGAAGGCGTGCGAAATTTGTCTATCGCTTTGACAGAGACGGCTTCTCCCGATGTAAGAACGCTGCTGCGCAATCATCTGATGCAGGGGATTGCCCTGCACCAAGAAATCACGGAGCTCATGATCCGCAAAAAGTGGTTCCATCCTTATGAGCTCAACGAACAGTACCAGCTCGACCAGCTTTCAGCGAAAAATACGGTGATGATCGGGCAGATGAATTTGTTCCCGGGGGATACGTCGCGTAAAGGGATGTTTGACCGGACCCCAGATGAACATATTGGAGGACACTACGCATGAAGGCGGTAACGTATCAAGGCATTAAGAATGTCGTGGTCAAAGAGGTGCCGGACCCAAAGATTGAGAAGCCGGACGATATGATCGTAAGGGTGACCAGTTCGGCCATTTGCGGCTCGGACCTTCACCTGATTCACGGGATGATCCCTAACCTTCAGGAGAACTATGTCATCGGGCATGAACCCATGGGGATTGTAGAAGAAGTAGGCCCTGGAGTGACCAAGGTTAAGAAAGGCGACAGAGTGATCATCCCTTTCAACATCGCTTGCGGAGAATGCTTCTATTGTAAGAATCATCTGGAGAGCCAATGCGACAATTCTAACGAACATGGAGATATGGGGGCATACTTCGGCTACTCCGGAACAACCGGTGGGTATCCTGGCGGGCAAGCCGAGTATTTACGGGTTCCGTATGCCAACTTCACTCACTTCAAGATTCCCGAAGACTGCGAGCATCCGGACGAAAAGCTAAGCTTGATTGCCGATGCTATGACGACCGCATTCTGGAGCGTAGATAACGCTGGCGTCAAGAATGGAGATACGGTCATTGTGCTAGGCTGCGGTCCGGTCGGACTGCTGGCCCAGAAATTCTGCTGGCTGAAGGGAGCCAAGCGGGTCATCGCTGTTGACTATGTCGATTACCGCTTACAGCATGCGAAGCGGACAAACCATGTGGAAATCGTAAACTTCGAACAGGACCAGAATATTGGCAACACGCTCAAGGAAATGACCAAAGGCGGGGCCGATGTCGTGATTGATGCGGTAGGCATGGACGGCAAGATGAGCGATCTTGAATTTCTGGCCAGCGGTATGAAGCTGCAAGGCGGCACCATGAGCGCATTTGTCATTGCATCGCAGGCTGTCCGCAAAGGCGGGACTATCCAAGTCACGGGGGTATACGGCGGACGCTATAACGGCTTCCCCCTCGGCGACATCATGCAGCGCAACGTGAATATCCGCTCTGGACAAGCCCCGGTTATTCACTACATGCCATATATGTATGAGTTGGTCACTTCCGGCAAAGTAGACCCTGGAGATATTGTTACGCATGTCATTCCGCTTAGCGAGGCCAAGCGGGGTTATGAAGTGTTCGATACCAAAACGGATGATTGCATCAAAGTCATCTTAAAGCCTTGAGTATGAGTATGAATAGATACATGGGAGGACAACCTGAATGAATTCTAATTACGCTTTGCATGAGCTGCTCGAGGTCCGTGAGATGGCTGCGTTTAAGACAGTGTGCCTAACGAAATCCAAGACCATGCAGGCTCTGGTAACCGACCCGGAGCTCATGCAAATTTTGCAGCAGGATGCCATATTATCACAACAGCAGCTTCAGGAACTCAGTGGAGTGCTATCTAAAGTAACTGTATAGGAGATAAAACAATGAACCCAATAGTAGAACATATGACCGGTCTTAATACGCTGACGGATGACGTAATCGCAATGGATCTGTTGATGAACGCCAAGAGCGGCGTCAGAAACTACGCCATGGCTGTGACTGAATGTGCTACCCCCGAAGTCAGGGAAATCTTGATGAAACAACTCGGCGAGGCTATTACTTCCCACGAAAAGATAACAGAATACATGCTGCAGCGGGGCCTATACCGCCCCTACCATATTCCGGAGCAAGTCCAGCTTGATCTGCAAAATATTCAGACCGCTATGGACATTCCGTCCTGACGCTATATTCACCAAAAAAACGCGCTAAACCATCATGGTTCAGGCGCGTTTTTTTGATTGTTGCGGATCTCCTCACCCCTGCCTTTTATACGCCCTCATTGCGAAGATATAGGCCACGATCATAATTCCAACGCACCAAACAAGCGCGATCCATATATCATTGCCCACCGGCTGATCCGACAGCAGTGCGCGGATGGCTTCCACGATTGAGGTTACGGGCTGGTTATCGGCAAAAGCGCGAACGACCTTCGGCATCGAACCGGTCGGAACAAAGGCCGAGCTGACATACCTACCGTTGGTTTGAATAAGGGCAAAAATAAGCTGCCTTGCGGCAGTTTAATTTTCTAACCTGTCTTCCCTGGCTGACAAATCATGATGGGAATAATCCACAGACCAATATTCATATTCAATCGGCAGCCATTCAGACCGGTCTGCCTTGATCAATGGTTGACGGTCAACAGGAGAGCTTAATTTGATCGGATATTCCGCTTTAAGATTGTGACTGGCCCGAAGGACTTAACCAATTTAAGAAGCGGGAGAAGTCCTCTTTTAAAATAGTTAACCTGGCCGAGATCGAACAGAATATTCAACGCATGTGAGAAGGTCAGCATATGGCCTATTAAATCGTGATGAGCTTCCGCTCTATAAATGGTATGAAAAGAAGACAATTCACTTAATATGAATTCTGACAGCTGTGCTGCATTCACAATAGCGGAAAATAATCTTTCTCATTAATTTCCAATTCCCTCACGTCAGACATGGAATACCCGAGCCAGGACCTCCCGGGGATTGACTTGTCAAAAGAACGAATCAGTGTGGAGATTCCCAGGATTTCCTCCTTCGTCCCCCACCCTCCCAGCTCTTGAATGGCCAACAAACCCAGCGCTGCATAGATAACATTGTGTCCGACCCAATGCAGCTCATCGATCCCGGGCTCCAATGATTCCAGGATCATCTTTTCCGCATCCCCAGGATCTATTCCAAACACGGGATGAGCTGCTCCTCGGGATGAATGTTTATCGAGCATCGTCTCGGATTGAGCCACAATTCTATTTACGGTATCAAGAGGCATCGAGTTTTCTTTTACAAAAAAATAACCTGCAATCGCCGCCGCCCCAAAATATGCTTCCCAAATATCACCAGTCATGCTTTTACATTGAGAAATAATCAATAGTCCGTCTTCAAGTATGCTTCTGCCCATTCTTTTCCCTCCCCCAATGAACTTGTCTCTCCTATGATACGGTTAAGCTTAACAGGTCTATCGTTGAAAAAAACAACCATTGACGACTCCAGGTCATCAATGGTTGTTTTGCATTACTTATCAATCAGGTCGGTTACTTTGAGCATTCTTGCGATCAATGCAGTGACTTCAGCACGAGCCATTTGTGCTTTTGGATCAAGCGATTGAGGTCCGTTGCCTTGGATTATTCCTGCCTGGATCAACTGAGCAACATCGCCTTGTGCCCAAGCCGCTACGTTTGTTCCATCCGTATAAGATGCCAGTGTAGAAGCGATCTTCTCTTGACTTGGTAAATCTTCGGATTGAATCAAGCGGTACGCGCGGGCAATCATCGCGAATCCTTGCTCTCTCGTAATTTGCTGATCACCTTTGAAGTTACTGTCATCATAACCACGAACGATATCGAATTCATCGGCAATCGCTACAGAGTCTTTGTACCACGCAGAAGCAGGTACATCGGAGAAATCAGCTTGCGTTACATTTTGACGCATTAAGCCTAGTCCGGTAACTACAATCTCTGCAAACTCAGAGCGGCTAACACTACGGTTAGGTGAGAACGTGTTATCTCCGTTGCCCTTCAGACTCAATCTTGCTGCAATGTTGTTGACGTCCTCTTTGCCCCAATGGTTTCTTACATCACCGAAATCCTGAGGATTCCAGATCACCGAGTAAGTACCACTGCTGCGTAGATCATTAATAAGCGCGAAATACCGGTTATTGATCTTCGTAACAACCGTAGGCACATGGAATACGCTGCCGTCTGGGTTAACGATAACGCCTGTTGTAATCCGGTTCGGATCAATGCCTTCCGGAAGAGCAATGTATTTCGGCGCATAACCTTTCAATGCTCCCGCTCTATCTGTTTTCCCGTCATGCATAAAGCTCAAATCGAGATCAACAGGATTCACAAGCAGTTCATAACTGCCTAGAGTTGCCTTCTCGCGGGCAAGCTTCGTCACATCATCTGCAGAGCGTTTGATCTTGATGTTCACCGCAATATTGCTAATTGGCGCGTTGCCGAACTGTCTGCTAATCGCGTTCACATCAATCTGTCCTGCAGGAACCGGGTAAATCGCCAGCACGTCTTCAATATCCAGGCTGGACCCGGTATCAGCAATCTTCTTCAGATCTTCCAGCGTCAGACCTTGAACTTCGACATCACCGTTACCCGGTACGCGGATGCCGAGTTTATGTCCCTTACCGTCTGCAATAAAGCTGGCAAGCTTATTCGGATCGATGGTCACCGTCGCTTGGTCTCCATTTGGTGTTACAGTACCCGTGGCAAACGATTGATTCGAACCGTTGACGGTAGTTATAATGTTCGTATTTTCCGTCGTCGGAGGGGTAGGTAGAGTTGGTGGAGTAGAAGGATTGCTGGTCCCCGAATTGCCTCCACTGCCGTCGCTACCACCGCCATTGTTGCCGCCGTTACCTGGAGCTTTCTCACGCACGATGATATAGATGTATTCATTGATCAGCTCACCGGCTGTATTATAGACACCGACTCTGATCTCATTCTCACCTTCATTAAGCGGCAGCTTATTCCACTTGTCAGAAGGATACTCTTCATTGTTGACGGTGATTTTCACCTGAGTATCGTCTGGATATTTTGTAACTGGATTCAGACTGACACCATAAACGTTATTGGTTACTGTCCCCTTATAGTTTTTGTTCTGATTTGGATCGAATTCAGGAGTTAATGGGATAGCTTGACTGCCTTCATTCGTTAGACCAACAAGGTTTATTTCTTTGAGTTCTCCGCTCGTTACAATGAGATCATCCAGCGCCTTTTGCAACTCGGCCAGTGCCTGATCTACTTGATCCTGCGTTGCATTTGGATTGTTCAGCACGTTGTTGGCTTCGGTAAGCTCACGCTCCAGATTCGACCAGCTTTCAGCCGTGTACTCTTTCTTGTCGAGCGTGCCTGCTTCGGTTACCTTACCTTGAAGAGCGGTCTTGTCGACCTTGATCTTCTCCAGATCATCCAGCGCCTTTTGCAACTCGGCCAGTGCCTGATCTACTTGATCCTGCGTTGCATTTGGATTGTTCAGCACGTTGTTGGCTTCGGTAAGCTCACGCTCCAGATTCGACCAGCTTTCAGCCGTGTACTCTTTCTTGTCGAGCGTGCCTGCTTCGCTTACTTTATTTTCAAGAGCCGTCTTATCGACCTTTATCTTCTCCAGATCATCCAGCGCCTTTTGCAACTCGGCCAGTGCCTGATCTACTTGATCCTGCGTTGCATTTGGATTGTTCAGCACGTTGTTGGCTTCGGTAAGCTCACGCTCCAGATTCGACCAGCTTTCAGCCGTGTACTCTTTCTTGTCGAGCGTGCCTGCTTCGGTTACCTTACCTTGAAGAGCGGTCTTGTCGACCTTGATCTTCTCCAGATCATCCAGCGCCTTTTGCAACTCGGCCAGTGCCTGATCTACTTGATCCTGCGTTGCATTTGGATTGTTCAGCACGTTGTTGGCTTCGGTCAGCTCACGCTCCAGGTTCGACCAGCTTTCTGCGGTGTACTCTTTCTTATCGAGCGTGCCTGCTTCGGTTACCTTACCTTCAAGAGCGGTCTTGTCGACCTTCAAAACGGTATATGTTACAGAATTTGACGCTTCCGAATCCACATAGGCATCGTTATCCGACTTCGCCGTTACCGTTACATCATAGCTGCCGGGTTTCAGTCCCAATGTCGACAAATCGAGTTCTGCTCCATATACGGCTTTGGTAATACTGGTGCCGTCACTTAACTTCACCGTTACTTCATAATTGTCTGCATGGTCTATTGGACCCCAGGATAGCATGTCCTTATTCAATTGAGCATTAGGCTTCGCTAGCTTTGTTATATCCTTGGCAAAAGCATCTACAGGAACTCCGTTACTCCCCTTCAGGTTACCTTTTCCGTTATAGGATACTGTTACCGTTTTGCCGGCAATGTCTGTTCCGGATGGTAATGTAACTATCAGTTTTGTGGTATCAACCGGATCAACTTTAATACTAACCTGACCAATCGGTACCTCTGTACCATCCATTTCAATGGAGAAACCCGTTGAATCAGTTAACACTACATTTTGATCAAAAGTGAAGACAATTTGCTTACTATTTGCTGTAGCTTGATCTAGTATCGCACTTATTAGCTTCGGGGATGGCGCTGCAATAGTGAAGTATGATCCATTGTTAAAATCTTCACTGCTAAGCGTTGCTTTGCCGTCAACCAGCTCGTAGAACTTGTCTTGATGATCGAATTGATCGTCTGCACTGACAACTAAATATAAAGGCCATTGTTCAGCAGGTTCTACTTTATCTACCTGCAATGTAATCTGAACAGGTGACCCTGTTTCCGAATCTTTATCTGCCCAGTTGGTCTTCTCCACTTTGTGAATGCGTGCAGTATGCTTTAGACTTTCATTGTCTTTATCGATTGAACTAATGAACTCGGTCCCAGCCCCATTATCGCTAAAAACAAAAAAAGATTTATCGTTAGCAATCTCTTGGGTATTCTCTTCATTAGAATTTGCTACCGTAGCTCCTAATGAAATCGTTACGTTAGCGCCGTTATCTTGAGACTTCGATTGCTTCTGATCCAATGCCCCTTGATCGTCACGCCCGATTCCGGTGATACGGTTACCATAGCCCTGATTATTAGCGGCGGTCCACATCGTAGACGTCTGCTCTGCATCATGATTACTTGTGACATAGTCGATCAATTGGCCATTTGCGTCTTTCAAGGATAGACCATACTTTAGAGCGAGATAGCTGTTCACCTTATGGCGCTCAGTCTCACTTAGTTTTTTGTTGAATACAATGACTTCGGAGATAGAGCCGTTAAACCGGCTAAAGTGACCTGCACCAATGTATACTTTTCCGCCGGCAGCAAGAGTAAAATCAACTTTATGTTGATCTCCAGTACCGTTAACTGGATCTAACTGTTTTCCATCTAAAGAAAAAGACCATTGATCTTTATTCGGATTCCCAGTGTCTACTGCACTCCATATATTCATAACTCGTGTTTTCTTCAAGTCATATCCTGTAACATCAATGTCTTTGTACGAATCTGATCCAAAATAGGTGCGAATCAGCTTCCCTGATGTATTCCCATATTCAGAAGTCGCCGACTTACCACCTAAATCCCAAGGAAATCCGCTAAAATCGCTGCTTGCCTGAACCGAGAACACTTCCCGTTGTGTGTCCTGTGGAGTACCTACAGAAGCTTTCTTGAAATAGGTAGTAGCCGAAGTCACCTGAATAGCGGGATTATAGTTCACAGCATTGGCGCTATATGGAATATTTCGGTTAGTTTCAGTTCGGTCCCATTTTTCATTAATGGCCAAATCTTGCAGCTCGGTAACCAGGCCATTCTCAGGGTTAGCACTCTTGCCTACATCTACCCATGAAATCAATCCATTATTGACTCCCACCCCGCCAGGGGCAGGTGCCTTTTTCCATACCAAGGCATTGCCTTCTCCATACGCAGCAAATATAGATGGGGTGTTGTCCGCAAACAGATTCTTAATACCCTTCAGATCGCCGGCAATGGCCTCCCCGAACTTGCTGCCTTCCGTCATCCGATTTTGCGCGGTGATGCCCGCTTTCCCGGTAAAGTCTCCGTTCATATAAAGAAGATTAGAGCCTTTCAAATTAACGTTTTGACCCTTGCCCGATGCGATCAAATTCTCAGTAATCTGTCCGGTTCCAGACAGGATGAATTTACCTGCTGCGACTTCAACGCCTCCGCCAATATTCCCGGTAATTTGGCCTCCACTCATAGTGAATTCACCATTACTCAAAAGGATCGCACTCGTAGCCGTACCAGCATACTTATTACCGCTGATTTCTCCCCCGGTCATTTTGACAGTCGATGCCGGATCACTTACGTAAATTACACTTGCCGGCAAGTTATTAATATTATTATTTCGTAAAATCGCGCCATCTTCTATGGTTAGACTTGAAGCATCGTATACATTAACGATTCTTCCAGCAGAATTAGTTCCCATGCCGTCAATGATGATATTCTTCAATGTAAGGTGACCATCAAGCAGATCTAAAAGTGTTCCGCTACCCCCACGCTTAATCACAGCAGTTTGGGAGGCATTAGGATCTGTTGTGATTGTAATTTGTTTGCCCCCTCTGAGCTCTAGGAACTTCCCGGGCTGAACGGGTGACAAAGTGATATCATCCATGACATATATTGTTCCCCCGCTGACCACCTCTTGATTGGCTTTGGGGAGAGTAGCAAAGGGCTTGTCTTCGGTCCCATCACCTGTATTGTCATTGCCATTGCTTGCTACATAAATATCCGAAGAAGCAGCATAGCTCACTGAAGCTCCAAAGCTTAATCCCATGCCCGTGAAGACGAGAGTAAAGATCAGAAACATAATTCCAATTTTCCGCAAATTCATGTTGTTGCTTACCATTTAATTCATCCCTTTCTGAAATCGTTTTGGTATGTAGTAACACTCTTGGTGCAAATGCGCCGAACTATATGACATACCTCACAATTATAAAATAGGGACCTATACATTTTCTAAACAATTGTCGAAGCCTGTAGATTATCTCCGCTCATTTCATAGTTTAACGGGGCTATCGGAGACAGAAAAAAGCGGCCTTGAAGGCCGCCACCAGTATAAACCCTTCGATATTCAACCACTTGCTTTCATATAGCACTTCAACCCAGCTATGAATGATCTCCCGGGGGGACAGTTGGTAATACCACCCTTTCATTGCACCCTTTTGCAGCTTTTTATCAATGGCGAATCATGCTCTTCCGCATCAATCGAATCTGACACCACCATCAAATGATGCTCCGCTCCTTATAAATTCATCATGTTCTAATCACGGAAAATCCAACTCATCATCGATGTCATGGAATATTTCCCTGCTCCGCACTGGATACCGCGAATCGTGATATAGCGATCATATCCGATCACGAAGGTACCCGATCTATAAACGTTATATCCTCAATATCATGTCTTACAGTGGAATGACCCTCTTGAATCCCTCTGCCCACACTTAATAACATAATGTCTTCATAATGTCCGGGAATATTGAGCTCTTCAAAAAGAGCAGCTTTATCATAACCTGACATCGTGATGGTCTGGTACCCTTTGTCGTTCAAAATAAGGACCAAGGTCATTGCAGCCAGACTGCCATCGCGGACCAACTCTTTTAAATAATCTTGATTAGACATGTTGTGATAATAACCAATTGCTGCATTTGTTAAATACGTTTTCGTTTCTTGAGTGAAATAACCTTTCTCCAAAGCCTTGTCTTGAATAGCATGGATATTCTCAGTATGAAAAGCACGGTAATCCCCCAAGATCAAAATCAAATAACTGGAGGTTTCAACCTGCTCCTGGTGATATGCAATGGGTTTAACTTTAGCGCGCAACTCCTTATCTTCGATGAGTAAATAGCGTGTACTCTGAATGTTATTTCCGTTTGGTGACTTGGCTGCCAGTTCAATCGCATCAAGTATTTCCTTTCTTTCAATCTTATAGTTTGGATCATAATGTCTGACCGATTTCCTTTGTAGGATAATATCCTGCAAACTCATTTTAACGCCCCCCATAGCTTAGATTTGCTATAATCATCTTATCTGGAGCGTCTGCAATTGAAAATACTGCACTTTATAGTCACTAGGTTACTTCGAAGTAAGGAGGATATCATGAATAAAATAAATACTGGATTTGATGTGGTGCAAAATATCATTAGTGGTAAATGGAAAAGCATTATCCTGTATCAATTAGGATATGAGCAAAAGCGCACAAAAGACTTACTCAAAATTTGTGAAGGCGTCTCACATAAGGTTTTAAACGAACAATTAAAGCAAATGCAACAGGATGGATTAGTGAATCGCGCGGTATATGCAGACGAGGTTCCCATTAGAGTAGAATACTCAATATCGGACTATGGCCGGACATTGCTTCCCTTATTAAAAGAAATGTGTGATGCGGGCGATAACCATCTTAAAAGAGAGGGAATCACCGCAGGTAATAATACAATTTGCGAACATTCTAAATCACTGTGATCGAAACATGAAGCAGAAACCCCTGATTCCTTAAAGCAAAGGACGCCCAAGCAGGTGCCCTTTGCTACTTATTCAACAAACTTGCCGCTACTTATTTCAGCTTAACGTTATCTGGCAGTAAGCTTGTGAACCAGGTCTCGTATCTCTGTGCTAAGTCTTGGATTGGCCGGATAGACGGCTTCAATGAACTCTAGAATGCATAGTGCCGACTCGGGTACACGATCATATCCCTGCAGCATACCGCCAAGCTTGTCGGCAAAACTGGGGTACCGCTTCTCTAAACGGCGCTCATTTCCGAAGGGATCAGGGAAGTAATCCACCTCCGGCTCCAGCAGATGAAGCACCGACAAAATCCGGTCGATCGCGTGGCCCTGAATAAACCGTGCCGCAGACAGGCGCTCTCCCCTGGCATAACGGCCCAGCCCCACGTACAGATTGGTTAACGCTTCGTTCAGCGGAAAGTCTAAGGAATCACACTTTTGACTCGGCAGCGGTCTGCGCGGTTTGGCTATAGCCGTGTTACTGTACAGCGGAGCCTTCCACACCACCCGGCCCTCCGTATAAGACACGTCAGTCAGCTCTCGCTCCTCAAATATCGCGTATTCGCCGTAAATTCCATCCTCAAACAAGATTTTGCAGCCCACATCAGAGTTTTTAAAAGCATAGGCAAGCGGATACGTCTCCTCCAGCCAATCCAGACGGTCAATATACCTCTTCTTCTGCCCTGCTTCCACAATAACAAAAAAATCCAAATCCGAATACTCATCCATTCGCTCCAGCTCCACCCCCACCGACCCCACACCCAGCAGCAGAAGCGCCCCGCCCTTACGTCCGAGCGTCCCCCCAATCTCATCCAGTCTTTGTAAAAGTAACTCTGTCCGCAACATGCTAATATTCCTCCCTTTATCGGAATGCAAAAAAGGCCCAACCCCACACTTCTCAGCGAGGTTGAACCCTAAGGTTACATTGCCTTTGATATTCTAGAGTAAAAATAGCACTGGTTGGGGGTGGGTGTCAAATGAAATTACGTATAGCTACTTATTTCTTACTAAGGTTCAGTTTAACCAGTCTATCGGTGAAATTTACGGGAAATCAAGCTCATCATCAATGACACGGAATATCTCCCTACTCCGCGCCGGATAACGGGCATCCAGCTCCTCCCACTTCTGCTTCGGTAAAATCAAAAATTCGTGCGTATCGGAAAGATACGAGGCCTCAAACAGTCGAATTTCGTATTTGTCCCGGATCAGCTCCTGAAAGCCGCGAATCGTGATGTAGCGGTCATTTCCGGTAAAGGTAAGCGCAATCGAATGCATTTGTCCATTGTAGGTAACATCCAGTCCTTTGTCCGTAGGCGTTACCTCGACCGTTTCATCGGGAAGCTGTTTACCGAACAATCGGACGATCTCCTCGTCCTCTTCTCTCCAATCTATGGTGACGCTGTTCGCAAAAGCAAATTGCTGCAGCTGTTGCTCATCTCCGACGAATAGCAATGTCAGCTCGCTGTCGCTTGGCATTCTCATCCCCGTATCCTCCTTGATAATGCTCTTCTCAGCTACTGCCAAATCGTAATAACGGTCCGCAATCCCGCAATTCTAAAATCATATATTCTCTTGCTTTAAGGTATCAATAATATTCTCCTTTTTTACTTTAGCTCCGGAATAAACAACCGCAGAGCTGACAATGACAAATACACACACAATGACAGACAGAATGCTCATCCAGGGCAGGGTGAACCCATAGCTGAATTTGTTCGCAAATGCTTTATAGATCAGAACCATCACGGCGAAACTGACAGGAAGCCCATACAAGAGCGACTTGACCCCATAAAAAATACTCTCATAGTTCAGCATTTTTGCAAACCCCTTTGGCGTCGCGCCTACGGATTTCAGCATCGCAAATTCCCGTTTGCGAAGAGCAAGCCCTGTTGAGATCGTATTAAAGATGTTCGCAACGGAAATCGCAGAGATTAATACGATGAAACCGTAAGAAAAGACGTTCATCAGCAGAATCTGTTGTTCTTCTCTTATTCTGGATTGATATACATTGTAGACATTCAGATTGGTCTCATTCAACGCTTCAATTTCCTGCTGCGTTTTCACCGGTTCCGTGCTTTTCAAATGGAGATACATCGAAGCGTTAGCCAGCTCCTCGCCGTCTGCCAGCCGATTCATGACGCGTTCCGACACGATTATATTTAACCCGCCTACGCCTAACGGGCTCATCCCCATCGGTGCCTTATCCGTCAATGCGGCAACTCTCACTTTATTGGCCTTCGTTTCTTCCCCGCTCGCTTTAAAAAAACTCGTTAGCTCGATATGTTGTCCGATATTCGCATATATGGACTTCGTCTGAATATATTTCCCCGTATCTATATCTTTGTAATGAATCGTATCCATCACGATTGCGGCAGGATGATCCAGATCCGTAAGCTGTTCGTAATCTGCGTGGGCCGCTCTGGCATAGGCTTGCAGGCTCGAATCATTCAGTGCATAGAGCTTAATTTCGTAAGGGTATTTCCCGTCTTGCAGCATACTCTTATCCTGCTTAACCTTCTCTTGCAACTCGTCGGCGATGCTTGCTGCATCGACCCAAGCGTTCCTGACTAACTCATGACTGACGCTATATTCCGTGACGCCATCCAGAGATACAAGCGATTGCATCAACCGGTCATCTAGTCTTTCGCCATTACTGGACGACACTTCGATATCGTAATTGATGCCTTCCAGCGACAATGCCAGAGATCGTGTCAGGCCAGTCGTGAAAAACGATATCGTCAAAAACAAAACGATGCTGATGACCAGCGAAAAAAGAATAACATGATATCTTCGTTTGTTCCTTTTTAAGTTTTTCAGCCCGATTTCTGCTTCGATTCCGAAGAGCTTACGAATGATCTTCGACGTCTTCACTGCTTTGGCCGTAAGCTTTACGTCAGTGGTTTGGCGAATCGCGTCCATGGGAGATACCCTGGATGCTTTAACCGCCGGGAGATACGCCGAAACGAAAATCGTCAGCATCGAAACAAGACAAGTAATCAAGAGCAATAACGGCGTGACGATAAGCCTCAGCTTTTCACTAGTCCATAATGCCCCTTCAATCATTGTGTTCATGAACGAAAAGGTGATTCCGATTCCGGCAAGACCGCATAAGATGCCAATGGGAATGCTGATCAAACCAATGACGATACCTTCAAAAAATACGGAATTTCGCTTCTGCCTTTTCGTCGCCCCCACGCTCGCGAGCATCCCTAAATGGCGGGAGCGTTCCGAGACGGATATCGCAAAAGCGTTATAGATGAGCCCAACCGAGCCAATTATAATGGCCCCCATAATGATTGCCGATAATGAGAACATCATGCTGGATGAGGCTCCGCTGCTGGACAAGCCATAATAACGAAGCAAATCGTTATTATATTGGACAGTGTCCATTTGGTTTTTCTCAGCCAGCTTCTCCGCATGTGCGAACAAGAACGGATTGACCTGCTGCAAGACCACCGACGCATCGACCCGATCGTCCCCCCCGATGATATGATCATCGACATAGCTAATGATCGTATAACCCGGGGCCCGGGCCGGTTCCGACACCGGAGGTTTAATGAAGCCTACCACCGTATAATCCCTAATTATGCTATGCTGTAATGTCTCGGTCAATGTGCCGTCTTTCCTGCGCAGCGGTTCCGTCTGATCCAGGGGATGATCGCCCCCTTGTTTGAATCGGTCGCCGACCCGAAGCGTTAGACGGTCGCCGATTTCGTACTTCACTTTGCCATTTGTTGTAACAGACTCGGAGATCACAACCTCCTTGTCCGTGTGCGGAAGACGCCCTTTGCTTATTTCAATCTGAAATTGTGTGAACCCTTGCACATCATATTCCTTAATGAACAAGTACGGCTTATTGGAATTTTGTCCTCCTTCTAATGGGGCATACCCAAGGTCTCTTGTGATTGCAACTGTTTTGGTTGCATCATCGCCCTTTATCGCCGCAAGCTGTTCCTTGGTTATATCTTGATACTGAACATGCCACTCCCCTGTATCTGTGATCGTTTGTCTGATCATTAAATCCGCAAAGGAAAAAATTAGCGTAATGACAGCGGTCATCATGGATACCGAAATAATTACGCCAAGAATAGTCACAAGTGTTCGTCTCTTGTTCTGCTTCAGATGCCGGATGGTTAATGTATTGACAATATTCATCGCCTTATCACCTCGTCTTTGGCAATCCTCCCATCTTCAATTGAAATGATTCTGTCGGCTTGCAGGGCGATCCGTTCGTCATGCGTGATTACGAGCAGGGTCTGATGATAGGTCTTATTCAGCATTTTCAATAAATCGACGATCTCACTGCTATTCCTGCTGTCCAGATTCCCGGTGGGTTCGTCGGCCAGCATGATCGCAGGATTGCCGATGATCGCCCTGCCAATCGAGACACGCTGCTGCTGTCCACCGGATAGCTGATTCGGCAGATGATTTAATCGATGCTGCAAATTCAACGTATTCACAAGATCAGCCAATTGCTTTTGATCTACCTTTTGTTGATCCAGCAAGAGCGGCAGCGTAATATTCTCTTCCACCGTCAGGACGGGAAGCAGATTGAAAAACTGGTAGATCAGCCCGATTTGCCTGCGTCTGAAGATGGCCAGCTGCGTTTCGTCCAAGGTATACATATCCGTATCCTGAACATACACTTTCCCGCCAGTCGGTCGATCCACACCGCCCAGCATATGAAGGAGTGTCGATTTCCCCGATCCGGAAGGTCCGATAATTACGACGAATTCACCTTTTTGGACCGAAAAGGAAACATCATCAAGCGCCTTCACCGCCGATTCGCCTGTGCCGTATATTTTGGACAAATTTTCAATGGTTAAAATCTCCATTGCCATCCCTCCTTCCCGAGATGCTCAATTCCAGTTATATACCATCTCTCTATATCCAACATCCCAAAGGATTTCATTCCCCTCAATGGTTATCTTAAGCTCTTTAGCCCCGGTGAGATGAAGGATCCTATTGTCCGGCTCATGGAGCTGATCTTCTGCAGATACAGACAGGAGCTCATGCCCGTCAACGGTAACCTTAAGGCTGCCCTGAAAATCCTTATGATCAGGAATTCCATAATTCAATCTAAGATACAGATCACTCTTATTGCCTAGCGAATACGTATATGTTTCCTTCTTTTTGCCTTCGATGCCATACACATTATATTGGGGTGTCACGTCTTGACCGCCAATCTTAAGACTGTCCTGTTTGGTTCCCGTTACTCGATTTCCGGTACTATCTTCCCATTCGTTTATCGCTACAAAAGGGGCCAACTCTTTGGTGAACACTTGATCAACTACTCCGAAGACCCCCCATACGCCGAGCATTAACACAGCACTGGCAATTCCTGTAGCAGCGATATTTCTCCAGTAGTTTTTTGTACGGAAGCCAATCTTGTAGCCCCCGAATCCAATAGCAGCGCCCACTGAGTTCGTTATGACGTCGTTCGTGTCAAAGCTGCCGAGGAATGTTAGGGCCTGGATGGTCTCCACCACAAGAATGGACAGGATAAACCCTGTCATGAAGCGAACAAAGCTAGTGCGGTATAACAACGGAAACAGTATGCCAAAAGGTATGAAGGCTGCAAAGTTTCCAATACCCACCAAGTCCATCAGTGTCGGATGTAGAAGATCGGAAAGACCCGGCACCCTAAAAAAACCGTCCGGCAAAAAAATAAAGGTGTACTGACTGGTTTGATCTACCGTATCCGCTCTGCCGAAAGCAAAAAGCATAAAATAAAGAATAATCAGGGTGTAGCCTATCGTGATAATAAAAGTAATCTTGCGCTGCTGCTTCATTTGCATGGTTGTACCTCCATTGTTCATCTGATAAATATCATTTTAACTGTCCAAAATGACTTTACAGTGACGTTGGAGGTGACAGTTCAGTCACTTACGGAATGCTGTTAAATCACATGCTTATAAAATTTGATCCGAAACTCTGTACCCCTCCCGCTGCCGCTCGTTACATCAATCACGCCGTTCTGGCTTGCAATGATGCTGTGAGCCATCGCAAGCCCTATACCGATACTTCCTTCATTAGCATTCTTTCCTTTATAAAAACGTTTGAATATATAAGGCAAATCCTCTTTCGGAATGCCCTCTCCGTTGTCAGCAATAACGATTTCCGTATATAGCACGTTGTCGGAAAATGTGATGGTAATCGCACCGCCCTCAGGTGTATGCTCCACTCCATTTTTCAAAATATTGATAACCGCTTCAGCAGTCCAACGGAAATCGCCGGCAAAAGAGACGTTGTCATCCCCTGTGATGGAAACGGTCTGTCCCTTAATATCCATCGGAATCATAACCGGCTCCAGTGCCTTTTGGATTAAGGTTCTCATGTGTATTCGATCTTTTTTGAACGGGATAGTTCCCGCTTCCATTTTCGCTAGCTTTAATAAGGATGAAACAAGCCAATCGATCCGTTCAAGCTGAATGCGAATATGATGGGTGAACTCCGTTCTTTTGAGTGAAGGCAGATCAGGGGCGCTTAACAGATCTGCCATGACTGTCATAGAGGTGATCGGTGTTTTGAGCTGATGTGAAATATCGGAGATGGCATCGGTCAGTTGAAGCTTATCCCGCTGCAATAGCGAACGATGCTCGGAGAGCATGCGTGTCACCTTGTAAATATCATTCTTTAAGATGCTAAGCTCACCTTCTTGATTATCGCGAGGGTCAAGGGAGGCCTGGCCGCTGCTAATCTCCCGCAAATAGACGGACAGCTTCTCTAGCTCGTAATATCTCCGTTTTGTGAATAATACAGCGGTGCCGGTAAGCAGCACGGATACAATAATAACCAGGGCAACGGCGACAGACGATATGAAAGCAGCAATGACGATCGCCGATAAGCTGATCGAACCCATGACGAGTAATAATATTTGATTTTCCCGATTGCGCAGCATCTAATCACCAACCTTATAGCCTAAACCGCGTACCGTTTTGATCAGAGCCGGCTGCTCTGGATTATCCTCCAGCTTTTCCCTTAGCCTTTTGATATAAACCGTTAACGTGTTGTCATTCACGAAGTCGCCGGCCACGTCCCAGATTTGCTCCAAGAGCTGATTCCTGGTGAGGACCTGTCCAACGTGGTTGCCGAAGATCAGCAATAAGCGGTATTCCAAGGCGGTTAGCGAAATTTCGGCACCGTTTTTATATACTTTGCCTTCCAGCGTATGGATGCGCACATTGTCAATGTCAATGACCGCTCCGGCATGGGACAGCTTCTGGTATCTCCGCAAGACGGACTTGATCCGGGAGAGAAGCTCGCGAACCCGAAAAGGTTTGGTAATGTAATCATCGGCTCCCATATCGAGTCCCATCACGACATTGACCTCATCATCAATCACTGTTAAGAAAATGACCGGGATATCCCGTCGTCCCTTCACCATCTTGCATAATTCATAGCCCGTTCCGTCTGGAAGCTGTAAATCGAACAGGCACAAAGTGAACTGATCGATGTCTTCAGCGAGCACCTTTCGGGCTGAAGCGGCATCATGGCAGAGAACGGTCCAATAACCCTCTTGCTGCAGCGAATATTCCAGTCCCGACGCGATCGTCTTATCATCTTCAACTAATAATATTTTCATCTGAAGATCATCCTTATGATTGATTTTAGAACATTTAATGAATTCCACGACTACACAATCTCTTTATTATAATGCCCTCTTGTGTCTGTTTCCTGATTAAAGACAGCATTATTCATTGAGCCATTTAATTTGCCTAAGGCCATATGAATGACTTCCACAACCTGATCTTTAGATTCCACTGTGAAGTTTAACCGGAGCGCCTCGATTCCTTTGAGGTTTGGTAGCTCATCTAACAGATTAAGCGTCTTCCCATTAAGAATAGTCGATGAACAATCCTCATGGGAAAGGATAGGGAATGTTCCATGCTCATCTTTTAACTCATAGCTCTTCGTTTTGCAAATTCTGCATTGATTCATTTTTTTCATCGGACAATATTTGGTGAACATCAAAGGAGCCCTTCCATATACAACCATTTCCAGAGCAGGATAGCCGTCATTTTCTTCAACATAGGCATTCATTAAATCTTCAATTTGGCTCTTATTCAACTCATAAGATAAAGTGACCCGTTTGGCACCTAATTTATATAATTCATAGCAGCTAGTGGCATTAATAACATTTAGAGAATAGTCCGTAACAAACGGGTTTGTTTCTCTATAGTGATGAATCCCCCCATATCCTCCAATTAGTAGCTGTCCTTCTTGTTCCTTATAATCATTCTGATTTCTTCTAACCACATTTTCGTAATAGATTTCCTTAATTCCACAGCTCACGCAAGTATCGTACTGTTCCTTAGTCGTTACAGAGGCCGTAAGGTATGGTTGTACAGGGGCAAAGCTTATTTTTTCTTTTGCTTTCACAGCCTTGATTCTTTTCTGCTGGCTGTTAAGCTTTAGGTCATATAAGCCCAGTACAATATCTCTTCTTGCTGCATTTAACAGTTTAGCTGGAATAAATGCATTGCATTCCTCATAATCGACCTGATGAAGTTCAAATATCGTATCATTTAATCTGGAGAATTGCTTGATGACCTGGTCTTTCGTTGTTGGATTATTAATGGCTTCGTCCAGTATTTCCTCACTTTCATAGGAATAATTACAGCCTAAGCCCTCCGCCTCTATGACAAGCTTTGAACCTGGATATGCATATACTCTAATATCGAGGTTAAACCGCTTAAATTCTTTTTCCAGTGAGGCCTCTAATTCTTTATTATAGAAATAATCCTTCGTTTTATATACTACATCTCCCTTAGACATCTTTTCTTTGATTTTGATATAGCAGACATCATCTGCTGTGTTGATTAATTCGCCCTCTTTATTGTACAGTTTGGCAACCGTTAGATTAACATCTTCATTGTTGTGACTTATTCGAATGGTATCGTTCTGATTTAAAGGACGTGTAAGGGTTATTTCATACGTGTCTTTAATAACCTTGCTGATTGTTCCAATTTCATAACCAAAGTTATTAGGTTTTAAGATGTTTGTAATATTTCTCTTATCTTCGTGAAACAAATACCCTTTAGTAAATGTTCTATTGAATGTTTTTTTCAGATTTTCTTTGTCTTCTGCTGTTATTTTATGATCTAAGGCCATGCGATATTTGGATACAACATTAGCCACATACGTAGGTGCCTTCATTCGGCCTTCTATTTTCAAAGAATCGACTTCATTTAAATCATGGATATAATCAATTGTGTTTAAGTCCTTAGTAGATAGAATATAGCTTTTCCCTAATGATGTATCTGTTGTCTTATCAATCAGGTCGTATTCCTTACGGCATGAACCCACACATCTTCCGCGATTTGCGCATCGATTGCCGAGTAATCCTGACATTAGACAGTTTCCCGAATAAGATACACATAACGCACCGTGAACGAAAATTTCTAAAGGGATGTCAGCTACTCTTTTGATCTCTTTTACTTTTTCAACCTTGACCTCACGGGACAGAACCACTCTTTTCGCACCAAGTTCTTTGAATAATAAAGTTCCGTCTACATCGTCTATTCCCATCTGAGTGGAACAATGTGCTTCCATATCAACAAAGTTTTTAACGATATAATCGAAAACCGTCAGGTCCTGGACGATAATGCCATCCACACCGATTTCATTTAATTTGCGGATCTGCTCTTTCATCTCTTCCACTTCGTTTTGGAACACGATGGTATTCATTGTAACATAGAGTTTAACGTCCCTCAGGTGCGCATACGTAACGGCCTCTTGTAACGTTTCTAGATCAAAATTAGATGAGTATGCACGTGCACCAAATTTTTGCATCCCTAAGTATACTGCATCACAACCATTAGATATTGCAGCTTTTAAAGCTTCCATATTTCCTGCTGGCGCTAATAATTCAGTCATAAATTATCCTTACCTCCTACTTCAATAACCGCTCAAATTCAGCACCATTAATCATAAAATAAGAACTACACCTAAGCTACGGCAAATAGCACAAACCAATGGTTTGCGCTTTTGTACATTTAGCCACACGTACCTTCTCCTCATTGGCCTCACGGAGCATGCCTACAATATCCTGAATATCACGCTCTGCTGCGGTAACCATGAACTCTTCATCCTGGTACGCAAACAATTGAATGATATTCACCTCAAGTGATTCTGCAATCTTATGTAAATTCAATAAAGAAACGTTCTTCTCCCCAAGCGCCTCCTGCGACAGTCCCCGCTCTTTCCGAAGAGCAAGAATCCGGGCTCCGACCATTTGCTATTAGCTTGCAGGGTTGCAAAAGGGAGATTAACAGTTCGTAGCTGCTAATCTCCCTTTCTGTAACCATCATTAATACGTTATCCAAAAGGGTGTGATTTCACAACCCCGTGTCATTGACATCCACTACCGGAATTTCTCCACACACTCCTGCAGAAATGCTTCCAGCTTGCGCGGCTCTCTGCCGAGCAGGCGCCTCACCGTGTCATTTGGACTTTCTGGAACCACCCTGGACATGGTTTGAATCTCCACAACGTGGTTCGCCAGCCAAGGAGGCATATGCCCGTGCTCGATAAGATTACGGAGTAGTTCTTCGGGTTCCATATTGATGTAACTTATTGGCCGATGGAGCAGGGCGGACAACCGGGCCGCGATCTGAGGATAGCTGAAAATCTCTGAACCCGTAAGCGTATATATTTGGCCTGTGACCTCAGGGTTAGTCAGAGCTTCTGCGGCAACATCTGCGATATCGCGGCAGTCAATGAAGTTACACGGTGAATGGCCCATGGAGCCGAAGAAAACATTTTGGGTTGTAATCGTCGGTGCAAAGCGCATTAGGTTTTGCATGAATGCATACGGGCGCAACACGGTATGGGTGAGACCTGATTCCCTCAGCACTTGCTCGATTTCTTGATGCCAGCCCGCCACTGCTACTGGAGAGCTCTGCTCAAAGGCTGGGCTGGATATTTTCACGATGTGCTCGATTCCAGATTGGCCTGCAATCTGAATGATTGAAGTTTCCAATTCGATTTGTCTTGGACTGTTGGACATGGCGAGGAAGAGCTGGCTGGCACCTGTACATGCGCGGCGCAGCGATTCGGGGTCAGCAGCATTTGCCCCTACGACCTCGATAGTAGATCGGCCCTTCTCTCCGATCTGCTTACGCAACTTCTCCGGCTCTCTGCTCAGAGCCCTGACGGGCACGCCAAGATCAGCCAAACGTTCCACCAGCGCACTGCCTATCGTACCTGTTGCTCCCACAATAACTATCATTTTTTTCTTCTCCTTTTGGATGTCAAATGGGTGGTAACGGCGAGACGCCACCGCCATGTCACTATCGTGCTTGCTATGAATCCGGACAACGGGAAATCGGTCCAGACGCGATCGGCCCAAGCCAAGTGATGGCCCGGCATCATAAGTTCCAGTACACCAGATGTCACCCATGCCGCGCATAGGCCATACAAGGACCCGGCTATTGCGAACCCTCCTACCACAACCAGGTGAGGTGCACCTGTGACCCATCGCATATGACCCACCCGGCTGCGCAATATAAGGCCAATCATCAAGGCCATCAAAGCTGATGCACCGCCGATTGTGGTCAATGCTCCGATTTGAAGCCCCCTATCAGCAGTAACCAATCCCCCAATACCTGCCATGATGGCAGGAGCAGCATAGGCCATTACAACTTCACGCCATAGTGCAAAGGGCTTTTTTCTGGAACCCACCGTCTTGATACCGTAAGCATCATCTGGCGGATTCGGGTATTTCATCTGGTTCATTTCGTTGCCCCTTCCTTCTCTGAGATCATTCCGTCGAGTGCTTTCAGTGAAATATAATTAGGGACCTAACTATATAGGAGTAAAAAGAGGCTAGCATTACTAGCCCATTCTACTCATTACTGATGTTTCATTTTGGTTTCGAGCCTGGTTCGTCCATAAGGGCAGAGATGCCTTGTGTAACCCGGCCCAGCAAGTCGAGGAATACGCTCCGCTCGTCTATACTGAGTAAGCCCACCGTGGCCTCCAGCCAAGCGAAATGCTCAGGAGCCATTTCACGTAGCTTCTTCGCTCCTTCTTCCGTCAAAATAACCGATTTCTGACGGCCATCTTTTGAGCTTAACCGTCTAGATACTAGGCCATCCCGTTCAAGAATGTCGATTAGACCTGTCACTGTAGCACGTGTAACGCCTAGATGCTCTGCTAATTGCGAAGGCAACTCTTCTCCCTCGTAATCTTCGAGATCTGCCAATACACGATATCGGCCTGTTGATAAGCCGAATCTGGAGAAATGAATCTCCGAGGCCTGACCAAGCTGGGCTCCCGCTGCCATTAGCCTAGACGCGACGAGTATAGCCTGTGCGTCTATGTCCAGGTTATAGCGATCAATCTGACGCTGGGATTGTACAAGGGAGGGAATAGCCTCCATGTCATTTATTTTTCTATTGTTGTTGTTCATACACATAGTATGGCACCTAATTACTTTTGTGTCAACCCGCATTGCAGTGTCGTCTGTTACATGGCCTTTTCAGCCACATCATGAACTAGATTTCTTATCCACTTGCGGGAGTAAATCCGGGCATATCCGAAGCCAAAGCGGACAACCTCCTCCAGGGAGATGACGAGATACACAAGGTACACAGGCTGGTTCCAGACATAGGACAGCAGCAGCCCGGAGGGGACACCTATCAGCCACGTTGTGGTCGATTCCAAGGTGAACACGAACTTACTGTCTCCCCCGCTGTTTAGAATTCCGCCAGCTATAATCATATTGGACACCTTGACCCAAAGAAATCCAGCAAACACGATAACGATATACATGCTCATTTGCTTAGCATCCTCGGAGATATTGAATGCAGAGACATACAGCTTCGAACCTGCCGCAATAATAACCCCGACAATCAGAGAGATAATGATGCCAAGGCGTATGAACCTTTTCGCGTGATCGAGTGCAAGTTCTGTTTCGTCCGCACCCAAACGGTTACCAACCATTACTCCTGCTGCACTGGCCAGTCCCGATAATAAGCCGATGCAAAGACCCTGCAGCGGGAAGGTAATAGTCATCGCAGTCATTTCCGTTGACCCCATACGGCTATAAATGATCGCATATACCGTTTCGCCCAATACCCAGATCAATTCAGTCAGTAGCAGCGGATAGGTCGTTCCAAAAAACTTGCGAATGAGCGGTTTAGGAATGATGAACAAGTTCTTTAACCCGACAGCTCCCGGTAAACGATATCGGTATACGGCACCAATGATCAACAAGCATTCTAAGATCCTGGAAATTAGGGTAGCAATGGCTGCGCCCTTCAGACCAAGCGCAGGAGCGCCGAAATGGCCGTATATAAGCACGTAATTCAGGATAATATTCAAACCCACTGAGATTAAACTTACATACATCGGCCATTTGGCATGGCCCGTACTGCGCAAAATCGCAGAATACATCATCGTGAGCATAACAGGCACAAAGCCGATCGACATGACCTGAAGGAAAATGTACCCCTCATCTATTACATTCACATCTGTAGTGAACAGGCTCAAAAAGAGCGGCGAATCCAGGAAGACAGCCGCAGAGAACAGGAAAGAGAACGTGAATCCGGCGATCAGCCCGAGACCCAGCACTTGGGAGACACTTTTGGAATCCTTGTTCCCCCAAAACTGGGCAGCGTAAATGGATACACCCGTCGATAAACCGGCTAAGACAACCGCGATGATCCCGTATATTTTGGTGGATATCCCCACCGAGGCAATGGCCACATCTCCAAGCTGCCCGACCATCAATTGATCCGTCAAATTGAGCAGTGCCATCAGCAAGCTTTGAAGCGTAACGGGCACAGCGATTTTATACACACTTTTATAGAACTCTTTGTTCTCTGACATGATTCGTACATAACCCCCATATTCTAGATTTTTCCATTAATCCATAGCCATTGCAGTCTATGACTTAGTGTGAGGTCATATCACCTTTTTGTAGCGCATGAGTGTGTAATTATCGTTTGGCTGAATTTCTACAACCTTGAACTTCTTCGCAAAGCTCAATTGCTGATACCCGTCTCCATCCACTAAAGTAATGTTCGTGGAGCCGCCGATGATGATCGGGAGCTGCATCAGAATAATTTCATCGACGATATCCTGATTGAAAATATGCCAGTTCAAAAATCCGCCACCTTCGACCATCAGGCTGGTGATCCCGTAATTTTCCTCTAACTGACGTTCAAGCTCCACAAAATCAACGGTATCCTTGCCGCAGATGAGGCACTCCTTCCCTCTTTCCCGGATCTGCTTGATCTTATCTTCATCCCGTCCTTTCTCGGTCGTAACAATAATCGTCTTTCCCTGATCCGAAAGCACATTGCAGTCCATCGGAATATCCAGGGTAGTCGTCGGTATGATACGGATTGGATTTTTGTTCTCCTCATACCGATTCGTAAGAAATGGATTGTCGGTCAGGATTGTATTTTTACCAACCATAATGCCCTGCACATTCCCCCGGAATAGATGGATGAATTCCATATCCTCACTGGAAAATAAAGAAAAAAGCTCTTTACTCGAATTCCCGGCCCCCATCGTGAGCTTTCCGTCGATTGAAATTTGGCTGAATATCGTTGTTTTCATTTCTCTTCTCCCCTTATCTGATTAGTTTTGTAATGCGCCCCAGGATGCTTGGAGGGTCTGTTCCATTTTTTTCAAGGCTTGTTCGGGATTGCTTAAAGGCAACTCGGTCAGACCCGCATTGAGCGCCTCCCAGACATGGATCATGAAGGGGTAAGTCGGCATCGGCCGTGTGTGGTCTAAAAGCGACAAAATCATTCTTTTATTAGGTGCAGCAGTGGCACTTAGGCGGTGCAGCACCTGCTCCTGAGCCGGAATTCGCTGCACGCCCTGCGTCCACAGGGTTTGGCATTCGTCACTCAGCATAAAACGCGTGAATGACAAAATATCTTCCCGCTCCTCCGTGGTTAACGAAAAATTCGGGTAGATCAGGCCGATGGAAGAAGACATAGATAGCGATTGCTGGCCTTCTATGACTGGAAGCTGGCAAACCTCAAGCCTATCGTTCATATGCTTGTCCAGATGGTTGTAGATCCACTCCCCACAAAT
Organism: Paenibacillus tritici; assembly: GCF_018207515.1. NCBI lineage: Bacteria > Bacillati > Bacillota > Bacilli > Caryophanales > Paenibacillaceae > Paenibacillus > Paenibacillus tritici. The sequence continues at coordinate 7,619,608 of NZ_CP073365.1, forward strand.
AATAGCGCCGATCTTACCGTCAATGAACTGCTCTAGCAGTCCTGTAGAACCGTCGAGACTGACGAGTACGCCCTGATCCATCTTGTCGCGGATGAACTCAAGCGCTTGCTTCATTTCAGGGCTGACGATATTCGGCTTTCCATTCTGTACAGGCCAGCCACCGAAAGCTGTAAGGAACGGAATAAACCAATAGCCCTGTTGTAGATCCGCCCCAATGGGTACGATTCCTTGGGCGGTTAACCTCTCTGCTGCCTCTTCAAACACGTTCCATGTCGCCGGTGCACTGGGATAAATCTCCGGATTGTAATATACAACCAGATGATTGCCCCGCAAGACCGGGATACCATACTGGACACCCTCCATTTGCATCGTGGAAAGGGTCTCCTCAGTCAGCACATCCTCAAACAACCCGCCCGGAACCTCGGAGTAAAGACCATTGTCGACATAGGAGGACATATCGGCAGGAACCATCGCCAGATGCGGACCTTGGCGGGTATGTTTGATTCGGTTCAAGCGCGCAGTCAGATCCGTAATGTTCATCACTTGTGGCGTAATTTGTACGCTGAAGCGCTCTGTATACAGCTTGCAAATCCCCTCCAGCACTTCAATCGAGGTATCTCCCGGACCGTCAAACTCATGCCATAGCACGATTTCCTTGTTGTTCTTTTCCATTCACAGCCTCTCTCCCTTATCTAAAAATTGTTTACGAGCACTAGAGCCTGATTAGGCGCAAGCTGCAAGAAGTCGAACGCCTGACCTACGCTGCTACCCGTTAAAGAGCTATCCAGTGTTACGGTCATTGGGCATCGGCCGGGTACGGCCACGTTTAAATCGACTTGGCAGACAGCATCGGCACTCAAATTAAAGCAGCACAGCATCGTCTCATCCCCTTGCATATATCCGTATATAGCCGTACCTTCCGGGGATTGAGCCACGAAAAAGTTCTCCGGCTTCACGAGGTGATGCCAAGCTTCCTTAAATTCACTTAGCTCCGCCAGCAGCGGCAGCATGGGTGCAGGATTGGTCCAATTAATTTGCATGACATTAAAAAAAGCGCGGGAAATCTCCTCACCGTTCGTGTTGTCACCAAGACCACAGTTGAGGGGCTGCTCCTCATTCATTTCATAGCCCGTTGTCACGTAAGGAATTGCGTTCGGAAGAAATTGATTAAATACAGCGATCATCCGGGCAACCCCGACACCGCCCCGGCTCGTGATCCGGGGAGTATCTGCCGTTTCTGCACAAGCAAACACATGAATATTCAACTCGGGCAGCTCCTCTAAGAATGAAACCAGGTTCTCCTTAGTAATCTCCGTCATCACGTTCCATCCGCTTCCAAGCATAATGTTGTAGCCCGTGTTCGCTGCCTTCCTGTGATTGCGGTTGAACAAGTCTTCACTGATCAGGAGCGCATTCGGATTCATCTCTTTAATCGTGTCAAAAATACGAGTCAACAACGGAATAGGAAGCACATGTCCGATGTCGATGCGAAAGCCGTCAATCCCATACTTTTCGAGATTAAAGCGTACTGCCTGCTCCAGAACGTCCCATAACTCCCAATTCGGCTCCTCTCCCGGGTAGTCATTGCATTTAATCGTATCAAAAAGGACATATGGCGCCTGACCCCTGCTGATAAGATGTCTCACTTGCGGAGAGAAATCTTTATAGAGACGCAAGAACGTAATGTCTGTCCAAATCGGCTGCACATCATTAATCCAATCCGAATGCGCCGGAGAGGTTGTTATTCCCATCTCTTGCTCCACCAAAGTTAATAGCTCGTCTCCATAATTAGCAGCTCTTTCCTTCAACTGCTGCCAAAGGCTGGGATGAAGTTCATGGGGCGGCGGTGAGAACTTCCGCAGGAATGCTGCGGTCTCCTGGCTGTGATAGACCGTCTCCAAGTGGTCAGGCGTACACTCCTCAAAGAATCCAAGCTCAGGAATCGGCGGCGGCGCAAAGCCTTCTAATTCCTCAAGCTTGATCCAGTACACCCATTCGGGATGCTCAGTAATGAATGCACTGTTTCTCGCTGTTACACGAGGAATGAAATCGACAACCGTCTTGATATCGAGCAAATGACAAGCTTCTACCAAAGCGCTAAGCTCATCGTGAATGGTGAACTCTTCCATACCGTCCAACAAGCTGTCATGCAGGTTCTGGTCCAAGTGGAATAACGATTGCACAGCATAAGGTGACCCGATATCCCCCTTCAGATTTAACTTGCTGTACTGGTTTACTGGAAGCATATACAGAATATTGACGCCCATTTTCTTTAACAGCGGCAGAAGAATAAGGAATCTTAGAAAAGTGCCCGATTCGACTGCTCCGTCATGGTTGTAATCCCAGGCCGTCGAATAACGAATTAACGCAGAATAGATCGTGCTTTCGTCTAAATTCGTGCGTTCCTTGAGCAAATACCTCCAGGAAAGCTTGTCTACATACCTCAAATGCTCTGTCAAAAAATCATACGGATGCACACATATTTCACCGTCTTTTTCGAAGAGAATAGGCTTATAGCTGCACTCATTCCACACTGCAGGTATCCAAATCGGCTCTACCTCTCTGGCCTTGTGCATAGACAAGTAATCCTGAACAAGTCTAAATTTGTCTTCTTTGCCCATGAATAGATCCACCCCTCGCTAATTACAGCTCCACATTTAGGGAACAAAAACCGTCTTCACGGTATCACTCTCAACCACCTTCAAAGAATTCAATTCATAGCCGATCAACTCGTTTATTGCTGCTTCGTGCTGATTGAGCTTAACTTTTCTAGTCACCAGTTTCTCCAGTTCAGGTGTCTCAGCAGCAAACCGTATAGCTTCCTCGAACATGTAGCGGTATTCGCCTGCTGCGATAATTTTGATGGCCTGCTGTACGAATTTGGTAGGAGAAAAGGTGTACCGGTAATTCGCATTAATACCAAAAGGAACGATGCGGCCTCCACGCTCAATCCATTGCTCCGCCATTTCGAGCTGAGTGCCTACCGTGTCGATAATCACATCAAACTTATGTCCCGAGCAGATCTCGTCTACGGTGTCTTCATGTAATTGGGAAGGTGTCAGAGCATAATCTGAGATTTCTCTGGCAAAAGCCAACCGGTAAGGATTAATTTCCGTCGCAACGGTAAGCGCCGCCTTGGATTTACTCACAATTTGACTTAACAATCCCATCGGACCCGATCCAAGAATGAGCACCTTATCGTCTGCAGTGACATTAGCCTCTTTGAAATTGTGCAGCACACAGGCAAGAGGCTCGATCAAAACCCCTGTTTCCCAGCTCATATGGTCAGGAAGCAGGTGTGCAAACGTTTGTACAGTTGAGTAAAAAAAAGTGAATGTCCCATTTCGATTCAAACCTGCAATAGGCATCCCATTTCCATCGGTGCCCATGCAGAGATGCGGCTGTTTCTTCAAGCAAAAATAACATTTCTCGCAGCTTTGATTCGGATCAATAACTACGCGGTCGCCTACCTTAACGCGGTCAACGTTGCTGCCGGTTTCAATTACGGTCCCTACAGCCTCATGACCGCGAATAACGCCTGGAACCCCCTCCTCTTTCCCCGTGATGACTGCTAAATCTGTTCCACATACACCCGTCATCTCAATCCGGATCTTGACTTCATCCGGTGCTGCAATTGTCGGCTCTTCCCATTCGCAGAGCTCCAGCTTATGATTCGATGTCCACACAAGCGCCTCCATACGCATTCTCCTTCCCCTTTCACTTCTTTACTATCCATATTCACCCAGAATATATCATAGCTACCACGTAAAAGTAAGGTGAATTTTGTCGAATAATGTTAATAAATACATTTTATATAAAAATATAATAGTAAGCGCTTTAATTTCGACATTCGGATAACATACCAGAACAGCTCAAAGGGAGTGTTCTCACACTCCCTTTGAGCTGTTTCTTAGGATAGGGAACTTACAGTAATGACGACATTCCCCTTCTTATGTTTTTGTTCGACATAACGATGGGCATCCGGAATTTGTTCCAGCGAATAGCATCTATCAATAACAGGCTTAAGGGTACCGGCCTCAAGCTGCTCTTGGAGGAAGATAAGATCTTCAACGCGAGGCTTGTGTGACATATCCACACTCACATACTTCCCGTTCGTACGCAGTGCTTTTTTGAATGCCGATTTTTTGATTTTCGATATCTTCTGCCCAACGGCATCAAAGATCAGATCATAGCTTTCTTCATGCGCCATGAACTTCTGTTTCGTATAATCTATGACCCGATCGGCTCCTATAGATCTTACCAGCTCAAGATTAGCAGTACTGCATACCCCTGTTACATCTGCCCCATAATATTTGGCAAGCTGGACCGCATAAGTTCCCACACTTCCAGAGGCTCCATAAATAAGCACCTTCATTCCGCTCGCGAGTTTTCCCTTCCTTAGAAAATTCAACGCGGTGAGCCCCCCGACGGGAACAGCGGCAGCCTGCTCATAGCTCACATTGACCGGCTTCATGACCACCAGTCCATCTTCAGGCAGACATTTGTACTCGGCATATGCACCGAAGCTGAAACCACAAGACGCAAATATTTGATCGCCAATCTTAAAGCGTGTTACATTTTTGCCTGCGGCTTCAACTTCCCCGGCTAACTCAAACCCCAATATCGTTACCTTTTTGGGCCTTAAGAGACCATTGTACAATCTTGCAAGGAACGGGTCGGCCTTTCGCATACGCCAGTCCCCCGCTGTTACCGTTGCCGCATAGATTCTGACAAGGACTTCGTTATCCTTCGGTGCGGGTTTCTCTAGCTCCTTCAGGTGAAGCACATCAGGCGAACCGTATTTGGCATATACCATTGCTCTCATCCTTTACCCCCTATCTATTTCCCGCTTGGCTCCTCTGAATTTTCCCCATAAAAGAATACCTCTTCGAGCGGCAAGTTAAAGGTGCGGGCTATACGAAAGGCCAACTCCAGTGAAGGAGAGTAATTTCCTTTTTCAAGAGCTACGATCGTTTGTCTGGTTACACCTACCTTGTCGGCCAGCTGCTGCTGGGTCATTTCATTAAGATCGAATCGTAATTTTCTGATGTAATTGCCAACAAGAACTTTGCCCATCTTAGACTCCTCTCCTGTAGTAATACAGTCTCGATATTGAACCGGTTACGTCTGACAGAAATCCAGCGGCGATTAGGACGATGAACATTACCTTCAAAGGCTGGTCTATAACCAATGAGCCCATAGCCAGAAGGAAGCCACTGACAAACATAGCAAATGAATTTCGGAAGGCCAGCAAGCCGATGCGCTTATCCAGTTCGTCCGCGAATGCAGGTTCCTTTTCACCCGTCGTCATCCGGAAGATGATGTTAAAAACAATGCTGATCACGATATGTGCCGCGATGGAAACCAAGGTCAATACAAGAATGAAGGAACCCCAGTAATGGAAGGTTACTTTTGAATCCAACACTTCATTTGGATACTGCGGGTACCTGTACAGCAAATACACTGTAAAAATGAGCAGGGTGCTGATTAGCGATACGATGCTCTTCTTTTCCTGATAAGTCATGTATGACACCGCCTTTAGTATAGTTCACTAAACATAATGTATACCAAACTATACATCGTGTCAACTTTATCATACAAAAAAAACCGTCTTATGTATGTTATGATCCTTTTCATCATACATAAGACGGTTTTTTTGTAGTATCAGCCCTTCAAGAATTGCAACAAGGCATGGTTAAATTCCTTAGCGTGGGTAACATTGAATCCGTGGGGGCCGCCATGAATTACAACGAACTGGCTACCTGCGATCCGCTCATGCGCTTTTTGTCCACTGATCTCGACAGGAACGATCGCATCAGCATCACCATGAAGAATAAGCGTTGGCAATTTGAATTTCTCAAGGTCCGCACGAAAATCGGTATAGCTGAATGCCGAGATGCAATCAAGCGTGCCTTTCGGCGACGCAAAAGCTGCAATATCGCGATTGTATAAGCGGAACGCTTCATTTACCAAGTCAGTTCTATCCCCAGAGGCGAAGAAATTGGTTACAAACCCATCTAGGAACCCTAGACGATCCGCCTTTACCCCCTCTTGGAATCCTTTAATAGTCGCATCGTCAAATCCGCCGTCCGGGTTATCCGAGGATTTGTACAGATACGGCGGGACAGCACCGGCCAACACCGCTTTTGATACCCGATCCGCTCCATAAGTACCAATGTAACGCGCTACTTCTCCTCCGCCCATGGAGAACCCGACCAATGTCACATCGTGAAGATCCAGGTTCAACATCAACGCATGCAAATCCGCCGCGAATGTATCATAGTCGTATCCGTTCCACGGCTGGGAAGACTGACCGAATCCACGGCGGTCATACGTGATCACCCGATAACCGGCTTCCACTAGTGCAGGCACTTGCTTCTCCCAGGACCTTCCACTGAGTGGCCAACCATGAATCAGCACAACTGGCTTCCCTGTTCCGACATCCTCATAATGAAGCTCAATTGAAGTTCCATTCTCCTGCCCAACCGTAACCTTTGCCATTTGTACATCCCTCCATTTTTTGTTTTGCCGCTTCATGGGCTTCTACTACCCCTTTAATTGTTAAATATAGTTAAAATTTTTGACGTTGAGAATATAACAATTAATAGTCTAGCTGTCAACACCCCAGGAAAATGGATATTGAGTATGTTATGAATACTGACTTATAGTCTTCTCCAGCAACTCTCTGACGGATTCCTGCAACTCCCTTGGAGAGACCACCTTCACTTCCGGTCCGTATGCAAGCAGCTTCTGCCCATGAACGGGGACTCTTCCACAGGAATACAGCTGCTCTTGCCGCTGCGGGAATGATAAGCAAATGTAATCTCTCTCTTCTACACGGCTTCACCTAACTACGTCATATTTTGTCATAGTTCAAGTGTATCATTGAATCTAGAAGGGAGCGATTAACAATGTCAAAACAAAAAGTTGTGCTGTATATCGCTATGAGTCTGGATGGTTATATTGCAAGGCCCGATGGCTCTGTCGACTGGTTGTATGAGATCGAAGGGAATGGAGGGGATAACGGGTATAGTGAATTCTATGGAACTGTGGGAAGCGTAGTGATGGGGCGGAATACTTATGAAGAGGTGCTGAAGCTAGCCGATGAATTCCCCTATGCAGATAAACCGGCTTTTGTCCTTACGCGTTCCGGGCAACCCCCTGCGCCACATGTTGTTTTTACAGGCGAATCCATTGACCGGCTTATCCCCCGGTTACAACAAACCTCAGAAGGCAAGGTCTGGATTGTAGGCGGTGGATTGCTTGTCCAGAGCGTCCTGAAGCTTCAATTGCTGGATGAGCTCCAAATTGCGCTTATTCCCACCATTCTGGGGGAAGGCATTCCCTTATTCCCTGCCGGAACAGTGCCAGAGAATCTAACCTTAACCCATTCCGAGAGAATGGGTCAGATTGTGATGCTTCATTATCAAACACTTCGGTCATAAGCTCCATGATTGAGGGGTACTTATGATATGGTTCCCCGCGCTGTCTGTAGCGGCAAGCTTTGACCAAAAGGCCATCCCGCAAAGGATGGCCTTTCGTTCTTCCAACCTTTTTGCCATCCCGTCGCTTTTGCCCGTTTTATTGTGATATCTTTACATCGTCGAATTGGCCGGTACCTTGGGAAGCAAAGACACCGATAGTTCCAGAAGCAAATTGAGTATCTGTCGTGTAAATCCGCTCCGTTCCATCCACTGACACTTTGATGCTCGTTCCGAGCATGCTCAGTTTAACCGTGTGATAACTGTCTTCCGTATAGTTGCCGGCATACGAACCGATTGTGGTCCAACTGCCGTTCACGACTTTAGCCAGAACAAGGCTTTGGCTGCCGTTGAAGTAAGCGATATAGAAATTATTCTGGTTGTGCAGACGGCCGGCAATACCGATCTGAAGGTTGGTTCGGTTTCCTGTATTTACAGCTTGGACTTTAACTTTGGACTCATATGAATAATTGCTCCAGCTTTGGCTTTGTACGCGAGATACGCCCGTGTCATAAACTCCGCCGCTCGAATACACTTTTGTTAGGTCCGTGACAACAGACCAGTTGCCGCTGAAATTCGACCAATTGCTGCTCCCACTCTCAAAGGAATCGGACCATAAGATAGTTTCACTGCCACTGCCGCTACTCACATTTGTGGTTACGGAGAGAGCGCTGCTCGGAGCCGACACGTTGCCTGCGGCATCCCTAGCCCTGACAGTAAAGCTGTAGCTTGTGTCTGGACTTAACTCCGTACAAGTAAAGGACGTAGAGGCTGTCGTGCCGCAAGGCGTCGTGCCGTGGAAGATTTCATAGCCGGTAACCCCAATATTGTCGGACGATGCATTCCATGTCAAGGATACGGACGTATCGGATTTGCTCGGCGAGCTCAGACCTGTCGGTGTAGTTGGTGCCTGAGTGTCGCTTGATGGCGGATTCGTTCCACCGCCGCTTGGCTTATAAATTTTAAATTTGCCGCTGGCATGCAGAAGGCTCATCATATACAAACAGCCGTCATAATAGCGATATTGACCGGAAGGAATGGACGTATTCCAAAACTCATTTACGAACTCCCATGACTTAGTTGTTGTTGCAGCAAGTGTCCCTACTGCATTGGTTGCTACAAGGCCTGGAGAGTGGTCCGTCGAAAGTGATGATCCGCTTAGCGAATATTGGTTCGCATAAGCACCAATGCCCTGACCATGAAAGAAGCTCTGAACACGATCTGCATAGGTTGTCTGCCAGGAATCCTTGGCGAACCAGTGATAGTCCATCGCCACATTCATAATCGTTCGCCATGCGTCGAAGCGGAAGTCGCCATGGTTTCCAGTATTATTCGGTCTGCCGTCGAATTCCGCATAGTCCGGTCCTAAGCCTGTGGTAGAATGAGCCTGTTTCTTAAAGAACTCACGGCTTGTCGCGGCTGCATCGCGCCAGAATTGGTTGTTGTTATTATCCCAGAGTGCCCAGAGTTCATAAAACGCTGGCAGATGATAGGAGGGGTCTGAAAATCCGGCGGCACTGCCGTATGGGACGAAAACGACTTGCTTCTGTGTCAGGTCAAACAAAGTCTTCTGATCGCCGTTTGGAGTTAGAACCCGGTCAAGCAGTGTCTGCGCCTCAGTGCTGTAATTGTAGATTCCCGTACCGCTTCCCCAGCGATTAGCTGCGAAGAGCAAGGCCGTGATGAAATATTCTTCGCCATCTGAAGCCGGGTTTGTGTCGATTTTGTTGCCACTTGCGTCTACCTGCCAAGCAAAATAACCTTGCTGTGTTCCACTTGTGTTCTGCATATAGGTCTTGGCCCATTTCCAGAGACGATCGAATTCCGCCTTCTTGTCAAGCTGGACGGCGATCATCATCCCGTAAGACATACCCTCGCTGCGAACATCGTTGTTCGCTTTGTCAAGAATATAAGCCATGTCCGTACCTACAGGGTAGTAGATCCTCTGAGTGTCGTTATCCCCGTAGAACAGCTGCTGAAACGCGGCATTGACCTTTGCGTCAATCTCCGCATCGGACTTGCCAAATTCCTTGAACAGATTACGGTAAACCCCGGAATCAAAGGCCCCGGTAGTCGGAGGAACCGGGGCGGGAGGCGACAGCGCGGGAACACTATCGAAATAAAGCTCGTAGTAGTCGATCAACGTATCATTCGATCCATTGTCTGTCTCAAGCTTCAGTTGCACTTCTTGACTGCTGGTGCCGGTCACATCGAATAATACCGACTGAATAGCAGGGGTCGTACCCGTGAATGAAAGCGATGCTTTCTTGCTTCCCCCGACGTAGACCGAGACACCTGCTGCCGACGAATTACTCGACGCTCCTCTTACCCGCAATTCGTATTTCCCCGGAATAGTCGCGAAGGTGGTGCTATTCTTGACGAGATCATTGTTCGCATACAGCGCAACTCCGCTAAATGGTGACGAAATATTACTGGTATAGCTTCCCGCCTTCGTCGTCGACTCCGCCTCATACTTCGAAATGAATGTAGCGGCCTGTACTTCGGCACCGCCAATGAAGGTGAAAATGTTCAGTACCATAACAATCGCCAGCAAACTGCTCCAACACTTTTTCATAACACACCCCTCTTATCAGAAATATTAATAACCGCTTTTATAGTAAGCGCTTACAGAATCAAATTATAATTCACTTCATCTGTTCACACTATGTATGAAATCGTTCGTTATTTGTCCATTTGATGCCATAATTTACTGTTAAACTACTTTAGTTTTGATAAAGACAAAAGATGTCAGTGAGGATATGATGAACTCAGGAAGCGAGAACCTGTGAAGGGGCGTGATTGTAATGATAATAAAGTCCAAATTCTCTCATCAGCGGACACATGAATTTGAAGAATATTATCTGCCCAATATACACACTTCGTTATATGTACATGAAGCCCACTGGCGAAAGGTTCCTGCCAGTTGGTCCTATCCCGCCCATGAAGAGTCGATCTTCGAAGTCAATTATGTCATTGAAGGCGTCCAACTTTGCATACTGAATAATCAGCGTCATATTTTGCAAGCCGGGGACTTTATTATTATTCGACCGTTCGAAATGCATGAGAATTTCTGTGCCTCTGAGTCAGGATTGACTTATTTCTGTCTTCATTTCGACTTGAATGACATCCTGTTCCGAAAGATGCTGTGTAATACCGAGAATACCTTTTTTCCTAAAGAAAATGAGAACGCTTACGGTATTCGACAAAGCATCGAAAAATTAATCCAGCTTTGCGGCGACAAGAATAAAGATTGTTTGGCAAGCCGATTAGATATCGTTTCTGCCTCCATCAGCTTGTTTGGAGAGATGGGCAGGTGCTTGTCCGACTCCGAAACAAAACGAAGGCCAGATACCTCCATTCGCAATATCCAAATGGCGCACTTTGCCTCCGAGAGAATCATGAAGTTAGCCCCTCCATCCATCACCCGTCATGAGCCTTCTATGGAAAGGCAGTTTACGAATGTGGTTTCCAAAATCGCAGCAGAGCTTGCCATAAGCAGAACTTATCTGTACCGAATCTTTAGTCAAACCTTTGGCATGTCCCCTCGTCAATATTTGTCCTCCTTAATTCTGGATAACGCCAAGTTCATGCTGCTTGAAGACCACAAATCAATAGAAGAGGTCGCTTACAACCTGGGCTATTATGATGTCTCGCACTTTAGCCGCCAGTTCAAGCGGTGGACTGGAATGACCCCTTCACAATATCGGAACAAAATGAACTTGTAGTTTCAAGTGCAGAACCATTCCTCTAGTTTTGCCCCTACTTATGATACGGTTCCCCGTGCTGTCTGTAACGGCAAGTTAAAAGGCCATCTCTTTATTGGATGGCCGCATGCATCGCTTCCGCGATTATAAAGAAATCTTCTTGGTTTATCCCAAAAGTGGCCGGTACGGAACGGGTAGCCCCAGTTCCGCTTGCCTCGGGTGAAGGAATGGCGGTGAACGCTTGCAACGGCTCGCCGTCTCCTATCTCTGTTCGAAGAGAATAGTACACAAGCCAATCCCCATGTTGCATGCTGACCGTTTCCTCAAAATTACACAACGTTTCTTTCGTATTCATTGCTGAACCCAGCTCCTTTTTCTTACACTGAATCCAACACCAGGCATAGTGATCATTAATTGATTTTAGTCTAATCAGACTATATAATGATTCGATTAGTTTATATTAGGTATGTAAAGGAATGAAGATTAAATGATAAAATCATTTTTAATGTTGGGTCAATCTAATATGGCAGGCCGTGGATTCTTGCATGAAGTCGACCCTATATATAATGAAAAAATAAAAATGCTGCGTAATGGACAGTGGCAGATGATGACAGAGCCGATTAATTATGACCGTCCGGTTTCCGGTGTAAGCCTGGCGGCGTCTTTCGCCGATGCCTGGTCGAAAGCCAATTCTGATGAAGAAATTGGTTTGATTCCTTGTGCAGAAGGTGGCAGTTCTTTGAATGATTGGCATCCGGAGGGCATCCTTTTTCAGCATGCTCTGTCCGAAGCTCGCTTCGCCTTGCGGTCCAGTCAAATCTGCGGAATTCTTTGGCACCAGGGTGAGAGCGACAGTTATCATTCGCTGCATGAAACTTATTACGAGAAATTAACCCTTATCATCGAGACCCTAAGAAACGAATTGAATCTTGATGAGGTGCCGTTGATCATTGGCGGACTTGGTGATTTCCTTGGTAAGACTGGTTTTGGGCAGCAAGCGACAGAGTATAGACAGGTCAATGAACAATTGCAGCGCTTTGCTAACGAACAGCAAAATTGTTATTTTGTAACGGCGGCAGAGTTGACCGCGAATCCTGATGGCATTCATATAGACGCGGTTTCGCAACGCAAATTCGGCTACCGCTATTTCGAAGCTTTTTCGAACAAGTGTCATGTATTGGAGCCCCTGCCGGGGGAGGAGCTATCGCTGAAAGTGGAGCGCGACTATTCAAAATCAGAACAGATCTACCTTCTTAGCATGGATTTGGCTTTGGGTAAAATCACTTACGCGGAATTCGAAGCGCAGATGGTGAAGGTTATGCAGCCTTGATCCCTTTAACGTAACGGGTTTATCGGCGAAAACAAAGGGGCGGCCTGGAAGGCCGCCACTGTTGTTTATACTATGAATAGTCACGCTCTGCTGCGGTAACCATGAACTCCTCACCCTGGTAAGCAAACAACTGAATGATATTCACCTTCTCCCCACGTTCAATCTGCCCTATGTATGAAAAATGAAACCCGCCTATCTCCCCAAGCGCCTCCTGTGACAGGCCTGTCCAAAGTGTGGACAAGTTACTTTATTATCACTTAACAGTCACGATTCAGTTTTTCGCAGTAAACCCCGGTCATCTTCATAGTCGAAAACTGTATCCAGGAAAACTTGCTCGTTTGGAGCTAAATGAACAAGTCGTTTGAGCTTTTCAGCAAAGTATTCTCGCTGGGTTCCAGTTATACTAAAAGGATAAGTGTTGAAACGTTAACGTCAAAACGGCTTCTAATTATTCTACAGGTAAGCGCAGACTGGCATAACCGAAAGGATGATTAAGAAATGGAAACTAGAGCAATCGCAGGTACAAGTAAGGCGGGACGTCCATGGCTATGAGATCAAGCAAAATGGTCAAGGTGCCTAATGAACTGGTAAAGTTTCCTAATAAAAAAGGAAGCTTGAAGCTGGGTGGGATGTCCGTTATCGAAATCTGCTTTTACACGCAAGGCATAAAAGGAACCTTTTTTTTGCAGGATCATCTTCTGCTAATCGTCAAGTCGGGTGTCTATACAGTTCGCTTCGGTGATCAAGAATATACGATGCGGAGCAACGAAATGATGTTTATTCATAAATCAATGGGAGTCGAGTACGAGAAAGCGGGTGAACCCGATTCCGATTACATCCTCGACTATATGATGTTTTTCCTGAACGAGAAGATAGTAGATGAATTCCTCAAATTCGCCGGTTTAAAACCGATTTGTCTCGTGAATGATGTTGTTCCGATAACAGTCTTTCCGATCAATGACCGCATTGGAAGCTATATCGAGTCGTTAAAACCCTATTTCGAGAACCCTGACGAAGTCAAAGAAGGACTGGTTCGTGTGAAACTGATGGAATTGCTGTTTCACATAGCAGATTCGAATGATCGTTTGTTGCATCAAATGATGCAACCCATAAGCAAGGACAGAGGCAGCATCACAAAGATCATGGAGGAGAACTTCATGAATCCTGTTTCCCTTAATGACCTGGCCTATTTGTCTGGCAGAAGCCTGGCGACGTTCAAAAGGGATTTTCAAGCAATATACAACACCTCACCGCTCAAATGGATTCGCAATCGAAGGCTGGATAAAGCCAAGGAACTGCTAGCGGAAACAGCGTTATCTGTTACGGATATCTGTTTTTCGACCGGATTCGAAAATATCGCTCACTTTTCTAAAGTATTCAAGGAAAGATTCGGACTTCCACCGTCAGAGTTTAGACGTAAGCAGAGGTTGAAGAAGGATGCCTAAAGGGGCTAAAAATGAGCTAAATAAACAAATAGAATGAGCTTGTAGGCAAAGAAATTTATTTGTCCCCTTGATATTCTTAACTCATGCGGTAAACGCAGCCGTATTAAAACAAGAATGTAGGGAGGCAATTTTATGAATAAATCTATGATCGTATTAATTACAGGTGGAAACAAAGGTATCGGTTTTGAGACAGCAAGACAATTGGGAAATATGGGGTATGAGATTTTAATAGGAGCAAGAAGCGAAAATAAAGGACATGAGGCCGTAACGTTATTGGAAAAGGAGAAAATTAAAGCTAAAACAGTGGTTCTTGATGTCACGAACCCCAGCTCCGTTCTCTCCGCAGTAGAATGGATTGAGCAAGAGTATGGATTGCTTGATATCTTGATTAATAATGCAGGCGTGTTTTTCGAAGAAAACACCCCTCCAAGTGAACTGGAATTGTCTATTCTCAAGAGTACTTATGAGACAAACGTTTTCGGTGTATTTTCTGTCACTAAAGCAATGCTTCCATTGCTCAGATATTCTTCCGCCGGAAGAATCGTTAATCTTTCCAGCGCATTAGGTTCCTTAACCTTGAATTCAGACTCAACGTCAGAATTTTATAATGCGAATTCGCTCGCCTACAATAGTTCTAAAACGGCTGTAAATGCTTTAACCGTTTCCTTAGCTAAAGAGTTAAGCGATTCTCCTATTAAAATCAACTCCGTTTGCCCTGGATTTACAGCTACCGATCTAAATGGTAATAGTGGCTATCGTACAGTCGAACAAGCAGCTTCCATTGTAGTGGAGCTTGCCACAATACTTAATGATGGTCCAACTGGTGGATTTTTTGATGAGCATGGAGTTGTGGCTTGGTAAAACAGAAAAGCCAATCAGAATTCTGACTGGCCAGATAATTAGGAATGAGGGACCGGGTCGCCTGCAGCCGCACATGTGCACGCGGTCCACCTCGGCCAATGGCCGCGAAATATCAGAAGTGACTTCCGATTTCTATAAATTGATTTTCGCCATCACTTATGGTATGGTTCTCCGCGCTGTCTGTAACGGCAAGTTGAGGATCATCCTTGCAGAATGGTATTCATGATGAATTTAAGTCAATTTCGGCATGCTTGATGTCACGTTCTCAAGGTTTTGTAAGTGCTATTCTAAAACCAAGATCATCTATCTTGAGATCGGGCATGCTTTTCCTTCTACTGGTAGAACCACAGTTGTTCTCAACTTCAGCCCAGCTACCTCCCCGGAAGACTCTATAGTTCCCATATCGTTCAGTATCATATAGATCCCAGCACCATTCCCAAACGTTCCCAATCATATCAAAAAGTCCCCATGGATTAGGAAGCAGTTGTCCTACTTGATGAACGGAGCCATTGGAGTTTTCTTGATACCATGCAATTTGATCAATTCTTGCATATCGGTATCCCGTAGTTCCCGCTTTGCACGCATATTGCCATTCAGCGTCTGACAGTAATCGAAAGCCATTTGCTGTCTTGTTATATATCGTGTTCTCACTTTCATTTGTGAATATGTAGCATTCCGTCCTTCCAAGCATTCTGGACAATTCATTACAAAAGACAAGCGAATCCATCCACGAAACTTCCGTAATTGGCAGATTATTCACATTCGGTTCTACTTCTTCTTCATACATGACAAAATGATACAACTGCTGGGTTACCGGATACTTCATTACATGGAAAGGTTCGATCGTTTCAGTCCATGTAATAGCTTTTTTATTACTTCCAGGATCTGATAACCTGTAGTCAGAGCTAAACCATTTATTTGTGTTAATATAATCGCGTAATTCAATGGTCCCCCCCTTTACCGGCACCATCAAATTCATTAAATCCATTAGAAACCGCTCTCTGTCACTTCCGTATTTTTCGATAATCTTATTGACCTCCCTTGCTCATTTATCGCCAGAAAGTTTCATTTATTAACTGTATTATCCTGTTTAATAGCTCTGAAATGTACCCGCAAAAAACTTGCCGTTACTTGTGATACGGTTCGGCGCGATGGCTGAAGCGGCAAGTTGTGCATACTAGTTAAAGCGACATTTTTTTATTAAAGATATTTTTGTTACGCCTATATAGCCTTGGTCTTTCGACAGGCTTCGCATCTGCTGTAGGATCGGAAGTAGTGACCAGCAAAGATAGAAAGCAGTCATGATTTCTTTTAGCGCCTACCAGTTCACGAACCGTCATAACCTGTACTTTATTCTGGTCAGCATAACATTTGGCTTGAACCGCAGTTCTCTCGCCACGTTTATCAATAATGACCAAATCCACACCACCATCCCTACCTCCTACTCCTACTTCTTTAACACTATACCCTTGATCCCTGAAGTACAGAGACCACAACCGCTCAAACTCAGCACCATTGATTTTGTCCAAAGGTGTTCTTAAAAGTATATCGTCAGGTCTTAAACTACTGCAAAAAGCACAAACCAATGGCTTGCGCTTTTGTTTCTAACGATCTTTTTTGCCCTGAGAGGCTTGCTTCATAATTATTCTTTATAATAATTCCTTCAGTACATTTTTAGCCACACGTACCTTCTCCTCATTGGCCTCACGGAGCATGCTGACGATATCCTGTATATCATTTTCTGCTGCGGTAACCATGAACTCCTCACCCTGGTAAGCAAACAACTGAATGATATTCACCTCAAGCGATTCTGCAATCTTATGTAAATTCAATAAAGAAACGTTCTTCTCCCCACGTTCGATCTGCCCTATGTATGAAAAATGAAATCCGCCCTTCTCCCCAAGCGCCTCTTGTGACAGTGCCCGCTCTTTCCGAAGAGCACGTATCCGAGCTCCTACCTGCTTCAATATTTCCTTATCCATCACCGTATTCACCTCTCCATGTCCAAAGTGTAGACAAGTTTCCTAAAGGTAAACACCAATTAATAGATATTATTATTTATTATAATACTTATAGGTATTATAATAGGTGTGATACTTTTCCAAATATGCTATGGGAGGCTTTCACTATGGAAAGAAGCTTGCAAGAGAAAATCAACGACTATACAAGTCTAGCCCGTTATCACATGAAATTAGCTCATATTATGAGAAATCACAAGCAATACAAGACAGCGTTCTTTCTTTGTCATTCAGCCCTCATCTCCATGATTCGTGCGTTATACATCTATGAGAATAAGACAGAGTTCGGCTCAGAGATATCATTAAATGATCTGTTACTCCTGATACATACCGACTATCATCCTGGGCTTGAGATTGTGGTGTTTGTGGGTGAATTGAATTATCTCGTAAATGGGGAGGGGAAGGAGTTAGAGATGATAAAGGACGAGGATATGAAAAGAGTGATGAGACGGGCGGGTGAGGTTTTAGAAGAGTTGTGTTGGAGGGTGGGGATGTAGAGAGAGGTTATCATAGCAAGGGAAATACCTTTTTGCACTGATGAATTTATTCCCAATATAAAACAGAAAGTTAGAGTCGGACCCTTTACGTGTCTGACTCTAACTTTCCGCTTACTACTACTTATAATACGGTGAACCGTATCATAAGTAGGGCGAAATATTTGTGGTAACGGTTCGGCGTAACCGTTGTAAGACAACTTGTATGGCTGGTTTGAGAAGGGTCTTTTTTTTATATTTCTACTTATATTTCAGTATATACTTTGAGAGAATTTCAAAAGTGTTTGAGTGAATTGTTGCTCTGCTCTGCGGGCTATATGGCACTAAAACATTATGACCCATTACGTTTTTCAATACTTCGGTAAAAACATCCCTCACATCACTTTGGCCTTGTCTATAAACTTCAACTTTCCTTCTTTCAACCCTTGGCCCTAAATAATACTTGCAAAACAAATTAAACTTCTTAAAATTCTTATCAAACATCTCAAAGTCAAAATCATTTTTATCTGTCAGCCCTATCTCTAAACAGACAATATTTTTACCTACTTGCTTTTCAACTATCCCTTTCTTAAAACCAGCCCTCATTCTATCTTTTTCCAGTAAATATTTATACCGGTCCTTATGAAGAAATATTCTTTTTCCCTGAATAGAATAGTACTTGTCGATTTTAAGATAATCATTATCTATTGTATTTTTAAAATCAGGTATGGCATTTGGTTTTCTTTCAGAAAATATAATGCCATTAAGCGAATCTTCAGAATTCAAGAAATTGTCATTCAAGTCATTGAGCCATAACTTATTAATACTCATTAAATTTAGCCTGTCGATATTAAACGAATGGACTAAACAAAATCCATCTTTCAAAAATAATATATCTGATTCTTCAATTGCATTGAAATAATGAAATCTTGATTCTAGATTTACGTGCTTTAGTAAATTATTTATTATTTTAAATTTTCCATTTGAATCAAACTCAAGGGTAGGTATCTGTAAAAGATTAGCGAGAATATCTTTACATACATCTGCCACAAGTTCATCACTGAATGGTAGTTCACCATAGATCTTATTTCTATCTAATGTTAGAGGTAGATGCCCATCATAATCTGATATCATTAATAGTGGTATGTTTTTATCGAATATTGGAAAATCATATGAATTTAGTCTGTACCCATTTGGTATTACAATCCCGTTGCAAACTAAATCATAATACTTGTTAAGATTCGTATTAGTCCATCGAATTTCCTGATAATTATTTGAGTATAATACTTGTTGACTTATATCATCCTTCTTAATAATTTCTTTATTTTTAATTTTGTCAGAATACTTTTCCCAATCTATAGGGATTAATATTTTTATATTAATGTCGCTTGATTTATACCAATCATGCCAAGAAACACCTGAATAATTAGTTCCAATTCTAAGTTGTTCCTCCAATATTTCCATAATAGAGTTTGTTACTTCTATTTTTATTTCTGTACCTATAGTGTTTGGGTTTTTGTCGACTTGAACTTCAATCTGATCCTTTGCTAAACTTACTTCGAATTCAAAAGTTCTGTCATCATTTAAATTCCTAGTTTTTACTTTTATATTTTCCCCTAGTAAGAAACCTGCAAATACACCTACTCCAAATCTCCCATTTCTTTGAACTAACGAACTACCATTATCACGCGTGAACTTGTCTCTCCAATTTTGGCTGTTCCTGAAAGAAGCACCAGCTCTTAAAAAGTAGTTTACAATTATCTCTTCATTCATCCCGATACCATTATCTATAATTGAGAAATAGTTAGTATCATTTTCTTTGCAAATATCAATTATTATATTAGGTGTATAGGAACTGCTCAATCTTTCATCACATAATTTCCGTTCAAGACAAGCATCTATTGAGTTTTGCAATAATTCTCTTACACCAAACGACGGATTATCTCCATATAAAGGTGCGATTAGTAGTTTGATCAATTCAGGAGAACTTTGGCACCTAATTTCTCTTGGAAGATAGCTTACACTTTCCGAGAATTTATCGATTGAATCAAGATTTGATTGAATTCTTCGGATTTTGATTCCCAAACTTCTGAAGTTTTCCATGAAATTGTATACCTCACCTAATATAGCCCATGAAGTATCAATTTCAAATTGTATATCTTTAAATCGCTTTATTAGTTTCAAATATCTGATGCTATCACTTGGCTCTGCAATAATAAAAAGAGCTTCTCTATCAGGTAACTCATAATTAATCTCTTTGACAGATTTGTGTAAATCCCACTCAAGCTTTGAAATAGTACTAGATATATTATTTGTATTCAAATAAATTTGCGGCGCTCTTTCAGAAGTAATATGTAAATAATCGGAGATACGCAGGATTACCATTTGATAAATGCATTTAACATTTCGTGGATTTCTCCAAGCTTTGTCAAACTTTTTTTGTAGATAGTCAAAAGTATTCCGAATATCCATTCCATGACTTCTTGCTACTATACCAATTATATCTTTAAGACCACTTTCCATATCTGGTGCAAAATCGATTACAGAATCGTTTGTTTTTGGAAAACCAAAAATAGCAATTTCATGTGCCAGCCTCGGATGATGACGACGGATAAATTCACCAATTACTTTTCTATCAAGTCGAGATAAATAGTCTTTATTATTTGGGAGTTCCTTTATTTCAAAATCTTGACCAAATAGATTTATCAACGATTTTCCACTAAGTTTCTTTAACTCGTTAATATATGAATGCCAAAGTTCTGGCCATGATTTACTATCAAGTTCTTTTATTCTATTTTCTGCGTAACTACCATTAATTATTGACTGAAAGCCTTCGTAAGTTAAGTGCATTCCAATGTCATGTAATAAGATTGATAGTATTAGCGAACAAATATCCTCAGGAGTCAATAAGTTAAGTGCGCTATCTTTTGATAAAAATAGAGATGTTTCAAGGACTTTATTAATATGATCCATCTTATGTTCGGTATATTCTGGGAAAAATTCAAATTGACTATGGTATATTATCTCCGTAAAGTCAGAAACGGTACTATTTACAATAACGTGCAACTGGTTATTTTTCTTTATTATTGCAGTGAATTCATCAGGAATATTTAACACCATTTTATGACAGCTCCCTTAGTAAAATCATTTTCTATAATTCTATAATTTTCCTTAAGATAAGTCTCTAATATTTTCAAGTATGTACTTTTTGAAGAATTACTTAAGTGAATAGTCAGTGAAAAAATTACAAATTAATGATATCACATGGATGCGCCCTACAAATGATACGGTTCACCGTAACATTTGTAGGGCGAAAAATAAGGTCACCCAATTGAGTGACCTCACCGCAAATATTCTGTATTAATTATGACTAACAATCAACTTTGGACCTGTTTTAGATATTTTTCCTTATATGCAGCATCAAATACTAATTCCTTAAACTTCTCCATAAGTTTTAACATTTCATGATATAGATTTTGAAATTCTTCTTTCGCCCTTTTTTCTTCATCACTTTTATTTTTCCTAGGATCCACAATTAACACATATTCACCATGAGCAATTTTGTTTCGCTCAAGCACTAAGTTTTCCTTTATAAAGTTATCCTTTATCTCAAAAGCTTCACAGTCCAAACCCAAACTAAATAATATATCTTCTAATATTGCATAGGTTAAGTTTGAATCAGTATCTACAATAAGCTTATCCATTTCATCAACATTAAATATTTTTTCGGATTCATATAATAACTCACTTATAATTTCAGAATGTGATAAACATCTATTAGATTGCCTCGAGTTAACTATTGTTTTCTTCATTGATAGAGTTATGAAATTATCTTTCATATCAATACATTTTATATTCAGACTGTTTAAATATTTTAAATACTCTCGAGCAGTTGTTTTAATGAACCCTTCCCAATGACCATACAATAATGTTATTCCTGATCTTATTGATGTAACTAGTAGATTCTCCTCTGATTCATCAACATTATTTTTAAGTATCGTAAGCTCACGTTTTCTCCAAGAGATATTTTTATCAAGTTTTGTTTGGAATTTCTCGAGCGAGTACTCAGCCATTCATAAATACTCCCTTGCTTAATGTAGCTAGTTCTTTCAACCTCGTAATAGGGCGAGCGCCCCCTCTAGTTGTAACGTTTAAATATTCCTGAGAAATATATATTTCTTTAATAATCTGACTCATTTCCTCTGGTGCCTTCGTATTTATTTCATCTATATTCTCACTTAAACCTGCAATAATCACTTCAAATGCTGGCATCGAGAAGGCCCCTCTAAATTTGCCCTTCTCATGATCAAATTTTCGAAAAGTGTCATCTGAGAGAATTCTATCCAGGTAGTCAAAGGTCTTATAAAAAACTGCTTCTTCCTTTTGTAGATCTAATGCTCCATTTTCAGCTATATTTATAATTTCTTCCGAAATATAATCTCCAATATCTTCGTTACCTTTAATATTACTTAAATCTGCATGTCGGATAACTAAATAACGCATTAAAATTTCCATATTAAACTGTTCTAATTGTTGTTTTTCTGAAAGAG
This sequence comes from Paenibacillus tritici, assembly GCF_018207515.1. Taxonomy (NCBI): domain Bacteria; kingdom Bacillati; phylum Bacillota; class Bacilli; order Caryophanales; family Paenibacillaceae; genus Paenibacillus; species Paenibacillus tritici. The sequence continues at coordinate 7,641,470 of NZ_CP073365.1, forward strand.
GTATGCAATTTACAAATGACTGATGTTTCACAAGTTCTACTGCCCACAAATAAAAGTCCCTATTAACCATTATTAATAGACAATTTCTAACTTCTTGGTCTGACAACTTTGTTCCACCTGTATTGATTCTTTGAAAGAGTTCGTACTTAGCATCTTTATCACTAGTCTTTTTAATAATTTTAATATCAAATTTCGATCTTTTAAAATCAATTCTTAACTCTTGAGTAAAGGAATTTTCTAGGTCATCAGGGCTTTCCCACATTTTATTCTCTAAAGATGGTAGAAACTTTGTACCTAATAATTTACTAGGCGGCTTCAACGTATTATCAGGGGCTTTTAATAAACCCATAAATTCAAATATTGTCGATAGTCTCTGCAGTCCATCGATAACATCCCATATTCCCTTCTCACCATGAGAGACAAAAATCGGCGGTATCGGTATTCCTAAAAGTATTGATTCTATTAATTTAGTTTTTTGGGCGTCTGACCATCTAAAAAACCTTTGAAATTCCGGATTAACCTTTAATTCGCCATCCCTATACATATTTGCCAACTCTCCAATTGACATTGGATATCCATCCGCTTGAATTTCTTTTGCTTTTTTATCTACCTCTTCTTGTAATGACATTCTTATCCCTCCCAAGTGTTTATGCTTACAACCGATATTTTTAGAATAACTCATTTATCATTAAGTCAATCTCGTCTTGTTCAGGTAAATGAGTACCTACTCTTTTCCCTATTTCCTCTAATTGTTCTATACCAGGATATTTAAGATTTCTTAAATCCGTTGCATTTACTTGAGTATGACCGTTGAACTGACGTAAATATGAGTCAATTATTGAAGAATTTAGAAATACAGCTAATCCTTTAGCTATTCTCTCAGTTAGACCTTCTCCGTTAATATGAAAGTAGTTTAAATGATTTTCAAATCCGACTTTTGAAAAAATCACTCTTTCAGGGTCATAGATAGCTGCAACAACTCTTCTGCGTTCCTCTTTTGAAGAAAACCGCTTAACTAAAACATAAAAACCAGAAGGTACTAAGAGGCTATCAGTCATACAGTTCTGAATAATAGAATCTAGTTTCTTACTATTTATTTTAGGCCACTTTACAAATCCGTCCTCAAAGTGACTAGAATAAATTAGTGGCACTGTTCCATGTAATGATTCACTATGCAGATAATCTTTAGATCTAAAGTCCACCACTTTACCTGTGGATACTGAAATCCCCAGATCTTCTATTGTATTTCCTAACTTATCTATTTGATCTGAAATTCGATATCCTGAATCATTTTTTAATATTCTTATAAACATCTCTTTATCATTGGGGTGTACAAATTGATCATAACGTATATGATATTTAGCAATTTTATCTGTGTTTGCAAAACTAGATGAAATTGTTACGTTATTATTATTTTGTGATTTTCCCTTTATTAATTTAAAAATTATGTTTTCTTGTTGCACTCCATCATCACTGAATGTACTCCTTCTTGAATCAAAGGTATGAATTTGACAAAATGTTGTTTCGTTTAACATTTCTTTTCGAAAGGATTTATAATACGGGCCATTACAGAAACTTCTAGGTGTAATAGCTACCAACTCACCATTACTCTTTAAAAGACGTATTGCTAATATTACAAAAGCAGAGTATAAATTAGAAGTTTCTATTGCGATTCCTTTCAAGAGCTTCCGTTCTAACGAATTACTATGGATTTTACGATAAGGTGGATTCAAAATTGCACAATCAAAACGTTGAAATTGTGAATCATCCACTTCACTATTCTCCAAGAGATCTCTACTTTCCTCAATAAAATCATGATTCAATATTTCCCAGATCAACTTTATTCCTACACGCTTGCAAGCATCATTACATATTTCCCTAGTTTTACACAAATAAGACAATAACATTGCGTCCTTTTCGTATGAAACAATAAAAATTTTTTTAGGTTTGATTTCTCTACAACACATTTCTGCAACAAAAGCTGCACTTAGAGACCCTACTCCTGCTCCAGCATCAAGTAACCTTACCGTACTTCTACCTTCATCAAACATAGATGCCATAAGACTTGCAATTCTAGAGCTAGTAAAGAACTGTCCTAGCTCTATTTGTTTATCAGCTTTGATCGCAACACTGGATTCTCTTCGAATCTTATCAACTAATTCAAGTAAATTATTTTTATCAAAAGTGCTGTTTTTTAAGTACAAAATTAACCTTCTCCTTAAAGATAAAGAACTAATATTATTATACACTAAACAAGAATTTCCATCATTTTCAACTTGACAAAATACATATCCGCCCTACTTATGGTACGGTTCTCCGCGATTGATCTTCACCGCCCGGTATACCTGCTCCACCAGCACCAGCCGCATGAGCTGGTGGGGCAGCGTCATGCGGCCGAAGCTCATGCGCTGCTGGGCGCGGCGCATGACGTCATCGGAGAGGCCGTGGCTGCCTCCGATGACGAAGACGACATGGCTCGTCCCGTAGGTGCCGAGCCGGTCGATCTCGGCGGCAAGCTCCTCCGAGCTCCAGAGCTTGCCGTCAATCGCGAGCGCAATAACATGCGCTTCGCTCTTGATCTGCGCGAGGATGCGCTCGCCCTCGCGCACCTTCACCTGAATAACCTCTGCGTCGCTGAGGTTATCAGGGGCCTTCTCATCCGCCACCTCAATCATCTGGAACTTGATGTAGGGCGTTAACCGCTTGGCATATTCCGCGATGCCAAGCGTCAGATACTTTTCCTTCAATTTGCCTACGCTTATCAGTTGAATTAACATATTTCCTCCATCGGTCTCATCTTGTCATGTCCCTGTATTTTATCACATCCCTGCCCATAACATGCCCTGCTTAAGAGACATTCTCCGCGCACCCTGTACCGGCAAAAAAAGAGCCACCCTTCACGGATGGCCCTAAGACACTACGAATAACCTGCAATTATTGGTTAGACAAATCAACAACTAACTGCTGTGTAATCTTACTCTCCTTCATAGTGGTGAAATCCAGGCGAAGCGACTGCGGCTTATTCAAGAAGAAGTAGCTCTCTGAGACGATTTTCATCTCATGGTCTGCATAGGTATAGGTAGAAGCTCCCTCTTCCGATTTATAATCACCGGTTCCGTTCTTAACCAATAGCGATGGATTATATTCCATATAGAAGGTCTCCATAAACTCTCTGTTTTTAAACAAAGCTTCGTCTGAGGATAGTGTGGTTACGGTTGTGAACGGTGTCAATTCCAGCTTCACTTTAATCTTATGCCCTGCCACATCAATCGTTTCCTCCGGCGTCAGTGTCCGGGTCTCCTGCTTCCAGACCTTGGGGTTGATATCAAAAGCCACCTTCAACACGGGAGTCTGCTTTACTTTGGATTTGAGCGCATCATACCTCTTTAACAGTTCAGGACTGTAGCTGAACGATGAGGCCTGGTCCGGGTCGTCCGCATGGGCCTTTTCGGCGACAGCGAGCATTTCGGCATCCAGTGCCTGTAACTGATTCAGCTCAATAGCGGTTAATGTGCCTAGCTGAAATTGCGCAGCTACTTTTTTGGGCGGCGTGGCCAATGGACTGCTTAACCGGATTTTAGCAATTCCATATAGAATATGATCTTTCTTTGCCGGACTTGCGCCTACGACTAGCGCATCATTGAATTTCTTGCCACTGATGACCTTGCCTGTAATCGCATCGGACAATTGGAGACTATGACCCTTTGGCGGCATGAACACGAATGCTCTCTTACTGTCGGCTTGGGCTGTAAAAAGAATAATTAGCTCATATTTGTCTGCGATAAAACCGTTCACCGTCAACTGATAACCGTCTTTTTTGACGACTGTGTTCAGCGGCTGCACCAGATTGTGTTTGATGGCATACTCAACCTGCCGGTAACCCTGAAGCTCGGGATTTACAAAGGGGGCAAGCGCTGCCGACGGTTTCGCGGCGGTTGCCGAGGCGGCCAAAGCATGACCTGTCACGGCAAAAGGGCTAAGCACCAGCGCTGCGGTTGTCATGACTGCGACGATGGCGGTAGATAGCCGGTTCCTGGAGGACCGCCGTTTATTTGGTGCCAACCTTTGCTTTTGTTCCTGTCCTAGATGCGTCTGTGCCGTATGTTTAATCTCCATTGTATCCCGCTTTATGCTATTCATTACTACACTCTCCTTCAATACAAGTTGGTTGTTTCTTCCGGATCAGCTCTGATCCTGTCCGGGGACATCAAAGGTCATCTGGTATGTATGCTCAAGATCCTTCATTCCAGTAGGTTTCGCCGGACTCTTCATGAAATCCAGCCGCAGAGATTGCAGCTTATCCAACAAATAATAGCTTTCTGTAACCATCTTCATTTCATAGTCTGTAAACGTAATTGATGAAGTGCCTGGCTGCTGCCTATAGTCTCCCGTTCCAGTCTTGCTCCACCACAGGAATGGAGAACCGTACTTCTCATGGAATGATTTCATAAATTCCTTATTCTTAAACAAAGGTTCATCTGAATAAAAAGTGGCGATGGTTGTTAACGGTGTCAATTGTAATTTCACTTTGATCTTGTGCCCCGCTACGTTAAGCGTTTCTTGCGATGTGATGGTATGCGACTCCTGCTTCCAGTAATTTGCCCTCACATCGAAGGTGGTCTGAAGTGCCGGAGACTCCTGAATGTTGGAATCGTTGGCTCCCAGTGTGCGTAAATGGAACTCTACCTTAATCTTTGAAGGCGGGTCCGTCAAAGGAGTACTGAACGGAAGTCTGGCTATCGCATCTTTAATATGCTGCTCCGGGCTGCTGCTGCTGACCAGCGCGTGGGTCCGGCCGTTAATCACCTTGCCGGTAATACCATCCGTAATGATGCATTCTACGAAATGAGGACCGTCAGAGAATAGTGACCTACCGCCGTCCACTCTCGCAGTATAGAAGAGAATCAATTGATTCTTGTCTGCCATGAAGCCTGTGATGTTGACCTGGTAACCGTCTTGTTCAATCTCCACATTCATCGGCACCAGAAGATTATGCCTGATGACATACTCCGTCTGTTGTGCATCTATGCTCGTTAACGGCATCAGTGTCTCTCCTTGCTCCGTTGGCGTTGCTACGCGTTCCCCCGCAGCAACGCCTTCTGCATGCGTGCCAGCGGAATTGGCCTTAGGTTCCGTGACAACGGAGTCTCCGGGCTTCCCGGAAGCGCCTGTAAGAGTCACAATGCTCAATAGGGCAACCAGAATGACAGCCGTCACGGACATGCGGTAGGAGCCTTTTTTGAAAGATTGAATCATACTGATTCTTCTTCTAATCTGTTGCCGCTGCTGCGGGTTAGAGAAATAGAGATGCCCCCTCCTCTCCCGGACTCGTGAGAAGCGCTTCAGGAACTCCACCAGAGTAAGCCCATAGTCGATAGCCTCCTCTTCTCCTAACACCTCCAGCACATAGGCGTCGCAGGCGACCTCCCTATCAATCTTCATCCGCCGGATAGCCAGCCACATCAGGGGATTGAACCAATGTATCGTTGCGGCTAGACTCCCTAGCAAGTTCCACAGCATATCCCTCCGCTTGTAGTGGGCAAGCTCATGCGCGAGGATGTGCCGCAGCCGGGAAGCATCCAGTTCCCGCAGAGCTTGCTCCGGGACAAAAATCCATGGATGCAGGAATCCTGACAGATATGGGTTGTTAGCAGAACCTCCGGTATAGATAGGTATCGCTCTCCGTATTCCAAACTGGCGTCTGGTGGCAAGAACCACTTGAAGAATCTCCGGAGCATTCACCCTTCTAAGCCGTCTGCGCTCACGCTGCATCCGCCGTATGTACAGGAGTCCATTCAGCAGCATAAACGCAGCGCCCAGTAACCAGATCACGGTGCCTATCTTCATCCAGAGCGGATAGCCTGCGGCCCCCGCAGAGCTGCGGTTATCTGCTACAGCACCATCCTTCTGCCGGGCTGTGTCTGTCTGCCCCTGTACATCCAGAGCGGTGTTATTGACCGGATATGTAACCTGATCTCCCTCTCCCGGCGGAAGCTCCTGATAATCACCCTTAGAAGCTCCGGTGTCCGGCCCCTTGTCCAGGATAGTTGTTAACAAATGCTTACTATTGCCGAGAATATGCAACATGCTGACAGGGCTGTCCGGTACAGCAGGCAATAACAGCCGGGCGATAACAAGCAGCCACAGGAGGTAACGCACCCGGGCGTTGATGAATCTCCGCACAACATATTGAATGAACAACACAGCCAGAATCACCATGCTTGCCGCCAGTGTCTGTTCTGCGATACCGGCAAACCATCCGTAGACCATATTCATTCCTGCTTACCTGAGTTGCCGCTGGTGCCCTGCGACTTCTTCTCCTTGAGCAGCTGTTCGAGCTGTTCAATCTCCTGCTTGGACAGCTCAACATCCTCCAGGAAGCTGGTCACCATTAACTGGGTAGCTCCGCCAAAAACGCGCTGCAGGAAGGAGCGGCTCTCGGCCCGGACACACTCATTCTCTGACACCAGCGGATAATAGAGATAGCTCCGGCCGGATTTCTCATACGCTATTGCCTTCTTCTTAAGCAGCCGGGTAACGAAGGTGCGCACCGTCTGCTCGCTCCATTCCACAGATGCAGGCAGGAGCCGGGTAATTTGTTCCGAGGTGAGCGGATGATGCTCCCAGATAATCTTCATAATTTCCCATTCAGCTTCTGAAATCTTCGGGGTTGTACTCATCATAACAGCTCCATTCCGTGGCGGCGGCATTCAATCTACAAGTGTAAATACAAGCTCTATTCTATACATTACACTTGTAGATTGAATTTGTCAAATATGCCCACATTGTGATGAATGCGCGCGAAACGACACCCAAAGTGGCTAAGTGGCCGTAACCATAGCAAAAAGCACAAGCCAGCGACTTGTACTTCCTGCATCCTATTCATAAGAACATACTTACTCCTGTCTCACTTGCAGCTTACAAGCCCGCAATCAAAGCCTTAACCGAGCTGTCGCTCTCCAGCGCGCGGATAATCACGGCCACCGCTTCGGCGCGGGTAGCCTGACTTTTTGGAGCGAACGCTGAAGCAGAGATGCCCTTCACCAGATTAGCCGAAGTGGCCTGGCGGATGGCGCCGGCCGCCCAGTAGCTGCTGCTGACATCCTTGAAGCTCGCCGGAGTGCCAGTCTGGAGCACGCCGAGATCAAGCACACGGCCGATCATCGTGACCATCTCAGCGCGGGTAATGGCCCAGCCCGGCTTGAAGCTGCCGTCTGCGTAGCCGGTTACGATGCCTTTATCGGCCAGGGCACCGATATACCCAGCCACCCAGTTGGAGGCCGTATCACGGAATGTTGAGGCTGCCGATGTGTTGCCCAGCCCGAAGGAACGGGCAATCATCGCCGCGAATTCGGCTCTGGTCACCGGTGCATCCGGGCGGAAGCTTCCGTCCGCATAGCCGCTGATGATCTGCAGCTTCACGGCTGTAGCGATGGTGCTGCTGCCCCAGTGCCCTGCGGTATCCTTGAAGCTGATGCTCTGATTCTTCGTGGCTGCAATGGCTTCAGTCACGGTCTTGTATACCGCTTCTCTGCTGACCACTCCGGATTGGAACGGATTAACGCCGCTCTGTGGCTGTTTTTCCGGTTCAGCAGGAGTAGTGCTGCCATTCCCTGGAGTGGTGCCGGTAGTCCCTGGTACCGTGCCGGTATTACCAGCCGGAGTCCCCGGCGTTCCGCCCGGATTACCGCCGCCAGTTCCTCCGCTTGTCGTATCTGTAATACTAAGCGCGATCTGATCGCTCAGGTACATGACCTGGGCGTTATATTTGCTTGGCAGTCCTTCAACCTGCACGGAAGCAAACTGCCCGCTGCGCTGGCTGACGCCATGCGTAATGAGCGGAATCAGGTTGCTGCCTGGAACGTAGCTGTTCGCGAAGTTTACCTTCAGCTTCCCGTCCGCCTTCACTGCGCCCTTAACGTTAAGCACATCGTCCGCACCGGCAAGATTCAGAACCAGTGTCCCTTCGGAAGCTTGGGTGAGGTTGCCGCCGATGACCATTGGGCCGTAGACGTTCTCAACTACAGAACCGCCGGTATTCGTCACATTCCCTTTGCCGAAGGCTGTTGCCGAGTCTCCTTCCAGGATACCTGCGTTCACCTCTGTACCACCGGAATACGTGTTGCTGCCCGCCAGCTTAAGCGTGCCTGTACCCTCCTTGGTCAGTCCGCCCGTCCCGGAGATATCATTCCGCCAGCGGTCTGCGGCGTGGAAGCCGCCCTTCGCAGCGTCCATGGCTACCGTTACATGCTCAGCGAATGCACCGTACCCGTCAGCAGCGGCGAACAGGTTCAATCGTCCCCAGCCTTCGGGATCATCCAGCAGTGGATAACCGGAAGGGAGTGGCGTTGTTACGAGAACTGCTCTACGCTGATCCGCACTCAGGTAAGGCAGGCGGGTCTCCAGCAAGACCTCTGCTCCCTTAGGAGCAACAGCAGGCTCAGTCGTGGAGTGAATCTGCGGGAATCCGTAGGTTAGCCGCTGGGTGTACAGGGCCTTATTCTTCGCATAATCCGTGAATCGGTCTTCTGCGGTACCCGTCTGTGTAAGCAGTACTTCATGAGCCTGAGTATAGGCCGCTTGCTTCAGCGCGGCATTATCTGGGTCCGTCAGGGCTCCCGCTGCAAAGGCCATTGCCGTAACCCGTCCGCCCATTACGTCGAGGGGCGAATGCATCCCGGCAATAACCCGGTTGTTCCCCATCTCTGAGGCCCGGGTCATCAGCTCCTGGAAGCGCTCAGGTACGGAATACGCCAGAGCCAGGGCTGCCAGATAGGAAGCGTTGGTATGTCCGCTCGGGAAGCCGCCGTCTGTGGCAGGCGTTGTGCTTCTGGCCGGCATCAACGTCGGCACGATGACAGAGGTATCCTTCCAGCGGAACGGACGCATGTAGCTGTAGAATTTCTTGGCCTGACTCGTTGAAGCATAATTGCCGCGGACGATTCCGATCAGGTCAACCATTTTGCCTAATTGGGAATCAGAATCCCCGCCCTTATTGGTATCATTGCCGTCATTGTACTTCACCGTAGTTGCATCATCCGGGATGCTGTTAATCGTAGTGTAGGTTCCTGACATCGTACGGTACACCTCAGACAACGGACCAAGACCGTCAACTGCACCATAGGTCTGATTCCGCCGGTCATCGTAATACGCGGCCTCCTCCTCTGCCGGAGTACGGGTCTTAGACAGATCCGCCACATATTGAATGTTGTAATCCAGCACATCATTGTTCAGCTTCGTTCCGGTATCCCAGGTAGCGCCCGGTGTCCAAAGATCCAGGAAGCCGGAGAGAACACCGATCGAGGGGTTGGAATACACCGCCAGATTAACAGGTGTGTTATTCTTATAGGTATCTACGAAATGCCCCCATGCCGGAGCAGCCGGCAGCCCGGTTAATGAATTACCCGTGGCCGCCTCTGCAGGATGTACCGCGATCGAATTCGTGAGGAGTACCAGACCTGCCGTAACAGACAACAGCTTGCTTTTCGACTTCAAGTTCAATGTGTCAGCCCCTATCCCAGTAGTATTGGACGTTCCGAATCGGACTCAATATAGCACTAGCCTTCGCCGCCACTCAATAACACAATTTCGCAATTCTATGATTTTGGGAACAATTCAGCCATTTCCGGACATTTAACCTTCAATTAACACAAGCCACGAACATAACTGTTAGGGGTTAGTGTATAATCCGCTTGGGAGGGGGAATACATCTTGCGTAAATGGAACTCGGCTTTCGCCGTCCTGACTGCCTCATACATCTCTGTTGTGTTAGTCATTGTCCTCTTGCTCTGCTCTGCCTTCTATCTTTATTTCTCGAACCATTATAAGGAAGAGCTTCAGAGCCGCAACCGGCTCATCCTTGAGAATACAGCCAGTACCATAGAAACCTCCGTCCTTGAGCGGGTCCAGCAGATCTATCTGGAGGTCTCACTGAACCAGCAGGCAGCGCTCGGCCTGTTACCCGATGCTTCTCTTCCATCGAACCTCAGCAAAGTGAGCAGTCTCCAGGACATGTTGAGGGCGCAAGTGGCGAGTAACTCGGACTTGATCCAGGCTGTACATCTGTATGCCCCACGGCAGCACATCCTGCTCTCCTCGCTATACGGACTGAAATTTAATGCCGATCAGGGAGCCGGGTCTGCCTACTGGAGCGATTGGGTTAATGGAATGAAGCGTAATTCCGGTAACAGACTATGGACAGAAGCCCGCTTCGTCCCGGAGGATATTGTGTCCAGCATTCCCGGCGGCAGCGGCAGCTCCTTGATTACCTATGCGCACAGCTATCCTTTTCGTTCCTCCGGTGCTGACAGTGAGCTGCTGATCGCCATTGACCTGAAGGAGCGCGCACTACGTGATATTCTGCTGAATATGATGCCTGCCCGGGATCAGAGCAGCTTCATTGCAACACCATCCGGACAAATTCTGGCCGGCTCTCATCCGGATACGGTGGCCCAGGAAGGCACCTATGCTGCCAGCATTGCTGATGCATTAGCCTCTTCAGAGACCTCCGGGAGCTTAAGCCAGGAGATTGGTGGTAGCGCTTACGTGATCTCATATCAGGATCTGCCTTCTACCGGCTGGAAGATCTTCAACGCTTCCCCGGCGGACCTCTTTTATGAGAAATGGGGGGTTGTCCAGCGGCTCATTCTGTCCCTCTGCCTGTTCGCCCTCTTGGTGGGCATCGGCTTGTCTGGAATCCTGGCCACCCTAAATTACAGCCCGGTCAAACGGCTCCTCCGGAGGATTAAGGATCTGTCCGGTTCTGCGCCAGATCCTGCCGCTAACGAATTTAGCCTGATTGACTCTGCCTTCGTCCGGTTGAACGATAAAGTCAGCAGTCTGGAGGACACCCTGCTGGCCAGCAGTCCGCATATCCGGCAGAATATCATCATGAATCTCCTTCAGGGCAGCCCTGCGCAGGGTAAGGTGACGGGAGATCCTGAATTCCTGGGACTGTCGCCGGAGTATACCCGTTACTGCTGCCTGCTCTTGAATACGCGGGGAGCTTATACTCACATGAGTCTTAGCGGGATGCAAACGGCAATGACCGGAATCATCGAAGGGCTTGAGGAGATTCGGCTGCCGGGAAGCCGGATTATCGCCGAAGAGCTTCCGGACAAGCAGCTTATTATAATCCTCGGTACACGCGAAGCCTCCGGGATTCTCCTTGAACAGCTCTCGGAGCATATCGTGACGGAGACCCGCAAGCAGTTCCAGACCGGGATTCAGCTCTCCCGGGGCTGCTGGGTGGATGACATCCGCCGTCTCCATCACAGCTATACCGAAGCACAGACATTCATGAAATATGCTTACTTTTTGCCGGAGGTAACCGTCTTGAAGGATCGGGACTTGCTGGAGAAGGAGCAGAGTCTTGAGGAGATTCCGCAGCCCGTCCTAACCAGACTCAAGGATAAATTGCAGACCCGCCAGCTGGAGGAGTCCCTGGCAGCCCTGGAGCAATTGGTGACGGCTATGCGGGAAGGCAGTTACCCTGCGGACTATTGCCACTTCATTCTGGCAAATACCGTCTTCATGTATTCCGATGTTCTGAAAAGCGTCCGCTATACCCCTGCCCTTCAAGGGCATCTGGACCTCTATAACGAGTACATTGCCCTTGCGGATATCCGGCATTTCCAGGAATGGTTCGCTGCGTCCATCAGCACCTTCATTGCTGATACGGAGAAGCGGAACAGTGACCGTGCGTTGTCGGCTATTGAAACGGCCAAGGAATATATCGGGAAGCATCTGCCCGAGGATCTGTCCCTGGATGCCGTAGCTTCCAAGGTCTTCATCAGCCCTAAGTATCTAAGCAAGCTGTTTAAGGAAGAGCTGGGGATCACCTACACGGACTATATCACCGGCAGGCGGATGGAACAGGCCAGGCTGCTGATTGAGAACAACAAGATGTCTGTCGAACAGGTTGCCGCTAGCGTCGGCTATGGAACTACAGCTTACTTCATCAAGCGGTTCAAGGAAGTCTACGGCTGTACGCCGGGGAATTACTTGCGCACCGTGAATACATTGCAGCCGCCGCAGGCAGAGATTCGTTTAAGTTAAGGAGGGTGACTTATGATTGCAAGCAGACTTCGGCGTTATAGCGCCTTCTTGACCTCACCCGTGCTCTTGCTTCTCTGGGGACTGCTCAGCGGCTGCGACGGACAGCCCGCTCCGTCCGCTGCTTCGCACGTACAAGAGCCTGGACCACAGGAGGCTTCTGATTCTGCGGCTACTGTCCCGAAATTCAAGATCTCCTGGACCATGCATCAGAACCTGCCGGTCGCTGAGGATGCGGTGATGGTCTGGGCTCTGGAGCAGAAGTTCAATGTAGATCTGGAGTTCTGGAATCTGGCGAACAATAACTATGAGTCGCTGCTCGATCTGAAGCTGGTTCAAGGCCATATTCCAGACTTGTTCCGGGTCCGGCAGACTCAGGATCTGCTGAAGTATCAGCAGCAGGGCCTGCTCGCCGCCATCCCGGAAGACCTGCTGAACACACACGCCCCCAATATCCTTAAGGCTATCCGTGAGTACGCACCCGCATATCAGGATTATGGACGCATTAACGGGTCCTATTATGGAATTCCGGTCATTAACCCCACCAATATCTATCGGGTCCCCGTAGTCTACCGGCAGGACTGGCTGGATAAGCTCGGCCTTACGGTTCCCGGGACCCTGGCCGATTTCGAGAGGGTCATCTATGCCTTTGCGAATCAGGACCCTGACGGCAACGGCATTCGGGACACCTACGGGTTATCGCTGGAAGGAATGAATGTTGTCTTCGGCGCATTCGGGCAGATGGTCTTTACAGATCAGCTCTACTTCAGCCGGAAGGATCAGGGTCTGGTCATTGGCGCACTGGAGCCGGACATGAAGAAGGCCCTGCACTATCTTCGCAAATGGTACCGTGACGGGATCATTGATCCGGAGTTCATCACCGGGGAGAACAGCGGAGGCTACAAGCATCTGTCTCATGCCTTCATCAAAGGGCGGATCGGTATGACCTCCATGGGCAATTATTATCACTGGGTTCAGGATGGGGATTATTTAGATTGGAGCCTGGATCACCAGAAGACAGCCAGGCTCGTTCCGGCAGAAGCCACATTTAACGTGAAAGAGTTAACCGCCAAGAATCCGCAGGCTAAGATCGTATTCGGCCGGCCGGTCAGCGGTCCTGACGGCAAACGCGGCTCCAAAGCCTACGATATGCTGATGAGCTTCACCGCCATTGGCGCGGAAGCTGTCCAGGAGCCGGGCAAGCTGGAGACCCTACTGCAGATGCTGGATTACGTCAGCGCGAGTCCCGATCCGGATGAAGCCGCTGCCCTGCAATACGGCCTTCAGGGAACCCATTGGGCCTGGGCCGGAACGGGCAAGCAGGACATCATCCTGCTGCCCCCGTATAACCGGATGTTCAGCTATCAGAATACCATCGGTGCCAATATCGGCATGACGCTGCCTGTTATTCCTTCAGACCGCAGAGACCAGTGGGCGTCTACCCTGGGACTGGATCACGACGGCATCTATAATGCCCTTGAAGTGGCCACCCCTTCTCTAATCAGGAACAGTCCCGGGCTGATCAAGCTAAGAGACCAGGCGTACATTGCCTTCATCACCGGGGAACGGCCGCTTGAGGAATTTGGGGAATTCGTGGAGGAGTTCATGTCTGCGGGCGGAGCGGAGGTGCTGAAGGAGGCGAACGAGTCGTATAGGGAGCTTATTCCACACCGAAATGGCGAGCAGTAGAAAAGACCGGAGTCTCCTCATTGCTCACCTCTCCTTCACAGACAGGCCGCCCCGGGTCCCCGGAGCGGCTTCTATATAATAATGCGGCATATTTAAACAGCAGCAATCGCCTTAACACAGCCTACCAGCGACTCCTGCCGTTCCTCTAACCCTACTCTTCCTGCTCTTCCGCCGAATCGCCGAATCCCTCACCCGGCTCCGACCTCTCGTAAGCCTGCAATACCGAATCCAGCAGCCCGGGGAACCGTTCGTCCAGATCCTCTGTCCGCAGCGACAGAATACGCTGGGTCCCCTGCACCCGCGTATGAATGACACCCGCTTCGCGTAGCGTCCGGGCATGATGGGTCAGCGTGGACTTGGCAATCGGCACCTTGAAGCTGTTGCAGGCCTGTGCGCCATGCTTACGAATCTCCGACGCTACATATAGACGGATCGGATCGCTAAGCGCATAGAGCACAGAGGCGAGCTGAATGTCCTTGCGGTCCGGATGATGGAGCTGCTTCATGAATAAGACCCCTTCGGAGTACAGAATTGTACTTAATTTCTCTCTCAAATCATGCTCTAACAAGTGGTTTCTTCGTTCATTTTCCTAATTGCATTTTACATTAGCGCATGCTATATTTCAATAGTTCGTAAGTAATCGAACTATACAATAATAAAGGAGTGGCATTCTCATGACCTCATCACAAGCTTCTGAGGGCGATTCAGAGCATCTGGCGGCCGCTCCGCAAGCGGCTCTTCCGCGCGAAGGACTACTGACTCTGCTGTTCAGCGTAGCTGTCGTTCTCGTCATTATGAATACGGCAATGTTCAATCTGGCCCTGCCTGATGTGACCGAGACCTTCGGCATCACAGCGGCATCCGCCTCCTGGATTGTGACCGGATATTCCATTATGTTCTCCATCGCCTCGATCACATACAGCCGGCTCTCTGACTTCGTGCCGATCCGCAGGCTGCTGGTGATCGGGCTGCTCACCTTAGGGCTGGCTGCTGTGGCCGGATTCTTCAGCACCAACTTCATATTCCTGCTGATTGTGCGTATTCTGCAGGCATCTGGTGCAGGCGCAGTGATGTCCCTGTCCCTCGTCCTGTTCACCCGCTACATTCCGCAAGCCCGGCGCGGCAAAGCCATGGCAACCATCATGTCGGCCGTCTCCCTGGGACTGGGTCTCGGTCCGGTAGCAGGCGGCTCCATCGTGGAATACCTCGGCTGGACCTGGCTGTTCGCAGTCACAGCGGCCGTTCTGCTCCTGGTGCCGCTGTTCCTAATCCTGTTGCCGAAGGAAATTCCGGCCCGCGGTTCCTTCGACATCCTGGGCGGCATATTCCTTGGCGTCGGCACCACCGGCCTGCTGCTGTTCCTGACCAGCGGACTGTGGGTGGCCCTGGTCGCCGGAATCGCTGCCATTGCCCTGTTTGTCGGGCGTATCCGCACCACCCCAGATCCATTCGTGCTGCCGGCGTTATTCAGCAACCGGCCGTATCTGGTGCTGGCTCTAATCGGAGTCGCCTCTTACCTGTGCAGCTTCGCTACCTTATTCCTGCTGCCGCAGATTCTGACCCACCGCTTTGGCTTCAGTGCCAGCCATGCCGGGCTTGTCATCTTCCCCGGCTCCCTGCTGGCCATCTTCGTCTCCCGCGCGGTGGGGCGGATTATTGACCGCTACGGCAATGCCGGAATTCTGCGTCTGGCACCATTTCTGGTCTTGGCCGCTACCGTATTGTTCGCCTTGTTTGCCGGGCAATCCTGGGTTGCTGTCATGCTCGTGTACATGATCATGAGCCTATCGTTCACCGTGCTGTCGAGCAGCGTATCGAATGAAATCTCGCGTATCCTGCCTGCTTCGCAGATTGGCTCCGGGATGGGACTCTTCCAGCTGCTGCAATTCTTCAGCGGAGCCTTCAGCGTGGCGATGGCGGCAAGCGCCTTGGAGTGGCAGCGCAGCTTATCGCTCCAGGCAGCTTACTCCAATATTTACTGGGGGTTGTCCATTGCCGCAATCATCGCCATTGTATCGGCATTTATATACCTGCGGAGCAGCCAGAGCCGCCCGCAAGCCGACGTAACCGAGGCCGCAGACTACTAGACTACAGCTTCTGCAATTTTTTAGCAGTCTCTGATCGCTCCATCCGGCCCGCTTACCCGCACGCCAAAACACCCTGCAGCCCTTCCCGGCCGCAGGGTGTTTATAATTCCGGTAGCTTTAGACTACCAGATATTCCGCATTCTGTTCACATTCCGCACATTTCGCCGGCGGGTCCCAGTCCGAGAACTCCGTCTCCTTCAGATCGACTACATCCGGTGCATCCTCGTACTCGTCCACAAATTTGTCGATGGCCAGCTCTACGTGTTCCTTACACACTACATACATTCAATCAAGCATCCCTTTCTGTGCCGCTGCGGCGTAGACTCATACTATTGTTCTACCACACTTCCCCGCAAAAGGAAACCTCCCGCAGCGCAATAATCCCGCCTTATCCCCGTCCCGTGAACTTATCGACATCCCCGGCAATGAAACCAAGCGCTTCCTGCCAGAAGGCCAGGGAATGCACATCAATATCCATCAGCTTCGCGGCGTCTGCGATACTCCGGGTACTGGTCGCTGAGAGGAACTGCTCATAGCGGTTCACGAACACTTTACCCTGCTTCTTGTACTGGGCATACAGCCCCTTGGAGAACAAGAGCCCGAAGGAATACGGGAAGTTCAGGAACTCATTGCCTGCCATATAATATCCGGCCTTGCTGATCCACTGGTAAGGATGAACCGAGCCCGGCAGTATACTCTCCCCGTAAGCGGCAACCATCGACTCCAGCATCAGATCGTTCAACTCTTCCACGGACAGGGGACCGGATAACCTGCGGGCATATAACCCGCTCTCGAAGCAATACCTGGCATAGAAGTCTACAATATAATACCCCGCATCCGAGAGACTCCGTTCCAGCATCGTATCCGCTTCTTCCGCAGGCAGAGACATCAGCAGTTCATAGGTCATCAGACTCTCGCAAAAAATCGACGCCGTCTCCGCGATAGGAACCGGGTAGTCCATGTTCACCATCGTGTGCCCGGCGAGACGGCTGCTGTGGTAGGCATGTCCGATCTCGTGGGCCAGCACACTCACATCCATATAATGGCCTTGGAAGCTGGTAATAATCCGGCTCTCCCCGATTGGGACAATATCGACGCACATGCCGAAATTGCCTTTGCCGCTGCGCGGCTCGGCATCAATCCAGCGCTGTTCGAACACCTTGCGGGCGAACCCGCCAAGCGCCGGGCTGAACCTGCTGAAGCCCGCGATAATCATCGCCTGGGCCTCAGCATACGGAATCCGGCCCATCGAAGACTCCGCCGCACCAACAGGCGCAAAAATATCCCAAAACGGCAGCTGTCCCGCTGCATACCCCAGGCGTTCCGCCTTCCGGGCGTAATACCGCTGAAAGACCGGCAGGCTCTCCCTGATGGCCTGCAGCATCACATCCAGCGTCTCCTGATCCATCCGCGAGGCGTCCAGCACCTTATGCAGCGGTGAAGCATATCCTCTCAGCCCGTAGACTGCCGCTGCCTCACCGCTTACGGCATTAATGCAGGCTGCACTCTGCTCTGCTACACTGCGGCAGGCTTCCTGCTCGGCTTCAGCCGCCGCCTGCCGTACCGCAGGATCAGGGTCATAGACGAGATTCCGCAGCTCGGCAAGTGTATAACTCCGGGTTACCCCGTCCAGTTCCACATCTGCCCGCAGTGTAGACAGCGTCCGCATGTACAGCCGCTCCCACGCTTTGGAGCCGGTTGCCTGCATCCGGGCCAAGACCGCTTCCCCTTCCTCGCTGAGCAAATGCTGTGACTGACTTCGCAGTCCGCGCAGATAGAAGCCGTGCTGCTCCAGATAACTGCTGGAGCGAATGCTCCGTTCCAGCTCATCCGCACTTACCCTGCCCAGCCATTTGCTGAAGCTGACCAGAGCTTCACCTGCACCATAGCCGGCCTCCTCCAGCTCGTCCATGAGATTAACAGCTTCCACGTTGCCACTGTCCGCGCTGAACCTTAATTCCGCGTAGCTGAACAGACGTAAGTATATATGTTGATATGCGTTATATTGTGTAAGGAACTCTTCCATCACACCGGCCGCAGCCTGCCCGTTATTCATCTGCAAGGCTGACCATCTATTCAGCTCCCCGGCAAGCGTCTCCGCCCGCACACGGTCCTGCTGAAATTGCTCCGATTCGAAGGAGGGATAGATTGGGTCCAGATCCCATGTTAATTCCATTGATTAATCTCTCCTTATCTATAGTCACAGGAGCTGTTTCGAAATCACATGCTTCCACCCCGTTCTTAGGAATCCTTACAAGAAAATCCCCTCCAGTATATCACGCCCGCCAAGTTAGAAGTCCACGGAAATAACAGCTATAATCAACTATACCAGATGCTTTACGATTTCAGAGTAAGTCATTCCGGTTAAGAACGATTCCGCCGGTTCACAGGAGAGGAGCGCCATATGGTCAACCAGTCGATCACCGAAGGAGTTATACGTACACGTACCAAGCTGCGCAGAGATCTGCTGATTTCTGTTTTTGACGAATTCGATGGCAGCATTATGGGCCTGTCCCCTGATAACAGAAGAGAGAAATACAGCAAAATGGCGCAAAGCGCTTTTTCCTTCTACCGGGGGAGCGCATATCTGTTCTATTTTGACACAACAAGGCAGTACTTTCCTTATCATAGCTCGCCCAGCCGGCCTACCTGGATTCAAGGGGATCTGCATTTCGAGAACTTCGGTGCCTTCCGCAGTGAGGACGGGGCGATTGTGTATGATGTGAATGATTTTGACGAGGGGTATGTCGGGTCCTATCTGTATGATCTGCTGCGGATGGCCGTCAGCCTTGCACTTGTCGCCAGGTCCCTTGGCCACGGTCAGGATGAACAGCGCGGGCTCATCCGCAGCTATGCGGAGGCTTATTACCGGCAAATCCACCGTTTCTGTGACCACAAAGACCAGCCCGGGAGCTATGTAGTGGATGAGAATACCGCCAGAGGACCCGTCCGTAAGCTGCTCCGTAAGCTGGAGAAGCGCCGCCAGAGTCATTTCCTGGAGAAGGTTACCGCCCAGATGCAGACCAGCAGAGTGTTCCTGGAGACCTCGGAGCTGCTGAACCCCGGAGCTGCGGAGCAGGCACAGCTGGAGCAGGCCTGGGGCTTCTATACCCGGACTGTAACTACGCGCAGCCTGAATGAGGAGCATTTCCGGATCAAGGACATCGCGGTCAAACGCGGCTCGGGGACGGCCTCCATCGGGCTGAACCGCTATTATATTCTTATTGAGGGCGGCATGGAGCAGGCAGGGACCGACGACACTGTCCTGGAGGCCAAAGAAGTCCGCGTTCCCGTTCCTGCCTATTTCCTGCCGTATTCAGACTCCTTCTGGCAAGCGTTCGCCCATCAGGGCAAACGTGTATCCGCGACCCAGCAGGCTATGCATCATAAGGCTGATCCCTACCTTGGCTTCCTGACGATGGATGGCCGGGAGTTCTATGTCCGAGAACGTTCGCCGTACAAAAAAAGACTGAAGCCCGGGAGCCTCGCAGATATGGATGAGTGGACCGCAGTGACCCGGCAGATGGGCAGCCTGACCGCCAAAATCCATGCCCGCGCCGACTCCGACGTCGACAAGGGTATTCTCGACTATCACAGTGAGCATGAGATCGCGAAGGCCATGGGCGCGGATGCTGAAGCCTTTGCCCGTTATCTTGCGGAGTGGGCCTACGGCTATGCCGGACAGGTGGAGAAAGACTATGCCATGTTCGTGGACTGGGTGTCAGAACAGTATGGTATATAAGGGTTACGGCCGCTCAAGTAATACTGACTTCCATTTGAACGGTTGAATGCTGCCCGGACTTTCATCTGCCAAGGGGCTGCAGCGTCCCGCTTTCGTTTCCGGTACTCCCCCAGCGGAGACAGTATATACAGCAAAGAAGCCCTCTCTGCCCGGCAACCGGGCGGAAAGGGCTTCTTTGCTCACTATTCCAAAAGCTCAATCTATGAGCGCCTATTCTTATTTACCAGGCGTATCCTTCAGATACCGGCTTGGCCGGTCCAGCTCATATAGCCTGCGGTAGCGCGGCTGCTTCTCCATCAGCTCGGCATGGGTGCCGCGCATCTCCACCTGCCCGTTCTCCATGAAGATCACCTCGTCCATCTGCTCTGCGCCTACCAGATGATGCGTGACCCAGATCAGCGTCTTGTCTGCCATCGCCTCGAACATGGTGGCCAGCAGCTCGCGCTCTGTGCGCGGGTCAAGGCCAACCGTTGGCTCATCCAGCACAACCACCGGTGTATTCTGCAGCAGAATACGGGCCAGGGCGATCCGCTGGCGCTCCCCGCCGGAGAAGCGCTGCCCAGCCTCGCGAACCGGAGTGTCATAGCCCTCCGGCAGCGAAGAGATCAGCGTATCCAGCTTCGCCAGGGCTGCCGCCTGCCGGACCGCTGCCTCCGAAGCCCCCGGGGCCCCGAGCCGGATGTTGTTCGTCACCGTAGTGTCGAACAGATGCGGGCTCTGGTTGAGTACCGCGATGAGCTGCGGAATCCGCTCACCATAAGCCGCAGCGTCAATTCCGTTAATCGTCACGGAGCCGGCCGTAGGCGTAATCACGCCTTGTATCATCTTGAGCAGTGTCGATTTACCGGCCCCGCTGCGGCCAATAACAGCGATCTTCCGCCCCTGCGGCAGCGTAAGATCCAGCCCCCGAACCGATAAGTCGTGGCCCGCCGCATAGCGGTAACCCGCCGACTTCAGTTCAATACGGACCTGTCCGCTGACCTGGACAGTCTGCAGGGCAGCGGCTGCCTGAGCTGCCGCTTCGGCATTCCCGGCAGCTTCCGCCCCCAGCGGTACATCTCCCGCTGAGGTCTCCACCCCCTCCAGGCGCTCCAGAGAATTCCGGTATTGCGGAATTTTCTCCACGGCCTCGGATACGGGCAGGAAGGCATCCGCTACCGGGAAGACCACCAGCACGAACGCGGCAATCAGCGTTCCGGCAATCGCTCCGTCAGCGTACTGTCCGGCTGCCCAGTAGAGCAGGGACAGCACGCCCAGGCCGACCACGGCTTGGGCGATGAACATACGCAGCCGCGCCCAGCGCCGCAGCGCACCGTCTGTACGGGCTACGCTCTGCTCATCCGCCTCATACGTATCGACGAACTGGCTCTGCCGTCCGCTGATGACCCAGTCGCCCAGGCCAAGCACGGCATCAGTCAGCTTTTGATACAGCCGGTTGCGCTCCTGCTTCACCTGACGCTGACGCTTCTGGGTGAACAGCAGGGAGATCAGCGGCAATACGACCACCAGGATCAGCATGTATAGGCCCATAAGCAGAGCGAACGCCAGATCGAACGTACCGAGCGAAATAACGGCAACCGCATAGATCAGGAGCGCGATAATGCTCGGAAAGACTGTGCGGAGATACACATTCTGCAAGTATTCGATATCATCGGCCAGCATGCCGAGCAGATCGCCGGTACGGAAGCGCGAGGACAGGAACAAAGCCTGCGGCTCCAGAATGTTGTAGAGCCGGACCCGCATTTTAGAGAGAATCCGCAGAATCGTATCATGCCCCACCAGCCGCTCCACATAGTGGATCACGGCCCGGCTTGTGCCGAAGGTGCGCACGCCGACAATCGGCACATAGATCATCAGAATATTTTCCGGCGGAATCGACGCCTTCGAGATCAGGAAGCCCGAGGTATACATCAGCGACGAAGCCGAGAAGATCGTCAATGCGCCAAGCAGAATGATTAACACGAACCGCCAGAAGTAGGCGGAGTAATACGGAGCAAACCATCCCTCACGTTTCAATGGATTCCCTCCAGTTGACCTTGAATAAGCTCATAATAGGCACCCCTCCGCGCGGTCAGCTCGTTGTGTGTGCCGATTTCAGCCACCTGCCCCTGCTGCATAACGATAATCAGATCCATGTCGATCATCCAGTGCAGACGGTGCGTGGCCAGGAACACCAGCTTGCCCTCAAACAGCGGCAGCATCGTTTCCTTCAGCTCATATTCGGTCTCAATGTCCAGATGGGCCGTCGGCTCATCCAGCAGCATAATGGGGCGGCTGCTCAGCAGGGCACGGGCCAGGGCCACACGCTGCTCCTGCCCGCCGCTTAGCGAACGGCCGCCGCCGCCAATCATTTCGTTCAAGCCTTCAGGCAGCGAGGCCACCAGCTTCGATAATCCTGCGGATTCCAACGCGGCGGCTACAGCCTCATTCGAGGCTTCCGGGTAATAGAACCGCACATTGTCTGCGAGCGTACCACTGAAGATATACGGACGCTGCGGAATATAGGCGGTCTGCTTGCGCCACTCCTCATCGGTAAGCGCGCTGACCCGGTTCCCGTTAATGTGGATCGTTCCGGCGGTGGGATGAAGGAAGCCCCCCAGAATATCCACGAGTGTAGACTTGCCTGCTCCGCTCTCCCCTATTATGCCGATTTTGGCATATCCGCTGAATTCAAGGTTCACATCCTCCAGCGAAGCGGCTCCCTCAGCTTCATATTTCACACCAACGGCGTTCAGCCGCAGGCTGCTATCATTGTTCCACGTGAAAATTGTTCCCGGCAACCGTCCGCCATCCTCCTTCATCGCCCCCTGCTCTCCCGGCTCCAGCAGCTTCGCTTGCACCGTCTCACGGTCGATGATACTCTTCATCGCTTCTCCGGCTTCCTTGCCATCCAGTGTCGCATGGAAATCCGCCCCCACCAGCCGCACCGGCAGGAAATATTCCGGAGCCAGAATCAGAATTGTCAGTCCGGTAACCAGCGTCATCTGCTCATTGACCAGGCGCAGACCGAGGCTTACGGCTACCGATGCTACGGACAGCATCGTGAAGAAGTCCATGGCGAAGGATGACAGGAAGGCCACGCGCAGCGTACGCATCGTCGCCGAGCGGTAGCGGTCGCTGACAGTGGCGATACTCTCGCTGTGGCTGCGGCTGCGCCCAAGGAATTTGAGTGTCTCCAGGCCACGCAGCGAATCCACGAAGTGATTCGATAAAGTGCGGTAAGACTTCAGCTGACGGTCCATTTGCTTGCGGGCCGTCATACCGATCAGAATCATGAAGACAATAATGATGGGCATCGTTAAGGTAAGAATGACACCGCTGGACGTATCCTGGGTGTACACATAGACCAGCAGCAATGCCGGCGTTACGGCCATACCGACCATTCGCGGAATAATCAGCTCCAGGTAGGTACGGAACTTGGTTACTCCTTCAAGCACTAATGTGACCACATTTCCCGTTCCCCGGTCGTAAGCCAGCCTCGGTCCAAGCTGGAACAGCTTATCCATCATCTGTCTCCGCATGCTGCTGCCGGTCGCCTCAGCGAAGTGGTAAGCCGTCCGGCTCATCAGCATGGCACAGGCATGACGCACGAGAAATGCAAGAAGGAACAAGAGCGCTCTAGCCCCTTGTTCCTTCAGCGGTTCTCCCGCAAACAGCGCAGAGACAACTTCTGCCAGCGACTTCGCCAGCAGAAGAATGGAGAAGCTTTGCACCAGGGTAAGGAAGCCGACCAGCAGAAAGACAGGCTTAACTCCTTTGTACCCAAGCAAATTTTTATCCATTAGTATTCAAGATGCTCCTTCTCGTGAACCCGTTTGTGGAAGATGAAATAACTCCAGATCTGATAGCCCAGCACGAAGGGCAACAGCGTGAGCGACACAATCGTCATGACCTTCAACGAATATTGGCCGGAGGCTGCATTCGTAATCGTCAGGTTGAATGCCTGATCCAGCGAGCTGATCATCACCCGCGGGAACAGCCCGATGAAGATCGAAGCCACCGACAGCGCCATTACCGCTCCGGTCATTCCGAAGGCATAGCCGTCCTTCTTCTTAGTCATGAAGTATCCGGCCAGCAGATAAGCTACAACACCCAGAACGACTACAATCCACAGCAATGTTCCGCGTTTGTCGAAGATATCCGTCATGGTGTATGTCATAACTACGAAGGCCACCAGCAGCGCCGCGAGCGGAATCAGCAGCTTCTGGGCCAGCTTGCGCGCCCGTTCCTGCAGATCTCCAAGAGTACGCAGCGTGGTGAACATCAGTCCGTGAACCAGACACAGCAGAACAACCGTAATTCCCGCTACAACCGTATAAGCATTGACGATATCGAAGAATCCGGCATACATCTGCATATCCTTGTCAATCGGCAAGCCTTTAATGAAGCTGGCAAACACCACAGCCAGCAGAAACGGTGGCAGAAAGCTGCCGAAGAAGATGCAGACATCCCAGGTTTTCTGCCAAGCCTTGGAATCGCGTTTGCCTCTGAACTCGAAGGCGACACCGCGGGCAATCAGAGCCAGTAGGGCAAATACAAACGGAATATAGAAGCCGCTGAACAGCGTGGCATACCAATGCGGGAAGGCGGCGAACATCGCGCCCGCACCCGTAATCAGCCATACCTCATTCGCATCCCAGAACGGCCCGATCGAATTGATCAATATCCGGCGCTCTGTATCATTCTTAGCCAGAATCTGCGTCTCCATCCCTACGCCGAAGTCGAAGCCTTCCAGGAAGAAGAACCCGACGAACAGCACTGCAATCAGCAGAAACCATAATTCATTAAGTGACATGGGTTAGCCCTCCTTGTTATACGGATCGTGGGATTCACCGTGTTCGTTATCCATAGCATAAGGACCTTTTTTAATTACTTTGACGAACAAGCCGATCAGCACCGCACCCAGAACGGCATAGATAATGTTGAATGAAATCACTGAGAACAGCACCTGTCCGCTGGTAATATTAGGGGATACACTGTCTTCCGTAGTCATAAGTCCAAATACAGTCCATGGCTGCCGCCCGATCTCTGTCATAATCCAGCCGGAAGTGTTGGCAATCGGCGGGAGCAGCAGTCCCCAGAACATAAACCGCATGAACCAGGTGTTCGGCTTATCCATCTTCTTGCGCCACATGAGGTAGATTGCGTACACGCCAAGCACGATCATCAGCGTACCGGCAGCAACCATGATCCGGAAGCTCCAGAACGTTGTTTTGACAGGAGGGATATAATCTCCCGGTCCATAAGCCTGTTCATATTCCGCCTGCAGCTGATTCATCCCTTTAACTTCACCGGAGAATTTACTGTAGGACAGGAAGCTCAGCAGGTACGGAACCTGAATCTCATTGCTGTTGGTTTTGTTATCTACATCGATATTGGCAAAAATCGTCCAGGGTGCAGGATCACCGCTCTCGCCCCATAATGCTTCGGAAGCCGCCATCTTCATCGGCTGGGTCTCAACGAGATACTGAGCTTGCGCATGACCCGCAACAGCTACTCCGAAGGAAGAAATAATACCTACAATTGCCGCGATTTCAAAGGATTTGCGGAAAAAAGGAACGTCTTGCTTCTTAAGTAACTTATAAGCACTGATCCCCGTTACCAGGAATGCGCCTGTAGCGTATGCGGCAAGCACCGTATGCGGAAACTCCACCAGCAGCTGCCCGTTTGTTATCAGTGCGAAGATATCATTCATTTCCGCCCGCCCGTTATTGATGGCGAAGCCTACCGGATGCTGCATGAACGAGTTAGCCAGCAGAATCCAGAATGCCGACAGCATCGTTCCGAGTGCAACCATCCAGATAGAGAAGAGATGGACACGCTTGGATACCTTATCCCAGCCGAAGATCCAGATCCCGATAAAGGTTGACTCCAAAAAGAACGCAAGCAGCGCTTCAATCGCCAACGGCGCTCCAAACACATCACCGACGAAGCGCGAATAGTCAGACCAGTTCATTCCGAACTGGAACTCCTGCAATATCCCTGTCACTACGCCTACTGCGAAGTTAATGAGGAACAGCTTCCCCCAGAACTGCGCCATTCGTTTGTACTCTTCATTGCCCTTTCTTACGTACATAGTCTCCATAATTGCAATTAAGAGCGCTAGTCCGATTGATACCGGCACAAAGAAATAATGAAAAATTGTCGTCGACGCAAATTGTATACGTGACAGCATGACTGTATCCATATTTCTCCCCTTCCTTCTCCCCATTCGTTATGTCTATTTTGTCAAATTTTCATCACTCAAAGTGTGATAATTATCACATTATACACCCCGTTTAGGCATAAAAAACAATAAATTTGTGACAAATATCACAATATTGCGCTTGGAAAGCAAAAAAAATAAGACGGTTTCACCGTCTTACATTTCGACTCTCATATATAGCATCTATAGTTGTCTTGGCTCATAAAGGCATTGGTCTAGGTAATCGAAGTACCCTTCTTAAGCGATTTGAGATCGCCATTTGAATTAAGCAATTGCGGCAGCATCTTCATGCTACGAACCATTGGGGAATGACAGAGACGGCAGGAAGGCGCATGTTCAAATGCGAAATTATCCCTCATCCATCCATTACACTCATCGTTGGTGCATGCCCATATTGCGGTATTTTCTTCTGGTACTTCCTCCAAAGGCTTCTTCCGGTAGTTCATTGCCGTTCCTCCTTCCTTTATGTTGCAAGGCCAGTAACGATAAAAAAAGACCGTCCCAACTTTCACAAGCGGGGACGGTACCTTCTATTAATTACAGTTTTACAACGTTTTCGGCTTGTGGTCCGCGGTTGCCTTGAACAACGTTGAATTCAACGCGTTGGCCTTCGTCCAAAGTTTTGAAGCCGTCGCCAGTGATTGCGCTGAAGTGAACGAATACGTCGCTTCCGCCTTCAACTTCGATGAAACCGAATCCTTTTTCTGCGTTGAACCATTTAACTGTACCTGTTTGCATGTGTGTTACCTCCACAAATTTAAATTAATATGTTCTTTTTATCTTCAGACAAAGAAAAAATTCACACATTGAGAAAGGTTGTATTTCAGTTGACAGCCCTTTTCAATAGGAGAATAAGGTATCAATTGTATGAGTAATTTCATGTTACCACACCTTTTTAACAAAGGCAAGCTATTCTATCCTAAATTTCTCCGTTTCTTCCCTTATTAGGTCCTCTTCCCAATGTAAGGGCTACCAGTTGGGTTGAATAGTAATATTTATAGCCAATACTACCATTTACCCCGTGATTTCAGCCTTGAAACGGCTCCATCCTCTTATATTTTGCTAAGAGGACGGCTTGAACCGTTTCCGTTATCCTTACTGCCTCATTATTATATACGGCTGTTTCCAGTTTTATTCCTCGGGCTTCTCCAGAAGCTTAACCGTTGTCTGCTTCACTTCACCATTGCGGTAAAAGGTGATTTCCAGCTTATCTCCGATCTTGGTATGATCGTACAGATATTTGCGCAGCGACAGGGTCGAGGTAATCGGTTTGTCATTGAACTTCGTAATCACATCGTTAAGCTGCAGGCCTGCATCCTTAGCCGGGCCTACGGCATCCAGGACCACAACCCCGTCGGTTACTACGGCCGGAAGATTAAGCTCCTTACGCTGATCATCGGCCAGCGGCACATAGGGATTATTCAAATCAACAGAATACACTCCCAGGTAAGAACGGGCAATCCGGCCTTTGGCCGTAAGTTCATTGGCTGTATCCACCACATGGTTGGCGGGAATCGCGAAGCCCAGTCCCTCCACGCCCGTATCGGAGATCTTCATCGTATTAATACCGATAACCTTGCCGTCCAGATCCACCAGCGCACCTCCGCTGTTGCCTTCATTGATGGCCGCGTCGGTCTGGATAACCTCCTGCTCCCAGTCGTACACACCATCCTGATTCAGTGACACAGGGATCGTCCGCTCTGTATAGCTTACAATGCCTGAAGTCAGCGTATCGCCAAGCCCCAGCGGATTGCCGATGGCAATCACCGTCTCGCCCAGGCGCAGCTTGGAGGAATCGCCGATCTCCGCAATCGTGTTAATACCCTTGTCACTAATGGAGAGCACTGCGATGTCGCTCACCTTATCGGCGCCTACCAGCTCCGCTTTGTGCGTCTTGCCGTCTACTGTAACAACCTCCAGCTTGCCGGCACCCTCAATGACATGATTGTTGGTAATGATAAATGCCTTATTATCATCCTTCTTATAGATAACTCCCGAGCCTAATGCCGATTCATCGAGAATATTGAGTTCTTTGTTGTCTTCCTTATGGTTAATGATGCTCACTACCGCAGGGCGGACATGTGCGGCAGCCTGAATAATCCGGTCGAACGGATCGGAGCTGCTGACAGCCACTTTATCAATAACTACCGGAGCCAGGGCTTTCTCCTGGGCGAACTGTCCTGTTACCAGACTGAACAGCAGCACAGCCACAACAGCACTGCATACAGAGCTGATCAGCGATATCTGCCAGGTTGCCAGGGAACGCCTGGATTTGCGGACCGCCCACTTGCCGTCAGCATATCCACCGGATGGTTTAGATTTGCCGTTTCTGCGCCGCGACACCTTGGTTGAATAGAAATCATCATCGAATAATCCCACGTTACACTCTCTCCCCTCTATTGCCACCGCATTCAGGACTGAACGCCAAGCAACCACGCCCGAGCTTAACCGCTATATCTCTTAGACTTCACGAAGTACTAAAAGGTTTCACTTGATTTATTCACCACATTTCTGTGGGTTCTAAGCGCAAGGGATGTCTCTTATTCTTGTAAGCTACTAAAAAGTTTAACAGCCTGTATCCGGAATATTTTGCAACTTAAAAGACTACAATAGGATTAGAACGCTCTTTATGATTGTATCACAGGCAGCAGTGCCGCCCACATTTTTTTAATGTTAAAAAAGATGTGAATTTTTTACATTCCCACTACAATTCAATTACTAAGGAGGCCCGGACTATGGAGTCTTTTTCAACAAGTAATGACCTGGTGCAGTTTATCGGCAAGCTGGGAGATCTGAAGGATGAACACTATCAACTGATTCTTGTCCAGCATGCAATAATCGAGCTGCTTATTGATAAAGGATTATTCTCCCGCCAGGAGCTGGAGCATAAGATCACCGAGGTTGACCGCCTTATGACTGGCTCACCTTATCCCATGGCGTAGGCCGGTCATAGTAGGTATCACAGAGCCTGAACTCGCTGTCTCTATAGAAGCAGCCGCGGTCCTCCATGGCTCCGCGCACGGACATCTTCGCCAGATCCATCATATTATGGTCTCTGCTTAAGTGGGCGAGATAGGCGCGTTTGGTCCGTCCTGTCAGAATCTCGCTGAGTGCTGTGCCTGCCGCCTCATTGGACAGATGCCCCAGATCGCCGAGAATCCGCCGTTTCGTATTCCAGGGATACCGCCCCATCCGCAGCATTTCGATATCATGATTCGATTCCAGCACAAGCACATCGGCATCCGATATCGCTGCTCTAACCTTGTCGCTGACATACCCCAGGTCCGTCGCCACACACAGCTTCTCCTTGCCGTCATAGAAATTGTAGGCCACCGGCTCCGCAGCATCGTGGGAGATGGCGAATGACTCCACCCGCATGCTGCCGAAATCCCGGTGCTGTCCGGTTTCCAGAATGACCCGGTTATGCTCAGGAATCTTGCCAATCCCCTTCTCTATGGCTCCCCAGGTATTCGGATTCGCATAGATCGGAAGATCATACTTGCGGGCCATCGCACCCAGCCCCTTAATATGATCGGAATGCTCATGGGTCACCAGAATCCCGTCCAAATCCTCTCCTGTCAGCTCACGCATGGCCAGCAGCTCGTCGATCCGTTTCGCGCTCAGACCTGCGTCAATCATAAGCGTGGTCTCGCCGTTACGCACCACTGTCACATTCCCGGTAGAACCGCTGGACAGTACTGTAAATGAAATCCCCATATCTCTCCTGCTCCCTCTACTCTGTTGTCTTAGGACTGATAATATCCGCACTGATCGCATCCATATAGTAGGCGCTGCCGTCCTCCAGCATGAACCGCCACATCGGCGAAGCCACCTGGCTCTCGGAGTTGAACAGCTCGCCGTAATAGCCCAGCTCAATCTCCTTCACTGCGGCATCCGCCGGAAAATACTTCTCGATCAGACTGCTCAGCGCCTGTGAAGCCGGGAGCACCTTCTGCAGATCATCGCTCCGGCTCGCCCCAATCTCAATCTGCGGCCAGCGGTACGCTACAATCTTCTGATCACTGTTAATCAGCTCCAGCCTCACTCTGAACAGGGACCATTTGTTGTCCACCAGCGGATGCAGCACGAACTTGCCAACCTCGCTCTCCTGCGAATCGAACCGGTAATTGGCAATGTCCGGGATCTGGCCTTTCAGCAGGTTGCTCAGCTCGGAGAACGAGGAGTACATCAGCTTGCTGTCAATCGGCTCCTTGAGCTTTACAGGCACTTCATTCTGCTCTTCTCCCGAATAACGGTACGTGATATCAGGCAGCTCCGGAGTGGCAGCCGGAATCGGACACAGCAGCCGGATGCCCTTCTCTTCCATCACCGCCTGAGTTTCTGCGGACAGGGAGGTGAAGTCAAGTCCCGCGCTGACCTGATCGCGCACATCAATCCATAACTGATAGCACAGCAGCAGGTTAAGCACCAGAAAGGCATAGATCAATACACTTTTGGCCCTTCCCCAGTCCATAACATTCCCTCCCCGGATAACAGCTTAAGTCTAAGACGTCACTACGCCTTGTATTCATTCCTATACTCTGTATTCCTGCATCCTGCTCTAATTCAGCGTAAGCTCAGTTCCATCACTCAGCGTAACCCGCCAGACCGGACGGAGCTGCAGCTTCTCCCCTGTCTGCGCAGGCAGATAGGCAGGTGTAAGATCAATGATCCGCAGGGTACTGCTGATCCCCGCCAGCCGCTGCTTCAGCACTTCGCCGCCGGACAGCTCAACGATGGTCTTCTCTGACTTCTCCTCATCCATATACAACAGGGAGCGTTCGTAGGAAGAGACCGTCCCCTGCTGCAGCTCCAGATGAATTACGCCATACTGGAGCTGCGGATTGCTCATGACCGGATAGGAGCCGGACGGATACGCGCCATAATATTGCTGAAAGGAAACCTTGCGGTCCTGCCGGCCCTCTTCTGTAGCCGCCAGTCTGTAGGTTCCGTTCCAGCCGCCGTGCCGGTTGACGAAGTCCACTGCCTCCAGCGCATCCTTTGCCGGAGTACTGTCGCCGTCTGGAAGTGCCGCCGGATCACTATAGCTCATCCAGTTCTGCTCCTGGTTCACCTGCAAACTGCGTTTGCTGTCTGTATAGATTTTGGAGCCATCCTTCTCGGGAATGTATCTGGTGCTGCCAGCATCGTTGAACAGATTGCTCTGCATTTGCTCAATGGTATACATACCCGCAGGCATAACTGCTTCAACCAGCGGAACATTGGCCTCAGGGACATAATACTCTCCATTCACGGCAGTATACAGGGTCAGATTCTTGCCGAAGTCCACATGCTGCTGCACATCCTGTACCGTAAGATCGGCTTTGGCCGCCTCGTACACAATATCTCCGCGGGTGCTGAAGAAGACGGCATGGGCTTTGGAATCATTCTTAATGTTGTAAATCCAGATCCGGTCAATGCTCTCCCCTTCGAACAGTGAATCCGGCGAGATCTGCATGACCCGCTGCAGCAGCGATACCGGAATACCCGCCCCGAACGACAGCTCAATGCCCGGATTCTCGCTGCGGATCTTGTCCCAGTCGAAGTCCTGGACAGACCGCCGCTGGAAGCTCTCGAAGCCGCGGCCCTTCAGGCGGTTCATAATCAGATTATAAAAGGTGGAGCTGGGATAGAACAGTGTATGCTTGTCCCCGCCCATATGGATGATCATCTTATCCGGATAGAGCAGATTCTCCACCTTTTCCTCCGGTCCCATATTATCCGTCTTCACATACAAGTTCTTGGATAACACTGCTGAATCGCTGCCCGGCAGCCTGTAGATCAAATAATAGCTCTCCACGAGGCTTCCGAGTATCAGCACGACCAGCACCCATGACTTGATTCTCTCCTTCACGCCTCACTCCCCCTTTGCTTCATCAAAGGCAGCGTGAACGTGACCAGCGAGCCCTCATTCAGCTCAGACTGCAGGGAGATAGAGCCGCCGTGCGCTTTGACAATTTCCCGGGCAATGGACAGCCCCAGACCGGTTCCGCCCATATTCCGCGACCGGGCTTTGTCGACCCGGTAAAAGCGTTCAAAGATACGCTCAATATCCTTCTTCGGAATCCCAATACCGGAATCGCGCACCGAAACGGCCAGCATTCCATCCTCGTTCTTATGCGCCTCCAGCTGAATCGTCCCGCCTTCCGGCGTATATTTCAGGGCATTGGAGACCAGGTTGCCCAGCACCTGATCAATCTGATCACGATCGAGCCAAGCCGTGGATACCTCCTTGCGCACCCTCGTGCTGATATGAATCCGCTTCTGGCGGATCTGGAAGGAGAAGCGGTCGGCCACATCCTCCAGCATCTCCGAGATGTCTGTCTGCTGAATGCGCAGACTGGACTCTTTGGAGTCGAGCCGCGACAGATGCAGCAGATCGGTAACCAGCCGGATCATGCGCTCCGTCTCATTGCGGATGACCCCGACGAACCGCACCGCAAGCTGCGGATCTTCCAGTGCGCCGTCATCCAGCGCTTCCGCATAGCTCTTGATTGTAGTGAGCGGTGTCCGCAGCTCATGCGATACATTCGCCACGAACTCCCGGCGTGACTCCTCCAGATTCTCCTGCTCTGTCACATCCTGCAGCACCGCAATCGTCCCGGCAACCCGTCCGCCTTCGCGGCGGTGGATCGGGGTGAAGGTCACCCTCACGATATTGGGGTCTTCTCCGTCCAGAGGAGACAGGTGAAGCATGGCCGACTGGGCAACACCCTGTGTCACCGAGACCGTCTGCTCAGGGTCAAGACCCAGCAGGCCGCCGAGCGGAGCCCCTTCCGGCAGCGGCCCTTCGGCACCCAGCATCAGGGCAGCGCGTGTATTCATCAGAATGACTGCCCCGCTCTCGTCCGTCGCTACCACGCCGTCACTCATATTGGCAAGAATGGAGGACAGCTTCTCCTTCTCCTCCTCATTCTGCAGCAGCGCCTCGCGCAATCTGTCCGTCATGTAGTTGAAGGCTTGGCTCAGCTGGCCAATCTCATCATTGCCGAACACGGGAACCTTCCGGTTGAAGCGGCCTTCTGCCACCGCAGTGGCATGCTTGGTCATCTCCTTGATCGGATGGGTGATGGTATGAGCCAGGATCACACCCAGCACTGCTGTCAGCGCCAGCGCCAGCAGCAGCCCCGAGAGGAATACACTGTTAATCCGGCTCATCGTGGCGTATAAGTCTTTCATATCAGCGGCTATATAGATAGCGCCTACGACCTTATCTCCAGAGATCACCGGCTTCGCTACTACCTTCTTGCGCACATTATCATCCGCGATGATATATTCCTCATTATCGCTAATACCCTGCAAGGCGCGGCTGACCACGGTCTGCGTATTCCGCTGGCCCACATAGTCATTCTGGGAAGGAATCGAGGTGGTAATAATCTTGCCGCTCGCATCCAGCACCTGAATCTCTGCACCATTGATATACAGATTGTTCACCATGCCGCGCAGACTTTCCACAGCCGATTCCTCATCGGCCGTCCCCGTCTCACTCCCGAACTTGTCGGCGGTGAGAATCGAGAGCATCTCTGCCCGGGCCTTCAGATCCTTGGTGAAGTTATCCGTCAGCGAGTTCTTCATGGAGCTGACAAAATATACGCCGATCAGCTGCATCGCAATCAGAATCAGCAGCACGTAAATTACAATAAGCCTGGCCTGAATCGTCCGGAAAAAGGACAGTGCTTTCATCACAATCCTCCGTTTTTGGGGCTATGCATCAAATAACCGAGTCCGCGCCGGGTATGAATATACTCCGGCTTGCTGGGGTTCTCCTCAATTTTTTCTCTGAGCCGGCGGATCGTCACATCCACCGTCCGCACATCACCGAAGTATTCGAAGCCCCATACAGCCTGCAGCAGATGCTCCCGGGTCATTACCTTGCCGGCATGACGGATCATATAATAGAGCAGCTCGTATTCACGATGCGTCAGATCCAGCGGCTCGCCGTCCTTGTAGACCATGTACATATCCGTATCAATGAATAACCCGAAATGATAAACCCCCTGCTTGCTCTCCGCAGCCTCACTTGGTGCCTCGGACTGGGCCGGCTTATGCTGGCGGCGCATTTGGGCCTTCACTCTGGCCAGCAGCTCACGTGTGCTGAACGGCTTGGTTACATAATCATCAGCGCCAAGCTCAAGACCCAGCACCTTGTCAATCTCTCCATCCTTCGCGGTAAGCATGATGATGGGAATATCCAGATGTGCAGAGCGTACCTCACGGCAGACATCCATCCCGTCCTTGCCGGGCAGCATGAGATCAAGCAGCATCAGATCGGGACGTTTGGACAGAGCCAGCTCAACCGCACTGTTGCCGTCGAATGCGCAGATGACCTCATAGCCCTCTTTTTCCAGATTGAACTTCAATATATCAGCAATAGGTTGTTCATCATCCACTACCAGAATCGTTCCCATTTGCATATGCTCAGCTTCACCTTTCTAACGATACTCAGGTCATTGATTCCTTTATTTTAACATACCTGCGGGGGGCATCACATCTAACGAAATAAAAACCGCCCGAAATCATCCGGACGGCAGAAAATTACATATGGATATTAGAAATTATATATTTATTTGTTATTTCAGATATTTCATCGGATTGATAGCTGTTCCGTTCTTGCGGATTTCAAAATGCAGATGCGTACCGGTTGAGCGGCCGGTGCTGCCCATAATCCCAATCTGGCTGCCCTGTCCCAGCTTCTGTCCGGCCGAGACCGAGATACGGCTTAAATGCCCGTAGTAAGTAACATATCCGTTATTGTGGTCAACGATAACCACGTTGCCGTATCCGCTCTGCACACCGGCGAAGCTTACCGTCCCGGCATCCGCAGCCTTGATCGTACGGTTGCCGGATACAAGATCCACTCCCTTATGGGCGCGTCCCCAGCGCTCGCCGTAACTGCTCGATATCATGGCTCCGCTAACGGGCCAGGCGAACATCCCTGTGCCTTCACCCACAACCTTGGTGCCGGAATAGACCACTTCAGGCAGGGCGGCCTTCACTACACTCTGCCCCAGCCACTCTTCCTGGACAACCTGTCCATTTTCTTTGGTCAGCCTGTACTGCATCGTTTTGAGTCCGGTTTGTCCGGGGCGGACAACCTTTCTTTTGCCTGCCGGCAGCTGATCGCTCTTGCGGATAATCACCTCAGGCTCCGTGACTACCTCTTCGGTCACCTGTTCTACGGTCACAACCGTAAGATCCGGCTGCGGGACTGTTAACTGCAAAGTATCGCCGATCTGCAGGCTAAGCTCCTTAACCTCCGGATTGTTGCGGAAGATCTCCGC
Source organism: Paenibacillus tritici (assembly GCF_018207515.1). Classification (NCBI taxonomy): domain Bacteria; kingdom Bacillati; phylum Bacillota; class Bacilli; order Caryophanales; family Paenibacillaceae; genus Paenibacillus; species Paenibacillus tritici. The sequence goes on from NZ_CP073365.1 coordinate 7,676,528, forward strand.
TTGGTTAATGTTGAACCTGGAAGCAATCGCAGAGACCGTATCGCCCTCCTGAACCGAATAGCGAAGCGGAGCTTCCCGGCCTTCGGTCAGCACTTTCACCGCTTCTTCTACACTCAGCACCTTGTTGGGGTCTGCCTTCACCGGAATGATGTTCACTTCCTCACGGATCTTGACCGATTCCACTTGGTCTTTAGCTTCCGGGATAGCGGCTCCCGCCTTGGCAGCCGTCTTCTTCAGCTTCCCGCCCGAAGCCGCAGCCGTCTGCGGAGCATAATGCTCCTTCACGGCCTGAAGCACTGCTGTAGCCGTCTCCTGATCCTTGACGATTCCGAGCGGCTCTCCGTCCACGGCCAGCTGCACACCTACGGCATAGGCTTTGAGCATGCCATCCAGCTTGTCCAGGGTAGACTCACTGTCAACCTCCGGCTTGTAAGCCCGCTGTGCTTCTGTAGTGATGCCGCCCGTCTGCAGTACCATCACAGAGTCAGGATACTTGAGCTGATATTCCCGTCTCTTGTCCTCGAACAGCTTATTCAAGTCCGCCTGCTGGTCCAGGTTCCCGATCTCCTCGCCGTTCACCAGCACTTTGTAATAGGTTACGGTATTCGCCGTAACATGTCTTTTCTCTGCCCCCACCAGGAAGATGGTCAGAAGAACCAGACCGGTTGAAGCCAGCAGCCATGAACGCCGGCGTCTGCGTGATTTCGTCACCGGCTGAAAGACACGGGACTCACCCGCGCCTGCGGTTTCCTTATCCTGTAGACCTGCTGCACCGGATTCTGCGGATGCTTCAACACGGCTCCGCAGGTTCCCCGTCCGGCGTATAAACTTAAATCCTTTCATGAAACTCTCCCTTTCAGTCTATGCTTCACATCGAATTTTATTGTCTATTTGCACGAGTACGAATATTGCTCTATTAAGGACACGTAAAAGGTTACAAAAAATTAACCCTTAATAGTCCTTTTTTACTGTACCATAGCCTGCAGAAAAATTTCAACTTTGTCCCTACAGCAAAACCCGCGAAATTCGCGGGTTTATGGCCTAAATATACGTCTCAAGCCACGATGTCGTGTCCAAAAAGTGACATTTTTTAATTCTGATTCGGCTCCGCATTGTCGGGTGTAAGCATTTTCATCAGAGCCTTATATTCATCTGCATCTACATATTTCTCAATGATTCCCTGCAATTCCGTTACTTCGCTCTCTGTCAACCCGCCTTCCAGGGCAGCGGAGATTTTGATCATCTCCTCCTGCGGAAGCTTGGTCATCAGAATATTGAAAATATTGGATTTCTCATTCGCAGGGAGATTCTCCTTCAGGTCGTTCATCGCCTCCGGTGTCATCACCAGATTCTGGTCCAGGGCACTTTCGCTCTGTTCTTCTCCAGCCGCAGCTTGTCCCATTACAGGCAGCGCGTTCTCCGGCACCTTTTCATCCACTGACTGATTCTCCGTATTGCCCGTCTTCCCTCCACTATTGCCCTGCTCGCCGTCCGTCTTGCCTGAATCTGTCTCTGTGGTTGTCTCCTTGGATGTCTCCTTGGATATCTCGTCCTTGGGATTCGCCCCGCTGCCGCCCCCCATCCCGGTCAGACCCTTCACGAAGCCGCCGATCCCTGGACCCGGTCCATCCAGCTTAATATCCAAGCTCGCCAATACCGACTGGATATACGTATTCACAACATATGCAGTCGTCAGCATCGACAATCCGCTGGCCAGCACAACAATCAGGCAGATGCCAAGCGCGCGTTTCACTATTCTCATCATCATCTCTCCCTTACAGCCTGCTCTATTCATTCCCTGAAGAATCAGTCCGGATGTGATCCCATTCTCACAGTATTGACTAGAACAAGGCTGGGGAAACGTGCCTGAGGTATAGAAAAGTGGTCCATCCACTGTCTATTAGCCTGAAAATACAAAAAAGCAGGCACCTCCAGCGAGGTCCCTGCTCCTGTACTTCCTATTCACACTGCTTCAATCTAGATATAGATGGGCAGCACTTGATTGGTCTGTTCCCGGTTGCGGCCCACGGAGAAGATCGAGATCGGAATACCCGTCAGCTCCGATACGCGTTCCACATATTTGCGGGTGTTCGCCGGCAGATCATCCAGAGTTTTTGCAGAGGTGATATCCTCGCTCCAGCCTGGAAGCTCCTCATAGACCGCTTCACATTCTGCCAGCATTTTGAGGCTCGCCGGGTAATGGGTAATGATCTCCCCGCGGTACTTGTAGCCGGTGCAGATCTTAACCGTCTCGAGGCCGCTCAGTACGTCCAGCGAGTTCAGCGACAGACCGGTGATTCCGCTGACGCGGCGGGCATGGCGCACCACTACACTGTCGAACCAGCCGACACGGCGGGCGCGTCCGGTTACTGTACCGTACTCATGCCCGGTCTCGCGGATATAATCACCGGTGGCATCGTTCAGTTCAGTAGGGAATGGACCGTCGCCGACACGGGTAGTATAGGACTTCGCTACACCGATAACCTGCTTGATCTTCGACGGGCCAACCCCCGAGCCGATGCAGACGCCGCCTGCCGACGGATTCGATGAAGTTACGAACGGATAAGTACCTTGGTCAATATCCAGCATGACGCCCTGCGCACCTTCAAACAATACTCTAGAATCTGCATCAATAGCCTCATTGAGCACAACCGAGGTATCCGTTACGTAGCCGCGCAGCACTTCTGCATACCCCAGATATTTCGCCAGAATCTCTTCCACATCCAGCGCCTCTGCCCCGTATACCTGAGTAATGACCTGGTTCTTCTCTTCCATAAGCGGACGAAGTCTCAGCTCGAATTCCTCGGCATCCATCAGATCGGCGATCCGGATGCCATTGCGGGCCGCCTTGTCCATGTAGCACGGGCCAATCCCCTTGCGGGTTGTGCCGATTTTGTTCGGGCCCTTGCGGTCTTCCTCAAGCGCATCAAGCAGCATATGGTAAGGCATAATGACATGGGCACGATCGCTGATAACCAGGTTCTTCGTATCGAAGCCATTTTCATGAATATAATTAATTTCTTGGATCAGGGCTTCCGGATTGATAACCATTCCATTGCCGATAACACAAGTCTTCTCTTTATAAAATACACCAGATGGAATCAAGCTCAGCTTGAATTTCTTCCCGTCAATCAGAATCGTGTGACCGGCATTGTTCCCCCCTTGATACCGGGCGACCACATCTGCACTTTCCGCCAGAAAATCCGTGATCTTCCCTTTGCCTTCGTCTCCCCATTGTGTTCCCACGACGACTACCGTTGACATGTTCATTCCTCCGTAGGTGCAAGCAAGCACCATTATTTTTCAAAATAGAAGAATATCCTTCTATTTCCCGCTGAAACCCACTGTCCCTGTATAAGGACAGGAAGCCGTTTCCACTTGTAATAAGGGCTCTGTACGCGCTTCATTATGTACGCAGCCCTCCGGACACCAGGCGGGCAGACCCGCCAAAGCACAATAATCAGTGTAACAGCGGCACTTTTTAAAGTCAAATAAAAACGAACGATCACAAGTTAATATATGCGATCGTTCGTGTATTGTGCGAATTCTGCCTAACCTGCGAACGGTTCTGCATGTGCCCGCTCGTAGTTGACGAACTTGTTAAAGTTCTTGAGGAACACAAGCTCCACCGTCCCTACCGGACCGTTACGCTGCTTGGCGATAATAATCTCAATGATATTCTTCTTCTCGGTATCCTGATTATAGTAATCATCACGGTACAGGAACGCTACGATATCGGCATCCTGCTCGATGGAGCCCGATTCACGAAGGTCACTCATCATCGGGCGTTTGTCCTGACGCTGCTCCACACCCCGGCTGAGCTGGGACAGGGCGATAACGGGAACGTCAAGCTCACGGGCAATCTGCTTCAGGGTACGCGAGATTTCGGATACCTCCTGCTGACGGTTCTCCCCGGCCTTCCCGCGCCCCTGAATCAGCTGCAGGTAGTCGATGACGATCATTCCGAGGCCTTTTTCCTTCTTCAGCCTGCGGCATTTCGCCCGGATATCGGTCACTGTAATTCCGGGAGTATCGTCAATGTAAATCTCAGACTCCGACAAGGATTGGATGCCCATGGTGAGCTTGGACCAGTCATCATCGCTTTTGAAATCACCGGTACGCATAATATTGGCATCCAGATTGGCCTCGGCGCAGATCATACGCTGAACCAGCTGGGGCGCCGACATTTCCAGACTGAAGATGGCTACCGTCTCCTTCGCCCGGACCGCCACATTCTGTGCGATATTCAGGGCGAAGGCCGTCTTCCCGACAGAAGGGCGGGCAGCCACAATAATTAAGTCGTTGCGCTGGAAACCGTTCGTCATATGGTCAAGATCAACGAAGCCGGTCGGAATCCCCGAAGTTCCGCCCTTGTTCTGATGGAGCAGCTCCACCCGGTCGAATACCTGCATCAGCACATCACGGATCGCGATGAACCCGCTGCCGCTGCGGCGGTTCGAGATCTCCAGGATCCGCCGCTCGGCGTCACTCAGCATAATGCCCACATCTTCGCCGCCGGTATAGCCTTCGCTGACAATCTGCGTCGCTGTGCGGATCAGCCGCCGCAGCATCGCCTTCTCTTCTATAATCTGGGCATAATAATCGACGTTGGCCGCAGTCGGAACCGCATGTGCCAGCTTCGCCAGATAGCTGACACCGCCGATATCCTCAAGCTCCCCCTTATCCTGGAGCCGGGAAGTCAATGTAATCAAGTCAATCGGCTGGCTCTCTTCTCCGAGCTGCACCATCGCCTCAAATATCATCTGATGCGGTTTGTCGTAGAAGTCTTCGGTATTCACCCGCTCCATCGCGGTAATCAGCGCTTCATCCGATAGCAGAACTGCACCCAGTACGGCCTGTTCCGCCTCTAGATTCTGCGGGGGAACCCGATCGAAAAAGAGATCTCCACCCATTCTACTCCTCCGTTACCTGAACCGTGAGGTTAGCCTTTACTTCAGTATGCAGCTTCACTGTTACCTGGAATGTGCCTACATGGCGAATTGAATCGCTCAGCTCAATTTTGCGCTTGTCGATGACGATCCCCTGCGTAGCTGCCAGCGCCTCACCGATCTGCTTGCTTGTGATCGCGCCGAACAGACGGCCGCCTTCACCCGCTTTGGCCTTCAGGGTCAAGGTCAGCTCATCCAGCTTCTTGCCCAGCTGTACAGCCTCCTCTTTCTCCTGGTCCTTGCGGCGTTGTTCTGCGGCCGCCTGATTCTCCAGTGTCTTCACGTTGCCGTCTGTAGCCGGACGAACCAGTCCGCGCGGGAGCAGGAAGTTGGCTGCATACCCTTCCGATACCTCTTTGACCTGTCCCTTCTTGCCTTGACCCTTAACATCTTTAATGAAAATGACCTTCATTCAAATAACCCCTCTTTCGCTTCAATTTCGGCCAACACTGCAAGCAGTCTGGCTTCTGCTTCTTTGGTTGTTCCTTCAAGCTGTACAGCCGCGTTGGACAGATGTCCGCCGCCGCCCAGCTTCTCCATCACCACTTGCACATTCATCCGTCCCAGAGACCGGGCACTGATGCCGATCAGGCCGTCAGGCCGCTCACTGATGACGAAGGACGCTACCACATTCGTCATCCCCAACAGCGTATCCGCCGTCTGGGCAATCAACAGCTGCGGTATTTTCATTCCAGGCTGAGTGACAACCAGCGCGATTTGGTCATATACCATACGTGCATGCTTGATGATCTCCGCCTTGGAGATGTACTCCTGCAGATCCTCCTTCAGCATCCGCTGAATCAGAATCGTGTCTGCCCCGACCCGGCGCAGGAAGCCGGCAGCCTCGAAGGTGCGCGATCCCGTGTGCAACGCGAAATGCTTCGTATCCACCGTGATGCCCGCCAGCAGCATCGTTGCCTCCAGCGGACTGAGTTTGATCTTGTCGTGAATATACTGCAGCAGCTCAGTTACCAGCTCACAGGTCGATGAAGCATACGGCTCCAGGTACACAAGCACGGCGTCATTGATGAATTCCTCACCCCGGCGGTGATGGTCTACGACCACAATCCGGCTGGCATATTGCACCAGTCTCGGCTCCATAGTCATGGAGGCCTTGTGCGTATCTACAACAATCAGCAGCGTATGCTCCGTCATCACCTGGAGCGCCTGCTCTGTCGTGATGAAGGTTTTGTGGAGCGCCTCATCCTTGCGGATCTCCTCCAGCATCCGGGTGATCGAAGGATTCGGTGTCTCCATCACAATACTAGCTTCCACATTGTACATCTGTGCCGCCTTGAGCAGGCCGATTGCCGCTCCCACGGCATCAATATCCGGTATCCGGTGCCCCATAATCAGCACCCGGTCACTCTCCTGCATCAGATCCCGCAGGGCATGGGCGATCACGCGCGCCCGCACCCGGGTACGCTTCTCTGCGGCATTGCTCTTGCCGCCATAGAAGGAGAGCCGCTGGCCCGCCTTCACGGCGGCCTGGTCTCCGCCTCTGCCCAGTGCCATATCCAGACTCGACTGGGCCAGCGCTCCAAGCTCACTGGCTGATTCCGCCCCATACGCAAGGCCTATGCTCAGCGTCATAGGCACCTTAAGATCCGCTGTCATCTCGCGGACCTCATCTAGCACCACAAACCGGCTCTCCTCCAGGGCCTGAAGACTCCGGTGGTTCAGCAGCATCAGATACCGTTCTGAAGACAAGCGGCGCAGATACACCTCGAACTGCTTGCTCCACTCCGTAATCTCACTGGCTACCTTGGCAATCAGCGAAGTACGCTGCTGATCATCCATGCCCTGGGCGGCCTCATCCAGATTATCCATCATGACAATACCGATCGCCAGCTTCTCATCCTCATACCTTTCACGCAGGACAACAAGCTCAGTAATATCGAACAAATACAGCAGACGTTCGCTTGGAATCACCACGACCTGATAATAACGGTCATCGACCGAGAGTTCATGGCGGTGATCCTTCAGCACTCCGTCCTTGGCCTGTTCCCGCTTATGCGGTATATTCTGCAGAGAAGCCATGACATCCGGCATCAGCTCCTGCATGCTCTCGCCTACAAGAGATTTGCGGGAGAAAATATTGCCGGCATTCCGGTTATGCCATTCTACGGCGCGGTCCTCACTGTACAGGATAATTCCGAGCGGAAGCATACTTACAGCTTCCCCCTCCACCCGCTTAATACGGAACGACAGGCCGTTAATATACTCTACAAGGTTGCGGCGGAACGACAGCTCGGCCTGCAGCATGGTGAAACACAATGTGCCCGCCAGAAAGAGGCTGGCAACGCCGAGGACCCAGTTATAGATGCTTACCACTATAATCAGGACCAGCAGCAGCAAGAACGCCCACACGGTATGATAGCCGTGCCAGCGTCTTTGCAGAAATTTTGGCATGAGCTCTCACCCTATCGTTTCGATTTCTTGACAAGCTCCCGCAGCGGAAACGCCAGGTCCACCACACCGATAATCCAGAATCCCGGCAAAGCTATAACAGGTATCGCCAGCAGGAGTGCTATAATCTTGCTCCACTTCCGTTCATGCACCAGGAAGAAGAGGAAACCGATGGTTTGAATCTTGAACGCAATTTGCAGCAGCGGCAGCAGATTGGCCGAGACCATCAGCATGAAGCCGCTGTCTGCACCGCCGAACAGCAGGCTGATCACCACGCCAAGCAGATAATACCAGATGAAGGATCTGGCAAGTCTCCACTCCCGTGCAGGCTTCAGCTTGGGTACCGCATATCCCATGCTGTTCAGAATAGGGCGGACAATGGAATGGGTAATGACAGCCATGACGAATGCGCTGAGGATCAGCGTCATTGGAATCGCCTGGATGGTGAGCCAGCTCATCTGGCCAATCTGATCGGATGAGATGGTGATTTCAGTCAGCAGCGGATTGCTCGCTCCCATACTTGCCAGCCAATCCGCATAGGTCTTCAGAACATCATAGACATAGTCATATAAATTAAACTTGAGGAACGCAGTGCTGATTAGCAGGATCATCAGGAATTCAGCTAATATAGCGACCATGCCGGCAACCAGGGTTGAGATCGCTGATGACCTTTTCCTGTACCAGCGCCCCATCACCAGGGCCGGGATCAGGAAATAGGCCGCAATCAACAGATACATGGGTGTAATCAGGCCTACAATCAGCAGGACCGGTAACAGATGCAGAATAAACTGCTTAGTGCTGAGTGTAGTGTAGAGCACTATGGCCGGAATAATCATAAACAGGGTCGTAATAAGCAGCAACGGGGTTGACAGGGATAACAGCAGCAATAAATAAACTATGCTCCAAGCCACAGATGTCCAGCGAAATTTCAACAGTATTCACCTCTTACGCATATGTTCTTCTAACGCAGATATATCCTGGTACCATTCTTCCAGCTGATGGCCTTCCTGCCTGTGCTTTCTCAGCTTCTCCATCAGTAAATCATCCAGCTCACGATAAGGGATACCCAGTCTGCGCCCCAGTATATAGGAGCTCATAATCAGGCTGGCCAGACTATCGCCAACACGGGCGGTGCTGCCTTCCCACAACGCTTTGAATAACCTTGAGACTTGATCAATTACTTCGGTCTTTAACCACTCGATTACCTTGGCACGTTTGGCCACATCCAGGTCCTTCGGCACATTGGGCACTGTCTCTCTACCTCCGGCAAAAAGCATTATTCTCCATTATAGCATAAAAATTTCCGAGCCACACGGACGCCTGCCACCCCGGAACCTGGCCTCATTCAGTGAGGTTACCGCTCCGCTAATCTTTCAAAAAAGGCCCGCATTCCGTTACGCCGGAAATACAGGCCTTGGTTCCTTCAGCATGGTTAACTCATGATGTGGTTATAACGATTCCTGGGATTGCCGTGAGACAAATTTCTCGCAGTATTCAATAATCTGACTCCGGCGTACAATGCCGATGAACCGCTTCATATCGTCGACCACCGGTACAAAGTTCTGCACCTTGGCCAGATTGATCAGATCCTCCATATCCGCATCAATCGAGACCGCCAGATTATTCATCCGCAGCGGCACATCCTTGAGCAGAAATTTGGAAGCATTCTCAAAAGTGACCGCGCCACCTGACTCCTTCATGTACCAGAGCAAATCCCCTTCTGTAACCGTTCCGGCATATTCTCCGTTCCGGTTCAGAATCGGCACTGCAGTATAGCGGTGAAACTCCATCCGTTCCAGGGTCTGACGCAGCGTCGAATCCATTGTAACGCAGGCTACCTCCTGTTTAGGAAGTAAAAAAAACGCAATATTCATCTCTTGATCCTCCTCAAAGAGTTCCGAAGGAATGATGCTCTACCTTCCTTGCTATAAGGCCCATCGTAGTTATACGACTCCGGCAGCAATTAGTTCCACTCCATTATACCATGAAGACAGTAAACAGCAGCCATTAACCTTAAGCAATGGCTGCTGTATCTAATAAGAACAGGAGTGGCGGATTAACCGTTACTGCGCTGCGGATGTAGCCGCCGGCTCCAGCGCGTTCCCTGCCTTGCCTGGTTCAATAAGCTGGTCAACCGGGGTGTTGGCATTCATCCAGTTGTCGATCATGGCCTGGGCTTCGCTCAGATCCTCTTCATCCACAATATCGTAGTAGACACCGCCGATGCGCTTGCCTTCTCCCATCACGGTGAAGCTGGAGATATCCATATCCTTGCCGCCCATGAACTTCTTGGCCAGACTGATAATCATGGAAGGCTGGATATCCGTTTTGAAATTGTCGCCCATAATATCCAGCAGCTCCGGGATATTGCCGATTTGGCTGATCGATAACATTTTATTCGCTACGACATCAATAAAGACCTGCTGCCGTTTGGTCCGGTTGAAATCACTATCCTCCCGGTAGCGGGTATAGTTAAGCGCCTCTTCACCACTGTAGTTCGATTTATTGGCTTTGATGGTGAACTTATCATGGTCTGCGCCTTTGTTGACAATATCCTTCTTAATCGGAAGCGGAACGCCGCCAATCGCATCCACGGCATCCTTCAGCCCCTGGAAGTTAATGGTGGCATAATACTGAATATCATGGCCGAGCAGCGCTTCCAGCGTATCCTTGGACATTTGCTGGCCGCCAAAAGCGTAAGCATGTGTAATTTTGTCCTTCTTATTGCCGCTATGTCCGATGATTTCCGTGTACGTGTCCCGGGGAATGGAGATCAGCAGGATCTTATAATCCTCCGGACGGACGACTGCAAACATCATGGTATCAGACCGTGCCACTTCATTGCCCCGCTGATCTGTACCCAGAAGCATCAGGGAGAACGGATCGCTTTTGTACACGACCGGTTCAGCTTTCACTGTACTTGTAGTAGTCTTGTTATCATTATCCAGCGGCTGATAGGATTCCTGCGCCAGCTTGGTCTCAACCTGATCTGACAAAAAGAGGTCAAAGGCCAGCACAGCGAGCGGCTTCTGGAACAGAAACCCTCCGGCAGCAATTACCAGTACAATAATGAGCGCAATGTATCTTTTCTTTATTTTTTTGATCTTTTTCATCATTTTGATTCCTTCTTTGTGGTGGATTGTACATATAATTGCCTTAATCTATTTACAATGCCCGCCTGGGTTCCCAGGACAGTCATGACTGGGCTGTTCTTACTGCTATGCGCCGCCCTGCTTCAAATGGTATTGTTCCCCCTTTCCGGGATTCGGGTCGTTCTAATTTTAGAATAAACATGGTAAACGGCTTTGACACATAAACAATATTTCTATTGTAATCACTTCACAACTAAAAAGAAACAACAAATAACGACAACTTCAGCCTCTTTGCTGCTTATATTCCATAAAGTATATGACGCAGCAAACTCCGTTTTGATTCTTATTTTCGCAAAAAAATAAAATAGGGCAGTCTGCGCTGCAAGCCGAACGCTGCAGATCAGACCACCCTAAGGGGTTATTGATTATCCTTAATCCACCAGTTCTGCGGGTCCCGGATATTGCTTATGGCGTTCATCGTCACACCCTGGACACGCTTATTCACGGCGGTGATATTGGACCGTTCCGAGAAAAAGATCATCGGAACCTCATCATTAATCAGCTTCTGCCATTCATAATAGACCTCTGTGCGGAAATCCTTGTCGTAGGCTCTCAGGCTTACTCCGTCACGAATCAGTTCCTCGCTGAGCTTCGACGTCCACCGGGGATAATTCCACGAATCCGTCGCCCGCCATAACCCCGAAGGATCAGGGTCGCTGGCCAGTCCCCAGACCCCGTTAAACAGCTCTACTGACGGATCATCGGACTCCACTGCTTCATAGAAGGTGTTCAGCTCCTTCAGGCTTCCTCCGTTCAGCCGAACATCCAGTCCCACATCACGCCAGTTCTGCAGAATGGCTGCTGTTCGCGCTTCGGCGGTTTTGCTTCCGCTCATAGCATCATAATGAATGATGAACTTCTTGCCGCCCGGATCCTCCCGGAGTCCGTCCCCGTCCCTGTCGAGATATCCCGCTTCATCCAGGAGCTGCATGGCCTTCTCCGGAAGATACGGATAGGTATCAATCTCCCCGTCCTCGATCTTAGCCCAGCTTGAGCTGGGAACAGGCGTCTCGATAAGCGTTCCGAGACCGTAGGAGTATTCATCAATAATTCCCTGCCGGTCAAGCGCATAATACATCGCTTTGCGGAGCCTTTTATCCCGGAATTTGGGATTATCCATGACCACCTGATTGCTTGCTTCATCCCAGTGCCCGAACTTGAATCCGATATATTCATAAGTCAGCCCCGGCGTCACCTGGATCTCAACATTATCCAGCTGTCTGGCAGCCGGGTAGGCATCACGCGGCACAGTGACGATATCTATGCTGCCCGCTTCAAGCTGAGCCGTGATATCCTTGCTGTCGATGGTCTGGTACGTTACCCCGTCGAGCAGAGCTTTGCCCTTATAATAATCATCGAATCTTGTCATCTCGACACGCTGGCCCGGCACAATGCTGGTTACCATGAACGGGCCGATCCCGATCGGCTGCTTGCGTACCTGGTCACTGTTCATCATGTCTTTGACGGCGACACCCTCGAAGTACCTCTTGTTCATCGGGTAAGCCCACAGATTATCAATCACGTTCACCCGTGCGGCATTCATTGTAATGCGCAGCGTATAAGGGTCCATCACCTTAATCCCTGTGATTTCCTTCGCCAGACCCTGATGATAGGCTTCTGCGCCCTTAATCATCTCAACACTGTAATATCTGGAACCCGTATAATCCGGGCTGGCAATCGTCTCAAGGGCAAATTTCCAATCCTCAACCGTCAATTCATCGCCGTTATGCCAGCGGACCCCGGGCTTGATCGTGAAGGTAAATACCGTATGATTGTCAGATTCCTGCCAGCTCGCGATATTAGGAGCCGTGGTCAAGTCATCATTCACCGTAAACATAGCTTCAGTGGTGAATTCCAGTACATTCGAATCATCTTCCCCTTCAAAAAAAGCCGGTTCAAAAATCCCCTGAAAAGCTGACGGGTAGCCGTAAATCACAGTCCCGCCTGTAATGGGTTCATCGGCGGTTTGGCTTAAGCGCGCCACAACATTCTGGACGGCCGGGCTTGACCCGCTGCATGCCGACAATGCCACCACGAGTACAAGCGGTAGCATTAGTCTGCCGATGAGTTGGTTTGACATATATTTCTTCCCTCCCGGGTTGGATCACACAGTAATGTAAGCGGTTTCTACACTAGATTTTACTGTAATGCCTATTATGCAGATTATGGACAAATAAATATTCCACATTATAGAGGATAACCAATATTGGCTGCAAAGTGAAGCCCTTTATTTATTTTTGCAGTGCCAGCATCGCTTTATATTTGACAAAAAGCCTGCCCTGACGGGCAGACTCCGGTGATCACAACACCTTATTTTTCCTCCCCGGGATGGATGATGCTCAGCCCCTCGACATGCTTTTTCCGCATCAGCTTACGCTTCTTGCGCGTCTCCTTGCTCTCGAAGATAATATCAAAATCATAATCCTCCGGATATAGCTCCTCCTTGGACAGATATGGCTTCAGCCGTTTATGGTTAATGATCATTTTCTGCTTCTGGATCATCACTCCGACCCTTCCCAGGCTGTCCTTCTTCTCATAGACGATGCCGGTACGCCCCAGAGAGCTGACATAGACGGCATCCCCTACCTCAAATTCAGGTTTCAGAGCCGTTGGCTCCTGCACCGCAGCGGCACCCTCTTCTCCACCAGCCATATCGTCAGCTCCTGCACTTGCCCGGGCCTCAGCAGCTTTACCCCTCTGTGCTTCTTGCAAAGTGTCCTTCCAAGGGCTGTGGCTGCCTCTGTGACCCTGCTGCACTGTAACGAGCTCCCTGGCACGCTCAATTACAGACGGGACTATCCCCAGCTTCGCAGCGATCTGTAAGGCATAACTCTCGCCCGCTTCGCCAATCGTCAACCGGTACAGCGGCTGCAGAGTGTTCTTGTCGAACTCCATGCGCGCATTCTCGAAGCCTGACGTCGCAGCTGCGAAGGCCTTCAGCTCATTGAAGTGGGTCGTTACCACGATATTGGCCCCCTTCCGGTTCAGCTCCTCCAGAATCGCGATGGACAGCGCGAACCCTTCACCGGGGTCTGTGCCCGCTGCCAGCTCATCAATTAGCAGCAGCACGCCTCTGCCGGCATCATAGAGCATTCCTTCAATACTCTTCATCTGTGCCGAGAAGGTACTCAGAGACTGTGTCAGACTCTGTCCGTCTCCGATTACGCTCATTACATTGGTGAAGACAGCGAAGTCACTGCCGGGGTCAACCGGCACCAGAAGGCCTGACTGTGCCATTAATACGAGTAGACCCAGTGTTTTGAGCACAACCGTCTTACCGCCCGTATTCGGCCCGGTTACGATCAGTGATTTGTACCCCTGGCCGAATTCCAGACTAACCGGCACCATATCCTTCAGCAGCGGGTGCCGGCCGCCGTTCATCCTCAGATAACCGCGTTCGTTCAGGGAGACCGGCATCGCATCTATAGCCCGGGCGTACTTTCCTTTGGCGAAAATAAAGTCATAAGTGCCTGTTACCTCGATATTTAGCCGTAAGGCGGCCTGCTCCTGCTCTAACAGCCCGGTCAGCATACTCAGGATAATTCCCTCCTCACGGGCTTCGTCGGCTGTCAGCAGCTCTATCTCCCCCTGAAGCGAGGCCACCTCCTCCGGCTCAACGAATACAGTCTGCCCGCTTGTAGACTGGTCCAGCACCGAGCCTTTGATTTGCTTGTGATACTCCCGCTTCACCGGAATCACATAACGGCCGCCGCGCATACTGACCAGGCTGTCCTGCAGAATGGATTTATGCCGGTTCATGATACTCTCCAGCTTCCTGTGCAGCCGCTCCTTGACGACCGCCAGCCGTTTACGCACCCGTTCCAGCCCTTTGCTGGCCTGGTCATCAATGACGCCCAGCCGGATACACCGTTCGATCTCTTCCCGGACAGCCCTCAGCTCCTGCAGAGAAGCGCCGTATGACGCAATGCGCGGAGCAATCTGCTCCTTGGAGGCCATGTACTTCCGTAATTGTCCGCAGCTGTTCAGGAACAGCGACACTGCGGTGAAATCCTGCTCATTGTACATATAACCGGTCCCCAGCAGTGACAGCACCCATTCAATCCCTTCCAGCGAAGGGATCGGCACGCTCGCCCCCCGTTCCAGTAGCTCCTTCGCTTCCTGCGCCTCTTCGAGCGCCCGGTGTATGGCCGGCAGATATACCATCGGTTCCAGCTCACTTACATATCTTCTTCCTTCATACGATACAGCGTGACGCATCAGCTCCTGCTTGATCGTCCCGTATTCCAAGGTATTCATACTCTGTACATTCACTGCTATTCCTCCCTTTATGTGCGGCCTTATCTTGAGGCCGAATGAATCCTAACGCAAAAAAAGGGCGAAGACCGCCACTACGGCAGTCTTCGCCCTCCTTCAGGTGCTATTCTTCTCTTAGGCTCCAGGATTCCCTTCCCTCCCCGGGATACTCCTGAACAACAGAAAAACCGTGCTGCAAAGAGCACGGTTCATCACAAAGAGAATAATAGCCGTAAAGAGGCCATCATGACGCTTCGCGTGTGTTCTTAACTAAATCATTCATTCCTGCAGCCCGTTATCTCCCCAGGTCAGGCATGTCACCGGGACATACTCTAACAAGACATGCTCATAGCGATAATCAGAACATGCTGCGGCTAACTGCCGGAACGATATGAAATTGCTTAGTTAAGAACGCTCACCAACATCAAAATTTCCCCTTTAGTTATAGGATACCTGTAATTTACTACATCTGGAATAGGATTGTCAATTGCCGGCAAAGCAATTCATTACCCATGTAATACCGTTTTTACCGTCAGCGACCTGTCCATGAAGTGCTCCGAAGAACGTTTTTTGCAGTTCGACCTTGACCTGCCCGCCCTCTGAGCTCAGTTTCTCATAAATCGCCCGCATCTCATCCTCATTGTCCAACCCCAGAATAACACTTACATTCTCTGTCTTGGCACCTTTGCCGTAATCATCGGAGAAATGAATCACTAGCTGATACATATATGTTGACAAAATAACCCCACATAGTGGGGCCTTAGCTTAGGTGTTTATTCAGGCGTTTTGCAGGGACTATCCCCACACCAAGACAAAAAGCAGCCGGCTTAGCCGGCTGCTTCAGAAAACGTCCTATTCCGTTGTGTAAGGCAGCAGCGCGATTTGACGCGAGCGTTTTACAGCAATAGTCAGAGCGCGTTGGTATTTTGCACTTGTACCAGTTACACGACGCGGCAAAATCTTTCCGCGTTCGCTGATGAACTTCTTAAGAAGCTCAGTGTCTTTATAGTCAATGTGAGTAATCTTGTTCACAGTGAAATAGCACACTTTTTTACGCTTGTTGCGTCCACCACGACGTGCCGGTCTTTTGTCGTTGTCCGCACCTTCTCTTGGTTTGAAAGCCATGTTCAGTTCAGTCCTTCCTTATTAAAATGGCAAATCATCGTCCGATATATCGATCGGTTTTCCATCGCCCGAAAAAGGATCTTGGGTATTGTTGTTACGCGAGAAATTATTGTTATTTCCATTTCCGCGAGCACTGTTCCCACCGTTACCGCCGCCACCTAAGGCTGGCTCTTCAGGCATACTTCCACCACTTGATGCATTTCCGCCTTCACGGCTCTGCGCGGATTCCAGGAAACGGACATTATCGGCAATAACTTCAGTAACGTATACACGTTTGCCTTCGTTATTCTCGTAATTCCGTACTTGGATGCGTCCTTCTACGGCTGCCAGTCGTCCTTTGCGCAAGTAATTGGCACAGGTCTCAGCCAGCTGTCTCCAGGTTACTACCGGGATAAAGTCCGCTTCGCGTTCACCGTTCTGGCCCGTAAAGTTGCGGTCTACGGCAAGCGTAAACTGCGTTACGGCAACACCAGCGGGAGTATAACGAAGTTCCGGGTCACGGGTCAACCGACCGATCAGAATGATACGGTTCAACAATTAGGTCCCCTCCTTAAAAGCGCGATTCGTTTACAAAGCTTGTCAATATCTTAGGCAACGTCGTTCGTAATGAGATAACGAATGACTTCGTCAGAAATCTTCATGATACGCTCAAGTTCAGTAACTACTGCAGGTTCTGCACTGAAGTTAACCAAAACAAAAACGCCATCACGATGTTTCTTGATCTCATACGCAAGACGGCGTTTACCTTGTACGTCGTGCTTTGTAATTTCTCCGCCGTTGGAGATGATGCCTTGGAATTTTTCGACTGCTGCTTGAACGGCTTCTTGTTCAATGTCAGGACGAATAATGTACATGACTTCATATTTGCGCATAATTTTCACCTCCTTATGGTCTGAGGCCCCTAATCAGGTCAGGAGCAAGGAACGAGCACAAACATAGACTCGCACCAAATCAATATACCAAATTATATAGATGAATGCAAGTCTTATTCAAGCATCCAGATGCTGGTGCTACAGAAAGATAATGCTCCCTGTTCCCCTCAAGCTGCCTGAGTAATCCCGGGTGGACGGGGCCACAATATAACAGCTTCATCATCTTACAACAGGAGGTATCCATACCATGGGCGAACAAACAGAATACGAAAAGGGCGACAAGGCCCCCAACCCGGGTGTCTACACTGAAGTAGGCGAAGCCCGCAGCTTCCATACCGAGATTCAGAATCCGAAACGGATCGAAATGGAGAAGGGCGACACTTTTCCCGAGACCTCCAACAAGAACCGTAAATGGAAAAAAGTCGAGAAGGCACGCGTCCATTAATTTAGTAAGGCAACAGGTATAAAACCATCCAGTCTGCACATACTATACCCAGGCAGTACAAAAGAGAGGTGTGGTTCCGTTGAACGTCGCAGACGAACACGATCACAGGGATTCTGAATCAGCAACTATCGTAACCCGGGACGAGTGAAGCTGGCCCGATAAAAAAGGCATCAGCTTTGGTATGACCCAATCACAGTAGTAGCTACAGACAGAGACTTCCGAACATCATTGATGTACTGCCTCTTGAAGAGAGACCTTAACTGGTCTCTCTTTTTGCATCCCGTATAAGGATGATAAGACGCTATATGACGCAACAAAAAAGCCTCCGTATCAGAACGGAGGGCTCGTAGTTAAGGATATAATTGCTGAAGTGGCGGAGAGGGTGGGATTCGAACCCACGCACGCTGTGACACGCCTAACTGATTTCGAGTCAGCCCCCTTGGGCCTCTTGGGTACCTCTCCGCAGCAAGAATTATTGTATCATGCCAGCATTACAATTGCAAGCTTATTGTACTAACGTTTCGCCTCCTGCGGCAAGCTTAATTATTCTCTGCTCCGCCCTCCGCTGAATGCAGAACCTTCTTCATATTCTTCTCGAATTTGGCCCGGGGAATGAGGACACTATGCTGACAGCCTGTACACTTAATCCGGATATCCATCCCCATACGGATGATCTCCATCTCGTTCGTTCCGCAGGGATGCTGCTTCTTCATCTGTACTATATCACCCAGCCCGAATACCTTGCGTTCCATCACTCTTCCCCCTCTTCTCCCTCTTGCGCAGCAGCCACCTGTCTTCTGGGGCCTGCCTCATGCTCCTCACGGGCTCTGCGGGCGTCATCTGCGAGTTCCTGCTCACGCAACGCTTGTGCCTCCCTTGCTTCTCTTTCCGCCTGCTCACGGGCCTCCTGCTCGGCCTTAGCCGCTTCCAGGGCACTCTGCTTCTCCAGCGCCTGCTTAATATCATTCTGAATCTCCCGTTCAGCCGCATCCCTGGCATTAGGCATACAATTCGCCGCTACCCGGATGACATACTCCGATGTGCTCATCGACTGGATTCCCAGAATGTTAGGATAGGCAATGACGCTTGAACTCCGCTCCTCGATTCCCTGAAGCGCCTCACCGATCAATGAGAGGGTAGCTTCAAGTCCCCGCTCTATTTTGACCGGAACATCGACTACTGCCAGTGCATTCGCCAGCGAATAATTCGTGACATTAACAATCGTGCCATTGGGAATGATATGTACCTCTCCCGTAGCGCTTAGCAGCCTTGTCGTTCTCAGGCCAATCATCTCCACCGTCCCCTTATAGGTTCCGCTCTGGATGACATCGCCGACTGCAAATTGATCCTCAAAAATGATAAAGAATCCGGTAATCACATCTTTGACCAAACTTTGCGCGCCGAACCCTATAGCCAGTCCGACAACTCCGGCCCCGGCGAGCAGCGGCTTCAGATCGAAGTTGAACTCCGACAGAACCAGCAGAATCATGGTGAAGTTACAGAAGAAGCTAACCACATTCTTCATCAGCCCGCCTACCGTGGAGAAACGGCGGTTATTCGCTAACATTCTCCCCCTCGTCTCCCGCTCCAGGGAACGGTCAATAACGCCCGAGACCACTCTGATAATCACCCGGGTCAGAATGAAGATCAGGAGAATCCGTATCCCCGCAAACAGCACGGCGGCCCACATATCCATATTGGTTATCCAGTCCCATATTCTATCCTTGAAGCGGACTGCATCCTTGAGGGCTTCTCCGCCAGTTGTTTCCAGTATCCAGTTATTCATCGAACCCCTCCTTCTCCTCCACCTCTACATAACCATCACCATGAGCGGCTTTGGCATAGATTCCGCGGATTTCTATATTCTGCTCTGACACAAGGACCCGTACCTCTTCCAGCGTATTCCGGTAGAATTGGATCGACATCGCACAGCCGGCAGTGATCTCCTTGGGTGTAGGAAATATATCAATTTCAATCTCCGCATATTCAAGCAGCATCTCAGCGCGCAGCGCCTGCTGGGTCGAATCAAAGGCTATCAACAATTCCTCCTCCAACTTCAGGCCGCCTCCTTCTGGGCTATTCGTCCTATCTATTGCTGCCATAGTATAAAAAACCACTCTTATCCATATACTAGGATCATCAGAAATCTCTTCCGCGGACTTAAACTTTGCGTGATCAGCAGCCTTGCTGCCAGCCTCTTCATCAGCTGATCTTTCCCGTAATTCGCAGTCGCCGCCTCAGAAAGGACGATTATATGAATTTATCTTCTAAAGCTCCGTCATTGCCAGAGCCATCCTGTTTAAAAATATCACATGCTGATCCCAATATCTATTCTGCTATTACCCATCGGCTGCTTTTTCACATTTCAAGGACCCGTCCCGATACGCCCATTGTGATTATCTGCGTGGGAACGGACCGCTCTACCGGCGATTCACTCGGCCCGCTGGTCGGCACTACCCTGGCCCGCTTTCACAGCCCACTGTTCCATCTTTATGGAACGCTGGAAGATCCGGTACATGCCATTAACCTGGAAGAGACCCTCTCCCTCGTGTATGAGAAGCACCATAACCCGTTCATCATCGCCATTGATGCCTGTCTGGGCCAATCCACCAGTGTCGGCTGCATTCAAGTCGTTGAAGGGCCTCTGCGGCCGGGCGCGGGGGTCAATAAGCAGCTTCCGCCGGTTGGGGATATCCATTTGACGGGTATTGTAAATGTCGGGGGATTCATGGAATACTTCGTATTACAGAACACAAGATTAAGCCTTGTGATGCGATTGTCGGATATCATTGCCTCCAGCCTCTACTCTGCCTTGAAGCAATGGAATCTTCACTCTAAATCTGCTGCAACGCGAGAGCAATAACTTCCTTCTCCTCCGGAGACAGCGGGTATGGCGACTCCCCTTTTTCAAGGGGCTTGGCATAGATATATGAGTTCTCGCGGTTGTGCAGACTGCTCAGTACAATTCCGCTATGGTTGTCATCCAGTATGGCAAGCGAGAAGCTCAGGTCATTGCCGCGCTCTCCAAAAGCATTATAGCGCTTAATCGCCACCTTCGATTTCATGCCGCGCATTTTGGCGTGTGCCGCTTCAATAAGTACCTTCTGCTCCTGCTGCGCTTCCTCCAGCATATCTCCCTGATTCTTCAGATTGACCAGAAGACTCTCCAGATCCTCTATGCCATTGCCGCTCATCATCGCTTCATATTTCCGCCGCATTTTGCGAAGCCTTGCTCCCTGGACAATAATCATCACCGCCATCAGCACGATTACCACAGCAAACCCCATGATGAACAATGATAATTGTTCACTTATGATTTCATTTAGTTCCGACATTATGGATCATCCTTTATACAAATATAAGAATTCGTTGGTTTTCACATGATATATAAGACGCACTTAAGATTGAACTTGAAGCTTCATCGTCACTGCGGTGAACATTTGGACTTTCGGCCGCTCCGCTTCTTTTGCTTTTTGTTTATTTCTTTAGCACTTCTTATATAGCTTGTTATTTTGCACGTAATACGCCGAACATCTCCTTCACGGCCGTTACCAGCCTATCCACATCCGCTTCCGTTGAACTCACTCCGACACTGGCTCTTACCGCCCCGCTATCCAAGGTATCTGCAGCTTTGTGAGCCAGCGGCGTACAATGCATACCGGCACGCACGGCAATATTATATTCGCGGTCCAGGCGATGCGCAATATGGGCTGATTCTTGTCCTTCAATAGTAAAAGCGACAATTCCGCTGCGCTGAGCACCCGGCGCCGGGCCGAGAATCCGAATGGCCGGAACAGCAGCTAGTCCCTCCATCAGCAGCTGTGTGAGCTTCCATTCCTGCTTATGAATCTGTTCTATTCCCAGAGCCTTGACTGCCTTCACGCCAGCCAGTAATCCGGCTATCCCCACTGCATTCTGTGTCCCCGCCTCATAACGATCCGGACGTACACTTGGCTGATCACTGTTCTCTGACTGGCTGCCCGTCCCTCCATGCATTAGAGGCTCCAGATCCAGCGCGGGAGATATATACAGACCACCGGTCCCTTGCGGTCCCAGCAGCCCTTTGTGTCCCGGAAATGCCAGCAGATCAATATTCATTGCGGACACATCAATATCCAGCGCCCCGGCACTCTGCGCAGCATCGACCAGAAATACTGCCCCATGCGATTTCACAATATCACCGATATCCCCAATGGGCAGAATACTTCCAAGGAGATTGGAGCTATGGTTGCAGATCACCATCCGGGTGTTATGCCGTAGAGAACGCTGAAGCTCCTGTAGATCGAGTTGACCCTCAGGGCTTACCTGTACATAATCTACTTCAATCCCGATCGTCCGGCGCAAATATTCCAAAGGTCTGCGTACAGAATTATGCTCCGTCATCGTGGAGATGACATGATCCCCTGGTTGAAGTGTACCCTTAATAGCCATATTTAGCCCCATAGTAGTGTTATGAGTAAAGGCAATATCCTGGGCATTAGATACACCGAACAGCTCTGCCAGCAACGCCCGGGCTCGCACCAGTACCCTTCCCGTTCCAATAGCCAGCGAATGGTTGCCGCGTCCGGCATTTGCTCCTGACTGCTGCAAGGCTTCCATCATCGCTGCCGCCACCTCAGGCGGCTTAGGCCATGAAGTAGCTGCATGATCGAGATATACCAGCCTGTCCATTTCTCCACCTCCGTTTTTCCGGTTTAAAAAACATATCCCTCCATATCCGTATTAAGGATATCTCAGGATATGTTTTCGGCACAAACATCCACATCAGTTCCCCAGCAGCTCCAGTAATCTTTCCAGGTCTTGGGCACTGTAATAGTTTAATTCGATTTTCCCTTTTTCCTTGCCTTGTTTGATCTTGACCGTTGTCTTGAAGCGCTCCCGCAATACTTCCTCAACATTATCAATATAAGGATCACGTTTGACGACCTTTGCCTTGATTCCGTTAGCCGGTTTGCGGTCAAGATTCTTCACTACCTCTTCAAGCTCTCTAACACTCCATTGAAGCTCTACACACTGCTCAGCTAGTTGCTTGATCATCTCCGGGTCTTTCAGAGCGACAATCGCCCGGGCATGTCCCATTGAAATTGTTCCACGTGAAACATAATCCTTCACTTCCTCCGGCAAACTAAGCAGCCGCAAAAAGTTAGCGATATGTGATCTGGACTTTCCGACCTTAAGTGATAGCTCCTCCTGGGTCAGCGAGAATTGATCCATTAAGCCTTGATAGGCTACGGCGATTTCCATGGCGTTGAGATTCTCACGCTGCAGATTCTCTATCAGAGCTATCTCCATAACCTGCTGATCACTGAGACTGCGTACCACGGCTGGAATAGTAGCTTTACCACAATACTGCGATGCCCGGAATCTGCGTTCCCCGGCAATAATCTCATACCCTTTTAAGACACTACGAACAATGATTGGCTGAATTACCCCATGCTGTCTTATGGATTCTGCAAGCTCCTGGATAGCCTCTTCATTGAAGTCCTTCCGCGGCTGATAGGGATTGGCTCTCAGCTGCGTCAGCGGAATTTCAACCACCTTGTCATCCTCGTTTATCGACAGAGAAGGTATCAATGCATCCAAGCCTTTCCCCAAACGCTTACTCATAAGAGATCACTTCCTTTGCCAGCTCTAAATATACTTCCGCCCCTTTGGAACGGGAATCATAAGTGATAATGGATTGTCCGTGTGAAGGAGCTTCACTTAAGCGTACATTACGCGGGATAATCGTTCTGTATACCTTTTCCTGGAAATATTTCTTTACTTCTTCAATAACTTGAATCCCCAGATTGGTGCGGGCATCAAGCATGGTAAGCAATACGCCTTCTATTTTGAGATGCGGATTAAGATTCTTCTGGACCAGCCGTACGGTATTGAGAAGCTGGCTTAGTCCTTCAAGCGCATAGTATTCGCATTGGATAGGAATGATCACTGAATCTGCTGCTGTCAGAGAGTTAATGGTAAGAATGCCCAAGGATGGAGGACAATCAATGATAATATAATCATAGTTTGCCTTAACCGCATTCAGTGCCTTTTTCAGCTTCAGTTCTCTGGAAATCGTGGAGACAAGTTCGATCTCGGCTCCTGCCAGTTGAATGGTTGCCGGAATAATATGAAGACCTTCGATCCGGGTCTCCAATATCGTCTCCTGCGGGTCTACTTCATTAATTAGAATATCATAAATGCAATTTGCTACATCCGCTTTGTTGACGCCAACGCCGCTCGTAGTGTTGCCTTGGGGGTCAATATCAACGAGCAGCACTCTCTTCCCCAGAGTAGCCATACCGGCACCCAGGTTCACAGAGGTTGTTGTTTTACCGACCCCGCCTTTTTGATTTGCTATGGCAATAATCTTGGACACTTATTTCACCTCGAATTGTTTAGAAAGAATCATCTTGTAGTTCATAGCTGTTGACGGCATAATCATCTGGATCTACGGCATCACATTTGCGAAATGTTGACAAATATACATAAACTAATTCTTAGAATGTATGTGTGATAACGTTTGGGGCTGGTCATAGAAAAGGCGGCCAACACCTCAGGGCCGCCTTCAGCTTTTGAAACCATTTATCTTTTTGGAATTTGGATAACAATCTCATAATGATCGCCACGATCATTCTCGGAGGTTTTGATCTCCATGCCTGAACCGGTCACCATGTCTATAGATTGACGAATTGTATTAAGAGCGAGACGAACATCTTTGGTATAGGAGGTCCGTTTTGATTTTTTGGTCTGGGTAACGGCCTTATAGAAGGCGATACGTGCTTCCGTTTGCTTAACATTTAACTCTTTGGAGATGATTTCAGCCAGAACCTTAAGCTGCATCTCTTCGCTGTCCAGAGATAAGAGCGAACGTGCATGACGCTCCGTGATTTTTCTTTCCATCAATGCAGTCTTGACCTGCTCCGGCAAATTCAGCAAGCGGATTTTGTTGGCTATCGTGGATTGGCTTTTGCCAAGCCGCTGTGCAAGACTTTCCTGGGTCAATTGATGTAGATCAATGAGCTTCTGATAGGCAATGGCTTCTTCTATAGAAGTTAAGCCCTCACGCTGCAGATTCTCAATCAGTGCAATGGAAGCTGCCTGTGAATCATTGAACTCCCGGACAAGCGCTGGAATCGTCTCCATGCCCAGCTTCTTGACCGCCCGCCAGCGTCTCTCACCTGCAATAATCTCATACTGGGAATCACGCATACGCACAACGATCGGCTGGATAACTCCATGAGTTTTGATAGTCTGACATAACTCATCTATCTTGTCATCATCAAAAATGGTCCGCGGCTGATACGGGCTGCTGATGACCTCATGAACCGGGATTTGTTTGATCTCTTCTCCGCTGCTCCGCTCGGTAAATCCAAAAAGCTTGGTGAATTGTTCTTTCATTCCGTTCATAACCACCTAATTTCGTTATAGTACGATCCTCATAAACCTTTCCTGCGAAAAGCTAATCGTACAGCGTAAGAAAGTATATCCAGTATTGATACAAACGATATACCCGGTTGTTGGCCTTAACGGCCATTCATATCTATTGAAAGTCTTACTATAGTATTCTATCACTTTTCTGCTAATAATCCTATTCTCCATAGTGACCTATTTTTCCTGCATTTCATCTTATATAGAGGAATCTATCCGGTGAGAATGATAACAAAAAAAAGATCAAGCTCATATTAGCATGAGCTTGATCTTAAACCTAACGCTGCCAATTCTTTGTTTCACGTGAAACATTAGATCAGCGGCGATTTGGCAGGAACACCTGGTTTGCGCGGATATTTGGAGGGTGTTGCTCCAGTTTTACGAACGAGAATAATGTGGCGGGAAGATTCTTCCACCGGCAGGCTAAAGGATTCAACCTTATGCAGTTCTGCACGCAGTTCCTTGAAGCTGCGTTTGGCCTCTGCCAATTCCTCAGTCGGGTCGCTGCCCTTCATCGCGGCGAAGATTCCATCTTTCTTGGTGAACGGCAGACAAAATTCATTTAAGAGCGATAGGCGTGCAACTGCACGGGCAGTTACAACATCATAAGCATCACGATGAACAAACTGTCTGGCCACATCCTCTGCCCGGCCATGAATAAGCTGTACACCGGTCAACCCCAGGGTATCACATACATGCTGCAGGAATGAGATTCGTTTGCTAAGTGAATCCACAATCGTCAGCTTTAGGTGAGGGAAGCATATTTTCAGCGGGATTCCAGGGAATCCCGCCCCTGAACCAATATCGGCAAGACTCTTCGTCTCATCCATATTAATGTAGAAAGCCAAGGACAAAGAATCGTAGAAATGCTTCGTATAGACTTGGCTCCGCTCTGTTATCCCCGTTAGATTCATCTTCTCATTCCAGGAGATCAGTTCCTGAAAATATAGTTCAAATTGTTCTAATTGCTTCGTTGAGAGCTGTAGTCCATGCTCCTTGAGCAGAGCAGTGAACTGGGCTGTCGTGTTATCCATAGATTATCCTTTCGCCGCTGTGACACGGTTGTAATGCTCCAAATATACCAACAAAATCGAAATATCCGCCGGTGTAACTCCCCCGATACGGGAAGCCTGGCCTATGGAGATTGGAGCGATTTTGGTCAGCTTTTGCCGGGCTTCCATCGCCAGTCCATGAATCTCGTTATAGTTGATATCCTCAGGAATCTTCTTCTTCTCCATCTTCTGCAGCTTCTCCACATGCAGGAGCTGTTTCTCGATATATCCGGCATACTTTATCTGAATCTCAACCTGTTCCTTCATATCTTCATCCAGTTCTTCCAGAGAAGGTGAGATCATATCTACGAAGCTATAGGCAATCTCCGGACGGCGCATCAGAGTCAGCAGATTGCTTCCGTCAACAATCGGTGCTGATCCATAACCGGCGAGAGCTTCATTCACCTGAACAGGCTTCACCTTCGTTTCCTGCAGGCGGATGATTTCGCGGTCCACCCGTTCTTTCTTATCGAGGAAGGCTTCATACCGTTGCGCTGGAATAAGTCCGATGTCGTATCCGATGGGAGTCAGGCGCAGATCCGCATTATCATGACGGAGCAGCAGACGGTATTCTGCACGTGAAGTCAGCAGACGGTAAGGCTCATTGGTTCCTTTGGTGACCAGATCATCAATCAGAACACCAATATAACCTTGCGAACGGTCAAGCACCACCGGTTCCTTCTCCTGTACTTTACGCGCGGCATTGATGCCGGCAATGATACCCTGTCCCGCAGCTTCCTCATATCCAGAGGTACCGTTGATCTGTCCCGCTGTGAATAGTCCAGGCAGACGTTTGGTTTCCAGAGACGGCCAGAGCTGTGTTGGAACCATCGCATCATATTCAATAGCATAGCCGTTGCGCATCATCTCTACCTTCTCCATACCCGGGATGGAACGCAGGATCGCCAGCTGTACATCCTCCGGAAGACTCGTAGACAGGCCTTGAACATAGTATTCCGATGTGTTTTTACCTTCCGGCTCCAGGAAGATCTGATGCTGTGATTTATCACTGAACCGGACGACCTTATCTTCGATGGATGGACAATAACGCGGACCTGTTCCTTCAATAATTCCGGTGAACATCGGTGCACGGTGCAGGTTGTCATTAATAATCTGGTGGGTGACCGGTGAGGTGTAGGTGAGCCAGCATGGCAGCTGTTCATTCTCCGATGATTTCGTTTCAAAAGAGAAAAATTTAAGCTTCTCATCCCCCGGCTGAATTTCCGTCTTGGAGAAGTCAATGGTATCCTTGTGTACCCGCGGCGGTGTTCCTGTCTTGAAGCGGACAAGATCGAATCCAAGCTCACGCAGATTCTCAGACAGCCGTACAGACGGCTGCTGATTATTCGGCCCGCTCTCATACGTCAGCTCACCCATAATCACTTTGCCGCGCAGATAAGTTCCGGTCGTCAGAATAACAGTCTTGCTGTGGTACGCCGTTCCGGTCTTCGTGACCACTCCGGCGCAGCGTCCGTCTTCAACAATCAGTTCCTCCACCATGCCCTGGCGCAGAGTCAGGTTAGGGGTCTTTTCCATCGTTTCTTTCATCGCATGCTGATAGAGGAACTTATCCGCTTGTGCACGCAATGCGTGCACAGCAGGTCCCTTGCCTGTATTAAGCATCCGCAGCTGAATGAATGTCTTATCTATATTGCGGCCCATTTCACCGCCCAGGGCATCAATTTCACGTACCACATGGCCCTTGGCGGGTCCGCCAATGGATGGATTACATGGCATGAAGGCCACCATATCCAGGTTAATTGTGATCATTAGTGTGCGGCAGCCCATCCGTGCAGCAGCCAGAGCCGCTTCGCAGCCGGCATGTCCGGCGCCAATGACGATAACATCATAGCTGCCTCCATCATAATTCATATCTGTTCCCTCCTTTTTATTTACCTAGACAGAATTGTGAGAAAATCTGATCCAGCAGAGAATCGGCAGCCGTATCTCCAATAATCTCCCCGAGCTGCTCCCAGGCCAGACGTACATCAATCTGTATCATATCTATAGGAATTAGCATCTCCGCCGCTTCATAGGCATCCTGCAGGGATCTATGCGCCTTCTTAAGCAGTGCTATATGTCTTACATTACTTACGTAAGTCAGATCACCCGATTCCAGCTTGCCTCCGAAAAAGAGTGCAGAGATCGCCTCTTCCAGCTTATCCAGTCCTTCCTCTTCCAGTACAGACATTGGGACAATACTGGCTTCATCAAAAAATGAGCGCAGCTTCCCCGTGTCCAGACGGGACGGTAAGTCCATTTTATTCATGATGACCAAGGCTTGTCTACCGTGGATTTGTTCCATAAGTGCCAATTCATCCTCATGAAGCTCATCATTTGCATTCAGCACCAGCAGAATCAGATCCGCATCGCTGAAGGCAGCCTTCGAGCGCTCCACACCGATTTTTTCCACCACATCCATCGTTTCACGGATTCCGGCAGTGTCCAGCAGCTTCAGCGGGATATTATTAATCGTTACATACTCTTCTATTACATCACGTGTTGTTCCCGGAATATCGGTTACAATCGCCTTGTTGTCACGGGCAAGCGCGTTAAGCAGTGAGGACTTGCCTACATTGGG
Source organism: Paenibacillus tritici (assembly GCF_018207515.1). Classification (NCBI taxonomy): domain Bacteria; kingdom Bacillati; phylum Bacillota; class Bacilli; order Caryophanales; family Paenibacillaceae; genus Paenibacillus; species Paenibacillus tritici. The sequence continues at coordinate 7,704,780 of NZ_CP073365.1, forward strand.
CCGGCCCACAATCGCCGTGGTAATGCCTTCGCGCAGAATCTTTCCTTCATTGGCGGTTCGCAGCAGCTTATCAATGCCTGTCATTACTTCCCGGCTCTTATCCTTGATGAACTCGGACGTTAAGGATTCCACATCATGTTCGGGATAATCAATGTTCACTTCAATATGGGCCAGGGTCTCGATAAGGGTATGCCGAAGCTCATGAATACGTGCGGATAATGATCCGCTAACCTGCTTGAGCGCAACCGAGAATGCCCGGTCTGACTTGGAACGAATCAGGTCAATGACGGCCTCCGCCTGTGACAGATCGATCCGCCCGCCCAGAAAAGCGCGTTTGGTGAACTCCCCCGGCTCGGCCAGCCGGATATCCTGCTGCAGCAGCAGATCCATTACTCTTCTTACAGAGATCACACCGCCGTGGGCGCTAATCTCTACCACATCCTCCGTTGTAAACGAACGCGGTCCCTTCATTACCGTCACCAGTACTTCTTCGAGCTGTTCCCCGTCCAGCGGACTTACGATATGTCCATAATGTACCGTATGGGATTCAGCTTCCGTTAAGGGGGTCCGGCTTTTGAACAAGGGGGCCACCTGGCTGATCGCCTGCGGTCCGCTAACCCGGATGATGGCAATCCCCCCCTCACCCAGGGCCGTTGATACAGCAGCAATAGTGTCACTAAGCATGTTGTTATTCACCTCTGGCTTGATCTATGTCAACGTAATTTATTAATATCCTTATATTTCAAAAAAACAATGACTCCTCGCATAGGTCAAGGAGTCATTGCGGCATATGGTTCTACTTCAAAGTTATAACGACGCGGCGGTTCGGTTCTTCACCCTTGCTGAGAGTGTTAACCTGCCGGTGATCCTGTAATCTGGAATGAATAATCTTGCGTTCCTGCGGGGACATCGGTTCAAGGACAACCTCTTTACGGGTCCTCACCACACGCCCAGCCAGACGGTCAGCCAGTTCCTCGAGCGTCTTCTTGCGGCGTTCACGGAAGTTCTCCGCATCCAGCACAAGCCGGATGAAGCTGTCTGAGTAACGATTGGCCACAATATTAGCCAAATACTGCAGAGCATCGAGAGTTTGTCCTCTTCTGCCAATCAGCAGCCCCAGATCCGGACCGGATATTTGCAGAATAGTTGATTCCTTGGAATGAACGATTTCAACTTCCACCTCAAGCCCCATGCTCTTGGCGACATCTACAATGAACTGAACGGCCTGTCCGTAAGCTTCCTCCACCGGGTGTCCGGAATCCTGGCGCGGTACGCCGCTGATCGCCTCTATATGGCTCTCTCTGGTTGACTGCTGAGACAGTAGCGGAGCACTCGCCGCTGATGCCGGTGCGGCTTCAGAGATCAAGGTTAATTCTACCTTGGCTCCCTTCGCACCGATCAATCCAAGGAATCCTTTTGACGGCTGTTCAAGTACGTTGACCGTTACCCGGTCTTTGTGAACTCCAAGCTGGTTAAGTCCGCGTTCTACAGCTTCTTCAATGGTTTTCCCTGTTGCGACGACTTTGCTCATTTTGACTTTTTGACCCCCTTCTTCCCTTTGCTGCCGTTGGCTCTTGCATTAGGAGTAACATCTTTGCGGGCGTTAGAGTTGCTGTTCTTGCTCTTCGTCAGGTTCACTTCTTTGGCGCTTACAGCAGCACTGGAGGCAGCAATTGCCGCTTTGTGCTTATCATTGTTGCGGTACAAGAAGTAGTTCTGAATAATAGTGTACAGATTGCTATAGAACCAGTACAGCGGAAGTGCAGACGGGAAGTTGTAGGACATGATGAAGATCAGAACCGGATATACCATCATCATGAACTGCATTGGACCCTGCTGTTGTACCGGGTTCATTTTGGTCATCATACGGGTCTGGATGAATGTCGTAGCAGCTGCAAGAAGCGGCAGGATGAACAGATGATCGGGCTTGCCAAGCTGCAGCCACAGGAAGTCATGAAGTCTAAGATCCGGGTTGTAGTAGATTGAATTGTATAGTGCGATAAAGATCGGCATTTGCACGATCAGCGGCAGACAGCCCGCCATCGGATTAACCTTGTTCTCCTGGAACAGGCGCATCGTTTCCTGTTGTACCTTTTCAGGCTCATCTTTATATTTTTTCTTAATCTTCTCAAGTTCCGGCTGGATCGCCTGCATCGCACGTGAACTCTTCACTTGCTTCATTGTAAGCGGCAGAATCAGCGTACGGACAATGATAACCATTACAAGAACGGCTAATCCATACTGGCCATCAAACCACTTCGCGAAAGTATCCAGGGCAATGGCGAAATAATAGACTACATTACTCTGCCAGAAGCCTCCATTTTTCAAATCCTCCGTAGTGTGCGTCACTGTTGCCGCAGACGGAGAGCATCCCGACAGAACAGCGATCATTAGAACCATTAACCCGAGGAGAAGAAACATTTTTCCTCGCTTAGTCTTCATTAGAGACACTTCAAAACCCCTCTCATAAACATTCCATTGCACCGTAAATCATAACATAATTATGGATACAAATAAACAAGCCCTCTTCCGGCCCTTTTACTTGCGTAAAGCCTTTAGCAGCTTGGCTTTGCGCAGCACATGCAGCACACTTTTTTCAAGCTCGGCGTAATCCTTGGAAAGCGCTCCTTTTCTTACGATGAACACGATGTCCAGCCCCCCGGCAATTTCAGGCTCATGGTGGCGGACAATTTCCTTAACCAGCCGTCTCATCCGGTTGCGGACCACGGCGTTCCCGACCTTCTTGCTGACGGATATGCCTACACGGAAACGTTCCACCTCTCTTCTGGGGAACCAATACACCACATACTGATGATTCGCAAATGACTTCCCATGGCGGTATACGCGGCTGAAGTCGGCACGGTTTCGTAATCGTAAACTTTTGTGCACGGGAAAATCTCCTATTCAAATACCGGAATGTCTCCAGGCCCCGGTATTTCATCTTCTAATTAGTATAGTCATTCAAGGGATGCCATAAACGGCAGCTGTTACGGCCTTCGGGACACCCCGCTAAATGAAGTATAAATACTTATATTTAAAAAAAGCCCCGCAGTAGCGTTAACATCCCCTGCAGAGCCGATCATTTATCTTGTTGCAGCGGCAGATATAATGGCTGGTTGTCCGCTCACGGAGCAGCATCCAAATCTGCGCTATATATAGAAGAGAAGCAGAAACGGTTACGCCTTCTTCTATTAAAAAGACGGTCTCCGCTTCATTACATCCCTTATAGTTGAACAAATTCAGCGTAAAAAAGGACCACCGCAGTGGTCCCTAAGTGGCCTAACTTACGCACTCAAAACTTTTCTGCCTTTCAAGCGGCGGGCTGCCAGCACTTTGCGGCCGTTTTTCGTGCTCATTCTTTTGCGGAAACCATGCACCTTTTTGCGTTTGCTCACATTCGGTCTGAACGTCGGTCTCATGTATTGCACCTCCCTTACAGGAACTTAATTACTGTCATATAAGCAGAAACGGACTAAGCCGCCCTTAGAGTAGGGACAGTATCTACAAGTATTATCAATTAAATTTGGAGACATATCCTCACAGAAAACACCTTTATATATTTAAACACATAATCCGGGCAAAAGTCAACCTTGTTGGCTTCCTCCCTCTTTTTAAATTTCTCAGCCTCTGACCTTGACCTCTGAAATTTTATCCCCAGGCTGCACCCGGCCTTCAAAATGATCACTGAAACAGCTTATCCACACTCCGGCACCTCAAAAATAATAATCCACAGGCCCGGATAGTTATCCACCTGTGATTAAAAAGTGATGCAGGTTGCTCACAGGTGAGTACAACCTGTGTATAAAAATATCGGAGCAATTGCAGAATCTGTCGAACGGTAAACAAATTATCAACAATATGTAGTGGTGTGCCTAAAAATTATACACAAGTGATTGAATTTGTGGATAAAATGGCGTGGCTCATTGAAAAACAAGGGGCGTTTTGCTATGATAGTATTACTTTTGAATGTGAATAGATTTGATTGTTCAATATCTTATCAACAAGCTGTGGATAAAGTTGTGAACAATTCAAATTTATCCATATTTTTTTGTCTCTTGATCTTGCACATTGGGGATAAGATTCAGCACCAACCCATTTTCTTCGACATTTCCACTCATGGCTGATGCCACATTTGGAAGATTTAAAGGAGTGACAGTCT